>CBDDBR010000001.1:0-22447 GCA_965225895.1 Candidatus Endobugula sp.
ACCGTGCGCTGTAATAGCTGGCGCAGTACCCTCAGCAATCTTAAATTCAATCTTGACTTGCTGAAGACCACCCGTACCCAACGCAGTAAGCATGCGCAGCTCTTCGGTTTCCATTTCAGGACGACGAAAATATACTGATAGCACACCATCTTCGGTATTACGGAAATAACGTTTGTTTTCCTTATCAAGCTCATTTCCGTCTTTGTACTCACGCAAAGTAACCGTGCGCGTAGCTGACACTAACTGAACTTTAATATTGGTCATTTGAGCCAAGGTTAAGCCACCATGCTCAATGTGAACATCAAGAATAGAACGGCCTACCTGTGGACGAACAATAGCCGTTTGACCCGCCACTGCATTTTCGATCAAGACAACACTTTCGCGAATACGATTACTCATTTTTTCGCTCCCTTTGTTGCCACGTTTACGGCATCAGTTACAGGCTTAATCTTTAACTGTTTAAGCGCATAACCACCAACCCCCAAAATAACCGCCGCCACAATGGCAGAAACCACCATTGACGGATTTATACTGTCTTTAAAACTTTTCCAATAGTTCATCACTATTACCTTTTTAAATTGATTAAATGTCGCTTTTGCTGCTTTGCGATGTGGCTTATCAAATTAAAAAGTTCGCTTAACTGGCAACCGTAGTTCGCTCAGTTCGCTTAAAAAGTTCGCTTAGTTCGGTTAAAAAAGGGCAAAAAAAAGCCGCTATTTAGCGGCCAAGAGCGTTTGAAAATTATTTTATGATATGAACCCGCTGTGATCTTGTGACCGTATCAGGGTCTTTATATGCTAACTGGGTGTGTTTAGCAGTAAACCCAAACCGTTTAACGTCTTTCACATAGAACGATAACGGCTCTTGATTCATCAAGGCCTCCCAAGGCACATTCATTTCATCCGCCAGCTTTCTAGCCAGTGTTTTAGAGACACCACCCACATACCACTTTTCGCATTGATCAAATACCGTTTTAGGTATCTCTTGTGGTCGTTGGGTAGTGCCGTTATATACCGCCCCGTACTTTCGCCCCTGATTCATTAAACGACGATGAAACGGTTCAGCTCTTGCAATACTCTCACAACTACTCGCTACCTCTTCATCGCCAAAATAGGTTGGGTAATTACCATCTAATATTGAGCAAGCGTACTCGCACCATTCTTCGTGAATAGCGGGGGTTTGTTCACCCACATACGCCAAGCGAAAGCCTTGACGACTTGTTCCATACCATCGCTTAAACGCGGTATGTGCCGCTGACTTAAATTTTCCTATATCGTTGTATTTAATCGTCCACGGGTGATCTTCGTTAGGGTCGAAAAATAATGCCCGAACACCTTGTGACGGGAACTCTGCATTCTGCATTAATGATTGAGACTTGCCGCCGCCCGAACGCGATATGTACAGCGTGTTTTTATTCGGTAGTTTTGTGTTTGGGTTCTGCATCTTTTTTCGCCTTATTTAACTTTATCTCTTTAAATGATTTAACCAAACGTAGGCCAATCCAACCGATAGCACTAATCACCTCAAACGCAGGTATGCGAAAATTTAAGCGAACGATAGCAGGAGCAATATAATCCTCACCGTCTTTGTACACATCGTCGCTATAGCCTTCATTACCACCGAACTTGAATGACATATCCATTAAGCCAACGATTGAGCGTGATTGTTTTTTCGCTAACTCTTTAGCGGTTTGCACTTCACCTTCTAGCGGTTCGCTTTCTAGCGCGCCTTTTGGCTGTTCATCACCAGAGCCAATTAACTGCTCAGCACTGGAAAAGTCAAAACCGCTTTGATCTTCGCTAACCTCTTCAACAACTACATCATCTTCTACACTGCCGCCCATATTGCCCCCACAAAACCCACGCAAAACAAGATACCGCCGATAACGGTCTTAACGGGACTTTTTCGCTTAATATTCGCTTCAGACTCCACGGCTTCCGTGGCTTCCGCCTCTATTTCATCAAGCGTTAAATCAACCGAACTTTGCTCAACTTCGCTTAGGTTTTCGCTTACAGGTTCGGTCAATGGTTCGCTTGGCTTTTCGGTTACAACCTCGCTTGCTTTTGCTTGCCAATTATCAGTGACGTTAGCAGGTTTTATCACATCACCTGTAAATCTTGCCGTGTGATAAATTAAATTTTGCACGGGTGCGCCAGTACGTTGATCAAGGCCGCAGGAAGGGCAACACGTATAAAGATAATGACCACGCTTTTTGCTTTGTCGAACGTCCATAATCTCGCCACAATCGCACTGCATTGAACCTACACTATTTTCGTGAGTCATTTTTCACCTCATTTGGAATGTCGTGTAATTTCCAGCTTAATTTAATCTCACCGACATCAGAAGTGACCACGCCAACGATCAGGACCGTCATCATTACACCCACCAAAAAAGCCGCTAACGCTTTAGCCATCAACCAATATGTTAAACTTGACAATATATTACCCATTGGCTTGAACCTCTTTAATGCTGGCCTCTATCTGTTCACGATTTAAACCATGAATAGCAATATCAAGACTTTTTGCATAACGCCGCAACTCATGCCACCCCATCGGCTCTAACTCTACCCACCGAACCTTACCGCCATTCTTTTGCTTCATTGTTTTTATCCAACGCTGATTAGCCATTGTTAGCCCCCGCTATTTTAAAAAATTAATCACCCTATCAACCAAACTACATAACTTAACTATGACCACAGCCAAATAATTACTTAATGTCCACGGTCTATTCCTATAGGCAATCCACGCACCAATATGTGCTTCATGCTTTACTACTATTTTTGCCTTACTTAGCTTTTCAGCAAGTTCAATAAAGTCATCCAGCGACTCACTACTCACAGGTTTGCCAACAGGCCTATACGACAACGACTTACCACTCACAACTAAACCCCCGTTATGACGTAGTAGAACAAACCCACCAAAACGGCCTTATAAATCCGCCTTAGATGCAACTCTTTCATAAAATCATCAAAGCTACGCGAAACACACTCCGCGCAAAATTCCTGCTCTTGATCATCTTCGTTTGTTGCTTCGCTTTTATCACCTTCACTCATATTTCACCCCGTACAGTTATTGACACAAGTCCTAGGGCGCGGTTTCACCGCACCTAAAGTCAAAAGATTAAGAAGAACCAGAACCCAAGCCCCCTTTATTTAACACAGGTCGCACCGTCCACACGTGATCACGTGTGGACAAAAAGAAACCCAAACGCAGCGCCACTGGCTGCAACCAAACGCCAATTAAACGAATCACTTTATCCTCATAAGTATTCGTTACATCATCACTATCAACGTATTGTGGTCTTGCGGTTTGCTGTTCACGGCCAACAAAAGCGCCGCCCATTAAATCTACAAATTCCCGCCAGCTTCCACGATCTGCCGCGTCTCTAAGCTGTTCTATAATTTCAGGACATCCCGTTAATATCTCCCGCTTTCTTCGTAACTCACGCCACACCGTAACGCTTACACTGCCTATCGGCTGAAACTGCCTAATACCCCAAGTACTAGCCCAACACTTAACACGCTCCGCACCATCTTGTGCGGGTAACATTGACTCTTCGTCAATTTCCAAACCGTATCCGTTTAGATTTTTACCAATATATTTCGCAATGTACCCAGTAGCCGTTCCTTTACTTTTATCAATTTCAACCACATCACAACGATGCTCACTTGCGCCCTTTTCATCACCATCCTCGACCATTGCATGACGCCTAAAAATTTCGCAAGCTTGACCAACCAAATCAGGATGACAATACAATAAAAAATGGTTATGAGGAGTTCCGTCATGATGAGGTTCCGAAACTCTAAAGCCGAACACACGCACACCACACCGATGCCACTCGGCACGAATTCTTGCCCACACCTCATTCAAATACCCCATCGCATCAGCAGGTGACGCTCCAGTAAATTTACTATTAATAAAACCCTTATGGGTCTTTGCATGATATTTAGACGGGCAAGTCAACGTAAGAAACAAACCTTGAAGCCCCATAGAATTGGCGATCTCTTCATAGCCCCTATTACGCACCATCCATTCAACACGCATCACTTCAGGATTAGAAACCGACCTCACCGCGCATGCTAATAAATTAATTGTGTCGCCCTCTTCATTAACCGCTTCAGTGTTAGCCAACATTTCCTTATTTTTTCGCTGTTTACGTTTCCACCGTTGGAATGTGTAGTTACTCACGTAAGCACTTTTTGCAGCGTGCTTGTTATCTTTAGATATAAAACCATAAGCACGAAGCCCCGCCTCCAATTGCCGCTTAATCATCTTGCGCAATACCCGCCGCCACCACGAAACCGAACTCACTTTGTTAATAGCTACAGTATTTTTTTTCAGTATTTTTTCCTCATCGTCATTTCGAGTAATTACCAGAGGGAAAGATATTGACAAGAACTCAACAAACAAACCCACACTAGCCACAGCATCGACAAGCTGCAATTCACCCGCAGCTATCCGATAAATATTTTCGCAAGCTTGCGAACGCCGCGCCGCAATAATTTCAATATCTTCATCCTCAATCGCAACAGACCAAGAGCCGCCAATATAAATATAATCGCGATATTGAAAAGAAGGGTCGTGAAACGAAAAAACACTATCCATTTCACGTAGTTTATTATTTGCAGAAACATAGCCAGCACTACGAGCCGTGCGCTTATAAACCGATTCAATATAATGGTTAATTAGCTTATGCTTTTCGATGATCTTTGCAGACCATTTTTGACAGTCACGAGTGCCGATCATGACCCTCGAACACTCCCAGTCTTTATGCACATCTCAATATCGAACAAATCGTTCAAATCTAGACTAACTACGACCACAGCATCAAGATCACTATTAAGCGCATTCACATACAGTCTGCCCTTATGTATTTTTCCCACAGGCAAACCAAAAGCAGTCTCTTTAACAAAAAAATCACCCGACCTATCATCGGCACCCACAATTTCTATACTCACACCGACACCCCACAAATCAAATTTAGATCAGCAGCAGCCAATGCCAATAAAACTACCGATGCAGAAAAATAAAAGAACTTTTCAATCATCACGCCGCCACCCTTTTTTGACCATTTAAGACCATCAATCTTTCAGTGATCACTTGCATTTCGTAACACGTTAAACCTTTCACACCCCACAAATCGTTGCTTATGGGACAATAGTCATACACACCATCACGGCGCTTAATAATAAAGCCCATATACAATCGCTCGCGAACTACGTGCGATTCCCAAGAACGCGGTTTTTTATCACGCAACACAAAAACATTAATGGCTTTATCCATTTTTCTGCACTGCTCGAACTGCACCATCACTGAAGACTTATTCATCGCTATCACCTCGTCAAAGAAAGGCAATTTAAAAACCATATACAACCCAATTCGCGAGATAACCGAGATAACTCAAATTCAAGATCATCATGCGAATAAGAAGACCTACTCACAGAAATAAAATAGCTCCCACCTCTTGACAAGGAAGAAAACTTACACCCAGCTAATCGCTTATCGTCAGAATTTTGTAGCGCGGAAAGACACGCTTCTAGATATGTACTCATAATTGAACCCCAAATTCATTAATCGTTAATTGTTGAATTGATACATTGCACCCCGTTAGAACTGGTGGCCTCGATAACGACACCGAAGGCCACCACGCAAAGCATTTTGGGGATGCAATGACAGGGGAAAGATTACACACCTGCGCAAGTTGACGTCAACTTGCGCAGGTTGATATTGCTTATTGATGGATGATGCATAAAATGGACGGGACGACACCAATGACTACAACGCTAATGATTACAACAAAATCACTACTTGATTTACTTAATTCGTATAAAAAATGGTCTGATTACAGGATAGGAAAAGAGATAGGCGCAAAAAACCAAACAGTATCAAAATGGCGCACAAACAAAACAGTGATGTCAGATGAATACGTCTATAAAGTAGCGGAAATACTGGGTTTCGACCCCGAATGGCTATTATTACATATACACGCTGAAAGAAATTTGAAACAACCGTTTTACGAAAAACTGGCTAAATTAGCAGAGAACGAAACCCCTCCAGAAGCATCGAAAAAAGTCACAGAAATCACAAAAAACACCAAAAATTAAAAAATTCGCACAACGGCAATGCACAGTGCCGCCTATCTTATTGATTCTATTAATAAAACCCTTCGCGCCACTTATTCCAAAATATATATTATGCGAACCTAGGGGCTAAGTTTTTAAATGTCAATATGGTGATAAGTACAGGTGGTAAAAGATGCCAAACGTTCAATATATTGAACAGGTATTATTTTTTAATTACTTTTGTCGTTAAATTATTGGCGCGCATATAGCGCATCAATCTAAAAAACAATAACATTTAGGTAATTATATGGACTTACACACTAAAGATTTACAACGAAAATCAACTCAAAGACAATCTAAAGAACTCGCTAACTTGTTTAGCACTGAAAAGCTGATGCAATATTTAGATATTTCGTACAGTACCGCTAGACGCTACAAACGCGGTCACAGCGTTATTCGCAAGCCAGAACGTGAATATCTAACACTTATTCACGATCAGCGCATCATGCCCCCAAAATGGCCGCTGAACATTACGTTTGAACGTGACGATAAGCTACATTTGAGCAAATACAGCCTCACGTGGGGTCAATTAGAGCATTATTCCTTTATGTGTGAGCGCTGGGGTGAATCGTTGCATAACGTAACGATTATGCGTGCGTATGTAGATGATGTGATGGAATCTATGACTGAAGTGCAGCGCGCACAAGCGATGGAGTTAAAGCGCATCATGATTGAGTGTGTGGAAACTGGCCAGCCTTATAATATTTACGAAAAAAGTCAGGCATAAAAAAAGGGCGGTTAACCGCCCTACTTTTCCACTTTATCAATTCGCTTATCAAGCCGATCAATATTTTTCCAGAGATGATGAATATCTTTACGAATAGCAGCATATAACATGCCGCCCGCAAACAATGTGCTAAACACTTGATTAAGGTCTACATCCATCACTTAAGCAACCCCCACAAGGCATTATCTTTATCGTGTTGACTCGCTTCGTGAAACGGGCTTACTGCACCAATGACTGTTCGCCATGTTCCGAAGTATCCATCAAAAAAACCTTCCACATTGTCGCCGCCGAATGTTGATTGGGCTTGCCGATTAATGATGTTGTTTTGATGCGTTGGGTTTAAATCTTCTGTGACTGTTTTTACAATGTCATTTTTTTTGTAGTAAGCATATCCAACGCCCATCGCCGCCAGTATCACCAGCATAAACATACCATCAATCTGAAAACCGACTTTAGGTAATCGCATTAGACTAACGCCTCGTCAATAGCTTTGTACTGACCCGCAATACGTGACCACTTAGCCAAACTGCCTTCTCGTACATCTAAGTGAACCATGTGACCAGGGGAAGTATCGGTATATAAACCTATACCAGTAAAACCTACACGCTTGGCAATTTCATAAGCGCGCTGACGTTCTGCCGCTGAATTGATGTATCCACCTAACGAATTTTTAGGGAATACATCAACTGCACGAACCTCGCCCCACTTCATAATATTATGCTGGCTATTGCTGGTTGGATGTTCACGGCCTACCGCGTCTTGATGCGGTGATACTTGAACAGGAAAACCCCATTGATGCCTAAATTCATCTAACTTTTTCAGTAAGTCAGGACTCATTTTTTCATACCAACCACCGAATTCTTGCGGTGTAAAATAACGTAACTTCACGCCACTGCCCTCTTGTTTATTTAAGATTGAATCCAATATTGAATTTGAATTAATTAAATTTAATACGCCACTTGCGCTTTGTTCTTTCATTGCCGCACTATTTTTTATTGGCTTTCGCTGAATAAAAAATACAATCGCCGCCAACGAACCGAATAACGTTATTACTACCGTTAATAATCGTTTTTTCATTAGACAATCAACTTGCCTTTTTTCATCCACGAGACGATCACCGCAGCACATACCGCCGCCGCAATAGTAAACAAGAAATTTTTACTTGCTGTTGTCATTTTCTACCTCGCTTAACCGATAGATTGCATCAATGCTTAATAATTTTTTGTCGATTTCTTTAAGCAATACTGTGTTATTTTTTTCTATCGCATCAGCACGCTCTATTTCTAACTGAGTACGCACATTCTTTGCGATCTGTTGACGATGCTCAAGCGTTAACTCTGATAATCCATACATATTAAAGCACCTCGTAAATAACAGATTGCACATTGTGATTTAAGCCATAGAAATACAAACCCTGACCCGCCTTAACAAATAACGGCATTGCAATACCACCATTGCCCACACCCATTGTTTCAAGCCCATAGTCAAATGCTAGAACACAACCATCGACCGAATGCATAGGTACAGAGCTATTTAAAATAATACTGGCCTGATGGGAATTATTGTTTGCTACTGACACATAATACTGATAAATAACCAGCCCATTAACATTATCATAAGGTTGAACAACCGCAACAGGCCCAGCCGTATTAACAGAATAATGAATCTCTTGATTAGCACCAGAAAAATACTTTTGGGGATTTTCAGGCGTAGAACTCACCACCACTGGCGGCATTTTCGCCACTTCAATATCGGGAACATCTACAACACTAACGCTAGACCCCTCGCGTGTATTTTCCCGCTTATACGAACCCGCCTCAAACTCAACAATCTGCGATTCATCGTGCAAGTTTAAAATATTAATTTTTTCAAAACGCTCTTGACCGTTGACTAGCTGTTCACCAACCTCAAGCACCGACTCTTCAATAACTGTCGAATCATTTTTTAACAATCTGACCCGAATATCACCAGAGCCATTTTTAAACATGAAATTGTAACCAACGATTGATAGCGTTTGATCAATTCCCGATTCTAAAGTGACTTTCATTTTTTATTCCTCAATAGCGCATAAGCTAACGCAGACACCGAAGCCACACCACCAGCACCTAGCCATAGTTTTTGCGTTTGCGTTAATGGCTTTTTACCAAATTCTACAGGCTCAACACCAGAAGCCGCCGCCAAGTTACTCATCGCATTGCCGACCAAATCATTAGCCCCTGAATAGACTTGCATTTGATTATCTAACACTTGCGAAAGAATACCGCCAACACCGTTTATCGTGGTGGTGGCAAACTCTAATGCTTTAGGGTCTACTTGCGTAAGCGATACATGCTTACCACTTAACGCAATTCCTCCCTCTTCAATATCACCGCTAATCGCTGCATTCAGTGATTCATTAGAAGTGTTTGTCGTTGTTGTACTAGAACTACTACTAGCCTGATTACTAGAACCACCCTTACCCATCTTTATTGCTCCAACGGTACACCGTTTCTACAGGCTCAAAACACATTTTTTTTACGAACCTTGTTGCCAACTTTTCGCTAATGACAGTATGAAAACGCATTGAATTAATACCCTCGCTTACACATGCGGCCTTTAGATACTCCACCAAAGGTTCTGTATTTTTCCCCTGCCACGCAACTAGAACTAACTCTTTTTTATTTTCAAATAGCTCTAACCGAGTAATAAAATAACCATGGCTTTCAACATGCCAAAGCGTAGATACACCACTACTAACCTCGCCAGCAACAATAGCCATACCCTCATCACTCAGCGCACCAGACAAGCAATTCTCGACATCAACAGACCATCCAACACGCTGCCAATTCATTTCTTAAACAACTTGATTAAAAGCGCAAGAAAACCAACGGCAGCAATAATTGCGCCGCCGACATGAACAGGGTTTTCGTCGTCAAACTTAAAGGGCTTATTTATTGTGATGCCCTCGTTACGAATATTACCCGTATCACCGTGGGAAAATTTTGCCCTAGCTTCAAAATCACCATTTGTAGCCGCACCACCTTGACCAGACCAACCGCCCGTAGGGCTATTTTGCATACCTGGTATCATCTAGCCACCGCCAACGCCAAGCCACTCACCGCTAATGCAACAAGACCACCAATTGCCCATTTTGAAGACAACCAGCTTACCGACATATTAGATGGCGCCGCATAACCAGTATCAACAGCAACGCTAGGGCTATCGGTTGTCGCTGCCGTTAAATTTTGGCTTTGATCCTTACCTTGATTTTGCAATTCGGTTAACTGAACTTGTAGCCTCCCGTTATGATAATTTGCAACAGCATTAACAAGATCACTCGCTTTAAAATCAATAAACCCATCAAGTCCCGTAGTCATAACACACCCCCGTTAAGCGCTAAGGCTCGACCATGTAGATAGGTATTCGATTAGGTAGCGCACAGTTTGACTAGCACCAGCACCCAGCGTAGTGGTCAATCGCATTGAATTCACAAGGAAGTTAGGATCATCCATTAACAATGATTCTTGAGGCACACCTGACAATAAGAAATCAATACACAAACCGTAATCATCAGCATAAGGCTCACGCCCCTGTGGGCTACCTAATTCATCAAACTCAGTACGGGCACGATCAAGATCAAAGGCAATCGTTCCGTTGATTTTTAATTGCAACGAATCCACCGCATCATTTAATACATGGATAGCCGCAATACGATCACGGCGATCAATATCGTCATGATGGTTTTCGCCTTCAGCGTTACCACCCTTGTTGCTTGGCACAACATAAGTTAACAACCCCGCACTAACATGACGGTTTGCTCCAAACTTACCGTGCGCTGTAATAGCTGGCGCAGTACCCTCAGCAATCTTAAATTCAATCTTGACTTGCTGAAGACCACCCGTACCCAACGCAGTAAGCATGCGCAGCTCTTCGGTTTCCATTTCAGGACGACGAAAATATACTGATAGCACACCATCTTCGGTATTACGGAAATAACGTTTGTTTTCCTTATCAAGCTCATTTCCGTCTTTGTACTCACGCAAAGTAACCGTGCGCGTAGCTGACACTAACTGAACTTTAATATTGGTCATTTGAGCCAAGGTTAAGCCACCATGCTCAATGTGAACATCAAGAATAGAACGGCCTACCTGTGGACGAACAATAGCCGTTTGACCCGCCACTGCATTTTCGATCAAGACAACACTTTCGCGAATACGATTACTCATTTTTTCGCTCCCTTTGTTGCCACGTTTACGGCATCAGTTACAGGCTTAATCTTTAACTGTTTAAGCGCATAACCACCAACCCCCAAAATAACCGCCGCCACAATGGCAGAAACCACCATTGACGGATTTATACTGTCTTTAAAACTTTTCCAATAGTTCATCACTATTACCTTTTTAAATTGATTAAATGTCGCTTTTGCTGCTTTGCGATGTGGCTTATCAAATTAAAAAGTTCGCTTAACTGGCAACCGTAGTTCGCTCAGTTCGCTTAAAAAGTTCGCTTAGTTCGGTTAAAAAAGGGCAAAAAAAAGCCGCTATTTAGCGGCCAAGAGCGTTTGAAAATTATTTTATGATATGAACCCGCTGTGATCTTGTGACCGTATCAGGGTCTTTATATGCTAACTGGGTGTGTTTAGCAGTAAACCCAAACCGTTTAACGTCTTTCACATAGAACGATAACGGCTCTTGATTCATCAAGGCCTCCCAAGGCACATTCATTTCATCCGCCAGCTTTCTAGCCAGTGTTTTAGAGACACCACCCACATACCACTTTTCGCATTGATCAAATACCGTTTTAGGTATCTCTTGTGGTCGTTGGGTAGTGCCGTTATATACCGCCCCGTACTTTCGCCCCTGATTCATTAAACGACGATGAAACGGTTCAGCTCTTGCAATACTCTCACAACTACTCGCTACCTCTTCATCGCCAAAATAGGTTGGGTAATTACCATCTAATATTGAGCAAGCGTACTCGCACCATTCTTCGTGAATAGCGGGGGTTTGTTCACCCACATACGCCAAGCGAAAGCCTTGACGACTTGTTCCATACCATCGCTTAAACGCGGTATGTGCCGCTGACTTAAATTTTCCTATATCGTTGTATTTAATCGTCCACGGGTGATCTTCGTTAGGGTCGAAAAATAATGCCCGAACACCTTGTGACGGGAACTCTGCATTCTGCATTAATGATTGAGACTTGCCGCCGCCCGAACGCGATATGTACAGCGTGTTTTTATTCGGTAGTTTTGTGTTTGGGTTCTGCATCTTTTTTCGCCTTATTTAACTTTATCTCTTTAAATGATTTAACCAAACGTAGGCCAATCCAACCGATAGCACTAATCACCTCAAACGCAGGTATGCGAAAATTTAAGCGAACGATAGCAGGAGCAATATAATCCTCACCGTCTTTGTACACATCGTCGCTATAGCCTTCATTACCACCGAACTTGAATGACATATCCATTAAGCCAACGATTGAGCGTGATTGTTTTTTCGCTAACTCTTTAGCGGTTTGCACTTCACCTTCTAGCGGTTCGCTTTCTAGCGCGCCTTTTGGCTGTTCATCACCAGAGCCAATTAACTGCTCAGCACTGGAAAAGTCAAAACCGCTTTGATCTTCGCTAACCTCTTCAACAACTACATCATCTTCTACACTGCCGCCCATATTGCCCCCACAAAACCCACGCAAAACAAGATACCGCCGATAACGGTCTTAACGGGACTTTTTCGCTTAATATTCGCTTCAGACTCCACGGCTTCCGTGGCTTCCGCCTCTATTTCATCAAGCGTTAAATCAACCGAACTTTGCTCAACTTCGCTTAGGTTTTCGCTTACAGGTTCGGTCAATGGTTCGCTTGGCTTTTCGGTTACAACCTCGCTTGCTTTTGCTTGCCAATTATCAGTGACGTTAGCAGGTTTTATCACATCACCTGTAAATCTTGCCGTGTGATAAATTAAATTTTGCACGGGTGCGCCAGTACGTTGATCAAGGCCGCAGGAAGGGCAACACGTATAAAGATAATGACCACGCTTTTTGCTTTGTCGAACGTCCATAATCTCGCCACAATCGCACTGCATTGAACCTACACTATTTTCGTGAGTCATTTTTCACCTCATTTGGAATGTCGTGTAATTTCCAGCTTAATTTAATCTCACCGACATCAGAAGTGACCACGCCAACGATCAGGACCGTCATCATTACACCCACCAAAAAAGCCGCTAACGCTTTAGCCATCAACCAATATGTTAAACTTGACAATATATTACCCATTGGCTTGAACCTCTTTAATGCTGGCCTCTATCTGTTCACGATTTAAACCATGAATAGCAATATCAAGACTTTTTGCATAACGCCGCAACTCATGCCACCCCATCGGCTCTAACTCTACCCACCGAACCTTACCGCCATTCTTTTGCTTCATTGTTTTTATCCAACGCTGATTAGCCATTGTTAGCCCCCGCTATTTTAAAAAATTAATCACCCTATCAACCAAACTACATAACTTAACTATGACCACAGCCAAATAATTACTTAATGTCCACGGTCTATTCCTATAGGCAATCCACGCACCAATATGTGCTTCATGCTTTACTACTATTTTTGCCTTACTTAGCTTTTCAGCAAGTTCAATAAAGTCATCCAGCGACTCACTACTCACAGGTTTGCCAACAGGCCTATACGACAACGACTTACCACTCACAACTAAACCCCCGTTATGACGTAGTAGAACAAACCCACCAAAACGGCCTTATAAATCCGCCTTAGATGCAACTCTTTCATAAAATCATCAAAGCTACGCGAAACACACTCCGCGCAAAATTCCTGCTCTTGATCATCTTCGTTTGTTGCTTCGCTTTTATCACCTTCACTCATATTTCACCCCGTACAGTTATTGACACAAGTCCTAGGGCGCGGTTTCACCGCACCTAAAGTCAAAAGATTAAGAAGAACCAGAACCCAAGCCCCCTTTATTTAACACAGGTCGCACCGTCCACACGTGATCACGTGTGGACAAAAAGAAACCCAAACGCAGCGCCACTGGCTGCAACCAAACGCCAATTAAACGAATCACTTTATCCTCATAAGTATTCGTTACATCATCACTATCAACGTATTGTGGTCTTGCGGTTTGCTGTTCACGGCCAACAAAAGCGCCGCCCATTAAATCTACAAATTCCCGCCAGCTTCCACGATCTGCCGCGTCTCTAAGCTGTTCTATAATTTCAGGACATCCCGTTAATATCTCCCGCTTTCTTCGTAACTCACGCCACACCGTAACGCTTACACTGCCTATCGGCTGAAACTGCCTAATACCCCAAGTACTAGCCCAACACTTAACACGCTCCGCACCATCTTGTGCGGGTAACATTGACTCTTCGTCAATTTCCAAACCGTATCCGTTTAGATTTTTACCAATATATTTCGCAATGTACCCAGTAGCCGTTCCTTTACTTTTATCAATTTCAACCACATCACAACGATGCTCACTTGCGCCCTTTTCATCACCATCCTCGACCATTGCATGACGCCTAAAAATTTCGCAAGCTTGACCAACCAAATCAGGATGACAATACAATAAAAAATGGTTATGAGGAGTTCCGTCATGATGAGGTTCCGAAACTCTAAAGCCGAACACACGCACACCACACCGATGCCACTCGGCACGAATTCTTGCCCACACCTCATTCAAATACCCCATCGCATCAGCAGGTGACGCTCCAGTAAATTTACTATTAATAAAACCCTTATGGGTCTTTGCATGATATTTAGACGGGCAAGTCAACGTAAGAAACAAACCTTGAAGCCCCATAGAATTGGCGATCTCTTCATAGCCCCTATTACGCACCATCCATTCAACACGCATCACTTCAGGATTAGAAACCGACCTCACCGCGCATGCTAATAAATTAATTGTGTCGCCCTCTTCATTAACCGCTTCAGTGTTAGCCAACATTTCCTTATTTTTTCGCTGTTTACGTTTCCACCGTTGGAATGTGTAGTTACTCACGTAAGCACTTTTTGCAGCGTGCTTGTTATCTTTAGATATAAAACCATAAGCACGAAGCCCCGCCTCCAATTGCCGCTTAATCATCTTGCGCAATACCCGCCGCCACCACGAAACCGAACTCACTTTGTTAATAGCTACAGTATTTTTTTTCAGTATTTTTTCCTCATCGTCATTTCGAGTAATTACCAGAGGGAAAGATATTGACAAGAACTCAACAAACAAACCCACACTAGCCACAGCATCGACAAGCTGCAATTCACCCGCAGCTATCCGATAAATATTTTCGCAAGCTTGCGAACGCCGCGCCGCAATAATTTCAATATCTTCATCCTCAATCGCAACAGACCAAGAGCCGCCAATATAAATATAATCGCGATATTGAAAAGAAGGGTCGTGAAACGAAAAAACACTATCCATTTCACGTAGTTTATTATTTGCAGAAACATAGCCAGCACTACGAGCCGTGCGCTTATAAACCGATTCAATATAATGGTTAATTAGCTTATGCTTTTCGATGATCTTTGCAGACCATTTTTGACAGTCACGAGTGCCGATCATGACCCTCGAACACTCCCAGTCTTTATGCACATCTCAATATCGAACAAATCGTTCAAATCTAGACTAACTACGACCACAGCATCAAGATCACTATTAAGCGCATTCACATACAGTCTGCCCTTATGTATTTTTCCCACAGGCAAACCAAAAGCAGTCTCTTTAACAAAAAAATCACCCGACCTATCATCGGCACCCACAATTTCTATACTCACACCGACACCCCACAAATCAAATTTAGATCAGCAGCAGCCAATGCCAATAAAACTACCGATGCAGAAAAATAAAAGAACTTTTCAATCATCACGCCGCCACCCTTTTTTGACCATTTAAGACCATCAATCTTTCAGTGATCACTTGCATTTCGTAACACGTTAAACCTTTCACACCCCACAAATCGTTGCTTATGGGACAATAGTCATACACACCATCACGGCGCTTAATAATAAAGCCCATATACAATCGCTCGCGAACTACGTGCGATTCCCAAGAACGCGGTTTTTTATCACGCAACACAAAAACATTAATGGCTTTATCCATTTTTCTGCACTGCTCGAACTGCACCATCACTGAAGACTTATTCATCGCTATCACCTCGTCAAAGAAAGGCAATTTAAAAACCATATACAACCCAATTCGCGAGATAACCGAGATAACTCAAATTCAAGATCATCATGCGAATAAGAAGACCTACTCACAGAAATAAAATAGCTCCCACCTCTTGACAAGGAAGAAAACTTACACCCAGCTAATCGCTTATCGTCAGAATTTTGTAGCGCGGAAAGACACGCTTCTAGATATGTACTCATAATTGAACCCCAAATTCATTAATCGTTAATTGTTGAATTGATACATTGCACCCCGTTAGAACTGGTGGCCTCGATAACGACACCGAAGGCCACCACGCAAAGCATTTTGGGGATGCAATGACAGGGGAAAGATTACACACCTGCGCAAGTTGACGTCAACTTGCGCAGGTTGATATTGCTTATTGATGGATGATGCATAAAATGGACGGGACGACACCAATGACTACAACGCTAATGATTACAACAAAATCACTACTTGATTTACTTAATTCGTATAAAAAATGGTCTGATTACAGGATAGGAAAAGAGATAGGCGCAAAAAACCAAACAGTATCAAAATGGCGCACAAACAAAACAGTGATGTCAGATGAATACGTCTATAAAGTAGCGGAAATACTGGGTTTCGACCCCGAATGGCTATTATTACATATACACGCTGAAAGAAATTTGAAACAACCGTTTTACGAAAAACTGGCTAAATTAGCAGAGAACGAAACCCCTCCAGAAGCATCGAAAAAAGTCACAGAAATCACAAAAAACACCAAAAATTAAAAAATTCGCACAACGGCAATGCACAGTGCCGCCTATCTTATTGATTCTATTAATAAAACCCTTCGCGCCACTTATTCCAAAATATATATTATGCGAACCTAGGGGCTAAGTTTTTAAATGTCAATATGGTGATAAGTACAGGTGGTAAAAGATGCCAAACGTTCAATATATTGAACAGGTATTATTTTTTAATTACTTTTGTCGTTAAATTATTGGCGCGCATATAGCGCATCAATCTAAAAAACAATAACATTTAGGTAATTATATGGACTTACACACTAAAGATTTACAACGAAAATCAACTCAAAGACAATCTAAAGAACTCGCTAACTTGTTTAGCACTGAAAAGCTGATGCAATATTTAGATATTTCGTACAGTACCGCTAGACGCTACAAACGCGGTCACAGCGTTATTCGCAAGCCAGAACGTGAATATCTAACACTTATTCACGATCAGCGCATCATGCCCCCAAAATGGCCGCTGAACATTACGTTTGAACGTGACGATAAGCTACATTTGAGCAAATACAGCCTCACGTGGGGTCAATTAGAGCATTATTCCTTTATGTGTGAGCGCTGGGGTGAATCGTTGCATAACGTAACGATTATGCGTGCGTATGTAGATGATGTGATGGAATCTATGACTGAAGTGCAGCGCGCACAAGCGATGGAGTTAAAGCGCATCATGATTGAGTGTGTGGAAACTGGCCAGCCTTATAATATTTACGAAAAAAGTCAGGCATAAAAAAAGGGCGGTTAACCGCCCTACTTTTCCACTTTATCAATTCGCTTATCAAGCCGATCAATATTTTTCCAGAGATGATGAATATCTTTACGAATAGCAGCATATAACATGCCGCCCGCAAACAATGTGCTAAACACTTGATTAAGGTCTACATCCATCACTTAAGCAACCCCCACAAGGCATTATCTTTATCGTGTTGACTCGCTTCGTGAAACGGGCTTACTGCACCAATGACTGTTCGCCATGTTCCGAAGTATCCATCAAAAAAACCTTCCACATTGTCGCCGCCGAATGTTGATTGGGCTTGCCGATTAATGATGTTGTTTTGATGCGTTGGGTTTAAATCTTCTGTGACTGTTTTTACAATGTCATTTTTTTTGTAGTAAGCATATCCAACGCCCATCGCCGCCAGTATCACCAGCATAAACATACCATCAATCTGAAAACCGACTTTAGGTAATCGCATTAGACTAACGCCTCGTCAATAGCTTTGTACTGACCCGCAATACGTGACCACTTAGCCAAACTGCCTTCTCGTACATCTAAGTGAACCATGTGACCAGGGGAAGTATCGGTATATAAACCTATACCAGTAAAACCTACACGCTTGGCAATTTCATAAGCGCGCTGACGTTCTGCCGCTGAATTGATGTATCCACCTAACGAATTTTTAGGGAATACATCAACTGCACGAACCTCGCCCCACTTCATAATATTATGCTGGCTATTGCTGGTTGGATGTTCACGGCCTACCGCGTCTTGATGCGGTGATACTTGAACAGGAAAACCCCATTGATGCCTAAATTCATCTAACTTTTTCAGTAAGTCAGGACTCATTTTTTCATACCAACCACCGAATTCTTGCGGTGTAAAATAACGTAACTTCACGCCACTGCCCTCTTGTTTATTTAAGATTGAATCCAATATTGAATTTGAATTAATTAAATTTAATACGCCACTTGCGCTTTGTTCTTTCATTGCCGCACTATTTTTTATTGGCTTTCGCTGAATAAAAAATACAATCGCCGCCAACGAACCGAATAACGTTATTACTACCGTTAATAATCGTTTTTTCATTAGACAATCAACTTGCCTTTTTTCATCCACGAGACGATCACCGCAGCACATACCGCCGCCGCAATAGTAAACAAGAAATTTTTACTTGCTGTTGTCATTTTCTACCTCGCTTAACCGATAGATTGCATCAATGCTTAATAATTTTTTGTCGATTTCTTTAAGCAATACTGTGTTATTTTTTTCTATCGCATCAGCACGCTCTATTTCTAACTGAGTACGCACATTCTTTGCGATCTGTTGACGATGCTCAAGCGTTAACTCTGATAATCCATACATATTAAAGCACCTCGTAAATAACAGATTGCACATTGTGATTTAAGCCATAGAAATACAAACCCTGACCCGCCTTAACAAATAACGGCATTGCAATACCACCATTGCCCACACCCATTGTTTCAAGCCCATAGTCAAATGCTAGAACACAACCATCGACCGAATGCATAGGTACAGAGCTATTTAAAATAATACTGGCCTGATGGGAATTATTGTTTGCTACTGACACATAATACTGATAAATAACCAGCCCATTAACATTATCATAAGGTTGAACAACCGCAACAGGCCCAGCCGTATTAACAGAATAATGAATCTCTTGATTAGCACCAGAAAAATACTTTTGGGGATTTTCAGGCGTAGAACTCACCACCACTGGCGGCATTTTCGCCACTTCAATATCGGGAACATCTACAACACTAACGCTAGACCCCTCGCGTGTATTTTCCCGCTTATACGAACCCGCCTCAAACTCAACAATCTGCGATTCATCGTGCAAGTTTAAAATATTAATTTTTTCAAAACGCTCTTGACCGTTGACTAGCTGTTCACCAACCTCAAGCACCGACTCTTCAATAACTGTCGAATCATTTTTTAACAATCTGACCCGAATATCACCAGAGCCATTTTTAAACATGAAATTGTAACCAACGATTGATAGCGTTTGATCAATTCCCGATTCTAAAGTGACTTTCATTTTTTATTCCTCAATAGCGCATAAGCTAACGCAGACACCGAAGCCACACCACCAGCACCTAGCCATAGTTTTTGCGTTTGCGTTAATGGCTTTTTACCAAATTCTACAGGCTCAACACCAGAAGCCGCCGCCAAGTTACTCATCGCATTGCCGACCAAATCATTAGCCCCTGAATAGACTTGCATTTGATTATCTAACACTTGCGAAAGAATACCGCCAACACCGTTTATCGTGGTGGTGGCAAACTCTAATGCTTTAGGGTCTACTTGCGTAAGCGATACATGCTTACCACTTAACGCAATTCCTCCCTCTTCAATATCACCGCTAATCGCTGCATTCAGTGATTCATTAGAAGTGTTTGTCGTTGTTGTACTAGAACTACTACTAGCCTGATTACTAGAACCACCCTTACCCATCTTTATTGCTCCAACGGTACACCGTTTCTACAGGCTCAAAACACATTTTTTTTACGAACCTTGTTGCCAACTTTTCGCTAATGACAGTATGAAAACGCATTGAATTAATACCCTCGCTTACACATGCGGCCTTTAGATACTCCACCAAAGGTTCTGTATTTTTCCCCTGCCACGCAACTAGAACTAACTCTTTTTTATTTTCAAATAGCTCTAACCGAGTAATAAAATAACCATGGCTTTCAACATGCCAAAGCGTAGATACACCACTACTAACCTCGCCAGCAACAATAGCCATACCCTCATCACTCAGCGCACCAGACAAGCAATTCTCGACATCAACAGACCATCCAACACGCTGCCAATTCATTTCTTAAACAACTTGATTAAAAGCGCAAGAAAACCAACGGCAGCAATAATTGCGCCGCCGACATGAACAGGGTTTTCGTCGTCAAACTTAAAGGGCTTATTTATTGTGATGCCCTCGTTACGAATATTACCCGTATCACCGTGGGAAAATTTTGCCCTAGCTTCAAAATCACCATTTGTAGCCGCACCACCTTGACCAGACCAACCGCCCGTAGGGCTATTTTGCATACCTGGTATCATCTAGCCACCGCCAACGCCAAGCCACTCACCGCTAATGCAACAAGACCACCAATTGCCCATTTTGAAGACAACCAGCTTACCGACATATTAGATGGCGCCGCATAACCAGTATCAACAGCAACGCTAGGGCTATCGGTTGTCGCTGCCGTTAAATTTTGGCTTTGATCCTTACCTTGATTTTGCAATTCGGTTAACTGAACTTGTAGCCTCCCGTTATGATAATTTGCAACAGCATTAACAAGATCACTCGCTTTAAAATCAATAAACCCATCAAGTCCCGTAGTCATAACACACCCCCGTTAAGCGCTAAGGCTCGACCATGTAGATAGGTATTCGATTAGGTAGCGCACAGTTTGACTAGCACCAGCACCCAGCGTAGTGGTCAATCGCATTGAATTCACAAGGAAGTTAGGATCATCCATTAACAATGATTCTTGAGGCACACCTGACAATAAGAAATCAATACACAAACCGTAATCATCAGCATAAGGCTCACGCCCCTGTGGGCTACCTAATTCATCAAACTCAGTACGGGCACGATCAAGATCAAAGGCAATCGTTCCGTTGATTTTTAATTGCAACGAATCCACCGCATCATTTAATACATGGATAGCCGCAATACGATCACGGCGATCAATATCGTCATGATGGTTTTCGCCTTCAGCGTTACCACCCTTGTTGCTTGGCACAACATAAGTTAACAACCCCGCACTAACATGACGGTTTGCTCCAAACTTACCGTGCGCTGTAATAGCTGGCGCAGTACCCTCAGCAATCTTAAATTCAATCTTGACTTGCTGAAGACCACCCGTACCCAACGCAGTAAGCATGCGCAGCTCTTCGGTTTCCATTTCAGGACGACGAAAATATACTGATAGCACACCATCTTCGGTATTACGGAAATAACGTTTGTTTTCCTTATCAAGCTCATTTCCGTCTTTGTACTCACGCAAAGTAACCGTGCGCGTAGCTGACACTAACTGAACTTTAATATTGGTCATTTGAGCCAAGGTTAAGCCACCATGCTCAATGTGAACATCAAGAATAGAACGGCCTACCTGTGGACGAACAATAGCCGTTTGACCCGCCACTGCATTTTCGATCAAGACAACACTTTCGCGAATACGATTACTCATTTTTTCGCTCCCTTTGTTGCCACGTTTACGGCATCAGTTACAGGCTTAATCTTTAACTGTTTAAGCGCATAACCACCAACCCCCAAAATAACCGCCGCCACAATGGCAGAAACCACCATTGACGGATTTATACTGTCTTTAAAACTTTTCCAATAGTTCATCACTATTACCTTTTTAAATTGATTAAATGTCGCTTTTGCTGCTTTGCGATGTGGCTTATCAAATTAAAAAGTTCGCTTAACTGGCAACCGTAGTTCGCTCAGTTCGCTTAAAAAGTTCGCTTAGTTCGGTTAAAAAAGGGCAAAAAAAAGCCGCTATTTAGCGGCCAAGAGCGTTTGAAAATTATTTTATGATATGAACCCGCTGTGATCTTGTGACCGTATCAGGGTCTTTATATGCTAACTGGGTGTGTTTAGCAGTAAACCCAAACCGTTTAACGTCTTTCACATAGAACGATAACGGCTCTTGATTCATCAAGGCCTCCCAAGGCACATTCATTTCATCCGCCAGCTTTCTAGCCAGTGTTTTAGAGACACCACCCACATACCACTTTTCGCATTGATCAAATACCGTTTTAGGTATCTCTTGTGGTCGTTGGGTAGTGCCGTTATATACCGCCCCGTACTTTCGCCCCTGATTCATTAAACGACGATGAAACGGTTCAGCTCTTGCAATACTCTCACAACTACTCGCTACCTCTTCATCGCCAAAATAGGTTGGGTAATTACCATCTAATATTG
>CBDDBR010000002.1:0-47960 GCA_965225895.1 Candidatus Endobugula sp.
ACAGTTACGTAAATATAAGCATGTATTTGTGTGCCTAGACCCTGACGCCACTCGTAAGGCACTTGACTTACAAAAATACCTATCGTACTTTGTGTCAACAACAATAATAAGAATAGATGATGACCTGAAATATTATGATGCGCAGGAGATTAAAAAATTACTACAGAACAGCAACTGATAAAGCTCCTACTTGGTAAGGAGTTTTACGACACAAACAGAACACGCGTATTGCGTTCAATGTTTCCAACTGAACTGTCTGACTTATACGATACAATTGTTGTCGGGCATGAAAAGTATGAGCGTGATTTAACCGCTAACGAATTACGTGAACTCTTTCGGGTTCACAATCCTACAGCTACTCGTGCAAAGCGCGAGCTAATTGCTGAGATTATTGATGACCTAAAAGCCTACCCACCTATTGGTGATGATGTGGCAGCTGATGTGCTTAAAAGCATGTGGCAGCAGGAGATTGGTAGGCAGATTGCCGACATGGGATTAGCCATGATGGAGGGCAATCCTGATAAGATACATGAAATCAAAGAGTTAGTAGACAAATCTGAGAATGGTTTTATACCCGAAGATGAACTACAACCAGTCACCACTGACTTGGATGCGCTACTAGAGTTTGAAAAGAACTCCAACTGTTGGGAGTTTAACATCCCATCCCTAGCTAAAGTTGTCCGTGGTGGGCGTGGTGGTGAATTTATGATTGCATTCGCTAGGCCAGAATTAGGTAAGACAGCTTTTTATATATCGTTAGCCGCTGCACCAAATGGTTTTTGTGCACAAGGCGCAAACGTTCACGTCATTACTAATGAAGAGCCAGCTATTCGTACGATGAAACGTGCAATATCGGCGTACACTGGGTTTAATAGCGCACAACTATACAATAGCCGTTCACTAGCAAAAGAAAAGTTCACAGAGATTGGCGCCAACCTAAACATGTTTGATAAGGTGGATGCCAGTATTGAGTGGTTGAACAAGCACTGTGAACGTCATAAGCCTGACATCATCATCATTGACCAACTGGATAAGCTGGATGTGATGGGTTCATTCGCCCGTACCGATGAGAAGCTAAGACAGATATACCTGAAGTTCCGTGAAGTTTGTAAACGGCACAATGTATTTGGAATCGGCATAAGCCAAGCCTCAGCGGATGCTGAGAGTAGAACTAAAGTTACGTATGCAATGATGGAGAATAGTAAGACCGGTAAAGCTGCTGAAGCTGATTTGATTATTGGCATTGGCAAACAAGACGTTTCTGATAATGAAAGACAGCGTTATCTCACAATATCTAAAAACAAGTTGACCGGATTCCACGGTAATATAGTATGCAACCTAGACACAGATACGAGTAGGTACACAGCATGATTACTACACTTGATGTTGAAACAATGTTTCAAAAGAACCCTGAGACTAAACGCACTGACCCTTCACCATTTCACAAGGACAATAAACTTGTATCCGTACAGTATGCCATTGAGGATGATGAGCCGGTGTTTCGTTGGTTTCACCATGATACAGAAACCATCGACACACGCGAAGTTCACAATGATGTACAGAATGCTTTAGATAAAACCACCCTGCTCATCGGTCACAACATTAAGTTTGACTTGGTATGGTTGTGGGAGTCCGGTTTTAAGTACGACGGTGATGTGTACGACACAATGATTGGTGAATATCTATTACTGCGCTGCCAGAACTGGGGCGTAAGCTTGGCCGATAGCTGTACTAGACGCAAGGTGTCACTAAAGAAAGGCGACCTGATTGAAGAATACATTCGTAGCGGTATAGGATTTGACAAGATGCCCAAGGATATTGTTGAAGAATACGGCATTGCTGACGTTGTATCCACACGTGAGCTATTTTATGCACAACGTAAGTTATACTCTGAGGACAGAAATGCACCACTTCGTAAACACCTGAAGCTTATGAACAACTTCCTGCCTGTGTTAGCTACGCTAGAACAGAATGGAATCAAGATTGACTTCACAGAACTTCACAAGGTTCGCTCTGATTATCAGATTGAACGCTCTGAGCTACAGATAAAGCTTGAGGATGTGTGCCATGAGGTTATGGGCGACCGCCCTATTAACTTTGCATCGCCGGCACAGATGAGTGAACTTATCTATTCACGCCGTATCACCGACAAGAAGAAATGGGCGGAGATATTTAACATTGGACTAAATGATAAGGGCAAGCCACTACACCGCCCACAGATGAGCACAGCACAGTTTGCTGCCACTGTCAAAAAAATGACTACCCGAATATACAAAACACGTGCTGTGCATTGTCGCCAATGCTTAGGCAAGGGTGAGTTCTGGAAAACTAAGGTTAACGGTGAGCTATGGAAGAAACCAACTAAGTGTAGAACTTGTGCTGGAGAGGGGTACATACAGGAGCCACTCCCTAAAATCGGTGGACTCACAATGAATCCACAAGGTGTACTTGATGTATCTGCCAGCGGTTTTTCTACAGATAAAACCACTTTGCTTCGCCTGTTAAAGGCCGCTGTTCACAAGGGTAACGAAAGTGCAGAAACCTTCTTAAAGGCCGCTGTACGGCTTAACGCAGTCGAGGTGTATCTTTCTAGCTTTGTGGGTGGTATAGCCCGTAACGTGAAGCCTAACGGCATCCTACACCCCAAGTTTAACCAGTGTATTACTCGTACCACTCGCCTGTCTTCATCTGACCCTAATTTTCAGAACCAGCCACGCGGAAATACCTTTCCAGTGCGCCGTGTTGTGATATCTAGGTTTGACAACGGTACAATTTTACAGGCTGATTACAGTCAGCTAGAGTTCCGTGTTGCCGCACAGATGAGCGGTGATGATACTATGATAAAGGATATTTTAGATGGTGTTGATGTTCACAAGTATACTGCGTCAGTTATCTTTAATAAGCCAGAAGCTGAAGTTACCAAGGATGAAAGAACAGACGCTAAGGCGCATACGTTCAAACCTCTCTATGGAGGGTCTACCGGCACACCAAGCGAGATGGCTTACTACCAAGCGTTTACAGAGAAATACCCAAAGCTTGCTAAATGGCATCAAGATTTGCAGACTGAGGCTATTTCACACAATAGTGTTACTTTGCTCACTGGTCAGCAATTTGCTTTTCCAGATGCTAGACGCCTTGCTTCAGGTGCTGCATCGGGAGCGCCCTCCATCAAGAACTACCCTGTACAAGGTATGGCGGGTGGTTGCTTGGTGCCGTTGGCGATGCTTTCGTTGCACCGTGCACTTAGAGATAATAGCTGTAAGTCTATTGTCATCAATACGGTCCACGACTCTATAGTTCTGGACGTATATCCTGGTGAGGAGGCATTGGTTGCTAGGATTACATATGACGCAATGACTGGTGTGACTAAAGCTTTTGAAGAACTTTATAATGTCAAGTGGGTGGTGCCACTTGAAGTCGATGTCGAGGTAGGAAAAAATTGGCTAGACATGGATACTTTTGCGCTTGACTACCAACAAGCTATGTGATAAAACCTATATTCAACTAAAGGAAGGGTCAAAGATGACTACATTACCTACTATTAATAACAATCTATCTTACGAACAAATTGCCCAGTTAACTGGTCAAGAAATGCCATCGAAAGCCACCTCAACATTAAAGGTGTTGAAGATTAACCGTGACTTTGAAGATGATGATGGCAACGCACTACCATCTGGTACATTCACAATTAATGTGGATGGCGAAAATGTATATGCTAAAACAATTAAGTTTCAATTGTTTATGCAGCGTTATCAGTATATTCACTACGACCAAACCGAAGGTGAGTTTGTAGGGAAGTCAATTATGGCAAACAACTTGTATCCACAAACCGAAGTTCCTGATTCAACTGGAACTATGCGTTGTGGTTCTGTGCCATCTGCGAAGCGTGATAATCTAACCGTAGAACAAGCCACTAAGCAGAAGGACATCAAATGTTATCGTATGCTTTTTGGTAAAGTTACATTCAATGATGCAGTTAATGCCAAAGGTGAAAAACGCGAAGTTGCAAATATGCCTATAATTTGGAAAGCACGTGGTGCCAACTTCATGCCTATCTCTGTACCTTTGGATGTATTGACTGCACAACGTAAGCCATTCATTTACTATGACATGATTGTTTCCTTGAAGAAGGAAAAGAACGGCTCTGTTATTTATTATGTTGGGACATTCTCATCACCTAATGGTCCATTGGACTTTGGTGAGGATGACCAGAATTTGTTGGCAGATTTCAATTCTTATATTGAAACTGAGAACAAAGAAGTTATGAAGGATTACGATTCTGCATTGCGTTCTTCTGGGAATATAATTGACGCAGAAGCCACTACTGTTACAATGGATGATGTTCTTAATGATGACATACCGGAGTCAATGGCATCATGAATGTAAATCAAAGTCGCCTTCTTTCATTCCTTTCAAAGGCGGCTCGTGGGGAGGCAGAAATGTCTTCCCACACCCTTGATAGGTTTGCGCAATATGCACGTGATGCTATGGAGAAACAATTTACTCCTAGGGATAAAGCTTTCACATTACGTATGAGTAATGTGGGAAAACCATCCTGCCAATTACAGATGCAAGCCAGTGGCGTACAACCAGAATCCCCCTCATATGATTTTAAAATGCGTATGATTATGGGAGACTTGATGGAAGCTGCCATGTTCACATTGATGGAAGCGGCTGGCATCGACATAAAATCCAAACACACACAAGTATCTCACCAAGTTGGTGACACAGTTATCAATGGTGAATACGACGTAGAACTTGATGACGGTATTTGGGATATTAAAACCGCATCACCATTTGCGTTTGAACAGAAGTTCAACACACCTGATGGTTTCAACAGAATTAAAGATAAAGATTCATTTGGTTACGTAGCACAAGGTATTGGCTACGGTATGGGCGCTGGTAAGCCTTTCAAAGGATGGATTGCTTTAAATAAATCTACTGGAGAAATTGCTTTTACTGAAGCCCCCGATACTACTACGGAGAAGGAAGAAGTAAATGAGAAAATACAGAAATCCATTTCTGCAACACACCCCACTGAGCCGTTTAAACGACAGTTTTCTGATGCTCCAGAATCTTTCTACAAGAAAGAAACCGGAAATAGGGTATTGGGGTTTGAGTGTACATGGTGCGACTACAAAAAACATTGCTGGAAAAACTTGGAGTTCCGAAAGCAATTACCAAGCAAATCCAAAAACCCCAAGTTCGTCTGGTACACCCACATCACAGACTACTGGCGTAATCATGACAATACAGTACAGGACACCTGATGGTACTTCGTCCGCAAAAATCTTTAAAACAACTGAAGCGGAAGCCTACGACTTCATCACGGAGCTCAAAGAAGGCATCCCCTTCCCCACGCTCTACTGTGAAGGGCAAGTCTGCGCCTTCTCCGCAAAGCACATCAATGAAGTCCGTGCCGAAAAAACGGATGTCGGTGAGGTCAGCGAAAGCAAAGGGACGTAAGCTACAAAACTGGGTAGCAGAACAGTTGCTCAGTATTCTGAAAAAAGTAACCTGCCTTGATGTGCGGTCTACTCCTATGGGGGTTAATGGTGTTGACGTACAGATGTCAACTGCCGCATATTCACAATTTCCCTATGATATAGAGTGTAAGAATACAGAGCGTATGACTACGCTATATAATTATTATGAACAGGCAATTAGTCATGACTCCGGTGGAGAACCTTTGCTAATTGTAAAAATGAACCACAAAAAGCCTCTAGCTGTTGTAGATGCAGAGCATTTTATAAAGGTGGCAGTATGTCAGAAAAAAACCCAGTAGATTTGAATCCAGGCGATTCAGCCGTTGTGGTGCGACACGATAATGCTAATGAAGGCTTTGGAATTGAGATATATCATCACCCTTTAGACAACATGGATGAAGAAGATTTAATATTTTATACATTGTTGACACGTGGTATGGCATTTCAAGCCACCATAGATACAGAAGCGGTACTAGAGCTTGGTGAAGAAAGTTTAACTGAAAACAGCTATGCTAATGTAACGGAGCACTGAAGTGAGACACGTAGATTTATGTAGTGGTATTGGAGGGTTCGCTCTTGGTTTTGAGTGGGCTGGATTATCAACCCCAGTAATGTTCTGTGATATTGAGGAGTGGTGCAGGAACATATTGAAGAAGCACTGGACTAACGTACCTATTAAATCAGATGTAAAGGAATTAGCTGATGACCCAGACAACCTTGTTCCAGACTGCGATATCCTCACAGCAGGATACCCTTGCCAGCCCTTCTCCCAAGCGGGAAACCGGAAAGGCAAAGAAGACCCACGCCACATCTGGCCGCACATCCGCAAAATTGTTGCATCCAAAAGACCCTCTTGGGTTGTTTTCGAAAACGTTTATGGTCACATCAGCTTGGGACTCGACGCTGTGCTCCTTGACTTGGAAACCGAAGGCTACTCCACAAGGACGTTTATTGTTCCAGCTAGCGGCATCGGCGCACTCCATAAACGAGATAGAGTCTGGATTGTGGGCTACACCGAGGACCACAGACGGGACGGGCGGCCCACGCCAACTGGACGAGAAGGGTCGCAGGATAAGCAAGACGAATCCAGACCTGAAGTTCGGGGCGAATCTAGCGGACCAAGTACGGATGTGGCCGACCCCGACAACCAGAGACCACAAGGGCGGCTATCAGGGTGGCAGGATACGGAACGGCAAAGTGTCGTGGGACACGCTGGATGTAGCAGTGCAACACACAGACAACCAACAAAAAACTGGTGGACAACTGAACCCAACGTGGGTAGAGTGGCTAATGGGGTATCCAAAAGGGTGGACAGACTTAAAGGACTAGGAAACGCCATCGTACCACAAATTGCACAACAAATCGCTGAATCAATAAAGGTAGTAGAAAATGCCAAAAGACATTCGAATTAGGTTAGAAGCCGACAGTTCTGCAGAACTACAAGAAGATGTAGATAGGTATCAAAGGTCTTATCCTTCACTGGGCTACGACACAAAGGTTATTAGTACATCGTTAGAAGATGGTAAGTACATTGCGTATGTATCCCGAATGGACTCTTGTGATTGAGGTTGAATATGAGACATGAAGAATACATGAGGCAAGCTATGCTGCAGTCTGACCAAGTTGATATGGTTAATCACCCACCCCATTACAAAAAGAATGGGATTGAGTGCATTGAAGCTATTAAAGCGGCCTTGACTACCGAAGAATTCAGAGGGTATTGCAAAGGTAATACTCTCAAATACACGTGGCGGGAACGCTACAAAGGCAAGTCTATAGAGGACTTGCGGAAAGCGCGGTTTTATTTAGACCGTTTAATTTTGGAACTAGAAAATGAGCAGGAAGATAAGGGCTAATATCTCAATATCCGCTTCTATTGATTTAGATGAGTTTAACGCTGACGTTGATGAAATTTCGGATACTGTAAGAGAATACCTAGAAGATTTATTGTTTGATGTCGAAGGTATCAAACCTGCTAAAATTAGCGTGAGGATGGCACATGAATAATCAACTACCTACGGACTACCAGAACTTTATTGCATTGTCTCGCTATGCGAGATGGAAGGAAGACGAACAGCGTCGGGAGACTTGGAGTGAGACTGTATCCAGATATTTTGACTATATGGCTGACCATTTGCATTTTAAACATGGTTATAAGTTACAGCCCGCACTGAAGAAAGAACTAGAAGAAGCTGTCCTAAGTCAGGCCATCATGCCTAGCATGAGAGCCTTGATGACTGCTGGTCCTGCATTAGACCGTTGCCATGTAGGTGGGTACAATTGTTCTTACGTGCCAGTGGATAGCCCGCGTGCATTTGATGAGACGATGTATATTCTTATGTGCGGTACAGGGGTAGGCTTCTCAGTTGAACGCCACTGTATCGAAAAGCTACCCATGGTAGCGGAAGAGTTTCACAACACAGATACAGTAATTAAAGTTGGCGACAGCCGTCCTGGGTGGGCAAAATCCCTCAAAGAACTTATTGCTATGCTGTACACAGGCCAAGTTCCTAAGTGGGATATGTCTGATGTACGTCCTGCAGGTGCTAGGCTCAAGACATTCGGTGGTAGGGCGTCAGGCCCACAACCGCTGGTTGAACTGTTCGAGTTCGTTGTACAGAAATTTAAAGGTGCCGCAGGGCGCCGGCTATACCCAATTGAATGTCACGACATCATGTGTAAGATTGGTGAAGTGGTAGTCGTAGGTGGTGTACGCCGCAGCGCATTGATTTCATTATCTAATCTCAATGATGACCAGATGGCACACGCTAAGTCAGGTCAGTGGTGGGAGAATGAAGGCCAACGTGCGCTGGCTAACAACTCAGTAGCTTATAAAACTAAGCCTGAAATGGGTACATTTCTGCGTGAGTGGCTGTCACTGTACGACAGTAAGTCAGGTGAACGCGGTATCTTTAATCGCCAGTCTGCAATTAAGCAAGCCGCTAAGAATGGTAGACGTGAGATAAATCATGACTTCGGCTGCAACCCTTGCAGTGAGATTATCCTACGCCCATACCAGTTCTGTAATCTGTCGGAGGTAGTGGTACGTGAGAATGATACGATTGATGTATTGAAGAACAAGGTACGTCTTGCTACTATTCTTGGTACATTCCAGTCCACATTGACTAACTTTAAGTATCTTCGCCATGTATGGAAGAAGAATACGGAAGAAGAAAGATTGCTTGGCGTGTCACTTACAGGCATCATGGATAGCACACTAACTGCTACAGCGGGTAACAAGCTGGAAGTGATGCTTGAAATGCTACGTGATGTTTCCGTACAAACAAATGAAGCACTTGCTAAAAAGCTTGGCATTCCACAGTCTACGGCTGTCACGTGTGTGAAGCCTAGTGGTACTGTATCTCAGCTTACCGATGCTGCCAGTGGCATTCATGCAAGGCACAATCCTTATTACATTCGTACTGTGCGTGGTGACAACAAAGACCCGCTCACACAGTTCCTAGTATCTGAGGGTATTCCTGCAGAGCCTGATGTAATGAAGCCTGACAGCACCACAGTGTTTAGCTTTCCTATGAAATCACCACAAGGTGCGGTGACACGTACTGCTATGACTGCTATTCAACAGCTTGAGTTGTGGCTAATATATCAGCGCCATTGGTGCGAACATAAGCCTAGCGTAACAATTTCAGTTAAGGAAAATGAATGGGTAGACGTAGGTGCGTGGGTATATACACACTTTGATGAGGTGAGTGGCATCAGCTTCCTACCCTTCAGTGAGCATACGTACCAGCAAGCACCTTATCAGGACATTGATGAGGTACAGTACAAAGAGTTCTTGACTAAGATGCCTAAGAAGGTAGAATGGTCTAAGCTACAGGACTTTGAAAAAGAAGATACTACATCAGGTGGGCGTGAGTTAGCGTGTACCGCAGGTGTGTGTGAAATTGTAGATATTTCAGCAGGGTGAGGACGTAATGGCTAATAAAAAAGCAGTAGACAGGTTTTACCACGAGGGGCGTAAAGCTTTTAGTGAAGCAGAAAAACGTGGAGACTATTACCACATACCTGCTAACCCACATTCAATGGACTCCTTTAGAGGTAAAGAATGGCAACGAGGGTACAACCTCAGCTACTTCCAGAACTTAAAAAGGATTCAATCACGATGAATGCTAGAGAAAACCAAGTACGCCGCTTTCAAAAAGCTATGGAGCAACCCATTGATACAGAGCTATCAAGCAAACAACTTATATTACGTATGTCATTCATTGATGAAGAAGTGAAAGAATTGCGTGACGAGGTCTTGACGGCTGTCAAAGAACTTGAAGAAACTAAAGCTGTTTCACACCAAGTACGTGTAAATCTATTAAAAGAACTAGGTGACGTAATGTATGTTGCGTCGGGCTTTGCCGTAACTTTTGGCTTGCCTATATCTAGGGCTTTTGATAGGATACATGAATCCAATATGAGCAAAATGGTTGATGGTAAGGCTATCAAGAATGACGAAGGTAAAGTCATGAAGGGGCCAAACTATAGGCCACCAATACTAGATGACCTAGTAAGCGACCAATTAGAATTATTTTAGGAGAGTTAAATGTCGGATGACGCTAGAATTATTACCATTGATGGTAACGAATACAACTTTGAAGAACTAGAAGATAACCAAAAAATAATGGTGAATCATCTTTCTTCTTTAAATAGCAAAATTGCACAAGCTAGGTTTGACCTAGACCAACTAAGTGTAGCACAAAATGCATTTAGTGACATGCTGGTAGCTTCCGTAAAAGAAACTAAACCAGAACCAGAGAAAAGTAAGAAATAATGGAGCATTTGGAACCAGTAAAGAAAGACCGTAAAAAATTCGACTTGGATTTGCAGTATGGAAAAGTTCGTGAACAGCGTATCGCTGACATGCTTCAGAATAAAAAGATTGAAGTAAAATCAGAAAGAGATATGTGGGCACGTACCGGCAATATTGCGATTGAGTATCAATCGTACGGCAAGCCCAGTGGCATCGCTGCCACAGAAGCTGATTACTGGTTCCACAATCTGTGTATCGGTGATGATACTTTTGCTACACTTGTGTTTAGCACTGAGTCACTGAAAAGAATCATAGCTAATCTTGACTACAAGAAAACAGTTAAGGGTGGCGATAACTACGCTTCCCAGATGTATCTTCTAAATATACAGAAGCTATTTTCATCTGACGTAATCAAGGCTTTTAAGGAAAATGAAAATGGCATCAATGAAGACGCTGTCAATACACAGTGAGCTAGACGTACACCTCAGCATCACTAAGCAGGGCATCGGCGTAACTATATCCGGTGAAGAGGCTGAGACTTCATTCAGTGAGTACACATGGGATGAGCTGTCTGATGATATGATTGAACAACATGCTGTGCCTGTGTTAGCTAGCAATGACTATAAAATTAGTAAAGATAGCCGTGACTTTATCAAAGAAGCGGCACAAAAAATGCGCTATGCCGCTAGTAAAATGGCACAGCGCACTGATAATATGGATGTTGTAGATATTAGTTAGGGATTAGTAGTCCCATACATACCTTGGACTGACTGGGATGCTGCGGAACTATTCTGTAGCATCCTTTCTGTTTGGTCTGCATCAGACTCGCGTATACCCATACCCTCCATAGCTACTTTAGCAATTAAAGTACCATACGCGCCAGACCCAAAGAACATTTGCTTTAGTTTATCTGCAGTTGTCTGTGCTTTACCAGTTCCTGTTACTGCTTTAACAAACTCATCATTAGCAAGTAATCTTGCAACTCGTGCCTGTGAAGCGAGCCTAGCTAATCCAGAAGCAAACTTTCCAGGGTCTACTGTAAACATTTCACCAATAATTTGTGCACCTGCAAGTGCAGAACCTGCATCAGCCCCATCCCTTGTAACTACCCCAGCGTATTCAGTAATGGCATCTAAAACTTTTTCGTCTGTTTCATTTAGTATGTCTTTAAATACACCCGCAGATTTAAGCTTTGTCATGACTTTTTGCAGTGCAGCTACATCTATTGTTTGTTGACCTATATCTGCATACGGTGATTTACTTGATACTTCTTTTAGTACACCGCTTTGAGGTGATATAATAAAATTCAACAATCCCTCACGTAAATTTGTGGCTACCCCTTCTTTACCTTCTGGAGTTGCCTGTCTACGGCCAACCGCCAGCAATTCATTTAAGGATGCACGAATTTGTGCAGAGTCTCCGCTAAGTGCTGTTTCAAACACTTCAGCCATTGTGCCCGATTGGGGTGCACCCAGTACTTGGTCTATACTTCCACCGCGTTGCAGGTTAGCAATTAAAGTTGCATCATTACGTATCTGCGCTTCTTGTGCTTCATCAATACCCAACGCACGTAATTGACGGGGTTCAAAAGAATCAAGAAATTTAGTTACATCAGTTGCACCAGTAACATCTGCCAAATCTGTAGGATTCATACGCGCTAGTTTACTACTTAATACGCTAGCAAAAGAATTCTTTAGGTCAGTAGCAGCACCTATAACTTCTGGCCCAGTTTTAGATGGGTCAATCTTATCTATATTTTGGCGTACGTATGCTTCCTGTGCATTGATGTTTTCCATAGTCACGGTTGCTGGTAAAGCACGACCACCACCGCCTGGAACTGTTGTTAGTTGTTCTGCTAATGTAGCGGGCTCAGGTGTTTCTGTACTTCTACGGCCTATACGAGCTTGTGTCTGAAGCCCAGTGCCTGTTAACTCAAAAGTTTCTTTATAGAAATTATTTGCTTTTGCGAGATTATCTGCTACTCCGTCAATTGGTTTTACAGGTTTGCCGATAAGGTCAAGAAGTGCATTACGCATTTCCATGGCCTGCCCAAATAACTTTGGATTAGTTGCTGTACCCGCAGTGCCAAATGTATCACGTGCCAGCTCACCATAACGAGATGCATATAGCTGTAGTATTTTAGCTGGGCTGTCCACAGATTTAGCATCAAAGTTAAATCCTGGATTATCCTCTGCAAATTTTTTCACAGCAGCTCTAATTTGTGATGGATTAATCTGACGAGTGCCATCTTTTTGCACTTTACCCATAGTGATAAGGCTATCCATGAGATTACTCATAAGCCGCTCACCACGTACTTCTGGTGGCAAATCTGCAGCTATCGTTGTTTTATCAAGTTTAGTTGCATCCGCTGGCGTTACAGGAATAATAGTTGTAGTGTTTTCTGGTAAAAACGCACGTATATCATCTAAGTTATATGATGAATTTTTAACTTTATCAAAGACATCTGAGTATAACCCACGAGCTTCGACAGCACGAAGCCGTAGAAACAAGTCTTCTAAAGAACCTAGGTTCTCACCTATGGTAGTCAAGTCTGGACGTTCACCTACTGGTGCATCCTGTACAGATTTTAGTGTTTGTCCAATACCTGCTACGTCTTGTTGAAACTTTTTAAAGTCGCCTTCACCTACATTGTCTCCGTATTTTTTAAGATACGATACAACAGACTGCATTTGTTCCTGAGTTTTAAGTGGTATAATTAGAGACGTCTGTTCTGCTAAACTAGCTACACGACCAATTAATCGGTTAGGTGACACCTGCTGTAGCATTAGGTTTTCTAATGGAATGCCAATATCCATAGCACCACCAGCAGCTGTTTCTGCTACTGTTTCTTGTGCTCTAACTGCTGATTCATACGTTGTAGGTTTGATTTGTCCTTTAGAACGCACACTACCTATGGCTAGTTTCATTTTGTCTTTTAGACCAGGAATTAGGGCAAAAGCAGTTTCTAAGGCGCCGGCAATTTCACGTTGTTTTTCAGCTTCGGTAGCTTCACCTGCTTGAAACACCTCTGGAACAGTTAGTTCTTTAATTAAATCTAATGTTCCAGAAAACTGCAGGGCTTCTTCTTTGTTTAGCCCAAGTTCATCTTGGAGATATTGCCTACCAGCTTCTACGGACTTTCCACCAACGTATAGTGTGTACCCAAACATTATTGGGGCAGTAACAACAGCAAGAGGCCCACTTACGGCAGCTGTAGCCGCGCTAGTAGCAAAAGCGGCAGGAACGATAGCTAAAGAAGCCCCTGTTTCAGCAAGTACACCCGGTGCGTAGCGTTCCACCATAGCCTCAGCCCCAACAGTAGCAGGAGCAAAGTCGGTATATGTGCCATCATCACGCTTAACTGATACGTAATTACGAGGTGCAAACATACTAAGATTAGGACCATCGTCCTTAATCATACGTACGTTGCCTTTACCAAAGGTTTTTTCCATAGCGTTAAAATACTGTTCATCAGTATCAGCTAGGTATAATTCCTTTTGTGCACCGGAGGCACTAATTAGATTAGATACTTCTGTGCCCCTAGGGTCAACATTTACACCATACTCCTGTGCTTTTGGTGTAAGCCTGTCTATGCGAGCCGCCTCAAACAGTTCTTGAGACTGTGCTAAAGCTTGCGGGGTTGTTTCCGAAAACGCTTCTGAAGATGGTGTATCAAAAAGACCAAAGAATGTTTTTTCCTTCGGTAATTCATCTGCCTTTTTAGGGTCAAACATAACCCCTGGATATACTTCAATAGGGCCAGGAAGCACTACTTCGTCATCTTGGTCTACGGATACATTTGCTTGTGCAGGTAAGGGTGTTGAACCATACATTCCTGCTACAGATTGTGATGCTGTGTTAGCCATATTATTCCTTATGAATTTCTATTTGCTTGTCTAATCTTTGCAGCTTCTAATTCATCCGCAAGTGCTGATGCATTTGCTACGCCTGGAATACGTGCAAGATTCGAAGAATTAGAATATGCTTTTCTATAAGCTTCTGTGTCACCATTTAAATCACGGAATGAATTTACACGTTGCATAGCCCTCTGTGTCATCTGCTGTACACGGAATATCTGTTCTTCATATCGACCACGCTGTGCCACAGGCAATGCTTCATATTCATTCTTATTGAGAAGTTTTACACCATGTGATTGTGCTATATTTTTCATAATATCTACAGATATGTTATTTTCAAGTAGCTTACCAGAATCATCTGTAATTTTTATAGAGCCATTGTCACGTACTTCCATGATTGTCAGTGATGGATTATTTTGATACATTCTCATGGCTGTATCCATAGCCATTGCTTCTTGTAATCCAATTAATGCCTGTGTAGCACGAGTTGAACCGATACCAGAGTCATTAATTACAGCAACGTAATCTAGCACAATTCTCAAGTCTTGGTCAGATAGCCTTGGGTCTTCAAATAACTGGTCTTTTGCTGTAGAAATCAAAGGAATTGTAGCCTGGCGCATCTTTGTAATTTCTTGTGTTTCTGTTTCAAACCCAGGAATTGTTGTTCCAAATACAGAATTAGCAATATCTACAGTATCCTGTGTACGCATAATAATGTCGCCCACAATGTTAAATCCATTTGGATTTCTTGCGGTAAGTTGTATTGCATTACCGATGTCCATAGAGCGTGCATTATTTGTACCAATTTTTGCAAGGTTAAGTTCTTTAGTTTTAGGACGTGGTTCTATAAAATTGCCCGATGACATAATTGGTGCACGTTGTAAAGTAATCGTGCCATTTGGCCCCACCATAGGAACCATTGCTATACCATCTTGGGTTGCCAATCCACCAGCTGCAACAAATGACCCAGCCCTAGACCTAACTTCATCTTCATTCTGTGTTGGGTCTACTCGCATACTTTCCGCAACTATTGCTTCAACCTTTTCTTTGAACACGCTCATTTTATCTGCGCCAGCTTCTGGTACTTTAGGAATAAAGTCAGTGGTCAATGAGTTTTCAATAGCATTGAAAATAGTATCGTCTTTGTTTTTTGTAGCTATCGCTAGCTGTTGTGGCATAGCAAAAATTAGCTCTAGCTGGTCTGAAGTATATTTATCAGAATGCTCTCTAGCATGTTTAACAGTTTCTTCAACTAGCTTTGATATATGACCGTAGCGTGTGTCAGTTGCTGTTCCTGCACCTAGTAGTTTTCTACCCTTGATAACTAGGCTATTTACAGTATCTGCAACGCCCTCCTTAGCCGCATACCCTGGAACGGTAGCCGCTTCATACATATGCTTATTAAGTTCTGTTGATATTGTTGATAGCTGGTCACGTGTACCCTGCGACAGCTTATCATCAGAAATACCTGCTGAAATAGCTGAAATGCTGGTTCCATGCACTTCCCCGAAGAAACCCTTTACGTCAGGGGGCATCATTGTGGTTAGAGCAAAGTTTTGTAACTGAGATACTTCAGCACCACCGGTACCGTTCACAGAGAACGTTTCGTAATCTTTCATAACTTTTGCAGCCAGCTCACGACCTGTAACGGTTGTACCATCTGGCATTTGTATGTTTTCCATACGTAGAAAATCAGGCTTAGTTATTACATTTAGAACGCTACTTTGTTTAGCATCAACTACTTCTTTGTATTTATCTGTCGGAGCAATAGCTAAAGCTGCTGTTGGGTCTGCTCGTGTAGGCATTGTACCAGCAATAACTTTACGATACTGTTCAATTGGCATACCTAATCTTTTTGCAGCCCGTTGCTCAATCTCTTCTTCATTAGCACCACCAAACAAACGACCCATAAAAGAATCAAAACCAACATCAGTTTCCACAGGTGTTTCTGCCGCAGCTAGGGCAGCTTCAGTTTGTGCCATGTCAGGAGTTTCCACAACAGTTTGTGTAGTGGACTTTAATGGTTTAATGGATAGCTTATCTCTATTATTTAAATAAAACTCAATAGGGTCTTTACCGCCTGATAAATTAATAAGGCTACGTGCTATACTGTTTAGTTCATCTTGGCTAGCGTTTTTTATGAATTCATCATCCTGTACAGACAATGCTTGTGCAATAGAATCAATCTTTTTGCTTTCAGTGTTGTACGCATTTATGCCGTCATCATACGCCTTCTTTTTAGCGCCAAAGCCCTGCACTCTTTGTTGAATGCCCTCTTCATCACGTGTGGCATTAGCTTGTATTAAATCAGTAGCAGTATCTAAACTACCACGTATGAATGCACCCGTAGTGCCGCGCATCAGTCCACCAAGAAATGCCATTATACAGTTTCCTCCACAACTTCTTCTTCAACTGCCACCGGAGCCATAAGTCCACCGGAGCGTTCAGTTTTTATTTCTTCAATTTTTTCTTCGACTGCTGGCATGAATGCTTCATCACGAGCTTTAATTGATTCTTTTAGTTTAACTGCATTCTTAATAGAATCACTGACACCAGCCTTTGCACCAACTTTGTAATCTATTTCAGCTTCCTCAGCGATAGCCATGATAAGCATACCAAGCTCTTCAGCTACTAAAATACCCAAGTCTGGGGTGTACATACCTTCTGAAAAGCCGTGCATAATCATTGATGTAACAATAGTTGTCACAGGGATATCTGATTCCAGCATGGCAAATAGCCCAAACAAAGTGTCGTCATTTTCAAACTTGTCAAAGTAGAATTCCATAACTTCATCATTAGTCGTGAACATAGGGGGACTCTCCCACGGATACGACTTAGGCTCTTTAGTCAAGGACTGCCCAGGAATAGCCACATCAAAACGTGACTTTTCTTTTCCAGATGGTAGTGTTAGGTTTTCAGATAATTCAATCATGTTTATGCCTTTGTAGCTTTAGCTTGTGTAACTTTATCCTTTGTTTCGCGTAGCATTCTAGATAATGCCATTTTAGCAATGGAGTCTGCGGTTACTCCCGGCGCCATTTGTACCGGTGCTGCACGAGACTTAGTAGCTTGGGAACCACGCCGACCAACAGCACGTTTGTAACCACCAAGATTTAACTGTGGAACTTGCTGTGCAGGTGTAGCTTGTGCGCGACTCCCTCCTTTGCCCCCTAGTAAATTTAATGCTAAATTAGCTCCGAAAGCTCCCCAAAAACTCATTATGCACTCCTATTGTGTTTGTAAGTAGCTTACACCGATGGTAGTCAAAAAACTGCCAATTGATGAAGCCGTGGCCTGGTCTAGGTATTTTTCTTGATTTTCTCTATTTACATCAGCTTCTAGAACTGCCATAGCCATGTTAAAGGTTCTGTCTGATGCATTTTCTGCAGATGAATATGCATAATCAGCTTCATCACGAAACTGTTGCCATATGTTATTCATTGCTGTATTTGAAATGGCTAGGTAGTTTGCAGCATTTGCTTGATTAGCTGCATTCTGCGTAGCTGTGTTTGCAGTATTAACTTCACGACGCCATTGTACATTACTTTGCTCAATAGATAAAGCATTAACTGCATTAAATTGCTCTCTTTGGTTAGCCATAGTTGAAGCAAATTGCTGCATAGCGTTAGATTGCCCAGCATTAAACTGATTCGAGGCGTTAGCCGCTGTAGCATTATACTTATTAATGTCCTGAGCAAGGCTAGCAAAGAATTGGTCAACTTGATTTTGTGAAGTAGCGTTGAACTGTCTTGCTGCATTAACGGAAGCTTGGTCTGAAAGCAATGCTTGTTGTCTTGCTTGTTGCTCTAAGACTGCTCCTTGTTGTGTATTGGATAGGTTAGCCATATCCATTTGCATAAACGATTGTGCATTTTGCACCGCCGCTTGTTGACGAGCACTAAGATTCGCCATATCCATCTGTGCCAGACTAGCCGCATTAGCCATAGCGGCAGTTTGTAGATTAGACAGATTGGTAAGATTAAGTGTTTCCACCATCTTAGAGTTTGCAAATACGCGTTGTTGTTCTTGTGTAAACGTCATATTTGCTGCCTCAGAATATTTTTCAGCGTTGAGGATGTTAACCTGTTGTTGGTTGCTGAGTTCTTGTCCTGCTAAAGACGCGTTAACTTGCATTTTAGCCAAGGCCATTTGCTGGCGATTTGACGTATTAGCTAAGTCAACATTCATATTATTCTGAGTATTCGCGAGCATAGCTTGCTGCTCGTTAGACATAATCTGCATTGCAGTTTTATAATATGTCTGTGAATCTTGTGTAGCTATTGGAATGGCTGCTTCCATAGCTGCCTGTGTAACTGCGGCACCTGCCATAGATGAAGCGGCAAGACCACGAGCCGCCATCTGTGCGTTAGCGGTACGAAGCGCTCCTGCTGCCCATGAAGGAACTTGACCGCCTGCAAACTGCTGAGATAGGCGAGCTAACTGACCTTCTACGGTCATATCAGGTGTTACTTGCATAGTCGCGCCTTGCGCGTCACTTACGAAGCCAGATTGTTCTGCGTTATACGTATCTAGGAATGCCTTATTAGCTGTTGCAGCGACGGCTTCTTCTTGTGTGCTTACCATACGACCAGTTAAAGGGTCTATAGTTCCTATAAGGTCTCCTTGTGCAGCTTTTGCTTTCTCAGTGATACTACCTTGTTGTTCTTTTACTTGTGCATCTTCTGAAACAACGCCCTTAGTTACGTCAACTCCGGTAACTGAGTCAGTTATAGTTTCTGCATCATATCCAGCGGCGGGAGTTATTACAGGCCCAGATGCTTGTGTTATTTCTGCAAGAGTTGTGGGCGTAGGAATTGTGCCTGTAACCTGCCCTGAATCAGACTTAATGATTTCATTTGTGCCAACGGTTTGTTTGTCAGGTTGGTATAGCCCCTGTTGTGGCATAAGTGGATTAACGGCCTGTTCACCCATATACTCATCAATAGCTCTTGGGTTATCACCAGTTCCTGGAGGAGGTGGAGGATTTATACCAACTTCATCATTTGTTGTAGTTATTGCCATATTAATTTATTCCCATAAATACTGTAACCACCATAGCTACTACCATTATAGTGCTACCCATTATCATTGCTTCCATACGCCACATGCGTTTATCTAGTGCTTCTAGTTTCTCACCTACAGCAGCGTAACGCACTGCACATTCTTTTTCATGCGCTTCTAGTTCTAGTGCAACACGAAGTTCAGGGGTTAAAGACTGCTCTAGTTTCATTTATCTACTCCGGCTTTGTAGGCCAAGTTACACTGAAAGGAAACCCAGCTTGTGCTGGAATATCACGCAATGCTTGGCGGTATGTAGTCATATCAGATGACATTGTAATATCAGATAAAGCCATCCAGTCTGTCTCAGCAAGTAACCTGTCACGCTGGTTACGCACCGCTGCCTCAGCATCAGCTTGCGGTTTGTTAGTAGCAGTATAAGCTACTTCCCATTCGTTCCCGTACAGTGGCTGACCTATTTGGTCTGTGTCCACTTCATTTGTTTCAGGGTCAGTACAGTCAGCTTCTGTCTTTAACCGTATGACTTCCCGTGTAGGTGTGCCACGCACTAGAGTTTGCACCAATGGGTCATAGGCTGGTTTGTCTAATTCGGTTACTTCATAGACTGCATACCTTCGCAGAATAGTGTTAGGTATCTGCTTAGGAAAGCTGGTTTGTGGATTATCACGGCGAAATTGCCCAACGCTGTATGGAAATTGGTCGGGCTGACCGTTTGTAAGTTTAACTAAAAACATAATTTCTCCTTTTATTTTTATACTGAGAATTGATGAACATCAGGAAAATTCTCAAAAACGCCTGACCCCGAATTATAAATGCTACTGTATGTCATAGCATACATTTTGGTATAATCAGTGTTAAACGCAACATTACCTCTGGCGTTAGCGCCTCGACTGGCTAGGCTAAAAGACACGCTATCGTATGAAAGAGTGGTAATATCCCAAGCAGTAGACAAAGAATATTGAAAAATACCAGGGCCGGTATATGATGTTAAATACAGTTTAGTACCATCTGAATTAAACGCTATCCCCAGCGGCGTGGGAACTTCACTGTTAAAACTAGGGCTTTGTGCGCTGTAAGAAGCAGTGCTAATGTCAAAAGGAGTAGACAAATTCCATTGCTTAACTGTGTCATCAACAATATCTACCACATACATTTTGGTTCCATCTGATTTAAATTTTAACCCCGCTGGCACGGTGCTTTGGCTAGAAATGTCTAAACTCACGTTGCTGTATGACGCTGTACTGATGTCATATGCTGTAGATAAAGAGTATTGATAAGCAGCATCATTGCCTAGGTCTACCACATACATTTTAGTGCCATCTAAATTAAAATCTACGGCCATTGGATTGCCGACTTGGGTTTGAACGCTAAATGTACTGTCAAAAGATGCCGTGCTAATGTCAAAGGCAGTAGATAAAGTGTACTCGTGAATTGAGTCATTAGTTCCTTCTGCCAAAAACATTTTGGTTCCGTCAGGTTTGAAAAAGAGGCCGTTATTATTTCCATTCGTTTGGTTTACAAAGCTAAAAGTTTTATTATCATAACTAGCATTTGCTATGTCAGGGTCTGGATAAACAACAGCAGTAGACACCCCAGCCGCACCCATTTGCATTAACCTAGATACAATCATGCCATTACATCCCCTGCTTGAAAGCCTTGATACGTAGTTCCACCATCATCTGTGTAAAAGACCAACACATCTGTTTCACCAATAGCTGGGCCATCAGGGGCTGTACCGCCAGCAAATTCTACTGAGGATGGGTAGGCTACTGTGGCGAGAGCAGAGGAACCTGAGTTATATTGATAGATGGTGTCGTCTGACCTTGCAGCCGTATATAGACTTGCACCATCAGCACTAAAGGTAAAAGACGCCGTAGAAATATCCCACGCTGTAGAAAGACTAAACTGATAAAAAGATTTATTGCTGTAGCCTAATACATATAATTTTGTTCCATCAGATTTAAACTCAAAATGTCTAGGGCTGGATGCCGTAGCTGCAACATTAAAACTTACATTGTCATAACTTGCACTGCTTACATCAAAAGCTGTACTTAAAGAATATTGGTACAGGTATCCATTTGATGCGCCTTGCATATACATTTTAGTGCCATCAGATTTAAAACGAGGGCCAGTTGGGTTTGCATCTTGAGAGGCTACACTAAAACTTTTACTAGCATAACTAGCATTAGCTATGTCATACCCAGAAGTCACATTCGCCCCAGTAAGTGCCAAAGCAATGCCCGCCGCCGTGCCTGATGCTGGAGCATTAGAAAAAGCAAACGTAGTATTTGCTGTCGGAGTGTAATTAAAATACTGCCCAGAAGAAACGTCTATAGTTCCTGAAGCCGTAACTGTACCAACCCCTTGAGCCATATTAGCCTGAAACGCACCAGAGCTATAATCAATAGCTACGCTCACGACATTGCATCCCCAGCTTTGAAGCCATAGTAGGTTGTTCCACCATCTGTAGTGTAAAAAGATAATATATCTGTTTCGCCATTAGCGGGTGCATCAGGTGCAGTGCCTCCGGCAAAGTCTACTGAGGATGGATATGTAATAGTAGCAGCACTTCCTGCACCACTCGTGCTGTATTGGTAAACTCTGTTTAAAGCCCCAACAACATACATTTTTGAACCGTCAGATTTAAAACGAAATGCGGCTGCGTTGAGTTCTTGACTGCCAATAGAAAATGAAACTGAATTATATGAAGCGGTACTAACATCCCAAGCCGTGCTTAAATCATATTCGTAAACAGCGTCATTTGTTACTCCAATCATATACATCTTTGTTCCGTCATCATTAAAATTAATTTCTCTTGGGGCTGTGTCTTGACTGTTTACACTAAAAGAATTTGAACTATAAGAAGCAGTTGACACATCCCAAGCGGTAGTTAAGGTATACTCATAGACTGTGTTATTTATTAATCCAACAATGTAAAGCTTTAAACCATCAGGTTTAAAAAACATACCGAAAGGATTGGTTTCTTGTGAAGCAACGCTAAAAACTTGACTATAAGATGCAGTTGATATATCCCAAGCAGTACTTAAATTATACTCATTTACATCATCGCCATTTCTGCCTAAAATATACATCTTAGTGCCATCATCTTTGAAAAAGATAGTGTTGGGATTTCCTTCTTGATTACCAACATCAAAAGCCTGATTATAGGTTCCACTGGATACATCCCAAGCGGTGCTTAAATCGTATTCATAAACAGCAGTGTTACCAGCAGAAACAACGTAAAGCTTAGTTCCATCGTCTTTTAAAAAAAGACCTCTAATAGCAGTGTAAGGTGATAAACTAAGACTTACACCATCATAACTAGCATTAGCTATGTCGTACCCTTCAGGTACATTTGCCCCAGTAAGCTTTAAAGTAAAAGCCTGTGCAGTCCCACTTGTAGGCGGGTTGCTAAAAACAAAAGTAGTGTTAGCGGTAGGTGTATGATTAAACACATTACCTGATGTTAGGTCAAGCGTAGCATTGCCAGATACACTACCAACTGTTTCACCAGAAGGCGTTGCCTCAAAAAAACCACTGGAATAATCTATTACAATTCCCACTGTTTACTCCTATACGGCTGTAGAGCCTGTCATATCATCTTGTGTCATTACCCATGAATAACACTTGTCTAAGAAGGCATCGCCGCTTGATGCGTTGATATCGTCAAAGTTTGCGTTGTAGCGTTTGAAATCTACCTCACGAGTGTCATCGGTTGGTGATGCTGTAGCGTAAGCTGACAGGTCAATCATCACTTGGAACTTTGGGTCTGTTCCACGTTGACGAGAGATTGCTGCCGTTACGATACGGTAGTATGCGTTATTAAATGCAATGCCGTACTGACTTGCACCTTCTGCGATATTATTTTGAATTGCCATTTTATTTGCTCCTTTTAAGCGTATGTGACTTCAGATGTGTGAATTGTTCCAACCCATCTGATGTTTGTTGAGGCTGCTCCTGTGACTGTAATAGTAAGACCGCCGTTTGTTGTGTCTGCCGACAGTGCCATACCCCAGCTTGGGGTGTTATCAAGAACAGTCGTTGCTGAATTGACCAGAACTGTTGTTCCGGCGGAACCTTCCCTGCGAATTAAACCTTCAACTTTCCAAGCCGCACAATCTGTTCCAGATGCTGCACTTTCACGAGCAACAATAGTGCCGTGAAAGGAAAACGCTGAATTGTTTGGGAGGATGATTTGGTTAGTACTACCTGCAGCAGCATTGCTAGACCTTAAAATAGTTGCTGTTGCATCAGTTGTAGCGGCACCCATACATAGCAAACCAGCTTGATAAGCGTGAGTTCCCGGCCCTGTACCAATATAACCGCCGCCAAAAGCAATTTTAGACTCTTCTCTTGCTTCTGCGTAGTACCCGCCTATTGCTACTGATTTACTGCCACTAGCTGCATTACCGTCACCGCCAAAAACACTAGATTTTGTTGCGCTTGCAACCCCAAAATTACCAATAGCAACACTATTAGTGCCAGTCGCTTGTGTTGTATCACCTATTGCTATTGCATCTTGACCTGTCGCTTTCGCTAATCTACCCATCGCAATGCTACTAGCACCAGTCGCACCATAACTCGCACTACCATTAGCAATTGTTGCTGCAAAACTGTCAGCCCCACTTGAAACTGACCTTCCAAGTGCAACAGCATAGTTTGCCCCTGCACTTGCATCAAATCCGATTGCAACTGCTCCTTGAGAAGATGAACCAGTATCCGCCTCATACCCCATCGCAATGCTGTATGGACCCCTTGCGCCAAGAGTAGAACCATTATTAGCTATAGCTGCTGCAAAAGAATGAATTCCAGAAGCACGAGAATTTGTTAAAGCGTGTGCGGAATTTGCAGAAGATATTGCATTATATCCACTTGCCATTGCTTGTGTGCCAGTAGCAGAGCTTGACAAACCAATTGCAACTGCGTTTGAATTAGTGGCTTCTCCAGCACCTAGTGATATAGAATTATAACCACTTGCTAAAGCACTAAAGCCAATAGCAGTACCTATTTGCCCACTAGCAACCGAACTATCGCCAATTGCAATTGCATTAGCACCAGTTGCACTTGGTTGTGCAGTTGGGCTGCTTTCATTAGCAGCGTAAAGGTCTGCACCACCACCGCCAACAGCACTACCCCCTAGTAGTAAGCTAGTACCATCAGAGCTTAGTGTAATAGCACCACCGGAGCCGGTATTATCTAAATTAATTGCACCCATTATTTATTACTCCTAAGCATACGTCACCTCACTGGTATGAATATTAGCAACCCAGCGGATGTTGTGAGAAGCTTCGCCTGTACAGGTGATTGCTAAAGCATTGTTTGTGTTATCAGCAGTCAAAGCTACAGTCCAACCGTTGCCATCATCAAATGTTTGTATGTTGCTGTTTATTAATGTAGTTGTTCCGCCATCGTTTTTAAGCAGCCCTTTGATTTCCCAGCCACCTTGGTCTTGTGCGCCGTTTTGCATAGCTACAAGTGTTCCGCTAAACATAATGCAAGTATCTGTTGAAGCTATGATTTGGTCATTATTACCAGCCGCACTATTGTTGGTCGTAAGAACAGTAGGTGTCGCATCCGTAGTATCCGCACGAAGTATGTATTGTCCAGCTTGCGAATCTCCTCTTGCTGAGAAATAACCATTTGAAAAGACAATTTTACCAATAATATCGGCTTCGCCAGCATTGCCTAATACTAATGAATTAGATGAACTAGCGACATTATTACTTCCTAGAGTAATAGCAAAACTAGAACTAGAGCTATTGTTATCACCTATTGCAATAGTTTTATTGCTACTAGCATTATTTGAAACCCCTATTGCAATAGAGGTATTACCAGACGCAGTTACATAAGAACCTAAAGCCAAAGCGTAGGCACTACCTGATGCTGTTGCATTAATTCCACCAATACCAACATTATAAAGTGCTGTTGCCTTAGCGTTTTTACCCATAGCAATGCTATTATTACCAGTCGCACCATAGCTTGATGTGGAGTTCCCTATTTGAGCTGCTAGACTGTCTTGCCCAGACGAATAAGATGCCCCAAGAGCCATTGCTTGAGTAATGGTATTACCACCGTGAACTCTAGCTGTTGGCCCGATTGCCACACCGTAATCACATTGTTCGACATATGGCCCTTCGCCAAGAGCAAGACCCCCTCGACTGTCACTATCAACATAAGCGCCACTGCCCATAGCGTTTGACTGCAAGGCCATCGCTCTGGATTGATAACCAAGACTTACAGAATAATTGCCGCCAGCACCATAACTGGTTGAATTATTGTTAATTCCCAGCGCAACAGAGCCATCGCCCGCCGCCCTTGATAAAGGGCCAGCTATTGCGTCATCACCGCTACTAATTGCACTATCGCCAATAGCAATTGCATTAGCACCTGTTGCACTTGGCTGGGCGGCTGGTGAACTTTCGTTAGCTGCATAAAGGTCTGCACCACTAGCTGCAGTAGCAAAAGATAATACACCTGAACCATTTGTAGTTAGGACTTGTCCACTAGTACCATCAGCAATAGCTGCAGCAGGAGCCGTAGTAAATACAGCTACATTACCCGTAGCATTAGGGAAGGTAATTGTACGGTTAGCCGTAGGGTTTGTAAAAGCTACAGTAGTATCATTACCGTCTGCAGCAGAACCTTCTACAGTAAATCCTGAATCATTAAGGTGCATACCTGTTACAATAGGACTTGTTAGTGTTTTATTAGTAAGTGTTTTGGTTGTAGCTGAGAAGTATGTGTCTAGTAAGTCTACATCAAAGTAACCAATAGATGATGCAGAGGAATCAAACACTGCAATGCCATCGTTGTTAGCGATAGCTGTACTTGTATCAATAGTAATAGCGGATACATCTGCTACCGCATTAATTTCTGGACCCGTAGCAGTAAGACCTGTTACGTTATTAGATGTACCATTTACAGCTTGAATACGTGACTCTACAGCCGCTGCTGAAGGTAGTTGTGCGTTAGTTGAACTACCGCTTACACTTGTTACAATATCTGTTATATTGTCAGTACCATCTGACAATGTGCCAAATGTCACTGTACCTGTAGTGGTAATAGCACTGGAGCCATTGTCAATAGCACCAAAACCACTTGTGATGCTACCACTATTTACTGCACCTACAGTTGTTAAGTTACTCAGTGTGTCTAGGGATGTCTCAAAATATGTTTCAAAGTCAGTCAGTGCTACCTGCTTCATAGTGCCAGCATCGTTGACTACAACTCTGTCTGCATCTGCAAGAGTGGTAGATGTAGCTGACGTATCACCATCCATAATGTTAAGTTCAGTAGCGGTAGCATTTACACCTGTAAGGTCAGTAGGTGCAATACTAATATTAGCTGTACCATCAAAGGATTGACCAGCAATTGTACGTGCAGTTTCTAGTGCAGTGGCTGTATCAGCATTGCCTGTAACTGCACCAGTAACATTACCTTCAATGTTAGCTACAAGTGTACCCGTAGTAATATTAAGGTTACCAGTAGATGCACCAGTAAACGTACCAGTACCTACTTTAAATTTATCGGCACTTTCGTCAAATCCAATAAACGCATTATCATCGCTACCACGTTCAATAACAATACCTGCATCACCAGAAGGTGAACCTGAACGCCCATGCGCTACTTCAATAAGCTGGTCAGCTACAGTCATATTACTTGAGTTAACTGTAGTTGTAGTACCATTTACTGTTAAGTTACCACCGATAATAGCATTACCAGTGGTGGTTACTTGAGCAAACTGTACGTTATCACTTGTAGCTAAACTCTGGTCAGTGTCAGACAAATCTGTAGCAGCAATGGTAATATTTGCACTACCGTCAAAAGATTGACCAGCAATTGACCTAGCTGTTTCTAATACAGTTGCACTAGCCGCATTGCCAGATGTATCTTGATTGCCCGCAGTATTTACACCCGGAAGACTTATGTTAGCCGTACCATCGAAGCTAACACCACCAATAGTACGAGCAGTCTCTAATGCTGTAGCTGTAGCAGCATTACCTGAAGTAGCTTGATTACCTGCAGTATTTACGCCGGGAAGATTAATATTAGCAGTACCATCAAATGATACACCGCCTATAGTACGTGCTGTTTCTAATGCCGTTGCGGTATCTGCGTTACCTGTTATATCACCTGTAACTGGACCAACAAGGGACGTACCAGTAATTGTTGTGCCTGTAATAGCGGCTGCAGAATTAGCACCAATAATAGTACCGTCAATAGCACCACCATTAATGTCTACTGTAGCAAGCGTAGATGTACCAGAAGCATTTAAAGATGTAAATGTACCAGCAGCGGCACTAGCCCCACCAATAGTTACCCCATCAATAGAACCACCATCAATATCTGCAGTATCCGCTACTAGAGCATCAATGGTAGCAGTACCATCAATATACAGATTACGCCACTCAGAGCCTACAGCACCTAAGTCATACGTATCATCAGCAGAAGGTAATAAAGGAGAGGCTACATCTGCGGTAACTGTAACTGTGTCACTTGCAGCATTACCAAGTGTAGTGTTTCCATTTACTGTAAGATTAGCTGTAATGGTAGCATTAGTGTCTACTTGCAATACGTCTATTGTGGCTGTACCATCAAGATACAAATCTTTAAACTGTAGGCTAGATGTGCCTAAATCTATATCATTAGTGGTAACAGGGACAATTGCACCGTCTTGAATACGTATTTGTTCTACAGCAGCACTAGACACCTCTACAAATACACCAACACGATTATTTGCTGTATCAATAGCTACTTTGTTTAATGCATCTGAGTCAGCAATTAAAGGTACGTATGCACCCTCTGCCGCAGTACCATCATGCTTATGCCCTGTGCTTGCACTAAATGCATCCCGAAGAGCATTATATTCCACATTAATTGGATTAGCGCGTACAACAGCCGTTGCAATAATATCTGCTGAAGATTGTCTTGTATATCCTGCCACTTGTTATCTCCTATCCCCTGTTCCATACAATATTGATACAGCCTGTATGGTATGGCTGGGGCTTGTACTGTTGGTAACATAAGATACCGAAATAGAATCACCTGAACCACTTATGTTAGTACTACGAATTGGTGTAGGGTTTCCGTCATAAATATCTGTATCGTCATAAATAGTGGACGTAGCATCAAAGAAAGAAGCAGCACCTGCTGTAGTTAATTCAAAGTTTAAAGGTGTAAAAATTTCTGCGTCACCAAAGTTATACTCTATGCCTACTGATATTGTTGACTCGCCCTCTGATTTAAGAAAGGTTTTAACTCTATAAAATACCTTGCGTAACTCAGGGTCTTGCATAAAATAAAAAGGAGTTTGATAAACACTTAGTATATCTCCCCCATCAAACGAATTACCTTCTTCCTGTTTGAATACCTTACCAGTGGTGTCTCCATGTAGTACAAACTCAAACTGCCCTACATATCCACTAGCTACTGCTGTTGCTTCAATCCCTACAAGCTGACTATATTCAAATGTGGACTGGGCTGAAGAACTTTTACGTATAGCTGCTAACAGGGATAAAGAAGTGTTGGCTTCAAAGAATAATCTAAACTGCGATTTTCTACGGAGTACTAAGGCTTTTAGTTTAGTTACATCTTCGTTTGCTGTATAGTTTTCAAATGTTTTTTGTATCTCACGAGAAACAGTTTCAAGTTCAACGTCACCAATCCTAGAAGTTCCTGAAATTGGTCTAACACCATCTGGCCCAAGAAAGATAATGTCACCGCCAAATTCAACTACCGTATCTGGTGCAACGCAACCCAAGTCATTAGTAACATTTTCTACACTAAAGTTAGAGTAGTTATCCCCAACAATACGTTTAATTTGATTTTGACCAAATACATATAGTTGGTTACGGAAAGACTTTAACTGCGTTATCGTAAAGCCTATGTTAATAACGCCTGCTCCATTTGCGGGGTCAAAGTCTGTATCTGCATTAGGAGAAGAAAAATAAATATTAAAAGGTTCGTCAGGGTCACCAGCTAACCAAAGATGATTTGAAAATGCACTAGCAAACTTAGGATTGTTAGGTGCATTAGTATGCGTAATCTGTGTGTATGTACTTCCATTATATTTGGCTGCTGGGTTAATACCATCTGTTAACAGTAATATTTCTTCAGACCAATTATACCTTTCGAATCGTACAACCTCAACTCCTGTCATGGTAGGACTACCTGCAGTAGATACTGCTTGCCAACCTTTAACTGTAGGAGTACTTGCTACCGTACCTGTTGCACTAGATGTACCACCTGTAATTACGTTACCAGTAGCAAAAATGTTATCCGGTAGTTTACCAAAGTTTACTACAATAGCATCAGATGTTTTAGATATTACTGTACCTGTTGCTGCTACAGCCGTGCTATCACCTGAACTAACTACACCTGTGAGCGTTTCACCTATAGTAAAACCTGCGCCTTCACCTGACCCTAGTGCTACATCGTAGTAGTGATTATACCAATGCAGGTAATTGTTTCCAGCAGAAGGTGTCCTACAACCAAGTATGCCTTGATTTATTTCACCGTTTACCGCCAGTCCTAAAACTTTACCTGTACCCGGTAATGTACCATAAGAATTTTCGTAGCCACTTATGCGTCTGTAACCACCCTCAAGTGAAGGTTCCATATTAATAAGTCTGATAGCACTGCCGGATAAACTGTTACTTTGAGTAAGCGGGTCAACATTAGTGACAAGCCCTCCTGAACAAACGGAGACAAAGGTTTGTAGATTATCTGCCATACCTAGATTCTATCAACACTTACGCTATTATTGAATTTTTGTAGCGCAGTAGACATAACGTTAGGATGTTGGTCAACAACTAACCTGCGCATCATTTTTATGCCATCTTCAAATTTTGTACTGTGCATACTGGCGCTTTGCTCATTAGAGCGAAATAGCATCATATACATCATAGCACCATCAATGATTACATGTTTAAATCTATTAGGTATTATTGACACATCATCGGCTAATACAAGGTCAGCAGGAAATTTCCAATATCTATATTCGATTACATAAGCTGCATTCGGAATAGGAGTGACACCAAACTTTGTATCCTGCGTCATGTAAACGTAATCAGGGGCGTTTCTTCCACCTTCGCCGCTCACTTCTTCATTGCTTCTATATTTAGATAGGTATTCAGCATAAGTAATTAACTGTAGCTTTTTAGGTGTATTGCTTTCAGATGTAAGTTGTTTAATATAAAAATTATCCCAATCTGCTTTTGAATAATCAGCGGGGAAAGCATACGTGCCTGTACCTGCAACCAAGGTTTGTTCGTATGTTATTAAAGCAAATGGCCATTCTTGAGCATCTTGAAGCGTCTCTCGGATAGCAGAATTAATTGCATCTTTAGCTAATGCTTGCACGTTTTTTGCAGCAACAAAGCTAGACTCATCTATTTGAACTTCGTTTAATCTACGCAACAGTTCATTAGTTAGATTGATAAATGTACTCATTGTTATAGCCTTTTAGCAGGTGTAAAATATAGTCTAGCAGAAAGTGAAGCGTCAAAGTTTTGAGTAGACGTATGCCTAAATACTAATACTTTGTCTCCTGCATGTAAAAATAAAGGACCACCACCAATAAACTGTGTATGGTCATGCCCAGCTATCGCTTCTTCACCTACAAGAAAATGATACGTATTGTTATCGGCATGATATATTTGAATGCCTATGTTAGAAGTAGAGTTATCTTCATTAGCAACCATAAGGAAAACAATTTCAGCTTCGTGGCTTGCTGGGCAAGTAAACAGTAATGTAGCATTATTAGGGTTGCTAGTTGTACTAGCTGAGTTTCCTGTAACTTCAACAAAGCTACTGTCTGTTCTAAAGTTAATGCCCGCCATTTACTTATTCTTTAATTTATTTACAATTTTTACTTGGTTGGCATATTTCTTTTTTATTAATGTGGCGCCCTTACGCAAACCCATAGCAGCAGGTGTACCCCTAGAAGACATCATTCCCTGTGGTGTGCGTGCACCAGCAGCACGGTATTTACTGTCTTCTTTTTCTAATGTCAGTGGTGTTACCATACCACCTAAAGCATATTTTTTATTTTTACGCATGTATGAGTCCCCAATAATAAAAAAGTAAAGGGGCAAGTTGCCCTGCCCCTTACATTAGTCTTTAAGCAACGTCACGTGCTACTTCTTGAGCAGTCAAATCGCCTTCGTCATTGCAATCCATGATTACAGCCCAGATACGCATCTTACCAGTAGTAACTGCGCCACCTGAAAGAGTAACAAGTTTCAAGTCAATGTTGTCATCAGCAACAGCCATTCGTGGAGAATAGGCTGCTGGGTTCTGTGCTACAACACCTGCTGCAGAAGTTCCGTCGAAACCATCAACAAAATCTTCAGGAGCAATCATGCCCAAGTCTACTGTAAGAGTAGCACCGTCAGAGGCAGTATCGACTTCGATACCTGCATTCATCACCATCATGCCCTTTTTAACAGCAATTACTGGGATGACATCGCCAGCGGCAAGTGCGCTACCTTTGTCAGACAGTGCTGTTGCAAGGTTAAGAACGGTTTGAACCATATATGGATTACGACCACGCTGCGAATTGCCACGTGCCGCTTGGAGTGTATTATCACCTAGTGCCATGATTTAATCCTCCTATACCAAGCAATATTTGGCGTTGATAAGAGCCTCTGGACGGAGAATCTTACGGCCATACAGATGCATACCACGGACAATGTCAGCAAAGCTGTCAGGGTCACGATATGTTTCCGTTTTGTTGATTTGGTCAGCAGTAGCAACCGCTGAAGAATGACCACCAACAATGATACCAAAGTTATTGGCTTGTGTGCCAGACGCTGAAGGTCCAGTACCAGCCTGTGGTAGATTGTTAGAAACATGGACTTGGAATCCATGTAGGTTATTCAAAATCAAACCATTTTGCAGTCCAGAACCACCGAAGTCAGAATCAAACAAACGAGAATCTTCATCCTTCAAAAGTTCAACGAACACTGGGTCAACAACCAACCAACGTCCTTGTGTCTCCACGTTTTGCAGGTCAAGTTGACGAGCCATACGTGCAATCACAGTAAGTGGGTTAGCAGTAGCAGCGGCTGTTGGAACAGCTTCTGAAGCGCGAGGCTTTAGAATGATTGTGTTACCAGCAACACCAGCGTTGAAATCAGATGCATCCAGCTTCATTGAAGCAAGAAGTTCATCAGTTCCAGCGGTAGCAACAGACTTAGTACCATTAACAGTTGTGTTAACTGTGTCTGGACGACCACCAATTGCAGACTGCTTGTAGCCTGACAGGTAGCCAAGAACATCTTGGTCAAACTGGTCAGCCAAACGGTATGCAGCACGGTTGCTTGAGAGAGACTCAAAATTAACGTGCGAATGTGCTTCCTCAATGTCGTCAACTTTAAAAGCAAAGTAGTTAGCTTTGTCAACGGTGAGGGTGAAGTCCTCATCATCAAGGTCTTGAGGGGTAATGGTTGTACCACGCTCGTATGCTTTGACAGTAATCTCAGGCTCTTTAATGATTTTAACTGAATCACCAAAGTTTGCGATTTCTCCAAAGTAGTCGTTATTCGTAATTGCGTCACAAACAGCGGCCTTGCGGAATGCAAGCTGCACCTGTTTGGAGTAAATTACAGGACTAAAATTACCATTCGGTAAGTTGTTATAGCCCGGAGCTCTTGGAAAAGCCATAATCCATCTCCTATGTTTTGGATTTTACAGATGCAAACAGTACAATTCTTTGCAGAGGCTGTATAACGTAGGGTGTACAATGTACAAAGGTTGCAACCAGTATACACAGTAGGCCATGTTACTCAGGTAATCTTTAAGATGTTTGTAGTTTGCTATTTTGTAGCGTTGGTAAGGAGCTACCCTACCTATTCTACATATGACAAGAACACCCGTTCTTGCCAATTTATTGTTTATCTAGCTGCACCAGATAAATCATAAATAAAATTTCCACTACGAATGGCTTCAGAAATTGTGTCTGCATGCTTTTCGTATTCATAGGCAGTCATTTTTTCTACTTCAGACTCTTTTATTGCTGAAGATGTTTCGTCCGCCTGCGGTTTTGTTATTGAATTTCTGCTAGATACAGACTTTGCTGCATCTTTATTATTTGATTTTTTAGCTTTCTTGGTTACTATATCGCTGTCAATTTTGTACAGGTCAATAGCACGCGCTGCTGATTTAGCATCATTATCATTTTCATATAGAGCTTGTTGTACCCATGCAGGTTGTTCTTGTACCCACGAATGAAAATCTTCGCTATTTCTGATTTCATCGAAATCAGGATGCAGTTGAAGTAGCTCTACCTCAGCTCGTTGGCGATTCGATTCAATTTCACGTTCAGCAATGTGCTGTAATCGTTTTTCAATAGAAGAATCTAGTTCCTGTGCTTTTTTAGTAGCAATTGTTTCTACAATTTTAGCAACATCAGGATATTGCTTTGACCACTCAGAAATTTCTTCATCTGATTTAGGAAGCTTTATGCCTTCCTTTGTGGCTGACGATAGCTGTTCTTCAAGCTGGCGTATCTGGTTGCGCATATCTTGTTCTTTTTGTTGGGCGTGGCGGCGCAAGTCACCATATCGTTTTTTAAATGTTTTTTCTTCAGGTTGCATAGCTTCAGTTTCTTCAGCATCCTGTTGTTCTTCAATAATAGCGTTACGTTCGTTTTGTAATGCTTCTAATTCTGAAATCTCTTCTGAGTTATCCCTAGTGTATCGTGTAGGGGCAGCTACTGCTGTAGCCTTTTCTTTTACAGCCATACGAGCCATAATCTTCTCCTTGTCGGGGCCACCAGTAGCCGAATGGGGTGATGGGTAGCCAAATACAGCTTATAACTAAGCCGTGAAGATAATTATATCAGCTATTTTAAGAAAAGTCCAGTAATAAAAAACTGTGCTGTTCTATACACAAAGGTTCCAAGATTGGCAAGGCTGCGTTTTTTACCTGTAGCAAAATCTATATAATCTTTAAATTCTTCATAGTGATTATGTGCGCGACCAGCTTCAATAGCTTTAGTGCCGTGGTAACGATAGCCGCGTCTAACAGCCTCACCGTACCATTTACGATGGAGATTTTTAACACACCATCGTACTGCTTCGCGTTTAACGTCCGCAGAAAAGCCTCCGTTAGATACAGCATGTGTAGCAATAACACATATGCCGCCGCCGCCGCCTTGGGCACCACCTTTTTCATTATCTTCATTAGTTCCACTAGTTACTACGCCACCGGAACTAGTAACAGCGTTGCCATTACTGTCTGTAACAGCGCTAGCATTAGGATTACCAGTTTGTGCTTGTGCGGCCGCATTAGCAGAATCTCTATTTTCAGATTTTTGGGCAGCGGCTTCGGCAGGTGCCATACCAGCAATTGATGGACCCCTAGTATAACCGGCTGATTTAGTATCAGTGCCTGGGTTTCCAATGTCATCCACACCCGCAAAGCCGCTTACAGTTCCTGTGCCGGCTGTTGTGCTAGAAGGGACATCGGTACCAGCAACTTGTGTGCCGCTTGAAGTGGGGGTTCCAGGTCTATTTCCAAAGTCATCAACCATTCCAGTTGAGCTATTAAAACCACTCGCAGTGCCGTAATTACCAATCTGACTAATGCCTTGTGTTGCCGTAGGTGAAGTAGATATGCCTTGGCTATAATCTCCAAGTTGGCTAACGCCTTGTGTTGCCGTAGGTGAAGTAGATATTCCGACTTCAGAACTTGAGACTGGGCTAAGTCCAGCCGCCTGCATTTGCCTATCAACAATTTCGCTAGCGGTGCTACGTTGTGCAGGTGTCATAGCTGCTGTATTTATAGTGCTCATCTGTGGCATTGGTTGAGAACTAACCGCACCAGTTACAGGGTCAATAACGGTCATAACTGTTCCCGTTGTATTAGCAATTCCCGGAACACTCTGTTTTCCTGCTGTTACTGATGGTGATACAGACACTAGCCCAGTTACTGGGTCTATTGTAGATGTTGGAGCAATTAGTCCTGCGGCTTTTTCATAATCGAGTGTAGGTTCTGTATACGGACCTGTAAAAGAGTTTACAGCAACTTCGGGGGCAGCGAGTCCTTTTGCATTAACTTGTTCAGTTCCATACCTTGTGTCAGGAACCAAGTTACCCTGTGCGTCTTCCCTAAATACAGGGGATAATGGCTGACCAAGTGAAGTCTTAGTAGCAGTCATATTGCCTTGCATCATCACTTCAGCCATGGATTGCCCAACGTAACCAATACCCAAGTCCTCGGCTAGGCTTTTAGCGTACGCATTTTGGTCAAATGTGCTGGTTCCAGGAGCCTTACCAAATCCAAAGTTTTCTGCAGCTACGGCGAGACCTGTTTGAAGTGGTGCAATATCAGTAGCCCTGACTCTACCGTAATCAATACCTGCTTGCAGGTCCATTAAGCTATCAATATAATCAACATTAGCTGAATTAGTTCTGTCTTCCTTCATTGCATTATATTTTTCTTTGGACATAGTAGCTTTTCGCCCCGTAATAGGGTCTGTTATTTCTACTTGGTCTAAATTCATAAGATTTGAAATCATGTTTACTGAACTCATTCCCGGAGTTGCTGAACTTGACGTGTAGCCTATTTCATAATTTTTACCACCTTGAATAAGACCATTTACGGATTCTCCTCCAAATACTGTACTAGCCCCACCGTATGCTTCGGCATCTCCCCCTGCGCCATCATAGATTTCTTTTTCTTTAACGGGAGTCTGAGTTTCATCTGTAGTATCATCAGGGGTGTCATCAGGGGTGTCATCTGCACCGTCATTGACATTTTTATAAGACCCGACGTTAGGAGCATACAAACTACTTGCCGTAGTAGTGGGTGTATAAGGCCCACCGAATGGCGGTATTCCGGGATTCACTACATCAAAAAAACGATTTTGTGCTAGGGGTTTTGTATTATTTTTTGTTGACGTGCCTAGTGATTTATTAGGTAATGTTACATACTGGGCGGAAGCAGCTTGCGGCACTTTAGGGTTCGCAGTGTACAAACCCGGAGGTCTTATATATGTACCCTGTGTAGTAGGGTTTCCTAAAAACGTACCTTGATTAGCTTTAATAATACCACCGTCATCATCAACTTTGTCGGCTTTGTCAGCACCACCGCTAACGTATTCAATCTGTCCATTAGTTTCCATGTCCTGTAAACCCATAAGGGCTTCGCGTCGCATACCCTCGTATGTGCCAAGTCCATGAAAGCGAACAACGTTGGCAGGAACTACGAGTTCTCCCTCACTAAGCAAAACAAGTTGGTCGTCAGCTACTTCTTCTTTAGTGGCGCCTGGTGGGGGATTGCCCTCAGCGGCTTCCTCGTAATCAGCAGAAGGAGCACCTAAGCCAATCATTACAGACATTCCGCCATCATCGGTCATACCACCCTTTGCCATCATAGGAATTTCTTCCGTAGGGGCAGCTAAGCCTGCGGAAGGCGGAGCCATTTGGGGAGCTGGTGCTGAAGGAGGGGTAGAACGTTTTTGCATTTTTTGAGCCACTTCTTTAATAGCCGCATCGCGCGGGTCCGATGAACCAGATGGGGAAGAGGTACCTTTAGGAGCGGCCAAACCTGCGGGTTGTGCTGCAGGATTAGCTGCTTTTGGTCCACCACCTTGAGGTGCAGATGTCGCTTCCTCCATTGGTAGCGGCATTTTGCCTTGTTGTGCCATCATTATTCCCCCTTCGGCTTTTTGTGGTACTGGTGTTGCTCCGTAACTTAACATAGGTGATAAGTCATCAATATTTTCTGGAGTATCTCCAGAGTACATAGCATTACTTATATCAATTGCTTTTTGTATAAATTCTTCTCTATTTGGGTAGGCTTTACGTAATGCCCTACCAAAAGCGTTATTATTTAAGTCAATTTCAGATTCAGCAGAACGATTAGCTTTTGAGCCTTCCCTTGCATCTATTAATGTAGAAGAAATTTTAGAACCTAACCCCGTACCCAAAAAGTTTTTAGCCCCAAGTACGCTATCTTCTTCACCTACTTCAGCTAATCCGCCCAAAAGTATATGACGTAGGGTGTCTTCAGTTCTGTCATCATCTTCAAAATTAAATTTATTTGCTGTGCCACGTGATATAGACAGTGCATCATTTACAGCATCTGCAGTGCCCGTTAAATACATAGGTACCATTTCTAAGGAAGATATACCGGCGTCTTGGTAATCTTTAATTTCGCCCTTACCTCTGCGAACTGCATCTTGGCGTGTTAATCTGTTACCAATCGTATCACTCATTTTATGCTGCCGCCTTAGATATGACTTCATCACGCAGGGTACGAAGCCTACGTAGTTCTTTAATGGCGCCTTGTGCTTGGTACATGGCTTTCATGTCTTCACCTTGTTCCATATTACGGTGCATATCAGTAATACGAGATTCCATGTACAGTTCTAGTGCATCTAGATTTCGTTTAACGTTGACAAGGGGTAAAAGTTTCTTAGCTATTTCTGGGGTCATTTAAGTCCACCCATAATGCTAGCCAACTGCGCACCCATGTCTTGACCACCTTGTGGTTGTGGTGCTTGTTCTGGAGCGGCGCTAAAGCCCTGTTCACCCGGAACTGCACCTCCACCGATGCCGATGTTACCGCCGCCTCCCCCAGACATATCCATTGGGTTCACGCCTTGAGCTTGTTCTTCTGGGCCAGCCATACCACCTGCGGCTCTAATAATTTCCGCTTGACGGAATGCTTCGCGTTCATCATTGATTAGTTTTTCTGCATCCAAATCCATAGCTTGCGCCAGCTCGCGCAATACAACAGGGAATTTAACAAATGATGCTAGGTTAGGATTGCCGGCAATTTGAAGAAGTTGGAGCAAACGCTGGCTACGAACCTCATTCTTCATAAGGCTTTCTGTGCCGCGTGCTTTAATTTCTAAGTCGCCACGGACGGCTGGGTCGAAATCAAACTGCATATTAAATGCATAGAATGCTTCACCAAGTGGCTGTAGCAAATAGTCATCAATGTTTTTAACCACGCCTTTAATGCTAATCTGAGCTGCACCCATAAGCATGGAAATACCTGCCGCAGTTCTGCCAGTTCCTTGTACGCCTGTTTGTCCGTGTGAGTATGAAGGAATGCCTGTGGCATCGTCAGCAAGCTGTCTAGCCTTATCAAACATCATCATATTTTCACTGGATACATTAGGATACTTAGTCCCAAACAAAGATTGACCCGGTGCCCCACCTTGGCGACGGAATACTTTGCCCGGATACAATTCTAGGTCTTGTCCCGGAACAAGGTTAGTTTCATCAATCTCAAAAATTAGATTGCCTGACAGAACGGCGTTGTCAACAGCCATACGCATAAAGCCATTCATTAATGCCTGTGTGTCAGTCATGTTTTCAGCTAGTCCAACACCAAAGAATGAATACGGATTTAACTCGTATGGTGCGGCAAAGTAGGGGATGCGCTTTGGAGTGAAGGGATTAATAACAAGACGTAGAACTTGATTATGGCAAACCCAACAATTTACCTGCAACGTATCTAAGTCGTCAAGTTCGCTAGGTATTTCAAGGCCGGCTTCTTCAGCTTGGTCTTTGTCAATATTTCCCCAATACTCAAATATCTCAAATCGGTCTACATTAGAGGTATTACGGTAGTCCTCAAGGTCTGATTCCCACCATTTACGTACATAGTTAGTTCCCATGCTAACGGCAGAATCAATAGCATCATGGCGAAAGTAAGGACGTTTTTTAAGATTGCGTAATTCAGAAAAACTTAACCGATGACGTTGAATAACAAATTCACACTCATCCATGTTCTTTGCATCAGAATCAGGATACAAGTTCCACAAAGAAACATTTTCTACTTTAGGTACTGTTTTAGTAATTGGGGAGTAATTACCCTCTTCATCCCAATTAGGATATTCCTTGTCATACGCAAATGGCCCCTTTAGAACACCTGTTCCAAATAAGGCCATTTCAAAGGCGGTGTGACGCAAATGCTTAGAAGCACTTGACTCTTCTAGCTGGTCGAGCATCTTCTTTTCCATGCGCTTGGCTGCGGTTTCTGCAGGATTGTATGTCTGAGATGTTGCAGTCTTACCTGGCCCTGCGCGTAGCTTATCGCCCAGTTCTCCAAGTTCTTCCGAAAACACTCCTAATTGAATATCATCAAGCATCTGACTTGTGGCGCCAGGCGGCAAGTCAGCCCCATCTCCCGGAAAGCCATACTTGCTTTGCAATTCATCCATAGCATTCGTATCGTCTTTAGGGTCAAAGTGCACAGCTTCTTCAACACCTTCGGGAACTATGGTAGAGTCAACCCCTAAAGGAAACCTCTGTCCTGCAAATAGAACGTCAATAATTTGACCGTATGCTGCTAAAACTTTAGTTTTAGTAATTTTAATGAATACTTTGGATTTCTCAGTGGACGTGAATTGTGTTTCTGTGCCGTATAGGCCGCGATATTGGCGATAGGCATTTAACCAACGCTCTTCTTCTTCTTGGCGACTAGATTCTACACTTTCAAATTTATCTGAAATATAACTTGCAAGTGCTTCAGAACCAGAAACTGGTTCAAATACTAGTGCTTCAATGTGTTCTTCATCAGCCATAATTAATATCCAAAGGTTGCATCAGCGGGCTGCCATCGTTGATTTGGTGGTCCACCAGAAAAATCAAAGACAGAACGTGATTTGGGGCGCGTCATAATACCATATCGTAACGCATCATATAAGTGGTCTTCTACTTTAGTGTTGACATCTTCTGGGTTAGTTTTATCCATTGGGAGCGTTGGCAATTGGGCAATTAAGTTAGTACAGTTACTCATTATCTCAATGCCGGCTCTGCCACTTTCATCGTCAACCTGCAGGCGTCTATGCAGTTCGTTCTTTCCTGCAACACGGCTGCCCCTGCTTCTGTCGGATGGGCGCCACCTACACCCTTCAACAATCATTTGTTCCGCAAGGGATGGTCCTGTATCTCCGCGCTTATGCCAAAGTGATGAATCAAGTACACCGTAATGTATGGATTCCCCTGCTTCGGCATTTAGTACCATATGGGCTAGCTCTTTAGCGGGCACTTTACTTACATACAGCTCCCTGTAAACAATTAGTGTTTCGTTAGTAGGGTCTACAGTAAACCAAAGAACGCCAGAAGCAGAAGCGTAGCCATAATCGCAAGCCCTGAACTTTCTCCATGAGTGCGGTATTTCAAATGGGTCAATAACGTGTACCCGCCTATCAAATTCCGAAAACGCCGCGCCTTCAGCAATATCCCATGAACCCTCTAATAACTGTTTACGTTGTACTTCTGGCAATGAGAGCAACATGGCTTCATAATCGCCTGCTTCGTATAAATATGGGTTATCCAACAATTTAGCTGGCACAAAACGCCTGTTAAAAAGAGGTTGACCCGCTTTAGAATGCTGACTTGGGTAGATAAGGGTTTCACCGGTGGTGATATCCGTCGCCCAAAAGGGTCTTCCAGGGGTGGACGGGTCGATGAACATCTTCTTAACCCAAGCATGTCCAGGTCCGCCAGGGTTCGTTGTCGCTCGCATGAAGACTGGTAGCGAAGGGTCTGCTGTTCTAAGACGCGAGCGTAAATAATCCCAAGCATAAGGTGTAGCGTACTGTGTTAGCTCATCTATGCCAATATACGTAAATGCCTGACCTTGGTAACGTAGGACATCTTTATCCTGTTCTAGGTAGGTCATCCATATTCTGGCACCGGAAGGAAAAACCCATTGACTTTTCTTTTCCATCCATTTCGCACCCGGATAAGCATTCGGATACATTTCTTGACTTTTGTGTATTAACTCACGTAATTCATCATTTGTTCTACGTAGAATTAGTGCGTTAAAGTTTTTGTTGTTGCAATAGCGCAACGGGTCAATAATCAAAGCATAAGACTTGCCGCCTCCGGCTGCGCCACCATATAGGACTTCGCGCTCAGGTGCGGCAAGAAAATCCGTTTGAGGGCCGGGATTTGGCTCAAACAGGATTTTATCTTCGGGTTCTTCATTTGCGTGCTCAAATCCAGAAGTTCCCATAATCTGAATTTCGGGTTCTGGATTCTCAAGACGCTCAAGCTTCTTTATTTTCTTCTGCGCCATATTAAGTTGCATACGCGCAGACCGTTTTTGTTTCGCTAGGCGGGCTTGGTCTTTTTCCTCTTTAGTTTGAGGTGTTGACGTTGCCTTCGTTTTGGGCCTTGGCGGTACGGCGTTTTTGTTCAGCATACTTCCGTCTGTCTGATTTATCTGTCTTTACACGTTTCCACAGACCCATAGGGGTTATAGAGCGCCCTGTGTACTCTGTAAGCCATCTTGCTACTTCTGGGTAGGATGATGCCTTCAAGTAGTCTAGACCCTGCTCCAGCGCCTCTAATTGCTCATTAATGGGCTCTAGGAGTTGTGGGTCATGCTTTGACCTTTGATACCCCCAAGGTACTCTGGGTCCGTTAGTTCTTTCGTAACGTTCAGTTGGGTTCAATTTCTGGGCTAGTGTCATCATCTTTTGCTGGTAAAATAAATACCCCAATTGGTTTATCTGAAGAAACGTTTAATTTTTCTACTTTAGAAAGGCCAACTCTATCCAACACCTGTTGAGATGCGGCTAGTCTTTCTCTATTACCTACTGCTGATGGGTCATCAATAACTCCAATCATTGATAAAACGGCTTTAGGCGCGTTAGCTGCCATCTCTAATTCAGCACGTTCTATAATTTCGGTACGTAATGACTGTATTATAGCATATGGATTAGTACTTGTCGAGTACCCAGCTAAACGCATGGCTTTAGCATAATTACCCTTAGCTTCACCAAATAGAGCATCTAGAAAGTTATTTTGTAGTTCTGTAAGTTGTTTAGGCACGGGGATTCACCTTTTTTCCTGTCTTAGTTCGCGCAAAGGAGCGGTTTGCGCTACGGGGTTTAACAGCTAACTTTTTGTTGTTCAGGGGGTTGCCTGTAGTATGATGTACGTCTTTCCCATCACCCTTGGTAACTTTGCCCTTTTTAGCCATAATGGCTCTAGCTGCATTACGAGATGCCCGCCGTTTCTTTTGCTTAGGCTTTGCATGATACTTATCATACTCAGCTCTATAGTTACGTTTGGTCATGCCTTGCCCTCTGTTAAATTATTTAGGTAGAATAGCAATCGCTAAAAATAAAAGCCCCAAGGCTGCTCCAATTACCGCGCCAACTAAAGCAGTCGTCTTTACATTTTCCATCATTTCATCTTGTGCACGTTGGGCCTCGCGTCTAGCTTGCGCAGCGGCTTCTTTTGCTTCTTGTATTCTTTTAGCTCTTTCAGCTACAATGCTTCGCCATGTATCAGGCCCGAAGCGTAAATTCACCATCATCGCAATTTCTTGCATTTTTTCTTGTGCTATTTTAGCATCAATCATTTCCTGTGCTACATTCTGAATACCAAACTGGTCTGTTATTCCTGTGCCCGATTTTTTAGCACGTTGTTGCTGTACCTGCTTTTCACCCTCAAAAAGATTGTCTATGTACCCAGCTATATCCCCAATATCGTTAGCAGTACCAATTGCAGATTTAATACCATCTACTGCGCTTTTTACAAGGGCTATACCTGCAAGTGTTTCTGCAATCATTTTAAGGGTTCCTACTTGGGTTCAGGTCTACATATTGCAGTAAGTTTTAGTTTCTTTCCATCTCCTACCGGTATGGGTTGTTGGCTAGATAGGCGTTCTGAAAAGTATAAACACCTATCTATGTCTTCAAACTTTTGTGTTTTATCTATTATGTTTGCGCCTAGGTACACGTACAGCACAAAGACAATCATGTTAGGCAGCTAGGGCAGGATTGCTGGCTTCTACTCCCATCCATTTACCCCACTCAGCGTAATAATGGCGCATACCTACTTCATCATGTATGGTTCCATTTTCATGTCTGCCGTGTAAAATGTTACGTGGCTCTGTGCCTGTACGCATAGTTGTACCCTGACCAGCTACACCAATAAGGTCTTCGTGTAGGTTTCTACCGAATGGTCCCCATATAGAGTTGTGGTGCTTAATGCGGGTCTGTCGTTCTTCTGCTGTATCTTTCTTCAGGCCATACCCACGAAACTCAATCAGTACTTTGTTTGGCCCTAGTGGTGTTACGCTATCGCTACGGTAGGCACTGCCACGTAAGTTAAAGTTATAGCCGGGGAATAGGTCAACCATGTACCACTGGTTGGGCGGTAGATTGGGAAACGATAACTCCCCCCTATCCTCAAACCCATCGTATTCCTCGTAGTTAACAGTAAAACTGCTAACATTAACGTGGCCGTTATCAAAAGGAATATTCTTTCTAGCAAAATACTCATCGTTAAACCCTGACACACGATTAAAGTAGTGCATGAAGTCATGGTAAAACTCTGAGTTAGTATCGTGCCACAGCTTGTAGTTAGTGTTTATTACAGCTTTGTGGTAGTGAAAAACTTCCATTTCTTCCGTATCAATCGCGTCAGCAATACAATCAAAAGCACCGCAGGTCCACTCCTCTACTGACATGGTGGGATTAGGGTCTATAGTAACCCAAACCATACCACCATGTCTTACTTCACAGTATAGCTGTGGTTCAACTGTTACGATTGGTGTAGCCACTGTACCAGACGGCGAATTAAATTCATAATTACGATATGCTTTAACACCATCTTTGGTATTAACCGCAATTACGTTTTGTCCAGCAATCTGTGTGGTTCTATAGTTACCCTCATTATACATCTCGCTAATGTGGCATATAGGAACCCACACCTTAGAGAATATATTCTCTTGTTCTTGCTCAAACAAACTTTCGTCAGAGTAGATTAAGGAATTAATATATTCAACTTGGGGTGTTTTAGTCCAATCTTTATGATTACGAGGTGGCATCACTTAGTCCAATCTAATACATCTCTATGTTTTTTCCAGAACCAGTTACCAATACAGGTAAAGGGTTTACCAATATTAAGTAACACCATTGCAAAATGATAAGCAAGTTTTTTCCTCATTTCTTTTTTGTCATACCTCCACGCATCATCTTTTTAGCTACGCCACCGCGCATCATTTTTTTAGCGGCCATTTTAGGCATTCCACCACCGCGCATCTTTTTGGTTGCAACACCACCGCGCATCTTTTTAGATGCCATTTTAGTTTTGCCCTTCATTTCTTAATCTCCGTCTTTCTATTACTAATGATTCATACACTTCCGCAGGGAAGTGTTCATAGTACCCAGACTTCTCCAGACTCAATGCTGCGTCATCTAGGGTAGATAGCCTTTGTACAAATACCATGCAGTAGTTTAGGCTAGGGTCTACTACACCATCTTCGACTAAAAAGTCCAAACCGGCTTCTTCAGCGTCATAGTCTGGGTGAAACACCATCAAGTGCATATCTTTACCTGCAATTGACATGGCTTCGTTTACGCCATCGCACCACCCATCTAGGTAGTGCATGTCTGGTAATACTTCATTAGCCCACACAACTATATCATAATCGTGGGACTCAAAATCTGCCACTTCTTTGGCTAGTCCATCTAGTCCAGTGTTTATACTAAATACAACTTTATCATCTAACCACGCTTGTTTTGCGTAGGGACACGGTGGTAATCCATTAAGTTTCTCATTAGGTACTTCAAGAAAATCATGTGACCACTTTCGTACATCGGCTTCTATTCTGTGCACTTTTGCTGTTTTCTTACGTTAAGCATTTGAAAATTTTCCTTCTTCCATAGCTTTAGATAATTTAATCGCACGTGTGCCAACTTGTGTTGCCCAGCGTGAATCCAGCATTTCTACGGCTGCGGTATTGTAGTCACCGTCATGGATAGCCGCCCACATATTTTTAAATTTGCAAAGTCGGGGCACACCCATGTTGAATGCCATGTCCATTACAATTAGCTGTCTTACAGCATCTAGGTCTTCTACACAGCTATGCGCTCGGCATAGTTCTTCTTCAACAATCTCAATATCATTGGTGGCTAGATACACTGCATCAGCCTCAGTTATGCCATATTCATATATGTGCTCAACTGATGGAATGTCTAAGTCGTCTAATTCTTCTTGTGTAATGCCACGGTCTTCTAAATTTCTGCCGATACCAATAGTATCAATCCCTAGGGTATCTTTATATACATTCAGCACAATACCTTCGTGCTTTATTAGCTTTTCAATATAGTGTGCTCTATCGTACTTCATACTTTTTACCCCAATTAATAATTTCGTCTATGGTACGCCCACAGCCGATGCATTTAATGCGTTCTTTATCTAGTACACATATTCCTTTGCAGGGACTCTTACTTTTTTCGGGGAGCGTGGTTTTCAACTACATTATCCCCCCTATGCTCGTGACCCATCCAAATTCCAAATACACCTGTCATCACGCCCATAACTACTGATACAAAAGCGGATTGTGCAGCTGTAGGGTCAGACAAATCCATAAACCATTCTGCACACCTCCAAGACATAATTGTGCTAGCCAGCATCATAAATCTAGGAAGTATCTTCCATTTTAGAAAAGCTTCTACAGTCACTACTTACACAAGTCCTCATACTTAGTCGTATGCTGTCTGTGTTCCGCCATATCACCACCGAATTCGGTTGGTATAATTGAATTAAGTAATTTATCGAGTATCCTTCTTAGAAATTTCATTATTTTTTCCCAAAGAACTTTGTTGCCGAGCGGACTCCAAAGCTTGCAGCAACAATAACGCCCAAGCTGTACTGGTACCATTCAGGCATTTGCTCCAATTGTTGAAATCCGTTTGCAACTATTTCTTCCATTCCAGGCACGAAGGCCATAACTAGGGGTATACTAAATAAAACTGTAAGCCACTCATCTTTCCACGAGTTAGATGACCCTTTAGCCATCTCTAAGTCCCAGTCGATTTCACCAGTAGCTTTTTTCTGCATAACCATGGCTTCAGCTTGCGCTTTAGCTACTTTAGTCTGTGCTTTAGCCTTAGTTTGTTCGACTTGGCCTGACATCCATGTGCCAGCAATTTCTGCTATTGGTCCGATTAGTAAGTTTAACACTTCCACCTCTTTCGTGCTTGACGCAAACGACTATTTGGGTCTTTTGCAGCTTTAGGGAACTTCTTCATCTGTCCAGCAGACCTAGCACAGAACGACTTACGACGCTTTGCATCCTTGCTACCCTTTTTAACTTTGCCTGTTACGGCTGTTTGTAGTTTACTGCCAGGATTAGCGCGTCTATGCGCAGCCACACCCTTAGCAGTCATACCGGCACCAGATTTAGTGGGGCGGTAGTTGGCACTCTTACCTGTAGTCGTCTTACGAATAGGTACATCCTTTTTACGTGGTGCCATTATTTAGACTTTCTTTTCCTACCGGACGCTGTTACAGACCATTTAACCTTGGATGGCCCAGTTTTCTTTGCAGCTTCCTTCTTAGTGATGCGGCTAGCAACTTTAGCGGGTCTACAAGCTGGATAAGGGCGCTTTTTCTTTTCAGAACCGGAACGACCACACTTTTTGCCTGTTTTTACGTCCCGCCAGTCCTCCTTAAACCATTTTGTTAGTCCGCCTTTAGGTTTAGCCATTACTTATACGTACCACCGCGCTTCTTGTACGTCTTTACCAGCCACGCGTTAGCATAAGCTGATGGATATACCTTAAATTTCTTTTTTGCTTCCGCCTTGACACGTGAATACAAAGCTTTATTCTTTGGGGTTGCAGCCATTAGGTATTTACTCCAGGATTTTTAATAGGATTATGCACGCATCTCCATTTTATGTCTGAATCAGGCGGAATAGAAGGTAGCATGCTGTGCACCATCTCATCTACACGCTCCTTGCATACAGAACGTGCTTCATATGGTCCTCTAATGTCTCTTAGCTCCATACAACCATCTGTAAAAGCAGCAGAACAAATCAGTATAAACGCTGTAAACATCACCTTAGCCTTTTTATTGGGTTTAAAAAAGAAATGGACGGAATTCAACGCTGTAAAAACCCCGCCCATATGATGCCTTAGAGTGGCTATAGCGAACCCCGCAGGAATAAGTACAGCATCAGGTCTTTAACAGTAAATGCATCTCAGCAACCAACGTTTTTTAACATCCTCAACACTGAAAGATTTACAAGTCTACATATTGTACCATAAACAGACGTACTTGTGAAGATATTATTATTGACTTTCTTAACGTTACCAGTACATGCTTTATATATTAGAATATTTTTCTATTTTTATAGGGATGTGTAGAAAAGTTATGCCTATTGCATTTTTTAGGGGTTGACAGGGGGGTCAAAAAAGCCTATAGTTTGTCTTCCTTTTTCTTTTTTCCCCTTTTTTCTTTTTCCGGAACAACCTAAGATTAGCAAAATATGAAAAGAAATAAAAAAAATCACTTTGACTTCACTAGGATTACAAAAAGTAGACATAGAACATACAAATCTCCAATACATAGCTTTGATTATGTAGAGGTAAAAAGAAATGATAAAGAAAATTATCACAATACAGATAATAAATCCAGTAGCAAAAGAAGCTTGGAAGAAGAAAAACACAGTAATACCAAACAAAAAGAAAAAAATACCGAGAAACTACAAATACCCCGAGGAAGAATAAGAAAATTACGAAATCCATTCAGCTAGTTTAAGGCGTAAAACCCTTGCTAGCTTTTATTTTGCCTAAAAACTGCCGTAGGAGGTCTACGCGGTGCACCCGCCGCCACTGGTATACGTTTCTAAATACCCAATTTTGTGTCGGAGCCATGTACATGTAACTGGTAGGGGGGGCCTGGCCCATGCGTACCCGTCTGCCGCAGATTTTTTCATGGCTGAACCCGTTGATTTCATTGGGTTTTTTCGGGTTGTAATTTTATTACTCTGCAGCGCAACAATGTTTCGCCTGGACCAGGCTCTGCGTAATAATCTTAGGCTATCCGCCTATGCGCGTAATAT
>CBDDBR010000003.1:0-34459 GCA_965225895.1 Candidatus Endobugula sp.
AGCGACGTTGAGGGCATAAACGATGACACCGGTTTTCAATCTACTGACATTGGGAGACTTATACGCTTTGAAGACAGTGCTAACAATTGGACTTGGCTCGAGATAAAAACAGTGACCTCAACGTTAATTGTCGTGGCTACCATAAAGGGAGAAGCACCTAATAATGGAACTGCCGTGACAGGTTGGAGATTGGGTTCATTTTCAGAAACATCGGGCTACCCGTCTATTGTGACATTCTTTGAAGAGCGATTAGTTTGGGCTGCTTCTACTACACGTCCCCAAACAATGTTTTTTAGTCGCTCTGCTGATTATGTGAATTACGCACCGACAGAGCCAGACGGAACAGTTGTGGATGACAACGCATTAGTTTACACAATTGCTACAGACCAGGTGAATTTAATCCGGTGGATGCGTTCAGGCGAAGTTTTATCAGTTGGCACAGCAGGCGGCGAGTTCATCGTATCATCAGGGAGCAACAAGGAGCCTTTAAGCCCTACAAATGCAAGAATAGTAAGGCAGACAACTTTCGGCTCCTCCGCTGTAAAGCCTGTCCAGTCAGGCAATTCGGTTCTTTTTGTTCAAAGAGCAGGTCGCAAAGTCAGAGAGTACATCTATCAATACGAGTCTGACTCATACAACGCTCCTGATTTATCATTACTGGCCGACCACATCACGGTTGGCGGGATTACCGACATGGCTTACCAACAAGAACCAGACAGCATAGTATGGATGGTCAGAAAAGACGGCGTTCTTTTAGGATTGACTTATGAACGCTCACAGGAAGTGACGGCGTGGCACAGACATACGGTGGGCGGAACTAACGCAAAGGTAGAGAGCATTGCTGTAATTTCGGCACCTGATGGAAATAGGGACGATTTGTGGGCGATAATATCTAGAACAATTAACGGGCAGACCAAGAAGTATATAGAATACCTCGGGGAAGGTCTTGCCGATGAAGACACAACAGCGGTGAATGCTAAGTTCTTGGACAGCATGATGACATATGACGGGTTGCCAACAACTACTATTTCGGGATTACACCACTTAGAGGGTGAAAAAGTTGACATCCTTGCAGACGGCTCTGTTCACCCGTCAGCGACAGTCGTCAACGGTGGCATCACTATTAATAAAGCGGCGAGCGTGATACATGTAGGCTTGCCTTACCAATCAATTCTGCAGACAATGCGTATCGAGGGGGGGGCAGAAGATGGTACTTCGCAGGCTTTCAAAAAAAGAATAGCTAAAATCCACATTAGGTTTTTCAAAACAGTAGGTGCTAAATATGGCACGGACGTAAATAGTCTTCAAACATTGACTTTCAGACAATCTAGTGACAGAATGGGAGAGGCAGTACCCTTGTTCACTGGCGACAAAAATCAGCAGTTTAGTAATAAAGTAGAAACTGATGGATTTGTCGTAATTAAGCAAGAACAGCCACTACCGCTGACTATTTTGGCAATCATGCCTGAATTAAGAACAACAAAGGTTTAAAAATATGTGTATAACCCCAGCAATAGCCGCTGTAATGTCCGCCGTAGGAACGACTGTAAGTGTCGCTTCCTCGCTACAGCAGGCAAACCAGGCAGAGGATACGGGAGAATACAACCGACAAGTCCTCGAGTCTCAACGACTGGCAAGTGAGCAGAAGAAAAAGTTTGATTTGGAAGCACACGACCGCTCCACTAAAAGAGGCATGGGCAGACAAAGAGCCAGCATGGCAATGTCAGGCATTCAAATAAATGACAGGCAGGACATTTTAGACGAGAGTGCCGAAATGGCAGCCCTAGATGCGATGTCAATTAAATATGGTAGCAAGATTGCAAGCAATAGGGCTAAACAAAGACAAGGTTTGGAACTCGCACAAGGGCGAGCACTAGCCAACAGGGCGCGCACACAAGCGGGTGTCACACTATTAGGCGGTGTGAAAACCGGTCTGGTATATTTAAAAAAGAAAGGACCGACAAATGGCAATAAAAATTCCAACTATTGAGCAGAAAAGAGGCCAATCTGAAGAATCAGGCTTGGCTACTGTCCCTCACATTCCAGACCAATCAGGGGTAATAGCCGGTCAGGCATTACAAGGCTTTGGAGCTGACCTGCAAAAGGCAGCCGTTCGTGAAAAAGCACGCGAGGACACAGTCAATCGTTCTAGGGGTTTTAGAACTTACTCCTTTGAGGTTACTAATGCATTTAGGAATTTCGGTGAGCAAACCGACAAGTCTGACCCTAAGAGCCTCAGTAAATGGGTTGCAATAAATGAAGAGCTGAAAGCTAAGGCTTTGGCAAACCATGGCGGTAGCCCTGAATCACAAGCTATGTTTTCTACTGACCTTGATAATTTAGCGCTTGACTACGAGTCTAAGTTGCTTAACACAGTGCGAGATACGCAGATCAAAGTTATTGAAACAGACATCACAGACCAGACTAAACCTCTGTACGTATCCTTGCAAAATGGCGGGATTACGCTTGATGCCGCCTTTGGACAAGTAACTGACACTGTTAATTCTTTCAGTGCAGTTTTGGGAACGAAACAAAGGCTTGATTTGATTGATAAGATAAGTGGAGATTTAACAGGCGAAGCTCTTACCAGATTAGTCAACAGTGGTGAGACAGATGCGGCAAAAGATTTGATAAACAGAAACTCCACTTTGATGAACTCAATCGGGGTTCCCAAACTAAAAACCATTTTACAAAAAATATCTGCTGTTGAGAACGACAGAAATGTCCGAAGTCTTGAGCGACAATCTGAATTAGACGCGAAATTAGATGAAGAAAAAAAGCGACTTGAAGTCTTAGGGGTGAAGCATATAGGGGAAGCAACCCCTGAAGGAAAAGTGTTTGTCGATACAGGCAAGGGCTTGGCCGCGGTTTTGAAAAACCCTAAGTCAAAAATCGCCATGCAGCAAAACAGGGTCAAAGACACGAACGGAATAAAGCAATTGCGTTATAGTGTTGAAAAAGACACTGACACTATTAATGAGTTGCTAATTCAAATGTCATCTCTGGACGCTGAGGGTGTTGTGGATTACAGAAACGCAATTGAAAGCGGAGATAAGAACAAAGCAGCCATTATATTGAACGAGGCAATCAGGCTCAACAAAAAAGGTGATTTCGGCGACGGCGTTGGGTTTGGCTCAGATGTAATGGCGATGATAAGTGGGTCATCTGATTCGGGCTTATTTGCAAGCAAAATAATGCAAGTTAAGTCGATGGTTACACTGTCAACTCTTAAGAGATTAAAAGACGAAACAGGAGCGGTGGGGCAGACTTCCGATACAGAGGTAAAGCTTTACCAGGCTGTAAAGGGGGTTTTAGACCCGTCCAATCCGCAAGATGTTCTTAAAACGTTACTATCGCTAAGAGCTGATTTAGGTCAGACCTTGCGAGAAAAAGAGAGCTTTTACACAGATGTTTACGGAAAAGACAAACCAGAAGACAAAAAAGAAGACAAAACAAAAGGCAAAACAGCAGGAAAACCAGAAGACAAAACAAAAGGCAAAGAACCAATAATAATTAATTTGAACGGCGAAGAATAAATGGCTGAAACATTAAAAGACACATCATTAAACGGCACACCTCGCAAACTGGTCAGCTATGGCGGCTCGACCTTTGATATACCTGGTGGACTAGACAAAGACCAGATGAAGGAGGTTATGGGCAAAATAATGAAGACACCTGCGTTCGTAGAAAGTCTTGACAGAACAACAGGTGCCTCAACGCTTGCCCGAACTGCCGCTCACAAAAATCTGAGCAAAGAAGACAGGCTTGCCACGGTACGAAAAACCTACCCAGACGCACAAGAGTATGAGGATAACTATGTTTTCACAAACCCTGAAACGGGGAAGCCAACTTTATTTAATGAGACAGAAGGTGGGCTTTTTGACTCGGGGATAAGCACGGGAGATGTCACACAATACGGGCGTGATATAGCTCAGGTTTTCGGAGCTGGAGTCGGCGGGGCTTTAACTATGCCGGGGGCGCTGGTAACTGGAGGGAGCAGCGTCCTTCTGGGTGGTGCATTAGGCTCGCAAGCGGCAGGAACTGCATACGACATACTTGTGGAAAATTTGTTAGGAGCACAAAACACTGAAACGGGCGTGGAAAGAGTTGTTAAAGCAGGGGTGGGAACTGCCCTTGAGTTCGCCGGCGGGAAAATCGTAGAGAAAGTTGTGTCTCTTGCTTCATCTGGTGTCAAAAAAGCGTTGGGTGGGACCACTACCCAAGTGAATGAGATTTACAAATTAATGGTAAATCAAAAAATCACTCCCACTGCGGGAGTCGTGGGCACTGCCGGTGTAGCAAGGCTTGAAGCCTCATTAGTCCCAGCGGCGACAAGTGCTACAATAATGAGGAAGCAAGCTACCAAAGTCATTCAAGAAGCGGAAGATGCAGCGGACAATCTTGCCAATAAGGTTGGAACTCCCTCTACTCAGCAAGAGTTGGGCGAGACGATACAAGACAGTGTGGTCAGAGCGCAAAACACATTTAACGAGGCTCAGACAAAAGCTGAGGACGCTCTTGAGAAAGCAATAGGACCTGAAACTTTATTTGACTTGAAGAACATAGCAAAGTTCAGGGGAGAACTTGAACACGAAATCTCAAAAGACTCTTCATTAAAAAGAGTGTATAGGGGGATGCTAACAACTCTTGACGATGTTCTGATAAACAATGGGGAAATGGGATTTCGCGCGCTCAGAAACAACCGAACAATAACAGGCAAAAACCTATCTAACCCCTCAGACACTGGCACTCAGAAAAACCTGTTCAACCGATTTTACGCCGCAACGAGCAAAGATATAGAAGAAAACGCGGGAAGACTTGGTCATGGGCAGCACTTCAAAGAAGTCAGCGACTTGACAAAAGATTGGATGAACAAGAACGGTAAATATTTCAAAAAGATAGCTGAGTTTGACGCGCCTGAAAAGGCTTACGGAGCATTATTAAACGGGAATAAAAACGGAGGAAGTTATATTAAACTTTTAAGGGACGAGTTCACGGAAAAAGAATGGCAGCCAATCCAAGCGACCGTCTTAAAGAAAATGGGATTTAAAGGACTGGGTAATGAATCAGAGTTTGGTTTTTCCCCAAGCACCTTTGTCACGAACTACAATAATTTTTCTGTTGAGGCAAAAGATGCTTTTTTTGGTAGTAATAACTCACTGCGAAAAGAGCTTGACAACCTGATGACTGTCTTTACAGCGATGGCGCAACAAAAATCTTTGCAAAACTTTTCTAACACAGCGGCGGTCGCCCACCAGTTAAACGCACTGAGTAAATTAGGCGACGGCTTGGGCAACGTAGCATTGGGAATAGGAACCGCCAGCCCATTAGCAGCAGCCAAAGGCGTAGGGAACATTGTATCAAGCATGAATTTAGCACCTAATTTAGCTGCAAGGCTGATAACCAGTCCTAAATTTGTGAAGTGGCTTGCAACACCAATGGCTAAGGGGTCAAATGCAGGGGCAAAATTAGGACAATTGATTGTTATAGCTAATGAAAACCCAGAAACGGCGGAAGCGATAAAAGCTTATCTGCTTGCTTTTTCTCCACAAACAGGTAAAATTAAGGAAAAGGAATAAATAATGACAATATCTGGCGTAATAACAAGGGCGGAAATGATTGGGAATGGGGCTGGAACCGCAATCCCTCTAAACTTTGTCTTTTTTGGACAAACAACAACCGCTGAATTAAAAGTAATAGAAGTAGTCATTGCTACTAACGCTGAGACTGTCTTAACAAACGGCAGCGATTACACTGTATCAGGCGGCAATGGCTCAACAGGCACGGTGACAGCAACCGTTGCCCCACCATCTACCGTTAAGTGGGTGGTTATTAGAGAAACCAAGCAACTTCAAGAAACGGATTACATTGAAAACGATGCATTTCCTGCCGAAACACACGAAAACGCACTTGACAGATTAACAGCTATTAACCAAGAACAACAAGAGAAGCTTGATAAATCTGTACATCTGCCAAGCGGCTTTACTGGTAATTTTGATACTAGCTTACCACCTGAACTTACAGCTAACAGTTCACTTGTAATTAACCCTTCTGGCACAGGATTTGCAACCGGTGCTAGCTCCGATGAGATAGCAAACGCACAAGGTCACGCAGGAGATGCTGGAGATCATGCAACAAATGCTGAAGCAGCAAAGGCTGCAACCGCACAGGATTTGATTGATGTTGGAATATTAAGAGATGCCACTGTCGCAGCGGAGCAAGCCGCTTTACAACATGTAATAGACTCTGAAGCAGCAAAAGATGTTTCCGTAGCAGCAAAGGTTACTGCCATAGCCGCAGAGGCTGATGCTTCACAACACGCAACAGACTCCGAAACCTCAAAGGTTGCTTCCGTAGTAGCAAAAGATGCCTCCGTGGCAGCAAAGGACGACAGCCAGCAGTCTGCAGTAGCCTCCGAAACCTCAAAGCTTGCTAGCGGACAGTCTGCAGCAGCTTCTGAGACCTCAAGAGTTGCCAGTGGACAGTCTGCAACAAATGCTGCCCAATCTGAAACAAATGCTGGGATATCAGAGGGCAATGCTGCTCAATCTGCAATAGATGCCGCCAACTCTGTGTCGTACAGCGTCCCGCTTGGCAATTTCCGCAGGCAAGCACCCCATCTGCCTCCAACAGATCTGCGGTACAACGGAGCCGGGGCTAGCATATTAGGAGCTGATTACCCTGAGATGAAACCACTCCTGTCCACAGCAAGAGTTGGAGACTTAGGTTCATCAACTGGAGGTTCATCGGTGCTGGAAAGCACTCCAAACGCCGCGTTACCATCTGTATATAGTGCTTACAGCCCCAGCGATTCAGCGACCTATCAGACGATAACGTGGAATGGCGGTACTTTTAGGCGTTACTGGACTGGGCCCGATCAAAGGCAAGCAGGCGAGTTAGCTAATATGTTTGATGATGATAACGCTAGCTACATGCAGTGGTATAAATCAAACGGTGGTGCAACTGTAAAAATATGCATTGAATGCATGGTTGCACCAACAACAAGCTATTATCATAGTCTAAGAACGTACACACCATATTCTAACTCATTTGAGTTTAGATACCGCCCCAGCCTAAATGGAACGGAAGTAATACTCTTCGCCGATAGCCATTCTAATTTTCTTGGAGATCAAGAGTTTCTTACCCCTAGCGCTTCATCAGTGAGCGATCTATCGTTGATTTCCGTTGGATCGAGAATATCTTACGCTGTAACTTCATCAGGGGCGAATAATATCTACGTTCACAAAGTTGAGTTCACGGCAAGTACTGGCACAGACTACGGTAGGAATGAATGGTTAGCGCTGTCTGACACCTTTGAAAATACTGATGTTAAAGTTAGTACAACATCAATTTCACCAGTAACGCTTTTAAATACATTCCAAGGATTTACCCATTCCTCGCAACACCAACCATCGAGGAAGATAAACAACGCGGATTCTGATTATTTAGGCGGTGTTGCTGTCATATTCTATAATTTGGGAACTTCCTCTTTTATTGATAGAAGATGTCTGATAACATTAGATGCAGACACAGATGGCAAGGTGCAATTCAAACAGCAGAGTTACGGCGCAGCTTCTGGCAATAGAATACTATCCGTCCGCATCAGAATTAATGATGCCAACATTCCGGTATCAAAAAACTTTTTTGAGTTGAACACCAATGGAGACGGCTACGACTGGGCGCAATATTCATACGTGGATATCTTCGATGGTCTAACACACATGGTTCTTTACCAGTGCATCCCTTCAGGTCACTCAGACCACATTGAATTGAAATTCAAAAGGTTTGAAACGGGGGTTGAGCCTAACGACACGAAGTCTTTTGACTTCACTGTCATGGCGTTTGAGTTTGTGTCCGCAGCAGGAGTCGATTCCTTTCAGCTAGACGAAGTTCCAACGCTTCCATGGGAGCGTGAGGATGTACTAGGCTATGATGTTTTATACACGAATCCATCTGTGCCATCAGCGTACTGGGGCAATGTGGGATATGTGAGCAACCAGCTCTCTTCTACTATTGGCGCAACGTCGGATGCGGTTGTATATTTGAATTTAGACCCGGGCAAAAAATGGACAGATTACAGGATTCTACACATACTACAAGGCGCTGGCTCCATCTCTAAGAGGTTTTATATAGACCCAATATTGGTGCAGTTTGACGTAGAGGCTGGTCGTCCCTACATATCAACGCTGACCGGTGGATTCGCATCTTTTCACGACAGAAACGTAGCGACAAGCACCACTGAGTTTTCGCGTATCGAGTTCTCGGTGGGTGGGCGAGTAAACCCCCCAAATGAGTCTCAGGTGTCAGCATATATGATGGTGGGGTCTAGATCAGGATCCAATGATCAAAAATACCCATTCATCGCACAAATTTTAGGAGAGAAACAATGAGACTTATTAAGGTAAAAAAAGGGGAGAGTTGGCAACAGCCTTCAGAATTTGGTACTGCGTGGACGGATGATGAATTAAATAATCGGTATGCCGACTGGGCAGAGGTTTCAGCACCTCCAGATGGTTTAGAGTACCCTTTCTACGATGGGGATAAATGGGTGGAAAATAATGCGATCAGTAGCGAAGAGAGAATCCACCGCTTGAGCGATAGAAATTCGTCTGATTGGCAAGAACACGATAATCTATACACGCAATGGCAAAAAGCAGAAACGCTTGGCTGGACAGTAGCCGCAAAACTCAAAAAAGCTTTTGATGAACACACTGAAAAAGTAACAGCAGATTGGCACATCCTTCAAGATTTAAAGAAAGAATTAAACAATGAATAATTTAAACACAGTGGTTAAAATAATACTTGGAAACAAAGTGAGCCATATAGTGTTTGCTTGCACTTTCACGTTCTCCGCAATCTTACACTTCTCAACTCCTCATTTTGCCAGCCTAGTGGCTGAGGAAATGATTGTCCGCATGGACGAAAGGTACATGACCAAGTACGAGTATTGGGATATTCAGTCCTCGGTTGACAAGGACAAGATATTGACAAAAAAGAAACGCCCAAAAACTCCCCACCCCGAACACCTTAATGGCGAAATTTCTTTTTGCAACGGTGATTATGGGGTCATAGAAGCTTCAGGGCGTAAGAAGTGCGATATCATTGACAAGTACCGAACAGGGTTACTTTTAAAATAAAAAGGAATTTAAATGAATAACGCTTTGGATATAATTAAAAAATGTGAGGGGTTTAGCGCCAAACCTTACCTATGCCCAAAGGAGGTGTGGACGATTGGCTATGGCTCTACCCTAATCAACGGTGAGGCCGTGTCTGAAGACACCCCACCCATGGGCAAAGAAGAAGCCTTACGACACTTAGGTATACATCTAGACAAGGAAGTTGACCCTTTTTTAAAACTTGTAACAGTAGACCTTAATTCTAATCAAAAGGAAGCATTAAGGTCTTTTGTTTATAATATCGGCGGTGGTGCGTTTAAACGTTCTAACACATTAATAGCCCTGAACTCAGGTGATTTAAAAGAATTTGAAAAACAGTTTAGAGAATGGCGTATGGCAGATGGTAAAGTTTTAAAAGGCTTGGTAATCCGTAGAGATATTGAGCTAGAACTATTTAATAAGGAATTAGTATGAAATTTAGAAGCACACGATTGTTTTTTAGAAAACTGATGTGGTTGCCTCTGGCGTTAGTGCTAGGGTTTACACAGTGGGCAAGTGATACAATTAAAGGGAAATGAAAGATGTTTGATAAAATAGTAGGGGCGGTTTTAAAACCTGTTTTAGGTATTGTTGACAAATTAATCCCTGACAAAGATTTAGCGGGGAAATTGAAACACGAAATCTCAACAGCGGGTCTTAATTTGGCTACAAAAGAGTTAGAGGCGAAATCAGCGGTTCTAACGGCGGAGCTAACAGGGGAGAGCTGGCTGCAACGCAACTGGCGACCTATCGTGATGCTGACGTTCACCGCACTTGTTGTCGCCCACTGGCTGGGCTTTACAGCTCCCAATATATCCGATGAAATCGTTAGCGATTTATTGGCAATTGTCAAAGTAGGTCTTGGTGGCTACGTGCTTGGGCGGTCTGCTGAGAAAGTTGCGAAGAACTGGAAAGGCTAACAGGAAAGTTTAAAGCATAGTTGACTATCTGTTTATAACTGTATATAATGAATGTACTAGGAAACTTAATGGAAAAAAGGAAATAACAATGAAAAACTTTAAAGACTTTGATCTAGGCTGGTAATTATTAAAATGGACGGAACAGAATCACTAATAGCAATTCTTGCGACAGTAACATTGACCGCGGGGGTTTTTTCTTATAAAGCATATTTAAATTCAAAAGACATAGATAACCAAATAGAGCTAAGTAAGGAAGAGACAAAAAGATTAGAGATAGTCACAAAAGTATCAGGCTATAAAAAGGTGTAATATGGGCGAAATTATAAACATACCCCCTCCCTCTGCGTTTGCGAAAGCGTGCAAGTCTTTTGATGCAGCTGTTGCTAGGGACGGGCCAATCACTTCTTATCTAATTTGTATTGTTCACGAAAATGGTGAGATAAATTCAGCGTGTGCCATCACACCAAAAGATACCGGCGGGTTAGTTCTAAACTTAGAGCTGGCAAAAAGAGAGATAATTGATAATTATTGATGTTTTTAATTAAAGCTTGACTTACGTAATAGTTTCAGCTATGGTTATCTTACTGATGCTCCGTCAGCAAAGACTCCTGTAAAATGTTCATAAAATAAACCCAGCCATTGAGTAATCTCGATGGCTGGGTTTTATGTATCACCTTAGACTGGTAGAACTTGACTCCGAACCTTGCTCATTCGCTCCACTTAAGGAGCGAATATGTATAGACACCTATATTAAAAGCACTCTACCATAATTCCCCTTTTATTTTACACAGTAGGGAAAACACTGCGGACTTTGCAATTATGCTACAGCTTTCGCCGTGTACATAGGTGTATTATCATTCGTTGCGTTAAATTTTGCAATTATTAAATAGCATGAAAATACAATTCTAACTAAGAATTACAACGATTTTAAATCAAGTTATTTATACTACATTTGGGTGTTATTGTCAATTAAAATTATCACGTATTGACAACAACCCCACAAGTACTGTATTGAACATTAAATTAAATACTGCCGAAGGGGGAACTGGAGTCCCAAGAGCATAGTCGTACCCTGTTAGCGCGCAAAGCAAGCAATTTAAAAATACGAATAGTATTGTTAGTATCCGCCACACCATTTTCATTTGGATTCTCCTTTTGTTGATTATACTCCATTGGACAAAATAACCGTTATCGCCTGAGCCATGGCCACAGCCAACGCCGCCACTGGTGTCAATGCCATAACCGCCGCCCCTTTCTTCATAGCGATAATGCCACGTATGGCTTCCTCTGACACCTCACAAGATTTTTTCGTGGTGTGACCCCTTATAACGTGGCGGCCACCCCCCCACGATATCAGTGTACCCCTTTCTACGTCACCGTTTGTGTGTTCAATTGTCCCATGCCAGCCGATGAATGATTGCATCAGCTCATCAAATTGTGCTTCCCCGACCATTACACTTACCCCATTTATTTTTATTTCAATCAATGTTGTATCTCCTATCTGTCTTTTAATCATTTGGACTTTCCTTTATAGTTTTAATTAAGTTTTCTAAAATAGCTTCTAAAACATTGACCGTGATGCTGTTTCCTGCTTGTTTGTAAAGCTGGTTGTCGCTCACTCCTGATGATTGTGCGGCTGCAAACTCTTTGTCTGTGAAACCTTGCAACCGCCAGCATTCCAAAGGGGTTAGTTTGCGTATTCTCATAGTGTCTGTTACTTTAACCCCCTCACCTTTATTAGTAGTTATAGTGGGGGAAAGCCCACCTATATCGAAGACATTACCATTCATACCATTGCCGCTTGGATTGACATTGCCATAGACTCTTGTAGCACTTTCAAATTTCCCATTTATATGCCCCGCCACATTAGGCTTACTAACATACAATGTATCCCCATGGCCGGTGTTACCGCCAGTTAAAACACATGTGCTTATGTCATGCTTTGTTTTAAATTTCACCCCAAGCGTATAGTTATGCCTTGCCCTGTGCTTTTCCACGGCTTGCAATTTATCTGATGTCAAATAAAATTTATCGCCAACACTGTTTTCTAAAACATCACCTAAGATTGAAGTACAAGGCTTGCCTTCAGGGAAAGAGAAAGTGCTTTCAATGTCTGCCCGAATCCCAACAATAAAAACTCGCTCTCTATTTTGTGGCACACCAAAGTTCTTACTATTTAAAACCTTGTAATATATGTTATAAGGTACAGCGTCAGCATCTGCGGTTAATCCGCTTGCTATTCGGTTTACGCTTACCCCCCCTAATTTGTCAATCCATTTAGCGAACACATTCCCTTTATCAACAGATAGTAAACCTTTAACATTTTCAAATATAAATGACTTTGGCTTATTCTGGCGAATGAACTCTAAAGAATTGTAGAACAGCATCCCTTTTTCGTCTATTTCACCCTCACGAAGACCAGCCACACTAAATGTTTGACACGGAGGGCTAGTCATATAAATATCGACCGGCTCTGGTGGGATAGGTCTTTCATACACATCTGTAAACCATGCGTTCGGTTTGTTGTTGGCGTGATAAGATTTTTCAACGTGTTTGTCAATATCACAAGCAAATAAATTATTGGACTTAACCTCCAGTCTTTTAAGTGCTGCGTCAAATGAGCCTATTCCAGAGAAATCGCTGCATACACTTAACATTGTTCTTCCATCTGCTCTAAAAAGTAGATTGCGTTAACTCCTAGTGCTTTTCCTATATCTTGGAGCCTTTTGACTGTGAGCCTGTCGATACCCCCCTCATATTTGCAAAGCTGCGGTCTTGTGATGCCAATCTTTTTACTGACTTTCTCTCCACTGATTCTAAGACCTAACCTTCTCTGCTTTATTAAAAAGCCAAGTTCGGCATCAAACGGCGTAGTTTTTTTCACTGACGGGTTCATTTTTTATTTCCTTTACTATAATGGTTATTTTATATCTCTTTTAAAAGTTACGTTTAAAATATGATGTTTTGAGGTTACACCGCATAAGGGTGTTGGGGTAAAGTCTTCGCACCAAGACTCATTGTTGGTTTCATTTATAAACAAAAAATAGTCTCCAGATTCAGAGGCAAAGTGAGCGAACGTCACATCTACAAACTCCCCTGATGACAATTCTGCTTTGTATTTACCCTGCCAGTATGGCATACTAAGAGAAAGATTAGCACCAATAGCACCTATTGCAGCAAATATTACAGCACCTGTTAAAACAACAGGAAACTCCGTGGAAACCGCAGCGGTTAATATAGTGCCGACAAAAAACCCCACTAAGGCTCTAACAATTGTCTGGTTCATTTCATTCATCTTTCATCTCCTTTATGGTTATTTTTTATTTCATTTAAATTTTCTTTTGCTTTCGCATGCCCTTGTTTAGCGGCTTTCTTAAACCATTTTACGGCTAGTTTATAATTCTTGACAACGCCTTGACCATCACGATACATATTCCCTAGATGATATTGTGCGATTGCATTGCCTTGCTCAGCAGATTTTCTATACCATTTTACCGCTTGTTTATAATCCTTGGTAACCCCTTGACCATTACTATACATAGACCCTAGATTAAATTGTGCGATTGCATTGCCTTGTTCAGCCGATTTTCTAAACCATTTTACGGCTTGTTTATAATTCTTGACAACTCCATCACCCCTATCATATATATTCCCTAGATTAAATTGTACCCATGCATCGCCTTGTTCTGCAACTTTTCTATACCATTTTACGGCTAGTTTATGATTCTTGACAACGCCATCACCCTTATAGTGCATATCCCCTAGATTATGTTGTGCATCTGTATTACCCAAATAGGCTTTTAATTTAGTCCATAATAGTTTAATCATCTTCCATCTCCTTTAACTTTTCTTTTGCTAACTCATCGCCTTGTTCAGCGGATTTTCTATACCATTTTACGGCTTGTTTATAATCCTTGGTAACGCCTTCACCATTACCATACATAGCCCCTAGATTAAATTGCGCCATTGCAAGGTCTTGTTTTGCGGCTTTTCTACACCATTTTACGGCTTGTTTATGACTCTTGGTAACACCTTTACCATTTTTATACATAAGCCCTAGATTATTTTGTGCCACTGCATTGCCTTGTTCAGCAGCTCCTGTATACCACTTTACCGCTAGTTTATAGTCCTTGGTAACGCCTTGACCATTATAATACATAAGCCCTAGATTAAATTGTGCGGTTGCATTGCCTTGCTCAGCCGATTTTCTATACCACTTTACGGCTAGTTTAGAATCCTTGGCAACTCCTTGACCATTATCATACATAAACCCTAGATTATTTTGTGCTTTTGGACACCCTTGTAAGGCTTTTACTTTAATCAGTGGTAGGTCAAGCATCTTTCATTTCCTTTTTCAATGTTGTTAAGTTCACTATTTCCAGATGGATTCTTTTCCTCCAAACTCCGGTGGAAGCTTTATTTAATCTTTCCTTTGCTTTCTCAATATTTTGATTTTGCCCTATGGCTTCTAGCTTTTTTTGGAATTGTATTTTTTCTTTACTTCTTGCGGTTTGATTTATCATTTTGTCTATCCTCTTTAAAATGGAATGTCATCATCTAAATCCGCCATACCGCCTGCTTGTGGAGGAGAGGCTGCTTGTGGAGGAGAGGCATTGTTAGTTTGCCCGCCCTGGTTAGCAGAATCAAGCATAATCATATTACCCCCAAAGCCTGATACTACAACTTCTGTTGTATATTGGTCTTTACCTTCTTTGTTTGTCCATTTTCTTGTACGCAATTGCCCTTCAATTAAAACCTTAGAGCCTTTTTTTAAATATTGCCCACATATAGTTGCAAGCTTGCCAAAGACAACAACCCTGTGCCATTCGGTCTTTGTCTGCTTTTCCCCCTGTTTGTCTTTCCATGATTCGCTCGTAGCAATAGAAAGAGTTGCTACATCATCGCCACTTTGTGTCTTGCGTAAATCAGGGTCTGCACCCAAGTTACCAATTATCATTACTTTATTTAACATTTTATTTCTCCTTTTTCCCAGCTTTCATTAGCTTTTTCTTGTCTTCATCAGTCATATTATTAAGAATTTCTGATAATTCTTCTTCATGAGTAATGGTTGCTTTTATCGAATCCATGTGATCACTCAATGCCACTGGTTTTTTGTATAAATAGAAGTGTGTCCAAGAACCTTTGTGATTTAAAGAGAGCATGTTTTCTTTTTCTTTATTCAAGTACGTGTATACACGTATAACTGGCTTGCCTTTTCTATAATCACGGCAAAACAAATAAATTTTTGCAGCGACTAGTCCCAACAGTAGAACTTGAACTACAGCTAATATTACAGTCGGGTATATAATTCCTGTTATAATTAGAAATACAATCAGTGCAATGTTTTTCATTATGCTTTTTATCGTTACTTTATTTAAACTCATTTTCTTTATCCAATCATTAAATGTTTAGCAAGTTTGAAATGTTTAACCAGTTCAGCCCCGTTTACGATGCCCTGTGGTGGTGTAAAGCCCGCTTGCTTTATGTCTGATAGGCTTATGTCTAAATGCCACTCCACAAGCGTGAATTGAATGCCAAACAGCGTTTTAGAATTATCATAATAGTGTTCAACCTCACTGTAAGGCACTTGATGAAAGCATTCTAAGTCTTGTATTAACGCACGAGGGTCTTCTTCAGAAGCAGTGATAGGTGCGTTTATATCGCCAAAATCAATCAGCATATCAACTTGCCAAATCATTTCAATCTTACCCACTGGCAAAGTTGTGTAAACAATGATAAAGTCTTTTTCCTTCATGCCTTTTGGTATCTTTTTTCTCAGCTCCATCTTTTTAGGTTTTGTTGGATTCTGTACAGACTTTGCCCATTTAGGGTGTAGGCTTAACCACCATATTTTACTAGTTCCCATTTCTTCAGTCATTTTATTTATCCTTTGATTGTTAAATGGTTGATTTTACCCTGACGAGTAGCCCTAACTATGTTCATACCTAGCTCTTCCGTGCAACCCAACTCCATAAGGTTGTTAAGTATACTTCGGTTCACTAAACCTTGCTCATCAACTGTAGGGGTCTTTAAAACCGTTTCGGTTGGTTGTTCAGTTGTTGCTTGAACTAGGGTGGTTTGTTCAGCTACGATAGTCTTAGCCTTTTCTTCTGCCATTTTGTTAATGCGGTCTGCTTCCGCCTGCTTTTTTTCAGCCTGTTCTTTTTCGGCTCTCATTTCAAGCAATTCTTTTTTCTCAACACAAGCCTGCATTGTTAATTCGTGCTGTTCGTTAGCTGTGGCGGTTGATTGCTCATAATCAAAATCGTGTAGTTTTTGCAACACTTTAATCACTTCGTCAACATCATTAGCACTGTGGCAAGTTGGAAGCTCTGTTAAAACAGTTTTCATATCGTTAAGGTTGGTTTCAATCTGTGCCATTCTTTCGTCATATGCTTTAACAGGTTCTAATGCTGTTTGTCTAAATCCTTTAAGGTTGTCACACCAGTGTTTACGCCAATTATCAATGATATTTGCCTGTTCCTTGATAACAGATACCTTTGTCTTTCCTGCATCGTCTAATGCTGTCATAGTTTTATTGATTTTGCGTGCAAGGTCTTTTCGTTGTTTGCGTCCGTCTTCTGTTTCCGCTGACATTGCAAGGACACCTGTTTCCTTAATCTTATTGCTTATTTCCCCAATCAACTCGTTTAAAACATCTCTGTTCTCAAGTGTGTCAAGGCTGATTGCGTCTGTTGATATTATTTGTAATTCGTTTGTCATTTTATTTCTCCTTTAAAAGTTCAATAATTCGTTTTCAAAATTCTTTTTATCTTGGTCGTTTAGTTTTGGCAGAATCTTCGCCCATAGAATGTCCTGCGTTCGTTTGTACAGATCGTTAAATTCTTCTGGTGTCATTTTGCCAAATGATATTGATTTAGCTTTGTACGTATGACCGTTAATCCTTTGAACTATGAAATAATGCCCTGTCATTATTATTATGTCTTCTCGAAACTGTTCAAGATTCTTAACAATGGGCAGCCCTGTCTTAAGTTCTTTCGCAAAAATGTTGCAAAAGATTTCCAATAGTTTTTCTTTCAGGGGATCGCTTCCTAGTGTCTCGCCAGCGGAGGCTAAAAAAATGTCGCCCCTTTCAGAAAAGTCCGTCCGCTCAGGGGGTTGCCAATATTCAAATGCTGTATTTAACAACTTAAAATACTTTCTATGAAACTGCACATTCCTCGGCTGACTGTAATTCACCTGTATAACAGAACCGTCTTTAACTTTTGCTAATTGTTCAGCTGTTTCAGTATCTTTTGCGGTTAGCGTTAATCCTCTTTTGTTAAATAATCCTTTCATTGTTTTGAAACCCTTATAGACAGTGAGGGATCGCCAGTTTTAGTGTGCTTCGTAACTATATCGGTCGCAACTCTGCCTCCTGCCAATTCTTCAGCTATCGCTCTCCATGCGACAGTTTCACGCCCTTTAGTTTCATAAACCTGTACATTGTTCGCCTGGTGTGGGCCGTAAGCTTTTAACCCATCGCCAAGTTCAGCAATTATTAATTTAAGCTCCTTTTCTTTTTCTTTGCATTGATTAAATTCAGCCGATAACTGATTATGTGTCTCGTCAAGATCCAATGAATTGCTTCCGACAAAGTGTCCGCTTTCAACCTTTGCTAAAAAGTTTTTAGAATCCCCAATAATACCATCAATCATAGCCGCGTCTTTATCAACATCAATGATGAGCATACTTTTTTTATCAACTACCAAGTCTTCATCCACAGGGGCAACCACATAAACACCTTTTCCAGCCCCTGTTAGCCACATATAGAATTGCATTTGCAACATATGGTCTTTAGGAACATCGCCAGTCACCGCCGTTTTATACATTTTAGAATCTTCACTTTCAGGGCATTTAATTTCAAGAATTGTAGTGCCGTCTTCGCTTAGTCCGTCTAAACTGCCCAGAAAAACATCGTCCCCATACACGCACTCTGTGAATCTCCTACCCTGTATGATTTCCACCAAATCCCTAATCAATGACTCTGCTTTGGTGCCACGTTCTGTATGACGGTTGCCTGTGAATGTGTCTAAACCAGCAAACTTTTTATATGCGGTCATAGACCCATTCTGTAAGAGTGGAATCAAAGTTCCAGTTATTTTACCTTTTCGCAATTCAAGCCATTCATCTGTGCCTTGTTCAATTTCAATTTTATTAAGCATTTTTGTTTTCCTCACTTTCAGAATTGGTTTCCTCGCTTTCAGAATTTATAACAACAAAGTTTGCTAAAATGTTTTTAGCCTGTGTCTCCGTCAGCTCTGCTAAAGATTTAACTTTAAATTGTTCACAAATACGCATTGCATCAACAACGTCTTTTCCAAAAACAATGTCACCGTTGTCAATATGTGCTTGTAACTTCGCCAGTGTATCTACTGAGATGATTATTTCATGTTTAGGTACATTTTCAACAAAACCGCCTTCATTATCGTTGTCGATAGCCCGCATAACAGTGCTTGAAAGAGGTAATCTTTTGCATAACCTTTTTATAACTGTTTTTCGTCCCATTTCAGGATAGAGCTTAGGGTTACCCCAGATATAATCAGTTTTTGCAGAGTCCTTGACATCGTCCACTTCGTTTTTTGTCATAACTTCAACAATGGGTGTGCCATTTTCAACAGTGGATGCCCAAAAGTGCGTTATTTCTCCCCTTTCTAAATCAGTACATTTAATAATCCTGAAAACAACTTCTAAGCCATCTTCGTAGGTCAGCGTGTCTTTAGCATAAATTACACCACTGCGAATGGTCATATTATTCCGTCTGCACAGCTCAATTAATCCCCTATAACCTATTTGAAAGTCAACTCTCGGGTCTTTACCACGATAAATAACGACATGTGCATGCTTGTGAACGGTGTCTGGCAGTAAACCGCATTCAAAAGATTTACAGAATGCCGCAAAAACAGCAACCCTTGGAAAGTCTGAAAGTGCAGGAGTTTCAACATATGCTGCATTCCAGGCTAATTTCATTCCCTCAGCGGTTATGTATTCGTTCGACAATTTAGCAAATATTTCCTCAGCTCTTGTTTCATTCACATATTCTTTTGGTGTAAGTTTGTGTTCCATCTTTTTTCTCCTTTTCTGTTCCTTGTAATTACACTATAATACTTGTGGTTACAAATGTCAAGTGCTTATTTCAATGATGATGCTTTTTTTCTTATTATGTCGCATTTACTTTTTTTTGCCAGTTCAATGCATATTTCAATCGGGTTATAGCCCTGTTCTTCCCACCATATCTGCTCGCTGCCAGCGTTTGTTTGAAGTCTGTGATGTTCAACGCAAAGTGGGAGTGTCCACATATCGCAAGCTTTAGTGCCTATACCTTTGATGCCCTTGCCATATTTCAAACATGGGAAACTCACATGTGCTATCTGTACATCAGGGTTGCCACAAATGACGCAAGGATTATCTCTTGCCATGTTTTTGCGATGTTTGATGCTTTTTATTCTAGACTCTTTTATTATTTGCATTTGAATAACTTTTCTATTCTCTTTGTGTCTTTTTCTTCTGCTTTTTTATTGATATCACAATCTAACTCTATTTCATGGATTAATTCAAAATCATCTGGCATATTATATTCGCTGGTATAAACTTTGTACCCGTCTTTTGATTTACCCCTGCACCACTGATAAAACTTTCCGTGGTCAAACTTTACTTTGTAACCAGCTGTGCCTTTATAAGGAGGGTCGCAATAAATAATTGTGCCATCAGGTTTAGGCAGTTCCATTTCATCATAACTCCCGCTAGACCATATTATATCCAGCAACAACGGCGACTGGTTTTTCAAACTCCTATGACCCTCTCCTGTGTAGTTGTTTTTTTTGCTATCCCTAGCATATCCACAACCCCAGCCTCCACCAAAAGCACAACAAATACCTGAAAACCCCACTAATTCATCAGGGTATCTGTTTTTATTTTTTTTTATATCTTTATATAGTTCCTCGGATATTTTCTCATAAGGGACTTGCCAGCCCTCTCCGTATGCTTTTAAGCACGCCACAACGTATTTGTTTATATCGTTGCCATATCTAACCCATTGACCAAACATGTCAGGTTGCACGTACTGTATCATATTGCCACCACCTACAAATGGCTCTACCCAATTACCCCCGGAGAGTCCGCTGTCCTGTTTCATTATTTCAAATATCTCTTTGCCTATTCGCCGTTTACTGCCCATGTATCGCATAATTAATTCTGCTTCATTATTTTTAGTATTGCTGGCAAGTATACTTGCTTTGCTAGTTCTCCTAATGGTTTACTTGGTGCATAAATTCCTTTTTCAGTCAAATAAAGTCTCTTGATAAATGTTTCATATTGGCTACTACCATATGTATACCTTATTTGGTTAATAGCAGTGGTGAAATCTGACTTGCTCAAGTCAGGGCTTGAAAATATAAGATATGGGATTTCTTCCATTGGCTTATCTACATAATCTTTCCATGCTCCGTCTTTCAAGGCGTTGGCTACACTCTTTGTTTTGGTTTGGTGTTCGTTGCAGTAATCACCATATCCAAGCATGCCCTGTGCCATATCCTGTTCACACTCACCTCTATCAAGTAATTCTTGCCAAACCATGAGTGATGAATCCTCTCCACCTTTGGGTGTTTCAAAATTACTGAAGTCCGAATACATTTTTAAAAACCGCTCATTAATATTAACTTTAGTATTAACTTTATTATTAACTATAGTATTATGGTTCAAGTTTTCTTGTAAACCCCCTTCAAGTTTTCTTGTACCCCCCTTCAAGTTTTCTTGTACCCCCCCTTCAAGTTTTCTCACAGGGTTAAAATTATCTTTATTCTCATTTATGTATATGCATCGTCTCCCAAAATCATCATATTTTATAAAAATATGGCGTTGCTTTGATAGCGATGAAATCCATGATGAAATGCTTGCTTTTGATGTTTCGTTCTTACCAGCAAAATAGCCATTAGATGCAAAGCAGTAGCCTAGTCCATTGGTCAAGGCAGATATCTGCGCATATAAAAGCTTTTCATTTGCTTTTAAATTTTTATCGTACATTATATACAATGGTATTATACAGTAATAATTGTGATTGTTTGTGTGATTTTTTGTCATATGTCCCCTCAAACATTTCCCTCAGTTTAAATAAGAACCGGCGATGCTGAGGGGCAACGCCGGCCGTCATTGGAACTTAAAGGATTCAGTGACAAGATTAATGTACCCCATAAAAAACCCATTGTCAACCATTCTTTAAAATGCCAGCGCCACAACATCTAAAAGATTGCAGTTGGTAATTTCAAACACCACCCAATTGTTTATTTCCTCAACTTTTTCCAACATGTTGTCTGGCAACACCTGACTATACCGATAATCAGCTTCATCAAGCACTGCATTTTTGCACATACGTAAATTATTCATTTTATTTCTCCTTCGTTCATAATTTTAATTGCTTTTTCCGCAATTGATGGATATATATCCATCAATGCACTCTCAAAATTCTCATAAATCTCTTTAATTGTAGCAGCGTCATCGTCAATGATGTGTCCATATTCTTCCACAAACGCCTCCAAAAAGCTGTCTTTAAAAAACCTTAGTTCAAATTCTTCAGAATTGATATAGTCTGCATTTCTTTGCAGTGGTGTCAGCTCCAACAAAGCATCTCCGATTGCAGCTTCTAAATCACTGCTGGTTTCTAAAAAATAATCCGCGTGTTCTCCGACATCTTCGAATCTTACATCGTCTTCTTCGTAACTGTTGTAGATTAACTCCGCGTAACTATTGGCACATATCATTTTATTTCTCCTTTGTTTCCAGTTCGTTAAGTCCCACCAATTTAAGCACCGCCGGTTCATAGCCTCGCTCTTCAGCTTCTTTAAACCATTTTACAGCTTGTTTGTAATTCTTGGTAACGCCCAAGCCCTTTTCATAACAAGCACCCAAATGATATTGTGCTTTCAAATGCCCTTGTTTAGCGGCTTTTTCAAGCAACTCTACAGCTTTTTTAGGGTCTTTTTTAACACCATAGCCCACATCATAAAAAGTAGCCAAATAGTGTTGTGCTTTTGCAAAGCCTTGTTCAGCGGCTTTCTTAAACCATTCCGCAGCTTTTTTAGGGTCTTTTTTAACACTTTCACCAGTTGCATAACAAATACCCAAATAATATTGAGAGACCACACTGCCTTGGTTTGCTCTTTCTTTCATTTTTTTAAGCGCAATCATCTTTTTTCTCCTAATTGTTAATTGTTAAAATTTATACGTAAACCCAATGTTGGCATCACTATCAACGTAGCCATAAAAGTGGTCAGTGAAGCGATATTTTACCGACAGGGAGTAGGTTATTTTTTTGTTAGGCAAACTAAACCTTTGCCATTCAGTCACCGCATCGCTTTTTTCCGTAAACGCTTTTTCTAATCTCCCTGTTAGCTGCAATTTACCCAAAGAGTATTTTATAGCAGTGCCGACACCAGCGGATTCTTTTGAGATGCTGTAATTTTCATCGTTGTGGGTTTGCTTGTTGCCAAAAACATAAGCATCTACAATCACATTCGTTTTGGCAATAAAGGTTTTTGATACCTTCAACTGGTTAAATTGAGAAGCCTCACTATATTGAAGATTAACGCCCAGAACTTCCGTGTAGGCACTAATTAAGCCGTTAGTGCAAAGCACCGCTCCAGTGCCGCTTAAATCAGGCGACACACACGCTGTACCGTTAGAGATAGTGATTGCATTTGGTTCAACAGAGTTAATAATACTGTTTATTCTCGCCTTTTCTTTGTTTAATTCGTTGTCTTTTGTGATAAAAGCAGAGTCGTTTAAATAAAACACATCTTTTTCTTTAGATATAATTGTATCACCGACAATATTTTTGCTGATAAAACCATCTGGCAATTTTGTTAGTTTGTTTGTCTTTTTATTAAACACATAATCTACCCATATGTCGGCTACATCGACACTTTCTGTTATTATGAAGTTCTCGTCTTCATAATTAACATTAGTGAATGTGATGTTCAGATTCTGCGGCTGCAGCGCATGTCTGGAATCATCATCTACCCAGAACGCAACTAAGCTTTCGTTAGGGTATAGTGGCGATTCTTCGTAATCCAACCATGCAAAAGCATTTGTTGATACCATAAAGAATGCGGCGGCGGCTAATATTATTTTTTTCATTGTTTTGTTTCCTTTGTGAATATTATGTTTCATTTGTTCTGTTCTTTCTTTAAATTTAATCATTTTCTTGCTCCTTTTATTTCTTCTAGTTCTTCGCACAGTTCAATAATAAGTTTCCTAGCATCTTCGACGGCTGTATCAGTGTTCTCAATCACACGTCGCAGATATTCAGGTAATACAGGGTTTCTAAGAAGTTCCCAGTCATACTCATCAGTCTGAAATATTTCTTTAATTATAGGTAGAGGTGTCAAAGACTTCATAGCAATACTACTTATAATGTCATTGCTATAGGAGCCTTCAAGATTTTGTTTTAGGTATATTTCCTGTATCATAGCTCCGTCAATATTTGGATTTTCTAATATCGCTTCTAGGTGGCTGTGATCATGACCGGGCTGCTCTTTAACAAACTCCACTAGAGCTGCATATGGAATAAGAGGTCTTTGCAATACAATATTTCCAGCTCTTGGGCTAAATGCTTTACGGAGTAGATACAATGCACATTCGGAGTTTAAATTTGCATGATGTGCAATATTTACATACCCCTCCTCGTATGACATACTCTGCAGTAGCCCATACATGGATTCAGAATTTAATTTTTTGTGCTTTGTTATACCTATTACTGCCTTTGCAATAACTCGTCCGAAATCTGATGCACCGCAATGTTTTTCCTTTAATAAAACAATTAAAATCGTTACTATTCCCGAGATTATTGTCGCTGAAGTTTTAGGGCATTTAATTAAGGTCTGCATGAGAGACAAGTCTTGCACGGTTGCTCTCAACTTAACATCCGCCAATGTGCGTTCTTCTCTTATATCATTTAAGGCAGGTGTTTTGTTTCCTTTTTTTTCTATTATTTTTTTCATTGTTTTTTCTTTTAATTTCGTCATCTTATTTCTCCTTTGGTTTAATTAAATTCATTTACTCAATTTCTTCTTCAAGGTTTTCAATTTCTTCTCTCAATTCCTCAATTTCTTCTTCAAGGTTTTCAATTCTTATTTCCAAGCAACGTACAGCTTCTAATTTACTCATTTTCTTTCTCCTTTTTTATATGTTATCCATTACGGCGGCAGTAGCAGCAGGAGCAGCTTCGTTCAGCAGGTTCAGGGCGTGTTCTCGTCCCTCTAGCTCTATTAAACAATTCTTTAGCTTTTTTAAGGTTTTTTCTGACACCATCACCATTTAAATAACAAAGACCCAAATTAGATAGTGCTGTTCTATCACCATTTCGTGCAGCACGTTCAAAATGTTCTGCAGCTTGGTTCAAGTCTTTTTCAACACCTGTGCCATCTCTATAACAATAAGCCAAATAAAGATGTGAAGACTCACAACCACGCCAAGCGGCTTTTCTAAACCATTCCACCGCTAGTTTATAATTCTTGGTAACTCCATCGCCAGCGTAATAAGCATAACCCAAACGATATTGTGCTATTTCACTGTTCATTTCACTGTTTATTTCACCGTTATTTCTTCTTATAATTCCTCTTATTTTTGCTTCTTCTACTTCTTCTTTTAATTTTTTAAATTCTTCTTTGTTCATTTGGTTTCTCCTTAAAGTATATATCAACAATTTCTTGTATGTCATCAGCGTTGACCGAAATTGCTATAAAGTCGCAGCACTCACAGCCGGTTTGAACTAGATAAGCATTGTCTTTAGGGGTGTGGAAAAGTTCAAAAGGTAGACTATTTCCATCATCTCTGGCATCTTCGCCGTCTGTGAGTAAAACTTTCCCGCCCATCAAAGAGCTGACAAACAAATAAAGGTCTGCTTCAAAGAACTGTGATAAATACACACTAGCTTTTCTGTTTTTTAATATATCTATAGTTTGTTTAGATATTATAATACCGTCTAAATCAGGATGGCCATTTATTCTGGTCTTGCCGCAATCCCTTACACGTGTTCCGTTCCTGTTGTCCACGGTGTAGTGCAAAAAATATTCCTGATCTTGCCAAGATATGGTTTTAAACGCCTGTGGTTTCATCTTATTTCTCCTTTGTGAATATTATTTTTCATCGTCTATCTCCCTTTCCTCTGTATATCTATGCGATGGTTTAGCTGCCTTAAGGTACGCTCTGTCCGTTTTTTGGAAGCTCGCACATCTATTACCGCAAATATCAGATTTGTAGCAAGGGCTATTGTTAGAGCGGCTACTAGTGTTATTAAGTCGGTGTTCATCTCATTTCTCCTTTTTTAAAATTAAATTTATCTTTTAAGATACCGTCAAAAAATGTTCGTCCAGTGGTAAATACCGTGGATGTTAATTTTTTCTCTTTAAAATGAGGGCTACCATTTTCTTAATTTCTCTTTCAGTCATTAGATTCAAAGCACTAGCTTTGACCATTGGTCTATGTTATCCATGACAGGAGCAGGAGCAGGAGCAGCAGCGCTTTCAAAATGTTCTGCAGCTCGGTTTAAGTCTTTTTCAACACCAAAGCCATTTTCATAACAAACACCCAGATAAAAATGTGCTCCCACATGACCTCTCCATGCGGCTTTTCTAAACCATGTCACCGCCTGTTTGTAATTCTTGATAACTCCATTGCCAGTGAAATAAGCATATCCCAGCCTACACTGTCTGTTCATTCCACTGTTTATTCCTATTATTTGTTCTTGTTCTGCATCTTCTTTTAGTTCTTTAAATTCTTTTTCAGTCATTTTAGATTTAATCATTTTTAAGTTCCTTCACTAAACATCAGCTTAATTGCCTTTGTAGCTCTATTACTACACTTGTGGTTACACATGTCAAGCATTAAATGCATTTTTTTTCATTTTTTTTATTTGACACGCTAAAGCATACTATATATAATACCGCTATGGATATAAAGAATAGTATAAATCAAACTTTGCGAGACAAAGGCTACACAAAAAAGGAACTTGCAGGAATGTGGAGCGTGTCCCCTCAAACTATTTACAACCGCATGGATAGTATGCCTGCTATGTTTCAAAACGCAGTGCAGGGCTTACCGCATAAACCGCACGGCAAGAGGGACTAATGATTGAAACAGCAAACGGCTTAACCGTAAAACAATTGAAGTTCGTTGAACATATATGCATGGGTCTTAGCTACACTGAAGCTTACAAAAAAGCCTACAACACCAAAAAAATGGCACAAACAAGCATCGCTAGCGAAGGTTTTGTATTAAGACATCACCCTAAAATTGCCCCTTTAATCAAATCTTTTCATAACACAAACATTATGACAGCCGAGGAAGGGCTTGCTCTTATGTCAGAAACTGTCAGAGATACGAGCGTTGATATAGGCATAAGAATGGCAACCGCCGCTAAGCTAGCTGGATTGCTTGGATGGGGCAAATCTAACGACAAAGAAGAAACATTGAAAATCATCCAGCGTGTGATTGTGCGCCCGGATGAGAAGCGAGGCGACAATGTCGACACTTGATTTAAAAACCGCTACTGTTTTTGAGCCACTACTTGGCGAATCTTACAGATACCTCGGTGCATGGGGCGGTCGGGGTAGTGCCAAATCACACTTCTTTGGAGGGCTACTGGTTGAGAGGCTAATTTTAAATCCAACGCTTAGAGCAGTCTGCGTCAGGGAGTATCAAAAGTCATTAAAAGATTCAGCGTACAGATTAATATGCGATAAAATTAATGACATGGATGTTGCCGATATGTTCTTGATTTTCTACGACAGAATAGAAACAAAAGCGGGGGGGGTAATCACATTTAGCGGAATGCAAGACCACACGGCTCACACGGTTAAATCACTCGAAGGCTGTAGTATAGCTTGGGTGGAAGAAGCACAGACGTTGTCCTCAACGTCACTAGAATTATTACGCCCTACGATTCGCACAGATAATTCGCAGATATGGTTTTCTTGGAATCCGATGAGCAAGTTGGACCCTGTTGACCTCTTTTTAAGAGGCGGAGACCTTGGCGACAACGTGGCGTGCGTTGTTAACTCTAACTGGCGGGATAATCCTTGGTTCCCTGACGTTTTGGACATTGAACGCAATCTCGATAAGGTCAGGACACCAGGCAGGTATCCTCACATATGGGAGGGTGAGTATGAGCCTCAAGCTGTTGGGGCGATATGGAATCAATCCAACATATCAGAACAAAGAGTTGATAAAATACCTGACAATATTTCAAGGGTGTTAATAGCCATTGACCCAGCCGTCTCGTCAAAAGAGCATTCCGACGAGCATGGCATAGTTGTTGTGGCTACCGGACACGACGGGTTAGGTTATTTAATCGAGGACGGATCAATCAAGGGAACGCCAAAACAGTGGGCGGAAAAAGCTATCACACTATACGATTTATACGAAGCTGACGGGATTGTCATTGAGAAGAACCAAGGCGGAGATATGTGTCGGCATACGCTAAATACAGTACGACCAAATTTGCCAATCATCGAGGTTCATGCGACAAAAGGAAAGCACATTAGGGCCGAGCCGATAAGTGCATTGTACTCTCTAGGCAGGATTAAGCATGTAGGCATTCACGCAAAACTTGAAAGCCAAATGTGCCAAATGACAGCCGAGGGTTACGAGGGCAAAGGCTCCCCCGATAGACTCGACGCGTTAGTGTGGGGGTTCACCGAACTGTTTCCAAGAATGGTACGAAGAGAAAGTTCACAACCGCTACAAGAAATGGCTATAATGGAATGATTAGGGTAATTGAAAAAAAAGACATTCCTTCGCTGGTTTTAATTGCGAAGGACATGCACGGCGAAAGTGTTTACAGTCACCTTGACTTTAGCGTGGAGAGCGTGATTGAGTTATGTGAGTTTATAATTGACAACCCCGAGACGCAATTAGGGCTAGTTGTTATCAAAGACGGCTCGGTGGTTGGGTTTGCAGGAGGCTTCGTTTGCAGGCACACTTTCGGCAATGACCTGACAAGTGGCGATTATGGTATATATCTAAACAAAGACAACCGCAAAGGGATGACAGGCGTAAAGCTAATCAAAAGCTACACAGAGTGGGCTTTATCCAAAGGTGTCAAAGAGCCAATGCTTGGAATCTCAGCTGGGATTAACGACGACAGAGCAGGGAGACTTTACACGAGGCTAGGATACAAAACAAAGTTTACTGTTTACAAATACAATCATGGTGTGTAAGCTAAAGAAAAAAAGGAATGATAGAATGTGCCAAAACCCATTTGCGAGAAGAGAAGTAAGGTATCTTAGCCCGCCTCCGGTGAAAGCTCCTGAGAAAAGCGACGATGACGTTCGTGAGAAAGAACGCAAAGCTAGAATAAAGGAAAGTGAGAAAAGGGGGAAAGCTAGCACAATACTGACAACTGGTACTGTGGTAAGGAAAACCCGCCAACAAGATGTTAGAAAAACATTGTTAGGACAATAACATGACAATTAGAACTAAAAATGATTTACTCAACAATTCATTCCAAGATGGTCAGAATCCTGATTCAATAACCGCTTTGGACATTCGTGATTTGGTAGACAGCGTGCAAATGGCGGGCGGATATGCATACTACGAGAACACAGGTTCTTCGACCGTTTTGACAGATAACAGCACCATCACGCTGACTAACGACGCAGCAGGGGCGGGTACTTACAAAAACTGGAAAAATCCAGACATTACAGATGTCTGGAACTCAACGACTAACAGGTTTGACTTTACCCAACTTGATGTGGGTGATTTGGTTGAAATAAGAATCGATGTAGAAATGTCAGCCGCCGGCCCCGGCAGAGAAATAGCTATGGAATTAGGGATAGCTTTAGGCACAAGTTCAGAAAAAGCAATAGGATTCGGCAGAGCAGAGACGGTGAACACCTCGTTCACCGACCTTTCTTTTTACCGTACGATCTTCATTGGTTCTGCTGACACAAGAACAAACCCCGCTGAGATTAGGGTGAGAGTTGGGTCGCCAGATATCACTTTTAGAGTTGAAGGCATCTTAGCAAAGGTGGTAAAGGTATGATAAGCAAAAAAAGACTAGCTGCCCTGACCGCAAGGAAATCTCGCCTGGAAAGTATGCGTGTCAACTGGCTATCGCTCTGGCAGGAAGTGTCTGAACTGGTCAATCCGAACGAATCTGATTACACAACCAAGGACTCGCAAGGGCAAGTTAAAACTAAAAAGGTCTTCGACAGCACAGCTACTCACGCTAATGAAAATTTAGCGGCTGGTTTGCATGGAATGATGACTAACCCCGCTGTGAAGTGGTTTGGGCTAGCGTTAAAAAAATCCAAAGAAGGCGAAGACAGCAAAGAAGTGAAAGAATGGCTGGACGCAACGTCTAATGCGATGCGTGAAGAAATGGGAAGCTTTGAAGTTGCCCTTTCTTCTCATTTACACGAGTTTTATTTAAACCTTGGCTCTGTAGGAACTTCCGCCTTATTTATAGGTGAGCGTCCAGAGGGCGGCATTTATATTCAATCCATAGCGATAGCTGATCTGCTTGTTGGCGAAAGCCAGTACGGTGATGTAAACACCGTGTTTAGAGATTTTGAAATGACAGCTCACCAGATGATGGACAAGTGGGAGCTCAAAGCCTTACCTGAAGATGTTAAAATAGCCCTTGCCAAAGGCAACCTTGACGAAAAGTTTACAATAACACATTGCGTTTACCCGAGAGAGCATTACGATAAAACCAAAAAAAGTAACACAGAGATGCCGATTGCTTCGGTTTATTTCTACAAAGACGATGTTATCCAAGAAAGTGGTTACCTCGAGATGCCTTATGTTGTGGCTCGCTGGCAGAAGAATACAAGTGAGATTTACGGTCGTTCACCGGGCATGACAGCATTGCAGGATATAAAAATGCTGCAATCAATGGCTAAAACCGTAATCAGATCGGCTCAAAAAGTGGTCGACCCAACATTACTTATTCCCAAGGACAGCGTATTGAGCCCGATAAAAACGCTTCCCGGCTCAATGATTCATTACAATAGCAATCTTAAAGGGACTCATAATGAAAAAATAACACCGTTACTAACGGGTGGGAACATCCCGATAGGCGAAGCGATGTTGGAAGGCTTGCGGAATCGTATCCGAGTGATTTTTTTCAATGACCAGCTGCAACTCATAGGTGGTAATAATATGACAGCGACAGAAATTGTTGAGAGAACAGAAAGAATGATGCGTCTCATGGGTCCAGTGCTTGGACGAATGGAATCTGAGTTTCTAGGCCCATTAATAAATAGATCTTTCGGAGTACTATTTAGACAAGGGCGACTGCCTGAATTACCTGAAGAATTACAAACAGGTGAAGAAGTTGAGATCAATATTGAATATGTATCTCCTCTGGCTAAAGCTCAAAGGCAGACGGACATGCAAGGCATAAGGCAAGCTATGGAGATGGCTGGACCAATGTCTCAAATCAACCCTGGCGTACTTGAAGTTATCAACGCTGAAGAGGCATTCCGATACATTGCTAACTTGCTAGGCGTTCCTACAAAGCTTCTTAATTCTCGGGAAGAATTAAAAGAGCAACGAGACAAACAACAGCAGGCCGAAGCAGAAGCACAAACAATGCAACAAACAGAACAAGAGATAGCTATGGTTGGGCAAGGCGTTGATGCTGCAAGTAAAGCAAAAGACGCAGGCTTGCTGGAAGCAGGCGTGTTGGAAAGGGCGATAAGCAATGGATGAAGAAGAATTAAAAGAATTAGAAACTAGTTACAAGGTTACGTTTTCCACCGTCGATGGCAAGAAAGTTTTAGAGCACATTATAGAGACCACAGGGCTTATTAAACTTTCGTATGACCCTGAAGGACGACCGGAAAACACTTTTTACAACGAGGGCAGACGCTCTATTGGGATAATGATTTCACAAATGATAGATAAGGAATAAAAAATGACAGATCCAGTAATTGAAACTAAAGACATTGAAACTAAAGACATTGAAGATACAGGGGGCGCTAAAACTTGGCTTGATGCGTTTCCTGAAGAGCTTAGAGACAATCCTACTCTTAATAAATACAAAAATCTTGATGCTCTTGGTGCTGCACACATCAGCTTACAGGCACATTTAGGTGAGGACAAGATTTCCAAGCCGATCACTGAAGATGACTGGAACGACACTTACAACTTCCTTGGTCGTCCTGAGGAGGCAACAGGCTATGAATTACCTGTTGACGAATTACCTGATGCGGTAAAGAACTCTTTCACTGAAGAATCTATGACCAGTCTGAAAAGCAAAGCACACGAATTAGGTTTGAACGCAACGCAGTTAAAAGGCATGTTTGACCATTACACATCAAACATTGTTGAGCAACAAACATTATCAGACGCAAATAAAGCGCAAGAGGCGGTTGATGGTGAGAAAGCACTTAAAGAGGAGTGGGGGCTGGCTTATGAACAAAAATTAGGCTTTGCTAAAAAAGCGGTTGAAGAATATGGCGGCGAAGAATTACTTGCGCTGCTTGAAAAGACAGGGCTTGGAAACCACCCCGATTTGGTTAAGGCGTTTGCAAAGGTCGGAGAATCTACAATGCCGGACAATGAGTTGATAGGCCACGACCCAGAAAGTAGGCTAAACAGCCCTACAGAAGCGATGGACAAGGCTAAACAGCTGATGGCTCACCCAGCTTATCTTGATAAAACAAATCCTGAACACACACAGCTGGTCAAGAAAGTAGCAGCTCTATTCGCCCAAGCTCACAAGTAAAAAAAAGCTTGGTTCATTTTTTAGTTGACACCTGGCGGATAATGATATTATTATAAACCATAATGTATTAGTAGACACTCTTCTGCAGACCTATTAATTATTTTATATGAACCCCACACGGGATACTTCAAAACCAAACCATATATTTTAATTATTAATTAGGAGGACAGTTATGTCTTATGAAATCACAAAAGCTTTTGTGGCGCAGTATTCTGCGAATGTACAATTACTAACACAACAAAATGGTTCGCTATTACGTAAATGGGTAAACGAAGAAAAGGTCAAGGGCGAATCTTCTTTCTTCGACCAAATAGGCGCAACATACGCCTCTAAGGTTTTAACCCGTCACGCGGATACTCCGCGTTCGGACACTGTGCATGAACGTCGTCGTCTTACTACACAGGCTTTTGCTTGGGCGGATTTAATCGACAATGAAGATTTAGTCAAAACTCTAAGTGACCCGACTTCCAAATATGCGATTAACGCCTCTATGGCGATGGGTCGTGCCATGGACGAAGTTATAGTCGATGCGGCTTTAGGGACATCATATGCGGGTGAAGACGGCGCAACGTCGCTTACTGGTCAGACTGCTATTCCTCACGGAAGCGCTGGCTTAACTCTTGCTAAATTGCTAAACGCAAAAGAAACGTTGGACGGTGACAATGTTGACACTGACGGGCGTTATTTAGTCTGCACAGCTAAACAAATCAGCGATTTGTTAAACACTACTGAAGTTAAAAGTGCTGATTATAACACTGTTAGAGCTTTGGCGACAGGTGATATTGAGTCATTCTTAGGCTTTAAATTCTTGTCAGTAAACGGCAAGCGTAGTCAAGGCACGAAAATCATCCCGACTAACAATGCCGCTAGCCGCCGCTGTTTCGCTTTCCACGCAAGTGGCTTGACGCTAGGCATTGGCGCTGACGTCAAAACTGAAATTGACAAACGCCCCGATAAGAACTGCGCGACGCAAGTGTTCTTATCTATGTCCATTGGTGCAACTCGTATGGACGAGAAAAAAGTACTTGAAGTGCTTTGTTCTGAATCTTAGAAAAGGAAAATTAAAATGACAAAAACTCACTCTCCAGAAATAGCAGGTTCATTCGCAAACCCTGTAAAATTATTGGACGGTGCCGTTGTAAACGGTAACGTTCGTGTGAAACGATCAACTATCCCTTTAGCTGGGCAAGCTGTTGGCGACACTGTTGTTATTGCAAAAGCTGTCGCAGGCGAAAGCTTTCTATATGCGGTTATTAACAACGCACCCGGTCTTGGCTCAACGGCTACTATTGCCATTGGAATCGAGGGCGACACGGGCAAATACAGAGCCGCATTGAAAAAAGACACTGTTGTTCCCGAGTTGGCATCAGTTGCTGGCTCTCTTGCTAAGCTGACTACAGACGAAGAAATCTTTATCACAGTCGCCGCCGCAGCATTACCAGCTTCTGGTACTCTGGTGGTTGACCTGTACTTCGCATCAACTTAAAAACTGGGGGGAGCAATCCCCCTTTCCTTTTGAAGGATTTAACAATGTCGAGGTCTACAACTTCCATAATAAATAATGCTCTTGGACGCATTGGCGTTGCGACTATATCCAGCCTAAGTGATGACTCCAATGAAGCAAGACTAGCTAATAGTACTTATAATCAGACGTTAGGCGATCTTTTAACAGCTCACGATTGGTCGTTTGCGATTAAGCGTGTTGAACTGGCTTTGGACGTGCAGGTACCACTGTTTGATTATTCCAGGCAGTATTTATTACCAGTTGATTGCCTGAAAGTCATAAGCATCTCAGGAGACGGTGCTTTTGAAGTAGAAGGTAATAAACTATTAACAGATGAGCCAAGCGTTAAATTACAATATACATCACTGGTGGAAGACCCAAATGAGTTCTCATCCACATTCGCAGAGGTCTTGTCTGCAAGACTAGCGTATGAGTGGTCGATACCTTTGGTGAATAGCACAACACTAACCGAGCTGTACTACGCATTATATACCGAAAAGCTGGGGGCCTCCGTCGGCAGACGACATGGCTCAGCGATGGGAAACGTGGAAACATCTACGTGGCTCAATAGCAGGAATTAAAATGGGTAGAGTTTCATCAATTAACACAAACTTTACAGCTGGCGAGTTATCTCCAACCCTTGACGGCAGAGTTGACATTGTAAAATATTTCAACGGCTGTAAAACCCTTCAAAACATGCTAGTCATGGTTCACGGTCCAGCGACTCGCAGGGGTGGGTTTAATTTCGTCGTTGAAGTAAAAGACAGTTCTAAGAAAACACGATTATTACCTTTCGCTTTCTCTGTGGCTCAATCCTATATACTGGAGTTTGGGCATAACTACATAAGATTCCATCGGAATTATAGCTCTATCAGCACTACTCCTTTTTCACCTGAGTTCTCGGCAGACTTTGACAAAGGCGTCTTTTACGAAGTGGCAACTACTTACTCAGAAGATGAAGTTGGTGAGTTAAACATCACGCAGTCTGCTGATGTTCTGTTTATAGCACATAAAAATCACGCACCAAAAGAACTGAATAGAATGTCCCAGAACGTCTGGGAGATAAACGACATCAAATTTAAAGATGGCCCTTATTTGCCAATCAATACCACCGATACGACACTAGCTTTAAGCGGCACATCAGGTGACGTAA
>CBDDBR010000004.1:0-6660 GCA_965225895.1 Candidatus Endobugula sp.
AGAATGTATGGTACGTTAATTAGTGGGACAGTTGACCTTGACAGGACTAGGATAAGGAAAAGGCCCTTCCGGCTTTCCGATTCCTAAAAAGAGGCTAGCACCTTGGCCCAGAAATGGTTTCAGATTATGTTGTGAGTAAGCCCACCTATTTAAAAATATTAAAGGTTGAAAAAGTTAAAGTAAAAGTAAAACTTGATTCAAACCATGGAATGAATACGTTGTTTGTAAGTTATCCTGTCGGCTGCAGATGTATTTGCCAAACTGATGGCGTCATAAGTCCCTGAAGACATGCGGTATTAGCGTTACAGTTCAGCTGTGATCACTGCAATAACATCTATGAAATTACTTATCAATTTGGGAAATACTCCGTTACATACCTACATACTATTATTTTGTTGATTAGGGCGGTTCACGAAACCACTTTTTGTTCGAATAATTAGAGATTACCTCTAATTAGTTGCTCTATAGGGTCAGGAACAACAAAAAAAATTGTTTCGTCTCTACGGTTTCGTATAATACTGATGCATGCCACGCCCATATTTTTCACCAACAATGTTGATTATAATGTTGTGATTGCATAATTTATTGTAGATACAATATATGTTTCAGAATTATGTAATGTGGTTCTTTTGCGATAGTGTAAATGCGACATCCAGCGCTGGTTGTCGCTGGATAGCGCTAGTTGTCGCTGGATAGCGCTAGTTGTCGCTATCCAGCGCTATTTGTCGCTATCCGTCGCAAAATATAAAACTGCGATAGTTTGCGCTGGCCAGCGCTAGTTGTCGCAATCCAGCGCTAGTTGTCGCAATCCAGCGCTGGTTGTCGCTATTTATCGCTGGCTATGCGACATTCTTGCACGCGATGGCCAGCGCTAGCTAGCTATTGAAACCATCGCTCAAAACGGTTCGATAACTAGCGCTACCTAGCGCTGGCCATCGCTAACTAGCGATGGCCATCGCAAACTGGTGGCCAGCGCTGGCCAGCGCTGGCCAACCAGCGTAATGTATTTGAAATATTATTCGATGGCAAGCGCTGGCCAGCGATGGCAAGCGCTGACCATCGCAAATGATCGAAAAAGAATATCTGCGATATTACTCGTCAGCTAGCGCTGGCCAGCGGTGGCCAGCGCTTGCTAGCGATGGCCAGCGCTAGTTATAGATTAACAGCGCAAAAGATGGCCAGCGCTGGCCAGCGCTTGCCATCGCTCGCCAGCGCTAGACATCGCAAGTATTCTCTTTTGCGCTGTCAATCTACAACTAGCGCTGGCCATTGCTAGCAAGCGCTGGCCATCGCAAGTATTTTTTGCGCTGTCAATCGATAACTAGCGCTGGCCAGCGCTAATCATCGATTGCAATTCATCGAAAAAGAATATCTGCGACATTACTCATCAGCTAGAGCTAGTGATTGCCATCGATGGCTAGCACTGGCCATTGTCAATTTGATTCACGATGCATCAATCCTTCACAGCTCAGTGGTGCATCTCACCGATCTAGTGAAGATCGTCGATGCGAGAAGCATTATTGGATGCGCGACGCGATACAAGTCAACAACCAAATGCGATGGACGATGTTTAATCACTCTACACTCGACTGTCACGTGACTTTTTGAACCTGTTCTGTAGGTGGCCTTGAATGACTATTCGAAACCCTAACCCTCTTATGTGATTCCAACCCTAACCCAATCTCTAATAAAAGCATATACCGAAACCCTAACCCTCTTATCTGATTAAAGTAATTTATTTGCTCTAACTATAGCCCTCTCGCTTGGAGTAGCTGGTAGCGCGGAATGGACTTGTGGAACAAGCGCGCCCGCAGCGGCGCGAAAGCACCTGGTTAGGTGAAATAATTTAGCACGCTGTACAATAAATTCATAAATGCAATAATTATACCTATTTAAGCGACTTTAACATGACAGCAACCTAAGCCGCGCGTTTTGCTCTACCCAAAGCCGTTGCGCTAGTTGTGCAGCAGCGCTAAAGCACATGGTTAGGTGAATCGCGCGCTCTCCGACATGAGCGAATCCAAAGAACCACGCGACGGCCGGTTTGTCTATCATTTGCAATGGAATATTTCATAAACAGTTTCATGAAGATCAACTCGGCGTCATAAGCTTACAATTTATTTCAAAGGAATTTAAACAAGTAACTTGCAGTGTCGCGCCTCGTATCCAATATTGCCCATTCGTTGCACTTGCTTAGGGCTAGTAATATTTCGAGAAGACTAGAAAGCTGCGCGCGCTACTTCGAAGAAATATAGACGAGTCAAATCCAATAATACTTTTCGAAAAAAACATCGGTTTACTAGATCGGTGTGATGTTCACCTAACCAGGTGCTTTCGCGCTACTGCAAGCGAGAGGGCTATATGCTATAGTTAGAGCAAGGTGTGATGCACTAATGAGCTTTGAACAGTGAAGGAAATCGAGAGTGCCCGGCTTAAGGAGCTGTTAAACATTAAGTTTTGATTCACGATGCCAATCCTTCACAGCCCGGCGAGGCCCAGTGTTGCATCTCGCCGAGAGGCATTATTGTCTGCGCGGCCGGCCGAGTAGTTGGTAGTGAATAGCGCTACAGCATAAAGTCGCTTTATTCAACATGATTGTTGCATTTTTGACTTTATGATATCTCATTTGATTTAAAAGTTTAAGGCATAAGTCCCACTCGGCGCGCTTCTTGGTAGGTTGTAAACCTATAATAAGAGCAAGCTTAATATAACAACAATAATATATCAATATGCCTAGTTAGAATATTAATCTTATTCTTAACATAAAGTTTAAGGCATAAACTGTCTTAACAAATTCTTATATAGCGTCACGGTCCGCGCCGTGACGCTATATAAGAATATGTTAAGAATAAGATTAATATTCTAACTAGGCATATTGATATATTATTGTTGTTATATTAAGCTTATTATAGGTTTACAACCTACCAAGAAGCGCGCCGAGTGGGACTTGAAACAAATATTTTACGAGTATCACCCGTTAATATTAATTTGTAGCGCGATGCACTACTGGGCCGCGCCGCGCAGACAATAATGATCGGCGAGGTGCACCACTGGGCCTCGCCGAGCTAGGAAAAATAATTAGACGAGTAACATCCGTCAAGCTTTGCGTGCGCAAGGGGTGCGTGTAAAGCTGTAGTCAGTGCATTTTGCACGGCGCAATTGAATTCTATAAATTTATTATCGATTATTGATACTTGTTTATTGTTAGCACCACAAGTGATGTTTGTAATTATATTTAACATAGAAGTAAAGTTATACGGCACTTAAAGTGGATCACAACAACGACTAGACGCTAGTTGCGCAAGGGGTGCTCGGACTTGCTCGGATTTTTAAAATTTTTGTACCATTGTTTTCTAAAGACTGTTGGAATTTTCACAATACAAAATTTGTTTTAACTTTTTGGAATGATCAGTGAGTACCACCTAGGTGCCATATTTGATGGTGCGCGGCTTTTGGAGAAAAATTAGGTGTATAAAAGTCGCGTAATTTGACGAAACTCGTTGTATCACGCTGTGACCCCCACGGTCCTGACGATACAGGGGAGCCACTCGTGCGCGGCGGGTCATACAACGTATGACAAGAAACTCGTTGATTTTAACCGTCGTATAATTAAGTAATATCTCAGGTTTCTGTATATGAATCATGCTGAAAATTTGTCAGAACCTTCCAATTGTAATTGACGATGTCAATTCATCGCAGCTCGGCGAGGCACAGTAGCGCATCTCGCCGATCTAGCGAAATGAACATTACTGGATGCGCGTCGCGGCACAGTAACGCATTTTGATTCACGATGTCAATCCTTCACAGCTCAGTGGTGCATCTCACCGACTTAGTGAAGTGCTTCTCGTCGTTGCGAGAAGCATTATTGAATGCGCGACACGGTAACGCATCGCGCTACAATAACGCATCGCGCTACAACTTCCAATCATACTTAACTACCGAACCTGATTTAGTTGAGAGTGATTGACCTTAATTAAGAGGTCTAAAAATGACAAAATAAGTATAAATTCGTTAATAACTTAAACTAAATTTGAAATTAATTTCAGTAGAACATAAATGTTTACGTAAGCTGACCAAATTTCAGCAAAATTGTTATGCATGTGGGAAGTATAACAACTTTTCGATTGTTCCAAAATAATGCGTTGGCCGAAATACGAGCTAAAAACCATTCGATGGTCAGCACGCGCGTTTTACCGGCATGGCCTAATTTTATGATGATGCATTAATCCGAATCGCTCTACAGTTGATCGTTACGTGACTTTTCATAAGTTTACAACCTGAAAAGACGCACGCCGAGTTTGTCCCGTCGACGGTCTTGAAATAAATATTTGAAACACTAACAAATATTGTATTACCCGTTAAAAGTTTTTAAGCAAGTTCTCTAGGTGGCTCTGAATGACTATTCGAAACCCTAACCCTGTCATGAATTTATTTGTTATTGACGGCATTACTTCTTCGCAGCTTGGCAAAGCACAAAAGCCCAATGCGCATTTCGCCGATATAGCGTTGTCAAAAGCATAACTGGATGCGTGGCGCGGCACAGTAACGCAATGTCATTCACCTTACCATGTGCTTTCGTGCCGCTGCGGGCGCGCTTGTTTCACAAGTCCCGCCGTGAGGCGGGCGCGCGCTACTGCAAGTGCAAGGGCTCTGGATAGAGCAACAATGTCACGTAATTTGTTATATAGATTTGATACCAACCTTAACCCTTACCCAATCCCAAACTAAATGCTGAAGCAGGACAGCATTTCAATTGTATGCCATGTTTGGTGATTCGGAAACAGCGTCCGAAAATAAATTAAATGGAATTAAATGTGTTTAAAATGTCACGGGGCCTTTTTAATTTTATTGACCTAACCAGGTGCTTTCGCGCCGCTGCGGGCGCGCTTGTTCCACGGTAAGCGAGATCAGGGCTATGGTTAGAGCAATTAATTTTATAACAATTTAAGAAAAATTTTTAAAATCGACCGTTAAGTGATATAATTATATTACGTTCGTCAATTTTAAAAATCGCTATTTTTAGTTAAAACTTATTAACTAGTTAAACTGTTCGATTTTCAAATCATTGTAGCGCGATGCATTACTGGGCCGCTTCGCGCATACCTTCGCAACCCTCCGTAGATCGGCGAAATGCAGCACTATGCCTTGCCGAGCTAGGAAGGGTTGACATCGTGAATCAATTTAAATCACAGCTATAAAAATCGGTTAAAGAGTACCGCGAACTCACTTGATTCGCAATGACATTCCTTCACAGCTCGGTGAGGCCCAGTGATTGGTGATGCATAAATTTCACCTATCTTGTGGCTGTGAGAAGCATTAAATTGGCTGCGTGGAGCGGCTCACAGTGGTGCATCGCGCTACAATCCTGTTTATAATAGCCGAATAGAATTAGAGATAAGGCGGAATTATAGGCTGAGCGCGGTCCAGTGGCAATATGTAATATGATATGGAGCGATAAGCATTTTAGATTGCCCTGGCCATCGTTGACTATCATTATATAATATTTCAGCTATATTGCAAACCATTGCATTACATTGCAAACGCGGCAGCGCCAGCTAATGAGTAATATCGCAAACATTCTTTTACGACAAATGAACTGGCTTAATCGCTGGCCAGCACTGGTTATCGCTGGCCATCGCTAGCTGAGGAGTAATGCCGCAGATATTCTTTTTTCGGTAAATTGCGCTAGCCAGCGCTAGTCATCGCTAGTCATCGCTGGCGATCGCTAGCTGACGAGTGTTATCGAGGATATTCTATTTCGATAAGATGCGCTGGCCAGCGATGGCCAGCGCTTGCTAGCGCTAGCCATCACTGGCCAGCGCTAGCTGATGAGTATAAATATCGCAAGTATTTTTTCCTATAAATTGCGATGGCCAGCGTTTGCCAGCGCTTGCTAGCGCTGGCCATCGCTGGCCGACGAGTAATATCGAAGATATTCCTTTTCGATAAAATGCGTTGGCCAGCGCTAGCCAGCGCTGGCCATCGAATAGTATTTTAAATTCATCCCGCTGGTTAGCGATGGCCAACGATGGCCAGCGCTCGCCAGCGCTGGCTAGCGGCTTGCGCTGGCCATCACTAGCCAGCGCTTGTTAGTGCTAGCTAGCGCTAGTTATCGAACCGTTTTGAGCGATGGTTTCAATAGATAGCTAGCGCAAGCTAGCGCTGGCCATCGCGTGCAAGAATGTCGCATAGCCAGCGATAAATAGCGACAACCAGCGCTGGATTGCGACAACTAGCGCTGGATTGCGACAACTAGCGCTGGCCAGCGCAAACTATCGCAGTTTTATATTTTGCGACGGATAGCGACAAATAGCGCTGGATAGCGACAACTAGCGCTATCCAGCGACAACTAGCGCTATCCAGCGACAACCAGCGCTGGATGTCGCATTTACACTATCGCAAAAGGACCTGTAATGTAACGTGATGGAAATATTTTAAACGGGCATATCCTGTCCAAACTCAGGATGCACTACATGAAGAATTCGTTGTAACTTTGTTTGAAAAGCACTAATACTAATTAATCCTAAAAATTGAAACCCAACAAAGAGAAGTGTGTCCTCATTTTTATGATTGTGCTGAAACTCCGAGCTGTCAGAACACGACAACTATAACCGAAACTTTCTCGTAATATAACACGCTTCACCCTTATATTATACCCAC
>CBDDBR010000005.1:0-4815 GCA_965225895.1 Candidatus Endobugula sp.
CACCAATGCGTGTAACGTGACCATTGCGTGTCACGTGATCATTGCGTGTCACGTGATCATTGCGTGTCACGTGATCATTGCGTGTCACGTGATCATTGCGTGTCACGTGATCATTGCGTGTCACGTGACCATTGCGTGTCACGTTACCAATGCGTGTCACGTGATCATTGCGTGTCACGTGACCATTGCGTGTCACGTGATCATTGCGTTTCACGTGATCATTGCGTATCATGTGACCTTTGCATGTCACGTGATCATTGCGTGTCACGTGATCATTGCGTGTCACGTGATCATTGCGTGTCACGTGATCATTGCGTGTCACGTGATCATTGCGTGTCACGTGATCATTGCGTGTCACGTGATCATTGCGCGTCACGTGATCATTGCGTGTCACGTGTCCAATGATCATTGTTGCGTGCCTAACTCAGATATTGGATCCTAAGGCAGCAAGATTTGTCAGTAAGACCTTATTTGAAGAATATTATATGCGCTATTTGATTTTTAATGCTAAAAATTTGTGCATAAATCATGGTATGCTAAGTATAACATATCAAACTCGTAATTGAAAGTGTCTCAGCAGTGTCACACATCACTGCTATTTTAACAGTGATACAACATCAGTGTCACGGTCGTACCCAGAGCTGTCACTACAGTGTGTGACAAGGCGCGGCTGTCACAACAGTTTATAAGCTGTGTCACAAGACTTCGAACACTCCTGATTACAGTTACAGCACAGGCTGGGAGTGTGTCAGTTAAGTCATGACCAGACATCAGTGGTCACACCTCAGAACATCAGTGGTCACACTTCATAGTATCAGTGGTCACACCTCATAGTGTACGTTACATTGCCTGTTCAGGGGTGTGGTTCTGCTGATCAACACTGACTGTAAGCTAGCACTTATCATGACTTCAGACTTTTAAATGTTATCATGCCCGTCAGTTTGACACATTTGTAGAGCGATAACATGTGCTGAGGGAAAGTAAAGTGTCTGCTGTGTGAAGTACAGTGGAGTGACTTGTAGATACTGAGTTACGTGTGTACCTGAGGTAACTACAGATATTATATTAGTAACGATTATAGGTCTATTGGCCTAACTGCCTAACTGGATGGATCTCCAAACGCCTAAAACCATGAATTAGGCCATGACCCTAACCCTAACCCTAACCCTAACCCTAACCCTAACCCTAACCCTAACCCTAACCCTAACCCTAACCCTAACCCTAACCCTAACCCTAACCCTAACCCTAACCCTAACCCTAACCCTAACCCTAACCCTAACCCTAACCCTAACCCTAACCCTAACCCTAACCCTAACCCTAACCCTAACCCTAACCCTAACCCTAACCCTAACCCTAACCCTAACCCTAACCCTAACCCTAACCCTAACCCTAACCCTAACCCTAACCCTAGGCCCTAGTCCAGTTAGGCAGAGCGTCCAGTTAGGCCAACAGACCGGGTACCATTAGTAACATGTTAATATGCTGGTACTTGGCTGGTAGTAGTGGTGCCACTGATACTGTCAAGAACTACTCAACCTGAACAGTTGTTTAAAGGGTCACTTTAGTAAGTTGGTACAGCTGTAGAGCGAGTATTTGTTATTTCTGGAATGTGAAGCTGGTCACGTGACACGCAATGAAGCTGGTCACGTGACACGCAATGATCACGTGACACGCAATGACTTGGGTAACTCGATCAATAATTTAGTGTGCATCTTTTCAAGAGTTTGTGTTTAGAGGAAAAATGTAATACAACTTAATTTGTAATGTTTTTATATTCATACCATCAATACTGAAATTCTATAGATCTATGGTAAGGAGGGGGGGGGGGGGGGGGGGGGGTCAAATGTTCTATGTCTGTCTTTTCTGTCCTAATCTGTCTCGTGACTGTTCAAGTGTCCAGTGTTCATAACTATTGTACTGTTAACTCAAGTATATAAGTTGTGTTCCTAATATCACTTTTTATTAGAAAACATTAGTTATAACACACTTTACATTAGATAAGTACAGAATAAGTGCCTCCTTTTAGTCTGCACTGACGTACCACCTCTAATTTCAGCTTCAAGTTACCTTTATCAGCAAGTTTGAAAGACAAGGCCCTGCAATGTGAGTCCGAATTATCTTTCATATTATTATACATTGTACATTATACAATGTACATTATACATTATACAATTATATTATACATAATTTTCTCATAATATCATCGTACACCTAATACATGAGTCGTCACACTCTCATTAAAGCATTACACACTAATTATAATCTTCCATTACATTCTAATCATTTCACTACATTCCTTCATTTTCGCAGATCATCCATCCTCTGGAAATATCCACCCACCGTGTGAGTGTAACATACTACATACTACATACTACATACTACATACTACATACTACATACTACATACTACATACTACATACTACATACTACATACTACATACTACATACTACATACTACATACTACATACTACATACTACATACTACATACTACATAGGGCTACATACTACATACTACATACTACATACTACATACTACATACTACATACTACATGCTACATACTACATACTACATGCTACATACTACATACTACATACACTACATACTACATACTACATACTACATACTACATACTACATACTACATACTACATACTACATACTACATACTACATACTACATACTACATACACTACATACTACATACTACATACTACATACTACATACTACATACTACATACTACATACTACATACTACATACTACATACTACATACTACATACTACATGCTACATGCTACATGCTACATGCTACATGCTACATGCTACATGCTACATGCTACATGCTACATACTACATACTACATACTACATACTACATACTACATACTACATACTACATACTACATACTACATACTACATACTACATACTACATACTACATACTACATACTACATACTACATACTACACCAGTGAATGAACGAAGATTTCTACACTTTGAACCATTTTTATGGGACATAAATTACAAAATTACAAAATTACGAGGTTAATATTATTATATTCCCTTCCTTTTGATAGTGATTTAGTATTGGCAGATCTCCCACAATTAAGAAGGTGCCATGTCGCAGTGTTCATGGGAATACCCACTCAGAAGAGACACACCTAACTAGAGACACCCCACCCGACTAACACGTGTACTCAGTAGTACATTGCTCTCAGAGTGATCAGACCACCATTATAAAGTACTCTTTATAAAGACGTACTCATAGTCCAAACTGTTAACCCCCCAGACAGAGATGCCCGTAGGTTCCTCCTGTAGTAACCATAGTAACCATAGTAACCATAGTAACCACAGTAACCATAGTAACCATAGTAACCATAGTAACCATAGTACCCATAGTAACGACAGTAACCACTGTACCAACCTGTTAACCCCCAGACAGAGATGCCCCGCCAGATACTATCTAGGTTCCTCCTGTAGTACTGTCTATGAAGTTATCCCTGGGTAGGTCCACAGATCTGTTGCCATGACAACCCTCTGTTGCCATGAAAACCCCATATTATGATAAAACGTGACTCCACGCAAAGTGAAAACCCAACCCGATGCCATAAAGCACGATGCCATGCTTTTCAAATTTCATAGATTTCCCCATTGATCTTATGAAGGGAATGAGCTCAGAGACCTTTTTTTCATTAAATTCCTTTCAATTAACGTATAAACTAAAGTGTGTCCTAAAGTGTGTCCTTTATTTCAATAATGTACACTTCTTCAACTAAACCACATACATTGTCTTGCTGTGTAGGGTGTGTATGTTACACAAACTGTGTATGTGACACATGTTACCGGCCTACTGTACACAGCATGACACAGCTTCATTGCATACCTCACACAGTCCAATATATTCCCGGAGTGGAGAATTGTCGCAAAGTAGTGCCAAACATTATAAAATTGCATGCTTCCGATTTGTCCACTCATGATTGCCAATTCTTCTTATGTTCCGAATGTTATTTAACAAAATGGAGCAGTTGGAGCTATTAAAATATCAAGTTATCCCTCCTTAAAAGTTATAGCTCCTTTTTTGACCAATTTATGAAATGAAACAGAGGCCTTATTCCGGACTGTTTAAAGACTTCCGGTCTTGCTTGGTCCGATTAATCGATAATGTACTCGATTATGTACTCGATTATGTACTCGATTATGTACTCGATTATGTACTCGATTATGTACTCGATTATGTACTCGATTATGTACTCGAACATGTACTCGATTATGTACTCGAACATGTACTCAAATAATATGTACTCGGTTTGACTATCAGCTCGATATCTGTTTAAATAAAAATTGACATGGATTCAAAGTATCAAAAGTACTTTTTCCTCTTATTTCTTTATTTGTTGCATTTTTTGCATATTTTGCAAAAGGTACCTTTAAGGGGAGATACACCAAAACCTTTTTTGCCGTGTGACGAGATTTGACTTCATATTATTAAAGTGTACTTAGAAACAACACGATTTGATACATTAGAAATTATTTTTGAGAATACTCTCTTTCGAAAAAAAAAATATTTTCTTTTTCGAATTTTTTTAAAATTTGGGGAAGTCTGTCACTGTAATACTGCCATTTTAAAAGTTTTTTGGCTGATTTTTTTACTGAACATTACTGACAATCCGTAAAAGACAACCCTTTAAAGGATTATATAATTGAACAATAAATGACCAAGTTACAGACCGAACAAGGTGAAAAAATAAAAATTGGGATTTTTGCCTACCACAAAAGTTGTACATTTTACCATTTGCCCAGGTCATCAGATAT
>CBDDBR010000006.1:0-3112 GCA_965225895.1 Candidatus Endobugula sp.
AAGAAAGTATAAATTAATAAGATTTTGTCATTCGCTAACATATTTAAACGTTTTATTGATTGGCATTTTCTAGGACACATTACATGACGAAATCATCATATCAGGATCAATTCTTCATAGAAAAAAAGTGCAGCACTCTTAAATCAAAATAATGACCGAATCTGAGCAACGATGCGATATATCCGACATCCGTAATATTAGTTTCACCAGTCAATTTAATATTGGCTCTTCCCTGCGAAGGTTTTACATAACAGTCTAGTTCCATATTATATGAGTTGGTAATCTTGGAGGCTGTCATAATATGGGCCACAAAATTCACAATGCCAATTGAATCCCCATCATATTCAATCCAATTAGATCGTATATTTCAAATAACACTCGACCTCTGCCTGATCCAGAGGATATCACCATTTTGCCTTCACACAGACATCGAACGCTGTAAGAAGATGATGATCAGACCTCATTATGTATATTTCAAATAGGTAGAATGTAAGGTTGCTCCTTCATAAATCGTTTTTTTCTCCGATAATAAATTGACATCAAGTCTTAAAAATTATATCCAGAGGATGTCACCATTTTACCTTCACACAGACATCGAACGCTGTAAGAAGATGACGATCAGACCTCGGTATATTACAATTAATGTACTTATAAACTATAATTTGAATACCGAGCATTAACATAATATTATCACAATGGTATAATTTCTGATGCACAATGGTCGATAACTGAGGGAAAAAACAGTTTGAAAATTATAAGGTTATGTTTAGTTAAAAGTTCGGAGATCAGGGCGTTTCAACAAGTGTCAAATTTTTCTTTTTGTTGTGATGTTTCTTCAATTCGGATAAAAATTTATAGTTTATTATATGTAAGTACGCTTACATACGCTTACCCCGGTCATTAGTAACACTGGCCCGGCCCTAAAAGTTTGTTTTTTGACAAAAAATTTAAAACATTTGTAATTTCATTTCTGTTAGTTACGCATTTGATTTTTGGTATGAAAATGAGAAGGTTACAAAATTTAGACCACAATCAGAGTTAGATTTGCAGCCTGAATAGGTTCTACCAGTATTTAACGGGTTACACCCCTAACTTAATAGGTTCTACCAGTATTTAAGGGGTTACACCCTAACTTACTGACCCTCCCTCAAATAATAGTCTGTACAGCTGCTGTCCCCATTTAACAGATTACTTACTTACACGCTGGCTGCATAAGTAAACTGTAGTAAAATGTCCATTTACCGGACTACTATAATGTAATATCAGTAACACCACTGTACCCCCTGTAGCTGTGTACCACTGTAACACCACTGTTACCATGGTTACTGTAGGGGGGGTCACCACTGTACTTCGTTGTAATTTATGGTTTTATAAACTAAAGGACTACAACTTGTGGGTAATGTTGTAGAGACTAGAAGTCTAGAAAAGAAGAAGAATAAGATGTCATATTACGATGATGGGGGGAGAGGGGCACACAAAGTATAAAGAAATACGTTTATAAGCTTTATGAAGGGGGAGAGGGGGCCGGGGGCACACAATGTATAATGAAATAAGTTTATAAGCTTTTTGAAGGGGAGAGGGGGGCACACAAAGTATAATGAAATAAGTTTATAAGCTTTATGAAGGGGGAGAGGGGGGCCGGGGGCACACAATGGATAATGAAATAAGTTTATAAGCTTTATGAAGGGGGAGAGGGGGGCACACAAAGTATAATGAAATAAGTTTATAAGCTTTATGAAGGGGGAGAGGGGGGCCGGGGGCACACAATGTATAATGAAATAAGTTTATAAGCTTTTTGAAGGGGAGAGGGGGGCACACAAATTATAAAGAAATACGTTTATAAGCTTTTTGAAGGGGAGAGGGGGGCACACAATGTATAATGAAATAAGTTTATAAGCTTTATGAAGGGGGAGAGTGGGCCAGGGGGCACACAAAGTATAAAGAAATAAGTTTACAAGCTTTATGAAGGGGGAGAGGGGGGCACACAAAGTATAATGAAATAAGTTTATAAGCTTTATGAAGGGGGAGAGGGGGGCACACAAAGTATAAAGAAATACGTTTATAAGCTTTTTGAAGGGGAGAGGGGGGCACACAATGTATAATGAAATAAGTTTATAAGCTTTATGAAGGGGGAGAGTGGGCCAGGGGGCACACAAAGTATAATGAAATAAGTTTATAAGCTTTTTGAAGGGGAGAGGGGGGCACACAAAGTATAATGAAATAAGTTTATAAGCTTTATGAAGGGGGAGAGGGGGCCGGGGGCACACAATGTATAATGAAATAAGTTTATAAGCTTTTTGAAGGGGAGAGGGGGGCACACAAAGTATAATGAAATAAGTTTATAAGCTTTATGAAGGGGGAGAGGGGGGCCGGGGGCACACAATGTATAATGAAATAAGTTTATAAGCTTTTTGAAGGGGAGAGGGGGGCAGACAAAGTATAAAGAAATACGTTTATAAGCTTTTTGAAGGGGAGAGGGGGGCACACAATGTATAATGAAATAAGTTTATAAGCTTTATGAAGGGGGAGAGTGGGCCAGGGGGCACACAATGTATAATGAAATAAGTTTACAAGCTTTATGAAGGGGGAGAGGGGGGCACACAAAGTATAATGAAATAAGTTTATAAGCTTTATGAAGGGGGAGAGGGGGGCACACAAAGTATAAAGAAATACGTTTATAAGCTTTTTGAAGGGGAGAGGGGGGCACACAATGTATAATGAAATAAGTTTATAAGCTTTATGAAGGGGGAGAGTGGGCCAGGGGGCACACAAAGTATAATGAAATAAGTTTATAAGCTTTTTGAAGGGGAGAGGGGGGCACACAAAGTATAATGAAATAAGTTTATAAGCTTTATGAAGGGGGAGAGGGGGGCCGGGGCACACAATGTATAATGAAATGAAGTTTATAAGCTTTATGAAGGGTGAGAGAGGGGCACACAATGTATAATGAAATGAAGTCTTATATATCTATCTACAACTGACTGACGGACAATAACTATTACAACTGCCAATATTACGGAACCCAATATTGGTAACACACCTGGGAACCCAATATTGGTAACACACACCTGGCTTGGTCAGGCTGAGTTACACCACGTGACCACGTCTTCGT
>CBDDBR010000007.1:0-120485 GCA_965225895.1 Candidatus Endobugula sp.
CCTTGGTGGCCTATTATGATGAGGTGAGCTTAGACACCGAGTGGCAGCGACAGTTATCGGCGGTAGATCGCTTGCCAGCGCAAGTCGCACAATTTTATACCGCGCATGCCAATACAACGTGCGCCAATAAGCAGCGCACGTTATTACTGACCCTTATAAAAGATATTCAATGGGCAAGAGAATCAAAACGTGTGATTCGTTTTAATGAAAACGAAATGCGACGTAAAACGGTAGCCCTATTTTTATGCAGCTTTGTATTGTTTTTCTCGCCGACTATCAGCCGTGTATTTTTTAATTTTGAGTTTGATAATTTACGCTTATATTATATTTTCACTGCTGCCAGCTCAGGCATCTTAGGTGCTGCATTTAGCCAGCTAACCTCGATTCAATCTCGCGTACAAGGTGCTACGCGTGAACAAGTAGGTGCTATGAGTCAGTTAGGTTATATCTTGGCACGCGCTATGGTGGGTGCGGGTGCGGGCTTAATTATGTTTTATTTATTACAATCGGGTTTATTAAGCGGTGCATTTTTTCCTGAATTTATACATTCTGTTGCAGAACTAGAAATGGCAAAAAATGAACTCACCATCGAAGGGTCAGCAATATTAGCAAATAGTCATGGTGTATCGCAGGGTGTAGAGTCATCATTATCTATTGGCACTTTGGTTCGACCCGCAGAAGGTTTATCATTGCTGGTGGTGTGGTGCTTAATTGCGGGCTTCGCCGAAAAAATGATTCCTGGAATATTAAATAAAAAATCAGATGATGCGGTAGCGTCGAGCTAATTTTCTTAAGAGTTTTTGTTTATTATGCGTTATCGATCTTTTTTATTGGCTTTTTTAATCACGGTTTGCGGCGTGTTTTTTTCGTCATTGCTGGCTGCCAACTCCGCCGTGGATAAAACCATTGCTAGTCATACAATTACTAGCAGTGATGCCTCTACCTTATTTGCGCAGTGTGTTGACCCTGCGAGTATTCCTGAGGGTGTGCTTCGTATTGCTGTGCGCCATGCGCCACCGTTTGTATATGAAGCGATGAACCCATTATCAGAAGAAGTACAGCTAGAAGGTATAGGCATTGATTATTGGCAAGAAGTGGCATCGCGGCTGCAGGTGCCTTATCAATATGTGTGCTTAAGTTTGTCGCAAACACTAACTGCGCTCACTGATGGCTCTATTGATATAGCGGTATCGCCATTAACAATCACACGTGAACGCGAAAAAATATTTGATTTTTCTCACCAATATTTCAACTCAGGCTTGGTGTTTGCCTCTAGTCCCGCAGAATCTAATTTTGATTTTGAGCAGGCCTTTAATACCTTATCTAATGCATTCGCCTCTAATAATATGCTGTATCTATTTATTATATTTGCGGTGCTATTGTGTATTTTGGTTTTGCTGGCCATTAAAAATATTCATCAATATGTGGCGATGCCAGCCATGAAAGATAAGTCTAGAGTGGCAATGGTGGCGCATGTGGTTTTATATTCCTTACTAAATATTAGTGGGATACGTAAAGACGTATTTGGCTTTTCATCAGTAGCCATGCAGTTTTTCTCTGTGATTGTATTGCTGTTTGGTATTACTGTATCGGCCAGCTTATTTAGTATGCTTACAGCCGCTTTAACGCAAAGCGTAAGCCCGCAAAAAGATTTTTCGATTCAAACAATGGATCAATACCATGTGTCGACCTTGCAAGGTTCTACGGCAGAACGGTTTTTACTAGAATCTAAAAAGCAGCCATTTTCATTAGAACTTACCGATACATGGCAAGATGCTTTATCACAAGTGGCGCGAGGCGAGCGAGATTTAGTGATTGGTGACTGGGTACAACTTGTATATTTATCGCAAAAGCCTCACTTGCGTAATCAAATTACAGTGCACAATCAATCGTTTAAATTTGAGCCTTATGGCTGGGGGTTAACCACCAATCACCCAATAAAAGATGTGGTAAACCAAGAGCTGATAGGTCTGTTGCGTCAGCCCCTAGGTACAGAAATTGTGAAGCATTATATTGGCGATCAGCAAATTAGTATGCAGTCACATTAAACAATTCATTTTACTATTTAGAGAAAAATATATGATCTATACAACGGTTAAAATTTCAATATTTTCTGTATTGGTGTTTTTTATTGGCCATGTGTCAGCAGCAAATCCAAATGTACCTACTGAGGCTCCTTATATAGTACTGAATGAAAATCTGGATGAGCCTAATGGATATGGATTCTGTCTTGATACTTATGGCCCAGGGCAATCTGAGTTAATGCAAACACATTCATGTAAACCAAAAACAGATAAAGGCACCGCAAGAAATGATTCTGGTCATGATGTTCGTTTTGAGTATAATTCAGAAACCAAAAAAATTAGCTCTTATGCCTTTGAAGGCCAATGTATGCAAGTTCTTATAGCAACAGGAAAATCTGAATTTGCTTTGCTTGATTGTAGTGATCATCCCCATCAAAAATTTGTTTATAACCAGACTGATAAAACAATCAGACTCAATAAAGATCAACATTACTGTGTGGTCGTAGATTCTGAGACACTTAAAGCAGGGCCTTGGGTTAAACGTGCATTAAAGCTAGCGGAATGTGACAAGTCTGAATCTGCATTAAAGCAATGGTTAATTGCTTCTACTGAGTAGCATAATATTATTTTTAAAGACCTGATAGATATATGTTGTCGAGCAGGTTTTTTGCTGCGACTCAAGTTAGCTGCAATGTGAGTTTATAGATTAGAGGTACTCAATGAAAACATTAGCTGATATTTATCGTTGTCCAATGTGCAGTGGCATTGTAGCCAACGGTAATTCATATTGTAGAGATTGTGGGCATCATTTTTCTCCCGAAGAGATTAAAGGTATGCGAGAAAATCCACATTCAGCAGTTGGTGCACTGCCATGGAATACAAGGGATGTTTATAAGTGTGTGCATTGCTTAGAATTTATTTGTATTCATGATGATTTTTGTCGTGGCTGCGGCGATGAGATTTGTGATCATGAAAAGCAATTAATGCGGGCAAACTTAAAAGAGCTTGCACAAAATAACTTGCCATCGCTTATTTTGTGTATGGGCTTTGTTTTAGCGGTGGTGGGCGGTTTGATGTTAGTGAATGCCTAATGAATTTTGGGTGAATAAGCTTTTCTTTTCTATTTTTTCGTTAATGCCTGTTGTTGCTCTATTCACCTTAATGTTGATAGCGTTTTTTTAAGCCATTACTTATCCATTTTAATATGCCGTTGATTATTTTGGCCGATAATAAAAACCACGCGGCCACATATAAATACATCCATAGCATAATGCTGGGGTCGCGAATAATAGCGATAGCGGTATTTGCACGTCCTACTAACTCATTTACGCCAATCACCGATGCCGTTGATGAAGCCATTAAAATAATTAAAAAATACTGTGTCCATGAGACAAAAAACATAGGCAATGCGATGGGGTTGTGGGTATGTGATTCGCGTATTAAGCGATAAAACTGATCCGATGCAAACCCAACAACCGGTACGGCCAAAGCTATAGAGGCTTTAATCCATGCAGGAAAACGTATATTTTCACCTTGCCATTCAAATTCAATCGGAATAATAAACGCAATATAAAACATAAAAACAAAGCTAGGTATATTACGAAATATACCCGTAGAAAAATGACTGGTATGTGCCAGCTTTTTATTCTGTGCACAACGGCCACAGGCAATCATCCAGCCAATGGCTGTTCCTACAAGCATTGCCACAAACGAAATTAATAAATTCACACTAAAGCCTACAGCAAAGCTCGGCGTCCAATGTATGAGTTCTGTCCAAATACTATTCATGGTGATGCGTTACCCATTGCTGAAGCTTGTTTAATAAAAAGATAAAACAATAAACAATGAAAAAATAAAACACCAATAAAAAAGTCATCATTTCTGCTGTGTTACCGTAGTCGGCAATAATACTGTTAGATGCCGAAATTAATTCGGGTACGGCAATTACACTGGCTAAACCCACCGCCTTAACAATATTTACTGAGTTTGCATTAATGCCCTCGTAAGCGTGTTGAAACGCCGATGCAAAAAGTGCGCGTAAAATATAAGCAGGGTGATGTGCTTTGGCTTCATGCAATGCTTGGCATAACAGGGCTGCATTACTGGCACCTGCATACGATGAGAAAACAACAATGGCTACAACAACGGCATTAAATTGAATGCCATAATGTAAGCCTGCCAGCCCCCCTAAGCCAAAAAACACAATATAAAGATTAAGCAAAGGTGGGGTCATTCTAAACATATCGTTGATGCGATGAGCTGGCCATGCCCAAAGGCGAGGTAATTTATACAAACATAAGCCGATCACTATGCCAAAAGTGAGAGAGCCAATAATGGCTAAAACACTCAATAGTAATGTTAAAGCAATGCCTTTTAATAAAGTGTTACGGCTATATTTATCATAAGCGGGCGGAAAGTTGATGTCCCACGACGAGAGAAAATGATTCTTTATTGCACTCACAGAAGAAATGCTGCGATGGCTTAGGCAATGGGGAGTAAATGTATGCCGAATTCATATACTAACCGCGACACCTTTTAATAGTAAGAAGGTGAGCTGTAATATACGTGTTTTTTCACTCCCGCCAAGAAGTAGAAAAGCACTATGATATATCAACAACTCACCTATGAAGAAAGAATAACGTTTTCCACCCTCAAACGGCAAGGTCTATCTATTAGAAAAATAGCCCGCATGATGGGAAGGCATTTTTCAACCTTATACAGAGAGCTAGCACGCAATCGTTGCTTTATCATTGATGGTGCCTACAGACCAAGCAAGGCACAGTACCGAACCGTAGCTAGGCGTAAACGTTCAAGACGTAATCGGCACTACAAGCCTTGTGACTTTAAGATAGTCAGGCGATTACTCAAACGAAGATTAAGTCCAGAGCAAATCGTTGGCGTTATTCGTCGTTTCCAGTTAATGACTCGACCATTAAGCCATGAAACCATCTACCAATATATTTGGCGTGATAAAGCGAACGGAGGTAATCTTTGGACATACCTACGCCAATCGTCAAAGATACGAAGAAAGCGCTATAAAGCCTATGATAGCCGAGGCCGTTTAGCTAACAAGCGACATATATCAGAACGGCCAGCCAGCGTAGAAACTCGTAAATATAAAGGGCATTGGGAGATTGATACCGTTCATGGACGCGGCAGCAACCACTGTATTGTCACGTTACTTGAACGCAAGACGGGTTATGTCATGATTGGGAAAATTTCTGACAAATCAGCCGCTGCTGTCAATAAAAAAACTCTGGGTTTGATTCATCGTGATCCTAGTCATTTCAAAACGATCACGGCCGATAATGGAACAGAGTTTCATCAATATAAAAAAATAGAGGAAAGGCACCCTGTACGGTTTTACTTTGCGAACCCCTACCATTCTTGGGAAAGAGGAAGCAACGAACATGTGAACGGATTAATTCGGCAGTACCTTCCCAAAACAAAGAGCATGGAAAACGTTACACAACAACAATGTGATCGAATTGCTACCGCATTAAATACACGCCCAAGAAAACGGTTTAATTATAAAACACCAGAGGAGATGTACCATGGTATTTAACCATTATTGTCGCGCTTCAAACTTGATACTAGGTATGATCGGCTAAACGTTGGCAAACATATTCGTTATGGGTATTTTTTTGTCGCCAGCGTTGATGCTGTTCTTCTAAAAATTGGCTGGTAGGAATGTTCCATTTTTTTTCGAGTGCGAGTAATGTACCATCGCGATGCCAGTCGATAATAGCATCAGAAATTAAAACACCAAAGGCGGTATGTTTTTCTGTGTGTTTAACGGCCATTGCCCACGGGTTTGATAAAATGGTGTTGAGTGGCGTGGTAAAATCTTGCCATTTTTCTTCTTGCAATAATGTGACAATCGCTGAATCATCATAAATCCAGCCAGTGCACTTACCAAATCTGAGCGCGGCTAAATTATCTAATGTGCCTTCAAATTCTTTTGCCTGTAATAAAAAACGTTCTTTGAGCTCACGGTTAAAATACGCATTTTTTGTGAGGCAAATAGAACGCCCATAAATATCTGCCCAACTGCGTAAGGGAATTCCGTTATTAGGAACTAAGATAGTAGCGCCGCTAGAATAGTAACTGGGCTCAATAATACCTGTTTGAATACGGCGCTTTTCGGTATCGCTCATAGTGGCAATCACTAAATCAATCGCACCCGATTCCACTTTGCTAATACGATTAGACGCGGTTACACGCTCTACACGCAAAGCAACGCCTAAACGCTCGGCAATATTTTTTGCTAAATCTACCTCTAGCCCAATAATATGCCCATCGTGATCATAATATCCCCACGGTGGATAATCGGCTTTTACACCTACAATCAGTGTTTTTCGTGCGTGAATAAGTGCTAAACGAGAAGAATCGGTACTATTAACAAAGCGTGTATCCGTATTCGCTACGCCCCATGAGCTGTAACACAGCCAGATAAGACATAAAAAATGTAAAAATACACGGATATACATAAACGATGCGCCTGTTGTTATTATTTAGCTTGGCAGCACAACAGAATACCATAACCCCAATCCGCAGGAAGTATTTTACATAAGTGTTGATCTATTTTTCCCAGTAATGAAAAACGAGTGACCCAGCTTTCTGGAAAAATACTTTCCGCACGTACGTCTATCACATGCAAGCCAGCTTGCGCCAACTCATCGCTAATGGTTTTAACGCTATATAAGTGATAATAAAACATCACATCCTGTAAATGAATATGGCGGGTATATTGAATCTCGTGACTTTTTTGCTGTTGCTGCTCACGTTTAAAACGGCGAGCTTTATTGGGTACCGATAAAATTAATTTACCGCTGGTGGCTGCAATGCTATCGCGTAACGAAAGTAGTAAGGTTTGTCGTTGTTTTGCTGACTCAATATGAGAAAACACACCAAATAATATTAACGCGATATCAACCTTGTCGCCCATATTCAGTGACTGTAATAGCGTGTCATTATCATCAATAATAGTGACACGTTTGATAGCCTGTAACTGCAATAGTTTTTTTTCTAAACGTTTAAGTGGTGCGCTAGCAATATCAAATGCGGTAAAGCGTGCCTTAGGGAAATGGTGTAATAGCGCAGTTAAATAACGCCCGTCACCACAACCATAATCGAGTATATGACTATCGCCGCGTCTTTTTGCCATATAACGATCAATAAATGCCAGCGTATGCTGATTAACGGCAGGGTAACGAAAGGTATAGACACCACTCGAAAAATAGCGATTGTAATTACAGGATAAACCGCTAACCATTTTTAATGCTGCGTGAGGCTTTTTAGAATGTGTATGGGGATGGGCGTGGGTATGGGAGTGAGTATCGTCAGATGGTGAGGGCGTGGGTGCGTGGGGTATATTTTTTTCGTTTGTTTTCCTATCCAATAACGCCATGACGCACACCTCTCTGTGAAATTTGAGGCGCGAGTGTACCAGTAATTGGTAACGTGTATATGTGTTTGCGTCATATCTTTGAATATGTGTCTTCTAATTCATTATTCTGACGTGTTTTTCGCCATGGTGTTTCGCGGTCATGGTAATATAGACCCATAATTTTATTGCTTTCGTATCAATCTATACGCGACATTTATGCGCGGTATAAAAAGCAAACAATGCCCTTATTATCATGTAGACATTAGATAATAGGTGGTATGAGTCACGTTGTATTAGAGGATAAGTTCTTGTCAGAGATAAAGTGTTTAGGGTTTGATGATTTTTGTAATTTGCTCATGCCGTATGGTGCCATTAATAGCCCAGCAGAATTGCATGGTTTACTATGTGGAAAATTATGCGGTGGTGCAAAATTAGACCACGATGCATGGTTACATATTGCATGGGATTTTTTAGAGCTTACCGATACCCCCGATGGCCAAGCCCAAGACGAAGTGGCTATGCTATTAGATGCAACATTGGCGCAATTAAACTCAGGCTTATATGACATGCAACTGTTATTGCCCGAAAACGACACCGACCTTGATCAGCGTACCCAAGCGCTGTCGGAATGGTGCCATGGCTTTTTAAGCGGCTTTGGGAGTGCAGGTATTGACCCTAACCAAGAATTTTCTAGCGATGCGGCTGACGCGTTGCGTGATATCGCCGCGATTGTGCAAGCGGCAGTAACCGATGATGACGATGAAGAAGAGCAAGAACAAGGCTATTCTGATCTTATCGAATACGTACGCATGGCGGCCATGCATTTTTATGCCGAGCATCATATTGATGACCATGATTTACCGACTGTACATTAACTATTGTGCGTGACTCTTCTGTACGCACAATACCACTGACACTAGAATGCCCATATTATGATAGCCATTACTAAACAAGAATTTGCTCGTCGTCGTAAAGCATTAATGGATCACATGGAGCCAAACAGTATTGCCATACTGTCGGCTGCCCCCGAAAAAATTCGTAACCGCGATGCCCATTATGCCTATCGCCAAGACAGCGACTTTTTTTATCTGAGTGGTTTTCCTGAGCCCGAAGCCGTATTAGTCATTATTCCTGGTCGAGAGCATGGCGAAACCATTGTCTTTTGTCGTGAAAAAGACCGTGAACGTGAAATATGGGACGGCCATCGCGCAGGGCAAGACGGTGCTTGTAATGACTACGGTGCTGATGATGCGTTTCCCATTGGCGACCTCGATGAAATTTTACCGGGCTTATTAGAAGGCCGTGAGCGGGTGTACTATTCCCTAGGGCGTGATCCTGCGTTTGATACCCGTGTTATGGGTTGGGTCAATCATATTCGCTCTAATGTGCGTTCAGGTGCTGTACCTCCGGGTGAGTTTTTAGACCTTGATCATATCGTGCATGACTTACGCTTGTTCAAAAGTGCTGCCGAGGTACGCATCATGCGTAAAGCCGCTGAAATCTCAGCCGACGCTCATTGCCGTGCAATGCAAACGTGTGCAGTGGGGCAATATGAATACGAACTAGAAGCCGAAATACAGTATCACTTTATGCGTTCAGGCTCTCGTGCGCCAGCATATACCTCAATTGTGGGCAGTGGCGATAACGCGTGTATTTTGCACTACATTGAAAATACACGACAAATGAAAGACGGCGAATTAGTGCTGATTGATGCAGGCTGCGAACTCGAATCGTATGCCTCGGATATTACTCGCACCTTTCCCGTGAATGGCCGTTTTTCACCAGAACAAAAAGCCATATATCAACTGGTGCTCGATGCGCAATTAGCGGCTATTGCCGAGGTAAAACAAGGCAATCACTGGAACGCGCCACACGAAGTATCTGTACGCGTGATTACGCAAGGCTTAGTGGATCTTGGTCTGTTGAGTGGCGATACCAACGAGCTGATTGCCGCTCATGCGTATAAACCATTTTATATGCATCGTATTGGTCACTGGTTAGGCATGGATGTACACGATGTGGGTGATTATAAAATAGAAGGCGAATGGCGCTTATTAGAAGCGGGCATGGTGATGACCGTAGAACCCGGTATTTATATTTCTCCCGACGACGAAAGCGTTGCAAAAAAATGGCGGGGTATTGGCGTACGTATCGAAGACGATGTGCTAGTAACCAAAGAGGGAAATGACATTTTATCTAAAGACGTGCCTAAAACGATCGATGCCATCGAGCATATAATGGCAAATCAGCTGCATGGCGCAACAGGTAGCGCATAGTCATGTCGCTACAAGGTTTACATAGCCAAGGCTCACATACACAAGAACAGCATATCGCCATTGTTGGTGGCGGTATGGTGGGCGTGAGCTTGGCATTAATGCTCTCTCAAGCTTTTGAAAATAGTCCGCACGCAGTACACATATCGCTGATAGAACAATTTCCTTTTCCTTCTGCTCATACGCAGCAAACGCCTGCCCATCACGCCTCTAGTTTTGATGCCCGTTCCACCGCATTAAGCGCAGGCAGTGTTGAGCTGCTCAACACGCTTGGTGTATGGAAAAACCTGCAAGAGCAAGCACAAGCGATTCAACATATTCATATTTCAGATAAAGGTCATTACAGTAATACACAATTACACGCGCAAGATCACGGCTTAGATGCGCTGGGTTATGTGGTAGAAAATCGCCAGTTAGGGCATTGCTTATTAGAACAATTACAAAACACAGCCGTTGAATGTATTGCGCCTGCAACCGTATCGGCCTGCCGCATGAAAAAAGGGGGGGCGATATTACAGATCACCCAAACTGATGAGCAAGCGCACGACTGTGTAACTGAGCGACATGCCGATGTGGTACTTATTGCCGATGGTACCGACTCACCACTACGACAATCGCTGGGGATTGATTGCGATATGACGCCGTACCATCAATCAGCGATTATTATGAATATTGCGCTTAAAGAGCCGCATCAAGGCATTGCTTATGAGCGTTTTACCGATCAAGGCCCATTGGCGGTGCTACCATTAAAGGATTGTGACGGTTTACATCGAGCCGCAGTAGTGTGGACACGAGATACTCAGCAGGCCGACACTGTGATGGCATATAGCGATGCACAATGTATGCAGCAACTACAAACATGCTTTGGCTATCGTGCAGGCTATATTGAGCACGTAGGGCAGCGTCATTGCTACCCACTTGCATTAGTACAGGCCAAAGAGCAAGTACGGTCACATATTGTTGTTGTTGGTAATGCCGCACATTTTTTACATCCCGTGGCAGGCCAAGGGTTTAACCTATCACTACGCGATAATGCAGTATTAGCGAAAACCCTGCGTGAAGCGGTAGAAAAAGAACAAGCCATTGGTCATTATCAAACCCTACAACGCTACCAGCAAGAACGCGAGAAAGACCAGCAACTAACCATTGGGCTAACCCATGCAATGGTAGATACTTTTTCATCCAAAAAATGGTCGTTATCTGCATTGCGTCAAATGGGCTTATTGAGTTTACATGCGATGCCTTTAGCGAAAAAAACCTTGGCGCGACAAATGATGGGGATGCTATGACAGAACATACATCCTATGATGTGGTGGTGGTAGGTGCAGGCCTAGTGGGCGCTAGCTTTACAGCGTTGGTAGTTGAGCAGATTGCTAAACAACAGCAGCCAGCCTTACCCTTACGTATCGCCTTGATTGATCCCGCGGCAGCCCCCAATCGGCCTGATATTCAACAGCCCATTTTTGATCCTCGCGTAGTAGCATTAACTCATGCATCACAACAGCTATTTCAAACGATGGGTATATGGCAAACGGTGCAACAGCAACGCGCGTGTGCATACACCCACATGCACGTATGGGATAACGACGGCACCGCCAGTATTGATTTTTCGGCGGCCGATATTCAACAACAACAACTCGGGCATATTGTAGAAAACAGTATTTTACAATGCGCTGTATTAGATGCATTGGCAGCGCATGTAAACACATCGCATGTGCACATAGATCTTATTCGTGGTGTTGGTGTGAGTGCGTTAAAAACAACAACGCATCAAGGTATGCAAGTAACCGAAATAACCTGTTCCGACGATCGCGTACTGGCGGCAAAACTCATTGTTGCTGCCGACGGTGCACATTCTACGATACGTGAATTGTGTCAGATGCCAGTACGCGCGTGGGAATACGAACATAAAGCCATTGTTGCCACGGTACGATCTGAAAAATCTCATCAACAAACCGCATGGCAAAATTTTTTATCGTCGGGGCCATTAGCGTTTTTACCGCTAGATCATTCATCTCAGCAATATTGCTCGATTGTGTGGTCTTTAGAAAATGAAAAAGCCGATGCCATGATGGCACTTGACGACCATGCATTTTGTCAACAATTGGGTCAGGCATTTGAACATCGCTTAGGCAAGGTAACATCTACGAGCCGACGTTTTTGTTTTCCATTAACGCAGCGTCATGCCGTTGATTACAGTCGTGACAATATTGTATTGATCGGTGATGCCGCACACACCATTCATCCATTGGCAGGGCAAGGTGTAAATTTAGGTTTGTTAGATGCGCAGGCCTTAGCCGCAGAAATAGTACGCGCGATGGATCGTGGTTTATTCATTAATGATCCTTCGGTGCTGCGGCGTTATCAACGTAAACGCAAAGCGCATAATGTAGAAGTGATGCTACTCATGGAAGGCTTTAAACGTTTATTTGGCAGCCGACAATTAATAGTACGTTGGTTGCGTAATATGGGTATGAAAAAAGTTAACGAGTGGCATCTACTAAAAAATTGGTTAGCAAAACAGGCAATAAAAAATGACGAATAAACAGACAGTAACGCCCACCCCAGTGCCGCATCCTACGTGGCAAAAAGTGAATACGTTTTACGTCGTATTCTTAGTGCTCATGGGCATAGTCTGGTGTGCGCAACTGCATACGTTTGGGGGTATCGCAGGTCTTATATCTATAGCGATAGGTTATTTTGTGTATCAAAAGCAACGGTGGGCATATTTTTCGGCGGCCGTATTATGCTTTGGTTTATTACGCACCGCGATGGATGATGGTTATGATTTTCATCAAGGGTTTCAGTCGGTTAGTAAATTAATTTATTTTATTGCGATTATTTTTGCTTTAATTCTTCATGAAAAAGTCGCAATAAAAAAATCAAAAGCGAACGACCATAACGCCAGCCCAGAATAATTTATTGATCAAGATAAAAAAACAATTGTTGTTTTTCTTCCTCACTTAAATTTTCCATTCTCTCAATATTTGCCTGTGGAATATCCTCAGGCTTATCTACATGTTCTAAAGCAGCATGTAAGCTATCTTCTCGTAGTATATGAATAATAGGGTACGGTGAACGGTTCGTTAAATTACTGGCATCATCGGCATGAGCACCCGCAAAACAATAATGGGGGTGAAAGCTGGCTAATTGAAATACCCCAAGCCAGTGGTGAGATTTTAATTTGCGCTGCGCTTCTTCTAAAAAAAATTGATAATCATAAAAATCGTGCAATAGATAAGGCACAACCAATAACGTGGTTTCTTGCTGTTCTATCGGTGTGGCAGAAAGTATTTCCATCTCGTTGATAAGTGCTTCCATTAATGCACCTTCCTCTGTACTTTCATCAACCACAAACGCAATACGTTGTAAGCGTGCAGGGCGATGAGCAAAAGGGCATAAATTTAAACCCAGCACCACATTTTCAAACCAGTGTTGAGTGACATCAAGCACATCTTGGCGGCAAGGAATATTGGATGACGATGGGGGTGGCGGTGTATGAGAAGTAGTCATGGCAACAGAATGATAACGATATAAAAACCCTAGTGTAACACGACCGTATATGCGCAGAGACTCGGCGTGAGTCTCTGCGCATTGTGTTTCAGTTGGTTGAGATTAAGCTAAAATAATACCCGTGTATTACACGGCAAGCCATTGTTCTAAATCGTCCGCAGTACCAATGTGCTCACCATCAATAAACACTTGTGGTACGGTACCTGCGCCGGTTACCGCCGCCAACGAACTGTAAGTAATCCCTTTATCGCCTAATACGATTTCTTCGTAAGTGTAACGATTATCCGTTAAGGCTTTTTTAGCTCGTAAGCAGTGTGGGCAACCGGGTTTTGTAAATAGCGTAACACGTTTAGGTAAAGACGCTTCAGGGTTGATGTAATTCAACATAGTATCGGCATCGCTCACTTCAAAAGGATCGCCAGGTACATCGTCTTCGATAAACATTTTTTCAATCACGCCATCTTTTACTAGCATTGAGTAGCGCCATGAGCGATTGCCAAAACCAATATCATTTTTACCCACTAACATGCCCATGCCATCGCTAAACTCACCATTACCATCGGGAATAAACGTAATATTATCGGCATGTTGATCGGCTGCCCATGAGTTCATAACAAAGGTATCATTTACCGATAAACAAATAATACTATCCACACCTTCGGCGCTTAATACAGGGGCTAGTTCGTTATAACGCGGTAAATGCGTTGATGAGCAAGTGGGCGTAAACGCGCCGGGCAATGCAAACAATACGACGGTTTTTTGGCTAAAAAGCTCATCACTGGTGACATCAACCCACTGATCACCTTGGCGGGTGCGAAATGTAACACTGGGTATGGTTTGGCCTTCTTTGTTCTCTAACATATGAATATATCCTATAGCGGGTTAATATTGTGTGCCGTTAAGCAGTAAAGACACTATAGCCCTACGTGCTAAAAAGATAAATTAAATTGATTAAATAAGATTAATAGTTTTTTGTTATTGTCTCGCTGCGGCTCAATCAATACGCCCTTAAGCTAAAATACACCCCAAAAAAGAGCCAGCATGTTCATTTATCTAATTAATACTTTGTTGATTGCCGTTGTAGTACTGATTCATTACGAAGCGCTACGTCAGCTGTCTGTGAGGATTCCTGCGCTAGCTATTCACTCGCATTTACGCGTACTTGTGGGTATTGCTGGTGCACTATTAGCACATATTGTTGAGATATGGTTGTTTGGTATTGCCTATTATGCCGCCTGCATGAGTGATGACTTGGGGGCATTAACGGGGCGCTTTAATGGCTCTCTAATGGACAGTGTGTATTACTCTTTTACCGCTTACACCTCATTAGGTACAGGAGATATAGAACCCATCGGCGACCTGCGCTTTTTGGCAGGCCTAGAAGCGCTCACAGGATTAGTACTTATTGCATGGACAGCCTCGTTTATGTACCTAGAAATGAGTCGCTACTGGCGAGAAGAATAATTATTCATCAGAAAATACATCACTGAGAGGGCTACGTACCACATGCCCCCCACGATTTAATACATGTGTATAAATCTCGGTTGTACGAATATCGGTATGACCTAACTGCTCTTGCACCGTTCGAATATCTGCCCCGCGCTCTAATAAATGCGTGGCAAATGAATGACGCAAGGTATGACACGACGCAAATTTATTAATATTTGAATGCCTAACTGCATATTTAATCGCACGTTGAACTGATTGTTCGCCGATATGATGCCTACGTTGTTTTTTTGAACGAGGATCAACACTCCAACGAGTGGCAGGAAATAAATACTGCCAAGATAATTCAAAGGGCGCATTAGGATACTTGCGTGTAAGTGCATTAGGCAATGACACACCATCCCATTGTGTATTTAAGCGATCTTGCTCATAAAGCGCGCGTATATACTCAATCTGTACCGATAGTTTTTTGCAAAGCTCTGGCGCTAAAGTGGTAATACGCGATTTTTTGCCTTTACCCTCACGAACTAAAATAGTCAGCTTATTAAAATCAATATCTTGTACACGCAAGCGAACCGTTTCCATCACCCGCAAACCCGAACCATACATAATGCCAGCACATAACAGCATATGCCCATTAAGATGAGAAAATAATTGGCTAATCTCTTTACGAGTTAATACCGTAGGTAATTTTTTAGGTGAACGTGCACGATAAAAATCACTAAAATCGCCCAGCTCTTTTTGCAATACTTGCTTATAAAGAAACACCAACGCATTCAGTGCAACTTTTTGTGTGTTAGCCGTTACGTTTCGTTGTAGCGCTAAAAAATTTAAAAACTCACGAATCTCAACATCCCCCATATTCTCAGGGTGCTCAAGTTTATGAAAACGAATGTAATAAGTGATCCAATAAAGGTAGGTTTTTTCAGTGCGAATACTGTAATGTTTGGCGCGAATTACATCTTTCACTCCCTGTAAAAATAAAGAGGCCATAAAATTCATCCTTGAATTAATTAACGAGTAAGTTTCAGTATTGCCTTACAACAAAATAAAGTCAATAATGAACAAATACGCGTTTAAACACGCCGCACACTCACAGGCAGGTGAAACCCATTGAAAATAAAACAACTTTCCAAAACACTCACCCAAACACCTGTGGATAAATGTCTAAACGACGCATTTCATTCACGTCGTTTGTACGTCTAATAAGCTGTTATATACCCCAACCACAAGAAACAAGTCCTCGTAATTAGAATTTAGTTATTGCAATTTATACAATATTCCTGTATCATGGCAGTATGACTATACCTTTAATTAGGTAGAATCTGTTGTGCCTACTCTGTAGAGTTCTTTATAGAGGGGTTTTACTGTAGAAGTGTGTCGCAACTGAGGTAGTTCTAGCTACCTCAATCACTAAGTAATACAGGGGTGTATCTAAGCAAGTGACATATTAAAGGTTTAAAAACCCGTGTCAACCCCTGTTTCAATAAATTAATTAAATTATTAACAGGAAACAAAAATAACTTATGGATTTTAACTTATATCTACAAAACATTACCTATACATTGTTTATAGGTACAATAACTATAATATCTTTACTTAGTCTAGTACATAAAATACTAGATGCAATCATAGTAAATAAAACCCCTATAGATAAACTAGAGGTTTATTATCATGTAAGTGCATTAAATAAAGGTATAGTCACTATTCCACAACCACATAGAGAGGTTAAACAAATACCTAAAACAAAGGTAATAGCTAAATCCTCACTACGTAAATAACAATTAAGTAGTAGGTTAAAACCCCTCTTTAAAGAACTCTACATTATTAATAAACTCCTACCTAGTTAATAGACAGGATTGGTATAACAAGGTAACTCACTAGGATTTACTACGCGTTGCTTCGTAAACCTGTGGTTACAGCGTTAGTTTTCAAGAGAGGTAAAATTGGGTAGATTAAGTCAATTTTTTAAGAAGCATTTGGTTGGAGTTTTTATTGTAGGTGTTCTAGCTAGTTTAACTTCAGCTTATATATTTGACTTCATTCCAAAAACGCTTACTAATAGCCAAAAAACTATAGAGGGCGTTATAGTATTAAATAACTTCGAGGTTTACGAAGTTAAGTATGGCCTTGAATTTAAAACACCACCACAGCTTCAATTTTATCAAATGCTAAACGGTAGAAATGGGGGTATATTTCAAGGTGAATCAATTAAACTACTAGAGCAACTTAACGATGGCTTTAAATATGAAGTTGTCAACGGCATCACTAGTGGTGAAAACATAAGATGGGTAGCTAAAGGTTATTCTAAATAAAAACTAACAAGTATGTCATGTCGCCGCAAAAAAAACGCGGCTGGGACTGGCATTACGCTGCGCTTCATGCCAGCCCCATACATGAGCGTTATAGGTCGTAAGAATTAATCTTTAATTATTGTTGAATAAGGTGCCAGTGTTACTATTTTTACCATTAAGTATTGTGCAAGCTAAGCATCTCGGCAGTTTTGTTTTTGGTGCCGTTAGTTGTAAAGTAGGGTGTTTAGATTTGGTGGTTTCATTTTAGGTGTGCCACTAAGTAATAACGATGTTTTGGGTAGTTAAATATTCTTAATTTGGTGCTAGTAGTAAAATCACCACATACGGTTTTCTTATCGTCGCGGTTGTTGGTAAAAGCTACACTTCCGTTTCGCAACGAGAGTTCGTTTTAGTGTAGTGCGTCGCGCCTATAACAAGTACATGTAGCGGACAAAAAATTGCGCCGCTGCGCTCTACAATTTTTAGCCCCTAATGTGGGCGTTATGCACTAAAACGATGAATGAATTGATATTTAAATTTGACGAGCCTGAACATGGCTGGATGGATCTCAGTATTGCCGACGAAGAGCGTGAAGTAGTAATGGTAATTTCTGATGTGCCTTGTAATTCAGTATACAAATTGGCGGATATACTTCTAAGTTTGCAGTCAGGTTCTAAAGCTGAAGAGGTTGAATTTTCACTCGAGCCAGACTTCGCTTTATGGAAATTTATCGATCTGAGCGGTAAGCTGGAAATACATGTATTTCCTGATTCTGGTCGTGACAAACCTAGTGTATTTAAAGGTGAGCGAGTTAAAGTAATTCATCGTCTATATAAAGCCTTAAAAGACCTTGAATCTTTGCAGTGTTGGAAAACCCCTGAAGCCACAAATAGCAACTGGTCTTGGGAGTTTCCGTACCAAGAACTTAATCAGTTCAGAACGAGGGCCGAAAGTGCATAACAAACATATTAAAAACCGCCCACAAAAAGCGTGGGCTGGACTCGCTAACACTCGCCTTTTATATGGGCGTTATGTGTAAAATATGAATAAAGTATATAAAGGAATATTGGCTTTTGGTGGTTTAACGATTGTTGCAAGTATTGGAATGTACCAAAGCTATAATGAAGCTTACAATTTTTCAGCAAAAGGTATTGTGACGGAGGCAAAGTGGAATACACGAAATCATCAAATGTCTTTGTTTGTAATAAAAGAAAAACTGGCAAGTAAAAAGCTTCATCATGCGCAGGTAATTCTTGAACAAAACCAAATAAAAGTCGGTGATAGCTTTGTAAAAGAAGCCGCATCAAAATTTTGTAAAATTAACGAACTGGTAGTTCAGTGTATAAAATAACACATAACAAAACTGTCAAATACATTCCAGCCGCAAAAAGCGCGGCTTCCATCGGACTGGCTACGCGCTGCTTCGCCAGCCGTTTACAGTGGCGTTACAAGGCATTATGAGTATACGAACTAAAGCATATTTAAATGCGGTTTCTACATTGGTTCTATTGGTGGTTGTAGAAATTATAGTTTTAAAATTGGCCCAACATTTAGGTTTTAGTTGGATTTTATTTGTATTCGCACCAATAGCTTTATTAGTGGCTATTTTATTTTGGTTGCATCGTAGTACAGGTGTACGTTGTTCTAGCTGTAATAACCTTTATGGTGTAAGTATAGGTTTAGGTGGCTGGCCTTCCGTTCCGCCAAAATGTTTAAGTTGCGGTGCTAATAATTAATGCCTTGTAACAAGGTGTTCAATTACGTTACAGCCGCAAAAAGCGCGGCTTCCACGGGACAACCTACGCGCTGCTTCGGTTGCCCATTAACGCGGCGTTATAGGTCGTAAAAATTAATTTTTAATTATTGTTGAATATTGTGCCAGCGTTACTATTTTTACCATTAAGGTTTGTGCAAGCTAAGTATCTCGGCAGTTTTGTTTTTGGTGCCGTTAGTTGTAAAGTAGGGTGTTTGGATTTTGTGGTTTCGTTTTAGGTGTGCCACTAAGTAATGATAGTGTTTCGTGTAGTTAGGTATTCTTAATTTGGTGCTAGTAGTTGTACCACCACATAAGGTTTTCTTATTGTCGCGATTGTTGGTACAGGCTACACTTCCGTTTCGCAGCGTGTGTTCGTTTTAGTGTAACGCGTCGCTCCTATAACAAGTACATGTAGCGGACAAAAAATTGCGCCGCTGCGCTCTACAATTTTTAGCCCCTAATGTGGGCGTTATAGGTCGTAAAAATTAATTTTTAATTGTTGTTGTATATTGTGCCAGTGTTACTATTTTTACCATTAAATATTGTGCAAGTTAAGTATCTCGGCAGTTTTGTTTTTGGTGCCGTTAGTTGTAAAGTAGGGGGTTTAGATTTTGTGGTTTCGTTTTAGGTGTGCCACTAAGCAATAATAGTATTTTGGGTAGTTAGGTATTCTTAATTTGGTGCTAGTAGTTATATCACCACATACGGTTTTCTTATCGTCGCGGTTGCTGGTAAAAGCTACACTTCCGTTTCGCAGCGTGTGTTCGTTTTAATATGGCGCGTCGCACCTATAACAAGTACATGTAGCGGACAAAAAATTGCGCCGCTGCGCTCTACAATTTTTAGCCCCTAATGTGGGCGTTAGCTGTTAAAATAATGAAAACACCACTAAAAATTACAATAGGGTATTTACTAATAGGCGGCTTTGTCGGTGCAATTTGGCCATTGTTAAATCTAGGCCCAAATCACCCAGAATTCGAAGCTCAATCATTGGCATATCAACTAGGCTCATATGTGCGTGAGTTACTTATTTCTTTAGCGTTCATCACTAGCGGTATTGGTTTAATAAAATATAAATTATGGGCACGTAAAGTTGGTTTGTTTGCCTTATTCTTTGCTTTTTTTTACGGTGGCAATGCTATGGCTTGGGGCTGGGCTGGTGGCAAACCATCCAGTAATATAATTTTTTATTCTTATCTTATTAGTTTTGTCTGGTATGGCATATGGTTTTTTATACTTTACCATAAGTCAACCGTCACACAGCTAACAAGGCCATCAATCTGACGGCTTTTCCGTTGTTCGTTTTTGTGCTTGAATAGCACAACACTCGCAACTACAAAGCCGCAGCTTATGGCGGCGTTATAGGTCGTAAGGTTTAATTTTAATTATTGTTGAATATCGTGCCAGCGTTACTATTTTTACCATTAAGCTTTGTGCAATCTAAGTATCTCGGCAGTTTTGTTTTTGGTGCCGTTAATTGTAAAGTAGGGCATTTAGATTTTGTGGTTTCGTTTTAGGTGTGCCACTAAGTAATAACGGTGTTTCGGGTAGTTAGGTATTTTTAATTTAGTGCTAGTAGTTGTATCACCACATACGGTTTTCTTATCGTCGCGGTTGTTGGTAAAAGCTACACTTCCGCTTCGCAACGAGTGTTAGTTTTAGTGTAACGCGTCGCCCCTATAACAAGTACATGTAGCGGACAAAAAATTGCGCCGCTGCGCTCTACAATTTTCAGCCTCTAATGTGGGCGTTATGTGTAAAAGCTAAAAAAGTAACTCTGTACCATAAGCCCCCGCTGTTTTATTTTGGGCTTGTGGTTGTAAAAAGCAGTATTTGCAAAGTAGGGCGTGTACCACTCGCAATATCGCTCCATTCGTAAGACGGTGTAGTGGTACTTTCATCATCGCAACTTTGCTAAACCTGTGTCCATTAATATGGCAGTGGCCAATTAATGGGGGGGATTTTTTAGTTGGCGTGGTGTGTTTAAGCTTTGTAAATTAAACTTACCACATAACAAGAACATCAAAAATCGCCTACGGCTGGACGCGCTAACGCGCGCCTTTTATGTTGGCGTTATACGTCATGAATAGAAAACCTTATAAGTTAAATGTTGCAGGTGATTTTTACGTTGAAGACGGCGAATGTATTTCATGTGCATTACCTGCCAGCGAATCACCAAGCTTGATTGGTGAGGACGAAGCATCGAAGTATGGGTATCACTGTTACTTTAAAAAGCAACCTCAAACCACAGAAGAAATAGACGAAGCTATAAATGCTATGCATGTATCATGCTGTTGGGCTTTAAGATATAAAGGCAAAGATGCCAGTACAATTAATAAAATTAAGGCAGTTAATCTGCAAGAGCAAATTGACTATGAATAAACGTATAACAAGTCAAACCAGTTCGCAGCTATCGCTGCCGGACTCACTAACGTTCGCCGCTGTTTGAGGCGTTATGCGCTATAGGTACTGCGAGCATTAAAGATGATATTAGACTGTTCGAGTTACGAAACTGCCAAAGATTCATTGTTGAAAATATTCAATGTCTCCGAAATTGAATTGGTCAATTTATTAAAGAGTTCAAATCCATTTGATCATGCATCTTTACCACCTGAAGATGCTTTATTTGATCATGCCTGTTCCATAGCTGGATATCCCGAAGACGATATTAAGGTAATGTGGTTTCACGGTACTCGTATTGAAGATGAAACCCTTTTCCATAAACACGGAATTCTTACAAAAACTGATGCAAGAAAACTCTTAGAGCCTAGGTTAAAAGAATTAGCAGCTGGTTTGGAGTCCACAGGTAGCAATCCATTTTCAGTGTCACTTTCTGGAAAAGAAGGCCCGCACGATGAAGGCCCATTTGCTTTCCTAATTCGCGAAGTCGCTATACATGCCCCATCACCTTGCCACAACTATCTGGAGGCGCCAGAAATAGTAGAGGATCTGGCAGGGATCATGCTCGGTCAAAATTACATAAAATTAGTTGATCGCTTTAAACAGATTTCTCGTCCATGTGTGGTAGCCTTTTTAGCTCCAGCTAAGGGGTGCGAGATTCCTCATGTTTTAATGTATATGAAACTTGTCATAGATGGGTACACAGAATTAGATGCAGGTGCTGCCGCCAATACATTCTTTGATGCAGAAGGGGAAGTAGTACCTCCCGAGAGAATTCATCGTGTAGAGGTGGTAATTGGCGCCTAGTATCAAGTTTGAAGTGCGACAATAGTTGTTAAATACCATAGTACATTTCCTCTGGTGTTTTATAGCTAAATCTTTTTCGTGGTCTAGTGTTTAACTCAGTAGCAATCTGATCACATTGTCGTTGAGTTATATCTTTCATGCTATCTACTTTGGGTAAATATTGTCTGATCAGCCCATTCACGTGTTCATTGCTTCCTCTTTCCCAAGAATGATAAGGAGTAGCAAAGTAAAACTTTACCTTATGACGCGCTTCGATTCTTTTGTACTGATGAAATTTTGTTCCGTTGTCGGCAGTGATTGTTTTAAAATTAATAGGGTCTCGATTTATCAAGCTAATGGTTTTCTTATTAAGTGCGGCAGTTGTTTTATCGGGTAGTTTTCCAATCATGACATAGCCCGTTTTCCGCTCTAATAATGTCACAATGCAATGGCTGCTTCCTCGCCCATGAACAGTATCAATTTCCCAGTGCCCCTTGTATTTGCGTGTATCCACGCTGGCTGGGCGTTCGCTGAGATGCCTTTTTTCAGCCAGTCTGCCTCGACTATCATAAGCATTGTATCGCTTTCTTCTTTGTTTGCTCGATTGTCTTAGATATGTCCAAAGGTTGCCGCCATTGGCCTTATCTTTCCAAATGTATTGATAGATGGTTTCATGGCTCATTTTATGGTTGACGAGGCCATTTTTTCTCATATAGCCAATAACTTGTTCAGGAGACAGCTTCTTTTTGAGTAAGCGCTTTATAAATTTGAAATCTGCTTCACAATAATGACTATTCCGCCTAGAACGCCGTCGCCTTGCAACGGCGCGACGATTAGCTTTAAAAGCACGATAAGCGGTATCAATGCCATTGCAACGATTGCGGTTAAGCTCTCGGTATATGGTTGAAAAGTGCCTTCCCAAGTGCCTAGCGATATTTCTAATAGATAAGCCTTGCTGTTTTAGGGTGATCAGTATTATCCTTTCTTCATAGGTGAGCTGTTTATATGTCATTGCGTTTCACTTCTTGGCGGGAGAGAAAAACAGGAATATTACAGTTCATCTTCTTTTTTAGTAAATGTGTCGCACTTAATATATGAATTCGGCGGTTATTACAATGGTTTTGCTCGCACATCGAAAAAACTTACATTAATAAATACAGCGCATAGTATTGTTGAGATTACTCTTATGGGGGCAATTATTGGCGCATTTTCTTCATGAATTTTTATTTACAGCACAGCCATATTTACAACACCGCCATCTTTAACGTCGCCATTTATAAGTTGAGTTTGTGAGAAAAATAAGTATTAAGGTATGATGTTGTTGGATTATTTGTCTATCTTGATATGTGTTTTTGAAATTTTTTTTACTTATAAACTGAATGTGTGGCTTGAATACCGTTTGTTAATATGCGGTTATTATTTAATGGTGTGTATTTTTTTCTTTAAGCGTTGTTCTCTTTGGTGTTGTATGTCTGCTTTTTGTATTTCTGTTTTAACAAAATCTAAGTGACCGCGTACGGCATTTCTTGCGGCGTCACCGTTGCCTGTTAGAATGCCGTTGAGCATAGCGGTATGTTGTTCGACTATTTTTTTTCTGCGTTCGGGTGCGCTGTATAGTGTTTCTAGATTAGCGGTGACACTTTTTTCTATCATTTTTAGGGAGCTTTTCATGGCGTGGGGCAATATATAGTTTTGTGTTGCTTCTGCAATCGATAGGTGAAAAGCTAAGTCTGCAGCGGCTTCTATGTCTGGGCTATTTTGTGCGTTGTGTAATACTAACCACTGATCAAATTTATCTTGTATGTTTTTTTTGTCTTCCGGTGTTGCTTTTTCGGCGGCTAAAAAGCAGCAAGCTTCTTCGAGGGCGTGACGGTATTCAAGTATGTCGTATTTAAAGTCTTCATTTTCTTCAAATAATGCCAGCAGCGGATCTGAAATAGAGGTTTCGATTTTGTCGGATACGTAGGTGCCGCCACCTTGTACTCGTGTAATTAAGCCTTGTGATTCAAGTTTAGATAGGGCGGCTCGCACAGACGGTCTGGATGTGTTGAGTTGCTCTGCTAATGTTCTTTCTGAGGGGAGCTTTTCACCAGCTTGGTAAGCGCCCGTTAAGATCATGTTGTTGAGTTGTTCTAAAATGACGTCAGAAATACGTGCTTGTTTTGATGAATCATTACGTATCAAAAAATACTCCACTGCGTGCTCGATCGTTATAGAGTGTAATATATTACTCCCGAAAGCGTAAATTATCACGAGATAATTGCGACACTGATGTGCGCCCCATGAGCTTCATATCTCTTTCCAGTTCGGCTCGCATGAGACCTAGGGCGCGTTCAACACCTGTTTGGCCTGCTGCTGCTAGTGGGTATAAGTACATGCGGCCAATGCCGACGGCTTTGGCACCTAGTGACAGGGCTTTGAGTACATGTGTGCCTCGTTGAACGCCACTGTCAAATAGTACGTCAATGTCATCGCCGACTTCATCAACGATTTCGGCTAATTGGTCAAAGGAGCTTCTTGAACCATCTAATTGGCGGCCTCCGTGGTTAGAAACAATAACGCCTGTGCAGCCTATATCTACGGCTTTGCGTGCATCTTCTCGACTCATGATACCTTTTAAGCAAAATTCCCCATCCCAAAATTTTACCATTTCGGCGACATCGTCCCAGTTCATGGAGGGGTCGAGCATGTTAGTAAAGTAGTCGCCAATAGAGCTGGCGCCATTGCTCATATCTACATGGTCTTCAAGTTGTGGTAAGCGAAATTTTTCATGGGTGATGTAATTGATTCCCCACATGGGTTTCATGGCAAATTGCAGCATGCCGCTTAAGGTGAGTTTAAGGGGAATGGAAAACCCTGTTTTTAAATCACGCTCGCGATTGCCACCAGTAATGGAGTCTACTGTGAGCATCATCACCTGAACACCTGCGGCCTTTGCGCGTGCCATCATCGCCTTGTTTAAGCTGCGATCTTTATGAAAATAAAATTGGTAGGCCTGCGGTGTGTCTATTTGCTGGGCAATATCTTCTAGGCTGACAGTGCCTAATGATGATACGCCGAATAGGGTGCCATATTTTTCGGCAGCGGCGGCAACGGCATGTTCTCCTTGGTGGTGAAATAAGCGTTGCAGTGCTGTTGGCGAGCAATACACAGGCATGTCTAGTTTTTGCCCCATGACGGTTACTGATAGGTCTACGTCTTTTACGCCAGTTAATACATTGGGTAATAAATCGCAGCTTTCGAAGGCCGCGGTATTTCTGCGATAGGTTGTTTCATCGTCAGAGCCACCATCAATATAGTTAAAAATAGGAGCGGGCAGTCGTTTTTTGGCTAGCCGCCTAAAGTCATGAAAGTTATGGCAGTCGTTTAGTTGCATTCGTTTTTCTCCGCTGTGTTGTTGTGCTGATTGCGCGCTTTACTGAAAGAATACTTGTTTTTATGTCATGTTATAGTATGTCTTTTTAATTGGTATTACCAATATGTCGTAATATTTATTGTTGGTTTTATAACCCTAAAGTAGTATTTTTGATCAATATATTCGGTTATTGTTTGACTTTTAAAATAAATACAGATAATTTACCGCACTATATTTAATATTGGTATTACCAATTATTGAGGTGCTTGATATTACATAAAATAAAAGTACAACGATTAAGCGACATTAAGATCTCGCGAAACATAATTACAATAATCATGAGGATTTTTTAATGAAAAAGATGACGTTAACAGCATTGGCGATTGCGGCAGCCTCTTATCTTTCGGCGCCTGCAATGGCTGCAAACGATAAACCTGTATTACTGAAAATGCCTATTTATTACGGGTCTCACCTACCGGGCTTGGGTTCAACGGCCAAATACCTTACTGACAATGTAAAAGTACTGAGTAATGGTTCGATCAAAATAAAAATGTATGAGCCGAAAAAGTTGATTGCTTCGGGTGAGATTCTTGATGCGGTATCAACAGGAAAAGTGCAGGCTGGGTATGCAACACCGGGTAATTGGGGTGGCAAAATGCCTGCAGCACGTTTGTTTTCTGCGGTGCCTTTTGGCCCAGAGGCACCAGAATATTTAGCGTGGTTTATGTATGGTAATGGCGCTAAGTTGCATCAAGCACTATATGACAAATTTGGTTATAACGTGAAGACACAGGTGTGCGGCATTATTGCTCCAGAAACGTCGGGTTGGTTTAGAAAAGAAATAAAAACGGCGGATGATTTAAAGGGCTTAAAAATGCGTTTCTTTGGTTTAGGTGCCGAGGTAATGGAAAAGTTGGGTGTTAGTACTGTGGGCTTAGCGGGTGGTGAGATATTTCCAGCCTTAGAAAAAGGCGCTATTGATGCAACCGAATTTTCAATGCCTGCCATTGATAAGCGCATAGGCGTTAGTAAGATTGCTAAATATAATTATTATCCGGGTTGGCATCAGCAGGCAACGGTATTTGAATTGTTGATAAACAAAGATACGTGGCATGGTATGAGCGATACACAACAGACGGTGATCACTCAATTATGCCGTGCGGCGACGTTAGATGCTTTAGCATTGGGTGAAGCGATTCAAGCACCAGTAATGCGTGAAAATATTGAGAAAGGCGTGAAAAATTTGTACTGGTCAGATGACATGCTAAAAACATTCGAAGAAAAATGGCATGAAGTGGTTGATGAGCAAAAAGCAAAAGATACGGATTTTGCGGCTATTTGGGCAGACTTAAGTGCTTTTCGTGAAGACTATCGATTATGGGAAAAGAATGCATTTTTACCACGTGATTAATATTGCACGTGTAGTTTGAATACATGAATGAGGGAGGGTATGAATAATTTTTATACGTTCCCTCTTACCTTTATCGCAGTACAACTAGGGAGCTTATGATTATGTCTGTAAGCCACCACGCAAAAAATTTACCAACAGTACCTAATAATATATTAACCATAATATCGGATGGCTTGGGTCGGATTGTATATTTTTTTGCAGTTATTTTTTGTTGGAGTTATGTTTTTTTAATTGTTGCTATTTTGGTTAACGTCATTATGCGTTATGGATTTAGTAATGGTTTGATTGTGTTTGAAGAAATTCAATGGCATTTGTATGCCGTCGGTATGATGTTTGGCCTCTCTTATGCTGAAATTACAAATAGCCAGGTACGTGTAGATGTTGTTGCGGATAAGCTAAAAAAGCGTAATGCCATTCGATGGGAAATAGTAGGTGCAATATTTTTTATATTGCCTTTTATCTTTGTTGTTATTTATAACGGCATTCCTTACGTTGAAAGTTCGTTTGCTATTAACGAGTCATCAAATTCACCGCTAGGTTTACCTTATCGCTGGGCGATTAAAGCGGTTATCCCTCTGAGTTTTGCGCTACTTGCCATAGCGGTCACTTCAAGATTATTACGTAATATCAATATATTGATGTTTGGCAGAGAATAATAATTATGGAAATTAATGAAATTTTAGTCATCGCGATGTTTTTTACATTCATCGGATTTTTATTTACAGGTATCCCTGTAGGGTATGTACTAGCGGGTGTTGGTGTTATATATGGATTTATTGGATATTTCTCTGATATTTATTTAGGAACCATTACGGGATTAGATTTAAATACATTGGGCTTGGTGGTGTCTCGGCTTTACTCCCTTATGGAAAATTGGGTGCTGGTGGCGTTGCCGATGTTTATATTTATGGGCTTAATGTTAGATCAGTCTGGTGTTGCAGAACGTTTAATGTTATCCATGCAAGACCTGTTTGGTAAAGTGCGGGGTGGTTTAGCATTAACTGTGACATTTATTGGAATTATATTAGCGGCATCAACAGGAATTATTGGTGCCTCGGTTGTATTGCTTGGGTTACTCTCGCTGCCTGCTATGATGCGTCAAGGTTATAATAAGTCATTGGCTGCGGGTACTATTTGTAGTGCGGGCACATTGGGTATCTTACTACCGCCTAGTATTATGTTGGTCATCATGGCAGATCAATTGGCTCTTTCTGTTGGTGATTTATTTATGGGGGCTGTGTTTCCCGGTCTTATTTTAGGGGGGCTTTATTTAACGTATATTGTTGTTGCCGCATATCTAAAACCCTCGATAGCGCCATTGCCAGAAAACATTCAGCCGCTCGAATGGAAGTTAATTCAATCTGTTTTAAAAAATATTGTACCGCCTTTATTACTTATTTTTGCTGTGCTGGGATCTATTTTTGGCGGCATATGCACGCCCACGGAAGCTAGTGGAATTGGTGCTTTGGGCGCTACATTATTGGCCTTGTATAATAAAAAATTAAACTTTTCTGTATTCAAAAAAGTCAGTTTAGATGCGTATAAAACGACAGCTTATATTTTTATGATTTTTATTGGGGCAACTATGTTTGCTCTTGTGCTTCGTGAGTTGGGTGGTGATGAGTTGATTGAGCGAGGCTTATCTAGTTTGCCATTTGGCCCTTATGGCGTATTGTTTTCAGTGTTAATTATTATATTTTTACTGGGTTTTTTATTAGATTGGATCGAAATTACATTAATTGCGCTGCCATTACTAGCACCTGTTATTACGGGTATGGATTTTAGTGTTGATGGCTATGGTGTTATTGATGAGCCTAAGGTCGTGTGGTTTGTGATGTTAGTGGCAATTACACTGCAAACCTCTTTTTTAACACCGCCAGTAGGGTTTGCGTTATTTTATCTCAAAGGGGTGTGTCCTCCAGAGGTTAAGTTAACGGATATTTATAAGGGGGTAACGCCATTTATTATTTTACAATTAATTGGTTTGTTAATTGTTATTTCATTTCCCTCATTAACCACTTGGCTTCCTGCAACTATTTACGGTAATTAAAAGACAATGAGCAATTCTGATTTTATTGAATGTTTAGGTGATATTGTTGGTGTGAATAATGTGTTATTGGGTAATACGGAAACAGCACATTATCGTAAGGGATTTCGGTCTGGTGAGGGCAGCGCATTATGTGTTGTTTTTCCTACGACATTAGTGCAGCAATGGCATTTGATCAAAACATGTGTTGACCATCATAAAATTATTATTATGCAGGCTGCTAACACAGGGTTGACCGAGGGTTCTACGCCTAATGGTGAAGATTACGATAGAGAGATTGTGATTGTGAATACGACACGGATGAATGCGATCCATGTTATTAATAATGGCCATCAAATCGTAAGTTTGCCCGGCTCTACATTGCACTCATTAGAAAAAATGTTAAAACCTTTTCATCGCTCTCCGCATTCAGTGATTGGGTCTTCGTGTTTGGGAGCTTCTATTGTTGGTGGTGTGTGTAATAACTCAGGTGGTGCACTGGTTAAGCGTGGCCCTGCTTATACAGAGCTGTCATTATTTGCTCAAATTAATGAACACGGTACATTAGAGTTGGTGAATCATTTAGGTATTAACAATTTAGGCGATTCCCCTGAAGAGATTTTACGGGCAGTAGAGTTAGGAAATTTTTCGGATAAAGATATTGGTGATATGGATAAGCTGGCATCTGATAAGGAATATACTCAGCGTATTCGGGATGTGGATTCAGATACTCCCTCACGTTATAACGCAGATCAGCGGCGCTTATACGAAGCGAGCGGCTGCGCTGGAAAAGTAGCTGTTTTTGCTGTGCGTTTAGATACTTATCCTATCGCAAAAGAAGAGCAGGTTTTTTATATAGGCACCAATAAGCCTGAAGTGTTAACGCAGCTTCGTCGAGATATTTTGTCAACGTTTAACGAGCTGCCTGAGGTAGCAGAGTATATGCACCGAGGGGCATTTAATTTAGCAGAAAAATACGGCAAAGATACATTTTTATTAATTAATATATTGGGCACTGATTACTTGCCTAAAATGTTTGCATTAAAAGCATCAGTAACGGGGGTGTTAAATGCATTTTCTTTTTTACCCAAAAACATTCCCGATAAAATATTGCAAGGTATTAGTCGAATTTGGCCGCGATGTTTACCGAAGAGAATCGTCGATTTTAGAGACCGTTACGAGCACCACTTAATTTTAAAAATGAGTGATAGTGGTATTAAAGAGGCAGAAAAGTATTTGTCTGAATCTATGGGTAAAGCCGATAGCGATAGTGCATATTTTGTGTGTGATGAGAATGAAGGAAAAAAGGCATTACTGCATCGCTTTGCAGCAGCAGGCGCGCCAAATCGTTATCAAATTATGCACGATGACGCGGTAGAAGAAATTTTGCCATTAGATATTGCACTGCGTCGAAATGAAACCGAGTGGGTGGAGTCATTACCTCAACATATTAAAGAGGATATTTGTGAAACGTTATACTATGGGCATTTTTTATGTCATGTTTTTCACCAAGACTATATTTTGAAAAAAGGAGCCAATGCGAAGCAGGTGAAAGCAGAAATGTTGGCAATATTAGAAAGCAAAGGAGCCAAATACCCTGCGGAACATAATGTGGGGCACTTGTACCAAGCAGAAGAACCGCTTAAAAATTTTTACGCAACCTTAGATCCTACCAATACATTTAACCCAGGTATTGGAAAACAGCCTAAACACGTACATGCAACCAGAAAGTGTGGTTGTTGATGGGCTGCTTGCTGTTTTAGCAGTTATAAAAGGCCGTGTTGAACAAGTGGGGGCTACGTTCAGCACGGCTTTTTATATTACGCACAATATCAAGGGGGGGCGAATGTTTTGAAGGACTTGTCTTTTAACGGGGTTAAGCTTAGGTCTTGTTAGATTTTGTTAGATGTAAGCGCGATTGTGTTACTGTAGAAATAGAGTGACGACAAGCAGTAATAAAAAACAGTTACGTAAAATAACTATCAAAATCCGTTATTGAACGTCGTAATCTAAAAACAATCTTAAAAATTATCCAGAAATAAAAATATTCAAAAGAATTATTTAGAAAAAGACTCACATCAATATGTGTGGCTCACTAGAGTTTACATTGTTGTAGCAAATAAATGAGAACGGCGATGAGGTCGGTAATAGTAAGGCTGGGTTAACGTATTGCTTTTGTTTGTTCTTTCTTTATTCACTTTATACGCGGTATAGATTAAAAAAAGACGGCCTCCCTGTGAGGTCAGCCGCCTTAACCGAAATGATGAGTTGAGGTATGTACTGTAAAGAATATTTACAGCAGGTAGCTTAGGGGGTGTATACCTCTCCGCGCATTAATATACGTGCGCTGCGACTCATAGATACTTTTTGAATTTTCCAATCTCCGTTTATTTGTTCTGCGGCGGCGCCTACGGTGAGTGTGCCTGATGGGTGACCAAAGCAAATGCTGTTGGGGTGTCCACCGCCTGCGGCGAGGTTCACAAGTGTGTTGGGTACAGCTGCGGCTGCGGCGATAGCCACTGCGGCAGTGCCCATCATGGCGTGGTGTAGCTTGCCCATAGATAATGCACGTGCACATATGTCAATGTCGTTGGCGGCGACGTGTTTACCGCTTGATGCGGTGTAATTTTTGGCGGCGCTACAAAATGCAATTTTAGGGGTGTGCTGGCGTGTTTTTGCTTCATCCAGATCACTGATTAACCCCATCTTTAGTGCACCATAGGCGCGAATTGTTTCGAAGCGAGCGAGTGCATCAGCATCATTGTTAATGGTGTCTTGCAGTTCTGTGCCATTGTAGCCAAGGGCTTCGGCATTAAGAAAAATGGTGGGAATACCTGCGGTAATCATGGTGACTTGAAAGTCACCCACATCGGGAACATGCAGTGTGTCGACAACATTACCTGTAGGAAAGAGCGCGCTATCACCGTCTACGGGGTCAATAAATTCGACAGGAATTTCAGCTGCTGGAAAGGTAACGCCGTCGAGCATAAAGTCGCCGAGTTCTTGTACTTGTCCGTTGCACATTGGTACATGGGCGATGATGGTTTTTTGAATGTTGGCTTGCCAAATAGTGACCGTAGCCATGCCATTTTCAGGTATTTTATCGGCATCGACTAAACCGTGATGAATCGCAAAGGGGCCTACAGCCGCGGATAAGTTGCCGCAGTTACCGCTCCAGTCCATTAATGGTTTATCGATAGAAACTTGGCCGAATAGGTAGTCTACATCGTGGCCTGCTTGTTCACTTTTAGAGACGATAACCGTTTTACTGGTGCTGGATGTTGCGCCACCCATACCGTCGATTTGTTTGCCGTAGGGGTCGGGGCTGCCAATAATACGTAGCAATAGTTGATCTCTGGCTTTGCCAGCTATTTGCGCCGCAGCAGGTAATGCATCCAATTGGAAGAAAACGCCTTTGCTGGTGCCGCCACGCATATAGGTGGCGGGTACTGTTTGTTGTTGGTTCATGGTGTTTGTCCTATTGCTCTGTCATAAAGTCACGAGCAAAGCGTTGTAAAATACCGCCCGCTTCATAAACAGAAACTTCTTCGGCAGTATCTAGGCGGCAGGTCACGGCGATGTCGATGCTTTCACCATTGCTACGCTGAATACGTAGGTGTAAGTCGCAGCCAGCGGCAGGTTTGCCGAGTACATCGTAGGTTTCTGTGCCGTCAATATGATAGGTGTGACGAGTGTCTTCCGCTTTAAATTCTAGAGGTAATACACCCATACCGACAAGGTTAGTACGGTGTATACGTTCAAAGCCTTCGGCAACAATAACCTGTACGCCTGCGAGCCTAACGCCTTTGGCCGCCCAGTCGCGTGATGAGCCTTGACCGTAGTCGGCACCTGCAATAATGATTAGTGCTTGTTGGCGTTGCATATAGGTTTCGATGGCTTCCCACATACGCATTTGTTGGCCTTCGGGTTCTACGCGGGCTAATGAGCCTTGAATGATATTGCCGTTGTCGTCGAGGCACATTTCATTCAGTAATTTTGGATTCGCAAAGGTTGCGCGTTGTGCGGTGAGGTGGTCGCCGCGGTGGGTTGCATAAGAGTTAAAGTCTTCTTCGGGCAAGCCCATTTTGTCGAGATATTCTCCCGCTGCACTGTTAAGTTGAATCGCATTAGAGGGCGATAGGTGGTCGGTGGTAATGTTGTCACCGAGCACAGCCAATGGGCGCATATTACTTAAGCTGCACTCGGATGCTAGATCGCCTTCCCAGTAGGGTGGGCGACGAATATAGGTCGATTTTTCTCGCCAATCATAAAGTGGGCTTTTTGCGGCTTCGGCTTCATCGATATTGAACATGGGGATATAAATGTCACGGAAGTGTTCAGGTTTGACGCTTTGGCGAATTACCGCATCAATATCGCTATCTTCTGGCCAAATATCTTTGAGGTAGACAGGGTTGCCCGATGCGTCTTTACCCAATGGGTCGTTTTCAATATCAAAGCGTATTGAACCCGCAATGGCGTAAGCGACCACCAGTGGTGGTGAGGCAAGGAATGCTTGTTGTGCGTGAGGGTGAATACGGCCATCAAAGTTACGGTTACCCGATAGTACCGCTGTCGCATATAAGTCACGATCAATAATTTCTTGCTGAATGCTAGGATCTAGTGCGCCACTCATGCCATTACAGGTGGTACATGCAAAAGCGACAATACCAAAGCCGAGTTTTTCTAATTCAGGCAGTAGGTTGGCATCTTGCAAGTAGGATTGCACGACCTTTGACCCCGGTGCGAATGATGATTTCACCCAAGGTTTACGAATAAGTCCCAGTGCGTTGGCCTTTTTGGCTAAGAGTGCAGCAGCTACTACGTTACGTGGGTTACTGGTATTTGTACAACTGGTGATAGCGGCAATAATGACAGCGCCATCGGGCATTTGGCCTTCGACTTCTTCGTAGTCTTGCACGATACCGCGATTGCTGAGTTCAGAGAGTGGTAGCTGACGATGTGGGTTAGATGGGCCAGCAAGAGTGAGTGTGACTTGGCTGAGATCAAAGCGTAGTACGCGTGAGTAGTGTGCTTCTGTTAAATCGTCTGCCCATAGGCCTGCGGTTTTTGCATATTGTTCAACCAGCGCTACTTGCTCGGGTTCGCGGCCTGTCATTTTAAGGTAATCAATGGTTTTGTCATCGATATAAAACATGGCCGCGGTGGCGCCGTATTCGGGCGTCATATTTGAAATGGTTGCGCGATCACCTAGGGAAAGGTCGTTAACGCCCTCGCCAAAGAATTCTAGCCATGTAGAAACCACTTTTGATTCACGTAAGAATGCGGTGAGTGCCAGTACGATATCGGTGGCGGTAATTCCTGCTTGGCGTTTGCCCACGATTTCAACACCCACGATTTCTGGCAAGCGCATCCACGATGCGCGGCCTAGCATAACGCTTTCGGCTTCAAGGCCGCCTACGCCAATAGCAATGACGCCGAGTGCATCAACGTGTGGGGTATGGCTGTCTGTGCCGACTAATGTGTCTGGAAAGGCAATACCATCACGGGCTTGAATGACGGGTGACATTTTTTCGAGATTAATTTGATGAAGAATGCCGTTACCTGGGGGAATCACGTCTACATTTTTAAATGCGGTTTTTGTCCAATTAATAAAGTGGAAGCGGTCTTCGTTGCGGCGTTCTTCAATGGCGCGATTTTTTTCAAATGCTTCAGGGTCGCTACCGCCGTGTTCTACCGCTAATGAATGGTCAACGATTAATTGTGTGGGTACGACGGGGTTAACCAGTGATGGGTCGCCACCTTGCTCGGCAATAGCGTCACGTAAGCCTGCGAGGTCTACCAGTGCCGTTTGTCCGAGAATGTCGTGACATACTACGCGTGCAGGAAACCATGGAAAGTCTCGATCACGTTTGCCATGAATGATTTGTTCTAAGCATTCGGTAAGTATTTCTGGCTCGCAGCGACGCACAAGGTTTTCTGCCAGTACGCGGGCACTATAGGGGAGTGTTTGAAAGCTATTCGGTTGAATGTCGTCAACGGCCGCTTTTACATCAAAATAATCTAATGTGGTGTTCTTAAGGGGTTTACGGTAGGCGCTATTCGTCATGGTTGATTCTCAGGATTGTCTACAATTTTTGCCATATTAACCCGATATCGGTCTGTTTCCCAAGAAATTTCTTAATATTGTAGACAAAAGGATGATGCTACGTCTTGGTTGAGGTGATATATCTGTGTGTTTGATGGTGTGCTTAATGGCATAGATGAGCCAATATTTGTTGTTCTACGATGTTTTGGCGTAGCCATTGGTTGGCTTTACCGTTGTTATTTTTTTTCCAGCACATAAAGAAAGGGTTTGGGATTGGGGGTGTGCCAGTATCCAGTTGTATGAGCTTGCCTTGCTGGACGAGCGGGTCGGCAATATAAAAAGGCAGATGACTAATGCCCATACCGTGCTCTAAAGCAGATAATTTTTGTTGTAGATTACTGACCGCCAGTATTTGTTGAATACCCAATTGACCTATGTGTCGTTGAGGCAGGTAGCGTGCACTATCGCTGATCATAATATGTGTGTAATCGCTGAGTGATTCATGGCTGATTGGTGCGCGCAGTTGTTTGGCTGGGTGTGCGGGGCTGCAATAGAGGCGCATACTGAGATTGCCTAGACAGGTGCGTTGCCAATGGCCGCCTGCCGGTTCATCGCCGCTCACACCAATAATAAGGTCAGCTCTGTCGCTGGTGAGTGCTTCCCAACTGCCGCTTAGTGCTTCGTCAATGATGGTGATGTTTAGCCAAGGATGTGTTTGTTGTAGTGTGTTGATGAGCGGCCAAAATGGTTCGCAGGGTAGTATGGTGTCGATCACGATACGTAATTGTTTTTCCCAGCCGTTTTCTGCTTGTTGGGCTTGCTCTTCCAGTTGTTGAACGCGAAATAAAATTTCTCGCCCTTTTTCGAGTACGAGCTTTCCTGTGGGGGTGAGCCGTGCGCGTTGTTTATCACGATCAAATAATTTGATGTTTAATTGTTCTTCTAGTTTTTTAATCGTGTAAGTGATGGCCGAGGGTACACGGTATAGTTCTTCGGCAGCAGCGGCAAAGCTGCCTTTTCTGTCGATAGCATCAAGCGCTTGTAATGCTTCTAGTGGGATCATAGGGCTGGCCTTACTTATATTCAAAATATTTGAACATAAGCTCCAAATTAAATCAATTTTCTTTGTTTTTATGTTTGCTTATAGTGTGCGTATTACACATAAATACACGTTTGGAGCGATGAATGAGAGCAAATAAATTACATATGATAGTAGCGTCAAAACCACAGTGGGGCAGTGTGGCATTACGTATTCCCGCAGGAATTATTTTTGCGGCCCACGGTGTGCAAAAACTATTTGGCGGTTTTGGTGGATATGGTTTAGAGGGTACGGGGCAGTTTATGGCATCGCAGGGGTTTGAGCCTGGATTTTTGATGGCTTTGATTGTGGGGTGTGCTGAGTTTTTTGGTGGGTTTGCGCTTGTTTTGGGTATTTTTACACGACCTGTGGCAGCGTTGCTGGCATTGATTATGTTGCTCGCAGGCGTTTTTGTACATGGTGCGGCAGGATTGTTTTTATCGAATGGTGGGTTTGAATTTGCGCTGTCTTTATTTGCCATGATGGTGGCGTTGTTGTGCTTGGGTGGTGGGCGTTATTCAGTAGATACTGTGATTGCTTGTCGTATTCGTTAACGCATTGCAATTGTTAAATATAATCATATAGGTCACATTATGGGTATGTTGATTAAAGGGAAATGGCGCGATCAGTGGTATGACACAGCAAGTGCCGATGGTGAATTTATTCGTGAAGATGCGCAGTATCGGCATTGGATTACTCCTGATGGTGCTGCGGGTGAAACGGGTGAGGCAGGATTTATTGCAGAAGCCAATCGCTATCATTTATATGTGTCGTTGGCTTGTCCTTGGGCGCACCGCACCTTAATTTTTCGTGAGTTAAAGCAGTTGCAAACATGGATTAGTGTTTCTGTGGTGCATCCCGATATGCTAACGCAGGGCTGGTCGTTTCAGCAGGATATGGCGGGTGCGACGGGTGATGACTTGTATGGTTATGATTTTGTTCATGAGATTTATACCCATGATAACCCGCACTATTCTGGTCGTGTGACGGTTCCTATTTTATGGGATAAAAAATTACAGCGTATGGTTAATAATGAGTCGGCAGATATTATCCGTATGTTTAATAGTGCATTTAATCACCTAACAGAAAATAATGAGGATTTTTATCCTGAAGAGAAACGAGGTGAAATTGATGCAGTCAATGCGTTGGTTTATGAAGGGATAAATAATGGCGTGTATCGTGCTGGGTTTGCCACTACACAAACCGCATACGAGCAAGCGGTGAAAAAATTATTTTTAGCGTTGGACGAGATAGATCAGCGTTTAGAAAACAATCGGTATTTACTGGGTGATAAGTTAACCGAAGCCGATTGGCGATTATTTACTACTTTGGTACGTTTTGATTCTGTATATGTGGCGCATTTTAAATGTAGCTTGCAACGCATTGCAGATTATCAATATATCATGGGGTACTTGCGTGAGTTGTATCAATATCACGCTATTAAAAATACGGTAAATTTTGAGCATATCACGCGTCACTATTATTACAGTCACGGCAGTATTAATCCTACACGTATTATTCCTGTAGGGCCGCGATTAACATTGGATGCCCCTCATGGGCGAGAAACAATCCGTGTGCGCTGATACGTGTCTTTTCTTTTACTCTGCGTGGGCTGTTTGGCAAAGGCTCATCATATCGTTAATAAAATGCTGTAATGCGCGTGCTTCTATGGTGCGTATTTTTTCTTGCTGGCAATCGCTGAGCATATGATACATAGAGGCTGCGCCAAAATCCCCAAAAATAATATTGGCGTTGTCATCGACTAAGGTGTTGTGCGCATATAAATCTCCGTGACACACTTTTTTACTGTGCAAATGCTCAAACAGCGTTTGCATTTGTGCAATGATTTTTTTTGCATGGGTGTGCGATAAACGCATGTTTTTAGAAAAGGTGTCACGGGTGCAGCTTTCAAGAGATGGTGGTAGACCTAAATTTTTGTAATGCGAAGGTATCAATTGCATGATGAGTGCAAGGTAATTTTTCTCGTTCACTTGCGCTAAAGATTGAACTAAGTTGGGGTGTTTTCCAATGGCTAGACATGCTGCCAGTTCATCCTGTGGGTAACCATCACTGGTGACTTCGCCTTTAAAGACTTTTACCGCCACCTCTGCTGGAAACGTGTTGTGTGGTTTTTTCCACTGTGCTTTTGATATGACACCAGAGGCACCTTGCCCGAGTGTTTCTTGTAATGTAAATGATGACGATGAAATATAAGGCACGCTATCAGTAGATGATTGTGTTGTACTAAAAGGGTTACCTGCAAAAGCAAACCATGCCAGTTGAGGCAAGTCTAATAACTGTTCTGGACAATCTGTTAAACGATTAGCCGATATGCGCACTAGTTCAAGGTTGTGAAGTTGGCTCATGCTCTCAGGGAGGTGGGTTAAGTGATTACCTGCTAACGCTAATTTTTGTAAGCGCAGACATTCGCCTAAGCGTTGGGGGAGCGTACTGATTTGATTGTCGGTTAATATTAGCCAGCGCAGTGTGTGGGGTAATGCTTCTTCGGGTACATGCTGAATTTGATTAGATTTAAAACCTATCATCTCTAACATAGGGCATTGGCCGAGTACGCTAGGGAGTGTGTTAAATCGATTGTTAGAAGCAAAAATAATTTTAAGCTTTTTAAGTTGCGTGATGGCTTGTGGTAAGTCAGATAGTTGGTTATTGGATAGGTCTAATATTTCTAAACTATCTGCAAGGGATAAAATCTCTAGAGGAAAGTGTGACAGGTTTTCTGATAAGCATAAACGCGTGATTCCCGCGAGCTTGCCTGATCGAAGTTGAGCCAATGTGTGCAAAATAAATATCCCGATAATTCGTATGGTAATACGACAGTTTACTATATTCGCTCAATAAATGGATCAGAGTCTATCACTATCACCGCTGAGTTATGGGTGTTATGTAGTGTGTGTAAGCGTGGCACGGCCGGATTAAACTGTACTGAGCCGTATGTATGTCGAGGGCAGCAAGGAGGCAAGGACAAATTTTAGGCAAAAAAAAGCAGCGAAAGTTCCTTTGACGCTGCTGACCTAGTATGGTTAAGAGTAGTATTTATTGGAGAAAATAAATTAGTTTACGTGTTTTGTTGTTTTTAAATGTTTCTATTTTGTGTGAATGCTTTGTTTTATTATTGTTATCCGATGAAGTGAATTGTAGAGATGTTGGGGGTGTAGAGGAATGGGTAGCTTGCCCTGCTAAGTCGGGCAATTTCCCCTAACGCTAAGCGTTTGCTTCTCATCTGTTGATAGAATGGCTACACTTCGTTTTCGATCTAATAGCGACATATTCAGGGTAAAAAGATGCCTACATTTCGGTTAAATTGGTTATTAATGGGCTTGGTACTTATCTCTGGTATTGTGGCATTGCTCATTTCAACCGCGGTTATTTTTTACCAACTCAATCAAAAAGCCAGCAGCCGAGTCAATAATGCGGCGAGTACCGCAATCCACCAACTGACATTACAGCAAAATAATCGTGCCATTCGCCAAACTGGAGAGCTAGAACGTTACCCTGATTTTCACCTATGGCAGCGCAGCAGTAATCATAGTGGCTTATGTGTGACGTATGAAAACTTATACTACGAGAGCATTCGCGGTTTGTGTTTAGGCGATGTCATTGATGGGAAATGGCCAATTTGGTTCGACTTTTTTTATCTGTCAGTGTTTGATCCAGTGCGAGAAGTGCTCAAACCCATTATGTATAAGGGAGAGCTAGAAGGGTATATTCGTGTATCAACGAGTGAGGGCGTGGAGTTAAATCATGCATGGAGGGCGTTTAATCAGCTAATTGATGTGGCTGTAATTATTATTTTGGTCTTTAGTGTGTTGTTATATTTTACCCTACACATAGCCTTATACCCCGCCAGAGTTTTACAACAATCATTGGAGCGTTTACACAATGATGGTTTAGATGCGCGTGTGCCTGACTTTACGATTGCCGAGTGGCAGTTGATTGCAACAGGGATTAATCAATTAGCGGGTAGCCTAGAGCAAACCTTAGAAGAGCGGCAGCGTTTATCGTTAAAGTTGGTTTCATTGCAAGAAGAAGAGCGGCGTTTTTTGTGTCGTGAGCTACATGATGAATTAGGGCAATCGTTATCGGGTTTGAGTGCGGTTGCGCGTTTTATGAATCAGCAAGCAAAAGAGCATGCACCACAATTAGTCACGAGTACTGATCAGGTATATAACATTAGCCAGCAAATGATGCAGTTAGTGAAACGTTTGATGGTGCATTTACGTCCTGCAGATTTTGATGAATTAGGTTTGGCAGAAAGTTTGGATGGTTATATTGGCGAATGGAATCAAAAGCATCATGAGATTGATTGTATACTGCATATGAGTGGGCCGTTAAGCTCTATTCCCGATCCGATTGCTATGAATGCACTACGTATAGTGCAAGAATGCCTAACCAATATTAGCAAGCATAGTGTGGCGACCGAAGCGAAAGTGTCGGTAGAATATAAGCTAGACCCGATAAGTGCATTGCAGGTGACCATTCATGATAATGGTCAATTAGAGCATACCGATTTTTTTGATCACTCGGGCAAAGGCTTGTTAGGTATTAGAGAGCGTGTGTTTGCTTTAGATGGTAAGTTGCTTTTATCGCCATCTGATAGTGGCGGTTTGTGTGTCAGTGTGACGATTCCATTACTCGAAGGAAATGAATAAAAATGAGCAATATACGAATATTATTAGTGGATGATCATGCTATTGTACGCGAAGGCTATAAAGCCTTAATTAATGGTCAGCCCACACTTGATGTGATTGCAGAAGCGTCGAGTGGTGAAGAAGCCTATGTGTTATACCAACAATTACAACCCGATCTTGTGTTATTGGATTTATCATTGCCAGGGCAAAGTGGCTTGGCCACACTGGTAAAAATTAAACAAAATAATGCGAATGCACGTGTTCTTATTTTTAGTATGCACCAAAATTCGGCCTTTGCATTAAAGGCATTAAAGGCGGGTTCGCGCGGTTATATTACAAAAAGCAGTACGCCTGATGAATTATTAAAAGCTATCAATGATGTTATGCATGGCAAGGTTGCATTGAGTTCTGATATTGCGCATTTATTAGCAGTAAAGCAAGTGGTGGGTGATAGTAGTCCAACAGAAAAATTAACGATTCGAGAGTTTGAAATTTTTCGAATGTTGGTTGAGGGAGCCACTAAGGTACAAATTGCAGAAACGTTAAATATTAGCCATAAAACGGTATCGAATAGTCATTATATTATTAAAAAGAAATTAGACGTTCAAACAGATTTAGAATTGTTTCGTGTAGCGTTAGATATGAATTTAATTGACCAAGAAAACGCAAAGTAACTATGCTGAGTTATTATTGATTATTACAGCCAATAAAAAAGGGACATGTCATGTCCCTTTTTTATTGTGTTTGTGTAAACTTTATTTTTGTAATAAGTTATTTCCAGTCATTTCTTGCGGAATATCCATGCCCAACATGGTTAACAATGTGGGGGCAATATCGGATAGTTTACCTTCGCTTAACGTTGGCGTATTCCCTTTATTGGATACGTGAACGAGTGGTACGGGGCCATTGGTGTGTGATGTGACTGGGCCGCCACTGTGTGGATCTACCATAAGCTCTACGTTGCCATGATCGGCGGTAATAAGGCATTCGCCGTTAACTTTTAAGATAGCATCGGTAACGCGTTTTAAGCATATGTCGAGCGCTTCTACGGCTTTAATGGCCGCATCCATTTTCCCTGTGTGACCAACCATATCGCCATTTGCGTAGTTACAAATAATCGCATCGTATTCACCGCTTTCAATTGCGGCGACTAGGTTGTCGGTGACTTCGGGCGCGCTCATTTCAGGCTGTAGGTCATACGTAGCTACGTCGGGTGATTGAATTAAAATACGTTTTTCACCGTCGTATTCTGATTCAACGCCGCCACTAAAAAAGAACGTTACGTGTGCATATTTTTCTGTTTCGGCAATACGTAATTGTGTTTTATTATTTTTAGCTAAGTATTCGCCCAAGGTGTTAGTTAATGATTCGGGCGGATAGGCGCAGGGTAATGGAATGTCACTCGCGTATTCTGTGAGCATGACAAAGTTATTGATTGTAGGATATACACTGCGATCCAAGGTGCTGTCTAAATCATCTTGTGTGAGTGCGCGAGTAAGTTCGCGTGCGCGGTCGGGGCGAAAATTCATAAAAATAACAGCATCGTCATCATTAATGGTGACGGCTTTGCCGTTAGGTTGTATCGAGGTGGCAGGGCAAAATTCATCGTCTTTATCCTGCGCATAAGCTTGCTGTAAACCGTCAACACCGTGGCTTGCAATATTTTCAGCAGTGCCTTGTGTGAGTAAGTCGTAGGCTTGCTGCACGCGTTCCCAGCGATTGTCGCGATCCATGGCGTAGTAGCGGCCAATCAGTGAGGCAAGATGCCCCGTGCCTAATGCGGCAAATTTCTCTTCGATTTTTTCGATAGACGCTTGCGCACTACGTGGCGGTGTATCACGGCCATCTAAAAAGGCGTGTACGTAAACTTTTTTAGCCCCTCGTTTTACGGCGAGCTCCATCATGGCTGTGATTTGATCTTCGTGGCTGTGAACACCACCGGGTGATAATAGGCCAAGTAAATGTACCGCTTTATCGCTGGCCACAGCACGATCAACGGCTGTGGTGAGTGCGGGGTTGGTAAAAAAATCACCGTCGGCAATTGCTTTATCAATTTTGGTAAAGTTTTGGTACACAACACGGCCAGCCCCTAAGTTCATGTGGCCGACTTCAGAATTACCCATTTGTCCGTCGGGTAAGCCCACGGCCAAGCCTGATGTTTGAATAAGGCTATGGGGATAATTTGCCCACAAATGATCCCATGTGGGGCAGTGTGCCGCTTCGATAGCATTAGATTGAGAGGTTTCGGAGTATCCAAAACCATCGAGAATAAAAAGCGCGACTGTTTTCTTGCTCATAATAGAGATGACTCACCGTATAAAAATATGTGTAATTAATCGTCTATTATACGTGAAGATGATTATTGGGGCACGGGCATTAGCTATTTGAAGGTAATTTTGTTGTACTTTTTATCTGTTTTTCTTATCTGTTTTTCGTGTGCTTTGGTTGACTAATGGCTTTGTAAAATAGATGCAATGACATTTTCAGCGGCTTGCCAGTATTCGTCTGTTTCTTTTACTAAATGGTGCCGTGCTTGGGGGATGTAATGCACTTGGGCATGGGGAAAAAGTTGTTGTAGCTTTTTGATGTTGTAACGCCAGTCAACGGTTGTGTCGGCCGTGCCTTGAATAATGCTAAGTGCTTGCGGATGTTGTGTAGTATGAGATTGTTGCTTGATGCCTTTATACCAACAGTGCATAGCGTTTATCCATGACAGTGGAATGCGGCGTGCTTGTAGTGGGTCTTTATGGCGTAAAAAATAATTGAATTCTGTGTCGTGGCTTGATGGCACAAATGTGCGTTTGATACTGTCAATAAATGGTGCGAACAAGGCATGTACACAGCGTAAAAACGGCCAGTAACGAATACGCACTAAGGGTGCAAGTAAAATCACATGCTCGAATGTATGTGGCGTATTTGTAGGGTGAAGTAGTGCCTCTGTTAGAACAGAGCATCCCGTACTTTGCCCTATGGCGTATAGCGGGCCCGATAGTAAGTTTGCATCTTTAGCATTTTGTATAACGGTATTCAGTATTTTGGTATAGGTTCTAAAGTGATCTATAGCCGCAGGCTCGCCACCGCTTAAGCCGTGCCCCGGCAAATCAAAACACAGCACGTTATAGTGATTGGTGAGTGCCCATTGAATGATGCGACCGTACAAGCCAACATGATCAAAATAGCCGTGAGCGAGCACAATCGTACCAACGGCCTCGTCAATTTTCCAGTATTGTTGCACGATACGAAAAGGTTGCTCTGGCAGCGAGTCTTTTGATGGTGATGTATGAATCGATGTTTGCCAGATGTAATGGGTACAAGGTGAGCGCTGTGCAATGCAGTGAATATTGTAATGGTGTAAATAGTTGTGAATGAGTGTGTGAATGTCAGTATGGTTGGTCGTGGCAGCGTGCGAGCGTGTTGGCAATGGCGTGTTGGGTAATTGCGCAATAAATTCGGGGAGTACATTAAAAAATAAAGCAGAGGTTGCCATAATAGTCTATTAGTGTGTGATCAATGTATTAGTTTAGCATGGGTGGAAATTGGTCGGCATGTTTAGCAATCCATTCACTGGCGGCTTGATCACTACTTAATTCTCGTCCTTCCTGTTTTTTTACAATTTTTCGATAGGCTTCTATGTGGCATACCTGTTCGGCCATTCTGGCAGAAAATGCCGTGTTATGATTGGTGAAGCTAACGCCAATACTATAATTTTTTATATGTCCCGCTGCATTTTTTATAGGTTCGCACCAGCAGACTTGGGCATCGATTTCAAAATGGCTATCATTTAACGGGATCGATAGGTGTAGCCATTGTTGAGGCGCAATGTAGCGTTGAGAATAAAAGCGCAAGCCACTATGGCAAGGCATTGAATACTGTCTGTGTTGATATTCTATAGGTGCATCACTAATGGAATACCTTAGTGGAATGTTTTCGGGATGCTGAATAAATTGTGTTTCTACAACTGTCATTTGAGTACGGCGTAATGTGATGATCACTCTATTATTAAGCGTAGCACTTAAATAATAATTAGAAAGTCAGTACGCCGTAGAATTTCAGCTTATTTGCTTTTTTTAATCCATTGTTGAATCACAATGTTAATAATAAAAAACACAAGTAGTCCTGCAATAATTCCAATAAGTGCATCCATTAACAAGGGGGCAATGATTGCTAAGGCAGTATGTAACTCTGCTGCGCTATGTGTGATGTGTGCAATGCTGTGATGTAGCCATGGTATGCCATGACTCATTATACCGCCGCCTACTAAAAACATGGCGGTTGTTCCTAATAGCGATAACGTCTTCATTAAATAGGGTACGGTTTGTAATAAGCCATAACCTATTTTTCGTTGAATACGTGTACTTAGTGAATCGCCATGTTGTTGGTGAAGGTATAATCCCCAGTCATCGAGTCGTACGATACCTGCCACAAGCCCATAGACAAAAACGGTAATAAGTATGGCAACGGTGCTTAGTACCCATGCTTGGGTAACAAACGGTTCGCTCGCAACAACACCTAAACTAATCGCGATAATTTCTGCGGATAAAATAAAATCAGTACGGATAGCCCCTTTCACTTTTTCTTTTTCAAAGGCGAGCATATCAACTGCAGGATCATTAATGGCGGTGGTGAGTGCTTGATGGTGTTGTTCTTTTTCTACTCGATGAAAAAATTTGTGTATCACCGCTTCAATGCCTTCATAGCAGAGAAATAATCCTCCAATAATGAGTAAAGGGGTGATCAATACAGGGATAAATACACTAATAGCCAGTGCAAGAGGAAGCAAAATAAGTTTGTTGATAAACGAACCTTTGGCAACCGCCCACACAACGGGTAATTCTCTATCGGCGTTAACCCCCGTCACTTGTTGGGCGTTCAGTGCTAGATCATCACCCAGTACGCCGGCTGTTTTTTGTACGGTTGTTTTTGATAGTGTGGCTACATCATCTAATAGTGTGGCGATGTCATCAATTAATAATAATAAGCTGCTGCCTGCCATGGTGCTTCCTCATTTTTTATAAAAGGCTATAGTAACAATAATACGATTAAAAATAAGGCTTATGATCGGTGTTTAGATTATGAACTGTTATCTGTGTTGCGAATGATTATCTATGCTTATAGGGTTGCTTAGATTATTTATTGTTGTTTTTCTGAGTAATTTCAACAGTAGATGTCTGAGGGCTTTTAATAAAGGGTATAAATAATGCGCTCGTTTTTTTGATGAAAACAATCCATGATTGATACGATTAAACCAGCCCGTGCGACTGCTGATTAATGCTAATACATGAATGGCATCTGCACCGTAATAGCATTGGTCGCCAATGAGTACGATCATGCCTTGATCAATATTGAGGTGACGTTCGGTGGCAAGAGCAATATATTTGGAGTGTTGTCGTGCATCAATTAATTGCAGTTGTCTCTGGCGACCTTCAATAAGACTGGAGTGAATATTTATCCATTGGCAATAGTTCTTACAAATAGGGCAGTCTTTATCATAGATGAGTACAATATCATCCATCTTAGGGGGCTGTTGCAACGCGTGCTGCTTATTCATTTATTATGGTTGTGGGTTTGTTGCTGCCCGTGCGAAAGCGTCGAGTGCCGCCGACATCTTCTTTATAATAGCATCGCAAGCGGTGATGGTATGACGTGTAACAAGGTATTGCGGGTCGTTATAGCTGAGGTGAACGGTACCTTGTGCATCTTCCCAAATTAATGCTTTTTGCGGTAAATCAATACCGCTAGATTGTGCGCACTGCATAAGCGGCGCACCTATTTTAGGGTTGCCAAAAATAATGACCTCGGTAAACCTTAGTGATGTATCGACACTCTTTGCGCCTGCTTGATGATCAATACGGGCAAAAATAGTCATGCCTTTCTTTTCTAAAAGAGACACTAGGCGATGACTCGTTTCTTTTGCGGTATATTCGCTGGTATGGTGAATAAGCCCTGATTCGGCGAAGCTGTGAGTTGATAAACTCATTAAACATAATAGGCTGCTAATAAGGTATAAAGCATTGCGCATAATATTGTTTCCACAGTGATCATTCATTGTTAGAGTGCAAGTAGCGTAAGAGTCAGTCGTGAATATGGTAATGGTTTTTAGTGGTGAAAACTACCGTAATATCATGTGAATAGTGTTTGGTTCATTAGATCAAATAAATAAAAATTAACGGCGTAGTGTTAATGATAAAATAACTATAGTGCACATGATTGCTCAAGCTGTGGCAGTACTATTGGCGTTAAACATAAAATGATGTTGCCTTTTTTGAGTATTGTAATTGTAAACTGTACTAGCTATTTAATCGGTTAATTGAAAAAGCATAACAGGTGATGCATGCGTAAAAATATTTTTAAGGTAATATCAATTAAATGAAGTCATTGTATGTAGATTGTATTGTTATTGGCGGCGGTGCGGCTGGGTTAATGTGTGCGGCGACTGCGGCAAAACGAGGTAAGTCAGTTCGAGTAGTTGATCACGCGAATAAGGTAGGTAAAAAAATACTGATGTCGGGTGGTGGACGCTGCAATTTTACCAATTATTTTGTAGAGCCAGAAAATTTTATTTCGCATAATCCGCACTTTTGTATTTCGGCATTACGCCGTTATACACAGTATGATTTTTTGGAGCTAGTACAAAAATACCATTTAGAATATCACGAGAAAACACTAGGTCAGTTGTTTTGTGATCATAAAGCAAAAGATATTTTAAATATTTTATTGGCTGAATGTGACGAACATAATGTACAGATTCATACCCAGTGCTCAATTGCATCTGTCGCGCATGTGGCAGCAGAAGATAATCATATCCGTTTTCGCATCCAGACCAGTGATGGGGTGATGGAGTGCCACTCATTAGTTATAGCAACGGGAGGTTTATCGATTCCAACGATGGGGGCAACAGGCTTAGGGTATGATGTTGCCAAGCAGTTTGGTTTGCGAGTTAAGCCACGTTATGCGTCTTTAGTGCCTTTTACATTAAAAAATAATGAGCAAGGTGAATTATTACGCTTAGCTCAATCGTTAGCGGGCGTTGCTTTGCCAGTATCGGTCAGTTGTGGTGAGCAATCATTTTCTGAGGGTTTATTGTTTACCCATAAAGGGGTTAGTGGCCCCTCTATATTACAGATTTCTAATTACTGGAATGTAGGCGATATGATTATCATTGATTTTTTGCCTGCGGAATCATTAGCAACATTGTGTGAAATGTGGCAGCAAGAAAATAATAAAGCCGATTTAATCAATTTATTATCACGGTATTTACCGAAACGGTTTGTGCAAGCATGGTTTGAATACCATACAGAATTACATTCATTGGCAGGTAAGTCCGTGGCTCAATTAAGTAAAGCTGACATAATATTACTTGAAACAAGTTTTCATCGTTGGGCATGTGTTCCAGCAGGTACCGAAGGTTATAAAACAGCAGAGGTAACTAAAGGTGGAGTTGATACTGATGATGTGTCATCTAAAACATTTGAAGCGAAAAAAACCGAGGGATTATTTTTTGTGGGTGAAGTATTAGATGTGACTGGGTGGCTCGGTGGCTTTAATTTTCAGTGGGCATGGTCGAGTGCATATTGTGCCGCACAGTATGTATAATATATGTTTATGGTAATGCACGTAATAATGAGAAAACAATGAAAATTATTTTGGTGGCAGAGCATGCCTCTATCGATTTTGGTGGTGAAGCGGCACTGCCGTGTCATTATTTTAGAGTCTTGCGGGCTAGAAACTATGATGTAAATTTAGTCGTTCATGAGCGTTCTCGGTCTTTTTTATCACGTGTTTTTAAGAATGACGGCGATCATATTTATTATGTAAAAGATAGCCGAATGCATCGTTTTTTACATGCTTGTCAGCGATACTTGCCGCGACGATTAGGCGGAATGACATTTGGTTTTTTGTTGCGAGTGCTAACACAGTATATTCAAAAGCGACTTGTTCAGCGTTTGATTGTTGAAGATAACGAAAATAATAATATTGTTGTTCATCAGGTTATTCCTGTTTCACCGAAAGAACCCTCTCTATTGTTCGGTTTAAATGTGCCTGTTGTTATCGGTCCTTTAAATGGAGGTATGTATTATCCAAAAGGGTTTGAAGGATATGAAGGGCGTTTGTCTCTTTGGTTTAATGATATAGGTCGTGTGATATCAAAGCCGATTAACTGTCTTTTTCGGGGTAAAAGAAATGCTGCGGTCATTATGGTTTCTAATCAGCGTACCGCCGATGCTCTTCCTAGTGGGTTAAAAGGCGATGTACGTTTCATTGTTGAAAATGGCGTTGATCTGTCTGTTTGGCAGGCTGCGGCATTTGACAAGACATCTGAGCTGCCTACATTTGTGTATGTGGGGCGCTTGGTTGATTGGAAAGCTGTAGATATTTTATTGGATGCATTTTTTAAAGCTTGTGATGTATATGGCCCAATGCAGCTACGTATTATAGGTGATGGTGATCAGCGAGAATATTTAGAGCAAATAGTGTTAAAACATCATGATCAAGCGGGCGAAGTATTGTTTCATGGTTGGATAGCCCAACAGGATATTGCCCCGATTTTATCTAACAGTGTGGCACTGGTATTGCCGAGTTTATATGAATGTGGCGGTGCTGTAGTGTTAGAAGCAATGGCATTGTCTAAAGCGGTGATATCCACTAATTGGGGTGGCCCATCGGACTATTTGGATGATTCCTGCGGAATATTGATTGAGCCTACCTCGCGAGAAGGTTTGGTTGATGGTTTTTCTGATGCGATGTTACGCTTAGCGAATAACTCAGTATTGTCGAAATCGTTGGGTGCTTGTGGCAGAAAAAAAATAGAAGAACATTACAATTGGGAAAAGAAAGTAGACGATGTGATAGATATTTATTGCCAGCAGTTCAGTGATGATTGAGTGTTTTAGTCATAAAAAAAGCCGAGCTATTTATGTTTATAGCTCGGCTTTTTTGTATGTATCATATCAATGGTCTATTTACGCTTCATTGACATAAAAAATTCATCGTTTGATTTAAAGTCTTTTAAACGATCCACTAAAAATTCAGTGGCTGCGACATCTTCCATATCATTGAGTAGTTTACGTAAAATCCATACGCGTTGTAATTCATCTTCTTTAATCAGTAACTCTTCGCGACGAGTACCTGAACGGCGTACATTAATTGCTGGGTATATACGCTTTTCTGCGACTTTACGGTCAAGGTGTAATTCAAGATTACCTGTACCTTTAAATTCTTCGTAAATCACTTCATCCATTTTAGAACCAGTATCAATCAATGCTGTAGCAACAATTGAAAGGCTGCCGCCTTCTTCAATGTTTCGTGCAGCACCAAAAAAGCGTTTGGGTCTTTCAAGTGCGTGAGCATCAACACCACCTGTTAATACTTTGCCTGATGACGGGATAACAGTGTTATAAGCACGAGCTAAACGTGTGATGGAATCAAGTAAGATGATGACATCTTTTTTGTGCTCAACTAAACGTTTGGCGCGTTCAATAACCATTTCGGCTACTTGTACGTGACGCGAAGGGGGCTCATCAAATGTAGAAGCAACAACTTCACCGCGTACAGAACGTTGCATTTCTGTCACTTCTTCTGGTCGCTCGTCTATCAGTAATACAATTAAGTGGCATTCAGGGTTGTTGCGTGTGATGGCTTGCGCAATGTTTTGCATCATGATGGTCTTACCCGCTTTTGGCGGTGCAACAATTAAACCACGCTGACCTTTACCAATAGGTGATACCAAATCAATAATGCGGCCCGTTAAATCTTCGGTGGAACCATTCCCTGTTTCTAAGGTGAGTCTATCGTTAGGAAAGAGGGGGGTGAGGTTTTCAAATAAGATTTTATTACGTGAGCTTTCTGGGCGGTCAAAGTTAATTTGGTTGACCTTTAATAGTGCAAAATAACGCTCGCCTTCTTTGGGTGGGCGAATTTTCCCGGAAATAGTGTCGCCTGTGCGTAAATTAAAGCGGCGTATTTGGCTGGGTGAAACATAAATGTCATCGGGGCCAGCAAGATATGAACTGTCTGCCGAGCGTAAAAATCCAAAGCCGTCTTGTAATATCTCAAGTACACCATCGCCGTAAATATCTTCACCACTTTTTGCGTGGCGCTTAAGAATATTAAAAATAATATCTTGTTTGCGAGAGCGGGCAACGTTATCTAGTCCCATTTCTTTCGCAATATTAATAAGTTCTTCAATAGGTTTTGTTTTAAGATCGGTTAAATTCATAAGAAATGCTTTGAGGTTATTTTGAGGGCTATTAGGAAGAGTGTAAAAATAGTCTGTTTAATTAGTAAATGTTTATTACTTGAGATAAGTCTTACTCATTGACGGTGTAGATTCATACCCAAATTATATTGAACACGCGATATTGTGCATCAATAAGGAGTTAGTAAGGGTATGGTGATATGCCAGTGGTATTGATATGACCCTCATGTACTCATCTTCTGTACGTTTATTGTTGAGGGTGAACCACAAGTAATGTTGAATTAAATCCAAGTATAGCGATTTTGTCGCGCGGTGCAAGGTTCTTTCTGATATTTTTATGGATTATTATTTTGCTATCTATGAAATGTATCACTGACTGTGAAAGTGAGTGATACATTGAACCTGTTAATCCGCGCTAGTGTTTATATATTGGTTTTAATAAACTCTTCTAAGTCAGGCTTTGATAATGCGCCAACAGTTTGTGCTTCTAACTCACCATTTTTGAAAATCATAAGCGTTGGAATACCGCGAACACCGTATTTAGCAGGTGTTTCTTTATTGCCATCGACATCCATTTTACAAATAGTGATTTGGCCAGCATATTCAGTCGCTAATTGATCCAATACAGGTGCAATCATTTTGCAAGGTCCACACCAAGCAGCCCAAAAATCAACAAGTACAGGGCCGTCTGCGGATAGTACGTCGGTATCAAAACTTGTATCCGTTACGTGAGTAATTGCATCACCCATAATTTTTCTCCAATTAATAATTCTGTCATCACAGTACCCAAAGTGGCGTAATAGTCCTACCAACATAGGGGGAATGGTTAAAGTGGTATGCGATGATAAGGATTGTTAATGCAATAGACAAGGATTAGATGTGTTTTAGTGTGTCTTTTGGTGTTTTTTTGTGCCATTTGAATCAGGAATTAACAGAATATTTCGTCCTTGTGTCTTTATTATGTGGTCTTGGTGATTGTTTTACTCGTATTTGTCAAACAATCCGTGGGTGAAGTACTAGACTTTCCGATATAATGAACGTGATTGAACTTCGCTTGATCATACGCTTCTAAGCCCCATTAATGAGCAGTATTCCTTTGTATCCAACGGTAGAGTAGATCCCCTTTATGTCGTTTAAAAAAGTCTTTGTGTTTATCCTTGTTGTCGCTGTTATTGGTGCGTTTTTTTGGTTTGACGGTAGTCAATATGTGTCATTAACAACGTTTCAGCAGTGGTTTGCAGAAGACCCTTGGCGTGCCGCAGGTCTCTATTTTGGCTTTTATGTCTTAGTTGCTGCTTTATCGTTGCCATTTGCTGCCATTGTCACTCTGTTGGGCGGTGCGGTTTTTGGCTTATGGTGGGGGGTGTTGTTAGTGTCTTTTGCGAGCTCATTAGGCGCGACATTATCCTTTTTAGCATCGAGAACCTTGTTAGCCGATACGGTGAATAAGAAGTTTGGGCATTATTTAGAGGATGTGAATAAAGGGGTTGAGCGTGATGGCATTTTTTACTTATTTGCGTTGCGATTAATTCCTGCGGTGCCATTTATGGTGATTAACCTTGTGTTTGGTTTAACAAAGATCAAGACCTTTACGTTTTATTGGGTAAGTCAGCTCGGCATGTTGCTAGGCACAATTGTTTTTGTGAATGCAGGTGCTCAATTGGCGGCCGTTGAAGAATTAAGCCCTGCAGGCATTTTAACGCCTGAAATTATCGGTGCGTTTGTATTATTGGCGGTATTTCCCTTTATTATTCGTAGCATCGTAACGCGTTATCGTCATCAGCAGGCCTATAAACCGTATACTAAACCTGATGAATTCGATGCTAATTTGTTGGTGGTAGGTGCTGGTAGTGCGGGTTTGGTGAGTTCATATATTGCATCGGCTGTAAAAGCAAAAGTGATATTAATTGAAAAGCATAAAATGGGTGGTGATTGCTTAAATACAGGTTGTGTACCGAGTAAAGCGCTTATTCGTGCCGCCAAAACTAATCACTTACTGAAGCATGCGGATGAGTTGGGTATTGAGAATGCATCAGGGGATGTGAATTTATCTAAGGTGTTTGGTCGTGTGCATCAGGTGATTAAAGATATTGAGCCTCATGATTCTATTGAACGTTACACCAAATTAGGTGTGGAGTGTATACAAGGTGAGGCAACTCTTGTATCGCCTTATGGTGTCATGGTGAATGGTCGTGTTATCACGGCCAAAAATATTATTATTGCAACGGGCGCGCGTCCTTTTGTGCCGCCTATTCCTGGCTTGGATCAAGTGGATCCTTTAACTTCGGATAGCTTGTGGTCTTTAGACACTTTCCCCAAAAAATTGTTAATCATGGGGGCAGGCCCTATTGGTTGTGAGCTAGCGCAATCCTTTCAGCGTTTAGGTGTGAGTGTAACGTTGGTCGATATGGCCACACGTGTTATGCCTCGTGAAGATGAAGATGTGTCTGAATATGTGCTGGAGCGTTTCCAAGAGGAAGGTGTTCACGTTATTTTGAATCAAAAAATTGTTGAGTTTGAAAAAACAGACAATGGTGGCGTTGTGCATTTGAGTAATGGTAGTGGGCAACAAACCATTGAGTTTGATCGCGTACTGGTAGCTGTGGGGCGCAAAGCGAATACCGAAGGCTTTGGTTTAGAATCATTGGGTTTAGAAAAAACGCCGCAGGGTACGCTTGTTGTGGATGAATATATGCGTACGCGTTTTCCTAATATATATGCTTGTGGTGATGTGGCAGGGCCTTATCAATTTACACATACAGCGGCACATCAAGCGTGGTATGCCTCAGTGAATGCCTTATTTGGCAAATTTAAAAAATTTCGCGTAGATTATAAAGTGATTCCTTGGGCAACGTTTACAGACCCCGAGGTGGCGCGAGTTGGCCTTAATGAAACCGAAGCGCTAGAGAAAGGTATTGAATACGAAATCACACGTTATGGGATTGATGATCTTGATCGTGCAATTGCAGATAATGCGGCCAAAGGCTTTGTGAAAGTGATTACCGTAAAAGGCTCGGATCGTATTTTAGGTTGTACAATTGTGGGTTCTCAGGCGGGTGAGTTGATCACTGAATTTGTGACGGCCATGAAATATAACTTAGGCCTAAATAAAATATTAAGTACGATCCATATTTATCCGACTATGAGCGAAGCGAACAAATACGCGGCGGGTGAATGGAAGCGGGCACATGTATCCAGTATGACGTTATCGTTATTAGAGCGCTTACACCGTTGGATGCGTTAAATCATAGCATTCTGTTAAGAACGCGTTAAAATATCGCTTTATTGATTATGTTCACCTGCGGGTGACAATTTTATGGAAGTTTTTCATGTCTCTAGCTAAACGTATTATTCCCTGCCTTGATGTCGACTCAGGTCGAGTTGTGAAAGGTGTGCAGTTTGTTGATATTCGTGATGCAGGTGATCCTGTTGAGGTTGCCAAACGCTACAATGAACAAGGGGCTGATGAAATTACTTTTCTTGATATTACGGCGACACATGAAGGGCGTGAAACCACGGTGCATACAGTAGAGCGTATCGCGAGTGAGGTATTTATTCCGCTTACTGTGGGCGGGGGTATTCGTACCGTTGATGACATTCGTACGATGTTAAATGCAGGGGCGGATAAAGTCGGCATTAACTCTGCGGCAGTATTTAACCCTGAATTTGTTAAGCAGGCATCAGAGCGTTTTGGCGCTCAATGTATTGTGGTAGCGATTGATGCAAAAAAGGTGAGTGTTGAGGGAGAGCCAAATCGTTGGGAAATTTTTACCCACGGTGGACGCAAGCCAACGGGTATTGATGCTGTCGAGTGGGCGATTAAAATGGCAGATTACGGCGCTGGCGAAATACTATTAACCAGTATGGATAAAGATGGCACAAAAGACGGTTTTGACTTACAGCTAACGCGAGCGATCAGCGATGCAGTACCTATTCCTGTGATTGCTTCAGGTGGTGTTGGTAATTTACAGCATTTGGTGGATGGTGTGAACGAAGGTGGTGCGGATGCTGTACTCGCCGCGAGTATTTTTCACTTTGGTGAGTACAGTGTGCCAGAAGCTAAGTCGTTTATGGAAGACGCAGGTGTTGAGGTTAGAGTGTAAGTGACGCTTTGAATGGTAGGGTCTGCTTACACTGAACGAATATAATCGGTCACACGGTTGACCACGTCTGGTTGTGATTCTTCGATAAACGAAATAAACCCTTTTGCTCCCACGCTGGCATCGCCACGGGTATCGAATGGGCCAATGTCCATGCCTTCACGAGTTCTAAAATACCAGTAGTTATCTTGTTCAAAGATACGGTCGCTACGTGCAGGAATGGTTATATTTTCATGTTGGCGAGCTTGGAGTTTGATGTATTTAGTGATTTTGGTCACTACATCATCGTGGGCTTGCTGTAGAAAGCCAATAAATCCATTAAGGCCTTCTTTCGCGCATACGAGACTATCGAAAGGACCAATATCTAACCCTTCTCGGGTTCTAAAATACCAGTAGCTTTCTTGCTCAAAGAAGCGGTGGCTGCGAATAGCATGAACAGCCGATTCGCCAGCACGTAAGTTGTTATAGATCTCATCCATAATTATATCCATATATTGTTCAAAATTTTCACATAACCCCCAAAGTAGCTGGAGTTTCTTTTTTTATCGTGAACCCTTTACAACTATAGTCTAATAGTACGATTATTCTAGCAAGCTTTTAGTGAAATGTATCACATTTCTGTGTATTTAAGTGACACTAAATTTGGAGAATGACCAAAAACTAGCTCAGAAGCAGGGACTAAGGCAATATTTTGCTGTTTTAGCAGGGGTAATTGCTCTTTAAGGTATTGGATGGTTTCTGGGTAAGGGTGTGCAATACCAACCGCATAACCTTTGCGTTTGGCGATAGCGGTCAGCTGTTTAAATTGTTGATCAATAAATTCCGTTGTGGGTGTATGGTCTAAAAATACATCGCGTGAGAGTGAGGGAATATTAAAAGCTTGTGCCGTTTTCCATGCCACACTGTCCGAGGTTGTTCGGCTATCAATAAAGTATAATTTACGTTTTTGTAAAGCTTGCATGACCCACTCCATAGGTTGTGTCTTTTGGGTTAGCAAGCTCCCCATATGATTGTTTACACCACTGATATTAGGCAATGAATCTAAGGCTAGATTAAATGATCGCTTAAAATCCACTTCATCCATGTCTTCGGTAAGCCCGTGTTCCCCGAGAGGAATATTATGTATGTTGCTCATTGGGGCATGAAGCATGATTTCTTTGTGGTGTTTTTTGGCTTCGGCAGCAAAAAAATCGGCTTTAGGGCTGTGAGGGATAATCGCATAGGTTAGATCACCAGGTAATGTGATTGCGGCTACACCTTGCGCGTAGTTGTAGCCAATATCATCAATGATAATTGCGATTTTAATGGTTTGTGGTTTTTCATTGGTGATGCCGTTAATTGTTGGTGTAGATATGGGTGCGACTAATGCGTCAGCTTGGGCAGGGCTATGGTCATTATGTGGGGGTAAGATAATCACATCGCTTGCTTCGTCGCCATAGGCAGGATTTAATTCGATAAGATGATCAAAGTCGGCGTTGCCATAAGTGTGCATCGCGCTTAATGCCCATAGGCTAATAATTACGCGACCAAATATAGAGCGGGCACATGTTAAGTGCCCATAGATGATAACAAGTGGTAATAACAGTGATAACAACAAAAACGCCTCGTGATAGAGTAAAAATATTTGGTTAAGGTCAGTATTATTTTTTGGCTAAAATAGCCAAGCCTTTTAATAAATTGATGGCTTCAAATAACTGATTGTCTTTTGGGTTGACGCCACTGTGATTGTTTTTATTCTTGTCGTTATTTGAGCTGTCCTCATCATTTGCATTTTTCAAATGCTTATCAAGGCTGGCTTCGGTGACTCGCGTACCTGTATTGATTGCGGTGATGGTTGCAGGTTCGACAAGAATGTCGGGTTCAATACCCTTGGCTTGAATAGAACGGCCATTGGGGGTGAAGTACAGAGCCGTGGTTAACTTAATCCCTTTTTTATCGCCAATGGGTAAGATGGTTTGTACTGAGCCTTTGCCGAATGTTTGTGTGCCCATAATCACGGCGCGTTGATGATCTTGTAGTGCGCCAGCAACAATCTCTGAGGCAGAAGCCGATCCACCATTTACCAGTACAATAATGGGTAAGCCGTTGGTGTCATCGCCGTCAGTTGCTTTGTACTCCACGTTACTATTCTCTAATCGTCCTTTTGTTGATACGACAAGTCCTTCATGAATTAAGCTATCGACTACCTGTACCGAGGCTTGCAATACGCCACCTGGATTGTTGCGTAAGTCAATAATAAAACCATCTAAGTGATCATTGTTTGTGCGTAGTTTTTTAATCGTACGAACAAATTCCGTGCCTGTATTTGCCTGAAATTGCGCGATGCGAATATAGCCAATAGCGTCATCAATTACGCGACCTTTAACGCTAATTGAGCGAATGATGTCGCGTGTCACCGTAATATCTATTGGCTGGTCATTGTTTTCACGAATAATGGTAAAAACAACACTCGACCCTGCTGCGCCACGAATTTTTTCTGCGGCTTCATGATTAGAAAAGCCTTGAATAGACTCTTGATCAATTTTAATAATAATGTCGCCAGCTAGAATTCCTGCTTTTTGTGCAGGAGTATCATCAATGGGGGTGATGACTTTAATAAAGCCATTTTCTGTTGTCATTTCGATGCCCACACCCGTAAATTCACCTTGTGTCGACTCTTGTATATTTTCAAATATTTCGGCATCTAAGTAAGCCGAATGTGGATCCATTTCGCCTAACATGCCTTTTATGGCATTTTCGAGTAATTGTTGATCGCTGATTGGGTCAACGTAAGAGCGGCGTATATGTTCAAAAATACGTGTAAAGAGTCGCAAATCTTTTAGAGGCAGTTCGGCATTTTGATCATTTGTTGCCGATGCAGCAGTAGCGGTATCTTCTGCTTGAGCCGCCGTGGCGGTATGTAGTAAAGCGACAGTGGTTATTGTAAATATGGCGTGAGTCAATCTGCGCATAAAAAGCCTCTTTAAAGCATGCTAGCTCAATAGAATAATTAATGTCGGCGTAACCACGGCTGTGGGTTTTGTGGTTGGCCTTGATGGCGTATTTCAAAATACAGCCCCGTTGTTGTTTGGCCGCCACTATTGCCAACGGTAGCAATGGATTCGCCTGTGCTTACCCAGTCGCCAGTTTCTTTTAGTAATGTTTCGTTGTGGCCATATAAACTCATATAGCCATCGCCGTGATCTACGATCAGTAATAGCCCGTGGCTGCGAAAATAAGCAGAGAATATCACACGGCCATGATGTACAGATACTACATGGGCGCCCGACTGATTGCGAATGTAAATTCCGTTGCGCTTTAATTGCCCATCAAATTGAGGGCTGCCAAATGCATGGGTGATTTTTCCGTTGGTGGGCAATGGTAGTTTACCTTTCGCTTTCGCGAAGGCTTCGGTGCCGTTAGGTAAGCTGAGGTTGGCAAGGGCATTTGTGGCTTGATCTAGTAAGTCTTGTAAGCGATCTCTGTCGCTGGTTAGGCTTGATAATTGAGAGCCTTTTTTACGCAATGATGATGAGAGTTGCTGGAGTGCTTTTTTGCGTTGTTGCTGTGATTGTGTGAGTGACTTTTGGCGTTTTGCCAGTGTGCTGTAGCGTTGTTCTAATTGCTGCTGTGTGTTTTTTATGCGATCTTCTAGTGTGTTGAGGGTGTTGATCGTTTGGGTGTAGGCGGCTATTTTTTGTTGATGTGCACTGACCACGTAGTCGTGGTACTTCATCATGCGACTAATACGTTCGGGGTCTTCTTGATTTAATAATAGTTTGAGTTGGCTTTGTTGGCCTAGTTGATACGTGTGTCGAATAGCTTCAATAATATGTTGTTGTTGTGCCTCTTTGTTTTTAACCAGCTCAGCGCGTTGCATCTGCAGCTGGTTTAGTTGCTTTTTTTCGCGGGCGAGTGCCTCCTTTATCTTGGCAACTTTTTTAGTGTGAGTGGCAATACTCTCTTCAGAGGCCTGCAAGGACTGCTGGAGTTTATTCTTAGAGGCTTTTGCGGTTGTTAATTCCGCTTGTAGTGTTTTGATGGATTCTGACAGTGCTTGTAGGCGCGCCTTATATTCGGCTTCTGTCTCTGCAATAGCCAACGGGCTAAAGCTGAATATCATGCTGAGGGTTGTAACAATAACAGCAGCAAATAGTGACGAATGACCGCAAGATAGCGAACGATGTCTTCTGAAGAGCGAAAGAGTCAATAGGGAATTCACGATAAACACTAACATTAATGAATAGAAATAGGGCGGGCTTTAGTCTACCGTTTTGTCTGTATTAAGGCTATAGCTCGTGTATAATTGCCGACCATTTTACACATCTGTATGTTTCTCACGGTTGGTATAGTGTTAGGCATATTGGTATATATTGTTGTTTTAACCGCTCAATATAAGAGCGACTTAGGGGTATTTCGTGGAAAACGCGTTAATTTTTTTACAAGAACAGTTTATTTTAGTCATCCCATTAGTCGTATTAGTTTTCTTATTGCTTCGACATGAATCGGCAAAAGGTGGTCAAAAACTGAGCTGTGCGCAGTTAATACAAGCCGCCAATGGGGATAATGCCATATTACTCGATGTTCGTGATACGGCAGAATTTGATGAAGGGCATATTGTGGATGCCATCAATATTCCACATGCGAAGGTTGCCGCGAGTCTTCAACAGCTAGAAAAATACCGTACTAAGCAAGTTATTGTTATCGATAAGCTAGGCCAGCATTCTGCGGCAGTGGTAAAAACCTTGGCCGAGAAAGGGTTTGAGGCAGTACGTTTGGGTGGCGGTATTGCTGAGTGGCAGCAAGACAATTTGCCATTAGTAAAGTAAAAGCGAGTGATAGGTAGTCATAGTATGTCGGTAGTGATCTATACAACAAAATTTTGCCCTTTTTGTTTGCGTGCAAAATATCTTTTGGACGACAAAAATGTTGCCTATAAAGAAATTAAAGTGGATGGCAATGCTAAATTGCGCCAAGAAATGGCTAAAAAGAGTGGTCGAAATACCGTGCCACAAATTTGGATTAAAGAACAACATATCGGTGGTTGTGATGAGTTAATGGCATTGCAGCGAGCGGGTCAATTAGATAAATTATTAAAATAAAAGCGTAAGGAATAACAGATTATGAGTGATGAAAACCAAGCGGCCGCGCAACCAGAACAGCAATTTTTGGTTCAGCGTGTATACCTTAAAGATCTATCATTAGAAATCCCTATGGGTACTGACGCATTCTTGATTAATAAGCAGCCTGCGATTAATCAAGATCTAGGCACAGACATGAAAAAAGTGGCTGATGATGTTTATGAAGTTGTATTAAAGCTAACCATTACAGCAACACTTGAAGATAAAACTGTCTTTTTAATTGAAGTGCATCAAGGGGGCATTTTTGCTGTTCCTGGTGTTGAAGAAGCGCATCTTGCACAAGTGCTTAATACGGTTTGTCCTAATATTCTTTTCCCGTATGTGCGTGAAACGATTGATAACACATTAGTGAAGGCATCATTTCCACCATTAATGATTCCGCCTATTAATTTTGACGCCTTATATGCACATGCCTTGCAAGAGCAGCAACAAGATAAAGCGCACTAAGAGATCTTCTCTTTAAGATACGTTGGCAGCTAGTGGATAGATGCTGTTGATGTAGTGCTGATACGCTAAGTATTGAATGAAACAAAAAAGCCTGAACTATCTCGATAGTTCAGGCTTTTTTGTTTCTCTGCGAACTCATTGGTTTTGTGCTTGTCTTTATACCGTATATGCTCTTTATTATTGTATGTAGATTTCTATGAAACCGTTTATTATTTTATTGTGTCTGTGTCTTATTAGCGCGTGCTCTAATCGTGACTTGCTTGTGAAAGAGAGAGAATACGTTGCTAATAAGATAGAAAATAATGCGAATATACAGCGCCAGCAGCTACAGGTAGGAAACGATAGCTTGCACTATGCCGCACACGGTAACCCGAAAAACCCCGCTTTTATTATTATTCACGGTACGCCAGGTAATTGGAAACAATACGCACGTTACTTATTCAATAAAGGGTTACTTGAACACTATTATATGGTGGTGATTGATCGGCCAGGTTGGGGACAATCCTTATTGGGCGGTGATCAGTCTATTGCCAGCTTTAAACGACAGGCAGCTATTATTGCGGCATTGGCAAAAAAACTACGTCAAGACAGTGGTAAAGAAGTGGTCATTATGGGGCACTCTTTGGGTGCGTCACTAGCACCACGAGTGGCTATTGATTTTCCTGAACTGGTAGATGGTCTGTTGTTGCTGGCAGGGACTTTAGATCCAGCGTTATCATCGCCTCGTTGGTTTAATTATGTTGGTGCTGCGCCATTGGTAAAATATATTATTGGTGATCAGTTTCATCGCTCCAATAAAGAAATTTTTGCATTAAAAAAATCTATCAACGGCATGGCCGATCACTTTAAAGATATTCAGGCTGAAATTATTGCGGTGCAGGGAATGAAAGACGGCTTAGTGTATCCTGCTAATATTGATTATATTCAAACAACGTTTAACCCAGAAAAAACAAGAGTGATACGTTTAAAAGATGACGGACATTTGTTTCCTATGATACGACGTGAAGAGGTTGTGGAATGGGCAAAAATGCTGTTAGAAAATATTCGTCGAGAAGACGGTGTTTTGGTTTTTTAATAGCACATGTCATATTCGTTATGTGCTTACATAAACTAACAGCCCGTGGTGGTGAGTGTGATAGTACAGTTGGGTGAGCCAAATGAATCATAGGTAAGGTAGCAAGCATTACCTGTAACACTGCCCGTACCATTTATGTCATAACCAATGCGCGTGTAACGATTGTCAACGGATGTGATAAGGCCGCTTGATTGTCCAAGATTAATATAATCTAACATGCTTAGTGCATCTCCCAATTCAGCCTGACTTTCGGGGCATAAATTCCGCCAGTCTAATTCCGATGATCCTGCCTCTGTTTCTACAAGAAATCTTGCTTGATTTGCAGAGCTGGATGAAACAGATAATCCATTCACATAGGCCAAGCCTTTTATCATGGTAATGGTTGATAGCATGGAGCCTTGAATACCTTCAAGTGTTGTAATACGAGCGGCTCGCGATAGATCGGTAAACTTGGGGATTGCCACTGCTGCGATGACACCTAAAATAACAATGACTGCGGTGAGTTCTATCAGCGTAAAACCGTGTTGGCGATGTGTTCGTGCTAAGCCCATGTATGACTAACCTTTTAAATACTAGGTACTCATCATTATAGACATTATTTATATATTGGCCTGTAAAATAGGGTGTTTAGCGATTATCCCATTGATCGACAAATAACATATCTTGCCATGCTTTTTCCTCAGCCCATTCTTCTAAAACTAACATGGGCTTTTCATAGAACGCTTCAACATGGCCGATACACAATATAGCAACAGGGTGGCTATCATCGGGCATATTAAAGATTTCTTTAATTGCGTTAGGGTCAAATAGCGATACCCAGCCCATACCAATACCTTCTGCTCGTGCGGTAAGCCACATGTTTTGTATCGCACAAGATAAAGAGGCAAGGTCCATTTCGGGAAGTGTGCGACGCCCAAAAATATGCTGCTCGCGCTTATCGGGTAGTGCGGCAATAACAACTTCTGCACATTGTAAAATGCCTTCTACTTTTAGTGATAAAAAGGCATTTTTTTGTTCACCTAGCGCTTCGGCCGTGAGTTGACGTTCTTGTTCTACAATGTCGTGTATTTTTTTTCGTAATGCGATGTCGCGTACATGAATAAATCGCCAAGGCTGCATAAGTCCAACGCTGGGGGCTTTATGTGCCGAAGAAAGAATGGTGTGAAAAATATTGGCGTCGATAGGCGTGTTAATAAAGTGTCTCACATCGCGTCGCTCAGCGATCACTTTTTTAATTGCATTTTTTTCGGCATGAGTATAGCTGTGTTTAGATGTCATGAGGGTGTGTTATCTATGGCAATAGAGGATTGGCGAGATAATTCTCTGCGTGTTTTTTTAGCTGGATTTTTAATTTTTCGGCGGCTTTTTCTATCCGATAGTTGGCGGTTGATTGCCCATTCAATATGTTCTTGCACCATAGCAGAAGAAAAATCACGTCGCTGCTTTAAAGCTTGAATAATATCGGGTGACGCGGGAGCATTCCCTAAACCTATCGCAAGGTTGCGTAGCCAGCGTTCGTAGCCAATGCGTCGAATGGCAGAACCTTCAGTATGTGATAGATATTCTTCTTCGCTCCACAAAAATAAGTCGATAAGGTGGCGGTCGTCTAATTGATGACGGGGTGAAAAATCATTTTCATTGCTGTGCTTTGCGTATTTATTCCACGGACAGATCGCTTGGCAATCGTCACAGCCAAACACACGATTACCAATAGGCTCGCGAAATTCTTCGGGTATTGCGCCTTTTAATTCAATCGTTAAATACGAAATACAGCGGGTTGCATCAAGAGTATACGGTGCAACAAATGCATCGGTAGGGCATACTTTTAAACATGCTGTACATTCCCCGCATTTGTTTTCTGCGATGGCGGTATTGATGGGTAAGGGAATGTTGGTGAGCACCTCGCCTAAAAAAAACCAACTTCCAGCTTCTTGATTTAGTACTAAGGTGTGTTTGCCAATCCAGCCTAACCCTGCTTTTTCTGCTAAGGCTTTTTCAAGTACGGGCGCACTATCAACAAATGGGCGTTGCGAAATAGTTTCTTGCGGCCATTGATATTCTTCCGCCAGCTCGGAATAACGGGCTTCCATTTTTTTGGCGATAACGCTTAAGCGCTTGCGAATAAGTTTGTGATAATCACGCCCTAAAGCGTAGCGAGAAATATAGGCTTTGTCGGTTTGCTTCAGTACTTGAATATGCTTAGGGTCTTCGGGCAAGTAATTCATGCGTGCAGATACCACGCGAATGGTGTTGGGCACGAGCTGATCGGGTGCATAGCGCATTTCTTGATGATTTAGCATCCATTGCATTTCACCATGATAATGGTTGTTGAGCCAATCTTGTAAATACTCTCGATGTTTACCAAGGTCTATATCTGTAACCCCAATAGCCTGAAACCCCAATTCGCGTCCCCATAGCTGAACATCATCGGCAAGCTGTATGAGTGCAGGATGCTGATCGCTGGGAATGTGTAACTGATCATTGGGGTGAGTCATTCGTTGTCTATTGGCGGTATGTAAATAAAAAACAATAACAGCCGATCCTTGCTGCGTGAAAATATCCTTTTATACGGGTTTCGCTCTATAATACGCCATTGTATTTTTTATATGAGTTTTTTGCATGTTATTTTCAGAATCTTCTGCGCTTTATTTGGCCGAACAAGTGGCTGAGCTTGATCATCTTGTGATGCAGCACCAAGGTATTTCTGCCAGTATATTGATGAAACGAGCGGGTCGGGTCGCGTTTGAACTATTAAGTGAGCGATGGCCAAACACCACGGCACTGCATATTTTTTGCGGTGCAGGCAATAATGCAGGCGATGGTTATATCGTGGCAGCCTTGGCATTACAGCGACAACTCACGGTGCATGTGTGGTATCTCTGTGATCCTCAAACATTGCAAGGTGCAGCGCAGCAGGCGTATGAATATGCAGTACGAGAAGGCGCGGTATGTCAGGCCTTTAATACCGCTGAATTCATTGACATGCAGTTGATGCAACCAGAAGAAACCGTCTTGGTTGATGCCTTATTAGGCACAGGTGTTGATGGCCCATTACGTGAGCCATACCGCGAAGCGGTGAATGCCATCAATGCAGCGAAAGACACACAAGCATGGCCGATTATTGCGATGGACATTCCAACAGGGGTAAACCCGAATACTGGTGCGGTATCATCATCAGCGATTATGGCCGATGCAACAATGAGCTTTATTGGACAAAAGCAGGGTTTGTTCACAGGCGCTGGACGTGTACATAGCGGTGAGCGATGCTTCTCTACCTTAGAGGTTGATGATGAGTGGCTGCATTTAGTGAACCCCAATACCCGTATTATTGATAGTCATAAAGCGTTGGCGTCATTACCTGAGCGTAGCCTAGATGCCCATAAAGGGAACTGCGGACATGTATTAATCGTGGGCGGTGACGTAGGCGCCTCGTATGGCTATGGCGGTGCGCCTATTATGGCTGCGCAAATGGCATTACGTTCTGGTGCAGGCTTGGTGAGTGTTGCTACACAGCCAACGTTTGTAAGTGCAGTGTTGGCGCGTCAACCAGAGATGATGGCGGCGGGTATTGAAAATGGACAAGCGCTATTACCGTTATTAGAAAAGGCTTCTGGTATTGTGATTGGTACAGGCTTGGGACAATCCCCGTGGTCTGAGCAACTATTGTATCAAGCGCTACAGGTAGCGGATAAGCCGATGGTGATTGATGCTGATGCTCTACATTTACTAGCGCAAACACGTTTTTCGTCATTGGTGTCTCAGGTACCTGAGCAGCGCCAATGGATTTTAACGCCTCATCCGGGAGAAGCCGCTGCCTTATTGGGGGTAAGTATTGATGCGATTCAAGCAGATCGTTTTTCTGCTGCGCAACGTATTCAGCAGCAATATGGTGGCGCTGTGATTTTAAAGGGTGCAGGAACCATCGTGGTGACGTCAACAGGCGCGCAATGGTTATGTGATGCTGGCAGTGCGGCGATGGCCAGTGGAGGCATGGGAGATGTATTGAGCGGTTTATTAGGCGCTTTACTCGTACAAGGTATGACGACAGATCAAGCGGCATTACTCGGCACAGTATTACATTCATTAGCCGCTGATGTGGCGGTAGCAGAACACGGTCAGCGCGGTTTATTAGCAACTGACCTTATTCCTTATGTTCAAGGCTTATTAGATGACGGCAGCTTTGTTAATCGGTGATGGAATGGCGACGGTAGAAACATATTTTTTAGCAGATGAGCAAGCAACCGTAGCGGCGGGTACTGAATTAAGCCAGCGCTTGCGTAAGGGAATGACCATTTCTCTAGAAGGTACCTTAGGTGCGGGTAAAACAACCATCACTCGTGGTATTTTATTGGGCTTTGGTCATGTTGGTGCCGTAAAAAGCCCAACTTATACGTTAGTTGAGCCGTATGATACGTTATCGCCTGTACTGTATCATTTTGACTTGTATCGCTTAGGTGATCCTGAAGAACTGGAATACATGGGGATTAGGGATTATTTTTCTGAACATACGATTTGTTTGGTTGAATGGGCAGAGCGTGGAGAAGGTGTATTGCCGACACCTGATGTGATTATTCGGCTAGCGCCAATGGCTTGTGAAAAAACAGGGGCTATGGGTCGTCAATTAGTGATTCATTTTGTTACACCGCCGTTGGCTGGAGATTAAGTTTGTTGTTGAGTGTTCAATGTATTCGTAAACGTTTTCTGCTGCATATGTCGGCATGGTTGTTATTGTTACTATGCGCACAGCAAACCATAGCGGCTACGGTGGATGGACTACGTGTGTGGCGTGCGCCTGATCATACGCGCGTTGTATTAGATTTAAGCGGCGAAGTGACTTATAAATTATTTTCGCTGGAAAATCCGCATCGCCTAGTGGTCGACATGAGTGATACCCAATCACAAAAAACATTTTCTTCTATTGATGTAAAAAGCACGCCAATTCAGCGTGTACGTACCGCCGTGCGACAAGGAAAAGATTTACGCTTTGTTTTTGATTTACATACTGCCGTAAAACCGCGTAGTTTTTTATTAAAGCCCAACAAAGACAAGCCCCACCGTTTGGTATTAGATCTTTATAATGCATCAACAAATACCAATAAAACGGTAAGCAGTGTGGTGACTCATGATGTGTCTAAAAAAACATCATCAACAAATACTACGCAAAAAGTTAAAAGGCCGCTGCGCGATGTGTTGGTAGTGGTTGATGCTGGCCACGGTGGAGAAGATCCAGGCGCTATAGGCCCTAAAAAAATACAAGAAAAAGTGGTTGTTCTTGATATTGCTAAAAAATTAGCGGCGCTGATTAATCAGAAAAAAGGCTATAAAGCGGTATTAACGCGCAGTGGTGATTATTTTATTCCATTACGTAAGCGTCGTGATAAAGCACGTAAATTACGTGCTGATTTATTTGTGTCGGTACATGCGGATGCGTTTAATAAACCGCAAGCTAATGGCGCATCGGTGTATGCCTTATCTCAGCGAGGTGCTACGAGTGAGGCTGCTCGGTTTTTGGCAAAGCAAGAGAATGAAGCCGATTTAATTGGCGGTGTGGGGGATGTTAGCTTAGAAGATAAAGATGAGGTGCTACGTGGTGTACTAGTTGACCTCTCAATGACCGCTACCGTGGGCGATAGTTTAGAAGTAGGAAAATCTGTATTAAAAGGCATGGGTGGTGTTGCGCGTTTACATAAAAAACAGGTCGAGCAAGCGGGTTTTTTAGTGCTTAAATCACCAGATGTTCCGTCTATTTTGATCGAAACAGGGTTTATTTCAAACCCTAAAGAAGCCAAGCTATTAGCAACATCAAGTTATCGTAAAAAAATGGCATCGGTTATTTTTAAAGGCATCACGCAATATTTTTCAGCAAAGCCGCCAGCGGGTTCTTACCTTGCATGGAAAAAAAATGGCTCCAAGCAAAGTGATTTATATGTTGATAGTCATACACCCGAAAAAAATAATTCAGTTGCCTCAGCCCCTGTTGCTGCGCAGGCAAATACATCACCACCTTTAGCCTCACTATCTGCTTCGCAAATTACGCACAAGGTGAAAAATGGTGAAAGTTTGTCAACCATTGGTGCAAAGTATCGTGTGAGTGTAAGAAAGATTAAAAAACTAAATAATATTAAAGACGATACAATTCGTATTGGTCAAGTATTACTGATAGCTCATAAAAAAGTGGCGCCTGCAAAAAAAGTTATTACCCATAAAGTGAAAAACGGTGAGACGTTGTCAGAAATTGCCGTGCGTTATAAAACATCATCTGCGGTGATTCGTAAACGTAACAAGTTATCATCGTCTACTATTCGTGTAGGGCAAGTATTAACGATTTCTCGATAAGATAAAGATAACTTTAATGTGCGAGTCAGTTGCGCATGAATGAATAATGAGTTGGCTATGAAAAAATTTTCAGATGTTGTGATGCAGGCAGAAGAACGAAAGGGCGGGGCTAAAGCACTGGCGCGTTTGTTACCGCCTGCGGTATCTATAGAGCAAGTGCTTGCGACACCTGACGATCGTTTTTTATCGACAATGACCAAGGTGATTAACCAAGCGGGTTTTCATTGGGGTGTTATTGAGAAAAAATGGCCGCAATTTGAAGATGCTTTTTTTCAATTTTCTATAGGTATGTTAATTTATTTGTCGCCCGAGCAGTGGGAAGCCTATATGCAGGATACCCGCGTTGTGCGTAATTGGCAGAAAATACAAGCAGTAATGGATAACGCTGCGTTTGTGTATCGTGAGTCGAGCGATCGCGGGTCGTTCTCACGTTTAATTGCGGAATGGCCAGAAGACGATCAAATCGGCTTAATGGCATATTTGAAAAAACATGGGTCGCGCTTGGGTGGGCATTCCGGGCAGCGCTTTTTACGTTATATGGGGCGCGATAGTTTTATTTTAACGGGCGATGTTGTGCTTGCTATGCAAACAGCAGGTTTAGATATTGCGGATAATCCTACCAGTCAGCGCGATCTGAAAAAAGCGCAGGCGTTAATGAACGATTGGCGTGAGCAGAGCGGTTTATCGTATACCCACATCAGCAAAATAGCTGCTTTCTCAACGGGTATTAATCAAGATATTAACGCCTAGCTGCCTATATTTTGAACGTCTAGTATTAACCTAACGTCTAATAGGCAATGGGATTTTTTTGGTGTTGAATGTTTCTTGTTGTAGCCCATCTTGAAGATCTGGTTATCATAAATATAAAAATAAGCGTTTTGGGGCACCTTCCCTTATCAAGGTCGAAACATAAGTTGTTCATTTCCTCGTATCGCTTTCTTAATATTCTTTAATTGAATGCAATTAAAGTCATACTTTGCTTATAGCCCTATTTTAGGGTGCAGCGAACATAATATCCATAATAAAAGAGAGAAGTTCCCATGACGAACTCGACGCAATCTCAGGCCTCTGAGGCATCTACTGTACTTACTACTTTTTCAGGGGAAGGCGTATTGCCGCGCGTTCCCTTACCAGAACTTGCCGATACCATGCAACGATTTGAGCAATGGTGTGCGCCCTTACTCACATCAGAAGAGCTAGAAGAAACACGAGCGGCTATGGCTGAATTTGCTAGCGATAATGGCCCTGGTCAGCGATTACATGACGCCATTAAAGCCTATGATCAACAAGCGGGTGTACACAGTTGGTTAGATAATTTTTGGCCTGCTCGTTATTTAGGTCGACGTGTTCCAGTATCGATTAATGCAAACTTTATTTTTAGTTTTATTGAACAACCATTAACGCAAGTACAACGCGCGGCTCAGTTATTAGGTGGCGGTGCACGATATAAGCAGATGCTCGATAAAGAGATAGTTCCCCCTGCAACCCAGCGTGGCACACCCATGTGTATGGAGCAGCATAAGTTTTTATTTTCTACGACCCGTATTCCAGGAGATGTTCGCGATACTGTGCGCGCACCGTATTCTACCCGTGCTCCAGGGCCATCGTCTGCGCGCCATGTGTTGGTTTTTCATAAGCACCAGATTTTTTCTGTAGATGTTATTGCCGAAGACGGCCGAGCCCATAGCGTGAATGAATTAGAGGCCGCATTACAGAATATAATTGATACAGCACCGACAGCGGCATTAGAAAAGCGTGAATCAGTGGGCTATTTAACGACATTGCCACGTTCTGATTGGGCGCCTGTACGAGAAGAATTATTGGCTGCGAATGAGCAGAATCCTGCATGTATGGAAGCGGTGGAGCAAGCGCTATTTTGTTTGTGTTTAGATGAAACCGCGCCTGATAATTTGTGTGATACCGCCGATCAATTATTGCATGGTGATGGCGGTAATCGTTGGTTTGATAAATCCGTTTCGTTGATTGTTTTTGCTAATGGCGCATCAGGCATTAATTGTGAACATTGTGGTGTAGATGGTGGCGCACTTATTGAATTTGTTGATTTTTTGCATAGTGAAGGTACACGCGGTGCTTTAGAGGCAAACCGTTATGATCAAATAGGTATGCCCGTTTCTAGCCCATTAATTTTTACGCTTACGGAGTCTTTGCGTGGGCATATTGAGCAAGCCAGTGAAGCATTTGATGATTTAGCAAGCCGTACGGCAACAACCCATACCTCATTTGATGATTTTGGCGCAAAAAAAATTAAGTCACTAAAAATGTCACCCGATGCATTTGCCCAAATAGGCTTTCAATTAGCGCACTTGCGTACGAAAGGGCTAGTGGGCGCCACGTATGAATCAATCGCCACACGCCAGTATGATCGTGGTCGTACAGAAGCCATGCGCGTAGTTACACCCGAAATTGTAGCGTTTGTACACGCTATGGATAATGCTCAAACTGATGACGCAACAACGTACCAATTACTTCGTGATGCCGCGGCTCAACATAGTCAGCGTTTGCGTGAATGCCAAGTGGGGGAAGCGCCAGAGCAACATTTATGGCAGCTTCAATTGTTAGCCGAAGAGCAAGGGGCTGCATTGGGCACAGGTAGTGAATTTAGTTTATTTTCGTCACCGGGCTGGCTAAAAATGCGCAATGATTATCTAAGTACAAGTTCGGCGCCGTCTGAAAATATTACGGTTTTTGGTTTTGGTGCGACAAGTGAACAATGTATTGGCGTTGCTTACTTGGTGCGTAATGACAGTATTAAAGCATATTTGAGTACGCCTTCTGCCGTTGAAGAACACATGCATACGTTTGCAAATAATTTGCATACGGCATGGAGAGATATGGCCGAATTACTACAGGGTGTTGCGGATGAATAATACTGATACGACAGTGTTGCAGGCGATGGTTGATTGCGATGCGTATGCATTGCTTCATCCTAACAGTGATGAATGGCATGCGTCGGTGCAAGCGGTAAGATCAGAATTACAAGATCAAGGGTGTAGTGTTTTACAAGGGTTTATTCGACCCGAAGTGGTTGAGCAATTAGAACGAGAAGGCGAAACCGTTGCACCAAAAGCGTATTACACGACCGAGACTGTCAATGTATTTAATACTGATCCTACGCAATCATTTCCTGAAAATCATCCAGGTCGTATTACCTTTGAACGTGGCAATGCATTTGTTGCGCGGGATCAAATTCCTAGCAACTATTTGATCCACCAGTTGTATACCCATCCGTTATTTAAGCAATTTCTTGCGGAGTGTTTTGAGATAGAAATTTTGCATGAGCTCAGTGATCCATTAGCGGGTTTGTGTCTGAACGTGTTACAGGAACATCGTGAACATCCTTGGCATTTTGATACCAATGAATTTACGGTGAGTCTGTTAACTAAATCTGCAGAGCAGGGCGGAACTTTTCAGTATTGTCCAAATATTCGTTCTCCAGAGCATGAAAATTTAACCGATGTAAATGCGGTTATTACCCAGCAAGCGCCAGAACGTGTGCAACATCTTAATTTACAAGCAGGTGACTTACAGTTATTTATGGGGCGCTATTCCCTACATAGAGTAAGTCCAGTGAAAGGCGATAAGGAGCGCCATACAGCAATATTTGCATATACAAAATTACCAGATGTCATTGGTAATGTTGAGCGTACACGGCAATTGTTTGGTCGGGTTTTACCCGAGCATTATGCAGCACAGCACCACGCTGCTCGTAGTGATTCATTGATAGACTGAGGTATTAATAATGATAAGAAACAACGAAGCTCAAACACAATATACACAGGAAAAAAAAGCACTTGATGCAACGGGTAAAACCGTATTCGATGACATATATATGGCACCTGACCCTCGGGCATATTGTGTTGCCATGCAATCATTGGATTATGCAATACCTGAACGTGCGCAACCTATGTTTGATCAGTTGTTTCAACATTATCGAGAAAGAACCAATAAAAAAACATTACGAGTATTAGATATAGGATCGTCTTACGGTATTAATGCGGCGTTATTAAGTGGCGGCTTTACACTGCCTGATTTTTTTGAGCGTTATACCAGTGACGAGGCGCAAGCTTATTCGAGTCAAGAATTGTTACAAAGAGATAAAGTCGCGTATCAATTTTCTGCAGATAATATAGACGTGATTGGTTTTGATATATCAACCCCCGCGCTAACATATGCAAAAGAAGCGGGTTTGATTGTTGATGCGGTACAAGCGGATTTAGAAAAAAATGAAATTACTGCTTCGCAAGAGAAAAAATTATCAGCGATTGATTGTATTATTTCTTCAGGTTGTATTGGTTACGTTACCACAAAAACATTAGCAAAAATTATGGATGCCTGCTTGCCATGTACTCCATGGATGGCGCATTGCGTATTGCGTATGTTTTCGCTAGATGATTTAAAAGAATTTTTTCATACACGAGGCTATCACGTAGATATTCATGCTGAGCCAGTGGCTCAACGTCGCTTTGCCTCAGATGAAGAGCAGCAACAGGTTATCGCACGGTTGAAAAAATTAGGCGTAGACCCTACGGGGTATGAAGACACGGGATGGTTATATTCGTGGGTGGTGACTGCAACGCCATCGGTAGAAACGGTGAGTCAAGTTTATCAATATCAAGAGTTGCAATCAGAGCCTTGCTGATTATTTTGTAGGGTAGAGTCGGTTACATTGCCTGATGACTGGCATCAGGCAATGTCATGTTAGCTGTCTGATTTGCAGCGTATTTTTTTCATGCGTTTATCGAGCGCACTCACTTCTTTTGATAATGCGTGACTGCTATTTTCAGCTTCTGTGATAATATTGAACGTCTCTTGTGCGCTTGATTTAAGAATATCAATATTTTTATTGATGTCTACAATAACGTGCGATTGCTCTTGTGTGGTTTGTGTGACTCTTCCAATCACGTCTTTCACATTACTGATTTCTTCGCACGACTTTAATACGGCTGCGTCACTGGCAGCAATATGCTCAGAGGTTTCCAATACTCGTTTCTGATTGGATTTCATTGATTGTAATGCTGTTTGGCTGCTGTCTTCTAAACGCTCAATCATAGAGCGAATACTCGCCGTAGATTCTTGTGTTTTTTGTGCCAGAGAGCGAACTTCGTCAGCAACAACGGCAAACCCTCTACCTTGTTCTCCCGCGCGTGCTGCTTCAATAGCCGCATTTAATGCTAATAAATTAGTTTGTTCTGCAATGCCAGAAATGGTATCAATAATTGATGATATTTCTTGGCTGTGCTGCGCTAATGCTTCAATGTGATCTTGGTTAAGAATAAAGTCTTCGGATAGTTGAGAGAAAATAGTGCGTACAACTTCAGAACCTTTGCGGCTATGTTGTGAATGTTCTGCCGCATTGTCCATTGCATTATTAATGCCTTGCATATTCTCAGCAATTTCTGTTGCGCTACTGGCTAATTGATTGATGGCGACAGCCACATGGTCAGTATTTTCATTTTGATGACGTGCATTATCTTTTGACGAGGATAAATTCTTTTCGATAGATTGTGTTGATTGTAATGCTTGGTTTGCAGCTAATTTAAATTGCTGAAAAAAGCTGCTCATTTCGTCAAGGTGGTGGTCAATGTTATGCCCGATTCTAACAAATTCATCATTGCCCGTTTTGTTCAAGCGTAATGTAAGGTCGGAATCTTGAGTGACTTGTTGCAACATGTTCTCCATTGTTTTTACATGAGATTTTAATCGTGTGTAAACAAAATGGATAAGAAAAAATAAAATGATAGATACTACGCATATCGCGATAATAACCAGTGTTTCTTTGAGCGCGGCAACATTTTCTTTTTCTTTGATTTCATTACTGATCCCTGCTTCTAATTCGGTGGTAATTTTTTTAATGTCGGCAATTCGATTGGATGCAATATCAAACCATTGCCCATCTGAAGGGTCCGAAACAGTTCCCGACGTAGGGCCGTGTAAAAAGTCGTTAGTGATTTTTTGTACGGTATCCCAATATTCGCTGTGATTATGTTTGTTGGCAATATTTTTTTCTGCCTCATCAGAAAACGCATTAAAATCATTTAGACGATTTTTTTCAGCAATGAGATAACCCGTAATATTGTAATAGGCTTCAGCGTTAATCACTTTTTGTGAAAAAACACGGTTTAATTTACCGCGTATTTGCCCAGCGTGTTCTTTAACCCACAGCATATTAATCCAGTCATCAAGATGATGAAGTACTTGCGCATCTTTAATATGTACAGTAATGACTTTAATGGCTCTTAAGGCCTCACTGTTTATTGAAGAGTAAACCTCAAAAGCATTATTTGTAGGGTCAAGTTGATCAATTTTGGCTCGCAGTTCTTGTTTTTGTGCCAGCGTATTACGTAATGGCTTAAGCGTTTCTTGAATGTATGAAAATTTAAAGCCTGTGAGATTGTCAGGAGATAATTGATTGAGCGCATCAATAGCGGCATCAGATAATTTACGTTGCTCTTTCATTTTATTCTGGCTTATAGCGTTTTGGCTGCCAAGAAAACCCGCGGTCAGTCCACGTTCTCTGGCATGGTGATGTGCTACATCATCTAATAGTCGGGCTATCATAAGAGCATCATAAGAGTAGTCTGCATGATGTTTTTCTTCAGAAAGGTCTAAAACAAATAACGTGGTCACAATAAGCACTAATGCCATCGGTAGTATAGAAACCAAAGCCAGTAGCTGTGAAAACTGTAGTTTTTTGAGTAAATGTCGCATAAGAAAAGATCATCTCTTTAAAATGGGTGTCGTTTTTAGTATAGGTAAGAAATGCCGACCAACAAGTATTGGGTGTATTTTGTTCTTATTTTTCAGATGTAAACATTTACAGGGCGAAATTATTGATGATTATTGCGCCAAGACAGTGATGTTAGATGATAAGAACTCGCCGTAGCGATGGTTTATTGTGATGTATAATGAATGCTTCTGTTTAATATGATCCATAAAGTCAGTATCTCATTATGTCTAAAATTAAGTTGCTCCCCCCTCGATTAGCTAACCAGATTGCGGCTGGTGAGGTGGTAGAACGTCCTGCGTCCGTTGTAAAAGAAATGCTAGAAAATAGCTTAGATGCGGGCGCAACACGTATCGAGATAGATGTTGAAAGCGGAGGGCTCAAAACATTACGTATTCGTGATAATGGTCATGGTATTGCCAAAGACGATTTGTCACTGGCTTTAAGTCGACATGCCACAAGTAAAATTTATATTTTAGATGATCTGGAAGCGGTGGCCACATTAGGCTTTCGTGGTGAAGCGTTAGCGAGTGTGAGCTCGGTGTCACGTTTAACACTCACGAGTAATAATGAAGATAGCGCCCAAGGTTGGTCGGCTAAAACCGAGGGTCAAGAAATGGCAACGGATATTGCTCCCGCACCGCATCCTCAAGGCACAACGGTAGAAGTGCGTGACTTGTTTTTTAATACGCCAGCAAGGCGTAAATTTTTACGCACCGAAAAAACAGAGTTTAATCGTATCGAAGACGTGGTTAAGCGATTAGCGCTTGCCAATTTTATGGTGAGTTTTGAGCTGCGCCACAACCAGCGCACCATTCATAGTTTGCGAGCAGGTGACTCCGACGCCGAAAAAAGCCGTCGAGTTGCACAAATTTGTGGCCCTGCGTTTATGGAAAATGCCCTCACGATTGATATTGAACGTCATGGTTTGCGCCTATGGGGCTGGGTTGCGCTGCCTACGTTCTCGCGTAGCCAAGCAGATTTGCAGCACTTTTATGTGAATGGTCGTGCGATCAAAGACAAGCTAGTAAGCCATGCCGTACGCCAAGCCTATAGCGATGTGTTGTACCACGGGCGTCACCCCGCGTTTGTTTTATATCTAGAAATAGACCCAGCCACTGTGGATGTAAATGTACACCCGACAAAACATGAAGTGCGTTTTCGCGATGGGCGTACGGTACATAACTTTATTTATGGCAGCCTGCATCATGCGTTAGCGGATGTGCGCCCCGATGATCAGCTAACCCCCGCATCGTCATTAGGTGAAAAGGTCAACCCTGTTGATAACATGGTTGAGCAACAAGCCATGCCATTACAGCCTGCTGCTGCCACGCCGTGGCAACATTCGTCAGTGAGTGCATCGCCTGCTTCGTCTTACCCGCCATCTCGTCACTCAGAATCGCCACAAGTCAAAGAAGCATTAACGTTTTACGGGCAGGCATCAGATACTGTGGCATCAACTGATCAGGCACAAGACGCTGACGTTCCGCCGTTAGGTTATGCCATTGCTCAATTAAAAGGTATTTATATTCTAGCGGAAAATGCGCAGGGGCTTATTGTGGTTGATATGCACGCGGCACATGAGCGTGTTGTGTATGAGCGTATGAAAACTGCATTTGATGCAGGCAGTGTACAGGCGCAACCGTTATTGGTGCCGCAAACATTAGCGGTTAGCGAAAAAGAAGTGACATGTGCAGACGCTCATCAAGCCGTGTTTCAGCAATTGGGTTTTGTGATAGAAACCGCTGGCCCCGAAAGTTTATTGATTCGACAAATTCCAGTGACGTTGCGCCATGCGAATGTTGAGCAGTTGGTGCGTGATGTATTATCCGACTTGATTCAATACGGCAGTAGTGATCGTATTAAACAGCATATTAATGAATTGCTTTCGACCATGGCGTGCCATGGCTCTGTACGTGCCAATCGTCAATTAACCGTAGCCGAAATGAATGCGTTATTGCGTGATATGGAAGCGACAGAGCGTAGCGGGCAATGTAATCATGGGCGGCCGACATGGATGCACTTTTCTCTGAGTGAAATAGATAAGTGGTTCATGCGGGGACAATAATGACATCAAAAAACGATAAAAAGCCACCCGTTATTTTTATCATGGGGCCTACGGCATCAGGCAAAACAGATTTAGCTATTGCGTTATCGAAACATTACCCTATCGATGTGATTAGTGTGGATTCGGCACTGATTTATCGCGATATGAATATTGGAACGGCTAAGCCTACAGCCGATGAGTTAGCGTGTACCCCTCATGCACTGGTTGATATTTGTGATCCATCGGAATCGTATTCTGCGGCAGATTTTTGTCGTGATGCAGAGCAAGCGATTCAAAAAAGCCATGCCGCAGATCGTATCCCTGTGTTGGTAGGGGGTACTATGATGTACTTTAATGCTTTATTAAAAGGCTTGGCAGATATGCCAGCAACAGATGAAGTCACACGTCAGGCGATTGAACGCGAAGCGGAACAAAAAGGCTGGCCCGCAATGCATGCCGAGCTAGCGTTGGTGGATGCAGTGACTGCAGAACAGATACACCCTAATCATTCTCACCGTATTGCTCGCGCTTTGGCGGTGTATCGAATGAGTGGTAAAGCGATGTCGGTGTTTCGGGAGGAACAAGCGGCGCAAACAACAGACGAAAGCGCCTTTACGCGTCGTTATAATGTCGTACAATTTGCCCTGTTACCACTTGATCGCGCATGGTTACACGCGCGTATTCAGCAGCGTTACAACAACATGCTAGAGCAGGGGTTTGTAGATGAGGTTAAAGCGTTATATCAGCGAGAAGACCTTCATGCCGACATGCCCTCGATTCGTGCTGTTGGGTATCGACAAGTGTGGGAGTACCTTCGTGGCGACTCTGATTATGACACCATGGTTGAAAAAGGCATGGCCGCGACGCGCCAATTAGCAAAAAGACAGCTCACGTGGTTGCGGGGTTGGAAAAACGTAGAATTGTTAGAAATTGACCCTAAGCATACGACTTTAGGCGACAATTTAGACAAAAATTTAAATAAAGTCTTGAAATTTTTGTCAATTGCGTTCATATAGTATCCTGTCGAAGAGATGTTAGTATTTCTTCGTAGAGATATTTGGTCATATCTCAAATGATAGTAACAATAATATATTAAAACGCTGATTTATTGATTGTTCGCACTCTTTTTGTGCGATGTGTATAACACGATAGAATGACTTATTTTTTGTTGTATAGGCCTTAGTTTTTTTAAGGTCATAAATAGATAAGAAACGTCAACTTCCTTTTCGTTATTCCAATTCAATATTTATTTTATCACTCTAAGGAGAATCCCATGTCAAAAGGGCAAAGCCTACAAGACCCTTATTTAAATGTTTTACGTAAGGAACGTATCCCAGTTTCTATTTATTTAGTAAACGGAATTAAGCTGCAAGGACAAGTTGAGTCATTTGACCAGTTTGTTATCTTATTAAAAAATACAGTCAGTCAAATGGTGTATAAACATGCCATTTCTACGGTTGTGCCTGCACGAGCAGTGCGCGTACCTATGGTAAACCTTGACGAAGAAGGCACAGAAGAAGATTAAGCGTAAATTTCTAATGATCTTGGGCGATTAACTTGCCATAATGTGTTTCATACTACTGTGTTGAGAGCTTTACTTGTTTTTTGATCGTCCTGAGTCAGGTGAACGAGCCATACTTGTTCACCTGCAACTTCCCCATTCCCATGTCCGTGATGACCCGAGAGAGTTTGAAGAGCTCGTGTTGTCTGCTGGCGGCGACCCTATTGAATTTGTTACTGGGCAGCGCACCAGTATTGTTGCTAAAACCTTTGTGGGTTCTGGCAAGGCAGAAGAAATTCGTGAGCTTGTTGAATTACACGAAGCTGAAATTGTTATTTTTAACCACACCTTGTCGCCGAGCCAAGAGCGTAACTTAGAAGCGTTATTTCAGTGCCGTGTATTGGATCGCACGGGATTAATTTTAGATATCTTTGCGCAGCGCGCACGTACACACGAAGGTAAATTACAAGTCGAGTTGGCACAGTTGCAACATATGTCAACACGTCTGATACGTGGTTGGACGCATTTAGAGCGGCAAAAGGGTGGTATTGGATTGCGTGGCCCAGGTGAAACGCAACTCGAAACTGATCGACGTTTATTGCGTGTGCGTATTAATTCTATAGAAGGGCGTTTAGATAAAGTACGCAAGCAGCGTGATCAAGGGCGTCGCTCACGATTACGCGCATCCACGCCTACAGTGTCTTTAGTGGGCTACACTAATGCAGGTAAATCGACACTGTTTAATCACATTACCGATGCGGGTGTGTATGCAGAAGATAAACTGTTTGCTACGTTAGATCCTACTATGCGCCAAATTCAAGTGTCTACGGTAGGAAAAATAGTGTTGGCAGATACGGTGGGTTTTATTAGCCATTTGCCCCACGGTTTAATTGAAGCATTTAGAGCCACATTAGAAGAAGCTAGTCACGCGACGTTATTACTGCATGTGATAGATGCGGCAGACGAAGAGCGTCCTCGTAATATTGAGCAAGTTGAAGAAGTGCTAACAGAAATAGGCGCGGGCGATTTACCTCAATTAAAGGTCTATAATAAAATAGATTTGTTGAGTGAGCGCGAGCCACGCATTGAACGTAATGAAGATGGACGACCAGTAGCGGTGTGGTTATCAGCACAGCAAGGGGAAGGCATTGAACTTTTACTCGAAGCGCTAGCCGAATGCTTAGGTCATAAAATGGTATGTGCAACTTTGGCGCTGCCTTTAGTTGTTCCGCCAGCCTTAGCAAAACTTCGCGCAGATCTTTATAGCGCGAGTGGCATTGAGCAAGAAACCTACGCCGATGATGGATCGAGCCAGTTAGATATTGTTATTCCACAAGTGGAGTTACTAAAAATATTGGGTCGAGAAGGGATTTTGGCGGATGACTTGGAATGGGTCGGTGAAGCCCCCATCTTAAGTACAACAGAAGCGTGGGAAATAACATCAGAAACACCCGAATAAATATAAGTAATGGCTTTGGTTAATAAAAAAAGCACGGTTGACGCGAATATATTGGCGACAATACGCGGCGTTTTTGTTGAGTCAAGCAGACACTTTTGTATGTTCGGATGTTTTATAATTCATGATTGATTAACGGAGAATACTATGGCCTGGAATGAACCGGGTGGTAACAACCAAGATCCTTGGGGTGGTAATCGTAATAACGATGGCCCGCCAGATTTGGATGAGGCCCTCAAGAACTTTCAAAAGAAAATTAACGGCATGTTCGGCGGTAAAGGCGGCGGCAATAACAATAATAATGGCGGTAGCGGTATTTCGGGATCGCTAGTGGGTATTATTCTTGTGGTGCTTGCGGTTTTATATCTTGCGGCAGGTATCTATCAGTTAGATGCGCAAGAACGTGCTCTAGTGCTACGTTTAGGTAAATTTCACTCTATAGAAGAGCCAGGTCTACATTGGAATCCACCGTTGATTGATAAGCGTTATACCGTGAATGTTACGGTAGAGCGTGAATATCGTACGGGTGGCTTAATGTTGACAGAAGATGAAAGCATTGTAGAAGTGCCTGTAACTGTACAGTACAACATCGCGGATATTCGTGCATTTGTATTGAATGTTAATGGCCCAGAAGTAAGTTTGCAGCATGCAGCAGACAGTGCTCTACGCCATGTGGTAGGTTCTACAGACCTTGATCAAGTGTTATCAGATGGTCGAGATAAAATTGCGGCAGAAATGCGTCAGCGTTTACAAGATTATCTTGAAAGCTACGGTACAGGGATAAATATTGTAGGTATTAACTTGCAAGAAGGTAAACCACCTGCAGCAGTAAAAGATGCGTTTGATGACGTGGTAAAAGCGAAAGAAGATCAAGAGCGTTTTAAAAACCAAGCGCAAGCCTACTCGAATGAAATTATTCCCGAAGCGCGTGGTAAAGCCCAACGTACGATTGAAGAAGCTAATGCTTATCGTGATCAAGTGATCGCAAAAGCAGAAGGTGAATCTGAGCGTTTTAATCAGTTGTTGGTGGAATATGATAAGGCACCTGCGGTAACAAGAGAGCGTTTATATATTGATGCCATCGAAGCCGTTATGGGTAACAGCTCAAAAATTCTTATCGACGTTGAAGGGGGTAATAACATGATGTATTTACCGCTGGATAAACTAACCGAGCAAACATCCAACCGTTCGGGTAAAGGTGTGAGTGATAGTGATGTACGTGCCATTAGTGAACGTGTATTAGAGCAGGTGCGTAGAGAACAAAGCACGAGAACCAGTCGAGGAGTACGCTAATGTCTACAAAGAGCTTATTCAGTATTGTATTTGTCGCGTTATTATTAATTGTGGGTGCTTCATCCATTTATATCGTGCCTGAATACCAAAAAGCCGTTGTTCTGCGTTTTGGTAAATTGCAAGAGGTGCATCCAGAGACAGGATTAAACATTAAAATGCCTTTCGCGGATGAAGTTCGCTTATTTGATGCGCGTATTTTAACGTTAGATGCGCCTGTTGAAAGTTACTTTACCGTACAAAGTAAACGTTTAGATGTGGACTCGTATGCAAAATGGCGTGTATCAGATCCTGCGTTGTATTACACCTCTACAGGTGGTTCGGTAGATGTTGCTGGTCGTCGTTTGACCGTACGTATTAGTGATGGCCTACGTAATGAATTTGGTAAGCGTACTCTACACGAAGTGGTCTCGGGTGAACGTGATGAGTTAATGGTGTCATTAACAAAAACCATAAACCAAACGGTAGGCGATGAATTGGGCGTTGAGGTGGTTGATATTCGTGTGAAGCGTATTGATCTACCTAAAAACGTACAGCAGTCAGTATATGATCGTATGGCAGCCGATCGTGAGAAAGAAGCACGTGAATACCGTTCAAAGGGTAAAGAGCAATCTGAAATTATCCGCGCGGACGCTGATCGTCAACAAACCGTGATCGAAGCCGAAGCTTATCGTGATGCCGAGCTATTACGTGGTGAAGGTGATGCTAAGGCTGCAGCGCTCTATGCCGCCGCTTACAGTAAAAACGCTGAGTTCTATAGTTTTGTACGTAGCTTAACGGCTTATAAAGAGACGTTCCAAAACAAAGGCGATTTAATGTTGGTGGATCCAGATAGTGATTTCTTCCGTTACTTGAAGGATAGCAAGGGTAATAAATAAACATCGCCAAACCCCTTGTAAAAGTGGTAAAATCCGAAAAACCGAGTGCTGATGCATCTCGGTTTTTTTATGGTCTGCTGTTAAGGGTTTGTTTCATGCCAACGGCTTGCATAAAGAAGCCATAATCAGCGTATTAAAATAGAGCAATTAACATGTGGGAATCACTGCTAAAAGCGGTTTGTTTGCTATTGATTTTAGAGGGAGTTATTCCTTTTTTGTATCCTGCAAAATGGCGTAGTTTGGTCGACAAGCTGGCCTCTATTGATGATCGCCAGTTACGTATCATGGGGCTTGTCAGTATGTTAGTCGGTGTTGCGTTGCTGTATTTACTTAATGAGTCACAATAAAATTATTATGAAGAATGTTGATCGCTGGTTATTGCCAGATGGTGTTGAAGAAATTCTGCCTGAGCACGCTCAGGGCGTTGAACAATTACGTCGTCAGCTCTTAGATTTATACGGTAGCTGGGGCTATGACCTTGTTATTCCACCCTTACTAGAATTTACAGAATCATTGTTTAGTGGTGTGGGCAGTGATTTAGAATTGCTAACGTTAAAAGTAACCGATCAGCTATCGGGACGTATGATGGGCTTGCGCGCAGATATGACGCCACAAGCTGCCCGTATGGATGCTCATAGCTTTGTACGTAAAGGGGTCAATCGTCTGTGTTATGCCGATCATGTTCTACATGCTAAACCTAAGTCGCCATTGGCTATTCGTACACCTATTCAGGCGGGCGTAGAATTATTTGGCGAAGCAGGCTTGGATGCTGATATTGAAGTTATTTCCCTGTTACTAGAATCGTTATCGGCCGCTGGTGTTGATAAGCTCACGCTAGATTTAGGTCATGTGGGCATCTACCGCGCACTCATTGAATCCGTGGGTGTCTCTGCAGAGCAAGAATCTGCGTTATTTAGTTTATTGCAAACCAAAGACAGTGTAGAAATCACTCAGTGGATCGACAGTAATATTGCTTGCGCAGAAGCAGGCCAATGGTTGCTGGCGTTAAGTACCTTGAGTGGTGATCAAACGGTATTAGAAAAAGCACAAACTATTTTGGCTGATGCACCTGCAGAAATACAGGCTGCCATTGACGAGTTAGCGGCGGTGGCGAATGTAATTGCCGAGCGCTATCCCGCCATTAATATTTATTTTGATTTAAGTGAATTACGTGGTTATCACTATCACACAGGTATTGTTTTTGCTGCGTACACCGAAGGCTTTGGCGATGCTATTGCGAATGGTGGTCGTTATGACCATATTGGCGAAGCCTTTGGTCGTGCACGACCCGCGACAGGTTTTGGTGTGAATTTAACATCGGTGATGCGCGTATCGCATACCGCGTCACATGCCGCTACTACAGGTATCTATGTGCCTGCAGAAGAGACTGACACAGGCGCGCAATGGCAGGCTGTGCAAGCATTGCGTGCACAAGGTGAGCGCGTTGTGTGTGGTTTATCTGCCGCGGTTGATGATATGAGTGAATTACAGTGTGATCGTCAGCTGGTGTTAGTTGATGGTGAATATCAGGTGCAGGTGCTTAAGTCATCAATTAAGTAGAGCTGTAGGCCGAACTCAATCGAGTTTAATTATTTTTTATTTTATCGTTATATAGAGAAAGAAATATTATGGGTAAGAATGTTGTCGTTTTAGGCACCCAATGGGGTGATGAAGGAAAAGGTAAGATTGTTGATTTGTTAACGGATCAAGTTTCCTTAGTTGCACGTTTTCAGGGTGGACATAATGCGGGTCATACCTTAGTCATTGACGGTAAAAAAACCGTATTACATCTTATCCCATCAGGTATTTTACGCGATGGTGTGCAGTGCATGATTGGTAATGGTGTTGTACTTGCTCCCGATGCCTTATTAAAAGAAATGGCAGGTTTAGAAGCCAGTGGTGTTCCTGTGCGTGAGCGTTTACGTTTATCGCCCGCTTGTCCGTTAATTCTTCCTTATCATGTTGCACTTGATCAAGCTCGTGAAATTAAGCGTGGCAATGCAAAAATTGGTACAACAGGTCGAGGCATTGGCCCAGCCTATGAAGATAAAGTCGCGCGTCGTGGTCTTCGTTTAGGTGACATTTTTGATCCCCAAGCCTTTGCTGAAAAATTAAAAGAAGTGATGGAATATCACAACTTTGCACTTGTTAATTATTACGGTGTAGAAGCCTTAGATTTCGATGCCGTACTCGCTGATGCGTTAGCATGGGGTGAAGAGCTAAAACCTATGGTTTTGGATGTGACTGATCATTTGCATACTGCCCGTGAAGCGGGTGAGAGTATCTTGTTTGAAGGCGCGCAAGGTTCGTTGTTAGATATTGACCATGGTACCTATCCTTATGTGACTTCATCGAATACTACCGCAGGTGGTGTTGCGACAGGTTCTGGCATGGGGCCAATGTATTTAGATTATGTATTAGGTATTACTAAAGCTTATACCACTCGTGTGGGTTCAGGGCCTTTCCCAACAGAGTTGTCATGTAATGTTGGTCAGCATCTTGGCGAAAAAGGTCATGAGTTTGGTGCAACGACGGGTCGTGAACGCCGTTGTGGCTGGTTTGATGCCGTAGCAGTTAAGCACGCGATTCGTATTAACTCTATTTCAGGTTTATGCCTAACTAAGCTAGATGTATTAGATGGTTTAGAAACTATTAATATTTGTACAGGCTACAAAAATGAAAAAGGCGAAGCGATTAGCGTGCCTTTTGATAGCGAAGGCTGGGATAAAATTGTCCCTGTGTATGAAACAATGCCAGGTTGGACAGAAACAACATTTGGTTGTCAGTCTATGGATGATTTACCTGCTAATGCGGTCGCTTATATTCAGCGCTTAGAAGCATTAGTGGGCGCACCTGTTGATATTGTTTCTACTGGCCCTGATCGTGTAGAAACTATCGTATTGCGTCACCCATTTAATATATAAACAATAGCGGCGCGTCCCTCGGCATCCTCCTTAGTTGTGTGTTGAGGGACGCGTTTCTTTTCCTGTCTTTTGGCTTGCGCTCGTTGAGCTAGGCTCCAGTTATTATTCTTTTTGCGGCTATTGCTTTTTGCGTAATCGCGTCCCAATTTTTATTGTGTATATCTTCTGCGGTTGCTATCCATGAGCAAGCAACACTAAATACATTGTTGAGTGCAAGGTAATCATGTGCATTGTGTTTGCTAATCCCGCCAGTGGCACAAAATGTTATCTGTTCAAAAGGCCCGTTAAGTGATTGTAGTATGGCGGTGCCACCTAAGGCTTCGGCAGGAAAAAACTTAAAATGTGTTAAATGAAATTCAAGGCCTAATAAAATATCTGATGGTGTTGCGACACCGGGTAAGATATTAATACTGTGTTTTTGGCTGGTGTGCAGTAAATGTGGAGTAATGCCGGGTGTAATAACAAAATTAATACGGTGGTCTTTTAATTCAAGTAATTGTTCGCTACTGGTGACTGTACCTGCAATAAGGCATAGCTCAGGAAACTGCTCGCGAGCTATTTTTATGGCGCGCATACTTTCTTTATTACGCAGAGTTATTTCAACGGTGTGAATACCGCCCTTAATTAGCGCATGAATCGTAGGAACGATTTGTTGAGCATCGTCTATATGAACAATAGGTAAAATATAATGTTCTTGTTGTATGAATGTACTGATATTACGTTGCATAATTTTGTCTTTATATTCAATGCCTTGTGTTTTAAATAATGGGCTTATGAAGTTACTTAATTATAAAAACTCTCTATATTAAGTTTTAGTCTTATAAAAAGTAAACTACTTACACTCTTTTAGTGTATTAGTAATAGCAGATACTTTTTAGGAGAATACATTCATGAAACGATTATATTACTTAACAAAAAATATCAATATAGCAGAAGTGGTATCGGATAGGTTGCATGAGGAAGGCGTAACAGATTGGCATTTTCATGTATTGGGAAAAGATAAAGCGAATGTGATTCGTCATCACTTGCATGGTGCAACGCCATTGCAAGAACTCGATATTATTCGTTCTGGTGAGCGTGGTGTGATGATGGGTTTTTTTGTGGGTCTTTTAGCTATGGCGATTGTTAGTGTTTTTACATCGCTGGGGCAATACATGACATTACTATCTCAGGCAGCAACAGTGATTGGTTTTTCATTGTTTGGTGCATGGTTGGGTGGTTTAGTGGGAGTATCAACCGAAAATTATAAAATTCGTCGTTTTCATGATGATATTGAAGCGGGATATTTTTTATTAATGGTGGATGTTACGCAAGATCAGCGACGTGCTGTGTTAGATGTTATGGATGAGTTTGATCATATTCAACAGGCAGGTGAAGACAGTACCTTTATTAACCCTTTTGCAACACCCGTTATGTCATAGCTAGACCATTGTCTTAATGCACTAAAAAACTAGGGGCAATATTTTGTCTCTAGTACCCTTACAGCTACTTTGCTATATATCCTCTCGTCTTTACGGTATAGTTTACCCTATGTTTTACACAGGGAATAAACGCGTTATCGCCTGCTATTAATAATAATGAATGACTTTATAGCTTACGCAATAACTCGATTATATCGGCAAACTATATACCGACAAACTATAAAGTAGCGAACTATCTTGAAAAAAATCAAAAAAAAATTAAATGATCCGCACGCTAAACGTGAATCTAAAAAATACGATAACCCTATTGCGAGCAGGGAATTTATTCTTGCTGTGCTGGATAAAGCTGTAGGCCCACTCAGTAAGCCGCAATTATCAAAAGCATTAGGCATCGAAGGTGATGAAGCCGAAGAAGCCTTGCGCCGTCGCTTAATTGCGATGGAGCGTGATGGGCAGGTGCATAGCAATCGCAAAAATGCGTACGCGCGTGTTGATAAACTTGATTTAATTCGCGGTCGAATTCAAGCCCATAAAGATGGTTTTGGTTTTTTAATTCCTGCAGATGGCAGTGCCGATGTTTACTTGCCGTATCGCCAAATGCGAAAAGTATTTGACGGCGATGAAGCGCTGGTGCGTTTGGCCCCTGCGGGAATGCGTGGCCGACGTGACGGCAGTATTGTTGAAATTTTAGTACGTAATACGCAGCATATTGTAGGTCGTTATTTTAATGAACGCGGCGTTGGCATGGTAAAGCCTGATAATCCGCGATTAACACAAGACGTGTTGATTGCTCCTGAAAATTCTGCGGGAGCAAAGAACAACCAATTCGTGATGGTTGAAATCACGCAGTACCCCGATAAACATTCCCCTGCTATGGGAACCATCACTGAAGTATTGGGTGACCATATGGCACCCGGTATGGAAATTGATGTTGCGATTCGTGCACATAACTTACCTCACGAGTGGCCAATAGACGTTAAAAAGCAGGCTTCAACGTTGCCTGCAGAAGTTGACGATAGTGATAAAGAGCACCGCGTCGACTTGCGTGATTTTCCTTTTGTTACCATCGATGGCGAAGATGCCCGTGATTTTGATGATGCAGTGTATTGCGAATCGAAAAAAAGTGGCGGCTGGCGACTGTATGTTGCCATCGCCGATGTTTCTCATTATGTGCCTTTAGGGAGCCCGCTAGATCAAGAAGCCGAAGTACGTAGTACCTCGGTCTACTTCCCTGATTTTGTATTACCTATGCTGCCAGAAGCGTTATCAAATGGCTTGTGTTCGCTTAATCCTCAGGTCGATCGTTTGGCCATGGTTTGTGAAATGAGCATTGGCCCAACAGGGCGTTTAGGTAGTTATAAATTCTATGAAGCTGTGATTCATTCTCATGCGCGTTTAACTTATAACAAAGTCGGTAAAATGATTGCCTCGCCATCGGGTGATGCGCAACAAGATAATGAAAGGTTGGCTTTGCGACAAGAGTATGACTCAGTGATTCAACATGTGGATCAGTTATATCATTTGTACCATGCGTTACGCGGCTTGCGTGAGCAGCGAGGGGCAATTGATTTTGAAACCACAGAAACGCGTATTTTATTTGATGAGCAGCGTAAAATAGAACGTATCGTGCCAGTGAGTCGTAATGATGCGCATAAACTGATTGAAGAATGTATGCTGTGTGCCAATGTTTGTGCCGCTAAGTTTGTTGAAGGTCATGACCTTGATGGTTTGTTTCGTGTACACGAAGGGCCGCGCGAACAAAAACTAGAAAACCTAAAACTCTTTTTAGGTGAATTAGGATTAGGGCTAGGTGCTAGTGGTAAACCTGAGCCATCACATTATCAGCAGTTGGTAAGCGCGATTGCTGATCGTCCTGATGCAAAAGTGATTCAAACGGTGATGTTACGTAGCTTGAGCCAAGCGATGTATCAACCCGATAATAATGGTCATTTTGGTTTGGCCTATTCCGCATATACTCATTTTACTTCACCTATACGTCGTTATCCCGATTTACTGACGCACCGTGCTATTCGCCATATTATTCGCAGTCGTAAAGTGTCTAATCATGTACGCCGCGTGACAGGCATGAAGGTGATCGCTAAAAAAGCCATTTATCCTTACGATCTTAAAGATATGGTGCGTTTAGGTGAGCATACCTCAATGGCCGAGCGCCGTGCCGATGATGCAACACGTGATGTGGTGAGCTGGCTAAAGTGCGAGTACTTGCAAGATCATATAGGCGATACCTTTAATGGTGTGATTACCGCCGTGACAAACTTTGGTGTGTTTGTTGAATTGCTCGATGTTTATATTGAAGGCTTAATTCACATAACATCATTACCATCAGACTATTATCGCTATGAAGAAGCCCATCATCGTTTAGTGGGTGAACGTACACGTAAGATGTTTTGTCTTGGCGATGAGCTATCGGTGCAAGTGGCATCGGTAAAACTCGATGATCGTAAAGTGGATTTTGAGTTGGTGGGTGTTGAGAGTAAAGCATCGGCAAAGAAAAAAACGCGTCGCAAAGCGGGTGAACCTGCTAAAAATACCGAGCGAGAAAAAATTCGGCGTGGTGAATTTACCTCCGTTGATAAACCCAAAAAGAAAAAAACTACTAAGAAATCGGCAGGCAAAAAATCGGCAGCTAAAAAGAAGTCTGTAACGCCTAAAAAAGACAAAGCCTCATCGGCACCTAAAAAAGCGGTAAACACCGATAGAGCGATTAGAAAAAGAAAGATCAAAAAGTAATATGTCAAAAACCAAAACAGCGTATGTATGTAACGAATGCGGTGATGATTTTGCCAAATGGCAAGGGCAGTGCACCACGTGTAACGCATGGAATAGCTTAAGTGAAGTGCGTTTAGCCAGTGCCTCTAAAGGGAGTGCAGCAATCACTACCGCTCGCCAAGGTTATGCAGGTACGGCAGACAATAAAATACAAACGCTGGCTGATATTAATTTAGAAGACATGCCGCGCATTACCACGGGTGCACAAGAATTTGATCGTGTATTGGGTGGCGGTCTCGTGTCAGGATCGGTGGTGTTGATTGGTGGGCATCCGGGTGCAGGTAAATCCACATTATTGCTTCAGGTACTATGCCATCTTGCCGAATCCCATTCTACGTTGTATGTCACGGGTGAAGAATCCTTACAGCAAGTAGCATTGCGTGCGCAACGTTTAGGGCTGCAAACCCAGCATTTAAAAATGCTATCCGAAACCAATGTAGAACAACTCTGCTTAACGGCTGATAGTATTCAGCCAAAAATAATGGTGATTGATTCTATTCAAGTGATGCACATGGCCGAGGTGCAGTCGGCTCCAGGAAGTGTGACGCAGGTACGTGAAAGTGCGGCATTACTCACACGTTATGCAAAACAGTCGGGTACTATTTTAATCCTTGTTGGGCATGTGACTAAAGATGGTAGTCTTGCAGGGCCTAAAGTGTTGGAGCATATGATTGATTGCTCTATATTAATTGAAGGCGATAACGACTCGCGTTATCGCACGCTTCGAGGTAATAAAAACCGCTTTGGTGCCGTGAATGAGCTCGGTGTTTTTGCAATGACCGAGCAAGGGTTAAAAGAAGTGACTAACCCTTCAGCTATTTTTTTACAGCGAGCAGAAGAGGTGTCGTCAGGCTCTGTGGTCATGGTGATATGGGAAGGGACTCGCCCTTTGCTTGTTGAAATTCAAGCACTGGTTGATGATAGTCATGGTGGCAGCCCTCGTCGTGTTGCTGTGGGCTTAGATCAAAATCGTTTGAATATGCTATTGGCCGTTTTGCATCGTCACGGTGGATTATTAGTTGGTGACCAAGACGTATTTGTGAATGTGGTGGGTGGTGTAAAAATTATAGAAACTAGTGCAGACCTTGCGGTATTGCTCGCTATTGTTTCAAGTTTTCGTGATTGTATATTATCGCCGACACTGATGGTGTTTGGTGAAGTGGGTTTGTCGGGTGAGATTCGTCCTGTACCAAGTGGTCAAGAACGTTTACGTGAGGCGGCTAAACATGGTTTTAAAAAAGCCATTGTTCCTGTTGCTAATGCACCGCGACAAAAAATTGAAGGCATGGAAGTGATTGCCGTTAAAAATCTCTCTGAGGCATTGATAGCCATAGAGTAAATGTCATCGAACAAAGAACATGCAATGTACAGTAGTGGGCTTTTGATGTGGATTCTGGATGTATGTTTTTACTATTGTACTACTTGAAATATCATGTGATACGATCAACAATATACATAAACGCATAATGTATTATTAGTGTGGTAAGTAACGGAGTGAATATGGATATGAGCGAGTTGATTACATTTGAGCCTATAGATATTACACATATTGTTATCACGATCGCGTTAGCGTTACTCTTTATTTACTTTTTTAAAAATCAGCTCAATGACTTTTTTCAGTCATTACAAGATAGACCTATCACCGTTACTATGTCTGGCTCTGAAACAAAAATAGAGTTAGATGCCCCTGTTACTCCTCGTTTATTCTCTGAGCCAATAAGCCATCCCCAAGGTAACGATCAAGATGTTCGTGATTGGGAGCAGCGTATTGCCTATGTTAATAATATTGAGCAATTTCAAAAGTTAGGTTTTAGTGACCTTTATCATCGTTTGTCTGCTTTGGGGGATGATGATTTGGCGGTGATTAATTATATCGTGGATGATCCGAGTAAAAAATATTTTAACGATGAGACAATGCTAAAGTATTTATCCATTGCATCGAAAAAGGTCAGCTATATTGCGTTTTACCACGCCTCTAGTTTTGTGGGTTTGTTACCGATAAAGGCAGTGATTGCTGGATTGGCCTCTCATCATATAGATTTTGAACAATTTGGCGATAAGCTCAAAGATGGGCGCTGGCAGTATTTTTCAGGTTTGCTGACTGCCGATATGGGATTTACAGAAACCCCATCAGTTAAGGCGCTTTATCAACATTTATCGCATACAGGTTTATTGGCCGTTCCTTTTTTATCTAATGGCCGCTTGTTAGGATTGTTGAGTTACCAATCTGTGTCGGATGAATTATATGGTCAGGCCAAAGATGATGTGTAGTTACTGTTCATAACATTGAAAAATTAAAATGTTACAAGGTGAATAACAATCTATGATGCTGATAGCTCTAAGTGTCATGGTTTATTTTTAATGAGCTATAAAAGGATGAATGATGAAAAAAGTAATATTACCATTGGCCGTTGTTGCGTTAATGAGTGGTTGTGCTGCACAAACATTTAATATAAATGGCGCTAATGGAGAAGTTCCTACGGTTCAAAAATCACAAACATTTTTTATTAGTGGTTTAGGCCAAGAAAAAGTTATTGATGCGGCAAAAGTGTGTGGCGGTGTTGATAAAGTAGTTAAAGTAGAGGCGCAGCATACCTTTGTTAATGGTCTTGCTAGTTTATTTACTTTAGGTATTTATACGCCTCGTGCTGCAAAAGTATATTGTAAGTAATAATATAAAATACGATGATGGTGTAAGGCTGTCATCGTATTGCTATTCTTTTTTTACTAAGCAAGCATCATTATCGCAGTGCGATGATATTGTTTCTGTGGTGTCGTCTTCACGGGTTGCCACTGTTGTTTTTTCAGACTCGCTATCTTTTTCTGATAATAGCCCCCCTATAAAATTGCCTACCTCTAAATTACCTAGACGACCTAAGTGATTTAATCGAATGCGCCCTTGTTGATCAATAATCACTAAGGTGGGCGTGCCTTCCATTTGGTACTTACGCATGGTTGATGGTCTGCGGCCTTCCTCGGGTAAGGCGGGTTTGTCGATGGCAATAGGAAAGGGAATACGATATTCGGCCACAAATGCTTTTAATGCTTCACTCGTCATGACTTCATGATGTTCAAATACCGTATGCATACCAATAACTTGTACATCTTCGTCTTGATAAAATTGGTGTAGTTGCATGGCTTGGGGAATACTGTGTGTGACACAACTAGGGCATAACATTTGAAAAGTATGCAGTACAACTACCTGACCTTTTAGATCGGCTAATGATAATGGGGTATCGGTATTGAGCCATTCCGTAACGTTTAATTCTGGCGCGGGTCTACAGTAAGAGAGGGCATTAATTTTATGGTGCATAAGATATCTCTTTGTATGGGTGTTATGTATTAAATGCGTTTAACATGGTGTGACTTATTTTATTGTGCAATGTTCAATGTGAATACACAAGGCATGTTATTTTTGTGAGTTTTGATCTTGGCTTGTGTAGGTAAAAGGCACGAGTTGTGGAATATGAATAACGCGTTGAACGTTGACTTCAATTAGCCGTTCAATATCTGATGCTAGCTTAGTGGATTCTATATCCCAAAAAATAGTAGCTGTACCAGAAATACATAAGCAGTCACCTGTTTCAAAATCAATAAATAGTAATCCTACGCGCTGATCCGATTCAATATTTCCTAAGGTATTAAAAAAACGATTGCCTTTAAAATCAGGGAAACATAGCGTGTGGTTATTTTTTATTGTAACAAAGCCCGCCTTGCCACCTCGGTGGGAGGCATCTAGTCCATGCCGTACGTCATCGTTAATGTGTTGCGTTCTTGATGCAATAAAAAATGTGTCGCTACGTTGAATAATATGGTGTGCGGCTTGTGTGACTATTTCAGTTTGTGTGGTTTCTTTTTTGTGAACGATATGTCGAGGTACTGGCGTGCCTACAATATCTCTAAAGTGAATATACTTTTTACAATTACCAAAACTTTGTTCTACATGAACGGCAAGTGTAAGAGGGCTGTGCTTTTTTATGATGCCGTTCATCCGATTTCTGCGTCGAGTCGACAAATCAATACCTAATATACCTATCTTTTTTTCGGCCTGTATTTCAAGCTGTAATACGTTGTGTAATGGTGGTAAGTGATGAATGAGTAGGGTGTTGCTATCAGACGATGTGATAAATGAGGGTGTACCACAAATGGGTGTTGCCCATGGTTGTCCATGATGGTCGGTGGTAGCAATAATAATGATAGGCAGTTGTTCAAAAAAATCACGGTGCTGCTGAGGCATGTAGTCACGAATCAGAGCCTGTGTTTTTTTGCTAATAGATTCGCTAATGCCAAGACGTTGATGTATAGCGGATTCAGAAGAGTGAAAATGTGAGCGGTAAGGTTTTTGTTTGTCACTCATATTTTTACTCATAGCATGATCAAATGTGGGCGCACATTACATGCGCCCGTGATGTTGATTAATTAGCTGGGTAAAGCTGAACGTCCCATGCCCACAAATCGTGGTTGTGCTTCAATACGTGCTAACCACGCGCGTATTGCTGGGTAATCGTCTAGGCTAGCACCGCCTTCAGGTGCATGAGATATGTATGTGTATGCAGAAATGTCTGCGAGTGTAATGGCGTCACCAGTGAGGAATGGCTGTTGTGCGAGTAAGGCTTCCATAACAGCAAACAAGGCATCGGTTTTTTGTTTAGCAAGATCATAATCCAGTTCTACACCAAATACATGCACTAAGCGCACCGAGCATGGACCGCTAGCAATCGCGCCTGCGGCAACAGAAAACCAGCGTTGTACGGCCGCCGCTTTTATTGGGTCTTGTGGCATCCACTCATAGCCGTCGTTGTAGCTTGCATTTAAGTACACAAGAATGGCATTCGAATCTGCCAATATAACGCCGTTATCATCAATGGCTGGCACTTCACCAAAAGGGCTGATTTTTAGATAGTCAGCGTCTTTATGTGCACCTGCGAGTAAATCCAGATCAACAGGCTCGTAAGGCAAGTCTAATAACGCTAAAAATAATTCCACGCGGTGGCAGTGACCCGATAGCGGGTGGCGATAGAGTTTGATGGGTTTATTATTAGATGGAAATTTGGCGTTCATTGGTTCTCTCCTAAAGAGTAAAAGGTAAATGTGAACAAGCACGAGTTATTCACGAAACCCGAGATACCTATTGGGTAACGGTACTTAGTGTACATCTGGTCACAATGTTAATAATTAGGTGTAAATGCAATTAACTATTACAATAATTGCAATAATAAGCGTGATAGAAAAGGCGAAGGTCAATGTGATGGATAAATTACAATCAATGCGAGTGTTTGTGGCGGTGGCCGAATACCAGAGTTTTGTGAAGGCAAGCGAGCATTTAGAAATATCCGCACCTGCGGTAACGCGTGCAATTGCTCAATTAGAAGGGCGTTTAGGTGCCAAGCTATTTACCCGAACCACACGGCATGTGCGTTTAACTGATGCGGGGCAGCGGTTTTTAGGTGATGCAAAGCGCATTCTAGATGATGTAGACGAGGCTGAGGCCGCGGTGTCAGGTAGTTATCTTGATCCAGCAGGTACTATTTCGATTACGGCTCCCATCTTATTTGGTCGCAAGTACGTTGTGCCTATCATTGTTGAGTACCTAGAGAAAAACCCTGCGGTATCGGTAAAGTTGTTGTTATTAGATCGTGTGACACATTTAATGGAAGAAGGCTTGGATTTGGCGATTCGTATTGGGCATTTAGAAGAATCTAACCTGTATGCATTGCGCGTGGGTAGTGTGCAGCGAGTCACTTGCGGATCCCCCGAATACTTTGCGCAACATGGTGTGCCTAAGCACCCTCGTGATTTGGCAAACCATGATATTGTGTTTCCCTCCTCGAATGACTCCGCGAATCAATGGCGCTTTTCGGGGGATGATAAATACTCGGTTAAAGTATCTCCTCGATTTTCGTGTAATCAAAATGATGGCGCAATTGGTGTGGCAAAATTGGGTTGGGGGATTACACGTGTGATGTCGTATCAGGTGGGTGAAGAGCTCAGCAATGGCCAATTGCAGCGTGTATTAGAAGACTATGAGCAGGACATATTACCCGTTAATATTGTGCATTTAGAAGGTCGCCAAGCGAACGTAAAAATACGCTCGTTTATTGATTTGGCACTTAAACGGTTACGGGATAATCCCTTTATTAATTAATCAGGGTGTTAACGATGAAGGTAATGGCTTGCAGCAGTAGAATAAATTTCTGTATCGCTACTGTTTGATCCTATAAAGATGGTATAAAGACGATTATATTTTATAAGAATGATTGTGATTGAGGTATTTCATGAATTTAGAACCCTATAAACATTTATTATCAACGGATATTTCTGATGCCATGTCCGCAGGTTTTGCCATGGACATTGGTATTCATGCTTTATGTGCTCCCGCACCTCGATTAATGGGGTTTGCTTATACTGTTCGCTGCGAAAATCGCAGTAATACGTATTTTCACGATGCGATTTATAGTGCACCTAAGGGCGCTATTGTGGTTGCCGAAGCCGATGCAAATGATTATGCCGTTGCTGGTGGTAATGTATGCGCTGTAGCGCAAGAAAATGGTGTTGCAGGTTTTGTGATTGACGGTGTAGCACGTGATTTAGGTGAGATTCGTCATTTGGCGTTCCCTGTTTATGCTCGTGGTGTATTTCCTAAACCCGGCGATAAAATCAAAGCAGGTGAATCCCAAATTTCTATCGTGTGCGGTGGCGTTACAGTGAACACTGGCGACTTAATTATTGCCGACGAAGAAGGTATTGCGGTAATTCCTGCTGCGGATGTCGAAACAGTATTGGAAAGCGCGTTAGCAAAACAACAAAAAGCAGATGCCGAGTCGCTGAGTGATTGGCGCGAAAAGCATCACAAAAAAATTCAACAGGTATTAGCTAGTTAATCATAACTGAGTAATTCCGTTACTGGGGGTGTATATGTTATCCGACGAAGAAGTGACTATTTTACGCAATAATATAGAGCTCTATGAAGGTAAAGTATCTCATATGTATTTAGACTCACGAGGGTTTGTCACTGTGGGTGTAGGGCATTTATTGAGTAATACATATGCAGCCCAAAAGGTTTTTTTTCAAACCGAGGCAGGCGATGCTGCGAGTGATGATGTGATTGCTGAAGAGTTTGTATTGTTGCAGCAGCAAGAGGGCAATCGAGTTGCCAGTTATTACAAACAATTTACGCAGTTGCATGTATCAGATGAAACTATTGATGGGCTAACCAATAAACATATTGATAGTTTCTATCAAGAGCTGCAAATTATTTACAGTGAGTTTGATACCTTTCCTCGTAATGTAAAGTTGGCGCTTTTTGATTTGATTTTTAATTTAGGTATGACAGCCTTGCGAAAAAAATGGCCTAAGCTTAATGGGTGTATTGCTAATAGGGATTGGGTAGGTGCCGCTGAAAATTGTCGACGCCGTGGTATTGCGGATGCGCGTAATGACTATGTGAAATCGTTGTTAGAGCGTGGAGATGAAACATCTATTGCGTAGCATTATTTTGAAGTCAGCAAGTCTATAAGCATATTAGCCCTGAGAATCAAATAGGCACATCAGTTCTCGTTCGCAGGCTTGTACATTGCCTAAATTGTGACTAATGATGTTGAGTAAATGCGTTAAGCTATCCGAATCTATTTGAGTAAAACAAAAACCATAATGTTTATCGTGACGGTGGGCGAGTTGAATGTCGGCGCAAATAGTCACGCCGTTTTCAAAATGAATAACCGCGTTAAATAAAATATTTTTATCCAGCTCTGGCGTCAGTTCAAAGTTGATTAATATGCCATTAAATGAAATATCTATAACATCGCCTTGCCAGTGTTGTTGATTATGTGACAGCGTAATATGGCTAATAAAGGCAACGCGTGTAAAGCGGCGTTTATCTTTTGTAGGTGTCGTGTGATCCATGCTCTAATACGCTCGTTAAATCATTTCAATTCACATTCAGTATAGTCGCTATTAAGGAATGCGCTAGTCACGGCGAGCTGAAAGCTATGACGAGGTATTGGGATAAGTTAAAAGCGTTACGGTAAATGAAGCGTGTAGTGATAAACCGTAAGTACTTAGCGTAAATATATTAAGTTAAGTGCTTACGGTTTTTTATTGCGGTGTTATTACGTTTTGAGAGGCTTATACTTCATGCGTTCAGGCTGTGCTTTGTCGCCTTTACGTTGTAATAAATCTTCGTGGTATTCCGTGTAATTACCTTCAAAGAATACGACCTCACTTTCACCTTCGTAAGCAAGAATATGAGTTGCTATACGGTCAAGGAACCAACGATCGTGCGAGATCACCAATGCGCAACCCGGAAAATTTAGTAAGGCATCTTCTAAGGCGCGTAAAGTTTCGATATCAAGATCATTTGACGGCTCATCGAGAAGTAATACATTTGCCCCTTGTTTTAGGGTGTTGGCCAAATGTAGGCGTCCACGTTCACCACCCGATAAATCGCCCACGCGTTTTTGTTGGTCAGAGCCTTTAAAGTTAAAGCGACCAACGTATGAACGTGAGCTAACCTCATAATTACCTATGGTAAGTACATCGGCGCCACCAGATACGGCTTCCCATACATTTTGTGAGTCATCAAGGTTTTCGCGCCCTTGCTCTACATAAGCCACTTGTACGGTTTCGCCAAGTACAATCTCGCCGCTATCGGGTGTTTCGGTGCCGTTAATCATACGGAATAAGGTGGATTTACCTGCGCCATTACCCCCTACAATACCGACAATGGCACCTTTAGGGATGGTGATGTTTAGGTTATCAATTAATAGGCGCTCTTCGTAACTTTTGCAGACGTTATGAAATTCAATGACTTTGTCGCCTAGACGTTCGCCGGGTGGAATGTAAATTTCATTGGTTTCGTTACGCGTTTGAAATTCTTGTGACTGAAGTTCGTCAAAACGTTGTAAGCGCGCTTTGCTTTTGGCTTGGCGGCCTTTTGGATTTTGTCGTACCCACTCTAGTTCGGCTTTTAGGGCTTTTTGGTGTGAGGCTTCTGCACGGGCTTCTTGTGCTAGGCGAGCTTCTTTGGTTTCTAACCATGTAGAGTAGTTGCCCTCATAAGGAATACCGCGTCCACGGTCGAGTTCTAATATCCAACCCGCTGCATTATCGAGGAAGTAGCGATCGTGAGTAATGGCTACCACGGTGCCGTTAAAGTCTTGTAAAAAGCGCTCTAACCAAAATACAGATTCTGCATCCAAGTGGTTTGTGGGTTCGTCAAGCAATAGCATGTCAGGCTTAGATAATAGTAGGCGACAAAGGGCAACACGGCGTTTTTCACCACCTGATAATTTGCTGATATCGGCATCCCAAGGGGGAAGGCGTAGTGAATCTGCGGCTTGTTCGAGCTTGTTATCAAGGTTGTGTGCATCCCATGCTTGAATAACATCCTCAAAACGGCTTTGCTGTTTGGCTAAAGCATCAAAATCGGCATCGGGTTCGGCATAAGCGGTATATACCGCTTCTAAACCTTCAAGCGCATCTAAGGCTTCGCGTACGCCGTCTTCTACATTGCCACGTACGTTTTTGTTCTCATCCAGTTGAGGTTCTTGGGGTAAATAGCCGATTTTAATATCTGGCATAGGGCGTGCTTCGCCGTTATAGTCTTGGTCTATCCCAGCCATAATACGTAATAGGCTAGATTTACCCGAACCATTGAGGCCGAGTACGCCGATTTTTGCACCTGGAAAAAATGAGAGTGAAATATCTTTGAGAATTTCACGTTTGGGGGGAACCACCTTGCCAACGCGGTTCATGGTGTAAACATATTGAGCCATAGAGACCAGTCCTTACTGAAAATCCGATGTGTGCGGGTATTGCACGAGGTAAATATGTCCGCACGGTAACGAAACTCATCGCATAACACAATAGCACTACGGATTAGCGATATGGGATAGCAAAGTGAGCTTGGCGGACGCTGTATACGTAAAACCGAGTATAGCGCACCAGATAGTACTTTTTCGATACGTTTGAGAAAGGAATGTTGCGTACAGATTGATTAATATTCGTGCTGGTTTAGTAGGATTTTTTCAGGTGATAGTGTAAAATGCGCGCTCTTTTGAGGACGTTGGTTCTTCTCGGCGTTTCCTTTCTATTCCACCTAAATACTATAGGTATTGATACTCCATGTTTGATAAGTCACAAACCATCGAAAACTTTGATCCCGAATTATGGGCCTCTATTCAGTCTGAAGAGCGTCGTCAAGAAGAGCATATTGAGCTGATCGCATCAGAGAACTATACCAGCCCTATGGTTATGGTTGCGCAAGGCACGAAGCTGACGAATAAGTATGCAGAAGGCTATCCAAGTAAGCGCTATTACGGTGGTTGTGAGTATGTTGACCAAGCGGAAAGCTTGGCAATTGAGCGTGCGAAAGAATTGTTTGGTGCTGATTATGCCAATGTTCAGCCGCACGCAGGTTCGCAGGCGAACTCAGCGGTTTACCAAGCCTTGTGTGAGCCAGGTGATACAGTATTAGGTTTTAGTTTGGCGCACGGTGGCCACTTAACACACGGTGCTTCAGTGAGCTTTTCGGGTAAAACGTACAATGCCATTCAGTATGGCTTAAATGTTGAAACGGGCGAAGTTGATTATGATGAAGTGGAGCGTTTAGCCCTTGAGCATAAACCAAAAATGATTATAGCGGGCTTTTCTGCGTATTCTCAAATTATGGACTGGCAGCGTTTCCGCGATATCGCCGACAAAGTGGGTGCATACTTATTAGTGGATATGGCGCACGTTGCAGGTTTAGTAGCAGCAGGCGTTTATCCTAACCCTGTACAAATCGCAGATGTGACAACAACAACAACGCATAAAACATTGCGCGGCCCTCGTGGTGGTTTGATTCTAGCGAAAGCGAACCCAGAAATTGAGAAAAAATTAAACTCTGCCGTTTTCCCCGGTGGCCAAGGTGGCCCATTAATGCACGTGATCGCGGCAAAAGCGGTGAGCTTTAAAGAAGCGATGAGCAATGAGTTTAAAGAGTACCAAAAACAAGTGGTTGTGAATGCAAAAGCAATGGCGGCTACATTTATGTCTCGCGGTATTAAGATTGTTTCTAACGGCACCGAAAACCATTTAATGTTGCTTGATCTGATTGGTAAAGAGTATTCAGGTAAAGATGCTGATGCGGCTTTAGGGGAAGCTTATATTACGGTAAACAAAAACTCGGTACCGAATGATCCTCGTTCACCGTTTGTTACATCGGGCTTACGTATTGGTACCCCTGCGATTACCACTCGTGGTTTTGGTGAAGCAGACAGTGTTGAATTAGCTAACTGGATCTGTGATGTCTTAGATTCATTAGAAAATGGCACATCAGCAACGGTTATTCCTGAAGTGAAGCAAAAGGTATTGGCTATTTGTGCAAAATACCCTGTGTATGGCTAGATAATATCTCACTATTGCGTTGGTGATATGTGCAAAGGCTACTTGTTCTGCAAGTGGCCTTTGTTTTTTTATGCTTTAGGCGGGTTTTGCCTTCTATGCTACTATAGAGTCCCTATTTTATTGATGGCTGTTCGGAGATTCTCATGCATTGTCCCTTTTGTAGTGCTGATGACACTAAGGTGATTGATTCTCGCTTGGTGGCAGATGGTGATCAAATTCGTCGTCGCCGTGAGTGTTTGTCTTGCCATGAACGATTTACCACATACGAAATTGCCGAACTGTTAATGCCACGCGTCATTAAACAAGACGAGTCTAGAGAGCCTTTTGATGAGAATAAACTGCGTGCAGGTTTACACCGTGCGTTAGAAAAACGTCCTGTCAGTTCAGAAGCGATAGAGTCGTCTATTAATCAAATTAAACACTATCTACAAAGTACGGGTGAGCGTGAAATCCCTGCATTATTGATTGGTGAGAAAGTGATGGAGCAACTGCGAGAATTAGACGATGTTGCCTATGTACGTTTTGCCTCGGTATATCGCCGCTTTAAAGACATTAATGAATTTCGCGAAGAGTTAGATCGCTTAGAAAAGCCACAGCAAGGCTAACTTATCATGTCTCTATCGCGTGATGACCATCGATTTATGGCACAAGCATTAGCGCTAGCCGAGCGCGGTCGTTATACCACAAGGCCAAACCCTCGCGTGGGGTGTGTGCTGGTAAAAGATGGGCAAGTGATCGCTGAGGGTTATCATTTTCGTTGCGGTAGTGCCCATGCAGAAGTGCATGCGTTACAGCAATTAGACAGTCGCCACCAAGCCAAAGGCGCTACAGCGTATGTCACGCTAGAGCCTTGCTCTCATCAAGGTAAAACAGGCGCTTGTGCGGTGGCTTTAGTTGATGCGGGTATTGCCCGCGTGGTTTATGCCATGGAAGACCCTAACCCGTTGGTATCGGGTCGTGGCTTAAACATGTTGCGTGAGGCAAATGTTCAAGTAGATGGTCCCTTATTGGCAGCGCAAGCGCAGCAAATTAATCAAGGGTTTGTGATGCGTATGCAGCAGCAGCGGCCTTGGGTACGTTGCAAAATAGCAATGAGTCTTGATGGTCGTACCGCTATGGCAAGTGGTGAAAGTCAATGGATCACGGGTGCGCCAGCTAGGCAAGATGTACAAAAACTACGTGCACAAAGCGGAGCGGTGATTACGGGTATTGATTCTATTTTACAGGACAATAGCCGATTAACGTTGCGCGCTGATGAGCTGAATATTGATGCTATTGATGATGTAATGACAATGCCACCGATACGTGTGGTATTAGATTCGCAGTTACGGATCCCCCATGATGCCGCCTTGTTTTTTGAAGCAGGGCAAGTACTTATTGTGACAAGTCGCGTTGCCTCTGTAGAGCTCGAGCAACAATTAAAGGCTGCATGGCCGACAACAGTGAATGTGCAGCGTATAGATAATGATGAGAATGGCATCAATTTGGCGCAGGTACTACAGTACCTCGCAGAGCATTATCAATGTAATGATGTGCTGGTCGAGGCAGGAGCAACGTTATCAGGTGCCTTTTTGCAAGCAGGTCTGATTGATGAATTTATCATGTATCAAGCGCCTATATTGATGGGTAGTGATGCTCGGGGTTTAGTGCACTGGCCGATAGTCACTATGCAAGATAAAGTGACATTAACCATTACCGACAGGCGTATGGTCGGTGATGATCAAAGAATAAGTGCTGTTGTGAATTATTCGTAAGAGAGCAATGATATTCGTGTTGCGATTTAGCGTCATTGCTTAGCGGGTGTCACAACAGAAAGGTAATCATAGGAAAATAGATCATTATGTTTACAGGAATTATTGAAGCGGTAGGTAAAGTATTGAGTGTTGAGCCTGTGGGCGGTGATGTGAGATTGCATATCGACACAGCAACATTGCCTATGGATGCCGTGCAATTAGGTGACTCTATCGCAACCAATGGCGTATGTCTCACGGTAATAGAAAAAACCGCACAAGGTTATATTGCGGATGTATCCGTTGAATCTTTAGATTTAACAACCATTCGGCATTGGCAAGAAAATAGCCCTGTTAATCTTGAGCGTGCACTGACACCTGAGAGCCGCTTAGGTGGTCATATTGTGAGTGGTCATGTGGATGGTATTGGTGAGGTGGTGAGCCGCCACCCTGATGCTCGTTCTGAACGTTTTGTTCTGCGCGTACCGAGAGAAATGGCGAAGTATATTGCCCATAAAGGCTCTATTACGATTGATGGCACCAGCCTTACGGTGAATGGTGTAAATGGTTGTGAATTTGATGTCAATATTGTTCCTCATACCATTCAGCATACTGTAATGGGTAGTTACCAAGCGGGTACCCCGGTGAATTTAGAAGTCGATGTGATAGCGCGTTACTTAGAGCGTTTATTGCTCGGTGATAAAGCGGCAGATAAAACAGAATAAATCATCGTGCTGTTTGGCAGCACCGTGCGCGACCAGTTATATGTGCCGTGCAACTTAAAACAAAAGTTAGCGAGAAAAATACAGGCTTATGAAATTAAATACGATTGAAGAATTGGTCGAAGATATTCGTCTTGGCAAAATGGTTATTCTTATGGATGACGAAGACCGAGAAAATGAAGGTGACCTAGTGATGGCCGCTGAACAGGTGCGACCAGACGATATTAACTTTATGGCAACACATGCTCGCGGTCTAGTGTGTTTAACCTTAACAGAGCCACGCTGTCGTCTATTGGATTTGCCTTTAATGGTAAATGATAATCGCGCACAGCATTCAACTAATTTCACATTATCCATTGAAGCTGCCGAAGGTGTAACAACGGGAATTTCTGCAGCCGATAGAGCAAAAACAGTACGTGCGGCGGTAGCACGTGATGCCGATAAACATAGCATTGTTCAGCCCGGACATATTTTTCCACTGATGGCGCAACCCGGTGGTGTGTTAAGTCGTGCTGGTCACACAGAAGCTGGATGTGACTTGGCAGGTTTAGCAGGTTATGAACCTGCCGCTGCAATCGTTGAAATTATGAATGAAGACGGCACTATGGCGCGCCGTGCTGATCTGGAAAAATTTGCAGAGCAACACGATCTTAAAATTGGCACTATTGCCGATTTGATTCACTATCGTTCAGTGACAGAAAAAACAGTTGAGTGCATTAATACACGTCATGTGAAAACCCGTTATGGGCAATTTTCATTGTCCACATATCGTGATGTGGTACGTGGTGATATTCATTTTGCTTTATCAAAAGGTGATATTGCGAATGGTGAGCCAACATTAGTGCGTGTGCATTTGTTAGATACCGCTAGAGATTTGTTGTCTATCGAAAAAGAAGATGCAGAATTTATATCGTGGACATTTACCGATGCTATGCAGCGAGTAGAGAAAGAAGCGTCGGGCGTAGTTGTGTTGATGTGTTACGAAGAAACCAGTGGCGACATCGAGCATCGTATTGAATCCATGTTAACAGGTGTAAAGCAAACCGTGTCGCAAGATATGGCTTATCGCCAAGTCGGTACGGGTGCGCAAATATTATGTGATTTGGGCGTTAAAAAAATGCGACTCATGTCGGCACCATTAAAATTCTCGGCCTTATCAGGCTTTGGCTTAGAAGTGGTTGATGTCATTTCTAATCCAGAATAAATGTGTTGTTTTTGTCTCCCGTTGTTGGGTGTATCAACGAGAGGCTTAAATGGTTGGTAGTGTGATAGTAAAAGGTGTATTTCATGGCAGGATTTTTACCTAAACCCGTAGAAGCATTTCATAAAATTCCGAATGTGCGCGTTGCCATTATTGCTGCTATGTGGCATCCAGAATGTGTTAACAGCATGGTTGAGCGCACGGTAAAAGAGTTAATTGCCGTTGATGTAAAAGAAAGTAATATTTCTACGCATTATTTGCCAGGATCATTAGAGCTTCCTTATGCGGCTCGTTGCCTATTTGAAAACGATGCCACACTGGATGCAGTGATTGCATTTGGTGTTGTATTAAAAGGCGATACCACACACGACGATAATGTATTACAGAATGTAGTGGACGGCTTTGGTCGTGTGAGCGAGCGTTTTCATAAACCGATTATTAATGAAGTGATTGGCGTGAAAACGGTTGAGGATGCACAGAAGCGTTCAGATGCAACGGTCGCTAATAAAGGTGTTGAAGCCGTATTTGCATTGAGTGAATTGTTACATTGGAAAAATAATTTGTAACAAGGGTAGATATATTATCTGCCATTAATTAATTGTTAAAGAGTAAAAAAATGAAAGTTTCTCCAGCGACTCGTCGTAAAGCCAGACATTTTGGTATGCAAGCCCTCTATCAGTGGAAAATGACGGGAGCCTCTTTGAGTGCAATCGAAGCAGAGTTTCGTGTTGATAATGACATGACACATACCGACACTGATTATTTTCATGAGATAGTGCATCAGGTGCCTGCAAAAGTTACAGAAATTGATGAAGCATATATGCCTTATCTACAAGACCGTGATGTAGAAGAACTAGATCCTATTACAATATCGCTATTACGTTTGGCGACCTATGAGTTTAAATATCGTATAGATGTGCCTTATAAAGTGGTCATTAACGAAGCGGTGTCATTAGCGAAAAAATTTGGGGCAACAGATAGCTACAAATTTATTAATGGCGTGCTAGATAAATTAGCGGCAACTCTGCGCGCGGCTGAAGTAAACGCGAAATAATATATGTGTTATTTCGTGTTATCCCAATAAGACATTATTATGCCTTTGCACGAATTTGATATTATAAAAAAATATTTTACGCGGCCATCCTCTCATGTGTCTGTTGAAAAAAGTGTGGGTGATGATTGCGCTATAGTGAATCTCGATCCCAATAAACAATTACTTATGTCGATGGATACATTGGTGTCGGGTCGACATTTTTTTGAAGATGCCGCGCCCAAGGATATTGCTTCTCGTGCATTGTGTACCAGTCTTAGTGACTTGGCAGCCATGGGTGCTACGCCGCGTTGGTTTACATTAGGTTTAACCTTGCCGTCTTGTGATGAGGAGTGGTTGCAGCAATTTAGTCAAGGATTGTTTGCTATTGCTGATGCGTTTGCGATTGACTTGATTGGGGGCGATACCACTCAAGGGCCGTTAACCATTACCGTTCAGGTACACGGTGAAGTTGATCATGGTTGTGCTTTACGCCGTGATCAAGCGCAAGTGGGTGATGAGATATTTGTGACAGGCTGTTTGGGCGATGGTGCTGCGGCATTAGCATTGTTACAACATCAAGTTTGTGTTGATCATGATGCACAACAATATTTATTACACCGATTTTATTCTCCAATGCCACAAATTGATGCTGGTCAGCAGTTGCGCGGCTTGGCGCATGCGGCCATTGATATTTCTGATGGCTTGTTGGCTGATGCACAACATATTGCCAATGCCTGTCATGTTGCGCTGCATTTGAATGTTGATTGTCTTCCAGTTTCGTCACATTTACACTCTATTGATTCATCCACGACACTTCCTTGGGCATTATGTGGCGGCGACGATTACCAGTTATTGTTTACGGTAGGCCGTGAGTCGTTATCTGCGGTGCATCACCTGATTAAACAAGGTAAACTGGATGCCACATCCATAGGTCATGTGGTTGAGGGTGAGCCTAACGTACAGTGTTTTATGCAAGGCGAGCCTTATGATCTTGATCATCGTCAAACAGGGTATAAACATTTTGCTTCCTAGTTTTTGTGAATTATTAACGCGCCCCATTCAATTGCTGGCATTAGGTTTTGGTAGCGGTCTTGCGCCAAAAGCCCCTGGTACTTTTGGTACGTTAGCTGCGATTCCTTTCTTTTTTCTTCTTCTTTTTTTGCCCGCATGGGATTACCTATTGGTCATGATTGTATGTACGGCATTGGGTGTCTATTTTTGCCAATCTGCGGCGGATGACTTTGGCGTACATGATCATCCTGCCATTGTGTGGGATGAATTTGTGGGTTTATGGATTACTTTATTTCCATTGACCTTTGTCGTGTTTGAATGGCATTGGTTGGTATTGGGTTTTGTGCTATTTCGCTTTTTCGATATTCTTAAGCCTTGGCCTATTAGCTATGTAGATAAACATGTGCACGGTGGTTTCGGTATTATGCTAGATGATGTGCTAGCGGGTATTGCTGCGGCTATATTACTGTATGGTACTTTGTTATTTTATGGCGAATGGGTAATGTAAACATGAATATATTCGCGCGTTATTTTTTTCTTATTGGGATGTTTTTTAGTGTTTCATTACCAGCCTATGCGGTAGATTATATCGAGCTTAAAGGCTTGTTTGGTAAAAAAGCGGCACTGGTAGATGTTGATGGAAAAGAAATAACGCTTAAGCTTGGTGTGCCTAAGGCAGGCGTTACCTTATTAGAAGTGAAAGGTAAGGGTGTTATTTTAGACGTGCAAGGTCAGCGTCGCCAATTCAGTTTGTCTAAGCAAACCACAGGTTCTTATAAAAAACCTGCCACTAAAATTGTGCGTATTGCGAGTGGTAAAGGCGGGCATTATTGGGTTACGGGTAAGGTGAATATACATTCGGTTGATTTTGTTGTGGATACAGGCGCGACAACAATTTCAATGAACGCTTCAACCGCCAAACGATTAGGTTTGGATTATAGTAGCGGCGAACCTATACGGCTCTCTACAGCGAATGGGCTAAAAGATGCACGATTGGTTAAATTAAATAAAGTGACTATTGGTCAAATTACTCAGTATAACGTGAAGGCAACCATTGCATACGATGATGCGTTACCATTCGTTTTATTAGGTAATAGCTTTTTGCAGGGTGTTAATTGGCGCAAAGAAAATGGCGTGTTAATACTAGAATCTAAAATTTAATGTGTAAAAAATATGTTTGCTCACGATACTGAATTAGAAAATGCCATTCAATTTTCTCGCTTTGATAAAGATAGCCCTTTTTCTACGGTATCCCATCATCCGTTTTTATTAGACGAGATTGAGTGGAAAACCGCCGAGCATTATTACCAAGCCAGTAAATATAAACAGTTACCGTATGCTAAGAAAATTGTGTTGGCGGTGGATGGTGAGCAGGCTCATCATTTGGGTAATCGCTGGTATAAGCGTAAAGTGAATGGTTGGAAAAAACAGCGTCAATTATATATGACACGTGCATTATTTCGTAAGGTCAAAGAGTATTCAGATGTTGAGCAAGCCTTGTTAGATACGGGCGATGCACTGTTGGTGGAAACATCGCAGTATGATTATTTTTGGGGTTTAGGCCGTGATCAGCGTGGTGAAAATATGCTGGGACGCGTGTGGATGGATATACGTAAAAAATTATTAAGCGATCAATTACCCTAGATTATGCCTTTGTCTAGGGTGTTTCTTTTGTTGTGCGCTGTAGTTGTTGTAATTGTTTGTCGAGTAAATTCTGGTAGTTTTCTTTTAGTGCGCTAATGCGGCATATTTTTGGTGAGTCGCAGTTTTCTAGTCGTGCCCGTGTATTCAGCTGTTCGTTTTGTGAGAGTGTGGCGCTCACAAATAACCCTTGTTTTTGTGTGTTACAGAAAGATTTTTTTGCACAGTCTAAGGAATGGTAGAGTGTATCTTCGGTATCTTGATGTTGAATGAACGCAGTTAAAGCGATAATCGAATGGTCTGTTTTTTGATTGAGCTGTAAAATTAATTGTGCGCTATACAATGTGTTAAGAATATCTTCTGCATTTTCAAAGCTGAGCGTAATACTATCGTGATGAACCACATGCTTTTCACCGCCATATAAATTAATAGCATGAGTAATATGCTGTTCTAGTTGTTGTAATTGCTGTTGGCGTAACTCTGCATTTAATTGACGATACAGTGTGTCGATATTGTGTATATTGAGAGTGAGAAAAAATGTACTTGTTGGTGTCGTTACAAGGTCTTCACTGATAATCGTAGTTGTTGAAGTATGATTAGACTCTTCATGGCTGCGAGGTTTTATTGCTTTCCCTTTGATATAAAAATAAACAATGGCAACCAGTAATAGAAGGCTAATTACTAGGTTGATAGTATTGTTGGGTGGGGTGATAAATGCGTTTGCAGAAACCCCAATCGTCACCGAGCCAATAATGTTATTGTTTGACACTATGGGTGCCGTATGATGGCTAGTAGTTTCAGATATTGTGTCGTTGGTATGGCTCGTTTGGGCTAAAATATCGTTGTTGATATTGTAAATAATCACGGAGCTTGCTGTTGATTGCGCATAAATATTTTGCACAATGGCTTGTAAGCTAATGGCGTCGTTATTCAGTATGCTACTAATGACTTGGTTGGCGGTGAGTTTTGCAATACGTTCGCCGTATTGTGTCACCGTACTATTGATCAGTGTTTGTTGTTGTTGCTGATAAATATAATGGCACAATTGCAGCGTGAGTAGTGCGCTAAAGGCTACTGCGATAAGTAAACAATAAGGCTTTTGAAGTGCCGAGCAAAGCTTAAAGAAAGGTTGTAACATAGAGAAAAGCATACCTGCTATATGATTATATGGCGCCTATTTTAGCCTAATAATTATCGCTATAATAGCGCTTACCCCGTTGGGTGACTATTTAGTGATTCGTTAATATGAACGGCAGTATACAGGGTGCTTTGCTACACGATAACGTGTGGTAAAAATGTGTGACAGAGTTCGCTATTTAGCGGTGTTGTATGTATGGTTAGGCATACAGTAATGAATAGATGAGAGATCAGTAGATTCGTGAAAAATATTATTTTAATGAGTTTGACGGGTGTAGATAAGCCCGCAATTACCTCATCCGTTAGTAAAATTATGGCAAAGTATGATGTGAATGTACTCGATATGGGGCAGTCCGTTATCCATAATCAATTAAGTTTAGGTTTTTTGGTTGAGCTGCATTCAGCAGACAATAAAGCGGCATTGCTGGCAGATGTAAAACAGTGTGCTGATGCAATGGGTATTGCTACAAGCTTTGATGATGTGTCGGTAGAAAGCTACCATGAGTGGGTGCAAAATCAGGGAAAATCACGACATATTGTTACCTTGTTAGCAAAAATTATTACCGCCGAGCAAATTGCTGCGGTGACCGCGGTAGGGGCAGAACATGGTTTAAATTTTGATCATATTACGCGCTTATCTGGCCGTGTACACCTTGACTCCTTTGATCAGCAAACGAAAGCATCGGTGGAATTTTCAGCGCGTGGTGAGGTGGCCGACCTTGGTGGTTTGCGACAAGCATTTATGCGTTTAGCATCATCATTAGATGTGGATATTGCTGTGCAAGAAGATAACTTGTATCGCCGTAATCGCCGTTTGGTCTGTTTTGATATGGATTCAACATTGATTGATGCAGAAGTGATTGATGAATTGGCAATAGAGGCAGGTGTTGGTGAACAAGTCGCATCCATTACCGAAGCTGCGATGCGTGGAGATATTGATTTTAATGAAAGCTTTAAGCAGCGTATGGCTTTATTGGAAGGCTTAGACGAATCTGTTTTAGAAAAAGTTGCTGCACGATTAAAGTTAACCGAAGGCGCTGAAAAGCTGGTTTATTACTTGAATAAGCTGGGTTATAAAACCGCTATTTTATCGGGTGGTTTTGATTACTTTGGGCGTTATTTACAAGCAAAATTAAATATTGATTATGTGTATGCCAATCAACTAGATATTGTTAACGGTAAGGTGACAGGTAAAGTTGTTGGCACGGTGGTTAATGGTGAACGCAAGGCTGAATTATTACGCGAGCTTGCCCAACGTGAAGGACTCAGTTTAGAACAAGTCATTGCCGTAGGTGATGGTGCTAATGATTTGCCCATGTTAAGTATTGCGGGCTTGGGTATTGCATTTAGAGCGAAGCCATTGGTCAAAGAATCGGCCAAACAATCTATTAGTCAATTAGGTTTAGATGCTATTTTATATCTTATTGGTTTTCGTGATCGAGATGCGCTGAGTGGTGTACCTCACTAGCGCAAATTGTTGATTTTTTTTACGGACGTTTATTCGTCCGATGAAAACTCATAATCCATGGCTGGGTTAGGCGGTTGTAAGTAATTACCTTGAATGCAATGCACGCCTAGCTGCCATAGTTTGGATAATATGCTGGCTTTTTCAACGTGAGGAATGGTCGTTGTTTTTTGTTTTTCGTGTAGCGCCTTAACTAACTCTTCTAATAATTGTGCACTGTCGGGATTTTCTTGTAGTTCTAATGAGAGTGCCCCATCAATTTTTATATATTGAGCATCTACATAATCAAAGCCTAGTATCAAGTTTGAAGCGCGACAATAATGGTTAAATACCATGGTACATCTCCTCTGGTGTTTTATAATTAAACCGTTTTCTTGGGCGTGTATTTAATGCGGTAGCAATTCGATCACATTGTTGTTGTGTAACGTTTTCCATGCTCTTTGTTTTGGGAAGGTACTGCCGAATTAATCCGTTCACATGTTCGTTGCTTCCTCTTTCCCAAGAATGGTAGGGGTTCGCAAAGTAAAACCGTACAGGGTGCCTTTCCTCTATTTTTTTATATTGATGAAACTCTGTTCCATTATCGGCCGTGATCGTTTTGAAATGACTAGGATCACGATGAATCAAACCCAGAGTTTTTTTATTGACAGCAGCGGCTGATTTGTCAGAAATTTTCCCAATCATGACATAACCCGTCTTGCGTTCAAGTAACGTGACAATACAGTGGTTGCTGCCGCGTCCATGAACGGTATCAATCTCCCAATGCCCTTTATATTTACGAGTTTCTACGCTGGCTGGCCGTTCTGATATATGTCGCTTGTTAGCTAAACGGCCTCGGCTATCATAGGCTTTATAGCGCTTTCTTCGTATCTTTGACGATTGGCGTAGGTATGTCCAAAGATTACCTCCGTTCGCTTTATCACGCCAAATATATTGGTAGATGGTTTCATGGCTTAATGGTCGAGTCATTAACTGGAAACGACGAATAACGCCAACGATTTGCTCTGGACTTAATCTTCGTTTGAGTAATCGCCTGACTATCTTAAAGTCACAAGGCTTGTAGTGCCGATTACGTCTTGAACGTTTACGCCTAGCTACGGTTCGGTACTGTGCCTTGCTTGGTCTGTAGGCACCATCAATGATAAAGCAACGATTGCGTGCTAGCTCTCTGTATAAGGTTGAAAAATGCCTTCCCATCATGCGGGCTATTTTTCTAATAGATAGACCTTGCCGTTTGAGGGTGGAAAACGTTATTCTTTCTTCATAGGTGAGTTGTTGATATATCATAGTGCTTTTCTACTTCTTGGCGGGAGTGAAAAAACACGTATATTACAGCTCACCTTCTTACTATTAAAAGGTGTCGCGGTTAGTATATGAATTCGGCAAGATAGACAGTGAATCATTACTGACGCCACCAAAATTAGTGATGCAAAACTCAATGCCCATTGCTTTTGCATTTTCAGTAAATGTTTTGACGGCAGTTAAATGCTGATTAATATCGACTTCTTTGGCTTGTAATACAATGTTGCTGGGTTGAATGTTAGATGCTTCAATGGCGACTTTTAGCCACGGCAGTAGTGTGTCATCACATAGGCTGGCATTGGTTAAGTTAATAAATTGTTGAGTGTTTTTCTTTTGTTTTACCGCTATTTGTAAATGCTTAATGGCTTGTATTAATACCCAGCGATCTATTTTTGTACTTAATTGTAAGCCTTCGGCAATATTTAAAAATTGTGTTGGTGAAATTTCTTGATCATCAATAACCATACGCAACAAGATTTCGTAGCGTTCAGTGTCTTCACCGCGCAAACTTAAAATAGGCTGAAATAAAAGAGTAAAGTCATCGTTTTCTAATGCGGTTTTAAAACTGCTAGCTAACACTTCGCCTTCTTCGGCATCTTTTTGGTAGATGTTCACGCCATTGCCGTCTTGGGTTTTTCGTAACGTTTCGATAGATTGCAAGGTGTGGTGAATGAGTGTTTGGGAATCTACGGTGGTTTCGTTGATGAGACAAATACCAATGCTGAGAGACATTTTGAGTGTTTTGTTACCGATTTCAAACAAGTGGTCGGCAAATTTTTCGCAGAGTTTTTTGTTGTGCTCTAGTAATTTGTCAGGCGCGTGTTGCTCTGAAATAATAGCGAATGAGTGATCGGATACGCGGGCAACAATATCATTTTCATCATAATGCTTGTTGATAATGTCGGCAATTTTCTTGAGTAATTTGTCGGTGTCAGTAATGTTGATTGTGCTTTTTACTTTTCTTGAAAAGCGATCCACGTCAATAAATATAAATGATTTTGCAATATCTTTTTCAGCAACTAGATCTACTGTTCTGTCAACTTCTTCGATGAGGTAAGCACGATTATATAAACCTGTTAAGGTATCTTTGTGTTTAATATTTTGTAATTCTGCTTCGATCAGTTCGTGGTTCTCTGTTTTTGCATAACAGACTAATTGCGTGCAAGGCTCTTCTTCGTATTCCCCTGTGAATAATTCGGCGGTGATTTCTTTTTTGTTGCCGTCGGGTAATAAAACGGTAAACATTAAGTGATGGTTGTGTTCGGGATCTTTTTGTAACGAAAAATCTTTCAGTGTTTTTTTAACATGATCGTGATTTTGGGTGTCAATATAATCCATGATAGGCATAAATTCGACGTCGTCTTTTGTGTCGTGCCCCAGCATTTCTGCAAACGAGTCGTTAGCATAAAGGTACATGCCATCTTGTACAAAAGCGATACCATCACGCGAGCTATCAAGTAGTGCCTGATTGCGTCGTTCGACTTCTTTGAGCTTACGTTGTGTGCTTAATGTACGTTTTCTTTGTAGGCGGTTTTCTAATTCTCGGCTAACAATTAAGAGTAAGTGCTGGTCATCGTCAACGCGGGTAACATCGCAAGCGCCAAGCTTCATGCCGTCGATGATTGGTTTATTGCCTTCTTCATCCGTTAATAAAATGACAGGGATGTCGCGCTCAAATTTGCGAATACTGCGAATAATTATTGCGGGAGAAAGCGCATCGCTATTGTCATAAGCAATGAGTAAGTCCCAACTATGATCCTCAAGAGCCTTGTCCAGATTCGCGGCGGCGTTGATATGTTGTGCACGACAAGGTTTGCCCGCATTTTGAAACATGCTGCCAAGTCGTTGCGCTTCTTGCGGCGAGTGATGAACAATAATGAGTCTAAACGGTGTATCCACAGAATTCATAACGTATTATTTTAGTATCTCGTGTGAACGGTCATTCGAGTTGTGAAAATTTGAGGCTTATCATACTCGCTCTTTGTACGGTTTGTCATGAAGTGTGTCTCATATAAAGAGAACTTTTATTTTCGCCTTTATAGCGCCGTTTTAGATGGTTGATGGGCAATTTCACGCACCAATTTGGGTACGAGATAGCCAGGTAAAAGAGCAGTGATCTGTTGATGCAAATGTTTGGCTGTGCATTCTTTGTGATCAAAGTGAGCGCTGCCATTCACTTTGTCTAATACGTGTAAATAATAGGGGAGTACGCCCGCTGCAAATAAGGCTTCACTGAGTTCAACCAATACTTCTGGGGTGTCGTTAACCCCATTTAAAAGTACTGATTGGTTAAGCAGTGTGATGCCTGCGGTTTGCATGGTGCGAATAGATTCACGCACGGTATTGTCACGTAATTCATTGGCGTGATTAATATGCAGTACAACAACGGTAGACAATCGTGTGTGAGTCATCCAATGTAAGGTGTCATCGGTGATGCGATTAGGTATTACGATGGGTAATCGGGTGTGAATGCGTAAGCGTTTGATATGTGCAATCTCGGCTATACGTTCGGTAAGCCACAGTAGTTGTTTGTCGCTAGAGGCTAATGGGTCACCGCCAGAATAAATGACTTCGCTAATGGTGGTGTCGTGACGTATTTGGTCAATGGCATTTTCCCACTCTGATCGATTTAAGCGGTTGTCTTCATAGGGATAATGGCGTCGAAAACAATAACGACAGTTGACCGCGCAATGCCCGTTTACCATGAGTAATACACGGCCGTGATATTTATGAATCATCCCTGTGGGTTGATTGCTGTGTTCGCCAACAGGGTCTGTAGAAAACCCTATGGCTGGTTGTAGTTCTTCTGCAAGGGGTAATATTTGGCGAAGAATGGGGTCGTGAATATTGCCGTGTTCAATACGGTTTAATAGCGTACGAGGCACCTTTAAAGGAAACAATTGGCTGGCTTGTATGGCGGCGCGAGTATATTTGGGATCTATATTTAATAGCTGAATAAGTTCTTTTGGTTCGGTAATCGCTTGTTGCAGGTGTTGTTGCCAACGGGTGTCATCCAGTTGGTGAGTGCTTATGAGTGCCTCATGATCTTTCTCATCAATATTAGGCTGCCATGATGAGGCGGTTCGATGTATCATTACGCTTTTGAAACTCTTTATTTAATTGTATGTGTAATTGGGGAAATAATGGCTAACTATCCTACCAGTGAATTCCGTAGCGGTTTAAAAGTAATGCTCGACGGCGAGCCTTGTAATATTTTAGACAATGAATTTGTTAAACCCGGAAAAGGGCAGGCGTTTAACCGCGTTAAGTTGCGCAACCTTAGCACAGGTCGTGTATGGGAGCGTACTTTTAAGTCGGGTGAAACCTTAGAGGGCGCCGATGTGATGGATCATGATATGGAGTACCTTTACACCGATGGTGAGTTTTGGCACTTTATGGATCCTGTTAGCTTTGAGCAATTCCCTGCTGATGCAAAGGCCGTGGGCGAAAACTACAAATGGCTAAAAGAGCAAGAGCAAGTCACGGTGACCTTATACAATGGATCGCCACTGGCGATTGATCCGCCAAATCACGTAGAGCTAGAGATTGCTGAAACAGATCCTGGTTTAAAAGGCGATACAGCGCAAGGCGGCACTAAACCCGCAACATTAGTCACTGGCGCGGTCGTTAAAGTGCCGTTATTTATTTGTACGGGTGAAGTTATTCGTGTAGATACGCGTACAGGTGAATACTTAGGTCGCGCTAAAGACGCCTAATGACCGATTGGCGTCCTTCGGCTTCATTGCCTGTGATTCAGCAGCGGGCAATGATGTATCACACTATTCGACGCTTCTTTTTTGAGCGTGACGTACTTGAACTCGATGTTCCTGTTCTTAGTCAGTACGCCACCGTTGACCCCTTTATTGATAGCTTATGTAGCAAGGTCATGGGGCAACAACATTATCTACAAACCTCTCCCGAATTTTTTCTTAAGCGCTTTTTATCAGCCTATACGCAAGATGTGTATTACTTAGGTAAGGCATTTCGTCAAGATGAGAGTGGTGCGCGTCATCGACCAGAATTCACCATGCTCGAATGGTATCGAGTAGGAATGAATGAGCAAGAATTAATGGATGAAGTGTGTGCGCTCATTATGCAGTTATGCCCCGATACAGATGAGTGCCGTATTAGTTATGGTGAATTATTTCAGCGGTATCTTTCTCTTGATCCCCATACAGCATCTGTGGCTGAGTTAAAAGCATGTGCCGTATCACGTATTGATATGCAATTTTCTGCCGACGATAAAAACCCGTGGTTAGATTTACTCTTTACGCATTGTATAGAGCCCCAATTACCTCAGAGTTTGGTGGGTATTTATGATTATCCTGCATCGCAGGCGGCGTTGGCGACGGTGGCTGTAGATGCGAATGGTCAATCAGTAGCGAAGCGATTTGAGGTGTATTTTAATGGCATGGAGCTGGCCAATGGCTATTGGGAGTTAACCGATGCCAAGGAGCAGGAACGACGTTTTCAGGCAGATCAATCTTATCGTGAGCAACACCATTTACCAGCGCTACCCTATGATGAATTATTGGTTGCGGCATTGCACGAGGGGCAATTTCCCGCATGTGCGGGAGTGGCTTTAGGCGTGGATCGTTTATTAATGTGTTGTGTAAACACGCCTAATATTAGTGATGTGGTGAGTTTTTAGCGTTGATGTTTACAGCGTAACTCTTGATGCATGTCTAATGCAGGTTGTGCAGTGGTGGTTTCGCCAATCACTTCGGCGGGTACGCCAGCGACTACGGTATGTGCTGGCACCGCTTTGAGTACAACACTACCCGAGCTTACATGGGCACCTTCGCCGACTTCAATATTCCCTAAAATCTTAGAGCCAGCGCCAATTAACACGCCTTGTCTAATTTTAGGGTGTCTGTCGCCATTTTCTTTTCCTGTGCCGCCGAGTGTGACCGATTGCATGATGGATACGTTATCTTCAACAACGGCGGTTTCTCCAATCACAATGCCTGTGGCATGGTCTAGCATAATGCCTTTGCCGATGCGGGCGGCAGGGTGAATATCAACACTAAACGCGGTGGCAATATGGTTTTGTAAAAATGAAGCAAGTGAGAAACGCTTGTGGTTCCATAGCCAGTGAGCTACGCGATAAGACTGTAATGCATGAAAACCTTTGTAAAATAAAAACGGGGTTGATACACAGTCGCAGGCCGAGTCACGTTCATACGTGGCGACAATGTCGGCGCGTACGGCTTGGCTAATATGGTCAGATTCTGTGAGTGCTTCTTCAATAATTTCACGAATAAGTAATGCCGAAGCCGTAGGGCTATCGAGTTTGTTCGCTAAATGAAAGCTAAGTGCATCTTCTAAGGTATGGTGATTTAAAATGGTGGCGTGCATGTAGCTGGCTAGAACAGGTTCTTGGTCAGCTTGTTCTTGTGCGGTTTGGCGCAACATATCCCATACGGGATCTTGGCTCTTCGTGCTCATAATCAATATCTATTTTATCGGCTAAATACGTGTGCGTTGGTTTATTCTACATCATTGTTCTAGTATCGAGTGTAGTTATGACCATAGATGTAAGTTATAGCCAGCGTAATGCAGGCTCTTGTAATGCGGATAATTGCTCGCGCAGCTCTAGGACATGCTCTGCCCAGTAACGTTCCGTGTTAAACCAAGGGAAGTTATGGGGAAAGGCGGGGTCGTTCCAGCGACGCGCAATCCACGCACTGTAGTGCATTATGCGGAGTGTACGCAGTCCTTCAATTAGGCTGATTTCAGCAGGGTTGAAGTCACAGAATTCTGTATAGCCTTCGAGAATATCAGCAAGTTGTATGCAGCGTTGTTGGTAATCACCCGATAGCATCATCCATAAATCTTGTATGGCAGGGCCGTTGCGCGCATCATCAAAATCAACAAAATGAGCACTATCGTCACGCCAGAGAATGTTGCCTACATGACAATCGCCATGTAAGCGAATGGTATCAAATGGGATAGTGTTAAATAGTGTGGTGGTACGCTCCAGTAAGTCTGCTGTGATGGTCTCGTAGGCAGGGCGTAGTTCATTAGGAATAAAATCATTGCTGAGTAAAAACTCACGGCTAGCAATGCCAAAACTATCAATATCTAAAATGGGGCGATGTGTAAACGTAATGGCTTTGCCGAGGTTATGTACTCGCCCTAAAAATCGACCTAAAATTTCTAAGTGGTCGCCATTGTCGAGAGAGGGGGCTTGTCCGCCACGTCGAGGATATAAGGCAAAGCGATAGCCCCGATGTTCGTGCAGTGTTTGCCCATCAAATATTGAGGGGGGAACAACGGGTACATCGATATCAACGAGCGCTTGAGTGAATTGGTGTTCTTCAAGAATTTGTTCGTTACTCCAACGCAATGGTCGGTAAAATTTAGCAATCACTGGTTGGTCATCTTCTAGGCCAACTTGGTATACCCGATTTTCGTAACTGTTGAGTGCAAGAATTCGCGCATCACTGCGAAAACCTAGGCTTTCTACTGCATCCATTACGGTGTCTGGTGTGAGTAGATCATAGTTTTCTTCAAGCATAAGTGAGTGCATCTCGCTGTGATATTGGAGAGGTATTATAGAGGTTTATCGTGGCAGCGTATGCTCTAACATGCGTGTTCTTTTTCAGCGTATCTTGTAAACTGTCGATCAAAGCGGTGAATGTACGGTTCTTGGGTATGTTGATACGTTTTATGTGAGGTTCATTATAAGAGAAAATAGTTATGGCAGCTTCTTTTCAGTTTTCCAGTTTTGTTACGCGTTTTATTATTGCCTTGGTGTTGGTGTTGGTGAGTTTTAACCCGTCGGGCTATTCCTTTTTTCATTGGGCTACGCAGCAATTATTTGCTTTACCTGTTTTATTGTTGATGGGGGTGGTGCTGTTGATTGGCTGGGTGATTTTTTTACGTGCAACATTGCGATCATTAGGCCCTATTGGTATTACTTTGGCGGTGGCACTTTTTGCTTGTTTGGTTTGGGTGGCTATTTATTATAATTTGCTGGCTGTAGGCAGTACTCTTTTTATCTATATTATTCTGGTGGTGGTCTCTGCGGTGTTGGCTATAGGTATGTCTTGGTCACATGTGCGACGTCGTATGTCGGGGCAAGCAGATATGGATGATGTGGATCAGTAGTATATATCGTTCGTATTACTGAACCGTACGGCTATGTAAGCTATGTAAATAGTTGGCTAAGTTCAGCGAATTTACCATCTACAGGCGCGTGAATGGTTATTGAGTCTTCGGTTATAGGATGAATAAAGCTGAGCTGTGTGGCGGCTAGTAATAAGCGATGGCAGTCAAAGTGAGTGTTAAAAAAGCGATTATGCTTACTTTTTCCGTATTTAGGGTCGCCAATAATCGGGTGGCTCAGGTGCTTTAAGTGTTTACGCAGTTGATGCTTCCGCCCTGTTTTGGGCGAAAGTGAGACCAGTGAGTAACGGCTACTTGGAAAGTGATCTACGCAGTAAGGCACTTCTAATTGTCCTAAGCGGGTAAATTCGGTGACGGCTTCTTGCGCATCTTTTTTGGCGATACGTTCTTTGTCGTGTTTGAAATCTGCGGTGGGTTTAATGGGGTGGTCAATTATGCCTTTTTCGGCAATGTAACCACGTACGATAGCCCAATAAGTTTTTTGAATGCGATGCTCTTCAAATTGTTGTCCCATACACTTAGCTATGTCGGGGCTGAGTCCAAAAAGTAATACACCCGAGGTAGGTCTATCTAAGCGGTGCAAGGGGTACACCCATTGCCCTATTTGGTCACGCAATAGCTGCATTGCATACACGGTTTCATGCTTGTCTATGGGGCTTTTATGTACAAGTAAGCCAGTAGGCTTGTGGATGGCAATGAGGTGTTCGTCTTGATAGATAATGGGTAAGTGCATAGTGGGCGGGAGTATAACGTATTCCCTATATAGTTAGGGTTTTACGTGTATTTTTGTCTGCGCTTCCATGATTGTATTTGTCGTCTATAATATCTTTTTATACTCATTAATCGGCTAGCGTGAAACTTGAGTCTATTTGCCACACAGTGTATCATCGCCCGCCTTATTTCATTGTCTAAATATCATGCAAGTATTTCGTCACATTCAATCGCTTCGTGAAGCGTTAGCGGTTGACCGCGCAGCAGGCCGACGTATTGGTTTTGTTCCCACCATGGGCAACCTACATCGTGGGCATTTGGCATTGGTTGAAACAGCCAAAGAACAGTGTGACATTGCAGTGGCGAGCATTTTTGTGAATCGCCTACAATTTGGCCTGAATGAAGATTGGGATCAGTATCCACGTACATTTGATAGTGATTGCCAAAAGTTAACGAGCGTAGGGTGTGATTATTTATTCTTTCCAGAAGAGAAAGAGATTTACCCGAATGGTATGGACGAGCAGTCACGTGTGATTGTGCCGTCAATGGCTGACATGTTATGTGGTGCAAGCCGCCCAGGGCACTTTGAAGGTGTGACTACGGTGGTGAGTAAGTTGTTTAATATAGTTAGCCCAGATATTGCGGTATTTGGTTTAAAAGATTATCAACAAATCGCGGTTATTCGTAGAATGGTTGAAGATTTGTGTATTTCGGTTGAGATAGTAGCAGGCGAGATTGTGCGAGAAAGTGATGGTTTAGCCATGAGTTCTCGTAATCACTTTATTACGGCAGCAGAAAGACCTCGAGCGAATCAGTTAAACCTCACATTAGCTTGGCTTAAGCAGCAAATTTTGTTGGGTAATAATGACTATATAGCACTAGAAAAAGAAGGCAATGAGCAGATCAGTGATGCGGGTTTTCGCGTAGACTATTTACAGATCTGCAGTAGTGATACACTGACGCCCGCTGCCCAAGATGACGATAAAATTACCATTTTAGGCGCGATGTACACTGAGTCAGCAAGACTTATTGATAATGTTTCTTTGGTGTTATCTGACGATAACCCGTAAGTAACTCTATTAGCGATATATTGAGCAAAAAAGATTTATTATGGTAACAACAATGTTAAAGGGCAAGTTGCACATGGCGTGTGTGACACAGGCAGAGCTGTGGTATGACGGTTCTTGCGCTATTGATGCCGATTTAGTGAAGCTTGCGGGCTTTCGTGAGTTTGAAAAAATTCAT
>CBDDBR010000008.1:0-18851 GCA_965225895.1 Candidatus Endobugula sp.
AACCAAAAGGGGATGCCTCTATTTAAATGCAAATGCGCACCAAGTGATGAGATTTTAATCTCAAACGTTACGATTCGTTACATTGAGGGCCGTGGTATAATCCATGATGCGGCTTGTGAGAAGTGCGGCGAGTTTATGGAATTGGCGCACCCAAAAAATGGGGAGTGCGCAGGGTTTACATCAAATAATTTGGGGCAACTTTAAAAAAACAACAACATGACCGATCTACAACAATCGATATACGATTTAAAAATTTTACAATACGGCGCAATCAAAACGCTCACGCCTGGGGTGCAAGCCATGATATTTACGCTGAGCTGCGTGGAATCTGAAGAACACATTTTGCAAGATTACTGCGACATTAACGGCACGTGCTACATGGTAACGGGCAAGAGTGGCGATGTATACAGTCGCGCCCGTCCAGAGTGGCAACAGCTGAAAGAGGCGCGAATGCGTAAACAAGCTATTATCGCTCACCTGGAGAGATGGGCTGGAGATGGAGTCGAGGGCGAGGATGAGCTTAAAGAGTTTTTACAATGATAACATTAACGAACGAGGATAATATGGAGTTAATGAAACGCTATCCTGACAATTACTTTGAACTTGCTATTGTAGACCCTCCTTACGGGATAGATATAAATTCAAGCGGGACACACTTTAAGGAAAAGTATGATGTAAAAGATTGGGATAAGGACACACCACCAGATGAATATTTTAAAGAGGTTCAGCGAGTTTCTAGTAACCAAATTATTTGGGGTGGTAATTATTATTTTGATAGGCTTGGTAACTGTAAATGTTTTATTGTTTGGGATAAGAAGATAGCTGAAGGAATGAGTTTTGCTATGTGCGAAATGGCTTGGACTTCCTTTAAAAATGGAGCTAAGATTTTTAAAAACTCAGCCACTCAATTAGATAGAATACACCCAACACAAAAACCTGTTAAACTTTACGAGTGGCTATTAATGAATTACGCAAATGAAGGGGATAATATTTTAGACACACACTTAGGCAGTGGCTCAATAGCTATCGCGTGTCACAACTTAGGCTTTGACTTAACAGGTTGTGAGTTAGATACTGAGTATTATGACGCAGCGTGTAAGCGATTAAAACGACACCAGGCACAATTAACGATATTTTGAGCTACTACTTTGACGAAGATGCCGCAGATAAGGCCGTTTTATTTATAGAGAAATTTTGCACCCATGTAAAGGGTGAGCTTGCGGGTAAACCTTTTATCCTTGAGAAGTGGCAAAAGGATGATATAATACGCCCCTTATTTGGGTGGAAGGTCAAAGAAACGAAGTTAAGAAAATATCGTTTTTGCTATATTGAGCTGCCTCGTAAAAATGGAAAGTCAAATTTAGGGGCCGCAATAATTTTATATTTGCTTTTCGCTGACGGCGAGCCAGGGGCAGAGCTGATTTCAGCGGCCGGGGATCGCGGACAAGCCAATATCTGCTTCTCTATTGCGCAAGAGATGATTAAAAATAACAAACATTTACGATCTCGCTGCAAAGTGTTACGCAATACAATTGAATACAAATCATCGTGGTATAAAAGTATCTCAGCGGAGGCATACACAAAACACGGGTTAAATTGTCACGGCATCTTGTTTGACGAATTACACACGCAAAGTCATCGTGATTTATTCGATGTTCTCACGACTTCAGTTGGTTCGAGGAGGCAACCTGTGATAATTGCACTTACGACAGCTGGACACGACAGAGCGAGTATCTGCTACGAGATGCACGAGTACAGCGAAGCGGTTTTGAGTGGCACAATAGAAGATGACACATTTTTGCCTGTACTTTATCGAGCTGATCCTGAGGATGATTGGACAAAAGAGGCCACATGGAAAAAAGCTAACCCAGGCTATGGCACTATATGCAACAAAGCATATTTTACAGATGCGGTAAAGAAAGCGAAAAGCAACCCCTCGATGATTAATAGCTTTTTGCGCTTACATCTCAATATTTGGACGAGTTCAGAAACGGCGTGGATCCCTGACGATATATTTATGCTAGGGGCCAAAGAGATACCATATGAGCGTTTACCACACTTGCCTGCATATGGTGGCCTAGATTTGGCGAGTACGCAAGATCTCACGGCGTTTGCTTTGATTTTTCGTGATGATGAGCGCAAATGTTTTTACCTATTGGTGCATCAATTTGTAAACGCTGAGAAAGCGCACAGCAAAAAACTAAGCGCGGGGATTGACTACTTAAACTATCAAAGAGAAGGTGATATAACTATCTCACCTGGTAACGTGACTGATTATAGAGTAATAAAAAAATATATTTTAGAGCAAACGGCAAAATATGATATTAGAGAAATTGGGTATGATCCGCGATTTAGCACGTATATCGTGGCTGAATTGATAGAAGACGATGTAATTATGGCGCCCATGGCGCAAAATATTACAAGTATGAACGGCCCAACAAAAGAATTTGAAATGGAGGTGATGCGTGGCAACATTATACATGGGGGCAACAAATGCCTAAGATGGCAAATGGGCTGCGCTGTTATTTACACCGATGTGAACGAAAACAAGCGAGTCACCAAAGAGCAAAAAGAAAACAAGAAAGTTGATGGCGTTATCGCCTCAATTATTGCAATGAATAGCTACGTTCAAAATACCATTGATGGCGATGAGGAGTATTTACTTGAAATATTTTCTCTATAAATTAGGATTTTTCGGGTTTTATTCGTATACTTCGCGCGAATGAGTACACTAGCTGATAGATTTCGCGCTTTATTTCGTAGGGTAGGGCCATACGAGCCCAATAATATAGCCTCTGAGGTAGGGTTATACCCAATGACCAAAGCAGGCGCAACGATAAATGAAAGCAGCGCGATGGCTATCTCATCGGTTTATGCTTGCGTGTATAAAATAGCCTCAACGATTGCGGCCCTAGGCTTAGAGATTTACGAGAAAGAGGGTGAAAGCGTAGTGCAAGCAAATGTGCACCCTGCATACAACCTGGTTAAAAATAGGCCCAATGAATACCAAACGGCTTTCGAGTTTTGGGAAACAATCACGGCCAGCGCAGTTATATACGGCGTAGGGTACGCGTTAATTCGTAGAGATGAGAGGGGCCACGCAAGCGAGTTGATACCCGTGCACTTTTCTGATGTAGATCTAAGGATCGTAAAAGGTGAGAGAGTATATAGCGTTAAGGATGTTGGCGTAGTAAGGCCCGAAAATATGCTTGAGATTTGCAACCTTATGCGCATGAGCCCGATTCGTTTGCATAGAGAAAATTTAGGCCTTGCGAAAAGCGCACAAGATTTTGGCGCTGAGTACTTTGGCCAAAGCGGGCAAATGACGGGCGTTCTGTCTAGTGAGCAACCTTTAAAAAAGGAGCAAATGGATGTGATACAAGGCTCATGGAATAACGGCGCAGCGCAAGCAGGCACAAAGCTCATGCCTTTTGGCTTTAAATATCAACGTATTGCAATCTCACCCGATGAGGCGCAGTTTATAGAAACGAGAAAATTCCAAGCAGAGGAGATTTGCCGTATTTTTAGTGTGCCTCCATCGCTTATACAGCTACCTAGCCAAACAACATACAACAATGTTGAGCAACAAAATTTAATGTTTGCACGGCACACCATCGTACCTTGGACACAAAGGATAGAGCAAGAGATAGATCGTAAATTGATACCATCATACGACAGCCCGCAAGTATACAGCAAGTTTAAACTTTCAGATCTACAAAGAGGCGATAGCGCAGCGCGGGCAAATTACTTTGCTCAGATGATTCAAGCGGGCGTGCTCTCAATTAATGAGGTTAGGGCTGAGGAGGAAAAAAACCCAATACCAGGCGGCGACATCCATTTGGTACAAATTAATCAAATCGCGTTAGATAAGGTTGAGGCCTATTCAGATTCGATTTCTAACAACAACACAAATGGAGGATTTGAAACGTGATGAGATGCTGACAGCGGCTCACTACTCAAAACATGACAGCACTCTTGAGGTGCGCGAAGAAAACGGCGAGATGATTATTGAGGGCTACGCTGCTTTGTACAATAATGAAACTGATTTAGGGGCCTTTAGAGAAAGCATTTCACCTGGGGCATTTGACGATGTTTTGGCTGATGATGTGCGGGCCCTTATCAATCACGATCCTAGCTTAATAATTGGGCGAAGTTCAGCGGGTACGTTGCAACTTTCAACTGATGAGCATGGGTTGAGATATGAGGTAAAACTAGGCGAGCAACAATATGCAAAAGACCTTTATACAAGTATTAAAAGAGGTGATATTACGCAATCTTCGTTTGCGTTTACGATTCAAGATCAGACATGGAGCGAGGATAGGAGCACGCGCAAGGTTGAGAAAGTGGGTAAATTATTGGATATATCGCCCGTAACGTACCCTGCATATAAGAGTGCAAGCGTGGCAGCACGAAATGAGGAGCAGCCAAAAGAATTAATAACAGCTGAAATTAAAGACAGCGAAAATGATAAGTGTGTAACTAAAAAAAGACTTAAAAAAAGAAAAATGGATTTAAACGAAATGAAATCTCTGCGTAGTAATAACTATGAGGAGCACGTTTCTCTAATGGAGAACGCAGAAAGCGAAGGGCGTGAGCTCACAAATGAGGAAGAAGCAAGATGCGACTATCTCGAAGGTGAAGTAACGCGCTTGGATGGCAAGTTAAAGCGCCGTAAAGCGCATGAAGATATGATAGCACGTCAAGCGAATTTTGCGGGCTCATCTTTATCAGAAACAAAAGAAATGGATAAGATTAACCGATCTTTCTCACTATCTCGCGCAGTTGAGGCAGTTTCTCACGGGCGAGGGCTTGAGGGCGCTGAGGCTGAGTGGGCGCAAGAAGCACGCTCTGAGATGCAGGCAAGAGGCTTGCAGATGACTGGACAAATCGGAATACCTGAGGCAGCGTTATTTAGAACGGGCTCAGCTGATAACTTTCAGACAACGGGCATGGGCTCAGGTTACGTACCTACTGAGGTAGGTGGTGTGATTGAGGCGCTACGTGCACCTACTCTCACCGAGCAGCTAGGCGCAACGACAATCAACGGCGCTACGGGAAATCTTAAATTCCCAAGAGTAAGCAAGAAAGCAGTCGGCACGCAAGCGGGCGAGGTTGTAGGCGCTACGGGCTCAGGTTTAGAGCTAGATGATTTGGATCTCACACCGAAAAGAGTTGCAAGTTTCTCAAAGTTTTCTAAGCAGCTAATTTTGCAAGGAGGCCAGGCCGTAGATCAGATGATCGCACGTGAGTTGGTTGCAGGGGTAAACGATACAATTGACAAGGCTGCATTTGTGGCAGCGTTAGGCACACCAACAGCTAACACAGCAGCAGTCACGGCAGCAGATTTCTTCGCTATGGAATCAGCAGTTTTAGCGGCAGGCGGTAACCTAGCAGATTGCAAGTGGGCTATGAGCCCTAGCGCATGGAGCGCATCGCGTAGCTTGGCGGCAGTTGCCTCAGTTGATGCGTTTTGGGATCAGCAGCGTTTTGATGGGTTTACTGCAATGGGTACACCTAACTTGTTAGATTCGGCAACGGACGAAGGTCAGGTGATCTTTGGAGATTGGCAAAAAGGGTTAGTGCTTGCATTTTTCGGCGGCATTGATTTGCTTGTAGATCCTTACACGGCGGCGGGTACAGCTCAAGTGTCTTTACATTTGAATAAGTTTTATGATGTTGGAGTACGCCAAGGGGGTGCTTTCTCATCTAAATCAGCTATCTCAAATAGCGAGCCTGCATAATAGTTAAACAATAATAGAAACGGGGGCGGGTTTACGCCTGCCCCTTTTTTTTAAATACTACTCATGAAATTCACAATTACAGCACAGCCCACGGGCACCGATATCATTTCACTTGCTGATATGAAAGAATTTTTGCGCGTAGATTATACGGATGAGGATGTTACAATTACGGCGCTTATAGATAGCGCGGTGCAATACGTCCAAAACTATACGGGGCTACATTTTAAACTAACAACGTTTGTAATGAATATTGATTACTTTCATTATGTAGAAATACCCTCAAAAATTATTAGTGTTACGGGTGTCACGTACTATGATACTGCGGACCAGGTGCAAACTTTGGACACTTCGAAATACTACACCGATACATCACATGAGCCCGCACGGGTTTCATTTGTCACGCCACCTGATACGTTTGACGATAGATACAATGCAGTTACTATCTCAGGCACATTAGGTGAGAATACGCCTGCGCCCCCATTGGTGCACGCTATGAAAATGCTTTGCGCACACTACTATGAAAATAGACGTGCGGTAGTGGTAGGGGCTATGAGCTCAAAGATCCCACTAGGCATTGAGAATATTTTAAACCCATATAGAATCATCTCGCTTAAATGAATATCGGCGCGTTAGATAGAAGGGTAAGAATACAAAAGCCCATAACTACGGCCAATGACTATGGCGAGTTAGTAGCTACATACAGCGTGTATGCGACGGTTTGGGCTGCTATTGAGCGCAAGCCATTTGCACGCGAGGCGGTAAGCGGTGAGCAAAATATATCTTTTCAGTCAGTAACTTTCATCATACGCTATTCAGATGATGTTTCGATTTTATCGCCATCACATCAGATATCTTATAAGGGTGATATCTACAACGTTTTAGGCGTGCAAGAGGTGGGGCGTAATGAGCAGTTGAGAGTAGTAACCGAATTACATTTGAACTGATGAGTGTAAAACTAACGGGTACAGCACAGCTATTTAAAAACATCGACAAAATTGCGCGGTGGAATCAAGACGACTCAAAAAAGTTGCAAGATGTGGGGCACAAAGTGGGCAACGTGTACGCTAATTATTTACGCGCCAATGTTAAAGATCTTGATAAGGATATAAAGGTTAATAATAGGCAAAAGATTTTGATTGTTAAAAAAGGTCAGTTGCGCAGATCAGCGGGCACCTGGCAACCTACGAAAAATAGAAATACTATTTTAGCGGGGCCAAGAACTAAATCAATAGGCAAGAGAGGGAAAACAAAAAAGTACGATGATGGGTGGTTTGCTCACATCGTTGAGGCGGGTGATTTTGGGCCAAGGTTTGGCGGTAAACATCGCACACAAAATACGGGCGTTTTTGCTCGCGGTATACGAGCTACAAAAAGCCGTAGCGAGAGATTGCACGCGGTATTATTACGTAAAGCATTTGCAAACTATGGCAGAAAATTAAGCTCACTATGATTGTAGGCAAAGCGATATATAATATACTAAGCAACGCAACATTTGTTACTAATTTAGTAGGCACAAAGATTTTCCCTGAGATTGCGCCCCCTGATATCAACCCCCCTTATATTGTATATTCGGTGGTATCAAATCAACCTACTGAGTTAAAAGAAAACGGCAACCAATTAGATACGGCGAGCGTAGAAATTTACTCATTTGAAACTTCTTATGTAAAAGCGGTGGATCTTGGGGTACTTGTACGAACGTATTTAGATCGCAAGCGGGGCAGTTTTGGGGGTGTGCTAATTCAAAGCGTTGAATACACGAATGAGCAAATGGATGTTAATGAGAAAAGAGATATGTGGGCGTCTATACAAGATTACTCAATTAGAATAATAAATACATAACATGGATATAATAGCAAACCATTGGCAAAGTATACTCTTTGCCTTATTAGTCGCAGCAAGGGCGATATTTTCACTTGTGCCGTCAAACAACCCAGCGGTTAAAATATTTGGGTGGATAGATTTAATTATTACAGCGGTAGTCGGAGGGGATAAGCGCAGAAACAAAAACAAAAAAGCTAAATAAAATGGCAAATACAACGGGAATTATTAACGGATCAGATTTAAAGATCATGATGGTAGCAAACGCATCGCCTGAGGTAGATGGTATTGTTATCGACAACGTAACAGATTGCAGCATCTCAGTCACAAACGACTTTAGAGATTCAACGGTGAAAGCTAACGCAGGGTACAAAGCATTGTTGCCTGGTATGACTAGCGCATCACTTAACTTTTCAGCTATGTATGCAAGTAAAGCGGCAGGCACGGGCACAAGTTTTGAGGATGTTAGCGCGTTTCAATTGAACAAAACAAAGCTAGACATCTACTTTACTCATGTGATCGGATCAGCGGCGGCAGCAAACGCAGGGGATTTCGAGTATAAAGTTTTAGGCTACATTGAAAGTTTAGAGCTGACGGGTGGTACTGAGGACAACGCAACATACACGTGTAGCGTTCAAATCGTCGAAACTATTGTGCGTCAAGTAATACCTGCATAACATGGAAATCACGATAGCTAAACGAATATATCCATTAAGGGCCACGATGAGGGCTTGGCGCAATTTTGAGAAAGCAACGGGGGTGAAAGTTACTGAGGTAGATTCTAACGATATCACCTTAATACCTGAGTTAATTTTCTACTTTGTCCAAGAGGGATGCAAGGCGCAGGGTATGAAGTTTACTATGGCGGTGGATGATTGGCTTGGTGAAATAGAGGTGACTGATTTACCTTTATTAATAGAAGCTATGGCCGAGGTGATGGGAGGTAGTAAGGATAAAAAAAAAGTAAAGAAAAAGACTCAAGCCAATTAACGTGGCGCAGGGTTGAGGAGTTGGGGCTAGGCCTTTTGGGTTTGGCCCCTTGCTCTCTTTATGATTTAACTTTTGATGAGTTTGGCAACGCGGTAAAAGGCAAGCGCGAAACGTCTGAGATGCAAGAGCGCTCAAATTGGGAGCGCACCAGGTGGCAAACGGCCATGCTCTTAAACGTTCACGCTAAAAAAGGCGCAAAGATAAAGCCAAGAGATCTCGCAGTTTTTCATTGGGAGAAAAAGAAAATTAGCGCACAACCGAAAATAAGCGGTTTTGCGATGTTAAGGGGGATGAGTAAACCAGCATGAGATGGCAAAGCTAGGAAGTTTAGTAGTAAATATAGGGGCAAATACAAAAGACCTCAATGCAAAGCTAGGGGCAGTACGTAAAAATATGCGCTCTATGAGTAGCAATTTTACAGCTATTGGCAAGAGCATGACTAGGGGCATAACTTTGCCCTTGCTAGCTATCGGGGGAGCCTCAGCACGTTTGGCGGTAGACTTTCAAGGCGCTATGGCCTCAGTTAAGGCGGTGAGTGGCGCAACGGGTGATGAGTTCAAGGCGTTAGAACAAAGCGCAAAAGATTTGGGCGCAAGTACAATATTTACGGCGCGAGATGTGGCCGCATTGCAGTTGGAATATTCGCGTTTGGGATTTTCTGCCTCAGAAATTATGCAAGTGCAAGAGGCTACTTTAAACCTAGCGCAAGCAACGGGCACCGATCTCGCGCAAGCCGCAGAGGTAGCGGGCTCAACGGTGAGGCAGTATGGCTTAGACGTTTCACAAACGGGCCAGGTTACCGATGTAATGGCGGCAAGTTTTAGTGCCTCAGCCCTAACGTTAGACACGTTCCAAGATGCTATGAGCTATGTGGGCCCCGTTGCAAAAACTGCGGGCGTTAGTTTACAAGAAACGGCGGCAATGTTAGGCGTGCTTTCAAATAGCGGGATTAAAGGCAGCAAAGCAGGCACGAGCCTCAAGCGTATTCTTGAGGAGATGCAAGGCACTAGCGGCACATTAACTGAAAGATTTAAGCAGTTAAGCGATAAGGGGATCACATTAACTGGGGCGATGGATGAGGTGGGCCGTAGATCGGCAACCTCTCTAATTGTGTTAAGTGATGGCGCGGATAAGGTAAAGACCTTAACGAACGAATTTAACAATTCAAAAGGCGCAGCAAAAGCCATGAGCGATATCATGAATGATACAGCTATGGGCGGCCTCAAAGAAATGACTAGCGCCCTTGAGGGTGCGGGTATCGCGTTAGGTGATGTGTTAATACCATTCATAACCGATGCGGCAAAGTTTATAACGGATCTTGCCACAAGTTTTAGAGATATTGCGCCACACATCAAGCACAACATGATGGTGTTTTTAGGTTTGGCGGGCGCTATTGGTCCTTTGCTTGTGATGATGCCACAAGTGATAACAAGCATAAAACTTTTGGGGGCCACGCTTGCCACATCATTGCCACAAATAACTTTCGCGATCATTGCGCTTGGCGCTTTATCTCTATTGTTTATAGAAACTGAGAGAGATGCAACCAAAGCAGCAACGGGCGTTAAAAAAGTTGAAACGGCGGTTATTAATCTCAACAAAGCACAGCTAGAAATAGCGGCCCAGGTTGGCGTGGGTGCGGGGGCTGATGCCATTGCCTCAAGTATGGAGTTTGCCGCTGAGAGAGTGAAAGAGGCGCAAGATGAAATAGCGACCATAAGAGCCAAGGCAGATAAAATAGGCTTTATGGGGGAGGCGCAAAGAAAACTACTCAATGAAACGCGAGCGTATGAGGCAGAGTTTCAACGCGTAGTAGATGCGGGCGCACGTTTGTTAGATGTTAATGCGGCCCTAGCTGCGCAAGCGAAGGAGGATAGCAAAGTTGTGGTAGTGCCCCCCGCTGCAATTGGCTCAATTGATGAGCTCAAAGCAAAAGTATCATCATTAACCGAGAAGCTAAACGGCTTAAAAATTGGTAGTGATACTTTCAAAAGTACACAGCTAGAATTAGCGGCAGCAAGTAAAGAACTGCAAGAGGCATTAGGTGGCACAGCTGAGGCGGCTGAGGTTTTAGATACTGCGGTTTCTTTTCCTATTGGCAGCCTAGGGCAGATGAGAGAAAAGCTTTCAGATTTACAAAATGAGTTGCTACTTCTCAATCCATTGACGCAAGAGTTTGCAGATAAGATGGCTGAGATTGATGAGATGAGCATCTTAGTAAATGGCACTATGGAGGGTATCAAAGAGAGTGTAAACCAAACCTCTAATGCCTTTAAAAACCTAGGGCAGAATATTAGTGACGCATTAGTCGATGCGGTTTTTGAAGCTAAAAACTTTGGGGATAGCTTAATAGAAATAGGCAAGCAGATACTAAAAACATTATTGAGTGAGGCGATAGCAAACGCGATAGTTAATGGTTCAAGCTCCATGAATGTAGCAAACCAAGCAAGCGGGGGCCTCACAATACCTGGCTTTATAGCGGGCGCAGTTGGCGCAGTAAAAGGGGCGTTTGGTGGTGTGCCTGCCCTTGCCTCAGGGGGGCTCGCTTTTGGCGAAACAATGAGCATTGTGGGGGATAACAAAAATGCGGCTATTGATCCTGAGGTGATCGCCCCGCTATCAAAATTAAGGCAGTACATGGGCGGCGGTAGTACAAATGTATATGGCCGTATCTCAGGTGATGATATTGTGATCTCAAACAATCGCGCTAGCCGTGATAGAAATAGATACGAGTAATGGCAGTTGTATACGCAGTTAGTGAGTTTACCGATGATAACGATGTTACCTGGAAAATTAAGATTGTAGATAGCACAATCTCAACGGGTGATCTAAACCACTCATTCACTTTGGGCCCTGATGGGTTCCGCTTAAATTATGCGTATGATAATTTTGATAGATCGCGCCCGATATTAGGCAGCAAAGTGATGCTCACCTTATTTCACCCTGACGAAAATGATTCAGCATTTAACACTTTATATAGCAATCTAGATAGCGCCGTTGAGGGTACATATCGCATTGAAATCTATCGTGATCCTGACGGCGTCAATGAGGCTTGGTGGGTAGGTGAGATACTACCCGAACAAGTAGTGATACCCGATGAGTACCCACACGCAGCCGTTAGCGTTACGGCGGTTGATGGAATAGGCAATTTAAAAGGTATTGAATACAACAACGATGGTGATCCATATGCGGGCACAGATTTAATCACAGCTCATTTGTATAAAGCGCTTTCAAAAGTGCATAGCATTAACTTTTGGGGGGCGAGTGATACACTTTTAAAGTTCTTTGAGGATTTTATAGGCGCGCAATATAAAGGCTATATAGATGGGGCGCAAAATCAGCAATTAAATAACGCCAAGATTGAGCACAATACTTTTCATAACCCTGACAGCAACGGCGTAAATCAATATTATAGCACATATGAGGTACTAGAATCAATCGCGCTATCATTAAACGCCTCTATCTTTATGGCGCGGGGTACGTTTTGGCTTGTGCCATTGGGCGCAACACAATCACACGTATTACAAGACACTTTAAAAGTAGCGCATTTTATAAACGGGGCGGGCGTAGTCACCTATAACACAGCCTCTAATACTACGGCCATTGTTGAGTTTGGCACAAATAACGCATATCATGAAAAGCTAGCGGGGTGGGAGCGATCAAGTACACCCGCATTTAGAGATGTAAAACGCACACGAAATTATCAAGGAGATATACCCGTACTATCTACGGCTTATTACGATATGCCCAGGGTGTCAGATTCGTATGGTGTTGGGGTTTTATTAACCGATGAGGATTCCACACAACCCTATGGCCGTGAGTATAATTTAAGCGGTACTTTTCAATTTGGTACAACGGGCATTAATTCTTTAATAGGTATAGATAGGGTAGTACGTGCCCGCTTGAGGTTTGAGATTCGCGTAGGTGATGCGGGCGGCACATCAAATTATCTTAATAAAGCTGATACAACATATAATAATTCAAGCGTAGCTAACGCAGTATTTTATGGCGAAACAGCCTCGCAAGGGTGGCAATATCGATTACCTCAATACTCAGATACTACATGGAGTAGCGATAGCGCAAATAGATTCACATGGCTGTCTGAGGTTTTTGATGGGGCAACGGGCGCAAGTACGTACCCGAATAGTGGTAACTTTTACAATGGTGAAGAATTTAGTATACCATTGCCACCGATACCGGCACTAGCAAACGGGGTTACAATAAAGGTAGAAATTGATTTTATTGGGTGGTATGGTAACCAAATAACGAGCGTAGACTTTTTAAGCCCTACGCAAAATTATAGCAGTTGGAAGATCACAATGTTAGGGTTAAGGGTTTTAGATGGTGAGGATGTTGAGGAGTTTGGCGAGGTAGATATTGAGGCCATAAGCCCCGATGATGCACGCTATAAATTTGACCAAGGTGATACGTTAGTAGGAGATCAAATCAGCTCAGGCAGTTTGGGCGTAATTCAAATTAATGAGGGCACGGCAGGTGCGGGGCTTGGATATGTAGACGCAATTTATTGGCAAAATAGCCAAGAAACAAGCGCAACAAATTACAGCATAAACGGGCTAGGTGTACGTGAGAGGTTAGGTGCAAACAAATCAGCCAAACGAACTGAGAGGGGCACGCTCGCAAAGCTAGGGCACGACTTTATACACCCGTACTCTATACTAAAAAATCAAGCCGATCACGGGAATTATTATCAGCTCACGGGGCTAAACTATTTAGCTTCTAGAAGTGAGTATGATATCGAGTGTATAATTTTAACGCGCAATATAGATGGCATAACTGAGGCGGTGTCAGGGCGCAAACCAAGCAAAGGAGATCGACCAATCATTATAGGCCCATACAATCCCGTAACAACAAAGGGCCCGATTGATGATACTATACAAGGTGAAAACGTCACAAAACTTGGCTTTGTCACTACTGATACCTATGGCATAACTAAGGTAACAACATCAACGGGCTCCGCTGCAATAGATATAAACCTACCGATCTCAAAAGCAGGCGCGGGCGCGGAGGTAGTCACAATTAATACGCTAGGGGCTATGGCCCCACTTGCCGATGGCTCATCGGGTGAGTTTCTAAAAACAAACGGCGCGGGTGTTTTATCCTGGGGGGCCGCAGGAGGTAGCGGAGGCGGTGGATGGTTTGGCTCATCTACTTTGCTCAAGGTTATGCCTAGCGAGTTTATGGCAAACGATGATGCAGGGCGTAGTGGTTTTAATGGCTTATATATCGAAGATGATACAAGCAACACCCTAGGTGTTAGAATACACAACGTAAATACTGAAATGTACGTTATGAAAGCTATCCCCACGGGTTACAAAGTTACTCACGTTGAGGTTTACGCATCGTCAACAATAATTAATGGCGTTGATGTTTTTGCTTTTAATCAAACAACGGGCGCAACATCATCAAAGGGTACGGGCAACACAAACGCAACAATTGACATTACCGATGTAACAAGTAGCACCAATGTTAATATATGTATAAAAGTTTCGCCAGGTGCTACAACAATTTTAATCTATGGCGCAGATATAACAATAGTAGCAGTATGACATTAGAAGAATTAACAGCCTTAATGGAGAAAATGGAGAAAGCACTATTAGAAACAGCGGGCGCAAATCATACAAAGCCATGATAGATGCAAAGATGTGGGGGCTCAATCTATTGTGGGCTACGTGGGGCGCAGCGGTATGGCTTGCCGATCTAAATTATATCATCGCAATAATTGGAGGCGTCACGCTTGTATGGGTTAATATTGAAAAAGCTATAACGCAAAGAAAGAAACGAAAGAAATGAGCTGCATACCTTACCTATGTATTATACTACTCAATGTAGCAAATACGCGATACAAGCTTAGAGAGTTTGGCAAGGTTGATGGCCATGATTTATTGTGTATACTTATATCACTTATAGGATGCTACATTTTGAATACATAGAGTTTGATTCACCTGACTTACCAGGTAGCGGGGCAGAGTTTATGGATCAAGATTTTTTAGATCTATTAGATAAGGCAAGAGCTGAGGCAAAAATCCCCTTTAAAATAACCTCAGGGTTTAGGACGCCCGAATACTCTATTGATTTAAAAAAGCGAGGCTATGCTGTGGCTAAAAATTCAGCACATATGCAAGGGCTAGCAGCTGACATCGCCGTTACGAGCTCCGCAAATCGGCTTATTATAATAGAAAGTTTGTTATATGTAGGGTTTCGCAGGCTCGGCATAGGTAAGGGCTTTATCCATGTAGACCTTAGTAAGACTAAGGCTCAAGATGTTGTGTGGGTGTATTAACATCACATAGTTAATTACTTTTATTGCTTTTTATTTGGTGTCGGACATATTGTGTCCTACATTGCGGTATAATTCAAAACACAAAAACACAAAAAAACACAAAACACACAACAACATGAAAAATTTATTGTTAGAAAAATTAGACAAAGCAATTGTGCATGAAAAGCAGATGGCAAGACGCATCAAAGCTGTCGAATATACGTTGAGTGAGTCTATGGATATGCTAGAAGAGCTTATGGATGCTGAGGAGGCAACCGATGCCGCACAACGCAATTTGTTAATCAAACTAACCGATCAATACCACGCTTTATATTCGGATAATATGAGCTATGAGGATTGTATTGATTATGCCGTTGAGCAAGTTGATAAAATTACAAGAAGGATCGAAAATAGAATTACTAAATACTTTAAAAATATAAATTATGAGTTTCTTAACTAATAACTATGAGCGCTCTGCCTCAGGCAGCCAATACCTAAAATTTGCCCCTAACGATTCGGCAACAATTCGCATCATCTCCATGCCACTTGAGGGCATTGAGGTTTGGAAAGACAAAAAGCCAATACGTTGGAAGTTTGCGGGTGAGATGCCTAAAGAGGCATACGGCGCAGATGATAAGCCCAAACCATTTGCAGCGTTTGGCGTGTGGCACTATGGTGATAAAGAGTATAAAATTTATCAATGTAATACACGCTCAGTATTGCAAGAGCTCGCCAATCTCAATGACGTTGATGGTGATCCATTAAGCTATGATTTAACGATCACACGCAAGGGCGCGGGGTTAGATACTAAGTATTATGTGAAAGCAAGCAAGCCAAAGGAGCTAACTGAGGAGGTGTTATTTGCCTCTCAAGAGTTTGCGGCTAAGGTAAACATGGAGGCGTTATTTACGGGTGAGAATCCTTTTCAATAATGGATATTCAAGAGTTGAAATTAAGTTTTAGCAGCCTTAAGCAATTTGGCAAATCTCCTGCGCATTTCGTGGGCTACAAAAAGCGGATCTTTAAACAATCTGCGCCCATGCGTAGGGGGTGGCTCACCCACCTACTCACCCTGGAGCCCGATAAGCTTAGTGAGTTAGTAGTTTTAGACGTAGCCACGAGAGCTAACAAGGCGTACAAAGAGGCCGCGTTATCGCACCCAAAAGGAGATGAGGGGGTATTTACCACAAGGGAGGTGCAAGAGGCTCAAAAGCTCGCTGACGCGGTTAGGGCTCACCCGTTAGCATACAAGCTGATAAGTGAGGCGGTTGAGCTTGAGAAACATTTACATTGGCAAATGGATGGCGTAAACTTTCACGGGTATGCTGATGTGATTGGCAAGGATTACGTGGCAGATCTCAAGATCACCGATAACGAGCCAAAGAAAATGCAGCGATGGGTTATGGATAACTTATATCATATGCAATTAGCGATGTACAAAGAGGCAGTTTTTCCAGGTGAGCACGTGCCTAGCTATCTCATCTCCTGCGATCCAAACGCGCCCCATGGGGTGGTGGTATATGAATTAAGCCGCGAGATGATGCGTGAGGGTATAAACCAAGCCCGCTTAGAGATCACCATGTTTAAAGTGTGGTATGCTGACTGGGATGGTGAAAGTATGCCGTTAAGCTATGATTACTATGAGCGCAAAGATGAGCCTATGATATTAGAGCTGCCAAACTGGTACAAATGAGCAGTATGGATATAATGCACACAGCTATAATACTTGCTTTAATAATCGCGATTGTAATAATAACTATTAACTACGTGAACAAATGAAAAAGTATATACGTAGAAAATACGGCACTCAAGAAAATTGCGCCAAGGCGTTAGGGGTTGACGTACGCACCATATACCGATGGGCTAATGTTAGCGCAATGCCTATGCTCAAGTACGCTGATACAATAGTTAAAACTTGCGATACAACCAGGTTAGAGCTAATAGGTGAGATACTATTTTTTGAGGATCAGAAACTATGAGTGAGAAGTTTAAGGGGGTATGGATCCCAAAGGTTATATATGAGGATAAAAACCTAACGCCAACGGATAAACTGATACTATCAGATATTGCAACCTTAAACGAATATTTTAAAAGTAACGAAACAATATGCAAAGAGGTGGGCGTATCTAAGCGCACAGCAGGCCGATCGTTTCAAAAGCTAGAATCTTTGGGGTATATAACCACAAAACAAGATGGGCGCAATAGGGTAGTCAAAATGACTAGCACCATAGTCAAAATGGCCAAGCAGCCTAGCCAAAATGGCCAAGCAGCGAAGCCAAAATGGCTACATAGTATACAAGAGAGTATACAACCTAGTATACAATCTAGTAAAGGGGTGATTTATCCATTTACTGAAACTGAATTTATAGAGGCGTGGAGCGTATGGATTTTAGAGCGTAAAGAGAAGCGTTTGAGAAAGTATACACACCTGGGTGAGCAAACAGCGTTACACAACCTACAAAAGATCTCACACGATAATTATTTAACAGCAATACAAATCATAAACAATTCTATCACACATGGATGGCAAGGATTATTCGCTCTTAAAGAGCAAAAAACAAAGCGCCCAAAACTTAATGCAGATAAAGCAGCTAAATGGGCTAGTGGCCTCAGCTGATAAGCTAGCAAGGGATCTAACCCCAAAAGATGCTTTTCACAATGGCATGGTTATACAATCAGCGAAAAGGGCAGATATAACGGCTACGCGTATGCTGATACTCTCACAGCTAGAAAGATTGGTGAGGGCCGTAAACGCAACACGTAGTTTTCAAAATCAAGATGATTTGCAGGATGCGGTAGATGATATAATTGAGATCTTTCCTAGCTTAAAAGTTGAGGAGATTTTACTTTGCTTTAAACACATTAGGCAAGGCAAATTTGAGTTGTATGGTAATCTCACTACAAATACCCTTATTAAGTGTATGAAAGAATATGAGATGCAAAATACAATACCATTGCGCGAGAAACAGCACAAAGAGGTACAGCCGTATATTAATGGCATGATTGATTATAGGCGATTAAGTGATGCGCTAGATGTTGAGCGCCCAAAGAAAACACTTGAGGAGGCAGGGGGATTTGTACATTTAACAAAGCAAGATTTTGAAGATATCGCAAGGGCGCAAAAAGAAAGTTACCAAAAGGAAAACATTGATTAAGAACTTAGATATGTACTTTTCCAGGTACGTTAGATGGTTGCACGCTGATGCTGATGGTATGGTTAAATGCTCAACGTGTAGCACTAGAAAACATATTAAAGAGATGCAAAACGGGCACTTTATGAGCAGGCGCCATTATAGCACCAGGTGGCTATTGACTAACTGCGCACCCCAGTGCTACGGGTGTAATATAGGATCTCAGGGCCGCCAATTTCAAATGTCTAAGTACATAGATGAAACCCATGGCGCAGGCACAGCGCAACACATACAAGATAGATCTAAGCTATCACGTAAGTACACTGATGCAGAGTTAAAGATTTTAGCACAATATTATAAAGAGAAAGTAGATGAGCTCATTAACAAACATAGTTAGAATAGATAAGGTGATTAGGCTGAGGGGTGAGGAGATGGCAATAGAAGCAGGCTTTAAAGGTTGGCAGCTATACACCCGATCTCAGAAACATAAGCTCACTATCATACGTGGGGCCATGATGTATCACCTACGCTTCTCATGTAGCTACTCATTGCGTGAGGTGGGTGAGGTATTTAATCGCACACCCTCAGCCATCTCCTATTGGTCTAACAAACTAAGTGACCTGGCATACATACGAGATGATGAGGCTATGTACTACCTTAACTACATAAGGCCATGAGCTATACAAGTAAGGAGCTAACTGAGATAGCCCGCAACATAGAGGCGTATAGGTTAGAGCGCGTACGTGTAAGGGCTATATCACCCGCTAAGGATGCACAGCTATATCAAATGATAAAGGATCTATACAATAAGAGTCATGGCCAATATACCAAAGAAGCAACGCAAGAATATATACCACACATTAACACGTTCACATGAGGGGCGTAAGCATAAAG
>CBDDBR010000009.1:0-35532 GCA_965225895.1 Candidatus Endobugula sp.
CATTACGCAAGCGCATATTGAATGAGATACAAGAGAAGGGCGGGGCTGATTACCTGTTTGAAGAGATTGCATCAGGTAAGACAATAACTGAACTTGCGAAAGAATACGGGTGCAACAGGCAATACTTGAGTACGACAATAAATAATGTTCCCGAATATTCCCAAGCCCTATCCAAAGCTAGGCAAGAGGCAGCCGATGCCCTCGTAGAACAAGGTTTAACAATGGTAGATGAATTGGATGGCGGCTCAAGCAGCAGTGAGATTGCCGCTACCCGCGAGAAAGTCCAGTGGCGTAAATTCATGGCGGGGTCATACAATCAAGAGAGGTATGGAAATAGACCGCAAACGAATGTTACAATTTCAGTTGGTGACATGCATTTAGACGCCCTGCGTAAAGTTAATTCCGATTTGGCGGCAATAGATCGTGAGGATCGTGAGCGTGAAGCCAAGACGATTGACGCAGATTATGAGGATGTATCCGATGAGTAATAACCCATTAACAGAGTTTGTCCTACGCTACAGAGATGATCCAGTTTTATTTGTGACAGAAGTGTTAGGCGCAACGCCATACGATTATCAAGCAGAGTTTCTCAATGCTATTGCAACTGGTGAACGTAAGATGTCAGTAAGATCAGGCCACGGTACGGGCAAGTCCACGTCTGCATCTTGGGCAATGTTATGGTACGTGCTACTGCGCTTTCCAAATAAAGTTGTTGTTACTGCGCCAACGTCTAGCCAATTGTTTGATGCATTGTTTGCCGAGCTAAAGCGTTGGATAAATGAATTACCTCCACACCTCCAGCAATTGCTAAATGTAAAGTCTGACCGTGTAGAACTAACGTCTGCGGCGGCTGAAGCGTTTATCTCCGCTAGAACTTCTCGCGCCGAGACGCCAGAAGCCCTAGCTGGGGTACACTCCGAGAATGTTCTTCTGGTGGTAGATGAAGCGTCAGGTGTACCAGAGAAAGTGTTCGAAGCTGCGGCTGGGTCAATGTCAGGTCACAGCGCAACTACGATATTATTGTCTAACCCCACACGTTCGTCTGGCACATTTTACGAAAGTCAGACACGTATGTCAAAATCTTGGTGGACACGGCGCTGGTCGTGCGTGGATAGTCCACTTGTGTCTGAAGAGTTTGTTGACGAAATGCGTGAGCGATATGGTGAAGATAGCAACGCGTTCCGCATACGTGTACTTGGCGAGTTTCCATTGGCAGATGATGATACGATTATACCGTTTCATCTCGCAGAAAGCGCAATACACCGCGATATTGAACTCACCCCCGACATAAAGCCAATATGGGGCTTGGATGTTGCACGTTTTGGCACAGACAAAACTGCATTATGTAAAAGATATGGCAGTGTTGTTACCGAGATAAGAGCGTGGCAGGGCTTAGACCTAATGCAGACTGTGGGTCGGGTAATGGCAGAATATGAAGGATTATCCCCAAGCACACGCCCCAGCGAGATATTAGTCGATAGTATTGGTGTTGGCGGCGGTGTAGTTGATAGATTACGTGAGTTAGGTGCGCCAGTACGCGGAATAAATGTAAGTGAAGCCCCCGCTATGGGTCATACATATATGAATTTACGCAGTGAATTATGGTTTAAAGCAAAGGGTTGGCTAGAAGACAGGTCATGCAAATTACCCAAAGATGAGCAATTGCTAGCAGAATTAACCGCAATACGCTACTCGTTTACCTCGTCAGGCAAAATGAAGGCCGAAAGTAAAGATGAGATGCGTAAGCGTGGCCTAAAATCGCCCGATTTGGCTGATGCATTATGTTTAACAATGGCTTCAGACGCTACAACAGCATTATCTGGCTCAATGTCTACATGGAAAAAGCCAATTAAACGCAATTTAAAGGGTATTGCATGAAAAAACCTACATTTGACCAATTAACACCAAGTATGAAAAATAAAATTATTACAAAATGGATAAAATATTATAATAGCCTCGGCTTAGACATGAAAGACGCCCAAAATGCAGCTTATTGGCGAGCTGGTAAGTTTAGGTTGTCAGATAGAATGCGTAAGGTTCTGGATAATGTTGGAGAATTGTGATAGCGTGTAGCAAATATACCAAATAGGCTAGGATAATGGCACAAAATAAATTTTTAAGCTTTCTAAACTCGATGGACAAAGGTGCAAGCGATAGAAACAGCATAACCGAGTTTTTAGCAAACATTTTAACACCTGGCGACAACATGGAATACGTTGATGGGCAGTTATTAGGGTCTGGTGGTAAGCCTGTAGAGAATATTGGTGATAAAACGTACTACGGCACGCTTGGTCAAGCTAACTTTGCTGGAAATGACCCAGTTAAAGATGGTTTGCTGTCAAAAATGACATCAGCACCACCAAAACTACGTCCATTAGGCTTGCTTAATAAGGGTGAAAGAAGGCCAGATTCTATGGGTGTTGGGTATAGTCCTAACATGCGTCCTGATGCATTAGACCTACCAATGACAAGCGCGCCAGATTTTGAATATGATTATCCAAGTTATGCACCAGGTCAAAATACACTTAACCAAGCTCTTACAGATCAAAAAGGTTTAGGGGATAATTCATTAGAAAGCATAAGAAACACGGATGCATACAGATTATCTCGTGGAAACACTAATGAAGCTGGCTATATTGATGATTTAATGCCACTTCAAGATCCCCTTGTAGGTAGTGGACGCGGTAATGGGGCTATGGAGCAACAAAGTCGTGAAGCCCAAGCTAAATTTAACGAGTTTTTACAATTAGTAGACCCAAGTGTAGTAGATAATGCAAGAAATAACCCAGAAATTATGAAAGTTTTAAGAGATGCGTTTTTTAAAACATATCCTAACTTACTTAGAGGAATGGGTGGGTATAACTAATGCCAATTACAACATATGCAGAATTAAAGACAAATATTGCAGATTTTCTTAACCGAGATGACCTAACATCCGTGTCGTCCACGTTTGTCTCACTTGCAGAAGCAGATTTAAACAGGCAAATCCGTCACTGGCGGCAAGAAAAGCGCAGCACAGCCGAGATTGACACGCAATATAGCGCAATACCCGCAGATATGCTCGAAGTTATACGATTTTACATTACAAGTGGAGATACACGCCCACTTGAGCTAATATCACAAGCAGAAATGCTTGATCGTAAGTTTAGAAACCTAAACACGAGCGGGCAACCAGCATATTACGCAGTTACAGCAGGTGAATTAGAGGTTTATCCAGTTCCAGATGGCACATATACGTCAGAATTGTATTATTTTGGTAAAACACCCGCATTATCTGATAGCAACACGTCAAATTGGATATTAGAGCATTATCCTGACGCATATTTGTATGGCTCACTGATACATTCTGCGCCATACCTAAAAGATGACGCTAGAATACAAGTATGGGCAGCTTTGTACCAAAGTGCAATTGATGCTATAAACCAAGCAAGTGAAAAAGCTAAATTTGGCGGTTCTGGTCGTCGTATGAAAATAAGGGCATATTAAAATGAGTTTTTCTAATACATTCGAGACAACAGTTCTAACGTGGGTGTTTACGACAGGTAGCGCAACACGCCCCACAGCGTGGCACATAGCATTATACACTGGCGCACCAGATGATACAGGCGGTGGCACAGAAGTGTCTGGCGGTGGATATGGTCGTCAAGCTGTAACATTTACAATATCAGGAAATACAGCGTCAAATAACGCAGCTATTGAGTGGGACACAGCGACATCAGGGTATGGCACAGTTACACACGTTGGCGTGTTTGATGCTGCATCTGGCGGCAATTTAATTGCGTATGCTGCATTAACCACAAGTAAAACAATTGATACAGGTGATGTTTTCCGCTTACCATCAGGCGATCTTGATATTACGCTAGACTAATGGCTGAATACCGCAGTGGATATGGACGCAGTACATATGGCTCATATAATTTTGGGCTAGATGGCTTTGTCACGGATGGCGCTGGCACAATTATCACAGTTGCGTCTACAGCGTCAGCTTCAGTGCGTGTTAGGTTAAGTGCATCTGACATAATTACAGTATCCACTACTGCAACGCAAGCGCAAAGAGTGCGCGAAGCATCTGCAAGTAGCACAACATCATCAACAACGTCTGGTTCTGCCGAGCGTGTGCGTGAAGTTGCATCAGCAATATCCACAAGCTCATCCACATCTGCTGTAGGCGTAAGAACACGTAACTCAAGTAGTGCAATAACAACAACATCCACAACCAGCTCAGATATGGTGCGTGTAAGACATGCAATATCAAATATAACACCATCCTCTAGCACAACATCAAACGCAGTTGTTGTATTTAGCAGTGCATCGCAAATCAATACAGCATTAAGCACAACTGCTACAGTTAATAGGGTACAATTTTCCGCGTCAGCAATTGCAACAGCATTGTCTACGACATGCCGAGCAATTGAAAAATGGGAAGTTGAACAAAATACACCTGAAATATGGACACCCCTTGAAAAGACACCTGAAACATGGCAAGATGTGTCTAACGCAGCCGATGATTGGTCTGCCACTCCCCCGACATCGAAGGAATGGACAACTGCATCGGCAACCAGTGAAACTTGGGCTAACGCCGCATAGGAGATTAACATGGCTGATACTACAACAACGACATATAGCTTAGTGAAGCCAGAAGTTGGCGCGTCTGAAGATACCTGGGGTACAAAGATAAACACCAATTTAGACAGCGTTGATAATCTGCTAGACGGGACAACACCTGTCACGGGCATTGATATTAACTCTGGCACGATTGATGGCACAGTGATTGGCGGAGCATCAGCTGCGGCTGGCACATTTACCAATATTGCAGGTACACTAACAACTGCCGCGCAAGCTAACATCACGTCACTTGGAAGTCTTACATCTTTAGACGTAACAGGCGATGTAACATTCGGTGACAACGACAAAGCCATATTCGGTGCTGGGACTGACCTACAGATTTACCATGATGGTTCACACAGCTACATTAAAGATTTAGGCACTGGAAACTTAAACATTTTAGCTTCTACGTCTATAAACCTGTTAAACGGCGATAGTTCAGATTACATGGCGCGGTTTAACGAAAACGGCAGTAATCAATTCTTTTACGATGGCTCACAAAAACTAGCCACAACATCAACAGGAATTGGCGTAACAGGCAACGCTACCTTCGCAGATAATGGTAAAGCCATATTCGGTGCTGGGTCTGACCTACAGATTTACCATGATGGCAGTAATAGTTATGTAAAGGATGTTGGCGCTGGATACTTAAATTTACTTGGAACGGGTAGGGTTGTAGTTGGGCATCCGTCTAATGGTGATGTATATCTAAACGCTAATTATGGTGGCGATGTTGAGCTTTTCTTTAGCAACAGCAAAAAGTTTGAAACCACCTCCACAGGAATTGACGTAACAGGCACAGCCGTAACGGACGGCCTTACAGTTGCAGGTAATGTTTCAGTAGACGGCGGCACAATCAAGCTAGACGGAAACTATCCTGTTGGTACAAATAACGTGGCGTTGGGTGATACTGCGTTGGATAGTGTTACTAGCGGCACACGTTTAACCGCCATAGGCTCTAACGCACTTACTGCGGCAACATCTGGAAACTACAGTGTTGCTGTTGGTAGCAATGCCCTTGCGTCTGCTATTACTGCTACATTTAACACGGCTGTAGGCGACTATGCACTTCAAGCTGCAACGGGTGGATCAAATACAGGCATTGGTGGGGCGGCTCTTTATTCTACCACAAGTGGTCAATACAACACGGCCTTGGGTCATTCAGCACTTCAATCCAACACCACCGCAAGCTACAACACGGCAGTTGGGTATCGAGCTGGATATAGTAATACTACAGGGAATATAACTGCTTTTGGGTTTGAGGCGGCCTACAGTAATACTACTGGTGGTTCATTACATGCAATAGGGTATAGGGCATTATACTCAAATACTACAGGTGTTTCTAATACGGGCATTGGTCAACAAGCCCTCTACTCCAACACCACCGCATCTAACAACACTGCGGTTGGGTATCAGGCTTTAGAAGACAACACTACAGGGGACGAAAATAACGCTATTGGTGGTGGAGCTTTAGGTAACAACACCACAGGTGTAGATAATGATGCACAAGGCTATCATGCACTATTTGATAATACTACAGGCTCTAATAATGTAGCGATGGGTAATAGAGCTTTAGCAGCTAACACCACAGCAGATAACAACACAGCCGTTGGGTATCAGGCTTTAACAGCTAATACTACAGGGATAGATAATGTAGCTTTGGGTTCTGGCGCATTAGATTCTAATACTTCAGCAAGCAACAATATTGCTATAGGTCGTTTAGCGTTACAGTCTAACACTACTGGTTCTGATAACGTGGCTATGGGAAGTAGTGCTTTATACAACAGCACTACAGGTAATTACAACACAGCATTGGGTAGAAGTGCCTTATTAGCAAACACCACCGCAGACAACAACACTGCTGTTGGGTATCAGGCGATGCTTGCGAATACTACAGGAACGCAAAACAATGCGTTTGGGTACAATGCCTTATCCAATATTACAACAAACAGCTACTCAAACGCATTTGGTTTTGGCGCACTTCGTTATAACACAGGTCAATCAAATGTTGCTTTTGGGGACAGTGCAGCTACAGGAACTTCTGGAACATCAACGGGAACAGCCCTTGCTGCTTTTGGCGCAAACTCTTTGCAACAGAATACTTCAGGTTCATACAACACGGGTATTGGAAACTTTGCACTCTTCTCCAACACCACCGCTAGCTCCAACACCGCCGTTGGATACCACTCTGCCTATAGTAATACGACTGGTGGAAACATGGTAGCGATGGGTTATTACACGTTAGACCAAAATACTACAGGCGTTTACAATAATGCTTATGGCTATCGTGCAATGCGGTTTAATACAACAGGTGGGTATAATACAGCCATAGGTGGGGAGGCTCTCTACAACAACACCACCGCATCCTACAACACTGCTGTTGGCTATCAGGCAATAACTAACAACACCACAGGCACTCGCAACACTGGTTTGGGTTATATTGCTGGATTTACAAACAGCACAGGCAACTACAACACTTTTATTGGTGCTTACGCTGCTCAATATTCAACATCATCACAAAACACATTTATTGGTGACGCTTCTGGCTACCTAATGACTACAGGCGGGTCAAACACCATCCTTGGACGCTACAACGGCAACCAAGGTGGCCTAGACATCCGCACCTCAAGCAACAACATCGTGCTGTCTGATGGGGATGGTAATCCTAGGGTTCATGTAAACAGTAATGGGCAAGCAGTAGTAGGGTCTAGTTCTTATCAACACGTAGATAACGGAACTAATTTAGGAGTTGGAATCCAGAGTATAGGTAGGCTTGTTACGTGTACGACAAATGGAGGTAACGTATTTGAGTTCAATATTCAAGGCCATGGTAATGTTGGGACTATTAACGTAAGTGGCTCATCAACAGCTTACAACACATCATCAGACTACCGCCTTAAAGAAAACGTAGACTACACATGGGATGCTACAACTAGATTAAAGCAACTCAAGCCAGCAAGGTTTAACTTTATATCTGATGCTGACACTACAGTGGATGGTTTCTTAGCACATGAAGCACAAGCAGTTGTACCAGAGTGTGTAACTGGAACTAAAGATGCAGTCGATGCAGATGGCAACGCAGTAATGCAAGGTATAGATCAGTCTAAACTTGTACCACTATTAGTAAAAACAATCCAAGAGCTAGAGGCTCGTATTACAGCTTTAGAAGGAGCATAAACAATGGATGACTTAACAGCAGAACAAATCGCACAGAACTACTCAGCAATGGGTGATTCAGTTGCACTTATCAATGACGTGATAGCAGGTAATGCTATGGCAGATGATGATGCAGCAGATCGACAAGACTGTGTGGATCGTAATACTCAGCACCTTGAACTAATGGTAGCTAAAGATTACTGGACATCAGAAAGTATGACAGCAACTAATGCGGCTATCACAGCAGGAAACGGATACACCGCTTCTTAATTTAACTTAACCAAAGGAGACTACAATGAGTAAAAAAGAAAAGAACCTCATTACAGTCAACGACATAGAATACAATGTTGATGACTTCACTGACGAGCAAAAGATAATGCTAAACCACATTAATGATCTGGGGCGTAAATTAGATAACGCTCGATTTAATTTAGATCAGCTAAACATTGGTCGTGAAGCATTTGTAAAGCATTTGGCTGTATCACTAGAAGAGCCTGAAGCTGAAGTTGAAGCTGCAGAATAATAAATATATACAACAGGGGCGACATGCATTGCCCCTGTTGTTATTTTACTACAAAATGTGTTATAGTCCCATAAGTTTAACGCCATGAGGTCTATATGCCACTTATTCCACTAGATATTCCTTCTGGAGTTTACCGTAACGGAACTGACCTGCAATCTAATGGTCGCTGGCGTGATGCAAATTTAATTCGATGGATAGATAATACTATGCGCCCAATGGGTGGTTGGCGTACACGTTCAGACAATGCATCTGCAGCTCCAATACGTGGAATGTTATCTTGGATAGACAATAGTAATGCGCGTTGGATAGCAGGCGGATCATATAATAAATTATATGCTTGGAATGAAACTGGTTCTAGGTTTGATATAACACCAGGATCATTTACTGCGGGCAGAGATGATGCAATATCATTTACAGGGTATGGCGGTAGTTTATACGGCAGTTACGCATTTGGTGTAGAACGTCCAGACACAGTTAGAATACAGCCAGCAACATCATGGGCATTAGACACATGGGGCGAAAACCTTGTAGGATGCACAGAAGATGATGGTAAATTATACGAGTGGGCATTGGCTACAGGCACACCAGCCGCAGTTATAGCAAACGCTCCAATAGATAATAGATCATTGGTGGTAACAGAAGAGCGTTTCTTATTTGCTCTTGGAGCGGGTGGAAACCCGCGCAAAGTGCAATGGTCTGATCGTGAAGATAATACACTATGGACGCCAGCCGCCACAAATGAAGCTGGTGATTTAGAATTAAACACAAGCGGTCAAATTATGGCAGGCATTAAAGTACGCGGTCAAACGCTTATTTTAACCAGCACAGACGCACACGTAGCAAATTATGTAGGCCCACCATATGTTTATGGTATTGAGCGTGTTGGTTCATCATGTGGATTAGCGGCAAATAAAGCAGTATCAGTCGTTGATGCTGGCGCATTCTGGATGGGCGCACACGCATTTTATGCTTATACAGGCGGTGCGGTTCAAGAGATACAAAGTGAAGTTGCAGATTACGTGTTTAACGACATGAACCGAGGCCAAATAAGTAAAGCTTTCTGCGTCACAAATAGTAACTTTGGGGAGATATTCTGGTTCTACCCATCTGCTGCATCTACCGAAAACAATCGTTATGTTGTGTTTAACTATATTGAAAACACATGGTATATTGGCGAATTGGCAAGAACTGCTGGTGTTGACGCAGGTGCATTTAGAAAACCTCTTTGGGTAGATGCAGATAACTATAAGATTTATGAGCATGAAATTGGCTTTGATTATGGAACACTTGTGCCATTTGCTGAAACTGGCCCTATTATGCTTGGGTCTGGCGATACAGTAGCATCTGTAACTGAAATGTTGCCCGATGAGAAAACGCAAGGTGATGTGAATGTGACATTTAAAACACGCTTCTATCCAAATGGAACTGAACGTGATTATGGGCCATACACAATGTCCACACCAACTTCACTAAGATTTACAGGGCGTCAAATGAGAATGCGTGTCAGCGCAGTTACACTTGGAGATTGGCGCGTTGGCGTAAATAGAATTGATGTTGTTGCAGGCGGTAGAAGATGACGCAACAGCAAAGGCCACCAGAACCATATGGAGATGATTGGAAAACATGGGGTAGACGCCTCATGCAATTCATGTCCCAGACAAGATCACCTCTTGTTCAACAAACTGGTAGCGAAAGCGCGGCTGACGATGGCACGCTTATGTGGGATAGATCATATGAATATCCAGTTGTAAGCAAAGGCGGAGAGTGGCGTCAAATTGTAGTAGAGGGCGGTCAAGCTAATTTTGTAAAAACATCAGATGTTACACCAGCTCTAGCAAATACGGCATACAAGCTGACCTATGATGCACCATCTGGCAATACAAAGATTACACAAGGTACACCAACAAGTAGAATTGTATTCGAAGAGGCGGGTGAATATGTATTATCATTTTCCGCACAAATATCATCAACAAGCGCAAGCACAGTACACTTTTATTTTTGGCCTAGCATAAATGGCACAGCATCGACAAACGGCGCTATGACAACTGCATTACATCAAAATAATGCTACAGTTGTTATATCACGTACTCAGATATTTACTGTGGCGGCTAACGATTATTTAGAAGTAAATTATATGATAGATAGCACATCTGGATTTTTAAATTACACAGCAGCATCATCTCCAGTTCCAGCAATACCATCCTCAACACTAGCAATTACGAGGTTACATGGATAAAGAATTAGAGCGTTGCAGACCTTGGATTGAAGCCGCTTTGGAATATTCTGGCGGCACGCATGATTTTATTGATGTGGCCGAGGGGATATATAAAGGGACAATGCAGTTGTGGCCTACGCCAAAGGGGTGCATAGTAACAGAAATTGTGGTATATCCACGTAAACGAATGTTAAACGTGTTCCTTGGCGGGGGTGAACTAGACCAGATTTTGGATATGCACCAAGATGTGGTAGAGTGGGCTAAAGCACAAGGATGCACAGCACTAACCATGACGGGGCGTGTAGGCTGGAAAAAACCATTGGCGAAGCATGGCTGGGATCAGCTACACTCGTCGTATATTAAGGAGTTTGAGTAATGTCAGGCGGAAAAGGCGGATCAACATCATCTAGCGTTGAAATCCCAGAATACATTGAAAAAGCGGCGCAGCGTAACTTAAACAAAGCTGAACGTATTTCCCAACTTGGTTATGTACCATACTATGGCCCAGACGTAGCTGCATTTACTCCAATGCAACAAGCATCATTCCAAAACACAGCAAATGTTGCTAACGCATTTGGAATGGGAACACCTACAAGCCAAAGTGATATAATGGGTGGTATGGGTGCGCCTACACAATATGCTGGTGGCGTAAGTGGTTACTCATCAGCTCCAATATATGAGCAATCATTAGATGAGCTTGCACGACAAAGACCAGGCCAGAAATCATACATGGATAGTTTCTTTATTGACCCATACTCTGGTAGCTATGGTTCAAACGCGCCTGGGCCAATAGATTACAATATGTATCCAACATATGCTGAAACACAGCGTCAAGCTGAAGAAACCGCAAGAATGGAAGCTATGCGCCGTGAGCAGCGCAGTGATGATAATTACCAAAGATTGTTAGATCAAATGGGCCAGCAAGTTAGCGGCTCTTCTCTTACACAACAAGAAATGTCTAAGTACGCAGATACAATAGCACCTGGCAGTGGTTATGATCCTAATACACAAGTTTTAAATGAAGCTCAAAGAAGATATGTCGAAAGTCCAGAAGGCGCTGCGGCTAGGTTAGCTCAAGAAGATATAGCAATGGGTGCTGTAGGCTCAAACCAAATGGGTTTTTATGATAACTTAAAGATGTTGCAAAACCAAGAACCATCCTTCCAAGACCCATCAGGTGGAATGGCGTATTATAACAGGTTTCCAGATGCAGACGGAAACCCAACAAGGTTAGGCTATGACAGCACTGGCGGTTCATATGGCGGATCGCTTGTTACTGGAGGTTTAAGCGGTAACTTAACAGGATTACCAGAAGTAGGCTTATTAGGCTTTGGCGGTGGTATTGCTGACAATGTTTATTCAGGTCTAAATTTTGAAGGCGCAGTTGATACGCAGAGTAAGAACTTTGCTGAAAGTGCTGCGGCTGGCGGGTTTGACCCAAATAACTATGCAATGTTTGATGTGAATACTCCAACGCAATCACAGCAAGATGCATACGCTAATAAATCTGCGGCAGATCAAGCGGCATACAATGCTCAAGTTGTAGCTGAAAGAGAAGCTCAAGAGCTAGCAATAAGAAATGAAGCAGCATTAGTTGCTCAAGAGGCTGCGCGTAGGCGTGATAATTCAAACCCTACACCAACATATACTGGTGGAGTTGTTAGAGACTCAAAAGGAAATGCCGTCAAAGATGGAAGCGGAAATGCTGTTAGAGCGCCTGGCCCAAATGTAAGCAGCGGCGGTGGCGGCGGTGGCGGTGGCGGCGGAGGCTCATCAAAAATCCTATGTTGTGCATATTACGAGCTAGGTTATTTGCCACGCGAGATATGGCGGCTAGATCAAAGATACGGCGTCTGGTTACACAGAAACAATAGAAAACTAATGAACGGATACCATGCATGGGCTGCGCCTCTAGCAGATTTTGTTAAGAAAGATACAATTGGCGGTAAAGTTGCACGTAAAGTTATGTGGCCTATTGTTAAAGCATGGGCAGAAGAAATGGCTCATACAATGAGTCCAGAAAAACATAAGTCTAATAAAGTTGGTAAAGTAATAGCTACAGTTGGTGAAGCATTTTCATATGCAGTAGGCGCAGTATTGCTACCAAAAAATAATAAGAAGGAAGCATAACATGGCTGGCGGTGGACAAGTAAGACCAATGGGAAAAGATGGAATGCCCGTAACAGGCGTAAGTGATATTACTCCAATGCCATCAGCACCAATGCCTGGTGGTAAGGGTGGCGGTAATGGCGAAATGCCAAGAGCTATGCCAGCTCCAGCACCATCTACACAATATTCACCAATGGCAGCTCCAGCACAACCACAAGGCTTTAACGTAAATCAAGCTGCGGCTGGTGGTTTACAGCAAGCTTTCCAAGGTACACAACGTGCAATGCAAGGGCCAAACATTGGTCAGTTTATGAACCCATACACAAAGCAAGTTACGCAAAACACGCTAACTGATCTTGAGCGACAACGCCAAATGCAAATGAACACGTTAGGAGCGCAAGCTTCAAATGCTAAAGCATTTGGGGGTTCGCGCCACGGCGTAGCAGAAGCTTTGACTAATGAAGGATTTGCAAGGCAAGGCGCACAGACGTTTGGCAACCTACAGCAACAAGGGTTTAACACAGCTCTGCAAGCTGCACAAAATCAACAGCAAATGCAAATGGGCGGAGCTGCACAGCTTGGTCAACTTGGACAACAAGCATTTGGCACAAGCCAAGCAATCCAACAACAGCAAGGCCAGCAAGGTCTGCTACAGCAGGGTATTCAGCAAGCGCTTATTGATGCGGCTAAACAGCAGTATGCGGGTTACACTGGAGCGCCAACGGCGGCACTCAATGCGCCACTTGCTGCACTTGGTGTTACACCAGTACCACAATCAACAACAAACTCTATGAAACCAGGATTGTTTAATTATCTACAACTTGGTGCGGGAATGATGGGATAAAGCATGATGAAAACACCTGAACAAATCATTCAAGAGCAAGTAAATCCAACAAAACCGCGAGGCGGTTTAGGTGGTTTACTAGATTACGCTAAAACACGAAATAATGACACTGGATTAAGTAGGATGCAAAACTTTGCCGCCGCACTTGATCCATTAATTCTGCCAGAAATGCGTGCTGGTGAGGGCATTCGTGAACGTGGAGCGCAACGTGTAGCGGCTGGTAATAAGAATAAGACTATAGAAATGCTTATAGCTAGAGGTAGAGAAGATTTAGCTAACTTGGTTAAATCTGGAGCTATAACCGCACAGCAAGCCGCAAATGTACTTCTTACTCCAAGTAAAGATAATCGCATTGCTTTACAAAAAAGAGCTGAACTTGCTGGCTTAGTGCCAGGTACACCAGAATACCAAACATTCATGCTTCAAGGTGGTGTTTCATCAGGCGGCGCACCAGCGCAGTTTGGGTCTATACCACAAGGTTATCAATTGGTGGAGGGTGTAGATGAGGCTGGAAACAAATCATACAGCATGCAACCAGTACCAGGAGGCCCATTAGACACAACAAAAAGTGATATAGCTACATTAGAAACCAAATCAACATCTGGAACAACGGTTCTTGGTGATATACAAGAAATGAAAAGAAAAGTTAATGAAAACCCATCAATGACAACTGGGCTTGTAGGGTCAGTTTTGAAAAAGTTTGGGGGAACTGGCGCATTAGATGTTGACCAACTTGGAGAAACAATAAGGGCTAATATTGGTTTTGATAGATTACAAAGAATGAGAGATGAAAGTCCTACTGGCGGAGCTTTAGGTCAAGTTGCAGTACAAGAACTTGAGGCATTGCAGGCAAGTCTTGGTAGCTTAAATACATCTCAAAGCTCAGATCAGTTATTAAGAAACCTTGAAAGATTAGAAAATCAATATCGTCAATCTATGTTAAAAATATTAAATACAGAAGGCGGCTCTAATTATTTTAGTGAATACGAAAAATCTATAATCTTAAACAATAAAGAAGTACCAGCAACAAGCACAGTAGACTTTTCAACAATGACAGATGAGCAATTAAAACAATACATTGCTGATAATGAGGGTAAAAAAAATGAATGAAACCCTTAATAAAGCTAAACTAGAGCTTGCTAAACGTGAACTTCAACGCAGGCAGTCTAAACAGCCAGCAGAACCACTGACCGCATATGATAAAGTTATGGGCAGTGGTGAAGTCGATACTTTAGGTGAAAAAGTTGGCGATGTTATTGGCACTGCTGGCGCAGGTATGTTGCGTGGTATTAAGGGTATAGCTTCAACACCAGAATTAATTTATCGTGGCGTTAAGCGCGGAGGCCAAGAGCTATTTGATCTGGCTGGGCTTGATGACCAAAAGCCTAATATACCTATATTTGACAGCAAAACTGGTGAATACTTTGATAAAGGATATGCCGCACTTGCAGGCGCAGTTGGTGCTGATCCTGAAGGTATTGAGCGTAAAGGTGAAACAACAGTAGCAGAATATGCTGGTACTGTAGGTGAATTTGTTCCAGCAGCAATTACAGGTACAGGATTAAAGCCATTAATCATATCTGCTTTAGGTAGTGAAACTGCTGGGCAAATGTCTGAAGGTACAATTTATGAACCTATAGCTAGAGTTTTAGGGGCATTCGCCGCGCCCGCAACAGCAAATAAAACTGTTAAAGCATTTGCAAAAAAAGCAGATGAAATACCTACTTTAGAAACTTTAAAAAATTACAAAAATGCAGCCTATAAAGAAGTAGATAATGCTGGCGTAAAGTTTTCACAAAATGAATACAATAGTTTCTTAAATAAAGTACAAAATAATTTAGATAATAGCTTTGATTATCTTCCTGGAGAAGACAAGGCAACATTTGCATCTTTGAAATTGTTGCAAGATCAAGTTGGAAAAAATCTTACAATTGGTCAGTTAGATAAGATGAGAAAAGGTTTATCAAGAAGATACAGCACAAATAGAGATCAAAATAATATATTAGAAATGATACATGAAATTGACGATCTTATTATGACTAAAGAGCCAAGTAATTCTTTAATGATAGCAGCTAGAAGCGCTAATAGTAGGTATAAAAAATCTGAACTTCTTGATTATGCTATGATTAAAGCGGAAGATCAAGCAGGTGCTTCTGGTTCTGGTGGTAATGTAGTTAATAAATATCGCCAAGCAATTTCCAATATTATTAACAGTAAGCGTGAATCAAAGTATTTTTCAGAAGATGAAATAAACACGATGAGAAGATTTGTTAGAGGTGATGTAAGTGAAAATGGTTTAAGGCTTATAGGAAAGCTTTCACCTACGGGAAATGGTTTAATGCAAGCCTTAAATATTGCAGCTATAGTACATGATCCAGCTTTTGTTGTAGGTTCTATTGGCGGCATTGCGGCTAAGATGAAATCTGAAAAAGTTGCAAAAAAATCCCTTGATGACATAACAAAAATGGTAGCTACGGGTATGACCCCAGAAAATAAGAAGCTTATATCTAAAGAAAATATTGCTATATTATTAGGCTTACAAGCAGATTAAGGAATAGATCATGGAATTAAAACCAAAGTCACGTAGAGAAGTTGAAGGCATAGTCCAAGACGCAATATCAAGCGCAGTAGACTTTGTTGAAAGCGAAATAAGCCAAGATCGCATTAAGGCACAGCGATACTATGATGGTGAAGTTGACCTTGGCTATGAGGATGGCAGAAGCAAAGTTGTAGCAACTAAAGTACGTGATACCGTACGTGCTGTAAAACCAAGTTTAATGCGTATATTTCTAAGCACAGCAAAGCCAGTTGATTTTGTTCCGCGTGGCCCAGAAGATGTAGCAATGGCAGAGCAAGCTACTGAATTTATGCATCACGAATTTACACGTTTAAACGGATACCGTGTCATTAATGATGCTTTCCAAGATGCACTTGTGAAAAAGCAAGGTATCGTAAAAGCATACTGGATGACATACCCAGAAGCAGAGATATACACATTCACAGATTTGTCTGATGATGAATTGGCATATCTTACAGATGATGATGAAGTAAGTGTAATTGAGCAAACTACAGAAATGAGCATCTCAATGGATGAGATGGGCATGGACATAGAGACACCATCGCACAGCGTTAAAATTAGCCGCCAGCAAGAAAAAGGCGAACTATGCATTGAAAGCGTTCCACCTGAAGAGTTTTTCGTAAACCGTGATGCACGTAACTTAAAAGATGCTTACTTGGTGGCCCATAGGACAGACATGCGTGCTGGTGATTTAATCGCAATGGGCTATGACCCTGAAGTTGTGCTTAATTTAAATAGCATGGAAAATGGTTCAGAGATGACTGAAGCTGAAGTCTTTGAACGCCGTGGATATGACATAGATACATCTGATGAGGATGAGCAAGACCCATCAATGAAGAATGTGACTGTAACAGAAGCTTACATGCGTATTGATGTAGATGGCACTGGCATACCTGTTTTACATAAGCTTACTTGTGGCGGTACTGCATATGAGTTGCTAGACTTTGAACCATGTGATGAATTACCTTTTGCTAAGTTTGAAATTGATCCTGAACCACATACATTTTACGGGCGTTCATTGGCTGAAATAGTTATGGATGACCAGGATGCAGCAACGTCAATATTACGTTCAATATTAGACAACGTAGCAATGACAAATAACCCACGCATTGGCATAGTTGAAGGTGCTGTAAATATTGATGATGTGTTAAATAACGAGATTGGTGCAATCGTAAGAATGCGCCAAGCTGGTTCAGTGCAAGACTTGTCAGTCCCATTTACTGCTGGTCAGACATTAGGTGCATTAACTTACCTAGATGGGCTTGTGGAGAGTAAAACAGGCGTCTCACGGGCTTCTATGGGATTAGACCCAGATGCAATGCAATCTACAACTAAAGCCGCTGTGCAGGCGACTGTGCAAGCTGCGGCTGGGCAAGTTGAAGTTATGGTTCGTAATCTAGCAGATGGCATGAAAGAGCTATTTGGCATTATGTTGCGCTTGTCTCACAAGAATGTAGATGAAGAGCAAATGATGCGAATGAATGGCTCATTCATACCAGTTGATCCCCGCGTTTGGGATAGCTCAATGGACGTTAGCATTAATGTTGGATTGGGTACTGGGCGTGAAGAGGAAAAGGCTATGGCGTTAAACCAGGCATTACAAATGCAGACTATGGTTTACCAGACATACGGCCCAATGAATGGCTTGGTTAGTATGACCAATATTCGAAACACATTAGCGGATCAATTGGCTGTTGCTGGCATAAGAAACGCTGACCGCTATTTCGCTCCAATTACTGAAGAAATTGAAGCTCAAATGCTACAACAGCAACAAGAGGCACAAGCACAGCAAGGCGAAGCGGCTGATCCAAATGCCGCATTCTTGCAGGCAGAGCAAATGAAAGCACAAGCTAAGATGCAATCAGATATGGCTAAGTTGCAGCTTGATACACAAAAGGCCGCCGCAGAAGATGACTTGAAGCGAGATCAAATGGCGCAAGACTTGCTCGTTGATGCAGCTAAAGTATATGGCGATTATGGAACAAAAGTAGATATTGCCCGCATACAAGCAGAACAAGATAAGGTTCGAATGATTGGCGGGATGGCACAAGGTAATCCACAACAATGACAACAGAAATACGCATAACAGCAGATGAAGCTAAACGTCTAAAAAACGATACAGCATTTAAGCAATTTATGCAGAGTGTACGCGATGACCAAATGAGGTTATTCGCTGACAGTAGTGCATCAGACGTTGATGTACGTGAAGATGCTCACGCAATATTGCGTGCAGTGAACCAGATCGAAATTATACTCGACGCTGCGTTAGCGGCAGAGGTAATATTAGATCGCAAACAAAGGAAGTAGCACCGATGGAATCGACTACCCTAGACCAAGCTGTAGAAAGCTTATTATCACCCGCCACAGAAAATACTGGTGGCGATAATCTTAGCGAAGCTGTAGATCAAATCACTGAACCTGAAGACGACGGTCAAGGCGAAGAGATTGAGGCTGTAGCCGAAAGCGATGATGACGCTGAAGAAGAAGCATCCAGCGAACAAGATGATGAAGAATATGATCTTGAAGATGTGGAAGTTGACGACGAAGACCCTGTAGAGGCACAAGCTGAAGACACCAAGCTTATCACCATTAAAGTTGATGGCAAAGAAGAGCATTGGACACTGGATCAGTTAAAGCAATCTGCTGCGGGACAAGCGGCAATTAATAAGCGGTTTCAAGAAGCGTCCGAGGTGCGTAAGCAAAACGAACAGGATCGAGCCGCATTGCAACAGCAACAAGCACAATTTGTTAATGTTCAACAGCAAGCAGCAAAAAATGGTCAAGCTCCAATCCCACCGTCCAGAGAGTTATTCGAAAGTGATCCAATAGGATACATGGAAGAAAAGCTTAAATATGACGAGGCAAAAGCAGAATATGACCAATACACCTATCAAATGGAAGGTTTAAGAAGGCAATTAATGCAAGCTCAACAAGTAACTGATAACGAGTACCTTCAAGAGCAAGCAAAAATTTTGCAAGAATATATTCCTGAAATAGTTGATCCTAAGAAGGGTCAAGGGCTTAAAGATGCACTTGTCGAAACTGGCGTTTCATACGGATTTTCCGCAGAAGAAATGCAAGCTGTGACAGATGCTAGATATGTGCGGGCATTAAATGATGCACGTAAATATCGTGAGTTGGTGGCAAAACGAAAGTCAGGACAGACTAAAGCTAATAAAGCTAGTCCTGTAGTAAAAGCTGGTGCTAAGAAAAGACAAATTGGAAATGATGCAACTCGTAAAAAAGCGCAAGAGCGCTTGCAGAAGACAGGTTCAATTGATGATGCATTGAACTTGATAATTGGTAACAGTTAATACATTAAGTATTGCTTTTAAGTCCTTGAAAGGGAACACAAAATGGCACAACCAACCAACACATTTGACAGCTATGATGCTGTTGGCATCCGTGAAGATTTATCGGATGTAATCTACAATGTTTCTCCTGAAGAAACTCCATTCTATTCTAAGTCTGGCAAAACTACAGCTAAGAATACTTTAACAGAGTGGCAAACAGATTCACTACGTGCATCTGGTACAAACGCTCACATCGAAGGTGATGCAACTGCTGCTGAAGCACGTACAGCAACATCTCGTTTAGGCAACTATACACAAATCTTTAAGAACGCAGTTGTAGTTCCTGACACAGATGAAGGTCTAAATAAAGCAGGCCGCGCAAAAGAAGTTGCATACCAAACTTTAAAGATCGCAAAAGAGCAAAAATTAGACATTGAAAAAGCTCTATTTGCAAACAACGCAAGAGTTGCAGGCAATGCAACAACAGCACGCGAACTTGCAGGCGCTCCAGCATGGATGATTACAAACGTAGACTTCCAATCTGGTAACTCTGGTGCAAACCCAACTGGTGACGGTTCTGATGCACGTACTGATGATGGTACAGCAACAGCATTCTCACAAACTAAATTTGACGGTGTAATGCAGTCAATTTGGGAAGAGGGCGGAAAGCCAGACACAGTTTACTTGTCTGCATTCCAAATGAACGTAGCTTTAGGCTTCACTGGTAATAACAACCAGCGTTCAGCAGTACAAGCTGGTGATGAGAAAGTTATCAAATCACTTGCTGTATATGTAACACCTTGGGGTTCTGTTGAGTTCATGCCCAGCAGGGAGAACAGATCGCGTGACGTCTTCATCATGCAAGACAACATGTGGGAAGTTGCAGTTTTACGTGGAACAAAGAATGTTGCACTAGCGAAAACTGGCGACAACACAACACGTCAAGTTGTAACAGAGCTAACACTTTGTGCTAAAAATGAAAAAGCAAATGGTATCATTGCTGACAACACAACTTCATAAGTAGTGTAAAACTAGGGGCAGCTTCGGTTGCCCCTTTTAACATCATTGGAGACTAAAATGAAAAAAGTATTAGTGAATGCAATTAAATTACATTGCAGCAAAGGCCGAGTAGAAAAAGGCGAAACTGTTATACTGCCAGATGAAGAAATTGCTAAGATAAATAAATTACGCCCCCATATAATTACAGTTATGGAAGACGTTGTAGAGAAGCCTGCAAAAAAGCCTCTACTAAAGCGTAAGCGTGCTAGAAATACAAATGGCACACTTAAATCTGATGATCCATCTACACCTGATGTAAATGAAGCATGGGAAAATTAAATGGCTACACCACGAAAAGGCAAAGCTAAAGTTAAAGTTACAGCTAGTGGGCAACGTATAAGCTACGGTCAAGCTGGTAGAGCTAAAGATGGTGGCCCAAGGGTAAGACCTGGCACATCAAAAGGTGATGCATATTGCGCTCGTTCTGCTGGTCAAAAGAAACGCTCACCTAAAGCAGCTAGTAACCCTAATAGTCCGCTAAACCTATCTCGTAAAAGATGGAAATGTAGTGGAACTAAATCTAAGAAATGAATGACAGATGGCAAATTTATCAAACAAAATATCAGAGAAAATGTACTTTGAAGGCGATCAGATACTTATTAAGAAAACGCATGATGGCGGGCAAGCGTTAAGAGATGCTGCATATGCCCGTATAGCTACTGATAATTCATTTGGATCAGACTATAAGCATGTAGGTAATGTAGATGTAGCTATGCTTGGTGTATGGTTAAAAGAAGCTGGAGTAGAATGGACGGATACACAAGCAGTCAAAGATGTGTTAAAAAGAAAGCTAACGAGTAACGAATTTAGAGGATTGCGTGTCTGGGAAGGTAACTACTGATGGAAATGGCTGATGTTTGGACAGGTATTCTTACGTTTGCGTTAGGCTTTATTGGCTTTACCTTGCGTGGATATGTTGTGGAATTAAATAGATTACAGATATTATTAAATCGCACCAGAGAAGAATATGTCACAAAAGTTGACAACAGCACTTCAATGAATAGATTGTTTAGTAGATTAGACGCACTAGATGCTAAAATGGATCGAATACTGGAGCGAAAATGATACGCTTACTATTAGTTGTGATTTTATTTATTATTGGTGGCACTGCATATGCAGAAGATGACACCATTAAATCAGAAAGCACAGTAATATCTAATGGAACTATGGACACCACAATTAACAGTCCACCACCATCAGCAATATCTCCCCAAATCAGCGCAAGTAATTCTGACCTATGTACTGTAGGTGTAGCTGGCGCAGTCCAAACACAAATACTTGGCATATCTGCTGGCAGAACGGTGCGTGATATGAATTGTGAAAAACTCAAAAACGCTAAAACTATGTATGATATGGGCATGAAGGTAGCTGCTGTATCTGTAATGTGCCAAGATGAGCGTGTATTTGACGCCATGCTAAATGCTGGCACACCTTGCCCTAAAGATGGCTTAGTTGGAGATAAAGCTAGGCTTGCTTGGGAAATGGAAGCTGTAAAAGAAGAAATACAAAGAGACCAAAATAATCCAATGCGGAAAATATTCAATGAAAATGTTGAAACTAAAATGGGGTTTGGTGTTATCATTAGCACTTTGGCCTTCTTACTCTTATTGTGACCCATATACATATGGTGTGACTAAGAACGCAGCTTCCACAGCATTAAGCTGGGGCATGAGTTCTGTGTTACCCTCAATACCAGGCGTTGATATAAATGGTATGGTTTACCGATACACCACCAATAAAGAAGCTGATGCTGACATGAAGGTTCATATAGGCAATAAAAACGCAAATGGTGAGGGTTATCTGTTTCGCAAGACAGACGATTGGTCTGGCGTACCTGGCAATACAATTGTGCGAAGTTTCTCATTTAGAAATGTACCATCAGCATTATGGGGTGATGGATCAATCACAGTTGAAGGTGAGGGAAGTGTAAAAGACCCTGTAGTGATATATAGCTTCAGAATAGATGAATGTTATGACAAGCAATCCAATCCAGCTTGCCCAGGTTACATCAAGCCAGTGCCAAAGATACCTGAAGTTGAAATATATGCAGCCCTAGACGATGATAATGTTTTGGAGGCAATAGATACAGAATTAGATTACGAATATGATGAAGAGGGCAATATAATACCTGATGAGGATGAAGAGGAAAAAGAAACGCGCTTAGAAATGGGTTTAACTGCATCAGCTAATGCTTTGACTATGTTAAGAACACAAGGGCAGTCTGAAATCATAGCCGCTATGAACCAAAACACAGATTTAGCTATGTACTATAATTCCTCTATAAATGGTGGTATATACAATGATACAGCTCAATTAGTTGACGGAAACCTACCTGATAATAAACGTGGTTTGCAAAATAATTTAGCACAACAAGTCCTGCATAACAAAATGGTCGATATGCAATATAACAAGTGAGGTTAAAATGAAATATTTTACAATGATGCTTACAGTATGTGCATTCCCTGTTTTTGCGGGCAATGTAGATATAGTTGGTAATGTAGCTGCCAAATGCGTAATACAAACAGATAAATCTGGTGTGTACGGAAATCCAACAGCTTCTACTCTTAGCACAAGCCCATCAGACGGCGGTATATTACCAGTGATAAGAATTGATGTGGCAATAGCCAACAGCTATATAGCAAATATAACACATCCAACATCCTTTACATCATCCCCAGCATTATCTGATTCGGTGGCATGGACAGGTTCAACATCTGTTACACAAACATCAGATGCGGGTATGTCAGGATATGATGCAGCTAAAACAGTGTCAGGGTCTACAACAACGTATACCTTAACCACTGCGGGCAGTACGTGGTTTTCAATTGCCAGCACAGCAACATATGCAGCAAGTAAGCCATTTACAGGGGGTACTTATGTAGCCCAGGTTACAGCATCGTGCATCCCTGCATAAAAATTGGATCAATAATATTAGGTCTGGCGTCTAGTGCTTATGCACATGAGCAGACGCCAGCCTATCCCAAAATGAAGTTTTCACACGTAAAAGATGTTGTGAAATACGAGCTGTCTCTATTTAACCAAAGAGAAGACGTAAAGTATTACCAAATCGCTTTATTTGACAAAGACTTTAATAGTATGCCATTTTCTACTAAATATAGAATAATGAAGGTCGATTATAAAGAAAGAGTAAACTTTGAAGTATACGTCAGAAAGTCTGACCTAAATCTCGCAACATATATTTGCACAATATCAAAGGTAATTAAGGAGCGGAGTTCTAGGCCAATTATTTCTTCAATGATATGTTCAAAGATTAAGGAGAAAACTAAATGAAATTGGCTATACTTTTATCCATAATTGGTAGCGCAGCTATTGCAGAAAGTAGCTCACTAGCCCTAACCTTACCAAACCCACCAATGAATTATCAATCTGACAGGTTTAGATCAGGTAACTTGGATTGCTCTAATGCAGTTGGAGGCGGTATAAATCTTGAATACGGTGTTACTGGCGTTCTATCTGGATTAGACACAATAAACCAAGGTAAGGATTTAGGCGTATATGCCCGCATAGTTATACCTTTGGATAGGCCGCGATCCAGAATAAACTGTGATGATTTATATAGAGTAGAACTAACGCAACGCAAATTAGAAATACAAATGCTACAAGAGGAATTAAAAGCAATGCGAGATTTGCAAGCTACAAGTATGGAATTTGAAAACTGATGGATACAACAAAAATAGCAAATGATATTGATGGTTTGGCAGACCGCCAAATCAAAGCTGGTGGCATGAAACTTACGGCTGGTTCTGTTATGGCTATATTTGCATTTATGTCTACTATTGTTGGTGGGCTGTATGGCGGCTTTGTTTTGTATCAAAAGATAGAAGCTGTAGCTGGATTAGACCTAGAGGCATACCAGCAAAACATGAATGTAATGGACACAAAGATTACAGGTATATCTGAAAAGGTAGAGGAAAGCGTGGAATACACCAGAGACATTAAGAATGGCCTGAAAGACGATATATTACGCATAGAGCAACAGACAGACCGCATTGAGGATATGGTGCGTGATAATGAGGATAAGGTACGCTCTATGATTGATGACGCCGAGGTACGCTTTGAAAATCAGCGTGAACGTGTTAGGGTTTCTCAAAGTGGATCAATGAAAGAACTCGAAGATAGATTGATGGGTAAACTGCAAAGAGCATTGGATAACCCATTAGCAGATTAGGTGAAAATATGGATGAATTTAAAAAATTTGATGTAGATGGCAATGGCACAATAGATCAATCTGAATGGGATCGCATGGCTCTGGAAGACAGGCGTTTACGAATGCAAGATGAGGACGCCCAACGTGATGCACAGCGCAGAATGACGTGGTACGCCCTGTCAGGGATGCTCCTATACCCCTTTGCGGTTATTCTAGCGGATGTATTTGGTTTAACTAGAAGCCGCCAAAATATTAGGATCAATGGCGTCTATTTATTTTGTATCTGTTGCTGGCATTGTATCAGTATTTTTTGGAGCTAACGCACTAGCGAAAGGTAAGCAAAATGATGAGTCTCGTAAGTAATTTAATAGGGCCTGTTACTGGCTTATTAGATAAAGTAATTGAAGACAAAGACCAAAAGGCACAGTTGGCTCACGAAATAGCTACAATGTCTGATAACCACGCCCAGCAAGCATTAATGGGTCAATTGGAAATAAACAAAGCTGAAGCTGCATCAGGTTCTTTATTCAAAGGTGGATGGCGTCCATTTATTGGATGGGTATGTGGTGTAGCATTTGCTTATCACTTTGTATTACAACCATTGATCGTGTTTGGTGTAACTGCTGCTGGCATTGATATACCAGAATTGCCAGAGTTTGATATGGGTTCACTTATGACTGTGATGATGGGTATGCTCGGATTAGGCGGAATGAGATCAATAGAAAAACTAAAGAAAATTGAGAAATAGGAAATAGATAATGTCATTATATGGAAATATAGCTAAGAAACGTGCGCGGATTAAAAAAGGTAGCGGCGAAACAATGCGTAAAAAGGGTGCTAAAGGAGCGCCAACAGATAAATCATTCAGACAAGCAGCCAAGACTGCAAAGAAAAAGAAGTAGTATTATGAGTGAAGCAATGAAAAAACTCCAGGATAAAATCGGCGTTGGTGCTGATGGGCATTTTGGAAAAAACACAGCAAGAGCCATAGCAAAACATTATGAGCTATCCAATGAAAGAGCTGCACATTTAATGGGGCAAGCATCACATGAAAGCGGTGGATTTAAGCTTTGCAGGGAAAACTTAAACTATTCTCCAGAAAGCATGATGCGTGTATGGCCTACTCGTTTTCCAGATTTAGCAAGCACAGAACCATATGCACGTAATCCATCAGCATTGGCTGATAAAGTATATTCAGGTAGAATGGGTAATGGTGAAGGTGAAGGTAAATTATATATTGGCAGAGGATTTTTACAATTAACTGGCAAGAATAACTATCGTGAATTTTCAAGCGATATGGGTTTACCAGATATTATAACTGATCCAGACTTGGTAGCTACTGATTATGCATTTGAAACTGCAATGTGGTTCTTTAATAAAAACAAGTTATTCGACATTGCAGATGATGGTGTAAATGATGACACAATCCTCAAAATAACCCGCCGTGTAAATGGTGGAACGCATGGTTTACTTGATAGAACCAAGCAGACCAACAAAATCTATGGCTGGCTCAAATCATAGCAATAACATTGGTAGAGCTGGAGAGTTTTTAGCTCTATCAAAATTAGCTTACGCTGGCATCTCATGCACTCTAGTTCAACACGATGTAGATGATGCATACCTCAAAACGCCAAGCGGTAAATTACTGACCCTACAAGTCAAAACAGCCAGCAAACTTGCAAATAACGAAAACAAATACAAATGGCCTACAGTTGTCGTAGGAAATCGCAAAAAGTCAGATATATATGCTTTGGTGGCATTTGATATGCAGAAAGTTTACTGGGCTAGAGGTGATAATAATATTATAAAAAAATGGACAACACGCTTATTCCCAGAAGACTTTGACAATGAAGATGAATTATTAAATCAAGTAATAAAAAGCTTTGAATTATAAATATAACGCTTGATGATTACTTGTTTAAAATATACTTAGACGTGTGGGCAAATTCGGGCATGACTTTGCTCACACGAAATCAATGTAATGATTTATTGTAAACCATATTCTGGTCATTTAGCTCTATAATTATTTCTGCCAAGGCTTGCATGACAGTCCTTTGGTCTGTGACCAAAAGCCTGTCAGATATATAATCACATAAAAGATCAAGTTCCTCATCTGCCTCATCGCCGTCAGTACACGTTAAGTCTATAGTGAGGTTTATGTTAAATTCTGACATATCACAGCCTTGTAAAAAGCGGGCTGTGCCAAGGGAGAAAGGAGACGGCACAGCCCTAGTTAAACGGGCATACACTGAGCAATCAAGTGTTGGGAGGAGGAGAACCCGCTTAATTTAAGCATAACCTAAATATGCTACTCTTTGCAAGCGTCTGACATTTCTGCAGCCAATGCAGCATAACCCGCTGCATCTGTGCTGGAATCAGTATGCCCACCATTGCGTAATCTTGCCATTTTAAGCAATACCATCATATTACAAACATCAGATGCATCAACTTTATGCCCCATGTAACTTGTCCACATTTCTGCTATTGTATTAAAGTTTTCTTTTGGTGTGCCGTAATCTTTTTCCCTGTCACCATTAATTAAGTTTAAAGCCTGCATTAAAACATCTGATCTAATGTTATTGTATTCTTTCATTATTCAATCCTTTGCTTGGCTTTCCCACTGCTATCAGTAAACCACATAAATCCATCATTCATTGCTATATGACCTGAACCTATAAGTGAAGTTAAAGCCTGCTTATAACTTGTTTTAGGATTACTTGCACTGCTACATTTACCTATAAAGTGATCTTTAACAGTCTCTTCAGATATAACATGGTAAGCCCTTGGTTCAGGCCAACCAACGCCGCCAGGATTTGGATTACCTAATCCTTCTGATCTAAGCTGTTTAAATACACTGCGTAACAAAGTTTGGTTCTTACCTTTTATTTGCGGGCGGTTTGCATCCTCAATTTCTTCAGATGATGCTTTTGTTATAACGCATGTTGTAACAGCATCCCCATCATCATCTTGGCCTAGCTCAATAACTTTCAACTTAAAATTAAATATTGCGCCAGTTTCCATATCTCTTTGTTTGGTGGCCTTTGCAGAACGTAATCCTGTTTCTTCATTATAATCTAATTCTATTTCAGTATCAGTTGCAGCTCTTAATGAACTATGACCCCTTGCCCCTGCTGCTTTATCTTTTCCTGAATGGTGTACTGTAGCAACATGCGCCCCTGTAAGCTCACGTAACTGATCGCAATTGCCAATAAACTTTGTCATGTCTTCAGGGCTATTCTCATTTGCACCTGACATGGCTCTTGATAAAGTATCTATAATAATCATCTTAACAGGGCCATGTATTCGTGCAACTTCACGACATAACTTAGCCAGCACATTCATATCAACATTTGCATCAAGCATGTTTACTGGTGATGGCCTTACAGCTAATTTAACGTCCTTATGGTCAGTGTAATGTTGTCTCATGGCTACAACTCTATTATGAAATGCCATACCGCCTTCAGTAGCTAAATATAAAACACTACCACCAGAAACTTTATTATTATTCCACGGCTGGCTTGCTGCGATATGCCAAGCAATATCCAAAACAAAGAAAGATTTACCTACATTTGATGGGCCATATATCACTGACATCTGGCCTTCACCAAACCAGCCTTTCATTAAGTAATTTCTGGATAACTGTGGTTTAGCGTCATATGGGAAAGAATACCTGGCTTAAAACACTTTCAATCTTTAAGGCTTCTGCCGTTACATCTGGCCCACGCTCTAACCACATATCAGAATAATCCCAGCCTTCCATGTCAGGTAGGATGTATTCTATACCATGATCCTCTTGCGCTCTTTCACATGCCTTTATACCAGCCTCATCATTATCCCCTGCAACAACAAACGTGCAATCTGGCTTGGCCTGCAAAAGATTATCAACGACTGCTGGAATATTGCCTGCGTTTAATGCAAATACACATGGCTTACCTGTTGCTTCAAAAACTGTGGCGGCTGTTGCCCATCCTTCAGCTACATAAGCAAAGTCAACTATTGGCCCACCAATTACACTAAAGTTACCAACAACAGGCATTTGATATGAAAACTTCTTGCGGCCTTCAGCCGTAATAAGTTGATGCCCTACACGTTTACCCTTGGGATCAATAATGGGTATGCATAAATTATCACCATCAATGATTGCATTATTTATATTTAACTTTTTATTTTCAAGATATGGATGTGTAATACTCGCGTCCCTTTCAGGCCATAGTATATTATCAGTACGCACAGCTTGTATAGCATTTACATGACTTTCTGTAGGCCAAAGAGATAAATCCCTCATCCTATCCTTTATCCCCTTGAAATCATTACACTTTCTGCAATGAACAAGCACCTCACCTTTATGCTCTTTTATCCAAAACCTATCTTTGCCCGCACAATTTGGGCATGGGCCATGAAACTCACCTTGTGCAGTTTTCTTTAATTCTAAACTTTGTATTATTTTTGAGCCGTATTTTGACCAATTTGCTGATGGAAACTTGCTTTCTGCATTATTATTATGTATCATCTATATATTCCTTTTGTTTTGGGGTAGTAGTATGCCTCTCGCTTAACCTTGTGCGGTATTAAAGCGAGAGGCAATTTTTATCTAAAACGGAATATCATCATCCAAATCATTAGCAGGTGGAGCTTGTGAAGCTACACTCGCGGCAAATGGATCATACTCTTGCCCATTTACTGGCTTTGCTGGCTGCGTGTTGTTAAATATTGCATCAGAATTAGGTGATACAAAACCATCCACTTTATCAAATGGATCATCACCACCCTCTAACTCTGCCAGCTCCAATACCTGGACTGCCCGCAAACGCAATGAAACACCGTTCAAACTACCAGTATTATATGGCACGATTACAACCGCTACGTTTACTTTTGAGTTTGTTGTAAGCATAAAATCATCTGGCAATCTGTTGCGTGATGCATCAACTTGCTTTGGTGGTTGTGTAATATCCCCACCATATGATCCCTTTAACTTACATTTACCAACAATCTCATTATCTGCGTTTCGCTTGTATGGCAAATTAGTAGGCTTGTCAGGCCATTTGCGTTTTGTATCCATTGCCGCCGCATTTGCATAAGCTTGTGAGCATATTTGATGTAGCTCCTTTGCTTGTTCATCATTTAATTTAAATGACATTTCAAAGGCTGCGCCCTCATCAAGTGCATGACACTTAACGCTTTTGTTTTCTTGTGTATCAAATTTATATGTACCATTTAGTCTAGGGTACAATGTTGCGGTTACACCGCTTATCATATGTTGCATATTGCAAACTCCTTAAAAATACGTGACACCCTCACGCTGGGATAAATTATATCTCGCCATCCAACCAAGGTGGTAGAGATAATGTTTCTAAATCAGGCCAACCAGTGCTGTAATCATTGGTTTCTTTTGCCCGCTTTATCTTGTGTAATGTTTGCATCATTTCTTGGCGTGCGTACCTGTCATATTTATCTGACAATTCATAACACGCTGTTGCATGTGGTTTTTCTTTTTCAATTGCGATAAATATAAAGCTAGAAATCTTAATACCTTCAAGCTCTAAACAATATCTGTAAAAGCTTTGTTGCAAAGAATAATTAAAATTCCTCAAAGCCTTAGAAAACCCATTCAAGCTTGCATCTTGGCATGTCTTAACATCAAGAATTAGGCCAGCAGATGCTAAAAACCCATCAGGTCTAGTTTTAAGCCCTAATCCAGTTTCAGGACACGTTACAAAGAATGATGCTTCTGTAATCAACTCTTTGTTGTTCAATAATTTAGCTCCCATAGGGTGCGTTAAACACTCTTCAGCCATGTCACATGCTAAATCATAGTCAGCCTCGGTCAGTAGTAGCTTATTTTGCTTCTCTGCATCCTCTTTGGCTTCACTCCACGCCTTGCCGCGCCTTGTCTCTGGCCCACGTAAAATTAAATCTTTCTCTGGCTCAAGTAGCATCGCATGTACTGCCGTACCTAAATCAAAAGCAGGGTTTTCTTTGCGTACTTTACCTTTCCAGTGACGTAATGTTGTGCTGGCCACTGCCTTTAAATCACTTGATGATATATTCTCATGTGCATGATATTCTTCATTGCTCATTTTATTACTTAAAATCATAGTCATAGTTTATTCTCCTCTATTTAAAATTTTCTGCCCCATATAATGCAATCAAAGCGGCTTCTGCACGTCCGTCATCTTTGACCCTACTAAATAATTGAGCATATTCTGGAAATCTTTCCATTGCTTTACTGCGACTTACGCCTTTATCCCTATTCAATCCGAAATGTCCCTTCCATTTTGCGGGCGTTACAAAGTGCGTGGGGTGCTTGTTAGCAGCTATACATGCCTGCAACATTCCATAACCCTCACCAAATCTAAATACACTAGACACACCTTGCCCTGGCATAGACCCAACACGCTCAACAACTGCAAATCTTGTCTTTGTTTCTGGCTCTAAAATATTTAGTAATGCATGGCAATCTATAATATTTTTACCAGCATGATTTAACATTATTGGCATATCGTGGATTTCGAGTTTATTGGCTTCAGGCCAATAAATCGCAATCGCACCAGTGTAACCTGGGTCTATACCAAATATTGAAAGCATATCATTCTTCCTATTCATCAACGTCTAAAACTAAACCATTACCTGGGTATAATGCAGTTTCATCTATTCCAGGTGGCCTTACTTCCACACCTTGCTTTGTCACTTGCATAAGAGCCGCCATACGAACAAATGCCGTGAAAGCTTAATCCAGTTTTATTTGCAGCTTCAGCTTATCGCTTCATGTTGGCTTATCGCTAAATCCTAATTAAAGTTTTTCTTATCCATTTTAATCTCCATTTTCATTTTTATAGTCAGTTATATATATAATTTATATTGGTGCAATATATTATTTAATCTTTTTTGCAAAATAAACATACCGCCATGATTTTTTACCTTCAATTGAACCTATGAATGGCTTTTGATTTTCATTGTTTCGAGATACCAAACCTTGGCTGTATAATATGTTTAATTGTGGTGCTACGAATGAAACGCTTAACCCTGTATTCCTAGCAACCATTGACGTTGTATATCTACCGCCACGATTAATTGATTTTAATATACGCTGCTGTTTTGCTATCTCATGCTTTGCGGGAAAGCTTTGTGAATTAAGTGAAATATTCTTATTTGCACATGAAGTTGACAAGCTTTGTATCTTTCTGCCCTTATGTAATGGCGTTCTTAATCCTAATTTTATTTGCTGTTTCTCAAATTGTTGCATCTTGTAAGAATATATTATTTCGTAATGATGTTTCTTATCATTCTGATTTAATCTTTCTTTGAGTTCTTCGATGTTTTTCGGTGGCTTCTCAGTTTCAACTCCATCAATTCCATCAAATCTTGCTGCTCTTCTAAAAACCACCTGTAGTATTTCCTGTCCCTGGTCGGGTCTGGGTTCTTCATGTCCTCTATCATTAACGAGTTCATCTTGATTAATCTCATTGTCATTTTGTGGGCTTCTGAAACGTGCATATTTTTCCTCATGTTTTATAAATTCAATATTATATTTAGATTTAGTTCTAGCTAAAAAGCTTTCATTCATATCCAAAAGCCTAGCGGTCTCTGCTTGTGTTAAACCTTGTTCGGCTGCGGATTTAATTTGCTTAATCGTTTTTGCATTAACAGCCATCACTCATACCTCACGAATTTACCATCATCATCTAATGCGGGTATTTTGGTTCGTTCTGGTTTCTGTAAATCCTTTATGTGATTTTTAAAAACTTCATTTAAAATAGAGTTGGGGTTAAAAACAATCTTTTCACCACCAACATTAATTATCTTATCTTTAATCATAATTTTAACCCCTCTGGACGTAGTTTTGGTTTAATGGTTAATGATGAAACTTTATCCGTTTGCAGGCATTGAGCCATGCTTTCAGGAAAGTGTGGATAATATTTCGCATATATTGCGGGCATAGCATCCCCACATTCTTTCGCGCTGGCATACATTTGCTCAAAGTTCGATCCACCTTCTAAAGTCAAAGAAATGCTTAAAAGTGTAAAAAAAGTCATGTGTTCGATTCCCTTTTTGGCTTGTAAAGCTTTTGTTCTGTTGCAACTTCCCATAGTTTAGACAATGGCAACAATTCACTTTGTTCAATCATCCACCCTTTACCATGTCCCAAATCATTTTGGACGGCTTGCTCCAAAAACATAGTTTTTGTTGCAAAGCCAGCAACGTTCATTTTATCTTCATCAACTTTTGCCACCAATACAGAACAATTTGATTTAAATGATTTTTTGCTTTTAAATAACAGCTTACCATGTGGGTAAAACGTCGATTTAACATCAATTGAAATGTTATGTAAAAACATATCCGCCCCATCATCAACGCCTAATTGGAATGGGTTAAAATCTAAATCAAAAACCTTTGACACGGCTAATTCTGCTTTTATACCTAAGAAATCTAAATCCTGGTCAGTTCTGCCCTTATCTTTTCTTTGATTTACGACACCGCTTAACCTTGCCAATTGCCAGCGTAAAGTTGCAGCTTGTTTGCAATCGCTTAATTCTTTGCGTGATAATGTAACAATCATTTCATAAAACCCCTCTTTTCAACAAACAAATAATCATGTTTTAAATTGATAAGGTTTAAGGATTTTAACGCTTCATATTTAATATCTTTCAAATCTGTATTTAATTTTAAACCGTATTCATTTAAATATTCTTTAACGATTTTTAATGATTTTTTACCAAAATTTGGCATATATTTAAAAAACTTATCGTTCCTTAATATTAAATCATAATGAAATACTTCAAATTGAAATGCATTTAGTAAACAATTTCTAATCCTCACTGAAAATTTACGTTGATCTACCTGTGAAAATAATAATTTATATAAATAGGGGTCAACGCTTTCAAGATTATGAAATAAGAATTGTTTTAGCTTCAATTCGTCCATATTTTCAATTAAAGATATTGTCATTTTTTGCTCATTACTTATCATGGATAATCTCCAAATCATCAAGATCAATGTAATCTGTTATAAAATCCAATTCCAATAATGATCTAAATTTCATAGGCGTCAAATCATCGTTTATAATTGGCTTGCCTAATTCGTCTAATATGTGAAATGTTATTTCATCAACTTGGATGCTAAATTTAGATTTAACAGCCATATCATACCAGGGTTGGGCTACTATTTTGCTATTCATTTGCTTTTCTCCTCTTTTGTTTCTGGCTCAATTTGCATTGCTTGCCTTGCTTGTAATATGGCATTTGCTAAAAGATTAGTTGCCAGCATATCGGATAAACAATTCCAATCTGTATCAGGTGCAATAAAATCAAAGCTGTCTTGCGTTTGTTCTGTTAAAAACTGTAAATATTTTATTTCAATAAAAACATGATTTTCATTTTTGTATAGTTCAAGCGAATATTTTCCAGCCATTAATGCGTTTGTCACATTTATGAAGGCATTTGCCTTTTGCTTGTATAATATATGTTAAATCTTCATTATCGGACGTTTCTAAATGTGCAACTTCTATATCTTTACGCACAAAATCGGTTAGCTGCTCCAATGCATCACGATTTATTTTAACTGTATCTTTCATTTGTTTTGCTCCTGTTTTGTTTTATTAAATACTTCCCAATCTCCGCCTAATGAAGCCATTTTCATTATCATGGCTAATTCTGCTTGTTTACGTGTTTTATATGTTTCATCTGATACACCATATCCTCTTGATTTATCGCGTATTTTATAACCTTCAAAAGTTGCCTTTTTGTTCATTTGTTTTGCTCCTGTTTTATATAGCAATCCTTCAAACCAATATTTGATCTTTGCATATCTTTGCTAAATATACCGATCATGCTATCGTTTGACGTGCAAATTACTGAATAAATGCCTGTTGTATCTTTAAAACATTCATAGCTGTCATTTGACCAGCGAACATCAAGGCCGTTGTCTAATGCTTTGATTAATTCTTGTTTGTTCATTTGTTTTTCTCCTCTTTAATGTAATGTTTTGCGTTAGACAAAACCTGTTTAGGGTTTTGTCCTACGTGGTTTTTATGCCTCTAAAGCTTCTAATTCTGTCCAATCAGTTTGCACTAAAAGCACTCTTTTATCTGGGTTTACATATCCCATTGTAATAGAGGTAACGATGCACTCTCTCAATCCGCCCGTTGGTGTAGTTTCTTTAAGCCAATCAGTAAATAAATCAGAAGCTTGTATAGCTGCGTTGTCTAATTCCCTGGCATTATCTACAACGTGAATTGTGCGTCTGATGTTTTTTGGGCCATCATTTGGAAAACCTTTCCACGTTGCTATATACTTGTCATAACCGCAATATGTTAAATTTACCGTGTGTGCATTATTTACTGTTGTGATTGTTTGCATTGTTTTATCTTTCTTTGTTTTGGTTTAAGTAAATTCTACAATTAGCATTTTTTTAAATGCTAATGTTAAAATTAACCTACTAGCAATTGATTAGGTTTTGCGCAAGCATCCGTATGACCTGGCACGATTGCCGCACTCTTGCCATTCGTTTAGATACCTAAACTGAATTATATCATTATCTAATATTTCGAAAACTCTAATATCCAGGCCAGCAAATTTAGGCTGCTCAATTAATCCCATATTGCCGTTACTTGCAATTCCTACTTTTACATTAATCATTTTATTATCCCTCTTTGTTTTGGTTATGTAACCTTATTAATATATATAGTATATACTGTCAACACCTAATATATAATAAATATATAAATAATATATAATAAATGTGTTGACAGTAGCAGCTGCATATATTAATAAGGTATATATAAACAATATATAAGGGATAAAACAAATGACAAATAGGGAATTAAGAACAATTAAACGCCAGCGAAAAATCAGAAATGAATTTATATTATTAGGCCTATATGATTTTGCTTGCCTGGTGTGTTTAATTGGTTTTGCAATAGTTTTACTTTTTTTAGCTATTGGTAGTGGGTTGGTATAATGGATATTGAAATTAAATCAAAAGAT
>CBDDBR010000010.1:0-45103 GCA_965225895.1 Candidatus Endobugula sp.
AATGGTTTAGGTGCCGTGGTGTTCAGAGTGATTAGTGGATATGATATGACATTCGCATGGTTTAACAGAGCAATATTAGGATCAACTAAAGATTCGCAAAAAATCATACGTGAGAAGATAATATAAATGTGTGCAAGATAACGAAAATGTAAGGCATAACCAGCATTTTAATACTGATTGCATCTGCTTTTCATAAAATTACAAATCAAAATTTCAAATTTGGACAAGAGTCTCGAAACACCCTGTAATTGCCGTGGCCGGATGTCAAATTTAAAATATATGCGATTTGGACACATAGTGATCCACCAGTGTCCCGTAGGGATAACAATGAGAGGATCGGAGGCTCAATTCACCAGTTGTGTGAGCCATTGGCAGACGTTTTCAGACCAATCTTCTCTGCGTGATGACATTAAAACTTTAAAAGCCTCTGCATTAAAAGCCGTTTATATTATTTATATATGTATATATATAATTTTGTGATTACATAGTTATTATTAATATAATATATCTTTCAGAATTATGTAATGTAACGTGATGGAAATAATTTAAACGGGCATATAATGCTGTCCAAACCCAGGTTGCACTACATGAAGAATTCGTTGTAACTTTGTTTGAAAAGCACTTATTATAACACGTCAGAATCTATAAATAGCTATTAGCTGAAAGATTAACCACAGATTTTCCAATCTATTGTGTAATTTTGGTTGCACAATATGATTCTGTAGAATGATTGATAGGAAGGCGATGATTTGCTCTACTATGGAGGTAACGGAACTCCGTCCGAAAAGTTAGATACTAAAAGATATGCATAATACAGGGTCGGGCGGGCAAATGTATTCGATCATACTACATCTCAGGTTTTACAGAACTGCTTTTCATTGCTCCGTTATCAAATAAGAGGAAAATTAAAATGATCAGTTTTCTCTGGTCTACCCTGTATGTCACATATGTAATCAAAAGCGTATTTCAAAAGCTGTGCGTATTTCACAGAAAATTCATATAAAAACTATTTGCCTTCGAAAAACTTCGTGGTTTTGAGGACTGAAGATTCGGTAAATTGTTTATTACATAAAACCATATAACAAGCATTTCATCGATCGTTAATATTGTCAAATCCCAATAAGACAAGCTGGATAACCCGTAGTCTAGCAGCTTGTGAGCTTTATTCAGCTTATTTCCATCAGAATCGGTCTTTATTGATTATATTATTCAGATTTCAGAAACAATCAGAGATTATGATGAAATAAACGTTAAATCATGAGACGCAATAATAATACACGACTCAATCAGTTTGGTATTTACTGTTGGTAATATCAGCTACTTTACTGTGAACACTGGACGGTGGAGGTAACAGTTTGGTTATCTCTACCAGTGGAAATCAGAACTGGTTGTGGGTAAACATAAAACTAGCAAACTCATCGGGGAAACAAGCAAGATATTAACTCTGATATTTACCTCTCACAACATATTAATTCTCTCAAGGATCAATTCTGACAGGTTAAACATTAATTTAACAAAAGTTTCGACCACCGAATGGGCCGGTAATGCATGAAAGGGCCGGTAATGCACGAAAGGGCCAGTAATGCACGAAAGGGCCGGTAATGCATGAAAGGGCCGGTAATGCATATTGATGCCGTCTGCAATCCGCATTTAATCGACCAATGTCAAAATCCGCATTATAAATAAGGACATGGCGACCATCCAAAATACTTTTGAGATTATCGTACACATCAATAAATAACGGCTCATGTTTTAAGGCTTCTAAGCTGATACCATGAACCGCTTCCGCTTTTGGGTTCATTGTACCTAACGGTTTTACACGCTGGTTAAGCAATACAGACCCCTGCATATCAATAACAGCAATTTCTATAATTTCCCCGTCTAAATCGGTGGTTTCAGTGTCTAGTATCAACGCATTTGATTGTGAAATTATGCCAGTTGCCCATTTCATCGCGTCTATTTCATCCTCACAGAATCGGCATAAGTAGTTATCATAATCTAATTCGATCCATTTTTTACGTGTAACTTTAATGTAATCATACCGACTCTTTAAAGGTCGTGTACACTTGGAGCAGGTAACGGTAAATTTCTCGCCCATATACCGCGCCTTCTCCAATGCGTCAAGCTGTGCCTGTGTTGGGGGTTGCTTCGGTGTTGCATCTTCAATCGAATACAGCGGATAATACCCCCCCTGTTTTTTTGCGCTTGCGATCATATTGAACCTTTGCGCCAACCGGTGACTGTTCTTGTGATAATTTTAGCCCATGCTCTTTTAACAATGTGGTCTTAGTTGCTATTCCGTCAGGCACATCATCCCATTTCCAATAAATCGGAACGCCAATACAAGTTCCATCACGCTTGATTTTTACTGAGTGGTTGCACGTTTGACAAACAAACCAACCTGATTCATTCATATCGTAATCATGCTCAGTCGCGGTTGGGAAATCTTTAGGATACATATTCGACCTCATAAAAACTATTTGCTATACTCATTCTATATATAAGAAGCCCGTAGCAGGCTAATTAAACAAACATTCCCGTGGTCATTACAATCAACGCTACTACGGTTACTTAATAGTTAAGGTAATTATACAATGGATTTTCAGGGTAAAAGAATCGTCGGCTTGCTTCGCCAATCATCCGACCAGCAAGCATCACTCGATGAACAAGAGGCACAATTTAAAGCATTCGTCAAAGAGCATAACCTCACCATCATCGCCCAATGGCGTGTTATCGGCTCGGCAATGGAAGACGATCCCGAACAATTTTATAAGGATATGAGAAGTAATGGCGTAACCGCCTATGATGACCTGCGTGATTTATGGTCAAGTAAAGGCTTCGATATATTGTGGGCATTAGAGCCAACCCGTATTGGTCGCGCCAAATGGTTATATAACAACATCATCGAGCGGACCGCCAGCAGTGGGGCAAGCATCTATTTGCATAATGGAGGTGTTATAGACGCGCAGAATGTGGATGCAATGGTTGCTATTACCTCAATAGGCAGTAAAGCCGATGTCCACCGGATGCACGATGAACGCGCCCAAAAGACCTACAAAGATAAAGCAGATAGAGGGATTCCACCGCGTGGCGTTCCCCTGTGGACGCATCAGGTTATCCGTAACAAATCAGGCGAACCCGTATCGCTCGAAATTAAATCAGAAGCACAACTTGCCATTGACCATGCCACAATCTTATTTTTAGATGGTGCAAGTTATGGCGATATTGCCAACGCAATGACCACCCGTGGTATTATCAAGCTAAGCCGAAAATATGGCGTTAGACGGACGTTCACCAATCCGCTAGCACATGGCAACATAACACACATGAACGCCCGTAATTATGGCATGTGGGCGTTTGAGCAGGGTCATATCATCCCAGATGGCATCCACGTATCTTATAATGTATGCCCTAGCTTATGGGTCGGTAACAAACATACGCGCGTTAAGCACGAACTCAAGCGACGTATGACAGAACATCGAGGCAGGTACAACCGACGCATCAGCCGTAATCCATTCGCTGGATTATTTATCTGTGGCCTATGTGGTTATGCGATGGTACATGAAACCAGCAACACCAAGCGCAGTCAACAATATATTGCTTGCAGGTCGCACAAGAACTATAAAACGAATTGTAATAATAAGCCTTGGGTCAAGATCGAATTTTTGCGGGATTGGTTAGATATTCAAATAAGATTTGCACTTGATGAGGGTGTACTCACATTGACCCCACCAAACGCCATAGAGCGCGATACATGGAAGTCGGATATAAACCGCTACGAAACCGAAGCCATCGAAATTAAGCGCGTTTTAGGGCAACTCATTCTAGATCGTGCCACCGATCCCGACTTAACCGCTATCTATACGCAACAGATCAACGAGAAGAAATCCCAACTTGACCTCATCGGCTCACAACTCGCACACCTCAAAAATCAACAACCTGCCGATCCAGTAGCACAATCCCAAACGATAGAGGTTATCCGCAAATTGACCGTTGATAAACTGTGGACGTTGCCACCGGGCGATATTAACGGCATCCTGCATCAGCTGATTGGCCAGGCGCGTATTTATATGGTTGGATATGACATTGTGGATATTCGATAATTAACTGGCTTGCGTTGTACCGTCAGTGATACGTACACCATAAACCAGTACAGTATCACTCAAAAACGATGTATAATGTAAGTATTGTTCAATATATCAATTCGGTTTATGTTGATTATATGCGAATGAACAATAAAAATCTAATTGGAATGGGGCAGGTCAAGACTTGCTCCATAGGTTTGGGAGAATGTGAGGATGCACCGAAAAATAACAGATGACACGTTAAACTTATTGCAGTCATTGAATGATTCAAAACAATTACTGTTGCGTCAAGTAACCGCTATCGACAACGGAAATCAAGATGTAATTCACACATTAGATCGGCAGAAACTAATTGACGCGCATGATACATTGCAATTTCTGACTACATTAATCGTAAACGTTGATATTAAACCATTTAATGAGCGCGGAGGAATGTAGATAAATGAAACCTAAACACCTACCTGAGAAGCCCAAGAATATCGATAGCAAACCATTAGAGCTATCTTGCCCAAAATGCAAAGCCGATCAAGAGCATATCGAATTGCTTGATGGCGAAGATGCGTTCTACTGTAACGCTTGCGACTCGAAGATTTACGACCCGGTAGGAACACAACCCGTCAAGACGCAAATAGGCGGACAGATGACGAAAAAGATTATTAGTAGTGATATGCTGACAGGGGATTAGGCGATGGATACGATTTATGATTTGCTGTATTGTGGTGAGCATGAAACAGAAATTCAAAAAATGGTAAAAGATGAATATCCGCAAGCAAGGATTACTGATACAAGTGATTTTATCCATAGCGGACGGTTCAGTGTTGAATTGGCTATTAAAAGGAATGATTGGATGCTTTGGTTAATGAGAAACGGTATTCATGAAATGTCTTTTGATTGGAATATTATGCGTATGGATAATCCAAATTCTTTAAAACCATTGATTAAGCGGGTTGTAGAAGAACAACGTAACTCCACATCATAACTACTTACGATGTTCACTATAGATATACTTTTTGTTTGCTGAGAGATTACTAGGAGGGATTGAGGGATGACTGAATGGGAAAAGATGATTCGTTTTTTAGCAAGTGAACCTAGCGACGAAGAATATAACGATAAATTCACCGAATTTGGAATCGAGTTGCCTATGGATAGTTATAGCGAAACTCCGATTTACGATTGGGCAGGTCAAGACTTGCTCCATAGATTTGAGGGAGTAGGAATTATGGCAAAATATATCATTGATTATGACTTCGAGAGTGTGTGGGGCTACGATTCTGGCACTTGGGATTGCGAAGCTACAGACGAAGACGATGCAGATGCTCAATTTGCTAATTACATCGCATCTAGTGATGATGACAATTATACCAATATTGAGATACGTCTAGCAGATCAAGAATGCGAGGGGTAAACGATGACGAAGATGAAATTAGATGGTAATACATATCAGGGATGGATTAAAGCGTTTCAAATATTTGCAAAGTACAAACCGAATCAAATTTCACCCGTACAACCAGCACATGACATTGTGTATTCAGGGTGTGACCCTCTACTTGTGAGCGATGAAGATAAGGCTATCTTGGATGAATTAGGATGGGGTGTTGAAGACCAATATGAGTGCTTCTATAAATTCACCTAGCATCCGAGAATAACAGTTCTGTTTACCCAGTAGGGGAACTATTTACAACTTTTTATTTGATTAGATATTACTAATGATAATGTATTATATATATTTATATCTGTTATATGTGTGTTTATAGGGATAAAACCGTAGAAATTATTCTACAAAAACCATGAGATAATTAGTATATAGAACAATAGAGCTAGGATAAACTCATGGAAATAAAGACTTGTGCAACGTGTCGCAAAATAAAGCCTCTTGATAAATTCTACTTTCACCACTCATCAGGAAAACACGAAAAGCATTGTAAACAATGCAAAAATGAACGTCAAAAACTATACAACAAAAAAGCACCTCGTAAATCAGGTGTACCCCATGAGCAATTGATTATCGATACACTCCGAAGCAAAGGTATTTATGCGTGTTCCGGAAAGCGGTCACGATCTCGTTGGGTTGATGTTGTCGCGTTTGGTTGCGTAGCAATTGAGGCGAAACTTGGGAGAGAGAAAAAAAGTGGAACTTATGTCTTTTCATTTTCACAAAAGCAAATACAGCAGGGTGTCCGCGCCGACCTGCTTATATTTATAATACAGCACAGCGATAACAGTATCGATTACCATATCTTAAAGTCAGATTCCCCTATCCTGTTTCATGGGAATGGTGAACGCAAACAAGAAGTAAGCTACACGCCCGAATCGGATCATTGGCTTACCGACAAAGATGTTATTCAAACTATGGATAAATCAATAGATCAATGGGGATTGATATTAGCTATTCTGCAAATCAAAATCAAGTCCTTGCGAGATGGGACATTTGAGGATTTTTTTACCCATAGCCTACCGCCAGTAAGATACAAACCATCAAACCATAACAAGAGCCGTAAGAAGGTACAGGACGCACCAAAACCCGTACAGGTCAAGCGTAAGCCACAGCAAGTACCGCAACCTGCGAAGCCGATGCAAATGTGGTTTAATTCGATGCTCTCTTAATATCCCGCGCCCGAAATTTTACACGCGAAATCAAACGTATAATTAGGGTGTTGATTAGCATTAGCCCAGCACAATATCCATAGTCAAAGGAATGAGGTTGTATGGCATCAATTCACAGACAAGACTTGATCCAAGTGTTCAAAAAACATAAGGGGCATATCCAAGATGCAATATCAGAGAAAGTCGCTGATATTAATAACTCTGGAGACTTGACCAAATTAAATAAAACAATGGACTTGCAGAATCTTGTAAGCGATACCGACGGACTCTTGAGTCAACTTCATATTGTCGAAGTCATTGCTATGGATTTATTCGGTAGAAATTGGGACGAGGAAGGCTAACCGCAATGGACAAAAAAGACCCGCTTGAGGAAATTTTAGGCATATTTGACGATGATATAACGGATATGTCTACCACACCTAATATGTCGGATACGATCAAAGAGTGGAAAGCGCAAAAGGCATACATTGAACAGCTTGAGCAGATTGTTTTTTGGTGTGTATCTTTATCTGACATCATGCGAGAGTGTCCACGTGAATACCAGACGATTTATAGCGACATAAACAAACGATTGAGCGAGGAAAGCTAATCACGATGGTAAATCAAACAGCGTATCAATTTATAGAAGGCGCATCTTATAAGTTACCTAACGACATTGAAGTTATAACAATGAGGGTTTCAGAGACAATACCCGCTGGCACTTTGGTAAAAATCATCATTGCACTCTCTGACGAAACACTTGAAGTCAAAACCAAAGACTATGGTCGTTTCCAAATCCATGTTGACGATTTAGTCGATTATGGCTATCCGAGTGACGACGCATCACCTGAGCAACCAAACGCAGATTATTGGAGCGAGGGCTAACCGCGATGGCAGATAAAAAGAGACTGTTAGAAAACAGAATTGAACTAGAAAGAAAACATATTCGCGATCTGGACTCTGAAATTTTAGACTTAGAAGAGTATCCAATGGTGAGACGATATATTTCTACATGTATGGAAAAATCAAATGCTATAAAGAATGCTAATTCATTAATCAAAAAGAAGCAAAACTTAGTGTTTGATATTTTGTTTTGGGATGGAGTTTAACACCATGACACAACCAAAATCAGGGAGCGATTGCGAACATGACTTCCACTTTATCACCAGTGGGCGGGGCGTTGGCATGGCTCAGACAGCCGAAATGGTATTGATTTGTAAAGACTGTGGATTATTCCAAGTTACCGCGAATATAAATGGGGAAATCTCTCAGGTCACGTTCTGGCTGCTGGACAAAGAATCAGTGGAGTATGCTGGTAAATATCGACAAATTGTCGGATTAGATCAATGATCTATTATTGGATTCAAGCACAGGCGATTTACGACCTAGGGGGTTGGATATGTCTGTATGGGTACAATACTGTTTTCCCTATTGATGGTAACACGCCTATGACTGAGGAAGCATTACGCCAATCATTCGAGGAAGAACTTGCCATCAAAAATGGTAAAACCTATTCAGGATTAAAAGACTTTTGCTATCAGGAAGTTGATGAAAACTTTGTGGTAGATGAGCCAGAATAATTTAGCCCAGCACAAATTACTTTATGTAGCGAAAGAGGGAGAAAATGGGAACAGATGATAAGAATATAACAAAGGGTGGGATTTATACAGTTGAAGAGGCAATAGACTTGCTAAACAAACAGCATTTAGACATGCAGACCCGTTTACAGCAAACCCGTTTACAGCAGGCACGGCAAGAAGAAACCATACTGAGAGAGGATATTGAGAGCCGTATAGATGAATTAACATCACATATCGCTTTGTTATTGAATGACTTGAACAGATTTCATCAACGTCAAAAAACAATGAACGATATATCAGTATTGATGCACATTAAGAAGCAGGCAAGTTACATCGAGTACTTTACATCTCAAGCAATTGGGGTAAGCATGTTATTCGACGATGAAGTTTAGCCCTACACAATTCACTTTATCTAAAAATAGGAGAACAGAGATATGCTTACAGCTACAAAAATCTTTTATACTTTTGTCTTTAAATATCTTCACGAAGAAGATGAACAAGAGGTAGTCAGAGGTGGTTCTTGGACATGCCGCGCTGATAATGAAACCTTTGCTTTCGATCATTGGATCATACACAAGCAAGATATGATAAAGCAGGGGTATTCAGTTGTTCTAACAAAGGTAATGACTGATGATGTACCGTTTTAGCTTTACATGACCGACATTCTCCAAGCCTAAACGCAAAAAAGACAGACCCCGCGCAATGCAGAGCCTGTCTTTTTTATAGATAGTACCTGCTACGCCTCTCAGCCTCACAGATATATCGGATGAATCCTACTACCACCGTCTAGCAATGATTCAGATTCCTTTTGTTCAGTATGTAGCACCGCTACTGCCTGTCCCCACTTACAACATTTAACTCATGGTCAAGGATGTTTGACAACGCTTCAAGATACAAACACCTCCCCTTTCGGGTTGATGGCGGCAGGGTTTGAACCTACAGGCTATCGCCGCGACAGTATCGCTATCATGCTATTCTGTCAAGCGATACACACCCATTACTACTCTTAGAGAATTAGAACAATTCTTTCATATATTACGCGATGGCGAATCTTTCGCCCCGACATCTGTTTCATTTCTATTATAACTCAGGTTTTGGTGGGCTAATACTCCCCTGCTCGTCCCCTGTTTCCGATGGCAAAACCCCACTCATACGGATTTCATTCAAGAGCTTCAAGATTTCAACCCCAATATCATCGGCTAGTGTTTCGGTTTTCTTGCTGGCTACCGATAAATCACGGATTAGGTTAGCGGTTTCTTTCGCTGGGAAATTTTTATTCGCTTGATAGTAAATAAAAATACCTGCCAGCCCTGCGAGAATTACCAGTATATCGTTAAATGTGAGTTCCATTTTATTTGTCTCCTATATTGATTAATTGATTAACCGAGTGTTGCAATTACGATTTGGACACAATAGATATATCGCTGCTTATCTAGTGTCGTTGGTGAAGCAAGGTTTAATGTCCATACTAGCGAATTACTCATCAGTGCAATTTGATTTGAAACCATCTTCAATAGTACAGGGTCATTATCTACGCCGCTCTTGATAACAGTGTAGATTTGATTAACATTCGGGCTAGACTTAGATAACTGACGACGCAAAAAATCTTTAGCATCACGCATCGTTACCTGCTTCGAGACTTCGATAGCATCAACCTCGACATTCTCATCTTCTGCCAATACTAACGCGTCCGTTTTTTCTTGTTCGGTGAATGTCCCGACACTATTATCACGCAAGTCAACTATTGACTGGTTCGCATCATCACGGTATCGTGACGCTTCGGGGATAGACGTAATTCGGCTATCTTCTGTGCTTGCAAGGTAGTTATATACATTGACCCATTCTTCTTTTGTCAACATTATGCTATTTTCTCCAATACTATTCCTGCATAGATTTCATCTCGCCCTTGCCCCATTGCCGAGCCTAATCCGTTACTAGCTTGTGCGCTGGATATATAATGCCTTAATTCAAGAGCGGTTGAGTCAGATAATGTAAATTCAGCATAAATCCCAATTGATGTTATCGCAATGCTATTGCCTGATGAGGTATAAGACGGTACACCTGCTGTATCAATACTGCCATCGGTTTGCAATACTGCGGTGTTTGTCACATCGTATATAAATAGTTGGCTATTGTTGCCGCGATACACTGCCCCGAAATAGTGCCATAGCTTATATGTTCCCGCAGGCAATGTTAATTGATTGCTAGACAGGGATACCCCTGCTACACTGTCAGGATTATATAAGGTATTTAATACACGGGTTTGCGTTCCCGCGCTGCTTGCCCCGCCGTGAGTCCCTGATGTTTTAACATCGAGTGCAGTAATCATATTACCGCTGCCACCGCTGCTACCTGCTTCATCATAAATCTGTGATAATTTGTTAGTAGACAGTAAGACTAGCTCTAACGGGTGATCTTCATCAAGCACAAAGTCTGCATTATCTTGAATCAAGATTTTTATTGTCGCACTACCGCTATTGTGTTTAACTGTGATCGTATCGCCAGTATCGGCTCGTAACAGCACCTTATCCCCAACGGTTAAACCAGTGATTTCTACAAGGTCATCCGCTGTAGAACTCTCAGCCGCAATGATTAAATTACGATCCGTTCCTGTTGCGACAACCCCGCTTGATATGGTTTTGGTGGCTTCTGCCCCAAAGTTCGGGGTTGCACTCCCACCTGAACCGCTACCAAATAAAGTGTATGCGGTGACATTTGTGCCGTCCGAGATACATAATACTGCTTGATAGGTTTCTTCAAGTGTAATGTCTGCACCTGTCGCACAGATGATATTCCCAGATCCATTTTTCAGCACAATGGATCTGTCCGTGTGGATTGCCGATAGGATGAAAAGTTCACCCGCCGATGTTCCGCTGATTGTTACGAGGTCATCACTACCCGCGTCACTTTCGGTATCAACCGTGTGTCGCGCATTGGTGACAGTGATTGCACCTGTTGCAATCGTCAACTCTGAGCCTGCATCTAGGAACAATTGATCTGTTTTTAGACTGGATATATCTAATGCCGATGGCACTGCAATATTGGTTTCTGTTCCAGCATCGTCAACAACATACAACCCGTCAGTCTTAAAATACAATCGCCATTTTGCCGTTGTTGGCGTTGACGGCACTGTACCTTCCTCAAATTCAAAATACCCTGCTACCATCTATCACGCTCCTATCATTCGTAAAGCACTACCTGCGCTAACTGTTACGCTACCACCTGATTCAATAACCATTCCTGAAAATACAATTACTGTCTTATTTTCAGGCAAAATATAAGGGGATATTACAGGGTCAGGATAGCCGATTGATCCGCTCCCTGATCCCGCGCCAATAATCCCGCGTAAATCATGAAATTTATTGGTTTCGTCAATTGCTGTATCATCACCCCGCACGATATAGCAGGACGTGCCGATAAAATTAAACGGCGCACCTGCAACTGCTTCGGCTAAATAGGTCATGGCTGTGGCGGGAACTAGCTTTAAATCAATCGCCTGAGAGAGTTCACTTGATGTTGTAATCTCAATCGCATTGGTATCAGTATTAATCCATAACGCGACAATGTGCTGATTATCAGCTGTAGTAGGCGTATAGCCTGTAAGCAAGTCTATATTTTGCTGTCCTTGAAATACATTAAATCCACCATCAGGTTTTTGATAAATCCCTGACATAACCTTAACTGTACCATCTCCTCCAGTGGGAAATGATTGCAGATTAGTAAGTAACTCGATTGTTTTAAACCGTGTTGCAGGGTCGTTAGCGTTTAATTCGCGTGGACTTATCCCTGCTTGTTTTAAATCAGCGGGATCATGTCCACTAATTTCTAGTTTGCCATCAGCCCCTAATCGAGTATTAACCTTGCGCCCTTCGCCCCATGCGAAGTTTTTACCAACCTCATAGCGCATAGGAAATGAGGGGTGTCGGATAATATTCCCACCGTCGCTAAACCCACCGGGTACCCGAACATAAACATAGCCTTCTGAGGGGAACATACTCCCATTTTTAGTGGCAACCTCAAACATTGGACCGTTGCCAATCTGACGCTGATACCGCTCTCTCGCATTACGTATATTGGGACTCATAAGAAACATACCTCGGCTTGAATACCCCAATTTTCCATAGCTCCAATGCCATGTGGTGATTCAAAATCTAAAATAACAGGACCGGTTTGAGGAGCAGGCGTTTCGTAAATCTCATAGGTGTGTGCGTCACTGTAAGGAGGGATGCTTGTTGGTTGCAATAAGTCAATTAGTAAGCCATCCCCTGACCCATACGCAACAGGGTCACTGTCTATCGTCCATTGATATAAGGCATCCCCATAAGCTGTTTTAATAGTGTAATCAACCCTCGAAATCGTAACGCTGCCCGTTGGGGATGCGCCAAACATCGTTGATAACATACGGATTCGCAAATAACGCCCCTGTGTCCCGACATCATCCTGATAACGCATTGTTTGCCCCGACCCGTTAGTTAACTCACCAAAATTCAAACCTGCTAAGATCACTTCAGTGGCATCGGATTGAACAATACTCATCCGTGACGCATCATCACCTGATGTATTAGACGTTCCCTTTGTAAGATCGTAATATATCTTAAAGTCTGTGATCGTCTTAGTTGTTCCAAGATCGAGTTGAATGATTACCCCTCTGTGTGTAGTTGCCCCCGGGTTATTTGTAAAGCTACCAGCGACCCACCCCGTCCCGCCGCTGTGTGTCCCTGTTTGACCTGATGCAATTGTTCCACCTAACGGGGAGGCATCACTAGTTATAAAGCTAATCCACACCCCTGCCGCACTTGAAAAATCTTCTGTTACATCCCCGCCACCATCAAGTATTCCATTTCCGCGAACTGCAACCGAGATTGCTTGCCCGGACCCCGCACTTTCAATGGTTTGCGCCCCTAACCCATCCTTAGGGCGGAAGCCGATAAGCTCGCACCCTGCGCCCGGTGGACTTGGGTCAGTGGAGGGTGATGTATCAAAGCTACTAAAGTCTAAGCCATCGGTAAGCCCTAAATCACCGCCACTCCACGGGGGTAATGTAGCAGGTACTGCATTGATATTGTTAAGTACGTTATTTTTAACAGGTGTTACCTCAACATTTGCACCTGTGCTTGAGGTCTCACGCCTGAATGTAGCTTGCACCTCTTTGCGTCCTGTTTCGTTATTAGATGTATAACTAATATCGATCAATTGCCAGCGGGTATTTGAATCGTAGACAATACCGCGGACGGTTGCGCTTGCAGCAACTTCAAATGTGTACCATGCGCCAACGTCAGGTTGTAAAAATCGCCATTCATCTTTAAGAGTCACGCGAATAATATCTGTTGGATTGAGAGCGGCGTATAGGTTCGCACTCCGTTGCGCCATCTCAATAATTGCATTAGATAGGCTTAAATTAGTAGTCAAAATCATATTAGGGCGTTGTTCTGAGCTTACACCGCGTATATCTGCAATAGGAGGCACAACCGCCTGATAGACACTGTATTGCCCACTTGATGTATCAAATACACCTGCGCCAACCAGCAAAAACCGAACCAGTAAGTCAGGATTTCGCTCAATATCGAACTTCAACCAATCTACGGATGTCATAGCTGCTACTACTGGCGCAGCATCTCTAACAGTGGTTGACGATTCTACAAGATTCACGCTCACATCAAATATGCCATTACGACTATATTGCAAAATCCCACCCATTGCATCGGCTTGATATTGTGCCGATTCTGATGCAATGTCAGACTCTGAGCGGAAAATATCACTCGGCGCAATATAATTTGTATGGGTTGTTGAAAATTTAAACGCGCATAGATGAAGGAATGTGGTATATTCGCTCAAGATATAAGCTAGCACTCTAACAGGCGTGGGGTTTTCGATGTCCCCCCACTCCGTCGGGGTTGAATCAGATGTAATTGCGAGTAAGGGAACAGGTGTATCAGCTAGCTTTGCCCCCATGCCGATGATGTTGAATGCCGTTTCACTAATCGCGCCAAACTCAGGACTTCCACCTGTATTGGTGACTTCGATACCGAGATACCCTACAAAATCTATATTGCTCTCAATACTTCCGCGAGTTGCGTTATAGTCCTCTATTGAAAACACACAACATAAAACACCTTTTCGCATGGTCGAAATCCCGCTAACCGCAGGCACAGTACATTGCCACCCTGCCCCAATTTGATAGGAGATATTTGCTACATTATTCGACTGACCAATGAAGCCAAGATTGACCACACTTGATAAGTCCTTTGGGACAGTCCATACAGATATAACTCGCAGGTTTGCATTCCCGTTACTATCTGTAAATGTATAACGTATCCATCGGTGAGCATTGGCTTGCAATGTCCATGAGGGGTTCGCCGTTGTTCCACCGCTATCAAGCGTATCACTACTATTTGACGACTCCCACGCATGGGTAAACGATGTTGTTGCGTCATTGTCTATCGCTTGCGGGTTCGCCGTTTCGCTGAATGCCGTTTCGCCATCAATCAGAATATACGCGGTTGCTAAGTCGGATTCAACAGGCAAGAGCCGCCTAAATGTAACATCCCAATTCGCATAGAATGTCCCATTACGATCAATACCGGGCTTTTCGACCATATCATAGGTATTCAACACCGTGACATAATAAGCAGTTATTAGACTTTGCCCTGTTTGACCCACATATAAAGTAGTTGTGCCATTAACCTTACGCACATAGGTTTTGAATTCAAATGCCGTATTTAAATAATCTGTCGATGTGCTATAGATAACCGTCTGATTACTCTTAATATTCGACATGCTACCGCTAGCGATAGACCCCACCGAAATTTCAGCATAGACCGATTGTGTAGGCGCAATAGACGGTTGAAATTGAACAACAATCACATCAGGAACAGATACCACAAATTGTTGCGCTTGGTAATCATCTGAACGTATCTTAGTTAAATTAGCACCGCTAACAGTGGTTGCGAGTGTCATAAATCCTCTTTACAAAAGGTTACATACTATTATTTTACAATGGTTTTAGAGAGCTTCGATTAGCGTAAATACCCACACGACACTTATCCAATCTGGACGGTTTGTAATCTTGTTTGTCTCAAATCGCAATTGACAATTGTAACGCGCGTAAGCTGTACCAGATGTCCGAAGATTCGCTGTGACTTGTCCGCGATAGTTTGCAATAAGCCATACATAACTATCTGCGTGGCACATCGGTTGTAAATAACGCACCTGTGCGTATCCGCTAAACGATTGCCCAGCATTCGGGTCGTATCGTGCTTGTCCTTCTGAATATTCAGGATGAGTCGCTACCGCAAAGTAAACCGACCCTACACCGGGCAAATTGAATGTCCCACCCGAACTGGGTGTAAAATCTTCAATATTATATGTATCGCCTAGTGTTTGGTCATAGGTTGCTCGGACTTCTAGTGAATTATGACGTGGCATGTTTACGCTCCGAATGCTCTGCGTGATGTCAATTTATCAAATCGGCTGTCTATCTGATTGTCTATACTCCCATTTCCATTCACTTCACCTGCTTGAGATGCACCTGCAAAGGCTTGCTGAATGATTTGTGGGAATTGTTGCGCGAATTGTTCCGCTATTTGCAAGGATTGATTCAAGGCTTGTTGCTCAAAGGATAACCGCTGCCGTGCGGCTGCAACCTGTCGTTCCAAATTGGTTCGTGCGTCCCGTGCCTGCCGTGATGCTTCTCGCCCTAAATCGCGGGTGGTGCGTTCCGCTTCGGCAACGATGTCCTGCCGTTGGGCTTGGGCTTCAATGATTCGATCTTGTCCCTCGGCAATAAATTCCTCTTTAGCATCCTCGCTTGCGTCTTTTGCATCTTCTCGGCTATCGGCTAGTGCAAGGAAGTTCCGACTCCTCAAAGCATCCTTTTCAGCATCTTGTGCTTGATCTCTGATTTGCTGTAAAGTACGATTTTGATCTCGCGCCGCTTGTGCTTCTTCGCGTCCGAAATCGCGCTCTAAGTCAGATATTTCTTGATTTAAATCTTGACGTGCATCAACTAGCCCATCACGTAAGCCTGTTTGAATGTCATCGAGGGCATTATCAAAATTTGTATTCGCATTCGCCACAGCTTCGCTATATTTATTCTGTGCGCGTTGGGCTTGCTCATATTGCCGTTGTGCATCCCGTGCTGCATTCGCCGCGTCACGCTCTGCATCTGCCTTATCCTTGGTGGCTTGTGTTTCTTGCTTGGTGGCTTCGGTAGTGGCTTCGCGTTCTTGCTTAAGTGATGATTCAGACTCCGCCGATTCACTAGCCGATTTTTAAAACATCGGACTGTTCACCCAATACCCCAAGTTGCTCGTTAAGCTGTTCAATCTTTTTAGAGACCTCCTCGGATGTATCGCCAGACGACACCAACACCTCTAGCTCAGCTTCTATTGCTTGTCGTCTGCGGTCTAAGGCTTCTAATTCGGAGTCGATCTGTTCACGGGTCAAGTCTTGAGCGCGTAGGCGTAAGGCTTCTAATTCGCCTGTCAATTGCGCTTCATCAAGCAGCTGGCTACTACGCTCTTGAGCAAGTAGGCGTTCTGCTTCTGCTGCTTGAGAGGCTGTTATTGTGCCATCCTCTACCGCGTCTGTGAGTAACTTGATATTGGCTTCATATTCATCGATCTTTTTACGACTTTTCTCAAGTTGCTGGAATAATTCTTCCTCGGCTGCACTGGTTAGCTTTGCCGATAACCCCAAATCTTTCTGAGAATTAAATTGAATATCGTAGGCTTTTTGTAATTCGTCGCGTAATTGCTTCTCAGCCGCTAATGCTTTGGCGTTGTCCTCAATTTTTCGTGTGGCTTCCTCAGAGCTAATTGTCCCCGCCGCTAGTTCCTGATTCAAGTCACGATAAGTATCAACGAATACGCCTAATCGCTCGGCTGCTTCATTTTGAGCGCGTGATAAATCTGCAACAATAGCTAATCCAACCGCTGCAAGTGCTGTCAAGGCTATTCCTGTTGGTCCTAGTGCTTCAATCGCCTGAACAGCTGAAGGTACAATCCCGTCAAATGCAACCTTTAGCCGTGGGATGGCTTCTGCGAGTTGGGGGATTTCTGCAACTAATGATAGGTTACGCTCAACATCCGCTGACCCAAATGCACCCGCCGCCCCGCCAATCCCGCGTATAGCCGTTTCTTGATCCCCAAACAGCCCAACATCTTTTGATACCCTATCAAAGTTTTTATCAGCCTCAATAAGTTTTCTGCGCTCACCGTATTTATCATTGACCCGCTCAACTTCGTCACGTAATTCACGCTCAGCGTCCACAGCTTCTTTGTACTGGCGAACCAAATCTTTCATGGCATCGCTAGCAGTATCTGTCGACCTTGCCGAATCTTTGATGTCCTTGGATAGCCGTTTCTGCTCTTTGTGTAAATCGGCTATCTGTTTCTCGGCATCCTTGCTCCCTTGCGTCTCAAGGATTAATCTGGTTTTTACATCGACCATAGTACATCTCCAAAATAAAAAGCCCCCAATTGGGAGCTATATGTGTGGTTAACTGTTGCGGTCATAATAGGTTAAAGATCAATAATCCCTTCATCGCGCATACAGGCGAATAAGGTCGAATCGTACTTAGCAGACATAGAACCAATCGTCTCGCCAGAATATACACATTTATCCATAATTTGATCTATTTTAGATGTATAGTACAGGTCGCTAGATAAATCCCCACACCCAGATGGTGTTTCAAATTTATCATTATGATACTTGGCGCACCATAATATAAATGATGTTCTAGCAAAGCGTACATCCTCTTTAGGAACTTCAACTAACACAAACCAAGTAGCGTATATCAAGATTGCGGATGTGAGAAATAACATAGCTTGCACCCAGAATCTACGCAAGAATGGCTTAGGGGGATGTTTTTCATCTAATTGCTTAAGCCACTTCTCAGCAGTCGGGTGATGTATGCTCTTTAGAATTTTACGTGCTTTATCAATTTGCCCATCTTGAACATAGGCTTTCGCAGAGCGCATCTTATCTTCCATACTATCCTCCCGTAAGTAGTTACGTAAAGTATAGCATTAATCGACTACGCAATAATAAATAGTTACGACATTCAAACCATTAATCAATAGTGCAATAAGTAGTTACGAGGTATAATTAGGGTATCGAATAAGTTGAGAGCAAAAGCCCCGCGTAAACGAGGCTTTTGGTGAAACTCTCACGAATATTATCCCAACAAGGAGTTTTATCATGAGCGATAGCTATGATAACAATAAATCTATTGTACCGCAAGAAATCAGTACATTAAGTCTAAGTAATGCTATAAGTAAATTAACCCCTCGCCAGCGTGTCGTTGTATCAGATTACATCGCGCTATTACACCAAGAACCAACCCCTACAAATAAATACCACCTAAAATTGTTTTGGGATTTACTTGAGGATCGCTTGACCCTTGATGAGTATTTCGCATTCCGTGCCGATTTTGACATTGACAATCCCTATCAAGGCGGTGAGTCATGAACCTCAATATCCCCTACAACGAGAAACAACTCAGTGTGATTTCAGATAATAATGATGTCTGGATCACTCAGAAGCAGATTGCTGAATTATTTGATGTTGATGTTAGAACAGTCAGCGATCATATCAAGCGCATTCTGGAAGATGATGAGTTAGATAATTCAGTTGTCCGTAAATATCGGATAACTGCCAGCGATGGTAAACGCTACAACACGGCTCACTATAACATTGATATGGTGATTGCTATCGGCTATCGCGTCAACTCCAAGAAAGCGACTAAATTTCGCAAGTGGGCAACCACTGTTTTGACGACCTATCTAAATGAAGGCGTAGCGGTTAATCCCAAACTTGCCGAAGCCAATCCCGAAAAGGTGCAAGATAACTTTTACACCCAGTTCAGCCCGTCTATGAAGAAGCACCTCAGCAAACACGGACACACCGCGCAGTATAAAGAATCGCGATTAGAGAACATCACCGAGCGCAAAGCCCTATCCTCTGAATTAATCCGCACCATCGAAGGCAATCCCAACTGGGGCGCAATCATGGGATTGTTTCACATCACGCTGACAGGCAAGACGAAGAAGCAACTCCTCGCCAATTATGAACACGCCACCAAACAAACCTCCGCAATTGATGCCCTCGGCTCGATGGTCGTTAATCAAATGAATGTTTTGATGCAATCCTTGCGGATGAATCTCGAAAAGTACCCTGATGATTACATCCCTAACGAGGTACACGCGGAGCAAATTCAACGCTTGATTGAACGCTACAGCGCACCATTACGCTTGCAACTACAGCTATTGTCCGATGATTTGGGCGTACCTGTGGAGCAACTCGGTGAAAATTCTCGTAAAAATCGACTATTATAAATAAAAAGGAGTAAGTAAGATGGCTGAATTTGAAACGCATACCCGTTATCCAGTGCATATCTATCATGGATCAAATAAGACAACCTACACATTCGCAACACCATTGACAAAAGCTACATGGGAATTCAACGGGATTAAACGTTGCATCGCATTGTTAGAAAGCGAGACGGGGGTTAAAGAGTATAGCTTAATCCCTATTGATTCATTACAGCTTGAAGATAAATAACTACTTAAGGGGCGGATTTTGTTTCCGCCCTCTGCATATCCTCATGCTCCATCGTGTCCTGCTCACCACGCGATGCAACATTAAACATTGCCCCAACAAAGCCAGCTACAAAGAAGCTCAAGACAAACCATACAAGCAATAACTCAATCATGATCGAATCCTTTTCTACAACAACCGCTTGCCCTCTTTTGCCTTATCAAAGATGCTGACAGGCTCAACGAATCCCGCAAGCGGTGCAAAATACTCAACCCACAGCGCGATATTCTTCATGATGTACATATCGTGCCAATAACTATCAGGTTGATCCATAACCCCACCTGCGTACCCGTAATGTTTATTTATTGATATATTCGGCATACATACGCTTGACATCGCTTATATCATGATAAAAGCCATAGTCTTTTAGTGCTGCCTCAACATCATCACGGTTGGGCGTTTGCGATGGGTTAATGAAGTAATTCATCCACTCATCAGCATCTAGCCGTTGCTTGCGTCGCTTATCTTGGACGGCTTCGCTTTTTTTTGGCTGTCGGTTAATTCGCTTGCTGGCAATAGATCAGGGTCTTGCTGTGTCGCTTTGACGGACAGCATATAGCTGGTTCGCCCATAATACGTACAAATCCTCATGGGCGTTCCAAAAGCCATCAGAGAACGCGATAACCGTTTCTTTGGTTGCATCACCATTGCAGGGGATAGGGAAACCCATATCCCCATTTACAGTATCCACTAGATACAACATGGTGAGCGCAATATCCAATAGATTCTTGTCCTCGCCATCAGGCATCGACCAATACCCCACCATTTGGCGCAAGTCCGTTAGACGCAACCGATTGCGAGCCGTAGCAGGTTTAAATGTAATGCTGACATTGTTGTAATCTAGTGTGGACATTATGCGACCTCGTAAAGTGCTGTGGTTACATTTTCATTCGTTTGTGCGGTAAATGTAACATCGCCTGACGTTACCCCAACTGAGAGCGTCGAGGGTGTGCCACCTGCCGAGCCATCCCATGCAATCACTTGCTCATTAGCGTTAAGGCTTTGAGTTGGTGTGAAATCTGTGTCGGAGTTATTCTGACGGAAAATATCAAAGGTTGGGATTTTTTCACTAAAGAATACAAATCCGCCTGCTTGAGTCGTTCCGTGTGTACCTGTTGCCAGCGGAGTGCCCCAAGGTAAAACACTTGCACGGTTTACTGTCACGTTGAACGTATGAAGCGATGCGTTTGCCCCGGTGGACATTGCCCCTGGTCCTTGATACCCAACTGTACACAATGGGAATATCACATTAGCATAGCCGTTACCTTCTTCACCTGACACGGTAGAGACACCGCGTTGTGTCAAGAGTAGGAAAATATCTGCAAATGCGCGATTCGCAGGATCAAGGAGGAAGAAATCATAGATACTCTGCCCGTCTACTTCGGTAGTCCCTTGAACAGCGTCCACAAATGTACCCGTAAAATCCGCAAAGGTTAGATCGAAGGTAGGCAAGGCGTTACCCGCAAACTGAATCGCGCCACGTACCCCATTGTCGCCGGGAATCTGTAGAATCTCGGCAGCAGGAAGCGTGATATTTGCCGCGTTTGCCCCTTTAAGTATGGACATGCCCGATACGCTACCCGCAGCAGGTAATGCCCCATAGGGTCGACCATTTGTGGATAGAACAAATTGCACACGTTCAAATCCAGCCTGTAGCCATTGATCGATATTGGTTAATGATGTCGCCATAGTTTTATGCTCCTATATTGATTGACGGTATACGACCTCATGCCGAAATCGAACACCGATATAATTCTGTGTGTTATCACGAGCGTATAGCTCCACGTCGCCAGTATCAGCCGTGACACGGTGAGACAAAACGCCTGTTGTGTTTAAGTCATAAATACCAAACGCACTCAAAACAGACGGTATACAATCCGCTGTATTGTCGCGCTCTGTTGCTTTTACGTCGTCGGTATCTTCGGTTGTGTAGGTATAGACATCGGTGATGTATTCGCGTGTAACCAGATTTGCGTCACTCGATAATGGCTCACTCGATAGCTGAATGCCGCGCGTGACGATTACAGCGGGTAAGTCTGCACTATTAAATCCACCATCAGGCTCATGCTTATAGCCCGTTGGTGTGCCTAACGCGCTTGGAAAGCTAATCAGCGCATACCCTGCTATGATTTCCTCTTGAATCGCTTGGATGTCTGTCATCGAATTAAACGCCTTGTGACTGTACCGAATTTAGAAAGTTTTGAAGCCAATCGCTTATCATAGGCTTTCAAGAAGTCCTCAAAAGCGATACTTACGGTGGTTGTTGCTAAGTTCCACCGCCCACGATGAATGTCCGCTTGGAATTGTGCGGCTGTACTCACCGCTTGCGCCAATGACCCTACGACGAATGATGTATAGTCCGTGTCATTGCTCACCACTACGGCGAAACTGTTAGGGCTTATCGGTTGGATAAACGCCTTCCATCCACGCCGTAACTTAAACGTGCGGACATACTTCTGATTCGGTAGCTTAGGCGGATATACACGCAAGGTATCTAACAAGGGTTCGCGAATATCCCCAAAGGCTTCACGCCCTGTCTCAAGCGCAATTTTGGGAAAGTCCTTTGCCAGTTGCTCAAGTCCAAATGCGGATGCGAAATTAGATTCATATCGTTGCCGTATCATGTGATATTGAACAAACTATCTTCCTCATCAATGCCGAGGTTGATCGTTCCCATCGTTGCTGTATTGACATTTAACCCTGTTTTATACCCCCACGTCTTTTCAAGTGCTTGAAGATGCTCAAACCATTGCTGGCTAGACTTACTGTCACCTGTGCGACTGTTAGCAGTCGATACCTTTTGCGCGGCAGTTCCTAATAATGCACGGATTGCGAAATAGATTGTTTTATCTAAATCGCTATCGGCATCGTTATCATAGAGGTATTGCAGATAGCTATCGCCTAACTCGGGGCTTGCCGTGTCGATATCGCCCGTATTATTCCGAATGTGTGTGATCTGCGCTGTTGTCAGAGTCGCCATTGTCATCACCTTTCATCAACAAGGCTTCAAGTTCTGGCTTTGTCCATTTACCTGACGCAACCAACGCGCGAACCGAAGCCAATGCATCTGACTCCGATTCATTCGAGGCAACAGGAACACGATCAAGCCAATTAGCGACATTGTGCAATTGTTCGCGTCTCAAGATGTCTTTATCTTTATGCGTTCTGGGCATTGGTGTGAAATCTAAGCCCGTCAACTCTTTAAACCGCGCTTCAATTCGATTCACAAGTGCTTCTGTTTGTATCGCTAACGCTTCTCTGCTTGCCATGTGATAATGCTCCTATTGTTTATACGTCTGATAGCGCAACTGAACCCGTATTACTGATGATGTACCAGCGTGTTGCACTTAACGCAACAACTTCAAGTCGTTCGCCTAGTAAGTTAAATGTTGCAGTATTGTTTGTGCCATCCCATGTTACGCCAGATGGAAGTGTAACGGTGTGAGCAGCTGTCCCTGTTAAACTTGAATCAAGGATTGTCAGACGATCCCCTGCCGTTGGTGCGTCAAGTGTGGCAGCAATGATCGTACTTGCATGATTTAACAGCACAATGCCATTATTGATCGTGATTGCGCCAGTTACCGTTAATTCTTGAGATTGGTTATGGTCGCCTGTCACATTACCTGTCAAGTTACCTGTGATTCCGTTGGTGACTTTGGCGGTCCGTGCAACCAATTGATTTACATCTAGTTTATTTTGTACCATTTGTAATCCTCCTGTAAGAAAGCCCTCAACTAACGAGGGCTATCTATCCTTATGCGTAGCCGCTAGGGACTGCAAACGAACCATCAACTAAGCGCATAAATGCCGCGTTAAGTCGATTAGATGCACCTAAACCGAATCGCAAACGCCATGTGTTAAAGTTGGTTACGCCTGTGCGTTCAATTGGCAACAGTTGCAACCCACCACCGCCGAGACCTGTCTCTACTGGGTCGATACGCATCCGAAGCGGTTGCGGTGCGCCGAGATTCACAGCAAGGATATAGCCAGATGGAATCCAGTTCCAAACGCTGACCCAACCTTGACCATTGATATAACCAATGATCTTACCGGGGATTTGACGTGATGGACGCAATACATTGTCTGTATTAGCACCCGGGTTAACTTGTGAGGGTGTCATGGGGATAAAGCTTGTTAAAGCTTCCGTGACGGCTTGCTCCGCTGGATTGATGAAGAAGGCAACAGGAATATCGTTCATATCATTAACGCCATGATGAACCAAGTCATCAGTCAATGTTTTGTATGGATTATTCGTGTCACTGATTGCGCTTGACGCATACCCACTTGCGAGGTAATGATCTTCTGTGGCTTCTGTTTCGCTACCCTCTACCGGAGGGAATACGACACTATCACCATTAGCAAGCGGTTGCACCGTGATTGACCCGAAGCGACGATCATCAAATGAATCGGTTGTATTGTTGAACAAGCGATACAGAATCTCATGACGCTTTGCATTAGCAGCGCGTGTAATGATACCGTCAACATGCAATTGCAAGTCAGCAGGTGTCATATAGGCTGCATCAACATCGGTCAATTTCAATTGTTCGGCATAGTTGTGTAACGGATACCCAACATCCCAGCTACCAGATGCAGCAACAGGTTTACCCACGCTTTCCTCACTGGTACGCTGCATCCGACCTGTTAACCCGAGTTTGTAGCGTTCTGTGTGGTTAACGGTTGTGGTTGGGTCAACGAATGCCGTCATGCTTTTCATCACAGCATCATTTGCCATGCCGATATATTGCTGTGCTGCTGTGTACAATAGTTCCTGATTCGCATTTGTTACAAAGGCATAATCAGAAGCGTTTAAACGTGCTAGTTTGAAAATTGTAGACATGTTTATTCTCCTATGCCTAAGCTGGCAATACGTTCATGTTGTAACCACAATCGATATACAACAGTTTGGACGGTGTGGATTCGGATGTCGCGACAACACGACCCACAGGGGCGGTTACTGTTCCCGCTGCATCTGCAAGGTCGCCAGCTGTATCACTTACAAAAATAAGTGTGTTATATGCTCCTGAGAGGGTGAAGCCCTCAATGAAACCCTTGTGAAGGACTGCAACAGCTTGACCTACTTGAGCATCATTCAATGCAACGCCGACACAAACAGCTGTGCCTGCTGCGCTTGCGTCACCTAATTCGGCAAACCCTGACGAATTAATGTAAAGACCTTGGCCCGCTTCAATTACAACACCTGCAATCAAATCCCATACTTCGGATTGACCAACAGGCGATGCGTTCCCTACTTTCGTAGAGGTATATACTAAATCTGCCATTATATAGCTCCTAAATTTTAAACTTGGTGGATGTTTCTTGTTCTGCTTGCTTGATTGCTTCTATCCCGCTTGTTGGATTCACACCATTACTATTGCTTGGACTACCCGCGCCACTTGTGCCGAAGTATTTCGGAAACTTACTCTGCACTGTTTTAACGAATGCGTTGAGCTTTGCTTCATCGGCTTTCGTGTCGCCATCGTCAAAGATAGCCGTAAAATCATCCTGCATACCCGCTTGTACAAGGATGTACAGTTCTGATTCATCGCTACCCCCGTTTTTACGCATCGCATCGGCAAAGATACCGCGCCGTGCATCGCTCAAGACTTTCGATTGCATCTCAGCAACCTGCTTTTCAGCCTCTAATGCTTTCTTTTCAGCCTCTGCGATTCTGGCGTTTGCCTTTTCAACCTCTGACATCTCGGCTTCTTTGGCTTTGCGTTGCGATTCCACAAGAGACTTTGCATCATCTAGCTTTTGAACACCTAATGACTCCAAGATGCGAGCCTCAATGCTTGATTCAGCACGTTTTAAGCGTTCACCGACAATACGATCAACATCTGCTTGACTAAATGCCTTATCTTGCCCCGTTTGTACCGGTTGGGTATCCGTTGCAGATGTGGGTGTCTCTTGTGATTCTGACGTTACAGGTGACTGTTGCTGTTCTTCTGTCATGGTGCTATATCCTCCATGCTTAACCGTGCATGTCACGTAAATTAAAAAGAGCCTCGAAATTGAGACTCTTTGAATAAACTAAGTTATGGTGTTGCGTCGTAAGTAGTTATGGTGTGTTTGGGTCGTAACTAACTGACTTGGTATATGTTCCATCTGTATTCTTGGTAAACAGTATTGAAGTAAATCCTGCTTGAGAGATTTCTATTTCGTTAGATTGAATAGCAATTTTAACACCAGTTGATTCAATGGCTCTATCTAACTCTAAGTTGACCTCTTGCTTGGATACAATCAGTCTCTTATTGATTGCCATCAGCTTGACACCCAGTCTTTATACTGTTGATAATGGGCATCGCACTTGTAACCATCTCGTGTTTCAAACGTTGCTGTTCTATCGCAATCTTCACAGGCTTTCTTGATTTCGATGCTGTCTGTAAACAAACGCATATATACCCGCGGAGACCCTATTGCTGGTCTTTCGCAATAGGAAAATGAACCAGTCACCAAATCAGCGCGTGTCCACGCTTGATTTTTCAATTGGGTTTTAATCTCATCCATTGCATTGACAGCGTACAATTCAGCCTCACTAAAATCATCAAAGTGCAGACGTTTAATGTCGCTTTCTCTCATGTCTTGAAGTAAATACATCACTCATCCTCCGTCACTTCCATATGAGCCTAGTATACCACTTTACCCATACAACCCATTCGGATTAAACGGCTGCACGATCCCATTACGAATCCGCAACGGGTTGAACGTACGCTGTCTCATGAGACATTCGGGGCAATGCTCCGATTTGGATACCCGCCATTGACAATCCCAGTCACCAAGTCCTGCAAGTTGAATAATATTCCAATTGCAATTGCAGTTACTACCGCAGGATGTTCGGACACCGGGCATTGCTGGCAAGAGTGGCAACCCTATCGCCCGTGTGTGTGCCGTCCAGTATCGCGATGTCGTTGCACCTGTGTAGAGCGTTGCGCGATTGAGTGCCGTTGCAGGTGTTAGTGTATCAATGTCGCGCTTGAATCGGCGTAAATAGCCTGACTGAGTGCGGTTGTCACGTTGGATTAATCGATAATCCTCTTGGTTGAGATTGGCTAATCCACCTTTTGCAAGGGATGTTGCGGCGATATTTCCTGCGTTGATGGAATCTAAAAAGCTTCTGTCCCATTGCTCTATCGTGATTACTTTATCAAGGTATTGCTGTGTAATGTCACGATAACGAATGCGCTGTATAGCTTGCAAGCGTCTAAGCGCGGGTAAGTTCAATCTTACCCCTTGGATGGGTTGAGCAGGTGCGGTTGTGCCTTGAGAGATTAACGCATTAGCTTGATTGAGTTGGTCTAAGTCGCTTAGGGTTGCAGGCTCAACCAATTGGGCGCAATTATCATACTCATCCTGTGAGACTTCAACAAAGCCAGACGCTAGAAATTGATCTGCGACTTGTTGACTATCCGTAGAGGCTACCCGTAAGCATTGCCCTAATGTGTCATAGAGGATTAGGAAGATCATACAACCTCAGCTAATAATCGATCTGCATTAATTATATCCGATCCATTGACCCCTGCGTTCTGCTCGATGTCAAACGCATCTTGAGGCGTGGCATTCGGATCGTCAAGTAATGGCGTACTGCTTACAGTCTCAAATGGTGATGTCATCATAAAGCTATTTTGTGCCGATTGCCCTGCGTCAACATACTCTTGCGCTTCATCATCACCCCAACCCATTGAGAGAAAGTAAGATTTCGGCATGTTGGACTGTACGCCACTCGCAGTTAATGCAAGTTTTTCATTTAACCCCAGTGTGTCATTAATCACAGGTCGATCTTTGATTTGATGTTCTAGGCTGCCAGCTTCAAGGCTCATCAAACTAAATCCTTGATACCCTTGATACCCACGCATTCCACCGATAGAGATTGCCATCTTCTGAGCATCGACTAAGCCTGTATCGTAATTTCCGCGTGACTCTTGAAACTTCGAGATGGCATCATCATAACCTGAACGCACACCGGGCGCGGTCAAATTGCTACTGTCGCGTAAGCGGTGCAAGGATAGCTCAGGGCTATCGCGTTCAATTTCGCGCAGAATCTCAAGGATATTTGCTAACCCATCGGCAATATTGACCGTTGGCGATAGCGTTTTAAGATCCGCTTTCTCACCTATAAGTTGCAATACGTTCATTGTATCTTTCTTCGGGTTGTCAGAGGTGTTGTTTGAGTCACTACTCTGATCTGACCCTGCATCCATTGTCCCCACTTTTGCATTCAGGGCAACCAGAGGCAAATTAACCTGCCGACGCATCCCGTCATTTAAGATCGATGCAATATCATTTAATTCATTGATCTTCTGGAATAAGCCATGTGTGCAGGACGCGCCATACATCAACCCTTCATCGGTATGCTGGATATGCTTAATAGGCACAAACCCATATTCATTATCCCATCGCGTCACCGCTTCATTACGTCCGTTTGTATATAGTGCGTCGCCATCTTCGGTTTGCGCGTCAAAATAGTCTGGCGTGATTTCTTCTCGGTACTTGACTAATTGCCCATCTTTGCGGATGTAATACTCAAAGACGATCTTAGTAATCGACCCGTCAGGGTCTTTCTCAACCGATTTAACTTTCATAGGGTCAACAGGCTCTAATCTCACCTGTCCCTTGTGGATGTCGTCCACTACTTTGAGGAAGCTATCGCCAAATTTCGCACCATAGCGCGTGTATAGCGATTTCTTTTGTCCCCATTGACTAGCAATCCAAAGCTTGGTAATCGCATCATAAATCAGATCATTATCGGCATCAATCGGAATACTGCCCTTTTGCGCGTCTTTAATGTCCAATACGCCACCGTATATCTTTGAGACATAACTATCTACGAGTCGCTTAACAGGATTATAGACACCGCGAACATGCTTATACAGTTGTTCGTGGGTCTTCAGGGCTTGAGAATACGATTTGATCCGATGGTATTGCATATTGTGGTAGAACCCGTCTTGGATCTCATAACGGCTTAATCGGTAATCGTAATCATCCCACCCTTGCGTTTGACGAGCTTCCATAATCTCAGGATGGTATGTTGTCGCTGAAGTTAAAGTTGTCATTTAGAATCTTCCAAATATATTAGGAACAGTTACCATTCTTGCGGTTGGTTCGTTCTCGAAATATGTCACCATATAACGCAGCGCATCTAAACCGTGATTGTCAACATCAATCGGCGTTTCCTTGTCGGGTTTACCATCAACACCATCAGGATAAGAGTAACTAGGGAATTCCTGCGTGGTTGATGTTGGACGTTTACGTTCTTCCATGTATGGGTCAGTCTCAACCAGTGCGCCCTCGAATATATAAAGGCGCGGTTTGTCATCGCCAGCATCACGCAATCGACCTTGAACAAAGCCAATACCAGACGCAACACTATCCTTACCTTTCTTAGTAGGATATGTATGAACCCCAAGACTAGCTAATGTGGCGCGTTCTTCTGCACCTGCGCTATCGGCAATGGTTGCTTCAATGCGCTCGCTACCTGTTAATTCTTTAATCTGCTCAGCATGATCGGCAACCGTCCGCCTACTCATATAGATTTCACGATAGAGGTACAGTCTGCCATCATGGTCCATTGCCCACCATTGGCACACAAACGGGTTAGTATATCCAAAATCAATCGCTCTAAATCGTCGCCACTCATTCGGAATGTCAAACGGCTCGATTACATGCTTAGCTTGGCTAAAGTCCTCGTATACCGCACCCTCTGCACCCGCCCATAAGCCTAAGAATCCGCGCTTATAGCGTAGGCCTGTTAACCCCCCTAAAATTTCGCGGGTCAATTCGCCTTGTTCCGTCCATTCACCTTTTTCTTGGTCGAATAGTGTGGGGTTATGTTTGTGTAATTGTTCAAACATCTTTAAAGATGGGCGTTTTAATATCCAATGTTCATCTGATCCCGGGTTGCAATCCGAGAATACTTGCGGATAAGGCGCATTTCCTGCACGTCCTGTACATCGCCCTAATGCCAACTCGTAAGAATTTACTGTGACTTCTTCAAGCTGTACAAACAGGATGTAATCAAACTCACCTGATAATAACTTTTGTGGCTTATCTAACCCCACTAATAGCAAGTGTGACCCATTCGGGTAGACATAGAAATCAGGTCGTGACCCGCCATATTTCTTAACAGGGCTATTCGGCAAGTCAGGGTGTGTCTCTAATACCTTATTCTCGTAAGTAACAACCGCGGTACTTAATAACGAATTGTATGTATTGCGGGTTATCGCTGCTCTGCAATTCGGATATTTAAACAGTAAAGCATTTAACTTGTATAAATTCGCAAGCGTTTTCCCAGTCTCATAGGGCCCCGACAAAACATATTCATGCGCTTTGTAACCCCATGCATCACACGCCCCACCGTAAAAGGTTTTACCCTCTGCGCTTTTATGCTCGATTACATAGGTCATAGCTCATTCAAATCCATACCCGTCTTAAGTACAATCTGAGTGTTATCTGTTGACTGCCCGTTATCTAAGCGATGCAATCGGATAATTTCCTTTAATGCTGATTGCGAGTCGTAGAGTTCAAATCGGAAATTTTTACCCTCTTTGGTATCACTTACTGACACGCTTTTAATTGCTGCCAATTGGCTAGGTGTTAAGTCGCTGAAATCGATACTAAACGAGCCGTTTATATCATCCACGCTAACAAAGTCCGCCATTGAAGCTCTTGCTTGATTTGATAGCAATATAAGAGCTTCATCGGCTGTCATCTTAAGTTTTTCAAGCCGCTTGTTGATAACTTCTAAAATGTACGGCTTTGACAAGTTTTCGCTCCCAACCTGTCGCGCCGATTTCTTGGAGTAGCCAGCACGAATAGCAGCTTGTGTCGCATTTCTATCTATGAGGTATTCCTCAATAAATGCTTTCTGCTTTTGTGTTAATGCCATATCTAATCCATAACTATTTACGATCAAGCAGAGTAAAGCAAACGAGCGTTCCTAAGAGAACGCTCGAAAAAAACGCCAGTATCAAAACTCGCGTAAAATCAACTACCCTTATTATATCACCAACGATAGACTGGCTCGTTGCTATTGTCAGGAATAAATGCTATTGTCCCCACAAATGGCAAATAGACATAAGCGCGATAACCTGCTTTACTTTCGTCATAATCAAATTCATCAGAGAGATGCTTGTAAGTCGTTGCAAGCCGTTCACGGATTGTTGCTTTAGCCTCAAAATCAGTGGAATTGATATTCCAATCCGCAATATCGCTAAACCCGTTAATATCCACCTGTGCAATGTCTGCCTGTAAAGGTCGCAAATCATACTGTTTCATTGATTACTCTCCATAACTACTTACGATTCATCTATTTTGGGTAGCGTCTGCGTGTCTAGGCGTTTCGTCAATGTCTCGACCTTTGCTGTCAAGGTTTCAATCTTCGTCTCAAGGGTTGTGATTTTCTCAATCAATTCGGCATTCTTTGCATTAGCAGCCTTGAGTTTTTGAGCAATCCGAGAATTTGCAAGTTGATGTGCGCCAATCTCAGAATCCTGATCCTGAATGATGGTATCTTTTTGCTCAATAACGTTATCTTTGATGGTGAGTTGTTTGTCACGTTGTTCTAGTGTGTATTGTAATTTCCGATTGGCTTCTTCTAGTGTCTTAACGGCAGCCGCTAACATAACCTTTGCATTGGTCAACGTCTCGATATGGGTTTCTTGCTCCATATTCTTTTGTGTTAGGGCATTGATTTCCGCCGCTTGCGTTTTGCTATCGGATTCAATAGCCACCATACGATCAATGATCTTATCAAGTCTATCGGAAAGCTGCTCATTCTTGCTTTCAAATTCTTGGCGTGAAGATATTTCGAGCTTTAGGTTATTCTCTACACGGTCTAATTCTGCTTTGTTGTCCGTGTATTTTGTATAGACATCTTGATATTTACTCTGTACACCTTCGTATTTGCCTTGTAACTCATCAATTTTCACCGATGAATCTTTCCACCGATTCCATAGCCAGCGAATAACAGGTAACGAAAACCCAAATACAGTAAAAAGAGTCTCAATATTGATATTACTTAGATCAAGCCCGTTCATAGCCGCGACCTCCCATGTGCCACCATAAGGCACTTACAGCGATAAAGAACGGTATAACAGACCACACCTGATTGTTGAATACAACATGATTCGTAAATAACAAACCATGTGAAATCATTGCACCTGTAAAAATCTGCGCCCATAACTTAGGAACATCAGGGAAGATAAATAAAGCTGTACCGCTAATGATATAAAGTGACTGATAAAAAGGGATAGCTATAATGCGTCCATCTGAAATAGTGTCGATTTTGGCATAAAGCAAATCCATACCTGCTCCGTTGGGATGAATCACCAACACAAGCGCAAACAATAGATTGATCAATCCCGCAACCCGTAATAGGGGTACACGGTCAAGCAACGACGAGCGGGATAGGTCCTGACTCACTGAATAATTAAAGTAGAGTGTCAACAGGTAGAATGACGCATAATAGATAATCGCGGTATAGCTTGGCTTTGTAGTGTAAATTAAACCATCAATACCCGCGTGAATAAAAAAGCCTTGAAAAGCGTATATCATACATGCAAATAGCATCGGGAATAACGCGCTCAACCAGTAAACCGTATATTTAGGTTTGAGAATGCCACCCACACCACACAATACCATCGCAACAGCCCATGCCATAAATCCCCAATAGGTAAACACACCTATCATAATCTTGGGAACGGTGTATTGTGCATAAGCAGGGTAAAGTAAGCCTGTCAAAATCATCGCAACGTAAGAGACATGCCAGATTTGCAGGCTATTCAATTGTATTTGTATTGAATCTATTATTTTGCTCATCTGATCCTCTTGCAGTAGAATCATGCTATCGCACCTTCCTGTGCGGTCATGGTGGCGGATGTTCAAGCATCGCGTCACCTTTAAATTTGTCTTGTTTAGAATCTGTTTGCCTTAAAACACAACGCCCCTATCATGGGGCATTATGCAAGAACAAAGGATGGATGGGAGAACTATGCAACGAGGTTTATGCAACCTCGGAAACATCAATATTTAGGAAACCCGCGCTGTTAAGCTGCTGGTGTTTCGCGTCATTAACGGCTTCTTTTCGAGCCATAGCCACGATTTCATTAACCCAGCCATATCCTTTTGTGTGACGGTCAGCTTTGTTTTTACCGTACTTCTCAGAGCAAGCGTAGCAAATGCCATACTGCCCCGACGCTGTACCCGTACAATATTTCGGGTTGTCTGGTTGGGTTGGACAATCAAATTTTAAGCTAGCGGCGATGGTATTTGTTTTGGAATCGGATAGCTTAATTGCTGGTTGTTCAGTATATATACTAGAAGACATGTCATATGTTTCCATTTTTGACTCATTTTGGTAATTCATAACAATAAGCCGATCTTCTGCCCGTCGTAATGCCTTGTATGCCGAGAATCGGTTAATCCCTAATTTATCGCTTATGTACGTCGTTTCGGTAAGCCCTAGCCGCTTGGCTTCTTCTGCCAAGTTTAACACCGTGCGTTGACGCGGTAATAAAGTGATATGGTTCGTCATAGCGCGATAAAATAACTTCTTGAAGCGTCCAAACTCAACCGGACGCGACACGATCATGTCTTGTAGTAGTGCAATCGCACCCTTACCCATTTCCTCTATATCAATAGCATCCACCCAAGATTCAGGCATCTCATACCAATGTGAATTAATCGTGGTCATCTTGAGCCGCCTCTCTACAGTGCCGTGCATAATGCCCTTTTGCGTTCATAAATGCCGCGTTATGGGTGGCGTAAGTATCCGTATTGCGTAGTAGGATCGTCTCGCCATTGTCTTCAAAGGTGAGAATATACGACCATAAACCATCGTTGCAGGTGCAGGCGACTGAAAAGCCATCGCGTATCATCGTAATGTCATTTGTTTGGGTTGCGTCCATGTGTGACCTCAATAATCAATATGCACAATAGAATCAATATATCTATTATACCGTGATTTTTGAGGCTATTTTGTGAGGTATTTGAATACTTCTTGAGCAATTGGATAAATAACTTGTGGCACAACAGCATTCCCGAGTGCCTTGATACGATCACGGCGCAGGTCTTTGCGGCCTGTAACACGCGGTGGCTCAAAATCATGTTGGGGTACACCACGCGGTGCAGGGAATTGATGGGATGCAACATCATAGATTAATCGAGGTCGGTCCATCCCACTGGGTAGCCCATCAGCAACTCGACCCAATCCGGATTCAAGCTGTGCGGTTTGTTTTCCTCGACGACTTGCCCCTCGATGTACTTCCGGTTTATTGCATGTTGATGGGATTTGCTTCCGTGCTTGCCAACTCCCTTGCCGGTACTCGCTCGGGGTGTTCCCCAATTTTGCTGATCGTAGACCGCGAATTGAGTCAAGTTCATTCCGAACCTCACACCCTTCTCGGATTGTCTGTAGAGTGCCCCCGAATCGGTTTCCCCGTAGTATTTTGGATCGGTTGACGCACCTCGCTCCCCGTCGGGGGACCCGGGCGTTGGATACATCTTCACCAACCGTCCGAGTCCCACGCTTCCATCCTTGCCGTTCTGATTGACTTTCCGAGGCATCCCCGTTTTTGTCATGTAATACGTGTCGTTCTTGCCGATTATCGCACCCGTTGTCGCATCGCTTGCGGTTGGGCTTGGATAATTGTTCATCTGCGCGGTCAATCCGTTGCGTGGGATATTGGCGCAATTCGCCCCCTTAATTGGGGGTCTTGTGGGTTATCTATTTTTCCGCGCCTGACTTCGTGCTTTATACATGGTTGATTTACCTATTCCCAATTTTACGCCTAACTCGATTGGATCAGATTCAAGGTCTTCAGGGTGGTTAATATAATGTTCCATAGCTTTGTCCAATGCGCTGGAATTTCGTTGGAAACCGTAAGAACTTTCCATCTTTCCATTTCCAATTGGAATGGAATTTGTGGAATTATTTATGTTTTCCATACTTTCCATTCTTTGCGGAAGTGTTGGAGTCTGTGGCTTAGACACTTTGATTGTGTCGCCATATTCCTTTTTCTTATTATTCCAAGAGTTTTCCAAACTGGTACGCCATGCCTGCATAGACTCATCATAATCATCTAACGCAACGGAATTTTCCTGCTTCAACCCTAAGACATTAATAGCTAAAATATCACCACATAGATACGCATTGATTGGAGGGATTGACGCAACCCAAAGATATATAAATATAGCAACCCATGACCACAAAGTAATAAAATTTTGATCTGTCGGAAGCTTTCCGCTTTGGTCTAATACCCCATAAATATTTATGGCAAACATTGCACCTGCTGCCGAAATTACACCAATTTTTAAAGGCTTTCTTTTGTCTTGTGGTTGATACTCATCTGATGTCGAAACAACATGAGCGTATGAAAAATAAATAGCGGTTAGCTCGATCATAATAAACGTAGACGCAGCCAGAATAAATGCAATTATGGGGTGCATATCTTCATTACCTTGAAGCACAACAGGTAAAGTATGGCTGGCCGATATAACTGCGCTAGCAATCAGGATTACAGCGACTACCCAATGATGCCATGTAATCAATTCAGTCATTACAGGCTCTTTGGGCTGTGGGTTGAATAAGATATACTTTTTGACGTGGGCATGATACGCCTGTTCGTACCGTCTGGCGTGTTCAATAAATATATCTTTATTTTCTTCCTGATTCTCCATAACTTATCCCGTCTCATCAAATTTTATTATGCGTTCTGACATTAACCGAATCGCCTTTCGGTTGGCTGAATACCATTTCCTGAAATACAGCTTCTTTAAGTAGTGTCCCGCCATCGGCTTCCGATCTGCAATACACACATTACAAGCCGATGTCAACTTATCGAATGTGCGATTATCCGCGTTGAAGTGTGTCAAGGTCGCGGGTTTGGTTTGGTCGCATTGCGTACAAGTTTTCTCTTTATCCATAACTATTTACGATCCTATGCTATACTTGCATTGTCAGTAGTTCAGATTGCCCCCGTTGCGCGATGCTTCAGGGGCTTTCTGTTTTTTAACGTGACTCTTGCAACTTTTTTAACTCCGATTTAAGTTTCTTCATATCGTCAACCGCTTGAATGTATAGCCCCACAAATACGCTTAATGCCTCTTGGTAGTAGGCAATATCATCAGGGTTATCCGTTCCCGACTTCCAAAACAGCGTCTTGTCACGATTGGCACGATGCTTATTGATAACGGCTTGTTGTGCGTCTATCTTGGCAGTCATCCCCATAATCATTTCATCGAGTGCTGCAACATGTAACAATGGATCAGGGTCTTTTGGGTCAAGATACCGCGCACTATACAATTCGATATGTCTTTCTTTTTCTTTGTCATAGAGATAAGCCTGTGGGCTTGATCCTGCTCTAATTATAAACCCGTTTGCGCCCCAATCTTCGGCGGTCAAGAGGTGTGATGGTTGGTCGCACTCTGAATAAACCTTGCCATGCTTAGGGACAATTTGGATTTCGGATAAGTCGAATAGGGCAATCTGAAACATTATATTTTCCTCCCTTCAAGCCATTGGTTTAATAAGTGGCGTTTGTTCTGCCCGGTGGCGTTCCCGAAATCAAGTTTTGTATAGAGCTTATTCATCGTTGTGCCTTGGCTCGAATACGTGACGAATCGCGCAGCCGCAATTTCACGGTTGCTGATACTAGGATTTGCTTGAATCAAGGCTAAGGTTTCGTGTTCGGGTCGTGTAAATTGAATCCGTTCCTGTTGCATGTCATCCTCCTAGAAGCTAAGGTCAAAAAAATCGTCTTGGAATATCATGATTGCCGATTTCCGTGCAACCAATTTACTATAGGTGAATCGCTTGCCACACGCGCAGACAGTATCCACGCGCACCCGTCGCATCTTCCCAGCAGACCATTCGCGCAGGTCTTTTAGTTCCTGAGTGCCTGTTTTGCCACACTCAGGACATCGCAAATCGACCAAGAACACCCCATCTTGTATCATCTGCTTAGTCTCCTATCTCGCTAAGTTGTCGATTCTTAATCTTCATGCCCATTTGACGATCAAACTGCGACCCTATACAACTAGTACACAGCCCAAAAAAGTCTTGTTGTCCATCTGATTCGCGTTGGATTTCGGTTACAGTACGATCTCCTATGACACGATCCCCTTGAGCGTGTCCCCAATAACAATGGGTTTCCTTGATGCTTTTGATAGATTGGAAGTGCTTAACGCCTTGTTCCCAGAAATCAATTCGTTTGCCATGTTCAGGATATAGACTGTCGATAACCTGTTTTTCGTCGCGTGTTGCGTATGCACCACACCCACATTCGCCACTCATGCCCATTGCGATAGACACTGGGTTTTTAGGCTGATTAATAGCGTTAATGACTTGCTGGCAATCAGATTTATGCCAATGAATCAATGGTGACACCCAAATACCCTCTGAGTTTTTGTTGTAAGCCTCTACGTTTCCCATACGTCGTATACTCTCAGATGAACGTACACCTGTTACAAAGCCTATATTCTTACCACCTAGCTTTCGGGCTTCTTTTCGCGCTTGCCTTAAAGGTCGCTCTTTAAGGAATCGATACATCATGCCGTGTTGTGGCGGTCCAGGGAACCCATATTCAATCGTGACTTGCTCATAGCTAGTGGCAGGCGTTTTTGCGATCAACTCCCACCTGTTTAACTTACAAATGTCGCGTGTATACCGTGTAGCAATACTGTCAGGTTTGCCCGTTTCCCACGAATTACTGTCTGTAATGCCTGTCTGTGTATCAATATGAATCACTCCTGCAAATAGGGGATGTGCCGAGGCAACATGAGTCAACGCCATCGAGTCGTTTCCGCCTGATAGCAGAACAAAAAACGCATCAAGATTATAGACATCAACCGCCGTATTGATGATTTTCAAGGAGTGTTTTATCTTGGCTTCAATAGCTTGATTTGGTGCTTTGCTGATTATAGACATCTGCTTAGTCTCCTATCTCTGATAATTGTCGTGTTGTAACACCGTAGTCATGCTTGGCTGTAACCCACACACCGCCGTTTCTTGCATGTGTGAATATCCGTGTGATTTCGCATGTTTGCGACACGCCTTGAATCGGAATAACTTGACCGACTATGTACCGGGTAAAGTAAACATCTTTGTACGGGCTAGGCTTAGGTGCTGGCAACAATCCCGCAATCTTAGGCGCAGGGAGCAAATATTGGGGCTTAAACGCATTTTTATGCAGAATTAGGAATGTAGGGTAGGTCATATGAATCCGCGTGATTTTATGCGCTTTTGCGACGCTTTGGCTCATTGATTTATCGGACGGGTCAAAAATATACTGAATATTGCCCATCAAGATACTTTTGGGATTAGGTCGTAAATAGTTATGATCGAGTGCGTTCATGCTAAATTCTCCTTTGAACCTTGTATTTCACGTTCAATATCTTTCATTTGAGCCTTTACAGCAATTAAAATTTGACGATACTCTTGCTTTGTGTACGGAATGCCATCAATCGGCGGACAGTATTGAATATCAAGCCAGCGTAATTCGATTTGGGCTAGGTCGTAATACCACAGCCTCAAGAATTCAAGTCGTTCATTGCTCATGATTAAAACCCCCTTTGTGCTTGGCTTAAAAAACGTGCAGATTCTGGATGCCATCTAAGATATTGTGTTCCCGTTGCACCTCCTCGATGCTTACGGATAAGTATTTCGGCTTCAAATGGATCGGCTTCATCGTTATATCGATGGTCACGATAAATAAAGAGTTGTACATCAGCTTGAAAACCAATCCCTGCACTGTCTCTAAAATCGCCTTCCATCGGGCGTTTATCTGTTCTGCTACGTAATGCGCCTGAGATTTGCGATAGGGCAATGACTACAATTTGTTCCTTGGTGGCAATTTCTTTCAATGTACCCGCGATTTGTTGTAGCTCGGTGGCACGATTGCCGCGTACCGCGTCTTTTTCATCTGCTGTTAAATTCGTAATGAGGTCTACAATTACAAAATCACATTTGCCGTGTTGAATTTTGAACCGTCTAACCTCGCTCCATACCTCAAGCGCGGTTAAGGTAGGAGTTGCTTTCAACCCAATATTGAGAAATTTAGAATCATTTACGCAATCGATAACCGCTCGCCGTTCTGCATCTGTCTTTTGTGTGAGCTTTAACCATGATGGATGCATTCTTTTGAGGTCGTCTTGCGCCCAAGGCTTCAACTTATTGAGTGAAATCCCTGTTTTAGCTGCAACAAACCGCTGTGCCATCTCATTAACATCCATCTCCATACTGAGAAACAATCCACTTTTGAGGCTGTCTCGCATGTTCCCCGCAATAGATACCGCAAAGGATGTTTTACCCATTGATGAATCCCCGCCAATGACAACAAAATCACCTTTTTTAAAGCCACCTAACATCGCAGGACTATCTAATTCAGGAAATCCCGTTGTAAGTCGCGGGGTTGTTTTGCCTTGTTCGGCTAGTTCTGCATGATCGATATAATCACTAACTGCATCTTGAAGGCTTGGTGCTGGCGCGGTGTCTAGTGTAGCGAAGACCTTACCCAATATATTTTGGGCTTCCGTTTCAATGACGCGGATGTTCAAGTCTGCCCGAAAAGCAAGTTGTCTCATTTTGTCATTAGCTATCGCTAAGTTGCGGCGAATCGCTAGGCGTTTGATTTCTTCGGCATATTGTTCATGTTGCACCGAGTTCGACGCATCACGCGCTAACTTACGCAATCTGCCAAGTGCAACCAGTCCGCCGATAAGGTTATAGTTGTCATTGGGTTGCGCCTTTAACATGCTTTGGACGGAAGCAATGGTTATATCAATGCCTGCTTCAGCACATGATTCAATCGCCTCCATAACATGCTGATATTTCAAAAACTTGAAGTGTTCCGCCTTTACGATGCTGCGGACCACCTCACCACCATCTAGCAGACACGCGCCAATCACATAGGCTTCTGCTTCTTCATGTCCTAAATCTTCAATGCTCATGAGCTTAGGCTGCGGTGCGTTCATTGGCTAACCCCCGTATGTATTGATTAAGTTTCAAGTAGCGACAAACCGATTCATCCACCGTAAGCATTAGCTCATTGTGATCCTGTACAATATCCCCGACCAATTCGTCATAAGCGTCCGCGTAGTCCAATGACCAACTATCAACCCAATTCTCTAAACGAAACACTATAAATAACTGTTCTGAGTCTGTCCAATTCATGAGGGTATCTCCATCTTTCCAAGTGCCATTGCTGTAAACATTGCCGATTCGCGGTTGTGTTCTTCAAGCCATGCTAAATCTTCGGCTGTCAATTCACGCTCATAGGGGAGTTGCTCTGTTTTGCTAGGGTTTGCCTTGATCCATGCAGGCAGATTCGCAAGGACTTTTCCGAATGCCAGTTTTTTATCCTTGTAAAACCCTGCACATTCCGCTGCTGTGTATCGCTCAACATCTTCAACCGTGTAACCAGCTTCTAAAATCTTATCGGCTGTTGAGATATAACCCTTTTTGACATAGGGATTTTTTTCATCTAATGGCTTCGCAGGTAAACTTTCAAACCATGCCTGAATGATGTCTGTTTTGTCGCGGTGCGAAAATTCGTTTTCGCTATCTTTTTCTTTGGTAGGTTCTATTGGTAGGTTAATGATAGGTTTGGGTGACATTTTGTCAGGGGTTACGGACATTTTGTCAGGGGTAAGGGTGACATTTTGTCCTGTTTGGGGTGACATTTTGTCAGGGTTGACACTCCCCTTTTCTTCACTCAAGGGTGACATTTTGTCAGGGGCAAGGGTGACATTTACGGTTAACATATCAAGGTTAATATCATACAAATTCGCCTTGTATTTTTTGCCCCGTAAGATCAAATAACCCATACTTACCAGCTTTTTAATTAACCGCCTAACGGTTCGCTCTACATAGCAAGTTTTTTCTGCAATCGTCGGTACACTCGCGAAAATCCCTGTACCGTCATCGTTCGCAAAATCTGCCATCGCTTGCAAGCAATATTTAAGGTTGGGGTCTAATTGAACACCCCATATTTGTTTTTGTAGTCGGAATGACATCAGCTTTCAACCTCGTAGCTATTAAGTGTCTCAATGATTTCTGTCTGTTCTTGGGGGGTGAGCAGAAACCACTCACCCTTAACATTTCGGTGCTGATATTGTTTGTGCAAATGTAGCTCTACTTCTGCGGCGTTGGGTAATTCGGCATAAAAAGAGAGTGTTACAGGGTATGGATTTGCGTGATTGATTTGCGCTAATCGTTCTACAGGGTGCTTTGATGTGTAGCCTATCTTGAAAAACTTATGGCACTTAAAGAGATAGACACAAGGGTGTGTCGGACGCTCAGGTATAGAAGCTTTCCGAAGTGAGAGGAAGAAACCAATATTAGAATCCGTAATCCAAAGGGAGTAACCGTAGTGGTATCCATGAATACTAGCTGATCCATCTTTGAACAAAACTCCTTCATTTGCTAGTATTCTTAATCGACCCTTTAACGTAAACGGGCTAATATTAAGCAATTCAGCAACCTCACTGAGAAAGACAATAGGGTATAGTGTTTTATCCACACTAATATGCTGTGTAATCAATTGTGTTGATAGCATGTTCAATACTTTTAGCGTTTCGTTGTATACACTCATCGTTTTATCCCAAATTTATCCCAATTACATTTCTTTGACGGTTGGCATTCCTGCCATTTGCTGTTGCTTGAGCGGTGTTACATTACCCGGTGTATCATCCATGTCTTGCAGGTCCGCGTTCAATTTCCCATCAAGCCAATCATTGACAGTCTCAACCGCATTCCGTAGTGTTCCCTTATAGCTATCAAGCGAATCAATCGTTAACGCTTCAGCTAGTTCCTTGTCGGATATATCTTTGAATTTATTTAAGAATTGGGTTTTCATTGCTGGATTTTTGAAAGATGCGTCAAACCCTGAAATATTGCCATCCATCACAGTCTGATATTTATCGTTCCAAATGGTATAAACTGCGATGTGCTTCTCAGGTGGAAGGGGTAAGCTATCTTTGATGTCTAGGGCGTTTTCTTCTAGCATCAATTCTTGCTCAAGCATCCGCAAGTGATTATCCCAAAGGATGAACGGGTAAGGGGTGTTATCAATGGTTGTCCATGCTTTCCATTGTGGTTTCTGGTTGACGTTCAAACCTTTGACCTTTTCAATCTTTTCGATGTACTTTGCGCCACTATTCAATGCAATCTTTTTCCGGTCTGTCATCTGCGAGCCATTCGCCTGCGCTGGTTTACTTGGTGCTGGCGTGGTCTTCTTAGTAGCTGGTTTGCTCTGTGTCGTCTTGGTAGTTGTTCCCGTTGGTGGCGTAAAATCCAAGTCGGGCGCATCACCTTGAGGTGAAATCATAAATGTCCGCATGAGGAAGTTTTTGACTGCGTAGGATAGGGTAGCTCCGAAGTCCTGCGATATATTCCCGTTGCTATTTAATGGTTGCATCCAAGGGCAATCTTTTGATTCATTCGAGTCACCGTCAATTAAGGTGAAGATGTAATTAATTAACGTCGTCCCTTTTGATTCAGTAACGCCAGTCATTTGAGGGACTAACGCCAGTTTATGTTCACCCATCGATAACCGCAGGTGTCCTACTATTGAATCAATACTATAGGCTTCGTAACGGATCGTTGCACCTGATTTTGTTTTATAGTTAACTAAGCCTTTTTCAACTATCGGTAAATCCCTCATAATCGCGGCTATTTTCGATGCAACATTTGTTTTTATTTCTGTCTGTTCTGCCATCATTGCGTCCTTTCTGTCTCAATAGTCGGTGTACAATAGAGTTAGCTGTAACACCGTTTTGTCGTGCGAGGTCTAGCCTGTATTGGTAGACCTCGTTTGCTTTGTGTGGGGCTAGAATGGAATCGATCCATCCCAGCAGGTGTAATACATCGGACGGTGTGTTAATTCCATACGCCCGTCTGGATGTTCCTCAAGGTAAACCTCGTAGAGATAGCCGTCTAAAAATACTTGCTCTTGATAGATCAACATCGGCATATCGTAGGCGGGTAAATCTTTTTCTTTATCTATCATTCATTCTCCTAGTCGTAACTGTTTACTACGTATAAATGTCTCTATATGCAATAATTACTTATTGCTTGTTCGGGTAGGGACTACTCGCATCAATTTGCCAGCGTCCTGCATGGCTCGGGTCTTGCCGTGTCGTCAAATCATTCTTTTTACCTGCGACAGTGGAATAGGCTTTGCCATGTCGCTTGGCATATTCAGCAATCGTGATCCACTCCACAGGCTCTACCGTAACCTCGGTTACTGTCTCGGCTGGTGCAGGCGTGAACGGGTCTTTCCAGTCGCGGTGCATGTTCTTACACCATTGACCCGTATGTGCCAATTCAACCTTGGTATTCTGCAAGTCACGCTCAAGCTCTACGATTCGCGACGCTTGGTCGGTGATGGTTTCAGCCGACTTACGAATGAAGCTATCGACCTGTGATATTTTCAACATCGCCCGACCATGTACCACACGGTTTTTATCTTGCGCCGTTTCAATATCAGTAAAGATCAAGTCTTTAATGTCAATGAGTGTCAACTCAGGTTGCTTGACCCGTTCCAATGTCTGGAGCGTTCCATCTGCCCACGTATCCATGACAGCATTCATCAGGCTTGCTCCGTTTGGGGCGTGGGTGATACATACTTTGACCCTGACGTTTGGGTATCCATCAATCGATTACCCATTGTTATTTCTCCCAATCAGGCGTGTATTCAGCGGCTTGAGATGGAATAGCAGGGATGGGTGTCAAAGTGCGATTAAGTTCACGCATCCAGAAAGTGGTTGAGCCATCGTGCAAGATGTACTCTGCATAAATTACACCCGGTTGATCTGCGATTTCATACAATTTAATATCGTGGATGTCCTCGATAGCAGGGATTTCTTGAGGCGGATAATAGGCGGTTTTGGTTATCATGAACGCACCACCTGACCGAGAACCCAATGACACAGGTTACAAAATGTCATTTCTTCGGCACGTTGACGACCATTCACGCGGTTTTCATCGCCGTATACAGTAATCGGCTTAATCGGCTTGCCTTCGGGATTTGATTTACACTCAGGGTTATTGCATTTGTGTTTCATCGTTAAGACCTCCGTAAATAGTTATGGGGTGGCTTGTTGACGTTTATTACAAACTTTGTTATTATTTGATTGATAGACAGTATTGAGGGCGTTTGTATTCCCTCGAAACAATTGACCTAAAAGACTCTTGCAGGTCTTTAAGTCTCTTATGTCCATCACTAATTGAATGTCTTGTTTAGAATCCGCTTTCGTGTTCATGCACAATTACGCGGATTTTTGTTTTGACAATTTGTCGGTGGATCGTCGGTGATTTCGATCAATAGTTGATCTAACCCAAATTTTTTGGGAGGCGGAAGCCCAATAAGATGATCCAAAGCGATGCGTACAAGTTTGGATTGGCTAATCCGCAACTCATGCGCCCGTCTGTCAATATCATCAAGATATTCATCATCAGCGTAAATTCCAATACGTGCCATAAGAAGTTGTCCTTTCATTTATATTCTATCGATAATCAAAAATTGACTATCTATAATCATTTTATAGGAAACTTCCTAAGAACGCAAGCATTTGGTATAATGAATATGGTTTGAGTTTTGGAACTTTATTAAATTTAAAATAGGGGGGGGGGCGAAAACATTGTGACGCTCCAAGAATTTCTCAAAAATTACATGTGCGAATACAACCTTAACAAAAACCAATTTTCTAAGTTACTCGGCACATCGCACTCCACCGTATCACGGCTACTCAATGACACCGACTTAAAACCCACACTTGATATACTTGGCTCTATTGCGGATGTTACCGGGACAGATTTAAAAACATTGGTGGCGATGGTAGACCCTGAGCGCAGTACGCAAGACATTGAATCCGACACACTCGCTTTACAAATCAAAAGCCTACCAGACGACCAACGTATATTAATCGAATCAGCAATTTTGGGCTTTTTGAAGAAAAACCGCCAAGGCTGATTTAATAATCTTTCGCTCATCTTCGGTCAATGAGGATAAGGTATCACTTAGCTTTTCAGTGCATGATGAGTTATCTATTTGATTGAGGTTGTTTGGGGTTGTGTGCTGTTCCGCTTCCGCTTCGGTTTCGGTAGTCATAAACATTCCAAGGTCAATTGTGATTTGATTGAGAATAGAGGGCAGGGTAGACAGCCATGCAGGCGACAATGTGAATCATGCACCGCACAACTAGCGCATTCGACACCCGTAAGAACTTACTTTTTATCATAGATCTATATCCTCATAATAACTA
>CBDDBR010000011.1:0-120000 GCA_965225895.1 Candidatus Endobugula sp.
TGATCACGTGATATGTCATATAAAGATATAAGGAAATTGGTCAAATATCTCGTTAGGGTTAGGGTTTCGGCATATGCTTTTGTTAGAGATTGGGTTAGGGTTAGGGTTGGAATCAGATAAGAGGGTTAGTGTTTCGAATAGTCATTCAGGGCCACCTAGAGAACGGGTTAAAAAAGTCACGCGACAGTCGAGTGTAGAGTGATTAATCATCATCCTTAGTAAGCAGCGGTAACCAGTACACCGTTTTATAGATCTAGATTGTAGAGTACGCTATACAAATATATTAGTTCCAAGAATTTGTTAAATTGAAAACTGAAAAGGAACTCATGGTCATTGGTCAGTCTATAAGCTCCTTTATAATACCCCTTAGTCTCTAGCTTTTTTAAACCAACACACTTGATTCGATCACGTGATGTTATCTCATAGAAAACATGGTATATTTGTAAGATGACGTGTAGTATTGTAAAATATTAACACAAGTCAATTGATATAATGTATAGCTGAGTATATCAGATTCGAAGTGGAACATCGAGTTCCGTTCTGGCGTTCTCAAGGATCATTTAATTGACCTCATACTGAATTGTATAAATGTAAGTTAACACTAACAGTGGTAACCCGTACTGCGTTTTATAAATCTAGATTGTAGAGTACGTTTTATAATTATAAATATCTCATATATATCTCAGTCTTAATGGCTGGAAAAATAGTAAAGGGGGTAAAATAGTATAGGGGTATAATCTTATTATATATAAAGCGAGACGATCATATATAATATATATATTTGTTCCATTTTACTGGCACCACGGCATCAACTTTAATGTTTAACACGATGTCCGCAAAACCGTAAAAGATATACAACTTAAACTTTTTTGACTGGTTCAAATGCTTTAATGGCCTTCAAATCAGCATGAAGGAATAAGAATTTTATAGTGCCCAAAATACCGGTTAAGCGTGCTTAACCACCAGTGCAGAATCACATGTGTCTATGCTGTGTTTTATCAATATCATCAGCCGCTTTATCAGGCTAATTAGATATCATTTGATGTTGTTAACACAAACAGCGTGTTAGAAATATTGGAATCCTCATTGCTATGTCATACTGTATGTGGTTTGAGGCCAGGATTAGGAGTTTACCAGTACTTGCTACATGTTGTATACCTCTCTCGTGCACTTCGACACGAAAAGGGACTGCAGCGTGGGTCAAACCAGGACTAAAGTGGTCTAACGCAATTAACCTCTCATTACGGAATTAAGCAGATGTTGATAAGGAAAGGCACCGATGTATGGATATTTATGTTAAACCAGTTTACCACGCAATCTTTGAATCTCTAAACCGATTAAAATGCTGCAAAAAAGTCAAATTGTTTATCAATTCTTCAATTAACAGGGTTGAGGGTGAAAGGTAAATATTGATTTTCGTACCCAATTGTTTATGCAACGCAGAAATCACGGACCAGGTTTTAGTCCTCGTCCCGGTAGAAGTTCTGGTTTTATTTCCGGCACTGGCAAAGTCTCGGTCCATTTCCCAGCCACGCGTACCAAGTGCCGCGCTCAGCCTGTCATTCCGCCGAATCTCTATTCGGCTTTATGAACATTAAAGCCTGGGGTCCTCAGGTAAATCTGAAGATTGATTGACGAAGCAAGAATGATAGTTTGCGCGGCGCGTCGAAGCGGCGAAGTCCTCCAAGTCCAAATCTGAAGACTAAATTTGAATGAGATCATTTCAAATTTTTGGTAGAGGTGTACAGAAAGTTTTGTTGACAGATGTCTAATCTCAGTCCCTCAGTCAGTCAGTCATGGGATCAGACGAAGTTTTTTATTTTTAGGGCATTATCTGAAACGATCTTTAATGGACTGAGGGACATCAAATTTAATAATTTTGAATTGAATAGTTCCATAAATGTATAGTATGATACATGTGCAGATTCTCCAGGTTCATAATTTTATGCTCAATGAACAGCGGTTTAATGTTTTCAAAACAGTAGTTCTTGCTAGCCATAATATGTTTATTATAAGTTTTCGAACGTGCACATTTTAAGTAGTATTCTTTATGATCAAAATCGGGGATGTTACCAAATAGCAGTTTTATACCTTTACACATCGCTTTGCAATTGCAAAAATGTTATTCAGCCTAGCACGTGTTTTGGGATTTTGATTCCACCCCATGATTTGAAACTTTTACAAAATAGCAAATATACAAATGTACAGCAAATCGAACAAACATATAAAATGGGCCGAAATGTATAAATGCTATAAAGCGTGGGTACGGTGTACGAGAAGGGGCCTTACGAAGAAAATATATGCTTTTTAAAAAAATATATATACTTTTTCAAAAAACATATATACTTTTTCAAAAAACATATATACTTTTTCAAAAAACATATATACTTTTTCAAAAAACATATATACTTTTTCAAAAAACATATACTTTTTCAAAAAACATATATACTTTTTCAAAAAACATATACTTTTTCAAAAAACATATATACTTTTTCAAAAAACATATGTTTTTTGGAACGTATATATTTGCGGAAAAACATATATTTTTCGTAAGGCCCCTTCTCGAACACGACGTGTACGAGAAGGTGCCTTGCAAAAAAACATATATTTTTCGTAAGGCCCCTTCTCGAACACGACGTGTACGAGAAGGTGCCTTGCGCGCGCGCATGTGCGTGCTTGTCACGTTAAAGTTTTCGCGCGTTACTAACTAGTGGATAAGCGCATGTTTCTGTCAGTTAAATTTTGAGATAATCGACTTTCGTCGAATTTCGTTCCGATCGGAACAAATGGAACGAAAAGTCCAACTCATGTTTCATTCGTATTTTCAAAGATGGAACAAGATAGACCGACACGAGAACATGGATTTGGGTGCCCTCTGGGGATGCATTTTAATAAAATCAACTCAACACTGTTCATGCAATGAAACTTCACCTAACCGTCCTGACTGATTACTGAAATACTGACAGAATCTGATGACGTCATGATCACAAGAAAATGAATTCTTATTCTGTATATGATAGCATCAAATAAGAAGGCAAATGCAATGATGTCCGAGTTACCTTGCCACCTTTCAAAACGATTGGATCCGGTCGAGAGCATTTGCGGTGAACCTTTAAAAAGTGGAAGATGATAAGGGCCCAAATAGGGCATTGGGCAACCACTAAAACCTGGTTTTTGAAACCTTCTCATGACCATGTCGCAGAAATATCGATTCAGGGTGTTACATATGATGATATCAGACCACAACAAATGATTTTTGGGATGATCTGATGACTCTTGATAGTTTTATCATGGGAAGAAAATTAATTATATTTTTAGCGAGTATAAGCGTCTTGATGATCTTCTAATTGACTTGATAATTGGAGGGAAATTTCCAGGAATAAGAACGCTTTATCACGCTCGACTGAATTCTTTTTATGTAATTCTACCGTGATCTGACAAAAGGAATCGAATCTATGATAGTAATAAAAAGCTTTGATAGGTCGTTTATAGATGGAAGCCATTTTGTCAGATCGAAGCAGATTCATTAAAACTCATTTATCTCAGTTCGGTCCAAAACGGACCAGCTTTAAATATTTGGAACAAAATAAGATAGTTCATCCACTACAATGCAATTAAAAAGTAATAATCCCAATAATATAAAATTTGTAAACTTTCCGACTTCTTTCAGATAGCTAAACTTTGTTTGCTATGCCGTTCATCTGAAATATTATCAAAAACAGCCACGTGAAAAGCTTCAAACATTCATATGTGTTGATATATTTTGATCAAATCAATAACGTTAAAACTTTACAAATAGCTTGGAGTGACAAAGCAATATCTAGCACAAAAACTGTGTAAGTATTAAAAACGATCATCACTAATCATGTCCAGATTAGGCGAAACCAACTGTTTGTTGATCAAGAAACTACACAAAATATCGTTGTTTTCACATGCAGGGGTCCTTTCAATGATTTTCATTCTGATTCAAATACTGTTTATATGTTATATGTAAGTTGTATGTAAGTTTTATATGTAAGTTTTATATGTAAGTTTTAAAAACTTGGAAAGTCTGCAAAAAACAATGATACGATACATTATCAAATTGTTGTTGATAGTATTTAATCCACCTTGCTCCATCGGGGAGGAAAGGAAGTGAGTAGGAATGGATAACAATTTTCGCTCTACAAACAACTTTTCTTCAATGTCCTGAAAAAGGAATGGTAAAAATTGCATATTGATACTGCAGTCAATTAATGTGCATTCATCCTCATTGTATAGGTGATTACAAATTATAGAAGTTTGAATACCCTGATATGAATTTAAGGGAGCTATTTTAACGTATTGACTATCCATTATTTTACCAAAATCAGAAATTCCTAAGAGGGATAGGGTGCGGTTATTTAAGAACTGTAGCAGGTGTACAGGAGGTACCTAGTGACGCATGCACAGTGCACAATTTCTATATCGATTATTTCTCACAACACAGTCAGACCTCGATACTACGCGGTGGTCGGGGGTAGTGGATTCTGAAAAAACTCCGCGTATAACAGAGGTCCCCGTATTTCTGTTGCAGCCTGAGACAATAGGTCTAGTTTTAATTGTGTCAGGGTTAAGAGTCTTGATTTGCTCACTTGTGTACTTATGAGTTTTGAGCATCACTCTTGAAAGGCTCAACAACTGTGCAACCTCATCGAACAAAAAGACCCTGACAAACTTATTAAACTTACTGTAGACTACCCTGACAATCAGAACGACTATGTCCCCTTCCTCAACACGGAAATAAAAATAGACTCAAACGGATCTGTACATTCTAGACTCTATAGAAAACCGCAGAAGAAACCACTCACCCTCCACTACAACTCTCATCATACAACACGTACAAAGAATGCTACTGTTGAGAGTATGTACAACACCGCAGAGGCAGTCTCTAACAACAGAGATAACGAGAAGTACTCTGAAAAGATGATAGATCAACTCCTCACTAACAACGGCTACAACGATAGAGTCTTAGACGCCATAAAGAACAAGAGAAAACGTAGGAAGAGATCCAATCAGAAAGTACAAAACAAAGACCAAGACGGAGCTATTCTCAAACTACCATATATCAACGAAGCTACTAGTCGCAAATACAGAGATGCTGTCAGACATAGTGGACTCTCGATTAAAATTGTCGAAAAACCTGGACGGAAATTGAAAGATCTCCTAACAGACTCCAGACCCCTTGACAAGGAATCCTGCACAACATCAAACTGCAGAACATGCGCAGCCCTAACTGATGGAGAATGCACCACGACTAACACCGTCTACCACATCACTTGCGAAGTAGACAATTGCACCGAGAACTATGGCAGGGAAACTTACAGACCACTCAAGTGCAATGCAGGTTCGACGAACATTACCGTAGTGCGGCAAACCCAACAGCAAAATCTTACGAAGATAAGCCACTAGCAAAACACTACAGGGAAAGTCACCCTCAGCACACAGGCCCCCCAAAGCTAAAACTTCAAATCGTGGATAGAGGAACATCACTCATCAACAGAAAGATTAAAGAAGCCCGATTTTTAGTTGAAAAGAAACCAACACTCAACGATAAAACAGAGTTGAACAATCTAACACAGTTTTTAGTTGAGTGACGTGTAAATAGTATTATTATCGTTTAAATTTCGCTCATTTGCTGTCTATTATGTTCTTTTATTTTTTTAATCTCTTTTAATCTTTTATCTCTTGTACACGTCACGCTATTTGCTAATTTTCAGTTGAGCCCTATTTGATAAATTCTGTCAGTCTTATGTTCATATTTGCTCCGATTTCGTTAAAAACTATTTTACAGTAAATAACTATTTTACAGTTATATATTTTGTTTGAAATAAATTTCTTCGTCAAATTTTTAGTGTAAATATTGACCGTTATAATTGAATTAAACCTTTTTCAGAATATGAGTATGACGTAGAAATGTCGATACGTTATTCAGTTATTTAGTTCATTTTATTAGAACCTGTCCTCACTGAGTCTAATCAGAAAAAATCAGAAATTTGAACAGAAATATCAAATCATGAGACTCAAGAACAATACACGAATTAACCAGAGGTCCCCGTAGTATAGGGTGGAGCAAATTTTCGTGCATAAGTACTGTACATGATATATTCGGTAGCAATTTTTCGACCTCTAAGTTGATGCATCATTACATCTGAATGTCCGATTGACACAATAAAGTTGATGGTGACACCGTTTTGACTAGTTCCGCATTAAGTCCGCCCTGATGATGAAATTAAGAACCTGAAATGGTTGGCCTAAAATAGTTGGGGATAGTAAATTTTCAATAAAAACTTCGTATAACAGAGGTCCGCGTAGTATAGAGGCACGTAGTATCGAGGTCTGACTATACTTATAGCGATTTTTTAGTATTATCTTACGCTTAACTTCCTGTGTTTTAGGGTCTCTTAACAATTCTTAAGCAAAATCTAACCTGCTGCCATTGAGTAAAGCTTCTTCTTTACGCTCCTATAAACATCTGCAGCTCGTTCTACGGTTGTGGGACATTCTGATATCATGGCTTTGACATCTTGGGCTATTGTGACTGATTCATTGGAAATTGATATTCCAAATGAATTTCCCACATCAATTAAGACTTTGCTTGGAATTTCTCGACCACACTGTGCAGCTCCAAATGTTTCCGGGAACGAGAATGAGTAGTTGGGCTTACACCCAGTGGGAAGTTCAACGCCATTTTGTTTTCTAATTCTGTGATTGTTATGACGTTCGCTCAATACATCTAGTTCTGATTGGATGACCGGAATAAAGAGATAAGCTAGAAGATCACGATCAAAGTTCTCATTCGGATCATAAAGTAGTTCAGAGCGGAGTTTTCGCAAGTGGGGTTTTAGTAGAGCCACAACTGAGGTGTTTGAGAGATTCCAGAATCTTTCTATTGTCACGTTGCTAGTACTTGGCCCATAGATCACAAATTTTGGATCTTTATCCCACGAAGATCCGCCCGGTAGTTGATCTCTTATCGCAGAGTGTATGGCTGCAATAACTGCTGTTTCGGTCCCTAAATCTACTTGCAAAAATCTTGGACAGACTTTTAGGTTCAACAGCATTTTAAAATAGTCTGTTCCGGTTGCAGCGGCGTCTCTATTATTGACCATGACAGTAAGAAATAGAATTTTCCTACTAAAGCAGTCTATTCCACCATATATCCCGAAAGGAAATTCATTGTTATTGAGTCCCTTCATCTTGTCATTACCATCAAGGGATAAGACATGAAGTGGTCCTGGACATCTAAATACTTTGTCATGAGTTTTTCTTTTCTTATTATTGCAAATTTGACGTTCTTCTAATCCTGAAAAGTAAATGTTCAAATATCTAGTACTGAAGTTCACAAAATACGTGACAAAATTTAGCATAAAACATATTAAGTCTTAAAACGCTTTAAAACACCTTAAAACGCATTTACACGGTCTAATGTATCAAATGCTAACCTTTTGGATCTGTCTCTCTCATCACTTCATTGACCAGATCTCGTTGGACCCTCAATCCCTCTAGTCTTAGGGCTTGTTGGACAGCTCTGACCCCTTTATTTTTTAGCTGCCCTTTTTGTAATTCTATCACTCTCGCTCTTATCTGAACGATATATGTGTATTATTAGTATTTTACTATCGTCAATGGAGTTGAATACCTCACAAGACATATTTATACTTTTATAGGGGACTAATTTGCGACGACCGAAATTTTGGCGGTCCGAAAATATGTGGTGAATTTTTATAAAGCCGCCGTTTTTACGTGTAATTGTATCATAAATCAATTTGGATCGAAATTTTGGCGGTCCGAAAATATAGCGAACTATTTTCAGATAACCGTCAAATTTTTGTTGTACGAAATTCGTACTTTATAGATATGTCTCGTATATTTAGTAAGATATCAAATACAGTAAGGTATATTATATAGTAAGGTAAAAACATTTTAATAAGTGATTATAAATTCAATTCTGTCTGTTTGTCTGCATGTCTGCATGTCTGTCTGTCTGTCTGTCTGTCTGTCTGTCTGTCTGTCTGTCTGTCTGTCTGTCTGTCTGCCTGTCTGTCTGTCTGTCTGTCTGTCTGTCTGTCTGTCTGTCTGTCTGTCTGTCTGTCTGTCTGTCTGTCTGTCTGTCTGTCTGTCTGTCTGTCTGTCTGTCTGTCTGTCTGTCTGTCTGTCTGTCTGTCTGTCTGTCTGTCTGTCTGTCTGTCTGTTGCTGCGTCTGGACGATTGGCCTTTGTCTAACCAACACTTCTATGACCTTTAAATAAACGGGACAAGATATACAGGGTGTCCCGAAAGTCGTTACCCAAATTTTCGGGCTTATCGCTATAATTCCCTAACCACTGCTTGGAAGTATAAGTCACAAATCACTATCGGATTAGTTACAACTGAGTTACGCATAAACAATCGTCTAATTATTCAACTCCGATATTTGGATCGTTGGAAGTAGCAGTCATTATCAACCAATATTTGGATCTGGAATTGGCACTCAATAACTGCTGTATTTACCACATCCTACTAACCGTAGATAGCCTAGCCACTTTGGTAGAGTTGTTCCTATAAGACAGCAGCTTGCAATCCGTTCATTACCGTTCATTTGAAAAAAATGAACATTGACTCCGCTAAATTTGGCGTATTTCCCGAATTAATAACCATACTAAACGACTCCCGAAAAAATTTTGTCAATTCGAGTATCACGAACCGAGCAATACGTAAGCGGACGACTTTTGGGACACCCTATAGAACGCCGTGATCAGTGGTCGCCGTGTAACTTACAATGTCCATCGGTATGTCTTTATCTATCCTGCGAATTCCAGCGATTTTGAGTCTTTTCTTAACAGTATGCTCACTCCAATTCAGATCTGTTAAATGGAATACGTTAAGGCATAAATGTGGAATTTTATCATAATATAATGACAATTGCCACTGATATACTAATTTATTCTTTTATTTTTGTACTTTTTGGAAATAAGAACTACATAGGAACAGATATATAATAATAATAGGGCGCTTAAGTGTAAACATTTTTGTCATAAACATACCTTTAAACTCTGGATCCTTCCGTAATATCTGGACAATTTCGCTGTTTGAGTAGCTCTTACTGACAAGATTGTCCAGCTTAGGAATCGCTATTTCCCAGTCTTTGATTTGATACCTTTTCGTATTCATAATCGTCGATTTTACTAAAATGTTTTTATTCAGATGGTTCAGGTAAGCAAAAGAGTGAATTACAAAAAGGGCAGCTAGAAAATAAAGAAGTCAATGTTTTCCAACAAGTATCTGAGCCATTACCCGTACTCATTCCATACTCCCAAAAGGTTTGAAACGCTAAATAGACTAATGTTTATGTAAGGAATCAAATGCAACTGGTCTCCTTGAGCAAAAATGGTGGGTCATGCCCTTTTCGAGTGATATATGGTGTATCTCGAGGTACGAATATCGTAGAGACTTGATTTTGAGCTAAAACAAAGCAAAACATGCATATTTATATTGGTGTTATGAATGATCAAAGGACTTTTGGGCATTCGTTTTCAAGATATCAGCAAATAATCAATGTTTGCCATTACGCCGGCAAATTTTCAAACCTGTTGAGCAAAGCAATAACACAAGCTTTGAGGAGTAAGAACTTAGACTAGCTTCATATCAAGTCTGAGGTCTATCTAAAATCAAATCAAATCATCAAGTTTTTCAGTACAGTTCCTACCAAATTTTCAATCTAATTCCTACCAAATTTTCAATCTAAAATATTTTCTATAATACTATAATACCTTCACTGCTGAGTGCTGAGCGCTATAATTCCCGACAGCTTGCTGGAGGGAACGCGTGGGCACGAAACAGCGAAGGTATTATAATTTATAATACATTCCAGTTTCGATTGGAAGAGGTGTAATTCTGATCCGTGCGCATGATACAATATAGTGTGTAATATATAGAACCCGTGTGTCATTTGTTTTGAAACTTTTTTGCGAGCCAGTCTGAGTCTATGCTGATAATACCTTCGCTTCCCTTGCGGGATATATCTGTAAATTATCAGCTTTTGGTGTCCCCGAGTTTTAGTGGATATAATTTTCGGAAGGTATTATATGTTTGATTGTGGTCTAGGTACATTTTGACTTGGTACCTGAACGAAATTTTGCCAAATGTATAGGTTTTTAGCAATATCTCTAAATCTGAGCATCAGAGACCCATACTTGATTAATAGCGTCAATAAGAATATGCACATTTTGTTTATTATAAGCACATAATCAAGTCTCTACTAGGAGCCGACCGGATCGGGATTTTCGAAACCGGACCGGACCGGACCGGATCGGGACTCCCGATCCGGTTGACCGGACCGGACCGGACCGGATACCGGATCAGGACATAGATTTTTTTTGACAATTTTGTAGTTTTTTTTTTCTATTTTTCTTGTTTCTAATTTTTGAATTTGAACAAAAGAATCACTCTGGCAATGGAATTGGTCACATTGATCACATAGGCGACACTGGGCGAAAACGGGCGTGTCTTGATCTACTGAGAAGTAGGTCCAGACTTCCGAAGTCTTGCGCTTCGAAGTTATAATGAACAAGCTAGTTCGTAGTGTACAGATTCGTGGATTGGATTTTACTGATTAGACTTCTAGATGTGTAATAGGTAGTGGTCCTACCGATAATTTGGTGGATAACGTTTTATAGTACCTGCCAATAATTAGGAGGATAACGTTTTGGGCACTGAGAGTAACGTTTTGGGCACTGAGAGTAACGTTTTGGGCACTGAGAGTAACATTTTGGACACTATGCAAGCTCGTTAAGACGGAAAACATCCTTAATAGGGTCAGTTAGTCTGACAAGATCTGATACAGCCTCCTAATAGGGTCAGTTAGTCTGACAAGATCTGATACAACCTCCTAATAGGGTCAGTTAAGCGGACAAGGTCTGTTAAACTTGATGGTCACGTGATTTTGCTCACGTGACTTGTTGGATATTGTTAGACAACTACAAGTGCAAGTTTGGCTCCACCTAAAGTCTAAACACGTGACTCCCCTTATCGCGTGACTCAGTGGAGCTGCCAAATCACGTGATTTGATTTCTTGGCTCCCATTGGCCGAGGCAGAAGCATGAGATTCAACAAACTATTCTGCTGAAATTTATGATTTTAAAATGGAGAATTTCAAAGTCTGAAATTGAAAATTTTCATTTTCCTGATCCGGTGATCCGGTAAAATTAAAAGGTAAAACCGGACCGGACCGGATCGGGTCAAAATCAACCGGATACCGGACCGGACCGGACCGGATATCCGGTCGGCTCCTAGTCTCTACGACTTCTTGAGCAAAATTTTGAAAATTTGCCAGGTGAACGGGCAAAAATGGATTTTTTGCTAGTATCTTGAAAACGAAAGCCCAATAGTCCTACATAGTAATAGAAATAGAAATAGAAATAGAAGGTGAAATAGAAATAGAAAATGTTCATTCAAAACATTTTACTACTTATAAAGCAAAGTCGTATTTGAATGTTTGTACCTTTTGGAGTTCCTATGCAATAAGTACGAAAATGGCTCAGATACTGGACTAGTTGTCGTTCAATAAAACATCAATTATAGAGATTTTTAAATAGTTTTAAAAGTTAGAAATTTGATACTATTAAAATTTCACATATTATTCTAAATAATGTACCCAAAGTACTTCCTGGAAATAAATCATAACGCTTATAAAAACAATTATCGTTAAAACGCAAATGGTTACCTCTGACGTATTATATTATATAAAAGATAGGTAAGTTCTATTTTACTTAAAATAAAAATGGCACCATTGATCGTTATCGGATATAAAATACAACATAAGAATACAAGAATTGTTTCATTGGCTTACAAAAAACAATTGATCATTAGCATCGAAATTCATTGAAACAAAACAAGTCGTTTAGTATTATAAAAGCATTAAGGCAGACGGGAATGGTCTAACTCTGAAATACTTGATTATATTAAATAAAAGATAGGTAAGCTCTATTTTACTTAAAATAAAATGGCACCATTGATCGTTATCGGATATAAAATACAACATAAGAATACAAGAATTATTTCATTGGCTTACGAAAAACAATTGATCATAAGCATCGAAATTCATTGAAACAAAACAAGTCGTTTAGTATTATAAAAGCATAAAGGCAGACAAGAATGGTCTAACTCTGAAATACTTGATTAAATTAATAATACAAAGAAGCTATCGATCCTTTCACCGACTCATACAGTCAATCCAAGGGATACGCAGTATTGACTGCATACATGTTGTTGGAAGAAGTTGCTAATTGCAGAGGCACCCAAATTTCCAGCAGTGAACTCCCAAGTCTGACTCTTGCCATGGGTTGCTATCTCTACATCTGTCAGCTGCAAAATCTTTCCTTGTCTAAAGAACTGTATGTCTAGAGGGATAGCTTTCGACGCAGTTTCCTGATTGTAGATGAAATGCGAAAAACATTCTGTGAATTTCGATTCCTCAGAGTCTGGATTGATGATGTGACCGTTATTGTTAACGGTTTTTACAAGGACTCCTGGCATGAACTTCTCTATCATCCCAGGCGAGTAACTCAAAGTTTTATCTTCTATCTTTATGATCGGGATGGGATCGTTTATAGCTTGTACAAGATATGTGTCAATAGTCGAGAGTGTGAATGGCATTTTGCCCGCTGCTGGTATGGACTGGTTGAAACGTTGAACCCAGTGCTTAGTTAAAGCCCCTACTTTCACCGCCTTTAATGTCATTTCTGTGATTCCGGACTGGCAGACGTTTTCAATACAATTTATGATATTTTCATCATCCTTAAAGAATTTTAGCACATAGGATCCGTTCAGTACAGCACTTTTTGCTTCAAACTTATAAACCTTTTTAAATGTTCCCTCAGCTTCAAATTGTTTTTCGAAGTCCATTTGAGTGATGTTGATGAAGCCAATTCTCTGCCATGCGGACGGTTCAGAGATTTTGAATTGGCTAAGGAGGAGAACATTTTGTTCCAGTTCGTGTTTATCGACGCCTATCTTTATAACTTCCTCCGGTTTAATTGGCCGGGTTATGGGAGAACTAGCAAGATCTGGTAAACGAGATCTTGTTGTGGAAGTTGACCGTGGTGGTAAAACAGATGTTGTCGGGAAAACAGATCGGGGATCAGAAGTTGATCGTGGCGGTAAAACAGATGTTGTCGGGAAAACAGATCTGGAAGTGGAAGTTGATCGTAGTGGTAAAATCGATCTTGTGCAGGGCATTACTGATCTTGTTGGTGGAACAGACTGCGAGTGGTCAGCACTAGAAACAGAACGAAGAATCGTAGATGGTGTCAATGGATTGGATTGTTCAGCTTGGTGGTACACATAAATAAGCCGCTTACAGAGCTGAAGCTCTGCATCTGTAGTAACGTTTGGTCCCTTAAGTGTTTTTTTCACTGTAATTGGTCCTGTGAACTTGAATTTTATTCTTATTTCTACTTTTAAATTGTAGAGCAAATTTTCCTCCAGCATTATGAATTCTCTTACACCTACAGCTTTGAAGTCTTTCTTGGCTTTCTTGGCTTCTGATACCTCGTAAACAAATTTTGGTGGTTTGGCTCTCGACTTTAAAAAACCTTTCATCCTGTCTTTTCTTTCGTCTCGGACTTTATTCAGGTAGTCTTCGACTGTTACAGGACTCCTCTTTGCCATCTAACCTACAGAAAAGATATTTTACGATACGTAATAATACATGCAGATGCGTTACAAAATGCAATGATACTAAAGGATACAAAATAGTATATTATTGTTACATAGTAGCATGCGTGTGATATAATGCAATTTAGATCACCGAGCAGAGCAAGCAATCTAAATCTCATTATTCAGTATTCACCAATTTTTATTGTTGATAACTCTATTTTTGGTCGTCAGCTCTCTGATGAGCATGGCAGATGGGATATTGCTGCAAATCGCCCTCTTACTTCTGATATTTTCCACCTCGGTAAAAGTGGTATTCGTAAATTTGCTGCAAATATCAAGGAATCTGTAGCTGGCAGAAGGAGTAGCCAGTCTAAAGCACGTTTTAACACCAGTCAGGGGAATTTCAGCAATGCAGTTAGTAGTGGTAGGCGCCCACCATAATTATGATGATTAAACCACCACAAATTAATAAGAATGTTAGCAAGGGATGCAATAAATTTATCTCAACACACAACACAATTTTAAACTGTAGCACCTGTAGTACAATCACTCACTCTAAATGTGCCAAAAATCTCTTCCAATACAGCCACACCAATGATAGCTGGCAATGCTACAGCTGCATCGCCAGCTTACCACAAGGGTACTGCCCATTTGCTTCTGCACTTATACGTGACAAACATGACCCAGTCCACCTTGACGAAATTGAAGATGTTTCTGAAATCAATGAAATCCATAAAAGCTGTACAAATTATGGTCAAAAAAGTTTCAAGAATCTCGTGAAGCTGCATCATAGAAATGGGCAGAACCTTACTAGTATTTTTACTAATATTGACGGAAATGCTGTGCAAATTTTGATAAATTTGTCACAGAAATCTCACAGTACTGCAGTCATCCATTCTCGTTTATTGGCTTGGCTGAGACAAATATTGATGCAAACCTTAAGGACCTGTACAGGATACCCGGTTACCTCTCTGAATTCACCAATAAATTACCTGACAAATCTAAAGGTAGTGGAGTGGGACTCTACATTCATGAGTCACTTACTTACACCCGCATTGATAAACTTTGTATGTGTACCCCTAACCTTGAATCAGTTTTTGTCTCAATAACAAACGTTGGCAGGCAGAGATGCCCTACAAGAATTCGAGAGCCTACTTAGTCAGGTTCTTGATATGAACGTTATCCTACTTGGAGACTTTAACTTCAATCTTTTTAATAAGGGCTCTACCAGCTTTGAAAACAGTTTATATGGCAATAACTTCATCCCACTTATATCACTGGCAACGCACCATAAACCAGGCTGTGTCCCGTCGCTTATTGACAATATTCTAACAAACTCCACTGACAATATTGTGTCAGCTGGACTACTGGATACCAGGGTTTCGCATCACTTTCCAATTTTCTGTATTCTCGAATGTAAAAATCTTTATAGGCAAATGAAGAGAACAATTAAGAAATCTGACCCTCTTGGAGACTCAAATCTATACTTAATTTATAGTGAATTCCGCAGACAGTTAAAATACATTATAAGATCTGCCAAGAAGTTGTACTATTGTAGAAAATTCTCAAAAGTTTCAGGTAACATGAAGCAAACATGGGCACTGATCAATGAACTGAGGGGGAAAACAAAAACTGGAATAAAGGCCTCGTTCAAAATAGATGGTAATTTAGTAAAAGATAAACGTGTTATATCGAATGGCTATAACGTGTTCTTCTCTTCCATTGCAGGTAAACTTAATGCGAAGCTCTGCTCTTCCAAACTGATAGGCCGTGACACAGCTTGCCAGAGGCCCCTAGATTATAAGAACTACTTTAACAAAAGAGTAACCAACAGTGTGTTCTTAAAGCCCTGTGATTCTGAGAAAATCGAAAAAATTGTTAAAACCTTCCAGGGTGACAAGGCTAGTGACATATCAATAGCTGTTCTCAAGAAATGTTGCACAACAATCTCCAGACACCTAGCGGGTTTCCTAAATTTATTCATGAAGATGGGTCTATTTCCAAATACTCTCAAAATAGGTAAAGTCACCCCAGTATTCAAAAAAGGAGATCCACAGTTATTTGATAACTACAGGCCAATATCTATTCTACCTATCTTTGGCAAGATATTCGAAAAAGTAATCTACTGCCGACTATATAGCTTCTTTACCTCACATATAGTCATATACGATAAACAGTTTGGATTTAGATCAAACCACTCAACAGCACATGCCATCAACTACTCTATTGACCATATCCTTAAAAACCTAGAAAGTAAGAATCATGTAATTGGCATATTCATTGACTTAAGCAAAGCACTTGACACAATCGACCACAGAAAACTACTTGTCAAACTTGAACACTATGGCATAAGAGGGCCCTGTCTTGACCTAATTGAAAGCTATTTATGTAACCGACAGCAGTATGTTGATTTCCAAAACACACGCTCTGATCACTGCAAAATCGAATATGGGGTACCACAGGGGTCAGTCCTAGGCCCTCTCCTCTTCTTACTCTACATTAATGACATTACTAACTCTAGCTCAAGCAAACTTAAACACTTTGTACTGTTTGCAGATGATACAAACATATTTGTTGCTGGGGAAACTGAACAAGAAGCCTATTTGAATGCTAATAAAGTACTTGAATCTGTAAATAACTATATGGAATCTAACTTGCTGCACATTAACCTAAGCAAATCGGTCTACATGTTATTCAGACCTGGCCGGTACTCTTCCTGTGCACGTGCTCGTGAATATGGCTCTGAGAACTCACTCATATTGTCAGCCACCACTCTTACATGAGTGAATGAAGTGAGATTTCTTGGTGTTATCATTGACCATAACTATCCTGGGAACCCCAGCTAAATAACATAAAATGTAAATTAACAACAAGTATAGCTATAAGTACCATAAACTGTATGACTCCTTATTTAAGTCTCATATGAGCTACTGTATCAGCAGCTGGGGTGGTGTCTCACCTTATAGACTATCTAAACTGTTCTCCATCCAAAAAAGATGTGTACGCCTTCTATTTGGAAGCAAAACAAGCTTCGACCGAGCAGAGTACTATGAAACATGTGCACGTGCAAGACCATACAGTGAACACATCGCAAAAAGGAGCTTTGCATTAGAAAACACTAAGCCAATATTCAATACCGAGAAAATCATGTCAATTCACAACCTGTACACTCAACATATATCCACTGAACTGTTTAAAATCTTGAAACTACATCAAACCATCTCTCTATCAAGTTTATTTCAAAAAAGCTCCAGAACATGTAGCCAAACTCTGCAAGTCCCCCTTCACAAACTTGATATTTCTAAACACAGTCTTGTCGTCAAAGGTACGACTATATATGGAACAGTTTGGTTGACAAAATATTCGATAAATGCACTCCTAATCAAAACAATGTCATGGTCCCTGGCTCTAGTAAATTTTCTGACCTTTCTTCACTTATCTCAATTATCAAGAGCCGTATCAAAAAACTTTTACTTGAAACCCAGCATTTGGCAACACCTGGGCGTGAAATTGAGTGGCTCCCCCTTAACAGCTGGGGCATCGCACCAGCTTAGATAATCAGCATCTCATCCCTTGCATACAATTAATTACAAAAGCGCTTAATATGCCTGTTTCAAAAGCATCCTGTCTGAAAGTTCCTTGACTGCCGTGTGAATCTTTGGATCCATTTTTAGATAGATTTAATTTTTATATACCTATATATTCCTCGCATAATTTCCATGTCCACCTAAAAAAATTTGGAACCATTATTTGTACAACTAGAAACCCTAGAATTCTTCTAGCCTAGTCTGAACTGAAAACTAGTTAACCAGCTACGTACAGTTTCTTGGACAACTGGAACCTTTTGGGCCATACACAAGCCTATAGCATTTTGTATGGTCCTGCAGTGGGGTCTCCTTGTCCTTAGATCTGTGTTTTGATCCGTCTTTTCAAAAATTTCCATTTGTCTCATTTAGACTAACCTTTTAAATTTTAATCGACTAGTTAAATTTAGCTGCATGGCACAACTACCCAAACTTAATAGTTCAATAGGTGTGACATACTATTATATTCTATTAATTATATTATATGAATTGATTGCACTTCTATTAATTATATTATATGAATTGATTGCACTGCTAATAAATATTTACTTTGTTTTACTTTAAACTTAAAACTTAAATTTAAAAAGTGTGATATAATAGCAAACACTGTTACAAAATAGCAAAAAAAACTATAATATAGTAGCAAAAACTGTGATATAATAGAATCAGAAAATTTAGAGATCATTTTACACAGCAATAGGTACATCATATAATTCAAGATGATATGGTAGCTTCTTGTGCTGTGAGGTAAACGGACAAATCAGTATGCAAGATTCTATTTAGAGCCCAACCCAAAATTTTACTTACCAACTCAAAATTAGGGGAGAAAATGTCAAAAAGGTAATTCTTGAGTACAAATTGACTTCAGAGGATTGTATATTGACTTTAGTCTTGGAGGCAACCAATTTGACTCCCTTAAAGCACTGTCCATAGCAGAGAGTATTAGGGGCTTGCTTTGATTTCAATTATGGGGTCCTTTACGTCAAGATTGTAATGCTCATAGAAACGGGGTAATTTTCTTTTTCAGTGTCTTGTTATATAAATAAAATTGACTTTAAAGAAATTAGAGCACTATCAAATTGCTGATTGATGCGTAAAATGTTTATTAACAAATGTATGCCAAATCAAACCTATTCTCATTATTTAGGCCAGTGGTGTCAATATAATACGTCAATTCTGTACTAAATTTTCTACAAAAATGACATGCATAGCCCTAAAAGTGTTCAAGTATGTCTAGGGTTCTTGACTTGGTAATGGTCAATAAGCAATTTCTTAAAAGTTTCTAGAAATTAAGAAAAGATCTGACAGAATAACTCCCCTTTTTACATATGTCCAACCAGCACCTGGTCAGCAAGCTGTTTAATAAGAAATCGGCAACGTGGGCTAAATCTAAACCAAAGAATACTAAAGTTATGTATCTTTCTTGTACAGATATTCATGAGATGCTAGGATATTTACTTGATAACATTTATGTTAAATATAGAGGTAACATATTTAGACAGATTATTGGTGTGCCGATGGGCACTGATTGTGCCCCAGACCTAGCTAATTTGTTTCTATTTGTGTTTGAATACAAATATGTAATGAACCTCATTAGTACAGGAGACTCTGATATGAGACTTCTTAGATTTGTGTACAGGTATATAGATGACCTTTTGATTTTAAACGATAATGGAAATTTTGCTAATATTTATACTGATATATATCCAGACATGATGGAACTTAAGTCTACTGGTAGTTCGGCCCAACATGTTTCTTTTCTTGACATGGATATTAAAGCATTAGGGAATAGATTTAAATATACTCTTTATGATAAGAGGAATGATTTTGAGTTCAAGGTTATATCTTTACCTAACCTAAGTGGGAATATTCCAATTAACCAGGCTTATGGAACCTTTTATAGTCAAATTGTTCGTTTTTTTAATGCTAATAATACCTCAGATTTATTCATAAATAATATTAAAACTTTAATTGATAAACTTTGTAAACAGTTTTAATCGTAGAATTTTATTTACATATATAGATAGATTTATTAGAAGTTATAGATTTAAAATCATTACTAAATATTGGAAAATTTTACATAGTTATATGTTTGTTATTTGATTGCTTCCCTAATTTTATACTTCTCTGCATGGTGCTCGACATGTAATAATTTTCTTGAATTCTTGTAAGCTTTTTCTGCATGTATTCTCTTCTATGCATTGTTTGATAGTTTTTTAATTGCTAACCTTTTAATGTTTAGGTAACTCTGTATCACTCGATGACGAGTACAAGTCTTTTATAGATGGGTTTATGCATTTCAAGAGGAGCTGACTAACGTTACCCACCTCCTTGTACTGTATTGTGATCAGCATGAGTTTAATCAAAGTTATGTGTATCACTCGCTTCACTCCGAAATAATAGGCAAAGCCTGCCAGTGAAACAAACCCAGTCTAGTGACTCTCAGCAAATGATTGCAGCAAGAATGAGATTCAAGCTAGCCTTAAAAAGGCAGTCAACTATGGTCTACAATAGGACCTGCAATGGAAATTTTAACAATGAATTGGTGGTTTAGGTTGGTGGTGTAGTGGTATGTGTCTGGGCCACTGATCGAAAGGTCCCAAGTTCAATTCCAGCCTATTGCAAACCCCAAAGGAGTTAGCTAAGTGACTTAACCTGTACAATCTCTTTTGGTCAACTCAGCAAAATGAACTGGAAACAGGGATTGACGGTAAAATGAGATGGGTCTGCACTGGAAAGGACCATGAGTCCTGTAAGCAGCTCTTGCAATTCTAAGACGCTGTGAAAACCAAGGGGATCTGATATATAAAATCCAAAAAATCTAAGGAAGGCCGCACCTGCTGTGTTCACACGTCAACAACCACTTATATTATGCCACAGTCCGCAGAGATCACAAGTGTAGTCACGATCATACCATCTCAAAATGTGTATAGAAGGTCCTAAAACCTTTTAGCGTCCAGTTGCCCAGCCCCTGCTAAACGGGCATTATCCACACATTCCTAAGTCTTGTACAAGTAGTTTCTGTACCAGTTTTATTACCATACTCATGGTATTGTTTGAAAGTACTTGATTCACGATGTCAACCCTTCCTAGCTCGGCGCGGCCCAGTGGTGCATCGTGCTACAAGAAAGTACATTTTATCTTAGCTTATTCCAATCCCTATGTACAGCGTATTATGACACTATTTGAATATATCTGCAACATGCAACCGACACGAAAACATGGATTTGGGTGCCCTCTGGGGATGTACATGAAAAACATATGTTTTTTTGCAAGGCACCTTCTCGTACACGCAATGCTCGAGATGGGGCCTTACGAAAAATATATGTTTTTCCGCAAATATATACGTTCCAAAAAACATATGTTTTTTGAAAAAGTATATATGTTTTTTGAAAAAGTATATGTTTTTTGAAAAAGTATATATGTTTTTTGAAAAAGTATATGTTTTTTGAAAAAGTATATATGTTTTTTGAAAAAGTATATATGTTTTTTGAAAAAGTATACGGGTATATGCCCCACAGATGAATGGTGGTTTTTCAAACTTCTCTCAAAATTAGAAATAGAACTCATTTTACACAATATTGTTGCAAATTTATCAAAAATAGTCTAAAATTTTCTTCCCGGCAATTGAAATTTTAAAATTTCAAAAATTTGTGCTCGAAAAAGTTTCCCAAAAATCATCCTTGTTTTGACTATGCCCCACAGGTGCATGGTTTAAAGATTCTTTAAAAAAACTGAAACGGTACTAACTATCCTGTATTTTTCTCTGGAGTATTATTGTCAAATATATATTACATAATAATAGCCAGCTTATATAGATTTTATAGATTTATACAACCATAAAAAATCGTTCTTTTCTCAACCATGCCCCACAGATGACAGGTTGAGAGTAGAAAAGTAGTAATATTTTCCTGAAATGTTACATTTCAATCGTTTCAAAGTGTCCACTACTAATAATCAGTGTATTTTCATGATTATACTAGAACTTAATATGTTATTTGAATAATTTAATAAGTAGTAAATCAAAATATTTTATACCTTGCATCTGTGGGGCATTTTATAGCTTTGTATATTAACATGAATTCTTTCAGGCATCATGTAGACCAACTTATAAATAATCAGTGGTTATATATATTATATATATTAGCTCTGATACACATAACACACGGTACATTCAAACATGGCAGAACCTGCCCAACCACATTCGCTAATTACCTACGTGTCGGTTAGACCGGTTCATAAAAAAAAATTACCAATATGTTCTTATCTGTTGATCCCTAGATTCAAAAACCACCAAAAAAAATTTCAAGTTCCAACTCTTCCATCTTAGTCCTGCTCCGGCCACGCCCATATTTTATTGATTTCTTATACAGGTAAAATATCTAGAATCGGCTTTTTTAGTATGAAGGAGTAATGTTGGCTGTTTAAGATTCGTTATTCAAATATAAATGTCATAAAGGCATTTCGTTTAATGTGGGTTATAAGTTCTGGTGATGATGAGAACCACGCCCATTGATGACCACGCCCATTTTAGAAAAATAAGTCATAAAAATTTCGGAAAACCGTATTTTTTGAGTTTTATTTAATGGTTTTGATGTTTAATGATATCAATTTTCTTCTACCTTCTCCTTGAGATAAAGTTGATAATCGGAGGGGCATTAACTCCCAATTAGTGAAAAATGAGAAACCTTTCATCTGAGGGGCATATGACCTGACTCCTGTGGGGCGTGTGAGTTTTTTCACGTTTTATTCTTCAAAATTAAAGTTTTTGATTAAATAATCCAGTGAAACTGGCTGTTACATTAATAACTTTATGCATGCATGCGATTTACAAAATTTCATCAAAATATTTTTATTTTATAGTGCTGACTAGGATTTTATAATGTTGACTTTTGAACTAAAACAGCGATCTAAATCCATATCAAATTAAATGCCACTATTTCAAATAACAGGAAGTGTAGGACTTATATTTTTTCAAATAAATTGAAAAGATCTAACAACATTTTCAAAATTTGGAATCACAGGACATACTTTTATAAAACCCGTTCATCTGTGGGGCACCTTGCATCTGTGGGGCATATACCCGTATATATATTTTTTAAAAGCATATATTTTCTTCGTAAGGCCCCTTCTCGTACACCGTAGCGTGGGTCAGTGAAACAAGTACAGAGGACAACTTTCAAAACAGGAGTTTTATGGCCGCCCAAAGTCTCAATAACATCACCTCCACCTAGTAATAAATAGCTATTGCTTAGAAAGCTTAACATAAAGACAAGGTGCTGTTCTTTTGTGTATAGTGCCGTTTTCCATGCGGTTCGGCTTTGTCATTTGTATTAGAGATTCCTCAAGAGCTTAAGGCTAGCTGATCGAGAGTAGACAACTTCAAGTTTATATCATACTCCGTTTTATCGTTTCGCATCTATACCTGGATATAATCGCTTATAATGTAAGTACGTACGTACATAACTTCATAATATACAAGGTTTTCATGATACATTGGAACGGTTTCAAACATTTGTTGACTAGATAAATTCATGAATCACGAAGGAGTTACTAGCTACCTTATGATCTGAGACATATTTTTTTTTTTCATTTCCTTATTTTACAAAAATATTGTACTACACCATTTTTGTGAAATAAGGAAATGAAACAACAACAACTTGTAACGCGATGCACTATATACTTTATAGGTTTACAACCTATCAAGACGCGCGCCGAGTTGGACTTATAGCCCGATAGGTTTACAACCTATCAAGACGCGCGCCGAGTGAGACTCGTCGACGGTCTAATATTTGAAACAGATATTTTACGAGTATCACCCGTTAAAGTTGGACTCGTCGACGGTCTAATATTTGAAACAAATATTTTACGAGTATTACCCGTTAATATAAGTTTGACGAACTTTTAAAATATTGACTTGATAAATTCATAAATCAGGGTTGACATTAATGATTAAATAAGCCTTAAGTTTTAATTTATCAAGTTTTAAGTTTTGTGCCGTGTTCGAATAAATGGGTCAATCAAATATTTTTACACCCTGGTAGCTTCTATTAATAATAATTATTATTACTTATTATGATAAACAATAATTACCAATTTGAATACTGTAATTGACTGATACACGGAGAAAACATTCTCGTTACCTTCCGAAATTTACCTGTTTCAATTGTCCTTAACTCAACTGCGCAAAACACAATTAGGTATTGACTATTATATGTTACTAGTGGAACCCGTGCCTACGGCCGGGACTTCAATATCATAACTTTGAAATGCAGACGTATTATACACCCGACGTATTATACACCCGCCTAATAACACGCACAACATATGAAACAACATATGAAAGTATGAACTCTCCCTACAGTATAAACTTGAATCCAGTATAACGTTCAATCCCTAATTGGAGAGAGCGACGCGATGACCAGGTTAACCTAATTATCATGTACCAACGCTATCACAGTAATGAGGTAATGGGAGGGAGAGCAAGGGGGATCCACTGTCGCTCTGCTCTCTCTCTCTCTCTGCTCATTTTATGTCACATTTCTGGAACAAAACCATCAATTAAATCACTTACCACCGGCCGATTTTTATAAAATTTGCTTATGGGCTTCGTCAGAGTTTTGTCGGCACTATACCGAAAAAACCAGTCCCGTAACTCTTACCGTTTTTCTAATTAACCCGTTAGGAAATTTCCCACATATATACACACACACGGATTTTTTGGTCTTATTGTTTGTGATAGTATGGCAGATTATTGATGCACAATTTCCACATGGTCGCGAAATTACATAATCAGATAATCATAATATGGCCGATATTTTGCTAAATATGCAGTTTACACCCAGGCGCAAACAAATCATAAGGAGGCAAATATTTTGCTAAGAATGCGCAGTTTAAACCCGGACGCAAATAAATCATAAGGAGGCAAATATTTTGCTAAGAATGCGTAGTTTACACCCAGACGCAAATAAATCATAAGGAGGCAGATATTTTGCTAAGAATGCGTAATTTACACCCAAACGCAAATAAATCATAAGGAGGCAAATATTTTGCTAAGAATGCGTAGTTTACACCCAGACGCAAATAAATCATAAGGAGGCAAATATTTTGCTAAGAATGCGCAGTTTAAACCCAGACGCAAATAAATCACAAGGAGGCAAATATTTTGCTAAGAATGCGTAGTTTACACCCAGACGCAAATAAATCATAAGGAGGCAAATATTTTGCTACGCACGTTTGAGCGTTTGGCAAATATTTTGCTAAGAAGGCAAATTTTTCATAGCACAATATTTGCCTCCTTATGAAATATTTGCATCATCGCTCGCAGCATTGCAAATACATCATAACATGGCAAATATTTTGCTAAGAATGGCGCATATTTTGTTAGTGCAGCGAATATTTTCGTAACATGGCAATGTTGCAATCTGGGAGGGGGCTTGTATAGTGCCGTTTTCCATGCGGTTCGGCTTTGTATTAGAGATTCCTCAAGAGCTTAAGGCTAGCTGATCGAGAGTAGACAACTTCAAGTTTATATCATACTCCGTTTTATCGTTTCGCATCTATACCTGGATATAATCGCTTATAATGTAAGTACGTACGTACATAACTTCATAATATACAAGGTTTTCATGATACATTGGAACGGTTTCAAACATTTGTTGACTAGATAAATTCATGAATCACGAAGGAGTTACTAGCTACCTTATGATCTGAGACATATTTATGTTTTTTCATTTCCTTATTTTACAAAAATATTGTACTACACCATTTTTGTGAAATAAGGAAATGAAACAACAACAACTTGTAACGCGATGCACTATATATTTTATAGGTTTACAACCTATCAAGACGCGCGCCGAGTTGGACTTATAGCCCGATAGGTTTACAACCTATCATTATCAAGACGCGCGCCGAGTGAGACTCGTCGACGGTCTAATATTTGAAACAGATATTTTACGAGTATCACCCGTTAAAGTTGGACTCGTCGACGGTCTAATATTTGAAACAAATATTTTACGAGTATTACCCGTTAATATAATTATATACTGGGCCGCGCCGCGCAGCCAATTAATAATGCTTCTGATCGCAACTACTTTTCACTAGATCGGCGTTGACCATTGTTAATGGACTAGTCCGGCGCGCGCTATACGCGCTACTTCGTACCTCTTGCCTCGGACTACTTCGAAGAAATTTAGACGAGTAACATCCGTCAAGATCGGCGAAATGCACCACTGGGCTTCCCGAGCTGTGAAGGATTGACATCGTGAATCAACAAAAATGAAACCTTATATTTGAAAAAATTAAATACAGAAATCTACAAGAATCATATTTACAACTCACTAAATTGATTATTGATAAGTTGATAGTAGATCGATGAAATCATATTCATAATTAAGGAAAATATTGTATTTGTATCACGTCGCGATCCCCACTGACGTTTCATTACTTACTTTAAGTTTAGGTAGGAGGCAAAGCCGCGCGGCAGGTCTTTTGATAAGGATAATACGTGAAAACTAATTTGGGAAAACAATTTGATGTAGTGACCTAAGGGGGGGGGGGGCCGGGGGGGGGGACAAGGGGTATTTTTTTGTGAAACTTGATTTTGAGATAGCAGTTGACCAACAAACGTAAACTAGGACCATGAGTGACCAAACTTTTGGGGGGGTTCCGGACCCCGACCGACCACCGGTGCCCGCGGGGTAACCACGTCCAAATTTGGCCCAATTTGACCAAATCCCCTAAACATGGCAAAAACCCAGATTTTATGAAAATTATCGGCCAATCTCTCTCACAAGCCTTATTATGAAAATTTTTGAAAAAATAGTGAGAGATGAACTGTTGGCAAAATGCCAGCATAAAATACATGACAACCAACATGGTTTTCTTCCTCAGAGGTCTTGTACTACACAAATGGTCGGGTATATAGACTGTCTTTCACTGTCTATCAACGATAATATCAGAACTGATGTGGTATACTTTGACTTCGCCAAGGCCTTTGACTCAGTTAACCATGATGTCATCCTAAAGAAATTAAAATCGGAATTTGAAATTGATGGTACACTGTTGAAGTTCATTATGAACTATCTCAAAGACCGTAAACAGTGTGTTATAATTGGGGGATCCCATTCAGAACATAAGAATGTCCACTCAGGAGTTCCCCAAGGCTCCATTTTAGGACCTCTGTTTTTTGTACTCTTTATTAATGACATGTCAGAATGTGTAAGTGAAGGTACAAAAATTGCCCTGTATGCTGATGACACCAAAATATGGCGTAAAATTGTGGGCTGGAGGGACCATGAGATCTTACAAGCAGACATAGATGCCCTGCATTGCTGGGCAGTAAGAAACAAAATGAAGTTTCACCCCAATAAATGTAAGGGTACTCTCTATATCTAGTAAATTGAGCGAAAAAGGGATTTTGAGTTTTTTTCCCTTTCACTTCCAGCTCTTTGTCTACACCCTAGATGGAACGGCATTAGATTTCGTCCAGAGCGAAAAAGACCTTGGGGTCTTTGTTAGAACAGACCTTAAGTGGGAGGAGAACATAGTCACCCTCTGTACGAAAGCTAGTTCTCGTCTAGGTCTAATGAAAAGAACTTTACGGTTTATTAAGGACCGTAAACAAAAACGGGCATTCTATCTAGCGCTCGTTAGAAGCCTTTTCGAAAATTGCAGTGTTGTCTGGAGACCAACAAGTGTTGTCTTGAATAACAAAGTTGAAAACATTCAGCGCAGAGCAGTTAAGTGGATCCTTGGCGAACAGGATCATCACTATAATGACTTATAATACTTGGCTCGATTAAGAGAGCTAGACATGTTGCCAATGGAGCTGAAGTTTGAATTAACAGACTTACTATTATTTCATCAGATATACAATGGCCAATCTGTTCTTAAGCTTCCACCTTATTTAACCCCGAAAACATCCAGTGAACAGGGTAGGTTGCGTTCAAACATAAGGCAACCCTCGAGATATAATGAAGTTGATACATCTCAAATGCCTGATATCAACCAGAGGCGACAGAACAGACACGACCACTTTTCCCTGAAGTGTACTGTGGAAGCAAAAGCACACTCTTTTAAGAGAAGCTTCTTCTTCAGAACACACAGTGTCTGGAATGCCGAATGATCTACCGACAGACCTTAAAGAGATAAGTGATGCCGGAACTTTCAAGGCAAACCTTGACAAAACACTTTTGGGACAAATTGACAGACCCTGACTAAGTTCAGGAGTGCGAATGATATTTATAGGTGGGCCCCCGCCACTGATAGATCGGTCACGATACTGAATGTAACAACTATAATATAATATATATAGATATCACCGCAGTCTTGAGGGCGGTACTAAATATTGCACGCGCGTGCGCGTGCAATATTTTATATCTCCACGAGGGCGCCAGCCCGAGGCGGAGATATTTTCGTATAGCACGGAGGGCCCAACGGGCCCGAGTGCTATACGATTGTTCCGCCCTCGAGGCGAGGATGATATCGTGTATATCCATGAGCGGGCGCTTCTCAAGTGTAGTTGTAATGCCACTAATTAGATGATCATTTACTAAGTTTTATAAATGTAAATATATCCACAATGTAATATATCCACAAGTGGGTGTTTATCACGAAGCTTCAGTTTCCAACAATCACAGCAAATTAATGTACAAGATTTCAGAAATTTTACGAGAAAATCATGTTGCTTTTAGTTTAAGATGTAGAACAGGCCAAAATTACTAACTATAGAACGAAAAACCGGCCGCTATCAAACAATGTTTCAGCTCATTGTTTCATGTACATATAATTTTATTGTAAACGATCAAAATATAGGCCCTCTCTCCCTCTCTCCCTCATCTCCTTATCTCCTTCTCTCACTCTCTCACTCTCTCCCTATCTTCCTTTCTCCTTCTCCCACTCTCCTTACCTCCCTCTATCCCTCTCTCTCTTTATCACCATCTCTCCTCATCTCCCCCTCTTTCTCTCCCTATCTACTTCTCTCCCCTCTCCCTCCCTGGAACCAGAACAAGCACTGCAGTCGCCACAGAGCCTGCTACTACCACGTGAGTTGTCATTATCAGTTACCAGGGTAACCAGGGTTACCCGGGTAACCAGTTACTAGAGTTTCTGTAGCAGCTACTGAGTGACTGGACAATCAAAAGTAGTAACCCAGAGAGCTCGAGATCACAGTCTGATCATGGACATTGAATATGAAAGTTAAAGATCAAATTTATAACATCAATTTAAATGGCAGTTTCAAAACAAAAACAGGGCAAAATATCTTTTGGGAACACAATAGAATAACAAGTAAAATGTCGGCCTAAATTTCAAGGTTTATCAACTGAAATAGGAACAGAAAATGGTAAACACAAAACAATTATCGATACTAATAGATATCAGCGGCTTAGACTTAACGTCTCCACGAATTTGGTAACCATAGTAACAGCGTGTCACGTGTTAATTATGAGCCAATCATGGCAACCTGCGTGAAAACTGAAATTGCATCCGATATAAGGTGAGCTGAGAGTTCAGAGTTGATACATTCTTTACATCCACATATTGCCGTGGGAACTATTAAAGTGTACTGTGTAGTGTGTAAGTGTGGATCAATAATCACTGTTCAGTGTTCAGATTTCATGTTATCTGCTCACGAGATGTATCATCAGCCCTACCGGACACAAAAATATATTGCTGCTGGAAAAATTTCATGCGGGCTATATTGGCTGTATTGTTACTTGTCACGTTAAGTGTCGTCTGCTCGCGTGCTGTATTTTAAGCGGGCTGGACGCGCACTGTGTCTTGTAACATCGGGCTGCGAGTGCTCAGATGACAAAATATAGCCCGCTGGTGGATATATAATAGAACAATATATCTATTAAATCACATTTACCTTCTGTCGCCATGATTTTGCCCTAATGCGGTCCTCAGTGAGTCTACGTAATTGGATTACGCGAAATTTATTCCCGAATGTAATCATGCTTTTCAGCGCTGTGTACACACAGGAGGAGCTAAGTGCAAAGAAACTGCTGCTAACTGCTGCAAACTGCTGCTGACTGCTGCAAACTGCTGCTGACTGCTGCAAACTGCTGCTAACTGCTGCTAACTGCTGCTAACTGCTGCAATCGCGGCCATGCTTACGCGCGCGATTGCAGCAGTTAGCAGCAGTCAGCAGCAGTCAGCAGCAGTTAGCAGCAGTTAGCAGCAGTTTTATGCGCGGCGGGATTTAAAATCGAGCGCTCATCAAGAGGAAGTCCGCGGCGTTTTGAGTTGCACTGTGCACACGGTAGAAAATATTGGCCATTTCGCAGATTTTAATCTTGCAACGATTATCGCGCGTTTATTGCATGCGAGACGATTATCGGTTGCGGTGCACGATTTTCGCGGTACTTGACGATAAACGCGTGATTATCGCAGGATCGTCTAGTTATCGCACGATAATTGTGATGTCGTTTAGTTATCGCACGATAATTGTGATATCGTCTAGTTATCGCACGATAATTGTGATATCGTCTAGTTATCGCACGATAATTTTGATTTCGTCTAGTTATTGCACGATGGTTGTGATGTCGTACTGTTATCGCACAATGATTTTGATTTCGGACTGTGACCTCACGATAATCGATAACATATCAAATGATCATCATAATCAATAATGTTATCATGGTTTACCGACGGAAAAAACAGGGATGATGCACGTATTCCGATTTATTTCATATGATCACCAAAAAACATAAAAATTTCATAACTTCAGTTATTATGGTAATATTTTATCCGGGAAAACGGTCCCATTGAATTTCATGACCATATATAATTCATTCCTGCAACATTATTAAGCATCGTAAAGTCCAAACAACGAATTAAATATGATCCTGTGGCAGTTTAGAAATGGGAGACTGTCTCGCGCGCGCGAATATTACAGTAGGAACACACATTTTCACGTTGCCAAAGAGTAATCTGATAGGCGCATTCCGTTTATTAATTGTGGCAAATTTCAATTTAGATCTAGAATTTGATGGCGGTTGTTTTAGAGAGCAGTCACACACTTCAGTAGCCAGGGTTTACAAATGAAAATGCGTTATTGATTTAATGCACGAATAAAATCGTTATAAAATATAATTAGTACATCATATAGATGGGCTCATGATGACATTGCCTCATACTAGATATAGTTGGGCTCATGATGACATAGCCGCATACATAATACAAATGGGCTCATGATGACATTGCCTCATACTAGATATAGTTGGGCTCATGATGACATAGCCTCATACATAATACAGATGGGCTCATGATGACATAGCCTCATACTAGATATAGTTGGGCTCATGATGACATAGCCTCATACATAATACAGATGGGCTCATGATGACATAGCCTCATACATAATACAGATGGGCTCATGATGACATAGCCTCATACATAATACAGATGGGCTCATGATTACATAGCCTCATACATAATACAGATGGGCTCATGATGACATTGCCTCATACTAGATATAGTTGGGCTCATGATGATATAGCCTCATATATAATACAGATGGGCTCATGATGACATTGCCTCATACTAGATATAGTTGGGCTCATGATGACATAGCCTCATACTAGATATAGTTGGGCTCATGATGACATAGCCTCATACTAGATATAGTTGGGCTCATTAGGTATCATCTTGCTTTGATTTAACCTTGAGGAGATACTTTCTTGTAGTAAGTTCGCAAATTTTCACCACTCTTTCCTCGTCGTTTCGGTAGTGATTTGTCATATGTTGGTGCCTGTTGAAGAGGGCGTGTGTACTCTCCCCACCCTGCTCGTTCTAAGATCCACTGAACATGCCCCACAACTGTATCTGTTCAACAAAGTGATCCTCCAAAATGTGGACCTATCAAAACCAAGTTATTAATATTATGAATGTTCCAATTATTATGAATTGAAGTTAAGTCATAGATTAGATACAGAAAATGACAATTGGCAAAATTTTGATATTATGCATACCTTGACAGAGGTTGTTTTGGCTAATTGCCGGTATTCTACCAAAAATCTGTCCCTTGCATTCTTTAAGGATTCGATCTGACTGACATTATCGACCTTAGCATTTTTCCCTCCAGAGAGTAGCACGTCTTTGAATGCCAACCTCATTCTGTCGAGGGCCAACAAACGAGGTTGGAATTTCTGCTTGTCTAGCGGATTTATCAGACTGAATAATGGTGAATGTTTGAGATCGGCAAAATTACACCTAGTGATCGGTATTATTATACTTCGTGATGTGAGTTTGTGAGAAATGCTATTTAATTACCTGCTATTATAGAAGTTTTCATGCCAGAATGGTCCATGGTTAGCTTTAACGAAATATCCTGAGCGTACACCAGTAAGTGATACCCCATGATAGGCTTCAGGAATCACTTTGATGCTTCTCATGAACTGATCATACTTGGAGCAATGTGGTCCACTGTTTGATCGTTTAGTAATCACTTCTCCTTTCTCAATTTGGTGAATCATGGAACCAAAGTCTGTTGTACTGCTGTAAGTGTTGGGCATGGTCCCATCAGCAACATTACAGGCATAAACAAAGTCCAGATCTTCACAGAGCGTGGTATAAGCTTTCCATATGTACGTTCCAACCTTTATAGTCTGCAGAATACATAATTACAGTTTGAAATATTAGTTTAGAAATCTTCAGATAATATTAAATTTTTTAAATAAAAGTCACGTGTCTGTACAAATTTGACAGTACAATGTTATAAGTTAAGGGTTATAAAATTTGATCTTACGATGTGTAGGAATGGAACTGCGACCCATGATAGTAAGTCTTCATTCTCCTCTCCGTAACAAACAGTGAGGGGTCGTGAGGCAACATTCATAAACTGGGCCTGAAGTTTCCGGTTGCACTGTGTCTTCCTGATTAATTAAATTGCATTATTAACATTGATTGAACAGTATTTATATACATACATGATATACGATGAAACAATTACCAGACATTCTAATATAATAATGCATCTGCTGTACCTCATGTTGTCGTTGAAATTGTTCGTTATCCCGGCAAATGTTCTAGTCTTGCTTGGTACCCGTTGCTCCCTCGGAACATGCATACAATCTTTGTTGATCTCGCAGAATGGGCAAGGGTAGGTACCGTTGGAGCCCATACCCAATACAGTCCAAAGTGCTTTTGTGTCTGCACACAGCAGCAGCTGAATCTGGCATCCATTGAAGTGGAACTCCTTCAGTAGAGGGATTTCCCGGTTAATAATCTGCAGAATATATATTTCAGTATACCAATACACGCTTTCAAACTTGTGCTAGATAAAGCCCCGGTATTGATTGTTGCATATTTCCATACATACATATATATATTTAACTGACCTTGAATATTACTTCCATGTTTCGGGTGTGTTCAGGCGCTTCAGTGTATACTACCACAGGATGGGCGTATGCACTATTGCACTCAGGCTGATTTAACACATTCATGGCAATTTTTGTGGAACTGGAGCTGGAGTCCACAAAAAATTTAACACGGACTGTCCTCGAGGAATCAATCAGCAGTTGTCCTGAATATTTGATTGTTACAACTAGGTAATTGTACCACATTTCTTATCAAATGACATCACAGATATGAAAGCAAGCCCTACCCACATTAAAACTTTTCAGAGCAAATTAAGGTACCTGCATTCTTTAAGGTTATCAATGTTTTCTCTAGCAACTCCTGACAATCACAGTACGCGATAGGCGTTTTCCTCGCTAGAACCTCCCCACTCTTTGTATCACTCATGTCGTGAGATGAGGCTTTATGTGATAATGACACAGTTGCACTCGAATACTCCACCTAGTGGATAGCATTTAATGTCAATAAATGCTATCCACTAGGTGGAGTATTCGAGTGCAACTGTGTCATTATCACATAAATACTATATTAACAAAGTTCAAATGTAACCCCCTGATAAAGTTCAATTTCAATATTACTGTCATAATTTAATTATGAATACAAAATAATTTTACTCACTGTGTACATTTCCTCCGCAAGTTTTATGTCTTTCTCAGATTCCATTTTAACTCCATAACTCCTCAGAAGAGGCCGGAGATTAGATCTGACGTTGGTAGTTCCAGTGTTTGCTGAAATACACGTAATAAACTGCATTGGCCGTCCAAGAAATCATGATTGAGGTAACTCAAAAGTGACATATGAAACCAACCTTGATGTTGCAGGTATTTGGGGGGAAGGGCATTCCCTAAGCAACACCTCAGTCTGTAGTTGGGCCAGCTCACGTGCCCTGATTTGACAAATATGCTTCATTGCATTTGTTGTACAATCCTGAATTAAATAATGGAATATTTAATATCTTGAACAACTTCAGAACTTAAATTTCGATGCTGTAATAAATAATGACGCTTTCATTAACCTACAGTTTATTACCTTGCACTCTAAGCTGTGCATGGAATCTGTCTGGACAGCCACATCAGCGGTGATTCCTCCTGTCCTTTTAGCCTTGCCAAGTCTATGCTTGCGGTCAGCCCTCATTTTCTTATACCTCAGACCCACTTCCCGCACCATGTCCTCCGTAACTGCTGACCCTGAAAAGGAATATAAATCAAGTTTCTGTGTTACAAACCACTATTATACTAGTTTCAAGAGCTTATTTTATGAAACAATATCACTTATGTACATAATGTGCGACTTAATCATTCTATGCATGACATGGATGAATCTGGTTTAGATTGGTTGCAACCCAGATGGATTGTAGTTCAATTATTAACTGAAATGGTACACCGCTAGTTTCCGCTAGCTTCCGCCAGGTATCCGCTGGCTTCCGCTAGGTAATAATGCTGCGCAATAACGTCCGCTAAGCATAACGTCCGCTAGGCTTCCGCTAGTTTCCGCTAGCTATCCGAAATTGTCGCTAGTTTTTCCGTAACTTAAATCTGCGTAATCGGCTATATACGGACCCGTGATATCTTACCTTCTATATGGCAGAACCTGCCGACAGCCTCCCGTATCTCCTTATCATTCACCAGTGAGGGGTTCCGCCCCCTAAATTTCCTAGAAAGAACATAATTACTAGCATTAATCAGTTATCTTACACTGAATAAACAATCGCACAGTTTAAGCCCAAAGGTAAATGTATATTTTATTACTATACTAACTTAAGAATACATACAATATTTTTAATGAAATAGCAGTTAACTCACTCCCATTGCTGCTTCCTCTCCCCGAGCGGTTTCAGCTGCCGGGTCACAGTTAGCCCTGCAAACATTCTCATTCTTTGTGACATGCCTACACTTTATTAGTTTACTTTTAGAGATTCCCATAATATTACGTAAGGGGTCGTTCACATATTACGTAATCCATTTTCGGAACATTTTTACCCCCCCCCCCCCCTCCGTAATCACACAAGCTATTGTGTCAAAATTACACTAGCGTAATCATTTGGAAACCCCCCCCCCCCCCCCCCCCCCCCCCCCTCAGCTGATGACGTAATATGTGAACGACCCCTAATCAATTTTAAATAAGCAGAGAATTAAGCAGAGAATGTATGACAAACGGTATTCTCCACTATTTGTATCTATGAAACATGCATGCAGCCTGCTTGTTGTAGATAGCAAAATATAAATGACGTCACAGCAGGAACAACGGTACAAAATGTTAAATTGGAATAATGGCGGCGTTAGTCTCGAGCTGCATTATAGGCGTGCAGCTCAGCATTATAAGCGCGTCGTTACCAGGCGCTGAAATTCAATAGCGCTCGATTCTAAGTTCGATTTGAAGATATAAAAACTCCGTGCAACGTAAATGCGCGGCACTACATTATAAAACAATAAAATTAGGTAGTGCGCCATCGACAGTGAGCCGCGCGTGCCGACTGTAGGATGGTTTTTTAGCGCTTATTTCGGCCAGCACCAAATTCGTGACATAAATATGTTTTGAGGTACCTTCCCTTTATTTAATTTTAACAAAACTTGGTGACATTATTGATAGGCTTACAAGGAATCTGTCCGAAAAATTTAAAGCATATCCAATTATCAGACATTATGTTACAGCTCAAAGCAACGTCTTTTGCGTCATTTTCATCACTATATCAACTCCACTATCCACCAAGTTTTTCGGACAGTTGTGAAAGCCCTATTGGAAGGTCTTCACAAATTTTCAGAATGATCTCATTCAAGGAACCGAAGATATCTTCAAATAACACGTCAAAAATCATCGAATTTCGTCAAATTACGCGAGTTTTAGACATATTTTTGCTCCCAAAGCCGCGCATCACCAATTTTGGCACCTAGGCGAAACTCACTGATGATTCCAAAAAGGTATGACAAATTTGGTACTGTGAAAATTCTCACAGTCTCTAGAAAACAATGGTACAAAAATTTTGAAAATCCGAGCAAGTTTATTTTTATCGTGCACCCCCTAATAAAATCACGTTATAAAAACTTGGAAATATTGGTATCAATTAGAAAACGTGTAAATTATTTTGAACAAATTTTATCGTCCAATTATTTTGTTATCGTTCTCTGATTGCGCGATAATTGTCAAATTTGTCATATTTGCGATTATCGTTTGATATAAACGATTATCGTCCGATTATCACGCGCGCGCGACGAATATCGTGCGATAATCGGCAGTATAACAGTGAACGCGTGTATATCAATTTATCGTCGATTATTATTTTATGCACGAATAGAATCTACAAATTTTCCACCGTGTGCACGTTGCGCGCTATGTGCTAGCTGTAAATGTGATATGGCAAAAATTGCAAATGTGAGATGTTTTGATCTGATTTGATTTTTATACTTGTAGTAAACGGTCGGCCGTTTTAAAACACGGCAATGTGACGCTTGCGTTAGTTTCGACAATTATTATTTTGTTTAACGTGAGTATATAAATGTTTCATATGAATCATGAAATGAAAAGTCGTATAATAGATTTATGGTCAGAAGACTCGTACGTATATTTTAATGTAAATAATAATATACAGGGTGGGCCAAAAGTCAATACCCATACGTTGGGCCTTATAGCACCGCCGTGGTTTACATTTGAGGATAATTGTTACTTTGCAGATGGCGTACTGTACCGGCCTACTTGTTCGAGGATTCCGTCGTCAAAATTTGAAAATTCGAATAATTAGGACCACGCCCAGTCAATATTAAAACATCTATAATGCTATCTGTGATCATGCTGAACGCCTAATTTTTTCAGAGACGGTAGATAATTAAATGTTCCATCTGATCTGAAAAGATGACGCAAAACGGATTAGAAATGACGAAGTTATCAAGCATTTAGTTCATCTCGTTAGCGTGATTGATTGGGACTTTGGTACTCAATGATTACCCAATTACGGCACCGTAATTGGGCTCTCTGCACGCTTCCCATAATACGGACCTAGCCTCAACCCAATCACCTGATCACACGTAATATGAATAACCACGTTAAGCTTCATATCTCGGTCATCTGAGCTAGAAGCTAGAACTCTCGTTTTTTCAGTAGAACCGTAATTCGAATGGCAAGTGTTAGTAAACAGAAATCAGAAAACGATGAAGCGAAAAAGCTAGTACTTTGCAACCTGCTCAATAAAGCTGATGCCCCCAGCAAGAAGCTCGTATAATTTCGTTGTTCCAGCACCCTATGCCGTTATTTATACTCCCAGTATGGTAATGATAGACACCAAGGGTGTAAGAAAATGAAAGATTGCGCCTTCTACCACCCAAAACTGTGCAGAGATTCAGTATCCCAGCGATGTTGCCTGAAACAAAGAATGCGGCTACGTTCATCTAAACTCTAAAGGGAACTGCCAGAAAAAACTGCTAGTACTGCGACGGCAATAAACGACTGACAGAATTCTTTGTGTTATACCTTCTGTATAGCAAGTTTTAATTTCTTTTTTCAACGTTTTGCGGAGAGGATTTCTTAAACCTTCTGTATAACAAGTTTTAACTTCTTAACTTTAAGCTTTTAAACTACGTTCTCCCACAGTTCAATTGATTAACGGAAGATCACTTTATCTGCACTACAACGTGACGTCACAGCAACATGGCAATAGTCAATACGTGTGTAAGCAGACTTCAGCAAGGAGGGACACTTCGATTTTACCACGGGAGATTGCCCACAGACTTTACTATTATCGAATAGACTCTGTACTCCCGTTTTTATCGTCTCGAATTTATACTGATTGTCAACGTTGCTTTTATTTGAATTTTTATCTAACTGTTTCAATTGTTTAACGTAGTCGTACGACAGGACCTTAAATTGATAGCCTAATAAGTAATAACGGACCATTTATAATACCTTCAACAACAGCAACAGCAACAGCAGGCTCAACCAAGGCAAAGATTGGAGTCATATAGCAAAGATTGGAGTCATATAGCAAAAATAACGGAAGACTATGGCCCCCTCTTAACTCATTTGACCCTGAAAAATGGGAAGCTTGACCACATATCCGCCCATTGTCGAAAATGGAATACCAGTCAGACATCAAAAAGACTCTAAGAAAGACAGTGCTTTTTAGAGAAACTTATACTGGAAGAACTCAAAAAAATTATTCTCCATAATACAGTTGTGATTTCCAACCAGTTTAAGACTAAGGTTAACGGTGACCAGTCCTGCAGTGGACAATGACATAGAGCCTATCCCCTATGGCTATAAATTTATGATAATGTTATTCGCAGTTGCATTTTGACGTACTTTTGGGATTATCAAAAGCGCGCCAACAGAAATATTTATCGCGCGAATCTGTTTCTAAAAGAAACTGAAAGTGAAAGAGATTCTTATTTGCAATCACATTGCGCGGGGAATAGTATCGGTCACGTACGTGTATTATATTACTGGGCCGCGCTCAGCCTGTCATTCCGCCTAATCTCTATTATGTTTATGAACATAATTATAGCCGGGGGTCCCCAGCTAGGTAAGTACGTGTAAATATAATAGTAATATATATATATAACCATTACTGGGAGTGGGATTCTAGCCACAGCCGTATTTCATGCCATGTTTTAGAATCCAGGTCCAAGGACTCCAAGGAATTCAAGGTTGCAACTATGCAAGCATATAATTCATCTGGTGGGTCAGCTGAACGAGAATAGACCATGCTGACCCACCAGATGAAATATATATATATATTATATATATATACTATACGAATATCATTTTGATGTACCTAACGATTACCTTACAAATAAAGATAATCTTTAAATCACTTTGACGTGGGACTGGGAAGTCAGTTTACAATTTACATACGTTGGCCTTAATAGCTCAGTCACTGAGCTGAGTGCTCAATCGAAATAATTCTTTTAAGTATGACTTACTAGTACTACCACCACTGGTTCGAGGAATTTGTCGAATCAAAACATATTTGTGTTCATTTTTCTCAAATGAAGGTTCATCTTCGCATTTATTTGATAGTTTGGACCGTCGGATCGAGTCAAATTTTATTGGATTGGCCATTCGAATTACGTTTCTGCTGAAAAAACGAGAGTTCTAGCTTCTCAGATGACCGAGATATAAAGCTTAACGAGGTTATGCATTATACGGGTGATCAGGTGATTGGGTTGAGGCTAGATCCGTATTATGGAAAGCGTGCAAAAAACCCAATTACGGTATCGTAATTAGGTAATCATTGAGTGCCCAATCAATCACGCTAACGAGATAAACTAAATGCTTGATAACTTCGTCATTTCTAATCCGTTTTGCCTCGTTTTTTTCAGATCAGATTGAACATTTAATAATCTACCGTCTTTAAAAAAATAAGGCGTTGAGCACGTTGAGAGCCAACAATATAGTTGTTTTAATTTTGTATGGGCGTGGTCTAAGATATTCGTATTTTCAAATTTTGACGACGGAATCCTCGAACAAGTAGGTACATTATGCTATATGCGAAGCAACAACCCTCAAACATAAAACACGGCGGTGCTATAAGGCCCAACGTATGTAAACTGACTTTTGGCCCACTCTGTATTTATTAAGTTAAAAACATTGATTCAACATTGAACATATTATGGCCATTAAAGATATGCCTATATAAGAAAGGGAGGAATGATAGGCTCAGCAACGCCCAGGAATTACAGGCAGCAAATTCTGCTACTGTGTGTAAGAGCCCAGCCGTCGGTAAAGCAGATGTGAACTACAAAAGCCGGTGGCCTGGAATATTATGCCGTACAACCTAGGACGGAGATTTTAATATAGGCTCCATAGATGCTTTCCTATAGCTCCCAAACATGATCAAACCTGGATAGCCCGGGTAAGTGGGTCAAAACTAACCTGAATCGTCTCTTTCTTTAGGTACCACCAGGGTCTCGGGTTCGTAACGTTCCGCTAATTTAGTGGGACTCGAAAGCCCCCTAAAGACACGGCATCGATCCGTATAAATGCAGTGTTGTTATTTTGAAATAATTTCAATGACAATTTGGGCTTTGCAGCGCAGGATTACTCCCGGCTGGTGACCCTTGTAATTGTCACTGACTTATATAATAACACCAGTAATTGACGCCTATTTAGGGGATCAGAATATAGCTCCTGACGTCAAGGTCATTATACCAAACAATGGATATATAATATACAATCGTCATATTATCGTAATACAAATTTAACGAAAATTCTAAACCTATAAAGCCTTCTAGGAGTACTCAGATACCTCCGACAAGGTTCGACGTGGTGGTCGCTCCGGGAAGTACGGCGACAGTTGTAGTTGTTTATAGCTGCTCGAGAGTGAGGTCCAAAGAAGGTGGCAGAGTTCGTCAAGGTGGTGAGGTCTCTCTGGATACTTCCTCACTGAAGTCACGAGCGGAGAAACGTAACGTACTCTGGGTCGGCCTGAGAGAAGTCGGCAGAGTTCATCATGGTGTTGAGGTCTCTTTGGATACTTCCTCACTGAAGTCACGAGCGGAGAAACGTAACGTACTCTGGGTCGGCCTGAGAGAAGTCGGCAGAGTTCATCAAAGTGTCGAGGTTTCTCTGGATACTTCCTCACTGAACTTGAAGTCACGAGCGGAGAAACGTAACGTACTCCATGGGTCGGGCGTCGGCCCGAGAGAAGTTGGCAGAGTTCGTCAAGGTGGTGAGGTCTCTCTGGATATGATACTTCCTCACTGAAGTCTCGAGCGGAGAAACGTAACGTACCCCATGGGTCGGGCGTCGGCCCGAGAGAAGTTGGCAGAGTTCGTCAAGGTGGTGAGGTCTCTTTGGAAACTTCCTCGCTGTAGTCCCTGTTTCCAAACAGTTAAAGTTAAAGATTAAAGTTACCGTTGCCTAATTATGAGAACATGGAACGCACACGTGCGAATATGATTTTGCGCGCGAATTACCCAGAAACTGAAACCGAAAGGGAATCTAATCGCATGGAGCAGTGAATAATTTTGGTCGCGTACCTCGTTTTGGGTTCCCTTTTAAATGTAATTACCAGTACATGCAGAGAGTGGTTTCAGAAACGAAAATTCAACTTGCAAAGATGAATTTACTTAATTGGGTACGGTACCTCGCTCAGGCTTTTGTATATTTTAAGTTAAACACATCGATTTAACATTGAACATATTATGGCGATTAAAAGAAGATAGTAGGTAATTAAGCCCCCTAATAAGACACGGCATCGATCCGTATAAACAGTGTTGTTATTTTGAAATAATTTCAATGACAATTTGGGCTTTGCAGCGCAGGATTACTCCCGGCTGGTGACCCTAATTGTCTCTCTGGATATGATACTTCCTCCATGAAGTCTCGAGCGGAGAAACGTAACGTACTCCATGGGTCGGGCGTCGGCCCGAGAGAAGTTGGCAGAGTTCGTCAAGTTGGTGAGGTCTCTTTGGATACTTCCTCGCTGTAGTCCCTGTTTCCAAACAGTTAAAGTTAAAGATTAAAGTTACCGTTGCCCTATTATGAGAACATGGAACGCACACGTGCGAATATGATTTTGCGCGCGAATTACCCAGAAACTGAAACCGAAAGGGAATCTAATCGCATGGAGCAGTGAATAATTTTGGTCGCGTACCTCGTTTTGGATTCCCTTTTAAATGTAATTACCAGTACATGCAGAGAGTGGTTTCAGAAACGAAAATTCAACTTGCAAAGATGAATTTACTTAATTGGGTACGGTACCTCGCTCAGGCTTTTGTATATTTTAAGTTAAACACATCGATTTAACATTGAACATATTATGGCGATTAAAAGAAGATAGTAGGTAATTAAGCCCCCTAATAAGACACGGCATCGATCCGTATAAACAGTGTTGTTATTTTGAAATAATTTCAATGACAATTTGGGCTTTGCAGCGCAGGATTACTCCCGGCTGGTGACCCTAATTGTCTCTCTGGATATGATACTTCCTCCATGAAGTCTCGAGCGGAGAAACGTAACGTACTCCATGGGTCGGGCGTCGGCCCGAGAGAAGTTGGCAGAGTTCGTCAAGTTGGTGAGGTCTCTTTGGATACTTCCTCGCTGTAGTCCCTGTTTCCAAACAGTTAAAGTTAAAGATTAAAGTTACCGTTGCCCTATTATGAGAACATGGAACGCACACGTGCGAATATGATTTTGCGCGCGAATTACCCAGAAACTGAAACCGAAAGGGAATCTAATCGCATGGAGCAGTGAATAATTTTGGTCGCGTACCTCGTTTTGGATTCCCTTTTAAATGTAATTACCAGTACATGCAGAGAGTGGTTTCAGAAACGAAAATTCAACTTGCAAAGATGAATTTACTTAATTGGGTACGGTACCTCGCTCAGGCTTTTGTATATTTTAAGTTAAACACATCGATTTAACATTGAACATATTATGGCGATTAAAAGAAGATAGTAGGTAATTAAGCCCCCTAATAAGACACGGCATCGATGATCCGTATAAACAGTGTTGTTATTTTGAAATAATTTCAATGACAATTTGGGCTTTGCAGCGCAGGATTACTCCCGGCTGGTGACACTAATTGTAATTGTCACTGACTTATATGATAAGCTCCTGTCATTATACCAAGCAATGTATATAAGATTCAATTGTCACACTTCCTCGCTGTAGTCCTTGTTTCAGAAAGAAACTGAAACCGAAAGAAAATCGCATCGTATCGCGCGGGATATTTTTGTCACGTACATCGTTTTGGATTCCCTTTTGAATGTAATTACCAGTGCAGAAATCAGTGGTTTCAGAAACGAAAATTCAACTTACAAAGACGAATTCACTTGGGTACGTATGACGTGCGAGTAATAGTATGATTTTGCTCGCGAATTACCCAGAAAATGAAAACGAAAGAGAATCTAATATCTTATCGAATCGCAGGGGAATAATTTTGGTCACGTACATTGTTTTGAACTTGCAAAGGCGAATCTACTTGGGTACAAACTACGAAACCTCGCTCAGGCTTTTGTATTTATTAAGTTAAACACTTAACTTAATATGAACATATTATAAATCAAGAGGCTTTCATATGAACATATTGGCACGGGTGCAGAGTTGAGCCTGTACGGAACCTAGTAGTTTCAGATCCTTGTTTAACTTGCTGTACAGCAATGTCATTCACTACTTTAGCCCGGCGAGGCACATAGCTCACTCTTATGGCGATTAAAGATATGCCTTAAGAAGAAAGGGTGGAATGACAGGCTCAGCAACGCCCAGAAATTACAGACAGACAATTCTGCTACTGCTTGTGCTATCACGGATTGTGCTATCAAATGATTACGATTGACGATATAATATTGTAATTTTGACACAATAACACAATACTAATAGCTATACCCAGGTTTAACATTTAAACAATTTGTAATCGTATTATACCGTGCATGCAGTGACGGTGCGTTAGTAATCGCTTTTCTTGTCAAAAAGTAAATTATGTTTATTTCCTTCGACAGTAATTTATTTTGTCACAAATTCATATATGTTCTAAAATTATGAAAATTTTAAGACCAATACAATGTCAATAAGGCATGTTGCATGTAAGGCGCTAAAGACAAATTGCTGAAAGGCGCGGCGCAACTGCCAAAAACTGCTGCTAACTGCTGCTAACTGCTGCTGACTGCTGCTAACTGCTGCTGACTGCTGCTGACTGCTGCTGACTGCTGCAATAGCGCGCGCAATGCGTGGGCGCGATTGCAGCAGTTAGCAGCAGTCAGCAGCAGTTAGCAGCAGTCAGCAGCAGTCAGCAGCAGTTTGCAGCAGTCAGCAGCAGTTAGCAGCAGTTAGCAGCAGTTTCTTTGCACTTAGCTCCTCCTGTGTACAGTGTAACGATATGCGCTGCGTGCCGCGCATTTTTGAGTCAAATCATGGTGATATTATGTAACATTATATTATTAATTTTGATAATTTTAACTTGTGTGTTTTAGATCCAATTTGTGTGTTTAGATGGAGGTGGTGTTAGTGAGTCTGGGAGTAGAACTATTATTTATAATACGTATACCCCCAGAACTTGTACCACTTAACCATGCTTTTAGTATTTATACAATATGGAATAATGCCCCATAATATGATGTCGTATATTTTTAATTCTCCTTGCTGTATTGTATAATGTACTATTGGTAAAAGTTTCAAATCAAAAATCATGTGCTTTACTTGTAGCTAGTGGTCTCTTGAACTCGTATATAAATTTTTATCCAAATTGGACAAAAAATGACTGAGTTATGAGCCAAAAACCATATGCCCATATTTGGGCATGCGTACCAAATTTGATAGATTTTGGCTCATAAATTAGTCAAATATCAATATATTATTGAATGATACTAACTTTATATGAAAGGTAAGCCTCAACTACATATTCTCTGAAAGTTATAGCTTTATATCTGTTTAAATGTGGATATTAAGGCGAAAATACCACAAAAAAATGAACAAAATCGCCCGTATCTTGGTTCGCGATATTTGCAGAATTGATTTCACTAAAATTGAAACAACTCAATCAGTTTTCAAAATTTTGAATGAAATTTTGGGAATTGACTCCAAATCGCATTTCCACCTTATTCATATTGTGGGAGCCGATTTTTGATTTAGGCCTCCAAAAGAATTTGGCGGCCAAATTCTGAATTTTGCCGGGCAGTACGCGTAGACACAGTACATGGCTATGTGAAATGTTAGTCCGAGGCACGAGGACACGAGGTACGTTATAGGTTTACAACCTATCAAGACGTTCACATAACCATGTGTCTACGCGTACTACGTGACGCGCTTGTTTCACAAGCGCGGTCGCGCGCTACTGCACGCGAGAGGGCTATGGATAGAGCAAATCAAGACGCGCGCCGAGTGGGATGATGATTAATCACTCTACACTCGACTGTCACGTGACTTTTTAATCCTGTTCTGTAGGTGGCCCTGAATGGCTATTTGAAACCCTAACCCTCTAATCTGATTCCAACCCTAACCCTAACCCAATCTCTATCAAAAGCATATGCCGAAACTCTAACCATGACGAGATATTTGACCAATTTCCTTATATGGACATATCACGTGATCAAGACAGTTTTTCGCCAATATCTCGCCAGGGGAGCATTTTAACCCTATGTCATGGGGGGTGATTCGGAATCAGCGTTCAAAAATACATCGGTTCAGGTTGGTTTCAATTGACAGGGGGCCTTTTAGAAAAATCTTGAAGGTCGACTGTAGAGTGATTTAGCACGCTCGCGCCGAGTGAGACTCGTCTAATATTTGAAACAGATATTTTACGAGTACCACCCGTTAAACTTAGCTCTGCAAATACATATTAATCTTTACCCACAATTTTCGAAAGTTTCGCGACTCTAGTTCCAAGTTTACCGTGATTTTGCCTAATTTGGTTTGTCACGGCACCGCGATTTTTGGACTAAATATTTACAATTTTTGTCCTTGTTCTGTAATATTTTCAGTTTCCTGCATGGAATGAGATCATTCTAAATTAAATCGGACGTCCAAGACTGTTTGAAAAATCGGTGGATATTAACGGGTGATACTCGTAAAACATTTGTTTCAAATATTAGACCGTCGACGAGTCTAACTCGGCGCGCGTCTTGGTATGTTGTAAACCTATATATAATGTATAAGGTGGATACTGAAATTAATAATGATATATTAACGGGTGATACTGATTACTGATTGTAAAATATTTGTTGATCCAATTAATAATATTGTCCAAGACCGTCGACGAGTCTAACTCGGCACGTGTTTTGGTAGGTTGTAAACCTACAAATGACATAGTAATGAAAATGGGGCAAAAGACGTTGCTTTGAGCTGTAATATAACATGTAAATGTAACATTAGACATAATGTCATGTTTGATGATTGGATATGCCTCACATTTTTTGAACAGTTTCCTTGTAATTCTATTTGATTTAGTAGGCTAACCAACGTTTGTTACTTTGTTAAAATTGGATCGAAGGAATGTTACTCAATATGCGTAATTTGTTTCAAGAATTTGGTGCATGGGAGAATATCATAATTCAGCGTTTTGATTTAACATTCCCAATTCCTTAGTAATACAACTACAACGTTTGCTCTAACCAGAGCCCTCTCGCTTGCAGTAGCGCGCGACCGCCGAAGGCGTCACCAGTCAGGCAGTACGTGTACAGTGTAGATCAGACACATGGCGATGTGAAGTACTAAGTTTGAAGTGCAAAATTATATTTATAAGACGTTCAGTTGGTTGTGCTAAAAAGCGACCTTCGGTTTTTGTCTCGTAAAAACAGGGTTTCCCAGGAGGAACATTCGGGGCAAAGAAGATTTTGAGCTAGCCCAAAAAGTCTCATTTTGGGCCGAATAGATCAATAAAGGTTAGCAACTTTAATTTTGCAAATTCCTGTCCTCTGATTGGCTGAAGTTTAGATTGTGTCACGGATCATTTTAAATTCTTTGGTTCCAAAAAAGAATAGCCATTGATTTAACTTTGTTTAAACATACATCTGAAGGGGGTAGCATGACAAAAACTTCAAATACAATAACAATTTTCTGACGTCATTACAACATCATCATAAATAAAATTGAAAATAATACTCGACGATATGTCTGCAGCTAACTGTGGTTATGTTAATGTTATTGTTTTACTTTTTTGCTTCCCTAGAAATCCAAACCCACAATCTCACCAACTGGACTGAAATCAATGAAAAATGCACCAAGATTTCGAATTTAACGGATAAAACATACATCATACATATATTTAATGGAAAAATTTGGTTTGTTCCAAACTGCAAACTGTAAGAGTCATGAATATTTACCGCGCGCGTCATGCACTCTGCGCGCGTTCGCTTCAATTTTCTCTCACGATAGAGAAAACTGAAAGCGAGCCATAGGCTAACTAGACTCATAAAGCAGTGCAATTTTGAATCTAGAGTCAGTCGCAGGACGCAAAGGGACAGGATTATTAATTAAGGGCACACGAGGGTGATTAACTTGGAGTCACCTTGTCAGGATAATAATGAAAGCTGTACACGTGCTTCAATCGATTCAGCTCTAAACCTTTATCATATTGCTCTTACTAGAAGTGCAGGAACAATGCAAAAATGTCTGCCATTCCTATCAACATGCCTCACTATAAGTTCAAGGTGTAAATAACAAACATCGTTTAAGCTAAATGTAAGTTAAACTAATATTAAAATGTCACTTTTAACAAACTATATTATTACTAATAATATAAGGGTAGCATACATTGTATTTAAAGTATTTAATCTCCATTAAGGTTAAATCTGCTTTAAAACTTAACGAGAAATCGATCAAATATTCCAATGAAATTCTTGGCCTGACACCACTCCCACCATTCTGATAAATATACGGAAAAAACTCAAAGTACAAAACATACATAAATGTCAAATCAGGCACATGCCTTAACGGATATTGCTCAAGATCAGAGGGATCCTTTCATCTCTGCATGATTGTTCAGGTTGGATATTAAATAATTCCTGATGACATCACCAACATATGTGATGACGTCACCAACACATGTGATGATGTCACCAACATATGTGATGACGTCACAGTTATCTACCTGTCAGTGCGTCACACGATATTACTAAGACTGTTTGATCGCTTTAACTTAGAAACAGAACTGGTAGCAGTTTTAAGGGTAGCGGGAGGGGGAGGGTTAGAGCCGCTCCATGAGTAAATCGTCATCCAGTCGTGGTGATGTGGTGGCGGCAGTCCCGGGAGTTGGTACTCGATGAAATTAGAGAAGTTCTGTTTCCAACCAAACCTGAAACATGAGGTTATTATTCTGTGAATAAGTGCGGTCTATCACTTAAATACTTAAATAATAGAATAAAGAAAGGAAGAATGAAAGAAAGAAAGAAAAAAAAGAAAGGAAGAAAGAAAGAAAGAAAGGAAGAAAGAAAGAAAAAAAAGAGAGAAAGAAAGAAAAAAGAGAGAAAGAAAGAAAGAAAAAAAAGAGAAAGAAAGAAATAAAAAAAGAAAGAAGAAAAAATAGAGAAAGAAAGAAAGAAAGAAAGAAAGAAAGAAAGAAAGAAAGAAAGAAAGAAAGAAAGAAAGAAAAAAAGAAATAAAGAAAGAAAGAAAAAAAGAAAGGAAGAGAGAAAGAGAAGAAGAAGAAAGGACTCACGTGAATGGTGAGGATATCTGGTCACTTCCAGCACAATCACTTTGCAGGTAGTTGTATCGTGCCACATTGTAAAACTCGTTCGTAGTCACACCCATCAGGATTATCTGAATCAAAGTGTTATTTTGGGTTCAATTTCGTACTCATTTCTGATGTTAAACGTGTCAATAACCATTTTATGGGGACCAATATTTTTCCGCATCTTAAAAATCGCTTGAAATAGCAACATCCCTCTTTACTTTCCCAAACCTCTATTTAAAACCAGCAAAGACAAATCACAACCAACAATGATATCACGACCATTAATGACGTCACAACCAATAATTACGTCACGACCCTTAATGACGTCACGACCCTTAATGACGTCACAACCAATAATGACGTCACGACCATTAATGACGTAACAACCATTAATGACGTCATGACCATTAATGACGTCACGACCAATAATGCCGTCACGACCCAATAATGACGTCAAATCTCACCTGATTGAGCTGCATGATGAGGAGACACGTGACCCAGAAAAGAACGAGAAGAGCGAAGGAGGTGAGGTAGGTTAACCAGGGGCTACAGGACACCATCACCCACATGGCACCAGCCCAGCTGTCCTGGGTGACGTAACATGTCTCCGAGTAAACTGGGGGAGGGGTTCATTTAGAGTGGCATGAGAAAGGGTTAAAAACCCCCTGGTTTAGATTGTATAACGGTCTAACGCGAACGGGGGATTATGTTCTAAAATTATGATTTATCAGTAATTAATGTTAAGTATGGATGAAAGTTAACTTTATAATTATTAAGGAAATCTATAAAGCTGACGATTGATAATTAAGAAAAATAAATTAATCTAATAGTAATCTACAGGCTCCAGCTATGGACTGGTAAATCTGAGATAAGACTCACAGTTATAGGCGGCGAGAATAAAGATGAGAATTTGAATACATATCGTTATCAGATACAGGATAAACCACTTGTGATTACGTAGTCCTGCAGATAATTTTATAATTAATTAGTTAATGGTCCATTAATGGTCCGTCGGTCACGAGTTAAGAGACGAATTGAAAAGATTTATAACAGACAGACATAAACGTCTCGATGAACCAAGATAAAACGGTGGAAGAAATACCAAAAATTTATATCCACAATTCATTGCTCAGTTGTAAAATGCTTATTTAAACCTTTTAAACGCAGGATTGACCATTGTCCCATTACTCATTAGGGGTATATTACTTCAAATTGAGGCGCACTCACAAACAAAAGTACTCGTTCTAAAAACAATACAAAGACCAATTTAAGTTATTGTAGCCGTAAACCTACCTCTCGTAAAAAGAGAGTCACATTTAAGAGTTATTTATTCTGCTTAATACGCACAAACTTTTTATAATTAACTGGACTAATAACTAATTATGAACGATTGTAACTCTCCTTAAAACTTAAATGACCGTGAACTAACCTATACAGTTTCCCACAAATGGACAGTGATGATCGAACCTAGCGACACACTTGTCACATACAGCACAGTGCTTGCTGCGGACCGGCCGTTTTACCACACAAGTTGTGCAGAACCGGGACAACTCAAACGTTCCTGAAATATGGGGAACTTTAATATTAAACAATCATAATAAATAAATAATATCAAAGTATCAATTTTGTTTATTGAGTGTTTATTGGGCGTAATTGAGGATCAACAAATTATTAGTAGATGATCGGACACACAGCACACCTGACTCAGCCATTGAGAGAATCTCACGTCTTTTCTTATCAAAATCCTTTCCTAGGTAGCCCGGGTCACCAGACCACACCCTTATAAAACTCCTGGTAGGGATTGTTATATTAGCATATTCTTAGCATATTCTTAGCATATAATTAGCATATTATTATTAGCATTTAGTTTATCTTAAATGACGTTAATGGCTCCAATTCATAACGTTAGTCTTATGAATCAACTAATTATCACACCTTGATCAAAAGACAGTAGATATGATATAATAAGTTACTTGATCACATCTTATAACCAAATACGTTATCGAATATAACTTAAGCAAACCTGATGTGAATAAAGGCGACCACCAGAAAGAATAGCCCAGAAAATATGTCGAAGTAATACTCAGACAGCTGGTAGTAGAGTGTGACGTAGTTCCAGAACAGGAGCCCCAAATATATGCCCAGAGGCAGCGGGTTGTCTGCGTGCTTTGTTAGACATACCTTCAGTAGCAATATCTGGGGAGGTTGGATGTTTTGGAGAAATTGGATATTTTAAATATTTCGGATATTTTCTAAAAAATACGTCATAAAGCTGTAAAGCAGTAAAGCTGTCTAAAAACAATACGCTCACTATATTGGATCTTTTCATTGATAAGAAAGCGGGGTTGATAGATGGTAATTCTCATTCCAAAAAATCGTCTTATCTCTTTAACAATCGTCTTAATATCTCCGTTTAAACAAAATTTATAAATTTGTAATTTTACGAACCTGGATCAGGATGATCATAGCAATATAAACGACTGGTAGGAGATAAGGAAGGTCACATGTTATGATATATCCGATAAGACCAATCCCGATAGCCGGATAAGCGGTCAGAGCGACTGGGGGCAGTTTCTTAGTAAGCAGCTCGTGGGTTTTGTTATGCTTTGCTCGCTCTTTCATCAATCGGAGAATGCAATTGTCTTGGTTGCGTTCTGATGGGGTGAGACGGTTTAGAAATAGTACGTTTTGCACGAACACTGATTATTGCCCCAGAAGATCGTTAGGTGATTGTGGACGATGCGACAAGCGAGGTTTATACTTTATTTAGCTTTTAAAGTTAAGCAAACCTGCAATCTGGCGAGGAGTGTCTCCGTCATTGTTAAACGCGTGTAAATCAGCTCCACCGTCTAACAGCTGGTTTGTTACACATGTGTTGTGTTGGATCGCTGCCAAATGTAACGCTGAAATTAACCTAATTAGTCATGTGTTGTGTTGGATCGCTGCCAAATGTAACGCTGAAATAAACCTAATTACACATGTGTTGTGTTGGATCGCTGCCAAATGTAACGCTGAAATAAACCTTATTACACATGCGTTTAGTTGGATGACTGCCAAATGTAACGCTGAAATCAACCTAATTAGTCATGTCATGACTCATGTGTTCTGTTGGATCACTGCCAATAAACCATATAATATCGATCATTTCACAACTAGATTTTGTAAATTTCACCAAAACCCTTCCACCACACCTAGCAGCTCCAATAAACCGTCTGTTAGAACTTTAGAACCACTTTGGTATGCAGATCCAACTGAGGTAGGTCTGGGTTTCCTTGGTAATATCCGGAGTTAATTCTAAATTATGCAAAACTTCAACCTGGGCACAGACGACTCTCTCCGAAGGTTTTCTAAATCTAATGTATATTCAATCGATTGAGGTTACTAATCTCAAGCTTACAATGCTATTACTCTATTAGATTTAAATAATGAAATGCATCATTAGGACAAGAGGACAAGGGATGGGCAAGCAGGCAAAAGACAGCAGACTCTGCCTTTACCAGCATAAACAAGCTCAGCTTGTGGCCTATGTAACCACTCTCTACCTTTACGAGCACAAACTAGCTCAGTTTGTGGCCTATGTAACCACTCTCTACCTTTACCAGCACAAACTAGTTCAGCTTGTGGCTTATGTAACCAATCTCTACCTTTACCAGCACAAACTAGCTCAGCTTGTGGCCTATGGAACCACTCTCTACCTCTACCAGCACAAACTAGCTCAGTTTGTGGCTTATGTAACCACTATCTACCTTTACCAGCACAAACTAGCTCAGCTTGTGGCCTATGTAACCAATCTCTACCTTTACCAGCACAAACTAGCTCAGTTTGTGGCCTATGTAACCACTCTCTACCTTTACCAGCACAAACTAGCTCAGCTTGTGGCCTATGTAACCACTCTCTACCTTTACCAGCACAAACTAGCTCAGCTTGTGGCCTATGTAACCACTCTCTACCTTTACCAGCACAAACTAGCTCAGTTTGTGGCTTATGTAACCACTCTCTACCTTTACCAGCACAAACTAGCTCAGTTTGTGGCTTATGTAACCACTCTCTACCTTTACCAGCACAAACTAGCTCAGCTTGTGGCCTATGTAACCACTCTCTACCTTAACCAGCACAAACTAGCTCAGCTTGTGGCCTATGTAACCACTCTCTACCTTTACCAGCACAAACTAGCTCAGTTTGTGGCCTATGTAACCACTCTCTACCTTTACCAGCACAAACTAGCTCAGCTTGTGGCCTATGTAACCACTCTCTACCTTTACCAGCACAAACTAGCTCAGCTTGTGGCCTATGTAACCACTCTCTACCTTTACCAGCACAAACTAGCTCAGTTTGTGGCCTATGTAACCACTCTCTACCTTTACCAGCACAAACTAGCTCAGCTTGTGGCCTATGTAACCACTCTCTACCTTTACCAGCACAAACTAGCTCAGTTTGTGGCCTATGTAACCACTCTCTACCTTTACCAGCACAAACTAGTTCAGCTTGTGGCCTATGTAACCACTCTCTACCTTTACCAGCACAAACTAGCTCAGCTTGTGGCCTATGGAACCACTCTCTACCTTTACCAGCACAAACTAGCTCAGCTTGTGGCCTATGTAACCACTCTCTACCTTTACCAGCACAAACTAGCTCAGCTTGTGGCCTATGTAACCACTCTCTACCTTTACCAGCACAAACTAGCTCAGTTTGTGGCCTATGTAACCACTCTCTACCTTTACCAGCACAAACTAGCTCAGCTTGTGGCCTATGTAACCACTCTCTACCTTTACCAGCACAAACTAGTTCAGCTTGTGGCCTATGTAACCACTCTCTACCTTTACCAGCACAAACTAGCTCAGCTTGTGGCCTATGTAACCACTCTCTACCTTTACCAGCACAAACTAGCTCAGCTTGTGGCCTATGTAACCACTCTCTACCTTTACCGGCACAAACTAGCTCAGCTTGTGGCCTATGTAACCACTCTCTACCTCTACCAGCACAAACTAGCTCAGTTTGTGGCCTATGTAACCACTCTCTACCTTTACCAGCACAAACTAGCTCAGCTTGTGGCCTATGTAACCACTCTCTACCTTTACCAGCACAAACTAGCTCAGCTTGTGGCCTATGTAACCACTCTCTACCTTTACCAGCACAAACTAGCTCAGCTTGTGGCCTATGTAACCACTCTCTACCTCTACCAGCACAAACTAGCTCAGTTTGTGGCCTATGTAACCACTCTCTACCTTTACCAGCACAAACTAGCTCAGCTTGTGGCCTATGTAACCACTCTCTACCTTTACCAGCACAAACTAGCTCAGCTTGTGGCCTATGTAACCACTCTCTACCTTTACCAGCACAAACTAGCTCAGCTTGTGGCCTATGTAACCACTCTCTACCTTTACCAGCACAAACTAGCTCAGCTTGTGGCTTATGTAACCACTCTCTACCTTTACCAGCACAAACTAGCTCAGCTTGTGGCCTATGTAACCACTCTCTACCTTTACCAGCACAAACTAGCTCAGCTTGTGGCCTATGTAACCACTCTCTACCTTTACCAGCACAAACTAGCTCAGCTTGTGGCTTATGTAACCACTCTCTACCTTTACCAGCACAAACTAGCTCAGCTTGTGGCCTATGTAACCACTCTCTACCTTTACCAGCACAAACTAGCTCAGCTTGTGGCCTATGTAACCACTCTCTACCTTTACCAGCACAAACTAGTTCAGCTTGTGGCCTATGTAACTACTCTCTACCTTTACCAGCACAAACTAGCTCAGCTTGTGGCCTATGTAACTACTCTCTACCTTTACCAGCACAAACTAGCTCAGCTTGTGGCCTATGTAACCACTCTCTACCTTTACCAGCACAAACTAGCTCAGCTTGTGGCCTATGTAACCACTCTCTACCTTTACCAGCACAAACTAGCTCAGCTTGTGGCCTATGTAACCACTCTCTACCTTTACCAGCACAAACTAGCTCAGCTTGTGGTCTATGTAACCACTCTCTACCTTTACCAGCACAAACTAGCTCAGCTTGTGGCCTATGTAACCACTCTCTACCTTTACCAGCACAAACTAGCTCAGCTTGTGGCCTATGGAACCACTCTCTACCTTTACCAGCACAAACTAGCTCAGCTTGTGGCCTATGGAACCACTCTCTACCTTTACCAGCACAAACTAGCTCAGCTTGTGGCCTATGGAACCACTCTCTACCTTTACCAGCACAAACTAGCTCAGCTTGTGGCCTATGTAACCACTCTCTACCTTTACCAGCACAAACTAGTTCAGCTTGTGGCTTATGGAACCACTCTCTACCTTTACCAGCACAAACTAGCTCAGTTTGTGGCTTATGTAACCACTCTCTACCTTTACCAGCACAAACTAGCTCAGTTTGTGGCTTATGTAACCACTCTCTACCTTTACCAGCACAAACTAGTTCAGCTTGTGGCTTATGGAACCACTCTCTACCTTTACCAGCACAAACTAGCTCAGTTTGTGGCTTATGTAACCACTCTCTACCTTTACCAGCACAAACTAGCTCAGCTTGTGGCCTATGGAACCACTCTCTACCTTTACCAGCACAAACTAGCTCAGTTTGTGGCCTATGTAACCACTCTCTACCTTTACCAGCACAAACTAGCTCAGCTTGTGGCCTATGTAACTACTCTCTACCTTTACCAGCACAAACTAGCTCAGCTTGTGGCCTATGTAACCACTCTCTACCTTTACCAGCACAAACTAGTTCAGCTTGTGGCTTATGGAACCACTCTCTACCTTTACCAGCACAAACTAGCTCAGTTTGTGGCTTATGTAACCACTCTCTACCTTTACCAGCACAAACTAGCTCAGCTTGTGGCCTATGGAACCACTCTCTACCTTTACCAGCACAAACTAGCTCAGTTTGTGGCCTATGTAACCACTCTCTACCTTTACCAGCACAAACTAGCTCAGCTTGTGGCCTATGTAACTACTCTCTACCTTTACCAGCACAAACTAGCTCAGCTTGTGGCCTATGTAACCACTCTCTACCTTTAACAGCACAAACTAGCTCAGCTTGTGGCCTATGTAACCACTCTCTACCTTTACCAGCACAAACTAGCTCAGCTTGTGGCCTATGTAACCACTCTCTACCTTTACCAGCACAAACTAGCTCAGCTTGTGGCCTATGGAACCACTCTCTACCTTTACCAGCACAAACTAGCTCAGCTTGTGGCCTATGGAACCACTCTCTACCTTTACCAGCACAAACTAGTTCAGTTTGTGGCCTATGGAACCACTCTCTACCTTTACCAGCACAAACTAGCTCATCTTGTGGCTTATGTAACCACTCTCTACCTTTACCAGCACAAACTAGATCAGCTTGTGGCTTATGTAACCACTCTCTACCTTTACCAGCACAAACTAGCTCAGCTTGTGGCTTATGTAACCACTCTCTACCTTTGCTCTGTGAAAATGTTAATACTTTTGAAACGTTGTCGTAACTTCTGCAATACGAACTAATGGCAGGATATAATTTATGATATATAATAACTGAACCATATTCTTGTTTAGGGGTCGTTCACATATTACGTAACCAATTTTTGGACAATTTTTAACCCCCCTCGCTCCCCCTCCGTAATCAGTTTTACACATAGCTATTGTGTCAAAATTACACAAGCTTGATTATTTGGAAACCCCCCTCCCCCCTCGGCTGATTACGTGATATGTGAACGACCCCTTTGTTACTTTAATAACGATTTCAACCAGAATCCATCCATTGTAACTGGACTATGAATTATGATCATTTATTAATAGCATTAACCCTAACGAGGTTTTTTATAGTGTAAGAGATTATGACGTAGAAGTACAAATGTTGGTGTTATTCCTACTACTCCTACAATTAGCCTCGTCCCAGCCTCTTGGTAATTATTAACGTTTTTATAAATGGCCTTTATCATGTTTTCTTAGGCTTCATTACTTTTTAATTATTGTCGACTTTTGTTTAATTAACTTGCGAGTTTAATAAACTTTAGTGTTTAATAGAGTTTATTGTTTAATTAACTTTATTGTTTAATTAACTTTATTGTTTAAGAACCGTACATGTTTAATTAACTTTAGCGTTTAATAAAAGCTATTAATTGATAAACTTTTATGTTTAATAAAGTAATATCGGCAAATATTATAGATCCATCTCATGTTGACAATTACAATGTCATGATTGTTTCAATTTTCATAAGAACCTGCATCATGTTACAATTACAGTAATACCCCGATTTACCGCGGAGTTTGAGAGAAAGGAAATAGCTGCGGTAAATCGGAATTAGCGGTAAATCGGTGCGCGGTAAATCAGGGTTCTACTGTACATACATTCAGTCAATAAGAGATATCTGAATTTAAGATCAGTCTCGCTAATGCCTAATACCGATTAGGTTAATGAAGAGTCATTAAATTGGTATTCACTTAAGCTACCAGTTAATTTCAGCATGTACATTTCTCTACAATTTTACTCGCATTTCAGAACCTGGAGAAGCAACCCTGGTTGCTGCGGAACTGTCTCGAGCAGGAAATGGTAGAGGTGGCCTCTTTGCTATTGATAAGGACTTTACCACTTCCGCCTTAGTACAGCCTGGAGCAGACGGAAGAAAGTGGCTGAAAGTGTCCCTTGACCAGATCTATTGTGTTCGGCAGGTTATCGAATTTGAAGGAGATGAAACTGTTCAATACAAATGGACCTGCTCGCAAGAGAACTGTGGTGACTGCGAAGGAAAACATTGTGGTCTTTATGAGCTCAAGGTTTATGTTGAGGGTGATCTTTCAGAGACACTGCCGTCTAATTCTGAATGCAAGCATGGGAACCGGGTGGAACTTGAAAAAACTGGAGGCACTAAAGTTAATTTCATCGTGTATGAGATGGCTGTTATTGCAACTAAAGGTTAAAGAGCCTTGCTGATTTTCTGCTGATTTCCATCATCTTTAGACAATATAGATACCCTGTACCCATTACCCTGTCATTCAGTCGTACAACTAAATATTTTTAGAGGGGTGATCCAACCCTTACTATTGGCCAATGGTATATTTTCAGCGACAGTAAAATAACACGTGATATTTTCAGCGCGTTGCCTGTTAGCTACCTGGCCTACGGATGGACTGCTGAGACTGGGGGATAACAAGAATTCTCCAACATGTCTTAAAATAGGTTAGCTTATCGTGGTCTATATATTTTGAGACTTCTATATTATAGTTTTAGTAGCACTTAACGTTTGATAAGATCAAGTAAGAACTGTTTTATCCTAACCTGTCGAGGGATGTGGTTAGGATTGAACGGTTCAGAAGTAAGTAATTAAGTAACACACGTAGTAATTTATTTGACAGGTACGTCGTTATTTGTGCAACCAAATCTCATAGTTGTATTCAGTGTGATGATGTGTTCAAACACCAGGATACATTTATTTAGTTGTTTGTGAGATACCGGTGAATATCTCATATTTCGTTCGTATTACGTATCACTTATCACTATATCTCTATTGAGTAGAAATTAGAAATTATACAATAATGTCCAAGTCCCTCCCCCGAGTCTGGCTTACGTAACATGTGAACAGTCCCGATCTCTAAATTTTAACACAAGTGGGTTTTAATGTCTTTTGTGACCAACCCCCCTCCACAGCTATTACATTAAGGTAAAGATTAATAACCATAAGGGAAGGTTCTGGTTGGGAGCTATTACTCTACATAATGCACTAGATTGCATAATGCATAATACTCTCTCCGTTTTAACATAACACGTCTGGTTTACATAACACAAGTGAGTATTAAGGGTCTGGTGGGAGCCCGTAATGTGAGGTACAATGTCATGCTGATGTGGGATTGTTGTGAACTCTCCCGAGCAGAGCTAATGGTCGCTTACCCTCGCTTACCTGATAGAACAATGGCCGGTAGGATCCTTATTTTATAACACAGAGCTCTGCTCTCTACATATAACACAGTTAATACTGACCATAGCTCTTGTCGTCTCGACGGTTCTCTACATAAAACCACCTAAATAGTACAGATAACGTTCCTCACTTTAACCTTGAGAATATTGCTGATGTCCAAACCGTGTTTGGCTGTGATCTGGTCTTACACTCACAATTACCTTAACGCCCTATTTTCATCAATATATATAATAACAGTCCACCCTTTTTCTTAGCTGGTTGTATCATAATATCAAGAAGAGAAGTCTTGGTAGAAAACTAAGTTTTATTGAGTTTAGGGTTTCTGATCTTAGTACACTTAGCCTAATCTTTTAGTAAAATCATGCTTGTTTTTGTATTACTTCGGTTTTATCGATCAATCCTTTGCTTAATCTAGTGAGTAGCTGGAATTAGAAAGTTATTGCGAAATCATTCAAATTGTTCGCTCATAGTCAAACAGCCACTCTAACCCCCCCCCCCCCCCCCCCCCCCCCCTTTTTAATCAACACTGATCACTGATTACCATTGTTTCGTCCTACAGAATCTTGACAATGTCACTATAATGCTACAGTACGCGGCTCTCTTGTTCTTAGCCTGTCCACTTTCCTCTTACAGTGGGGAAGTGAGGAGGGTCAGGGCAGATAATGAAGCAACCCCATCTTCGATAACCCAATCCAGCGACGCGGATCCTAAGGATGGCCAGCCTACATCTGCAGACCTTGCTGTAGATCTGGATCTAAATACTCAAGCTATAGCACAAAGAAATAATGACGGTGAACTGTGGATAGAAATAATACTGAAAGATATCTACTGTGTTGAGTATGTTATAGAGTTTAACCAGAATAGTGAAACTAACCAGTTCAAATGGACCTGCTCAGAAGATAACTGCAGTGAATGTGAATATGAAGACGGGAACGACTCTGCAGTCTGTGGCAGATTCCAACTAACAGTGGACTATAAGAATGCGGCCCCTGATGACCAGTCTTTTCCCCGGAAGAACGGATGTAAATACGGTGATGTGGTCAAACTAACAGTTGATGATAGACAAACCGTTACGGTGGCCGAAATCGCTATATTTGGCAAAAAAGGTTATTATTCAATTCAATATTGTATATTCTTGTAAGAGAGGTGTTCTAAAATCAATGATACCTAGCGACTAGAAGATGTGACTTGTCAGAAGTAATGCACAGAATATTATCTGATGTCTGCTGAGTTATGCGATTGAAATTATATGCGTAATGCAATAAATATGCAACAAATATGCAACAAATACATAATTATTAATTAAGAAAATAATAATTTCAGCCCGTTGCTCAAGCTTGGCTGAGTACAAGAAATGGGCTGCAGTTACCATGGAACCTCCACTGCCAGTAAATGAAGGTACCAGTGTTACTTTCAGCTGCCCGAGAAAACACGTCAACGTAGGCGGAAGGACTGTTACATGTAAAGATGGTGTCCTTGAACCGGAGAAACCACCTTCGTGTACTAAATTAGGTAACGTTTTTTTATTTTCTTTTAATTGGAAGTTTCATTTTTTACTCTTTATTTCACTGTTTGCACTCTTGATATTTTAGCAGTAAACTATTTGATAAGACAGGAGAACTATTCACACCTTACCTATCAGGGATGTGGTTAGGGGTGAATAGTTCATATGATATCCTTTAACTAACTTTAGTTACTTTATAGGAAATATCAACTGAATTAGATTCAACTCATACTAACTAACTTTCCATGTACCTAACTAATTTTCCATGTAAACATCCCTGATGTGAGAAAAGATAATGCAAGGAAAAGAGAAGAAGGAGACATTCCTGAAGCTGTTTCAAAAGTAAGTCTTGTTAACTACACTGAGTAATCACTATCTAAGTATTCAGATTATTCTGCTGAGTAATTATATAAAAGCTATTTAATATCTAATTGACCATCGTTTGATCTTGCACAGGAAGAAAATATCAAACTATTAATTCAAAATTTACACGTCAATATCGATCAGGTTAAGTGTAGCTGAGAAGGAAGACACTCAGAAGGGCACGGAAAGACACTCAGAAGGACACGGAAAGACACTCAGAAGGACACGGAAAGACACTCAGAAGGACACAGAAAGACACTCAGAAGGACACAGAAAGACACTCAGAAGAACACGGAAAGACACTCAGAAGGACACGGAAAGACACTCAGAAGGACACGGAAAGACACTCAGAAGGACACAGAAAGACACTCAGAAGGACACGGTAAATCTCTTGATACTGGAACTCTGGAACTGGACGATCAGCTGCAGTCAGATAACTATAAAATATAATGCCCTTCAGAAGACAAGCAATAGCTTAGTGCATAAACCTTAAAACAAAATTGACAAAGATTTCAATTAAGCGAAAATTGATCAACATTTTTTAAGAGACTCTAATTAATTTTGTCCGATTGAAATTTTTTCTTGGATGATTGATAAACATCAAGACTTAGTTAAACTGTGCAAATATTTTTGGTGCTATTTAGCTAACTTGCGAGACAAAATATTCGCGTTATATTCTGTAAAGTAATAAGCTATATTTTTTTAAATTTGTTAAACGTCCTATTTATTAATTTGTTTAAACTTGAGACGAAAAAGATTGTATTCCTGTTTTCCAAATTCGGTGATGATTCAAAGTGTCTCAAATTTATTACATGTTGGATAGAATATAGATACATATGCTGGAGAGGAGGTAATCGCTGTCTCAAATGTCTCAAATGTCAGGAAAAAATGTTTTACATTCCCATAATTCCGATCTATTAATCACAAATTTATAAAAGACAAACCTAAGATAAGTTTCTCCTAATACGTATATATATATATATTTCTCCTAGTTTCTCCTAATATAATACTATAATACCTTCGCCACTGAGTGCTAAGCGCGATAATTCCCGACAGCTTGCTGGAGGGAACGCGCGGGCACGAAGTAGCGGAGGTATTATACGTTATAATATCTTCCGGGAATTATATCCACTAAAACTCGGGGGCACCGAGAGCTGATAATTTGCTCATTTCTCCCGCAAGAGAAGCGAAGCTATTATCAGCATATAGACTCAGACTGGCTGGCGGCAAGTTTCAAAACAAATAACGCTGGCGTTCTATATATTACACACTATATTGTATCATGCGCACGTATCACATTACACCCCTTCCAATCGCGGAACCGGAAGATATTATAATATATAATATATATTTCTCCTAAAACATATTACATATATGTATAACGTAAGAGCTTTGGATGGTTATTGTATGGTTTCTGCTTCTTTTTAGTTAAGTGTGGTTTACAATTAAAGATGTTTTAATTTTGTCTTAAGCCTTATATTGAGTTATACTCTTGTTCATTTTTACACATTTGCTCACATCACTAACAGTCAGCCGCTCTGACATGGTTAACCACCTTCCTTGTGTTGTTGGTTAATCATATGAGCGGGATATAAATACCTCATTTCATTTCATTTCATTTCAACTAACTATATAATACAGTTATACTAAAATTATAGTTACATCATTTAAGGTTTTACTCATTTCCTTTTCATAATGGGTATATCATAATATAATAGTGTAATCCGGAGCTACTATTTGTAAGTTTTTGTAATACGAACTCCCGCTCAATGTCCTTAATCATTTCCCAAGAATTTCCTGACAACTTCCAAAGCAGAGGTCAAGTCTCAAACCGTATTCTTGCTATGAGTAAAAAGCAGCAATTCTATATCTCCTCAATGTTTGTGACGTAAACCCTATTTCAGTTTAATTGTTATCTTGAACATTTCCTTTTGCTTTCAAACCTGACCTTAAAACCAAAGTAACTTTTCAGACACGAAATAAATCGTGCAAAATGGGGTTCTCAATTCTTTTATGGATCATTTCTGGTGTTTATTGTACCGCATCCGAGCTATTCTGTGAGCCAATCTTGGGCCAAAGCCAACTTTCCAAAACAGGACTAATAGCCCTCAACCGTCCTACTGTCTTGAAGGGGATAATAACAGTGAGAAGTGAACAGATCCCGTTTGGAGGTGTCTTGGAATTCCTTATCGAACACGAGAACAATGGTGAAAAGGAAAAAGAAAATACCGCGTATCATGAAGCAGGTCACGCAATTGTGGGGCGTTTGGTTCCCGAGCATGACCCTGTGCATAAAGTGACAATTATTCCCCGTGGACGTGCGCTAGGTGTTACTCAGTTTTTACCAGAAGAAGACAAATATAGTTTGAGTAAACGCGCCTTAGAGTCGCAGTTATGCTCTCTTTTTGGTGGTCGTATTGCAGAAGAGTTAACGCTGGGCTTTGATGGTGTAACAACAGGTGCATCTAATGATATTGAGCGCGCTACGCAATTGGCGAACAATATGGTGACTAAATGGGGTTTGTCGGAAAAATTAGGCCCATTGCATTACGGTGAAGATGAATCGGGAATGCCTGGTGCGGGTAATGTGAACTATTCTGGCGCGACCTCAAAAGCGATTGATGAAGAAGTGCGTCGTATTGTTGATGATACCTATAGTCGAGCTAAAAAATTATTAGAAGATAATCGTGATATTTTAGAAGCGATGAAAGATGCGCTGATGGAATATGAAACCATTGATTCTGAGCAGGTGGATGACCTAATGGCGCGTCGCAAAGTGCGTCCCCCAAGAGATTGGCATAACCCTGATGATTCATCTGATGGTGGTTCTGCAGTGTCAGATGCCGATGTGGCTGCTAAAAAAGAAGGGTCTGACCCTATTGGTGGCCCCGCTAACGAAGTCTAAGCCTTTTTAGTGTGTATTCTATCAAGCCTCTGAGTATGTTCTCAGGGGCTTTTTTATTATGATGTCGTACATGTTGTCTTATGAGTGTTGTATTTTAAATTATGTTCAATCGTCACCCCTTTTTATCCCTAACTCAGCCACGTTTAATGGCTATTGTGAATGCCACCCCAGATTCGTTTTCTGACGGGGGTGAGTTGTATCGAGGCACGGCATTAGATAAAAATAAAGTCATCGCTCGCCTTCAAAGTATTATTGCTGAAGGTGCAGATATTATTGATGTTGGCGGTGAGTCAACACGCCCTGGTGCGGCTCCTGTCAGTGAGCAAGAAGAGCTTGATCGTGTTATCCCTATTGTTGAGTGGGTGGCGCAAGAAAGCGATGTGGCAATTTCAGTAGACACGAGCTCGCCACAGGTGATGTTGCAGGCGGCAGCAAGCGGTGCCCATATGATTAATGATGTGCGTGCCCTATCAAGAGAAGGTGCTTTGAGTGCTGCCGCAGCCACAGGTATGGCCGTGTGTTTGATGCATATGCAGGGGAACCCTCTGACGATGCAGCAAGCGCCTCAGTACAATGCGGTGGTTGATGATGTGATAGCTTATTTACAATCGCGTATTCAGGCATGTTTAGCGGCTGGTGTAGCAAAAGAGAATATTAGTATTGATCCTGGTTTTGGCTTTGGTAAAACCCTTGAGCATAATTTGCAGTTGTTGCATGGCTTATCGATGGTGAGTGGTCAGGATTTTCCTGTGCTAGTGGGGTTGTCGAGAAAATCAATGATTGATCATTTGTTGCAGCGAGATATACAAGATCGTTTACCTGCCAGTTTGGCTCTAGGATTAATGTCATTGGAGCGTGGAGCCTCTATATTGCGTGTGCACGATGTAAGGGCAACTCGTGATATTATAGATACCTATATTGCCGTCAGTCGTAGCGGCGAAAAATAAAGCATTTGAAATTAAGGAATAAGTTGAGTGAGTAGACAATATTTTGGAACGGACGGTATTCGTGGGCGCGTAGGCGATGCACCTATTACACCTGACTTTATGTTGAAGTTAGGTTGGGCGGCAGGTCGAGTATTATCAAAAAATGCAGAAGGCTCTAAGCTGATTCTTATTGGTAAAGATACGCGTATATCGGGCTATATGTTTGAATCTGCATTAGAAGCGGGATTAATTAATGCGGGTGTAGATGTGGGCTTATTAGGGCCTATGCCAACTCCTGCGATTGCCTACTTAACACAGGCATTACGTGCCGAAGCGGGTATTGTTATTAGTGCTTCGCACAACCCATATTACGATAATGGTATTAAATTTTTCTGTGGTCAAGGCGCTAAGCTGCCCGACACCGTTGAAATGGAAATTGAAGCTGAACTCAATAAAAACATGACGAGTGCAGAGCACTTGGGTAAGGCGCGACGTATTAATGATGCGGTCGGGCGTTATGTTGAATTTTGTAAGGCAACATTACCACGTAATGCAAAGCTACAAGGTTTACACGTGGTTTTAGATTGTGCCAACGGTGCAACCTATCAAGCGGCGCCCAATGTGTTTCGTGAGCTGGGTGCTACCGTTGATGTTATCCATGCAAGTCCCGATGGCCTGAATATTAACGAAGGTTGTGGTTCAACAGTACCAGCTGCGTTGCAGCAGCGAGTGGTTGAGTTGGGTGCAGATTTAGGTATCGCGTTCGATGGTGATGGTGACCGTGTTCTTTTTGTTGATGGTGACGGTGAAATTGTTGATGGCGATGAGTTGCTCTACGTAATATCAAGTGCGCGCCATAAGCAGCAAGGGTGTGATGGTGTGGTGGGCACTCTTATGTCTAATTACGGTTTAGAGCTGGCGTTTAAAGAGCAGGGCATTCCTTTTGTTCGTGCGAACGTGGGTGACCGTTATGTAATCCAGAAAATGAAAGAGCATAACTGGGCTTTAGGTGGCGAGTCTTCGGGGCATATTATTTGTAGTGATGTAACGACGACGGGTGATGGCGTTATTTCAGCGTTACAGGTTGTTCATGCGCTAGATGTTTTGGACGCGCCTTTAGCCGCGGCTAAGCGAGGCATGTGTAAAATGCCGCAAACAATGATTAATGTACGAGTGAAGCAAAAAGTAGATCTTGCTGCGCACTCAGGTATTCAGCAAGCGGTAGCGGCTGCTGAAACGCGTTTAGCGGGTAAGGGGCGAGTGCTATTGCGCCCATCAGGCACCGAGCCATTAATTCGCGTTATGGTAGAGGGTGAGGATAGTTCACTGGTTAAGCAGTTGGCAGAAGAGCTGTCGGTGACAGTGCAAGAAGCATTAAGCGCATAAGCTTAGGGGCGTCTTATGTTCTTGTAAGTTATGCGTATCTTCGCTACTATTGCGCGCCCTCTTAAAAGCTAACTGTTTCTTGGTGAAATATTACCTGTCAGTGGCTTTAAAGAAACTATTGTATTTATTGCTTTAAAGGTTACATGTATGCGTCGTCCATTGGTTGTTGGAAACTGGAAGATGAATGGTTCTAGCGCTAGTAATGCTTCATTTGTTAGCGCTCTGTGTGCTTTGGATGTCGATGCAAGGCTAGCTGATGCCGCATTATGTGTGCCGTTTGTATATCTTTCGCAGATGAGTGCATTGTTGCAAGATAGTCCTGTTGCGCTAGGTGCGCAAGATACGAGTTTACATGTTGAAGGCGCTTATACAGGCGAAATTTCTGCGCCAATGTTGGCTGATGTGGGTTGCCGTTATGTGATTGTCGGTCACTCTGAGCGACGTGAATATCACCACGAAAGCAATTTACTGGTGGCACAAAAAACATTGGCGGTGCAACAAGCAGGGCTAGTGCCGATTGTGTGTGTTGGTGAAACGCTGGAGCAAAGAGAGTCGGGTAATACATTAGATATTATTGGTGAACAATTAGCTGCGGTGAAGTCTGTAGTTGGTGAGCAAGGGTTAACGAATGCTGTGCTGGCGTATGAGCCCGTGTGGGCAATAGGTACAGGCTTAACGGCTACGCCAGAGCAAGCACAAGAAGTGCACCAATTTATTCGTGCGCAGTTAGGTAATGCGGCAGCGTCAACTAGCATATTGTATGGTGGTAGTGTTAAGCCTGATAATGCAAAAAGCTTGTTTGCTCAAGCCGATATTGATGGCGCCTTAGTGGGCGGAGCTTCGTTAAAAGCGAGTGATTTTTTTGAGATTATTTCTGCAGCGTAGCGCTGCAAAATAGTAGTGTTAATGAGTATTGAGTTAATAGAGATTAGGTAGAGAATAATGGAAACGATAGTTATTGTAGTTCATTTGCTGGTAGCTCTAGGCATTATAGGTCTTATTTTAATGCAGCAAGGTAAAGGTGCCGAAGCGGGTGCTGCATTTGGTGGTGGTGCGTCACAAACTGTTTTTGGTAGTCAGGGTGGTAGTAATTTTTTTGCTAAAGCAACGGCTATATTGGCGTTTGTATTTTTTGCAACGAGTTTTTCTTTGGCTATTATCGCAAAAGAAAAAACCAGTGCCCCTGTTGATGCAGGCATTCCTGTTGTAGAAGAAATAGCAGAATCTGAAATTCCTGTTATTGATGTGCCAGTAGAAGAGTCTGATATTCCTACAACTGCACCCGTGCTTTCAGAAGAAGCAGTGAACGAAGATATTCCTGCAAAATAACGAGAACATGCCCAAGTGGTGGAATTGGTAGACACGCTATCTTGAGGGGGTAGTGGCGTAAGCCGTGCCGGTTCAAGTCCGGCCTTGGGCACCATATATTTTGATACAATTTTGTATCATGCAAAAGCCACGTATATCGTGGCTTTTTTGTTTTTGTAAATCGTTTGATGCGCTTATTGTATTTAGGTATCCGTGCGTGTGATGTCTATGGGGCGCGTATATATCGTGGTAGTATGGCGTGATTTTTTCGATCCTTTCTGATGTATATTTATGCAAATAGTTAATCATATTCACTGTAATAATCTTCGTGGTGATATTTTTGGTGGTGTGACCGCTGCAATTGTGTCTTTACCTTTGGCGCTGGCCTTTGGTGTGGCTTCTGGTGTTGGTCCAGAAGCAGGTTTGTATGGCGCGGTCTTGGTCGGTTTATTTGCAGCAATATTTGGTGGTACCCCCACACTAATTTCTGAACCTACAGGTCCAATGACGGTGGTGATGACCGCTGTATTGACAACAATGGTTGCTCAAAATCCAGAAAATGGCATTAGTATGGCGTTTACTGTGGTGATGATTGCGGGCGTGTTCCAGATGCTGTTGGGTGCATGTAAATTGGGTAAATATATTACCTTGATGCCTTATAGCGTGATATCTGGTTTTATGTCGGGTATTGGGGTTATTCTCATCTTGTTGCAATTTGCTCCTTTTCTGGGGCAGCCTAGTCCAGCTGGTGGTGTGATTGGTACTCTCGAAAATCTTCCTCAGTTGCTGCGTGATGTGGATGGTGTTGAGGCGGTGCTGGGTTTTCTCACTTTGGCCATTTTGTTCTTTATGCCAAAGCGCTTTAGTCGGTTTGTGCCTCCTCAATTAGTTGCATTGGTTGTGGGTACGTGGGTATCGTTAGTGATTTTTTCTGAAGCGGATATTCGCCGTATTGGTGAAATTCCTCTCGGTCTGCCATCGATTCATTTGCCTGTATTTACTCAAGAGCAGATCACGACAATGATATTGGATGGGATTGTTCTAGGTACTTTGGGTTGTATTGATTCGTTGCTAACGGCTGTGATCGCAGATAGTTTGACTCGTAAAGAGCATAATTCTAACCGTGAGTTGATGGGGCAAGGCATCGGTAATGTGGTGTCTGGTTTGTTTGGCGGCTTGCCGGGTGCGGGTGCCACAATGGGAACGGTTGTTAATATCCAAGCGGGCGCGCGTTCAGCTTTATCGGGGATTGTGCGTGCCCTAATACTTTTGGTGGTTGTGCTGGGGGCGGCTCGGTTAACAGAAAATATTCCTTTGGCGGTATTGGCAGGTATTGCTTTAAAAGTCGGTATTAATATTCTCGATTGGAGCTTTGTTAAACGGGCGCATAACATTTCATGGCAAGCAACCGTGATCATGTATGGTGTGATGTTGCTGACTATTTTTGTTGATTTGATTGTTGCGGTTGGTTTAGGTGTATTTATTGCTAATATTTTGACCATTGAGCGCTTGAGTGCGTTGCAATCGAATAAGGTGAGGTCAATCAGTGATGCGGATGATAATGTGCCCTTGTCAGATGAAGAGCGAGTATTGCTGGATCAAACAGCAGGGCAGGTTTTGTTGGTATATCTGAGTGGTCCGATGATCTTTGGTGTGTCAAAAGCTATTGCGCGCGAGCAGTCAGCTATTCGGCAGTCAAAATCCGTTATATTTGATTTAAGTGATGTGCCCTTGATGGATGTGACGATTTCTTTGGCGGTAGAGAATGCTGTTAAAGGTGCAATTGATTCGGGGCAGCCCGTATTTATTGTGAAGCCCAGTTTAACGGTGCAAAAAACGTTGAATAAGTGTGGTGTTTTTGAATTGATTCCTGCGGATCACTTGTGTCAGACACGTAAAGAGGCTTTAGAGCGCGTGCTGGAAGTGTTGCCGAGCGCGGCGTAAGGGTGTGGTTGCTGGGTATGGGGTGAGTGCTTGTTGGGTAAAAAGACATATTTCAGTAATAAGTTGATGGATAACGTTTTTTTGTCTTGACCTAGGCAGGTCCCCTCCCTATAATGCGCTCCCTTGATTGAGCAAATGCTCGTTAAGATACTGATTAAACATATGTTTTTTTGTTTAATCAAAAGCTCGAAGGGTTCAACGCCTTTGTAGCTATAAGCCTAAAATGATGGTTTTAGGTGTCAATGTTGTACTGGTGCGGGGTGGAGCAGCCTGGTAGCTCGTCGGGCTCATAACCCGAAGGTCGTTGGTTCAAATCCAGCCCCCGCTACCAATTTATTCTGTAAAGGCGATCATAAGATCGCCTTTTTTGATTTTGGGCTTTGCATTTTAACGATGTGTTTTCTGGCTTTGGTGAGTTAATTCAGTCTTTCTTTGGTGCCCGTACTTGTTGGCTACGCTATGAAAGAGCTTGATTTCTATCATTGTTTTGGTTATATTCGCGGCTCTATAAGCAGTTGGTTTTGTACAATTATTCCAGCTGTTGTTTTATGCTGATTTCCAGTGGCGAAATCGGTAGTGTAAAGGGCCCCATTTTGGGGTTTTTTTGTATCTAGCGCCTAGTTCGCAGATAGAAAATTGATTTTGAGATGGTGTTGGTAGTTTCTCACCATGGTCGAAATATATAGAAGTGGGCCTTGTGCCCATTTTTTGTTTGTAAAATTATATCTTTATAGTCGTTAAGCTAAGCGACATTGTATTTCAAGGTAAAGTAAATGGCATCAGTGCAAGAACGTCTACACAGTTTAATTGCTCCCGTCGTTGAGGCGTTAGAGTGTGAATTGTGGGGCTTGGAATATTTGGCTCAAGGGCGTTACGCAACATTGCGTATTTATATTGAGAAACACACGGAAGAAGGTATTGGCGTACAAGATTGTGAAAAAGTAAGTCGTCAAGTGAGCAGTGTGTTGGATGTTGAAGATCCAATATCGAGTCAATATACCTTAGAGGTTTCTTCTCCAGGCATGGATCGCCCATTATTTACAATAGAGCAGTACCAGCGCTCTATTGGTGAAAAAGCATCGCTGAAGCTCAGCCGTAAATTTGAAGAGCGCAAAAAATTTGTTGGCATTATTTCTGGCGTTGAAGATGATGAAGTTATCTTACAAGTTGATGACGAAGAATATGTACTGCCTATTGAGTTAATCGATAAGGCAAATATTGTCCCTACGTTTGAATAGTCGTAGGTAATGTAAAAATAATAGTGATTCAAAAACAAATCATTTAACAGATTTAAGAGAATTTAGAGAGTTAAGAGGCACAACTATGGGCAAAGAAATATTGTTAGTAGCTGAAGCAGTTTCTAATGAAAAAGGTGTTGACGCAGAAATTATTTTTGAAGCGTTAGAGTTGGCTTTAGCAACAGCAACTAAAAAACGTTTTGATGAAGACTCAACTATCGAAGTGAATATCGATCGTGCGACAGGTGACTATGAAACATTTCGTAGCTGGGAAGTAGTCGATGATGATGTATTAGCGCTATTAGGTACGCAGTTCACTACAGAAGAAGCGATCGAGCAAAACCCAGAATTAAAGCCTGGTGATGTACATACAGAACAAATCGAAAATGTTGACTTTGGTCGTATTGCTGCGCAAACGGCAAAACAAGTGATTGTACAAAAAGTACGAGAAGCTGAGCGTGAGCAAGTTGTTGACGAGTATCGCGATCGCATAGGCGAATTAATTAGCGGTTCCGTTAAAAAAGTAACGCGTGACAATATTATTGTTGACCTAGGTAATAATGCAGAAGGTTTATTGCCTCGTGAAGAATTAGTCGGCCGAGAAATTTATCGCATGGGTGATCGTATTCGCGCCATGCTAATGGAAGTGCGCAGTGAAATGCGTGGACCACAATTGTATTTAAGTCGTGCAAGTTCAGAAATGCTTGTTGAGCTTTTCCGAATTGAAGTGCCAGAGATTGCAGAAGAAGTTATTGAATTAAAAGCAGCCGCTCGCGATCCAGGTTCTCGTGCAAAAATTGCAGTAAAAACTAACGATGGCCGAATTGACCCCGTGGGTGCCTGTGTAGGTATGCGAGGCGCTCGGGTACAGGCGGTTTCTAATGAGCTAGCAAATGAGCGTATCGATATCATTCTGTGGGACGATAATGCGGCACAATTTGTTATTAATGCGATGGCGCCTGCAGAAATTGAATCAATCGTTGTTGATGAAGAGACAAGCTCGATGGATGTGGCAGTAGCTGAAGATAATTTAGCCATGGCGATCGGCCGAGGCGGACAAAATGTTCGTTTGGCTTCAGAGCTTACTGGCTGGGAAGTCAATGTCATGAGCGTCGAAGCATGGGAAGAAAAACAGCAGCAAGAAGCAGGCGGTCAAGTTGATTTGTTTATCAATGCCTTAGATGTTGATGAAGATATTGCGGGCGTACTTGTTGAAGAAGGTTTTACCAGCTTAGAAGAAGTGGCTTATGTGCCCTTAGAAGAAATGTTAGCGATTGATGGTTTTGATGAAGATATTGCTAATGAACTTCGTTCGCGTGCAAAAGATGCCTTGTTGACGAAAGCATTAGCCACAGAAGAACAGCTCGAAGGTGCTGAACCTGCAGAAGACTTGTTGACTATGGATGGCATGGATAACGCATTAGCATCTACGTTAGCAAAACGCGGTGTCATCACAATGGAAGATCTTGCAGAGCAAGCTGTGGATGAATTATTAGATATTGATGGTATGACCGAAGAGCGTGCTGCGGCATTAATTATGAAAGCTCGTGAACCTTGGTTTGCTCCTAGCGAAACCAATGAGTAATTGATTGAGGAAAAAAAATGGCAGATGTAACAGTTAGCGATCTGGCTAAATTAGTCGGAGCTTCAGTTGATCGATTGCTTGGACAGATGAAAGAGGCAGGCTTGTCTCATAGTTCGGCAGATGCACTTGTTTCTGATGAAGAGAAGCAAATACTTTTAGCGTTCTTGAAAACCAGTCATGGTGAAGAAACAGCGGCGCCGAAAAAAATCACGTTAAAGCGAAAAACAACAAGCACATTAAAAACGGGCAGTGGTTCTACACGAAAAACTGTGAATGTTGAAGTACGTAAAAAACGTACATATGTTAAGCGTGATGTAGAAGAGTCTGTTGATGCGCCAGTAGAAGAAGTGCAGGAAGTGGTAGAGCAGCCAGAAGTGGTTGAAGAAGCGCCAGTAGTGGAAGAGGTGCAAGCAGAAGAACCTGCTAAAGAAGAAGCGCCTACGCCCGCACCAACCACGTTGCATAAGCGATCAGTATTAGTGGATGATGTTGAATTGAAACGTCAAGCTGCATCAGAAGCGCGACGCGCTGCAGAGGCTGAAGAAAAAGCACGTCATGAAGAGTTGCTAGCGAAAAAAGCCGCTGAAAAAGTGAAAAAGAAACAAAAAGAAGAGCAGGATCCTAAGCAAAAACAAGCGGCGATTGAAGCACAAGCACTTAAGTCTCAGCAAGAAGAAGAAAAAGGCAAGCATGGCCGTAAGAAAGATAAAACATCTGGCGGTTTTGCAGAAGAAGATGGCCGTAAAACAAAAGTAGTACGTAATAAGGGCGCAGGCTCTAAAAAATCGAGCTCTAAAATTGATCTATCGCGTTTATCCGATGATTACGAAGATGAAACGTCGGTACGTCGCCGTGGTGGTCGTCATTCAAAAGCTAACAACCATGGATTTAAAAAACCTACAGTGAAAATGATTCACGAAGTACAAATTCCGGAAATGATTTTAATTCCGGATCTTGCCCAGCGCATGAATATCAAAGCCTCTTTATTAATGAAAGAATTAATAAAAATGGGTGTGATGGCAACAATCAATGAGCCTCTCGATCAAGATTCTGCGCAATTAGTTGTTGAAGAATTAGGGCATACACCAGTACTTGTGAGTGGTAATGCGTTAGAAGAACAGTTGGTTGAAGATTTAGAAACCGTTGGTGACAAGGTGTCTCGTGCGCCAGTTGTGACAGTAATGGGTCACGTAGATCATGGTAAAACATCACTCCTTGATTACATCCGTAAAGCAAAAGTTGCTGCAGGCGAAGCGGGTGGTATTACCCAGCATATTGGTGCATACCGTGTTAAAACGGGTCATGGAGAAGTAACCTTTTTAGATACACCTGGGCACGCGGCATTTACAGCCATGCGTGCACGTGGAGCGCAATGTACCGATGTAGTTATCTTAGTTGTTGCGGCAGATGATGGCGTTATGCCACAAACGGAAGAAGCTATTCTTCATGCCCGTGCAGCCGAAGTACCATTAGTGGTTGCGGTGAATAAGTGTGATAAAGAAAGTGCTGATCCTGAGCGTGTTAAGAACGAATTAGTTGCTAAAGGTGTGATCCCTGATGATTGGGGTGGTGATACGCAATTTGTAAACGTATCGGCTCACACAGGTGAAGGCATCGAACAATTACTTGACTGTGTATCACTGCAAGCAGAGCTACAAGAGCTAATTGCAGTAAAAGATGCGGCGGCAAAAGGTGTTGTTGTTGAATCTCGTGTTGATAAAGGTCGTGGTGTTGTTGCCACTGTCTTAGTGCAAAACGGTACTTTACGTCGTGGTGATATCTTATTAGCAGGACAAAGCTTTGGTCGAGTTCGTGCAATGACGAATGAACTAGGTCAAAAAGTAGATGAAGCGGGCCCATCAACGCCTGTTGAATTGTTAGGTTTAGATACTACGCCAGATGCGGGTGATGAGTTTGTTGTCGTACCTGACGAGCGACGTGCTCGTGAAGTAGCAGAGCATCGTGCTGAACGTGAGCGTCAAGATAAATTGAAGCGTCACCACGCGGCAAAACTTGAAAATATGTTTGCTGATGTGGGTGCAGGAGAGAAGAAAGTCCTTACCGCTATTGTGAAGACAGATGTGCGAGGCTCTTTAGAAGCAATTCTTGCTGCGCTTGCAGATATTGGTAATGATGAAGTTCAAGTGAACGTTATTTCTTCTGGTGTAGGTGGTATTACAGGTAATGACATTAACTTAGCCTTAACAACCAATGCTGTTGTGATTGGTTTTAATGTACGTGCTGATGGTACTGCAAGAAAACTGGCAGAATCAGAAAGTATTGAAATTCGTTATTACAGTATTATTTATCAGTTGCTAGATGACGTGAAGAGCGCGCTAGAGGGTATGTTATCTCCAGAATTACGCGAAGAAATTGTTGGTATCGCAGATGTGCGTGATGTATTTAGCTCACCTAAATTTGGCCAAGTGGCGGGTTGTATGGTGATTGAAGGTACGGTATTCCGTAATGAGCCTATTCGTGTATTGCGTGATAGCGTGGTTATTTACGAAGGTGAATTAGAATCACTGCGTCGCTTTAAAGATGATGTAAACGAAGTACGTAATGGCGTTGAATGTGGTATTGGTGTTAAAGATTACGACGTAAAAGTGGGTGATCAAATCGAAGTGTACAAAATTACAGAGGTGAAGCGCGAGCTTGCATAATGGCTAGAGAATTTGCACGTACAGATCGCATCGCCGATGCTATTCAACGTATATTAGCCACGGCGATTGCGCAAGAAGTGCGAGATCCTCGTGTAGGCATGGTCAATATCAACGATGTTAATGTTACGCGTGATATGGCCTATGCCAAAATATATGTCACTTTTGTAGGTCGAGACTCAGAAGACGAATGTATCGCAGCAGCTAAGGCATTAAATCACGCATCGGGTTTTTTACGTGGTGTTGTGGCGAAAGAGCTAGATATTCGAGTGACACCGAAGTTGCAGTTTTTCTATGATAAAACTTCGGTACAGGGTCAAAAATTATCAAGCCTAATTGATAAAGCCATAGCCGAAGATGAGCAACACGCCTCCGATGGCGATGAAACGCATTAAGTAAATAGAGTATATTTGTGGGAAGAAGACCTAAGTGGGGTAGGCCAATAGATGGCGTACTTTTATTGAACAAAGACACAGGCATGACATCAAACGATGCATTGCAAAAAGCAAAACGTTTGTTCTTTGCGAATAAAGCAGGTCATACAGGAAGCTTAGACCCGTTAGCGACAGGTGTTTTACCGTTGTGTTTTGGTGAAGCCACAAAATTTTCGCAATATTTATTAGATGCAGATAAAAAATACAGTAGTACGTTTCGCTTAGGTATTACGACAGAAACCGGTGATTGTGATGGCGATGTGGTTGCAACGAGTGATGCAAGTCACGTAACCGAAGCCATGATTCTGGACGCATTACCGACATTTCGTGGCGAGATTAGTCAGATACCTTCCATGTATTCGGCCTTAAAGTATCAAGGCAAGCCACTGTATAAGTGGGCAAGAGAGGGTGTTGAGGTTCCTAGAGAATCTCGCAAAGTGACTATTTTTGAATATGAAGTGACCGCTTTTAGAGGCGATCTAGAATATCCAGAGGTCGATGTAGAAGTCTTTTGTAGTAAAGGCACTTATATTCGCTCGTTAGCAGAAGATTTAGGCAAGTATTTGGGTGTTGGTGCTCATGTGTCTCGTTTGCATCGCCTTATGGCAGGGCCTTTTGAAGAAAAAGACAGTGTTAGCTTACAGACGTTAATTGACACTCGTGGTGAAGGTGACGCAGAGTTATTGGATGAACTGTTATTGCCAACCGATTCTCCTGTCGCTAGTTTATCGAAGGTAACGATACTAGATGCTATGGGTGAGTACTTTCGACAAGGGCAGGCGGTAATGAGCACAGAGGCCTACCGTTTCGCCGAAGAAGGTGATATGGTTCGCGTTTATCAAGAGAATGGCGAGTTCTTAGGGTTGGCCGAGCTGATAGAGAGTCAGCTAACACCGAAAAGAGTAGTTGTTAAGACATCTGCATAATTTCTTGTTATCAACGTCTATAATAGAGGTTTGTAGCAGCAGATAGAAGAATTTGACCTACCTGTAAATATGCACGGGTAGGTCAATAAATAAGTGAGGTGAAAAGCGAATGCTTTTATTGAAAGGCCTTGCTGCATATTAACTAAAGAGGAAAGTACTATGGCACTAAGTGCAGAAGAAAAATCAGCAATTGTTCTAGATAATCAACGTGAAGCTGGCGATACAGGTTCACCAGAGGTGCAAGTTGCCTTATTGACTGCGAACATTAATAAATTGCAAGGTCACTTTGGCGATCACAAAAAAGATCATCATTCACGTCGTGGCCTCATTCGCATGGTAAACCAACGTCGTAAGTTGTTGGATTATCTAAAGCGTAAAAATGTTGAGCGTTATGCTAATCTCATTAAGAAATTAGGCTTACGTCGCTAAGCAAATGATTAAAAGTGCCCGCATTTGCGGGCACTTTTATTTTCTTCTCGCTATAAATACAGAGCCATGACTTCTTTGGTATTTATCAGAATCATATAAATGTAATATAAATAAACGATATTTAAAGAAAATAGAGAACTGAAAGGATAAAATTTGTGAATCCAGTAATTAAAACTTTTGAATTTGGTGGCGATACCGTTACTTTAGAAACGGGTCGCGTAGCGCGTCAAGCAACAGGTGCAGTATTAGTCAGCATCGGTAAAACACAAGTATTATGTACCGTTGTTGGTGCAAAAAATGCAGTAGAAGGGCAAGGCTTTTTCCCTTTATCTGTTCATTACATTGAAAAAGCATACGCAGCAGGAAAAATCCCGGGTGGATTTTTTAAACGCGAAGCGCGTCCTAGCGAAAAAGAAACATTAACATCGCGTCTTATCGACCGTCCTATCCGCCCATTATTTCCAAAAGGTTTCATGAACGAAGTGCAGGTTATCTGTATGGTTGTTTCTTCTGAAACTGATGTAGATCCAGATATCGCGGCAATGATCGGTACATCAGCAGCATTGTCTGTTTCTGGCATTCCTTTTAATGGCCCAGTGGGTGGCGCGCGTGTTGGTTATACGCAAGAGTCGGGTTATATCCTTAACCCAAGCTACTCAGCATTAAAAGAGTCTGAGCTAGACATGGTAGTAGCAGGTACACAAGATGCTGTACTTATGGTTGAGTCAGAAGCGAGTGAATTACCAGAAGATATTATGTTAGGTGCGGTATTGTTTGCTCACCAAGAATATCAAGCAGTTGTTCAAGCGATTGCCGATCTAGCCAAAGATGCGGGTAAGCCGCGTTGGGATTGGACAGCGGCAGCCGAGAACGTTGCAGTTAAAACTGCGGTTAGCGAGCAGTATGGTGCAGCAATTGCTGAAGCATACCGTATTACTGACAAAATGGAGCGTTACGGTAAGTTGAATGAACTACGTGATGCGGCGGTTGAAGCATTAACAAGCGAAGAAATGACAGCAGATGATATTCAATCTGCCTTTGCTAAATTAGAAAAACAAAGTGTTCGTAGCAGTGTTGTTGCGGGTGAGCCACGTATTGATGGTCGTGATACGAAGACTGTACGTCCTATCGATGTTGAAGTGGGCGTATTAAACAAAGCACATGGTTCGTCGCTATTTACTCGTGGTGAGACACAAGCCATCGTTGTTGCTACTTTAGGTAATGCCCGTGATGCACAAATTATTGATGCGTTAGAAGGTGAGCGTCGCGATCCATTTATGTTGCATTACAACTTCCCTCCTTACTCAGTGGGTGAATGTGGTCGTATGGGCAGCACAGGTCGTCGTGAAATCGGTCATGGCCGTTTAGCACGTCGTGGTATTGCTGCGGTATTACCTGATCAAGAAGCATTCCCGTACACGATTCGTGTGGTGAGTGAGATTACTGAATCGAATGGTTCAAGTTCTATGGCTTCTGTATGTGGCGCGAGCTTAGCGATGATGGATGCAGGTGTACCTCTTAAAGCCCCTGTTGCTGGTATTGCTATGGGTCTTGTTAAAGAAGATAACGGTTTTGCTGTACTGACTGACATCTTAGGTGACGAAGATCACTTAGGTGATATGGACTTTAAAGTAGCGGGTACTGCAGAAGGTATTACAGCGTTACAAATGGATATCAAGATTGAAGGTATCACCGAAGAAATTATGGAAATCGCGTTAGAGCAAGCACTACAAGCGCGTTTACATATTCTTGCAGAAATGAATAAAGTGATAGCAACGTCTCGTGAAGAAGTATCAGACAATGCCCCACGTTTTGAAACGATCAAAGTAGATCCAGATAAAATTCGTGACATCATTGGTAAAGGCGGTGCAACCATTCGCTCTATTACCGAAGAAACAGGTGCTTCTGTTGATATCGATGATAACGGTGTTGTTAAAGTTTATGCAGCAGACGGTGAATCGCTACAAGCAGCCATGAATAAAATTGGTGAAATTACTGCGGAAGCAGAAATTGGCGCTATTTACGAAGGTGTTGTTGCTCGTATCGTTGATTTTGGTGCGTTCGTTACCTTCTTGCCAGGTAAAGATGGTTTAGTGCATATTTCACAAATTGCTGAAGAGCGTGTGAATAAAGTAACGGACTATTTAGAAGAAGGTCAAACAGTTAAGGTGAAGTGTTTAGACGTAGATCAGCGTGGCCGTATCAAGCTTTCTATTAAAGAAGCAAACGCTGAATTAAACCCGGCGCCAGCAGAAGAAGCTGCGACTACTGAATCGAATGCAGAAGGTGAATTAACACCGAATGCGACTATTCAGCTAGAAGCGGAAGATGCTAAAAGCGAATAAGTGTCACTAATAATCACTTTATGTGATTGAGAAAAAGCCGAGCTTGTCTCGGCTTTTTTGTGCCTGTTACTATTAAATAGACGAAAAAAGTAGGGGTATTGTTATTGCGCAGTGTACTTGCTAGACTCGCGCCATTCTTTATTAAAGAATTAGCATATAAAAACTAATAATGTCAGAGGGAATTTTGTAATGGCTACTTTCTTTCAACGTGTTTTCACAGCACTGTTTTTTCTATTCAAGCATAAGCGATTGTTGTTAATCACTATCGTTGCTGCTCTTGTTATCGCGTTAGTCATTGGTAAAATTTACCAAGGTTGGGATGATGACCCCGATCGCGGTGCTGTACCTATTGATAACGGTATGTTTGGCGAAAATTATTCTACCCCTATTTATTTGGATCAAGGCTGGTCGGCCTCTGATAGCTTGTGGTATTACAACACCACACAGGGTTCGGCGTTAATGCCATATGACTTTTTTGTTGTATTAGAAAATGCTGCATCAGACGAGTTATTTCGTTCTGATAATAATATAGATCATTACCGTTACCTCCCTCAAAAACCTACATTTTTTAACCCTGATGGATTCCCTGTCGGTTTTGTGAAAGAAACTTATCGAGGTAAAGATTACATGGGGTATACCTGTGCCGCGTGTCATACAGGTCAGGTAAATTATAAGGGTCAAGCCATACGTATCGATGGTGGTCCTGCAATGGCCGACATGGTGGGTTTTTTAAGCGGCTTAGAAAAAGCAATGGCAGCAACGCTAAATGACGAAGCAAAGAAAAAGCGTTTTGTTGATAATGTGATTGCTCTTAATAATGATTACTCGAAAGAAGACGATGTTGTTGCGGGCTTAGATCAATGGATGAAAACTATCCGTTTATACAACACGGTTAATCATAGTCATATTGATTATGGTTATGCGCGTTTAGATGCTTTTGGTCGTATTTATAATCGTGTGTTACAGCATATGATTAATAAAGGGCAGCTAAAAAATGCCATGCAAATTGTTACCTCTCCTACAGGTAAGCGCATTTTAACCAATGAGCAAATTGATAAAGTATTAGAAGGTATTGGCGAAAATATTATTGTTGATAAGCAATTTGCTCTTGTACTTGATCGTTTGTCGCAAACAGGTGATGGTTATCCTGGATTGAATCAGCGTAATGTTTTACGTGTGCTAAAAGGTGTGTTTAATGAAGCGAATGCGCCAGTGAGTTATCCGTTTTTATGGGATATTGCACAATCGGATTATGTGCAATGGAATGGTGTAGCCAATAATGCAGGCGTGGGGCCGTTGGGTCGTAACACTGGTGAAGTGATTGGTGTATTTGGTATTTTAGATTGGAGTTCTCATCAAACAGACGGCTTTAGTTTATCGGCTAAATTAACAGGCCAAGAAAATTTAACGGAGCAAGTAGATTTTACCTCTTCTATTGATCTTACTAACCTTAGACGTTTAGAGTCACATTTAAAAAGTTTGCAATCGCCACAGTGGCCAGAAAAAATCTTGGGCACGATTGATCATGAAAAAGCAGAGCGTGGCCAAGTTATTTACTCGCAATATTGTCAGTCTTGTCATGAAGTAATTGAGCGTAATAACTGGGATCGTAAAGTCGTTGCAAAAATGTCAGATGTTGATTTTATTGGAACAGATAAAGCGGCAGCAGTGAATGGTGTTTCTTATACAGGTAAGTCAGGTAATTTAAAGCACACTGTTCAAGGTTTGGATGTGGGTGATGTATTCATTGAAGAAGACGCACCTGTTATTCAAATTTTAACGTCAGCTACTAAAGGTGTGATTGCAACGCCAGATACCGACAAAATATTTATTCGTCGTTGGTTAGATCGTCTTTATGATATTGGTGCGTCATTCTTTGATAATGACATGCCTGCCACGATTAAAAGCGGTAACTACAAAGCGGATACTACGTCAGAGCCTTATAATTCTTTGTTGGCTTATAAAGGCCGCTCTCTGAATGGTATATGGGCAACAGCGCCGTATTTACATAATGGTTCGGTGCCCACATTGTATGATTTGTTACAGCCACAAGAGCTACGTCCAAGCAGCTTTAAAGTGGGTAGTCGAGAATTTGACCCTGTAAAAGTAGGGTTTCGTTCAGAAGGCTATGATGGCTTTTCATTTACGACATTCCGCGTGGGTGATATGAACGGCGGCCATGAATATGGTGCTGGTCGTACACCACAAATGAATGGCACAGTCTTACCTGCGTTAACAGATGAGCAGCGCTGGGATTTGATTGAATATATTAAGACACTTTAGGGGTAGGGATATGACTAAGAATTATTTAGCAGAATATGATGCAGCTGCGGATGCAGATAAATACCCTTTAGTGCAACAATGGATGAAAAAAGAGCCACTGCCTTTTTTTAAACAGTTGCGCGAAGAGCGTCCCGTATTAGTTACACCAGAGTGTACATTGTTAGCGTTGTTTACCGATATTCGTGACGCACTACAAATGCCAACCATTTTTACGGTGGATTTATATAAACCTAAAATGGGTGTGACCGATACGGATGAAGGTTACTTAATGGCACATGATGATGATGCGTTACATTATCGTGAAAAATCGATTATGCAGGGCATGTTAAATCGTGATGATATTCCTCGTGTGCGTCAAAATATTCAAGACTCGGCGAAAAAAATCCTCCGTGATGCGAACGGTAATATTGAAATTGTGAATAATTATTGTCGCATGGTGCCAGCATTAATGGTGCAGGATTATTTTGGTTTAGATGGTATTGATCCTAAAAAATTGCTGAAATGGTCTTTTTGGAATCAATACAATACCTTTCATAATCAACCTTTTGATTTAAACTCAAAAGAAAAGTACGACCATATTATTGAAGAGCACGGTAAGTGTTCAGTTGAATTAGTAGAGTACATTACTATTCTTATGGTGCGTAAAATCTTAACGGTGAAAATCAAAGATCGCATTTTTGGTACAGGTTTAAAAGTGCTAAATATTCTGCGAGCTATTGCAAAGAAAGATCCCATTGTTCTTAAAGATGATATTGTTAAGCGTATGCTGCGCACAAGCTTTGCTGAACAAGTGGACTTTCCGTTAACTCGTATTGGTACTAATGCTGGCGGTTTATTAATTGGTGCGGTTGAAACTACCTCGCAAGCAGTGGCGCAAGTCATACAGTTTTTTATCGATCAGCCAGATTTATTGGCAAAAGCGAAAGCGGCATCGGCAAAAGCAGACACTGCTGAGATTGATGGAATGGTGTGGGAAGCGTTACGTTTTGTGCCAATTAGTCCGTATATGTTTCGTCAAGTATCGGAAGATTATACAATCGCAAAAGGTACAGATAGAGAAACAACAATTCCTAAGGGCACCAATGTATTAACACTCACGCAGTCAGCAATGTTTGATACTTATGCTTACGACAACCCTGATGAATATAATAGTGATCGTAACTGGTACCATAATTTTAATTATGGTTTTGCATCACACGATTGCTTAGGTAAGTATGTAGGCATGGCAATGATTCCAGAAATGGTAAGGCAAGTGATGTTATTAGATGATGTGCAAGCGGCATCACCAATGGATTATAAAGACGGGCCTTTTCCTGAAGCTTATGATTTAGTATGGAAATAACGTAGCCAGTTATTTGTTTGATACGCGAGCGCGTGATTAACATTTATGGATTAAAGCCCTGCTAATCATATTAGCAGGGCTTTTTTATATGTAAAAATTATTTATAGTGTGTTCATAAATAAGATATACATATAGAGTTTTTTAAGAACGTTTAAACGTCTTATGTATGACTTAAATAGCCGTTACTTTGTTGGCGCAAGGGCCTTTTTGGCCTTGGCCAACTTCAAATTCTACCGCTTGGCCGTCATTCAATGTTGCGTATCCACCACCTGCTTGAATTTCTGAATGATGAACAAATAAATCTTTTCCGCCATCTTCAGGTGTAATAAAACCAAAACCTTTGTCGGCATTAAACCATTTAACTGTACCTTTACTCATTGTATTTACTCATGATTGTGGGTGAGAGAAATAAATTATAGGCGAGCTCACCGACTCGAATATAACATGCGAAGTGCATAGCACTTCTGTTTTCATTGTACGGCAAGTGTGAGTATAAATGTCGAGTAATGTGTTTAATGCTAAAACTCGTGTTCTTTTGTAGGAAATGTCCCGTTTTTTACGTGCTGGCCAAATGCATTGATGGCTTCTGCAATAGAGCTTGCGTCCGTTAAAAAATTCTTTGAGAATTTAGGGGGCACTTCTGTTAACCCGATTAAATCATTAACAACAAGTACTTGTGCATCGGTATCTTTGCCTGCGCCAATACCGATGGTTGACATTGAAACAGCTTGTGTAATGGCTGCGCCTAATGCTGAAGGTACGCATTCGAGAACGATTAAATCAGCACCTGCTTGATCGAGTGCTTTAGCATCTTGAAGGATTGTATTGGCTTGTTCATCACTGCGGCCTTGTACTCTAAAGCCCCCAAATTTATTGACAGACTGGGGTGTTAAGCCTAAGTGTGCGCAAACAGGAATTCCTCTTTCGCTGAGCATTTTAACGGTGTCTACTAACCATGCGCCGCCTTCAAGCTTCACCATGTGGGCGCCCGCCTGCATAAGGTGTGTGGCATTTTCCATGGTTTGAATGGGATCAGCGTAAGACATAAACGGCATGTCAGCGATAAGCAAAGATTTTTGATTACCGCGAGCGACCGCTTCGGTGTGGTAAATCATATGTTCCATCGTAACGGGTAGCGTACTGTTATGCCCCTGGATGGTCATTCCTAGGCTATCACCAATGAGTACTGTTTCAATGCCTTGTTGTTCGGCGATACTCGCCATTTGAGCATCGTAAAGAGAAACACAAGCAAATCGTTGCTGGTCTTGCTTTAACTGTTTAAGGGTGTGAACGGTGACGGCTTTTTGTAATATATTCGTATTGTAAGACATGTGTATTCTCGTCTTTATTAAAGCAATGTAGAGGTAGGGTTGAAATAGTGCCTACCTTGCTTAATGGTCAGTATGTATTCGACAAGCTTTTTATAGCTATCATCGTTGTTTACCCAGTCAATTTCATTAGCATTAATGATCAGTAAGGGTGACTGGTCATAGTAATGAAAAAAGCGTGTATATGCTTCATTGAGTGTGTCTAAATAGCCTGTGTCAATCGATTGCTCGGCTTGAATGCCGCGTGAGCGTACGCGCTGTAATAGTGTAGTTGTCGGCGCTTGTAGGTAAATCACTAAATCAGGCTTGGGGGATTCAATAGTGAGTTGGTTATACACTTGTTGGTAAATTGCTAACTCATCTTTATCGAGTGTGACTTCGGCAAATAAAGGGTCTTTATCAATTAAAAAATCAGCAACACGTACAGGTTGAAAAATATCCGCTTGTTTTAATTCTTGCAGTTGTTGTGCGCGTTGAAAAAGAAAGAATAATTGAGTTGGTAATGCGTTGCTAACACGGTCTTGATAAAAACGATCTAAAAAAGGGTTTTCTTCTGCTTTTTCTAAGAGAGTATCGTAGTTGAATGTTTGTGCTAGGCGTTTTGTGAGAGTGGTTTTGCCCGCGCCAATAGCACCTTCTACAGCAATAAATTGAGGTAGGTTGGCTCGATCAGTGATGTGGGTAAAGTCATTCACAATGTTTATCTTCGCTATGATTGAGTGGTACGTTGTATACCCGACATAGAGGTGCTTTCTATGAGTGTGCTAACTGCTTGACCATCGGGCAGAATCAGTGATGGCGCCACATCATACAACGGGTAGAGTACAAAGTTTCTCTTTGTCATTTCGGGGTGAGGAATATGTAACTCCTCTGTTTCTATGCATACATTGTCATACAGTAACAGATCTAAGTCGAGTGTGCGTGCACCCCAGCGGATGTCACGCTGTCGACCATGGGCGTTTTCAATACCTTGTAGCTCATGCAATAGCGCTAACGGCGACAATTGCGTTTCTAGCGCGGCTACTGCATTAATATAATCGGGTTGTTCGCCAGGCCCAATGGCTTTGCTGCTATACCAGTGTGAGCACTGTAGATACTGGCTTTGTGGCAATGCCTGTAAAGCCGTTAATGCGTTGTTAATTTGTGCTTGAGGGCTCTCTAAATTACTACCTAAGCCAATATATACTGTGTGGTAGCTCAAGATGACTTTCTTCTTTGTTTGTTATTGTGCGGGGCAGGCAGTGCGCTCACCATGGCATCTTGTTGTTCTGGCGGGGCATCTTGATAGCGTGTCCACCAATTACCAAGACCGTTGAGCTGTTCTCCTGCCGTTTCACGCATGAGTAAAAAATCATATCCCGCACGAAATTTTTCATGGCTGAGTGTTTTGTTTGCGCGTTTTCCATGGCGTAATGCTAAACGCCATTGTAGCTCCCATATTTGTCGCATGGGAATGGAGAATCGTTTAGGAATAGCAACAATAGCGAGTTGTTGTCCAATCACTGCATCGGCAGCTTGATGAATAGCAGGGATGATAGGTACGCTATTCTCAACGAGTTTATGCTGTTCATAAATGAATGCAGGCCAAAGTAGGGCGCCATAGATAAAGGCGGGTGTGACGCGCTTTCCGTTGCGAATACGTTTATCTGTGTTGAGCATAACGGCGCTAATCAGGGCGTCAAAGTGAGGGCTTTTCTCAATGACCGCCATAGTGCCAGGGAATAAGGCATCAAGTAATTGGTAATCTCTTAATAGCGAGTATGTGGCAACAGCCGAGCCGTTGAGAAACAGTTTAAGTATTTCATCAAATAATCGTGCAGGCGGTACGTGGTGCAATAAATTAACGTTATCGCGAATGGGGGCGGCCGTATGCTCTTCTATTGTAAAGCCTAATTTTGCTGCAAAGCGAATAGCGCGTAATAAGCGTACTGGGTCTTCTTTGTAGCGTGTGAGCGGGTCGCCAATCATGCGCAGCTGGCGTGATTGTATATCGTCTATACCGCATACGTAGTCATATATAGAGTCGTTATCGGGTGAGTAATATAAGGCGTTAACCGTAAAGTCACGACGTAATGCATCGCTGCGCATATCGCCATAAACATTATCTCTTATTAACTGCCCTGTTGTTGATTCTACTTGCTGCTCTGAATTGTCAGCCTGCCCGCGAAAGGTGGTGACTTCGATAGTCTCGCGTCCAAAGTTGACATGTACAATACGAAATCGTCGGCCAATAATGCGGGAGTTGCGAAATACTTTGCGTACTTGCTCGGGGGTGGCGTCGGTAGAAATATCAAAATCTTTTGGGTGACAGTCAAGTAAGCCATCTCGAATGCTGCCACCGACTAGGTAGCTCTGAAAACCTGCACGATTGAGACCTTCGATAACCTTTATAGCATTATGACTAATATCATGGCGAGAAAAGGTATGTTTGTTGCGAGGGATGATCTGAAGCTTTCCAGCTTTTTTAGCCATAGATAGCGCTCTTAACCTAGTCAAATAGTGATAGAGATGCAGAGTGTACTGCGTTAATAAGGGGCGAATTCTACCATGAGAATACAAATATTAAGGGATTATTTTGATGTGCAAAAAATATTGAATCTGCACATAGCAAAACGGCAGACCCCCTAGAAGGTCTGCCGTTCGTAACTAATTGGTTACTAGTCAATTATTCTTATTATCAGGCTTCCATGCTGAGAGCTATATAGCTCTTCCCATTTTGGTCAATGTAAAACGCTTTTATTGTTATTATTTATTGTTGTTATTGTTATAGCTTTTTTTATTATTTTTTATTGTTGTTATTATACTTATACATATAGCACTTGCTGTGCCAACTATAAAAAACTCTTATTTTTCAGTGCCTTGTCGTTTTTAACGATATTTTATTAGAAAAAATTCTAAACAGTCTGTTACCTTTTTTCTCGAATTTCGTGTCGTTTGGTAACACTTTTATGTGGGTAACACTTTTTGTTGTTTGTATATGATTTGTGGGGGGTGAGGTAACACATGCACTGCTAGAGTATAGGTGGGTGTGGTGTATAGATATTTGTAAGTAATGGGTAGCGTGCGGATGTGTATAAAGGAGAATCTTGCTTGGTAAGGTTCTTGTGTTACTGTGCTTATACTGTCGTGTCTATGTTGCTGTTTTTTTGCGAGGAATACCAAATTTTTGTCGGCGTTCCCATAGGCATTTGCGGCTAACGCCTAATTTTTTTGCTAACTCGGTTTCATTCATTGTATCTTGGTTTTCGAGTACCACTTGTTGAAAGTAATCCTCTAGCGATAAGTTATGTGTGTTGGCTGAGTTGGGAGTTGCGTCATCCGTTGCTAGTGCGTGAGATGTTGATGGGGTAGACGCTTCAATATTGAGTAGTGCTGCCTCAATCTCTTCGGCATCTTCGCAGAGTATAACGGCACGTTGCATCGTGTTTTCAAGCTCACGTACGTTGCCAGGCCAAGAGTGGTTATGTACTAGCTGTTTGGCTTCTGATGATAATGTTAGGGGCGCTTTGCCATTGCTTTCGCAGTAGCGGGTAATGAGGGAATCCGCTAATAAAATGACATCATCTCCGCGTTCACGCAATGGCGGAACCTGTAGCTTAATGACATTCAGTCGAAAGAATAAATCTTCTCGAAATGTGCCATTTTTACAGCATTCTTGTAAATCTCTGTGTGTTGCAGCAATTAGACGAATATTGACCTTTTGTGTCGTGCTAGAGCCCACAGGTCTGACTTCGCCTTCCTGTAATACACGTAATAATCGGGCTTGTGCTTCGAGGGGGAGTTCACCAATTTCATCTAAAAATAAGGTGCCATTATCTGCGGATACAATGAGTCCTTCTCTGTGCGTGGCTGCGCCCGTAAATGCGCCTTTTTCATGACCAAATAACTCAGACTCAATGAGAGTTTCGGGAATGGCGGCACAGTTGATGCAAATAAGTGATTGCTCGGATCTGTTGCTGTCGGTATGCAGTGCGCGGGCAACCAGTTCTTTTCCTGTGCCCGTTTCGCCATGAATAAGAATGCTGGCGTTTGTTGGTGCCACTTTGGTGATCTGGCTAAATAGTGTTTTCATTACGGGCGATGAGCCTATCATTTGCCCTTGATTGGTTAGGCTTTTACCTTTTGATTGATCAATACTTAAGTCTTTAGGCTGTTCATCAATAATGCGCTGTACGGTAGTGACCATTTCATCATGGTCAAAGGGTTTGGCAATGTAGTCTGTTGCCCCCATACGCATGGCATCAACAGCGGAGCGTAAGCTGGCGTAGCTGGTCATGATGAGAACGGGCGTCTTGCTCGGTGTGGCTAAGGCGAGTGCAATTAGGTCGGTACCTGGTGCACCCGGCAGGCGTAAGTCACTAATAATTAACTGAAAATCGTCGAGATTATACGTTCCTGTTGCTTCGTCAACAGACTCAGCTTCGCTGACATGATACTCATGACGTTCTAGGAGTTTACGTAGAGACATGCGGATGATGGCTTCATCTTCCACAATCAGTATTTTATTCATAGTGAGTCAGTAAGGAAATTATTAACAAATATCTATCCAGCTAGTGTGCAATGTCTTTCCTGTAGTTTCAAGAGCTAAATGATTCAATCAGAAAATAGCCTAAGAGATGCTCTCAAAGGATTCTGAATATAAAGGTAATTTAATGGTAAAGCAGGTGCCTTTTTGTTGAGCTACAGGGCTGGTGACTTCGATACTGCCTTGGTGTTCTTCAACAATACTAAAGACAACGGATAAGCCTAACCCCGTGCCTTTGCCTGCTTCTTTGGTGGTAAAGAAAGGGTCCATAATTTGTTGGATGTTTTCTTCGCTAATGCCTTCGCCTTCGTCGGTCACGTTAATGCAAATAAAGGCGCCTTTGTGTGTTGTATCTAATGTAATGGTGCTGTAATCAGGGCTGGCATCATTCGCGTTACTGAGTAGGTTGATAAATACTTGAATAATACGTTGTGAGTCACCCCATATATGGGTGTTTTTGTCGGCATTGTTGCAGTACTCAATTTGCTGTCTGCCTGCCTGTAATGACAATAAGTGAATGGCCTCATCAATACACTGATGGATAGACACTTTGTGGAAGTCTTTCTGTGAGGCTTGGCCTGTATGTGCGAATGTGACCAGTGATTGCACAATGCGGCTAATACGGTCGGTTTGCGATAATATTGCGGCAGCGGTTTCTTCGCGGCCAGCTTCTGTATCTTCGTAGCGTAAATTTTGCGCTAGGCAGGCGATACCTGTAACGGGGTTGCCAATCTCATGAGCAACGCCAGCAGCGAGTCGGCCAATAGAGGCCAAGCGCGTGTTGTGCATTAATTCCTGCTCAAGCATTTGTAGCTCAGTAATATCTTCTATCAAGATGACTTGGCCATCTTGTGATCGTGACGAGGTTTGAATAGCCTCTGATTTGTGCAAGCGATACCACACGTTCTTATTGAGTGAGTTGGTGGTTTGTTGGTTAATATGCGTATCATCACTATTGGCAAAATCGTTAATGAGCTGCCCCCATGGTTGGGGTAAATCATTGATGTGTGAGCCAGTAATTTCATGGCCATCAATACCTGTGATACTGCTCATGGCATTATTCCAGAGCAATATTTCATCATCCATACCCAGAGAGCAAATCGCAATAGGGAGCTCTTGCAGAGTATTGCGGTAGTGCAAACGTAGCTGGTTAACATCGGCAGTGAGGCCATAAATATTATCCCCTAGGCGCTCTAGGCGATTTTCCATTAATGTAATATCGAGCACTTCACCAGTTTGTGGTTTGCTGTATGGAAAGTGTTTATCGACTAGCTCAATGGCAACACTTTGCCCCATTAGTGAGGCGAGGTTAGCTTGAATGCGTGTGCGCAATCGGCGCAACGCATAGGGGCGAGATTCTTTTTTATTGAGATCAAAAGAAGCCAGCGCTTTATCGACTTCTTGTTTGGCGGCGTTCCAGCCAATACTTTGAGACAGGCGTTCGGTAAATTCTTCGGCAGAGTGAATATCGAGGCTGCGCCTAAATGGACGGCTGAGTTCATCTTCTGCACATAATTCGGCATGGTAATGTTCATCATCACTGGTGGTTGTAAAGCGAGAAACCAAAGCAAATATTACAATATTGCTGCCTAGCGCGAGAATGGTAATGCTCTCCCATGCCTCGGCTCCCAATGATATTGGGTAATGAATGATCGGCAGTATCATGGTGGTGCTATTTGTTAATAAGGGGAGAATAAACCCTATAGCCCATATGGTTGTGCCCGAAATAATACCCGCGTAAAAACCGTAGCGATTTGCGGAAGGAAAAAAGTTGATTGCAATAACACCCGGAACAAATTGCAGCGCCTGAATAAATGTAATGATGGCGAGGCCTAGTAGTGAATAACGATAATCGATAATTTCGTAAATACCATAAGCGAGCAGAGAAATACTTAAAATGAGCACGCGCTGTAACCAGCGTAGCTGTGCGTAAATATCGCCCTCTTTTTTGAGTTTAAATAAAGGCAAAACCCAATGGTTGGCAATCATGGTAGCAAGCGACAGTGTGGCAATAATTACCGCGCCCGATGCCGCAGAAACACCGCCAATATAAGCAATAATGGTCATAACGGAAGAACCAGATGCTAATGGTACGCCCAGTGTGAAATACGTGGTTTGTACGGGTACGGCGAGGTGAATACCTGCCCATAAAATGGGAAATACGGGGATAGCAACAATGAATAGCAGCATGGGGAAAGCCCATGTGACCGTGCGTGTAATTTGCTTAATGCTCATATCAATATGATTCATTAAAAATATATGCGGCATTAAAATACAGGCGCCTACGAACACAAGTAGTAGTGTGTGCGAGGATGATTGTTTTTGAGAATTATATAAATTATCTAAGTGTTGGGGATTATTAATAAGCCATTCATCCAATCCCCCAAAGCCGCCAAATACAGAATAAACGGCAAATAAACCAATGATCAGCATGGCCAGCATTTTTATCATCGATTCAAAGGCCATTGTGGTAATGAGGCTGCGGTACTGACCATAACTTGCGCCAAACGACATACAAAAAGCCGCCATTAATAAGCAGTAAAAAAATGCAGTAATATCACGCTGTTTAATCCACGCTTCAAAATTAGATTCGAGTAGTGTGGTGCGACTGGTTAGTATCTGTAAGGTGTCGGCAATAGATTGAATTTGGATAACCAATAGAGGCATGATTGCCAACAGCATAAAAAATGTGGCCAATGCCCCAGCTGTTTGGCTGCTATAACGAAATACCAATAAATCGGCAATAGAGCGTAATTGAAAGCGTTTACATAGCTCTGCTAATGGTGCTTGAATCACAGGGGCGAATAAGAAAAAAGCACCCACCCCCATATAATAAGCGAGAGCGCCATAGCCAAAACGATTAGCAAGATCGATAACGCCATAGAATGACCACGCAGAAAAAAATACGCCCATCGATAAAACGTAGGTGATGGGGTGTCGAGAAATACGACTGGGTATCCAGCGTCTGTTACTGGCATAAGCAATGCCAAATAATGTAACAAGATAAAAAATGCCAATTAAGGCGATATGGCTGAGTTCAAAGCTCATGAGGATTTATTGTATTTATGGAAAGAAAAGGCTACAAAAATAATAATGACCCAAATAATAAACGGGCGATACCACGTACCACTGGATGAAATAATCCAATTAAATAGCGTGGGGGTGAAAATATAGGTCACCAATAAAATCAGCAGTAATAGTCGATGATTAGACATAATGAGCCATCGCAGTGAATCTTGTGTGCATCAATGAGTAAATCATACGTTTATCATTACTCTTCCACAACAAAAGACAGAGCTTGAGGAATATTTTTTCGCTGCCAATGCTGTTTTGCCCATGTGAGTAATACAGGAATCTGTGCTTGGGCAACAATTTCTGTTGGCGGTGAGTGATGCAAAAATGTAAGGGCACGACAAAGATTATTAAATGCATCGGCATTGTTGAGCGGCTGCGCTTTATGCTGTTTACTCAGCTTTTGTTGGAGTTTATTGCTCGCGACAGGAATATGCCCATAAAGCGGGAGTGTATAGTTAATCCCCATTTTTTGAGTTAATAGCAAGCTTAAGTAACGCTGTCGGGGTGTTGATGATAAAAGGTCAGAGCCACGAATAATATGAGTAATGCCTTGTGTGATATCGTCACACACAACTGCGAGTTGGTAGGCCACTAAATTGTCTTTGCGGCGTAAAATAAAATCCCCCACTTCGCGTTGCAATGATTGTTGCTGCTCGCCTTGAAATAGGTCGAGATAGTGTTCGGCGATCAGCATGTCAGCAGCTGTTAAGGCATCGGTGCGAATGCGGGTTGATGTCATGACCGTATCGGAAGGGGTGATATGTTGTGATCGGCAGCGGCCATCGTAGATGCCGCGTAATTCCAACAACTGCTGGCGCCCGCATCGGCAGAAATAGGTCGTGCTGTCTAAGGTTGCCAGCGCGTTTGCATAGGCATCGAGGCGCTGGCTTTGGTACATGACCTCGCCATCCCAGTGTAGTTGGTGTGCCTTTAATGATACTAGGATGTTTTCTGCCGCCCCCGCTTCTTCTCGTGGGGGGTCAATATCTTCCATTCGCACAAGCCATTGTCCGTCATGATGTTTGGCATCAAGATAACTGGCGAGGGCAGCGATTAAAGAGCCAAAATGCAGTGGGCCTGAGGGGGATGGCGCAAAGCGGCCAATATAGGGAGTGATAGTCGTGTTCATCCCAAGTGTAGGGTGATTATCGCGAGGCAATCGCTCTTTACTTGTAAGGCTTTCAGTAAAGAGCGGTGTAGCCTATATACCGACTTGTTTTTCTTTAATTTCAGCCAGCGTTTTGCAGTCAACACATTGTGTTGCTGTTGGGCGAGCTTCTAGTCGGCGAATGCCTATCTCAACACCACAAGATTCGCAATAGCCGTAATCATCGGCATCAATTTGCTCAATTGTTTTGTCGATTTTTTTGATTAACTTACGTTCGCGGTCACGAGTGCGTAGCTCAAGGCTAAACTCTTCTTCTTGGCTGGCACGATCGGCAGGGTCAGGAAAGTTAGAGGCTTCGTCTTGCATATGGCTTACGGTGCGATCCACCTCTTCCATTAGCTCAGTTTTCCATGCAAGTAGTAAATCTTTAAAATGCTGGAGCTGCTCTTCGTTCATGTACTCCTCACCCTTCTTCAACTGATAGGGTTGGAATCCACTTAACGTCAAATTATCGTTGCTATTTGGCATTGTAAAATATCTCTTGTAACACTGTGTTCAAATGTATCGTATAGGCCATGTTTCACCCTTTTTGGCGGAAAAGCAAGACCCCGTAAGAAATTGACCGCGCAAACTACCAGATTATGTGTTTTTGCGCTAGTCATTTTATGACTTTATTGCAGACTTTTATTATGGTGTCTTTTGCTTAAAAAACAATACTGTGCCAATAGAGCGTATGGTCTCTTTTGAAAATGGCCAATAATGGGGTCTTAGGGAGAGATTGGCTCATGAGTGTGGCTCGTGAGTGGGGCTTAGTTTGTGTTACCTTTTATATTTATGCCTTATTTAATAGAGAGTCATTATGCGTTTTAACTCTGGTTTACATCCCGCAGTATTATTGCGGCGTTATAAACGATTCTTAGCGGATGTGGTATTGCCTAGCGGGGAAGAGGTAACCATTCACTGTCCCAACACGGGTTCAATGAAGCATTGTATTGTTGAAAATAGCCCGTGTTGGTATTCCATTGCAGATAACCCTAAAAGAAAGTATCCCTTTACATGGGAAATTGCGACGACAGTAAGTGGTCACTTAGCAGGAATTAATACGGGGCGTGCGAATGCCTTAGTTAAAGAGGCGATAGAGCATGGCGTGATTGCTGAATTACAGGGCTACGATACCATGCAAGCCGAAGTAAAGTATGGTGATGAAAATAGTCGAATCGATTTTTTATTGTCAGGATACGGACAGCCTGCTTGTTATGTGGAAGTAAAAAGTGTCACCTTGGCGATGGGAGAAGGGCGGGGAATGTTTCCTGACTCTGTGAGTGCCAGAGGTACAAAGCATCTACGAGAATTGATAGCAATGGTGTCGCAGGGCCATCGTGCGGTATTGGTTTTTTGTGTGCAGCATACTGGGATCGATAGTGTTTCCCCTGCCGATGCCATTGATCCTCTTTATGGGCAAACCCTGCGTCAAGCAATCGAAGCAGGTGTGGAAGTGCTTACTTATGGCGCAGATATTTCACCAGAGTCGATAGTAATAACACAGCCATTGAGTTTATTACTATAGATTTATTCACTGCTTGAGGTGGGTTCCACTTGTGTGGTGTCAGTGAGATAAATGTATCCATCTACTTCTGTAAACGCAATTTCGCTTAGGTGCGCACCAGCGCAGGGACCGCTAATACATTCCCCTTTATCAATAGTAAAAAGTGCGCCATGTGTATTGCACTGGATCAGTGAGCGATCATAATTAAGAAATTGATCTGCTTGCCACTCTAAAGGAATACCTAAATGTGGGCAGCGGTTATGGTAAAGAAACAGATGCTCTTGTTGGCGTACGGCGAATATATTGTTTTCCTGATGGGTAAAGCCTTTGCTTTGTCCATCAGGAATCTCATCAATATGGCATAAGGGAATAGGCTTCACTGCAATATACTTATCGCTATGCGTGATTTTGTAATGCGTGAATGCGATCTTGTAACGGTGGGTGGCTCATAAAGAGCTTGCCAAAGTCACGCTTAAAGCCACTGCTAATGCCAAATGCTTGAAAGGTATCAGGCATTGAACTGGGCATTTTTGCTTGTTGTTCAGCCAGTAAACGATTGAGTGCTCCAATCATTGATTGTTTATCTGCTAATCGTGCGCCCGCTTCGTCGGCTCTAAATTCACGGTAACGAGAGAACTTCATTACAATAATGCTGGCTAAAACGGCTAATACCATTTCGGCAATAAACGTTGCAATGTAAAAACCAATGCCGTGTCCGCGTTCGTTTTTAAGAATGACGCGATCGACAAAGTGTCCAAAAATTCGCGCAAAGAACATAACAAACGTATTTACAACGCCCTGAATCAGGCTCAGCGTAATCATATCGCCATTGGCAACGTGGCCAATTTCGTGTGCCATAACTGCGCGAGCTTCATCCCGGCTAAAGCGTTGTAATAAGCCTTGGCTAACGGCGACAAGTGCGTTGTTTTTGTTCCAGCCTGTAGCGAAAGCGTTAGACTCTTGCGCAGGAAAAATGCCGACTTCAGGCATACCAATGCCTGCTTTTTCTGACAGTTGTTTCACTGTATTGAGTAACCAGACTTCTTCTTCCGTCGATGGATTCTCAATAATACGGGTGCCTGTTGTGCGTTTGGCCATCCATTTGGATATAAGTAGCGATATAAGTGATCCGCTAAAGCCAAAAACAGCACAGAAAATAAGTAAGCTTGTTAGGTTGAGGCCAGAGCCTTGTAAATAGTGTTCTACGCCAAGTAGATTTAGCGTGATGCTTGCAATAAATATAACGGCAAGGTTAGTAAGTAAAAACAAACCGATGCGTAACATGAGTACCTCGTAGTTGTGTCTATCATCTTGGTCTTATGATGCTTCCAAATTCTTAAAATTCAATAGCATACTGCGAATAATTATTCGCAGCGGTGTTTTTGTTGGATGATTGATGTTGAGGAAATGTGGGCTTAGGGAGTTTCGGTTGTGTGAGACGATTCGCCAGCATCGTCTAATAGCTGCTGTTTTAATTCGGCAGAGAGTTCGTTCCAGTGGGTATCCATTAATGCGCCTTGAAGGGCGTATAGCATCACTTTTGATACGTGAATATCTCTACGCTTAATGCGTAAGTAAGTCTCGACGGGGCCAATGCTTTGTAAATCATCGTAATTATTAATACCTACAGCATGCAGTATATTAATGGTGGCTACACCAAGATTTTTGAGTTTTGCGAGCTCGCCAGATTGTTTATTCATAAGCGTTATTATGGTTATTATTTTTCATAGAAAGGCGAAAACACAGTAGGCTCGTTGCGTTATTACACCTGTTAAACAGATACAGATGAAATGCCACTCTATGATTGGGCGCTCTTTATTTAAGGGCGTACTTTATTTTATTATAATTATGGTAAAGTCCTATACTATGTTCATCATAGTATTAATTGAGTGTATATGCCAGTCCAGCCAGTCTCTTCTTCGATGACTACCTTGCAATTATTGGGTTGTACAGACAGTCATTTGCTCACTTTGCCTGATCATGATGGTAAGGTCTGTGTGCATCGCGAGGTATTGGCACCGTTGGTACAGTTGCGTGATGATGCAAAAGCCGCAGGTTTTGACCTTCGTGTAGCGAGTGGCTTTCGTGGTTTTGATCGCCAGTGTCGTATTTGGAATGGTAAGTGTCGTGGAGACCGCCCTGTTCTTGATAATGATGGTCTTCCGTTAGAGCTTGGTAAGCTCTCGGTGGATGAAAAGATAGATGCTATTTTGCGTTGGTCAGCATTACCGGGTGCGTCTCGGCATCACTGGGGAACGGAGTGTGATATTTACGATGCTGCAGCTATGCCCCGTGATTATCAATTAGCATTGCACCCCGACGAGTACACCAATGGCGGTATTTTCGCGCCAATGATGGAGTGGCTAACGGAGTATTTACAGCGGCCAGATAGCCCAGCTTTTTATCGTCCTTATTTGTTGGATTGTGGGGGTGTGGCTCCAGAACAGTGGCATATAAGTTATCGTCCAATTGCAGAGCAATATGCGGCTCAATGGAGTGTCACATTATTGCGGGAACATTTACAACAGCTGCCTATCAAAGAGCGTATAGAAGAACAGCAATACGTGATCAATCATTTAGATCGTATTTATTTGCGCTTTGTTCAGTTGGCTCCAGCGGCGTAATGCGCGGTATTTTTTAATGGGTGTGTGTATATCACAGCGCGTACATGACTGGTTGGCAAATGCGAAGGCATGATTCATCGAGTCTACAATGGTAAGACAATTATGAATATTCAAACCTCTAGCGACATCGACACTTTATGGCAGTATATGCGCAGCGAAGCGCAGGCGGCCAGTGATGCGCAGCCGTTAATGGCGAGTTTTTTTCACAGCAATATATTAAATCATGCTAATTTTGCTTCTGCTATTCGCTTTTATTTGTCGAGTCATTTAGCCAGTGATCATTTATCAGCAATGATGCTAAACGATGTTTTTGAAGTGGTTATGCAAGCCGATCCATCCATTGAAATGTGCATGTGTCAGGATTTATTGGCGCATTATATTCGTGATCCTGCGTGTGAGCAGTACATTACGCCTTTTTTATATTTTAAAGGTTATCGTGCGATGCAAAGTTATCGTATTGCCCATCACTTATGGTTGAAAGAGAGAACATTATTAGCCTCATATATTCAAAGCCGAGTGTCAGAGTTATTTGATGTAGATATACACCCCGCAGCAAAAATTGCAGGCGGTATTATGGTGGATCATGCAACGGGAGTCGTGATTGGTGAAACGACAGTGATCGAAGAAAATGTATCTATGTTACATGCGGTGACTTTAGGTGGGAGTGGAGCCGACAAAGGCCAGCGTCACCCAACAATCCGTAAAGGGGTACTGATTAGTGTAGGTGCTAAAATTCTTGGTAATATTGATATTGGTGAAGGCGCAAAAATTGGTGCGGGTAGTGTTGTGTTAGAAAATGTTCCAGCGCATGTCACGGTGGCGGGAGTGCCTGCAAAAATTGTAGGTCGATCGAGTTGTGATATGCCTGCCTTAGAAATGGATCACCAAATAGAGAGCGAGCATTCTTATGTCTGAGCAACAGGCGGAGCAGCAAAAATTTGATGTGGTTTTTTCGGGCGGTATTGCTGACGGTTTTGTGTTGGCGGCGGTAAAAGAAAAAGCGGCACAAATTTTTAAAATGGATGACCAAAAAATTGCGGGTTTATTTCAAAATAAGTCGCTGGCATTGAAGAAAAATATTGATGAAAATGCTGCCAATAAGTACCAAAAAGTGCTGACGCAAATCGGTATGGTGGTATCGATTGTTCCGCATGAAGCGGCACTGAATACCTCATCCTCTTCGGCGGTTGTAGGGCGGCAATCCAGTCACCCTTCTTCAGTATCTTCTGTAGCTTCAGGGCACAAAGAAAAAACGCTAACAAAAAATGACACCTCGCGATCACAAGCCTTCGATTCATCTAAACATTGGACATTAGAGGCAGCGGGCGCACGGCTAACGGATGCATCGAGTGTTAATGTCACGCAGCCGCAGGATATTACAGTGCCCGATTATACGTTGCGCTCTCAGCCTTGTAATATTTTAGCGTCAGAAGAAATGCTGCCCACGGCTTCAGCGCCTGTATTGCCTGATCTTGCTCGTATTACCATGCGTGATGTGGGTGAAGATTTGTTGAGTGATTCAGAAAAGCCAGTGATCGTTGCAGTAGATGTTCGCGTAAATGATTTATCTATGCGTGAGGTAGGGAGTGAGCTACTCTCTGATGATGAAAAGCAGGTGTTTGTAGAAAAGCCAGTGAACACGAGTCGCATTCAGCTTATCGAATAGATTTTGGATGAATGAATAATTATCACCTATTATCTATATATAGTTATTTTTGTAGGAGAAGGGATCATCAAACTGTATCAGTCTATTAAACGCTTTTTTCAGCTGGAAATTGCTGGAGGTATATTGCTGATTTGTTCTGCAATACTAGCGGTCATTTTTGCCAATACCTTTTTATCGGATTATTACCAGCTATTACTGTCTGCGCCAGTTGAAATACGTATTGGTTTTTTAGAAATTGCCAAGCCGTTATTGCTCTGGATTAATGATGGTTTGATGGCGGTATTCTTTTTTCTTGTGGGTTTAGAGCTAAAACGAGAAATGTTAGAAGGTGAATTATCCGATAGGCGTAATATTATTTTGCCAGGTGTCGGAGCTATTGGTGGTATGTGTGTGCCAGCATTGGTGTTTTTGTATTTTAATTCGTCTGATCCCGTGAGTTCTCAAGGCTGGGCAATTCCAGCGGCAACCGATATTGCATTTGCCTTGGGGGTGCTTGCGTTATTGGGCTCGCGTGTGCCTTTGGCGCTTAAAGTATTCTTAACATCCTTAGCGATTATTGATGATATTGGCGCAATTATTATCATCGCTATTTTTTATACGGATCAAATATCGTTTGGTGCTTTGGTGATGGTTGCTGCGTGTTTACCGATATTGATTTTGTTAAATCGTTATAACGTAGAAGCAAAAACGCCTTATATGATAGTGGGTACTATTTTGTGGATTGCGACCTTAAAATCAGGTGTTCATGCCACGTTGGCAGGGGTGGTGATGGCCATGTTTATTCCTATGCGCAGCAAAGCGAATCCAGAGGTTTCACCGTTAAAAGACCTAGAGCATAGTTTGCATTCGATTGTGGCTTTTTTTGTGTTGCCTGTGTTTGCCTTTGCTAATGCGGGTATTGATTTTTCAGGTATGGGGGTCGATCAAATACTACACCCTGTGCCTATAGGTATTGCGCTGGGTTTATTCTTAGGTAAGCAGGTGGGTATTTTTGGTTTATGTTATATCTGCGTTAAATTGCGGTGGGTGAGTTTACCGCATAATGTGAGTTGGCTATCGCTGTATGGTGTGTCGGCTCTGTGCGGTATTGGGTTTACCATGAGTTTATTTGTAGGCTCGCTGGCTTTTGATAGCTCAGGTATTGATGTGTTGTTTGATGAGCGTCTCGGTATTATTTTAGGGTCTATTGCCTCAGGCACCGTAGGGTATTTTATCCTACGCTACAGTTTACCTAAGGCAAAACCCGAAAATAAAAGCGGTATTGATTATCGACTGCTTTGAATGATTTCTTGGCGAATATCTTTCATACTTAATGATGGTTCTTGAGCCATAGGATTGTCATTGCACTTCGTGTCTCTAGGGCACAATCCTCCGCGAGGACAAATCACAATCGCATCGTGATTGAGTCCTCTCTCTACCCATGTGATATTTAAAATACGGCTAATGCGTCGTAATTCCTTTTTAATAGACTCTGGAATGGGGGCTTCACCGCCATTGGCAATGCAGGTATCCCGTATTGTGTTAGCAATTTCTTGAGGATCGATACCTTGCGATGCAAACGCAGGGTTTAAGTCAATGCCTACACACAATACATGGGGGTTGCCAGCAAGGTCTGTGGTGCAGATGGAGTCACAGGAGTAAATAATGTTTTCATTACCCTTACGCAAAATCGAAATTTGCGCTTTAGGAGTATTGGCTCGTGTGCTTAATACGCGAAAGAGTGACCAATGTGGGCAGGGGTCTTGGATGGGTCGCATATTGCCAATGGGTAATGGAATACCATTGCCTCGATATACTGCTTTTAAGCGGCCTGGGGGGTAGGCATCAAAATAATGCCAATGCGGGTAAGAGGATACAGATGTCATTCTACGCATATATGCCGAGGGTGAAACACCAATGGGAATGTTGGCATCAATAGCATGGGCAGTGCGATTTAAATGTTGTTTAAAGGGGACTTTAGGGCACAGTAATGCGCCTGCAAAAAAGCCGCATTCAAAGTCTCGCCATGCTTGTAAAATATCAGTAGAGTCAATGGTCATAGACTCGTGAAGTTCATTCGCCTCACGGTGCATTTGACCAATTAAGCCATGACCCGCCGCATTTGTGCTTGATAGTCCGTCATTGCCATAAAGCGCGTAATGCCCAATGTGGCTCGCAAGGTCAAATTTTAATCGTTCTGGGTATTGCTGTAGTACTTCGTTGATATAGATGGTGCCAGGGGATTCGTAAAAGGAACGAACCAAGGTATTGGTGGATTTGTTCGTTTCATCAATAATAGAATCGGGGTCGCGATTAAACCATTTGATGGTCATTCCCATTTTTTTAATCAGTGCATTCAGGTCATCTAGACCAAGAGGCATTTGTTTTTTACCGACCTCTTCAGCGGCTTTTTCAATATCGGGAAAATTGTTTTGATTGTACTCTTGGTGCGCACGAATTAATAAATGAGCAAATTGGCGTCCAGATGTACCTGTTTGCGATAGCATCTCTGGTAAGGCGCTCTGTAAATGTTGTTTAGAAAAGAGAAATTCAGGTTCCAGTGCAACGCCTTCAATGCCGCCTTTTTGTAATTTGTTGTCAATAATTAGCTCATTGTCAGGCGATTCATCTAAAAACCAGCTAAGCTCTTTTTGAAAGACTTCAGCAATTACCGTGAGCATATCTTCGCTGGGTACGCGTTTGCCGTTTTCTATCATTGAGAGGTAAGAGATAGATGGTGCGTTATCGGCGTCAATTTGCACGCAGCGCACCGATAAATCTTCCATAGTGAGGTTGTTACGCTTTCTTAGATTGCGTATTTTGGTGCCTAAAAAATGGCCTTTACGTAAAAGTGATGATTTCTTTTTCATTTTGTAAAATTAACGTTGTGAAATTTTATTTGTTAAATTGTAGTGTTTTTTACACTACAATGCCAATCTAGAAAAACATGATAAATCGCCGCTTTCCCTTGTATTGCTTGGTTTTTGCGCGAAAGTAGTGCGCCATGTCGCTATTGTAAAAAGAGTGAAAAACGCATTTTGTGAAATTGACACTGTGAAATTTCTTTTGTGAAATTACATTTTGTTTTGAGTTACACTGTATTCAGTGCTTAAATTGAGTGAACTGTTCATGCTTTTATATGAGCGGTATGGCCCATTTTAGGTCAGGTACGAATACGAGCTATTGGTGCCGAGAAGTTTATAATGAAGTCCGTAATAAAGTTAAACGAAGTAAATTGAAATTAGAGGCAATTAACATGACAGATTCAGCGCTAGAGGTTAAGCAAGACTTAATCATTCATTCAGCGTTTCGTCAGTTTATCGATGACGAAGTTCTACCACTTACACAGCTAGATCCAAGCAAGTTTTGGGCAGATGTGGCATCAGTCGTCGAAGAGTTTGCCCCCGTCAATGCTGCGTTACTTGAAAAGCGTGAGCAGCTTCAAGCGCAAATCACTGACTGGTATCAGCAGAACGATTATGCGGCTACGGACATGGAAAGCTATAAAAAATTCTTAAGCGATATTGGCTATCTTGTTGAAGAGGGTGACGATTTTTCTCTTGAAACAGAAAATGTTGATGCCGAGATCGCTACAATGGCGGGGCCACAGCTAGTGGTACCTGTTAAAAATGCACGCTTTGCATTAAACGCTGTGAATGCGCGCTGGGGCAGTCTATACGATGCACTTTACAGCAGCGATGTTATTTCTAAGCAAGGTAAATTATCGCCTACCGCTGAATACAATAAGTATCGCGGTCAAGAAGTGATTAATTACGGTCGTAAATTTTTAGATAAGCACTTTCCATTAAAAGACGGCTCGCATCGTGACGTTGTGTTGTATCAAGTGTATTACCAGCAAATGATCGCCGTGCTAAGTGATGGCGTATATGTAGGCCTAAAAGAACCTAAGCAATTTGTTGCTTACAATGGTTCTAAGAATGCACCGACAGAATTGTTATTCAAAAATAATGGTTTATTAGTTGAGCTAAGTGTTGCCCCAAGTGGTAAGACGGGCAAATTAGACGTTGCTGGTGTGGATGATATTCGTCTTGAGTCAGCGCTTACCACTATTATGGATTGTGAAGACTCTGTTGCTGCCGTTGATGCCGAAGATAAAATTCAGGTTTACCGCAACTGGTTAGGCCTTATGTTAGGTACCTTATCTGAGACAGTAACGAAAGGTGATAAAACGGTTATTCGTCGTATGAAGAAAGACCGTGTTTACACTAGCCCCGATGGTGAAGACTATCCTGTGCGTCGCCGTAGCTTAATGTTTGTGCGTAATGTGGGTCACCTAATGACCAATGACGCGATTCGCGATGCGCAAGGTAATAATATTCCAGAAGGTATCTTAGATGGTATTTTCACAGCATTAATAGGCGCTATTGATTTACAGAAAGAAGGCAAAGGCGCGATTGCAAACAGTAAAGAAGGCAGCATTTATATTGTTAAGCCAAAAATGCATGGGCCTGAAGAAGTTACCTTTACTTGTCGTTTGTTTGATCGTATCGAGCAAGTGGTAGGTTTAGCCGAGAACACGCTAAAGCTAGGTATTATGGATGAAGAGCGCCGTACTACGGTTAACTTGAAAGAGTGCATTCGTGCTGCGAAACAGCGTTGTGTATTTATTAATACGGGCTTCCTTGATCGTACGGGTGATGAAATTCATACCAGCATGCAAGCGGGCGCATTTTTACCAAAAGGTGATATTAAAGGTGAACCTTGGATTGCGGCTTACGAAGACTGGAATGTTGATATTGGTTTGGCATGTGGTTTAGAAGGTAAAGCGCAAATCGGTAAAGGTATGTGGGCGATACCCGATCAAATGGCTGAAATGATGAAGCAGAAAAAAGCACATCCACTAGCGGGCGCTAATACTGCATGGGTGCCATCGCCTACAGCGGCAACATTACACGCTTTGCATTATCATGATGTTGATGTATTTGCTGAACAAGAAAAGCTTAAGAGTCGTGAGCGTGCCAATATTGATGATATTTTAACGTTACCATTATTAAATCGAACGTTAACGGCTGAAGAAATCGAGAAAGAAATTGAAAATAATGTACAGGGATTATTAGGTTACGTTGTACGTTGGATTGATGCGGGCGTAGGCTGTTCTAAAGTGCCAGACATTAATAACGTTGGTTTAATGGAAGATCGCGCGACGTTACGTATTTCAAGTCAGCACTTGGCTAACTGGATTCATCATGGCATTTGTACTGAAGAACAGGTAATTGCCAGTATGAAGAAAATGGCTGCGGTGGTTGATCTGCAAAATGCGAATGACCCAAGCTATAAGAATATGTCACCCAATTTCGATGGCAATATAGCATTTAAAGCTGCATTAGATTTAGTGGTTAAGGGTAAAGAGCAACCAAGTGGTTATACTGAGCCGCTATTGCACGAGTACCGTCAGCAAGCAAAAGCAGCGCAATAATTTGCCACGTTGTGTGGCTAGAAATGGCCGCACAACGTAGTTTTGCTGTAAAGCGATAACGTTGAAGAATGAAATAATTGAATCGTTTGTATGGTGCTGTGATCACACCAATGAATAGTGTGTATCACTGCTGTTTATATAAGCGATGACCCGATTTTTACTTCGGGCCTGTCAAGTAGGCATTAGTATTCTGTTTTGTGACAAAAAGGCTTAAAAGTTGAGCGTGTTAGACGTTTTTACGCTATTTTTAAAGCATTAAACAACTTTACAGAGATGTTAAATCCCCGTATGATGCGCGCCCGTGGTATTAATTAGCCTATGTTTTAGGCTGCTCCAATGAAAACAATTTAGCTTAAATTTAAGGCGTTGTTTGTTATCAAACAGCAGTATATTGTTTTTTAAATTCTGTAATATTGTTATTAACTTAGAGGGATTAACATGTCCGACTACACTCAAGACACCGCAGCTGTCGCTGCTTTATGCGAAGCTAATGGGAGTCCTTGGAACGCCATTAACCCTGAATCTGCAGCGCGTATGCGTGCACAGAACAAATTCAAAACAGGCCTACAGATTGCTCAGTACACTGCAGACATTATGCGTGCTGACATGGCGGCATTTGACGCTGACAAGACTAAATACACACAGTCTTTAGGTTGCTGGCACGGTTTTGTAGGTCAGCAAAAACTGATCTCTATCAAAAAGCATTTTGGTACTACTGAGCGTAAATACTTATACCTTTCAGGTTGGATGGTTGCTGCACTACGTTCTGACTTTGGTCCTCTTCCTGACCAATCTATGCACGAAAAAACAGCAGTTGCTGGCTTAGTTGAAGAGCTATACACATTCCTACGTCAAGCGGATGCGCGTGAACTAGGCGGTCTTTTCCGTGAGTTAGATAAAGCACGTGAAGCGGGTGATGCAGCGAAAGAAGCTGAAATTCAAGACAAAATTGATAACCACGAAACTCACGTTGTACCTATCGTTGCAGATATCGATGCTGGTTTTGGTAACGCTGAAGCGACTTACCTAATGGCTAAGCAAATGATCGAAGCAGGTGCATGTGCACTTCAAATCGAAAACCAAGTAGCTGACGAAAAGCAATGTGGTCACCAAGACGGTAAAGTAACTGTACCTCACGCTGACTTCCATTCTAAAATTCGTGCACTACGTTATGCATTCTTAGAATTAGGTATCGACAACGGTATTATCGTTGCGCGTACTGACTCAGAAGGTGCTGGCCTAACAAAAGAAATCGCTGTAGTTAAAGAGCCAGGCGATTCAGGCGATATCTACAACTCTTACTTAGACGTTGAAGAAGTTGCTCCAGAAGATACTGCTGAAGGTGATGTTCTTATCAGCCGTGATGGCAAATTAGTACGTCCTAAGCGTTTACCTTCAGGCTTATATCAGTTCCGTTCAGGTACTGGCCATGAGCGTTGTGTATTTGACTGTATTGGTGCTATTAATGCTGGTGCAGATCTACTTTGGATCGAAACTGCAGTGCCAACTGTACACGAAATTGCTGGCATGATGGATGACGTTCGTAAAGTACACCCAGATGCGAAGCTAGTTTATAACAACTCGCCATCGTTCAACTGGACACTAAACTTCCGTCAGCAAGCATATGACGCATGGGCTGAAGCAGGTAAAGACGTTTCTGCTTATGACCGTGGCGATCTAATGAATGCATCATACGATGATTCTGAATTAGCAGCTGAAGCAGATGCGCGCGTTAAGACTTTCCAAGCGGATACTTCACGTGAAGCTAACGTATTCCACCACTTGATTACTCTTCCAACGTATCACACAACTGCATTGTCTGTTGATAACTTGGCGAAAGAATACTTCGGTGAGCAAGGCATGTTAGGTTATGTTGCTGGCGTACAGCGTAAAGAAATCCGTCAAGGTATTGCCTGTGTTAAACACCAAAACATGTCAGGTTCTGACATCGGTGATGATCACAAAGAATACTACGCGGGTGAAAACGCGCTTAAAGCGGGCGGTGCGAAGAACACTTCTAACCAGTTCAGCTAAGCAGTACGTATTATATAATGGCGCCTTTGCTTAGGTTGCCATTATAGATACATAAAAGGCGATACCTTGAAAGGGGTGTCGCTTTTTTTATGGATGATTTTTTCAATTTTTTAACAAAAGCGTAAAAAGAATTTAATGGCTTTTTAGGCTAAAATAGACCCCCAGTTTTTACTACAACCGATAAAGCGATCTAGAATATGACTGATATACCTGCTTTTCTTAAAGATGCTAATACATTGTTAACCAAGCAAGGATTTGCGACCAGTGATACGTGGTATCACGGTACGTCATCAGCGTTGGTAGAGGCCATTAAGCAACAAGGGTTGCAACGTTCTGGTGATAAAGCGCTAAAAGAAGCGGCGAAAAAAACCATGGCAACAATTGGTAACAGCTATGAAGAATCAATAGAGCCTGTTTTTTTAACCCAGAGTAAAGAGCTTGCATTTTATTGGGCACAGCAAACGGTACGCGAACGTAGCGTGCGTATTGAGGGTGATGAGAAACCTGTTGTTCTTAAAGTGACATTGCCAGAAGCATTAAATGCCCAAGTAAAGCCCGATGTTGGTGCCGCCAGTTTATTGTTGCTGAAAGAAGGTGAGCACTTTATGGCGTATCTGGCGAATATGTATCAAGAAAATAACTGCGGTGTGCCAGAGATTGATTTGATGAAAGCGGATCGTCTGGAGTATTTGAATACTTTAGGTATGGCGTATATTGATACTGATATTGATGCTGTATATGTAGAAGAAGTGACGAGTTAAGGCGTTACTTGAATATACAATATGTGTGTATTACCAAAAAAATCCTCGTTCACCGAGGATTTTTTTGGGTGCTTTTGGGGTATTTGTTACGCTAATACGCGTGTAAGAATATCTTTGTGCTGTTCCGCTTGCAAGCGTGGGCCGTATTGGCTTACGACCTGTGCAGAGGCAGCGCTAGCGAGATTACCTGCTTGTTCATGATTGTAGCCATTGGTAATAGCATACAAAAATGCACCTGCGAACATATCGCCAGCCCCATTACTATCGATAGCGGTAACTGCATTGGCAGTAATGTTAATCATTGTTGAGCCATCAAACACGAGTGCGCCTTTGCTGCCTAATGTAATCACAAATTCATCAGCATATTGTTTTAGTGCTTCTACCGCATCATCGATCGATTCTGTATTGGTAAAGCCAAAAGCTTCGTCTTGATTACAGAATAATAGGTTCACTTTATTGCCAATCATTTCACGTAAGCCGTCACCAAAAAATTGCACCATCGCTGGATCAGAAAGCGTAAATGCTGTTTTTACTTGATGTTTCTCGGCCATTTCGCGTAATGCGATAGCGGCTGCACGACCCGTTTCAGATGTCACTAAGTAGCCTTCTATATACGCATATTCTGACTGCTGTAATGCCTCTTCATTGAGTTCTGCAATAGATACCGTTTCACTAATACCTAAAAATGTATTCATGGTACGTTCGGCATCGGGGGTGATCATGACTAGGCATTTACCTGTAATCCCCTGTTCTTTTGTTTCGTTGCGTGTATCAACACCTGCGGCATTCATATCGTTGAGATAAAATTCGCCGTTTTCATCATCAGCCACTTTGCACGAATAATATGTGTTAGCACCAAAATAGCTGGCGCCAATGATCGTGTTTGCTGCCGAACCGCCACTGGCGCGTTTTGATGCAACGAGATGTTCAGACAGTTGTTCAATAAGCTCGCTTTGTCGTGCTTCGTCAACGAGAGTCATTACGCCTTTTTCTATACCGTAAGATTGTAAATCGTTATCGTTAACTTCAATTTCGGTGTCAACTAATGCGGCACCAATACCGTAAATGTGGTATTTCGACATAATAAATCCTTCGTTAAACATAATAATTAGCGCTTCATTATCAAGATCTATCTCGTAAAGTAAAGCAAAATGCCATGCAAAAACGGCGTATAATAGTCTAATACCCTTTTGATTGATCCGATTACTCACTTTATGCCCAAAACCAGCCCCACTAAAAAAACTACAGCCAAGGCGCCAGCTCGAAAAGCGTCGAAGCGCACACGTGCCACCTCGAAAAAAAAATCGTCTAAAGCAAAAAAATCATGGGTTTGGCGGTTATTACCATCAAGACGAGTATTCTTTTATTTATTGTGTTTTTTACTATTGATTCTAGCTGCATGGATTGTAGTGCTAGATATTCAAGTGCGACAAAAATTTGAAGGCAAAAAGTGGGCTATTCCAGCACGTGTATATGCCAGGCCATTAGAAATTTATGAAGGAATTTTATTAAAGCCACAGGCGCTGAAGGAAGAATTATTAAGCCTAGGATATCGTCCTGTAAAAAAAATATGGCAAGCAGGTCAGTTTTCGGTAACGGGTAATCGTTATGATATTTTTACACGCGATTTTACTTTTGCGGATAAAAAAGAAAGCGCGGCACGTTACGCAGTATATTTTAATACCCAGACTCATACGGTTGAAAAGCTTGTAGGTGCGGATGATGATTTGGTGCTACGCATTGACCCAAAAGAAATTGGCAGTATTTACCCGCGCCATGGTGAAGATCGTATTTTAGTTCAGTTAGATGATATTCCTCCTTTATTGGGGCAAGCGCTTATTGCTGTTGAGGATAAAGACTTTGTTCATCACTACGGTATTTCGCCTAAAGGTATTGCGAGAGCAATGATAGCTAATATTAAAGCACAGCGTTTTGTTCAAGGTGGTAGTACCTTAACGCAACAACTGGTTAAAAATTTTTATTTAACACAAGAAAAAAAATTATGGCGAAAAATACAAGAAGCCTTAATGGCGCCATTATTAGAGCTGCATTATAGTAAATCAGAAATTTTAGAAGCGTACATTAATGAAATTTATTTAGGGCAAAGTGGGCCGCGCGGTATTCATGGGTTTGGTTTGGCAGCAAAACATTATTTTAATCGGCCATTAAAAAATTTACAGCCGCAGCAAATTGCATTGCTTGTGGCAACGGTAAAAGGAGCATCTTACTATAATCCATGGCGTTACCCTGAGCGTGCAATGCAGCGTCGTAATGTAGTGTTGCAGCTCATGGCAGATAATCAATTAATTTCAGCGGCAGAAAAAAATACGTATGCTAGTCGACCGTTAGGTGTTGTGAAAAAATCAGAGTTGCGGTTAGGGGATTATCCCGCATTTTTAGATTTGGTTAAGCGACAGTTACGCAGAGATTATCGGCAAGAAGATTTGCAAAGTGAAGGCTTGCAAGTGTTTACCACGATGTCTCCACATATTCAGGAGCTAACTGAGCAAGCTTTAGAACAGCGAGTCACTCGAATGAATCGCGCTAAAAAAGCCAATGATTTACAAGCGGCTGCGGTGATTACAGCTGTAGGTAGTGGCGAAATTGTAGCACTGGTGGGCGGGCGAAACCCTCGCTACAGTGGATTTAATCGTGCGCTAGATATGAAGCGTTCTATTGGCTCGTTAGTTAAGCCGTTTGTGTATTTAACCGCGCTATCCACGCCAAAAAAATATACCTTAGCAACATTGTTAGATGATAGCCCCGTTCATATTGCGCTACCTAATGGCGATACTTGGCGGCCTAAAAATTTCAGTAAAGCCTCTTATGGTAATGTTCCTTTATACCAAGCATTGGCGTCTTCTTATAATCAATCAACGGCCAGATTGGGTATGAATATTGGTTTGCCAAATGTTATTAATACATTGCGTGATGCAGGTTTAGCACGTTCTGTTGAGCCATTGCCTTCTTTATTATTAGGCTCTATTGATTTATCCCCAATAGAGGTGAGCCATTTGTACCATACTTTAGCTGCGGATGGTGTATACACGCCACTGCGAGCGATTCGTGAAGTATTAAATGCGCAAGGCGAGCCATTGCAACGCTATCCTTTAAATAGTGAGCCAAGAATATCGGCGGAGTTAAGTTACTTGATGCATTATAATTTGCAGGCGGTTATGCGTGTTGGCTCAGGGCGCGGAGCGTATAAACATTTACCCGCATCTTTAGTTGTAGCAGGTAAAACGGGAACCACTAATAAGCAACGAGATAGTTGGTTTGCAGGTTATAGTGCCGATCACTTGGGTGTGGTTTGGTTAGGCAATGATAATAATACACCATCGGCTTATACAGGCAGTTCGGGTGCTTTGCCTATATGGAGTGATGTTTTTAAACAATTATCCACGCGTGGAATTAGCAATGATCAGCCTGATACGATTGAGTATTATTGGGTTGATTCGGTTAATGGATTATTAAGTGCAGAAAAATGCAAGCAAGCGATATTGGTTCCTTTTATTGCGGGTTCGCAACCAACAGAAAAAACACAGTGTGAATATGTAGATGCACCCATTACGCGTTGGTTTAAAAAATGGTTTGGATAATATGTTGATAAAAGTATTAGTTAAAAATATAGGGTCAAAATAAGAATGGATTGTTCAATGTTGGCGAAAAAAAAATCACATAGCAAAAAAGTACATCGTGCAGCGATAGGCAGAAAAAAAATAATATCCTATATACTGCCGCAATCTATGGTGTGGGTGCTTATTAGCTTGCTAAGTGCATGTGCGAGTCATACAGGGCCTGTTATTATTCGTGATTCGGGTACGGCATCAACAGCGCCAACAGAAACGGCGCAACCATCTCGTCCAGATGTACGCCCTGTTGCACCTGCAAAGGTCGCGCCCTCATCTGTTTCGCCATTAAAGCAAAAACTCATTCGTCAATCAGAGCAGGCGCTGGTAAAAGATAATCCTAAAGGCGCTATCGTACTGGCTGAGAGAGGCTTACGTATCGATCGAAAAGAGCCTCAGTTTTATCAGGTGCTGGCATCCGCGTATGATGCCTTAAGTAATCAAGCGCAATCGATATATTTTGCTAAACAGGGTTTACGTTATGCGAAAAAAGGAAGCGAGGTATATCAATCACTTGAAAAGTGGTTACCGTAAATCGTGCTTTTATTGCTTAAGTTCGTGGTAGTTTTCAATCACAAATCGTGGTGTGCACAGCACCATAAAAACTAAATCTGCATTGTCTGTATTGCGAATGGCTTGCGGGCAGTTTTCAGGAATAATAACAACATCACCAGCACTTACAGGTACAGGTGTTGCTTCGCCTAAGGTGACCTCGCCTTTGCCTTCTAAAATAATATAGCGTTCGATAGTATTCGATAATCTATGTAGTTTTGTTGCTGTGTTAGGCAATACACGAGCACGAGCAATTGATAGGTTTTTGTCATCAGCTGAGTTAGACAGTTCCCAAATAAAACAACCTTCTTCGAAGTAATATTCGTCGTTTTCGGTGTTGTTAATAATGATGGGAGCTGCCTTCATGAGTGTTTACTTTTTATTTTATAGTTGGCTAAACGCAACTTCTGCAGCATCAAGAGTCGCTTGAATGTCGGCATCGGAGTGCGCAATTGACATAAATCCTGCTTCGTATGATGCGGGTGCAAGATAAATACCTGCGTTAAGCATAAGATGAAAAAACTTGTTGAAGCGTTCGATGTCGCAGCTCATGACTTGTTGGTAGTTAGTGATGTGCTGATTATCACTTGCCTCTTTTAAGAAGAAAAAACCAAACATAGAGCCAACGTGATTGGTGGTGAATGGAATGCCCGCTGCGTTGGCACGGGCTTGTAGGCCTGTTACTAAGGTGTCTGTTTTTGCAAAGAGACTTTCGTAAAATCCATCGGCCGTTAAGCCTTCAAGATTAGCGAGGCCAGCGGCCATTGCCACAGGGTTGCCCGATAGTGTACCTGCTTGATATACAGGGCCTAATGGGGCGATTTGATCCATGATGTGCTGTTTGCCACCAAAGGCACCTACGGGCATACCACCGCCCATTACTTTGCCAAGTGTAATAATGTCGGCATCCACATTAAAGCGCGATTGTGATCCTTGTGCATGTACGCGAAAGCCAGTCATTACTTCATCAAAAATTAATAATGCACTACTGGCATCGCATACGCTGCGTAGTGTTTGTAAAAAGCCATCAACAGGCGGCACGCAATTCATATTGCCCGCTACAGGTTCTACGATAACGCAGGCGACTTCTTCGCCTATTTCACTAAATACACGTTGCACTTGTTCGATATCGTTATAGTTAAGTGTGATGGTGTGGTCGGCAAGGCTTTTAGGAACGCCCGGTGAGCTAGGAACGCCAAAGGTGAGTGCGCCAGAGCCTGCTTTTACTAAGAGTGAGTCGGAGTGGCCATGGTAGCAGCCTTCAAATTTAATAATTTTATCTCGTCCAGTCACGCCCCGCGCTAAGCGAATGGCGCTCATGGTGGCTTCTGTTCCTGAGTTTACAAAACGCACTTTATCCATATTAGGAATAATGTTGCATACTTTTTGTGCCAGCTCAGTTTCTAATTCGGTGGGGGCGCCAAAACTTAATCCATCGAGTGCTTTCTCTCGTACAGCGTCTATAACAGGAGGGTAGGCGTGACCTAAAATCATGGGGCCCCATGACAAAACATAATCAATATATTGCTTGTCGTCTTCATCAAAAAGATACGCGCCTGCTGCACGTTTAAAAAATACGGGTGTACCACCAACGGCTTTAAAGGCTCTAACGGGTGAGTTAACTCCGCCAGGAATCACTTGTTGTGCGGTAGAAAAAAGAGTATCAGAACGATTCATAAAATAGACCTTAAAAAGATAACGGTTAGCTAGCAAGAATGATACGCGTCATGTCTGCCTAGGGGCTAAATAATAGTAAATATTACCAGCTAGGTTTAATAACAACTAAACAGATAATGGCAATGAGTAATAGCACAGGGAATTCATTAAACCAGCGATAAAATACATGGCTACGTGTATTGGTGTTATTGCAAAATTGCTTCCATAAATGTATGCACATCATATGATAAACAATTAATGTGATCACGCCGGCTATTTTTAACCAAAACCATGTAGACGATTGATAGTATTCCCAATGATACGAGGCGAGCCAAACGCCGAGTACGAGTGTGGCAATCATGGATGGATTACCTATGCCGCGAATGAGTTTTCTTTCCATGATCTTAAACCGATCTTTGCTGATTTGATCATCACTCATCGCATGGTAAACAAATAGACGAGGCAAATAGAAAAGTACGGCAAACCAACAAACAACAGCAATAATATGAAATGCCTTTACCCACAACATAGCAGTTTTCCTAAATCAATAAATAGTAATAAGTGTAACTAATTATCGCGTAAGTTACAGAAACGCCCCGCGCTTGGCAATGTTCTCGTGTGGATTGATTCTTATGCGGATATTGGTTCTCTGTATTGGGTGGTTTTATAGTGGATAATGATTGGCGATAGTGCTGTGTGTAATGACCCCTAGTATGAGAGGTGTCTGGGTATGTTGGTTTTTTGATGTGACGTATAGTGCATCGGCTTGGTGTTTGGCCAGCATTTGTTGTGCTTCATACAGTGTGGCTAATTCGTCTATAGGCGATAAACTGAAACGCTCGGCGGGAATATCTAATAGGTTAACGGTGGGTTCTTCCGTAGTGTTTTGATTCATATATGTGGCTAAATCAGCGGCACGTAGCAGAGTAACTTCAGAATGCGTATGGTGAACAACAATCCACAGAGGGTTAGTGCTAAGTAATGCCGTGGCGGATACGCATGATAGTGCGGATGATGATTCAACAAATGCCGTTTTCATCACACTGCGAACGCCAATGGTATCTAAAAGTTGTTGTGATGGGCTGGCGTTTAACGATTTACCATTGCTAGATAATTGCTCAATAAATATACCCTCGCATTTAAAGAGTAAGCGAGTAGTAATACACGCTGTAACGATAATTAAAATACTAGGAAAAATTATTGATGGATTGTGTGTGAGTTCTAGCACCGCCATCAAAGCGGCTAGTGGCGCGTTAATGACTGCGCCCATCATGGCGGCCATGCCGAGTAAAACATAAAATCCGCTATTACTGCTTTCGGGGAAAAATCCATTAATAACCGTGCCAATAATAGCGCCTGCGCAAGCGCCCATAAATAATTGCGGGCCAATTAATCCTGCAGGCATACCCATGCCAATGCTAAAACTTGTGGTAATAATTTTGGCAAAGAGTATGAGGCTCAGTGCATGTAATGTGAGTTTTCCTTCTAAGGCAAGATTTACCGTGTCGTAGCCAAGGCCTAATACTTCGGGAATAAATAGCGCAATGCTGCCTGTTAGTAAGCCACCCAATAAAATTTTTATGCTGATGGAGTAGTGAAATAAACGACTGAAATTTAATTGAAGCCGCATATATATCGTGGCGATGATCCCAATAATCAGTCCTGCTAATGCCATTGCAATGAGCTCCCATAAACCGCCCATTTGAAAACCAGTAAATGAAAAATGTGATTCTTCCCCAAAGACAAGACGAGCGGCTAATGCGCCGCAAACAGAAGCAATCATCACAGGAATAAAGCCAACAATGGTATAGCTCATTAATACCACTTCCATTGCGAATATAACGCCTGCAATCGGTGTGTTAAACGAAGCCGCAATAGCGGCAGCAACGCCACAACCAATGAGTGTACGTAAGCTGTTATTGGGCAATCTTAACCATTGACCCAGCACACTTGCGGCGCTTGCACCTATGTGTACAGCAGGCCCTTCGCGGCCAACAGATTGGCCGCTTAATAGGCAAATGATGCCACCAAAAAATTGAACGAAAAAATTACCTAAAGACATGCGGCCTTGGTGGTTATGCAGGCGTTCTAATACGTTGCCTACACTCACACTGTGATATTTTTTAGGAATGTAATAAAGGCCTGTGGCTACGATGATCGCGCCAATAATAGGGAGTAAAAAATGGTGCGCGCTGCTGAGAGCTTCAAAGTTTTCGGGTTTGTCGGCTAAAAAGTATTTAAGAGGTAGATCAATGAGAAGGCGAAAGGCAACAATCAGCGCCCCTGCAAATAGCCCAATAATAATGCCAATGAATGTGAGTTGAGGTAGTGCATCAATACCCGCTAAGCTATGGCGAAAACTATCCATTGGTTTTTTTAATAAAAGGGTTGGCTTTTTCACAGACTGCGCTCTTATAAAATCATGGGTGGATATTATTTCAACATGTTTTCTATGATGATGCTTTGTTATAGTGCTTTATTCGCTTATTATAGCGTTTTTATGACAATTAAGATTGAATTGAGTGTTTTATGATTGATGTAGGCATTGTAGGTGGTACAGGTTATACCGGAGTTGAGCTATTACGTTTGTTGGTTAACCATGCCAAAGTGAATATAAAGCTGATTACCTCTCGTAGTGAAGAGGGGGTTGCCGTGTCAGATATATATCCGAGTCTACGTGGTTATTGTGATTTACGTTTTACCGTACCCAATGTTGATGCCTTAGCGCAATGCGATGTGGTCTTTTTTGCAACGCCTCACGGCGTGGCGCATCAATTAGTGCCAGAGCTTTACGCAAAGGGCGTAAAAATTATCGATTTATCGGCAGATTTTAGAATTAAAGATGCAGAACTATGGGCACAATGGTATGGGCAGCCACATGGCTGTGAATCATTGTTATCCGAGGCGGTATATGGCTTGCCAGAGGTAAACCGTAAGCAAATACAAACAGCGCAATTATTAGCTTGCCCTGGGTGTTATCCTACCGCGACGCAATTAGGCTTTTTACCCTTAATTGAAAATAACCTGGTGGATGCGGAACACTTAATCGCTAATGCTGCAAGTGGTGTGAGTGGCGCAGGTCGCCAAGCGAGCATAGATAACCTACACTCAGAAGTCAGTGATAGCTTTAAAGCCTATGCATCTGCAGGCCATAGACATTTACCTGAAATCGAGCAAGGTTTACGCGCCGTTCAGCCTGCGGGTAGTGCGCCAGCTAAAATGACATTTGTACCACACTTATTACCGATGATTCGAGGTATTCATGCCACATTATATGCTACCTTAAATGATACATCGGTAGATTTGCAGGCTCTTTATGAAGAGCGTTATGCCAATGAAGCATTTGTTGATGTGCTACCGTCAGGGTCGCACCCACAGACGCGATCAGTAAAATCGTCAAACATGTGCCGATTAGCTGTTGTTCGACCTCAGGGTGGTAATACCGTTGTAGTGATGTCGGTGATTGATAACCTAACGCGTGGTGCATCGGGACAGGCAGTACAAAATATGAACATTATGTGTGGATTTGATGAAGATGAAGGTTTGCGCCAGATTGCTTTATTGCCTTAATCGGTTATCTTTATCATCATAAATACCGCAGTATCATCGTAGTGTGGTGGTTAATGATTAACAATAATAATGTAATGATAAAAAGCAGAGAATTAGTATGCCCCCTGTAGAAGCGACTCCAGAATATGATTTGGCTGTTGTGCCATATCGACCGTATTATTCGGTTATACGTGCCTTCATTGTTATCGTGGTGGCCGTGTTGTTATGTGTGCTGAGTTTTTATGCAGGGCATTATCGCGGTACTACGATAGAACAATCAGCGGTTGTTGAAAGGGATCGTTTGCGTAAACTTTATGATGGATCAGCCGAAATAATTCAGCAATTAGAGCAAAATGTTGCTAACCTTAAGCTAGGCTCTCAAGTTGACCGTAAGGCAACAGAGCAGGTCAGATTAAGAGTCGTTGAATTAAAAAACCGCATTGCTGAATTAGAAAGAGATAACACCTTTTATCGTGACCTAATGCGTCCAGATAGCGATGATAAGGGTATTTCTATTAGCGCACCTACATTGGCTTTGTCGACAACGACAGAGAATACCTTTGACTATAAAATGGTCGTTAAGCAACAAACTGAAAACCGCCTTCAGGTGACAGGTTATTTAGAGTTTCAAATTGTGGGCAAAAATGAAGAAGGTAATTTACAGCGTTACTTCTTACATCAATTGTCATCGGTAGAGTCAGCCGAGAAAATAAAGCTGAATTTTAGGTATTTTCAACGGTTAGAAGGGGCTATGGTATTACCAAGCGGCTTTACTCCAGAGAGAATAGAGTTAAAGGTGGTTTCTTTTAAGCCAAAAAAGGCATTAATCGAAAAGAAATTTAATTGGGTTATTAAAGAGAGTTAGTCGTATGTTCGGTAAAAAAGAAAAGAAAACCGCATTTGCTGCAGGAGGCACGACCTTAATATCTAAAAATACGGAAATCGTAGGCGATGTTCATTTTTCAGGTACTTTAATGATAGAAGGCCACATTAAAGGCAATGTTTATGCTTCGGATAGCGAGAATGCACAGGCGCGAGTTTTAGAAAGTGGTAAGGTTGAGGGCGAAATTCGTGTGCCTACGCTAGTTATCAACGGTACAGTAACGGGTGATGTGTATTCAAGTAAGCATATCGAACTGGCAGCCAAAACAGTGATTAGTGGTAATGTGCATTACTCATTAATTGAAATTGTTAAGGGTGCACAGATCAATGGTAAGTTGGTTTATGATACGGCTAAAAAAATGAGTAGCCAGAATATAACGACAAAATCTGCGGATCGGCCAGCAATAACCAGTACACCTGTAACCGCCAGCAGCACTCCAGTAGTATCAAGCCCAGTAGGCGGCAAAGTATAATACTTGACTAAAACGCTCGGAAATGGGGATAATGTACCTAATTATTCCCTATACACGCTATACTGCTGTGTATGATGTTACTGAGGTTTGTGACGACGTATGAGTTCCCCCGAAATATTTTCTCCACAGGCCGTGATGGTCTCTCAAAATGCCATAGCTAAAGTGAAAAACCTGCTTGAAGAAGAGGGCAATTTTGATTTGAAACTACGTGTTTTTGTTACTGGTGGTGGCTGTTCTGGCTTTCAATATGGTTTTACATTTGATGAATTGGTTGCTGAAGATGATGCCGTGGTGACTGAAGGCGATGTGAATGTTGTGGTTGACAGTATGAGCTACCCTTATTTAGTTGGCGCTCAAATTGATTATAAAGAAAACCTAGAAGGTTCAAAGTTTGTTGTTAATAACCCTAATGCGGAAACTACCTGTGGCTGTGGTTCATCATTTTCTATCTAAGGTGGCTTTTATGCCCTTATTTCTAGTGACGCTATTACTGGCGGTTTTCACTATGAATACTGCTGCTCAAGAAAATGATGCTCTTCCAGAAAGTAGTAATGCGAATGGTTATGTCGCTCGTATTCTTAATGACTCCCCCGAAGAAGTGGCCGATGCATTATCGCGTGCAGAAAAGTTATATGCCAATGGTGAATTGCCTCAAGGTGCAAATCCAATTTCGATTATCTTGCATGGCCCAGAGGTTGAGATCTTTTTTAAAGATAAGTACGACGAATATAAAAAGATAGTTGACTTGGCGGCTAAGTTGAGTGCCTTTGGTGTTGTTGATGTGCGTGTGTGTGAAACCCGAACGGGTGTTATGGGGCGTGATCGTTCCAGTGTGCATTCATTTATTGGTACTGTTCCCTTTGGGCCAAGCGAAGTTAAACGTTTATTAGATCAGCAAAGTTACGTGTATTTCTAGCGGCACCCGTCAGCGATCTTCAGTAATTTTCTTAGTCATTCCCCCAGTAAACCCCACCTAAAATAACAGGATGATTTGCCCCTGTGACGGAAGGTAAGTTTCCTGTCACTTTGTTCATTGTTTGTTTGGCCAGCCATGCAAAGGCGACAGCTTCTACCCAGTCGGAAGATATTCCTAATGCGTCTGTAGATGCAACAGGGCGTAGCCCTAACCTTTTTGATAAGCTATTCATTAATGCAATATTTTTACTGCCACCACCGCAAACGTAAATTTCTGCAGAGGCTGGTTGGTCGTGAGCTTCAATAGATTGAGCAATACTCTCTACTGTTAATGCGAGTAGCGTTGCTTGAACATCTTGGGGATTCACCTTTGGAAAGTGTGTTAACTCGTTTTTTAGCCACGGTAGGTTAAAGTCTTCTCTTCCTGTACTTTTAGGGTAAGGCAAAGAAAAGAATGGGTGGGCGAGTAGTTGAGCTAATAAATCTGTATTGATAGTGCCAGTGCTCGCCCATTCGCCATGATTATCGTATGGCGTATTACGATGTTGCTGGCACCAGCTATCCATTAAGCCATTTGCTGGCCCTGTATCATAGCCAAAAACTTCACTGCCTTGCTTGCTGATATAAGTGATATTGGCGATACCGCCAGTGTTTAAAATGATGCGATCGTGATCAGAGGAATAAAATGCGGCCTGATGAAAGGCGGGCGCAAGTGGTGCACCATGGCCACCTACGGCAATGTCTCGGCGACGAAAATCGGCAATGGTTGTTATCCCTGTTTTTTCAGCAATAATGTTGGGATCGCCAACTTGTAGAGAGTATCCATTACCCGCTGCATCCTGGGGCTTGTGTCGTAATGTTTGTCCATGACTGCCAATGGCTTGAATCATTTTTGGAGAAACATGCGCTTTTTTGCATACATGTTCAATTGCAGAGCAAGATAATAAGGCTATTTTTTTATCAATATCGCACAGTTGAGCGATTTCATGATTACCTGAGACAGCGAGTTGATGAATGCTTGTTCTTAACTCTTCACTCAAAGCGAGAGAGTGTGTGGCGAGTATGGTAATGCTGTTGCTCTGAAAATTGACCAGTACTGCATCAAGCGAGTCGGCACTGGTACCAGACATTAAGCCAATGTAGAGCGCATCATTCACGACTAATTTTTGGAGAGGCTGCTAGTTGATGCAGCAAGTTGTGTTTTCTTGGTGAATTCTTTCAATTGGGCAACTAGAGGTCGTGTTTGTAATTCAAAATCATTGAGTAGTGATTTAGGTATTGATTTTGCCTTAGGTAATTCAACACGTACTGGGTTGCGCACAACACCGTTTTTATAAAATTCGTAATGTAGATGCGGGCCAGTGGCTAAGCCAGATTTGCCGACATAACCAATAATTTGTCCTTGTTTTACGCGACTGCCAGTGCGTACCCCTTTGCCGTATTTATGCATATGGGCGTATAGCGTTTTGTATGATTGGCCATGTCTAATGACAACTGTGCGGCCATAACCACCCTTAACACCTGCGAATTCTACTTTGCCATTACCAGCTGCCTTAATGGGGGTGCCTGTTGGGGCAGCATAGTCTGTGCCTTTATGTGCACGAATTTTATTTAAGATTGGGTGTTTGCGCTTAAGGTTAAAATGTGAGCTGATTCGTGCAAAGTCTACGGGTGTGCGTAAAAACGCTTTTCTCATGCTTTTGCCTTCAGGCGTATAGTAATTCGTATCGCCTTTTTTGTCGGTATATCTTACCGCTTTATATGTTTTCTTTTGGTTGGTAAATTCGGCGGCTAAAATAGGCCCGTTACCAATTTTTTCGCCATCAATAAATTGTTCTTCATAAAGTACTTTGAATGAATCGTTAGCGCGAATATCTAAAGCAAAATCAATATCCCAGCCAAAAATATTGGCGAGCTCCATGATAAGGCTTTCTTCTAATCCCGCATCGGTACCTGCTAAAAAGAGAGAGTTAATAATAATCGCTTCTCTGTAGGCGGTATGTGTGTCGGGGGTAATGACAATGCTGTCATCGATAAATCCTTTTTCGGTATGAGTGAACTCAACACGATGTAATTTATTTTTTTGGTAACGGATGCCTTTTAATTGGCCGTTATCAGTATGAAACGAAATCTTTTGTCCAGGGTATATTTTGAGTAATTTCTTTGCGCTTTTACTGCTATTTAAGAAATTATTCATCACTGTATTTGATAAGCCTACGCGGTCAAACAATACAGATAGGCTATCACCTGATTTTACGGTTTGCGTGTGCCAAATGATGCTAGGTTCAACTGTTTCAGTGGCTGTATCTTCTATCGGGCCTGCACTTGGTGCGGCTAGCTGAAGGTTGAGTGGTTGGCTGCTGCGAACGGGCTCTTTGGCTGAATAGGAAGTGACAGCCGTAGTCAGTAATAATGCCGAAAGTCCGCCAACAATGAATAAGTGGCTTTTAGGAAAGAACTGAATCGTACTGGATAATATCTTCGCTTCAGAAATTCTTTTAGTAAATTCAATGACTTTCATAATTATCTTGATGTTTTGCATTATATTCTGAACGATTATTAAGCTTTTGTATAAAAAATGCAAATATATTGCATAGATATTTCAGTATTGCATCTATTATAGGTAATTGTTTTGTACTTATCTTGTTGGTCGTCAATATACTTGTTTTTACGGCTGTTTTCGGTATGGTGTCGACCTATTTTTGATTCGCTTGGGCAATAATAATGTACTAGGCAGCATATTTTCACGTGATGAAGGGTTTGGTTAAATGACAGTGGTAAGCGGTAGTGTAAATTCGGGTTTGCTTGAAGATTTACAAGCGCGGGGCTTGGTAGCTCAAATGACGGGAGAAGATACGTTAATTGAGTATTTGTCAGAAGCTCCACGTACGCTTTATTGTGGTTTTGATCCCACAGCGGATAGTTTGCATATTGGTAGTTTAGTGCCTTTATTAACGCTAAAGCGTTTTCAGCAAGCAGGGCATAAACCTCTCGCGTTAGTGGGTGGTGCAACAGGCTTGATCGGTGACCCAAGCTTTAAGGCGCAAGAGCGCAAGCTTAATACCCCTGATATTGTTGCTAATTGGGT
>CBDDBR010000011.1:125000-1582500 GCA_965225895.1 Candidatus Endobugula sp.
AGCCGTAGAGAAATCGAGTCTTAATAGGGCGCGAGTCGCTAGCAATAGACCCGAAACCGGGCGATCTACCCATGGCCAGTGTGAAGGTTGAGTAACATCAACTGGAGGCGCGAACTCACGTATGTTGAAAAATGCGGAGATGAGCTGTGGGTCGGAGTGAAAGGCTAATCAAGCCCGGAGATAGCTGGTTCTCCCCGAAAACTATTTAGGTAGTGCGTCATGTCTTACCCTGGGGGGTAGAGCACTGTTTCGGCTAGGGGGTCATCCCGACTTACCAACCCGATGCAAACTCCGAATACCCAGGAGTACAATCATGGCAGACACACGGCGGGTGCTAACGTCCGTCGTGAAGAGGGAAACAACCCAGACCGCCAGCTAAGGTCCCAAATGTTAATTAAGTGGGAAACGATGTGGGAAGGCTTAGACAGCTAGGAGGTTGGCTTAGAAGCAGCCACCCTTTAAAGAAAGCGTAATAGCTCACTAGTCGAGTCGGCCTGCGCGGAAGATGTAACGGGGCTAAATTAGCAACCGAAGCTGCGGATGCACTTTGTGCATGGTAGGGGAGCGTTCTGTAAGCCGTTGAAGGTGAATTGAGAAGTTTGCTGGAGGTATCAGAAGTGCGAATGCTGACATGAGTAACGATAAGGGGAGTGAAAAACTCCCCCGCCGGAAGATCAAGGTTTCCTGTCCAACGTTAATCGGGACAGGGTTAGTCGGCCCCTAAGGCGAGGCAGAGATGCGTAGTCGATGGGAAACAGGTTAATATTCCTGTACTTTTTATTATTGCGATGGAGGGACGGAGTAGGCTAGGCCAGTGCGGCGTTGGTAGTCCGTACGAAAGCTCGTAGGCTGGAGACTTAGGTAAATCCGGGTTTCCTTAAGGCTGAGAGGTGATGACCAGTTCTTTTTTGAACTAGGTGGTTGATGCCATGCTTCCAAGAAAAGCTTCTAAGCTTCAGATAATAAAGAACCGTACTGTAAACCGACACAGGTGATCAGGTAGAGAATACCCAGGCGCTTGAGAGAACTCGGGTGAAGGAACTAGGCAAAATAGCACCGTAACTTCGGGAGAAGGTGCGCCGGTGTTGGTGACGAGACTTGCTCTCTAAGCTGATGCTGGCCGAAGTGACTAGGTGGCTGCGACTGTTTATTAAAAACATAGCACTCTGCAAACACGAAAGTGGACGTATAGGGTGTGACGCCTGCCCGGTGCCGGAAGGTTAATTGATGGGGTTAGCACTTGTGCGAAGCTCTTGATCGAAGCCCCGGTAAACGGCGGCCGTAACTATAACGGTCCTAAGGTAGCGAAATTCCTTGTCGGGTAAGTTCCGACCTGCACGAATGGCGTAACGATGGCCACGCTGTCTCCACCCGAGACTCAGTGAAATTGAAATCGCGGTTAAGATGCCGTGTACCCGCGGCTAGACGGAAAGACCCCGTGAACCTTTACTACAGCTTGACACTGAACTCTGAACCTATTTGTGTAGGATAGCTGGGAGGCTTTGAAACTGTGACGCCAGTCATAGTGGAGCCGACCTTGAAATACCAGCCTGGTATGTTTGGGGTTCTAACGTCGGTCCCTTATCGGGATTGCGGACAGTGTCTGGTGGGTAGTTTGACTGGGGCGGTCTCCTCCCAAAGAGTAACGGAGGAGCACGAAGGTACGCTAATCCTGGTCGGAAATCAGGAGTTTAGTGCAATGGCATAAGCGTGCTTGACTGCGAGACTGACAAGTCGAGCAGGTACGAAAGTAGGTCATAGTGATCCGGTGGTTCTGTATGGAAGGGCCATCGCTCAACGGATAAAAGGTACTCCGGGGATAACAGGCTGATACCGCCCAAGAGTTCACATCGACGGCGGTGTTTGGCACCTCGATGTCGGCTCATCACATCCTGGGGCTGAAGCCGGTCCCAAGGGTATGGCTGTTCGCCATTTAAAGTGGTACGCGAGCTGGGTTTAGAACGTCGTGAGACAGTTCGGTCCCTATCTGCCGTGGGCGTTGGAAAGTTGAGAAGAGCTGCTTCTAGTACGAGAGGACCGAAGTGGACGAACCTCTGGTGTTCCGGTTGTGATGCCAATCGCATTGCCGGGTAGCTATGTTCGGACGGGATAAGCGCTGAAAGCATCTAAGCGCGAAGCCTCCTTCAAGATTAGCTTTCCCTGATTCTTTAGAATCCTGTAGGGCCGTCGAAGACTACGACGTTGATAGGCTGGGTGTGGAAGCGTTGTAAAGCGTTGAGCTAACCAGTACTAATTGCCCGTGAGGCTTGACCATATAATTGAAATAATTAAAGACCTTTGTTTTTTATTAGAGAAAATATGTAGAAAGTACGATAAGAAAATTGGATAGATATGCGATTATCCAGTGCATAACCAATAGAGAGTATTACGTAAACAACGAATAATATGAGTAACATCATATTACTTGCATCTAATTTAGGTGGTGAGAGTGAATAATCCTCTGACTGCCAAACCAGTTTGCTTGACGACCATAGAGAATTGGAACCACCTGACCCCATACCGAACTCAGAAGTGAAACGATTCATCGCCGATGGTAGTGTGGGGCTTCCCCATGTGAGAGTAGGTCATCGTCAAGCTTTTATTTTAAGAAAGGGCTATCCTAACGGATAGCCCTTTTTTTATGGGTGGAATTTATGGATGGAATATATAGGAAGCATGGGGAGAATATTGAATGTGCTTTTTAGAGAGTAGTTTGATTGGATTCTGAAGCTCTTATCTCAATAGCTTGGTTTGCTTTTAATGTATTGAATGGGAAGTGGCATTGATATTCATTAGGTACGTTAAGCGATGGAATGAGTCTTTCTATACATCAAGGTGTGTTTACTAAAATAGTAAAATACCATTAAGGTATAGATGATTGTACTTGTAGGCGAGTAACGAGAATAAGTAATAGGTTGATTATGCAATGTCTCGATTTTTTTGTTTCTTTTGATGTTTTATTAATGGCTCGTTATTTTGTAGTGGGGTTCTCGGGGGTATAGGTATCAATAAAAGCAATAAATTTATCCATAGGCATCGCTTTAGCATATAAATATCCTTGTGCACTATGTGCTCCTAATCCTTTAAAGAAAAGCTCCTGTTCTTCTGTTTCTATACCTTCAACAACGACATGCATATTTAATGAGCGAGCAAGTTTTACAATGGCGCTGGCAATCTCTCTATCTGCATGGTTTGCCATTGCATTAACAACAAATTTTCTGTCAATTTTTAAGGTGTCTGCTGATAAATCTTTTAGGTAAGAGAGAGAGGAATAGCCTGTGCCAAAGTCGTCAATGGCAATTTTTACTCCAAGCCCGTGAATAATTTCTAATATTTTTTGTGTGTTTTCATGATCGCTTACAAGATCGTTTTCTGTGATTTCTATTTCTATCCATTTAGGATCTAACGAATATTTATAGAGAGCGTGTTTGAGCATGTCTGTAATTTTATTTCTTCCAAGTAGCCGACCAGAAATATTAATTGAGATTGGAATAATAGTTTTTTCAGACTGCTCCCATTCCTTGATTTGTAAACAAGCTCTGTTTAATACCCAAGCATCCACTTTTTCTATAAAGCCAGATGATTCAGCAACATGAATAATTTTGCTGGGTAGAATAGTTTGTCCTTTGTGTTGCCAGCGTAATAATGCTTCGGCGCCTATCACTTGCTTAGAGATCAAATTAATTTTTGGTTGATAAAATAGGGTAAATTGATCTTTTGCAATAGCGTTGCGAATGAGTGCGCCTAGTACGACACGTTCGTTAGCCTTTTCGGTGAGATTTTTAGAATAAAATTGGTAGCTATTGCGCCCCATATTTTTTGCTTTATACATGGCAGCATCAGCATTTTTTACAAGTTCTGTGAGGTTTTCTCCGTGTTCGGGATAAATGCTAATGCCAATACTGCCGCCAGAAAAAATCTGTTGTTTTTCGATTAAGAACGGTTTATTGAGTTCGCCTAATATTTTTTTAGCGACAAATTCTGTATTAGATTTACTTTTGTGAGGATTGAGTATGATGGCAAATTCATCGCCGCCTAAACGAGCGACAAGGTCAGATTGACGCACAGTTTGTAGTAGTCGTGTAGAAACGTCGCGAATCAACTTGTCACCCGCGGGATGCCCAAAACTATCGTTAGTATCTTTAAATTGATCTAAGTCAATATACATCACAGCGATAGATTGATGATTGCGTTTAGAGCTATTAATAACGATAGAGAGATGCTCTTCAAATTGTCGCCTGTTGGGCAGTTGGGTTAATGTATCTTTATTGGCTAAAGATTGTAGCTCATGGCGTTGCTCATCTAATTCTTGAATCATGATATTGAATGCTTGCCCCAGAGTCCCGAGTTCATCTTTTCGGATTACAGGCATTCGTACATTAAAGTCACCAGCAGCTACTTTTTGGCTGAGCATCGTCAAGTGTTGAATAGGTAATACAATACGTTTGGCTACGTTGTAAGCAATAAAAATGATAACTAAAGCCATGCCAAATACAATAGCGCTCATCACAAAAATGGATTGCTGTAGTAATCGTTTAATTGACTGTGGTGGAATGCTAACGGCTGTTTGTATTAGATTTTTAATAGAGCCATTTTTTTCTTGTTCTGAAAAACGCACAATAATATGCTCGGGTGTTTCTTTTTGGTCGAACATGTATTTAGACGGATCAAGTGCATTGTCATCTTTAGGCTGGTAAAGTTTTTTTCCATTATAAGAAAAAAGCCATACAACGGGGTGATTGTATATTTTGATCGTTGCTAGCCTTTCGATGAGTTGGTTAATATTAAAAACAATGATGATCGCGCCATAATTTTCTGTGTTTCCGCCTATATTTGTTTTAATGCCACCAAAAAATAAATCGCCTTTTTCACCTATTTTTGGCCCATAAAAGAGACTGTCATCGTGATTGCTTTGTGTGATTTTATGAAAAGTTTCACTGAGGCTAAAGTTGATCGAGTCTATATGATTGGCTTGGTTCAACGCATTTTGAGGGCGATATGATCTGCTCATGTCATTGGCATTGACTGAAAGAACCACTTTTTGATGGCTGTCTAAAACAATGATTGATTCATACGATGTATTGCTGCTAGAAATAAATCCCTTGAGAAGCTTTTTGGCTTGTGTAAATTTTATTGATTGATGAGTAGCATCGGCTGTGGTGATAGAGGTTATTAATGGTGAAGACTGTAATAATTTAAGGTCGTGGTCGATATGGTTGTTTTCGTCAATCAGTAAATTTTTGGTGAGTTTGATGGCTGCCTCTGCTTGCTCGCTTGCGGATTTGGCGATGAGTGAAGAGGTAAATATATAGTGACCGACACTAGATATAATTGCAGATATAATACTAGCGCCAGCAATGACTAATATGAGCTGAAAAAGAATACTTTTTTTTGTCGAGGTGTTCATTAAGGCTATCGTCGTCCATAATTGAGCTATTTCATCTACAAATATTCCTGATGGTGATAAAGCTAGGTATAAAAAGTCATCAATTAGGGTGTTATAAAATTTACAACACAATCCTCATAATAAGAGTATAGCGACTAGTTTCTAAGTTGCTAATGATTGGGCATTGTTTTTACATTATGAAAGCGAATAAATAACATGAGTATCAAAAAGACGATGCCTTCTACAGGCGTGCTAACAATTGACTTGGCAGCGGTTGCTGCCAATTGGTCATACCTGAATCATCATATTGGTGATGATTGTTGCTGTGCGGCCGTTGTTAAAGCAAATGCTTATGGTTTAGGTATAGCGCCTGTCGCGCAGTGTTTATGGAGTGTTGGCTGTCGTGTATTTTTTGTAGCAACTACAGAGGAAGCGAAAGAGCTGCGCGAGTGTTTGGCGCATGAGTACCAAATCATCGTGCTAGGTGGTTTAGCGCATGATAACAGTGATACCTGTTCGGATATTTGGTCGCGTTACCAATTGGTGCCTATGTTGTTTTCTGTAGAGGATATTGAACGCTGGGGACACTTTTGTTTATCTACTCAGCAGGTATTACCTAGTGTCATTAAAGTGGATACAGGCATGCATCGTTTGGGGGTTCAGCCCCAAGAATTTGAGCGCTTGTTGAATTGTGGCCGTTTGCAGACGGCAAACCCTATATGCATTATGAGCCATTTGGCGTGTGCAGATCAGCCTGAGCACCCCATGAATTCAGAGCAAGCGGTTCGTTTTGAGCGGCTTGTTACGCAATGTCGCGCGCTATTACCCGATGTGCAATTCAGTTTGTGTAATTCAGCAGGTGTGTTTCTCGATCCGTCCTTACATTTTGATATGGTTCGTCCAGGTATTGCATTGTACGGTGGAAACCCCAGTGTGGGCGATAACCCTATGCGTGCGGTGGTGCAAATTACGTTGCCTATTATGCAGATAAAAACAATCTCTGAGGGCGAGTCAGTGGGGTATGGTGCAGAATTTACGGCAAATAAAGAGACGCGTATAGGTATTGTTTTTGGCGGATATGCGGATGGTTTACTGCGTTCACTAAGTAATGTTGGTTTTGCCTTTTGTAATGGCGTTAAAGTGCCTTTAATTGGTCGTGTATCAATGGATTCTATGGTGTTTGATTTAAGTGAAGTAAGCGACACCGATCTGTCTTGTGTTGAATTGTTGGGTGAGGGGCAGTCACTGGATGATGTGGCGACATCTGCAGGCACTATTGCTTATGAATTGCTCACCTCTTTAGGTGCACGTTATAGCCGTTGTTACCTAGAGCCTTCGTCATAATGGGTTCCTCGATGTCTGTTTTGTTAGAGCTGCTTTCTGATGGAAAATTTCATTCGGGCTCGGCTATCGGTGCTGCGTTAGGTGTGTCGCGCACTGCAGTATGGAAACATATACAGCGATTATCAGATATGGGTTTATCTATCGAATCTGTAAAGGGCAAAGGGTATCGTCTAGATAATGGTATTGAATTATTATCACCCGCAAGAATAGGGGTGTTGCTTGACGAATCTACACAAGCTGCTTGTGGTGAGATAGATGTGTTAATGGATACGGATTCTACTAATAGTGTTGCAATGTCGCGTGCTGTGCATGGCGAAGCCAATGGTTATGTTTGTTTGGCGGAATATCAGCGGGCAGGCAGAGGGCGCCGAGGGCGTCAATGGCTTAGCCCTTTCGGTCATAATATTTATTTGTCGCTTGTGTGGGAATTTGATGGTGGTGCATCTCGGTTGGAGGGGCTTAGTTTGGCCGTGGGTGTGATCATTGCGCAAGAGCTAGCGGCGCTTGGCTTGCAGGGTTTATCGCTTAAATGGCCTAATGATATTCTATTACAGCAACGTAAGTTGGGCGGCATATTATTAGAAATGTCAGGGGATCCTGCGGGGTTGTGTCAGGTTGTGATTGGTATTGGGTTAAATATACGCATGTCTGATGACATGGGCATAGATCAACCATGGGCAGCGATAACTCAGCAATTGCCACAGGTCTCACGTAATGCATTGGTGGCTCAATTGTTAAATGCACTTATTCCTATGCTAGCGCAGTTTTCTCGCACAGGATTCGCCCCCTATCGTCAAATATGGGAGGGCTTTGATGCTTATCAAGGGCAAAAGGTTCGTGTGATAAGCGCATCCCATCAGCAGGAGGGGGTGGCTCAAGGGGTGTATGAAAATGGTGCCCTACGTTTAGTTGTAAATGGTGAGTCTCAAGCGATTTATGGTGGGGAAGTGTCATTAAGGATTGCGGATGATTCTTGAAATAGATATTGGAAATACGCGAATCAAATGGCGTTTACGGAACGATCAGAAAATTTGCTGTTCCTATGCGGCGTATTCAGCATTGTTGTCGTGTGAAACAAATTATGAGGAAATTTTTACGGGGCTTAGAGTGGATGATGTTATAGCTCATATTTCTATAGCGAGTGTCGCAACGACCTATCATACAAAGCTTGCTACTTGGTTGGAGCAAAGATTTCAGTGCCAGCCTGTTTTTGCTGAAGTTGCTGTGCGCTCTGGCGGCGTAGTAAATGGTTACACACAGGTTTCGCAAATGGGCGTTGATCGATGGTTGGCTCTATTGGGGGCTCGGGCACGAACACAAAGTGCTTGTCTGGTGGTTGATGCAGGTAGTGCTGTTACTGTAGATGTGCTGCTGGGCAACGGTGTGCATCAAGGCGGGTATATTGTTCCTGGTTTGCAAATGATGAATGCCGCTTTATTTAGTAATACCGATCGCGTAAAAATCGAGAGCGGGGGTTATCCATCGCTATTAGATCTAGGGAAAGGAACCCAAGCAGCAGTGCTATCGGGTTTGCCATCCATGATATTAGGCCTTATTGAGCGTTCTTTGAGGTCTATGAAGGGAGAAGGGGTAATTGAGCCATGTGTTCTTGTGACAGGCGGTGATGGTGAATATATTTCCCGCTTATTAATGGCCGAAGGGTATGCGCAGGTAGTATATGTTCCAGATCTTGTATTGGATGGGCTAGATGTTAGCGTGAGTGCTGATATATAACTGAGTAAGTGACTAATTGGCTGATAAGCCATTCAACAACAAAGAAGAGTAAGCATGCGTTGGATATTTTTAACAGTGTTGGCTATCAATATAGCTATTTTGGCGTATGGGCAGTGGTTACGCTTTGATGGCGGTAGTGCGCGTAATGTAACGCAGAGTACGCCACAAGAGCCAAAGCTAGATTCTGTGCCGTCTCTGGTGTTGTTGAGTGAAGTGGCGGCCCAAAAACAGCCAGTGGAATCTATACGTGTCATCAAGGATGTGGGGCGGGATGTGAGTGCGATTGAAAATTCAGATGTGGTACCTATCTCTCGTTCTCTTTGTACCTTGGTAGGCTCTTTCTCTGGTCAGGCCGAAGCGGAATATTTTGTACGGCGATTAAATGGTCTAGGTGTGAAGGCTAAGGTTAAGAATTTGTTGGTTTCTACAACGGTGGGTTATTGGTTGCATTTACCGCCTTTGTCTTCACGTAAAGAATTGTTGCGTCGTTTGAGTGAATTACAGCGTCAAGGTGTGGATAGTTACGTAATTCCAGATGGGGAATTAGAGAATGGCATCTCGTTGGGTATGTTTTCTGAGCGCCAACGAGCGGAATTTTTACAAAAAAACATCTCCCAGCTCGGATATTCCCCTCAAATTGCAAAAGTCCCTCGAGAAAAAAGAGAGCTTTGGGTGTTCTTATTGCAGGAAGAATCGATCAAAATTAACGCAGAAAGCTGGTTTAAACTACTTTCTGGAAAAGAATTGTTACAAAAACAACAAAATTTGTGTTCAGATGTTGCGTCCGCGTGAAAGTTTCTCTAGAATCGCGCCTCCGCTTTTGGGGAAACACTAAATTCCTTAAAAACGGAATTATCTTTTTAACAAAAGATAAGCATGTGAAAGTGCAATGGAGTTCAGCTTCATAATAAAGCTGGCGTAGCTCAGTTGGTAGAGCAGCTGACTTGTAATCAGCAGGTCGTAGGTTCGACTCCTATCGCCAGCTCCATTTTTTCATTAGTGCCTTGGCTAATTTAATTGGCTAAAACTTGAATGATCATAGGCAGTATTGTCTGGTTGACAAGGGGTGGTAATGAGCGGAAAATATTCCGCCTTTCGCAGGGGTTCCAGAGTGGCCAAATGGATCAGACTGTAAATCTGACGCGAAAGCTTCGGTGGTTCGAATCCACCCCCCTGCACCATAACTAATTGATATGGTTTGGTTTCTTGAGTTGTTTTGTCTTAAGAAGCTTTTGACTGGTACGCTTGGCGTGCAGAATCCGCGGGTATAGTTCAGTGGTAGAACGTCAGCCTTCCAAGCTGAATATGCGGGTTCGATTCCCGCTACCCGCTCCAGTTTATATATGGGCTGGGTTTGAGGGTTGTATGACTCTCGGGTGAAAAGGTTAACATAACTTTTTGCTCATGTAGCTCAGTTGGTAGAGCACACCCTTGGTAAGGGTGAGGTCGGCAGTTCAAATCTGCTCATGAGCTCCATTGGTTGAGTGATTGTTTTGGTTGTTGTTAGCCAGCATGTAGCATTGAGTCTATGGAAAGTTGTAGTGGCATGGCAGGTTTTGTGAGATCGCTTTAAGTAAGGTGATCTTGTAAGGCGGCTGTGTTTTTTTAGTTTTTGATCAAATGATCAGTTTTTATTTAGGGCAATACTAGTTTAGGAGACGCTCACGATGGCAAAAGAAAAGTTTGAACGTAATAAACCCCACGTCAACGTGGGCACGATTGGTCACGTTGACCATGGTAAAACAACACTAACAGCGGCGTTAACACGCGTATGTGCTGAAGTATGGGGCGGCGACGCAGTTGCATTCGATGGTATCGATAATGCACCAGAAGAGCGTGAGCGCGGTATTACCATTGCAACGTCACACGTTGAATATGATTCACCTGATCGTCACTACGCACACGTAGATTGCCCAGGTCACGCCGATTATGTAAAAAACATGATTACAGGTGCGGCACAAATGGATGGCGCGATCTTAGTATGTGGTGCGACTGATGGTCCTATGCCACAAACACGTGAGCACATCTTGTTATCACGTCAGGTTGGTGTACCTTACATTGTTGTATTCCTAAACAAAGCAGACCTTCTTGCAGAAGACTGTGGCGGCGTAGGTTCTGAAGAATATGACGAAATGTTAGAGCTTGTTGAAATGGAATTGCGTGAATTATTAGACGCTTACGAATTTCCAGGTGATGACACACCAATTATTGCAGGTTCTGCATTAATGGCGCTTAACGGTGAAGACGATAACGAATTAGGTACTTCTGCAGTTAAGAAACTAGTAGAAACACTAGACGAGTACATTCCAGAGCCAGAGCGTGCAATCGATCAACCATTCCTAATGCCAATTGAAGATGTATTCTCAATTTCAGGTCGTGGTACGGTAGTTACTGGTCGTGTTGAGCGCGGTATCATCACTGTGGGTGACGAAATCGAAATCGTAGGTATCAAAGAAACAACTAGCACCACATGTACTGGTGTTGAGATGTTCCGTAAGTTACTTGACGAAGGTCGTGCGGGTGAGAACGTAGGTGTTCTACTTCGTGGTACTAAGCGTGACGAGATTGAGCGTGGTCAAGTACTGTGTGTACCGGGTTCAGTGAAGCCGCATACAACATTTGAAGCAGAAATCTATGTATTATCAAAAGATGAAGGTGGTCGTCATACACCATTCTTTAAAGGTTACCGTCCACAGTTTTACTTCCGTACAACTGATGTAACGGGTGCTTGTGAGTTGCCAGAAGGTGTTGAAATGGTAATGCCTGGCGATAACGTACAAATGGTAGTGACATTGATTCACCCAGTAGCGATGGAAGACGGTTTACGTTTTGCGATTCGTGAAGGTGGTCGTACTGTTGGTGCAGGTGTTGTTGCTAAAATTATTGAATAATATTCGATGATTTTCTGGCCGTAAGGTCATCAAGCCGAGACGATTTATCGTCTCGGCTTGTGTTTTATCAGGCGTTTATAAGTCTGAAGAGTGATATAGGCCAGTAGTTCAATTGGTAGAGCGTCGGTCTCCAAAACCGAAAGTTGGGGGTTCGAGTCCCTCCTGGCCTGCCATTTTAGAGTGTCTCAATCTGTATATGTTGATATAGTAGATTGTTGAACCAATATTGGGGTGAGTGTGAACGCTAAAGTAGAATCAAATGACTATCCGCTAAACTGGCTACGATGGTTGGTGGTTGTTGCGTTAGTGGCCATTGGTGTTATAGGCAATTCTTACTATAACGAAAATGAGTTGGCGCTATTGTATAGAGTCGTTATTTTGTTAGCCCTTGGTCTTGTGACTTTGTGGGTTGCTGTAGGTACATCGCAAGGTTCTGCGCTGTGGGAAGTGGTTAAAGCTTCTCAAGCTGAAGTGCGCAAAGTTGTTTGGCCTTCCCGTCAAGAAACGAATCAAACGACGTTAATCGTTGTGGTCTTAACCGTGATTATGTCATTTATCTTGTGGGGTTTAGATACTTTTATCGGTTGGATCGCCTCTCTAATTATAGGATAGCAAATATATGTCTAAACGTTGGTATGTAGTGCACGCCTATTCTGGATATGAAAAGAAAGTGGCGGCTGCCATAAAAGAACGTATTGAATTGAATGGCATGGAAGACTCTTTTGGTGAGGTGTTAGTGCCTACAGAAGAAGTTGTTGAGATGCGTGGCGGTCAAAAACGTAAGTCAGAAAGAAAGTTTTTTCCAGGTTATGTTTTAGTCGAAATGGAATTAACCGATGAATCATGGCACTTAATTAAAGAAACGCCCCGAGTGATGGGTTTTATTGGTGGTAAGGCAGATGAGCCTGCGCCAATTACAACCAAAGAAGCAGAGTTAATCCTTCAGCGTATTGATGATGCCGTAGAAAAACCTAAGCCAAAAACTATTTTTGAGCCAGGTGAAATGGTGCGCGTTATTGATGGGCCATTTAATGACTTTAATGGTGTTGTTGAAGAAGTGAATTATGAAAAAAGTCGCCTGCAAGTAGCAGTGTTGATTTTTGGACGTTCTACGCCTGTAGAGTTAGAGTTTGGTCAGGTAGAAAAAGTTTAAGTGTAATAAAAATCTTTTAAAGCGAGCTTTATGCTCGCTTTATTAGCAAGTGGTCTTTTACTTTATTACTGTCTAGTTGTGATAGTGTTTTAGTAAAAGGTATTAGGGGAGCCTGAGACAAGTAAGTGCTTTCAATAGTGGCATAGTAATATGGCATTTATATGAAATTTTGACTTATTTTGAGGCGTTATAACCCATTATTTAGGAGTCGAGAATGGCTAAGAAAGTAGAATCTTACATCAAGCTTCAGGTTGGTGCAGGTAAAGCAAATCCAAGTCCCCCTGTTGGTCCAGCATTGGGTCAGCACGGCGTAAATATCATGGAGTTCTGTAAAGCATTTAATGCACAGACTCAAAACATTGAAGCGGGCGCACCAGTACCTGTTGTGATCAGTGTTTATAGTGATCGTAGTTTCACATTTGAAATGAAAACACCGCCAGCGGCGTTTTTGTTACGTAAAGCAGCAGGTATCTCTAAAGGTAGCGGCCGTCCAAACACTGAAAAAGTGGGTAAAGTGACACGTGAACAGTTAGAAGAAATCGCAAAAGCTAAAGAGCCAGATTTAACTGCAGCCGATATGGATGCAGCGGTACGTACTATCGCAGGTAGTGCTGTTAGTGCTGGTATTGAAGTAGAGGGAGTTAAGTAAAATGGCTAAATTAACGAAACGTCAAAAACTGGCTCAAGAAAAAGTAGATTCTACGAAGCAATACAGTATCGAAGAAGCGGTAAATATTCTTAAAGAGTTATCAACTGTTAAGTTTGAAGAAACTGTTGATGCAGCAATCAATCTAGGTATTGATGCGCGTAAATCAGATCAAACCGTTCGTGGCGCTACATCATTGCCACATGGTACTGGTAAAGTAGTACGTGTTGCAGTGTTTACACAAGGTGCTAACGCTGAAGCAGCTAAAGAAGCGGGTGCCGATTTAGTTGGTATGGAAGAATTAGCGGCAGAAGTTAAGAAAGGCAATATGGATTTTGATGTTGTTATTGCTGATCCAGCGGCAATGCGTGTTGTTGGTCAATTAGGTACTATCTTAGGGCCTCGTGGTCTTATGCCTAACCCAAAAACAGGTACAGTAACGCCAGATGTTGCAACAGCAGTGAAAAATGCTAAAGCAGGTCAGGTGCGTTACCGTGCTGATAAAGGCGGCATTATTCATGGCGGTATTGGCCGTGTTAATTTTGATGCGTCAGCTATCAAAGAAAACCTTGAAGCTTTATTAGCCGATTTGAAAAAATCAAAGCCAGCCACTGCAAAAGGCGTGTATTTAAAGAAAATTTCTTTAAGCACAACTATGGGGCCAGGTATTACAGTAGATATCGCAAGTTTGGAAGCATAATCCAAATTAGCAAAACGAACTTTGGGGTCTGCTAAATGTTGAGTTTTAGCAGGCTGTCAAAGACCGTAGGGGTTGTTATTAGTTGAAGGTAATTCTGATTACTAAGATTAATAGGCTTAATGAATTTAATGAGTATTTTTCGTTAAATGACCCTTCGCAGATGGTGAGAACCCAAATCTAAATTGAATTGTTTTGTTTAGTTACAAAATAAGAAATGCGAGATTTGAGCACCGAAACGCTTATTTACAGAAGTTATGTAAGTAAGTCATGTAACGATTATTCTTCACGCAGTTTGTGAGAGTGATCAATTTTAGGAGATAACTCGTGGCATTAGCATTAGAAGACAAGAAACAGATTGTCGCTGAAGTTAACGAGACTGCTAGCAATGCATTGTCCCTAGTCATCGCTGACGCCCGTGGCGTTAACGTGACAGATATGACAAGTTTGCGTAAGTTAGCGCGTGAAAATAATGTTGAACTTCGTGTAATTCGTAATACGCTTGCGAAACGTGCATTTGGTGAAACAGAATTTGATTGTGTTAATGATGCGTTAGTAGGGCCGTCGATATTTGGTTTTTCTATGGAAGATCCAGGTGCCGCAGCTCGAATCTTTAAAGATTTCGCGAAAGAAAACGAAAACTTTGAAGTTAAAGCTTTGTCAGTGGGTGGCAAGTTATTGGAAGCTGGTCAGATTGATGCCCTAGCTAAACTACCAACACGCGATCAAGCGTTAGGTATGTTGGCAAGCGTAATGATCGCTCCAGTCACCAAGTTGGTTCGTACTTTCAACGAAGTACCTACCAAAGTAACACGTGCTGTTGCAGCCGTTCGCGACCAAAAACAGGAAGCTGCTTAAATAACACATTGTGTGAATTTATCAGTTTATTAATTATTAATTTTTTATCGGGAGATTTGGGTCATGGCTCTATCTAAAGACGATATTTTGAATGCTATTGCTGACATGTCAGTAATGGAAGTTGTTGAATTAGTTGAAGCAATGGAAGAAAAATTCGGTGTTTCTGCTGCTGCTGCAGTTGCAGTTGCTGCACCTGCTGCTGGCGGTGACGCTGGTGGTGCTGCTGCTGAGCAGACTGAATTTGATGTTGTTTTAACTGCTGCTGGCGACAAGAAAGTTAACGCTATTAAAGCAGTTCGCGCTATCACAGGTCTTGGCTTGAAAGAAGCTAAAGAAATGGTAGAAGGCGTACCAGCAACTGTTAAAGAAGGTGTTTCTAAAGCAGACGCTGAAGAAGTGAAAAAGCAGCTTGAAGAAGCTGGCGCATCTGCAGAATTGAAATAATTCTTTCAGTGCGAAACCCTTATTTCGTGAGCGATAGTCTTATCGCGCATTAATTAAGGTTAAGGCTGACGGGTTTTCCCGTCGGCCTTTTTCCGTTTACAGTTTACGGGATGCTGCCAACCATAGAATTGAGCTATTTTGGCTTTAAAGCATCGAATAATCTGCCAGAATTTTGGACATGTATCGGTAGTGAAACCGATACATAAAATAAAACGCAATACGCGTTACACAAGGTTAGCGCCTTTACAATACAGGCTGAGGCATACAGATGGCTTACTCATATACTGAGAAAAAACGTATCCGCAAGGACTTCGGCAAATTGCCCCATGTAATGGATGTTCCGTATCTTCTAGCGATTCAGCTAGACTCTTATCGCAAATTTACCCAAGCAGGTATTTCTCTAGAAGAGCGATTAGATATTGGTTTACATGCTGCATTTAAATCGGTCTTTCCGATTGTAAGTTATTCAGGCAGTGCTGCACTTGAATATGTTAGTTATAAATTAGGTAAGGTTGCTTTTGATGTTACAGAATGTATTTCTCGTGGCGCAACCTACGCTGCGCCACTGCGCGTAAAAGTTCGTTTAATTATCTATGATAAAGAATCGTCAAATAAAACGATTAAAGATATTAAAGAGCAAGAAGTGTATATGGGTGAAATTCCCTTAATGACTGATAACGGTACTTTCGTCATCAATGGTACTGAGCGAGTGATTGTTTCTCAGTTACACCGTTCTCCTGGTGTATTCTTCGATCATGATAAAGGTAAAACACACTCTTCAGGTAAGTTGCTTTATTCTGCACGTATTATTCCTTACCGTGGCTCATGGTTAGATTTTGAATTTGACCCTAAAGATTTAGTTTTTGTTCGTATTGACCGTCGTCGTAAATTACCAGCAACGATCTTACTACGTGCATTAGGCTATACCTCAGAAGAAATGCTGGATATGTTTTTTACTACCAGCAGCTTTGAAATGTCTAAAGATCGAGAGTTCTTATTAGAGCTTGTACCATCTCGCCTACGTGGTGATGTGGCTACTTTCGATATTAAAGATAAAAAAGGTAATGTGTTAATTGAAGAAGGTCGTCGTATTACGGCACGCCATATTCGCGATCTTGAAAAAGCGAAAGTGACTCAGTTACTCGTACCAGAAGAGTACTTAGTGGGCCGTGCTTTAGCGAAAGATATTATCGATACTAATTCAGGTGAGTTAGTTTTTGAATGTAATACAGAAATCACCGCTGAAGTGATCGATAAATTAGTTGAAGTAGGTATTACTTCAATTGAAACGCTATACACCAATGATTTAGATTGTGGTGCGTTTATTTCAGATACCTTACGTTCGGATGCTGCAAGAACAGAACTTGAAGCGTTAGTTGAAATCTATCGTATGATGCGCCCAGGTGAGCCACCGACAAAAGAATCTGCAGAAGGTCTATTCCAAAACTTATTCTTTACACCAGATCGTTATGACTTATCTGTTGTAGGTCGTATGAAGTTCAATCGCCGTTTAAAACGTGAAGACGAAACAGGCGAAGGCATCTTATCAAGAGAAGATATTGTTGAAGTATTAAAAACACTAATATCTATCCGTAATGGTGATGGTGTAGTGGATGATATTGATCACTTAGGTAACCGTCGTATTCGTTCTGTTGGTGAAATGGCAGAAAACCAATTCCGTGTAGGTCTTGTGCGTGTAGAACGTGCGGTGAAAGAGCGTCTTTCAGTGGCTGAATCAGAAGGCCTAATGCCACAAGATTTAGTGAATGCTAAACCAGTATCAGCGGCTATTAAAGAATTTTTCGGTTCATCACAGCTTTCACAGTTTATGGATCAGAATAACCCGTTATCAGAGATCACGCATAAGCGTCGTGTTTCTGCATTGGGGCCTGGTGGCTTAACGCGTGAACGTGCAGGCTTTGAAGTACGTGACGTGCATCCAACACACTATGGTCGTGTATGTCCAATTGAAACACCAGAAGGTCCAAACATTGGTTTGATTAACTCGCTAGCAACTTATGCGCGTACCAATAGTTATGGTTTCCTTGAAAGTCCATATCGTCGTGTGATTGACGGTAAAGTGACCGACGAAATTGACTTTTTATCGGCGATTAACGAAGCCGAATATATTATTGCTCAGGCATCAGCAGAATTAAATGACGCTGGTGAGTTAGTCGAAGAGCTAGTATCTGTTCGTCACATGAACGAATTTACCTTAAAAGGTCCAGAAGATGTTCAGTATATGGATGTTTCGCCTCGTCAGGTTGTATCTGTTGCGGCATCATTGATTCCATTCCTAGAACACGATGATGCGAACCGTGCATTGATGGGATCGAACATGCAACGTCAGGCTGTTCCTACATTAAAGGCTGATAAGCCGCTAGTAGGTACGGGTATGGAGCGACATGTAGCATCAGACTCTGGTGTTTGTGTGGTTGCTAAACGTGGTGGCATTATTGAGCGTGTTGATGCAGGCCGTATTGTTGTTCGTGCGAGCGATGCAGAAACAGAAAGCGGTGATGCTGGTGTAGATATTTATAATCTTACCAAGTACACGCGTTCTAACCAAAATACATGTATTAACCAGCGTCCTATTGTTTCTGTTGGTGACACGATTGTACGCGGTGATATTCTTGCTGATGGCCCATCGGTAGATATGGGTGAGCTAGCGCTAGGTCAGAATATGCGTATCGCATTTATGCCTTGGAATGGTTATAACTTTGAGGATTCAATCCTTGTTTCTGAGCGTGTGGTAGAAGAAGACCGTTTTACAACGATACATATTCAAGAGTTAACGTGTATCGCCCGTGACACGAAGTTAGGTAGTGAAGAGATTACCTCTGATATTCCTAATGTGGGCGAAAGTGCACTATCGAAGTTAGATGAGTCAGGTATTGTATATATTGGTGCCGAAGTTGGCCCTGGTGATATTCTTGTGGGTAAAGTGACACCAAAAGGTGAAACACAATTAACGCCAGAAGAAAAATTACTCCGTGCTATCTTTGGTGAAAAAGCGTCAGACGTTAAAGATACGTCATCACGTGTACCATCAAGTACCAAAGGTACGGTAATTGATGTACAAGTCTTCACACGCGACGGTCTTGAAAAAGATGCACGTTCTAAAGCTATCGAAGATATGCAGCTTGAAACCGTACGTAAAGATTTAAATGAAGAGTTTCGTATTGTTGAAGCGGCAACGTTAGGTCGTTTACGTCGAGTACTTGAAGGCCAAAAAGCGGCATCAGGTAAAACAGTGAAGAAAGGCACTGAGTTAACGGAAGAGCTATTAGCTGATTTAGATAAAGAGCAGCTATTTAATCTTCGTGTGGCTGACGATGCAGTGAACGAACAAATTGACCGCGCAGAAGAGCAGTTAAAAGAGCGTCGTACGATCCTTGATGAGCGTTTTGAAGATAAAAAACGTAAATTGCAAACGGGTGATGACCTCGCTCCAGGTGTACTGAAAATTGTTAAGGTATATCTTGCTATTAAACGTCGTATTCAGCCTGGTGATAAAATGGCAGGACGTCACGGTAACAAAGGTGTTATCTCTGTGATTATGCCTGTTGAAGATATGCCTTACGATGAAAATGGCGAGCCTATCGATATCGTTCTTAACCCACTAGGTGTTCCTTCGCGAATGAACGTAGGTCAGGTGTTAGAAATGCACTTGGGTCTTGCAGCAAAAGGATTAGGTCGCAAAATTGATACAATGATTCGTCAAGAAAAAGCCGTATCAGAAGTGCGTGGATTCCTTGAAGACGTGTATAACAAAACGGGTGAGAAGAAAGACAAAGAAGATCTTAATAGCTTCTCTGATAGTGAATTAATGGATATGGCGCATAACTTACGTGGTGGTGTGCCAATGGCAACACGCGTATTTGATGGTGCGAAAGAAGCCGAAATTAAATCATTACTACGTTTAGCGGACTTACCTGATAGTGGTCAAATGACGCTATTTGACGGCCGTTCAGGTGATGCGTTTACGCGTCCTGTTACCGTGGGCTATATGTATGTATTAAAACTTAACCACTTGGTTGATGACAAAATGCATGCACGTTCAACAGGTTCTTATAGTCTTGTAACGCAACAACCATTGGGCGGTAAAGCTCAGTTTGGTGGTCAGCGCTTTGGTGAGATGGAAGTCTGGGCACTAGAAGCTTATGGTGCGGCATATACACTACAAGAAATGTTGACAGTGAAATCGGATGACGTTGCTGGTCGTACTAAAATGTATAAAAACATTGTTGATGGTGATCATCGCATGGAACCAGGTATGCCGGAATCCTTTAACGTATTGGTTAAAGAAATCCGTTCGCTAGGTATTAATATGGAATTAGAAACTGATCCTAAGTAATTATTATTACTGACTTGTGCGTGATAAGTGCTAACACACGTTAGCACTTATCTTAAGAATATAAATCATCAAAAAATTTAATTCCCAACTGGAGGAATAGCCTTGAAAGACTTACTCAACTTGTTGAAGTCCCAGGGACAAAACGACGAATTTGACTCAATTCGTATCGGTCTTGCCTCACCAGAAATGATCCGTTCATGGTCATTTGGTGAAGTGAAAAAACCGGAAACTATTAACTATCGTACGTTTAAGCCTGAGCGTGAAGGTCTATTTTGTGCCAAAATTTTTGGCCCTGTAAAAGACTACGAATGCTTATGTGGTAAGTATAAGCGTATGAAACACCGCGGTATTATTTGTGAAAAATGTGGTGTTGAAGTTACATTAGCTAAAGTGCGTCGTGACCGTATGGGGCACATCGAATTAGCAAGCCCAGTAGCGCATATTTGGTTTTTAAAATCACTGCCTAGCCGTATTGGTCTGTTGTTAGACATGACTTTACGCAGCATTGAGCGCGTGTTGTATTTTGAATCATACGTAGTAACCGATCCGGGCATGACAACCTTAGAAAAAGGCCAGTTATTAACGGATGAGCAATACTTTGATGCAATGGATGAGTTTCCTGATGAATTCGAAGCGAAGATGGGTGCTGAAGCTATTCAAGATTTAATGAAAGACATTAATCTTGAAGATGAAGTGAACCGTCTGCGTGAAGAAATTCCAGAAACGAATTCTGAAACAAAAGTTAAAAAACTATCTAAACGTCTTAAATTATTAGAAGCGTTCTTCTTCTCAGGTAACAAGCCAGAGTGGATGGTGATGGCTGCATTGCCTGTTCTGCCACCAGATCTTCGTCCTTTAGTACCGCTAGATGGTGGTCGTTTTGCAACATCTGATCTGAATGATTTGTACCGTCGCGTTATTAACCGTAACAATCGTTTAAAGCGTTTATTAGATCTTAATGCGCCAGACATTATTGTGCGTAACGAAAAACGTATGCTGCAAGAATCGGTAGATGCCTTGTTAGATAACGGTCGTCGTGGTCGTGCTATTACGGGTTCAAACAAACGTCCTCTTAAATCACTTGCCGATATGATTAAAGGTAAGCAAGGTCGTTTCCGTCAAAACTTGTTAGGTAAGCGCGTAGATTATTCAGGTCGTTCTGTAATTGTAACGGGCCCAACATTACGCTTACATCAATGTGGTCTTCCTAAGAAAATGGCTTTGGAATTATTTAAGCCGTTTATTTTTAGTAAATTAGAACTACGTGGCCTTGCTACAACGATTAAAGCGGCCAAGAAAATGGTTGAGCGTGAAGAGCCAGTTGTATGGGATATTCTTGACGAAGTCATTCGTGAGCACCCTGTACTACTTAACCGCGCACCTACACTTCACCGTTTAGGTATTCAAGCATTTGAACCTGTATTGATTGAAGGTAAAGCCATTCAATTGCACCCATTAGTTTGTGCGGCATATAACGCTGACTTTGATGGTGACCAAATGGCGGTACACGTACCATTAACGATTGAAGCGCAGCTAGAAGCGCGTGCGTTAATGATGTCAACCAATAATATATTATCGCCAGCCTCTGGTGAGCCAATTATCGTACCATCGCAAGACGTGGTATTGGGCTTGTACTGGATGACGCGTGAGCGTGTGAATGCGCTAGGCGAAGGCATGGTATTTTCTGATGTTGCAGAAGTATCACGTGCTTATTATGCTGACAAAGTACATTTGCAAGCACGCATCCAAGTGCGTATTAAACAAACTATTCAGCAAGACAATGGTGACAATGAAGTAATTACTTCAATTGTTGATACAACCGTAGGTCGTGTTTTGTTTTGGGAAATTGTGCCAGAAGGCATGCCTTTCGACATGGTGAATTTACCCATGGTTAAAAAGGCAATTTCGAAAGTCATCAACTATTGCTACCGTGTTGTTGGTTTGAAAGAAACCGTTATTTTTGCTGACCAACTAATGTACATGGGTTACAAATTCTCAACCCGTTCGGGTTCTTCTATTGGTGTGAATGACTTTGCTATTCCAGATAGTAAAGCAGAAATTATTGCTCGCGCTGATAACGAAGTGAAAGAAATTGAAGGTCAGTTTGCTTCTGGTCTTGTGACGCAAGGTGAGAAATATAACAAAGTTATCGATATTTGGTCGCGTGCAAATGACCTTGTTGCTAAATCGATGATGGAAGGTATTTCTAAAGAAACCGTTATTAACCGTAATGGTGAAGAAGAGCAGCAAGATTCATATAACTCTGTATTTATGTATGCAGATTCAGGTGCTCGTGGTTCCCCAGCTCAGATTCGTCAGCTAGCGGGTATGCGTGGTTTGATGGCGCGTCCAGATGGCTCAATTATTGAGACGCCAATTACGGCTAACTTCCGTGAAGGTCTAAACGTACTTCAGTACTTTATTTCTACTCACGGTGCGCGTAAAGGTTTGGCTGATACCGCATTGAAAACAGCAAACTCAGGTTACCTAACGCGTCGTCTTGTTGATGTTGCGCAAGATCTTGTTGTAACTGAACATGATTGTGGTACAGAGAACGGCTTAACGTTAACACCGATTATTGAAGGTGGTGATATTATCGATCCACTGGGCGATCGAGTGTTAGGTCGTGTTGTTGCACAAGATGTTGTTGACCCAACAACTGGTGAAGTATTGCTTCCTGCCGGTGTGATGATTGATGAAAAATCAGTAGGCATTGTAGAAGAAAATGCGATTGATGAAATCATTGTGCGTTCGGCGATGACTTGTGAAACACGTCATGGTATCTGTTCTAAATGTTACGGTCGTGATCTTGCTCGTGGTCACCTTGTTAATGTTGGTGAAGCTGTTGGTGTTATCGCTGCGCAATCTATTGGTGAGCCGGGTACACAGTTAACCATGCGTACATTCCACATTGGTGGTGCTGCAAGTAGAGCTTCTGCTGTTGATAGTGTACAAGTGAAACAAGAAGGTACTGTACGTTTACATAACGTGAAAGTCGTTGAAAATGTGAACAATCACCTTGTGGCGGTATCGCGTTCAGGTGAACTTGCTGTTGCAGATAGCACGGGTCGTGAACGTGAGCGTTATAAGATTCCTTATGGTGCTGTTATTTCTGTGCATGATGGCGCTTCTGTTGAAGGTGGTGCAATCATCGCTAAATGGGATCCGCATACACACCCAATTATTACAGAAGTTGCGGGTAAAGTTGCATTCTCTGGTATGGAAGACGGTCTCTCAATTCGTCGTCAAACGGATGAGCTAACAGGCTTAACGTCGATTGAAATTATCGATCCAGCAGAACGTCCTGCAGCGGGTAAAGATCTTAAGCCAGCAATTACCTTGGTGGATAAAGACGGTAATGAGCTAACGTTAGCGAACACAAATGTTCCTGCGCACTACATGTTGCCATCTAAAGCGATTCTTAGCCTGAATGACGGTGATGAAATTGGTGTAGGTGATATTATTGCTCGTATCCCACAAGAAGGTTCGAAGACTCGTGATATTACGGGTGGTCTACCGCGTGTTGCTGACTTATTCGAAGCACGTAAGCCGAAAGAACCAGCAATTCTTGCTGAGATCTCAGGTACTGTGAGCTACGGTAAAGAGACGAAAGGTAAGTTCCGCTTAGTGATTACCCCAACGGATGGTCAGCCATTAGAAGACGGTTCTGATCACTACGAAGTTCTCATTCCTAAACATCGTCAAATGACTGTGTTTGAAGGTGAGCAAGTAGAGAAAGGTGAAGTTGTATCGGATGGTCCAAGTAATCCGCACGACATCTTACGTCTACGTGGTGTTGAAGCGTTAGCGCGTTATATCACTAACGAGATTCAAGACGTTTATCGTTTACAGGGTGTAAAAATTAACGATAAGCACATTGAAACGATTGTTCGCCAAATGCTACGTAAAGTTGAAATTACAGGTATGGGTGAATCAACCTTCGTTAAAGGTGAGCAAGTTGAATACACCGATGTGCTTGAACAAAACGAAGGTCTTCGTGATGAAGACAAATTACCAGCACGCTTCCAGCGTCAGTTATTAGGTATTACCAAAGCCTCGTTGGCGACGGAATCCTTTATCTCAGCGGCTTCTTTCCAAGAAACTACACGAGTATTAACTGAGGCCGCCGTAACGGGTAAGAAAGATTACCTACGTGGCCTGAAAGAAAACGTGGTGGTAGGTCGCTTGATTCCTGCGGGTACAGGTTTGGCATATCATGCCGAGCGTAAACGCAAACGTTCAGCTGAAAAAGAAACGCATTCAGAAGGCGTAAGCGCAGCAGAAGTCGAAGCAGCGTTAACAGAAGCACTACAATCAAGTTCGAGCTAATTCTTACTTGATCGAGTGTTAATATAATAAAAGCCTCCTTTTGGGGGCTTTTATGTTTGTGGTATTAGATGTTTTTGGTATGTGTAATAGTGATATTATTTAATATACTGCATTACATGAATATAAAGAGGTTGCTAACAGTCATGATGAAAATAATGACTTTATATATCATTGCTTGTTTATGGGGTTTTAGTACATTGTCCCATGCAAAAAGCGAAGACTTTAGATTGTTGCCTGATCATACTATGCAACCCAAATCTTTGATTGATGTGGCTGATCGCTACCCTCATGCAATTATCTCTGAGCTATCGACAGGCAAATTGTATGTTTATCAACGGCAGGCGGATGATAGCTTTTTATTGCTGGAAACTATGAAAACATCCATTGGTAAGGATGGTTACGGCAAAAATATTGAAGGGGATAATAAAACTCCTGTGGGTGTGTATCGCATTGTGAGCCATCTAACACCCACACAACTCGATGACTTTTATGGTCACGCAGCATACCCTGTGAATTATCCTAACGCATGGGATAAGCGAAATCAGAGAACGGGATATGGTATCTGGCTGCATGCTGAACCTATGGGGCTAAAAGAAAAGACGCGTCCCCTACTTGATAGTAATGGCTGTGTAGTATTGTCGAATAACGACATCGATAAAATTAACCAATATATTGATGTGGGCTATACCTATATCGTGATGACACCTAAGGTTGAAATGGTGCCTGTTACGCAAGTGGCACGATTGCGTAAACACATACATCAGCGTATTGATGATTGGCAGCGAGCATGGGAATCTTTAGCTCCTGCACCTTATTTGGCTTTTTATTCCACCGATTTTAATAATTTAGAGAAAAATTGGGATCAATGGGTAAGCTATAAAAAACGTGTAAATGGCAGTAAAAAGTTTATAGACATCAATATTTCAGACGTGGGTATTTATGATTACCCCGGTGAAAAAAATATGCTGTGGGTTGAGTACTACCAAACTTACAGAAGTAGTAACTTTGAATCCAATGGTTGGAAGCGGCAACTGTGGAAATTAGAAGCCGATAATGTGTGGCGTATTATCTATGAAGGTGGTGGCTAATCGTATTGTCAACAAAGGCCGTCTCTAGCTTGCCTTTCTTTTCGAGTTTAGGGACTTCTTTACGTAACCACTTGACGATATCTACCCACATACGTGTAATCTCTTGTTCTGACGGCATAATCCCAGCAGATGCCAGCTCTACCGTTACCACAGGAATATTGAGATCGACCCCCGCATAATTCCCTAGTGACCCTGGGTAAGTACCTAGTAGGCGCAGCTGTAAGCTTCCTAAACGTTTTGGGGCGCTAATAGAACCATCGAAATCCACCAGTCGATGCGGTGCATGAACAGCAATAATTACATCAGGTTGAAAATTATCAATTGTTTGGGTGAACCATTGGGTTTCTAGCTCGCTAGTTGCTTTAGCACCTGGGTAGCGACGAGGGTTTTTGTAGGTGCGTTCATGCCAATATTTCAGTGCAAGTTGATCCCAATTGGCAGATGGAAAATTTCTATTAAGATCTACGCCGTTTGCATTCTGGCGTTGAGATTTCTTTTGTAACAAGCCGTCAGGGTTGAGACAGGGAACAACCGTCCAATGAAAAAGCCCTGAATGGTGTTTGTTAAGTTTATCCATCCATTTAAACATAATGGATGTTGCAGAATATTCATCCCCGTGAATTCCCCCCATAAGTAATACTTTGCCTAGTGGCTCGCGCGATGCTAATGGCGGATATTCTTTATACGCTAAAGGGCGCCCTTCGGTAGACCTTCCATTGTTGTGCGTCAGCGCTTGCGCTATGCAATTAGATTCACTGACACTGCCGAGCTTATTGCCTATATCACGGCATAAGTTATTAATGCTATTTGTATTTTCTTTATCCGCACTACTGGGTAGTGCCCACAATAATAAAAGATAAGTACATAATCGTAAAAATAAAAAATGTCGCATAAGTATGATAACTTGCAGTTAAATGGCGTTATTTATAAGGTTATGTAAGATTATAGGTAATTTTAGCAATATTCCCCATCGATAAGGACTATATTGCTAAAACTAAATGGAGATGTCTATTTATTCAATAGCTTAGCTAGTGCGCTGTTGGGGTTTTTGAGTTCTAATAAGATGAGTATTCCAGCGCATACCCACGTTGCACAAGCCATCATAAATAATACGCCGCCATCATCGCCAATTTGCGCACCCGTTGCTGCATCAAATAACGGCATAATAATACCTAGCGGTGTGAACAAATGAAAGATAATGGCTCCACTCATAATGCCCATCGCCATAACCGCAGCAAGAGAGCGTAATCCTGTAAACAGTAGCATGGCGGTAATGAGTTCAGCCGCTCCAATTAAATAACCGCCATATACACCAAACCACGTTAATCCTGACCATTCGCCAAGAGTGGTAAATATGTGTTGTGTTTCCAGAGAGTTAGAAAACTTAAAAGGCAGTGATTGCAAAAAGACAAACGCAATAAATACGCATAAAAGATTAGGGAGAGTGAAATACTTTTTCATAATGAGAAACCTCTTTTTTATTGTTGTTGCTATCTTATAACATTGACACTAATCGATCTAATACGTTTCATGGTTACAGAGGAGATATGTGCACGTTTACTCGATGTTTTAGCGCCCGTTAATACTTGACCTTTCTTTTTCTACTCCGTACAATGCGCAACCCCTATTTCTTGGGGTGTCTCCTTATGGAGGTTTTATATTAATTAGTCTGATCTTTGTATACATTGTATAAATAAGAGAAAGACCTAAACAACGTTGGAGTTATATTTCATGGCAACGATCAACCAATTGGTTCGTAAGCCTAGAAAGCGTAAAGTACAAAAGAGTGACGTACCTGCTCTACAAGGTAACCCTCAAAAGCGCGGTGTTTGTACCCGTGTTTATACTACTACACCGAAGAAACCAAACTCGGCACTACGTAAAGTATGTCGTGTACGCCTAACTAATGGCTTTGAGGTAACTTCGTACATTGGTGGTGAAGGGCATAACTTGCAAGAGCATAGTGTGGTATTGATTCGTGGCGGTCGTGTAAAAGATTTGCCAGGTGTTCGTTACCATACCGTTCGCGGTAGCTTAGACACCTCAGGTGTTGCTAATCGTAAACAGGCACGTTCGAAGTACGGTACTAAGCGTCCTAAGTAAGTTGTCTACGGACATCTTATAAAGGGCAAAGTACTGCTTTTTAGCCAAGATTGAACAAAGAGTAAGGCTAAGCGCGCTTGCCAAGAGTAAGAAAGGTCTAAAGATCTTCTTAATCATCAAGTAAGAGCGTTGTCTTAGAATTAACCTGAAACAGAGGCGAATAAAATGCCAAGAAGAAGAGTCGTCGCGAAACGCGAGATTTTACCTGATCCAAAATACGGTAATATCACGTTAGCGAAATTTATGAACATACTAATGATCAGCGGTAAAAAAGCCGTTGCTGAGCGTATCGTATACGGTGCCTTAGATTTAGTAGGTCAAAAAGCAACAGATAAAGATGCTCTAGAGACTTTTAACGAAGCGCTAGAGAAAATTGCTCCACTGGTAGAGGTTAAATCTCGCCGTGTAGGTGGTGCAACGTATCAGGTGCCTGTTGAAGTACGTCCTGCACGTCGTGAAGCACTAGCGATGCGTTGGTTAGTAGAGTACTCGCGTAACCGTAGCGAAAAATCAATGGCTGCTCGTTTAGCGGGTGAGTTAATTGATGCAGCGCAAGGCAAAGGTAACGCAGTGAAGAAACGTGAAGACGTTCACCGCATGGCGGAAGCGAACAAAGCGTTCTCTCATTACCGTTTCTAAGTACTGTATTGGTTATATACTTTTATTGTGTCATTTATGGCTAGCAATAAAAGTGTCATAGCACAATCGTAACAAAAGGCAGCTATTATTGGCTGCCTTTTTTTTAATATTGATTTTATTGAGGAATATACACAGTGGCACGTACAACATCTCTTTCTCGTTATCGTAATATCGGTATTTGCGCCCATGTTGACGCAGGTAAAACCACGACGACCGAGCGTGTTCTGTTTTATACAGGTTTATCTCATAAAATTGGTGAGGTACATGATGGCGCTGCAACCATGGATTGGATGGAGCAAGAGCAAGAACGTGGAATTACGATTACCTCAGCAGCAACCACCTGTTTTTGGTCAGGTATGCAGCAACAATACGACCAGCATCGCATTAATATTATTGATACGCCGGGGCACGTTGATTTTACCATTGAGGTAGAGCGTTCATTGCGTGTTTTGGATGGTGCGGTTGTGGTGTTATGTGGTTCATCGGGTGTGCAGCCACAAACTGAAACCGTATGGCGACAAGCGAATAAGTACGAAGTGCCACGCATGGTCTTTGTCAATAAAATGGACCGTGCGGGTGCTGATTTTGAAATGGTGGTTGAACAACTTAAAACACGCTTAGGAGCAACACCTGTACCACTGCAAATGACTATTGGTGCGGAAGAAGAGTTCAAAGGCGTTGTTGACCTTATTAAGATGAAAGCCATTCTGTGGAATGAAGAAGATAAGGGTATGACCTTTGAGTACGGTGATATTCCAGCAGAATTGCAAGATCAATGTGAAGAGATGCGAGAATTCCTTATTGAGTCGGCGGCAGAAGCGAATGATGAAATGATGGATAAATACTTAGAGGGCGAAGCGCTTTCTGAGGAAGAAATTAAAGCAGGTATACGTGCTCGTACATTATCGAATGAGATTGTTCCTGTGATTGGTGGTTCGGCCTTTAAAAATAAAGGTGTGCAAGCCATGTTGGATGCTGTGATCGAATATTTACCGTCACCAACCGAAGTAAAAGCGATTGAAGGTACACTAGAAGATGGTGAGACAGTTGCTCACCGTGAAGCAGATGATGATGCACCGTTTGCTGCCTTAGCATTTAAGATTGCAACAGATCCGTTTGTGGGTACGCTCACCTTCTTTCGAGTGTATTCAGGTACGCTCGAAAGCGGTACAGCGGTTTATAACTCTGTAAAAGGCAAAAAAGAGCGTGTAGGTCGCATGGTGCAAATGCATGCGAACTCTCGCGAAGAAATTAAAGACGTGCAAGCGGGTGATATTGCTGCGGCCATTGGTCTTAAAGATGTGACCACGGGTGATACGTTATGCTCTGAAAACGGAAAGATTATTCTTGAGCGTATGGAATTTCCAGAACCTGTTATTTCTGTCGCGGTAGAGCCAAGAACGAAAGCCGATCAAGATAAAATGGGTGTGGCATTAGGTAAACTGGCTCAAGAAGATCCATCGTTCCGAGTTAAAACCGATGAAGAAACGGGGCAAACAATTATTTCGGGTATGGGTGAGTTGCACCTTGATATTTTGATTGATCGTATGCATCGTGAGTTTAGCGTTGAAGCTAACATAGGTAAGCCGCAAGTGGCTTATCGAGAGCGTATTGATAATATTTGCGAGATCGAAGGAAAGTTCGTGCGCCAGTCAGGTGGTCGAGGTCAATACGGTCATGTCTGCGTTAAATTTGAGCCAGCCGATGATAACAATGCCGAAGGCTTGGTCTTTGTTAATGAGATTGTGGGTGGTTCTGTTCCTAAAGAATATATTCCTGCTGTCGAGAAAGGTATTGCGGAACAAATGCAAAACGGTGTTTTAGCGGGTTATCCTTTGTTGGGTTTAAAGGCAACGTTATATGATGGTTCGTTCCATGATGTTGACTCCAATGAAATGGCGTTTAAAATTGCAGCTTCGATGGCGACTAAAAAATTAGCAGAAAATGGCGGAGCAAAATTGCTAGAGCCAATGATGAAAGTAGAAGTCGTTACCCCAGAAGAAAATATGGGTGATGTGGTTGGAGATCTTAATCGTCGTCGTGGTTTGATTTTAGGGATGGAAGAAGCTGTTTTAGGTAAGGTAGTGAATGCGCAAGTACCATTAGCAGAGATGTTTGGTTATGCAACGGATTTGCGTTCGGCAACTCAAGGTCGTGCTACATTTACGATGGAGTTTGATCAGTATTCAGAAGCGCCTAATAATGTTACCCAAGAGATTATGGCTAAAAATGGCATGATTTAAACGGCAATATTTGTTAAGTATTTCAGGTTAAAGTATTAATTTTAAATAGTAAGCGGTTGTACAGATAAACACAGTAGACAATATAGGAGCACTGTAAAGTGGCAAAAGAAAAGTTTGAACGTAATAAGCCCCACGTCAACGTGGGCACGATTGGTCACGTTGACCATGGTAAAACAACACTAACAGCGGCGTTAACACGCGTATGTGCTGAAGTATGGGGCGGCGACGCAGTTGCATTCGATGGTATCGATAATGCACCAGAAGAGCGTGAGCGCGGTATTACCATTGCAACGTCACACGTTGAATATGATTCACCTGATCGTCACTACGCACACGTAGATTGCCCAGGTCACGCCGATTATGTAAAAAACATGATTACAGGTGCGGCACAAATGGATGGCGCTATCTTAGTATGTGGTGCGACTGATGGCCCTATGCCACAAACACGTGAGCACATCTTGTTATCACGTCAGGTTGGTGTACCTTACATTGTTGTATTCCTAAACAAAGCAGACCTTCTTGCAGAAGACTGTGGCGGCGTAGGTTCTGAAGAATATGACGAAATGTTAGAGCTTGTTGAAATGGAATTGCGTGAATTATTAGACGCTTACGAATTTCCGGGTGATGACACACCAATTATTGCAGGTTCTGCATTAATGGCGCTTAACGGTGAAGACGATAACGAATTAGGTACTTCTGCAGTTAAGAAACTAGTAGAAACACTAGACGAGTACATTCCAGAGCCAGAGCGTGCAATCGATCAACCATTCCTAATGCCAATTGAAGATGTATTCTCAATTTCAGGTCGTGGTACGGTAGTTACTGGTCGTGTTGAGCGCGGTATCATTACTGTGGGTGACGAAATCGAAATCGTAGGTATCAAAGAAACAACTAGCACCACATGTACTGGTGTTGAGATGTTCCGTAAGTTACTTGACGAAGGCCGTGCGGGTGAGAACGTAGGTGTTCTACTTCGTGGTACTAAGCGTGACGAGATTGAGCGTGGTCAAGTATTGTGTGTACCGGGTTCAGTGAAGCCGCATACAACATTTGAAGCAGAAATCTATGTATTATCAAAAGATGAAGGTGGTCGTCATACACCATTCTTTAAAGGTTACCGTCCACAGTTTTACTTCCGTACAACTGATGTAACGGGTGCTTGTGAATTACCAGAAGGTGTTGAAATGGTAATGCCTGGCGATAACGTACAAATGGTAGTGACATTGATTCACCCAGTAGCGATGGAAGACGGTTTACGTTTTGCGATTCGTGAAGGTGGTCGTACTGTTGGTGCAGGTGTTGTTGCTAAAATTATTGAATAATAGCCTTTGTGCTTATCACACATTGTTGTGTGTTATTCATCAATAAAAAAAGCGAGTCTCATATGAGACTCGCTTTTTTTTGTGCTAATAATTTTGGCTATTGTTTGATATGTTACATCACAGAAAAAACAGTGGTATATATTTAGCCTTTGTATTCGTGTTATGCGCGCCCTGTAAATTTACGTTCTTCAACATTAATACGAATTTTATCACCTGTAGAAATGTGTTCAGGTACTTGTATAGTTAAACCGCTACTGAGCAAGGCGGGCTTTGTACGGGCAGTGGCAGAACCGCCTTTGATAGAAGGGTCGGTTTCGGTAATAACGAGTTCAACGGTTGACGGAAGGTCGAGTGCAACAGGAGAGTCGTTAACAATAATTACCTGTAAGTCTTTGGTGTCTTCGCTAATAAAAAGTAATTCGTCTGCGATAGTTTCTTTATTGAAATTATATGGCGTGTAATCTTCGCTATCCATAAAAACATATTCGTCACCATCGACATAAGAAAATGTCACAGCACGACGAATTAAATCGGCAAGAGATAACATGTCGGAGTCTTTAAACGATCCATCCAGTTTGCTATTAGTTGCTACGTTATACATACGCATACGGTAAATGCTACCGCCTGCACGTCCTTGAGGAACCGAACGTTCAATGTCACGCACAATATAGGCATCACCATTAATTTCAATGGCTGTATTTTTTTTGATTTCACTGGCTTTGGGCATGTTATAGGCTCTTTTAGTTTGTCAATTTTTACTATTCTAAACGGAAACACGCAGTGGTTAAACTGTTACCTGTGTTTTATGGTGAGTTATTGACCTATATTGTTGTATTTGATGCGCGCAATTCACCAGAGGTAAAGACTCATTTTTTTGCCGAGAATATTGATTGAAAAGCTTTCTTTACACGCCGTTTGTGTCACGCCATAGCAAACATGTAGAGGTAATAAATGTTCTTCTCTAGGGTGGCAGTAAGTTGCGGATGGTGATTTTTTCCAATTGGATAGTCGTAAGCGTCTCTCGTTTTCAGTGAGTTCGGTATTACCCATTGTTTCTAAAAGCCAGTTCTCAAAATCTATATTTTTATTGTTTGATTCATCGTCCTCAGGCGAGAAAAAAGCATTCATATTGTGAAAGGAAGACCCAGAGCCAATAATAAGTAAGTTATCGGTGTCTATCTGTTGTAGCACGTGTCCAATATGAATATGTTTATCGGGGTTTAGATGGCTCATTAATGATATTTGTACGCAGGGTATGTCTGCGAGGGGATACATTATTTTAAGCGGAATAAATAGGCCATGATCAAATCCGCGTTGTGCATCTAGTTTTGATTGAATACCTTCTTTTTTTAATGCGTTATGAATATGTGTGGCGAGTGTTGGATTACCTTTGCATGGATATTTTATATTGTACGAGGCCTCAGGAAATCCATAATAGTCATAAATAAGGTCGGGTGCGCTACCTGATGTAATTGTAGGTATATCTTCTTCCCAGTGTGCGCTAATAACAATAATGGCGGATGGCTTTGGAATTTTTTTTGCAATATTATTGAGGCAGTTCACCATTTCTAAATGTTGGGGATCACTCAATAAGGGTAGTGGCCCACCTCCGTGAGAAAGAAAGAGTGTGTTACACGACTTCATACGATTACCTACTATTTGCCTGTATTAATAAAATTAAGACAACAGTTTTTTAAGTATGTTGTGAATACTACGAAATAATTTAGGCGTTATTTTTTATAAGACAAGTTTTCTATTTTAAATGTATATTAAAAATTAGTGTGAGTGTTTTTTCATAAATACTATGACAGCAAAAATTTTGAAGGGTTGCCAGAATGTATATGGTCAATGTGCGTGAGATGGGTATTGTCTTTGTGAGATGAGAGATGCTGGCGGGATAATATTGGTGAGATAGAGGCAAAAAAATGCCCTAATAATTAGGGCATTTTTGGTTAACGAATACTAATAAAATTACTTGGTTTCGTTAAAACGTACTACAGACTCTTCGATTTCTTTACGTGCAGCCGCTGCATCTTCCCAGCCTTCAACTTTTACCCACTTACCTTCTTCTAAATCTTTGTAGTGTTCAAAGAAGTGCGCGATACGCTTAAGTAGTAGTTCAGATACGTCACCAATGTCTTGGATATGCTTATTCATTGGGCTGACTTTTTCAACAGGAACGGCTAATACTTTTGCATCTTCACCTGATTCGTCAGACATTTTTAATACTGCAACAGGGCGGCAACGAACAACAGAGCCTGCTACAAAGCCAAAGCGTGAAATAACCATTACATCAACAGGGTCGCCGTCACCGCATAATGTGTCATTTACATAACCGTAGTTGCATGGGTAATGCATAGAAGTGCCTAAGATACGATCTACGAATAGTTCGCCAGTGTCTTTGTCTACTTCGTATTTAACAGGCTCGCCGTTAAGTGGGATTTCGATAATAACGTTAATTTCGTCAGGCACATTTTTGCCCGCAGGTACTTGATTAAGACTCATAATAGTAACTTCAATAATTAGTTAATGGAAAAGGTTAAACCGACCAAGGTCAAAACGCACGGGATTCTACCATAATTGTCAGATTATGTGTTTTCAATGACGTGATTTATCATGCTTGTCGGCGACATTTGGGTGGCATTCGTCCCTAAGTACGGCTTTTTTGAGGATTTTGGGGGTGTATTAAGGGGGGGAAAGCGGCTATTTGTGTGTTCAGCCTAATGACGCACGCTTAAAGGAACCAGCCTTATCAGGCGTTGGCACTTGAGCAACATCTTCTAGGCATTTGCTGAGTGTTGGGGTGAGGGGGTGGTTAATATTATTACTGACAAATAAATTGGCATTTTTTTGGTAGGTTTGAATTTGATAAATAACTTCCCCTAGCATGATGTGGGCATCTTCTACCTCATTTACCATGTTCTCAGGTTCTGCTTTTACCATTTCAGACAAGCTATCGGTGTATTGTGTATCGTTTAGCCCAGCACTATTCACGATTAAAATAATATTGTTACCTGTATTCTGTATGGCACTCACATCGGTGTCGTTATGTGTATAGCCAATATCGTCATTGGTATCTTTAATAATAACCGTGGTTTTTTGAATGTAGCGTTGTCTTTTTTGTGTATTGTTAATTAAGTCACCTAGACTATCGGCTTTAGCTGGATCTGGTGTTGATTCCTGTGCATGCTTTAATGCGCGAATAATAATGGAAGCGACGTGATAGCTATATGAATGAATGTTAATTTGAATGACGGGGATAACACCGCGTATGCTACGTTTTTGTTGTTTGAGTTTTTTATTATAAATAGCAATTGTGTTATCGAGTAAGTTAATGATTTGCCCTAAATCACAGAGCTCATCGCCTTGTTTGTTTCTCGGGTAGCCAGAGCCATCCATATTTTCATGATGTTCAAGAATTGCTCTAGCAACAGCTTTAGGAAAGTGTTTAATATTTTTAACAATTTCATAACCAATAATGGGGTGAGACTGAATGGTGCGCCATTCTTCGGGCGTGAGCTGCCCCTCTTTCTTGAGAATATTATGGTTAATATGCAGCAAGCCAATGTCATGCATCATTCCCGCTAAAAAGTATTCTTCAATTTTGCTTTGTTCTAGTTTCTCTGTGATGCCGCATATATAAGAGAGATAAGCTGAGAAAACTGCTTGTTCAAATACATGAAATAATTCCATTTTGAGTACAGTGAGCTTTTGCATCAGAATAGGAAATTTTTCGAGTCGCAAACAGCAACGTTGTAAAGCCACTTTATCACCTAGCTTGGTATGTATGCTTTTAAGCCATGTATCTTGAGTGATGAGCTGGTTCAGAATATTGTAAATAGATTTAGCGTTGAGCTGATTTTCTATCGCGATAGAATCTTCGATGGGTTTGAGTAATTTGAACTTAAGAATGTTCTCACAGGTCTTTTTGTTGAGTTCGATGCCAGATTTAGCGAGTAAAACCCCTTTGTCGCTTAAAATATCTTCGGTGGCGACAATCTTTGCTTTATCTTGCATGTTTGCAAGGTGGCCAGCATATTCGCTCATAAGTGAGTAGGGTCATCCGTTAAATGTTTCCGATTATATAGAGTGTAGTTAATAATGGAGTGTTTGCAAAAATATAACGGGTTAATAAGCGTAAAATAGTTAAGTGATTGAATATGAGCGCTTTTTATTTTTGCGTGTTGTCATTTACAGCCGTTTTTTCGGATAGGTGTTGCCAATATTGAACAAGTTCTTCTGGAATAGGGGGGCGTTCAGTGGCGTTAAAAACATCAACAAAGATCTGAATTTTTTCTGCTAGGGTGTTGGATTTCTCGTTACTGTATACATTCGCTTCTTTGTAATAGCCTTGCAATTGATAGATCACCTCTTCTAGCATAAGGCGTGTTTGCTCCACTTCTAAATGCAAATGTTGGTGGTCTTCTGTATTGAGACGTTGTAACAATTCCACATAAGAGGATTCTTGTAAGCCTGAGCTTGCGATAACAGAAGTGATTTTTTTACTGGTATTTTGAATGGCTGTTACGCTTTTACTATTGTGTGTAAAGCCTACAATTTCATTGACCTGATTAATGACATCCATAATTTTGTTAATAAATAATTGCTGTTGGTATGTGTAATCAACTAATATTTTTACGGTGTCTTTTTCAATATCTTCAACCACTGGAGGTGGCGCTTGTTTAATGGCTTGCGTCATTGCAGAAACCACCGAGGTTTCATAGCCAAAGGTGTTCATCTGAATGATCGGTAGTATGTTTTGTATGCTGCGACCAAGAGGTTTAAAGCGCTTATTGTGAATAACGATCACATCATCTAACAAGCTGATGAGTGAGCCTAGCTCGGTAATATCGTCTTCTTCTTTTCCAATAGGGTAGCCAGAGCCGTCAGGGCGTTCATGATGTTCTAGCACGGCTTTGCGTGCGTTATTAGGAAATGCCTCTATATCTTTGAGAAGCTTAAAAGCCACAATTGGATGCAATTGCATATCGTGCCATTCTTTGGCGGTTAAACGTTTGGTTTTGTCGAGGCAGTTGCGCGGAATAAAGAGTAAGCCAATATCATGAAACAGCCCTGCAAAAAATGCCGCTTCTATTTTTTCTTGGGGGTACTTTGCAATTAAACCAATAATGTAACTAAAGTACGCAGAGAGTAAAGATTGTTCGTAATACTCTTGCGCCTCAATTTTAAAAATGGTGAGTACTTCAAGAAGCTCAGGGTATTGTTTTAAGCTGTCAGTACATTGTTCTAATACAGAGCCTTTGCCAAAATGTTGGTCAATAGCGCTAAAGGATTCATCATCATCAACCAGTTGGTTGATTTCGGTATAAATAATATTGGGAGTGAATATTTCTTCTAGCTGAAGATGACTTTCTAGTGGCTGAACCAGTTTAAAACGAGAGAGATTACGGTAGGTTTTTTGGTCGATAATATCCCCACGCTTAGCCACTACCCCTTCAGGTTGTGCTTCCACATCGTCAGTGGCAACGAGGTTAACTTTGCCTTTAAGTTTCGCACGTAAATAATGTAGATACGTTTCCATGAGCCGAATAAATGATATGAGTGAATAAAGGTACGTGTCGATAGGTAAAACAACCTATCTTGCCTTTAAGTGTAGCAGGGAATGGGGGATGTGACAGTTTCTTCGCGTGTGGCGTTATATGGCGCAGAATAAGGCGTCACGAGAATATGCGACGCCTTATTGAAAGGGGTAAGTAACGTATTGAATTAGGGGGTGGGGCGTATATTGCCCCTAGATATAACGTTTATACTTTAAATGATTTTTTGATCTTTTTCTCGACCAATACTTTCTTTAAAGTAGTAAATTGCGGTAAGCCGTTTTTGCCATATGGCGGATAGTCTTCACCCTGAATAAGAGGTTCAAGATACGCACGGCCTTTATCGCTAATACCAAAACCATCTTTGCTGATGTAATCGCGAGGCATCATTTTTTCAACATTAGCAATTTTCTCTAACGGTGCTTCTTCGATAGTCCAAGAGTATTTTTTACCTTTTCCACGAATAATCGCTGGCATCACCGCATTTTTACCTGCTATAGCCATTTCTACCGCGGCTTGACCAACGGCATAAGCTTGCTCTACATCGGTAGCGGATGCAATATGGCGTGCGGCACGTTGTAAATAATCGGCTAGCGCCCAGTGGTATTTATAGCCTAGCTCGTCTTTTACCATCGTGGCTAGTGTGGGGGCAACGCCGCCTAATTGTTTGTGACCAAAGGCATCGGTATTACCTGCATCAGCCAAAAATGAACCGTCTTTATATTGCGCGCCCTCTGAGGCCACAATAACGCAGAAACCGTGTTTTTTAACGGTGCTTTTCACGCGTTTTAAAAACTTGTCTTTGTTAAATGCAATTTCAGGGAAAAGGATAATATGTGGTGCATCCCCCTCATTTTCGGCGGCTAAACCACCCGCAGCGGCAATCCAGCCAGCATGGCGTCCCATGACTTCCAAGATAAATACCTTGGTGGATGTTTCGCACATAGATTGAACATCAAGTGCTGCTTCTTTGGTTGATACTGCAACATATTTGGCAACAGAGCCAAAGCCCGGGCAGTTATCGGTAAACGGTAAGTCATTATCGACGGTTTTAGGCACGTGGATGGCTTGTAGTGGGTAGCCCATTGTTTCTGATAATTGGGATATTTTTAGGCAAGTATCTGCGGAATCGCCACCGCCGTTATAGAAAAAATAGCCAATATTGTGAGCTTTAAAGACGTCGATTAATCGTTCGTATTCGGCACGATTTTCTTCGAGACTTTTGAGCTTGTAACGGCATGAGCCAAAAGCACCTGAGGGGGTGTGCTTGAGAGCGGCAATTGCTTTCGCGCTTTCTTTGCTTGTATCAATGAGCTCTTCGCGTAGTGCGCCAATAATCCCGTTTTTACCAGCATAGACCTTGCCGATATGTTTTTTGTTTTGTCGAGCTGTCTCGATCACGCCACATGCAGAGGCATTAATAACAGCGGTAACACCGCCAGATTGTGCGTAAAACGCGTTTTTCTTAGCCATGAGTAACAAGCCTGTAGATAATGAAAGTCGGCCGCAATGATACGGGAATTAAATGCCAATTTCATGTAAGCTTGGATTTTTTATCCGTTGGGGCTGTGATCGCGGCCTGTGATAGTGGTTCGTAGTACACGTCAGATAAGTAACGATAAGAAATACAAGAAAACAAAGGAAGCGAGCAACAATGAAACATATCCACATTCTAGGTATTTGCGGTACGTTTATGGGGAGCTTGGCGCAGTTAGCGATAGCAAAAGGTTATCGTGTCACAGGTGCCGATGCCAATGTGTATCCACCCATGAGTACACAATTAGAAGCGGCGGGTATTGAACTTATCGAAGGTTTTCATACCGATCAATTATCTCTTGCTCCTGATATGTTTATCATTGGCAATGCGATTAGTCGTGGCAACCCTTTACTTGAGGCCATTCTTGATGCGGGGCTGCCTTATACCTCTGGCCCACAGTGGCTCAGTGATCATGTGTTACAAGGCAAGTGGGTGTTAGCCGTTTCGGGTACACACGGTAAAACGACCACCAGTAGTATGCTGGCTTGGGTATTGGAATATGCCAATATGGCGCCAGGCTATTTGATTGGCGGTGTTCCTAACAATTTCTCAACATCGGCACGCTTAGGTGATACGCCCTTTTTTGTTATTGAAGCGGATGAATACGACAGCGCTTTTTTTGATAAGCGTTCTAAGTTTGTTCATTATCGCCCGCGTACCTTAGTGATCAATAATGTTGAGTTTGATCATGCAGATATTTTTGATGATTTAGCGGCGATTCAAAAGCAATTTCATCATGTTGTGCGTACAGTTCCGCAAAATGGACAAGTGATTACTCCCGATAACAGCCCTGTCATTGATGAGATTATGGAAAAAGGGTGTTGGAGCGAAACAAGCCTGATGTCGCTGAGTAATCCTAATGCCACATGGAGCGTACAATTACAGCAAGCCGATGGCAGCGCATTTAGTGTGCTTTATCAAGGCGAGGCTCAAGGCAATGTTGTCTGGGGGCAATTAGGTTTACATAATGTGGCTAATGCCTTGGCTGCAATTGCAGCGGCTCATCATGTGGGTGTAACACCCGATGTAAGTTGTGCGGCGTTATCGGCATTTGGTGGCGTGAAGCGCCGTATGGAATGCCTAGCCGATGTGCGCGGTGTTAAAGTATATGATGACTTTGCTCATCACCCTTCTGCGATAGCGACAACGCTACAGGGCTTACGTAAAAACGTAGGGAGCGACAGAATTATTGCGGTGATTGAGCCAAGATCAAATACCATGCGTATGGGGGTGCATGCATCACATCTAGCGGATGCCGTGCACGATGCCGATGACGTGTTGTGGTTTAACCCTCCCAATGTGTCATGGGATCTTGACAGTGTGATGGCTGCCAGTGCTGTACCTAGCGCGCGTTATGACAGTATAGATGCTTTAGTGCAAGCCATTGTTCACACGACGGTGACTGCGAGTGATGCAGAGAATAAAAAAACGACACATATTGTCATTATGAGTAATGGTGGCTTTGGTGGTATTCATACCTTGCTAGTGAATCAATTAACCGGCCTATAAATAAGAGAACATATATGACAGAGAAAAAAGTCATCACCTTAGCTATAACAGGAGCTTCGGGCGCGCAATATGGCTTGCGTTTATTAGAGTGTTTATTGGCGCAAGAGTGCCAAGTATATTTGCTGTTGTCGCGAGCGGCAGAAGTTGTGATTAAAACCGAAACCTCATTACAGCTCCCTACATCGTGCGATGCCGATGCATTACAACGTCAGCAAGCCTTTTTTTGCCAACTGTATGGCGCTAAGCCTCACCAGTTAACAGTGTTTAGCCGTGAAGATTGGTTTTCCCCTGTCGCATCTGGATCCAGTAGTCCTGCGAGTATGGTTATTTGCCCTGCTAGCGGTGGCACTGTGTCGTCTATTGCTAGCGGTGCCAGCAATAATTTAATTGAGCGTGCTGCCGATGTAGCATTAAAAGAACGTCGACAGCTTATCGTGGTACCTCGCGAAACACCGTACTCACAAGTGCATCTTGAAAATATGCTTAAGCTCACTCAAATGGGGGCGGTCGTATTACCTGCCAGCCCAGGTTTTTATACAAATCCGCAATCAATAGAAGATTTGATTGATTTTGTAGTGGCGCGTATTTTAGATCAGTTGGGCTTATCACAAACACTGATGCCACGGTGGGGTGAGGACGATTCATAACTATGGGTGATACGTCGACACGAGTACATATTCGTATTCATTATTGCAGCCTTTGTCGTTGGTTATTACGATCAGCATGGATGGGGCAAGAATTACTCACCACATTTGATACTGACATTGATGAATTATCATTGTTGCCGAACGGCGATGGGCATTTTGCCATATGGGTAAATGATCATTGTGTGTGGGAGCGTAAGCGCGATGGCGGTTTTCCTGAATTGCCCGTATTAAAGCAACGTGTCAGAGATATTATTAACCCTCAAAAATCCTTGGGCCACAGCGATGTGGCGAGCGACTAATACCGACAATAGTCAGTACATATTTTTTATTTGGAGTCATTATGTTTAAACAATTACAGTCAGCGTATTTTACCAGTGTGCTAACGTATCCATTGTGGGTATTGCTGAGTGTTGTGATTATTGCTGTATTGTTGGCAAGTCAGTTAGGTAATTTAAAAATCGATGCTTCATCAGAAGCATTGACCTTAGAATATGATCAAGATCTAGATTACTTTCGCGAAATCAGTAAGCGTTATCAAGCGGGTGATTTTTTAGTGGTTACCTATACGCCTAATGGCGACTTAATGTCTGATAAAACATTGGATCATTTAACACGTTTGCGTGATGACTTGTTATTGGTTGATGGTGTGGCAAGTACAAATTCTATTTTAGATGTTCCCTTACTTTATAGCCCTAAATTATCGTTATTGGATGTGGCGCGTGGTATTAAGTCGCTATCGGACGAGGGCGTTGATCGTGATTTGGCGCAGGCTGAATTTTTGCAATCACCCATTTATAAAGAAATGTTGTTAGGGCCGAATAAAAAAACCACCGCTATTTTATTAAACTTAGCAGTTGATGAAACGTTTATTCGTTTAGTGCGTGAGCGTGATGCGTTGCGGCTAAAAAGAGATACGCAAGGTTTATCAGAAACTGAAATTTTACGTTTGAATCAAGTCTCGGAAACATTCCTAACTTATAGTACTCAAGCCACTGCAAAAAGCCATGCCCGTGTTCAGCAGGTGCGTGAAGTTGTGGCTAATTATAAAGACGATGCACAAATATTTTTAGGGGGTGTGTCGATGATTACCGCCGATATGGTGGACTTTATCAGTAGTGATATTGCCGTGTTTGGTGTGGGTATTATTCTATTTATTATTGTGATCTTAACGGTTATTTTTCGCCGTTGGCAATTTGTTGTATTACCTTTGTTGACCTGCCTTTTAGCGGTTGTGGTTATGCTTGGCTTCTTGGCTACCATTGACTGGCGTCTAACGATTATATCGGCTAATTTTGTTGCCTTATTATTGATTGTTTCTTTGGCGCTAACTATTCACTTAATTGTGCGCTATCGCGAAGCGGTGAGTTTTTCGCCGCAAGCCACGCGACGTGAATGGGTAACAGAAACGGTAACCGCAATGACTAAGCCGTGTGTGTATACCGTGCTTACTACAATGGTGGCATTTGTGTCTTTGGTGGTGAGTGGCATTCGCCCGGTCATTGATTTTGGTTGGATGATGACCATTGGTTTGAGCTTGGCGTTTGTGTTGGCGTTTTTTGTTATTCCCGCAGGCTTGATGTTATTGCCGCAAGCAGTCTTTACCGAAAAAGAAGATAAATCGGGTGCTTTCACCATGATTTTTTCGCGTTTTACTGAGCGTAGAGGCGGTGTCATTATTGCATTAGGCATTGTTGCTGCGATTGTGAGTGTGGTGGGGATTAAGCAGCTAAAAGTTGAAAACCGTTTTATTGATTACTTTCATTCTTCTACAGAAATTCATCAGGGTATGTTGGTGATCGATCAACAGTTAGGCGGTACTGTATCGTTTGATATTATTTTAGATCATAAGGCCTCTGTGCCAACCCATTCAGCCACCACGGTGACAGATGATCCTTTTGGTGAGAGCGCTGATCCGTTTGCAGAGGATGCAATTGTAGAGCAGCCAGTGGCAGACTTTGATGACAGTGACCCGTTTTCTGATGATCCTTTCGGGGATGAGGCTCCTGTAGATGATGAGCCTACATCGAATCTTTTTGATGACCCTTATAAAAGCTATTGGTTTACTCAAGCGGGTTTAGAAAAAGTGACGATGCTGCATAATTATTTAGACAGTTTACCTGAGATAGGAAAAGTGCAGTCATTGGCAACAGCTTATGAAGTGGCGAGTGATTTGAATGGGCGCAAGTTAAATGACTTTGAGCTGGCGGTTATGCGTCGTGCTCTACCTACGGATATTACGGATTTTTTATTAAAGCCTTATCTGGTGGGCGAGATTGATCAAACGCGTATTACGATGCGAGTTAAAGAAACGGATCCTAATTTACGTCGAGCCGAATTGATTAAAAAAGTGCGTCGTTATGTGGTTGATGAAATGGGTATTCCAGAAGATCAAGTACATGTGACGGGAGTCCTTATTTTATATAACAATATGTTGCAAAGCTTATTTACATCGCAAATCCTGACAATTGGGGCAGTATTTGTGGGTATTTTGCTGATGTTCCTGATTTTATTTCGCTCATTATCGTTATCTTTTATTGCACTCGTGCCGAATATGTTAGCAGCGTTAGTGGTGTTAGGCGGTATGGGGCTGGTGGGCATTCCTTTAGATATGATGACAATTACCATTGCGGCTATTGCTGTTGGTATTGGTGTAGACAATGCGATTCATTATATTTATCGCTTTCGACGAGAGTTTGCCATTGATGGTAATTATATTGCTGCCATGCATCGTTCACATGGCTCTATAGGTAAGGCAATGTACTATACTTCAGTTACTATTATTGTTGGGTTTTCGATTTTAGCCTTGTCACAGTTTATCCCTTCAATTTATTTTGGCTTGTTGACGGGCTTGGCGATGTTGGCGGCTATTGTTGCGTCGCTGACTTTGCTGCCTAAATTATTATTGCTCGTAAAACCACTAGGAAAAAACACTGATTAAACCGCTTGTTATAAAAGCAGCGCTGATAACCTTAGGGTTTATTGTTGCAACAACTGTATTGTTGATCCTGCCGTTACGCTGGTTAAATCCAGCGACAACGACGTTTGTATTGGCAGATGATGCAGTGGAATCTGTGTGGGTGTATCAACGTTGGACGCCAATGAATGATATTGCCCCTATGATAAAAATGGCAGTGATAGCCTCGGAAGATCAGCGCTTTCCTGCGCATTACGGATTTGATTTTACGGAATTAAAAAAAGCCGTATTACAAAAAGGCGGGCCAACACGCGGAGCCAGTACGATTACTCAACAGTTGGTTAAAAATATTTTTTTATGGAAAGGGAAAAGTATTTTTAGAAAATTATTAGAGGCTTATATTACTGTTTTTGTGGAAATTTTATTACCAAAAGAACGTATATTGGAGTTGTATCTTAATGTCGTGGAGTTTGGTGAGGGGGTGTATGGTATTGAACACGCCAGTGATCAATTCTTTAATAAGCTGCCTCGACAAGTTAATCGTGTAGAAGCTTCTTTATTGGCAGCGGTATTACCTAATCCTAAGAAATTATTGGTCGTAAAACCATCCCCTTATGTGTACGAGCGAGCATTGAATATTCGTTTTGCCATTAATGCGTTAGGCGGCACTCGTTACCTTGATGAGCTTAAACCGTAATTCAAAACAGGCACCCGATAAATGGGGTTCGGGCATGTTATTGCTTACATGGATCTCCCCGTTATAACTACTCATAATATCAACGGCGACACTTAACCCTAGCCCTTGTCCTGGCTGTGCTGTGTCAGCTCTTTCTCCTCGTTGTAAAATAGTTTGGCTGTGTGTGCTGTCGATGCCGTTACCGTTATCACTAATGCGAATAATTAATTCGTCTTGTGTATTGTGGGCGCTAATGGTGACAGCATTGTGTCCATGTTTGCACGCATTGTCGATGAGATTACCGAGTACCTCAAGTAGATCTGCTTCATCCCCATAAAAAATGCTGCGTTCATCGGCAAGGTTATTAAAGTGAATGTTTTTGTCGTGATACACTTTTGTCATAATGCCAAGTAGGCGATCAATAATTTGTTTTACATGAATCGTTTCTGCGGTGGTTTCGATAGCGCTTTGATTAACACGAATAACAGCGCGTTGTAATTGATGGGCAACAATTTGATTAATGCGATCTAGTTGTTCGTGTAGTGTAGGATCTTGCTTGGGGTGTTTTTCAAGTTGGCTTTGAATTACTGCCAAGGGAGTTTTTAAACTATGAGCAAGGTCTGACATTGTATTGCGATAACGCTCACGCTGTTTTTTTTCGTGTAATAATATCCCGTTAAAATCATTAATGATGGGGCGTATTTCTGTTGGGTAATCCGTGCCTAATTGCTCAATGTCTTTTGTTTGTAGTTGTTGTAATTGTTTGGATAGGCGCTTTAGTGGGTATAAGCCCCATCGCATAATTAATACCTGAGCCAAAATTAATGCAACACCTAATGAGCCAAGCCAACGCCATAGATTAGAACGGTAACTGTCCAGTTCTGCATTGAGTGGGGCTGCGTCACTCACAATAATAAAGCGCAGCGGTTGTGCTTGCTCATTATCATTAAACCATTCCGCGTCATAGCTTAAACTATGAAAATCAATTTGCATTTCAGGTGAGTGCCCCGATGACATCAGGCGTTGGTTGGCCTCAAACGTCGCATCAATATAGGTATGGTCGGCTAATAAAGCCGCGGAGGCCGATCGCCATAATTCATTATTATTGTCATCTACAATAAATCCGTAGAGGCCTGAATGGGGTTGGTTGAGCCTAGGTTCAATCAATGCTTCGGGTAATATTGGATGAGTTGATGCGACTTCTGTGACACTGAGTAATAAGTAAAGCTGTGCTTGTAGCTTTTCTTTTTCGGCATCCATTTGGCTTTGATGAAATGTATTAAATAGTAATGTGCCACTAACAATAATAAACAGGGGCAGCATGAATAATGACGCGAGAAAAAAACGAGAGAGTAATGATTTACGAACAAAAAAATGTCGAATGTTCTGGCGTTTAATAGGCATTGATTTCTCGCGTTATACGGTAGAAATGACGTTGTATTATAATGTGTGCTTATTCTTATATGCTGTCATGTAAGTCTATTCGATAACCTTGTCCGCGTAATGTGGCGATAGGTTTGATTGTGCCGTCGGGGTCGAGCTTTTTGCGAATACGACCCACGAGCACTTCTATTACATTGCTGTCTAGGTCAAAGTCTTGATCATATAAATGTTCGGTTAATTCTGTTTTGGATATAACGCGATCTTTATTGAGTATGAGATATTCGAGAGTATTGTATTCGTATTGAGTGAGAGTAACGGGCTGGTTATTAGCAAAAACAGATTTGTTGGCGGTGTTAATTGTGATGGCGCCTAACGTGATCTCAGGCGAGGCCAAGCCTTTTGATCGGCGGGTGAGTGCATTTAAACGTGCGAGTAATTCCTCATTATGAAAAGGTTTTACTAAATAATCATCGGCGCCAGCCTCTAAACCTTCGACTTTATCTTGCCAATTACCACGAGCAGTTAAAATTAATACAGGAAAGCTAATGTCGTTGCTACGTAATGTTTTAATGAGTTCAATGCCGTTAATTTCGGGTAGCCCTATGTCAATCACGGCAATGTCGTACGGGTATTCTGAACCTAAAAACAATCCTTCGCGACCATCCCCCGAGCTATCTACACTGTAGCTATGTTGGGTAAGAAATTGATGCAAGTTTTGTCGCAATATAGGTTCGTCTTCAACGAGTAGTAAGCGCATGGTTATCGTCCTTTTGGCGGCGCAGGTGGTCGATGTTGAGGTGAGCCTTTTCCTTTGCGAAAATGTGCCTTGCCGCTATCGCCATCAATAATGATGTTACGCACTTGTCCTTCGGGTAATAGCATTTTTACGCGGTAATCAACACCGTCACGAGTAATTGGGTCAACTTTGAGCACTTTTCCGTTAGTGAAGTCTCGCGCACTTGCAGCCGCATCAGAAGGCGATAATTTTTGAGCCATACTTGATGTGCTGCTAAGTAAAATAAGTAGCCCTAAACATAATGGGGCGTACATGTTGATAATTCGCGATGGCTTCATGCTGGTCTCTCAATGTCTTGTGCAATACAGATTGCAATATAGCGTGTTGTTGATGAGCTATATTAGTAATCTATAGGGCTAACATCAACCGCTACTTGTATTCTTTTATCGGGGTGGCTACTCATAATCGTACTGTATTCGCGACCACGATACTGATAGTTCACATCATATCCAGTAATCTGTTTGTCGTGACGTGTGGTGTAGCTGGTATGACACACTTTTTCTGTACGCGTACGATGCTCATGATGTCTGTTGTTGCGATTAAGGTCGCTGGCAATAGAGCCGCCAAGTATGGCGCCTGCTACGGCTCCTACACGCTTATTACTTTTATTGTGCCCCAGTTTATTACCAATAGCTCCACCAATGAGAGCGCCAACAATTGTGGGGGTTGCTGAGCTGCTTTGTTTGTAGTGACGTACCGCCCGCTCTTCTAAGTGGCATTCGCGGTGAGGCTCGCGCACACTAATAGTTTCATAAATAGGTGATACATGGGTCACTCTAGCGTAATCAACATACGAATCTGCCACGCTAGGTGCGGCAATCATTGCTGTAAGGCTGGCAGCTAAAGAGTATTTTAATAATATTGTGCATTGCGTTTTCATTTTTTCCTCCGAACAATATTTAACTGTGATTAGAATACGTGAGTGAAACTTAACTAGAACTGAACTGATCATAGAAATGTTGTTGGGTGAGAAAGGGCAGTATTAGCCGTATAGGGTAAGCTTTTGTCGAGGGTTTATATCGGGGGTTTATATCAAGGTTTGATAGCCCTTTAAGAGCCTTGTCGTCACCATTGCCATAGTAGAAACTTCTGTGTGTATGACTTTTGGCATGACGCAAGAATAAGGCGTTTGTGTTATTTGGTGAGCCTGTTGGCGTTAACGCGAATATTGTAGATATAACGCGTATGCAATTGAGATAAATTTGTCCGCCTATCGTTTGCCTATTATCCGTCTAATAGGGTGAGCTTTTAGTGCTTAGTTACTTTTTTAGCTATTGCTTAAATACGTTCTCATTTAAGTCGATGCTTCTGCTTTTCCTGCTCGCAATGCCGTATAATGAGCCGATATATGTAAATGAACATTCTTAGTGACAATGGTGAACCCACTTATCATGAATATTAAAGATTATATGCAGCAGCTTGGTGAGCAAGCACGTCTTGCTTCGCGAGTGATTGCCACTGCCGATACAGGTGTAAAAAATAATGCGTTATTGGCTATTGCCAATGCCTTGGATATGTCCCGTGGTGCATTATTGTCGGCCAATGCTGAAGATATGCGTCAGGGTGAAACGGATCATCTGGAAAGCGCGTTATTAGATCGTTTAAAAATAGACGATAAAGCTATTGATGGCATGATCGAAGGGCTTAAACAAGTAGCGGCATTACCTGATCCCTGCGGTGAGGTGAGCGATATGAATTATCGCCCTAGCGGTATTCAAGTTGGCAAAATGCGTGTGCCCTTAGGTGTGGTAGGTATTATTTATGAATCGCGTCCGAATGTCACAATCGATGCGGCGAGCTTATGTTTGAAATCGGGTAATGCCACGATTTTACGAGGCGGAAAAGAAGCGTTAAATTCAAACAAGGCGATTGCGCAGTGTATTACACAAGGCTTAGAAGCCGTGGGTTTGCCTGCTACTACAGTACAGGTTATTGATACGATAGATAGAGCCGCTGTCGCCGAATTGATTACGATGCCAGAATATGTTGATGTGATTGTACCGCGAGGCGGTCGTGGCCTAATTGAGCGTATTGCTAATGACGCAAAAGTCTCGGTCATTAAGCATCTTGATGGTATTTGTCATGTGTATATTGATGATCAAGCAGATCTTGATAAGGCGTTTAATATTGCCTTGAATGCAAAAACACATCGTTACGGTGTGTGTAATGCGATGGAAACCTTGCTGATTGCTGATGGCGTAGCCGCAGATGTGTTGCCTAAGCTAGCCGTAGCCTACCGTGATAAAGGTGTTGAGTTACGTGGTTGTGAGCAAGCGAGAACAATAGTATCTGACATGATAGCGGCCACAGATGAAGATTGGGCAACAGAATATCTAGCGCCTGTATTATCTATTCGTATTGTGGCGGATATGGCAGCTGCGATTGAACATATTACCCAATACAGTTCAGGGCATACCGAAGCTATCGTGACAGAAAGTATCACGCGTGCGCGTCAGTTTATGGCGCTAGTGGATTCTAGCTCTATTATTGTCAATGCATCTACGCGCTTTGCCGATGGTTTTGAATATGGTTTAGGTGCAGAAATAGGTATTTCTACCGATAAAATCCATGCGCGCGGCCCTGTAGGTTTAGAAGGCTTAACATCACAAAAATGGATTGTGTTGGGTGATGGCCATATTCGTCAATAGGCTATGGTGACTCATGCAAAAAATGCGAAGCATAATGATGGTCATTCATCGATGAAGCGTATCGGTATTTTGGGCGGCACGTTTGACCCCGTACATAATGCACATATACAAATGGCGGTAGAGGCGAAGCAAGCGTTACATTTAGACGAGGTGCGCTTGATTCCTTGTCATAAGCCGCCACATCGTGATGTTCCTGCGGCAACGAGTGCCCAACGCTTATCTTTACTGAAGTTAGCGATAGAAGAACATGACGCTTTACGAGTTGATGATCGAGAGATACAGCGAGACACAGCCTCTTATACGGTCGATACCTTGTTATCCTTACGTCAAGAACTGGGTGATCAGGTTAGCCTTGTTTTTCTATTGGGAACGGATGCTTTTGTGCAAATGCATACATGGCATCGCTGGCAGGCATTACGTGATTTAGCGCATATTGCTGTTATGTCACGACCCGATAGTGCGCAAGTCACTCATACAACCTTAAAGGAATGGGTTAATACCGCGGATACGCCGAGTGTTATAGATACACAAGCGGCGGGTGGTTTTATTATGCTATCTCAGAGCTTGTTAGCGATATCGGCAACAGATATTAGACAACAATTGAGTCAGCAGTTAATCCCCACAGAACTGCCAGCAACGGTGGCTCAATACATACAAGAACAAGGGCTTTATCAACATAATACGTCAGTGAAAAACACAGATAAACGGCTGTGAGAATATATTGGCATAGAGACTCTTCCGTAACGAATACGGCAATGAGTGCATAGACAAAAGAAATAGGAATAACAATGACAGATGAAACTAGCCGCTTAGCGGTAGCAGCATTAGAAGATTTAAAAGGCCAAGATATTACTGTATTGGATGTAACGCCATTAAGTGAAGTGATGGATAATTTGATTGTGGTAACAGGCACATCCAATCGCCATGTAAAGTCGTTGGCGGGTAATGTTGTTGATGAGCTTAAAAAACATCAGCTTCAACCTATTGGTGTTGAAGGTATGGACTCGTCGGATTGGGTACTTGTGGATTACGGTACGGTTGTTGTTCACGTGATGCTGCCTCAAACCCGTAAATTTTATGACTTAGAAAAATTGTGGTCACCTATTGATAGTGAGCGTGAAGAAGCGCGTGATCAACCCACTATATAATAGAGTATAAAAGGCTCGTTATGCGTGTACGTATTATTGCTGTGGGAACAAAAATGCCCGCATGGGTACAGGAAGCATCACAAGATTATTTGAAGCGATTTCCCCGTGAATGGGCGGTAGAATTTGTTGAAATCGGTCTAGGCCATCGCGCAAAAGGGCAGAGTGTAAGCAAGGCTATTGCGAAAGAAGGCGAGCAAATGCTCGCGGCGATAGATAGTCGTGATTACGTGATAGCCCTCGATGTAAAAGGTAAAAGCTGGAGTACCGAACAGCTGTCTGAGCAAATGAGTCATTGGCAAATGAATGGCAGTAATATTGCTTTGCTTGTTGGTGGTCCTGACGGCTTGGCAGAAAATTGCTTGGCGCGTGCACAGCAACGTTGGTCATTATCAGCTCTCACCTTGCCCCATCCACTAGTCCGTGTATTATTAGCAGAACAGTTGTATCGAGGGTGGACAATTTTAAAAAACCATCCGTATCATAAATAACAAAAATGATGACTGATTAACGAATGCACCACCACCATCGTATTGTCTATTGTATTGTTCAACACGTGTCACGAGAGGCATAATTCTCTATGCGTGAGTTAGAACATATTAAAGATCATCACCGAGAAGCGACTATTTTTACAGGTCGGGTGATTGTGACGGTGTTCATTGTGCTTATCATGTTGGGTATTTTGCTAACGCGGTATTACAATCTTCAGGTTGTGAATTATCAAAACTACGCGACGCAGTCCGACAATAACCGTGTTTTAGTACAAACCATTCACCCTAAGCGTGGTTTAATTTTTGATACTAATCAAGAGTTGCTGGCAGACAATCGCCCCAGTTATGCCCTATCACTGACACCTGAAAATATCCCCGATCTCGAAGCAACCATTGCCTTATTAAAAACGTTGGTAGATATTGATGAAAAAGACGAAAAAGCCTTTTTTAAAAGCTATCGTAGTGGGCGTCGTCCTTATCAAGCAGTAGCGTTACGATACCGTCTAACCGAGCGTGAAATTGCACGTGTCGCGGTGAATGAATACCGTTTGCCGGGTGTTGAGGTTGAGGCGCAATTAGTGCGCAGTTATCCAGATCCTTTCTTGTTTGCACATACGGTAGGCTATGTTGGCAAAATTAATGATAAAGAATGGCAACGCTTTAATACGCTAGAACAAGAGCGTTATAAAGGCCTGCAAACCATCGGAAAAATTGGCTTAGAAAAATATTATGAAGATGAGTTGTTTGGCGAAACGGGCTATCAACACGTAGAGATTAATGCGCGAATGCGCGTGTTACGTACGCTAGAGCGTGAACCGCCTACGCCGGGTAAAGACCTGCATTTATATATTGATAAGCGTTTGCAAGAAACTGCCTATCAAGCAATGAACGGTCGCCGAGGCGCTGTGGTGGCTATTGATGTAAAAACAGGAGGGGTACTAGCTATGCTAAGTACGCCGACTTACGATACCAATTTGTTTGTAACAGGCATCAGTCATCGTGATTACAATGCGCTCACAGGTAGTTTGGATTTGCCGTTATTTGACCGTGTTATTCAAGGCAGCTACCCGCCTGCGTCTACGATCAAACCTGCCTTGGGTTTAGCGGGGTTAGATTCTCGTTCGATCACCTCGCAGCATTCTATTTTTGATCCAGGTTATTACAAGCTTGAAAATGATGATCGCCTTTATCGTGACTGGAAGCGCACAGGGCATGGTCACGTGAATCTGCACAAGGCGATTGTGCAGTCATCAGATACCTTTTTCTACGATATGGCATTTCGAATGGGCATTGATCATATCTACAATTATGGCAAAAAGTTTGGCCTAGGCAGTGATACAAATATCGACATCCCTAACGAGCGAGAGGGGTTGTGGCCATCAAGACAGTGGAAAAAGGCAACAAGAAATTTACCGTGGTTTCCCGGCGACACATTAAATGTAAGTATCGGTCAGGGCGATGCTTTGGCAACGCCATTACAATTAGCCGTGATGACATCGACATTGGCTAATCGCGGTGTGCGTATGAAACCGCATTTAGTGAAAGCGTTAAACGATCAGCCCGTAGAGCCTGTGATTGTCTCTACGATGGAGGATGTGAGTGAGCGTCATTGGAATGCGATTCATCAGGCAATGCACGATGTAGTGCATGCGCCAAACGGTACAGGTCGTCGAATAGGCTATGGCGCACAGTATGAAATGGCAGGAAAAACAGGAACAGCGCAAGTTGTAGGTATTAAGCAGGGTGAGAAATACGATTCTGAGGCGTTACGTGAACGCCACAGAGACCATGCCTTATTTGTTGGTTTTGCCCCCTTTGATGATCCGCAGATTGCCGTGGCAGTGATTGTTGAAAATGGTGAGGCAGGCTCTACCGCCGCAGCACCTGTGGCGCGTAAATTATTTGATGCGCACTTGTTAGGCAAATATATTGAACGCAAGCAAAAGCGTGCCGTTGCAATGAATGGAGTTCAACCATAATGTCATCTGTACGCCAGCAAGATTTTTTACGCCGTATGCCTGAGGCCAGTAATGACCTGCGTCAGCGTCGTAGTTTTTGGAAGATGATCCATATTGATCCCACACTTTTATTGTTATTGCTCACATTAACAACGTGTGGGCTATGGGTCTTATACAGTGCCAGTGAAGGCAATGTGAGAATGGTGCAGCGCCAGTTGGTTTTTTTTGGCATTGCTTACGCAGGCATGTTTGTTGTTGCGCAATTACGTTTATCATTAGTGTGTCGATGGGCACCTTTTTTATATTTGGCAGGTATTGGTTTGCTTGCGGCGGTATTATTTATTGGTGTTGGGGCAAAAGGTGCGCAACGCTGGCTCAGTGTGGGAGGTTTTCGTTTTCAGCCTTCAGAGATCATGAAGCTAGCCATGCCCATAGCAATAGCCGCATATTTATCCAGTAAAACCTTGCCGCCACGGTTTAGGCATGTGTTTTGGTCTTTGGTGTTTGTGGGTGTACCTACGGTATTAATCATGCGACAACCCGACTTGGGTACATCAATTATGGTCGCAGTATCGGGTTTAATGGTATTGTTTTATTCGGGCTTAAGTTGGCGTTATATCGTATCGGCAGTGACCTTAGTAGGATTAAGCATATGGCCTATGTGGCAATATGTATTGCACGATTACCAGCGACAGCGCGTATTAACATTGTTTGATCCAGAATCGGATCCTCAGGGTGCAGGTTGGAATATCATTCAGTCTAAAACGGCGATTGGTTCTGGTGGCATGTATGGTAAAGGGTGGTTAGACGGTACACAATCACACCTTAATTTTTTACCCGAGAGCCACACCGATTTTATTATTGCAGTTTTCGCAGAAGAATTTGGTTTTGTAGGCGTACTGATGTTACTGGGCTTGTACCTGCTGATTATTTTGCGGGGACTCACGATTGCGATTAAAGCGCAAGATAGTTTTCGTCGATTATTAGCGGGCAGTATTACGCTCACCTTTTTTATCTATGTGTTTGTTAACGTGGGTATGGTAGGTGGGCTGCTGCCTGTTGTGGGGGTGCCATTGCCGTTGGTGAGTTTGGGTGGCACATCGTTAGTGACATTAATGTTAGGCTTTGGTTTACTCATGGCAATTAGTACAGAGCAACGTTTAGTGGTTAATAAATAAAAGGATACTCTGAGAGTTTATCGCAGAGATAATGATGTTTTAGAGGATATAAAAATGATGATAGTCAGCAATGTTTTTAGTGCGATGGCAGAAATATTACGTCACAGAAATGTGAAAAAAATAATTGTGTTGTTGGTGATGTTTCAGTCGGCATACGCTACGCATGTGACTGCGGGTGATTATAGTGATCGCCAAGACGTTAATACATTTATTGATGAAATGGTTGAAGAGCATCAATTTGATCGTAAGGATATGGAAGCATGGTTATCCGTTGCCAAGAAAAAACAAAGTATTTTAGATGCTATTTCTAGACCCGCAGAAAAACGCCTAACTTGGAAAGACTACCGCAAGATTTTTGTTACTCACTCTCGTATTAAAAAAGGCGTTGAGTTTTGGCGTAAAAATGAGGCTGTGCTTGCTCAGGCTGAAGCGGAGTTTGGTGTGCCCGCACAAGTTATTGTTGCCATTATTGGAGTGGAAACACGCTATGGTCAAAATAAAGGTTCTTACCGTGTGATTGATGCCTTGAGTACATTGGGTTTTGATTATCCCCCGCGATCTAAATTTTTTCGTAAAGAATTAAAAGAGTTCTTTTTATTGGCGCGAGAACAAAAACAAAACCCATTAGATTTGATCGGTTCGTATGCGGGTGCGATGGGTTATGGGCAATTTATTCCTTCAAGCTATCGTGCCTACGCTGTGGATTATACGAATGATGACTTTGCCGATATTTGGAACAATCCTACCGATGCTATTGGTAGTGTAGCGAACTACTTTAAGCGTCACGGTTGGAAAACAGACGCGCCAGTGATTGTGCGTACACGTATTGCGAACAATTATAATAAAGACATTATTAACGATAGTTTAAAACCAAAGCATACAGTGGCGAGTTTATTGGAGCAGGGGTATACCCCAACACAAGCGCTTGATGAGCAAGTGGCCAATGTTATTCGTTTGCAAGGTGTGAATGGTGCTGAATTCTGGATGGGGTTACATAATTACTATGTGATTACACGTTACAATCATAGTCGCTTGTACGCCATGGCGGTATGGCAACTCAGTCAAGAAATTGCACAGCAAAAATAGAGTAACCGGATGAAACCAGTAAAATTAATTCGTATATGTATGGTCGTGGTATGTGCTGCGATCGTTGTGGCGTGTAGCACGACCGAACAAAAGCCACCAACAGTAATCCCTTCTACGGATACAGGGCGTGTTGAAGGTAGTGATAGTGCCCCAGTCATTCCTGACGATATTCAGTTGGCGCCCGACGCTCAGCCGCAACCTGTTAAGCGCACACGCGCAGGTAATAAATCGCCTTATACGGTACTGGGAAAAACCTATACATTATTACCTGATAGCCAAGGCTATCAAGAGCGTGGCTATGCCTCGTGGTATGGCACCAAGTTTCATGGGCGTAAAACGGCGAATGGCGAAGTGTATGATATGTGGGCGATGACTGCGGCACATAAAACCTTGCCTATTCCGAGTTATGTTCGTGTGACGAATGTGACGAATGGTAAAAGCATTGTTGTAAAAGTGAATGATCGAGGGCCATTTCATAGCCAGCGCATTATCGACCTTAGTTATGGTGCTGCACTTAAATTAGGCTTTGCCGATAAAGGTGTTACGCAAGTTGATGTGGTTGATGTAACGCCAGTGAGTGCATCGCCTTCTGCTTCTAATAATACAGTGTCTTCTACCGTGGTTACTGTACCTGCCAAACCACCCGAGATAGTGACTGTGGCGCCAACCCTTGCGGTAGGTGAGTATTATCAAGTTGGTGCGTTTCAGCAGCAGGATAATGCCAAAAAGCTACAGCAAAAATTAGCTAGTGTGTTAAATACGCCTGTGCATGTTACGCCAAATGCCGCAGGAACATGGCATCGTGTCAGAATAGGGCCCATTGAAAATACGCAGGCACATGCAGAGATACGACAAATATTATTTGAGCAAGGTATTTCAAATCCTAAATTGATTAAGGTGCCTTAAGAACACTAACAGGTATGCCTTATGGTAGAATACAGGCATATATTTATCAGATTTTTTCATTAAAAAATACAGCAGAGACCCCGTTATGACCTTTTTATGTCGTTCTATTATTTTGTTTATAAGCTTGAGTGTCGCGATGGCGAGCCAAGCGCGACAGGTTATTATTCCTGCTCCACCGCAGCTAGCTGCATCAGCTTATTTTTTAGTAGATACGGATACAGGCCGAGTATTAGTCGAAAAAAACGCCGATCAATTATTGCCTCCCGCCAGTATGACTAAAATGATGACAAGCTATATTGTGTCTGCAGAGATGGATCGTGGGTCTATTAATCCAGACGATTTAGTTGATATTAGCGTAAAGGCATGGAAAAAAGGCGGCTCAAAAATGTTTGTGCGCGAAGGCACAAAAGTATCGGTGAAAGACCTATTGCGTGGCGTTATTATTCAATCGGGTAATGATGCCAGTATTGCTTTGGCCGAACATATTGCTGGTAGTGAAGAAGCCTTTGCTGATGTGATGAATCAACAGGCAGCCTTGTTAGGTATGACCAATAGTGTTTTTAAAAATGCGACAGGTTGGCCAGAAGATGGTCACCTAAGTACAGCGAGAGACTTGGCTACATTAGGTAGTGCATTAATTCGAGATTTTCCTGAGCACTATGCACTGTATTCCGAAAAATATTTTTCGTATAACGGAATTACTCAACCTAATCGCAACAAATTATTATTTACTGATAAAAGTGTTGATGGGATTAAAACAGGTCATACCGAAGAAGCAGGCTATGGCTTAGCGGCCTCTTCTAAAAAAGGGGATATGCGTTTAGTGTCTGTCGTAATTGGTACGCGCTCAGAGTCCGCTCGTGCAGCCGAGTCACAAAAGCTATTAGCCTATGGTTTTCGTTATTATCAAACGCATAAGCTATATAGTGAAAATGACGTTGTGAATACGGTAAAGGTGTGGAAAGGACAAAGCGACTCTTTACAGTTGGCATTACCTAAAGACATTTATTTAACCATTCCACGAGGTAGCGAAAAAGCATTGATTGCTACCGTTAATGTAGATCAAGACATTCAAGCGCCCATACAAGCAGGTCAAGAGCTTGGTAATGTGGTCGTAACACTGAATGAAGAAGAGCTATTAAATATCCCCGTTGTTGCGTTACAAAGTGTAGAGCAGTCAGGTGTATTCGCACGTATGATTGACGGCGTACAATTATTTTTTAATGGCTTTTTAAAGGCAAAATAATGGATCAACAAGAACCACCAAAAATAGAATTTCCTTGTCATGATTACCCTGTCAAAATTATGGGTGAAGCCACACAAGCATTTCTTGATTTTGTGATTGATGTAACCGAGCAGTTTGCCCCTCAATTTAATCGCCAAAAAATCACGACTAAAGCCAGTAGCAAGGGGCGTTTTACCTCTATCACGGTCTATATTACCGCTACGGGTATTGATCAGCTTGATCAATACCATCAAGCGTTGCGTAAAAATCCAGCCACCAAAATCGTTCTTTAAGGTTAGTGGATATGGATCTTCAAGGTTTGCGTGTGCGTGAATTAGGCCAGCAGCCGTATATAGATATATGGCAAGCAATGTCGCATTTTACCAATGAGCGAAATGACGCAACACTGGATGAATTGTGGATTGTTGAACACGACCCAGTATTTACTCAAGGGCAAGCAGGTAAGTCAGAGCATATTTTACATAATAGTGATATTCCTATTGTTAAATCGGATCGTGGTGGTCAAGTAACCTATCATGGCCCGGGTCAGCTCGTGTTATACCCTCTAATCAATCTACGCCGCCGTCATTTGGGGGTGCGAGATATGGTAACCTTGCTCGAAGAGTTAGTGGTTGAGTGGTTAGCGACCTATCAAATAGATGCTTATGCAAAAGCCGATGCTCCTGGTGTGTATATCACCGTAGCGGGTGAGGATGCAAAAATAGCATCACTGGGTTTGCGTATTCGTCGGGGTTGCAGTTTTCATGGTGTCGCTATCAATATAGATATGGATTTAACCCCATTTCAATATATCAATCCGTGTGGCTATCAAGGTATGGCAATGACCCAATTGCGTCACCACCTTGTTGACGGTATGCCTTCTCGCCAACAGGTGATGGAGCGCTTGGTAACATTGTTTGCGAAAAAAATACAAGCGACCACTATGCGCCATACCACTGAGTTGTTAGCGATTAACAAAACGAATAACACAATATAACCGTGCACGAACCCACAATGGAATGTGTTTTGCTTGTTGGGTGGCATGCGTGAAAATACGCTACAGACTGAGTCATTACTGACTACAATTATTACTAACGATATTTTTAGAGAGCGTTATGACAGAATCAACAATCAATCCTACCGAACCTGTAAGACGTACGGTGCGCCGTGAAAAGGGTGAAAAACTACGTGACGCTGATAAAGTAGAGCGAATTCCTGTTAAAGTTATCGCTACCGATCAAATGTTGCGTAAGCCCGATTGGATACGCGTTAAGGTGCCTGCATCACCAGAAGTCGATAGAATTAAAAAAGTACTGCGTAAAAACGGACTCTCTAGTGTGTGTGAAGAGGCGGCCTGTCCTAATTTGGGCGAATGCTTTTCGGGGGGAACCGCTACCTTTATGATTATGGGCGACATTTGTACGCGCCGCTGTCCTTTCTGTGATGTGGGTCATGGCAAGCCGAATGATCTGGATGCAAAAGAACCTGTGAATCTTGCGGAAGCGATTGCAGAAATGCGCTTAAAATACGTAGTCATTACGTCGGTAGATCGCGATGATTTACGCGATGGTGGCGCAGAGCATTTTGCGGAATGTATTCGTGAGTCACGTAAACGCTCACCTAATTTAGAAGTAGAAATATTAACCCCCGATTTTCGCGGGCGTATGGATATTGCATTAGATATTTTGGCGGAAGAAGCGCCCGATGTATTTAATCATAACTTAGAAACCGTGCCGCGTTTATATCGTGAAGCGCGTCCAGGGGCTAATTATAAGTGGTCACTTGAATTGCTCAAACAATTTAAAGCGCGTCGTCCGGATGTATTAACTAAGTCAGGTTTAATGGTAGGCTTAGGTGAAACAAAAGAAGAAATTTTTGAAGTGCTTAAAGAAATGCGTGAATATAATATTGATATGCTCACCATTGGTCAGTACCTTCAGCCATCTAAAGATCACTTACCTGTAAAGCGTTATGTGACGCCTGAAGAGTTTCAAGAATATAAAGACTATGCTGATAAGCTAGGTTTTCAACGAGCAGCGTGTGGGCCACTCGTACGTTCATCTTACCATGCTGATCAGCAAGCACATGGCAATGAAGTGAGTTAGTTTTTTATACTAGACCTCTAACATAATATTCCATATCACCAGCATATGACACGCGACCGCAATAAAACTAATGCGGTGGCGTAATGCTTGGTACCAGCTGGGATATATTGTGTGCAAAAATAGTTTTTCCCAAAACAGTAAAGCAAGATATGCCAGTAGCATAATGCTGGCATGATATATTAGCGGCAAAAAATAACTGAATAAGGGAATGAGTGAGCAGATTATAGCCGCATGAATGTGTCGCCCGATAAATTCTTGTTTATCTTCGCTATGGCCAAATAAAGCTGTTGCCCACAATGTGCCAGATAAAAACGCATAAATAATAGTGGAATACACTAAAAAACTGTCGTTAAACCACGGTTCATAATCAGCAAAAACCCATGGCCCCAAAGCACCTATAAAAAAAGGTAGTAAACCCAAATACATATAGTTGGTGATTGTTTCTTTATGAGGGTTGAGCAAAGCAGCGTTCATTGTGAGCCTTTTTTAATACATTATTCTATCGTGTGATGACTTAATATAAGCTATTGTCGTGATAATTGACAGTAGAGGGTGGGGGCTTTATTCTCCTAGAAATACTTAAAATAACTGGCTGTCTATCAAAGAGCATATATAAAGGAATGAACATATGGCGAATCAATCGGCGGGCTTTTGGTCATCTTTGCAAGGTATTTTAACGGGTGTTGCCGCAGTGATTACGGCGGTGACGGGTTTATACATTGCAATCAATAGTACATCATCCTCTCATACAGAATCTATCGCGATACCACCGCCAGTCGTCGCTGAACCCGCCAAGCCAAGCGTTATTAGCCCGTCCGAAAATACACGTGTTAATGTCTCGCCTAAGGTGGCGATTCAGTCGCCACAGGTTGTGCATCACGCATTACCTAACGCGGCGGTTATTGCTATAGCTAACGAAAAACTTGATTGTGCGTTGTTTTCTACAAAAAACACAGCTCGCAGTTTGATGAGTTGGTCTAATCATTATCAACAAAAAATTATTGATGCAAAAGGTGATAAAGCGCGAGCGATAACACCGTGTATAAAAACTATCGGCTATCGCGCGCAAGCTTACTGTTCTGATACTAGCAACAATGTTATTGAAAAAGCACTAAACACCACGCTTCAACATTGCGCTAACGTTGGTGTGTCGTGGCGTGACGCGGTCACGCCTAAATAGCATTTACGGTGTTAGTGTTGCTACAGTATCGATGAGCGCTTGTTTAATGTCTTCGTTATGAATCACACCTTGTTCGGCATCGAAGTTTTTATGAAATGACGGAACCGATAGGCTGGCTTTTACATCTCCCTCAAAAAATGGCGCAGAATTTACCGCTGCCGCTAACACGGTGGCACCGCCTCTTGGCCCAGGTGATGTTGAAAGTAAGACCATGGGTTTGTTTTGAAAAAGCTTTTGATTGATACGCGATGTCCAATCAAATAAATTTTTATAGGCTGCGCTATACGACCCATTATGTTCGGCAAATGAAATAATCACCGCATCAGCACCGCCTATTTTATCGAAAAAAGCTTGAGCCAATGGGGGCTGCCCTAACTCTTTTTCTTTATCACTACTGAATAACGGCAGTTCGTAATCATTAAGATCAAGAATCTCTACGTCTGCATCAGCCACGAGGCTGCTAGCATAGGTTGCCAATTTTTTATTAATGGATGTCGAGCTGTTACTGGCAGCAAAAGCGAGAAGTTTCATAAAAGCGCCCTAAAAATAAATGAATGCTTACTGTAGCATTTTTTATTGTGGTTTATCTATGAGTGATCTTTAGGTGTGCGTGCCAAAGCCCAAATAGTGACTTGCTTCGCGCCAGCCTTTTTGAGTGCCTGTGCTAAGGCATTAGCAGTTGATCCTGTGGTCATTACATCGTCGATAATGGCAACGTTTTCACCCTGTAGTTGAGAGGTAATAGTAAAACCACGTTGTAGGTTTTTTATGCGCGCATGGCGAGACAGATTTTTTTGTTCGGCAACGGCTTTTGTGCGTTTTACATCGGTGAAAATAGGAATGGATAATTGCCTGCTAATAGTATCCGCAAAAAAAGCAGCAGGGTTAAACCCGCGAGCCCATTGTTTTTTCCAGTGTTGAGGTACCGCAACAATAAGATCAGGCAGTGGTATATGTTGTTGTACATAATGGTCTTGAATCTGCTTGGTGAAAACATCAGATAAGGCTTTGCCAGCAAAAAAATCATGCTTTTCTTTAAAGCGAATAATAAGGTCAGATAATGGAGTTTGGTAAATAAAAGGGCTAAATGTTCGATCAAAACACGGCGTGTGTTGTAAGCAGTCGCCACAGAATAGCGCGTTATGTGTTAGAGGAATACCACAGCACGTACAGCGATGTATTGGGCTATGTAAAAACTGGGTTTGGCAAGATTGGCATATGCGCTTGGTGGTGAGTGTATGGCATAGTAAACAGTGATGTTTAGAGCGTAATCGTGTGGCTAATGTGAGCGATACGCGATTCTTTAATTTGTAGTAGAGTCCTAGCAATTCCTTCTGTATCATATTAGTTAACCTATAACTCCATTTTTGGTTGACAGCTAGCGCTTAATTACAGCGGGTTGTTTTCGTACACAATATATGTCTTGTGTGTGCATTCCTTTGGGGTGACTATTTATTGGATTAACCAACTATTTTGAGAGCGTACATGTCATCTTCACATCATTCTATAGAACCGTTCACAAAAAAAGAAAACGTAAGTCATGAACATTCATTACGCCATGACTGGAAGAGAGACGAGGTATCACGCCTTTTTTCTTTACCGTTCAATGACTTAATGTTTCAAGCACAAACGGTACATCGCGAGCATTTTAACCCAAATCATGTGCAAGTCAGTACCTTATGCTCTATAAAAACGGGCGCCTGTCCGGAAGATTGCAAGTATTGCCCGCAAAGTGCGCGCTATGACACGGGTCTTGAACGTGAAAAGTTGATGAAAGTTGAAGCTGTCATAGAAGAGGCAAAATCGGCGAAGGCCAGTGGCGCCACTCGCTTTTGTATGGGCGCTGCGTGGCGTTCACCCAAAAACAAAGATTTGCCATATGTTGTAGAGATGGTCAAAGGTGTAAAAGCATTAGGTCTTGAAACGTGTATGACATTAGGCATGTTAGATGATGCGCAATCCGCAGAACTTGCCGAAGCGGGTTTGGATTACTACAACCATAACCTCGACACATCACCAGAATATTACGGTGACATTATTACTACGCGTACTTACGAAGACCGACTCAATACATTACAAAATGTACGTGATGCAGGCATGAAAGTATGCAGTGGCGGTATTGTCGGTATGGGTGAGGGCGAAAAAGACCGTGTGGGTTTATTGTTGCAGCTAGCGAATATGCCTGTTCACCCTGAATCAGTCCCTATTAATATGCTAGTACGAGTAGAAGGTACGCCGCTAGAGGATTTAGAAGATTTTGATGCGTTCGACTTTATCCGTACCGTGGCTGTCGCTAGAATTTTAATGCCAAAGTCTCACGTACGTTTATCGGCAGGTCGTGAAGAAATGAATGAGCAAATGCAAGCCATGGCTTTTATGGCTGGTGCCAACTCTATTTTTTATGGTGAAAAATTATTAACCACCGCCAATCCCGAAGCCAATAAAGATATGCAGCTATTTAAGCGCTTAGGTATTGAGCCAGAACCCTATTCTGCGGTTGAAAACCGTCGTGATAACCCTGTTGAAGTCTATGAGCCTAATGTTGCGAAAGCACCAGAGTCAGCATTATTTTACAACGTGGCAAATTAAAGGGGCGATGTAACGGGTTGTATTCAACACGGGTTATTGTCTATTACATCAATCACAGAACTGTCTGTTTATGACGCCATTTGATCAAGAACTATGTGCGGTATTAGCGCAACGCCAAGCAGAGCAGCGCTATCGTCAACGTTCTATTGCATCATCACCGCAAGACGCGCAAGTCACGGTGAATGGTGCTTCCTACCTTGCTTTTTGCAGTAATGATTACTTAGGCTTGGCCAATCACCCTGACATTATTACAGCATTACAAGCTACCGCTGCTGACATGGGGGTGGGTAGCGGTGCTTCGCATTTAGTGCACGGGCATAGTCATCATCACCATCAGCTAGAAGAAGATATTGCGCGCTTCACTGGGCGTGAGCGAGCCTTATTGTTTTCTACAGGGTATATGGCGAATATGGGGGTGGTGTCGGCCTTGGTTGGGCGTGGTGATACGGTATATGAAGATCGCTTAAATCATGCCTCATTAATTGATGCGGGTTTATTAAGTCGAGCCAAGGTTAAACGCTATCAGCATAATAATCTTGAACAATTAGAGCGTATGCTTGCGGCGGATAACAGCCGTAGAAAGCTAGTGGTGGTAGATGGTGTATTTAGTATGGATGGCGATTTAGCACCTTTAGATCAGTTGTCGGCATTATGTCATCGCTATCAAGCACAATTAATGGTTGATGATGCCCATGGCTTTGGGGTGCTAGGTGCCAATGGGGGAGGGTGTGCAGAACACTTTCAGTTATCTTCGGCTGAGTTACCTATATTAATGGGCACCTTGGGTAAATCCTTTGGTACCTTTGGTGCTTTTGTCGCAGGCTCTGAAGCGTTAATTGAAACGCTGATACAATTTGCTCGTACCTATATTTACACCACTGCATTACCGCCTGCCATAGCTGCAGCCACACAGGTGAGTGTGTCTTTACTTCAGCACGATGTGGCGCGGCGACAGCGACTGCATCAGCGTATTGCGTATTTTCGTGAGTGTGCAGCCGCTGTAGATATTCCTTTAATGCCGTCATTAACCCCGATACAGCCTGTGGTGTTAGGTGATGATCATAATGTTATGGCGGTAGCCAATATATTGCGAGAGCAAGGTGTATTAGTAGGGGCTATTCGCCCGCCAACGGTACCAGAAGGCACGGGACGTTTACGTATTACTATTAATGCCAATCATAGTGAGGCGGATATTGACTGTCTTATTAGCGCTTTGCAGCAAGCTTTCGTTGTAGTTAAAACCGAGGCATGTGAGTGAAAATTTTTCCTTGCAGCTCCAAGTCCCCTTTATTAGCGACCCCCATTGTTTTACTCAATGGGTGGTGTATGAGTGATAACGTATGGGAGCCACTATTACCCACGTTGCAGTCATTGACGGATGTTTATGTATTAACGGTGACGCAGTATCAGCCATTAGATGCCTTATGTGAGACGATAATTTCTCAATTGCCAAAACGCAGTGTATTGTTGGGTTGGTCTTTAGGGGGGATGATAGCCACGCATATTGCTGCTCACTTTCCCCAGCGCGTAGAGGCTTTAGTGACATTGGCCAGTAATGCACAATTTGTTGCTGATGACGGCTGGGATCATGGTATGGCGCAAGGTGTATTTGCTGCATTTTATCAATCGTGGCAAGGCCATCCACAAAAAACACGACAGCGTTTTTTGGCGTTGATTGCTCAAGGCGATGAGCAGGCACGGGAACAGCAACGTTACCTTACGGCGTTAGAGCGTGATGAGTCTTCTACATCCTTGGCCTCATGGCGTGATAATCCCAGTAATGCTTTAGTAGGCTTGGCGTTGTTGCGTGAAATAAAAAACCAGCCAGTAATAACGCATATTCAATGCCCTGTTTTACATTGCTATGGTGATAGCGATGCACTGGTGCCTGTATCCGTAGTAGAGCATATGCGTGTACAGGCTCCTCAGCATCATTATTATGTTGTGCCTAAAACGGGGCACCTATTGCCTTATGTGGCGGATCGAATAGCGCCGCAAATAAGTGCTTTTTTACAAGCACCTGTACAAGATCAGCAGCATGAGCTTAAGCAGGCCATAGCTACATCTTTTAGTCGTTCGGCTACACGTTATGATCAAGCCGCTCAGGTGCAGCAGCAAGCAGGTCAGAAATTGTTGCAAGCGATGCAGTCGCATATAACACCTTCAGCGCCTATTAATGCGATTGCAGATATTGGTTGTGGCACAGGCTTTTTTGCGCAAGCACTTGTTGACCATTATCATCCCCAACAATATATGGGGGTTGATCTCGCGCAAGGAATGTTAGATGTAGCTGCTAGCAATAATGCGCACTTACCAATGGCAACATGGCATTGTAACGACGCGGAAAAATTACCATTGAGCGACCATTCGGTAGATATTATTTATGCGAATTTTTCATTACAGTGGTGTGAAGATTTACCTGCATTAATGGCGGGTTTTTTTCGGGTGCTTAAGCCAGGTGGTTATTGTTGTTTTACATCATTAGGGTCACAAACTTTGCATGAGTTACGCGAGGCTTGGGCAGTACTTGATCAGTTGAACCACGTGAATCAGTTTTTCGATAAAGAGCGATGGGATTGTGCTATCGAGCAGCAACACTTTTTGCGAGAACATCACCAGCAATATCAAGCGGTATCATTTTTTGATACCCCGACACAATTGCTACGGTCGTTGAAAGAGATTGGAGCTAATGTCGTTAAAGGTGAGCGGCAAACGGCACTTATGGGTAAACAAAAATTTGCACGTTTGGTTGCTGCGCTCGAACAATATAGGCAAGCGCAAGGTTTGCCTGCCAGTTATGTTATTGATGAATGGATTTTGCGTAAGCCACAATAACCACTCTGTGTATGGGCGTTCTTTTGTTCTTTCTTCTTGTCATTTTTTAAACCGCTGTTTATTTTTCTATGCCATGCAATAGGGCGGGTAATACTGTAATTTTAATCAATACCCTTTGTTAACTTATGGGTATTGGTGGCTATTTCTCGCTTTGTGATCATTTCTTGTGAATTCTTCTTTATATTTATAAGTCTGACACAAAAGTGTCATATATCTATGGTCTTATGCCTTGGTTAGTCTGTTCTAGACGTTTTCGAGGGTAAGCCATGTTCGCGGGATTTAATTTTAAGAAATATCAAGCCATTATTATGGCGATTATTGCCTTCCTGTTATTGGTTGTTGGTATCTTAGGCTTAAACTTTTATATTTCATTTGAGGCGCAAGCGCATGCGCAAGAAATCAACATTGCAGGTCGTCAGCGTATGTTATCGCAGCGAATTGCAAAATCTTTGTTTGATGCCGAAATACAGTTTTTAGAAGGCGATGTCGGTAAATATAAAGCCCCCTTAGGAGAGCTTCGACAATCGGTACATGCTTTTGATGATGTGATTCGTACTTTTATCTCAGGTGGTAATGTCACTGTTGGCGAAATGTCAGGTCAATTTTTGACACAAGTTAAAACAGAAAAAGGGCGTCAGATATTATCGGAAGCATTAACGATATGGGAACCGTTTACGCAAGAGTTTTCGAGCCTTGAAGAGCAAATTGGTTATTTTGAAACGGCATCATTTGACAGTAGTACGATTTCTCTATTGGAGACAGCCGTTAAATATGCAGAAAAAAATGACGAAAAATTACTCGCTCTTATGGATCAATTAGTCACCGAATCTGAGTCGTTGGCACTTGATAGTCATACGATGAATATGGTTGGCCGTCAACGTATGTTGTCACAGCAAGTTGTAAAATCCCTGTTAGTGACGACGAACGCTTTCCGTTCAGGGAATAACTTTACGCCAGCATTAAAGCAGTTAGTGGCTGCAACGGAATTGTTTGATAATATTTTGTTAGGTTTAAAAAATGGTGAGCTATATGATGGTGAAGATGAACCTTCTATTCCTGTGCCACTATTATCCGAAAAAGTATCAGAAACCATTATTCTTGATGCCTTAGCGGTCTGGAAACCACTATTAGGGCACATTATTCGTATTGAAAATGTAATGCAAAGTAATGGTGTTATTGAAAGTGATGTACGCCGTTCATTTATTTCGGCGACACAATATGCAGAAGAAAATATTAATACGCTGTTAAATTTAATGAATAATCTAACTATTGATATACAGCAATCTTCAGAGGCAACGGCAAATTTTTCTCGTAGATTACAAGTTGCGGGTATTTTGTTGGCTCTATGTATTTTTGCGTTTATAGCGTATGAGTTTTTTGGGCAATTACGTATGAGTGACTTGAGTGCAGAGCAATCAAAGAAAGAAACACAGCAAATATTAGATACGGTTGATCAAGGTCTATTTCTAATGGATAAAGACTTGGTTATGGCCAGCCAATACTCTAAGCGTATGGAATCTATATTCTCTGATGCTAATATAGCAGGAAGAGAATTTTCTTCTTATATTGAAAATGTAGTTTCGGAAAAAGACGCTAAACGAGTGAAACGCTTTTTTAATCTATTATTTGATCCCCATAAAAAACAGCAGTTGTTGGGTGATTTAAACCCATTAAAGCAAGTGTCTGTGCAAATTAAAGATCACCACGGTAAGTTTTTTAATAAATATTTGAGTTTTTCTTTTTCTAGAATTAATGATGAATCAGGTATTAATAAAATATTAACCTCGGTAGATGATATTTCTGAAGAAGTACGATTAGCGGCAGAATTGGAGCGAGCAACCAAAAAGAATGAGCAGCAAGTGGAATTGCTAACCTCATTAATTAATAGTGATGTTGAAATGTTGCCTGTATTCATTAAAAACGCGTATGACAAATATGAAAAAATAAATGCATTGCTTAAATCGCCCGCAAGTAGTGTGTTTGATTTTAAAGCTAAAGTGAATCGATTATTAGTGCTGATTCATAGTGTGAAAGGTGAAAGCTCTGCCCTATCATTGTCGATGGTTGCCGATATGTGTCATGAGTTTGAACAGCAACTGATAGATCTTCGTGAGAGAACGCAATTAGCAGGTAATGACTTTTTAGGCTTGACAGTAAAGTTAGATCAGCTGCTGACGTACAATAATTTAATAAATGATTTGTACCAAAAATTATTCTCTTCGCGGTTTCCTGAAAATAATGATTCGCCTAAAAAATTAGATTGGTCGCATTTGCATACACTGTCTAACGATGTGGCACTACGTCAAAATAAAGAAATTAGCCTTGTGATGTCGGGGTTAGATTCTCCAACAATAGATGACACATTAGCCACCCATTTAAATGCAATATCTGTACAGCTTATTCGTAATTCTATTGTTCATGGTATTGAGTCAAGCCACCAGCGAATTGAGCGTAATAAATACCCTAAAGGAAAAATTTCCATTACCTTAGCGCAAGAGGTGGGTGGCGGTTATTTGTATTTATATAAAGATGATGGTCAAGGTATTGATATTAAAAAAGTCATTGATAGAGCCGTAAATGCAGGCATTATTAGTCACGAAGACACCGTGGGCATGAGTAAAAAAACGGCAGCAAAATTAATTCTATCACCTGAGGTGTCAACAACAGATGGTGTAGAAATGGATGCAGGACGTGGAGTAGGTATGGCGGCGGTGAGTGAGGCTGTTGATGCTCTAGGAGGAAAAATTTCTATTTCAACGAATGCAGGTAGAGGCACAGTATTTAAAATTCGCTTTGCACATAAACAAGTCAATAAACGTGCTAAAAAAGTTGCGTAAATAATAATGATAAAAAGAGGGTGATGCATGTATAAATTAATGGTTGTTGATGACTCGATGTTAATACGAAAAAAAATTATTCGTGAGCATGATGATAATAAATTTTTATTGGTAGGTGAGGCATCCAATGGTTTAGAGGCAGTGCGTCTATTTAAAATGCATCGTCCTGATGTAGTAACAATGGATTTAACCATGCCGCATCTCGATGGTATTCAGTGTATTGAGCAGTTGATGGAAATAGACCCCAATGTCAATGTGTTAGTGATTTCAGCATTGTCGGATGAAGATACAGGTATGGAAGCTTTAGAAAAAGGAGCAAAGGGCTTTGTTAATAAACCCTTTACAGAAGAGCAAATAACAGAAGCATTAGATATTATTATTGCTGACGAGTGAAAACGTAATGATTGAAAAGAAGTTACAGATATTTATTGATGGTATTGTGAATTATTTTAACCATACCTCAGATAAATCAATAGAAGTAGGCACCCCGTATTTATTAACGCCCGAAGAAACAGTGCCTGGTGATTATACGGGTGTTATTGCTATTTCTGGTGCATATAACGGATGTTGTTATTTTACAGCGCCATCTATTTTATTGAAGCATTTGGTGATGAGTATTGGAGAGAAAGATACTTCCGAAGCTATGTTGTTAGATGCTGCTGGTGAAGTGGCCAATACCTTATCAGGAAATGCACGAAAAGAATTGGGTAGTGATTTTATTATTTCGGTGCCTACGGTTGTTAAAGGTGTGCACAACATTATGGATGTACCCGAGACACAACGAATTTATGCGATCCCGATTCATTGGCACACTTATAAAGCCCTGTTGGGCGTGTGTTTACTCGATTAATGTGAGGCTAATAATATATTCGAGGTGATAGGAAGGCAGGCGCTTATTGGGTACACTAGCGTCTTTTAAATAGGCTGAGAATAATAATGTCATTAAAAGTGTTTGTGACTGGTACTGATACGGGGGTTGGTAAAACATTCGTGAGTGCAGGCATGTTATATAAAGCCGATGCCCAAGGCTTACGTACATCAGCGCTTAAGCCCGTAGCCGCAGGATGTGAAGACACGGTCAACGGTCTACGCAATGAAGATGCCCTCATTTTGCAGCAAGCTATCAATACCCCTCTTTCTTATGAGCAAATTAATCCTATTGCCTTGTCTGCGGCAATGGCGCCACATGTAGCGGCAGAGCAAGAAGGGCGTCGTATTACAGTGAGTCGCTTAGAAGGATTTTGTCGTGGCGTACTCATGCAGCGCAGTGATTTCACAGTGATAGAAGGTGCTGGAGGTTGGCGTGTGCCAATCAATACGCGAGAAACCTTGGCGGATCTTGCCCAAGCCCTAGCGCTGCCTGTTGTGATGGTGGTGGGTATGCGTTTAGGCTGTATTAATCATGCATTGTTAACCGCAGAAGCGATTCGGCGAGATGGTTTGTCACTAGCGGGTTGGGTGTCGAATCATATTGACCCCGATATGCCCGCTTATCTGGAATCTCGAACTGCGTTAGAGCAGTCGTTACCCGCACCTTGTTTAGGCCATATACCCTATATGCCTAATGCCCAGCCTATTGATATTCAAAAGTACCTAGATATAGATAAATTGCAGCCTTAACAGGTTGTTTACAAATAAATCGTCTTAACAGCTTCTTTTTTTGAGTGTTTTTTGTACAGCAAAGATTTACACTATATAGGTATTTTTACGGGCTGCTGCAAGGCGCTCTGTTATGTCATTCTCAGTATATGTAGGTGTTTTGTGGTGATTAACACGCATTCAACAATAGGCAATACATTTCAGCAAGGTGTTTCAGGCTTGCACAATAGTACGCGTGCTATTGTGGCGTCAGCTAATGACATTGTATTGTCGGGTACGCTTGAGCGCGCTCCTACCGCTACCACCGATATAGTGGAGCCATTGGTTAAAATTCAACAGCAGCAACATGTATTTAATGCCTCTGCGCAAGTCGTAAATATTGAAGATCGAGCATTGGGTGCATTAATCGATATTAAAGCGTAATTTTTGCTTTGTCGATCACAATAGCATTGCCATATTAACAACAAATGAAGAGGTCGACTCTTTATGAATGGAATTAGCTTTACATCTCCCACACTATCTCCCTTTCATAGCATTCATATGATGCCGTCGTCACCTGTGGGTGAGGAATCGCTCGATATGCCTGCATCTACTCTTAAGCCCGTTGAGCAATTGGGCAGCGTTCATTTAAGACAAGATGTTATGGGTTCTAGAGAGCGGCCTGCGCATCATGCACAAGACGATGCGCAAGTAAAAAGTGAGGCCTTAGCGATAAAAGAAGAGCGTCAATCGGTTATTGATCAGCAGGTAGTGAAAAAGTTGGCTACACTAGATAGAGAGGTGCGCAATCACGAATTGGCTCATGCCATTGTGGGCGGTAAGTATGCGGGAGCACCACGCTATGAATATGAGCGTGGCCCTGATGGTATTCACTATGCGGTAGCAGGAGAGGTGTCTATCAGTACTAGTGCTGTTAATGGTCATCCTGAAATGACTATTGAAAAAGCGCAAGTTATACGTAAAGCCGCATTAGCACCAGCCGAACCGTCAGCGCAAGATCGTCGTGTTGCAATGGAGGCTGTGCGAATGGAGGCAGAAGCGCATCTCGAATTACTCACTATCGAACAAGAGCAACGCGCTGAAAAATTAGCAGAGAGTGCTGAAAACGAGCGTGTTGCGAAAGAGGAAAATGTTATGTCATTACAAGAGAGTCATGTTGCGCAATCATCTATCGATCATTTGATGCATGTAGAAGGTTTGCAAAAAGATGATGCCATGGATGTGATTAATCAGGCCCAAGAAAATGTATTCAATGCTATTCATCAAGATCTTGCAACACAGTTTGTGACTTTGGGGGGGACACAAAAGGCGTCACATTCGCTTGGTAGTATTATTAATCGCTTGGCTTAATGATAGGCAGTATTACTGCCATCGTTACCTGATTTGACCTTTCCTTTTTTCTATAGCATAGTGAAAATTACACCAATAAAAATAATGTAATTTATCATGACAAGACCCCCTTTAAATGCCGAAGATCAAGCGCGTGTTGATAGCTACCTTAAAGGCTCTATTCATACCGTAGAACGTAAGCCTTTTCGTCCCTGGTTGTTGCTTGGTGTCATCGTTATTGTGCTAACTGCGCTGAGTGTATTGAGCTATGGTATCGCATGGTGGCATGGCGTGGTATAGCGTATTTGGTTGATCGCTTAATTTCTAATATCACTGTACTTCATACGTATATTCAAACCTAAACACGAATAAGGAGAATCTTTATGAAAAGATGTATTGTTTCTACCATTGTTGGCTTTATGGCCATGATGACGTTGAGTCATGCGTATGCTGCCGATAAAGTTATTACTTGGCGTTTGGCTGAGACATGGTCAACTAATTTCCCTATTTTTGGTGATGCAACCAAACGTATGGCGAAAAATATTAAAGAAATGTCAGATGGCCGATTAATTATCAAAATTGATTCGAGTAATAAACATAAATCTGCTTTTGGTATTTTTGATTTTGTCAAAACAGGGCGATATCAAATGGGGCATTCTGCGTCGTATTATTGGAAAGGAAAAGACATTAACACGTTGTTTTTTACCACCATGCCCTTAGGTATGACAACTCCAGAGCAATACGCATGGTATTACAATGGCGGTGGTCAAGAATTAGCGGCCAAAGTATATGACAAGTACGGCATTATGTCGTTTCCTGGTGGCAATACAGGCAATCAAATGGGGGGATGGTTTAAAAAAGAAATTAAAAGCGTTGATGATTTAAAAGGGCTGAAAATGCGTATCCCTGGTTTTGCGGGTGAAGTACTCGCTAAATTAGGCGCTAAACCTACCAATATTGCCCCTGGTGAGCTGTATACCGCATTAGAGCGCAATACTATCGATGCGTTAGAGTGGGTAGGCCCATCATTAGATTTACGTATGGGGTTTCACAAAATCGCACCTTTTTATTATACGGGATGGCATGAACCTGCAACAGAATTGCAATTTATGATTAATAAAAAAGCCTTCGAAAAATTACCTGCTGATCTACAGGCGATTGTTAAAATTGCAGTAAAAGAAGCCGCGTTTCAAATGACGGTGCATTCGTATCATGAAAGTGCGGTGAATTGGGAAACCATGAAAACGGAATATCCAACAATTCAAGTAAAATCATTTCCTGAACCTGTGATGGCGGCTTTAAAACAAGCAAATGATACGTTGATTGCTGAATTTGAGGCAAAAGGCGGATTAACGGCCGAGATTATTGAGTCACAACGAGCATATATGGCTAAATCTCGTCGGTGGACTGAAATTTCAGATAAGGCATATTTAAATAATTTATAGCGCTTTTTTATTATACGAAGAGGGTAGCAGAATACCTGTTATGCAGTATCAAAAACGAGCCTACAAATAGGCTCGTTTTTTTATGCCTATTTATTGTTAAAACCATGTTGTGAGCATGGATATACCTGTTATTGTAGAGTCAGCGTTTATAACGCCCGTTTATCATTTACTCATAAAGGCGCATGTTTATTTGTAGAGCAAAGTGGTACATTGCTGGTCAATTAAGTGAGTGCTTAACTGCATGTTAAGTGGGTTTCACATTCAAAATAATAAATTGTACAAAATGGATTATTGTATATGCGCTTCGTGTTTTTTTTCTGTCGTATTCTCATTGTATTTCTCGCCCTATCGATCGGTTCTGTATCTGCTAACTCGTCCTCCGAGATAGGCCTTATTACTGGGCCTAAAGCAGGTACTTATATTCAAATTGCCGAAGATATTGCGCGCTTAGTTCAATCTAAAGGATTGACGGTTACGCTATATGATTCTAATGGTTCTTTAGAAAATATAGCGGCTGTTTTTGAACGCCCAGAAGTGCAGTTAGGGCTAGTGCAATCTGATGTGCTGGGTTATCTTCAAGAGTCTCAGAATAGAAAGCTGGAACGTGTAGCGCAGCAAGTGGCCATGATGTTCCCGTTATATAATGAAGAAGTTCATTTGCTGGCTAAAAAAGAGATTACTTCTTTGCACGATTTGAATCATCGTATAGTCGCTGTAGGAAGCAAGGGCAGTGGTACTAACTTAACCAGTGAACTGTTGTTTGAAATGACCAATGTTTGGCCGCAAAAAAAGTACCTGCTAGATAATGAGGAGGCGTTACTGTGGCTAGAGCAAGGAAAAGTAGACGCACTGTTTAGTGTGTCGGGTTTTCCTGTGAAATTATTTGAAAATATTGATCCGCAACGCTTTCATTTAGTCTCTCTAAAAGAAGAAAGTGTTGGTGGGTATTATATTGGCTCTACTATTCCTGCCGATGTTTATGCTTGGCAGCCTGAACCCATAGAAACCATAGCCGTGAAAGCGGTGTTGATGACGGCAGGGTTTAATAATGCGTATTGCAAAACGATTGATCAGCTCATGCAGCTTATTCGCAATAATATTCAATATTTAAAGCGAGAAGGGCATCCAAAATGGAAAGAGGTGAAGTTAGATTATGCATTAAATAACTGGGATCGATACGGTTGCTTGGCGACATATTCAGAGGGGGGAGAGTAATAATGAGCTACTTCTCTCGTTTTAAAAAATATAAAGCAATCATGGCTTCTGTGATTGTTTTTATTGTATTGGATATCTCTGTTTTGGTATTCAGCTTCTATATTTCTTATCAAATATCACAAAGTACAGCCGAGATTAATTTAGCTGGGCGGCAACGTACATTAAGTCAGCGTATAACTAAAAATTTATTAGAGTTTGAACGTGCGTACCACAAAACACGACCGTATGATGCCATCATTAATGATATAGAAATCAGTATGCAGGCGTTTGATCGAACCTTGATGGCGTTTGATCAAGGGGGTGATGTCGTGGTTGATGATCGCCTGCTTTACATCAATCCAGTTTCTGATGCCGCAGGGCGCCAAGCGCTTGAACAAGCGAAGCCAATGTGGCGCATTTATAAAAATTATACCGCAGATGTGTTAAAAGAGTTTAAAGGCCGAGAAAGTATTGATGAGGATTTGGTAACCATATTTTTTAGAGAATCCATTGTTAAAGATGTTGTGATTTACACAATGAATAACAATATAGCACTGCTCGACGTGATGAATGACTTGACTCGCTCGGTAGAACGAGTAGCAGCAGAAAAAACAACAAGCCTAAGGCGCGCGCAAGCGCTAGCCATTGTTGTTGCGATAATAAACTTTTTTGTTATTTTGTTTTTCTCTTTGCGAAACTTGAAAAAAAGTGATGATGAATTATGTTTTGCTAATGCAGAAATGGATGTCATGTTGGATACGATTACAGAAGGTGTTTTCTTGTTGGATAACCAGTTGATGATAAGTGAGCATTACTCTAAAGAAATGGAAGTGATATTCAATGATAGTGATTTAAGTGGTCAATCATTATTGTTAATTTTACAGCGGGCATCAAATAACTTTAATCAAGAGGGTGTTGAGAAGTTCTTGTATGCTTTATTTGATAAAAATAAAAAAATTCATGTACTGAATACGCTCAATCCATTACAGGATTTTTTAGTCTGTATTGATGGGGATGATAAATACTTGCGTTTTTCCTATGCGAGAATAGAAAGTGATTATGAGATTGAACGTGTATTGGTTCGTGTGGCTGATGTATCTGACGAAGTGATGCAAGAAGTAGAAATGAAAGAGGATAGAGAGCGCCAATTTAAACATTTGCGTCTTCTCTCTGCGTTAATGAATAGTAATGCAGATTTGTTGCCTTTATTTTTTCAAAAAGGGTTTTCGTGTTTTGAGGCCATTAACGTACAGCTCCAGCATTGCCAAAAAAATAAAGTCACTGATGTGGGGCATGTTGCTGAGTTGATGAATTGCTTTTGTCGAGAAGCGGAGCTTCTTGCTTTAGATGTTTTGGTTGAGCGGGTTAATAATTTTTTACATAAGCTAAGTATATTTGAAGAAAGAACAAACTATTCAGAAAAGTCATGCGCGGATCTATTATTACAATTAAAGGCGTTGGTCACTTATACGGAGTCAATGTGTGAATTCTCTGGTGATATATTATCGGTTAGTAAATTGTCTTCGGGTAGTGAGCATAATTTAATGGTGGGTCAGGTAGATAGTTGGCTACACTTGAATGAATTTGCCAGTGATATCGCTTTGCAAGCACACAAAAAAGTAGAGGTGATCACCTCAGGTTTGAATGACTGTCTTTTGTCAAAAGATATGATCAGGTTATTAAATTCTATTGTCATACAAGTTTTTTATCACTCCATTACTTTTAGTATAGAGTTGCCAGAGAAAAGGCACTATTTACGTAAAGATAAAATGGGCTTATTAGATGTACGCTTAGCGAAGCGTGGCAATGGTGGTTATTATCTCACGATTAAAAATGATGGCGCAGGTGTTGATGTTGAGCACTTAAATGATGTGGCTAGTATTGATAGTGGTGTTGCATCAACAAAGCACATGAAAAAAGAATGGTGTCGCGTATTGTTGCATTCGTTTCGGCCGAACGCAGGTATGTCGCCGTCTTATGTTGGTGAGTTATTGTTTGGTGATGCGCTTGTGAGTTTAGTTGAAAAATCTAGTATACGGTTTGATGTAAAAAGTGTGCAAAATGAAGGCGGAGTCTTTGAGTTTCTGTTGCCGTCTACATTTGATGAATAGTGATATATTTTTTGAGAAAAAAATTATAAAGTGCTAGTGTAGTCTTTTTTTATTGACTGTTTTTAGGTGTTGATGTGTCACTTATTTTTTTCTTGGAGTTGTTCATGTTTTTTAAACGGATTTTTTACAAGTGTCGAACTCATGCTGTTATAGGTATTCTCACTACGTTAATTGCGGCGTGTGGTGGTGGCGGCGGGGGTGACTCAAGTGCGACCTCTAATGCTAGTGCAACAACTACCATATCCACAGGATCTGTGTTCTCTTTGGCTGGCAGTATTATTTCTTCTGATGGTGTTGCTTGTGCCCCTACAGGAGCAACGGTCACCATTTCAGGCAATGTGTTTTATGAACGCGTCCCTTTTTCAGCCGTTTTAAATAACGGGCTTGATTATAATAATATTCAAACGCTTCCTATTCGTGCTGTCGATATTCAAGCGTTAGGTGTAGCTGATTGTGTGATGGCTTCATCAGTGACTGATAATGCTGGTGCTTATACGCTCAATGTTGAACAAAATAGTGCCGTTAAAATTAGGGTGAAGGCAAGAACCGCAAGTACAGCAGGTGCGATATGGGATTTTGAAGTGCGTGACAATACACGCAGTAATGGTTTGTATGTTTTAGATGGCTCTTCGGTTAATTCTGGCGCGAGTAATTCTATTCGTAATTTGACGGCTGAATCAGGTTGGACGGGTGCTTCTTATGGTGGTGTTCGTGCTGCAGCCCCGTTTGCTATTCTCGATTCGGTGTATGACTCTCTGCAAACGGTTGTTGCAGCCGATGCTGCTGTGAATATGGATGATGCGGATATTTTTTGGAGTATAAACAATAGTACTGCTAGTGGTACATTGTCTTTGGGGGAAATTGGCGGCAGTTTTTATTCTAACGACCAACTGTATATTTTAGGTAGCGCTAATAGCGATACGGATGAATATGATGCACATGTTGTGATTCATGAATGGGGGCATTACTTTGAAGACAACTTGTCTCGATCTGATAGTGTTGGAGGCGCGCATACTTTAGACGATAGATTGGATTTTAGGGTGGCGTTATCAGAAGGCTTTGGGAATGCTTTTTCAGGTATAGTTACAGGTGATCCGATTTATCGAGATTCTTTTGGCGCTTCTCAATCCAATGATTTTCAAATTAACGTTGAAACAAATGCGTCTGGTGCCGATATTGGTTGGTTCAGCGAAGAGTCTGTGCAAACTATTTTATATGATATTTTTGATAATGTTGCCGATGCAAATGATGGGGTTAACCTAGGTTTTAACGTGATCTATGATGCAATGACAAGTGCGACTTATCGTTTGCAGTCTACCTTTACAAGTATTTTTTCTTTAATTACTCAAATTAAAAACGATGCAAGTGTTGGTGCAGCTGTTGATGCGGCAATTGACACGTTGGTAGTCTCTCAGGGTATTGACGCTATTACGGATTTTTCGGGTACAGGCGAAACAAATAACGGTGGCGATGCCAATAATTTGCCCATATATAAAGCGATAACGGACAATGGTGTACCTGTGCAACTATGTAGTGATAATACAAATGGTGAGCAAAATAAGCTGGGTAATCGGCAGTTTTTGGCATTGTCAGTACTATCGTCTGGTGCGCATAACATTGTGATTACGCGTGTGTCTGGTTTGGTAACGTCTGACCCTGATGTGGGAGTTTATTTAAATGGTACTTTAACCGCTGTGGGTCAAAGTACGGTAAATGGTACCGAAACACTGGCAACAAATTTAAATGTTGATGATTATTTATTAGAGGTGCTGGAGTTTTCGAATGTTGATAACTCGGCGGGTACGGGTGGCGCTGTGTGTTTTAATGTTACAGTATCTTAATAGGAGGCTATCATGAAAATTATTGTATGTTTTGGCGTCGTGTTATTGAGTGTGCTATTGCAGGCGTGTGACCAAGGGCAGGCTAGGGTATATGTAGCCAATGACTATGTTAAAGCGGTGGAAATTCACCGTAAGCCAGGAGCAAAAGTATCACTAGATAATCGTCAGGTAAACTTGGCGGTGTCAGGGGCTCAGTATGCCATTAATGTTGATATTAATAGTGCGTATGACAGTGGGCAGATGACATTAGTGGTGACTGGTTCCGAGGGGTTGTTTATTGTGGGTGGTGATGTGAACCCTACAATGGCGTTAAGTAAAGGTGTAATGACTTTACCCTATACGGTGATTGCCTCAGAAGATGGGCGTTATTATTTACACCTTAATGCAACCGTTGAAAAAAATGGTGTTATTGCGGTTAGGGCGTTAACGTTAATTGTGCAAGTGGGGGATGAAAGTAAGGCGCTATCCACGGCTTCTCAGAAGGCAAATAATGGATCAACAGGTGTTGTTTCAATGACGGCAAAAGAAGAAATTATTGTGCCAGATAAATAGTCTTATATAGATGCTCTTTGTGTAGCGATAAACAAGTAGCATTTGGTGTATAAAGTGCAGCGTATAAAAAAGCCCCGATAACGGTATGTTATCGGGGCTTTTTAGTGAGCTTTTAGTAAGAATAAATCATTTATTTACTCTTTGCTTCTCTACGCTCTTTCTCTTCTGCAATAACAGTATCCGCAACATTCGACGGGCAAGGCATGTAGTGAGAGAACTCCATTGAGAACTGACCACGACCTGACGTCATTGTACGTAAGCTACCAATGTAACCAAACATTTCTGAAAGAGGAACATCTGCTTTAATACGCACGCCTGTTACGCCTTTCTCTTGGTCTTTGATCATGCCGCGGCGACGGTTAAGGTCACCAATAACATCACCTACGTGATCGTCTGGCGTATAAACGTCAACTTTCATGATGGGTTCAATAAGCTGTGGGCCAGCCTTAGGCATAGATTGGCGGAATGCACCTTTTGCAGCAATTTCAAATGCAACAGCAGATGAATCCACGGCGTGGAAGCCACCATCATATAGTTCAATTTCAACATCTAGTACAGGGAAGCGTGCTAGAGGTCCTTCGCTCATCATGCCATTAAAGCCTTTCTCAATAGCAGGGAAGAATTCTTTAGGAACGTTACCGCCCACAACACTTGAAGTAAATACAAAACCAGAACCTGGCTCACCTGGTTTGATGCGGTAGTCGATTTTACCGAACTGACCAGAACCACCTGATTGCTTCTTGTGTGTGTAGCTATCTTCGATAGCTTGGGTAATTGTTTCGCGATATGCTACCTGTGGCTGTCCAACAACTAAGTCAACGCCATAAGTACGCTTAAGAATATCTACCTTAATGTCTAGGTGAAGCTCACCCATACCTTTAAGAATGGTTTCGCCTGAATCTTCATCTGTTTCAACGCGGAATGATGGATCTTCAGCAACCATTTTACCAATCGCAATCCCCATTTTTTCTGAGCCGCCTTTGTCTTTCGGTGCTACAGCAATCGAAATAACAGGATCAGGGAATACCATGGCTTCAAGAGTAACTGGGTCTTTCGTGTCACATAATGTGTGACCTGTTTGTACGTTTTTCATACCTACAATCGCAATAATGTCACCCGCTTGTGCGCGATCAATTTCGTTACGGTCGTCGGCGTGCATCTCAACCATGCGGCCGATACGCTCAGTTTTACCTGTAAATGAATTGAGTACAGTCATGCCTTTTTCGATGACACCAGAGTAAACGCGAACGAAAGTTAGCGCGCCAAAGCGATCATCCATAATTTTAAATGCTAATGCTTTTAATGAAGCATCATTTGTTACGGTTGCAAATTCACCTGTTTCATTACCTTCTTCATCGGTAAGTGGCTGCTCTTTTGCTTCGGTAGGGCTTGGTAGGTAATCAACAACAGCATCAAGTACTAACTGGATACCTTTGTTCTTAAATGCAGAGCCACAGAATGTTGGGAAGAAGTCTAAGGCGATAGTACCTTTACGAATACAGCGCTTAAGGTCTTCGATAGAAGGCTCTTCGCCATCCATGTAAGCCATCATTAAGTCATCGTCTTGCTCAACGGCTGTTTCAACAAGCTTTTCACGGTATTCAGCTACTTGGTCAACCATATCGGCAGGAATATCAACTACTTCAAAGTTCTCAGGTAGACCAGTGTCATCCCATACAAACGCTGTTTGGTTTAGAATGTCTACAACACCTGTAAATTCATCTTCACGACCAATAGGTAGTGTCATAACTAGAGGGTTAGCACCGAGTACTTTTTCTACTTGTCCTACAACGCGTAAGAAATCTGCACCCATGCGGTCTAATTTGTTTACAAAAATGATTCGTGATACTTCAGATTCATTCGCGTAGCGCCAGTTAGTTTCTGATTGTGGCTCAACACCACCAGAACCACAGAAAACACCTACGCCGCCATCAAGTACTTTTAATGAACGATATACTTCAACAGTAAAGTCAACGTGCCCAGGTGTATCAATAATGTTAAAGCGGTGATCCTTCCAAAAACAGGTAGTAGCAGCAGACTGAATAGTAATGCCGCGCTCTTGTTCCTGTTCCATAAAGTCAGTAGTTGCCGCACCGTCATGCACTTCACCCGTTTTATGGATCTTACCGGTGAGTTTTAGAATACGTTCAGTCGTAGTAGTCTTTCCCGCATCTACGTGGGCAAAGATACCGATGTTTCTATAATGGGATAAATCAGTCATGTGGATTTACTCGTTGGTTCTTCAAGGTTTAAATAACAAAACTAAGGAAGCTAGACTAAAAGCCTCCAAAATTAAATTTGAACAAAAATAGCGCGGCATTATATAGCATCTTAAGATAATTGTTGAGGAAAATATTTTGCTATATCTTTCATTTAGATACTTTTGAGAATGATGTGGTGATATTTTGAATATACAGGCTTTATTTAGGGTTATATCAGGTGGCTATAATAAGTAGCGCTATAAAGTGTTGGTTATACGGCGCTATGCATTGTTGGTGTTCATGAATGTATCGGCTTGTGTAGTTCCCCCTCTCCTTTTGTCGAGTTGTTGCTAGTAAAGAGAGGGGAGGTTGTTAATCGTTGTGTTGATGTTCTTTCCAGCTGCTAACAAAACCATCTTGGTTGGGCATTTTTACTTTTGGTAATGTTTTAGCATTCATGACCGCTGTAGGTTTGATAATTCCATTCTCCGATAATATAAAAGCGCTCACGGCATACACTTCGTCATTGCTTAATGATAGTGGTGCATTTAATGGCATGGCGCGTCGAATATAATCAAAGAGTGTGGATGTGTATGGCCAAAAGCTGCCAACGGTTTTTACGGGGGCGTCGGTGGTTAATGTGCCAATACCGCCCACTAATGGATCGGCTAGGCCTTCTCCACCTTTGGCGTCTGCGCCGTGGCAAGATGCGCATTGTGCGGCAAAGACTGCCTTTCCTTGGATGGTTGTTCCCGATCCAGCGGGTAAATTATCGCCGTCAGGGGTGATAGATAGGTCGGCAGCGGCAACGGTTGCGGGGCTGGCCTTTGTGCCTAGGGTGATGGTGAGGTTGTCGTTGGCGCTCACTGTGGTTGTGCTTGCAGATAAAATGCCTGCCAGTATTACGCCTGTTATGGATGTGTATTGAGTTTTAAATAAGAACATTGGTAATACTCCCGTCAGCGTTAATGGCGAATGACTGAATGGCGTTGCAGTGGTTGAGTTGCCCAGCCGCATATGCAGCAGACCATTTTGCGTTGCTGGGTTGTGTGTTGCCTTTCTCGTCGACTGCGCGGCTTTGTAATATGGCTTTTTGGCCGTTCCAATTCCAGAGTAGGCGAAAGCGTGTAAGGCTGCGCTGTCTCACGGGGCCATCTAGGTGGGCTTTTGCCCATGTGGCGCCACCGTCGGCAGAGATTTCTACATGCTTAACGGCTCCATGTCCGCTCCATGCTAATCCTGTAATTTCGTAAACCCCAGGGCCTTTCATGGTGAGGCCTGTGGCGGGGCTGGTAATAGTTGATTTTGCGCCCATGGTGTATGTGAATAGATCGGCTTTTCCGTTGGGGCGTAAGTCGGTATATTTTGATGTTTCGTCTTTTGTGTATGTGGGTTGGTCGAGTACCTTGATGCGTCTTAACCATTTCACATTCATGTTGCCTTCAAATCCTGGAACCACTAAGCGCATGGGATACCCTTGCTCTGGACGAATTCGCTCGCCATTTTGGTATAAGGCAATAATGACATCATCTAGTGCTTTCTCCATGGGGATGCTTCGGCTCATGCCAGCGGCATCGGCACCCTCGGCAAGCAGCCATTTAGCCTTCATGTCGGCACCTGCTTCATCTAATAGCGTGGATAGGCGTACTCCCGTCCACTCGGCGGCAGAGATGAGGCCGTGTAGATGTCCCACGGGGAGTTGCATTGCTTCTGGAAATAGGTTGCTGTTAAAAAGGCTGTTGCCAGCGCATTCTATAAAGCAGGTCGTAGATACCATGGGGTAGCGTAATAGTGATTCTACTGAAAATTCTAATGGGTTTTGGGTGAGGCCGTGAATAAGCAGTGTATGTTGCTCTGGATCGATTTCGGGTACGCCGTTATGGCTGCGTTCAAAGTGAAGGCCGTTGGGTGTGATTGAACCATTAAGATGTTGTAGTGGTGTTAATGAGATGCCTGTGCCTGGTGCCATATCACCATACGGTTTAATAACGGCTCTTGTTACATGTTTTTCAAAGGGTGAGGGTTTGCCGTAGCCATTGAGTGGTGCTCCAGGTGTTTTCATCCATTCAGGTTCTGCGGCCGCTATTGCATGACGGGCGGGAATGCCTGCGGCGGCAAGTGATGCGAGTATAGCTGTGCTTGATTTTAAGAATGACCGTCGGTGCAGTAAGCTGCCGCCTGCATCCGCTTCATTAGATATGAGTGACTCTACGCTTGTATTCTTCTTCATTATTATTTTCCATTATTATCAAATGTAGCATCTATTGAGTAGTAGATAGTATCAGAGTGTGTAGCCTTGGGTAAAACTTATTTTTTGCGGTCTCTCGGGGGTTTGGGTTTGGCGTGAGGCTTATTTTTGAAAAATAATTATTTTTAGCTTTCTAATAGTGTGTGTCTTGTGTAATATGCCGCTCCCTTGTGATTGGCGCTTTGGGTGCAATCGCAAGGTATTAAATAGGTGTAAGGTGTGGGTGATTTTGTTTGGCGGGTTGCTTGCTTAATTAAATGAAATTAAGTGTTGACGATGTCTTGGCTCATCCCTATAATTGCGCCTCCATTTTACAGGGGTATATCGAAAGATTGCTGGCTGTAATCGTTCTTTAAGATTGTTGGAGTTTAGTTGCAATGCAGAATCAGCGTATTCGTATTCGTTTAAAAGCGTTCGATCATAAATTGATTGATACGTCCACGCAGGAAATTGTCGAAACTGTTCGTCGTACTGGCGCGCAAGTGAGAGGTCCGATTCCTTTGCCGACTCGCAAAGAGCGTTTTACTATATTGGTTTCGCCGCACGTTAATAAAGATGCGCGTGATCAATATGAAATTCGTACGCACAAGCGCTTGTTGGATATCGTTGAGCCAACCGAGAAAACTGTTGATGCACTGATGAAGCTAGATTTAGCGGCAGGTGTTGAAGTGCAGATTTCTCTAGGTTAATTTTTAAAGTTAACCGTAGGTTAGAGTTTAGCGATTAGTAATTTTAGCTGTTGGTTTTTAAATAAAGTTAGCAGCTTATAAAGAAGCAACTGAACACCAAGCATGATTCATTTTCAATTGTTTAATTCAATGAATGAATCTTGTGTAACGCTCTGAAATGGGCGGCCATAGCGGGTCTCTTGCAAGTTTAGGCTTGATAGAGTGAATAGCCCCGTACACTGAGAGGTTAGAAAAATGACGATAGGTCTCGTCGGCCGCAAAAGCGGCATGACTCGTATATTCGCAGAAGATGGCGCATCTATTCCGGTTACTGTAATCGAAGTGGATCCAAATCGTATCACGCAGGTTAAGAACGTAGAAACCGACGGTTATAACGCAGTTCAAGTTACCGTAGGGTCACGTCGTGCCTCGCGCGTCTCAAAGTCCGCTGTAGGGCATTATGCTAAAGCTAACACAGAAGCTGGTCGTGGCATCTGGGAGCTTCGCAATGACGCAGAAGAAATATTTGAAGTTGGTGGTGAAATTACCGTTGAAGCTTTTGAAGTAGGTCAAAAAGTTGATGTGACTGGTACTTCTAAAGGTAAGGGTTTTGCTGGTGGTGTTAAGCGTTGGAATTTTGCTATGCAAGACGCTACACACGGTAACTCAATTTCTCACCGTGCTCCAGGTTCTATCGGTCAGTGTCAAACTCCAGGTCGAGTGTTTAAAGGTAAAAAAATGGCAGGCCATATGGGTGCCAAGCAAGTTACCGTTCAAACATTAGAGGTGGTTCGTGTTGATGTTGAGCGTAACTTATTATTGATTAAGGGTGCTGTACCAGGTGCTCCAGGTGGCGACATTATTGTTCGTCCAACTGTTAAAGTTAAGACTAAGAAGGCCTAAGGGGATAGATGATGGAATTAAGTATTTCAACACCCAAGGGCGCCAAAGGTACTGTAGAAGTATCTGAGTTGTCTTTCGGTAAAGAGTTTAATGAAACGTTAGTGCATCAAGTGGTTGTTGCTTATCAAGCAGCTTCTCGCCAGGGTACTAAAGCGCAAAAAAATCGTGCGGCAGTTTCTGGTGGTGGTGCTAAGCCATGGGCTCAAAAAGGTAGTGGTCGTGCTCGTGCGGGTACTTCACGTAGTCCAATCTGGCGTAGTGGTGGTGTTACTTTTGCTGCTCAGCCACGTAACTATGAGCAAAAAATCAATAGAAAAATGTATCGTGCTGCGATGCGTTGTATTCTTTCTGAGTTGGCTCGTCAGGATCGCCTGTTGGTCGTTGAGAGTATTGAGCTAGATGCGCCAAAGACTAAAGGTTTAATTCAGCATTTGGCGCAGTATGATGTTGCTGAGGCATTGATTGTTACGGAAGAAGTGAATGTGAATTTATATTTAGCTTCTCGTAATCTGCATAAAGTTGATGTGATCGATGCTCAGGGTGTTAATCCTTTAAGTTTAGTTGCTTTCGATAAGGTGATCGTTACCGTTGAAGCGCTGAAGAAAATTGAGGAGTCATTAGCATGAGTCAGTCATACCAAGAGCGTTTATATAAGATATTGTTAGCGCCTGTTGTTAGTGAAAAAGCAGCAGCAGCTTCAGAGTTAAGTAATCGTGTTGTTTTTAAAGTGTCGATTACAGCAACAAAATCTGAAGTTAAAGCAGCAGTTGAGAAATTATTTGATGTTAGCGTTGTTGACGTTAAGACATTAAGAGTTAAAGGTAAAACCAAGCAAACACGTCATGGCTTAGGTCAGCGTAATGATTGGAAAAAAGCCTATGTTCGCTTGGCCGAAGGTCAAGATATTGACTTCGCGACAGCAGAGTAAGGGGATAGAAAATGGCAGTTGTAAAACGTAAACCAACGTCCGCCGGTCGCCGCTTTGTTGTTAGTGTCGTTAATGCGGAACTACACAAAGGTGCACCATACGCGCCGTTGTTAGAGAAAAAATCAAAAAGCGGTGGTCGTAACAATAATGGTCGTATCACTACTCGTCATATTGGCGGTGGTCATAAGCAGCATTATCGTAAAATCGACTTTAAGCGCAATAAAGATGGTATTCCAGCGACAGTTGAGCGCTTAGAGTACGATCCGAATCGTACAGCACACATTGCATTAGTGTGTTATGCCGATGGTGAGCGCCGTTACATAATTGCACCTAAAGGCATTGCTTCGGGTGATAAAATTGAATCAGGTGATGCAGCGGCAATTAAAGTGGGTAACACATTACCACTTCGTAACATTCCTGTAGGTAGTACGATTCACTGTGTTGAATTAAAGCCTGGTAAAGGTGCGCAGATTGCGCGTTCAGCAGGTACTTCTGTACAGTTGGTGGCTCGTGAAGGTACTTATGCAACATTACGTTTACGTAGTGGTGAAATGCGTAAAGTGCTTTCAGAATGTCGTGCAACATTGGGCGAAGTGTCTAATGGTGAGCACGGTCTACGTTCGCTAGGTAAAGCGGGTGCTTCTCGCTGGCGCGGTGTTCGTCCAACCGTTCGCGGTGTGGCAATGAACCCGGTTGATCACCCGCATGGTGGTGGTGAAGGTCGTACATCGGGTGGTCGTCATCCTGTAAGTCCATGGGGTACGCCAACTAAGGGTTATAAAACTCGTAGTAATAAGCGTACAGATAAAATGATTGTTCGTCGTCGTGGTAAGAAGTAATTACCGTTTCGGTTTGTAAAGTTAACTAGTCGATAGTTAAGCAGATTAAGAGGAAAGAACAGTGCCACGTTCACTGAAAAAAGGTCCTTTCATTGATCTTCATTTGTTGAAGAAAGTTGAAATAGCGGCTGAAAAAAATGACCGTCGCCCGATCAAAACTTGGTCGCGCCGCTCTATGATTCTGCCAAACATGGTAGGTCTTACGATTGCTGTACATAATGGTCGTCTACACGTGCCAGTATTGGTAAGCGAAGAGATGGTTGGTCACAAATTAGGTGAGTTCGCTTCAACGCGTACTTATAAAGGCCACGTCGCTGATAAAAAAGCGAAGCGTTAAGGGGTTGATGATGGAAGTAGCAGCAAAATTAAGTGGTGCGCGTTTATCGGCTCAAAAAGCTCGCTTGGTAGCGGATCAAATTCGCGGCAAGCATGTTGAAGAAGCGCTAGACCTTTTGACTTTTAGTAAGAAGAAAGGTGCAGAAATCATTAAGAAAGTACTTGAAAGTGCGATTGCGAATGCAGAGCAGAATGAAGGTGCTGACGTTGATGAATTACGAGTGTCAACAATTTTTGTTGATGAAGGCATGACAATGAAGCGTATCCGTCCACGTGCTAAAGGCCGTGCTGACCGAATTTTAAAGCGTAGTTGTCATATTACAGTTAAAGTCGCCGACGAATAAGAGAGCGAACGTTATGGGTCAGAAAGTACATCCAACCGGTATTCGTTTAGGTATTGTTAAAAAACATACTTCAACGTGGTATGCCAATAGTAACGACTATGCAGATAAGCTTCATGCTGATCTGGATGTTCGTAAATATATCGAAACCAAACTTGCTAGTGCATCTGTTAGCCGTGTTGATATTGAGCGTCCAGCCAATACAGCAAAAATAACAATTCACACAGCGCGTCCTGGTATCGTTATTGGTAAAAAAGGCGAAGATGTTGAGAAACTTCGTAATGAAGCTTCTAAGCGTATGGGCGTTCCTGTTCATATCAACATTGAAGAAATTCGTAAGCCAGATCTTGATGCAAAGTTAGTTGCTGAAAGTGTTGCGAACCAATTGGAACGTCGTGTTATGTTCCGTCGCGCTATGAAGCGTGCGGTACAAAATGCAATGCGCCAAGGTGCTGAAGGTATCAAAATTCAAGTGGGTGGCCGTTTAGGTGGTGCAGAAATCGCACGTTCTGAATGGTATCGTGAAGGTCGTGTACCTTTGCATACACTTCGCGCTGATATTGATTATTCTACAGCAGAAGCGTCAACAACTTATGGCATCATCGGTGTTAAAGTTTGGATATTCAAGGGTGAAGTTATTGGTGGCGTTGAAAACGTAGAACCAGCACCTAAAAAGAAAAGCTCAAAAGCTAAGTAAGGGTTACGCAAATGTTGCAACCAAAGCGTACTAAATTTCGCAAAATGATGAAAGGCCGCAATCGCGGTTTGGCACTTCGAGGCTCTAAAGTGAGCTTTGGTGAGTTCGGTTTGAAAGCGGTAGGTCGTGGTCGTATCACGGCTCGCCAAATTGAAGCGGCTCGTCGTGCAATGACTCGTCACATTAAACGTGGCGGTAAAATTTGGATTCGTGTGTTTCCAGATAAGCCAATTACCAGTAAGCCTCTCGAAGTTCGACAGGGTAAAGGTAAAGGTAACGTAGAATATTGGGTGGCTCAAATTCAGCCAGGTAAAGTGTTATATGAAATGGACGGTGTTAGTGAAGAGCTAGCTCGTGAAGCATTTGCACTTGCGGCGGCTAAATTGCCAATTAAAACAAACTTTGTTAAACGTTCGGTGATGTGATGAAAGCGACAGAACTTCGTGAAAAATCAGTTGAAGAGTTGAATGCTCAATTGCTGTCTACATTAGAAGAGCAATTTAAATTGCGCATGCAGGCATCATCAGGCCAACAGGTTCAAACACACCTGTTTAAGCAAAGCCGTCGTGATGCAGCACGTATCAAGACGATCTTGAAAGAAAAGGCAGGTAAGTAATCCATGGCTCAGGTAAATAAAGAAGCTCGTACCTTATCAGGTAAAGTGGTTAGCGATAAAATGGATAAAACCATTACTGTATTAATCGAACGTCGTGTTAAACACCCGATTTACGGTAAATACATGAGTAAATCCTCTAAGCTTAAAGCGCATGATGAAGAAAATACATGCAACATTGGCGATGTGGTAACCATTGCTGAGTCTCGTCCATTGTCGAAAAGTAAGACATGGACATTGGTTAAAATAGAAGAGCGCGCTACACAGATTTAATTCTGTGTAAATTAGAAGTTTCGGAGACGGGCAATGATTCAAACACAATCTTATTTAGACGTAGCAGACAACAGCGGTGCACGTCGAGTTATGTGTATTAAAGTGTTGGGCGGTTCACACCGTCGTTATGCACGTGTTGGTGACATTATTAAAGTTACCGTAAAGGAAGCAATTCCACGCGGTAAAGTTAAAAAAGGTCAGGTAATGAACGCAGTAGTTGTTCGTACTAAAAGTGGCGTTCGTCGTAATGACGGTTCACTGATTAAGTTTGATGACAACGCAGCGGTTATCCTAAACACGCAAAATGCACCTATCGGTACACGTATTTTTGGGCCTGTAACTCGTGAGTTACGCGGCGAAAAATTCATGAAGATTATTTCTTTAGCTCCAGAAGTATTGTAATCAATACTTGTCGCTAAAGAATAGAGGACAGAAAAATGCGCAAAATTAAAAGTGACGACGAAGTAATTGTTATCGCTGGCCGTGACAAAGGCAAGCGCGGTAAAGTTGTTAAAATATTAAAAGATGAACGCCTGATAGTTTCTGGCATTCAGATGGTTAAAAAGCATCAAAAGCCAAACCCTCAAGCAGGTGTTCAAGGTGGTATTGTTGCAATGGAAGCTCCGATTCAAATTTCTAACGTTGCGATTTTTAATCCAACAACAGAAAAAGCTGATCGCGTAGCTTTTAAAATTCTTGAAGATGGAAAGAAAATTCGTGTCTTCAAATCTAATGGTGAAGCTGTAGACGCTTAATTGCGCATAGCTGACCTTAAGACTTTATTTATATACGGTAAATAAAAATGGCTAGTTTGAAAAAACTTTACAATGAAGAACTTGCTCCCAAGCTAAAAGAAGAGTTAGGTCTTGATAATGTAATGGAAATTCCACGCATTACCAAAATCACTCTTAATATGGGTGTTGGTGAAGCGATTGGTGATAAAAAAGTACTTGAGCATGCAGTAAAAGATTTAGAGCAGATTGCAGGTCAAAAAGTTGTTGTAACTAAAGCACGTAAATCTATCGCGGGTTTTAAAGTTCGTGAAGACTGGCCTGTTGGTTGTAAAGTGACTTTGCGTCAAGATCGCATGTACGAATTTTTAGAGCGTTTAGTATCAATTTCTATTCCTCGTATTCGTGATTTTCGCGGCATCAGCCCTAAGCAGTTTGATGGCCGTGGTAACTTCTCTATGGGTGTTACAGAGCAGATCATCTTTCCAGAAATCGAATATGACAAAATCGATAAGCTACGTGGTCTTGATATTTGTATCACTACTACAGCGCGTAATGATGAAGAAGGTCGCGCTTTATTAAAAGCCTTCAACTTTCCATTTAAAGGATAGAGATACAGGTTATGGCAAAGAAATCAATGATAGCGCGTGAAGCAAAGCGTACCGCAGCAGTAGCAAAGTTCGCAGAAAAGCGTAAAGCGTTAAAAGCAATTATTGCTAACCCAAATGCTTCAGAAGATGAAGTATGGGAAGCGCAGCAAAGTTTACAAAAGCTACCTCGCGATGCGAGTCCTTCACGTCAGCAGCGTCGTTGTCGTGTAACAGGTCGTCCACATGCGGTATACCGTAAGTTTGGACTATGTCGTAACAAATTACGTGAAGCCGCTATGCGTGGTGATGTACCAGGCTTGGTTAAGGCCAGCTGGTAACCGGAGCAATATATTATGAGTATGCAAGATCCATTGTCAGATATGTTAACCCGCATTAGAAATGCACAAATGGTTGGCAAAACAGAAGTCACTATGCCGTCATCTAGCTTAAAAGTTAGTGTAGCAAAAGTGTTAGAAGAAGAAGGTTATGTCGGTAAGCAAACCGTTGCAGGTGATGTTAAGCCTCAATTAACGATCGAGCTAAAGTATTTTGAAGGCAAGCCTGTTATTGCTGAGATTTCACGAGTGAGTCGTCCTGGTTTACGCAGCTATTCTGGTAAAGATGGTATTCCATCTGTACGTTCAGGTTTAGGTGTAGCCGTTATTTCTACTAGTAAAGGTGTTATGACCGATCGTGCTGCACGCGCTGCAGGTATCGGTGGTGAAGTACTTTGCACAGTATTTTAATTATTGTTTTTATTGAGCTTTTGTTCGCTTAGAAAGCTTTTTTAGAAAAAAATTATTTTAGAGAACGATTATGTCACGTATCGCAAAGAGTCCAGTTGAGCTGCCAAAAGGCGTTGAAGTGAAACTTGAAGGCCAAGACATTACTGTTAAAGGCGGCAAAGGTTCAATGGCTTTAGCTGTTCACAGCAGTGTTGAAGTTAAACAAGAAGAGAATGTACTGACTTTTTCACCTAGAGATAGCTCGAAAAAATCGAATGCATTAGCGGGTACTACTCGTGCATTGATTAACAATATGGTGTTTGGTGTTAGCACAGGTTTTGAAAGAAAGCTTATTTTAAACGGTGTTGGTTATCGTACAAAAGTAAGCGGCAATACTTTAAGCCTGACTTTAGGTTTTTCACATGATGTTAATTATGAGATCCCAGAAGGCGTTAAAGCAGAAACCCCAACGCAAACTGAAATTGTACTTAAGGGTGCTGATAAGCAGTTGTTAGGTCAAGTAGCTTCAGAAATTAGAGCTTTCCGTCCACCAGAGCCTTATAAAGGTAAGGGTGTACGTTATGCTGAAGAGAATGTTCGTCGTAAAGAAGCGAAGAAAAAATAAGTAGCTGATTGTATAATCGCTAGTTGAAAAAGAATTGCTAGGAATTACAGGGCAAACCTATGAATAGTAAAAAACAGTCTCGTATACGTCGTGCTCGTCGTGCTCGAGCTAAAATTCGTGAGTTAAGAGTTGATCGCTTGTGCATTAATCGCACGCCGCGTCATATCTATGCTCAAATCATCGCTGCCGATGGTGGTAACGTGATTGCTAGTGCATCGACACTAGATAAAGATCTACGCTCAGGAGCAACAGGTAATGCTGATGCGGCTAAAGCAGTAGGTGCATTAATTGCTGAACGTGCAAAAGCTGCTGGTGTTTCTAAGGTTGCTTTTGATCGTAGCGGCTTCAAATATCACGGTCGCGTAAAATCATTAGCTGATGCTGCGCGTGAAGGCGGATTGGAATTTTAAAGGTTAAATCATGGCTCAAATGAAGAAAGATGATGCTAACAGCGAAGGCCTAGAAGAGAAATTAGTTCAGGTCAACCGCGTTTCTAAAACAGTAAAAGGTGGTCGTATCTTCGGCTTTACAGCATTAACTGTTGTTGGTGATGGTAATGGTCGTGTAGGTTTTGGTCGTGGTAAAGCACGTGAAGTACCTGCTGCAATCCAAAAGGCGATGGAAGCTGCTAGACGTAATATGATCCAAGTAGAATTGGACGGTGATACGCTTCAGTACGCAACTAAGGGTCGTCATGGTGCGTCTAAAGTGTATATGCAACCCGCGTCACAAGGTACTGGTGTTATTGCTGGTGGTGCAATGCGTGCTGTACTAGAAATTGCTGGTGTACAAAACGTATTAGCAAAATGTTATGGCTCAACTAATCCAGTAAATGTTGTTCGTGCAACGTTTGAAGCATTAGGTGCAATGAAGTCACCAGAACAAGTTGCTGCAAAGCGTGGCAAATCAGTTGAAGATATTCTGAATTAATTCGAATATAGGAACGCGAGTCATGTAGAATGGCTCGCTACGTAATAGGTCGAGACTTATCATGGCTAAGAAAACAGTAAAAGTGACACAAATAAAAAGTACTGCAAAGCGTTTGCCTAATCATAAGGCATGTATTGCAGGTTTAGGTTTGCGTCGTATTGGTCACACAGTTGAAGTAGAAGATACTCCTTCTGTTCGTGGCATGATTAACACAGTTCATTACTTAATTAAGGTCGAGGGTGAGTGATATGCGTTTAAATACATTGGCTCCTGCACCAGGTAGTAAGAGCAACAGAAAAAGAGTAGGCCGCGGTATTGGTAGTGGCTTAGGTAAGACAGGTGGCCGCGGTCACAAAGGTTTGAAATCACGTTCAGGTGGTTCAGTAAGACCAGGTTTCGAAGGTGGTCAAATGCCTTTGCAAAAACGTCTTCCAAAATTTGGTTTTACGTCACGTGTTGGTTTGGTTTCTGCAGAAATCCGTACGTCAGAACTTAATAAAGTAACTGCTGATGTTATTGATCTTGAAGCATTACGCAGTGCTGGTTTAGTTACCGCTAATATTAAGCGCGCAAAAGTGTTCTTATCTGGTGAAGTAACAAAGTCAGTAACGATTAAAGGTTTAGCAGTGACTAAAGGCGCTAAAGCAGCAATTGAAGCTGCTGGTGGCAAAATAGAAGAATAAGGTTTTTTTATATATGGCCACACCAGGTAGTTTGTTTGGTAATCAAAAAGGTTTAGGCGAGCTTTGGGCTCGCCTTCGTTTTCTTTTTTTAGCGATTATTGTTTACCGTATCGGTACACATATCCCAGTACCAGGCATTGACCCTGATCGCATTGCGTCTTTGTTTGAACAAAATGAAGGCACTATTATTGGCCTTTTTAATATGTTCTCTGGCGGTGCGCTGGAGCGTATGAGTATTCTTGCTCTTGGTATTATGCCTTATATTTCGGCATCAATTATCATGCAGCTTATGACAGCAGTGACACCTTCCTTAGAGCAATTAAAGAAAGAAGGTGATGCTGGTCGTCGTAAGATTAGTCAATACACGCGTTATCTAACTATCCTCCTTGCCTTAGTGCAAGGCACAGCAATGTCTGTTGGCTTAGCCTCGCAAGGTTTAGTATATGAGGGTAGCTCTTTAATGTTGTTTTATATTGTGGCAGTAACTTCATTAGTGACTGGTGCAGTATTTATGATGTGGTTAGGTGAACAGGTAACAGAAAAAGGTATTGGTAATGGTATATCAATGCTTATTTTCGCAGGTATTGTTGCAGGTTTACCAAGTGCTGTTGGTCAAGCATTTGAAAGTTCACAACAAGGTGATCTGAATATTCTATTGCTATTAGGTATTTTGTTTATCCTATTAGCAGTTGTGTGGTTTGTTGTTCGTGTTGAGCGTGGTCAGCGTCGTATTACGGTGAATTATGCAAAACGTCAACAAGGTAAAAAGGTTTACGCTGCACAAAGTTCTCACTTACCTTTAAAAGTGAATATGGCTGGTGTAATCCCTGCTATTTTCGCAAGCTCATTGTTACTATTCCCTCAATCGATAGCATCGTGGTTAGGTAATGGTGAAGGTGGTGGTAGTGAATTCTTACAAGAATTTGCATTGGCTTTAGGGCCTGGCCAACCACTTAACTTTATTTTGTTTGCAGCATTAATTATTTTCTTTTGCTTCTTTTATACAGCATTGATGTATAACCCAAATGAAGTAGCAGATAATTTGAAGAAGTCAGGTGCTTATATCCCGGGTATTCGCCCAGGAGAGCAATCTGCAAAGTACATTGATAGTGTGCTAACGCGTTTAACTGTTGTTGGTTCATTATATATGGCAGCGGTATGCTTAATGCCTCAGTTCTTAATTGTGGCAACAAGTATTCCGTTTTATTTAGGTGGTACATCATTATTGATTGTTGTTGTTGTGTTAATGGACTTTATGTCTCAAGTTCAATCGCATTTAATGTCAAGTCAGTATGAATCACTCATGAAAAAATCGAATTTGAAAGGTTATGGTGGCGGCGTTTAAACCACCGCTATAAATTGATAGAGATACATTGAGGACAATATGAAAGTTCGCGCTTCAGTAAAGAAAATTTGTCGTAACTGTAAACTTGTTCGCCGTAAAGGTGTTCTTCGTGTTATATGCAGTGCTGAACCTAGACATAAACAACGTCAAGGTTAAGAAAGACAATTGGTAATGGTGCTAGCTATTATCAAAATGGGGGTATTAACTGTCGCTTATTGAGAAATTAATAAGCTATTGCAATCTGGTGGTTTTCCAGCTATCCTTGCGCGCCTTTTTAGTGGCATTGCCAGTAAAAAGTTCACGATTAGGGTGGTTAAAGCCGCTGTTAATACTTAATTATCTATTGCTCGGCCCTATTAAAGTGGGTTTTAAAAGAGCAACACAATGTGGAGTACATTGAATGGCCCGTATCGCTGGTGTCAACATACCCGATAACAAACACGCCGTTATCTCCCTAACCTATGTTTATGGGATTGGATTAACAACCGCTAAACGCATTCTTGCTGAAGTTGGTATCGCTGAGTCGACCAAAATCAGTGCCTTATCAGAAGCTGATATGGATAAAATTCGTGCGGAAGTGACTAAAGTAACCGTAGAAGGTGACTTACGTCGTGAAGTTTCTATGAATATTAAACGTTTGATGGATTTAGGTTGCTTCCGTGGTATTCGCCATCGTCGTAACTTGCCATTACGTGGTCAGCGCACTAAAACGAATGCGCGTACCCGTAAAGGCCCTCGTAAGCCTATCAAAAAATAATCCACTTTTTGCTAATAACTAAGTGATAAGTGCTAAAGATTAAACGTTAAGGTTGGGATAATTACTATGGCTAAGCCAAGTACAAAGAAAAAAGTTAAAAAGACGGTAGTGGATGGCATTGCCCATATCCATGCTTCTTTTAACAATACAATTGTTACCATTACTGATCGTCAGGGTAATGCTCTAAGCTGGGCAACCTCGGGTGGTTCTGGTTTCCGTGGTTCGCGTAAAAGTACCCCGTTTGCTGCACAGGTTGCTGCTGAACGTGCGGGTCAAGCTGCGTTAGAATACGGTTTGAAAAATTTAGATGTCGAAGTGAAAGGACCTGGCCCTGGCCGTGAATCTGCAGTTCGAGCATTAAACAATGTTGGTTATAAAATTTCTAACATTACGGATGTGACGCCCATTCCTCATAATGGCTGCCGTCCACCGAAAAAACGTCGCGTATAGGGGGAATTGAAAAATGGCTCGATATTTAGGACCTACTTGTAAACTTTCCCGTCGTGAAGGCACTGACCTATTTCTTAAAAGCGGTGTTCGTGCTTTAGAAACTAAGTGTAAGCTTGAAACGGCACCTGGTGTACATGGTGTACGTCGTGGTCGCTTATCAGACTACGGTGTTCAATTACGTGAAAAGCAAAAAGTTCGCCGTACTTATGGTGTACTTGAGAAGCAATTCCGTGCTTATTATAAAGAAGCAGCTCGTCGTAAAGGCGCAACAGGTGAAAACTTGTTACAGCTTTTAGAAACACGTTTAGATAACGTTGTTTATCGTATGGGCTTTGGCTCAACACGTGCTGAGTCTCGTCAGTTAGTATCTCACAAGTCTATTTTAGTAAATGGTGGAACAGTAAATATTCCTTCATACCAAGTAAAACCAGACGATGTGATTTCTGTTCGTGAAAAAGCGAAAAATCAATTGCGAATCAAAAGCGCATTAGATCTGGCAGCTCAACGTGAAGTTGAGTGGGTAGAAGTGACTGCAGCAAAATTAGAAGGTACATTTAAACGTGTTCCTGATCGTGCTGATTTACCAGCAGAAATTAATGAAAATCTTATTGTTGAGCTTTACTCGAAGTAATACGATTTATCGTATTACTCTTGTTCAATAAAAGACACAATAGAAAGATTAACCCTTAAAAGGTATGGCTATGCAAAGTGCTGTTAACGAATTTTTGACCCCGCGTCATATTGATGTTACTGAACATTCTCCTACACATGCAAAAGTTGTGTTGGAGCCATTAGAGCGTGGTTTTGGACATACATTAGGCAATGCATTACGTCGTATTTTGCTTTCTTCAATGCCTGGCTGTGCAATTATTGAAGCCGAGATTGAAGGTGTAGAACACGAATACAGTGCTATTGAAGGTGTTCAGGAAGATGTTATTGAAATCTTACTTAACCTTAAAGGCGTTGCAGTTGTAATGAATGACCAAGAGAAAGTGCAAGCGGTTCTTTCTCTTAATAAAAAAGGTCCTGGTGTTGTTACTGCAGCCGACATTATTGTTGATCATGAAGTGGAAATTAAAAATCCAGATCATGTGATTGCAACTATTACGGGTGATGTAGCACTAAACATGCAGTTAACTATTGCGCGTGGTCGTGGATATCAGCCAGCTGATGCGCGCCGTAAAGAAGATGATGAAACTCGAGCGATTGGTCGCTTACAGTTAGATGCTTCATTCAGCCCTGTTAAACGTTTAGCATACTCTGTAGAGAGTGCTCGTGTTGAACAGCGTACGGATTTGGATAAATTGGTACTAGATTTAGAAACTAACGGTACTATTGATCCAGAAGAAGCTATTCGTCGTTCAGCTACTATATTACAGCAGCAGTTAGCGGTATTTGTTGACCTTGAGAGTGAAAAATCATTAGAGCCAGAAGAAAAAGAAGAAGATGTTGATCCGATTTTACTTCGCCCTGTTGATGATCTTGAGTTAACTGTTCGTTCTGCGAACTGTCTAAAAGCAGAAAACATTTACTATATTGGTGATTTAATTCAGCGTACAGAAGTTGAATTATTAAAAACTCCGAACTTAGGTAAAAAATCTTTAACTGAGATTAAAGATGTTCTAGCCTCTCGCGGTTTATCACTAGGTTTACGTCTTGAAAGCTGGCCACCTGCTAGTCTTCGTACAGACGATTAATATTAACTCTTTGAGTTAACTATAATAGCGGTTACTGTTTTAATACGGTAACCAATTAACAGAATTGCTGAGAAGCAGCTAGTAGGAAGGATTGAGTCATGCGTCATCGTAAAAGTGGCCGTCAATTAAATCGTAACAGTTCTCACCGTAAAGCCATGTTCCGTAATATGGCAATCTCGTTGGTTGAGCACGAATTAATTAAAACGACATTACCAAAAGCAAAAGAACTTCGTCGAGTTATCGAACCATTAATTACTTTATCTAAAGTAGATAGTGTTGCTAACCGTCGTTTAGCATTTAGCCGTTTAAACTGTAAAAAGTCAGTGGGTAAATTATTTAGTGATTTAGGCCCTCGCTATGAGCAGCGTCCAGGTGGTTATATCCGTATTCTTAAGTGTGGATTCCGTACAGGTGATAAAGCGCCAATGGCTTACGTTGAGTTAGTTGATCGCGTAGTAATTGAAGCGCCTGAAGTAGAAGCCGAGACTGCAGCTGCAGAATAAGCTTTGCTTTTATCATAAAAAAACGCCAGCATGCTGGCGTTTTTTTATGCCCGTTAATTAATTCTTAGCTGGGCTCATTGTCTATGTGTTTTTTAAGGAATACGCCTGTATGAGATTGTTTAACCTTCATTAGCTCTTCGGGTGTGCCTTCAGCAATAATTTGTCCACCACCACTACCGCCTTCTGGTCCTAGGTCAACAATCCAATCAGCCGTTTTAATAACATCAAGGTTGTGTTCGATCACTACAATAGTATTGCCGTGATCACGTAAGCGATGTAGCACGTTAAGTAATTGCTGAATATCGTAAAAATGTAAGCCTGTTGTTGGTTCATCTAATATATAAAGTGTTTGTCCTGTGTCACGTTTAGATAGTTCTTTAGCCAATTTTACTCGTTGTGCTTCACCACCTGAAAGTGTGGTTGCCGCTTGCCCTAATCGAATGTAAGACAGTCCTACATCTATTAATGTTTGTAGCTTACGGGCAATCGATGGAATAGCATCGAAAAATTCACGTGCATCTTCTACGGTTAGATCAAGCACTTGGTGAATATTTTTACCTTTGTAGTTGATTTCTAACGTTTCTCGGTTGTAGCGTTTGCCGTGACAAGTATCGCAAGCGACATAAACATCGGGTAAAAAATGCATCTCCACTTTAACAACGCCATCGCCTTGGCAGGCTTCGCAGCGTCCACCTTTAACATTGAAGCTAAATCTACCCGGTTTATAGCCCCGTGAACGGGCTTCTTGAGTGTCGGAAAATAGCTCTCTAATCGGTGTAAAAATACCAGTATACGTGGCAGGGTTAGAGCGTGGGGTGCGTCCTATTGGGCTTTGATCAATATCAACACATTTGTCGAGTTGATTTAAACCATTGATGTTTTCGTGGGGAGCAGCAGTTAGTGTGGTTGCACCATTGAGCTCTGTTGCTACAAGCGGGTAAAGTGTGCCGTTAATGAGGGTTGATTTACCTGATCCAGAGACACCCGTAATGCAACTCAGTAATCCTATGGGTAGGGATAGGTTGACGTTCTTTAAATTATTGCCTGTGGCGCCACTGAGTACGAGTTGTTTGTTTTTTTGGTTAACGGTTCTTTGTTTAGGATATTCTATTTTACGTTTGCCTGATAGGTATTGCCCCGTAAGCGAGTCTTTACTTTTGAGTATGTCTTTGAGTTTGCCCTCAGCTATGACTTGGCCGCCATGAACCCCTGCTTTGGGGCCAATATCAATGACATGATCGGCAAGGCGTATAGCATCTTCGTCGTGTTCTACAACGATCACTGTATTACCTATATCACGTAGGTGGATGAGTGTTTTAAGTAGTCGATCGTTGTCACGTTGATGTAGGCCGATAGAAGGCTCATCCAGTATGTACATGACACCGACAAGCCCCGCGCCAATTTGGCTCGCTAGTCGAATGCGTTGTGCTTCGCCGCCTGATAAGGTATCGGCGCTACGGTTTAGTGATAAGTAGTTAAGCCCTACATCGACTAAGAAGCGAAGTCTATCTTGTAGTTCTTTAATGATTTTTTCGGCAATTTGCCCTTTTGCGCCCGTAAAACTGAGTTGTTGAAAATAATCAAAGGCATCGCCAACGGGAAGTACGGTTAAGTCGGTGATGGTTTTGTTGTCCACAAATACATTGCGTGCTTCTTCACGTAAGCGTGCACCATGGCATTCTGGGCAATGCTGGGTAGATAATAGTTTGGCGAGATCATCGCGTACCATTTGTGAATCGGTGTCGCGAAAACGGCGTTCTAAATTGTTGATCACACCTTCAAAACGGTGTTTACGTTTAATGATATCGCCGCGATCACTGGCATAATTAAAGTTAATTTCAGTGTCGCCAGAGCCAAATAAAATGGCCTTTTGGTGTTTTTTACTTAGTTTATCCCATGGCGTGTCAACATCGAATTGGTAGTGCTCTGCTAGCGAGTTAAGCATGTGAAAGTAATAAATATTACGTTTGTCCCAGCCGCGAATAGCGCCTTCAGATAACGAAGATTCAGGAAAGTGAACGACTTTCTCTTGATCAAAATATTGCTTAACCCCAAGGCCATCACAGCTAGGGCAGGCGCCAGCAGGGTTGTTAAATGAGAATAGCCGCGGTTCTAATTCGCTAAGTGAGTAATCACATATGGGGCAGGCGTGTTTTGATGAGAAGAGTTGATCTTCTTTTTCGCCATCCATGTAGTTAAGAATTAATAACCCTGATGATAGGTTTAGAGCTGTTTCTATGGATTCTGCTAAACGTAGTTGTAAATCATCACGTACTTTAAAGCGGTCAACTACGACTTCGATAGTATGTTTCTTTTTCTTATCAAGAGCGGGCACATCATCTAAATCTACTACGGTGCCATCAACGCGTACACGAATAAAGCCATCACGTCGAAGCTGCTCAAATGTGTGTAAGTGTTCACCTTTTCGATCGCGCACAATGGGCGCTAATAACATAAGTTTTGTATCAGCGGGCAGTTCTAGGATGTTATCAACCATTTCACTGATGGTTTGTGCTGAGAGTGGAACATCATGCTTTGGGCAACGCGCTTCACCAATACGTGCAAATAGTAAACGCAGGTAGTCATAAATTTCGGTAATGGTGCCGACTGTGGAGCGTGGATTATGTGAGGTGGATTTTTGTTCGATAGATATAGCGGGGCTTAACCCTTCAATATGATCAATGTCGGGTTTTTCCATCATTGACAAAAATTGTCGAGCATATGTTGATAATGACTCTACATAGCGTCGTTGGCCTTCTGCATAAAGAGTATCAAATGCTAATGATGATTTTCCTGAGCCAGATAATCCTGTAATAACAATAAATTTGTCACGAGGTATATCGAGGTCAATATTTTTTAGATTGTGGGTGCGAGCCCCGCGTACAATAATGGTATCCACTAGAACTTCTCAGATAGTCAATCAATCCTCCATTATAGGCCTTCACCCATAAGAGACAAGAAACTTCTTGGCTTGTGAGTAAATGAGTAAAATGATGGGCTGCGTATATCAATCGTCATGTGTGCTCTGTCTCTTGCTAGCGTGATTAGGTTGCTCTTGATAGAATGGTGCATTAACTGGGTTTTTCTTCTATGTCTGTCAATTCTACGTCTTTTTCCCAATCTCGAGCGGTGGGCTCTCTCGCAGCTTTATATATTTTTCGTATGCTAGGCCTTTTTATGGTGTTACCGGTGCTTTCGTTATCGGGTGAAGACTATGTAGGCAGTAATGTGTTTTTATTGGGGGTTGCTTTAGGTATATATGGCTTAACTCAGGCCTTATTACAAATTCCTTTTGGGCTATTATCCGATCGCTTTGGTCGTAAGCCGTTAATTTTTTTGGGCTTATTGTTGTTTGCTGTTGGTTCGATTGTGGCAGCCTTGGCAGAAAGTGTTCAGGGGCTGATTATTGGTCGAGCATTACAAGGGGCGGGAGCGATTGCAGGCGTTATTATGGCCATGGTGGGTGATTTAACCTCTGTAGAGAATCGCACTAAAGCGATGGCGTCTATTGGCGCTTCAATCGGTGTTGCTTTTGCATTGGCACTTGTTGTTGGCCCTTTTATCGCGAGTTTAACTATTGCTGATGTGAGTGGTATTCGTCTATTGTTTTGGGCGGCTGTTGCATTATCTATTATTGGTGTCGGTGTATTATGTTGGGCTATTCCTAGCGCGGCATCGGTGCAACAAAAAGTCACTCAATTATCCTTGATTCACTTAAAAGCGGTGATTAAAGCGCCTCAATCGGTTTTGCTATACCTTGGTGTGTTTTCCTTACATTATGTATTGATGGCGTTGTTTGTGATGATGCCTTTATTGTTAGAGAGTGCACTATTGCCGCGTGATGAGCATTCATGGGTTTATTTAGTGGTAATGCTTTTATCGTTTGTTGTGATGATTCCATTAATGATTGTGGGTGAAAAAAAGCAGTGTGTGAAAGCATTGATTGTATCAATGATTATTTTATTAATTATAACCTTGTTCGTAATCGCTATTTCGCCTCAATATTTATGGTTATTGATCACATGTTTAGGCATGTTTTTTATTGCGTTTAATTATCTGGAAGCGAATTTACCTTCATTGTTAACGAAAATACTACCGCCCGAAAGTAAGGGTGCAGGTTCGGGCGTGTTTGCTACCTGTCAGTTCTTGGGTGCAGCGTTTGGTGGTATTGTGGGAGGAAATTTATATAGTCATTGGGGGATAGAAGCTGTCATTATCTCTACAGTGGGTGTGCTTGTGTGTTGGCTCATTGCTGCGCGATGGATGGTAATTCCCGAACGCTCTTCTAAACAGAATGTGGTAGGATAGGTGCATTAAGTGATGTGGGTAGGCAGTGCTATGTTGTGTGACTGTCCTTCGACAAAATATAGAATAATAGAGGAAACAACTAATGGCTAGAGGAATCAATAAAGTCACCATCGTAGGCAATTTGGGGCAAGACCCAGAAACAAAGTATATGCCATCGGGCGGTGCGGTCACCAATATAAGTGTGGCGACTTCTGAAAGCTGGAAAGACAAGCAAACAGGCCAGCCACAAGAGCGTGTTGAGTGGCATCGCATTGTATTTTTCAATCGCCTAGCAGAAATTGCAGGTGAATATCTTAAGAAGGGTTCGCAAGTTTATGTAGAGGGCGCTTTACGTACACGTAAATGGCAAGATCAAAGTGGTAATGATCGTTATACTACTGAAATTGTGGGTTCAGAAATGCAAATGTTAGGTGGTCGTCAAGGTGGCGGCGGTGGTATGGGCGGTGATGCAGGATATGATCTATCTTATGCTCCACAAGCGCCTTCACAAGCTGCACCACAACAGCAGTATGCAGCCCCGCAACAGCAAGCGGCTCCAGCAGCTCGTCCACAAACAGCGTCAGCACCAGCTCCTCAGCCTGCTCCAGGTATGGATAGTTTTGATGATGATATACCGTTTTAATGCAACCGATGTAGCGTGGTAAGTGATGATAAAAACCTCTTTTAGTTTATTGCTATAAGAGGTTTTTTTATGGGCGTAACTGATTAAAATTTACGGTCTACATTCAATCGTAATATCTTTTATTGTAACGTGCATGTATCGAATCAGTGCGCGTATAAACAGTAGAACACCTAGCATTTCTAGCGTTTCCTCTATGGTATAGGTGCGAATATATTCGTAGCTATCTAGGCTGGTTTGTTCTGCGTATACGGCGCTTAGCATTTCCATGCCTAATGCGCCAGATAAGAAAACAATGGCAGAAATAATAAACTCAATTCGATTTGAAAGGGGAATACTAAAGAGCCAAGGTATATAAATAACGGATAAAAATATGAGTGCAATACCATAGGGGAGTACCCATGGAAAATAGAAAATACCTGTAGCTTCAAATGTATAAGAGATAATGTCGCCAGCATTTTCATGAATTTTGGTGGCTTCGTCTAATCCTAAAAAGGCAAAAAGTATACTTAAACCCAGCCATGCCCATTGGTAGTTGTTTTGATTTTTTTTGTGGTAAATATAGATTACGAGTAACAATAGGGCGGCTATTTCTATGGCGGCAACAGAGTAAAACGTAGGAAGATTGCGTTCTATATCAAAATCAAGAAAGTAAACATAATCCATAAGGCCTTCGAGAAAAAAATAAGCTTGAATGCAGTGTGCTATAAGCAGAAAGCCGATAATACCTGTGAGTACGGTAGATATAAATTTGGCGGAAAGTGTAATGTTCACTATGAAGGCCTTATATGTTTGTAGGTGAGTATTATAGTGTATGTATTTTATGCGATGTTTTATGTGTTGATAAGAGTATAGCGGGCATAAAAAAAGCGAACTTATAGAAAGTTCGCTTTTTACTGATGTTATTGCCTATAAACAGGTAATTGTTAGACTTTTTTGAAAACAAGCGTGGCGTTTGTGCCGCCAAAACCAAAGCTGTTAGACATTGCGTGCTGTATATCTACATTGTCTATGCGTTTTTCAGCAATATTCATGTCGGCGGCAGCTTCATCGATATTTTCGATATTTGCAGATCCTGCAATAAAATTGTTGTTCATCATTATCAATGTAAATATGGCTTCTTGAACACCTGTAGCCCCTAAGGAATGGCCTGCTAGTGACTTGGTTGAGCTGATAACAGGTGACTTGTCTCCAAAGACTTCTTTAACAGCTTTTAATTCTGCAAGGTCGCCAACAGGTGTGCTGGTGCCGTGAGAGTTGATGTAGTCTATAGGTGCATCGATGTTGCTAATGGCTTGTTGCATACAGCGCGCAGCGCCTTCGCCTGAAGGGGCAACCATATCGTAACCATCAGATGTAGCGCCATAGCCTACAAGTTCTGCATAAATAGGTGCACCGCGAGCAATGGCGTGATCATAATCTTCTAATACGAGGCAGCCACCACCACCAGAAATAACAAATCCATCACGATCGGCGTCGTATGCACGAGAGGCTTTTTCTGGGGTGTCGTTATATTTGCTAGAAAGTGCACCCATGGCATCGAAGAGACAGCTCAGTGACCAGTGCAGCTCTTCGCCGCCACCCGCAAATACAATGTCTTGTTTACCAAGTTGAATTAATTCCATTGCATTGCCAATACAGTGGGCGCTTGTTGCGCAAGCAGATGATATGGAGTAATTCACGCCTTTGATTTTAAATGGTGTGGCTAAACATGCTGATGTCGTACTACCCATGGTTTGTGTGACGCGATAAGGGCCTACACGCTTAATGCCGCGCTCGCGTAAAATATCAGCGGCTTCAACAAGGTTGGATGAAGATGCGCCACCAGAACCCATTATGATACCTGTACGATCATTAGATACTAGCTCTTCAGGTAGTGCTGAGTCGGTAATGGCTTGTTGCATCGCAATATAATTATATGCAGCGGCATTGCCCATAAAGCGTAATGTTTTTCGGTCGATATGCTCTTTGATATCAAGATCGATGCAGCCTGCAACATGGCTACGAAAACCCATTTCGGCATAGTCTTCCTGAAATGAAATACCTGATTTTCCTGATTGTAATGACTCAAGAACGCTGGCTTTATCGTTGCCTATACACGATACGATCCCTATACCTGTGACGACGACACGCTTCATATGACTCCCCTTAAATTATAATATATTGTTATGTGGTAGAACGAATGCTATTAAATCATTTCTGTTAAGTTATAGGCTATTCTACAGGAGTCTAGAAACTGTCGGTATTAGTAAATAGCCCAACACGAAGATCTTTGGCAAAATAGATGTCTTTACCGTCAACGGATACACGTCCGTCGGCTATTCCCATCACTAATTTACGCTCAATTACGCGTTTAAGATTGATGTGATAGGTGACTTTTTTAGCGGTAGGTAGGATTTGCCCTGTAAATTTTACTTCGCCTGAACCCAATGCGCGTCCACGACCCAAGTTGCCCTTCCAGCCAAGGAAAAAACCTACAAGCTGCCACATGGCATCGAGCCCTAAGCAGCCTGGCATTACTGGGTCACCAGGAAAGTGGCAGTCAAAAAACCATAGGTCAGGGGTAATGTCTAACTCTGCGATAATTTCGCCTTTGCCAAATTCGCCGCCATCAGCAGTAATGCTCATAATGCGATCTAGCATAAGCATATTAGGTAAAGGAAGCTGGGCATTGCCTGCGCCAAATAGCTTGCCTTCTCCGCATGCAATTAATTCATCTCTTGTAAAACTATTTTTATTATCTGCAGCTAGGGACATAGTGTTCTCATCTATCAATGTAAAGGGTTAAGATTGTTGTTTCCCATTACAATCCAAAGGCAGGACATTGTAGCGGTTAAAATACACATGTCTAGTTGAAATCGGTTCTCTAGCCCCCTAGCGTCACAGAAATTTCATAATGATTATGCTATTGTTACAGTTTTACGGTAATTAACAGAATTTAGGGTATATTATGATCAAAAAATGTCTTTTCCCTGTTGCGGGGTATGGAACGCGTTTTCTACCTGCGACTAAATCGATGCCAAAGGAGATGCTACCCATCGTAAATAAGCCTTTGGTTCAGTATGGCGTGGAGGAAGCATTGGAAGCTGGTCTAACGGATGTGGGGTTTGTGACAGGTCGTGGTAAACGAGCTATTGCTGATCACTTTGATGTAAATTATGAATTAGAAAAAGAAATTGAAGGAAGTAGCAAAGAGCAATATCTCGATAGTATTCGAGATGTAATGGATAAAGGGAAGTTTTCTTTTACTCGCCAAACTGAGATGCGTGGATTAGGTGATGCTATTTTAAATGGTCGTCGTTTAATGGGGGATGACCCTTTTGGAGTGGTGCTTTCAGATGATCTTTGTTTAACGGGCGAAGATGAGGGTGTTTTGGCGCAGATGGTGCGTTTATATAATCAATTTCGTTGCAGTATTATTGCTATTCAAGAAGTACCTGACGATCAAATCAGTAAGTTTGGTGTTATTGCAGGCGAAAAAATGAAAGAAGGGCTTTATCAGGTCTCTGATATGGTAGAGAAGCCCTCGCTAGAAGAAGCGCCGAGTAATTTAGCCATTATTGGGCGTTATATTTTAACACCAGATATTTTTGATGTATTAGAAAATACCCCTCCAGGAAAGAACGGCGAAGTACAGTTAACCGATGCATTATTAACGCAGGCTAAAAATGGTTGTGTTATGGCGTATAAATTTAAAGGTCATCGTTTTGATTGTGGTAGTGTCGAAGGTTTTGTTGAAGCGACAAACCATGTCTATAAAAATATTTATACCTCGTTATAAATAGCGAATAGTAAGGTAGTAATAATGAGTAGTGAGATCCATTGTTTTAAGGCTTATGATGTTCGTGGTCGAGTACCTGACCAACTTAATGAAAGTGTAGCTTATCGTATAGGCCGAAGCTTTGCTGAATTCTTAAATGCGAAAACAATCGTGGTAGGGCACGATATACGATTAACCAGTCCATCGTTAACCGAGGCGTTAATTGATGGAATCACCGATAGTGGCGCTGATGTTTTACATATAGGCCAATGTGGTACCGAAGAGGTGTACTTTGCGGCTTTTAATAATGCCGTGGATGGTGGTATTTGTGTGACGGCAAGTCATAACCCGATGGATTACAATGGAATGAAATTTGTCCGTGAGGGTGCAAAGCCTATTAGTGGTGATACAGGTTTATTGGATATTAAGCGTTTAGCCGAGCAAAATGACTTTGCTCCAGTAACTAAAAAAGGAGCGGTAAGTCGTTTAGATAGCCGCCCTGATTACATCCAGCATTTATTAACATATGTTGATGTTTCAGCACTGAAACCGTTAAAAATCGTTTCAAATCCAGGTAATGGTGGTGCAGGTTTGGCCATGGAGTGGTTAGAAAAAGCATTGCCTTTTGAATTTATTCGAGTGAATCATGAGCCTGATGGCCGTTTTCCTAATGGTATCCCTAATCCGTTAGAGGTAGATAATCGTAGTTCTACCATTGATGCAGTAAAAGCGCATAATGCTGATTTGGGTATCGCCTGGGATGGCGACTTTGATCGCTGCTTTTTCTTTGATGAAAATGGCCGATTTATAGAGGGTTATTACGTGGTTGGTATGTTGGCTGAAGCCTTTTTATTGAAAAATAAAGGCGCTAAGGTTGTGCATGATCCGCGGTTAACATGGAATACACAGGCGTTGTCTGCGATGGCTGGTGGCATTGCTGTACAAAGTAAAACTGGCCATGCTTTTATTAAAGAGCGTATGCGCTTAGAGGATGCTGTGTATGGCGGTGAGATGAGTGCTCATCACTATTTTCGTGATTTTGCATATTGCGACAGCGGTATGATTCCTTGGTTGTTGGTTGTTGAGTTACTCTCTAAAAGCGGTAAGTCGCTGTCTCAATTGGTCGATGATCGTATGAAGGCTTTCCCATGTAGTGGTGAAATTAATACCAAGGTATCTGACCCGAAAGCGCTACTTGAGACAATAGAGGCGTATTATTCAGCGATGGCGGAATCTGTAGATCATACAGATGGCTTGTCTATGACTTTTGATCAGTGGCGATTTAATGTGAGAATGTCTAACACAGAGCCTGTTGTGCGCTTAAATGTAGAGTCTAGAGGCAGTGAATCGCTAATGGAAGAAAAGCGAGATGAGCTATTGAGTATGATTGCCGCAGTGTAAACATAGGCGTGATTTGATGAAAAGCCAGCATTATGCTGGCTTTTTTATGTTCGCTATATACTGTGCTTGCCTATTGGTGTGTGATAGTGGTGGGTATTGTAGAGGGGGGTTAATTTATTGTGAAAACAAAAAAAGCCAGTATAAATACTGGCTTTTTATTGATCTAAACGGGTATCTTTGGTTATTAGCAGCCGCTAGTGCCGCCGCCCCAGCCGCCACCATGGCCGCCACCGTAACCCCAGCCGCCGCCATGACTACCGTGGCTTCCATGACTGCCGTGGCTTCCATGACTACCGCGGCTTCCATGACTACCGCGGCTTCCACGACCCCAGCTCCAACCGTTGCCATAACCCCAGCCGCTGCCATAACCGCTGTTGCCGTAGCCATAACCGCTGTTGCCGTAGCCATAACCGCTGTTGCCGTAGCCATAACTGCTGTTACCGTAGCCATAGCTTCTGCTGCTGTAACCGTAGCTTTTGCTGCTGTAACCGTAGCTTTTGCTGCTGTAAGCGTAGCTTCTGCTGCTATATCCATAGCTGCTGCCGTAAGAACTATAGCCATAGCCATAGGTTGCTGCTGCTTGTTGAGATAGGCTAAAGGCTATAACAGCCGTTGCCATACTCAATAAAAACTGCTTATTCATTGATAAGTACCTCAATTGAACTTAAAAAATAATTGCAATGGCGCTGATTGTATCATTTGTATCCAGTTGGAGCAATGGCTGAATACTGCAGGGTGTGTATTGATTCATACATTAATTATATCTTTTTGTATTATTAATGTTGCCGTTTATTCATATTTGTCGGTATATATCGACTAACCCAGCCCAGAGCAAAAATAATAATAACCGATGCTGCATTTGCCATCATTTGTAAATTAAAGTCGACCAAACTATGCATTAGTAAAGCGATAATTGTCATTAAGCACATAAAGCCAACGGCTTGCATGACGGGGTTTCTGCGTTTTAGCATAGTTGTTATGGCTATGAATGCGGTTGATAAAACGAGAATAGCGATAATGCTTATACCAATAAAACCGTATTCGCTGATGATTTGTAAGTAATCATTATGTGTGTGGTTGTAGTAGCCGTTGACATCGGGGCTCTTATAATGAGGGTATACTGAGTAATAGCTTCCGCCGCCAGTACCTAGCATTGGGTGGTCTTTAATATATACGACGGTATCTCGTATCACCTCATCGCGTGTTTCTGTGCTTGCAGATGTATTTTGTAGGCGTGCTTGTACCTTTTCAAAGCCAAACCAGTTACCTACAACCCATAAGTCAATCACGATAAAGCTAACGAGTAATATAATAGCTTTTCGGCTAATTCTTTTGGTGAGTATCATCCAAAAAAGGCCTGCGATAATTAGGCTAACAAAAAATGATACATTTCCCATGCGGGATCGGCTGAGTACAATGCCTACTACGATCATTGCTATTCCGATACGCAGCAGCATTTTTTTACTCATTATAAAATACAAGATGCCTATGATTCGCTCTTTCCAGCTTTTTGCTTTTTGTAGCGAAAAATCGATGAGTAATAAGGCGGTTCCTGCCGCGATACACATAATTAGGTAGTTGGCGAAATGGTTACGGTTAACGAATGTGCCTGTGGCCAGACCAATGTAATACTCTTTTTTCATGAGGAAGATGTATTCCAAATTAGATAGGGTCATTAAGGCGCCGTAAGATGCTTGAAAAAGGCCGCTTAAAAAGAAAATAGTAAGAGTGCTTTTGATTCTTTTCTCAGTGGTTACTAAAGCAATGGTGAGAATGAATAGGCATAGGTAGGCAAGGGTTTTTAGTAGATGATCTATGGTGGCATGGGGATCAAGAGAAAATTGGTTCCATTTTATATCGTTTAATATGCCAATAGCATGATGAGAGTGATTTAATGGTGTGAGTTGAAAAAAAGTGAAACCTGCAAAGCTAGCTAGGGCCAGTAAGGGTAGCCAGCATCTTTTCCAATATTCAGGCATGCGTGTTTTATGTTTAAACATAAGCAACATCCATATCGCAAATAAACCAAAGATCCATGCTTCCATTAAGTACCATGCCCATGGGCGATTACTCGCTAGAGGAAGTGGTAGGCAAACAATAATGGCGAGTAAGTGATGGAAAAGAGCTTTTGTTGCGCTAGGGTTTTCCATAGTTTTTGCTATATTCATTGTATATTCTTTGCGGGTTTATTGGTGAGCTTAGTTTTCTGTGTGATAATTGTACCAAAGTTTTGGTTTGTGGGTGGTTTAACTTGTGGTTGTCTGTTTAGATGGTAAAGTTAGAAAAATAAATATGTTTTTGGTGTTTGGAATATAAATACATGCCTATCTCTCAAGGTTATGAGCAATTAGGTCGACGCCGTCAGTTATTAAAAAAACGTGAATCTTTAGTCTATTCGTTTCAAATTCTTGTTGATCTAGTGCTTACGATAGGCCTTCTTTATGTACTTGTGGCTATTAAAGTAGGAGAGGTTGTTGGGCAAATTCCCGATAATTATCGTATTTTTTTGGTTACTGCGGTATTGATTCAATTTATTATTTATTCGGTTTATGGCGTGTATAGGCGTTCGGGTTCGCTTTATCAAGGTTGCTATCGTCTGACCATTGCGTGGTTGCTATTTTTATCGGTGCTGCTTTTAATTGGTTTTGTGACCAAAGTGTCAGAATCCTTTTCTCGTGAAGTTTTTCTTTTATGGGCAACTATCGGTTTTGTTGTACAGCTGGTAGCTTATGCATGTATGTATCATGCAATCGGTTTTTTGCGGGAGCGTTTTGCTGAGCATACGGAATGCTTAATTGTAGGCAGAGGCCGTTTGGCGGAACATTTATTTACCAGTATTAATAATAACAAATGGCTACCTGACAAGGTGATTGGTTTTGCTTCCCACAAAGATGACGATGTGGGTAATGACACGTTGCAACCACACCAGTTAAATGCCCCTTTGTTGGGGGATGTTGGCCAGATAAAGCGAATTATTAGTCAGTATGATATTAAGCGAGTATATATCGCCGTGCCTTTAGGCCAGTCTAATAGTGTAGAAGGACTACATGTAGAATTATTGGATGCTAATGTTGATTTAATCTGGGTGCCTGATATTTATGCATTGAAGCTTTTAAACCACTCTATTCGAGAAATCGCAGGTTTGCCATTAATCTTTTTAAATGAAAGTCCTATTACGTCAACAAGAACGGGTATTTTTTTTAAAGTGATCATGGATCGTATCGTGGCAGCTATGTTGCTACTACTGTTATCGCCTTTTTTACTAGTGGTTGCTTTATCTATTAAATTAACCTCTCGTGGCCCTGTTTTTTTCAAGCAAGATCGACATGGATGGGATGGTGCTGTGTTTAAAATATGGAAGTTTCGCTCAATGTTTTTGCATGAAGAGCTTAACGGAGAGGTTCAGCAAGCTACCAAAAATGATGTGCGAATTACTCCTATCGGTAATTTTTTACGCAGAACCTCTATTGATGAACTGCCGCAATTAATTAATGTGCTTATTGGTGAAATGTCGTTAGTCGGCCCGAGGCCGCACGCAGTTGCGCACAATGATTATTATGATGATCATATTGATTCATATTTATTGCGTCATCGTATTAAGCCCGGTATTACAGGTTTGGCTCAGGTGAATGGGTGTCGTGGAGAAACGGAAGAAATGGAAAAAATGCGTCAGCGTGTAGAGTATGATGTGGCGTATATTAACAATTGGTCTTTGTGGCTAGATGTTAAAATTTTATGTAAAACCCCCTTTACATTATTTTCTAGTAACATTTATTAATATAGGTGTCGTGGCGTGAATGAATTTTTGACCGGTGCTGGACATTTTGGTTTTGGGTTTGTCTCAGGAACATTTGTTTTTTTGTTGGTGATATTAGTCTTTAAAAAACGGTTTTTTATTCAACTTTATGCGCCGTTTATTCCTTTTGTCTTTGGGGGTGCTGCGGCATTGCCTTATACCTTTTTGTATCAAAAAACTTGCGATATTACAGGGTTAGCTAATCTTTTCTTTTTTTATTCATGGGCGCATTGCCAAAGCATTATTATTGCTATGTTGGGTAATTTGCATTTTGTTGTATTGATTTGCGCCTGTATTTATACGTTTATTATTTGGCGTTATATTGCATTGGTTAAACGTGTTAGGCGATATGGGTGGAGCTAATCTAATTGATGCGAGTAAAAAAGGCCGTATTATTAACTAATACGGCCTTTTTGTTTTGTGATTTTTATGGTTTTGGGAGGATATATGAGAGTGATAAGCGCAGTGATAGATTTTAGTATGCCTGATGTTTTAGATTTGAGGCTAGATGTTTTTTTAGTGTGAAAATTCGTTTTTTCTTGTCTGGAGTCTAGTGTTTTTAAGTTTTTTTGATTAATAATTTTATAGCAGTTTTTTGTCGTTTTTTGATGTTAAATATGTTTTTTGTAAAGTAATTGTGTTCGTCATATATTTTTGAGCTTGTTAAAAGTTAGCGAGACCTAATGGTGATAATTACAAATGTGATGAACTCGCTAAATAAGCATGTATTTTTTTACCTTTAAGGTAGTGTTAGTTTCTACTTTTCTATTAGAGGTCGATATTTTTTACGATAAAACGTATAAATAATGGTGTCTGTTTCTTCAATTTATGCGGCTTCCATGATTTTTACGGCTGCAGCTTCGTTACGTTTGTTGACAATTAAAGGTGCGCATAGCGTGTCATTATCATGAATAACGACACAATCTAGACACTGAAAACATTCCTGATAATCAATCTCACCGCTTTTCTTAATGGATTGATATTGGCAGGCGTTTTTACATAGCTGGCATGGGCTGCCGCATTCTTTACGACGCTGTAGCCAGTTGAAAATACGGAATTTGCCAAATAATGCCATTGCTGCACCTAGTGGACATACATAGCGGCAGTAGCCTTTAAATACGAATACGCTGAGTAAGACCATGGCAACGGCCCATAATGTAAATGGCCAGAATCTAACAAAGAAAAAAGTAATGCTCGTTTTAAAGGGTTCTATCTCAACTAAGCGATCAGCCCATGTGGCGGATAAAAATGCTGCTGCGATAATTGCAAACAGTACAACATATTTCATTTTTTTCAGATGCGCATCGAGTTTTACTGAAGGTTCGAATTGCTTGAGCTTTAGTTTTGAAAAAATATTAGTAACGAGTTCTTGGAATGCGCCAAAAGGGCATAGCCAGCCACAAAACGTGCCTCGTCCCCAGATAAAGAAGGTGGCGATAACAAAGATCCAAATAAGCGTGGTCATTGGATCGTACAAGAAGAAGTTTAATCCTCCGCCAGCCATTAAAGATTGAATGGAGCCTGTAATGTTGACGATAGATAGTTGTCCTTGTGCATGCCACCCAATAAAGAATAAGCAAAAGGTTAAATAGCTTGCTCTAAATATTTTGAAGTGGCGAGGGTGTTTCGTTAACAATGTTGGTTTTGTTAATACAACGGATAATACAATTAAGCCTATTGCAAGTATTGCGATATCCCATAGGCGATCTGTCCAGATAGAGTGCCATGTTTTATTACCGCTTTCGGGTTCAAAGTAGTAATCATCGGGTACGGTATATTTAAATTCTACACTTTTGGTCGTGGGGCTGAGGTAGGCTTCTTTATCGCCACGAGTAATAGCTAGTTCAAATTCTAATGCCTGAGAAATGTCTAAGCCTGCTGGCCCAATAATATGAAAAGCCATCCAGTTTGCATCGCTGAGTGCGGGTGGAAGTTTTATCTTATATTCTGGATCAAACAAATCTAGTCTTTCATTAAAGTCTAGATCTCGCATTTCTACAGGAAGGCCACTTTGGCGTAGTGTGAGGCGGTCAGATATATTACCGCGAGTAAAAGTGTCTGATACAAAAGAGTAGCGCCCCTTGCTAACCGCTAAAATAGCATGATCATTCTTTTTTAAGTTTTCCTGTAAAAACTCCCACGACTGCGGTGTTAGCAAGTTTTTTCCTAGTGTGGGAATGGCTAAATCCATGACGTATATATCAATAAATGTGTCGTCTGGATTGGCTAATGCTTCTGGGTCTCTGCCTTCTGCATCGGTATCAATAAATATGGCTTCAATATCTTTATTACTTAGCGTTTGTCTTTGAATGAGTCCTGTGTCAATGAGCTCTTGCCATGACATTTCTTTAAATACATCGGGTTCAATTTTAGCAATGAGATCAGGATCTTTACTGCCACCAAAGCCTAATTTGGCGCGAGCGACTTTAAGGCCAGAAGATAATAATGTTTGGTTAAGAATGCGAATAGAGGCTGTTGCACCACTTACGCCATCTAAGTAAATGTTTTTTGTATCGTTTGTTCTTTTTTGCCCTTGTTTTTCACCAAATTTAATATTTTGCATGAGAGACAGTCCCTTGTATTGACTGGCAAAGTCAATCATAGGCTGTTCACCAATGCCTGCTACAAACATAGGTTCTCGGTGATATAAGACTTGTACATCAATAAACTCACCGTTGTTATCCATGGCAATCAGTAAGTTATATGGGATGCCCATAAAACCAGGGATAGATGAAAAATCGATAGATTCATAAACATAACCAATAAGGTGAACGCCTGTGACTTCTTGTCTTGATAGTGGCCATACATCAATTTCTTCATCTTTCTCACCGATAACATAAGGGTAAGGATAAAGCTCTTCTAGCTTTTCTTTGGTCATAATACTGACCACTTCATCAACGATATAACTGAGTTTTGTGGTAGCGCCACCATCGCCGCCAGCGGCATGAAGTGATAGTGATGTGGCCATAAAACAGAAAAAGGCCAGAATACCGATTGTTATTTTTTTTATGTTCATCATTTAACCCTTGCTAAATTAACTGATTTTTTGAGAACTTTCTAAGTCATTTAATACTACTGGATTGTATGTTTAGTGTTTTTTAGCCTCATTGTAAAAATTGAAAAGCTATTTTCAGAATGTTTTTTTGAAGGTGAATTTTTATGACATGATAAAAGGCTTTGATGGGCTTGTGCTATATGTATGTTCTTCTGTTGTTCGTGCCCCTGTCCTTTTTACTGTCCTTTTTATTGTTTTTTTGTGTGAAAATTTTCTTGATTCTTTTATTTTTTTATAGAAATTTATTATTGTGAATAGTTAAAAATTATTTTTTTTGTATGATAACTAACTTAATATGTTGGTGATACAGTTGATGCGCAATTAATAGAGAATAATTTATTTACAGCCTGGTTTTGTCATCAAATATAACATTTTTGTTTTGCTGGTTTGATTTTTCTATTGCTTGAGTAGGTATTTGTGTCTATGGCGGTGTGTGTCTGGGGCTAAGGTGTTAACGCGGTTATTTTATATTATATGAGTTGATATAGCGCCAATTGTAATAATTGCGCCACCTAAGATGGGGTTGTGATCGCTTATAAGGTATTATTGTTTTTTTAGTTAGGTGCTACCCTTCGTATTTTTTGGTAGGCAATGCCTTGGAGTGTTGTTTATATTGAACAGTGTTGAAGGGTGTGCGCGTGTTAGGTGTGGAGAGGTTATGCCAGAAAAGCATTTTTATTTTTCTTTGGGCGCGGTAGCTGGTTCAGCTATATGTGCGGTGATAGCTAAAAAGCGTCATGCTTGGCGTAAAACGAGTGCGTTTGTGCAGTGGTTGTACCATAAAGAGCCTCATTGGTTTTTATATTTTCCGTTAGTCATATTTTTTGTGGGGCTGTGGGGGTTGGTTCCTGATATTGTTCATCTTTTTGGGTGGCTGCCAAAAGAAGAAACGCGCTCAGCGCTATTTGATGCCTTTTTCTTTCATTCAACATTTGAGCATATAGAGAACACATCGCCTTTGGTTGATCGTTATTTGAATCTGTTGGGGCAGGTGTTGCTTAGTATTGTTGCCCTATCTGTTATGGTTTATTACGTGAAGCAGATTAAAAAAGCGGCAGCCGATCGCAGTGAAAATCGCGTAAAGCGCAAATCATAGTTATTTGTTTCTTTTTGAGTTGAAGATATCTGTCAACACGCTGTGTTTGATAATACTGCGAATAAAATGAGGTGGGGAACGCTCTTCTTTGTTTTGTATGATGGCTCTGATGTTCCATAAGGTAGTGCAAGTAATGAGTGCTATATCAGTGAGTGCAGAATATAAGCGGCCATGGTTTTTAGAATAATAATAACGGCGGGATTCAAACCAATACGTAGGTAATCGTTGATTGGTTTTTTTATTATTACTCACTCCCGTTGAAGCGCCAGAGATGTGAAATACGCGGCTGTCAGGGCAGGCCCATACGGAGAAGTTTGCTTGCTGTGCACGATAGAAAAGATCGACTTCCTCAAAATATAAGAAATATGCAGGATCAAACCCTTTGAGCTGATAGAGGCATTCTGCTTTTACCATAAATGATGCTCCAGTGAGCCAGTCTGCAGGATAGGGTTTGTTTTTGATGGAAATGGCTGTGGTGTGTTGGCTAAATAATCTATCCACTATCCCTATTTTTAATGCCGACAAAATCACGTTAGGGATGCGTGGAAATCGAAAGGCGCCTGCGCGTGGTATATTTTCGCTGTTTACCAGTACGCTACCTGAGAAATCAATGTTGGGGTGTTGCTGCATGCAAGTAAGTAGTGCATTGCCGCTATCGTTAAATACTCGAGTATCTGGGTTGAGTAGCCAAAAATGGGATGGTGAAAATGATTTGGCTGCTTCTATACCTGCGTTACACCCTTGGCCAAAGCCTAAATTTTGGGGTAATTTGATCATTTGAACATGGTCAGACAGTTGCTGTAGCTGGCAGTGTTGTTGAATAAGTGAGCAGGTGTCATCTGTTGAAGCATTATCAATGATGAATAGTCGATGCGGGCTGTTGCGAATAAATGGTGTTATGGCTGTAAGATAGTCATTGATAAAGTCATGGCTGTTGTAGGTTACGGTAATAATGGCCACGCATGGTTGTGTTATACTCACGACGATCTCGCTATATGATAAATGGGTAGTTGGGGTTGATATATTAGGGGGCAATGTACCATATCCTAGATAAAACAGGGCCTATTTAGGCATGATTCTCTAGTGGGTACTTAGAGAGTTATTATGCTTTTGTTGTTGGTGATAATGTAGATGGGCGAGTTTATACATAAAAAAGCGGCACCGTTATGGGATGGTTCTAGCAATCGAAATCCTAAAGGTATTAGTTTTTGGGCATTGATAAAAGAAGATTTTAATACCCATAATAGAGAAATGTTGTCGCAAGGCTTTTTGGCGTTATTTGTTAACCGCTTCGGCAATTGGCGTATGGATATTGGTGTGCGTTTATTACGTTTGCCTTTTTCTTTGATTTATCTAGTGTTAGCTAAGTGGGTTCAAATGTTTTGCGGTATTAAATTGGATTACACCGTTCAAGTGGGGCGACGTGTTAAATTAGAACATTTTGGCGGTATGATTCTTGGTGCTAGAGCGATTGGGGATGATGTTGTTATTCGGCAAAATGTCACGTTCGGTATTAAAACACCATCAGACCTATCTGCTAAGCCCACGATAGAAAAGGGCGTGAGTATTGGCGCGGGTGCGGTAATTGTGGGTGATATTACTATTGGCGAGTATAGTAAAGTTGGGCCTAATACCGTTGTTATAGATAATGTACCAGCCTTTTCAGTGGTATTGCCTGAAAAAGCGGTGGTTGTCTCTCGAGATAAGGCTTGTTAAAGCGTCGCCGTCTCTTCTTTGATAGTTTTTGCATATTCCTGTGTAGGTAGAGTGTTGTTGAATATGGCTAATGTTGATGTTGGTGTGGTAATTATTGGTCGTAACGAAGGTGATCGCTTAAAGCGGTGTGTTCGTTCTTTGGCTCGCTATGAATGCTCGATGGTTTATGTGGACTCAGGCTCTACCGATGATAGTGTGAGTTTTGTCTTGGGTGAAGGCTTTGATGTTGTTGAGTTGGATATGACAACTCCTTTTAGTGCGGCTCGAGCCCGTAATGAGGGTTATCGCTATTTAATTCAGCAATATCCTTGTATTGATTTTATTCAATTTGTTGATGGTGATTGTGAGGTATGTGCAGGCTGGATATTTTTGGCGCGAGATCATTTATTGCAAAATGAATCTGTAGCCTCCGTCTGTGGTCGCCGTAAAGAGCGTTATCCCGAAAGCAGCATTTATAATCAATTATGTGATATTGAATGGAATACCCCTGTTGGTATTGCTCAGGCTACAGGAGGTGACTTTCTGTGCCGTAAGCAGGCGTTGGTCGATGTAAAAGGGTTTGACCCTCAAGTCATTGCAGGTGAGGAGCCTGAAATGTGTTTTAGGATGCGCCAGCAAGGTTGGAAAATTGAGCGCTTAGATGCAGATATGACATGGCATGATGCAGCTATGACGTCATTGTCGCAAATGTATAAGCGTTATGAGCGCAGTGGTCACGCTTATGCGCAAGGTTTTTCCATGCACGGCAGTAGTGAGGAGCGATATTATCGAGCGGATGTGCAGCGTATTGTTTTGTGGGCGTGCGTAATTCCTGTATGGATACTATTGATAATGTGCTTTTTAGGGGGCGCAAGCGTGTTATTGTTGTTGGTTTACCCCTTGAAAATTGTACACATATTTATGAGGGAGGTTAAGGGCAGGGAGGTGCGTGTAGCTTTGGCTTATGCAAGCTCGTTGGTGCTGGGTAAATTCCCTCAATTTGTTGGCATGATGAGCTTTTATATTAAGCGCTTTTTGGGTCGGCAATTTCAAATTATTGAATATAAGCGTTAACCATTAGCGCAAACATTTTATGGTAGAGATAGTAGATTGGCCCTTGATATTGAACACGTAAAACCGTCATGGATAAAAAGAATAAGCTCACCCTTTAAAGTGAAAGATAAGGGAACGCAAGCATTGGTGATCACCAATGTACTGGGTAATATTATTCGGCTATTGAGTAATTTAATTTTAGCCAGATTTTTAAGTCCCGAAGCGTTTGCGATTACTGGTTTAGCGTCTGCAGTTGTCTTTGCGTTTAATATGGTGTCAGACGGTGGTTTTCGAGCATTTATTCTTCGTCATAAAATAGGCGGTGATGATCGTGTTTTGAATACATTGTGGACGACTAAATTATTGCGTAATGTCATATTGGCATGCTTGTTATTTTTCTTTTCTTCCCATATAGCGGCATTTTTTGATATTGCGGAGTTAGGCTCTGTTCTTCAAGTGCTGTGCCTACTTTTTATTTTTGACGGCCTTTTACCGATTGGCTTTCTCTCAATACAGAGGGAAAATCGTGTATCAGTTGTGATGTATATTCAATTTTTTTGTACAGTGCTTGCTGTTATTTATTCTGTAGTCGGTGTGTATTATTACCAATCTTATTGGCCCATTATTCATTCAATGATATTAAAATATATTCTACAAATGATTGTTGGGTATATTGTAATTGGTCGTGCGGGCACGGCTTTTTCAATTGATAAAAAAATCTTTAAAGAGTTTTTAGCTTGGGCTAAATATATTATCCCTTCCAGTATTATCACGTTATTGCTAATGCAGTTTGATAAGGTGATTCTCGCAAAAAGTTTAACGATAACAGAGCTTGGCTTGTATTTTGTAGCCTTTAATTTCTCCTCTGCCGCTGCGGCATTTGCTATCCAATATGCTAGAAACGTTGTGCAGCCCTATATTGCTATAGTGTATCGAGAGGCGCCTGAAACGTTTAAACAAAAGTACTACAATAAACGTATTAACATTTCTTTTGTTATTGCGTTGCTATTAGGTGGTTTAAGTGGTGCAAGCACCGTGTTTTTTGATGTTCTGTACGATGACCGCTATTTAGATGCCGCTTATTATTTATCAATTTTGTTGATTATGCCTGTCATGGCTTTGATTACATATCCTGCAGAAATAGCGCTTATTTTGCATGGCGAGCTTAGGATGACATTACTGGCGAATGGTATGCGTTTACTTTGGTTCGTATGTGCTACTTGGATTGGTTATGTTTTGTGGGGTGTGTTTGGATTATTATTAGCTATCGGGTTGGTTGAATTATTACCTGCTATTTATATGGGGGTGAAGTTAGTAAGACTTCATCTTTTTAAGCCGTTCCAAGAAGTAATGATTATATTTTCTGCTTTGCTGGGTTTTGGTATCAGCTATTTCTGTATTTCGTTGTTTTCATTATGAGAGTGATTGTTGTCTTATGAATATTGTGGTTGTTACACCTTCTTGGCCGCAGGATGGAAACCCTAACGGTATCGTGACTTATTATACGCATCTTGTACCGGCAATGATTGAGTTAGGGCATGAGGTGCATGTAATTACTTTTCGGTCTTCTGATGTTAGTGAAAATGTACATGTGATTGACTACCCATTATCTGTCTTCGAGAAGCTTGTATGCAAGTTGGTTTCATTTTTTGATGCGGGGTATAGGCAGTATTTTATTAATGCTAAGTCGATTGCTTATACACTTGAAAAAATTAATGCTAAATCACCTATTGATATTGTGCAGATGGAGGATTCTTTTGGATGGCATTATATTGTTAGTGCGTTATCTAAAAAAATAGGCTCTTTTCCTGTGGTTATGCGATTACATGGGCCGTATTTTTTAAATTCTTTTGAAGCAACAACCGCTAAAGAGACTAAAAAGCGTTTAGAGCGAGAGGCAAAGGCTTTTTTAGCTGCGAAATTTGTGACGTCGCCTTCTAAAGACGTGCTGGAGGCCACGCAAAACAAGTACGGTCAGTCTTGGTTAGAGGCTGATGTGATTGGCAATGCTATGCCAGTACAGAATGCTGATAAACAATGGCAGTTATCATCAATAATGGCCCAGCAAATATTATTTGTTGGTCGGTTTGATAACCATAAGGGGGGGGATGTTATGCTGCATGCTTTTTTTAAAGTCAAGGCTCTTATGCCGCATGCCTCTTTAATTTTTATTGGTCCTGATAAAGGGTTAGAAGAAAATGGTTATAAGTTAAACGTAGAGCAATTCTTAGACAAATATCAATATGATGCAGATTGCGGTATTCAGTTTTTAGGTAAGCAAGATAAAAATACAATTAATGCTTATCGTCAATCATCACATGTTACGGTGGTTGCCTCTCGATATGAAACATTTGGCAACGTGGCACTCGAAGCTTTTGCTAGTGCTTCACCTCTTGTTTGCTCTGATGCGGGGGCGTTAACGGAAATAGTGCAGGATGATGTGTCGGGGTTAATATTTAAAAGTGAAGATGATGTTGCGTTGGCAGAAAAAATTATGCAGATATTTCATTCTGATTCGCTGGCTAGCCGTTTGTCGGCAGGTGGTTTAGCGCGGGTGAATGCACAGTTTTCTCCTTTGGCGGCTGCACAAAAAACGGTTGGTGCTTTTTCAAAAGCTGTCGCACATAGTGAGCAGTGAAATAGTTATATTATATGTATGAGATAAAGCTTACTTTATTTGCCATTTTTTCGATATTAATGGCAAGCCAGTCAAATCGCCAAGTGTTTTTTTCTGATACAGGAAAAAGGATACTTGCTTTTTGGATTGGCATATTGCCATTTATATTTATTGTTCGCAGTGAAATATTAAATATGGTGATGTATGTCGTTTTATTAGTCGCGCTAGAGAGAAATAACCGTACACCAATATTAAGTTTGATGTTTTTTATTGGAGTACTTGGAGCTGTTCCAGATTGGTCGGCATATGTTGTGTCAGTTCCAGGTATTAATTATTTAATTAAGTTAACTTTTGATAAATTAGCCGTTATTGCACTGCTTTTACCTATAGCTTTAACATTAAGTAGATATAAAATTAAATGGCATGTAACCGATACCTTGGTGTGTGCATTTGTTTTTTTTATGGTTGTCTTAACCTTTCGTGAAGGAAAGTTGACAACGGTATTAAGATTTGTAGTGGATACAAGCATTGCTTATCTTATTCCTTATTTTGTTTTTACTCGCGTTGTGCGTAGTATCAATGACTTGCATTATTGTGCATTAGGTTTTTTAATTTTGGCTGTATTGGTGGCTTCTCTATTTATAGTAAGTCAAGCAGTGAGAGTTGATATTTATGCAGAGTTAAATCCTTATAATAGCTTTCATTTTCTTAGGGAATATCGTTTGGGTTTTTTGCGTCTCTCGGGTCCTTTTAATGGGGTGTTGGTTGGCTTTTTATTATTGTCGGGTTACCTTGCTTTTGATGTATTAAAAAAACAGTCATTTCTCTGTCATATACCCTCTTGGATATTCTTATCCATTTGCGTACTTTGTGTTTTCTTTGGAGGGTCTAGAGGTGCATTGTTTGGTTTTGTGCTTGGCCTAGGGTTGTATTTTTATTTTGTAAAATTGGCTGGGGCTAAACGTACGGCGGTTACTGTAGTGTTTTTTTGCTTGTGCGTGTTGGAATGGATGTTTGATTTAACATCGCTTTTAAATTATGAGGATGAGTATGGTACGTTTGATTATCGTGCTGAATTATATGAGGCATCTTGGACGTACTTACAATCTCATTTTTTATGGGGCTCACCTTACTATTTAGAAAGCGGACATTTTAATCATTTAGTCACAGGTTTAGGTATTATTGATATCGTGAGTGCATATTTGCAGGTGGCTTTAAGGTATGGCGTTGTTACCTTAGTTATCTTTGTTGGTATGTTTTTGTCAGTAATGGTGCCTTTGTTTAATCGTGTAAGGCAGCTCAAAGATATGACGAGTGATATCGCACGTTATGCAGCAATGTATTTATCTTTAAATGTAGTGATGATGTTTTTAATTTCAACAACAAGCATGATTTCTTTGTTCCCTATTTTTATTGTTATGAATATAGCGATAGGTCGAGTTATTCTTACGAGCGATATGCTTAAAAAAGCAATATGATGTAATTGTTCATCTTAATAGAGTAAAGGTTTTATATGTCAAAAAAAGTATTAGTTACTGGCGGAGCGGGCTTTATTGGTTCTGCGGTTATCCGACATATCATTTCAAATACGAATGATCGTGTGATTAATGTAGATAAGCTAACGTATGCTGGTAACGTAGAATCATTGGCAAGTGTTGCTGATTCAGAACGTTATACTTTTGAGCAGGTTGATATTTGTGATGCGCATAATATTGCGCGTATTTTTCAAGAGCATCAGCCGAGTTGTGTTATGCATTTAGCCGCAGAGTCTCATGTCGATCGTTCTATTGATGGCCCTGGAGAGTTTATTACTACGAATGTTGTGGGTACGTATACGTTGTTAGAAGAGGCTCGCCGTTATTATTCGGGCTTATCAGAATCGCAGCAGCAGCAATTTCGTTTTCATCATATCTCTACAGATGAGGTGTATGGTGATTTGGGTGCTGAAGGCTTGTTCACGGAAACCACGAGTTATGAACCTAGTTCGCCTTATTCTGCCAGTAAAGCGTCATCGGATCATTTGGTGAGAGCATGGCAGCGGACATATGGTTTGCCAACGGTGGTGACTAATTGTTCCAATAATTATGGCCCGTATCATTTTCCTGAAAAATTGATTCCCTTGATTATTTTGAATGCCCTCGCGGGTAAAGCGTTGCCTGTGTATGGTGACGGTTCACAAATTCGAGATTGGTTGTATGTTGACGATCATGCGCGAGCCTTATATCAGGTGGCTACAGAAGGCGTAATAGGAGAAACTTACAATATTGGTGGGCATAATGAGCGACAGAATATTGATGTTGTTAAAACGATTTGTGCGATATTAGATGATATCGTGCCTCACTCTTATAAGCATATTACAAAATATGAGGACTTGATTACATTTGTAGCCGATCGGCCTGGGCATGATGTACGCTATGCGATTGATGCCTCTAAAATTGAGCGTGAATTGGGTTGGACGCCAAACGAAACATTTGAATCGGGTATTCGTAAAACGGTGGAATGGTATTTGGCAAACGAAACATGGTGGCAAAGAGTGCTAGATGGTTCATATCAAGGTGAGCGTTTGGGTATTGCTTGATAGATGTTTTTTTGCCTATATCCAGCACAACAGAATGAATAGATAAGAGGGGAGCATAGCTTTTGAAAGGTATTATTTTAGCGGGTGGATCTGGAACTCGTCTACATCCTGTAACTATTGGTGTTTGTAAGCAGTTATTGCCTGTTTATGACAAGCCAATGATTTATTATCCGCTAAGCACACTTATGCTGGCGGGTATTAAAGATATTTTAATTATTTCTACACCAGAAGATATTGGTCGTTTTGAGAAAATTTTAGGTACGGGCGAGCAGTGGGGAATATCGTTATCTTATACTGAGCAGCCGTCACCAGATGGATTGGCGCAAGCCTTTATTATTGGCGAGAAATTTATCGCTGGAGACCCTTGTGCGCTAGTACTTGGTGATAATTTGTTTTTTGGTCACGGTTTGAGTGAGTCCTTGCAGCGTGCAGCGCAACGGCAAACAGGTGGGACGGTGTTTGCTTATCCAGTGAGAGACCCTGAACGTTTTGGCGTTGTTGAGTTTGATGAGAATGGAATTGCCGTTAGCATAGAAGAAAAGCCTACAGAGCCAAAGTCGCGCTATGCTGTCACGGGTTTATATTTTTATGATGCAGATGTTGTTGACATTGCTAAATCGATTACGCCTTCACCAAGAGGTGAGTTAGAGATCACCGACATTAATAAAATATATTTAGAGCGTGGTGCATTGGCTGTAGAAATGATGGGGCGTGGTACTGCGTGGCTAGATACAGGGACGCATGATTCGTTGATGGAAGCGGGGCAATTTGTGCAAACCTTAGAGCAGCGCCAAGGGCTTAAAATTGCTTGTCCTGAGGAAATTTCGTGGCGTATGGGTTGGATTGATGATGAGCAGGTGCGCTGTTTAGCCGCTCCCTTGGTAAAAAGTGGTTACGGCCAGTATTTGTTAGATATTTTAGAGTTTTAAGTGTACGAGTGTATCCATGAACGTGATTGAAACCGCATTGGCGGGTGTTGTTATTATTGAGCCTCGGGTATTTGGTGATGATCGAGGGTTTTTCTTAGAGACATTTTCTCAGCAACGCTATCTAGAGTCAGCTGGTATTCAATTACCTTTTGTGCAAGATAACCATTCTCGATCTACAAAAGGCGTGCTGCGTGGTTTGCATTTTCAAAAAACGAAACCACAAGGCAAGTTAGTGCGGGTCGTCATGGGTGAGGTATATGATGTTGTTGTAGATATTAATCCAAAATCTCCTACTTATGGTCAGTATGAGGGGGAAATTTTGAGTGAACAAAATAAGCGTCAACTTTGGGTGCCGCCTGGCTATGCCCATGGTTTTGTTGTGTTATCAGAAGTCGCCGATTTTGAATATAAATGTACCGATTATTATGACCCTAGTGATGAGGGTGGGGTGTTGTGGAATGACCCTGATATTGCTATTCCTTGGCCAATAGATAATGTGTCTTTGTCAGAAAAAGATGCCATATTACCTTGTTTAAAAGATCTTGAGAGATAACGCAATGTCGACACGTATTGTAGTTTTTGGTGCGGCAGGGCAAGTCGGAACGGATTGTGTTTCGGCGTTACAGCATCTCGGATATGATGTGGTGCCTTTAACTCGAGCAGAAGTGGATTTTTCTGATGCCGATAAAGTCTCTGACGCAGTGATGGAGTATTCTCCTCGTATCGTTGTTAATGCCTGTGCTTATACCGCGGTAGATAAAGCAGAGGCAGACACGGTGCTCGCTGATCAAATTAACCACTTGAGTGTGGCGAGTTTAGCAAAGGCTTGTGAGCAGCAAGGGGCGTTATTGATCCACCTATCTACAGACTATGTATTTGATGGGCAATCTTCTGTACCTTACAAAGAAGATTCGCCAGTTAATCCTTTAGGTGTTTATGGTAAGACAAAGTTAGCGGGTGAGCAGGTGATTGCCCAAGCTATGACTCAGTATTTTATATTAAGAACGAGCTGGGTTTTTGGTAAGCAAGGTAATAACTTTGTGAGCACGATGTTACGTTTGGCGGCCACACGGGATCAGCTTGGTGTCGTTAGCGATCAAATGGGGCGGCCAAGTTATGTGATGCATATTGTGGCAGTGATCGTTTTATTGGTTCAGCGGTATGAGTTACACGAAGCAACCCCCTTTGGGATATACCACTGTAGTAGTCGTGGTGAAGTGAGTTGGTATACTTTTGCGCAAGCTATTTTCTCCGTTGCTCATAAAAACGGTGTGTTAGGGCAGGTGCCTACAGTTGATGCAATTCCGTCGTCGTCATACCCTACTCCCGCGCCTCGGCCGATGTATTCTGTGTTAAATACGTCTAAGTTAGAGGCCGTTTTAGGCCAGCCCATGCCTTCGTGGGAGCAAGGTTTAACGGATTATTTCTCTCCATAGTGGTGGTGTGATGAGTGTACTCTTTAAATATTGTTCGATTGTTATGATTACAGTGTGGTAATGATGTTGCCTTCAGAGACTCTTCTTTCATGGTCTGATGTGGTTGAGCGGCCTGTCGTGATTGTTCTTGCAAGAGTTAGTGATTTCGCGGTAGAGAACTTAGTACCTGACCTGAGTGATGTAGAGTATGCGCGTATGCAGCGTTTTCGCGGTGAGCGTGATGTGCAGCGCTATGTTGTTGCTCATTATATAAAGCGTTTGTTTCTATCTAAGTATTTGTCTCTCCCTATGAGTGAGCTTGAGTTTGATTGTCATGCTTACGGTAAGCCATTTTGTCGGTGTCCATATGCCCCTTATTTTAATTTATCCCATAGCGATAATTGGGTTGCGCTATCCGTTTCTACCCTAGCAGACGTTGGGGTAGATATAGAATTTCCTCGCAAGGTGAGCGATGCCTTGGTTAAAAAAGTTTCCTCTAGTAAGCAATTCGAGCGTTATAAACGTAGCGGTTCATCGCTTTCGCAGTTTTTAAATCTTTGGACTCAGAAAGAGGCGGTGAGTAAGTCGTGTGGTCGTGGTATTAGTGTGGGGTTAGAAAATATTGAATGTACGGGCGATTTAGGTGTGCATAGTCTTACTTTTAGCGATATGCGCTATCATTTATATAGTTGTTTGTTACCAGATGACGGTGTTTTATCCTATGCGTCTACAGCAGCGCGAGAACCCGCTATTATTAAAATAGAAGTGCGTGATACTAGAGTGAATGATTTTACATTAGCATGTGTCGAATGAATTAAAAGTCCTTTTTAATCAATTATTTACAGGGGTTATTTGATGGTTTTTTCCAGCATGAGTGCTAACGTGCTAGAATTGGCGTATAAATTTACAATTGTATATAAAAGGTATGCTTAACCATGACTGTGGGGAGTGTTACATCGCGTGTAATCGTGCAACTACAAGTGTTGTTTGTGTTGTGGTTTGTGACGGCTTATGTGTATGCTCAAGAAAAAGCTGCAATGTATATTGGGCCATTTGATGTCACGCCCTCTATTGATGTAGATGTGCAAAACGACGATAACTTGTTTGAAGCAACTTCAGGTAATGAGGTGTCATCAACTCTTACATTGATTAAGCCATCTATTTCAGCGGTTGCCGATGATGGGGTGATTGCTTATACCATTGAATATAACGGTGAAGATGGTACGTATTCTGATACTGATAATAACGACTACACGGATCATGAATTTTCAGCGGATGTAAATTGGCAGATAGATATTCGACATTTGTTAGAATTGAGTACAACGATCCAGAAAGCTCACGAAGGTAGAACTCAAGATAGTGTGACAGATTTTAATGCGACAGATTTAAATGAGTTTACAGATAAGGGGTTGGCGGCGAATTATACCTTTGGTAGTGAGGGCGCCCGTGGACGTATTCAAATAGGTTTGGAAAAAAGCAGCTTGCGTTACGATACTAATCTATTGCAAACAGCTATCTTAGAGTCAGATACAGACGTAAAAACAATTGATTTTTCAGTAGGTTTTACCCCCAGCACACGCTTAACATTTCAAGTGTCAGAAACAGAAAATACATTTAGAAACAATGTGGTTGGCGATCGTGTTGATCTTAGTTATTTGGTCGGTGCGGCTTGGGAGTTTACAGGCATTACTAAGGGCGATGTAAGGTTTGGTCGTACTAATAATGATTTATTAAATATAGATGGCGGTGATACATCGACATCAACGTGGAATGCTTCCATTGAGTGGCTCCCTAAAGAGTATTCAACATTCACGCTAACCGCGAATAAAAGTATACAGAATACTGATAATGGAGTGGGTGACTTCATTGATATGACGGATATTACATTAGGCTGGAATTATCAGTGGAATGATCGGATGACTATGGTGTGGTCACTGCAGCAGCAAGAGAGTGATTTTTCGGGTACTGATCGTAATGATGAATCGCAAACGTTTACCGTTGAATTTATCTATGCAATGCGACGTTGGTTGAATTTAAGTATTGCTTTAGGGCAGCAAGATCGAAACTCTAGTTTAAACGAAAATAATTTTGATAAAAATACAGCAACCTTTTCGATTCGTGCAAGTTTATAGCAATATGTACTCAGTGGATAATGATTAATGAAGAAGTGGTACTCAGAGTGTATGAAAAATAATAATGTGGTCACGGCGGCTTATTGTCGGTATCTGCTATGCCTTATATTGAGTGTTTTTTCTATAGTTTCCTTTGCTGATACGCTTTCCGAAGGTTCGGATATTGCTTCTGCTTATACTCTAGGGTATGGCGATATGGTGAGTATTAAAGTGTACGGGGAAGAAGATTTAAGTGTTGATGCAGAGTTAAATAATGTGGGTGTTATTTCATTTCCATTCTTAGGTGAAATCAGAGTTTATGGTCTAACGGTGGCCCAAGTGCAGAATAAAATCGCCGAGGGTTTGAGAGATGGTTATTTGGTAGATCCTAAAGTCAGTGTGTCATTAACGGCGTATCGACAATTTTATGTAAATGGCGAAGTGAAGCAGCCAGGGGGATTTCAATTTTCTCCTAAATTAACCGTACGAAAAGCGATCAGCTTGGCAGGTGGGTTTACTGCCCGTGCAGCTAAACATAAAATTTTTATTGTTTCTGATGGTGGAAATACCTCTGAGCCCCAGCGGGTAGATTTGAATACATCCATTAAGCCTGGTGACGTGATTACAGTAAAACAACGTTTCTTTTAGATTAAATGGTGTCTCAATATATTCAATATATATGGTGTGAATATATATCGTTTAATTTTGATATTACAAATTCATCAGCAATGGTGAATGGATTGGAAAGTTATACTTATGAGTGAAATTAACTTTGGGTCATCAACGAATAATAGTTATCGCCCCTAGTATCAAGTTTGAAGCGCGACAATAATGGTTAAATACCATGGTACATCTCCTCTGGTGTTTTATAATTAAACCGTTTTCTTGGGCGTGTATTTAATGCGGTAGCAATTCGATCACATTGTTGTTGTGTAACGTTTTCCATGCTCTTTGTTTTGGGAAGGTACTGCCGAATTAATCCGTTCACATGTTCGTTGCTTCCTCTTTCCCAAGAATGGTAGGGGTTCGCAAAGTAAAACCGTACAGGGTGCCTTTCCTCTATTTTTTTATATTGATGAAACTCTGTTCCATTATCGGCCGTGATCGTTTTGAAATGACTAGGATCACGATGAATCAAACCCAGAGTTTTTTTATTGACAGCAGCGGCTGATTTGTCAGAAATTTTCCCAATCATGACATAACCCGTCTTGCGTTCAAGTAACGTGACAATACAGTGGTTGCTGCCGCGTCCATGAACGGTATCAATCTCCCAATGCCCTTTATATTTACGAGTTTCTACGCTGGCTGGCCGTTCTGATATATGTCGCTTGTTAGCTAAACGGCCTCGGCTATCATAGGCTTTATAGCGCTTTCTTCGTATCTTTGACGATTGGCGTAGGTATGTCCAAAGATTACCTCCGTTCGCTTTATCACGCCAAATATATTGGTAGATGGTTTCATGGCTTAATGGTCGAGTCATTAACTGGAAACGACGAATAACGCCAACGATTTGCTCTGGACTTAATCTTCGTTTGAGTAATCGCCTGACTATCTTAAAGTCACAAGGCTTGTAGTGCCGATTACGTCTTGAACGTTTACGCCTAGCTACGGTTCGGTACTGTGCCTTGCTTGGTCTGTAGGCACCATCAATGATAAAGCAACGATTGCGTGCTAGCTCTCTGTATAAGGTTGAAAAATGCCTTCCCATCATGCGGGCTATTTTTCTAATAGATAGACCTTGCCGTTTGAGGGTGGAAAACGTTATTCTTTCTTCATAGGTGAGTTGTTGATATATCATAGTGCTTTTCTACTTCTTGGCGGGAGTGAAAAAACACGTATATTACAGCTCACCTTCTTACTATTAAAAGGTGTCGCGGTTAGTATATGAATTCGGCGCCCTAAAGACAGTGTGGCCAATGACGATGCCAGTCTTGATGTAATGTACTATTATCGTTTGATGTTACGCAATTTGTGGAAGGTGATACTTTTTTCACTGTGTGTAGGCGCTTTTGCAGCCTTGTATGCCTTATCGTTACCCCCTATTTATACATCATCGACTAGTTTGCTAATTGAGGGGCAGCAACCTAATGTATTGTCCTTTCAGGATGTTTATAAAGTTGACACGCGCAATCGAGAATACTTGGGAACGCAACTACAAATATTGAAGTCTCGTGCATTGGCATCGCGTGTAGTGGATCGAATGCAACTTACGCGTCACCCTTTATTTGATGTGCGTCAAAAAACGAAAAAGGCAAATAAGTTTTCGTTACAAACAATACTTAGTCTTCTTGGGTTGAGTCAGCCTGATCAGGAAAATGAAGTCGAAGTGGAACCTGTCGTTGTAGAAGAGGCGGTACAGTTGGCTGGTGATGCGGAATCTGCTGAGGCATTTGAGGCTTATCTCCGTAAGCATACTATTGGTATCGTCATGAGGTCATTAGTTGTTTTTCCTGTGCGTGGAACAAAGTTAGTGAATATTGGGTTTTCAGCGCAAGACCCACAGTTAGCTGCTGATATCGCAAATGCTTTTGCAGAAACGTACATTGAAAGTCATCTTGAAGCAAAGTTAGAGGTCACACAAAAAGCCAGTTCATGGTTGAGTGATCGTTTAGGTGATTTAAGGCAAAATTTACGTGTTTCTGAGCAAGCGTTACAAAATTTTCGTGAACGTGAACAGCTAGTGGATACAGGGGATTTACGCTCTATTGATGTTGTTGAATTAGAGCAGTTAACTGAAAGTTTGGTTCAGGCAACACAAGCTAAAAATGAAGCGAGATCATTATATCGTCAAGTATCAACACGAGGCTTATCTACAGAGCGTATCTTGTCACTGCCCACAATGTCGAATAATTTGGGTGTGCAGAATTTAGTAGAGGCTAGAGCGCAAGCGTCAAGACTCGTTGCTGAGTTAGGTGAGCGTTATAAAAGTAAACATCCCAAAATGTTAGCGGCAATGTCTGATTTGACTCAATTAGATAATGAACTCAAGGCACAAATAGGTATTGTAGCTAAAGGTTTAGAGGTTAATTATAACGCGGCGAGAGACTCGGAAAGACAAATAAAGCAACAGATAGAAGTTGTTAAAGATCGTTTGCAGAATGTGAGCCGAAAAGAATTTGCATTACGAGAGCTTGAGCGTGAAGTCGACGCTAATCGCCAAGTATATGAGGTGTTTTTAAATCGAGGAAAAGAAACCAACGAAACAGTGAATTTGCAAACAGTGAATGCACGAGTCATCGATGTGGCGCAGCCAGCGGATTATCCAGTAAAACCGCAAAAAACAAAAATTGTTTTTATGGCGCTGATGGCAAGTGCAGCTTTTGCAGCCGGAGTTATTTTATTGTTGGATTGGTTAGATAACACCATTAAAACACCAGAAGACGTAGAAGAAAAATTACGTGTACCATTATTAGGGCATTTACCTTTAGATAAAACCAATAAAGACGATACGCCATTCTTGGGCTTTTTATCCGAAGACAGTTGGCATTTTGCTGAAGCGATTAGAACCATACGGACAAGTTTTATTCTATCTGGACTGGATAAGCCAGCAAAGGTAACGGTTGTAACGTCGTCTGTGCCTAACGAGGGCAAGTCGACGGTCTCTATTTGTATCGCTCACGCATTAGGTCAAATGGAAAAAGTATTGTTGATTGATGCGGATATGAGAAAACCTTCCGTTGGTAAAGCGTTAGATATTTCATTATTAACGCCGGGCTTATCAAATTTAATTGCTGGTACTGCAGATTTAGAAGAGTGTATTACCACATTGCCTAAGTCTGAAGTGCATGTGTTGACGGCGGGTGTCGTGCTGGGTAACCCGCTCGATCTTATTGCTGGCGATAGGTTTGCTGAAGTACTTAATATGTTAAAAGAAAAGTATGACCGTATTTTGATTGATTCGGCGCCTATTCAAGCGGTGAGTGATTCGCTTGTTATTGCGACACATGCTGATGCTTTGATTTATGTGGTTAAATCAGATTCTTCTTCGACCCCGCTCATCAAGAAAGGCTTGCGTCGCCTTAGTGAAACTAATGCACGTTTTTCTGGGGTCGTATTGAATCAGGTTGATGTTGATAAAATGAAAAAACAATCAGGTTATGACTCGGGTTATTATGATAACTATGGCTATGCTTATGGTAATGATAGTGGTTCTAAAGCGTAAGCATCTACTATAAAAGAGAGCAATATGATTGATTTACACTGCCATATGCTGCCTGGTGTTGATGATGGCCCAAGTTCGATGGATGAATCATTGGCCTTGGCAAAAATGGCGGTAGAGAGCGGAATCACCCATTCAATATTAACGCCACATATACATCCAGGTCGTTGGGATAATGAAGCGTTATCTATTCGTGCGAGTGTTGAAACCTTTAAAAAGGCATTGTCGGACTACTCTATTGCTCTGAAGATTGGCATGTCTGGTGAGATGCGTGTTGGAATCGAATCTTTGCAGATGGTTGCTAATCATCAAATTCCATTCTTGGGTAAATGGGGTGACAATTATGTCGTCCTTTTGGAAATGCCCCACAGTCATATTCCTACGGGGATGTTGCAGATGATTCAGTGGTTAATGCAGCGTAATATTCGTCCTCTTATTGCTCATCCAGAGCGTAATAAAGATGTATTGCGGCGTTTAGATAAAATTCAGCCATTAGTGGATGCGGGGTGTTTGTTTCAGGTGACGTCGGGATCTATTGCAGGCCGATTTGGCTCCACAGCTCGAGATAGAGCATGTCAGCTACTTGAAATGGGAGTGGTTACGGTGTTGGCGACTGACGCGCATAATTTAAAGCGTCGCCCTCCTCGTTTAAATGAAGGGCGAGACGCGGCGGCATTACTTGTTGGTGAGGAATTGGCACATCGTTTGGTTGTGGATAATCCTTGGAAAATAGTGTCTTGTCAGTTTGAATAAATATAGCTTATTGAAGCTCATTCCTTAACGAATATATGAAAATACTATCTAAAATAAAATACATATTATTGGTGCCTTTTATCGGGATTATTCTGTGTGTACTCGCATGGAGTGCTGCAGATGCATTTTCTTATCAGGCATTGCTGCATGAACGGCAGTGGATTACCGAGCGGGGTTTAAAAAATAAGCGTCAATGGGATGCTGCCGTCAAGTGGTCAAAATTGGCTATGCGGTTTGACCCTTATAACCCCAACTATCCTGAAATGTTAGGTCGTTTGCATTTTTGGCGTTTTTTTATTGAGGATGCCCCCATAGCATCTCAACAAGAGGCGACTTCTGTAACTAACCAAGGCATGTCTTATTTGCAAGATAGTATTGCTATGCGTCCAACATGGCCAAGAGCATGGGCAAGTATGTTGCAATTAAAGTCAGTTAGTGGGCAAATTGATTATGAATTTGAACAAATATGGGATAAAGCAGTAGAGCTTGGGGACTGGGAACCAGAAGTTCAGCGTGTGTTATTAGAAGCGGGTTTGATTCATTGGGCGAGGTCGTCTCCACTACTGCAACAGAAAACAGTAGCGATGTTTGTTGCTATGACGAGCAAACCCTTTAGTGAATCGAGAGCTATTAGTGCTGTTGATCGTATTGGCGCTTGGCCTTTGGTATGTGATGTGTTGGTAGACCCTATCTTAACACCTCCACGTATGAGGCAAATATGTCGTGAGCTACTACAGCAAAAGCCAATCCCACTACAGGCACTTCCTGCACCTAAAGAAAAGGCGGTAGATGAAGAGGTAGAAATAACTAATTAGTCTTTCGTGATAATTTATTGATTAGGCGAATAGTTGATTGATCCCAGCTTGTATTAATAGCTCCGCCTTTTAATGCGTTATGTATCGGTTTGCCGAATTCTTTGCCGAGTTCAACCCCCCATTGGTCGAAAGGGTTAATGTCTAGCAATACACCGAGTGTGTGTACTTTGTGTTCATAAAAAGCCAGTAGTGAGCCTAGATTCTTGGGTGAGAGCTCATTCATAATGAGCGTGTTACTTGGCTTGTTGCCAGTGACGACCTTATGCGGTGCCAGTTTTTTAATGTTTTCTTCACTCAATCCTTGTGAGCGTAATTCTTGCTCAGCATCCACTAATGTTTTGCCTTTTAATAACGCTTGTGACTGGCTGATACAGCATGCCTGTAGTTGGGTGTGTTGATGTTCTAGCGGGCTAGTGGGGGTGTTGATCATGATGAAATCAACAGGGATGCATTCGGTTCCTTGATGTAATAATTGATGAAAACTATGTTGTCCATTGGTGCCTTCCGACCCCCAAATAATATTCCCTGTAGAATAGTCGACAGCTTGTCCTTCGCGTGTCACGCTCTTTCCGAGGCTTTCCATATCTAGTTGCTGAAGAAAAGCGGGGAGTCTGCTAAGTCTTTGTGCATATGGCAATATGGCGTGAGTTTTTGCTTGCCAAAACTGGCTATACCAAAATGTGATGAGCGCAGCTGTGGCGGGCAAGTTATGCGAAATGTCTGTTTGCAAATAATGTTGATCCATCGCGTTTGCGCCTGCGAGTAAGTCTTCAAAATGTTGCATACCAATGGCAATCGCAATAGGTAAGCCTATCGCGGACCATAATGAGTAGCGTCCGCCCACCCAATCCCAAATAGGGAAAATGTGATTTGCTTGAATGCCAAATGCTTTGGCTTTTTCTGTGTCTGCACTAATGGCAATAAAATGTTTTCCAAGGATGTTCTCGTCGCCAGCGTGAGTAATAACCCACTGGCGTGCGCTATGGGCATTTTCCAATGTCTCAAGCGTGGTAAATGTTTTAGAGGCGATAATAAATAATGTGGTTTCTGGATTGCATTCGTGAAGCGTATCCGTAAGGTCTGCGCCATCAATATTGGATACAAATTTAACGGTAATATTTTTTTTGTAAGCATGGAGTGCTTGTACCACCATGCGTGGCCCTAAGTCCGAACCGCCAATACCGATATTAATCACGGTATCAATAGGTTTTCCTGAATAGCCTAGCCATTGCCCTGTATGTATTTTATTAACGCAGTCAGCTATCTTTGTTTTTACGTGAGTAACAAGTGCTTCTTGGTGGTTTTTAGGTTCCCCTTGGGTGCGTAACGCTGTGTGTAGCGCTGGGCGATCTTCTGTGTTGTTGACGTGCTTGCCTGAGTATAGCGCTTGAATCGCTTGGGGAAGTTGTTGTGATTGAGCAAAGTCACACAATGTGCCAAAAATATCGGGTGTTATATGGTTTTTGGAGTAATCAAAATATAACCCATTGGTGTCGAGTGAAAATCGTTCGACGCGTTTAGTATCTTCTTCAAATAGGCGGCGTAGCGAACGTGTTTTAATGTTCAATTGTTGTTTTTGTAACTGTAGGTAATACGCGTTTTTAGTAATGCCGCTCATGAAAAGCCTAATATATAGCGCAATGCGCTATGTTGATCGTGAAACCGAAAAAAGCGCCAAGTCAATCATAGCTTGTTTGTATGTTGAATCAGGTAAAAAATCTAATTGTTCAATCGCTTTTTGTGAATGTTCTTTTGCTAAACGGTTAGTGTAATCTAATGCGCCAGAATTATGAATAATATCGGTGATTTCTTTTAAGGCCGAATTGTCACTATTACGAATGCTATTTGAAATGAGGGTGGCGTCTTCCTTGTTGCTATGTGTCATTGCGTAAATTAAAGGCAGTGTGGGTTTGCCTTCAGCAAGGTCGTCACCAATGTTTTTGCCCAACTCTTCGGCGTTGCCGGCATAATCAAGAGCATCATCAACTAATTGAAAGGCAATGCCTAGATGATAGCCGTAGCTCTGCACTTTTTGTTGTGCATTACTGGAACCGCTAGCAAGTACTGCTGCGGTTTCGCAAGCACCTTCAAAAAGTATAGCGGTTTTTTTATGGATAACACTAAAGTAATTTTCTTCGCTAATGTCTGGGTCTTGGGCATTAATTAGTTGTTGTACTTCGCCCTCTGAAATAGTGTTTGTGGTATCCGATAGTATTTTCATGATGTCCATATTGCCAATGGCAACCATCATCTGAAATGCGCGGGAATACAAAAAATCACCCACAAGAACGCTAGGTGCATTCCCCCATTTTGTATTTGCGGTTGGTCTGCCGCGACGTAAATCAGAAATATCTACTACATCATCATGTAATAGCGTAGCGGAATGAATGAACTCAATAATTGCCGCTAAATCGTGGTGTTTGGTGCCTTTATATCCAAGGGCATTGGCGACCAGTAATACGAGTAGTGGTCTTAGGCGCTTTCCGCCAGCCGAAATAAGGTAGTGGCCAATATCTTCAACGAGCCCAATATTTGAGTTGGCTTGCTTGATAATAAGGGCGTTAACAGCTTGAAAATCGTCATTTACGGCTTGGTGGAAGGACTGCATAAGTGGATGTCTTTGTATGGGGCGTATGTTTATAAGTGTTATTTGTTGAGAGGGAATGCTAGGGGGGAGACCGTTGGCTGTCAAGGTTTGGGTGAATTAACTGTTACTATTCGCTAATATCATATAATCCGTTGTAAATAAGCCTCTAAGTGTTTGCTCGTACACTATATTTATCGTAGAATACGCACCCCTAAATTTACTTAATGATCTATACACGGCGCAAGTGTCTATTTTGAGACAAAAAGCTGCAGTTTTGAAGAAATTCGAGACAGTGTCAGCACTTAGTGTCGTCCATGAGTTCAATAGCATAATGTTCAGTAGAACAATGATTGGAGCAAGCAATGTACGCAGTAATTAAAAGTGGTGGTAAACAGCACCGTGTAACCGAAGGCGAAGTTCTTCGTTTAGAAAAAATAGAAGCCGCAACAGGCGAAACAATTCAGTTTGATGAAGTGTTGTTAGTTGCTGATGGCGAAGCCATTAACATTGGTACGCCACTTGTTGCAGGTGCATCGGTTTCTGCAGAAGTACTTAGTCACGGTCGTGGTGATAAAATTCGTATCATCAAATTCCGTCGTCGTAAGCATTCAATGAAGCGTCAAGGTCATCGTCAGTGGTACACAGAAGTAAAAATCACTGCTATCGGCGCGGCTAAAAAAGCAGCCAAAAAGAAAGCGGCAGCAGAATAAGTCTTAATAGATATAAACATCAATGGTCTAAGCAGTGCGTGTAATGTTGCTTAGATGTTAAAAATTTAGAAATAGGAGTGTCGTCATGGCGCATAAAAAAGCTGGTGGTAGTACTAATAACGGCCGCGATTCCATAAGTAAACGTCTTGGTGTTAAGCGTTTTGGTGGAGAAGCGGTTATCGCAGGTAATATCATTATTCGTCAGCGTGGTACAAAAGTACATGCTGGTAATAATGTGGGTATTGGTAAAGACCATACCTTATTTGCGAAAGCAGATGGTGCGGTTAAGTTTGAAGTAAAAGGTCCTAAAAACCGTCAATTCGTAAGTATCGTTACTGCGTAATTGGTTTTTCTGCCCTTGTAGATAGGGTGGTAATGATCTAAAGCCCTATCGCAATGCGGTAGGGCTTTTTTATTGTTTGTTACATTTATGGCATGTTATCAAACAGAATATGTTTAAATGTTGAATCGTATATTCGAATATTAACAATGGAATAAACCATGAAGTTTGTAGATGAAGCACCGATATCTGTATATGCAGGTAATGGCGGCAGTGGCTGTATGAGTTTTCGTCGAGAAAAATATATCGCCAAAGGTGGGCCAGATGGTGGCGATGGTGGTGATGGCGGTTCTGTTTATCTCGTAGGTGATGCCGATTTAAATACCTTGGTGGATTACCGCTATCAACCAAAGTATCGTGCTAAAAATGGTGGTTCAGGTAGAGGTAAAAATTGCACTGGTGAGAAAGGTGATGATTTGTTTTTGCGAGTACCTGTAGGAACTTCTGTTTTTGATATTGAAACCGATGAGATACTGGGTGATATCACCGAAGATAAGCAGCAACTATTGGTGGCTCAAGGTGGTTTCCATGGTTTAGGTAATACACGCTATAAGTCGAGTGTGAATCGTGCGCCTCGACAAACATCGCCAGGAAGTGATGGCGAGCATAGAGAGTTAAAGCTTGAGCTGAAAGTGTTGGCAGATGTGGGTTTGTTGGGGTTACCTAATGCGGGTAAATCGACTTTTATACGCGCAGTCTCTTCGGCAAAGCCAAAGGTGGCAGATTATCCGTTTACCACCTTGGTGCCTAATTTAGGTGTGGTAAAGGTGGAGCAGCATCGTAGTTTTGTGGTGGCGGATATTCCAGGCCTTATTGAGGGGGCGTCGGATGGTGCGGGATTGGGTATTCGTTTTTTAAAGCATTTAATGCGCTGTCGAATACTATTGCATGTGGTAGATGTGGCACCGTTTGATGAATCTGATCCGCTAGAAAACGCTCAAGATATTATTCAAGAGTTGGGTTTGTTTAGTGATGCGTTATTGGGGCGTGAGCGTTGGCTTGTGCTTAATAAGGTAGACCTGCTATCTAAAGAAGAGGCGGATGCACGCTGTAAAGCTATTATTGAAGGCTTAGATTGGCAGGGGCCAGTTTTTTCAGTGGCTGCGATTAGTGGGCAAGATACACAGCTTGTATGCCAAGAGATCATGTTGCGTTTAGAGGCAATTAAGCAGGCAGAAAGTGATAACCCGGAGTTAATCGAAGAAGAGCGGGCATACCAGTTAGAAATGCAACAAGATGCGCGTGAGCGTATTGAGTCCTTGCGCCAAAAGCATCGCATAGAGCGATTAAAGGCAAAAGGTAAATTATCGGCTGAAGATGAACTCTATAGTGATTTTGACGATGATGATGACGACGATCATGATGTTGAAATTGTTTATGCCGAATAAAAATAGAATCAATGAGTTAAGGTGAGAATACAGGTGTCAAGCCGTAACGTAATCAAAAAGGCCCGTCGATGGGTGATTAAAATTGGCAGTTCATTATTAACGGATAATGGGCGAGGCTTGGACGTGGCTGCTATTCAGGGGTGGGTTGCTCAAATTCATGCACTGCAGCAGCAGGGTATTGAAGTTGTTTTGGTGTCTTCTGGTTCTGTCGCTGCAGGTATGGCACGTTTAGGGTGGCAGGAGCGTCCCAGTCACTTACATGAATTACAGGCGGCTGCAGCTATTGGCCAAATGGGGTTGGTGCAGGCGTATGAGAATGCGTTTCAAGCGTTTGGTGTTCATACCGCACAAATCTTACTTGATCACGATGACTTATCGAATCGAGAGCGTTATTTAAATGCGCAATCCACATTAAAAACATTGATTTCCCTGAATGCAGTTCCTGTTGTGAATGAAAATGACACGGTAGTGACCGAAGAAATTCGTTTTGGCGATAATGATACTTTGGCGGCTTTGGTTGCTAATTTAATTGAGGCCGAAGTGTTGGTGCTGCTGACGGATCAGGATGGAATGTATGACAGTGATCCGCGTACCAATGATGGTGCGGTGCTCATTGATAATGTCTCAGCTGTGTCGCCCCAGTTGGATGCGATGGCTGGTGAGGGGGGCGCTTTAGGTCGCGGGGGTATGGTGACTAAAGTGAGGGCTGCACGTTTAGCCGCAAGATCGGGTGCTAATACTGTTATTGTGGGTGGCCGTATTAATAATGTATTGCTTAAGCTTGTTGATGGAAATGAGGTAGGTTCGTTGTTATTGGCGGATCAGTTGCCACAAGCGGCGCGTAAGCGATGGTTGGCGGGGCAGTTACAGTCTCGAGGTGAATTAGTGCTGGATGATGGTGCCGTTAAAGTGCTGCGTGATTCAGGTAAAAGTTTATTGCCTGTGGGTGTTGTTTCAAGTACTGGCCGATTTACCCGTGGTGATATGGTGATTTGTAGAGACGCGTCTGGACAAGAAATAGCGCGTGGTTTGGTGAATTACAGTTACTTAGAAACACAAAAAATATTGGGTCAGGCGAGTGATTGTATCGAGGCGTTGCTCGGTTATAAAAACGAAGAAGAATTAATTCATCGAGATAATTTAGTGCTGGTATAAATTTTTTGTTTGTCTGCTTGCTGTGTGTAGCAGATGATTACTGTTTTTATTGTTGGAATATGTCATGTCTGTGATCAAAGACCATATTGTAGCCTTGTCTGCGTATAAACCGCCTCTTGAGGGGCGTAACCCCGAAGCGTACACCTTGTTAGACTTTAATGAGCGTACAATTCCAGTGAGCCCTGCTATCAAGCAGGCCTTGCATGAGTATATTGATTCTGGCCGTTTGCAAATGTATCCCTGTTATGGCGATATTGTTATGCGTTTGGCGCAGTATGCAAGGGTATCATCAGATCAGTTGATGATTACCAATGGTTCGGATCATGGTATTGATTTGGTGTTTCGCGCAGTGTCAGAAAAAGGCGCAGAGGCTATTATTCCAGGCCCTTCTTTTGCCATGTATAACCAGTGTGCAAAAGTAGAGGGTATGCATATTATAGAGCCCGCGTATACTCACGAGTCGGGCTATCCTTTGGTTCAGGTGTTGGCAGCTATTACCGATAATACTCGGGTTATCGTGGTATCTAATCCTAACAACCCTTGTGGAACCATCACATCTAATGAGTCTATTCGTGCTATATCACAAGCAGCGCCACAGGCAGCAATACTGGTGGATGAATGTTATTTTGAATATAGCAAGCACACGGTTGTATCGGAGCTGAGTCATTTACCGAATGTTTTTGTGACTCGTACATTCTCGAAAACATGGGGCATCCCTTCTTTGCGCTTTGGTTATTTAATGGCGTCAGCAGAAAATATATTAGCGTTATGTAATGTACGCGGGCCTTATGATATTAATCAATTGGCTGTGGTAGCGGTGAATGCTGCACTAGATCATCCTGAGTATACGACTAATTATGTTCAGGAGGTTATGTCGCAAGCAAAGCCTTTGCTTGAGTCGTGGTTAATGAAAAATGGTATTGAGTATTGGTGCAGTCAGGCAAACTATATTTGGTGTTTCCCAGATAATGCTCAATATGTGGGTGAATATTTACAGGATCAGGGTTTTTTGTTGAGGCCTAAAGCTTATGGCGATCAGTTGGGTTTGCGTATAACTGTTGGAACGGTTGAGCAAATGACATTGTTAATGGATGAGTGGGATCGCTTTTTATTGTTGTAGATTGTTATTTTGTATCCTATTTGCTCGCGTGCTGACGTTATACGGTGTGATGATATGGGTTGTTAATAAGTTGCTGCATTGTCTTTAGTTGAGCCTATGTTTGAGTGATCAAAAGATATTGAGTTTATGTTGAGAGTGTAATGGCTGCTGAAGTGCTTGGAAAAATTGATGTCGTGACAGGGGGAGGTCAGTTATTGATTGTCCGCTCGTCGGGTGAGACTGTCATTGCCAAGCCAGGGGATAGCCTTTTGGTGGGTGATACCGTTGTGGCCTCTCCGGGAACATCCGTGCAGATTCAGTTGTCGCTAGGTGATCTTAATGGTGTGGTTTCAATTGCGTCAGGTTTATCGGCAACGTTTAATGAGGCATTGTTAGATGAAGTGGCGGCAAGTTTGGTTGATGCTCCAGAGGGGGCTTTAGTTGATATCGGTGAAACTCCGTCGTTAGCGCTCTTAAGTCTTTTGAATATAACTTTCCCTGATAGCGGCATTGAAACAGCCAATACGCAAAGTCAGTCCGTGCGAGTGATTGAGTTTTCTGGGAATTCTAGAGGGGATAGCCCTGAAACAACGCCTACCATTAAGGGGGGGAGTGATTTGGGTGGCGGTGAGCTATCTCGTTCTCGTTTTGGTATTATTATTGATGAGCCTCCACTCGTTCCGGATTCTCCAGATGATCCAGATGATCCTGGGCCTACGCTTGATGCCCCGATTCCTATTAATGCAATTGATGATTTTGTCTCTACGTCAGAGGGTACTCGCTTGGATATTGATGTATTGGCCAATGATGAGGTAAACGGTGTTGCGGTGAGCACGATTCGCCTGATTTATGGCGAATCGGATCCAGGAACAGATCCAGGAACAGATCCAGGAACAGATCCAGGAACAGATCCAGGAACAGATCCAGGAACAGATCCAGGAACAGATCCAGGAACAGATCCAGGAACAGATCCAGGAGCAGATCCAGGAACAGATCCAGGAACAGATCCAGGAACAGATCCAGGAATAGATCCAGGAATAGACCCTGTCCCCGATTTAAAGGTTGATGCGGGGGGGGCAGTTGAGTCAACAACATTTATTGCGCGCGTGATTAATTTCTTATTTAGTGCTTCCCTTGCTGATGAGGGGGTAGCTGTTGAGCTACCAAATGGCGAAATAGTGATTGTGACCTTGATTGGTGATGGTACGACCGAGCAGGGAGGGGTTGTTGTTCAAAATGATGATGGAACGTTCTCTTATACGCCACCAGATGATTTTAGTGGTACGGATACGTTCCGTTATTTGGTAGAGGATGAGCGTGGTGCTAGTGATGTGGCCACGGTGTCGATTGATGTGACGCCTGTGAGTGACACTACCGTGTATACAGGAGATGACGCTGATGGTTCTACAGATACTGTTTCTGGTTTTTTGGTGGGTAACGCTGCTCAGGGTGCTGATATTTTGGATGTTAGTAGTGTATTGCAAGGCGAAAATGCCGATAATTTATCGGACTATTTAACGGTGTCTGATGTTGGTGGTGACGTTACTATTTTGGTGGATTCGGATGGCGCTGGTGATTCGGTGGATTTGACTATTGTGTTGCAGGGAGCTGGAACAGGGCTGGTTGATTTAGAAACGTTAGTAGCAAATGGTCAAATAATTATAGGTGAATAATAAAGAATTATGTCTGTGAGTGGCTAGTGTGTTCAAAATGATAGGTATAAAAAAGCCCGCAATAATACAATATTATTGCGGGCTTTTTGATGAGCTAGGCTTAAGCGGCAATAGCCTTAACTTGTTTGTTTAAGCGTGCTTTATGACGTGCGGCTTTATTTTTATGAATAATGCCTTTGTTAGCTAGTTTGTCAATCATAGGAACTGCTGCAGAGTAAGCAGTTTGTGCGGCTTCTTTATCGCCAGATTGAACAGCGGCAAGTACTTTTTTGATATAAGTACGAGTCATTGAACGTAAGCTTGAGTTATGTTTGCGTGCTTTTTCGTTCTGAATGGCACGTTTTTTAGCTTGAGGTGAATTGGCCACCGCAGTGCTCCTGTATGTAAGGTTAAAAGGTCTATCTATGTTTTAAACATCAGCCTGTTATCAGGCTATAGCAAGATAACACCCTGATACTGAATTTAGGGTGCGCAATTATGCCAGCTAAATTTCAAGTGTCAAGGAAAATTGGGGGTTTGTTGAGCATAGTGGAGATAATGTATATCAATAATGAACTTGTGTTGTTTTAGTGCCGGGTGACATGGGTTTCTCGTTCGCTGGGGGTGGTTGTTAGGCTACATGGTTTCTTGTTCACTAATCCAGTAAACTCCATGATTATTGAATCGTATTAATTATGAGAGCATTGAGTGGCAAATGTACCTTCAAATACCCCCCAGTCTGTAGTGAGCAAGCCCACAGGTTTGTTACGTTCGGGTTTGGTTGTAAGCAGTATGACAATGCTTTCACGAGTACTTGGTTTAGCGCGTGATGTGATTTTTGCACATACGCTGGGGGCAGGTGCGGGGGCGGATGCTTTTTTTGTTGCGTTTAAAATCCCTAACTTTTTACGACGATTATTTGCTGAGGGAGCGTTTGCACAAGCATTCGTGCCTGTGTTGTCAGAGTATCGTGAAAAAGGCGCTTATGAGGCTGTACGAGGCCTGATTGACCGTGTATGTGGCTGCTTGGCTTTTACCTTGCTCACATTAACTGTTTTGGTTGTGGTGGCCGCGCCAGCAGTGACCTTTATATTTGCACCTGGTTTTTGGGATCAGCCAGAGAAGTTTGTACTTACACAAGAAATGTTGCGTATTACCTTCCCTTATCTTTTTTTGATTTCGATGACAGGTTTTGCGGGTGCAATTTTAAATAGCTATGACCGCTTCGCGGTACCAGCGGTTACACCAGTATTGCTGAATCTTTGTTTAATAGCTTCTGCTGTGTGGGTAAGTCCTTACTTTGAGCATCCGGCAATGGCGGTAGCGTGGGGTGTATTGGCAGCGGGTATGGTACAACTGGCTTTTCAGATTCCTTTTTTGTGGAAAATACATCTATTGCCTGTGCCTAAAGTGGATTTTAAAGATACAGGTGTTAGGCGTGTTTTACTACTAATGGCACCCGCTATTTTTGGCGTGTCGGTATCGCAAATTAATCTATTGTTAGATACTGTTTTAGCCTCATTTTTACCAACAGGCAGTGTGTCGTGGTTATATTATTCCGATCGTTTAGTTGAGTTGCCTTTGGGAACCTTTGCAATTGCCATTGGCACGGTGATTTTACCGAGTCTGTCTCGACAATATTCTAGTGAAAATAGCGCCCAATTTAATGCCACAATGGATTGGGCCTTACGCTGTATTTTTATTATAGCAGTGCCTGCGGCTTTAGCGCTTATATTGCTCGCCCAACCCATCTTGACGGTCTTGTTTGAATACGGAAAAACAACGGCAAGTGACACCGCAATGTCTGCGCTTAGTTTGCAGGCATATGGTGTTGGCTTGTTAGCATTTATGCTTATTAAAGTGTTGGCGCCAGGTTATTTTGCGCGTCAAGATACTAAAACACCTGTGAAGATTGGCATTATCGCTATGGGGTTAAATATGCTTTTTAATCTTGCTTTGGTGATACCGTTTCATTTCTTGTGGCAAATAGGTCATGTTGGTTTGGCATTAGCAACATCGTTGTCGGCATTTTTTAATGCGGGCTTATTGTATCGTGGGTTGCGTAAGCAGGGCGTGTATCAGCCGTTGAGAGGGTGGGGTGTTTATTGTTTGCGTTTGCTACTGGCGAACGTTTTGATGGCAGGCGTCTTACTGGCTTCTTTCTATTGGGTGAGTGATTGGTCGGTGCTGAGTGTGTGGGAGCGTGTTGCCACTTTATTGATGATTTGTGCTGCGGCTTTTGTTGTTTATCTTGTGGCATTATTGCTGTCGGGTCTTCGATTGCGTCACCTAAAGCAATAACTTCTTTGTTTTATCCTGTTTTTGTCAGTTAAATGTAATTTTAGTTGACGGTTCGTCACTTATTATATTTAATGTGCAAATAGATTGATTAAAAAATAGTAGAGTAACAGTAGCATGTCTCCCCGATATCTTGATGAAGCCACCTTGCAAGCTCGTGAAAGAGAAATTCTTGATCGTGCGTTAGATATTATTTCTACACAAGGTATCGTTGCTTTCACAATGGATAAATTAGTGGCGAATGTGAGTTTTTCTAAAGGCACTGTCTATGGTCACTTTTCTTCTAAAGAAGATGTTTTAGCGGGTTTGTGCAATGACAATATGCAGCGAGTAGCCGCATTGTTTTCGCGAGCCACGGCAGTAGACGGTTTGACAGGTAGAGAGCGTATGGTATCCATTAGCTTTGCTTACATGCTCTCTGTGTTAATGGCGCCACAACATTTTACGTTGGTTATGCACGCGAAAACCGAAATGTTTGAGAAGGCGTCGTTAGCAAGACAGGTTGAACATGATCAATTAGATGAAAAACTTGTCAGTATTATCTCGGGTGTAATCGAGCAGGCCATTATTGATAATGAGTTAGTACTGCAGGCAGAAAGTAGTGTACAAGAGGTGTCGTTTTCTACATGGGCTATGGCTTTTGGCACAATTAGCTTGCTGCTTAATGGCGAAAAAGCATGCAGTACATTAACAGGTTTAATGTTAGAGAATAGAGTGATAGCGCATGCCAATATTGTGATGGACGGTTTGGGTTGGGTTAAATCAAAGGGTAATCAGAATCATTTGTTAAGTCGTCTTAAGGAGGAGGTATTTGTTAGTGAAATGGAAGTGTTAGGAAATATAGGTATTGATTTACCGTGTCATACTGAGGGCGAGTGTTAGCAGGTACTTGAGGGGAATAGCAACGATAGTGTTGCTTTTTTTGAGTGCTTTGGTGACGAATCGTCATAAATAAGTAAGAAATATGTGTTTTTCGTTAGGAGATGGGCAATGAAAGAACAAGTGTTTAAGTGGGTGGTAAAGCGGCCCTTTATTGTTATTTTGGGGTTGCTGGTATTAGTGATGGCGGCAACATATGGAGGCTCTAAATTAACTTTTGAGTCGGACTATCGTGTGTTTTTTAGTGATGAAAACCCACAGTTAACAGCGTTTGAAAAGGTGCAGGCAACATTTACTAAGAATGATAGCGTGGCATTTGTGGTGGCGCCAAAAGATGGTGTGGTTTTTAGTGAAAAGACATTAACAGCTATTCATGCACTAACGACAGAGTCTTGGCAAATCCCCTATGCGAGCCGTGTTGACTCGGTGACTAACTATCAGCATACACGTGTTGATGGCGATGATTTAGTGGTGGCTGATCTGGTGTTGGAGCCTGAATTATTGCCCGAACTTGATTTAGACGAAATTAAACAAATCACCTTAAGAGAGCCGGTGCTACTGAAAAAGCTCATTGCTGATGATGCTTCTGTATCTGTTGTTAATGTTACGGTGCAATTACCTGGTTTAGATCCCGCAACAGAATTGCCCGAAGTTGTGACTAAGGTCAGAGAAATTCGCTCGCAGATACTTACGGCATATCCCGATATTGATATTTATTTATCGGGTATTGTCATCATGAACAATACATTTAGCGAAGCTGCGTTAAGTGATAGTGCTACATTGATTCCACTAATGTTTGGTGTGGTTGCGCTAGTAATGATGCTATTACTACGTTCGATTAGCGGCAGTATTGCGACAATTATCGTAGTGATGTGCTCTATTATGGCTACGATGGGATTGGTTGGCTGGTTAGGCTTTTATATTACAGGCCCGTCAGCAAGTGCTCCTACAGTAATTATGACATTGGCGGTAGCAGACTGCATCCATATTTTAGCCACTATGCTGTATGAAATGCGTCATGGTAAAACAAAAAATGATGCTATTTTAGAAAGTTTACGTGTGAACTTTCAGCCAGTGCTGTTGACGAGTGTGACAACAGCTATTGGCTTTTTAAGTATGAATTTTTCAGATTCTCCACCGTTTAGAGACTTAGGCAATTTTGTTGCTATTGGTGTGATGCTTGCCTTTTTATTCTCTATTACATTATTTCCTGCATTACTACGTTTATTGCCCATTCGTATTAAAGTGGCGAAAGGTGAGAGCAGCGATTATATGTCGGTTTTGGGAGATTTTGTTGTTAAGCAGCGACGTAAATTACTGCCAGCGTTTTCATTAATTATTGTGGCGATTGTTTTATTTTTGCCGCAAAACGAATTGAATGACGATTTTGTAAAGTATTTCGATCAGACGGTGCCTTTCCGTCAAGCCACCGATTTTATGCAAGAAAACTTGTCGGGCTTAACTACACAAGAAATCGAACTCAATAGTAAAGAGTCTGGAGGGGTGAATAGCCCTGAATATCTTAAAGTGCTTGCTGATTTTAGTGACTGGGTGCGAGAGCAACCAGAAACAGAAAATGTCAGTATTTTATCTGATGTGTTGCGTCGCCTTAATCAAAATATGCACGCCGATGATCCGAGCTATTATCGCTTTCCTGAAGATCGTGAATTGGCGGCGCAATATTTATTGTTGTATGAACTGTCGTTGCCATATGGTTTGGATTTAAATAATCAGTTAGATGTTGATAAAGCATCGAGTCGTATCGTTGTGACCACTAAAAATATTACCAGTACTGAAAATATTGCAATGGAAGAGCGTATTGGGCAGTGGTTTGCTGAGAATGCCCCTAACTATAGTGCATCTATCGTGAGTCCTACCTTAATGTTTGCACACATAGGGCAGCGTAATATTTACTCGATGCTTGTGGGTACCAGTGTGGCTTTATTACTTATTTCATTGGTGTTAGGTTTTGCATTACGATCGGTGAAATTTGGCTTTATTAGCTTGCTGCCTAACTTGATCCCTGCTGCGATGGGCTTTGGTATATGGTTTTTTGTGGATGGGCAAATCGGTTTAGGCTTGTCAGTGGTAGCAGGTATGACCTTGGGTATTGTGGTAGATGATACGGTGCACTTTTTAAGTAAATATTTACGTGCACGCCGCGAGAAAAATAAAAACAGTGTAGAGGCTGTGCAGTATGCCTTTAATAGTGTGGGTCGTGCGCTATTAGTTACTACCTTGGTGTTATTTGCTGGTTTTATGGTCTTGGCACAATCGTCATTTAAGTTGAATGCTGATATGGGCTTGTTAACAGCCATTACGATTGTTTTAGCATTGATTATTGACTTCTTTTTCTTACCCCCATTATTGATGTTACTTGATAAAGATAAAACTGTAGATCAAGCATCAACCCTTTCAGGAGAAACAAATTATGTATCTGATAAAGCAGCGTAAATCTGTATCGTTATCTGTCAATGCTTGTGCGGGTGCTTTGATAAGTTTATTGGGCGTGCTAAGCCCAGTAGTTTATGCCCAAGACATAACCCCAGAGGCGCGAGGTTTAGAAATTGTGACCGAGTTAAAGCGTCGTGATATTGGTTGGGGTGATAGTAAAACCACATTAAATATGGTGTTGCGTAATGCTGCGGGTCAAGAAAGTACACGAAAAATTCGCACTAAAACGTTAGAGGTTGATGGTGATGGTGATAAGTCATTAAATATTTTTGATCATCCAAGAGACGTAAAAGGTACGGCATTTTTAAGTTTTTCTCACCCCGTTGGAGCGGATGATCAATGGTTATATTTGCCTGCGCTTAAACGTATTAAGCGCATTGCTTCGCGTAATAAATCGGGGCCTTTTATGGGGTCTGAATTTGCCTTTGAAGATTTATCTTCTTTTGAGGTAGAAAAATATACTTACAAATTTTTACGTGAAGAACCATGTACTGATATTCATAGTGACGCGGGTACGTGTTTTGTTGTTGAGCAGTATCCTGTAGATAAATACTCAGGCTATACCCGTCAGTTAACATGGGTTGATACGAAGGAATACCGTAATTGGAAAACTGAGTTTTACGATCGTAGAAATAGTTTATTAAAAACGTTAACCGTCACGGGGTTTCAACAGTATTTAGGTCAATATTGGCGCGCTACAGGAATGTTGATGCAAAATCATCAAACCAAAAAGGTGACGGAGTTGGTGTGGAACGAATACCAATTTAAAACAGGCTTAACTGATGCCGATTTTAATCAAAACACCCTAAAGCGTGCTAAGTAAAACGGATAATATGCACCATGAAAAATACACTATGTCATTATGTTTCGGCATGCCCGCTAGTGCTGCTGCCATTATTTGTTTATGTGCAGCCAGCAGCATCAGAGGCGCTATTTGAGTTTTCAGGTAGTGCAGAGTTGGAATTGACGGTTTATGCGGATAATGGATTATTCCCTCGCCAAGATTATAAAAGCAATGCCTCTGTTGCCGTAGAGCCCGAGCTGTATTGGGAGTGGAATGACGGGAATGATAGTGTCACTTTTACTCCGTTTGTACGTGCTGATGAGCGTGATACTGAGCGTAGTCATGGGGATATTCGAGAGTTGTCATGGGTGCGTGCGGGTGACTTGTGGGAGTTTCGTACAGGTATTCGCAAAGTGTTTTGGGGTGTCACAGAGTTTACTCACTTAGTGGATGTGATTAACCAAACAGACAGTGTTGATTCATTTGATGGTGAGGAAAAGCTGGGTCAACCGATGTTTAATGTATCCCGTGTAACCGACTGGGGCATCATTGATGGTTTTGTCTTGCTGGGTTTTCGTGAGCGTACTTTTGCGGGCAGTGATGGGCGATTAAGAAGTGGGGTATTAGTAGATACTGAGCGAGCCAGTTTTGAGTCATCCGATGAAAAAGAGCATGTTGATTACTCGCTACGTTGGAGTCATTCTGTCGATGTGTTTGATATTGGTGTGTACTGGTTTGATGGTACCGATCGAACCCCTATTTTTCAGCCGCAATCTATAGCGGGTAATGTTGTTCTAACACCTTATTATCAGCAGGTGTCTCAATGGGGTGTTGATTTACAGGCAACCGTAGATAGTTGGTTGTGGAAGTTTGAAGGTCTGCATAAAGAGAGTGATTTAGAGCGTTATCTTGCGACTCAGGCAGGTTTTGAATATACCTTGTATGGTATTAATAAGTCATTTGCTGATGTAGGGTTGTTGTTGGAATATGGCTGGGATGAACGTGGCATTCAAGCTAGCAGCGTATCGCAAAACGACATTTATGTGGGAGCAAGACTGACGCTGAATGATGTTAACGATACAGCTTTACTTATTGGCGGTAGCTACGATGTGGATTTTCATTCACGTAGCTTGCTGATTGAGGCATCACGTCGCTTGAACGATTATTGGACAATTTCACTGGAAGGCTTATTGTTTACTGCCAAAAATGCCAATGATATTGTGGCGTCTTTGGATCAGGACGATCGCCTACAGCTGACTTTAGAGCGTTATTTCTAACGAATGCCCCCTGTATTGGCTTTATATGAGCTGTGCAGGGGGGAATGCAATCCTTTTTTTCTTTTTACCCCTCTGTTCTTTGTGTTTTTCTCTTCTTTTTACCGTGACGTTACGCTTACGTTTTAGCCACTAAAAAGTTATACTTGCGTCCTTTTGCAATCTTCAAATAACGAGTGCTAGTAGAGTGACAAAGCCTGTGGCTGCTTCTAAACGTGAATTCCTGCGTGGTTTACATAATTTACGCGATATGCACCGTGGCAATGTAGTGACGATTGGCGCTTTTGATGGTGTTCATCGAGGGCATCAAGCGATATTACGCCAAGTCGTTGAGCAGTCTCGTGCGTTGAATCTGCCATCATTAGCCATGATCTTTGAGCCACAACCTCACGAATATTTCTCGGGAGAAAAAGCACCTGCTCGGTTGATGCGTTTAGGAGAAAAAGTAGAGGCTTTGTTTGCAGAAGGTATCGATCGTGTATTTTGTTTGCCTTTTAATCGCGCATTGAGCCACTTATCCGCTGAAGACTTTATTCAACAGATACTGGTTGATGGCTTAGGTGTGCGAGCGCTGGTAGTCGGCGATGATTTTCGCTTTGGCCGTGAGCGTAAGGGTGATTACCCGATGTTACAGCAGGCAGGCAAACAATATGGTTTTGCATTAACCGATACAACCACTTATCTGATGGATGATACGCGTGTAAGTAGTACGCGTATACGTCAGACATTAGAAGCGGGAATGTTTAATGACGTAAAGGTTCTGTTAGGTAAGCCTTATACGATTAGTGGTAAAGTTGTGCGTGGGCAGCAATTAGGTCGCGAGCTGGGTGCGCCTACAGCGAATGTGCACTTACACCGCTATCGTTCGCCTTTATCGGGTGTATTCGTAGTGGAAACACGTATCACAAGTGGTGAGGTGTTACCTGGTGTTGCCAATGTGGGTGTGCGACCTACCGTATGTGGAGATACTAAGCCGATTTTAGAAGTGCATTTGTTTGATCGTAATGATGATCTTTATGGGCAAACAATAGTAGTGGAATTTAAGCAAAAAATTCGTGAAGAGCAACGCTTTGAGAGTGTTGATATTCTTCGCGAACAAATTCAAAAAGATATTCAGCAAGCGAAGTGCTGTCTGTCTTCTTTTTCATAATGTATTGATACCCTATGTATGAATGCAATAAGCAACGATGATGACAAATAGATAACTATATAAACCATGATGACTGACTATAAAGCAACCTTAAACCTACCAAATACTACCTTCCCGATGAAGGCAAATCTTGCACAAAGAGAGCCTAACATCTTGAAAAAGTGGCAAGAAAATAAGGTGTATGAATCCATTCGAGCAGCGCGTAGTGGTTGTGAGCAATTTATACTTCACGACGGCCCTCCTTATGCTAATGGTGATATTCATATTGGCCATGCGGTTAATAAAATCATTAAAGATGTCATCATTAAAGCAAAAACATTACAGGGTTTAGATGCGCCTTATGTGCCGGGTTGGGATTGCCATGGTTTACCTATCGAGCATAATGTCGAGAAAAAAGTAGGTAAGGCAGGTCATAAAGTTGATGTAAAAACATTTCGTCAAAAATGCCGTGAATATGCAGCTAAGCAAGTGGCTGGTCAGAAAAAAGATTTTGTTCGCTTAGGTGTACTGGGTGACTGGGATCAACCTTATTTAACCATGGATTTTAAAACAGAAGCCAATACAGTACGTGCTCTCGGAAAAATTGTAGAGAATGGCTATTTGATTCGCGGTTTTAAACCTGTGTATTGGAGTGTGGTGGGTGGATCTGCATTGGCAGAAGCTGAGGTGGAATACCAAGATAAAGTTTCGTATTCCATTTATGTGCGTTACCCCGTGCAAGATCAACATGCACTGGCAAGTCGAATGGACGATCTAGGTGGCCATGGCCGTCTATCGGTTATGATCTGGACGACAACCCCTTGGACATTGCCATCTAGTTTGGCTGTGAGTGTCAATGCTGACTTAGATTATGTTGTGGTGCAGGCAGGCGATGAGCGTTTGGTTCTCGCGGAAGCCTTGCATGAATCTGTGCTCGCTTGTGGCGGTGTTGAAGAGTTTAGTATTGTTGGTCGTGTTAAAGGCGATGCGTTAGAGCATTTAGTGTTGCAGCATCCATTTTATGAACGTGACGTTCCTGTCATATTGGGTGATCATGTTACAACGGATGCAGGTACTGGCTGTGTACATACAGCACCTGATCATGGCCCAGAAGATTTCGCGGTATCTAATAAATATGGCATAGAAACAATCAATTATGTTAATGGCGATGGTACTTACCACGATGGCGTTGCGTTATTTGCGGGCGAGCACGTTTATAAAGTAGATGACAAAATTGTCGAGTTGCTAGAAACCCGTGAAGCATTATTTTATAAAACAAAATTTGAACATAGCTTTCCTCACTGCTGGCGTACTAAAACGCCATTAATTTATCGCGCTACGCCACAATGGTTTATTACGCTTAACCATAATGACTTACGTCAAAAAATTAAATCGTCTATTGAGGGTGTTGACTGGATCCCTCAGTGGGGAGAAGCACGCATTCAAGGCATGGTAGATGGTAGTCCTGATTGGTGTGTATCGCGTCAACGTACTTGGGGTGTGCCGATTACTTTACTGGTGCACAAGCAAACGCAAGAACTGCATCCGAGAACAGCAGAACTGATTGAGCAAGTGGCTTTAAAGATCGAGCAAGAAGGTATTGATGCATGGTTTGATGTGTCAGTTGAAGAATTGCTGGGTGATGAAGCGGGTGATTATGAAAAAGTATTGGATACACTTGATGTATGGTTTGATTCGGGTGTAACACATCACTCCGTATTACGTGATCGAGATAATTTACGTTTTCCTGCGGATCTTTATCTTGAGGGATCAGACCAGCATCGTGGTTGGTTTCAATCGTCATTAAAGACATCAATGACAATTAATGGTGTGCCACCCTATAAAGAAGTATTAACGCACGGTTTTACCGTGGATGCCGATGGACGAAAAATGTCAAAATCTATTGGTAATGTTATCCCCCCGCAAAAAGTAATGAACAGCTTGGGTGCCGATGTGTTGCGCTTGTGGGTGTCGGCAACAGACTTTAGTGCAGAAATGAGTGTGTCGGAAGATATACTTAAGCAGATGGGTGATTCGTATCGTCGTATGCGTAACACGGCGCGTTTTTTGTTAGCGAATTTAGAAGGTTTTGACCCTGCTAAAGATTTATTGCCAGTGGATGATCTGATTGCATTGGATCAATGGGCTGTGAATCGTGCACTCGAATTACAGAAAGAAATTATCGACAATTATAATAAATATCAGCTGCATAATATTTATCAAAAATTACACAATTTTTGTATTGTTGATATGGGTGGCTTTTATCTTGATATTATTAAAGATCGTCAGTACACAACAAAAGCAGATAGTGTTGCGCGTCGCTCAGCACAAACGGCGCTTTACCATATTGCAGAAGCCTTCACTCGTTGGATTACGCCTATCTTAAGCTATACAGCCGATGAATTATGGGAAGCGCTACCAGAAATAGAAAATCGTGAAGACAATGTGTTTTTAGCCACATGGTATCACTTGCCGCAACCTACTACAGGGCAAGCCATGGATTCAACCTATTGGCACTCGATAGCGCAAGTGAAAAATGCGGCAAATAAGGTGATTGAATCGAAGCGTACTGAAGGTATTGTTGGTAAATCGTTAACGGCATCGGTGACACTATTTTGCCAAGGTGAATTGCTTGAGCAATTACAGCACTTACAAGATGAATTACGTTTTGTATTAATTACTTCGGCTACGACGGTGAGTGGCGATACAGCACCAGAACAAGCTGATGCGACCGATGTTGATGGTTTGTTTGTATTGGTTGAGCCAAATACCGATGAAAAATGCGTACGTTGCTGGCATCAACGGCCAGAGGTAGGCAGCATTGCTGAACATCCTGAATTATGTAGTCGTTGTGTTGAAAATATAGATGGCTCTGGTGAGGTAAGACATTTTGCCTAATGCGACAGCCATGACTCAATGGTTCTCATTGCTGATAAAAAAAGCGCCTTGGTTTTTATTGTCGTTGCTTGTTATTTTGTTGGATCAGGCGACTAAATATTGGGCGTCATCCGTGTTGACCTATGGTGATTCACTTATATTTTTACCACACTTTAATTTTACGTTATTACATAACTACGGAGCTGCGTTTAGCTTTTTAGCGGAACAGGGGGGGTGGCAGCGTATCTTTTTTGCTGCTATTGCTTTTTCTGTTAGTGTTTTTTTAGTTCTATGGATTGTGCGTAGCCCTAACGATAAAAAATTAGAAGTGGCGGGTTTGTCTCTAATATTAGGTGGTGCTGTAGGTAACTTATGGGATCGTTTATATTTAGGTTATGTTGTTGATTTTGTTGATTGGTTTTATGTTGCATCGGGTGATTGTTTGCCTTTTTTCTATCGTGTGTTTTCTACGAGCACTTGTCATTGGCCTGCATTTAATATTGCCGATGGGGCTATCTTATTAGGTGCAACGCTGTTGATTGCTGATATGTTATTGAGTAAACCCAATAGCGAATAAATATTTTTTAAATGATTGTTGCAAATCATTGTTATAGATTGTTGGAATAGGTTTTTATTGTATGTCTACTGTTGTTATCGCTGAAGGTTCTGTTGTGACCTTACATTTTTCACTTACATTGCAGGATGGTGAGGTTATTGATTCTACATTTAATGACGAGCCAGCTACTTTCACGGTAGGCGATGGTAATTTATTAGCAGGGTTTGAAGAGTCAGTTATGGGGTTGTGTGCAGGCGCAAACGAAGTATTTACTATTTCGCCAGAAAAGGGCTTTGGTCAACATAACCCGAGTAATATTCAGATGATAGCGCGTGATCAGTTTGATGATGAAATTCAACTAGAAGCGGGGTTGGTACTGTCATTTGCAGATGCGCAAAATACAGAATTACCCGGTGTTGTAACAACGTTTGATGATGACAATGTTACAGTTGATTTTAATCACCCGTTGGCAGGAAAAGATATTGTGTTTGAAGTGAATATCATTGCTGTTGAGCCTGCATTAACGCATTAACTGACTGTTTACCCAAGACAAAAGAGAGAGTAATCATGCAAATTAAATTGGCTAATCCTCGGGGTTTTTGTGCAGGCGTGGATCGTGCGATTGATATTGTTAATCGCGCGCTTGATGTTTATGGGCCGCCCATCTACGTGCGTCATGAGGTAGTACACAATAAGTTTGTGGTGGATAGCTTGCGTGATAGAGGGGCTATTTTTGTCGATGAATTAGATGAAGTCCCCGATGACAAGATTGTTATATTTAGTGCGCATGGTGTTGCAAAAGCAGTCAAAAATAACGCAGAGCAGCGTGAGTTAACCGTTTTTGATGCAACTTGTCCCTTGGTGACAAAAGTGCATCTAGAGGTAACTAAATATAGTAGAGAAGGCACGGAGTGTATTCTTATCGGCCATGAAGGTCATCCTGAAGTTGAAGGAACCATGGGGCAGTATGATCGTGTTAATGGCGGTGATATTTATTTGGTTGAAGATGAAAATGATGTGGCCATGCTATCGGTGAAAAATTCCAATCGTTTGAGTTATGTCACACAAACCACCTTGTCTATGGATGATACGGCTAAAGTCATTTCCGCATTGCGAGAAAAATTTCCTCTTATCGAAGGGCCGCGTACTGATGATATTTGTTATGCGACGCAAAATCGGCAAGATGCAGTGAAGCAGCTAGCCTTAGAATGTGATTTGGTTTTGGTTGTTGGCTCGCCCAATAGCTCTAACTCTAATCGTTTACGTGAATTGGCTCAGCGTTGTGGCACAGAAGCATATCTTATTGATTCTGCTAGTGATATATCTTCATTATGGTTAGATGGAAAGCAATCCATTGGTGTGACAGCGGGTGCATCGGCTCCAGATGTACTGGTAAAACAAGTTATTCAAGCGCTGGAATTGCTTGGTGCATCTTCGCCAGAAGAATTGGCAGGCAAACCTGAAAATATTAGTTTTTCACTGCCCAAAGAATTGCGCGCCAATTGATTATTGTCTGATAAGTGACTCAGGTCACATTCCTTTCATTCGTTCCCCCAATCAAGGGTCAAAAGATACCGCTTATCTTCTTACTATGACCCTTGATGACTATAGGTGTTATAAATAAGTGATGAAAAAGATTTCTTTTACAGTTGGTTTTACTCTTGTCGAGCTTATGGTCACAGTGGCCATTGCATCTGTTCTGTTAGCGATCGCAGCTCCTAATTTTTTGAGCCTTTCTTCTTCTAATTCGGCTAAAAATGCGGCTAATCGCTTATTGGATAGCTTGGCTTATGCCAGAAGTGAAGCCGTTACTCGTTCGGTGAATGTGACTGTTTGCAGTAAAGCTATTGGTTCCAACACTTGTGCAGGCGCAAATGTGTGGGTTGGCGGTTGGTTAATCTATATAGAAGGTGCTGGCACGCTTGATCTTGATGCTGAGGGAGCTGGTAATGGTGATGATCTTTTGCTGAGAGTAGAAGACCTTAGCAGTTTAAACCTTAATGTTAATGCTATCGCCGATGGCAATACTCTTATTTATGACGCTGTTGGAGAGGCTAATACTGCGATGCAAATTTCATTTATGGGTGAGGATGGAAATGCTGCAGAGGGGCGTAATATTTCCATTAGTGCTCAAGGGACGGTCAGCATTGATGAGGGTGCTGTTATTTAGCTTACTTCTCAAAGTTGAATGTTATTTTTCGATAAGCTGCGATGATAATGACCATCTTAAGTATGTAATATAGAGTTTTTAGTAATGTGAATGTGATGAAAGTAATTATTAGGAATACACAAGAAGGCGCTGGCCTTATTGAGGTGTTAGTTGCACTTACTATCTTGGCGATTGGGTTGCTGGGTGTATTGAGTATGCAAGTGACAGGTTTAAAAAGCAATCAACGAGCTTTATTTGCAACAGAAGTTAATTTGTTGGTGTCTGATATGGCAGATCGTATTTTAGCTTACGGAGCAGCGGGCGCTAATGATGGTGAATACGATAATTTATCCACGACAAATATGGATGTTTTAGCTGATGCCGTTGCTAATGCGGATAAAACTGCATGGGCCCTGGCGCTTACAAATAGTTCTTTACCAGCCGTTGTTGGTGATGTCACATGGGTATCAAATGACCTTGACCCTGATGACGGCATTGACGTGGCGGGCGGTGTATACACTATCTCATTGCGATGGAATGATACACGAGAAAATATTGCGATTGGGGCTTTAGCGGATGATTGTAATATCGCTACCCCCATATTTCTTGGTGGCGTAGCACAAAAATTTACGTGTTATCAATTTTCGGTGACGTTGTGAAAAACATATTGAATAAAAGTGCGCGATCAATCGCTCCGCAATCAGGTCTTAGTTTAGTTGAATTGATGATTTCGATTACTCTTGGTTTGGTAATTATGGCTGGTGTTTTACAGCTGTATGTTAGTGCTTCTCGAAATGCATCTAATTCACAAGGTCTTTCTCGTATGCAAGAAAATATTCGTTATGCAGTCACCCGCCTAGGGAACGATATAGCTCGTGCAGGTAATATGGGGTGTTTTAGTTTTGCTGCTGTAGGTGCGCCTACTCCTGCTGACAATGATGTGCAAGCGGATGGTATTTTTCATATCAATAAATCGATAGAAAATTATTTAACAAATCGATATCAAGTGATTGTTAACCCTAATGCATCTACGTCAACAATAGTGATAGACCAAGATAATAATATCGTGCCTGCAGGGGGGGATGATACCGCTTGGTTTGATTTTGAAAATTCGTTTATATCGGGTGAAAATAATAATGCTGTAGCAAATGATGATGTTCTTGATACTACCGATACGCTTATTGTTAAGTTCTTAGATAATTCATCTACCGTAGCAATTACGTCTATTCCAGATAATAATTCTTTTACGCTATCTTCTACGGATGGTCTGTCAGAAGGTGGTGTTACATTTGCTGGTGACTGTAATAAGTTATATGTATTTAATGTATCGGATGTTGATGATGGTGATAATACAGTATCTATGAATAATGGCTTTTTGCATAATTTAAAAGCTGATAGTCTTTCTCGATTTTATACTGGTGAGTCAGGAGCTTATCGCTATTATATTGGTGGCGTTAATTGTTCATCCGTTGGAAATTCTCGTGGAAACTGTTCTCTTTTTCGTTCGCTTAATGGCGAGGCGGCCCAAGAACTTGTGAGAGGCGTGCATGATTTTCAAGTACTGTATGGGTATGAAGGCAATAACCAAAATGATGTACAGACTAATGGGCGCCTGACTGTTGACCGTGTGCAAATTACTATGTCCTTTAATGCAATGGATTCAGGTACGTTATTAAATAAAACAATTACCCATGTTTTTGCTGTGCGTAATCAGCTGTAAGTATGAGAGCGTCAAATATGTTTAGCCAAGCTAAATCACTAAAAACTAAACAAACGTTGATAACGTATCGGCAAGAGCAAGGTGTTATTTTAATTGTTGCTTTAATTATGTTGCTTGTTATGACGGTTACTGGCGTAACTACAATGACGGGATCTACTTTGCAAGAAAGAATAGCTGGTAACCAACGGCAACAACTGGTAGCTAGAATTAATGCAGATCAAGGTTTAAAGGCAGCTGAAACATACCTTGATAGTTTGCATCCTGGAGAATCGATTCTTTCTGCATTGCTTCAACAGGAGTTCTCTTCTACAGATGGTTTGTATACAGCTATTGCTCCTTTAAATGGTGCTGTAGCTATGCCTTTAGGGTTTGAACGGGTGAATGAAGGTGAGTGGACGGCACAAAATAGTATTGCTGTTATTAGGAGTGGAGATATAGTGTCGCGATATGTTATTGAGTATATGGGTAGCTTTAAAGAGTCAGGTATTGGCTCAGTCGATGCAAGAGATGTAGCTTTAGATGAACGAAAGGTATTTCGTATTACTGCTATAGGGTTTGGTAATAATGCTAATGTTTTCTCTGTTTTAGAATCGTATTATTTTGAGGAAGGTCAATAATGTTATATAACATTACAGGTAAAAAAAATACGTTTTATTCTTTACTTTCTTCGATTTTCACTGCGGCCACTATTGTGGGTTTTCCGTCATTTACGGTGGCTGCACCAGGTGTATTATCAAATCAACCATTAAGTCTGGTCACTTCAACAAAGCCTAATATATTATTGCTGTTGGATGATTCTGGTTCTATGGATCAGCAAAATGTAATTACAACGACAGCGCAAACTGCCCATGGCGATGATATTAATGGAGAGGGTCAAGCTGAAAATCGATCTTCAATTGAGACAGATAGAGCGCTGTGGCGATTGTGCGCTGGATATAACACATTAGCATTCAATCCAAATGTAAAGTATGAAAAATGGCGAGACTATACGTCAAATGTATTTGACGATGAACAGCTAATCAATGACGTTTTGGAAAACCCTTTAGCGCTAACGGCGAATCAAAATTTATCTGATCATATTTATATCCGTTGGGATGATGAAGAAAATACGGGCACTAAAGGAGTCTATGATGCTTTTTCAGCCATCGATGGCGAATGTGGGCCGGGGGTTGCAGGTTATGATTTACAAGCTGCGGATCCTAGTAGAATGCCTACGACGGGAACTAGTACTTCACCTGAAGGCGCGTTAGCTGGTGTTTTGACAGACAGTAATGCAAATGAAACTCTACCAGGCCGGTATAACATCGGAGAGAACGGGATATTTTTTATCGATATTCCTGATGGTGGTGATGAAACATCAGAAGATTTTATTACGATAGAGATTACGTTGTTTAATGTCGACCGTAGTACAGGTGGGTTGCCCGAGCGTGATACAGATTCTTTGACCATATATGGCGGTAGCCCAGGTTTTCCTATTGATGATGCTGTTATAGTTAAAGAATTATTTAATAGTTCTGGTGAGGGTGCGGTAGTCTCTGGTTCGACATATAAGAATTCTCTAGGTGAAACTCACCCTACTGTGAGCAATGCTTTGGTATTAAATGATGATAATTCTAATAATAGGTCTAAAGAGGTCAAAACAATTGTCGTCAAAGGTAGTCGAGCAACATTAGCATTTGACGGAGGGGAGAATAATAACGTTAGGGAAGGGTTTGCGCTTGCTTGGCAGCATTCATCACTTGATGGCGATTTATCTGGGGATGGTGTGGTAACAAAATTGGACTGTAACGAGAGTGATGAGGATCATCACTGTGTTCGTGTAGATAGCCTACCGTTAACGGAAGCTGATGCGATAGCAGAAGGTAAAAATCCATATAATACGCAAGAAAACTATGCTAATTGGTATACCTATTACCGTAAAAAAGACTATGTGGCTAAAAAGGCATTAGGTGATTTGGTTTTTGATAGTGAGTATCGAATAGGCTTTGCTACGATTAATGATAATGGTGAGGGTGGCGCTATTATTAAGGATATGTCGAATATTGTTGAAGGAGAAATATCCCCCGATAAGAGTGCTTTATTAGAAAAAATCTATCGTACTCGTACTCAAACTACCCCCGATATTATTTCTACAATAGAAACTCCGTTAATTAAGGGACTCAGTAACGCAGGCCTTTATTTTTCTCAAGGGGCTAGCCCTGAATCAGATTTTTTTGGTTCAACGAAGTCGGATAATAAAATAATTAGCCCGAAGCATTTAGATGGTGTAACCGTAAGTGAAAATAGTCCTATATTCAATAATGCTAACGGTGGGCAGTGCCAACAAAATTTTACACTGGTGTTTTCTGATGGCGCTTGGACTGATGATGTAGATTCATATGCGAATACTATTCATGATGTTAATGGCCTGGCATCAGGTTTTGCTGGTAATGTTGATGCGATTAGTGCAGGTGATGGTGATAAGACGGGTGATGGTGATGGTGACCTTTCAGGTGGTATATATGCAGATAATGCAGAAAATACATTAGCAGATATTGCTATGTATTATTTTCTGAATGATTTGGCTCCAGCGGCCACGGATTCACTCAGTGTTAATTTACATGGTGACTCTATTTCTCATCAGCATATGGTGACTTTTGCTATTGGTTTTGGTGTCAGTGGTGATTTGTTAAGAAATCCAACTATTGGTGGTGAAACGGTAGATGTAGGTTTGTGGCCAGATTCTGTTGTAACAGAAAAAAATAAAATTGATGATTTACGTCATGCTGCTTTCAATAGTCGAGGAGATTTTCTGAGTGCTGCGAATGTGCAGGAACTTCAACAAAGCTTAGATGAAATTATTACCGAAATTGGAGTACGTTTAGATAATACCGCTGCAGGGGCATCATTTAGTGCATTTGAATTGATAGGTGGAGAGTTTCGTTATGATACCACTTATAATAATGTAATCTGGTGGGGAGAACTGGAGGCCTTTGCTTTTGATGATACTAGTCAAGTTTTTGAATCGACCCGTGCATGGTCTGCCGATAAAAAAATGAATGATAGGGGTGAAAATAGATACTTATCTTCAGACCCCGATGGGCGAAAAATTATCACCTATAATGGTCGCCAAGGCATCCCCTTTGCTTTTCCTAGTGATTACCAATCTCCTGTTTTAGAAACTGAATTAAGTGATATTCAGTTAGTCGATTTACTAACAAATGCACCTCATTTGATTGCCGAAGGTGAGTTCAAAGGTGCCCTGGATAATTCAGGAACGAACCCGACGAGGAATCAGGTGTATGGTGAGGTTTTAGTAGATTATTTACGGGGTTCAAATCAATATGACGGTACATCATTGAATGGTGAGAGCATTAGTGGTGTTGATTTTGATAGTGCTGTAGATGGTTCAGTCTCTCACTTGTTTCGAAATAGAGAAGAACATTATCTGGGTGCTTTTATTCATTCTCAGCCTCGTTTTGTAGGTCAGCCAAACGATTATTACCCCGATTCTATAGAGCCAGTTAGTCCATATTCTGATTTTGTTAATAATACAGTGCATCAGAATAGGCGTTCTATGCTATATGTGGGTGGCAACGATGGAATGCTCCATGGTTTTTATGCCGAAAATGAAAGTGCATTAAATAAAGATGGCGGGCATGAGGTTTTTGCTTATATACCACAGTTAGTTTCTGACCCTACTTATGGTGGGCAAGGTTTGAATAAATTAGCATTAACCAGCTTTAATGGCCTTCCCTATGTTGATGGTAGCCCCGTGGTTGCCGATGTTTACGTTAATCGTGAAAGTGTAGGAGATACTGATTATGAAAGAGCGCAATGGCGAAGCTATTTAGTTGGCGGTTTACGTGCTGGGGGTAGAGGTATTTATGTGTTAGATGTGACTAACCCTAATAGTGATAGCGGGACAATTTTTCATCCTAAATTAAGTGATGCTGAAAGTGTAGCGAATCAAATCGTCGTTAATGAGTTTGCACACCCTGATATGGGGCATATTTATGGTAAGCCGAGTATAGGAAAAATGAATAATGGACGTTGGGCTGCAATTGTAGGTAATGGTTACAATAGTTCCTCTACAGGGGAAGGCACAGCGTCATTATTTATTGTTTACCTTGATGCACCCACAGAAACTGTTGGTGATGATGACACAGATAATGATGGTATTCGTAATGATGGCTTTGGAGATTATACAATCATAAAAGCAAGTGCTAATACATGGTTGCACTGTGCAAATGAAAATGAGGAGTGTTCATTACCTGAGACTTCGCAAGTTAGATATAGTCTTGCTGATGGTACATATAAGAGTGAGACGAGGACAGAAACATTTACATGTGATATCGAAACATTTAGCGATTTGGGAGGAGCAAAGGTTTGTGAGTATAGTGATAATAATGGCTTGTCCCAGCCAAGAATAATCGATATCGATAGAGATGGTACGATCGATCGTATTTATGCTGGAGACTTGCATGGTAATATGTGGGTATTTGATGTAAGTGATGACGGCACGGATACAGGAGAGGGGTATCGTACTGGTGCTGTAAGTTGGGATTTGCATGTTGCTGAAACGCCATTTTATACAGCGTGTAGCGCTAATCTAAATAATGGTGTTTGTCCGAGAGATCAGCGTCAACCTATAACCTCTACACCATTGATAACTAATAATCCTCTTCAAATAGATGATGATACTGCCCCTAATCACATTGTATTTTTTGGGACTGGGCAATACTTAACAGATGACGATGAAGATGATGATATAGCGCAGAGTTTTTATGCGATATGGGATGCAGGTGTAGATTCGTCAAATTTAGATAGAGATAACCTGACACCTAGAATAATAGTAAATGAGCTTGTAAATGGTGTTGAAACAGGTAATAGAACAATTACTGATGGCACTGTAAATTATAGTCAAAGTGCAACACCAGAACCATTATATGGTTGGTATTATGAGAGGTTACCTGATAGTAAAGAGAGGGTCGTGTTAGAGCCTTTATTGTTTGGTGATGTAATATTGTTTCAAACATTAATACCTACTAGAGGCGCCTGTAATGCAACAGCAGGTAGTGGATATATTATGGCTGTTGATGCATTAACAGGGGGAAACCCTTCCATTGATTTATTTGGGGAGAATATTGCTGGTATTAAAGTGCGTAGTGTCATTGTTGGTAGTAGTATAACCAAAAAGAAAGATGGGACAGAGATTAATATAAAAACAGCAGATGGAAAAATCACGACTCAAAAATTGAGTCGGGGTGTTGATGGTAATATTAGTGATGCTGGCGCGGGAAATTTATATAAATTTAAAGGCCGAAAATCATGGTCTATTTTACGATAGCTTTTAATCGGGTATATAAAAATGAATGTCGTTTTTGTTAATGTTAAATACAGCTTAGCCATACTTAGCTTATTTTTTTCTATGGCTGGGAGTGTGCTTGCGGAAGAGGGTGATAATTCGTTTGCAAGTCGTATACAGCGTGTTGATCACGATAATAAGCAATTATGGGTGAATGATCGATTGTATATTATGCCAATTACGTTAAAGGTGTATACTTTTAATCGTAAAACTCGCACAAAGACTAAGGCCAATCGTTATGCGCTAAGGGTTGGTTTGCAAATTTCATTGAAAAAAACAATTCGTGATCGTCAAGCTTTTGTTGATGAAGTGATTATTTATCCTTAGTCGTTTATATATAGCTCATGTGGTTATAGTTAGGTACTGATTTATGATGCAAAAAAATAAAGGCTTTACGCTAATTGAAGTGATGATTGTTGCTGTTATTGTTGTTGTTTTGGCAAATGTAGCTTATCCAGTTTATGTTTCTCATAACGAGCGTACTTATCGTAACCAAGCGTTGCGTGAGCTTGAGCAAATGCGAGGAAGAATGGAGCAGCATTTTTCACGGCATAGCCAATATACATCGATAATTGTAGGTGTAGATGGTAATGGTCATGGTTTAGGTCTTGCTAACAATTTGACCATGGATAGCCGATATACTTTAACTGTTACTTCTAATGATCCTAATTTTGTTACATACACTATTACAGCAACGCCCAATAATTGGGTGGACAATCGATGTGGCTCATTCACCTTAACTAATACAGGGGTGAAAGAAGTTAGCGGGGATGCTGATGGCGATAGTGTTGATGGCGATAGTGTTGATGGTGATGATGCTGATGGCAACGCGGACGTTGCCGATATCGATGATATCGATGCTTGTTGGCGATAAGCATACTATTTACAATCTTTAGTTTTTATTTCTTTTGAGGTTGCTGTTCTAGCTCTGCCGCTGTAATAAAGCACTATTTTATAGGTGTCACCTATTTTTTTATTTTGTGGACATATAATAAAGCTACCATTTTGAGAGGTAGTGATTCCATTAGTATGAAAGCGTAAATATCGTGAAGTGCCAGATGCTTTCCAAATAAACCGCTCTCCCTTTTTTAATAGATTTATCTTTCTGTCAATTATTTCATTGTTATCTCGTATTTTGTTTTTGTTTAGGTCAACAAACAGTATAAGGGGGAGTTGCCAGTTGTTAATACACTCTTTGTCATCTTTGCTTGGGCATAAAATAATATCTTCGTATAATAGTATCGACTTTGTACGAATATACTGAATGGTTGTAAAAATTTCATAGTAGAGTTGTTTTGATCGCGACGCGCTAATAAAAGATTGTAACGCTGGGAGTGCTGTTGTGGTGAGCATGGCTATAATAGCAATAACACAGAGTAGTTCGTGCAGGGTAAAACCTGATGATTTTTTCATGTCACTCGTTCCTTGAGTTTTTTTAGTATTACTTTACGTCCTGTAAAGCGTTCTTATTGTTTTATATCTTATGGTGTGTTGTCAACATCTATGGCCAATTTTTTTAAACGATAACGCAGGGAACGAAAACTGATTTGTAACTCTTTTGCTGTGGCTGTACGATTCCAGCGATTTTTTTCGAGAGCTTTTAAGAGTAATTCTTTTTCTATCGACTCAAGGTAGTCATCGAGTGATTGCTGTTGTGAATGCCGAATTCATATACTAACCGCGACACCTTTTAATAGTAAGAAGGTGAGCTGTAATATACGTGTTTTTTCACTCCCGCCAAGAAGTAGAAAAGCACTATGATATATCAACAACTCACCTATGAAGAAAGAATAACGTTTTCCACCCTCAAACGGCAAGGTCTATCTATTAGAAAAATAGCCCGCATGATGGGAAGGCATTTTTCAACCTTATACAGAGAGCTAGCACGCAATCGTTGCTTTATCATTGATGGTGCCTACAGACCAAGCAAGGCACAGTACCGAACCGTAGCTAGGCGTAAACGTTCAAGACGTAATCGGCACTACAAGCCTTGTGACTTTAAGATAGTCAGGCGATTACTCAAACGAAGATTAAGTCCAGAGCAAATCGTTGGCGTTATTCGTCGTTTCCAGTTAATGACTCGACCATTAAGCCATGAAACCATCTACCAATATATTTGGCGTGATAAAGCGAACGGAGGTAATCTTTGGACATACCTACGCCAATCGTCAAAGATACGAAGAAAGCGCTATAAAGCCTATGATAGCCGAGGCCGTTTAGCTAACAAGCGACATATATCAGAACGGCCAGCCAGCGTAGAAACTCGTAAATATAAAGGGCATTGGGAGATTGATACCGTTCATGGACGCGGCAGCAACCACTGTATTGTCACGTTACTTGAACGCAAGACGGGTTATGTCATGATTGGGAAAATTTCTGACAAATCAGCCGCTGCTGTCAATAAAAAAACTCTGGGTTTGATTCATCGTGATCCTAGTCATTTCAAAACGATCACGGCCGATAATGGAACAGAGTTTCATCAATATAAAAAAATAGAGGAAAGGCACCCTGTACGGTTTTACTTTGCGAACCCCTACCATTCTTGGGAAAGAGGAAGCAACGAACATGTGAACGGATTAATTCGGCAGTACCTTCCCAAAACAAAGAGCATGGAAAACGTTACACAACAACAATGTGATCGAATTGCTACCGCATTAAATACACGCCCAAGAAAACGGTTTAATTATAAAACACCAGAGGAGATGTACCATGGTATTTAACCATTATTGTCGCGCTTCAAACTTGATACTAGGAATCATAAGTTATTTGGCGCCCGTGGTCTTGATGGTTGATGCGGTGTGTTTCTGAATTATGCAGCCCTTTTTCTTGAGGTGACTCGTTAAGATGTGCGAGTACTTGTTCTGAGAACAGTAGGTTGTCTATATTGATCTTGTTGCCTTCGGCGAGGGCGCATGCACGTTCTAATATGTTTTCTAGCTCGCGAATATTACCTGGAAAATGATAAGTCCCTAATAGTTGAATAGCGTCGTCAGATATTTGGTAAGACGTCATGTCATTTTGAAGTGCTATTTTTTGTAATATAAATTGACTGAGTAATTTAAGGTCTTCGGTGCGTTTTCTCAGTGGCGGTACATTAATATCAATAACATTAATGCGATAAAATAAATCGCTTCTAAAAGTGCCTTTTTCTATTGCATGAGATAAGTTCTGGTGTGTTGCACTTAAAATACGCACATCAATAGCTTGTTCTGACGAGGCGCCAATAGGGCGAATCATTTTTTGTTGTATGGCTCGTAATAATTTAACTTGCATATCGAGAGGCAGATCGGCGATCTCATCTAGCAGTAACGTACCACCATTGGCTGCTTGGAACAATCCTTGTTTGTCATGAGTGGCGCCAGTAAAGCTGCCTTTCGTGTGCCCAAAGAATTCGCTTTCCATTAATTCTTTAGGAATCGCACCGCAGTTCACCGCGATAAAGGGTTGTTCTTTTCTTGAGCTGTGGTCATGTATCGCGCGTGCAACCAGTTCTTTGCCGCTTCCAGATTCTCCAAAAATAAAGATAGGAGCTTGTGAGCGTGAGACTTTAATGATTTTTTCTTTGAGTACCAGTGTCGCAGGAGATTCCCCAATAATTTCGGGTACGCTCTCATTACTTTCTTGTGCTAGGGGTACACTAGAGAGCGCACTGTTGATAAGTGTGCGTAAATAGTGAAGATCCACGGGTTTATTAATAAAATCAAAGGCACCATATTTCATGGCAGTAATGGCTATATCCATTGAGCCGTGCGCGGTAATAACAATCACTGGTAGTTTGGGATGCGACTCTTGTACTTGTTTCACAAATTCTAAGCCAGAGCCATCAGGTAATTTTAAATCACTTAAGCATAGGCTAAATTCGTGCTCTTTTAAGGCGGCTTTTGCTCGGCTAAGATTTTCTACACAGTAAGAGGAGAGCCCCATGCGTGAAAGAGTGATCGATAATAATTGTCTGATATCGGGTTCATCATCAATAACAAGAATTTTATGGCTCATTGTTCATTCTCTTTTTTAGGCTGGCAGAGGATTAGGCGAAAGCAGCTTTTTTGAGTGTCGCTTTTTTGCAAATAAGTAATATCTGCTTGATTAGCTTGGCATAGCTCTTTACACAAATATAAGCCAAGGCCCGAGCCGGACGGTTTTGTTGTAAAGAAGGGTTCGAAAATAGTATCTATGTGTTCGTCTGCAATACCGTTGCCTTCATCAATGATATTAATGTAGGGCGTTTTAGTTGCTGTTTTGGTGCCCAGTTCTATGGTGACTGCATTTTCTGATTCATCTTGTTGGCTGTGTCTAAAACCATTGTCAACGAGGTTGGTAACAATTTGCTGTAAGTGGTTGGGGTCAATGGTAGTTTGAATCTTCTCTTTGGGTTGGGTGTAAATAATATTATTGTATGTGTGTGGCTTATATGTGCTGATGAATTTTTCCATCCATTCGCATAAGTCAAAAGTTTCTGTGTAGGCTTTTTTGCGGCGAGAAAACTGTAAAATGTTTTTAATTGTCTGGTCAATACGGCGAGCATTTATTTGAATCATTGATAATAGTTCTTGGTCACTGCTGTTGATATTTTCTGATTCATCAAGTAGCTGGCTCGCGTGGCTGATAGCGCCTAAAGGATTACGAATTTCGTGGGCAATGCTGGAGGTAAGCCGCCCTAATGAAGCCAGTTTGAGTTGTTGAGCTTCTTTATTGATACGTATTTTATCTTCGATAAATAACATCAGTGAGGTAATATTGGGTGAGGGTAATTCAGTAAAACTGATTTTTATATCATAGTTCACGCCAAGGTTTAACATGACAGTATCGGGTATTTTTTGGGACCGTTTCCATTGATTTAGCACATTCTTAATAGCGTGAATATCCGATACTTTCGTAAACTTTTTATTCCTAGATAATAATGCTTGTGCGGCATTGTTAATGAGTAATACGTTCAGTTCATGGTCGACAACTAAAATACCTGCTTGAATAGTTTCAATAATACGTTGGTTAATGCCCTGAACATATTGTGTGATTTCAGTTTGTTGTCGTATGGCGTGTTCATTGCCTTGTATTTTCTTCGCCAATAAGCGAAAAGAAATGGCGGTAATAAAAAGAATAATACCCGCTATCCCTGATGTAAATAATGATTGGCTTCTTTCGTGCCCCTCGAATAAATCGATTAGGTTGGGAACCATGAGTAAAATAGATGCAAATGCTGCTAAACCTACGCTTGTTTTACCTCCTAGTATCAAGTTTGAAGCGCGACAATAATGGTTAAATACCATGGTACATCTCCTCTGGTGTTTTATAATTAAACCGTTTTCTTGGGCGTGTATTTAATGCGGTAGCAATTCGATCACATTGTTGTTGTGTAACGTTTTCCATGCTCTTTGTTTTGGGAAGGTACTGCCGAATTAATCCGTTCACATGTTCGTTGCTTCCTCTTTCCCAAGAATGGTAGGGGTTCGCAAAGTAAAACCGTACAGGGTGCCTTTCCTCTATTTTTTTATATTGATGAAACTCTGTTCCATTATCGGCCGTGATCGTTTTGAAATGACTAGGATCACGATGAATCAAACCCAGAGTTTTTTTATTGACAGCAGCGGCTGATTTGTCAGAAATTTTCCCAATCATGACATAACCCGTCTTGCGTTCAAGTAACGTGACAATACAGTGGTTGCTGCCGCGTCCATGAACGGTATCAATCTCCCAATGCCCTTTATATTTACGAGTTTCTACGCTGGCTGGCCGTTCTGATATATGTCGCTTGTTAGCTAAACGGCCTCGGCTATCATAGGCTTTATAGCGCTTTCTTCGTATCTTTGACGATTGGCGTAGGTATGTCCAAAGATTACCTCCGTTCGCTTTATCACGCCAAATATATTGGTAGATGGTTTCATGGCTTAATGGTCGAGTCATTAACTGGAAACGACGAATAACGCCAACGATTTGCTCTGGACTTAATCTTCGTTTGAGTAATCGCCTGACTATCTTAAAGTCACAAGGCTTGTAGTGCCGATTACGTCTTGAACGTTTACGCCTAGCTACGGTTCGGTACTGTGCCTTGCTTGGTCTGTAGGCACCATCAATGATAAAGCAACGATTGCGTGCTAGCTCTCTGTATAAGGTTGAAAAATGCCTTCCCATCATGCGGGCTATTTTTCTAATAGATAGACCTTGCCGTTTGAGGGTGGAAAACGTTATTCTTTCTTCATAGGTGAGTTGTTGATATATCATAGTGCTTTTCTACTTCTTGGCGGGAGTGAAAAAACACGTATATTACAGCTCACCTTCTTACTATTAAAAGGTGTCGCGGTTAGTATATGAATTCGGCCCTTTTAAGAAGGTACTGCCAATAGCCATAGGAATTAATAATAAATAGCCCAAACCGCCTACAGACGTGTTGCTGCTATAAATCATAAGGGCCAATGCAATAAAGTCAGATGTTAATAAAAAGAGGATATGCTGATCTTTTGGTTGCAGCCATTTTAGGCAGTAGCTGATGGCTGAAATAAGACAAAGGCCAAAATAGAAATACACCGCGTAGATAAAAAGAGAGGGGTTGTTTGTGCCTAGAAAATTTTCGCCCATTCCCGATAGAAACAATATACTTAATAACACATTGAGTCCAAGGCGATAAAAGATATATACCTTAAATAAACGCTTATTATCTGGTGTTAGCGGGTATGTATTTGTGTCGTCTTCGGTGGTGAGCAAGACGTTTTTCCTTTTATTGTTATGGTTAGCTATTATAGGCTTTTATGTATCGTTAATAAAACGTCTATAATAGCGACCTTTTATGAACTAGTGAATTTCTTGTGCTACTACGAATGCCTTTTTTGGGTAGTGCTTGATGGTATTTTTGGAGTATGTCGTAGGTATGTCGGTAATTAATATAGTGATGGCTCAAATTAACCCGTTGGTCGGTGATATTGAGTCAAACACAGAGCAAGTGATTCGCAGTGTTATCACCGCACAAAAAGAGCATCGTGCCGATGTGGTTGTGTTTCCTGAGTTAACGTTGTGTGGTTATCCTCCTGAAGACTTATTGTTGCGAGAGAGTATGTCTGTGCGTATTGAATCAGCCTTGGCGCGTTTGGCGCAGGAGGATTTTTCGGCAACGGTCATTGTGGGTTATCCGCGTAGTTTACCGAGTGGCCGTTATAATATGGCAGGTGTTTTGAGTGGTGGGCAATGGCAGTGCGAGTACGCGAAGCAGCAATTACCTAATTTTCAGGTGTTTGATGAAAAGCGTTATTTTGTTGAAGGCGATAATGCCTGTGTATTTGATCTTAATGGCATTCCTACAGCATTAAGTATTTGTGAGGATATTTGGCATGATGAACCGTTGTTAAAAGCCAAGGCGCAGGGCGCCAAACTGTTAATTAATATTAATGCGTCGCCATTCCATCATAATAAACACGATCAACGCTTACGCTTACTATCACATCGCGCTCAGCAGGGTGATATGTCGATTGTATATGTGAATCAAGTGGGTGGGCAGGACGAGCTAGTGTTTGATGGCGGCTCGTTTGCAGTTGATCCTACTGGTGAGTGTCAGGTGCAAGCACCACGCTATGAAGAAGGCTTGTTCCTCGTACAATATTCAATAGATGCATCGGTATCTACAAAAGTTGTTTCTCAATCACCTCAGTCAGACGTTACCCCTGAGTTGTCAGAGCTGGGGGTGATCTACCAAGCATTAGTCTTAGGTTTAAGGGATTATGTGAATAAAAACCACTTTAAACGAGTGGTGCTGGGTTTATCTGGAGGGATTGATTCTGCGCTCACATTGGCGATTGCTGTTGATGCATTAGGTGCTGATAGAGTACAGGCAGTGATGATGCCCTTTTTATATACCTCTCAACTCAGTCGAGATGACGCCGCGGCGCAGGCAAAGCGCTTAGGTGTAGCATATGACAGTATTGCGATTGAGCCAATGTACAATGCATTTATGGCGGGTTTGGATGAGCAGTTTGCAGGTTTACCAGTTGACTTAACCGAGCAAAATTTACAAGCGCGTTGTCGCGGTGTGTTGTTAATGGCTATCTCGAATAAAACGGGTGCCTTAGTGTTAACCACAGGGAATAAGAGTGAGTTAGCGGTGGGTTATTCTACGTTATACGGTGATATGGCTGGTGGCTTTGATGCCCTCAAAGATGTACCAAAAACCATGGTGTTTGCATTAGCGGAATACTGTAATCGTTTTGGCGATGAGGTGATTCCACAGTCAGTGATTGATCGCCCGCCGTCTGCGGAATTGGCTCCAGATCAAAAAGACGAAGATAACTTGCCGCCTTATGATATTTTAGACCAAATTTTGGCGTTATATATCGAGGATGATCAAAGCGCGGATGCTATTGTTGCCGCTGGTTTTGAACGAGAGACGGTCACCCGTGTACTTCGCTTAGTGGATATCAATGAATATAAGCGTCGACAGGCACCAGTCGGTGTACGTATCTCAGAGAAAGGTTTTGGTCGTGATCGTCGCTATCCGATTACAAACGGGTGGAAGCTAGGTCAATAAAGAATAGGAATACCCCAATAGGCACTGTATTTTATCGTGCCTATTTAGTGGGTATTTTATAGGGATATTTTATGGTGGCAGTGAGCGATGGAGCGATGTGCTCACTGTGCCTTTTGATTGTAATAGGCTTCGGTATTAAACCCAGGCGGTCTTGAACTGCCTAATAACCCGAGTGTGATTTTATTTAAGAACGAGCTAAAGGTACGCGAGCTATAGCCAAAATCAAATTCTCCCTCTTTTGTGAGCGCAGGGTAATCAGGGAAATTAGCACGTAGCGTATCTACACTATCTTTCGATAAATCATGTAAATTCATCAAATGGTAGCCTTGCGCCATAACCGCGAGTGCATCAGGTATAGCTGGTGTACGTTGAAAGTTTTCGACCACGTAACGTCCACGGTTGGCGGCTGCTAAATATGCCTTACGCTCAAAATAATAGTTGGCCACATGAATTTCATGACGTGCTAATAAGTTACGTAAAAACTCCATACGCTTAAGGGCGTCAGGGGTATATTCACTTTTAGGAAAGCGTTTTGTTAATAACGAAAATTGGTTAAAAGACGCTCTTGCTTCGTTAATATCTCGTTTACTTAAATCCACATAAAAAATACGCTGAAAAGCTGTTTTTGCTTTAGGGAAATCAATTAAGCCCTTCATGTAATAAGCATAATCAACATTGCGGTGCTGAGGGTGCAGGCGAATAAAGCGGTTAGCTGTGGCACGTGCCGATTCGGGTTCTTCATCGCCATAGTGTGCATAAATTAATGATAGTTGCGCTGCTTTTGAGTATTCACCAAATGGGTATTGTTTTTCCATGGCTTGTAACTCAGATATTGCATCTGCGTAGCGTCGACGACCAATATATTCCTGTGCTGATTTATATAGCTCTGCTTCGGAGGTATTGCGTGAAAAGTCTAGTTTTTTTGTGGCGGCGCAACTAACCGTAAGTATGCTCACAAAAAACACAATGCATAACGTGCGAAAAGAAAAACGAAAGGAGTTATTCAAATAGAAAAAAGGCTTATTACACATCATAAAATATTACAAAATGGCCGAGTAGTTAAAAATCATAATTGACATTAATCGGCTATTTAACCACAGTGTATAAGCGAATACCAACAACCCTGAATATATAAACCATCAAACGCACTATGAAGCATTTTTATCAGGTAAAATACGCTGTTTTACAGTTAAGCATTTGCTAACAACCATATCAGACCTTTCTTAACCCTTAACTTTCGGGTGTATATTTCACTTTACAGGCCTTTATGAATAAAACGATACAAGAAGAGCGCATAGTTTCTGCCCAGTATGCTGGCAAGCGCATAGATCAAGTAGCTGCAGTGTTATTTGATGATTATTCCCGAGGGCGTATTCAGGAGTGGATTAAAATGGCGGCTATTTTAGTCGACGGTGAGCCCTGTAGAGCAAAAGATAAGCTGTTTGGTGGTGAAGCAGTGACATTGTCGGTGGTATTGGAAGAAGAAGAGCGCTGGCAGCCGCAAGATATTGATATTCACGAAATCTATAGCGATGACGATATCATTGTTGTTAACAAGCCTGCGGGCTTGGTTGTGCATCCAGGGGCGGGCAAGCCTGACGGTACTTTGTTGAATGGCTTGTTATTTCATTATCCAGAATTATCTCTATTGCCAAGGGCGGGTATTGTTCACCGTTTAGATAAAGACACCACAGGTTTGATGGTGGTTGCGCGTTCTTTGGTGGCGCATACAAGCCTAGTGAAGCAATTACAAGATCGCAGTTTGGGGCGTGAGTATGAAGCCATTGTGATGGGGGAATTAACAGGCGGCGGTATGGTTGATAAGCCCATTGGTCGTCACCCAACCCAGCGTATTAAAATGGCTGTGCTAGATAGTGGCTCTAGTGCGGGCAAAGAGGCAGTAACACACTATCGATTGCTACAGCGTTTTTCAGGGTACACACACATTGTCTGCCAATTAGAGACAGGGCGTACCCATCAAATTCGTGTACATTTGTCATATATTAAACACCCGTTACTGGGCGACCCTGTTTATTTAGGGCGTCAACGTTGGGTGTCTGGCACTGTGCAACCATTAAAAGAGGTGTTAAGTCAGTTCTCACGCCAAGCGTTACATGCAAAACGACTAACACTAGAGCACCCCGTGACAGGAGATACCTGCGTATGGGAGGCCGACTTACCCGATGATATGCAGGGCTTGTTACAGGCGTTAGGAGATTACGCATAGTGGCGATTGAGTGGCTAAATTGGCCAGCGCCAGCACAGGTTAAGGCCTGTTATACCTTGCGTACAGGGGGAGTGAGTACGGCGCCTTACCATAGTTTAAATATGGGAGATCATGTCGGTGATTCATTAACTTATGTCGTAGCCAATCGTCAGCATGTGCAAGCCTTAACGGGGCAATCCCATATTACGTGGTTAAAGCAGGTTCACGGTGTTAAGGTTGTTGCCGCGTCGTCTACCTATGATTCGGCTATTGAGGCCGATGCTTGTTTTACTCAACAATTAGGATATGTGTGTGCTGTGATGACAGCGGATTGCCTACCAGTATTTTTTTGTGACACAACAGGTACACAAGTCGCTGTAGCCCATGCGGGTTGGCGTGGCTTGTTACAAGGGGTGTTACAACACACTATTGCCACGTTTAATGGCAAGCCATCATTAATGGCGTATTTAGGCCCTGCGATCAGTCAGAATGCTTTTGAAGTAGGTGATGACGTTAGAAATGCTTTTATAGCGAAAGAGGCTGCATGGCAGGTATATTTTACACCTGTTAAAAATACCAACAAATGGATGGCCGATCTGTATGGTATTGCTCGTATAATATTGACGAATATGGGGGTGACTGCTATTTATGGAGGTACCCGCTGTACTTATACAGAAGCCGATGCTTTTTTTTCTTATCGCCGAGACGGTATTACGGGTCGTATGGCGAATCTTATTTGGATAGAATAGCGCCGCTATTCACACCGATTATTTTATGTAGGAATATTTCATGCAAACAACCACAAAACCATCACCTCAACACGAAGACTCACCTAAGGTTTGGTACAAAGAGTTTTGGGCATGGTTTGTTCTTGCGCCTTTAATTTTTGTCATTATGGTTTCTATTTATACTGTATCACTAGCGGTAAGGTATGCCGATGATCGTGTGATTGATAATTATTATAAGCATGGCCGTACGATTAATAATCGTATGGATGAAGATTTAGTGGCAGCCAGTATGCAATTAGAAGCAGAGTTGGTATTTGAACAGTCAATTTCGGAGTTGGCGATTACCTTGCGCAGTAATGAAAGTGCATTCCCCGATACTATTGAATTAGAATTTAGTCACCCATCCGATCAATCCCTTGATCATACAGTGGCGCTGCGCCATATTGTGAAAGGCCGCTATCAAGCAGAGTTAGAACAAACACTGAATTATCGTTGGTATTTGCGTTTGCGTCCTCTAGTAGAGGGAGATAAAACATGGCGATTACGCGGTGAAATTGATTTTTTACAGCAAACAGCGGTTACTTTATCGGCTGAGTTATAACCCATAGTGTCTACGCCTTCTCACAACGAGAGTGCAGCATCGGTAGCTATTGAGTGTTACCACTGTGGCCTCCCTGTTGCACATGCCGAAGAGTTTGTTTATACCATTCATGGTGAGCAGCGAGATTTTTGTTGTCCCAGTTGCCAAGCCGTGGCTACGGTAATTCATGAGGGTGGTTTAGATAACTTTTATCACTATCGCTCACAACTCAATCGTCGTCCAGAACAGTTGCAAGCTTCTTTTGCGTTATACGACCGAGAAGACATTCAGCAAGATTTTGTAGACCATCACGAGTCTGGGCAGCATACGGCACATTTGTTACTGGATGATATTACTTGTGCGGCATGTGTGTGGTTGATTGAACATCGCTTACAGTCTGTTAAAGGCGTGCTGAGTGTGCGAGTGAATGCCAGTACTCACCAATGCATATTGCGCTGGGATCAGCAGTACACATCCTTAAGTGCGATCATGTCTGTTTTATCTGAAATAGGTTACCGCCCTCAACCTCTTACCAATGATCACCAAGAGCAGCAGCGAAAACGTTATCAGCGCATGGCTTTAATGCGTTTAGGTGTGGCAGCCTTTGGCATGATGCAGGTCGGTATGGTGGCTATTGCTTTGTACGCGGGCGCATTGCAGGGTATGGATCCTCAGTGGTCCTCTTTTTTCCGTTGGGTGAGTCTCGTGGTAGCAACCCCCGTGGTTTTGTTTAGTGCGCAACCTTTTTGGTCGGCGGCATGGAAAAACCTAAAGCAAAAACATTTAACGATGGAGGTGCCCGTATCTTTAGCGATTGTACTTGCTTATATCGCGAGTATTTGGGCTACCATCACGGGAACAGGCGAAGTTTATTTCGACTCTGTTTCTATGTTTACATTCTTTTTATTGCTCGGGCGCTATTTAGAAATGCGCACACGTTTTCGTAATCATCAGCAAACTCATGGCGTGACACGCTTGCTGCCTTTGGTTGCGCAGCGAGTGAATCCCAGCGATCATCAGCAAGTAGATTCGGTGGTATTAGCTGAGCTGCAAGAGGGTGATCTTGTACAAGTGGTAGCAGGCGATACGATTCCATGCGATGGTGAAGTGGTTGAAGGGTGCAGCGCCGTGGTAGAGGCATTATTAACGGGGGAAGCAGAACCTGTTAATAAGCAGTTGGGCGATACGGTGATTGCGGGCACAGTAAATACCGATGGCAGCTTATTGATTAAGGCAACGGCAACGGATCGTCAAACACGGTTATCAACAATAGAAAAATTAACAACTTTTGCTGAGCAAGATAAGCCAAAAATTCAAGAGTTAGCGAATACGGTTGCTCGTTATTTTGTTGCCGCGGTGCTGTGTGTTTCGGCCGCTGTTTTTGCTTTTTGGTCTATTTATGATCCCAAAGAAGCGTTATGGATTACCTTGTCGGTGTTGGTGGTGACATGCCCTTGTGCGTTGTCATTGGCTACCCCTACAGTACTAACAGCCACAGTATCGGCTATGCGCAGCTATGGTTTGCTGGTATTAAAAGGGCATGTGATTGAAACGCTCACGCATATTAATCGTGTGGTGTTTGATAAAACAGGTACGCTCACCTATGGCAAGCCTCATGTGGTAGAAGTGCAAAACTGTCATGATGGATTGTCAGAAAATGATGTGCTATCCCTTGCGGCCGCGCTAGAACACGGTTCATCACACCCGATCGCATCTGCATTTTTACCTTATGCGGGGCATTACACTGCCGCTGAACGTGATATTAGTACAGGTGCTGGGGTGCAAGGTGTAGTGGCAATACGCGAAGGCGAATTATGTACTTATCGTCTAGGAAAGTCTGGCTTCGCGTTAGGCGATGAAGTGGCATTACCGTCGGCAGGGCAGTGGATTGCTTTGAGTCAAGTACAGCATTCGGATGGCCAGTATCATTACACCTTACTGGCATGGATTCGTTTATCGGATACGTTAAGAAAAACAGCGTTGCCTGCGGTTACTCAATTACAAGAGCAGGCTGTAGCAGTTGATATTTTGAGTGGCGATAATATTTCAGTAGTGACTGATATGGCGACGCAATTAGGTACCCATTCGTATCGAGCGGGTGTGTCCCCTGAAGAAAAACTACAGTATATTCGCGATCAACAATTGCAACAGCAAACCGTATTGATGGTAGGCGATGGAATGAATGATGTTCCTGTATTGGCAGGTGCCGATGTTTCTGTTGCGATGGATTCTGCATCTGATTTTGCGTGTTCCCATGCCGACGCTGTCTTGTTGAATGGTGACTTAACGGTGTTGTTAAAAGCGGTCACTTTATCCCGTCGTTGTAAAATGATTATGCGGCAAAATATTACTTGGGCTTTGTTGTATAATATTACTGCATTGCCGTTAGCAGCAGCGGGTTTTATTCCTCCGTATTTAGCTGCAATAGGCATGTCACTCAGTTCGCTCATCGTAGTGGTTAATGCATTGCGTGTGGGTAAACCCATTTCTTAATCTTTATTGCCGATCGCTCGTACGAGATGGCAATACAATAAGTGCAAAAGTATGCAGAGTTTTTATTTATTGGTTCCCCTTGCGTTAGTGATTATTGCATTAGCCATTAAGTTGCTTTTTTGGGCTATTAATAATGGCCAGTATGATGATCTAGATACAGAAGGACATCGCATTTTATTTGACGAAGAAAAGCAAAGTGGCAATGAATCGAAAGAGGCTGTTGAACACCATGAGCAGAAAGACAGCCATAAAAATAAATAGACCACAAAAATAATTACAGTTACAGAACATAAAGAGAGTTGACAATATGATGATTGATTGGCCCACATTACTGGCTGCTTTTTCTATTGGTATTTTAGGGGGGGCGCACTGCATTGGTATGTGTGGCGGTATTATCGGTGCATTAACGCTGTCTACCTCTGTTGATCAATATCGTCAGCGTCTCTTTATTATTGTGATGTATAACCTTGGTCGTATATTGAGTTATTTATTGATTGCATGGATTTTTTATCATCTTGTGCATGCGGTAGAAAATTATTTTGCATTGCAATTTATGCGTTATGTTGCGGGTGCTTTGTTGATTGCCATGGGTTTATATCTTGCTAATTGGTGGCGTGGTTTAGTGTATTTAGAAAAAGCGGGCAGCGTGTTGTGGCGGTTTATTCAGCCGTTGAGTAAAGGGCTGTTACCTGTTGATACATTGCCGAAAGCATTGCTGTTAGGCGCTGTGTGGGGCTGGCTGCCCTGTGGTCTTATTTATAGTGCGCTAGCATATTCAATGGCTGCAGATAATGGTGTGCAAGCGGTGCTAACGATGTTGGCATTTGCCTTAGGTACCTTACCTGCAGTAATGGCTAGTGGATTATTAGCAGAGCGTATGATGGCGTTGGTGAAAACATCATGGGTTAGAAAAAGTTTTGCAGTCTTCATTATATTATTTGGTATATGGACACTTGCGCAAACTATGCAGCATGCAGGTCATCACGGTGGGGGGCACGGCGCGCATGAGCACCATCATATGGGTAGCCATACGGAATCAACCGTGCCTATGGATCATTCCTCTAACCATGATCATGCGATGCCTGTAGCGCCTGAAGACGCATCAGATCATTCTAGTCATAGTGATGATATGCACAGGCACCATCACCATTAAAATTTCATGAGTGGTGATGCTAGTGCGTTGCTTAACGCTTGTTTGGGGTAGTGTTTTTCGAGTAGATGAATTAACTTGAGTGTTTTAAAAGCATCAAGCCATTGATGGCAATGGCGTAAACATTGCTCGTTATTTTTTATGTGCTGGCTAATGTGCGTTAATAATTGCTCAATCCCTAAGCGTGGTAATACATCTTGTAATGCTGGGCTAAGTGCATGTAACCATGGTTGATAGTGCAGCATGATGTTTGTTGGTGTTGGGGGCTGATCGGTGGCAGAGCTTGTGCTTTTTTCTGATGCCTCAAACAAAAATGCAAAGTGCGATAGCAGGGTTTTAAGTTCCTGAAAGCAATAGGGATGATAATATTCATACTCTATATTAGGTGCGGCCATGGCCATTATTTTTTCTACCGCAGGGCCTGTGCCAAAGGGTACGCGTGCAGAGTGCCTAGCATCAATTTTTAGTTCAATATTCTCCAGTGTGATAACTTCGCCTAACTTGGCTAATTTATTGAGTAAGTAAAAATCTTCTCCGCCTGCTTTTTTAGGGAAACCGCGTGCCTGTGCATAGTAAAGTGCATTATTGGCAATGCAGCTTCCTAGAGTGTGGTAGGCATAAGGCGAATTTGCGAGTGACAATCCATCCACGTAATACTGTAATGCTTTTTCATAAAGTTGTGTGGCTGTATAACAGGCATGTTCACTGCCGCAGATGTGTGTATAGGGGTAAACCGCGGCACTGGCTGTGTGTTTACGTTGAGTTGGTAATGTATGTATCGCAGAAAAATAATGATCAGGCAGGTGCGTGTCTGCATCGGTATGATGAAACCAAGAGTTGTTCAATTGTTGGTTGAGTATGAGTTGGCAGGCAATGTCTGCTCCTATTTTTCGTGCGAGTCCTACCCCTTGTTTGTGCGGAATTTTTTGGTGAAAGCGTTGTATTAATAAGAGGTCGCTATTGCTGTTATTGAGCGTTAGGTAGTGATGATGAACGCTATGATTAATTGAGCAATGTGTGTTGATCAACGTATCCCAGAGTTGTTGGTTGTGTTCTGTATTGTCATTATTGTCGGGCTGATTGATGACGACAATGAGCAATATATTGAGTTGACTAAGAGCGCTGTTTTCAATGCGTGTAATAAAGTCACGGGTTTCATTGTATGCAGGAATAATCAGGCAGTGCTGATAGGTGTGTTCTTGAATAAAAGGGGGGATTTGATGCGCTTCTTGCTCGCCATATCGCTCAATATACCGAGCAATGGTTTGAGACTCTTTAGCGGAAAAATGCGTATTCATTAATGCAGTGCAGATCGAATAGGTAGTGCTTTTACGATATTGGCCTCAATGGTGAGTAATGCATCTAGGCGCTCTTCGACAATAGCCGTATCAAAATATATAGCGGCTAAATCAATAAATAGCATGTGATGTTTGGCTTCTGAGTCTGCAATCAGTTGATAAAACTGACGTAGCTCTGGGTCAGTATGGTGTTGTCCAATTAAACCAAATCGTTCACAACCTCTTGCTTCAATAATCGCGGCAATAAGTAAGCGATCTAATAAATACAGATCAGTACCATTGCGCATGTGTTGACGAAAGGCATTGACGTAGGGGTCTTTCTCGTCACTACCTAAACATAGTTTTTTTGCCTGTAGTAATTTAATAACTTCGCGAAAATGTGCGAGTTCTTCGATGGCAAGATCAATCATGGCTTTAACGAGTTCGGGTCTATCGGGGTAATGCGACAGCATTGACATAGCCATGCCTGAGGCTTTTTTTTCTGCTTGTGCGTGATCATTTAAAAAAGCAGTAAAGTTATCTAATACGGTATCAACCCATGATTGAGGCGTGGCGTAACGTAGTTGAAATAATTCAGGTTTGATTGTTGGCATGATCGTCATATAAAAATAAATAGGGTGGCGATTATAGAGCGAAGCCATGTGGCAGTGCCAGTGTTATCAATATTTGCATCACAGCCGTTTGAATGGCAGTAATATTGGTAGAGATATAAAACGTGTCTTGAGTCGTGGTAGCAGGTATTTGGGTAACGCATAAAGTGCTATTTGATGATGTTATGCGCTAGCTCACATTCGCTATCTAGGCAGGCATCGGTTTATAATAGCGGGCTTTATTATTTGTTTTTATCGCTGTCTTTATATTAATGACTTATGTGCACTTTTTGTTAGTGCGTACTCACCAAAGGTTTTTTTATGATCATTTCACCTAAAGTTCGTGGTTTTATTTGTACCAATGCCCATCCTCAAGGCTGTGCTGCAAATGTTAATGAGCAGATTCAATTTATTCAATCTAAAGCGCCTTATACCCATAAGGGTGACGGAGCGGTACCTCAAAACGTACTAGTGATCGGTTCTTCTACGGGTTATGGCTTGGCGTCACGTATTACAGCGGCGTTTGGTTATGGTGCGAAAACGATGGGTGTTTTCTTTGAGAAACCACCCACAGAGCGTAAAACGGCTTCGGCAGGTTATTATAATTCTGCGGCGTTTGAACAGGCGGCAAAAGACGCGGGTCTGTATGCCAAGAGCTTTAATGGCGATGCGTTCTCTACAGCGTGTAAAGAGCAAGTGATTGCACAAATTAAAGCGGATATGGGCAAAATCGATTTGGTGGTGTACAGCTTGGCATCGCCTCGTCGCCAAGATCCTGTAACAGGTGATGTGTACTCGTCTACCCTAAAACCTATTGGGCAAAGTTATACCGCTAAAAATCTGAATACAGATACGCAAGTCGTTGGTGAAATTACAGTAGATCCAGCCAGTGAAGAAGAAATTGCGACGACCGTTAAAGTGATGGGCGGTGAAGATTGGGAGCTATGGATGGATGCCTTAGCAAAAGCCGATGTATTAAACGATGGCGTACAAACAGTAGCTTATACCTATTTAGGTGAAAAGCTGACATGGCCAATCTATGGTCACGCAACTATTGGTAAGGCAAAAGAAGATTTAGATCGTGCCGCGGGTCAATTACGCCAAGATTTATCGACTTTGAATGCAACAGCGCGTGTTGGTGTATTAAAAGCAGTTGTGACTCAAGCTAGCTCGGCGATTCCCGTTATGCCGCTGTATTTAGCGATTCTGTTTAAGGTGATGCAAGAAGAAGGCACCCACGAAGGATGTATCGAGCAGTTACAACGTTTATTTACCGAATGCTTATATAGTGATGAACCGCGCCTAGATGACAGTGCGCGTTTCCGTGTTGATGAGTTGGAATTAAGCCCTGAGGTGCAAGCCAAAGTTGAAGCGATTTGGCCGACAGTGACCACGGAAAATCTTAATGACGTATCAGATTTTGCATTGTATCAAACAGAATTTTTACGTTTGTTTGGCTTTGGTGTTGATGGGGTTGATTACGCAGCCGACACAACACCATTGGTAGACGCAGATTTCTTAGACGTGGTGTAATCCATTTGTTATCTACGGCATCGGAGTTTTAGCTCATGAATATGGCATATCGCCCCCTTGGTAATACAAACCTTAACGTGAGTCTTATCACCTTGGGTACAATGACCTATGGTGAGCAAAACACCCAAGCAGAAGCGTTTGAGCAAATGGATTTTGCCTTGTCGCAGGGTGTTAATACAATTGATGTTGCGGAGATGTACCCTGTGCCGCCACGTGAGACAACCTTTGGTGCCTCTGAAACTATTGTTGGGCAGTGGTTGGCTGCTCGCGGTGTGCGTGACCAAATTATTTTGGCAACAAAGGTGACAGGTAGTACGGCACACAATGCAGGCTTTGATCATATTCGTGGTGGCCCTCGTCTGAGTGCTAGACATATTAAGCAGGCGGTTGACGATTCGTTACAACGTTTGCAAACCGATTATATTGATCTTTATCAGTTGCATTGGCCTGAGCGCTCGACTAATTTTTTTGGTCGGTTAGGTTGCCAACGTATTGATGAAAATGATGATGAGGCGATTGCTTTAGAGGAATCGTTGGTCGCCCTTGCTGATTTAGTTAAGGCGGGAAAAATTCGTCATTATGGATTATCTAACGAAACCCCGTGGGGCATGATGGAGTCATGTCGAGTTGCAGCGGCATTACATATTCCCCGCCCAGTGAGTGTGCAAAACCCTTATAATTTATTAAATCGTACCTATGAAATAGGTGCTGCAGAAATTTCTATGCGAGAAAATATGGGCCTGTTGGCATACTCTCCATTAGCGTTTGGTATGTTGTCGGGTAAATATTATAGGGGTGTCCGCCCCGAAAAATCCCGTTTAGCACTGTATGATCGTTTTACACGTTATACCAAGCCTTATGCTGAGCGCGCGGCTGATGCTTATGTAGACTTGGCCAAGCAGCATCAACTTGATCCTTCGGTTATGGCGTTGGCGTTTGTCAATCAGCAGTCGTTTGTGAGTACAAATATTATTGGTGCGACCACAATGGCGCAATTACGTACCAATATTGCAAGTGCTCAAGTTGTGTTAAGTGATAGTGTGCTTGCAGGCATTGAAGCGATACACCAACAATATTGTAACCCTGCGCCATAATGCCAGATTCATCTCCTTCTTTTATTGCTCTTTTACACCCACGTTACTGGTTAACGTGGGTATATATGTTACTCCTATGTTTGTTGGCGCAGTTGCCGTTTCGTTGGCAAATGTTAATGGGGCAAGGGTTAGGGCGAATTCTTTATCATGTATTATCAACACGCCGCTATGTTGCCGAGCGTAATATTGAGCTGTGTTTTCCCGAGTGGGATACAGCGCAACGAAATGCGTTGGTCAAAAAGCATTTTGAAACCAATGGTATTACTCTATTTGAAACTGGTATGGCGTGGTTTATGCCGTATTGGCGGTTGCGTAAGCGTTTTGTGGTGAAGGGTGAGCAATGTTGGCGAGAGCTGCAAAATCAAGATGTTGCAGCGGCAAATGATCAAGCTAAATGCAATACGGGCGCCAAGCCTAAGCAGGGCGCATTGATTATGGCGGTGCACTTTAATACGCTCGAAATTACCAATGTGGCGATTAATCGCTTGTTTAATATGTCGATGTCTTATCGGCCGCATAACAACCCTGTCTATGATGCAGTGCAGCGTTATGGTCGCGAACGGCATAATCCGTACTCTGAAGCGGTCAGCCGTAATGATGTGCGGGGTATGGTGCGAGCTATGAAGCAAGGGGATTGGCTGTGGTATGCAGCAGATCAAGATTATGGCCCTAAGGTGAGTGAATTTGTGCCTTTTTTTGGTATTGATGCTGCTATGGTGTCAGCGCCACCGCGTTTAGCTGCAATGGCTGATGTTCCAATCGTTGCAATGACCTATCGTCGTTTAGAGGGGTATCGTGGGTATGAAATTGAGTTTATGCCTGCCTTTGACACGATACCATCAGGTGATAATTATGCCGATTTAGTGGTGCTTAGTGAGCACTACGAGCGCAGTATTCGTCAAAATCCGGAAGAGTATTTATGGGTGCATCGTCGTTTTAAGACGCGCCCACAGGGACAAGAAAAACTTTACGCTAAATAAAGCCTATCAAAACAGTACATAGTGCTTTTTTTCTTGTATAAGCTGCCTTGCCTCAGTAACATATCGTCCTTGTTTTTTTAAATCGTTAGATCAATTTGGAGTTTTTCTCAATGGCTGATAATAGCCTAATCATTCAAGGTAGCTTAGTTGCATTGGTCACTCCAATGAAAGCCGATAATTCGTTAGATTGGGATGCCTTAACCGCATTGGTGCAATGGCACTTAGATGAAGGTACTGATGGTATTATTGCCATGGGCACAACGGGTGAATCGGCCACATTGTCTGTGAGCGAACACTTGAGTGTGATTAAAGCGGTCGTTGATCAGGTGAATGGACGTATTCCTGTGATTGCAGGTACAGGCGCTAATTCAACCAGTGAAGCGGTTGAATTAACTCAGGCAGCTAAAGACTTAGGAGTCGATGCTTGTTTACTTGTGGTGCCGTATTACAATAAACCCACGCAAGAGGGTTTGTATCGCCACTTTACACATATTGCAGATTCAGTTGATATTCCTCAAATTTTATATAACGTACCTGGGCGTACGATTACTGATATGAGTAATGAGACTGCGTTACGTTTAGCGCCGCATAAAAATATTATTGGTATTAAAGACGCAACGGGTGATATTGCGCGTGGTGAAGCACTAATTCAGCAAGCGCCAGAAAATTTTGTTGTTTTGTCGGGTGATGATCTGAGTGCTTACGATTTAATTTTACGTGGCGCTAAAGGTAATATTTCTGTGACGGCCAATGTGGCTCCACGTTTAATGGCCGAGCTATGTCGGTTATCTTTAGCTGGCCAGCGACCAGATGCCGAAGCGCTACAAGCACGTTTGTTAGCGCTTCATAATTCACTTTTTGTTGAAGCAAACCCTATTCCTGTGAAATGGGCTTTGTATAAAATGGGTATGATGGCATCGGGTATTCGTTTACCGCTTACATTATTATCTGAATCCTCTCAGTTACTTGTTACTGATGCGCTAACCCACTTAGGTCTTGTTGAATAAACTCATATGAAAATTTCGTCTATCCCTCGTTATCTGGTTGGTGTTGTTGTTTTTTCAACATTATTTCTTGCATCATGCACTTTTACAGATGAGCGTTATTTAAATGCGAATACATTGCCACCTGTTGTTGTGCCAGATGGTTTAGATAATGAAACATTGGGTGAAAGTTATGCCGTGCCAGAAGGTGACGGACGTTTGGCAACAGGTGAGTTAAAAAAGCCGCTGCCTCCTACATTATCATCAAGCCAATTAATTACAGAACCTCGCGTGCAAACAGTGGGTGATACCTCCTGGTTGGTTGTTCCTAAAGAAGCGGCGGCAACATGGTCACAACTGGTCATCTATTTACAGTCACGCCAAATTAGTATTGTAAAACAAGATGTTTTTTCTGCATTGATTGATACATCATGGATTACGGAGTCGGCCAAATCGGGTACGGCGTTTCGTTACCAATTACGTTTAGAGCCTGGTATGCAGCCAGAATTTACAGAAATTCATGCTGTGAATATGCAAGGTACCTATAGAGATGAAATTTCACCAAATACTGTGTGGAAATCACGCTCAGATAGCCAAGTGCATAAAGCATGGTTTTTAAAGCAAATAGCAAAAGGGTTGTCTCAACAAAAAAGTGTGGGTGACTCTTTGGTGGCCAGTGCAATTGTATTTCCGCCAAGAATCGTGTCTACCAGTTTTATGGGTGAGCCAGTTATTGATTTAACATTAAATGAAGAGCGCACAAATTACGCAATAGCGAATAGTTTAAAAGAAAACGAATTCACTGTTTTTGAAGAAAATAAATCAGCAGGTGTGGTGTATTTTAGTGAGAGCAAAAACAGTAAAAAGAAGAAAAAGAAATTTTTAGCACGATTAAAAAGTTTTCTAGATCGCATTTCTAGTGCGAAAATCACAAAAGAAGGCTTGGTGACCAATAAATCAGCATCGGCAGACTTAGATAAAATGCTTGCACATTTACCGAATGAGGCGGAAGTGAATGCGCTATTTCCTAATCGTGTACTTACAGAAGATCTGCAGGAATTATCCAATTTATCAGGTTATTTTTTAGTGCAACGCAGTTTAGGTGATGGTAAAAAACAACGCTTACACGTGCGAGATGCCTATGGTCGATTATTAGAGCCCGCACAAGCGAAAGAATTACTCGATCGCATTAAACAGCAACTTTTTTAAGGGTAGCGAGTGTCACTGGCATTTTCTTCCCTAGGGAGTGGTAGCAAGGGTAATGGCACCTTGGTACGCGGTAAAGACACGTTAATTTTGGTTGACTGTGGCTTTACACTTAAAGAAACCGAGCGACGTTTACAGCGCTTAGGTGTAACGCCACAAGATCTAGATGCCGTAGTGGTGACCCATGAACACGGTGATCATATTAATGGGGTTGGGCCTTTAACGCGTAAGTACAAAATGCCTTTGTACATTACTGCGGGCACGCGGCGCAGTAAAAAAATGGGTGAGATTCCCGACGTTCAGCTAATTAAGCATTACCAACCTTTTACAGTAAAGTCTTTGCATATTATTCCTGTTGCTGTTCCTCATGATGCCAGTGAGCCAGCACAATATATTATAGAGTGCCAAAATAAGCGTTTAGGAATATTAACCGACCTTGGTAATATTAGCCCTCATGTCGAAATGCATTATCAATCATGTGATGCACTAATATTAGAAGCGAATCATGATCCTGCTATGTTAGCATCGGGGGATTATCCCTTTTCACTCAAGCAGCGGGTAGGTGGTGCGTGGGGGCATTTAAGTAATCAGCAGGCAGCACGTTTTTTGGAGTCTGTAGATAGACAAAAGTTAGAGCATTTAGTGATTGCTCATATTAGTCGACAAAATAACAGTATGGATTTAGCACAACAAGCCTTTAATGATGTGCAGCAACCCATAAAGAACGTAGTGTATGCCTGTCAGGATGAAGGTTTTGATTGGTTAAGTCTCAGCGTATAATACTGAGTGTGATTAAATTAGATTATTGAAAAATTAGGTAATAGTGATGGAAAAACGTGAAGAGTTGTATGCAGGTAAGGCCAAATCAGTGTACACAACTGATGATAGTGATTTATTGGTTTTACACTTCCGTAATGATACGTCGGCGTTTGACGGTAAAATTATTGAGCAGCTTGACCGTAAAGGCATGGTAAATAATAAATTTAATGCTTTTATTATGCAGAAATTAGAAGATGCGGGCATTCCAACACATTTTGAAAAGCTGTTATCGGATGATGAGTGCCTCGTTAAAAAAATGGATATGATCCCTGTTGAATGTGTTGTGCGCAATATTGCAGCGGGTTCACTTTGCCGCCGCTTAGGTGTTGAAGAGGGTATTGATCTTATGCCGCCTACTTTCGAATTCTTTTTAAAGAATGATGACTTAGGTGACCCGATGATTAATGATTATCATATTGAATCATTTGGTTGGGCAACGGCAGAACAATTAGCGGAAATGAAAACCTTAACCTTTCAAGTGAATGAAGTGCTAAAGGCGCTTTTCCTTGAGGGCGATATGTTGCTGGTTGATTCTAAATTAGAATTTGGTGTGTTTCATGGCAAGGTGGTGCTGGGTGATGAATTTTCTCCAGATGGTTGCCGTTTGTGGGATAAAAACACCCGCGAAAAGTTAGATAAAGACCGTTTTCGTCAAGGTTTAGGTAATGTCATTGAATCTTATGAGATGGTTGGTGAGCGACTAGGCATCTCGTTTGACTAAGTGACCTATTAATCTGGCGATATAACTTAATTTACAGATATTTTGTTGCTTTATAAGGGAATGTGTCCTAAATTTAGTGTTAACAGTATGTTTAACTTTTCTTTTTTATCGGCGGATTTATGACTTTTATTACAGGCATTAGTAGCGATCACTCAAACCACTATGTAATGGATGATCGTCGCCGTTACGAGCGTAAAGTAGCTGCTATTCGTGTTGAGATAATGCATCCAGCTATTGGTACAATGATAGGCTCAACGCAAGATATTTCTGATGGTGGGGCATCGGTTCAATTAGATGGCCAAACGATGCCACCGATTGGCACCGAGGTAAAAGTGCGCTTTATTAAAGTTGCAGGCGCGGTGAATCAAGAGCCTGTGAATATGAAAGTGATGTATCATCAACGACGTACAATTGGTTTAATGTTTGCCTAATCAATCCCCTTTTTCTACACACCAATTACTTGGTGTCTATTGCTCCTCTTCTATCCTACGTCCTAGAGCAGAGAGTTTGTCGTACGAATTAGATAAGGCTCTGTTATCTACGTTACCCGCAAAAGCCGATACAGGCTTTTTTATGCTAGTTGTCGACGAACAAGGTTTATCTTTACAGGCAACCGGTAAAAAAGCCCCAGGCCCTATTTTGGTTGACTTTGCCCATGGCGCAAATGCTCATCGTCGCCAGTTTGGTGGTGGTAAAGGCCAAATGATTGCGAAAGCTTTAGGTATTAAAGGTGCTTTTCGTCCCCATGTTTTAGATGTAACCGCTGGCCTAGGGCAAGATGGTTTTGTACTAGCAACCCTCGGTTGTGAAATGACATGGGTTGAGCGTTCTCCTATTGTTTATCAGTTGTTGAGTGATGGCGTATCTCGTGCGGCTCTTATTGCAGACCCTAGTTTGCAAGAAATTATGCATCGTATTCATTTACATCATGCTCATAGCGTTGATTATTTGCAGGCATTAACAAGTCCTGTTGATGTTATTTATCTTGATCCCATGTTTCCCGAAAGAAAAAGTAAAGCCGAAGTTAATAAAAGTATGAAAGCATTTCACTCTCTTGTGGGTGAAGATGATGATGCAGGTGAATTATTGGCAGCAGCCTTAACTAAGGCGATGTATCGTGTAGTGGTGAAACGTCCTCGTAAGGCGCCTACTATTAGTGAACAGTTTCCACTGTTAGCATTGCCAGAACCCAATGTTGTTTATGAGGGTAAATCTACACGTTTTGATGTGTATACATTAAAGAAAATGCCGTAAGTGTCATTATAGATTGGTTGCTCATAGGCAAGGGTAGGCTTGAGGGCAGGGTGTATATTTAGGCCAATAAGACGAAGCAAGAGAGTGTCGTCGTATTGGCCTAATGAAATGTTATGTTAATATTTTTCGATATGCATATACACGAGCGTTTGATTCACGAGCTGATAAGCAATTTCTCCGAATGTCATCGGGCCAGTAATATTACCTGTCTTTTTACCCTCAAGTTCAGAATATAAATAATTGAGAATACAGTTACATGAAAAGCTAACGTGCTCCACATGATCAGGCATTGCATTGCTAAATTCACTCACATAATCGTCTATGTGCTTGGCTAAATGGTATTCTGTCTCTTTGAATACAGGCGCATATAGCTTAACTGTTTTGGCTGCCTCATCAACTTCTTGTATGGCTACATTCACAATAGCACCACAGTAATTACTTACTAGGGGTAAGCGAGTATCAATATTATGCTCTTTAATATATTCAGAGAGATTTTGTGGCTCACCATTAATGATACAATCTTTTACTGAAAAACCAGATTCAGTGAATGTAATGTTAATCGTGTCATCAGGCTCAAATAAATTAACAATATCAATAATAGCGGATTCATCATCAGGTAATGGACAATGAATCACAATGGCACTATTGTCATAAAATTTCTTTGAATTACCGTTAACTACTTTCGGCGTTGCGCTACCCATATCGTCAAGGTGTATACCAGTGACCCAGCCAATAAGCGGTTTCATATACATGTTGTCGTACGACGGTGCATTCTCAGCAAAATCTGCATGTACCTGACTATTGGCAGGCAATAATATAATACTGAACCCATTTTCGGGTGCGTCTAACAGCATGTGTGATAAAGCGGCTGGGCCATAATCAATAATGCTAGGCTTAGGCACATCACTACGGGTAGGTATCTCTTGGATATAGATTTTATTGCGCGTTGTTTCTCCGCCATCACCACCCATAAAGTACGGAATGGTTCCACCTATCCAGTTACCAGTAGGGAGCCCCTCTAGTATTTTCTCATCTGCTGCACAGTAATAAAACTTTCCAGATTGAATGAGCGTTGATGCCACTTCGGGAGTGACTAAGTTTCCGGCTGCCGTGTTCATATGTTATTTATACTCGCTAATTGTGCAATTTCTTTAGACAGCGTACGCTGATTTTTTATGAAGAAATGGCGTAGTTCATTAATTTTAAATTGAGCGGACTCTTCATCCTGCATGTTCTTAACTTGTGCGCGAATCTTGGTGAGAAATAGGCTTAGATTAAGAGAGTTGGTTTCAAAGCCACTGTCTTTACTGAGTAGCTGTATCCAAATATTGCTGTCAGCTTCTGGAATACCATTGATTTTTTGATCCCCGCCGCCAGATGCTGCTTTCGCGGCATTAACTTTTTTGCCTTTAATCGATAAGCTGCCACTATCAAATTGTTGTTTCACTAACCACGCGGTTTCTACAGGTATTTTAAAGTCTCTACAGATCACGCTAAACGGAATACCTTTACTTAGCATTTCAACAATTTTATGTGCAATACCGTAAGTGATTTGTAATTTGCTACCACCGAGCCATGCTTTTTTGAGTGAGCAATCACTGCGTTTACAAGGTGAAGCATAAACAGGAAAAGAGGTATGTATTTTTGTGCTGTAGTCACCAATATTGGTGTGCACCCAAGAGATATCTTTTTTAACAAATTGGTTGTCTGATTTTAATGCGCAATGCTTACAGTACACCGCTTTTTTACTATTAAATAATTGCGAAAGGCTCGCATTGTCTTCGTAGGTTAGCCATATATTGAAAAAATTGTTGTCATCAAATTCTGTACGAGAGACTTTCCAGGGTTTTTGAATTGATAATAATTGCTGGATAACTTCTTGAGTATTCATCATTAAAACCTATTTTCTTATGTGTTTTATAAAATGCTATGTTTTATAAAATATATTATTTAATTTTTATGGGTCTTGTTTTCTATGGGTCTTGTTTGTTTTTTTATTTCTATAGTGCTATTTTTTATTTGTTGCAGGAGGGTAAGTAGTAAATATATTCACACGGAAAGGTGTCATATTTATATACCTTCTCCATGTATATTATATTGTTTTTAGTGCTTTAACTTGAATGGATGATATATGTATTGAGGAAGATACTTATAGAGATACTATTAACATGGTTAAAAAAACATCATTGAATGAATGTTATTATTATGTTTTAAGCTTCCATGCCGAGTAAGAGTTGTTGGATGTATTTGGCTCTTCTCGTTGCTATCTTCTTCAATTATGCAAGTAAAACAGTAAAAATCGTAACTATATTATTGAAACTTGTCAATAATATATCGCAATATGCCTGCCTCTAAGAAGATTGTCAATCATCCTGCAAAGTGTTGTTTGTTTTCTTTGAACCTTGTCGAATAAGTACACGGTAAAAGTGTTATGGGCTTAAATTTAATATGAATTATGGTTGTTTTTTAAGAGCGGGCAGGTTTTGTTCTATCAGTGCCGTAATCCACTTTTTATCCGCTTCTTTAAAGCCTAAGTGTTTGTAAATGACCTTGCCCTCGGTATCAATTAAATACGCGGTTGGTAAGCCTTGCACTTCATAGATTTGAGCCATTGTGTATGCAGAGTCGAGCAGTATTGGGTAGTCAATAGGGAACTTTTTTAAAAATCGCAGTGCATCGCTGAGTTTTGCATCTACATTAACCGCAATAACCTCAAAGCCTTGGTTGGCATATTGGGTTCTTATTTTTTGTAAAAAGGGAAACGATTGGCGGCAAGGGCCACACCATGAGGCCCAAAAATCAAGATAAATGAGTTTGCCTTTGTGATTGGCAATACTATTTGTATGTCCAGCGATGCCATCTTCTAATAATGGCAATTCAACCACTGGTGCGATGTCTTCCGCCTCTACAGAATAGCTGGTGTGGCTTATAAGCGGTAAAAGGATGAGCAGTATCCGTGATAACAGAACATGGGTGTTTTTCATGAAAGGCCTATGATGGATTGTGCTTATTAAAATGAGTACTCATGTGCAGCATTATGACAGTGAAATAGTCATTTGGTTTGTTTATTCGTTGACGTGCTCTTATTGGATTCATTTATGAACCTATTCTAGGGCAGTGGGTCTATATAGTACTTTCGCGATAAGGCAATAGTCTCCATGCGTATCCCTATGTGGCACACTGCTCAATCACTTCATTTTAAAGTATTCATCTCGTCTCTGCTATTACTGCTTATTGCGGTGCTAATTTTTATTTTTTATAACGCATTAACTTTTGAGGCGATTCAGTCTTTGGCTACAGAAGGATTGATGTATGTTGATCATCACCCCTTACTTGGTATGGTGCTGTTTGCTCTGTTCTATTTTTTAGTTTGCGCATTGCCAACACCATTTACCAGTGTGTTTACGATGGTGGCGGGTTATTTATTTGGCCATGTGGTGGGTCTATTTATCACATCTTTTATGAGTGCATTGGGCGGAACTGCTATGTTTTTGGTGGTGCGCTATGTATTGCGAGATTGGGTGCAGCAAAAGGTGAAGTTACGTTCTGGCATGTTACAGCGCGCGGCTCACAGCAATAGCTTTTCTGTTGCATTGAGTTTACGTTTAATTCCAGGTATGCCTTTTCCTATTCCTGCGGTTATTTTAGGGTTAAGCCAATTAAGTGTGGGCAGGTTTTATTTATCAACACAGTTGGGTTTGTTGGCTAGTTTATTGGTATATGTTAATGCAGGAACGAGCTTGGCTCAGGTGCATTCCATTGACGATGTATTAAGCCCGCAGTTTGTTATTTCTTTACTGTTATTAGCATTGCTGCCATTAATTTTTAGCTTTATTCAAAGCAAAATATCCATTTACGGTGCTTGATTTGTTATCTATTCGCTTTAGCACTACAATAGCGGTATGAAAAGCCTAATGAATGTTCAACGTATTATTATCACCGCAGCGATTATTATCGCTGCGGGGTAAGTTAGTGGTAGCAAATTTTATTACGCTAACAAGCCCTCGTACTGAAAAGTTCGGGGGTTTTTTGTTTGTACGGCCATTTGTATAGAGCCAATACGCGAAATATTCAGTAAAAAGAGAATATGAATGATACAAAAACTATTTAAAAAATGGGTTAAAAAGGCAGATCCTGAGGGATTGACTGGCGCTCAATATACAAAAGCCATTAAAAAGGCGAATATGACACCTTTAGCCAATGTTACCGCGGTGACACGTGTTAAAAATGTTGAAGCTAAATATAACAATGATATTTGGTTAAAGCGTGAAGATCAGCAGCCTGTCTATTCATTTAAGTTACGTGGTGCCTACAATAAATTGCAAACATTGCCAGCAGGTTCGCAAGTGGTTACGGCATCTGCGGGTAATCATGCGCAAGGATTGGCGTATAGCTCTACTCACTTAGGCCATCATGCGCGTATTGTTATGCCCAATACAACACCACAAATTAAAGTAGACGCGGTGAAAGGTTTTGGCGGTACGGTGATTAGCCATGGCAATAATTTTGACGAAGCGAATGCCTATGCGCTTGAGTTAGCCGAAAAAGAAGGCGCTATTTTTGTTCCCCCCTTTGATGATGAAGATGTGATCATTGGGCAAGGCACCGTTGCACGTGAATTATTAGAACAATTACCGCAATTAGATGCGGTATTTATTCCTGTTGGTGGCGGTGGTTTACTGGCAGGTATGGCGGTGTATATTAAAACGGTGAATCCAAAAATACATGTAGTTGGTGTTGAAGCCGAAGATAGTGCGTGCTTTGCTGCAGCGATGGCTGCAGGTGAGCCAGTTGATTTGAGTTATGTTGGTAGCTTTGCTGATGGTGTAGCGGTGAAGCGTATAGGTAAAGAAACTTTTCGTGTTGCCCAGCAATATTGTGATGAAGTGATTACGGTATCTAGTGATGAAATCTGTGCAGCAATGCAGGATATTTTTGTGTCTATGCGTGCTATATCTGAGCCATCGGGCGCTTTATCATTAGCGGGTATTAAAAAGTGGTGCGATGGTAATGGAAAAACAGGTTTGCAGTTGGCTGCCATACTGTCGGGTGCAAATTTAAATTTTAATACACTGCGTTATGTGGCTGAGCGAACCGCGCTAGGACAAAAAAATGAGGCATTATTAGCGGTTGCTATTCCAGAAAAAAAAGGCAGCTTTAAACAATTTTGTAAAGATTTAGCGGGTCGCCCCATTACAGAATTTAACTATCGCTATGGCCCTTCTTTTGGTGCAGACAAAAATAATCAGGCAGAAATTTTTGTTGGTGTGGGTCTGCGTAATGGCGATGAAGAATTGGCTGAGTTTAAAACACAGTTAAGCCATAATCAGTATGCATTTGTTGATTTGTCTGATAATGAATTAGCCAAGCTGCATGTGCGTTATATGGTTGGTGGCAAACCCGGTGCAGATATTAATGAGCGTTTATTCCGTTTTGATTTTCCAGAATATCCAGGTGCCTTGTTACGTTTTTTAGAAACCTTGGGCTCAAAGTGGAACATCAGCTTATTTCATTATCGTAATCAAGGGGCTGCAATTGGTAATGTACTTGCGGGTATTGATGTGCCTGAGAGCGACGCCGAAGAATTTATGGCGCATTTAGCACAACTGGATTATCAGTTTACTGAAGAAACCAATAATCCGTGTTACCAACGTTTTTTAGCGACGAGTCATTAGGTCATTAATGAAAATTCTTGGTGATAGCCAGATCGTGCTCTTTGATGAGCTGTTCTCTCATTTGGGAGAAATAGCGACATATACAGGGCGTACATTGACTGCAGAGCAGTTGGCAGGTGTTGATGTGTTAATTACACGCTCGACCCTTTCTGTCGACGAAGCATTACTACAAGGGAGTGATGTTAAATTTGTAGGTACCTGTACTATAGGTACCGATCATCTTGATCTTGATTATTTAGATGTGCACAATATGGCATGGACTAATGCTGCAGGCTGTAATGCTAATGCTGTTGCTCAGTATGTATTGAGTGCGATGGCGCATTTAGCGCCTAATTGGTTGCACTCTACTGTGGGAATTATTGCTTGCGGTAATATTGGTGGGCGCGTGTATCGACGCTTAAAAGCCTTGGGTGTGAACTGCTGTGTGTATGATCCTTTTTTAACCCCCAAAGATAATCCCGATCTTGTCTCTTTAGAGCAAGTATTGCAGTCGGATATTATTACATCTCATGCGCCGCTAACAATGAGTGGTGAACACCCCACGTTTCATCTGTTAGGTGAGCAGGAGTTAGAGCAGCTTCGCCCTAATACGGTACTCATTAGCGCTGGGCGCGGTGCTGTTATTGATAATCAAGCACTCTTGCGCAAATTATCGAACAATAAAAATATTCGTGTCGCGTTAGATGTATGGGAAGACGAGCCTAATATTTTATCTGAATTGATCCCTCTTGTTGATATTGCTACGCCTCATATTGCGGGTCATAGCATTGAAGGCAAAACCTTGGGTACCGTGATGGTATACGAGTCTTTATGTGAGTTTTTATTACGGCCATCGCCTGTTGATGTTAGCGGTATTACCCATAGCGATAAAGTGCCATTGATAGTAAAAAGTACACAAGCACTATCGGATAACAACGGTGTGATATCCGAAGATCAGCAACGGTTTAATCAACTGTTGCTGTCAGTTTATCCTATCATGGCCGATGATCAGCGCTTACGTGCTTGGCAAACGGAAAATCTTACGCCTCATCGTACGATGGGGGAGTACTTTGATTATTTACGTAAAACATATCCTATTCGCAATGAATACTCTCACTTTATTTTTCCCGCATATACAGAGCAAGCGCCAATTGATGCTTGGCTGAATGCATTGGTTGATATGCCATGTTAAGCATTGGTTTATTAATTAATCCTTATGCAGGGATTGGTGGCCCTATGGCCTTAAAGGGCAGTGATGATATTGACCTTAATGCAGTGGTTGAGAATAACACGCCGTGTTTGGCGCAGCGCCGAGCTGGCGTTGCTCTATTGCAACTACAGCCATATGCCGAATCTATTCGTTGGCTTGCCGCACCTTCGATTATGGGAGAGCAAGCATTAAATGATGCGGGCTTTTCTACAGAGATTGTTGGCCAATTAAATAGCCAGTTTACTTCTTCGGGTGATACCGAGCGATTAGCTGTGGAGTTGGTGAATGCGGGTGTAGATATTTTATTATTTGTGGGTGGTGACGGTACTGCACGTAATATTGTGAATGCGTTGTCTGCAGAAAACCATCAACAGCAACTAGTGCTAGGAATCCCCGCAGGGGTCAAAATGCACTCGGGTGTATATACCGTATCGCCACAAGCTGCGGTGAGTGTATTGGTTCAGCTTATTCAAAAAGAGCCTGTATCAACGTGCTTGCAAGAAGTGCGTGATATTGATGAGCAAGCGCTACGGGCAGGGAAGGTAAATTCGCGTTATTACGGTGAACTATTGGTGCCTAATGACCAGCGCTATGTACAGCAGGTAAAAAATACAGCGCGTCAAAATGAAGAGGCGTTTCAGTTAGAAATAGCTGCCAGTATTGTTGATGATATGGATGCCGAAACGCTTTATATTATAGGTTGTGGTACAACGCCAAAAGCGGTGATGGATGAATTAGGTTTACCAAATACTTTGTTAGGGATTGATGTCGTATTGGGGCGAGACATTATTGCGATGGATGTGACGGCCAAGGCGTTAGAAGCACTGCTGGAGGAGCACCCCTTTCATTCTGTGGTGTTATTAATAACGGCCATTGGTGGTCAAGGACACATTATTGGTCGTGGTAATCAGCAGTTGTCACCCACGGTACTTAAGCGAGTTGGAAAAGCTCATACGGTTATTTTAATGACGCCGAGTAAGTTGGGTGAGTTGGCTGCGCGCCCATTGTTGATGGATAGTGGCGATGCAGCGTTAGATCAGGCGTGGTCTGGTTTAATGACAGTGCATACGGGGTATCAGCAAACCGTTGTGTATCCCTTGAATCAGCACGAATAAGTAAAACCCACTCGACTAAATGCCTCGTTTAGCGTATCTTACGCGCTATATTATCGCGATAAAATTGAGCTAATATATCGCCACTCATATCACAATATAGAATAACTATTTAGCTAGACACAGGGTAAATCTTCGCTATGAATCCAAATTATCTCGATTTTGAACAGCCTATTGCCGAACTTGAAGGCAAAATCGAAGAGCTACAATTAGTGGGCAATGATAATGACCTCAATATTACAGAGGAAATTAGTAAACTACGTGAAAAAAGTACCAAGCTAACAGAAAGTATTTACTCTAATCTTAGTGCTTGGGATGTTGTTAGAGTTGCTCGACATCCTCAACGCCCATACTCTGTGGATTATATTCAGCGTATTTTTACTGATTGGGATGAGTTGCATGGCGATCGTCATTTTGGTGATGACCAAGCAATTGTTGGTGGTGTTGCTCGTTTAGATGGCAAGCCAGTGATGGTTATTGGCGAAGAAAAAGGCCGCAGTGTAAGTGATAAAGTGAAGCGTAATTTTGGTATGCCAAAACCAGAAGGCTACCGCAAAGCATTACGCTTAATGGAAATGGCCGAACGTTTTAAAATGCCAGTATTAACGTTTATTGATACCCCAGGTGCCTACCCAGGTATTGATAGTGAAGAGCGTGGTATTAGTGAAGCGATTGCGCAAAATTTAGCCGTTATGTCGCGCCTGCGCACTCCTATTATTTGTACGGTGATTGGTGAAGGGTCATCGGGTGGCGCATTAGCTATTGGTGTTGGTGATCAATTAAACATGTTGCAATACTCGACGTACTTCGTTATTTCGCCAGAGGGTTGTGCCAATATTATTTGGAAAACGGTTGATAAGGCACCATTAGCGGCAGAAGCTATGGGTGTGACATCAACAGTACTAGAAGAGTTAGGTATTGTTGATGAAACAATTCCTGAGCCTTTAGGTGGCGCACATCGTGATATTGATGCTATGTCGTTAACTATTCAAGAGCGCTTAACTGCACAGATTGCAGATTTACAGTCGCAACCAATTGATGATTTATTAGAGAAACGTTATCAGCGTTTAATGAGCTACGGAAATTAATCGTAGTAAAAAATGATTGATTGGGTTGATATAAAAACGCAGTACAAGTCATTGTGCTGCGTTTTTTTATGTTTGCTAATATCGCTGAGTGAAACTATTTTGTTGCCATCGTTCCAGAAAGTAGGCGGTCGTATTTTTTACTTAAAAATTCGTAAAATTGTTCTCGTAATAAATTAATATCTTTTTTCATGGCCACAATAGTTTCGTCTTTAATATCGGTTCGACCTACATAGACTTGGCGGCGAAAGTTTGCAATTTTAGAGCCGTAAAGTCGCAGTGTTTTTTCTAAGGCTTTTTCGCCTAACATGAGCAGTTTAGATTCCGCGTCAGATAATTTCTTAAACTCGCGTACCAGTTCATGGTTAATTAATTCCAGTTCTTTTTTACGCGCTTCTGGCCAATGTTTTCCGTAGTGAATAGATTCAATAACAAGTGCCGAATATTTAGCAAAAACGTGGCTTAGGTGCCCAACGTCAGCAGATATTCCCTCTAAAATCATTAGCCGACGTTGATCGGGATGAGCGCTGTTTTTTTGATGTGGCTGACGACGGTACAGTATCATCATCATAAATAGCGCGCTTATTAAGGCGCCAATACCTATTTTTGCGGAAGTGTCGAAAAGTTGCCATAGCGTATCAGGGTTCATAGCTCTACCTATTTATCATGGGGCGATTACTCACAGTAGCTGTCAGAAAATCGGCATTTATCGTGTTTGGTAGAATAATTGCAAATACTAGGCCAAAAGGCAGGACGGGCGTTTAAACGATAGCCATGTTAAGAACCTGCTAATTTTACAGTGTACCCAGCAGCCTCTAGGTGTGTTTTTAGTTTGTCGCGTTGATCGCTTTGTATTTCTATGACGCCTTCTTTGACGCTGCCGCCCACGCCCATTTTTTGCTTTAATGTTTTCGCCAATGCTTTGAGGGCTTTTTCGTCGAGAGGAACGCCTTTAATGAGGCTTACCCCATTGCCTTTACGGCCTTTAGTTTCTCTGTGAATACGTACAATACCATCTCCTTGAGGGGGACGTGATGATGGCTGATCCGTTGTTTTAATGCGACCTGTTTCTGTGGAATATACGAGTCGGCTGTTCTTTTTCATAATTAAGGTCGTTCATGTTGTGTAAAAAGGCGATTATAGAAGCTATCTGTGTTTATCGCTACAATGGCTTTTATAGGTATGATGGCAGTTGATTATCAAGAGGCTATATAAAAAATCATCGAGAGAGTAAGCCGCTCACACTATACAATGTAACGTTATAAAAGAGATAAAAATATCCCCATGGCACATGATGAAAAAACGACATTATCGTTAAAAGAGCGAATGTATCTGGTTATTTTTGGTACCGATACGCCCGCGGGTAAACGTTTTGATGTGGTATTAATTTATACCATTCTCGCCAGCGTTGCGATTGTTGTTGTTGATTCTGTCAGCGCCATTTCAAGTACCTATGGTGAATACCTATATGCCTTGGAATGGGTGTTAACGATAATATTTACTATTGAATACGGTTTGCGTATTTATGTCTCGCCTAAGCCGTGGGGTTACATACGTAGTTTTTATGGTGTGGTTGATTTACTGTCTATTTTGCCGAGCTATTTAGGGTTAATTTATGCGGATATTGGCTATTTATTAATTATTCGTTTGTTGCGCGTATTGCGTGTATTTCGCGTGTTAAAATTAATGCGTTATATTAGCGAAGCCAATGTGTTGGCACGAGCCATCTTATCTTCACGTCGAAAGATTCTTGTATTTTTCTGCTTTGTATTTATCTTGTCGGTGATTTTTGGTTGCCTCATGTTTGTTGTTGAAGGTGGGCAAAATGGCTTTACGAGTATTCCCAAAAGTGTCTACTGGACAATCGTGACAATTACTACCGTAGGGTATGGTGATATTACGCCGCATACGGTGATTGGCCAGATGATTGCTACATTGGTTATGTTAACGGGTTACTCTATTATTGCCGTACCTACAGGAATTTTTACCGCCGAGATAGCGCAAGAAATGCAGCGTCAGCGTTCAGAAAAAAACTGTCAAAATTGTACAACATCTGGTCACGAGCCAGATGCCGACTATTGTCGTAAATGTGGTGCTGAGTTGCCTTAATGGTACACCATAGCCCTGATGCCAGCCGAATATAAAGAGAGAACTATGTCAGTATCAATAGAAGAAATGCAACAAGATATGATCGAGTTACAAGCTAAAGTCGCCTACCAAGAAGATATGCTGCAGTCACTGAATGATGTGATTGCAGAACAAGATAAAGCCATTCATTTATTAAATAGTAAGTTAGCGCGTTGGCAGACACGTTTGGATGAAATGGCTTATGCCATGGATGCCGATGCGTCTAAGGGTATTGAGCCACCGCCACCGCATTACTAGTGTGTTGTTTCTGTCAGCACGGTAAGTTTGTCGCTTATTACAGCGTCATTCGTCGATAATTTGTCATATATTGTCATTATTTATTTTATTGCTCTATATCCCTGTCTTTTTACAGTTTTTTGACTATCCTTAGATCAGAATATTATCTAGATATAGGTAGAAAGAAGTTGTAGCTGGAGTATTGATGAAGGATTCTTACCAAAAAAATAAAGAGCGTGAAGCCGCAGCGATGTCGCATGCTTCGCGTATTCGTAGACGTGAGAACGCAGAGCAATGCTATAGCCGTTTTTTGTTTGATACCTTACGCACGGCGGTACTTTATTTAGATCAGTGGGGACGTATCCGTTCGGCCAATGATATGGCTCAACAGTTGTTTCAGTATGGTGATCTAAGAGGAAAAACGGCGTTAGAAGTTTTGGGCTATTGGGATAACCCTATTCATGTACACCAAGAAGTATTAAGTGTTGCACGTACGGGGCAGTCAGTTATAGGCCTCGTCGAAAAAGTGGTTATTGACGATCAAGAGCGTTGGTTTCAAACAGATAAAATTGCGGTTGAAAATGCAGATCATGGTTTTAATGGCGTGGTGTTCACCTTAGATGACATTACATCGTTGAAGCAACATCAACTTAGCTTGGTTAAAAGTGAAGCAAGCTACCGCGCATTTGTCGAAAACAGTAAAGATGCGATTTGGCGTTTGGATATTAATCCATCCATGCGTATTGATTACATAGCGGAAGAAGCCATTAGTCATATTCATAGTCATGCACTGATCGGTGACTGTAATAACATTTTTAATAGCCTCTATGGTTCTAACGGTAGTTTACGTTTTAACGGCTTATACCTTTCGGATTTACCTTTTCACCAATCACTACTCAATATTGATGCTTTTATTCGTAATAATTTTCAGTTGAACGACGAGCCTATGGTGTATGAAACCAGTGAAGGCGAATTTCGCTACCTGAAAGTTTCTGCTCAGGGTATTGTTGAAGAAGGGGAACTGATTAGTATTTGGGGAGTAACAACCGATATTACGGAAAGTAAGCGGTATGTTGAGCGCTTAGAGTATCAAAGCACCCATGATATTTTAACAGGCCTGCCAAATCGTACCCTATTACAGCGTTCTGTAAATAGTGCCATGGAGACGTTAGAAGATGGCAAAAAGCTTGCCTTTATGATTATTGATTTAGACAGCTTTAAAGATGTGAATGATACCTTAGGGCATGATGTGGGTGATCAGATTATTCAGCAAATAGGCCCTAGAATTGCCGACACATTACAAGATACACCGTCATTTCTTGCGCGTTTAGGGGGTGATGAGTTTGCTATTTTACTGACAGATATTGAAACTGTTGAACAAGTTGATGTAGTGAGTAAAGCGTTACTACATAGTATTCGGCAATATTTTTATATTGATGAGGTAGAAATTGAAATTCGTTTAAGTATTGGTGTGGTGATGTATCCCGACCAAGCCAGTGATTTTTCAACATTGCTACGTTATGCCGATGTAGCCATGTATTGTGCAAAAAATGATATGTCGGGAGTGGCGTATTATGACCCTGAAAAAGACGCGCATTCGCCCAAGCGCTTATCTTTAATGAGTGAATTAGGTAAAGCGATTCGAGGTAATGACCTGACGTTATTTTTTCAGCCTAAAGTTTCATTAGATGATAACCGTATGGTGGGAGTTGAGGCGCTCGCACGATGGACTCACCCAACCATGGGGTTTATTTCACCGGGTGAATTTGTCCCGCTGGCTGAAATGACCGACCTGATTAATGATATGACTGAATGGGTACTCAATGAGAGCTTACGACAGATCAGTGTGTGGCGTGAGCAGTCATTGTATTTATCGGTAGCGGTTAATATTTCACAAGAAGTGCGCGTAATTTACTGCAAGAAAATTTTTGTACCATGGTTCAAAGCTTGTTGGATAAGCACAACGTACCCGCATCATGTTTGGAGTTAGAAATTAGCAGAAAGCACCATCATGAAAAATATGGAAAAAACATTATTGGTAGAAACTCGTAAATATGCTTACGAAGAATGGACGCGGCAGCAACCATGTATATGGGTATTGAATTATCAGCCGCTGCTGTCAATAAAAAAACTCTGGGTTTGATGCGATAATGGAACAAGATTTTGGCAGTATTACGTTACACAACCATGTGATCGAATTTAAATACACGCCCAAGAAAACGGTAAAACACCAGAGGAGATGTACCATGGTATTCATCGAGCTTGATACTAGGATTAGCGTATTTAAAGCGTTTGTACCTGTTAAGCGCTTAAAGATAGATTATAGTTTTATTATTAATATGTTAGAGAGTGAGCAGGATCAAATTATTGTTAGCTCTACTATTAATATGGCACACAGCTTGGGTCTGTTGGTGGTTGCAGAAGGTGTAGAAACACAAGCCTTAATGCAACGTTTAGGTGATATGCAATGTGAGCAAGCGCAAGGCTTTCATATTGCTAAGCCTATGCCAGCCAATGACCTAGAAAAATGGTGTGCAAATTATCATTAGTTTATGACTCATACGCTGCGTGATAATACTGTAGCAAATTATAATTTGTTGCGCTCACGCAGTGTTTTTAATTCGCTTAGGCGTGTGGTTGCATAGCGGTGTAGCTCAGATGCTTTCCCCTCTGTTGTCTCTTCTTCTCGCTCCAATAATACCGTGAGTTGTTGCTCTGCATTATCAAAATCTCCGTGAAGAATAAAAAATTCGGTGCGTGCTTTATGTAACAGTGAAATACGACCATTCAGCCCCGATACCTCGGCTAATTCATACCAAATAGAAGGGTTGTTACTGCGTTGTTTAGCAAGCGTTATGAGCACTTGGCTGGCCTTTTCATAATCGCGTTGCAGGCGATAAAACTGGCTCAATTGCATAGAGAGTGGGTAGTAATGCGGGTGTTGTTTGATCAGTGCAAGCGTCTGTTTAATGGCGTTTGTAAGATCGCCTTGCCCTGCAAAAATTGCATTTTGGCTCATATGTAAAATACGGTTGTGCGGATATTTACGTAGTAATATGTCGAGCTTTTCTTGGGCCTCATCAAATTGTTCATTATCAGTCAGTGCAGTAACTAAGCCGTAACGACTACCATCAATAGATGTGTCAAAACCCGATAACTCATTGCGAAAGCGAATAATAGCTTGTTGTGGGGATTCTTCGGTTTCTAAAATGGCACGTGCGCGCACCAATTGATAATTAATATTTTCTTTTGTGACTCGCTTAGGATAGGCACGTGCGAGATTCACAGCGTCAATAATACGATTTGTGGTAAGAGGGTGAGTCAGTAAAAATTCGGGCGGTTTTGAAGAGAAGCGGGTGAGACGATCCATTTGCTCAAACATTTCTTCTGTTGCATGGGGGTCTATTCCAGCCTTGACTAATATATCCATGCCAATTCTATCAGCTTCACGTTCAAAGCTTCGGCTAAAACGTAATTGCTGGTCAATGGCATAAGCTTGTGTGGCCGATAGTGCGGCAATGCCAGCATCACTATTGCTAGTAGTTACAAGAATTAGGCTAGCGAGAAACCCTGCAATAGTTGCAAAGGATTGGCCTTTTTGCTTTTCTACACCACGTGCATAGTGTCGTTGGCTTAAGTGCGCGAGTTCGTGTGCCAGTACTGAGGCTAGTTGCGCTTCGGTTTTTGCATGGGCAAACAAACCAGTATGCACCCCTATAATGCCCCCAGGTACTGCAAAGGCATTCAAGCTATTATGTTTGGCAACAACGAGTGAGAGTGTGTCGTAATTTGTTTGGCTGTGTATGGCCAAACTCGAAATTAAAATTTCTAAATAGTCATTAATAATTGGGTCATAAGCAATAGGTACTTGGCGTCGGTAGTGGGTTAACCATGCAGAGCCTAGGCGTTTTTCTTCTTGAATAGTGAGAGGGTTAATACGACCAATAGAGGGCAGCTCAATATCATTAGCGGCTTGTGCAGAGCACGATAACATAAGCAAAGAGCAGAGTATCCACTTCAGCAAGCCTTGGTTGCGAGTTGTACGATAAAAGATGTGGTAGGTCATGATAGTGTGTTGTTTGGCCGTCGTCCCTAAAAGTGTTGATAAGGTGAAGTGTATCAGAATATCGGTTGATCACAGAGTGATGAAAAAATGATCTGTATTTTTCTCGTATTCTACTAAAAGTTATGATGTCAGCATAAATGAAAGCCCCTTAAGTAGGCGGTATTTGTTATGCTACGTTTTTATACCTGTATGCAAATTCCTACATTTAGACACCCATAGGTATGTGAGTTCAATGAATATTCCAATTACGACAACAATTGATGCACGAAATTTGTCCTGTCCTTTGCCTTTGTTAAAGGCTAAGCAAGCCCTACATCAAATAGACACAGGACAGTGTGTATTAGTTTTAGCCACCGATGCTGGATCGGTAAGAGATTTTCACGCTTTTATTGAATTGAGTGCCCATAGCATGATTGAATTTAGCGATGAGAACACCCATTACCGTTACGTGATTGAAAAGGCGTAAATAATAATATGTATTTTCCCTATGATATGAGAGTGACCCTTTTATGATTCCTATTATTCGTACATGGATAGACCGCTATTTTCACAATGAAGAAGCTGTGTTGGTAGTTGTGTTGCTCTCGCTATCCTTTTTTATTATTTGGAGTATGGGCGATGTTTTAGGCCCTGTGCTTGCGGCCATTATCATTGCATTTTTGATGCAGGGAATTGTAAATACGTTAAAAGTAAAAGGCTTACCTCACTGGTCTGCGGTGAGTGTGGCATTGTGTTTTTTGATCAGTGTTATGGTGGGTGCTTTATTATTTATGATTCCTGCTTTATGGGAGCAAACGCTACGCTTAACAAAAGAATTGCCGCGAATGATTACTCAAGGGCGGGATCTGCTATTGCACCTGCCAGAAGCTTATCCTAGCCTTGTTTCTGAAGAGCAAGTAGAGCAATTGATTCGTCATGCGAGTACACGTTTAGCATCTATGGGGCAATTAGTTGTATCGTTTTCTGTGGCCAACCTCCCTATCTTATTAACAGCCTTGTTATATATGATTCTTGTGCCTTTATTGGTGTTCTTTTTTCTTAAAGACAGTCGACAAATGTTGGCATGGGTGGGGTCGTTATTGCCTGCAGAACGACCCGTTATGAATAAAATTTTTGCTGAAATGAACCAGCAAATTGCGAACTACGTACGAGGTAAAGCCACCGAAATTTTAGTGGTAGGTGCTGTTTCGTATGTGTGTTTTACAATCTTAGGCCTAGACTACGCTATTTTATTGGGGCTGGCTGTTGGGTTGTCGGTAGTGATTCCTTACATTGGCGCAGTACTGGTAACAATCCCTGTGTTATTGATTGGCTTTTTTCAATGGGGTTGGGGTTACGAACTTCTGTACTTGAGTATTGTCTATTTTGTTATTCAGGCATTAGACGGCAATGTATTGGTGCCGTTGTTATTTTCTGAGGCGGTGAAGTTGCACCCTACGGCAATTATTTTGTCGGTATTAGTCTTTGGCGGCTTATGGGGTTTTTGGGGCGTATTTTTTGCAATACCGTTGGCCACGTTGGTGAAAGCGGTAATTAATGCTTGGCCATCGCCTCAGTCTATTGAAAGTCAGGTGTCCGAAGAGGTAGTTGATCATATGTAATTGCTATGTATGGTTTACGTTTTAAATAGCCCGTTAGTGTTAGTAAAGGATAAAGTAGTATGTTGTATTTCTCACGTGTGGTTGCTCGCTGTGTAGTGATGGTGTCTTGCTTGTATGTATCGACATTAAGTCATGCAACAGTGATAGAGAAAGGCCAAGTTGACGATAGAGAATACCATTACTTTGTGTTGAAAAATCAACTAAAAGTGCTGCTTATTTCTGATGAAACGGCAGATAAAGCGGCAGCATCTCTTGATGTTAATGTGGGTAGCTCGCATGACCCAAAAGACCGTGAAGGTTTGGCACATTTTTTAGAGCATATGCTCTTCTTAGGAACAAAAAAATACCCTGATGCGGCCGAGTATCAAGCATTTATTGATCAGCATGCAGGGGGGCATAACGCATATACAAGTCCAGAACACACGAATTATTTTTTTGATATCGATGCCAATAAATTAGAGCCAGCACTCGATCGTTTTTCTCAGTTTTTCATTTCCCCTTTATTTGATGCCAACTATGTTGATCGTGAACGTAACGCCGTGCACTCAGAGTATCAAGCAAAAATTAAAGACGATAGCCGTCGTGAATACGATGTGTTTCGTACGCTGTTAAATCCTAAGCACCCGTATGCCAAATTTAGTGTGGGCAGTTTAACAACACTGGCTAACCGCCCTGATGATAACGTGAGAGATGATTTGCTTGATTTTTATGCCAAGCATTATTCTTCTGACAAAATGACGTTAGTTGTGCTGGGTAAAGAGTCTATTGCAGATCTTAAACGCATGGTAAAGCAACGTTTTTCGCAAGTGCCGCAACGTAGTGTGAAGCATCAGGATATTACGACTCCGTTGTTTACTGAAAAGACATTGCCTATCGAGGTGTTATACGAGTCCGTAAAAGATGTGCGTCAAATGGAAATGATTTTTCCATTGCCATCGGTCAAAAAATATTATGATAAAAAGCCATTAAATTACCTGGGTTTTTTATTAGGCCATGAAGGCAAAGGCAGTTTGTTATCGCTTTTAAAAGAGCAGGGCTGGGCAGAAGGTTTGTCGGCAGGTGGGGGTGACATTGGTGCGGGTAATGCGACATTTGCGATTAATATTACCTTAACCGAAGACGGCATAAAACAGCGTGAGCGCATTCGTGCTTTAGTGTTTCATGCTCTGCATGTCATACGTACTCAGGGTATTGAAAAATGGCGTTTTCTGGAAGAGCAGCAGCTTGCTAACATTTCGTTTCAATATCGAGAAAAAGGGCGTGCTACAAGTACAGTGAGCCGTTTGTCTAACCAGTTACATGATTATCCCGCAGCGGAAGTGATCAGTGGTGCTTATTTATATAAAACATTTGATCCCCAATTGATTGATGCGTTATTACAAAAAATGACGCCAGATAATCTGTATGTTAGTACAACGTACCCTGATGTAATGACAAAGAAAACGACACACTATTATCGAGTGCCTTATCGTGTTACGCCGTTATCGACTACATTAGTTGATATTGATAGTGCCTTTAAAAAACGTTATCAATTACCCAAAGAAAATATTTTTGTTCCTGAATCTAGTCGTCTAAAAGCGCAAGATGCAAACCTTAACCGTATTAGCGCATTATCGTCTAATAATAGTGCTGTTGAATTATGGGCAAAGCAAGACATTAGCTTTTTGGTACCAAGAGCAAATGTTACTGTGCGTGTACAGTCGCCATTGATAGCCTCGTCTTTGCACCATGCCAGTATGAATTTACTGTTACTTTCCATGATCAATGATAATTTAAATGAAAATAGCTACCCCGCATTAATTGCAGGCTTGTCGTATTCTTTAAGTACTAATAGTCGTGGTTTTGATCTTCAGGTGAGCGGATATGACGATAAAATAACGCAGTTATTAAGTATGGTTCAGGCTCAATTGGTGAACCCTGTGCTTACCGAAAAACGTTTTGTAAGTATCAAAAAAGAACTGATGCGTCATTTAAGTAATACGGAGCAGCTAACCCCTTTCCGTCAGTTATTTAAAGCACTGCCTGTCACGCTATATTCACCTTATTATTCTGATGCTGAAAAAATGCAGGCGTTAGAAAAAATATCTTTAAAAGATGTGCAAGCATTTGCTCAGCAGTGGTTGAAAGGCGCAACGGTGAAAGGCTTGTTATATGGCAACCTTGATAAGATGAAAGTTGCGCAGTGGCAGCAGGCTATTGAATCTATAGTCTTGGCTGGTGATCAGGTAATGACTCCTGCTACAGTGATTAAGCGTCCGTTTAATACGGCAAAAAAACCAGCCATTCAAACGCGGAGCTTAGTGGTTGATCACAATGATAAAGCCGTTGCTCTCTATGTTCAGGGGGTAAGCGATACGCTTGAAGCTAAGGCTAAGATGGTACTGTTGCGACAAGTGCTTGAGTCGAGTTTTTACTCGCAATTACGTACAGAGCAGCAATTAGGTTACATTGTGTTTTTAACAGGAATGCCATTTAAAGAAGTGCCTGGTTCGGTATTTGTTGTGCAATCGCCGAGTGCCTCAGTGACCGCTATTCAACAAGCAATGCAAACATTTATCGCCGAATCGATTCATGCGATACCAGACGATTTGTCATCGTATCAGCAGTCAGCGGCGACTAAATTACTGCAAAAATCACAGTCGTTATCTGATGAGTCGGGAGTCTACTGGCAAAATATTCTTAAAGACGATGAAACATTTTCATATCGTCAACGCTTAGTGTCGGCTATTCATCAGGTCACTAAAGAACAATTACATGAGTATTATCAACAGACCTTGTTAGATCCACAATCATTGTTATGGTTTACTGCTGAGCGTGATACAACAGTGTCTTATCCTGTATTTGGTGCGTCGTCGTATCAGTACCCTTAGCACAAAAAACGGTATTTATTTAGAACATTAAAAGCATTAAATATGAAGTGTGAACAGGTGTGTTTCGCATGGTGATGTATTTGGGCATGATGTGATTGGTAAAAAATAAATGATTGGTGTTGTATAACAGCTGTCATTTATTTCGTAAGGTCACAGTTTTCAGCGATTGTTATTGTTCTGTTATTCGTGGTTTTGTCTGAATTATCTATTATTTTCTCTTAAATTGAGTGAGATACCCATATTGCTTCTATACTTTATAAAGAGTAAAATTTTTGTAGTATTATTACATTTATTGGTTTTTTGTAACTATTTTTTGCTTAAATAGGCTTTTTCTGTAATTATACTACATTATAGTTAGGTTAGTTTCTGTTTATCATGTAGTGAATACCGAAGAATAACCCTTCAGGATGAATGCCGAGGAGAATACATGCAATACGATATAGAGTCTCAAGAGTGGCTAGATGCGTTGTCATCATTAGTAAAGTACGCAGGTAAAGAGCGAGCTGCTGAGATATTAAGTTTATTGAGTGAGCAAGCAGGTAACGAAGGTGTTGATGTAGCCTCATCAATACGAACAGCTTATATCAATACGATCCGTAAGCAGGATGAGCGCAAGGCGCCAGGTAATCCAGAAATGGATCGCCGTATTCGTTCACTTATTCGTTGGAATGCGATGGCTATGGTAATGAAAGCCAATAGCAATGATGATGGTTTAGGAGGGCATATTGCCTCTTACCAGTCGGCGGCGGTGTTGTATGAAACAGGGTTTGAATATTTCTTCCATGCGGATGGTAATGGTCGTTTAGGTGATTTGGTGTATTACCAAGGGCATAGCTCCCCAGGTATTTATGCGCGTTCATATTTAGAAGGGCGCTTAAATGAAGAGCAGTTAGATAACTTTCGTCGCGAAGTCGATGGCGAGGGCATTCCATCTTATCCCCATCCATGGCTAATGCCTGATTACTGGCAGTTTCCAACTGTATCTATGGGCTTGGGGCCTATTACTGCAATTTATCAAGCACGCTTTATGCGTTACCTCACAGCACGTGGATTAATCCCTAATAATGAAAATCGCCGAGTGTGGGCATTTTTGGGCGATGGCGAATGTGATGAGCCAGAAACATTGGGTGCAATTGCGTTAGCTGCTCGTGAAAACCTCGATAATTTAACCTTTGTGATTAACTGTAATCTTCAGCGATTAGATGGCCCAGTGCGCGGTAACGGTAAAATTGTACAAGAGCTTGAAGGCGTTTTTCGCGGTGCGGGTTGGCATGTCATTAAAGTACTATGGGGTGCAGGCTGGGATAAGCTACTGGCAAAAGATACGTCGGGCATGTTAGTTAAACGCATGAATGAAGTGGTAGATGGCGAATTGCAAGCCTGTAAAGTACATGGTGGTGCATACACTCGCGAGCACTTTTTTGGTAAATATCCAGAGCTACTTGAGCTTGTTAAAGATATGAGTGATACCGAAATTTATCAGTTAAATCGAGGCGGTAACTCTGACGAGAAAGTGTACGCTGCTTATGCACAAGCCGTAGCACACAAAGGCCAGCCTACCGTTGTACTCGCACAAACGGTAAAAGGGTACGGTATGGGTGTAGCGGGTGAGGCGATAAACGAAACGCACTCGGTGAAAAAAATGGACTTAGCCAGTTTGCAGCAGTTCCGTGATCGTTTTGAATTGCCCTTTACGGATGATGAGCTAGAAGAGTTACCTTACTACCGCCCAGCGGCAGATAGCCCTGAGATGGTTTACCTACATGAACAACGTAAAAAATTAGGTGGATATTTACCCGCGCGCCGCAATGAAGTTGAAGTGCTTGAGATACCCAGTTTAGATGTATTCTCATCGCAACTGAGTGGCACAGGTGAGCGTGAGATTTCTACCACCATGTCATTTGTACGTATTCTTTCTACATTGGTAAAAGATAAGAGTATGGGGCAGCGCGTGGTGCCCATTGTTCCTGATGAAGCGCGTACTTTTGGTATGGAAGGTATGTTCCGTCAAGTAGGTATTTATGCCGCGGCAGGACAAAAATATATTCCTCACGATTCTGATCAAGTCATGTTTTATAAAGAAGATGAGAAAGGTCAGATATTAGAAGAGGGTATTAATGAAGCAGGCGCAATGTCTTCATGGATTGCTGCTGCTACGTCGTATAGTACTAACGGCGTGTCGATGATTCCTTTTTATATTTATTACTCCATTTTTGGTTTTCAGCGTATAGGTGATCTCGCGTGGTTAGCGGGTGATATGCAAGCACGCGGTTTTATGATTGGTGCTACAGCGGGTCGTACCACTTTGAATGGTGAAGGTTTACAGCATGAAGATGGCCATAGTTTAGTGATGGCAAATACAATCCCTAACTGTAAGTCTTATGACCCAACATATAATTATGAGCTGGCCGTTATTATTCAAGACGGTATGCAGCGTATGTATGTTGATAAAGAAAATTGTTTTTATTATGTCACCACCATGAATGAAAACTACCGTCATCCTGAGATGCCAAAAGGTGTTGAAGAAGGCATTATTAAAGGTATTTATCGATTAGATAAAGGCAAAAGCAAGAAAAAAACTGCGTGTGCAATTGATGGGCTCGGGTACGATTTTACGCGAGGTAGAAAGCGGCGGCAAGATATTTTACGTAATGATTTTAACGTAGAGGCTGATGTGTGGAGTGTGACGAGTGTGAATGAGTTGGCGCGTGAGGGTCAGGAGTGTCATCGTTACAATATGATGCATCCTGAAGCGGATAAAAAAGTGCCTTATCTAACCCAACAATTAGTTGATGCTAAAGGGCCTGTCGTTGCAGCAACAGATTACATCAAAATGCACTTTGAGCAATTACGTGATTTTATTCCTGCGCCACTGACGGTACTTGGTACTGATGGTTTTGGTCGCAGTGATAGTCGTGAGCAATTACGCCGCTTCTTTGAGGTGAATCGATATTATGTGGTGATTGCGGCATTACGTGCGTTGGTTGATGACGGTAGCGTTAAAGCAAGTGTCGTTACAAAAGCAATTCAGCGTTTTGATTTAGATCCAGATAAAGTAAACCCAATGAGTGTATAAGCACTTTAGCGTAACGTTTTTAGGAGAGATACACAGTGACTAAACAAATCGTTTCTGTTCCTGATATTGGCGGCGCCGAAGGCGTTGAAATTATCGAAATTGCCATTACTGTTGGTGATCAAGTTGAGCAAGATCAAGATATTGTGACACTCGAAACAGATAAGGCAACAATGGATATTCCCTGTTCCGTCGGTGGGACAGTGAGTGAATTAATGGTAAGTGTTGGCAGTAAAGTATCGCAAGGTGATGCTTTTAATTGCCGTTGATATTGAAAATGCCGCTGCTACAGGTGGCGAAAGTGATTCATCGACATCAGCAGAAGTAAACACCTGCTGCTGTAGCTGGCGATACGGCATCTACATCTCAAATACCCGTATTGATCCCCGATGGGGCAGAAGATGCGGATGTGATTGAAGTTTGTGTGAAAGTGGGTGATGAGGTAGAAGAAGGGGATTCTCTGGTTGTTCTCGAAACAGACAAGGCCTCCATGGAGATCCCAACATCGGCCTCTGGCACTGTGGTATCTATTACTATCAAGCAAGGCGACAAAACAGTGGTTGGGGGTGAAATTGCCGTTATTGAGAGCGCGACAGGTGCACCATCAACGGCTGCAAATCGTGCTGCAACCGTTGAAGCAGCCGCCCCAGTTGCAGTGGTAGAGTTGCCTTCTGCAATAGTGGAGCCTTCTAACTCATCGACGAATGCATCATCCACACCCGTAACCAGTAATGCGAGCGTTGTTGCCGCAAGCCAATCAAAAGATGTCTATGCAGGTCCTGCGGCACGTAAGTTTGCGCGTGAAATGGGAATTGATCTGACCTTACTCAAAGGAACGGGTGATCGTGGGCGTATTATTAAAGGTGATATTAAAGCCTATGTAAAAGATGTGATGACAGGCCAGCAAGCATCGCCCGCTGTGCCTAGTCTGTCGGGTGCTGGCATCCCTCCAATTCCAGCGGTAGATTTTGCACAGTTTGGTGATATTGATGTATTGCCAATGAGTAAAATTAAAAAGCTAACCGCAGCGAATATGTCACGTAATTGGTTGAATATTCCGCATGTTACCCAATTCGATGATGCAGATATTACTGATCTAGAAGACTTTAGAAAGGGCTTAAAAGCAGAAGCGGAAAAGCGCGGTGTAAAATTAACCCCACTGCCTTTTTTGCTAAAAGCGTGTGCGGCGGCTTTGGTGGCCGAGCCGAGCTTTAATGTATCGCTACATCATGATGGCGAGCATATTGTGCAGAAACATTATGTCAACATAGGCGTCGCGGTAGATTCTCCCGTAGGGCTCGTAGTGCCAGTAATTCGTGATGTTGATAAAAAAGGCTTATGGGAATTGTCGGCAGAGTTTATGGCAATCATTGATAAAGCGCGTAATGGCAAGCTGACATCGGCGGATATGCAGGGCGGATGTTTTACGATCTCTAGTTTAGGCGCTATTGGTGGGCAAGGCTTTACGCCGATTGTGAATGCACCTGAGGTCGCCATTTTGGGTGTTTCAAAAGCCGAAATAAAACCCAAATGGAATGGGAGCGAGTTTGAGCCGCGTAATATGCTGCCTTTAAGTTTATCTTACGATCATCGAGCGGTTAATGGCGGTGATGCGGGTCGTTTTTTCACCTATCTTAACCGTGTTATAGCTGACGTTAGGCGCTTATTGTTGTAGAATAGTCGCCATATCATTGCTATAACATTAAGAAAAGCGAGCTTCTATATCTACAGAGCTCGCTTTTTTGTTTTATAGCATATAAACCGTTATCACCTTATGGTGTGTTGTTATGTATGGCACATATGGGTTTTTTGGCGAGTTTTAGTATCCTTTTAATTTATAACCTTGAATAGTCTACTTATGTTTTCTCTTATTACGAATAATACACATAACGTCAAAAATGATGTTTTGTCGGGTATTACAGTTGCTTTAGCCTTAGTGCCCGAAGCTGTGGCATTTGCTTTTTGTTGCAGGTGTAGAACCTATGGTGGGTTTGTATGCTGCCTTTATGATGGGTTTGCTAACCAGTATTTTTGGTGGTCGCCCAGGTATGATTTCGGGTGCAACAGGTGCAACGGCTGTTGTGATGGTGTCGTTAGTGGCATTACATGGTGTGCAGTATTTATTTGCGGCCGTATTGCTGGCGGGTTTATTGCAAATCACCGCAGGTATTTTAAAGCTCGGTAAATATATTCGTATTGTGCCGCACCCTGTGATGTTAGGTTTTGTTAATGGCTTGGCAATTGTGATTTTCTTGGCGCAGTTAGGCCAGTTTAAAGTGCTTGATGATCTGGGCAATAGTGTATGGATGCAAGATTCTATGCTTTATACGATGGCAGGCTTAATTGTAATAACAATGCTAATTATGCACTTTTTACCAAAAATAACGACCGCTGTACCATCGGGCTTGGTGGCTATTGCTGTGGTTACCTTAGCGGTCGTTGGTTTGGATTTAGAGGCGCGCAATGTACTAGATTTTGTACGCGATATGCTGCCCGCAGAGCAAGCGGCTACGGCAACCTTAAAGGGTGAATTACCTTCCTTTGCTATTCCTGCGGTACCTTTTACCTTGGAAACCTTATGGATCATTCTGCCTTTCTCAGCCATTATTGCGGCTATCGGTTTGATTGAGTCATTACTAACATTGACGCTCATCGATGAAATTACGAATACCCGCGGACAAGGTAATCGCGAATGTATTGGTCAGGGTATTGCCAATACTACGAATGGGTTCTTTGGTGGTATGGGTGGTTGTGCCATGATTGGCCAGAGTATGATTAATATTAATTCGGGTGGTCGTGGCCGTTTATCGGGTATTACAGCGGCTGTTGTTTTACTGTTATTTATTTTATTTGGTTCTTCACTAATAGAAATTATTCCCTTAGCTGCTTTGGTGGGTGTGATGTTTATGGTGGTGTTGGGCACGTTTGAGTGGTCATCACTACGTTTGCTCGGCAAAATTCCAGCAACAGATATGTTCATTATTGTGTTGGTTTCTGGGGTGACAGTGGTCACTGATCTTGCTATTGCTGTAGTGGTGGGTGTGATTGTGTCGTCATTAGTGTTCGCATGGAAACACGCTCAACATATTTTGGTTGATACCTATACCGATGAGAGAGGCTATAAAGTCTATGATTTACGCGGGCCTATTTTCTTTGGCTCAGTTTCTAACTTTAAAGATCTTTTTGATATAGATAATGACCCTGAACATGTGGTGATTGAATTTAAGCGTTCACGTGTGAGTGATCATTCGGGTATCGAAGCCTTAGATAATTTGGCTGAAAAATACCAGCTTGCGGGTAAGACCTTGCATTTACGTCATCTTAGCCCCGAGTGCCGTCAGTTATTAAAACGTGCGGGTAATTTATGTGAGGTGAATGTGATGGAAGATCCTAATTATCGTGTTGCTACGGATGAATTGGCATAGAGATATTATGCGTGGCGGTATTGTTTGCGCCAATCATCTTTACCTATATTGAGAGTTAAAAAAAGCCGCTAGTGCAGACTAGCGGCTTTTTTAATGTCTAAAGAATATGTGTAAAGGCATCAATAGCTAAAAGAATATACGTAATATTCTACCAATTAACATACGCACCTGAGCCATGAGAGACATTAAAAAACCAATAGCTATCAGTAATAAACCAACTAATGTATTGATTTCTTGAATAATAGATGGCGGTAATAATTGAGTGCCGCAATAAATAACGACTAAGCCTAAAAGAAATATCATGGCACCCAGTTTAAAACGTGGAAATATCTGTTCTGGGGGTGTCATGTAATGTGCGTATAAGGCACTGCGTAATGACTGTTTCATACCAATTTATCGCTGCTATTGTCTACTCATCAGTATAGTTCATATTATTATTAAGCTCTTGTTGAATCTGTGTAATGACTTGCTGTGCATGTTGGGTAATATGAATACAGTTGTCGGCTGAGGTGCTGATTTTATGGGTTAAATCTGCCGTATCGTGCGTATTTTTTGAATCGGCTTGATGTTGGCAGCTCTCAACGAGCGTAGGAAGTAGAGTGTTTAATACGGTGTGGTTGTGTTGTTCAATGCTGAGCCATTGTTTTTGTAATGTATCAAGATGGTGGCTCAATAAGCTGTGTGCTGTTGCGGTATCTGCTTGTTTGAATGCTTGCCAAAATTGATCGCTACAGGTGCGTAAATATTGTGTGGCAGTTTGGTAAAACGCCGGTGCTTGAGAAAGGGTGTTGATATTGTTACTCGATAATTGCGTATGTTGTTCATTGTGAGTGTAAGTATTGAGTAAAGCAGGAAACAATAATGAAAATGCTTTGTTGCACATAGACAGTGTAGTGATAGGCGTATTCATATTGTGCGTTAACTTGGCGCCTAATTGATATAAGGGGGATGTATCTGGTAGTGATGAGTTACTTGCTGTTTTCTGTATTATTGGGGTGTGAGTAATTTCTTGTGACAATGTATGGAGCAGGCTATTGGCTTCTGTTGGCTTACGTAGAAAAGAATTCATTCCATTCTTGCGGGCATGTGTTTCAACGTGTTCACTTGGGTCGCTGCTTAAACCAATAATCGGAATGGTCGCGTAGTGTTTGAAACGCTTAAAATAATCACCTGTACGAATATTTTGTGTGAGCTCAATACCATTCATGCCAGGCATATGAATATCAATAACAATGCAGTCAATATGCTTATCTTCTAATAATTGTAATGCGTTACTGGCACTATATGCATGAAAAATATTGGCTGCACACGTACTGAGATTTTCATTGAATAAGATATGATGAATTTCTTCATCATCAATAAGTAATATGTTTTTTCCTTGTAAATGAGCGCTATGATCCTCTATGGCATTGAGAGACATTATAGATGTGTTTGTACTATGTCTTTTTTGTTCGGTGGCTATAACGGGAAACGATAGAGTAAACTGTGTGAATTCTCCAAGTACAGAGTGGCATTCTATTTTGCCATTAATGTGGGTCATTACATTTTTACAGAATGATAAGCCAATGCCTGTTCCTGCACCTAATTCTGATGTGGTATAAAAATCATCAAAAATATACGGAAGTTTTTTTTCTGGTATTCCCTTTCCTGTATCTTTAAAAACAAGGTGGTTATATTGCTTGTCAGTATAGGCGCTAATGTAAATAACATCATTTGTATCGGTATGGGAAAAAGAGTTTTTAATGAGATTAAAAATAACGTGTACCAATAAAATATCAGATCCCCACACCATAAAATCACTGTCGTCTTGTATTTTTATTGTGTCTTTTTCTTGACGAGACCTAAATGGGTAGCGCTTTATGGCTGTGTTAATAATGTCCTTGGTTGAATGTAGTGAAAATTTATCGGTATTGATTTCTTTACTACTGAGATTCATCAATAAAATGTCAATAATGGTGTTGGCATAGCGAGTTTCATCGGTAATGTTTTTTGATGATTCATAAAATTCTGTTTGCTGTTGAACATCAAGAGATTGAATCAGCGACTGTATTTTTTTCCCATTATATTCAATGCTTAACAGTGGTGTTCTTAATTCGTGCGTGATTTCTGCACCAACAGAAGCCAGCATTTTTAACTGCTCTTGACGATTAACAGAAGACTTGTAGTTGAGCGCGCTACCTACAATCACCATAAACAGGTAAATAGGTATTTGCATGAGATAGTTGTCAATATTGATTGGTGCTTGTTCGGTTATTCCTAATGCGAATATTCCTGCCAATAATGAGCCTGTAATGAAGATTACGGTGACAAGTGCCCAGTCATAGGCGACAAGTATTAAGAGTGTAAGCCCTGCCATCATAGACATAGCCCATACGAAGTTGCCTTCATTTTTTAATAGCATAAATGTAAAGAAAAACGACGACGCGTATAGTAGTGTGAAAAACCAATAAATTTTTAAATATTTTTTTAATCGTGTAGGCCATTGATTAAGTGTGAGTAAGCCCAAAAAAAGAGCGCTGCCTATTAAGCGAAGCGTTAAATTTTCGTATGGTTGTGGGAATAGACTCCCCCAAATCCAATAATATAAAGGAAAGCCAATAAAACCCACTAAGCCAATAATCGGTAGGTGGGGTAAAGAGAATTCGGTAGATTCTGTTGTGGCACGATTCATTCTGTGAATAAATGCCCAAAGCGATCGTGTTAAAAAAGAAAGCACGTGTTATATACCTAGTAGTGAGTTTTTGTTGGTTTTTGGCGTGTTAATCATTAAGTAAATTATTTTTTTATGAATTACACCGTTTATGTATGACAAGTGCTGGTTCACTTCTTGCGAATATTTTATGTTGGAGATTCCAATAACTTTATAGCGAGAATATAACCATGTCATATAGTAATCCTAATTGTTACCCCGAATTTTTAAATAATAAATTAAAGCATTTTTATATCGATAAAATAAAAAATGAATGGGGAGGTCAACATATTATGCGAGGTAAGGTGACAGATCAACATTCTGTTGAATTAATGAGTAATGATTATTTATCGATAGCAAGTAATCCCGATATTATTATGGCGCAAAAAAATGCATTAGGTGCCAATGAGAATGCTTTGTTGATGTCGACTGTGTTTTTAAAAAAGAATAGTCCGCAAATGATTTTTGAAGAAAAAATGGCGCGCTTTTTACACGCGGATGAAACGGTATTATGCCAGTCGGGCTATGCCGCTAATGTGGGTTTGATCCAATCTATGATTGGCGGCACACAAACACCTATTTATGTGGATCAATTTGCACATATGTCGCTGTGGGATGGCGCAGGAATGACGCAGCAAAAAATCATTCCTTTTCGGCACAATAGCATCGCTAATTTACTAACACTGATTGATCAGCATGGCCCTGGTGTTGTTATTGTTGATTCCGTGTATAGCACGAATGGTAGTATATGTCCGCTTGTTGAATTAGTGAATGAGGCTTTTCAATTAGAGTGTGTTTTGTTAGTGGATGAATCACATTCTCTTGGCACGCATGGTCCTCAAGGTCGTGGTTTGGTGGTTGAATATGGCCTACAAGACAAAGTGATGTTTCGTACCGCGAGCTTGGCGAAAGCATTTGCGAGTCGTGCGGGGGTTATTGCATGTCCTCAGTATGTGGCCGATTTATTTAAAATGACGTCTAAACCATCTATTTTTAGTTCTTCTTTATTGCCCCATGAGATTGTAGGTTTGGATAAAACATTAGATATTATCGCCAATGCAGATATACAGCGCAGGCGCTTAAAAAATAATACGGATTATTTACGTCAAGCATTGGATGGTTTGGGGTATAACGTGAGTACGGGTGAGGCACAAATTATCGCTCTAGAATCGGGTTCAGAATATAATACGATTTTGTTGCGTGATGCATTAGAAAAGCGAGGTGTTTTTGGATCTGTATTTTGTGCACCAGCGACACCTAAAAATAGAGCGATTATTCGCTTGTCAGTGAATGCGAGTCTTACAAAGGATCAGTTAGATCATGTAATTTTGGCGTGTGCTGAAATCGTTGATGAATTAGACGTGCCTCATTGGCGTTCGTCATTACGTAAGCGTAGACCGCGTAGTGAGCACCGACAGCAGGCTTAATATTTTTCAATAACAATAATGATTGCTGAGCCATTCTGTATTGTCACAGGGAAGTGCTTATCAATTTTTCCATTTTTGTTTCGATATATCATCAGATTGTTTGGCTTCTACCCAGTGCTCACCTTGTGCTGTTATTTCTTTTTTCCAAAAAGGTGCTTCTGTCTTTAAAAAATCCATAATGAATTCTGCTGCCGCAAAGGCGTCGTGCCTATGTGCGCTATTTACGCCAACAAAAACAATGTTTTCCCCTAAGGTTAAATGACCAATGCGATGAATGACTCGTGTGTTGATAATATCCCAGCGCTGTGTGGCTTGCGTAATAATATCGTGTAACACTTTTTCTGTCATAGCAGGGTAGTGCTCAAGGAAAAGATCAGTTTGATCGTCTTGGGTAAATTCTCTAACTAAACCTGTAAAAGTAACAATGGCGCCAATGCGAGGTGCATCAAGAGAAAGGCGTTGATGCTCTTGTTCAACAGAAAAGTCATCGGTTTGTATGCTGATTGTATGGCTCATACTAACCGCCAGTTACTGGTGGAAAAAAGGCAACTTCATCGCCATCGTTTAAGATGTGCTCATCTTGAGCCATGGTTTGGTTTACAGCGGATAAAATATTTTTTTTGAATGCATGTTGCCATTGCTGACCTCGTTCACTAAGCATCGCTTTAAGGTCTTTAATGGTGGCAATGTTTGTATGCCATTCTATGTCTTCTTCGCTGCAGCGAATATCGTCCTTGAGTTGTGCAAAATAAATAATGTGTAGCATACGTTTACGGCTCTTTGTTTAGCCAATCGGATTTACCGCCACGCTTTTCAATAATTTTAATATCACTGATCACCATGGTCTTGTCTACCGCTTTGCACATATCGTATAAAGTCAGTGCGGCGACTGATGTGGCGGTGAGGGCTTCCATTTCGACACCTGTTTTACCATCAAGTTTACAAAGTGATTGTACCAATACACGATTGTGTTCTGGCTCAGGTGTGAGTTCAACACTAATTTTAGTCAGTGCAAGCGGGTGACATAGTGGTATCAAATCAGCACATTTTTTTGCGGCTTGAATACCTGCGATACGTGCGGTGGCAAATACATCGCCTTTTTTGTGTCCGCCATCAATAATGAGTTGCAGGGTTTCTGCTTGCATACTGATGTAACCTGTAGCAATGGCTGTGCGTGTTGTGATGGCTTTGTCGCTCACATCTACCATGTAGGCGTTGCCGTTTTGGTTGATGTGAGTGAGCTTGCTCATGAAAGGAGTTCTTTGAGTATGTTGTGATAGATGTTACTGAGTGTATCCAGATCACTAGCGCGTATACATTCATCAACCTGATGAATGGTGGCATTGACGGGGCCTAGCTCAACGACTTGTGTGCCTGTGGGTGCAATAAAGCGCCCATCCGATGTGCCTCCAGCCGTAGAAAGTTCAGTATCTAAACCCGTGACAGATTGAATCGATTTTACAGCGGCCTCTACCAATTTTCCTTCAGCAGTTAAAAACGGTTGTCCACTCAGATTCCACTGAATGTCATAATTTAACTGATGCTTTTGCAAAATAGCTTCTGTACGTGTTTTTAATTTGTCTGCTGTTACCTCGGTAGAAAAGCGAAAATTGCAAATGACGTCGACTTTACCAGGAATAACATTGGTCGCACCTGTACCACCATTAATGTTAGAGATTTGAAATGTAGTCGCAGGGAAAAAATCATTGCCGTTATCCCAGTGCTCATTATTTAAATCAGCTAATGCAGGCGCTAAGCGGTGGATAGGATTGTCTGCAAGATGCGGATAAGCGACATGTCCTTGTTTACCGTAAACGGTTAATACCGCCCCTAATGAGCCGCGTCGACCATTCTTAATGGTGTCGCCTACTTTATTGGTGCTTGATGGTTCGCCAACAATACACCACTCAATATGTGTGCCTTCATTTTGTAAGTGCTGAACAACTTTTACCGTACCATCAATAGCAGGGCCTTCTTCGTCAGCGGTGATTAAAAAAGCAATGCGGCCAGAATGATTTGGATATGCAGCAACAAATTCTTCACAAGCAATAACCATAGAAGCAAGGCTGCCTTTCATGTCAGCTGCGCCACGGCCATATAACATGCCATCTTTAATTGTTGGAGAAAATGGTGGAATTTGCCATTCAGATTCTGGCCCTGTTGGCACTACGTCGGTATGACCTGCGAAACATAAAATAGGGCCGCTATCGCCGCGTACAGCCCATAAATTATCAATAGCGGGCCCACCTTCATCAAATGTAAGAGTTTGGCAATGAAAACCTATCGCTTCTAAGCGTGCTTGCATCAGTGGTTGGCAGCCCGCGTCTAATGGTGTGACAGAGGGCCGTTCGATCAGCTCGCAAGCGAGCTGTAGTGTAGGGGATAAGTGATCAGTTGCAGATGAGTTCATTAGTTATTCGCGTGTAATTCTTCGTTTAAAACAATAGATGATTTGTTCGTTAAGCATTCGGTTGCACCGCTTAATGAATTGCGGCGAAATAGAAGATCAGATTGCCCAGCAAGGTCACGCGCTTTGATCACTTTAACCAGCTCGCCATCGTCTGCCAGTAAGTTAACTTTGGTGCCTGCAGTAATGTACAAACCAGATTCAACGATGCAGCGATCACCAATAGGAATACCTACGCCTGAGTTTGCGCCCAATAATGATTCTTTGCCCACAGAGATAACGATGTTTCCACCACCCGATAATGTTCCCATGGTTGAGCATCCGCCACCAAGGTCAGAGCCTTCGCCTACCACAACACCTGCAGAAATACGGCCTTCAATCATACTAGTACCTAGTGTTCCTGCGTTAAAGTTAACAAAACCTTCGTGCATGATAGTGGTACCTTCACCAATATGTGCGCCTAAGCGAACACGTGCGGTATGTGCAATACGTACACCAGTAGGCACGACATAGTTTGTCATTTTAGGGAATTTATCAACGCAGTCGACAGTAAGTAATTCCCCTTTCATGCGTGCAGCGAGTTGGCGCTCAGGTAGTTCGGCAAGATCAATGGCTCCTTGGTTAGTCCACGCAACATTAGGCAGTACGCCGAATAAGCCATTTAGGTTAGTGCCGTGAGGTTGAACTAGGCGATGAGAGAGTAAGTGAAGCTTTAGGTATCCTTCAGGTACCGAGCTAGGTGCTGCATCGGTTGCAAGGACTGTAGCGACTAAAGGCTGTTGGCTTGTTGCTAATGTTTTGGCGATGGCAGCTTGATGAGCTTCTCCAGCCGCGTCGAGAGCTTCACTAAGTGCTGACATTTGAGCGGTGCTTAATGCGATAGCGCTATTGCCTTCGGTGTAGTCAGTGCTTTGCTTAACTGCGTCAATCAGTGCGGTTGATGGCGCTAGGATAGGCGCTGAATAGAATACGTCTAACCATTGTTGTTGAGCGTTTTGTGTGCCAACGCCTAAGCCGAAACTGTAAAAATCTGTCATGAGTTTGCCTTATATTGATGAGTTCGTTATCGATGTTAATAAATTACTTAAATAGTGTGTGGTAGGTTTTATCATTAAACCCAAGGTGTACTTCTGTCCCAATGGCAAGCAGTGGGCGCTTAATGAGTGTGGGGTGTTCCAGTATAAGAGGTACCGCATTATCTACGTTAATATTGTCTTTATCGGTATCAGATAGTGCTTTCCATGTTGTACTGCGCTTATTGATCAGCGTGGCTAGGCTAGTGGCGTCTAACCATGTGGCGACTTGCTCTGCTGAAATGCCATCAATACGAAAGTCGTGAAATTGGTATTCGATATTCTCCGTCTCAAGCCAGCGCCGTGCTTTCTTGACTGTATCGCAGTTTTTAATACCAAAAAGGGTCACCATAATTAGGCCTCTATAACAGACAACAGCCTGTGTATGTATTGATGTATTGCTAGGATTTATCGGCGCAAATTATAGCAGGAGTGTTATTTTATTACACTAGGACTGTATTGTGGTGTTGGCATGGTATTCCTCATTGCTTTTTGTGTGTATTGATTGCCGAATAGGGGACGTATTTGATTGCTGCTATTACTTATCTATACTTGAATACAGAGGAAATGTATCAATACCGTGCTGTAATGAGTATTGTCTTTCCGTGACTTCTCCTCAGGGATTTTGAATGCTGTGAAACCTATCCATTTTAAATATAAGATTATTTTATTGTCGGTGTTGCCCATACTTGTGATGAGTGGTGTATTAACGGCGCTGTCGATCCTTAATATTCAAAAATTGGGTGAAAATAATATTCAGGGATTTACCGATAGAGTGAATGCTTTGCGTCGAGAAGAGTTAAAAAATTATACGCAAATAGCAGTGAATGCCGTTGAGCATATTTATAAAAATACAGCTGATAACGATGTTGAAGCACAGCATATGGTGACGGATATTTTTCGTGGTTTACGTTACGGTGATGATGGTTATTTTTTTGTTTATGACTATCAGGGCAATAGTATCGTTAATCCACAAAAAACACATTTAGAAGGGCAAAACTTATGGTATTTGCGTGACTCTAACGGTGTTTATGTTATTCGTTCTTTAGTGCGTGAAGGAAAGAATGATTTAGGTGGCTATACCGAATATATTTGGGAAAAACCTTCACTGGGCCGTGAGGTTGATAAAGTGAGTTTTAGTATTGGCTTAAGCGATTGGAATTGGATGGTGGGTACTGGGATTTATCTTGATGATATCGATAAAGTCACAGGGGAAATTAAAGAAGATATTGATAAAAATACAAAAAATATTGCACTAATTACGCTGGGTATATCACTGTTTTTTACTTGTTGTGTTGCGGTATTGGCTATTCGTCTTACGGTATCGCAAGGACGTTTTGCAAGCTATAAACTGCAAAAATTATCACGTTCTTGTGTGCGAGAGCGTGAGCTGGATCGCGTTAAAATGGCAGATAGCTTACACGCTGATGTGAGTGGCGGAATTGTTTCTTGTATCAAAAAATATAAGGCGCTGTTAAAGGCGTGTGATTCCAATAAGGTTGTGCAAGAAAAATCACTGGCTGTTATGTCAGAGTTAAATAAATTATTGGCAAGTGTTGAAAAAATAGCGAATGATTTGCACCCCAAAGTGTTAGTGGATGAAGGTCTGGGTGTGGCAGTTGAGGGTTTGGCTGAAACCTTATCTCATGAAAGTGGCATTCGCATTCATACTAAGCTAATAGTGAACTCCTTAGAGCGCTTACCGCTAGATGTAGAAACCGTGTGTTACCGAATTGTAGAAGAAGCATTAAGTAACGTATTACGACACTCAAATGCGTCCGAAGTGAGTGTGAGGATGCGGCAGTCCCGAAGTGTGCTTAATTTAACAATACAAGATGATGGTATGGGGTTTGATTTAGAAGAGGTGTTAGCGCATCGCCACCGTGGTTCTGGTTTGTTGGTAATGGAATTACATGCTGAACTATTAAGTGGTGCTTTTACATTGTTTTCTGCCAAAGAAACGGGTACTACTATCAAGGTAAGCGTGCCTCTCAATATGTAACAGATTAGGCTTTTTTAGTGACCTTGGGCTTTTTTCTATTTGGGTAGCATTGGGTGCAGATAGGGCATACCGTGCCGTCGCAACCGCGTGCAGAGCAATACTCTCGTCCATAGTAAATGATTTGCACGTGCAGTTTATTCCATAATTCTTTAGGGAATAAGCGCTTCAAATCTTTTTCTGTTTGAACTACATTTTTTCCACTAGTGAGTCCCCAGCGTTGAGCTAGGCGATGAATGTGTGTGTCTACAGCAAAGGCAGGAATGTTAAAAGCTTGTGACATCACTACGCTAGCCGTTTTATGGCCAACGCCAGGTAGTGTTTCTAGTGCGTCCATGTCGGCAGGGATTTGGCCGTCATATTCTTCGGCAATGATTTTTGATAGTGTGGATATAGCTTGTGATTTCTTAGGTGATAAGCCACAAGGACGAATGACGGCTTTTATTTTTTCAACGGGTACCTTTGCCATATCAAAAGGATTGTCTGCCAAAGCCCATAGTGCAGGTGTGACTTTGTTGACGCGTTCATCTGTGCATTGTGCCGATAATAATACTGCCACCAATAATGTGTAAGGATCTTTGTGATCCAAAGGAATTGGCGGCTTTGGGTATAGCGCTTCTAAGGTCTGAATAATAAAGTCGACACGTTCTTTCTTTAACATATGCTGAGGTTTTTATTAGGAATTTTGGAGTAACAATATAAACTTTTTGATACGTTCAGCGGCTTCTTTACACTCTTCAACGGAGGCAACCAGCGCCATGCGTACATGATTGTCGCCAGGGTTGATACCATTAATATCTCTGCTGAGTAAGCTACCTGGAAGTACGGTAATGTGCTGTTCGCTAAATAATTGTTTGGCAAATTCAATGTCATTGATGGGTGTTTTTGCCCATAAATAAAAGCTGGCGGGTGGTTGTTGTATGTCCCATACGCTCTGTAATATCTCGCCAAATAAACGATACTTTTCTCGATATTGATCACGATTTTCTTTTACGTGTGCCTCATCTTGCCACGCGCTAATACTTGCGATTTGTGTTGGAAGTGACATGGCGCAACCGTGGTAAGTGCGATATAGCAGAAATTTTTGAATCAACGATTTGTCGCCCGCGACAAAGCCCGAGCGTAACCCCGGTAAATTAGAGCGCTTAGATAAGCTGTGAAATACTACACAGCGTTCGTATTGATTGCGGCCAAGTTTTGCGCACACTTCAAGTAAACCTGTAGGAGGATTGTTTTCATCTCGGTAAAGCTCGGAGTAGCATTCGTCGCTGGCAATAATAAAGTCATAGCGATCAGCAAGAGTAATTAATTTTTTATATTTTTCGCTACTGATCAGTTGTCCCGTGGGGTTGCCTGGTGAGCATAAAAATAACAGTTGGCATCGTTGCCATTCATCTTCAGTGACTTCGTCAAAATCGGGTAGGTAATTGTTGCTTTCTACACAGTTGAGCAGCTTAAGTTGTGCTCCCGCAAGTAGTGTTGCCCCTTCATAAATTTGATAAAAAGGGTTAGGTGATATCACTAAGGCATCTTTTTTCTGGGTGTTAATAACTGCTTGAGTAAAGGCAAATAAAGCTTCTCTGGTACCGTTAACAGGTAAGATATGTTGGTCGGCGGTGAGTGTATTTGGTGTGAGAGTAAAGCGTGTACTTGCCCATTGGCTAATAGCTTCGCGCAGTTCTGCTGTGCCTTTTGTTGAGGGGTATTGGCTAAAGCGTTGTATGTTTTGTGTCAAAGTATCCAATACAAATTGCGGCGGTAAGTGTTTGGGTTCGCCAATAGAGAGTGCAATATGTGAAAGATCGGGGTTGGGTGTGAGGTCAGCCTTAATCTTGTTGAGTTTTTCAAAAGGGTAAGGGTGTAGTTTATCTAAATTTGGATTGGTCATTATAGCTTGTGTCATTGTTGGCAAGGTTAGAGTCGGCTAGGTGAGTGTTGACTAGGCTAGCCTTGGTGAAATAATTTTTAGCTCAGTTTGTGTGTGCTATTGATCAACATTGGTTGCATCTAGCTGTGTAATAATTGCGTTCTGTAATTGTTCGCAAATGTTCGGGTCGCTTAAGCGGTTGCCTGTACTATCAGTAATAAAAAATACATCTTCTACGCGTTCGCCCAAAGTGGTGATCTTTGCTGTTACAACCGAGATGTCATATTCCACAAAAATGCGTGCTAATAATGCAAGAAACCCGGGTCTGTCTGGGCTAATCACTTCTAAAATTGTGTGTTCTTTTGAGGTGTCATTATGAATGCTGGTACGTGTTTTTGAAGCAAATGATTTTAACTGTCGAGGAATGCGACGCTGAATAATATCACTGTAATTATCAATCATGTCGAACTCTTCTAACAGTGATTGTGTGATTTTTTGGTTGATATTGTTATGGTTATTAAGTGCATGTCCATCTTGGTCTAATACATAAAATGTATCCATTGTGTAGCCAGAAATGGTGCTGTTGATGCGAGCACTTTGAATGTTGAGGTTGTATTGGTCAATAATACTGGTAGTAGCAGCAAAAATATTTTGTTTAGATTGAGCATGAATAAATATTTTAGTGACAACCCCCTCGTTTAAAATATTCTCGTCTGAAATGAGTACCAATGCATTTTCAGGGTGTTCCTGACATAAAATGTGTTCTGTTTGCCATGCAATATCTTGGTAGGTCTCGCGTAAAAAATAGTCTTCGCCTGCTGTTTGCCAAAACTCCCATGCAGCTTGTTCGCTGACGTTGCCCCCTCGTAACAGAATACGCATGGCTGCTTTTTGGGTATCGTCAATGAGCTCTTGGCGGTCAACGGGATTTTCTAATCCGCGGCTAAGGGCGCGTGTTGTTTGTAAATATAATTCACGTAATAAGCTGGCGCGCCAACTGTTCCAAATATCAGGGTTGGTGGCGTTCATGTCGGCCACAGTTAGTACATATAAGTAATCTAGGTGCATTTGATCGCCCATTTTTAAGGCGAATTCATGGATAACTTCTGGATCGGATAAATCTTGTTTTTGTGACACCGACGACATGATTAAATGGCTTTCAACTAACCAAGCTGCAAATTTTGTTTCGCGTTTGCTGAACTGGTGCTGTTCGCAAAAGGCTATGACATCAGCGGCACCAAGAGTGGAGTGATCACCGCCTCTACCTTTAGCAATATCATGATATAAACCAGCAACATAAAGCAGTTCTATATTGGGTAAGCGTCGAATGGTTTTACAGGCCACAGGGAAGGTGTCCGCGTTACGCTGGAGTAAAAATCGGCGTAAGTAATCAATCACTTTAATCGTGTGTGTATCAACGGTGTAAATATGAAAAAGGTCATGTTGCATTTGACCAATAATACGGCCAAATTCGGGCAGGTAGCGGCCTAATATTCCATAGCGAGCCATGCGTTTTAATTGCGTAACTAGCATGTGTGGTGAGCTTAAAAACTCTACAAATAAGCGATTGTTTTCGGGTTTTTTACGAAATTCATCATCAATTAAATAGCGGCTTTCACGAATCACGCGAATGGTAAGTGCGCGAATGCCTTTGATATTGCTATGGCGACCAAGTAGAACAAACACCTCTAGTAAAGCAGAAGGCGTTTCTGTAAAGACTTTGGTATGGGTAATTTCAATATACCCATTACGTAATTGAAAGCGGTCATTGAGCGGTACAATTTCGGTGTCTTGCCCTTGCTTTACAATGGCTTCGTCTAAAAATTGTAGCAATACATCATTGAGCTCACGTAAGGCGAGAGCAATACGATAAAAACGATGCATAAATTGCTCTACAGCCATGCGTTCGTCGTTATCTTTGTAGCCAAATAGGGTTGCTAGTTCTCTTTGATGTTCAAATAAAAGTCGCTCTTCAGGGCGGTTAGCAATCATGTGCAAGCCGTAGCGTACACGCCACAAAAAGGCTTCGCCGTCGGCAAGTATGGTGTATTCTTTTTCGGTAAAAAGGCCTGTTGAATTGAGTTGCTCGAATGAGTCTACATTAAAGAAACGCTTGGCAACCCATTTAATGGTTTGAATGTCACGCAGTCCACCTGGTGCATTTTTAATATTGGGTTCTAGATTGTATTCGGTGTGGTTATATTTGGCATGACGTTCGCGTTGTTCGTTGAGCTTGGCGAGAAAAAAATCGTCATTGGCCCACATTTTATCGGGGGCGGTGTCAAGGCGGAGTTGCTGTAATAGGTGATTGTCACCTTGTAATGTGCGCGCCTCCATAATATTGGTTGCAACGGTAATGTCTTCTTTCGCGATGGCAGAGCATTCATCGAGTGTACGAACGCTATGACCAATATCAAGACCAATGTCCCATAACAAGGCCAGTAGCTGCTCTACATTGCCTGCATGTTGCTCTGCAGTTCCATTGTTCATTAATACTAAAATATCAATGTCTGATTTGGGGTGAAGCTCAGCTCGACCATAGCCGCCAACGGCGATAAGACTGATGGTGTTGTCCCATTCAAATTGATGCCATGCGTAATGAATCAGGCAATCGATCATCTTGGCGCGCTCTTGTACTAGCTTTTTAGCGCTTTCACCTTCGCGGAACCGAATGTTGAGGTGTGTGTTGATGGCTTCTTGCGCATCTTTAAAGGGAGTGATAATAGAGTCTGCGGTAGATAGTGCGCGTCTAAACGCTCTTTCGTCGAAGCCAAATATGGGGTGTGCAAAGGTGATAGTATCTTTGTATTTCATTATTGGCTGTCTTACCGTGTGATTATGTCGTGTTGTATGGTGGCTGTTTGTTCTGGGCAGCGGCTGTAGAGCGCTGCCTCTATTTTATGGCTGCATAAGCTACGTGAAGTTTTCTTCTTTGCGAGCGGTGAGAACGTCTACGCCTGTCGCGGTGACAAGTAGTGTGTGTTCCCATTGTGCAGATAGGCGCCCATCTTTTGTTTCTACAGTCCAGCCATCACTTTTTAGTTTAGTTTGTGGTTTGCCCGCATTAATCATGGGTTCGATCGTAAAGCACATACCTTCCTGTAGTACCATGCCCGTGTTAGGGCTGCCGTAATGCAGTACTTGAGGGTCTTCGTGAAAGGTATGGCCAATGCCGTGTCCGCAGTATTCGCGCACCACTGTGTAATAATTGGATTCGGCATGTTGCTGAATAACATGACCTATATCGCCTAGGCGGGCGCCAGGCTTAACGAGTTCAATGCCTTTTAATAGGCATTCTTGAGTAACCTTAACAAGACGCTCGGCATGGGTTGTGGGTTTACCAACAAAATACATTTTACTGGTGTCGCCATGATAACCTTCGTAAATCACGGTAACGTCAATGTTGATAATGTCTCCGTTTTTCAGTTTTTTCTTTTCTGATGGGATGCCGTGACATATCACATGGTTGACCGATGTGCATATGGATTTGGGAAAGCCGCGATAACCCAAACAGGCGGGAATAGCATTTTGTACATTGACAATATGATCGTGACATATTCGATCAATGTCTTCTGTGCTTACGCCAGCAACCACATATTCCTCGATCATTTCTAATACTTCAGCCGCCATGCGGCCAGCAATACGCATTTTTTCAATTTCGTCGGGTGTTTTGATGGTTACAGGCATAGTAGAAGAGCTTCTTAGTCATGTGATTGGATGTGTTTTGAGGATTATAGGTGTTTTGGTGTCGTTATCCTAGTATTGCGGTTTGAGATTATATCTTTAGAGACTGAATGACTTCTTGTTTAAGTCTGTTATTTTCACAGTTAAAAACGACTTTTTCTTTGAGAATCTTAGGTTTTATGGTATAAAGCGCACCGCTGTTGCGAGCTCGTGTTATACGGGTGGGTAAACAAGCGAATTAACTTTAACGTCACACATATACCGTCACGTGTTCCTGGGTGCCTTCTATCGATCATTTTGAGCGTAGGGGTTGGCTTCACGGGGTGTATGGAGGCCTAACCCGAAAGGAAAATATTATGTCTACAGTTAGCATGCGCGATATGCTTCAAGCTGGTGCCCACTTTGGTCACCAAACTCGTTATTGGAACCCAAAGATGTCTCAGTACATTTTTGGCGCTCGTAATAATATCCATATTATTAATCTTGAGCATACAGTTCCAGCTTTCAATGAAGCCCTAGAAATGATCAAAAAAATGGGTTCTCAGAAGAAAAAAATTCTTATGGTCGGCACTAAACGTGCGGCTCAAAAAACTATTAAAGAGCAAGCGCAACGTGCAGGTCAGCCGTTTGTAAGCCATCGTTGGTTAGGTGGTATGCTAACGAACTATAAAACGATTCGTGCATCGATTCGTCGTTTTCGTGAGCTTGAAGCACAAAGCCAAGACGGTACGTTTGATAAGTTAACAAAGAAAGAAGCGTTAATGCGTACACGTGCAATGGAAAAATTAGACCTTTCTATTGGTGGTATTAAAGATATGGGTGGTTTACCTGATGCCCTATTTGTTATCGATGTTGAGCATGAGCGTATTGCTATTAACGAAGCAAATAAGCTAGGTATTCCTGTATTTGGTGTTGTTGATACTAACAGTGACCCTGCTGGTATTGATTACGTGATCCCAGGTAACGATGATGCGATTCGTGCAATTAAATTATATGTTACTGCAGTAGCTGATGCGTGTCTTGAAGGCTTGTCTGCTACTCAAGAAGTACCTAATAAAGATGAGTTTGTTGAAGTGGATGCTTCAGCGGCTGAATCAAAGGCTTAATCTTAACGATTAACAATGCTTATATAAGGGGGCTTGGCCCCCTTTTTACAATGACAATATAGATATAGAGGATAAGATCATGGCAGCAGTTTCTGCTTCAATGGTAAAAGAACTTCGCGATCGCACAAGCCTAGGTATGATGGAATGCAAAAAAGCATTGACCGAAGCGGGTGGTGATATTGAGCTGGCAATTGAAAACTTGCGTAAAGCAAGTGGTCTAAAAGCAGCGAAAAAAGCAGACAGAACAGCAGCTGAAGGTGTTGTAGTGGCGCGTGTAGCCGCTGATCATTCTTTCGGTATTGTTGTAGAAGTAAATTCTGAAACAGATTTCGCAGCAAGAGATGAGGGTTTTTTAGCTTTCGCAAATGGTGTGGCTGATAAAGCGGTTGCTGAAAAGCAAACTGATGTTGCAGCATTGATGGACGGTGATCTTGAGAATGCTCGTGAAGCATTAGTGCAAAAAATTGGTGAGAACATTGGTGTACGCCGTGTGTCACTGGTTGAAGGTGATGTGGTTGATGCGTATACGCATTCAAATAGTCGTATTGCTGTATTGGTTCAAGTAACCGCGGGTAATGAATTGGCGAAAGATGTTGCTATGCACATTGCAGCTGTTAATCCTCAGGTGGTTAATGCGGAAGATATGCCAGCAGAAGCCGTAGCAAAAGAAAAAGAAATCATTAAGGCGCAGCCAGACATGGCAGGCAAGCCAGATGAAATCGTTGAGAAAATGATGGGCGGCCGTATTAAGAAGTTCTTAAAAGAGAACAGCTTGGTTGAGCAGCCGTTTGTTAAAAACCCAGAAGTGACTGTGGGTCAGCTAGCAAAAGATGCTGGTGCAGAAGTAAAATCATTTGTACGTTTTGAAGTGGGTGAAGGTATTGAGATAGCAGAAGTTGATTTTGCTGCCGAAGTAGCTGCGCAGCTAGAAGCGTCTAAATAAGTTGTTAGCATAATGTCTCTTTAGTGGAGGCTTAATACGCTAAATAAGAAAGGGTAAGTGCTGTCGCACTTACCCTTTCTTGCTGTTAGAATACGGCAGTTTTTAAAATCCTATTGGAAACTATCCCGTAGACGAAAATAGAGGGCATACTGTGAGCAAGCGCGATAAGAAATATAAGCGAATACTATTAAAGCTAAGCGGCGAAGAACTGATGGGTTCTGAGGGCTTCGGTATCGATCCAAAAGTACTCGATAAGATGGCGCTAGAAGTGGGTCAGTTAGTAGGTATTGGAGTACAAGTAGGATTAGTTATTGGTGGTGGGAACCTGTTTCGTGGTGCAGCTTTGAGTGCTGCGGGTCTAGATCGTGTAACGGGCGATCATATGGGTATGCTGGCGACAGTAATGAATGCCTTAGCCATGAGAGATGCTTTGGAGCGCTCTAATATTACCTCTCGTGTGATGTCGGCGATACCTATGAGTGGTGTTGTTGAGCATTATGATCGACGTGCCGCGATTCGCTTTTTAGAAGCGGGTGAGGTGGTTATTTTTTCTGCAGGAACAGGCAATCCATTTTTTACAACCGATTCTGCAGCATGTTTACGCGGTATTGAAGTTGAAGCCGAGATTGTTTTAAAGGCTACAAAAGTCGATGGTGTATACACTGCTGATCCAATGAAAGATTCTAGTGCGACTAAATATGATGTATTAACCTATGATACCGCGTTAGAAAAGAAATTAGAGGTGATGGATTTAACAGCCATATGCTTGTGTCGTGATCATAAAATGCCATTACGTGTTTTTCAAATGGCAAAAGCGGGTGCTCTGCTAAATATTGTTGTGGGTGGCGAAGAGGGCACGTTGATTGAAGAAGGTACACAAATAGAGCAAGGTGCGTCGTAGTTTTATTGCTGATGCGACACCTGAATTACATAATTGTTAGTCAGTGAATAGTAAAGGTCATTATTATGATTGAAGATATTAAACAAGAAGCAAAAGAGCAAATGCAAAAAAGTTTAGATGCATTGGCTATTAATTTTAATAAAATCCGTACAGGGCGTGCGCACCCTAGTATTTTAGATGGCGTAAAAGTGGACTATTACGGCTCAGATACACCGTTGTCGCAGGTGGCTAACATTTCTGTATTAGATGCTAGAACACTTTCGATCAGTCCTTGGGAAAAACAACTGACGCCAGAAATTGAAAAAGCTATTCTTAAATCCGATTTAGGTTTGAACCCTTCAACAACAGGTGATCTTATTCGTTTACCTATGCCAATGTTGACAGAAGAAACGAGAAAAAATTATACCAAGCAAGCGAGAGCAGAAGCAGAATCGGCGAAAATTTCGGTACGTAATGCCCGTCGTGATGCTTTAGGTCATGTAAAAGACTTATTGAAAGAAAAAGAAATTGGCGAAGATGATGAGCGTCGCGCACAAGATGAAATCCAAAAAATCACCGATAAGTTCGTTGCAGATATCGATACATCTCTAAGCGCTAAAGAAGAAGACTTGTTAAAAATATAATTTATTACGTAACAGTGTCGGTTGTGAGGGTTTATTCCCTTTATTATTAAACAGGTAATCATTTGAACTCTGAGCAAGGTTTGTCCCATTCGTTGCAGCATGTTGCCATCATTATGGATGGCAATAATCGTTGGGCCAAAAAAAATAAATTGATCGGCATTGCGGGCCATAAAGCGGGTGTCGAGCGTTTACGTGACGTGCTAGCTGCTTGTAAAGAATACGGCATTAATACGTTGACTGTTTTTGCGTTTAGTAGTGAAAATTGGTTACGTCCTGCAAAAGAAGTCGAAGCGTTGATGACATTGTTTCATTTGTATTTGACCAATGAGTCAAAGAAACTGAAACAAGAAGGTGTGCGTTTACAAGTTATTGGTAATCGGGATCGCTTTAGTAAAAAATTGTTAAAAGCGATTGAAAATGCCGAGAGAATTGCTAGTGAAGGTGAGAGAACCTTAGTCATCGCAGCAGACTATGGTGGCCAGTGGGATATTACACATGCGGCTAAACAGATCGCGGCACAAGTTGTTAATGGCGATATTGGTTTAGAGGATATTTCTGATGAGCGACTCGCTAGTGAATTATCAACGGCACATTTACCGCCGTTAGATTTATTGATTCGTACGGGTGGTGAGCAGCGTATTAGTAACTTTTTGCTATGGCAAGCGGCCTATGCAGAATTATATTTTAGTGATGATTTGTGGCCTGACTTTGGTCGAGAATCATTGCATCAAGCCGTTGTGGATTTTATGCAGCGACAACGTCGATTTGGTTTGACAGGTGATCAGGTTGACGCGAAAAACAAAGCGTAAAAATTCAGTAATTTTACACATGGTGAATAATAATAATGCTTAAGCAGCGTGTAATAACGGCAGTATGTTTGACTTCTATTTTTTTGGTTAGCCTACTGTGGCTACCCACTATCGTTTTTTCTTTGTTTGTCGCTATATTTTTGTTGATCGCGGCATGGGAGTGGGCGAGTCTTTCGGGCTTTTCTCGTACCTATCAAAAACTTATTTATTGTGCAGTCAGTGCATGTGCAGCGATATCTTTGGGAGTGTATTTTGGCTTAGCGTTTGATAATGCCATAGATAATACTCGGATACTGCCAGTGTTTATTGCCGCGGGCACATGGTGGGCGGTAGCATTGTTATGGGTGCAGGGGTATCCATCTAGTGCTGTATTATGGGGGCATCCATGGGTGAGGGCGCTTATGGGCTTGTTTGTGCTTCTCCCGAGTGGTTTGGCGCTTATGTTTTTACATCAACAGCCCCATGGCACTTGGTTAATTTTAATGGTGGCTGGAATTGTTGCTACTGCTGATATTGGCGCTTACTTTTTTGGCCGTACATTTGGTCAGCGTAAATTGGCTAAAGCTGTTAGTCCTGGCAAATCATGGGAAGGCGTATTCGGTGGTTTATTGGCCTGCGCATTGTTAGCTCTATTGATCGCTTGGGTTATTGATATTCAGTTGTGGTTAATGTTGTTAGCGATAATCTTGCCCACTGCGCTAGTCTCTGTGCTGGGTGATTTGTTAGAGAGCATGGTGAAGCGGCATTGTGGTGTTAAGGATAGTGGTAGTATTTTACCAGGGCATGGTGGTGTGTTGGATCGTTTAGATGGTTTTACTGCGGCTTTGCCAGTGTTTGTATTGGCGATTATTATATCTGGGTGGCAATTATCGTGGTGAATAATCAATCCGATATACAGTGCGTAACCGTTCTTGGTTCGACAGGCTCTATAGGTGTTAGCACTTTAGATGTGCTGGCTCGGCATACCGAGAGTTTTTCCGTATTTGCGTTAACGGCTAATACAAACGTTGATGTTTTGTTGAAGCAATGTATTGCGTTTAGTCCTTGTTATGCTGTGATGAGTGATGAATCTTCGGCATTAAAATTAAAAACGTTGTTGGCTACACATCAATGCCCAACTGAGGTGCTTGCGGGTGATGACGCTTTAGCGATGGTTGCTAGTCATGATGATACTGATACCGTAATGGCCGCTATTGTGGGTGCCGCAGGCTTATTGCCAACCATGGCTGCCGTTAAGGCAGGTAAAAAAGTATTGTTGGCAAATAAAGAATCGTTAGTAATGGCAGGGCGACTATTCATGGATGCTGTGAAGGCATCGGGTGCTCAGTTATTACCTATTGATAGTGAGCATAATGCGATATTTCAATGTTTGCCCCATCTTGCAGGTCGTAGCCACCAGCATGTGCGAAAAATATTATTGACTGGATCTGGCGGCCCTTTGCGTACGTGGTCGCAGTCTGACATTCGTCAAGCAACGCCAGATCAGGCATGCTCCCACCCTAATTGGTCAATGGGGCGAAAAATATCGGTAGACTCAGCGAGCTTAATGAATAAAGGGTTAGAGTTTATTGAGGCTAAATGGTTATTTGATGTGGCTCCGTCATCCATTGAGGTTGTTATTCATCCTCAAAGTATTATTCATTCAATGGTCGAGTATGTGGATGGTTCGGTCTTGGCTCAGTTAGGCAATCCTGATATGCGTACGCCAATTGCTTATGGGTTGGCGTATCCCGAACGTATTGATTCGGGTGTTTCAAGCTTGGATATTATTGCGGCTGCTCGTTTAGACTTTGAAGCACCGAATATGCGAGATTTTCCTAGTCTCGCGCTGGCAATCAGTGCAGCGGAATCTGGTACGGGTGCGGCGGCAGTATTAAATGCAGCAAATGAAGTGGCTGTAGCTGCATTTTTGGAGAATACGATTAGTTTTGGGCAGATGACCGATAGTTTACAGGCTGTTATGCAGTCTGCGAATTGGAGTGAGCCTGAAGATTTAGAGGCTGTGCTGCATATCGATGCCTGTGCACGGCAGTTAGCTAAGCAAACCATTCATGCGTTACGTTAGTGTTTAAATAATCCCTATTAATGAGTAGCTAAACGAATGTCTCTATTATTAACTATTTTATGGTTTTTCCTTGCTCTAGGGATCTTAGTGACCTTTCATGAGTTTGGCCATTTTTATATTGCCCGTCGCTGTGGTGTGAAAGTCATCCGTTTTTCAGTCGGCTTTGGTAAGCCCTTACTATCGTGGACAGACCGTTTGGGAACGGAATATACCTTATCAGCCATTCCTTTGGGTGGTTATGTCAAAATGCTGGATGAGCGTGAAGGTAAGGTTCACCCAGATGAACTCGCTATGTCGTTCACACAAAAAACGGTATGGCAACGTATGGCGATTGTTGTTGCTGGCCCTGTTGCTAATTTTATTTTAGCGGTCGTGTTATATTTTGTTTTGGCATTGATGGGTAGTACAGGGGTAGCTCCTGTTGTGGGTGCATTGCCTGAGAATGGGGTAGCCGCTACAGTTGGCTTAAGAGAAAATGATGAAATTATAGCCGTGGATGGTCAGGCAGTAAGTACGTGGTCTGATACCTTTTCTCGCATAGTACGCCGTGTGGGTGATACGGGTGCGATTCAGTTAGATGTAAAGCGCCACGATAGTCAAAATACATTTGCAGAGCGTTCGTTATTACTACCTATAGAAGACTGGTTGGGAGATGCTCAAGAGCCTGATATTTTTAATGAATTAGGTATTGTTCGTTATATTCCTGATGCGGAACCAATTATTCAGCAAGTCATAGCTGATAGTGCAGCAGCACATGCGGGATTACAGGAAAATGATCGTATTATTAGTGCTGATGGCCAGCCAGTGCTTACGTGGATGCAATGGGTAAAATATGTGCGTAGTAAGCCTGATACAGCTGTGGCTTTACAGGTAGAAAGAGGCGGTCAGTTTTTACCTATTACCTTAACGCCAACATCGGTGAATGAATCTGATCAACGTATTGGTAAGGCTGGAGTCGCTGCAGCCATTTGGCCTGAGTCGATGATTCGACCTATTGAGTACAGTTTTTTTGGCGCTATAGCTCAAGGTGTGGAGAAAACATGGGAGCAATCAACGTTTATTTTATCGTTTATCAAAAAATTGATATTGGCTGATGTATCCACGAAAAACTTGAGTGGTAGCTTTACCATTGCTCAAGTAGCTGGAGATTCTGCCAATGCAGGTTTGGCCAGTTATTTGGCCTTTTTGGCGTTTTTAAGTGTGAGTTTAGGTGTTTTTAATTTAATGCCAATACCAGTGTTAGATGGCGGGCATTTGCTTTATTATGTGATCGAAGTGATTAAAGGCAGCCCTGTTTCAGAGAAAATTCAAGTTGTTGGTTATCAGATGGGCTTGTTTTTTGTGTTGAGTATTATGGTGGTTGCTCACGTGAATGATTTAGTTCGTATATTTTCTTAAGATATGTTTCTTGTCTATTCTGGGCTAATAGATTAGGGCAAGAGCATGTATTGTTATATGATGTGTGTTTAACGGTGTATGCCGTGTGTTTATTCATAGATTGCTTAATATTTAAGTAAGTCTTTATCAAAATTAATTAAAACCAGTATGAAATTATCTATGCGTTATTTATTGTTATGTTTGTTTTCATTGAGTTGTTTATCGTTTAGTGCTTGGGCCGAGGTATTTCGTATTGATGATATTCGCATAGAAGGTCTTCAGCGTGTATCGGCGAAAACAGTTTTTTCAACCTTACCGATTAAAGCGAATACAGAAGCATCAACGGAACAGTTACAAGATGCGGTTAGGGCAATATTTAAGACGGGTTTTTTCTCGGATATTGATATTGCTAGAGATGGCAATGTATTAATTGTGAGTGTTGTAGAGCGCCCAGCAATTAGACGCATTGGTGTAACGGGTAATTCGGTGATTGAATCTGAGCCGTTATTAGCAGGCTTAAAAAGTGCAGGTTTATCAGAGGGTGAAATCTTCAAACAACAATCGTTAGAAGCCGTTGAGCGAGAGTTGAATGCACAGTATAGCTCTATTGGGCGATATGCGACTCAAATTGATGTGAAAGTGATTGAGCAGCCCCAGAACCAGGTTAATATCGGCATTAAAATCATTGAGGGCAGTGTTGCCAGTATTAAACATATTAATATTGTCGGCAATAAAGACTTTAGTGAAGAAGAGCTGCAGTCGTTGTTTGATATTAAAACGACAGGCACATGGTCGTGGATTACAGGCAGTGATAAATATGCACAGCAGCGATTAGCGGGTGATTTAGAAAACCTTAAATCGTATTACTTGAACAAAGGATATTTAGAATTTGCAGTGACATCGACTCAGGTGTCGTTAAGTCCAGACAAAGAAACTGTGTATATTACGGTAAATGTTTTTGAGGGCGCTCCCTATGCAATTGAATCGGTTGGTCTTGCGGGTGACCTGATTTTGCCAGAAGAGGATGTAAAAGCCTTAATCACTGTTTCTGAAGGTGAAGTTTTTTCTCAACAAAAGCTATCGGCTACGTCTAAAATTATTGAAAAACGTTTAGGCGATGAAGGATACAGTTATGCCAGTGTGAGAGGTGTGCCTGAGCTAGATAAAGATAATAAAACAGCCAAGGTTACATTCTTTGTTAACCCAGGCACTATCAATTATGTGAGACGCATTGTCTTTAAAGGCAATACCACCACCCAAGATAACGTATTACGTCGAGAAATGAGGCAGTTAGAAGGTGCACCAGTATCTACTGCCAAATTAGCGCAATCTAAAGCGCGTCTTGAGCGTTTGCCGTTGTTTAGTGAAGTTAACATGCGCACTGTGGCGGTACCTGGTAGACCCGATCAGATCGATGTTGTATTTACTGTTGTTGAGCAGGCTTCAGGTAGTATTAATGCCAGTATTGGCTTCTCTCAAGGCAGTGGCGTTACGTTTTCTACAGGTATTCAGCAAAGTAACTGGTTGGGTACAGGGAACACATTGGGCTTTCAAATACAGCGTAGTGATATTGAAACCTCATATAGCTTTAATTATACCAACCCCTATTTCACTCCCGATGGTATTAGCCGCAGCTTTAGCGTGTTTTTTAGAGAAAGGGATTTAGATGAGTTGGATATTGCAAGCTATTCAACTGATAGAATCGGAGCGAGTGTTATTTTTGGTTATCCGATATCAGAAAGAAGCCGTATTTCACTGGGCGTAGGTTTTGAAAATATTGCTATTCAAGCAGGTAGTGAGGCATCACAAGAAATAGCGGGTAGTCCACGGTTAAGATCGGGTGTGGCCGATGCTCGAGTGACTAATGCAGCCTTTCAGACAATAGAAAGTCGTTTGTCTGATACGAATGGCAATGACTTTTTTGATGAAGAAGATTTGATTGCTTCAGGTGTGAATGCGGGTGCATCGGCGGGTGCAGTGTTGGATAGTGAATTGACGGCTAGACCTGATGGTTTTCTGGATAAATACGGTGATGATTTTAATACGTTGAATTTTTCGTTAGGTTGGACAGATTCAACATTGAACAGAGGGATTTTCCCTACCAAGGGCTTGTCGCAACGTGTTAATTTTGAAGTATCTACACCCGGTGGTGATTTAGAATACTTTAAATTCAGCTATCGAGGTGAGTTCTACCGTGCTTTATCGAAAAGTCTTACTCTGCATGTTAAATCGCGATTTGGGTATGCAGATAGCTATGGTGATATAGATGCATTGCCATTCTTCGAAAACTTTTTTTCGGGGGGTAATGGTTCTGTTCGAGGGTTTGAAGCCAGTTCTTTAGGGCCTAAGGGTACACCTGCATTATCGTACATTGCGGTGCCTACAAGTGATGGCAACTTTGCTTATGTATTGAATTCCGCAGGTACTGCGTTAGAAACATTTGAAAGTACAGAAGTGCAAACCATTGGTGGTAATATATTATTTGAAACAGGCTTTGAATTGATTTTCCCTGTGCCATTTACTAAAAACTCTAAGTCATTACGTTCGTTAGTCTTTGTGGATGCTGGTAATGTGTTTTCTGATAGTTGTGGATCATTTCAGGTGAATTGTAGTAACTTAGATTTATCAAAATTAAGTTCTGCGTACGGTGTGGGTTTGCAGTGGTTATCACCAATTGGGCCTGTGAGTGTGTATATTACAAGGGCTCTTCAAGAGCAAGAAGGCGATAAAACCGAGTCTTTCCAATTTTCTTTAGGCCAGAGTTTTTAATTCTAATAATTGATTATAATAGGTGGCAGTGTGTTTAAAAAATTATTAATAGCATGTACGTGTATGGGTGCACTATTTTCATCCGTGAGCGTTGTTGCCCAAGGTAATATCGGGGTGATTAATTTAGAGGGTGTGTTAATCGGGTCTAATTACTCGCGACAACAGTATCAAGCATTGCAAGCGGATGCACAGTATAAAAAATTATTAAGTGATATTAAATCATTGAAAAGTGAATTACAGGCACTTCAAAAAGAAGGTGAAGCTAATGCTTTAACATGGTCTGATGATCAGAAAAAAAGTCATATTCAAAAAGGTCAAATTAAGCTAGAGCAATATAAGCGCTTAGGTGCGCAAGAAGCACAAACGCGTAATGGCTTAGCCTCTCAAATTGAAAAAGAATTGGGCCCTACTATTGAAAAAATTGTTAACAATGTGATTGAAGAGAAAAAAATTGGTTTATTACTCAAATCACAAGCCGTATATTTTAGAACCGTTGAGTTCGATATTACGGAAGAAGTTGTTAAACGGTTGAATGATAGCCAATAAATTATTAAATATTGATGTGTTGTACCAGACGGTATGACACGAGATACTTTGAATATGAAGTTGAAGAACCCTTCTTATACACTCAGTGAGTTGGCACGTTATACAGGTGCAGACTTGATAGGTGATCCAGAGTGTTGTGTTTCAGGTATTAATACATTGCAAGGGGCTACGAGCAATCAGTTATCCTTTTTATCGAATGCCCTATATCAGAAAGATTTAGCCGCTAGTCAAGCCGCTTGCGTTGTTTTGCATCCATCAAGCCAAGATTTTTTCCACGGAAATAAATTAGTCACAGAAGATCCTTATTATGTCTTTGCCCAGTTGACTAAGTTGTTTGTAAAGGCAAAGAGTAAGCTTGAAGAGGGTGTTCATTCATCAGTTGTGTGTGGCGAGAATGTGATTATTCACCCTAATGCCTCTATAGCGCCAAATACAGTGCTAGGATCGAATGTGACCATTGAAGAGGGTGTGTGCATTGGTGCAGGTTGTTATATTGGTGATAATTGCCGTATCGGTATGAACACTATTATTTATGCAAATGTATCAATTTATTCTGATGTAAATATTGGTCATGATGTGATTGTTCATAGTCAAGCGGTCATCGGCTCGGATGGCTTTGGCTTTGCACCTAAAAAAAATAGTGGTGGAGAGTGGCAAAAAATTTACCAACTGGGTGGTGTCTACATTGGCAATAATGTTGAGGTAGGTGCCAGTACAACGATTGACCGTGGCGCATTAGAAAATACGGTTATTAACGATGGGGTTAAGCTCGACAACCAAATACAGATTGCCCATAATGTCGTCGTTGGTGAAAATACGGCGATAGCAGGTTCTACGGCGATAGCGGGAAGTACAACGATTGGTAAGCGTTGTACTATAGCAGGCGCTGTTGGCATTATTGGCCATCTCACTATTGCAGATGATGTGCATATCACTGCGATGACATTAGTGACAAAATCGATAGCAGCTGCGGGCTCATATTCATCGGGAACACCATTAAATGCCACGTCTATATGGCGTAAAAATGCCGCTCGTTTTAATCGTTTAGATGAAAATTTACGCGGCATATTGTTAAAGAAAAAAGAAAATCATATTCATGGTGACGATTAAATATTTTGTTTTATAAAAAATATTTAATCGGGACACTGCAATTGTTTATAAAATAATAATACTTATTAAGGTTGGGGATAATGGACGTTACAGAAATTAAAAAGTGGTTGCCACATAGGTATCCATTTCTTTTAGTTGATCGTGTTGTAGATTTGCAGGTTGGTGAATCTATTGTTGCGTATAAAAACATTTCAGTGAATGAAGAGGTGTTTAATGGTCACTTTCCTCAGGCGCCTATTTTTCCTGGTGTTATGATCGTTGAAGCATTAGCGCAAGCAGCAGGAATATTAGGATTTAAAACCATTGGTAAAACGCCGCAAGATGGTTCTGTATATCTTTTTGCTGGCGCCGATAATGTACGTTTTCGACGTCAGGTAATCCCTGGTGATCGTTTGCAACTAGAAGCTAAAGTGGTGTCTGAAAAGCGCGGTATTTGGAAGTTTGAATGTAAAGCCTCGGTAGACGGTGAATTAGCCGCGTCTGCAACGATTCTTTGTGCAGACAGGAAAGTATCATAAGTAATGTCTATTCACCCGCAAGCGATTATAGATCCTTCAGCTCAGCTCGATGAGAGTGTAAGCGTGGGAGCCTTTTCTATTATTGGCCCTGACGTTGTGATTGGTGAAGGCTGTACTATTGAATCGCATGTGATTATTAAAGGGCCAACAGTTATTGGTAAAAATAATCATATTTACCAATTTTCTAGCATTGGCGAGGCAACACCTGATTTAAAATATAAAGGTGAAGATACGCGTTTAGTGATTGGCGACAATAATGTGATTCGTGAAGGTGTGACCATTCACCGAGGAACGATTCAGGATCGCTCTGAAACAACCATTGGTAATGATAATTTATTAATGGCGTATGTACATATTGGTCACGATAGCGTGATTGCAAACCATTGTATTTTGGTCAATAACACAGCTTTAGCAGGGCATGTACATGTTGCTGATTGGGCTATTTTAGGTGGATTTACATTGGTGCATCAATATTGTCATATCGGTGAACATTGCTTTACAGGTATGGGCAGTGCGGTGGGTAAAGATGTGCCTGCTTTTGCTATAGTGTCAGGTTCGCCTGCAGAGGCAAAAACAATAAATGCTGAAGGCTTATCTCGACGTGGCTTTTCAAAAAGTGAAATTAAATTAATTAAGCGTGCATTTAAATTAGTGTATCGAGAAAATTTGATTTTGACGGAGGCCTTAGTTGAGTTGAAATTACTGGTTGAGCATTGTCCAGCCATTCAATTGCTCGTAGATTCTATCGAGTCTTCTACACGTGGTATTGTGCGTTAACTGCGCACAATATAATTACCATGCATATTGGTATTGTTGTAGGAGAGGCCTCAGGTGATATTCTTGGCGCAGACCTTATGCGTGTATTAAAACAACGTTATCCATCTTGTTGTTTTTCTGGAATAGGCGGCGAGCGAATGTTGGCCGAAGGTTTTACGTCATTATATCCCCAAGATCGCTTAGCAGTAATGGGGCTAGTAGAGCCTCTCAAACGATTACCTGAGCTATTATCCATTCGAAAGCACCTATTACACTATTTTATTGATCAACGCGTTGATCTTGTTATTGGTATAGACTCCCCTGATTTTAATTTAACCCTAGAAAAAAAGCTGCGCCAAGCTCATGTGAAAACAATTCACTATGTAAGCCCTTCTGTATGGGCGTGGCGTCAAGGGCGCATTAAACTGATTAAAGAATCAGTAGATTGGATGTTAACGTTACTACCCTTCGAGGCGGCATTTTATGAACAGCATGACGTACCTGTAACCTTTGTTGGTCATCCGTTAGCCGATCAATTTCCTCTTGAAAATGACACCTATGCTGCAAGGCAGCAGTTGTCAGATATTTTATCGTGTTCAATTGGTCAAGATAAAATGGTGATTGCTTGCTTGCCAGGTAGTCGGCAAGGTGAAGTGGAAAAAATAGGCGACGCTATATGGCAGGCCATGGAAGTATTAATAGAAACGCACCCTCAATTAGAGATTCTAATTCCTGCACTGAATAAGCAGCGTCAGCAACAAATTGCTTTACAGTTAGCGCAGTACCCTCATTTACCCGCGACCATCGTTGAAGGGCATTCTCAAACAGTGATGGCGGCGGCAGATTGTGTGGTGATGGCTTCTGGTACGACAACGCTTGAGGCGATGTTATTAAAAAAGCCAATGGTGGTTGTTTATAAAAAAGATGCATTTTCATTTTGGTTGATTTCACGGATGTTAAAAGTAGATCACATATCGTTGCCCAATTTGTTGGCTGGTAAAACGATTGTTCCAGAATTATTACAAAACGCTGCAACACCACACGCTATCGCTAATGAGGTGTCACATTGGTTGAATGATTCTCATGCGGTGGTGCAATTAAAAAATGAATTTACTCGGTTACATCAACAATTGCGTTGTAATGCCAGCGCGACTGCGAGTGATGTGGTTGCAACGTTATTATTAAACGATACAAAAACACATAAAAGCATATAAAAAAGAGCACGTCATATGGCTGTATTAGATCCCTTTGTGAGTACCTATTCAGGATTGTTAGGTGCGGGTGTTGATGAGGTCGGGCGAGGGCCTTTGGCTGGTGATGTGGTTACGGCTGCGGTAATTTTAGATCCTGAAAAGCCCATTGTAGGCTTAGACGATTCAAAAAAGCTTTCAGAAAAAAAGCGAGAAGCACTCTTTGATGTTATTAAAGAGCAGGCGTTGTCGTGGTCAATTGCACGTTGTTCGGTGGCTGAGATAGATGAACTCAATATATTGCAGGCCAGTTTATTGGCTATGAAAAAAGCGGTTGAAGGATTATCGATTCAGCCTGAACATGTATGGGTTGATGGTAATAAAATTCCTCAATGGCATTATTCAGCAGAGGCTGTGGTAAAGGGAGATAGTCGGGTGCAAGCGATTGCGGCGGCGTCTATTTTAGCGAAAGTAACACGGGATCGTGAAATGGTCGCGTACGAAGATACGTATCCAGGTTATGGTTTTGCAGCCCATAAAGGGTACCCTACAAAAGTGCATATGGAAGCGTTGCAGCGTTTAGGTGTGACGCCAATTCATCGTGTGTCTTATGCGCCTGTTCAGCGTGTACTATCGGCAAAAAATAATCACTGAACGGTTTATTTTTTGCACGATTATAGGTTGTATTATCGGTAAGTATAAAAGCGATGCATTACATCGCTTTTATTTTTTCTACCTGTGTTTGTAGTTTTTCTAATGCCGTATTGTAGTCAGCGAGTTTTTCTTTCTCTTTGTTAACGACGGCTTCTGGCGCTTTATCTACAAAGCTTGCGTTACTGAGTTTTCCAGTAATACGCGCGCTTTCTTTATTGAGTTTTTCAATTTCTTTATTGAGTCGTGCTATTTCAGCTTCTTTATCAATAAAGCCTGCCATTGGAACAAGAATTTCCATATTGCCAACCAATGCGGTTGCCGACATGGGGGCTTCTTCACCTGCACTTAGCCAATGAATATCCTCTAAGCCTGCCAAACTAATAAGGAATGTCTTGTTTTCTGCTAAACGCTGAGCGTCTTCGTCATTACCGTTGGCAAAATACAGTGGCAATTTAATGGATGGTGAAATTTGCATATCATCGCGAATTTTACGTACGCCAATAATAATATTTTTAACCCACTCAATATCATTAATGGCTTGCTCATCAATTTTACTACTATCTGCGATAGGGTAAGGTGCTAGCATAATGGTATCGCCACTTGCGCCTGCAAGTGTACGCACACGTTGCCAAATTTCTTCGGTGATGTAAGGAATAAGTGGGTGAGCTAAGCGTAAGGTTGTTTCGAGTACGCGAATCAGTGTGCGGCGTGTTCCTCTTTGTTGTGCGGGTGTTGCGTTACCATCGGATAGTACGGGTTTAGATAACTCTAAGTACCAGCCACAATACTCATTCCAAATAAAATCATAGAGTGCTTGAGAGGCAAGGTCTAAGCGGTAAGTATTGAGCCCTTCTTCAACGGCTTGCTCTGCTTGTTGAAGGCGAGAAATAATCCAGCGATCAGCTAATGAAAGCTCAATGTCGTTATTCTCTACGCCGCAATCTTGACCCTCACAATTCATTAATACATAACGAGCGGCATTCCATATTTTATTGCAAAAATTACGGAAGCCTTCAATACGTCCCACATCAAAATTAATATCGCGGCCTGTCGATGCCAATGAATAGTAGGTATAGCGTAGTGCATCGGTGCCATAAGGATTTATGCCATCGGCAAATTCTTTTCGTGTCGACTTTTCAATTTTAGCGGCTGCTTTTGGATTCATTAATCCTGTTGTACGTTTCGTGACAAGGCTTTCTAAGTCAATACCATCAATGAGATCAATTGGGTCAAGTACATTGCCTTTTGATTTCGACATTTTTTGTCCGCTACTATCGCGAACTAAACCATGTACATAAACCGTTTTAAAAGGCACTTCTTTACGAAAGTGTAACGTCAGCATAATCATTCTGGCTACCCAGAAGAAAATAATATCAAAGCCAGTGACTAAAACATCGGTAGGGTGAAAGGTTTCAAGCTCTGGCGTTTTTTCAGGCCAACCCAATGTACCAAATGTCCATAAACCTGACGAAAACCATGTGTCTAATACATCGTCGTCTTGTTTAAGTACAATATCATCACCGAGTTGATGTTTTTCACGTACCTCGGCTTCGTTACGTCCAACATACACTTTACCTGCTTCGTCATACCATGCAGGAATACGGTGTCCCCACCAAAGTTGACGTGAGATACACCAGTCTTGGATATCGCGCATCCAAGAAAAATACATGTTTTCGTATTGATTGGGTACAAACTGAATAGAGCCGTCTTCTACTTTTGCGATGGCTTCATCGGCGAGAGGTTGTGTTCTTACATACCATTGGTTCGTCAGGTAGGGCTCGATGACTACGCCCGATCGATCCCCACGTGGTACTTTTAATACGTGATCGTCAATTTTTTCTAGCAAACCTAAAGCATCTAAATCGGCGACAATACGTTTGCGTGCGGCAAAACGCTCTAAGCCGCGGTAGGCTTCGGGTGCGCTTTGATTGATGTTGGCGTCGTCATCAAAAATATTAATAAGCGGTAAGTTGTGGCGTTGCCCCATTTCATAATCATTAAAATCATGTGCGGGAGTTATTTTTACACAGCCAGTACCAAACTCACGATCAACGTAGTCATCGCCAATAATCGGAATTTCTCGACCTACTAACGGCAAGGTAATGGTTTGGCCTATCAAGTGCTTGTAGCGTTCATCTTCTGGGTGAACTGCAACGGCGCTATCGCCCAACATTGTTTCTGGGCGTGTTGTGGCAACGACTAAGTGACCTTCACCACTGGTGAGTGGATAGCGGAAGTGCCATAAGAAACCTTTTTCTTCTTCGCTAATAACTTCAAGATCAGAAATGGCGGTATGTAATGTGGGATCCCAGTTAACAAGGCGTTTACCACGATAGATTAAATCTTCTTCGTACAATTGAACAAATACTTCTTGTACGGCTGTGTAAAAACCGTCATCCATGGTGAAGCGTTCGCGACTCCAGTCAGGGCTTGCACCTAAGCGTCGCAATTGGCGAGTAATATTACCGCCAGATTCTTCTTTCCAATCCCATACTTTTTCAATAAATTTTTCGCGACCTAAATCATGGCGAGTCACGCCATCGGCATTTAATAGGCGCTCTACGACCATTTGTGTTGCGATACCTGCATGGTCTGTACCTACTTGCCATAAAGTATTTTTACCCTTCATGCGTTGGTAGCGCACAAGTGCATCCATGATGGCTTCTTGAAAACCATGCCCCATGTGCAAACTACCTGTAACATTGGGTGGTGGAATCATAATACAGTAGCTGTCATCGGCGGATGCGCCATTGTGCTGAGGCTTAAAGTAACCGGCGTCTTCCCAGGTTTTGTACCATGATTGTTCAATTGCTTGCGGCTGGTAGGTTTTATCCATGAGTATCTATAGTCTTAAATAAGGTGTCATTAGGGCAGTATTGCGACGATGATAATGTGATCAGGTCTGTGTTTGCGGTGGTTATTGCAAAATACTGGCGCGAAGGCTCGATTATACAATGAACCGAGGCAGGGATGAAAAACTAAACACTATTTTTTTAATCTTTCATTGTGCATTTTAACAACAGCCAAGAGTTTTAAACGCAGCTCGGCTTCAATTTTGGGCAGGTGGTGTGCCACTAGTTGATCAATAAGGCGTTCGGTATAGCTGGCATTAATGATGGCTTCAGGCGAGTCTTTTGGTATGACCGCTTCGCTGTTGGGTTTTTCAGACTCGGTGTCTGCTTTTTTAAAGCGTTCCCTTACATGTGGAGGTAAAAAAGGGTTTTTAGAGAGTGATGTTTGTTTATCTTGCGCTGATATTGGGTCAGTATCGAGCGCTTTTTCTGTTTTGGCTTTATTCGCTGCTTCATTAAAAAGCGATTGTTGGCCAGGCAAAACACCAGGGGTGCTGGTATGCGCTTCAGGTATTTCAGCGCTTGTGTTTAATAATGTATTGACGGTGTCATCATGACGTTCGTTGTCTGAGTGGGGGAAAGAGTTGCTTTCTTCGACATCCGTCGATGGGCGTGTTTCACTACTATCTTGTTTGTTGAGAAAAGCGTTAGGGGTATCGTCTATGGTATGTTCGTTCATTGGTAAATCGGCGGTTTCTTCGATAATGGCATCTTTAAGCACGGGAATATGATCATTTTGATCATCGGTGAGTAAGTGCTTAATGGATTCAAGCTCAGCTAATAATGTCTCTTTTTTACGCTTAAGTGGATCATTGTCACTGGCCATTACTCGTTACCTAATCAAGTGTTATTACGGTATGTGATGTTGTTTATCGCTAGTTTATTTTATGTGATTTTAACGGATAACCACGGTCGCGGTAAAACTGAAAATGATTGCGCGTGATAGGTAATAATGATTCCTCTTGCACAACGATTTCGGATAGTTTTTGAAAATGACTAAACTCAGGTGGAATCTCATGTTTTAAGTTAATAAGTACATCATGATAAGCCTGTGTGTGTCCTTGCCAGTCGATCAGTATTTTTTCTTTTGGTGTGTTTTCTGCCTGATGAGTGTAGCAGTGTGGGGCAAACGATTCTGGGCGAAATGACCAAAGGTATTGGCTCATTGACTCAGCATGGCTTTCGTCGTTGACACTGATGACAACTTGCCGCCCCATATTGGCTGCTTTATCCGCTAAGCGGCAAGCAAAATGATCGCGTGCCGCTAAGGTATTATCGGACAGTATATAAAAATCAATATGGGTCATGATGTATTATTTATTAGCCTTACTTAATAAATAATCCGCTAGCATGGGGACAGGTCGACCTGTCGCACCTTTATTTTTACCCGATAGCCATGCAATACCTGCAATATCTAAATGTGCCCATGGGTAAGATTCGGCAAAGTATGATAAAAAACATGCCGCAGTGATACTGCCTGCCTCACGGCCACCAATATTGGCAAGATCGGCGAAATTACTACTGAGCGATTTTTTATAATCATCCCATAACGGCATTGGCCATGTTCTATCGCCTGTATTATTACCTGCGGTGACTAGCTCTTCGGCGAGTTGTTCATTATTACTAAATAGACCCGAGGCATGAGAACCTAATGCGACAACGCAGGCGCCAGTGAGTGTAGCGATATCAATGACAGATTGGGGTTTATAGCGCTCGGCATAGCTGAGTGCATCACACAGTACAAGACGGCCTTCGGCATCAGTATTGAGAATTTCAATGGTTTTGCCTGACATGCTCGTAACAATATCACCTGGTTTAGTGGCTGTGCCACTGGGCATGTTTTCAGCAGCAGCAACAATACCAACGACGTTTATTTTGGGGGCTATATCGGCAATGGTATTCATGGTGCCAAATACGCTGGCGGCACCGCACATATCAAATTTCATTTCGTCCATGGTGCCACTGCCTTTAATACTAATACCACCCGTATCAAAAGTGACGCCCTTGCCAACAAGTACGTGAGGCTTTTGACTTTTTGGTGCGCCTTTATATTCCATAATTACTAATTGAGCGGGTTCTGCACTACCTGCAGAGACTGAAAGTAAAGAACCCATACCAAGATCTGCCATTTGTTTCTCTGAAAGAATTTTGGCCGTAACCGATGTATGTTTTTTCGCAAGTTTACGGGCTTCGCTGGCGAGATAGCGCGGTGTACAGATGTTGCCCGGTAAGTTGCCCAACTCTCTGGCAACATTCATCCCATTACCTGTTGCGGCACCAATTAATAAGCCTGTTTTTATCTGGCTTGTTTGAGAACCGTGATAATGAATAGTGATCGATTTTTTCGTGGCTTTTGTACTTTTGCAGCTAGTAAATTGATAGTACGCGTGGCTTATTTTTTCTGCGCAATACTTGGCTTTGTCTTGCTCGCTCCAGCCTTCAACAACAATATCATCAAAACAGATAGCGATTTTTTGTGCTTGTTGCTGGCTGAGTGCATTGGCGCATGCCTGAATACTGCTGCGATAACTAGTTGGATCAATCGCTTTCTTATCGCCAAAACCCACTAAAATAACTTTTTTAACGGTATTGCTCGGTTGGTGAAGAGCAAGTGTTTCTCCTGATTTGCCCGTGATTTCCTTATTTTTATATAAAGATTGAATCGATAGTTGACTGCTTTGCTCAAGACGTTGGGCGTTATCGGATAATTGCCCGTCGGTGTATATACCAACCACAAGGCAATCGCTTTTAATTTGTTCAATACGGGTCGTCTTTGCGCTGAAAATCATAGTGTTTCCTTAAGCTATTATCGAATAAATTTCATTATAGCGTATTCAACTTAAATAATGGTGATGATAGTGAGGCTTGTGGGCTATGACTGTGTCTATAAAAATGAGAAAATGCCGACATGATTATATTGCGCTATTTAACGAAGGAAGTTTTACAAACTACATTTGCGGTAACGGGGGTATTGCTCGTTATTATCATGAGTGGCCGTTTTGTAAAATATTTGGCTGAGGCTGCGGCAGGTGAAATGGAACCTAGCGTACTCTTTTCGATCATGTTGTATCGCTTGCCAGGGTTTCTTGAGCTTATTCTTCCTTTAGGTTTTTTTATCTCTATTTTGCTAGCCTACGGACGTTTGTACACCGATAGTGAAATGACGGTCTTGTTTTCTTGCGGGGTTAGTCGTAAAAAATTGATCGCGTGGACATATGTACCTGCATTATGCATTACCATTATTATCGCTTCCTTAAGCTTATGGTTAACGCCAATAGGTATTCAAAAAGCGGAAGAAATCTTAGCGCAGCAAAAAGCGCGTAATGATTTTGAAACCATGCAGCCTGCACGATTCCAGTTATCGAGAAACAAAACATTGGTGAGCTATACGGAAACCATCAGTGATGACCAGCAATTACTAGAGCACTTTTTTTTAGCAAATATGGGTAAAACTGCCAGTGAACCCTTGATGGCAATACGCTCTAAAACGGCAAATTATATTATTGATGAAACGTTAGAACAGCGATATTTATTGCTTAAAGAGGGCACTCGTTACGAAGGGCAGCCGGGTGATGCAAACTATCGTATAACTGAATTTGTTGAGTTTGCGCAGCATGTTGATGGCCCGAAAGAGATTGTTGTTACGCGTAATGCCGTTAATCGAATCCCTACGCTTGAACTGATAGGTTCTACTCTGGCAGATCACCAAGCGGCTTTACAATGGCGTTTATCCTCACCATTAGTGGTGCTTATTCTTACTTTATTGGGTGTTATCTTTAGTCATACTAATCCACGTCGTGGTCGCTATGCGATGCTGTTTCCCTCTATTTTATTGTATTTAATTTACCTTGTCTTACTGAATGCCACACGTGGTGCGGTAGAAGAACAGCGTTTATCAGCTAGCGTTGGATTGTGGAGTGTGCACGGGGTGTTTGTTGGTTTGGGGATGTGTTTACTGGTTGATAGTAAACAATGGCAAGCATTGTTATCACCGAAGACATTACTAAGAAGAAAAGGATAAATTGTGCGTTTATTGAATGGGTATATTTTTCGTACAACAATGTCTTCTATTATTGTTGTACTGATTGTTATTACATCCTTAGATATCTTAGCTAAATTGATTGATGAGCTAGGTGGTTTGACCGAGACTTATACCTTTATTGAAGCGCTAATTTATGTTGCGTTAGCGATTCCTTCTAGCATGTATAAATACATGCCTTTTGCGGGTTTAGTGGGTGGTTTAATCGGCTTGGGAAGCTTGGCCTCGACCAGTGAATTAGTCGTAATGCGAGCGGCGGGCGTGAGCTTATTACGCATTACGTGGTCGGTAATTAAACCTGCGTTATGGTTTATTGCTGTGATGTTACTGTTTGCTCAATATGTTATCCCAATATCTGATCAATACGCTGAAAATAGGCGTTCGTCTTTGTTGCAGGGGCATGGTAACGCGCTAGCTTCGCAGGGCGGTTTGTGGAACCGTGAAGGCAATGTATTTATGCATTTTAATAGTGTACAGGCAAACGGTAAGTTATCGGGTGTGACACGTTATCACTATAATGATCAGCAGCAACTATTGTCTGTTAGTTTTGCCAAGGTGGCATTTTATATTAACGAACAGTGGCAAGAAGAAAATGTGGTAGAAACCATTTTTTCGAATGACAAAGCAATTAGTACGCAAAGCTATTCATCTCGAGTGTGGAATACAGAACTATCGCCTAATTTACTGGCTATTTTAGTGCAAGACGCCGATAACTTGGCGATTACTAAACTTTATGAATATGCAGGTTATCTTGATAAGCAAAATTTAGACAATCGCAAATATTTACTCGCATACTGGGGTAAGGTTTTGCAGCCGTTGGTGATAATTAGTTTGGTATTAGTGGCTGTGTCATTTATTTTTGGCCCATTGCGGGAAGTAACAATGGGCTATCGTATTTTCACTGGGGTTGTTGTCGGTATTGTTTTTCAATTAAGCCAAAAACTGTTGGGGCCTGCGAGTTTGTTGTATGGTATTCCACCATTGTATGCAGTGTTATTACCTATTGCTGTGTGCTTATGTTTTGGTTTGTACTTATTGGCACGTACGCGTTAATTACAACTTGTCTTTTGGTAATAGTATGGTGCATGTGCGACTGCTAATATCATGCAAGCATTGCTGGTCTTGACGTAAGAAGGCAGTGATAAATAACCCTAAGCCTAATGGCGCTAATATACAGCGAATAACACATTGGCTTATAGTGGGAAAAGCGGTGTTGTCTTCTGTAACTATTTGTAAGCGCCATGCGCGCATTCCGAGTGTTTGACCCGCTTTACGCCAGAAATAACAAAAAAAACTGACAATAACCAGCCCCCAGCCTAATTGAAAAACAACGCTAGATGTAAACGCATGTTCGTTTCCTGTGATGAGTAAACCTATTGCTAAACCTAGTCCGCCATACCCCATGCTAATCGCAGTAACGAGTAACGTATCATAAATAATGGCTGCGAAACGTCGCCAAATGGGAGCGTATTGAGGGTGTGCGTTCATAATATATATCGTGTTGTGATAGCAAAGCACGTATTTTAGCAGTAAAAAAACCACAAGTGTTTAGCTTGTGATTTTAAGTCTGATTGAACAATAGAAGAATTAATTAAAGGCTTCTAATAATTCATCTAATGCCGCTCGGCCGCGAGCCAGTTCGTTATTGAGCAATTTAAAGCAAACATCAATATGCTCTTTACAGTGGGCTTCTAGACCTTTGGTTCCATCAACCTTTTTAAAGGTAGAGGCAATATCGTCACTATTATGTAATAGTTTTGATACGGTATAAATGGCAGCGCCAGCACTGGTGAGACGATACAAGTCCTCCGTTGCAAAGTCTTTAGTAATCGCATCTTTTAGCTTTTTAGAATCTCTTAACGAGCGTAAACGATATTTTAGGCGCGGGTTAGCAAGCTCAATTAAATCGTCTTCAAATTCGCTGACCTTTGCTTGGCTTAAAAAGCGTCGTAATGTTGAACGCAATTCTCGCCCTAGTTCTAGAGCGGTATCTAAATCCAGTTCTTTTGTCTCAGCTTCCATGAGAAATTCACCAATAGGATAAAGGTCTCGTACACTCACTAGGATGGGCCAACGTAAACATTTGCGTACTTTTTTTGGCATTAGCCACTCGGCAATGTTTCTAAAATACGTATTCACACGGTCATAAGCATCGGCGTCAGCAATAATCCCTGTACCGCTTGTGGTGGCAATGAGGTTAATGTTGATGAAGTGGTGCCATGTTGCATCAACTGCAATGCGACCGACACAATCGTCAGTTTCATGGCCATCGTATGCGCCAATAGCACCAAAGCAACGAGGTTCACTAATAGGTTGCTTACTGTGCGTGCTAATCCCCCCGCCATAGCTGACCGATAACGCCACTAATTGTGGTGATACTTCATTGCCTGCAGAATCATAAGGCCAAATAGAGGCATCAGATACGCTGGCAGGCACGATACACTCACTTTCATGGGCATGATCAGGCAGTACCTCAATGATATTTTTTGTAGGGTGTTGTAATAATGCATGAGGTTCTGAACTGCTGGGAGTACCTGTGTATGCAGGGTATATTTTTTGTGGGATAGAATCGGATTGATCGTTAAAATCAAATACATTATTGGTGCCTGGTCCTGTGGTTGAGAGTCGCTGGTCTGAACTTGCCGATGGGCCATTCCAAAGGCGCATATCTTTTAGACGCTTAATATCACCACATAATGGTTTGCCTAGAAGGGAGTGATCACCTGTACCAAATACACCGCCACCTGCATCCATAAAGTCTTCAATAACGCCAATCTCTGTACTATTTAATGTAGGGCCACTGGCGCCAAAAAGAAATAACACATCATAATCTGTAATGGATAATGACGTTGATGTGAAGAAAAAATTAGAGTGATCAGCAGTACCACTGCGTTGGTGAAGTGCTGTTTCAACAATGGGTGTCATCCCATGAATAGTTGATGTTTTTAGCGTGTTAACAAAATCGGTTAATCCAAAGTCAGTCGTCGTAAAACCTAGGCCGTCGGTGACAACTAAGATTTTAGGGGTGCATTCCTTAAATATACTAATAACACTAATATCAATAGGGAAGCGAACTTGAGCAGTTAAATCAGGTTTAATGATTTCAAAATTAGGTGTAGCCATAACATATTTCCTTATATTCCATGTTAATTAAATAAGCCTTCTTCATGAAGACGGGCTAACAGTATCTATTTTTATTTACAAATGAAAAAAATAACCCGTCCCTGAGCGATGATTTTGGTGTCATTACTGTATCAATGGGATCAATGTCATGACTTTTTTTAAGGACATTGAACGGTTTGATACAGTTTTATTATTTAGCATGTATGACTTTAATGAATAGTGATACCTAGTTTTTCAAAAACACATTCATAGTAAGGCTCGCTGAGTGTGACGGGATCAATAGTATGAAATGCTTCCTTTTGTGCACAGATAGTAGCTGCTTGAATACATGTATCTGCCTGGATCGCAAAGGCTGACCAAATGGGTTTGTCGGTGCAAAACGCTGCAATTTGATCGCTGTTTAAGCCTGTAGTGTGATCATCTGCATATATGGCGTGTGAAAAAAGTAATACGCTGCTCGATACAATCACAGCGGATAGTGTGGCTAATAATGGCTGCATGGTAATGCCTCTCCAATAGTGTTAGGTTTTTAATGTGTTGCATTCGCCTGTTTTTATAGACAGATAACCCCCATAAAAGTTTTGTGAGGCGCGTTCCTCACTGTGTGTTGACCTTCGGTCACTTATTGCGAATCCCTTAATTACTGCTATACCTAAAGAAGATAAGCCCTTTTTTATTTTTTAGGACTGTGGTTAATGACAAGTCATATTCATACATATTCTCTCTGTTGCTTACACTTGTGCCTTTATATGCAAGGCGTTATAGCACGCTATACGTATATAGCTATTCGAGTCTTTTTGATTGCTGTTTTAAGCGCGATAAGCTTGGAGAGTGTTGCGAATGACCCTGATGTGTCGCCATCTTCTGATGTACGTTTGGTCATTGATATTTCGGGGAGTATGAAAAAAAATGATCCTCAAAATCTACGTCGACCAGCGATTGATATGTTGGTTCAGTTATTACCAAAAGGCAGTAAAGCGGGTATTTGGACGTTTGGGCAATACGTTAATAAAGTAGCGCCTCACGATATGGTGTCTGCTAGTTGGGGTAAAAAAGCGCTTAAGGCTTCATCGCGTATTCAATCCAATGCGCAATTTACGAATATTGGCGAAGCGCTAGAGCAGGCCGCTTACGATGCACAACAAAGCAGTGAACGCTACCAACGTCATGTTATTTTACTCACCGATGGCATGGTAGATATTGACCGTGATCAACAACGTAATCAGCAAGAACGCCAGCGTATTCTCAAAGAAATATTACCGATGTATGCAGCAGCAGGTATTACTTTGCATACCATTGCGCTATCCGATAATGCCGATAATAGCTTGCTGAATAAACTGGCATTAAAGACCGACGGTAAAGCTTCGATTGCTAAAACAGCTGACGAATTGATGAATGTATTTTTGCAGGTGTTTGATCAAGCGGTGCCGATGGAAGAAGCCATTTTTGATGGAAATAGCTTTGTTGTAGATTCGAGTATCGAAGAATTTACGGCATTGATTTTTCGACAGCCGAACGCGAAAGAAACAGAAATTATAGCGCCCGATGGTCAAACATATCACCGTCAATCAAAGGATCCATTATTAAATTGGCACCATACAGATCAGTACGACATGATTACTTTTACACAACCTTTAGAAGGTGAATGGAAAGTATCTGCTGATTTAGAGCCGCAAAGCCGAGTTACAGTGGTGAGTGATTTAAGTATTACTGTAAAAACCATGCCAACTAACATCGCACTGAATGAGCGTGTAGAAACCACGCTGGCACTCAAAGAAGAAAGCCAGACAATCACGCGATTAGAGTTTTTAGGCTTGCTGGATATTGATGTTGCCGTATCGGCGGATAACGGCAAAGAATGGCAGCAACGCTTATCGAAAAATCTCGTACCCGAAGATGGTTTGTATCCCGTATCGTTGGATCAATTTGATCAAGAAGGGCAATACTCAATTACCTTTATTGTTGACGGCAAAAGTTTTAAGCGTCAATACACCCACCAGCTTTCTGTGCGTAAACCTTTTTTAGTTGATGTAGAGAAAAGGGCTGGCAATGGTAAAAGTCAGTTTATTGTAAAGGTCACTCCGCAGTCGAATGATATTAATGTTGTGCAAACCAATATTATGGGGGTGTTAAAAGATCCTTCAGGTAATCAACAACAGCTTCCTTTTATTATCACGGAAGACGATGCATGGATGTTAATGGTGGCAACAGAAAAAAAGGGCGACTATTATCTATCAATTACAGTGCAGCCAAATAATGGTAATGCAGATATTGCTTTAGAAACCATACGTTTATCTCAAGCAAGCACAGGTGATGATTTTGTTGTTGCTGATCCTGTGGCCTCCACAGAGCCTGTTGCTGAAGCTGCTCCCGCCAAGCCTACACCCGTCGAAATACCAGAAGAGGAAGGCATAGATACGATGTCGATGATTTTATACGGCATTATAGCGGTGGTGAATATTCTTATTATTATTGTCGGTTATATTATCTATCGTAAATTTTTTAAGAAAAAAGCTGACGACGAAGTGAGCGAGGAGTCAGAAGAAACCGTTGCCGAAGAGAGTGATGATAATGGTTTTTCTGAACCTCCAATGGATGCCATGGCGGTGGAAGACCTCGAAGATGATGACGAACCTGTTGATATTGAAGAGCCTGAAGCGGGTGATGTGGAACCTGAAATGGATGATATATCCGACTCGGAAGAAGATACACAGCCACCCGAAGAAACGCCAGATTCAGAGGAAACACCCGAAGAAGAAATGGGGGAATTAGATTTAGATGATGACGATGATGTACCTGATTTCTCCTTAGATGATTTTTCTCCCGATAGCTTAGATGAAGAAGATTTGTCGGGTGATATAGATGGATCGGAGCAAGATAAATAATATATCGCGTTATATTTTGCTGCGAATGCGAAGAAATAAGGCAGCGCCTTATGGTAGACTAGGCTGCTTCATTCGCTGGCTTTTTGGTTGCTCATGTTTCAGTTTTTTGAACGTTTAATTACACCGTTTCCCCCAGAAGAACCAACACAACCCCCTAAAAAATTGTTGCCTTTTTGTTGGCACTATACACGGGGAGTGGCGCCTTACTTATTTGCGATGGCGTTTTTAACGGGTCTGTTAGCTTTAATTGAAGTATCACTATTTGGCTTCTTAGGTAATTTGGTGGATTGGTTATCAAGCAAAGATCCCGATACTTTTTTAGAAACAGAATCGGCTACCTTGTGGACCATGAGCTTGGTGGTTTTGGTTGGCCTACCTGTGACAGTATTACTGCATTCATTAGTGATACACCAAACATTATTGGGTAATTACCCAATGATTATTCGTTGGCAGGCACACCGCTACTTACTATCTCAGAGTGTTTCTTTTTATCAAAATGAATTTGCAGGTCGTTTAGCGACAAAAGTATTGCAAACATCGTTGGCTGTTCGTGAATCGGTCATGAAAGTTTTAGACGTGTTACTGTTTGTGAGCGTCTACTTTGTGGGTATGTTGTTTCTTATTGGCGACACAGATATTCGCTTGGTTATTCCCTTAATGATTTGGTTGCTGCTTTATATCGCAGTGATGACTTATTTTATTCCTCGCCTACGTGCCATTTCTGCGGTACAAGCCGATGCTCGCTCAACCATGACAGGGCGTATTGTGGATAGTTATACCAATATTAGTACGGTAAAACTGTTTGCCCACGACAAGCGCGAGCTGGCATATGCCAAAGACAGTATGCAAATTTTCTTAGATACCGTACACCCGCAAATGCGTTTAGTTACTCAGCTACAACTTGCCGTGTGGGGCTTAAACGCACTACTGTTTTTTAGTGTGTCGGCTTTGGCTATTTACCTATGGATGCACAATGCGGCAACAGCAGGCACGATTACGATTGCCATGAGTTTAATTTTACGTTTAAACGGTATGTCACAATGGATCATGTGGGAAGTTTCAGCACTGTTTGAAAACATTGGCACCGTTCAAGACGGTATGAATACACTGTCTTCTCCACCGCGGGTAACGGATCATGAAAATGCTAAACCGCTGGTAGTCACACAGGGCGACATTCACTTTGACCATATTGGTTTTCACTATGGTAAAGGCGCAGGCGTGATTGATGATTTATCGTTACATATTCGCCCTGGTGAAAAAGTTGGCTTGGTTGGGCGTTCAGGCGCGGGTAAATCAACACTGATTAATTTACTGCTACGTTTTCACAATGTAGAAAAGGGTACTATCAGTATTGATGGACAAGAGATTAACCATCTTCAGCAAAGTAGCTTGCGCGCAGCGGTAGGGGTGGTGACGCAAGATACGTCACTGCTGCACCGTACTATTCGAGAAAATATCGTTTATGGTAAGTTGAATGCAAGCGATGAGGAGCTCATCGCGGCTGCAGCTCAGGCACAAGCGCATGAATTTATTCAAGATCTTGTCGATAGCCATGGTAATACGGGCTATGACGCGCAAGTAGGTGAGCGTGGTGTTAAATTATCAGGTGGTCAGCGTCAACGTATTGCTATCGCTAGAGTGTTACTCAAAAATGCGCCTATTTTGGTGTTAGATGAAGCCACATCAGCCCTAGATTCAGAAGTTGAAGCTGCAATACAGCATAGTTTATATAAGCTCATGGAAGGAAAAACGGTGATTGCTATTGCCCATCGTCTATCCACAATTGCCGCAATGGATCGCTTAATTGTTATGGATGAAGGGCATATTGTTGAACAGGGCACCCATAACGAATTGATCGCATCAGGTGGTATTTATGCGCAATTATGGTCGCATCAATCGGGTGGCTGTTTAGGCGGCGATTAGTCAACACACCAAACAGGTGATGGTATGGGTGGCAACCACCGAAGGCTTGCGCTACCATCGCCTATCGTTATATAACAGTGGAATAGTATTAGCTCTGCTGCTTCGTGTTTATATAGTTATTGTTAACAGCGTTTTTCTGGTTCTTATTCTTGTCTACCCAATCTACACATACTGCTTTATCCCATTATCATTCATTATTAGATGACGTGACCACGCGGGATGCTTTTCGTTTGCGTCGTCAATATAGCGCGTTACGTAAGCAATTGTCGGCAGAGGTTGACCTTGAGCAGCACTCAGATTGGTTAGCATTAGCAAAAAACATTGATACCTCGCATGAGCGTGTACAAACACGTAGAACACGTTTACCTGTGGTGACATTTCCTGAAGCGCTGCCTATTAGTGAAAAGCATGAGCTGATTGCAGACACTATTGCTAAGCATCAAGTGGTTGTGTTGGCGGGTGAAACGGGCTCAGGTAAAACCACGCAATTACCCAAAATTTGTTTATCGATTGGCCGTGGTGTACGCGGCATGATAGGGCATACTCAGCCGCGGCGTATTGCAGCGCGCACGGTCGCTTCGCGTATTGCGGAAGAATTGCAAACACCGCTCGGTGAATCAGTGGGTTATCACGTTCGTTTTACCGATCAAGTCTCTGAAAATACCCATATTAAATTAATGACCGATGGGATTTTACTGGCCGAAATTCAGCAAGATCGTTTCTTGAGTCGCTACGATACCATTATTATTGATGAAGCCCATGAGCGCAGTTTAAATATTGATTTTTTACTCGGTTACCTCAAGCAGTTATTGCCTAAGCGTCCGGACCTTAAAGTGATTATTACTTCTGCGACCATTGATGTAGAAAAATTTTCGCGTCACTTTGACGACGCACCAGTGATTGAAGTGTCAGGGCGAACCTATCCTGTTGAGGTGTTGTATCGTCCGTTATTGGATGATCGTGACAATGATGAGAGTGATGAAAAAGGCGTAGACATGTATCGCTCTATGTTGGCAGCGATAGATGAAATTAGAAGTGCTGATACAGCGGGCGATATTTTAATTTTTTTTAGCGGTGAACGTGAGATTCGTGAAGCCGCATTAACTATTCGGCGTGCAAAAATTCCTCATACCGAAGTGTTGCCTTTGTATGCGCGCTTAACGGTAGCCGAACAGAATAAAATTTTTCAAGGCCACAAAGGTCAGCGCATTGTACTGTCGACTAACGTGGCAGAAACAGCATTAACCGTACCAGGTATTCGTTATGTGATTGATACTGGGCTGGCACGTGTGAGCCGTTATAGTTTTCGCACAAAAGTACAACGCTTACCGATTGAACCTATTTCGCAAGCCAGCGCCAATCAACGTAAAGGACGCTGTGGTCGTGTTAGCGAAGGGGTGTGTATTCGTCTATATAGCGAAGAAGATTTTGAGCAGCGACCAGAGTTTACCGATGCCGAAATACTACGCACTAATTTAGCGGCCGTGATTTTACAAATGGCGCAATTAAAATTAGGTGATGTACGGCATTTTCCTTTTGTTGATCCACCTGATCATCGTCTTGTGAATGATGGGCAAAAATTATTAGAAGAATTGCAGGCTATTAATGCCCAAGGACATTTATTACCTTTAGGTAGAAAGCTAGCAACGTTACCTGTTGATCCTCGTATGGGGCGTATGTTGTTATCGGCCAGCGATAAAGGGTGCTTACAAGAAGTGGCGATTATTGTCAGTGCATTGTCGGTACAAGACCCAAGAGAGCGTCCTGCTAATAAGCAGCAAGCGGCAGATCAAGCACATCGCCAGTGGTGGGATGACTCTTCAGACTTTATTGGCTTTGTGAATTTATGGCAGGCTTATGAAGAGCAGCGACAAGCCCTGTCGGGGAATCAATTACAAAAATGGTGTAAAAAACACTATATTGCATTTATGCGTATGCGTGAATGGCGAGATATTCATACACAAATCTGCGTAGCAATGAAACGCATCAAGCTAACGCAAAATACCCAAGCAGCCAGTTATGATGCAATTCACTCGGCGCTATTGTCGGGCTTGTTGGGTTATATTGGTTTATTGTCAGAAGAAAAAGACACCGTAGGCGAATACTTAGGCACACGTAATCGTCGTTTCTCTCTATTTCCTTCTTCATCACAATTTAAAAAGAAACCAAAATGGGTGGTGGCTGGGCAGTTACTCGAAACATCAAAACTGTATGCACATAATATTGCCAAAATTGATCCTAAATGGGTGCTAGAGAATGCCAAACATTTAGTTAAACGTCAGTATTTTGAACCACATTACGCGGCAAAGTCGGGTCAAGTAATGGCTTTCGAAAAAGTCATGTTATATGGCATTGCTTTGGTTGAAAAACAGCGAGTGAGCTACGGTAGTATTGATTCTAAAAAGTCGCGTGAGCTTTTTATTCGTGGCGCTTTAGTCGAAGGTCAATACGGCGATCACGGTCAAATCAAACAGCGATTAGCGTCTAAAAAACCAGAGAATGATTTTTTTCTACATCAGCGAGCCATGTTGGATTCTTTGCATGAGTTAGAGGCAAAATCTCGTCGTCGCGATATTGTGGTTGATGAAGAAATCTTATTTGCATTCTATGATGCGCGCTTGCCAGAAGACATTGTTAATTTACAGGGTTTTGAACATTGGCGTAAGCGGGAAGAAAAGCAAAACCCAAGCTTGTTGTTTATTGAGCGAGCTATGCTTATGCAGCACGATGCGCGCGATATTACAGAGGCGCAATTTCCTGATCATATGATGGTGAACGGTTTACGTTTAGGGTTAAGTTATCATTTTGAGCCAAACCATAAAGACGATGGTGTGACGCTCAATGTACCTGTGAGTGCGCTTCATTTAATCACAGAAGAACCATTAGAATGGTTGGTGCCTGGTCTGTTAAGAGAAAAGTGTATCGCTATGATCAAGGCGTTACCTAAGCAATGGCGTAAGCATTTTGTGCCTGTGCCAGCGGCCGTTGATAAAGCATTACCGTATTTGTCTTCAGGTGATTCATCGCTGGCGTTGGCATTATCGACACAATTGTTGAGACAAACCACGGTAAAAATTCCTGATGAGCTATGGGCAGATGTTAGTTTAGACAGTTATTATCGAATGAATATTTGTGTATTGGATGAACAGCAGCACCGTATTGATTCAGGGCGTGAGTTATCGGTATTAAGGGAGCGTTACCGTGACCACGTTCAAGAGCACATACAAACGGTTGGTAATGACTTTGAGCGTGAAGGCATTACCGAATGGGATTTTGATCATCTACCCGATACTTATGAATTACAGCAAAATGGCATGAGTATTCGTGCCTATCCAGCGCTAGTTGATAAGCGTGATAGCGTTGCTTTAAGCCTGTACGATAACCCCGATGATGCAATTGTTGATAGCGTACGAGGTATGGTGCGTTTAGTTATGTTGCAACAAAAAGACACGGTTAAGTATTTACGTAAGCAATTGTTAAAAGGCCGTGATCTTGGGTTGAGTGTTGTGAATATTGGCTCGCGGGATCAAGTGGTAGATGACATTATTTGTGCTGCGATTAAACAAGTCTGCTTTAGTGAAGGCGAACAAGGTGATCGGGCAATGGTACGTGATCAGCAAGCGTTCGCTTCAGTCATGGAAGCTGGGCGTTCACATATTGTGGAGCGTGCAGAACTACTGGCCGACTGTTTGGTGAAGTCTCTCTCCCATGTTGTGACGGTCAAAAAGGCCATTAAGCAAGCCAAAAATCCATTAGCAATAGCATATGCAGTAGGGGATATACAGCAACAACTAGAGCGTTTATATAGCGAGGGAATGGTGTACCGTACTCCTGCTAAATGGTTGCAACAATACCCCCGTTATATGAAAGCGATTCAAGTACGGTTAGAGAAAGTACCATCACAAGTCAATAAAGACCGTGCCTTAATGGCCGAGTTATCTCCATTGGTTGCGCGTTTTGATGATAAATACCAACAATTAGGGGATGCAGAGGCGGCCTTACACCAACCCTTACAAGAATATCGCTGGATGTTAGAAGAGTTACGCATATCCTTATTTGCACAAACCGTGAAAACCTTAATGCCTGTTTCTGCTAAGCGTTTGAATAAACAATGGGCGTTGTGCTGATACATACTGGGTTATTGCGCGAATAACTATGGTAAAATGTTGGGCAATACTGATTATTTCATTTTTGTGCGTGAAGGGAATTATGATCATTCGACTATTATTACTAGCATTCTTAACCACTGTGTTGGCAGGTTGTGCCACATCATCGACTAACAATACAGATAGCCGCAGCGCCTCTGTTGACCCTTATGAAGGCTTTAACCGTAGAGTCTATGGTTTTAACAGTGGTGTGGATAAGTATTTTCTGAAGCCTGTGACAAAGACTTATCGCTTTATCACTCCCGACTTTGTTGAAAAGGGCATTAGTAACTTTTTCAGTAACTTGTTAGAAATTCGTAATATCGTCAATGCTTTACTACAGGGTAAAGGCGGTAAAGCCATTGATTACTCGGGTCGATTTGTTTTTAACTCTACCATTGGTTTAGGCGGCTTATTTGATGTAGCTAGTCCTATGGGTATTGAAAAAACAGAAGGTGAAGACTTTGGTCAAACCTTGGGGGCGTGGGGTGTAGGCTCTGGTCCTTACATTGTGTTGCCTTTTTTAGGTCCATCAAATTTTCGTGATGGTGTGAGCTTACCTGTCGATATTTATGCCGATCCAGTCACCTATCTCGAAAGTAGTCATGCCCGCAATGGCCTAACCTTTCTTGAAATCGTGGATACCCGCGCACAGTTGCTAGAAACCGAAAAGCTATTAAGTGGCGACCGTTATGTGTTTATTCGTGATGCTTATTTACAGCGTCGTGATTATTTAGTGAACGATGGCGAAGTAGAAGATACCTTTGGTACCTCAAGCGACGATGACTTTTAATGAAGCGTTAAGCGCGAGACAATCATCAAAACGCGACCGAAAATGGCTATTTAGGCAGTTTCGGTCGTTTTTTCGTCAATAATTTCTTGAATTTCTAACCCTAATAAGCACTTTTTATCGGCTGTTTGATGGTATCGAGCAATCGTACAGCGTGCCTGTAGTGATGGGCCTTTGCTAGTCGATGGTTGTAACGTGACTAGTAGCTCACTATCCGCAGGTAATTCCTTATCTACAGTGAGTAACATGCCGCTACCACTGAGATCATTACAAATACCTGTAGTAATAACGCCTTCTTGTTCAACATGTACCTCGGCAGGGGTATTAATCGTCATGCGAATAAAATTTCGCTTTTCTGAATAATCGCGATCTATCATTTTCTCGTCCCGTTTATGTCCTGAAATGCAATGTGTTTTGTATGAGGTTGCCATTCAGAATAAGCATAGACAATAAATGAATAATTGCCAGTTTTTACCTTAAAAAACGCCTTGCTTGCCTATAAATAAAGGAGTAATGTGGTACTCATTACAGCCATTAATTCACTCCTAACGCCGTAGCGCCAGTTCATATTTGATGGATAATTCTAAGTACACATTATTGGTTATTGATGATGAAGTTGGTGTTCGCCAAAGTGTGGTGACCTATCTCGAAGATAGTGACTTTGTTGTTTACGATGCCCCTGATGCAACGGCTGGCCTATCGATATTCAAAGATACATTACCCGACCTTGTTATTACCGATCTTAGTATGCCCGATGTGGGCGGTTTAACACTGCTTAAGCAAATCCATGACGTGCTGCCGAGTGTTCCTGTTATTGTAATCTCGGGTGCAGGGGTGATGGGTGATGTGGTAGAAGCCTTACGTTTAGGGGCTTCAGACTATTTAGTTAAACCTATTGTTGATCTCGAAGTGCTCGTTTTGTCGATTCATAAGTGCTTAGAGCGTACCCAGTTACTGGTAGATAACCAGCGTTACCGCCTTGAATTAGAGCAGGTGAATGAACAATTACAGCGTCATATTGCAAACTTAGAGCAAGATCAGCGCGCAGGGCATTTTGTACAGCAATCCATGTTACCTGTATCGCCGTTTTACGCGAGGGATTACATTTGCGAACATCGGGTCATTCCTTCGTTGTATTTAAGCGGTGATTGCATTGATTATGCGTTTATTAAACAGCGTTATTATGCTTTTTATTTGGCAGATGTTTCTGGGCACGGTTCTGCGCCAGCATTTGTGACTATTTGGCTGAAAAATTTAGTGGCACAACTAGTCAAGCTTAAACAAATATTGGTGCAGTTTGATTCCGAAAGTGATGCTTTGGTTGAGTTGTTAGAAGAAATTAATAACCAGCTTATTGAAATGGGTATTAATAATCACCTAACCTTAGTATTGGGTATTCTCGATACAACAACACATCAGCTCTATTATATTGTGGCTGGCCATTTACCCGTACCCGTACTCTTAGAGAATGGTAAGGCGAGTTTTTTACAAGGTTCGGGTAAACCTATTGGCTTATTTCAACAAGCGCAATGGCAGGTGAATCATATACAGCTATCACAACAACCATTTTCGTTATTGTTATTTTCGGATGGCATTCTAGAATTGATAGAACAGAATGATCTCATTGAAAAAGAACGTGGGTTGTTATCGTTGGTAGAAAAGACAGACGGTAATTTAGATGCCATGGTTGAGGGGTTGAATATCAATACGATTCAAGAGCTCCCTGATGATGTTGCCATGCTCTCAATTAAAAAGGTTGTAGAATTATGTTGAAAGCGTCACTAGGTCAAATTTTAGTTGCCGATTATGACGGCGTATATGTGATTAAAATGGTGGGCGATGTGAGACTGACACTGTGTGTGCCATTTGATCAATATATAGAGACATTATTTAATAAAAATGATTTTCGCACTATCTTATTTGATCTTTCTGAATCTGAAGGTTTAGATAGTACTACCTTAGGTTTGATCGCTAAAATAGCAGTTAAAAGTGAGGCTATTAAAAGTATTCAGCCACTGATTATTTGTGATCGTTCAGATATTGTAAAACTTCTTTCCTCTATGGCTATTGATACTGTTTGTGACATTATTGATAAGCCCCCGCAAGATTATTGTACAACTTCAGGTTTTTCAGGTTTAGAAGCTTGTGATACCGAAGAGTGTTTTGTTAAAGAACGAGTGCTAGAGGCACATTGTGTATTAATGGGATTAAACGAAACCAACAAAAAAACCTTCACTGATCTAGTGCAAACACTCAATAGCCATTGAGTGTTAAATGACAAAAACGATAATAAAAGATAAGGTTAATCAATGAAATATGTCATGGTATTGCTTGTGCCATTTTACCGCGTCGATAAAAACACAATAGCCTGTGAAGGTGCTTTTTATGCACATTTAAAAGAGTTGCTGCCAAGAATATCGGAGTGGGGCGACGAAATTTTAATTCATTCACCCGTAATGAGTACTCAGACTTATACCGATAATAAGCATCACTTAGCGCATATTGATTGTGCGGCAGAGCGTATTGATCATGTGGCATCGTATGCTAGTGATATTTCTCGTGCAAAGTTCATGTTGCATGCGCCATTCTCAATTTGGCCTAAAATATGGCAAGTAGTAAAGTCAGCCAATGTTGTACATTCGAGTGTCTCGAAAGATATTTTTAAACTGTTTACCTTTGCTTCATTATTTTTTGCTGTAATACAAGGTAAAAAAACCATTGTTGTGATGGATATTGATCATCGTAATTCTGCAAAAATGTCTTACCAAACAGGAAAGTTTTCTTATAAAAGTTATCTGTTATGCCAGTATGTTTATAACCCTTTAATTAGCTTGCAGCTACGTTTTGCCAGCCGTTTTTGTAATTTATTAATGTTAAAAAGCCAAAAGCTGGCCGATGATTACAGTAAAGGACGGGCGAAAGTTAAAAATTTTTACAATACCGCACATGACTTATCCATTGTGCTTAGTGAGTCAGCGCTAGCAGAAAAATTGCAGCGCTGGGATAACCAGAGTAATGAAATTAAATGTGTCTATTTTGGTCGAGTTGTCGGTTATAAAGGCATTGATGATATGATTTTGGCAGTTAAGAAAGCCGCTGAAAAACTTCGTCTAGCGGGTGATGTAAAAAAAATATCATTATCGATTATTGGAGCGGGTGACAGTGAGGCATCGTTAAAAGCATTAGTTGATCAGCATGATCTGCATCATATAATTACATTTTGTGGCGCGCTTAATTATGGTGAAGAGTTATTCTCGCGCTTGCGAGAGTACGACTTTTTATTAGCGGCGCCCAATAGTGAAGATACGCCAAGAAGTGTTTTTGATGCGATGGCATGTGGTTTGCCGATGATCGCCTATGATACCTATTATTATAAAGATCTTGAATCAACAGGAACGGTAAAAACAGTACCTTGGTTGTCTGTTGATGGGTTGGCCGACGGTATAGTTGAGTTAAGCAACGACCCAGAAGAAGTAAAGTTAATGATTAAAAAATGTCGAGATTTTGCGGTGACTAATACACAAGATATTTGGCTTAATAAGCGTTTAGCGTGGACAAAAGAGTTTTTAAGTTAAATGCTTTTTAAGCTTTATGATGCATGTGCTAAGTGTTGTCTCTTGCGTGATGCTTGGCGCGAATAAAATCGCTATGACGTAAATGTATTAAATCGGCAATACGGCGAATAATATGCTCTTCATGCTTATCTAAAATATTGTCGGCATAGGCAACTTCCCATAAGCCACAGGCAAGATCATACTTTTCTTTATCATTGCAATGGCGGTTAATTAACTGCGTAAATTGGTATAGTGATGCCGCCTCGTTCGAGGCTTGTTTGGCATGTTCAATCAATGCGTTTAATTCATCTTGTGTTAATGAAAAGCGTTGGCTTAATGTATGCCCTAGGGCTGTTAACTCAAGCTCATCAATATGTTGATCAATACTAGCCACTTCTATCAATAATGCCGCTGTTGCGATATGCAGCTCCGATGCCGATAGCGCCTCTTTTGTTTCTTGAGAGGCGTTGGTTATTTTTTCTAAAAAATTAGTAATGCGAGAGATCATGAGTGAATACGCTGTTGCAGTAAGTCTTCTAAGTTGACCTGATCCTTAATAAACTGACGAATACCTTCGGCTAGCTTTTCAGTTGCCATTGCATTTTCATTCATTTGATAGCGAAAGGCAGCTTCATTCATATTGATTTTAGGTGTCGTTTGATCAATGACTGAAGGCGATAATTTTCTAGCTAATGCCACTGTATTTTTACTTAAATCTTCCAATAATTGTGGGCTAATGGTTAAGCGGTCACAGCCTGCGAGTGCTTCTATTTCCCCTGTATTGCGAAAACTTGCACCCATCACAACGGTATTAATATTGTGTTGTTTATAATATTGATAAATTTGTGTGACAGAAATAACCCCAGGGTCTTCATCCGCTGTGTACTCTTTTTTGTCGGTATTGGCTTTGTACCAATCTAAAATACGCCCTACAAATGGTGAGATTAAAAATACATTGGCATCACCGCAGGCAACCGCTTGGGCAAAGCTAAATAATAGTGTGAGATTACAGTTAATGCCTTCCTGCTCTAAAATTTCAGCAGCTTTAATGCCTTCCCACGTTGATGCAATCTTGATTAAAATACGTTTTTTATCCACCCCTTCCGCTTCATATAATGCGATTAATTGACGCGCCTTTTGTAAGGTGGCTTCGGTATCAAACGATAAACGTGCATCTACTTCTGTAGAAATACGACCAGGAATAATCGATAAAATTTCACAGCCAATTAATACCGCTAATTTATCGGCAGCAAAGCGCACTTGTTCATTTTCATCATTGCTTTGTTCTTTCGCCCATGCAATTGAGCGAGTGAGTAGGGCATCGTACTGTGGCATTTGTGCGGCTTTAAACAGCAGTGACGGGTTAGTGGTGGCATCTAATGGTTGGTATTGACGAATGGCTTCAATATCGCCTGTATCGGCAACCACATCGGTCATTGTTTTTAGCTGTTCTAATTGATTACTCATGGTGTACGGCTCATGGTGTTAAAAAATATGATGTGTGATGCATAATAACGTTATGTGTTTTTACGTTTGATTGCATCGCAATTAAATAAAAAGATAACTTAAGCAATATAGCCCAGCGCGTCAACCAATACCTGTGTATTTGCTTTATCTAGGTGGGCATTTTCACTAATATGACGACGAAAAGCGCGCGCACCTTTTTCACCTTGAAATAAGCCCAGTACATGTCGGCTTAAATGATTTAAGCGGGTGCCTTTTGCCATTTCGTGTTCGCAATACTGAATGTATTGTTGGGCAATATCGAGTCGAGAAGGCACAGGGTATGTATCATTAAATAAGCGTGCATCTACATCGGCCAATAAATATGGATTGCTATAAGCCTCTCTACCAACCATTACACCATCGACCTGATTAAGATGATCTAGTGTGTCGTCGAGTGTTTTTACACCGCCGTTGATCACAATGGTCAGATGAGGAAATTCCTGTTTTAAGCGATACACATTCGGATACACCAGCGGGGGTATGTCACGGTTTTCTTTTGGGCTTAATCCTTTTAGCCATGCTTTGCGGGCATGTACGATAAATGTTTTACAGCCCTTATCAGCGATAGGGCCAATAAAATCCACCATACCTTGGTAGTCGTCCATGTCATCAATACCAATGCGATGCTTAATTGTGACTTCAATATCAACACTATCTTGCATGGCTTGATACGCGTCAGCCACTATCGTGGGGTGAGCCATTAAGCAGGCGCCAATCATACCGTTTTGTACACGATCACTTGGGCAGCCACAATTTAGATTTACCTCGTCATAACCCCACTGCTCGGCCAATACCGCACAGTGAGCCAGATCGTCGGCATTACTACCGCCTAGTTGTAATGCCAGTGGGTGTTCCTCTGCGTTGTAATCTAAAAAGCGCGCAGGCTCGCGGTGTAACAACGCCCCCGTTGTTACCATCTCAGTATACAAGCGTGTATGCCTAGAAATTAAGCGCCACAAAAAACGACAATGGCGATCACTCCATTCCATCATGGGCGCAATAGAGAAACGGTGAGGAGAATGGTTCATAAAATCAATGAGTTACGGTTTTTTGTCGCTCCAATACGTTATAGGAGAGACTGGTTGGGGCGATAATTAAAATAGTAGTATAAGCAATGAGTTAGTGGTGGATTGTACATTATTTGTGGATTTTATGGACGATAAAATAGGATGTTTTTTGGGTTTAGTGCTTCCAAAGTGCTACAAAACTAATTGGTAGCACTACTTAAAAATGCCTCTTTACTTATCCTTCTGTTGTCGAGTTTTCTTGAATATTGTTTTGTTTATATAGATCGATAAGAAAATGCATTGGCACGGGTAATTGATAATGACGACAAGCTAAAAGAATTACAGGCCAAAAAGAATATTTTACGGCAGTTAGTTGATTGAATTGGTTTGATAATTCACATTCATTTTCTACCTCTGAGAGAAAAACAGAAGCTTCTTTATCTAAACTGACGTGCGATAGGGTGGCTCCGTGAGAGTCATTGTTATTATACAAATAATCTTCAGATGTTTCGTCTAGAAAGTATATTTGGAAGTTGCTGTGACTAAGGAAGTCTGATTTAATCTTCTTCACTAAATTATATGTTTCATCAAAGTTAAAAATAGCAGAAAAAATAGAAAGATACGGATATAGAATAGCCCCTTTTGTTACAGACTCTCTATATTCATCTGTATTCTTTAGTGGATGTTCTATTAATTCTGCATAATCGTAAAGATTTGCTGGATATGCCCTGTGGTCACGTAAATTCACATAGATTGATTCTGTCAATCTGTACGCCCAAACTTTAACACTATCTAAGTTACTATTATCGAGAGATAAACAAAACATAGCTAAAGTTATATCAATAGCTTGTTCATCTTTATATGGTGAGAATAGCATGGGATTATTATTAATAGTTTGAATGATGGCTTGGTTAATTTTGTTGTATTTATCCTGAAGAAACATTATAGATTCAGGTTTTACTTCTGAGTCTATTTTTGTAAGTTGCCAGTATGTCCAAATTCCACATAAGGCAATTCTTCCAATAAGATCAAATAGCTTTAAGTTAACATCAGTTGGGCAGGATGGTGATATTGAAGAAGAGATTGAGTGAAGATTTCCACAGTGAGGATAAATTACCTTGTCAATATAGTGATTTGAAATTCCATGATTTAGGTTGATAATAGAATTTAAAGTCGCTAATGCCTCTTTATTATGTTTTTTCTTATCCTCTAAGTGTGTTTTGCAAATATCCCAACCTCTTAGCAGAACAAGTTCTGATGCTAAATAAGCACTTTCGATATTGTTAGCTTCGCGAGCCCATGAGTATAGAATCCATGTGTAAATGTGTAATTGGCGCAAGATAGTTAGTCTATCTTTAGGTTTTTTAGGCACGGTCTTGCATAATGCGAAAACAAGTTCTGTAAAATGCTTGAAAGACACGTCTGGCTCGTCAACCATAGCAAGAGATTTTCTTAGATAGCCCCTTATATTTTCGGGAGCTATATCTTCACGCATAAAATATTTTTCAATATAATCAGATAATTTATCTCCGTTCCATTCTTCAAAACTTATACTTTTATCGGTATTTTTAGAAATATACCCAGAAACTTCCTGACGAACGCCTGAATTTATTTCTCCACCAAAGCACAGGCAGATAACAATAGGCTTATCCATATGTTCTTGAGGTATCCTATGAGGAATAAATGAATCAATAATTTGGTCTAGAGATGGTCTTAGTGCTTGATCTGAATTTGAACTCCACGTTGATCTTGTAAGGTTTCCAGACTTAACGGAGAAAAGGTAGACTTTTTCTGAGTCTCCATTAAGTTTACCAACTGCTGCAATATCGACACCATACTCTTTCATTCCTCGGCTTGGTGATACAAAGACATTAAGTCCTATTTGACTTAATAAATCAGGAATTATGGCATCAAGTTCATTGCGTTCTCTGAGCGATGCAAGGTATTCTTTAATTATAAGCCTCATTGTTCACATCCCTCGATTCTGAACCAGCGTAGCTTTTCATTTAAGTTGTGAGGGTCTATGTATTCTAAAGATGGAAATTCAATAGAATGGGTTATGCTCTGTAGAGGCATTTCTTGCCTAGACCTTTCGTCACCATGATATATGTAATTAATTGATTTTTTCCCATAAAGAAGTACAGATTCAGAGAATAAGCCAGAAAGAAAAGATTTTTTTCGACCCTCTCTCATGGTGTTATTCATTATTGCTTGATGATGTTTGTTATATGTGAATTTATGTTCGTTGCTTGGTCTAAGTTCCTTAATACTAAAAGAAGAATCGATATCTTCATGGTATTTATTTAGCTTTTCTAATAATGAAGAGCAAAATTTTGATATTTGGGTGTTAGTACTTTCTTTGTGTTTTAAAAGATATTTTTTAACACTTCCAGGATAGCTTATAAGCAAAGGATTAAAAGTAATGTCTCTTATAGAATCTGCTTGTTCATCAGTGCATTTTTCTACAAGGGAGACAATTAGACTAATTGCTGATGATTGTTGTGAAAAAAACCATCCGCATGCTTTTTTTGCAAGGAATGGCTCATGATTTTTATATTTTCCATTTAATTGGGTTGTGTCAAACTGTATGTCTATCCCTCCATCAGTACAAGCTTTAAGTATGTCAAAACAAGCTCTTCCGTAAAGTACTTTCTTAAATAGCAACCATCGAGTGATTAGTTTTGACAAACTTCCATCTCTATTTTCTATTAGGTATCTTCTTACTCCATCAAAATTGTTAATTGAAATTTCGAAGTTGGTATTTTCGAATATCGATTCTAACGTTTTAATTGCTGTGTCTGATTTTCCATTACTTATTTTATATTGTAAATAATGATCAATATTCTCAATACTACCTTTGTTTTTAGGTGCAACTAATATTGATGCCTTTAATAGAGCACTTTCGATATCTTCAGGTATATTTTCTTTTTCTCGAGATAATATTTCAGTAGCAGTATGAATGAATAATACTTTTTCTGATGTTGTGTTTTCTTGGATAAAACTTATGAGCTTTTGCTTTTCTGAAGGATTCTTTCCTAGTATTGAATATAATGATTGTAGTGCTGTTGAGATATTTTCATCAGTCGTCTGTTTTTCAGTAACCTCAAAGATTGCCATGGTTGCAGCTTGTTTCAATTCCTCATTTGTTCTGTAATCAACCCGTCCTAACGAAAATATAGCTCTTGTAGATATGATGATGTTTTCGTGTTTTGTTAAATCCATGGCTTGTTTAGCATATTCAGATAAGTCGACTTTTGATCCAGAAATAAGTGCCGTAGATAGCAAATCAATTTTATCGTCAATGTGGGCTAATTCTAGTGATATCACCTCATGAATTCTTTCAGGCTTAGTCTGGCAAAACTCTGCGAAAGAGCTTTTGACCCAAGAGGCTGACATACCATTACCTGCTTCCGTTATTATATGTTTTACGCACTTAATTACCCCTTGGATAGGAGCATTAATGGTTGGTAAAGCTTTGTCGAAGATATTTCTTAAGGTATAGAAGCGTTGTCCTTCATCTGAATTATGTAAATTATTATATTCAGCGATTAGGTTTAACTTTCCTTGATTATGCATGTCAGCAAGCAAGGTACCAATCTCTTTCTCATTTCGATACTCTTTGTATATGGTTTTAAAAAAGCAGTTGTCTTGAGCGGCTTTAAGTATAGATTCTTCTGTATGGCTCATGCTTCCCCACTTTGATAACAAGATTTAAGTTGTACGCCCTTAATATGTGACGTGAAGAAGCTTACGTTTCTTTGTTATAGCTATCAAGAGGTAGTTTCTGAATGGCATCTAATATAATGTTTTTGTATTTTAAGTGAAAAAATTTTCCTAGAATATCGGTCCCGGAATGCTACTAATTTGCTACCTAATAGACTTTTTTAATTGTAACTCACTGATAAATAATGAATTTATCTCTAATTAAACCATTCCATCATCGGCGCAACAGAAAAGCGGTGGGTATACATAGGTGACTCATTACTGCGGTTGGTTGTGGATTAAGAGGGGTATTGTATAACGAAGCTATATACTTTTGCGGATGAGTCGGTAGTTTTTGTGGGGATATGGCATGGGGTTATGTAGATATATGCAGGTTAAGAGGGCAATATTGGTTAATTTTTATGTTTTTTGGAATTCTTGCTACAATTCATACATAGATTCCATTTATTAGCACGGTGTGCGAGACGATATGAAGCGTAGACAGGTCATTACAGGTTTGTGTGCTGTTGCTACGGCGAGTGTGTTGCCTTATGCCTTGCGGTTAAGTGTGGATGGTAAGGAATTTACCACAGATACCTTGTCGCCAGTGTCGAACCCCGTCGTTGATATTGACCCACCATTGCATGATCCTGTGAGTGATCACGAAAATCGTTTTAACCATTTACCCGATGAAGAGTTGGCCGATCCTGTGGTAACAGGAGCGGCGCCTACGGTAATGCCTGAAGCAGTACCCGCTAAAGTGGCTCGTGCTATTAATAAGAATATTGATTTTGCACGTGATTACGATGATGATATTTATATTGCACCGCAAGATAAGGTCTTATTACATTCGGTGAGTCTACGCTTAAAGAAACTACAAAATACTGTGGGTTACGGCAATTTTAATATTTTGAGTTTTGATGATGCCTTACGGTTTGCCCAACGTTTTTCTGATGTGGGTGTATTTACAGCCGATGAATTACGTTTTATTGAGCAAATATTTGCACACGATGCTGTGGAGTATGGTTTTTTTGGCGATAAAGTGGAGTCATCGCTTACGTCTTCTATCGCGAAAAGTGAAACATTTAAAGTGCCGAATACAGGACACTATTTGTTTAAAGAGCAATCGTTTGCGTATTATGAAAAGATTCGTAAAAGTATTGGCGATGGGATTGTACTAACGTCTGGTATTCGTTCTAACGTTAAGCAGCTGCATTTGTTTTTAGCAAAAGTCGTGAGTGTGAAGGGTAATTTATCACGTGCGTCACGTTCACTGGCACCACCGGGTTATTCTTATCACGGGATTGGTGATTTTGATGTAGGCCGTAAAGGCTGGGGTGGGCGCAATTTTACGGATGCTTTTTCTGAAACAGAAGAATTTAAGCGTATGCAAGATTTAGGCTATGTGGCAATACGTTATGACGAAGATAATACGCTTGGTGTGCGTTATGAACCTTGGCATATTAAAGTGGTGTAATCACTGACTGCTTTTTATCTGTGAGTGAGGTCAACAATCTTACTTCCCTAGTTTCTCTTCTACCGTTACAATCTCTCTTTCTATTTCACACAATAAGTTCTTTGTGAATTTGTTGTATATGCTTTTAACACGAATATGATTTTTCTATGACAACCACGACAGATATTGTTCTTAAGTTAAGCTGTAATGATCAACCAGGTATTGTAGCGGCTGTTGCCAATTTGTTTGCTTTACAGGGGTTTAATATTCGCGAATCATCGCAGTTTGAAGATGCATCTACTGCGCGATTTTTTATGCGTACCGTCTTTGAATCTTGCGAAGGCGCTAAGTCGTTAACCGATGTAAAAACCAGTTTTTTACCGTTAGCAGATCGTTACGGTATGTGCTGGGAGATACACGATAAGCATGTTAAACCAAAAGTTATGATTGCGGTGTCGCAGTGGGGGCACTGTTTAAGCAATATTTTAAACGCATGGAAACGCGGTTCTTTGCCAATTGATATCGTGGGCGTGGTATCTAATCACGAAGTGATGAAACCATTGTGCGAATGGTACGAGGTGCCGTTTCATTTTTTGCCTGTCACGCCAGAGACTAAAGCACAGCAAGAGGCACAAATACTGGATTTAATGGCCACATCGCAAGCAGATTTATTGGTGTTAGCACGTTATATGCAAATTTTGTCTAATGATTTGTGCCAGCAATTAGAAGGTAAGGCAATCAATATTCATCACTCTTTTTTACCCGGGTTTAAAGGCGCTAAACCTTATCACCAAGCCTATGATCGTGGTGTAAAACTGATTGGCGCTACGGCGCATTATGTAACACCAGACCTTGATGAGGGGCCTATTATTGAACAGTCGGTTGAGCGTGTAAGTCATGCGAATAGCCCTGAAGAGCTCGTCGAGATAGGGCAAGACATAGAGGCGGTCGTATTGAGCCGTGCTTTACGTTGGCATGTTGAGCATCGCGTATTGATTAATAGCGAAAAAACGGTCGTGTTTGATCGTTAGTTTGAGGTGTTCTGGTAAGACACAAAAAAAGCGAGTATCGACTCGCTTTTTTTGTGTCTTTACGTGTGGTTGGTTTTAGCTTGTGATTTGAGTAATGTCATTAAAGGCAAACTCAAGCTTTTTCTTTTCGTGATCAATTTTAGTGAGCGTGACACTCACGGCTTGATCTAACGCAATGCTTTGTTCGTTCCATGTTAATTCCATGCGTTGGTTATTAAACGATATTTTATCGCCTTTTTTCTCTTTTTCGTCTTTGCTTTTTTTGTTGGGGCGCATGGCAGGAATAAAGCCTTCAATAGCGGTGTCATCTAAGCGTACGCCCACGCCTTGATTGGTTAGTAACGAAATTGTTCCTGTAAATGTTTGCCCAATTTTATCTTGCATGAAATCACTGATTAACCAGCGCTCCATAAATTGTGCTGCGTTTCTACTGTGTTGAACATTGCCTTTTAGCGCAGTCAATGCATCTTCTTTAATTGGCGTTGTTTTTTTACCAGCCAGAATAGTTAAGATAGCACGTTGATTATATAAATCTTGGTAACGGCGTATAGGCGATGTGATGGTTGCGTACTGTTCAAAGCCTAAACCAAAGTGAGGGCTGCTATCGGTAGACAGTTGACTAGGCTCTAAAAAACGCTGTTGTATTGATAGCAATGGCGCAAAGTCGTCATTGTTTTGTAGTGTTTTTATGGTGTGAATGTAGTGTGCCAACTGATCGGTGTTTTCGATAGTCGTCTTGGTTTTTTCACTTAATAGGCTTTCAATATCTTGTCGTCTCTCGTTGCGATAACCACGATGAGTGATAAATAATCCAGCGTTATGTTCTGCTAAAAATTGCCCCGCGTAACGGTTGGTTAATAGCATTGCTTCTTCCACAATATGGTGTGCGCAATTACGTTCGATTTTCTCGATGCGGTCTAATTTGCCTTTTTCGTTTAAATACAGCGCCACATCATTATGGTTATTTATGATGATGTAGTGTTCTTTGCGGTAGGCATGTAAAGCAGTGGTACATGCGTGCAGCATAGTCAGTTGCTCTTTAAACGGTGTAATGTCAGAGAGTGATGCAGGGGTATGAAAATCTCGGCCTTCTAATGCGGCAGCAACTTGGGCATAACTTAATTTTGCGTGAGATTGAATGAGTGCAGGAATAAACGTGCATTCACTCACGTTGCCGTTAGAATCAACGTGGCACTGTAATACAAGGCTGGCACGATCTTGATTGCATTGTAACGAATAGCGATCGTGCGATAATTGCTCGGGTAGCATGGTTAACGGCTTGTCAGCAAAGTAGGTTGTTTGTCCACGTTGTTGTGCCGCTTTATCAAGTGGGCTATTGGCTTTGATATCTGTGCTGGGTGCCGCAATAGCGATAGATAGTGTCCAGCCATTATCGTTAGCTTCAATGGCCAAGGCATCGTCCATATCGCGGGTAGAAGCCGAGTCGATCGTGATAAACGGTATATGACGTAAGTCTTGCTGTGTTATGTCATCGTCATTATTTGCTTCGATAGTGTTTTTACACAGTGCTTGTGCGTTTTCTAAGACATTTTTGGTGAAGTATTCGCTGAGCTGGTATTTTCCCAGTGTATATAAGCGTTCAATATGCGGTGTGTTCGCGTCGCCAATGTTGCTGGTAATCGCTGCTTGTGCGCGACCGTCTTTAAACGGGTGGCGAATAATTTTGGCTGTTGCGTAATGGCCTTCTTGGCATTTCGCTCTATTTTTGGGTGGAATAAATATCCAGCGAGAAAAATGCGTATCGTCAGTGGCAATAAAATGCCCTTTGCCCCGAACACGGTAACGACCCGATAAAAAACTAATGCTTGAGGAGATAAGCTTTTCGAGTTTGGCTTCAAACTTTTCGTTTTCAGTGGTGGTGACTTCTACTTCTACTCGATCCCCAGGAAAGACACGTTCCATTTGTTCGGGATTTAAAAAGGCTTCTCGGCCATCATCAAGAGTGACAAAACCAAAGCGTCCAGATGTGGCGCGTACAGTACCTTGTGCCATATCTTTGCTTGAACGAATAGTTTGTTTGAGTTGGGTAAGCTGAGAGAGTTGATCGTTAGAAAACATAGAATATCTTATCGTTAAACGGGGGTGAAAAGCGGTAATTGGGGGTGTGTTACCGCTCTATTAAAGGCTGGCTATAATAACAGACAATAGGGTAAAAAGGGCTTTTTAAGCTGTAAAATTAGCCCTGTAGTGCTTTTTCAACCAAAGCGAACAGGTGTGCAGGCATCTCAAGTTTAAGCGCCGCTTCATGGCCTTTATCCGACATTTTGTTCCATGTTTTTTGAATGATGCTAATGATTTTTTCTTCGGCATGTTTTGCAGCAAAATCATCAAGATAATATTCGAGAAATACTAGGCAAATAACGTCTTCTAATGTTTGTGTGTCACTATCGCGTTTGAGCCCTTTTTTCTGTAAAAGATAGCGTACACGGGCTACCGTTGTTTCGTCGTAGCCTAGAGTGAGCATAGTGTTACCTGTGAGCTCGGCGTGAAATTTTCCTAACTCAGTACGCCACTTTTTATAGCCAGTGCGATCCATAGGGTAGTCGCTACGGGGGATAGCCCAGCGTTGAATATGCTGGCTATAGGCCGCGATTTGTAAGGCTTCGTTAGCGTTGGGGGCAAATTGCTGTAAACGATATTGCATACGTTGTGAATACAGAACTTCTTTGCTGATAGTGTTATTGGATGTTTCAGCGTTAAGCGCAGGGTCTTCATTATTGAGTGTATCTATTTGCGCTAAAAGTTGTGTCAGTTGGGTGGTGTTTGTCATGTTAATGCGGTGCTCTAAATCGTTAATAGGGGTGTGCTACGGGTATTTAGCACGAATGATGATTAGGTACTGTGTTGATGGGTAAGCGAATAAGATAACGCGTGGGCCAGTATTTTCCAGTGATCCATAATCCATTGTTTTCTTTATCAAAAGCAATGCCATTGAGTACATTACGTGGGCTGGGTTTTACAGCGTGCGCCCTTAGTGCACTAAGATCAATACTACCGAGTAAACACCCGTTATGGCTATTAATGGCGTAAATACGATCTTCCTGCCAGTTATTCGCCCAAATAATACCATTAATATATTCTAATTCGTTTAACTGTAAGTCTTTTTTGACAGTGATTGTGCGTTGAATGGCAAAGCTGTGAGGATCGCGAAAAAAGAGTGTTGAAGTACCATTGCTCATGATCAATGCATGATCATTGTGGGTTAAGCCCCAGCCTTCGCCTGTGTAAGCGAGAGTGCGGCGAATGTGCAGAGATTTTTTATCAAGCACTAGCAGAGTTTGTGCCTTCCATGTGAGTAGATAAAGTGTGTTGTTCCAGAGGGTAAGGCCTTCGGCAAAATAGTGTTTATCAAGGGGTTGAGTGATCACTTGTGTGTTTGATAGTGCGGTAGTGCTGGCGGGGTAGCGTTGAATAAACGAGTGACCGTAGCGCCCACTGCTTTCAAAAAAGGTGTTGCCATCTTTTATCCAGCCTTGTGTAAAGCTGCGGGGGTTATGTGGTTGTGTATCTAGTAGGGTATAACTCAGCTCAATGGGGTCGGCATTAGCGGTATGAGTTAACATTACATGTAGCAGACAGGCGAGAAACATGTGTTGAAGTGTGTGCTGCAGCCGAGAAGATTGAAGACGTAATGCGCTCATAAGTTAATCGCTATTGTGCAATGTGAGGGTGCAATGTGAGGGTGCAATGGTGAGGGCAGAATAGTAGCTTCAATACAATCATTACGCCATACCCTTGTGTGATATGGCTAAGCGCTTAAGTGTAGTCAATTAAAAATAGCTATTTTGGCATAGCCAAAGACAGATGTACTGCGTTTATTAGTGTGTTGGGTCAATAGGGTTATTACTTGGATGGCTGCTACTCATGCTGTTATCTATTGCATGTTCAACAGGATTGGCTGTTTGTGTGTTTGTTTCTGTATCAATATTGTCTTTCGTATTGACTGTTTGATCAGCCTCTGCATTAACAGAGTTGTTGGTCAGTTGTTCTTTTTCTTCCTGCTCTTGTTTTTCCTGTTCGTGCGCCACAACAAATTGAATGGCATGATCTACCGCTTGTTGTACTTTATTGGCGGTTTCAGTACGTTCGGTGGGTGACATAAAAAAGCTCATGTCCACATCGTGACGAATATACCGTGGCGGTAGGTGATTGAGAGCAACACAAGATACGTCGGCCATAAAATCACTGTCGCTAGCCGCTCGGCTACTGCTTTGATAGATGGTTTCTGTCACCAAGCGTTCGTAGTAGTTGTGTACGCTAGCAATATCAATATGAGACGAAGAGCTACGTGGGCGCGACATGAGCATGATGATCACCTATATGAATGAATTCTATTGCCTTCATTATAGTTGTCATTTTTGAGTTTGCTTGCTTGGTTATGAGTGAGTGTTGCGATTGAGTGTTATGAGCGAATAATGTCGCGTATGGTGAAGCGTGTAGGGCTTAGTTTTTGTAGTAATGCTTGGGAAATTGGCGGTGGGCAGCCGTTGATAAGACTAGCCAGTATTTCGCTGCATAACGGAGTGTAGGCTAAACCTCGCGATCCATGCCCAACATTAACATATAGATGGGGGTGGTAGCTGCCCGCAGTATGTATTGTTGTGCTGGCATCTTTTTTAAGTGCAGAAAATTGTTTTTGTATATCGCTTGTGATGGGTATACCACCAACCACGGGCAGGTAGTCGGGTGTGACACAGCGAAACTCTGCGCGCCCGTTAAGCTGGGCATGTTGTCCATTATTGAGTATATCGTTGTCGATAAGATCGGGAGTTTGCTGAATGGCATTGTGCAAATTGCTCAAGTGGTCATCAGCATTTAATTGGGTACTAGTAACGCCTAAATTAAAGCTAGCGCCTAAGCAATATTCTTGTTTTGCAGGAGCAATATACCCTTTGCCACAAACCGCTGTTTTTAATGGCGCTAATACGTTGTTAACGGGGTAATGCGTGACTTGGCCGCGTACCTTTTTAAGGGGCAAATATTGGCTTTGCTCAATAGTGAGTGCATCGTAAGCGGTTGCAATAATCACGGTATGGAACGCATGAATATTTGCGCCTGTGTGCGAATGGGTTGCGTGCAGTGACCACTGTGTTGAAGTACGTTTTATGGTATGAATGTGGGTGTTGGGCACTACGGTAATATTATCGTGGTGGCTTAACCACTGGCATAAATGTGCGGGGTCTATCCATCCAGCCTGTGGAAAAAAAAGGCAGGGTGATGTGATGCTTGTATTGGCGATATGGCTGGCTTCTTTGGCAGATAAATAGTGTGCAATATTTTCATGATGGTCAAATCGTTGCGCTATTTTTTGATGCGTTTGTTGTAGCTTATCCGTTAAGCTCAATTGCATTACACCGCATTGTTGGCCGTGAGTTATGTTCTTGCCAAGGCTATCCCAGTAGCGACGATAAAATTGCTGGGCATACAATAAGCTGTATGCATTCATATCCCCTTGAGGTTCTTGCGTGGCTGATAATTTTGCATATACCACACCTTGAGCATTGCCTGATGCGCCAGCGGCTAATGCATCTTCTTTTTCAAAAATTGTGACCTGATAGCCTTTTTGCGCCAAAGCGTATGCGGAGTGGCATCCCGCAATGCCGCCGCCAATAATCGCTATTTTTTCTTGTGTGGGCGTGGGGGTGTAATGCTTTATCACAGCCCATGGATCAACCGTGTATTGGTAAGATTTTTTTTTCGTTTGAGTAGCCGTGTTTTCTGTTTCTGTTTCTGTTTCTGTTTCTGTTTTTGTTGTTTCTGACGATGTTGAGTTCGTGTCCGTAGTATCGCTGGGTAAGATGCCAAAAGTACCTCGCATCATTTCGCGTTTATAACCATAGCCTTTTTTCTTTTCAATACTAAAACCAGCATTAATTAGTCCTTTGCGGACTTTGCTGGCTGCTGTAAATGTTGCAAAGCTTGTTTGTGGCTTACTTAAACTCGCCATGGTTTGAAATAATGTATCGCTCCACATGTCGGGGTTTCTTGATGGCGTAAAGCCGTCTAAATACCAAGCATCAACTCCTTGCCATTGTCGGCGAATGTGTGATTCATCTGTAATAGTGTTTGGGCTGGCAATAAGTTGCTGTAAGCCCTGTGCAGCATCGTTAATAATTAGTGTAAGGCTGATGTTATGACTGAGTTGAATGCGATGAAAGCCGTCTATTGTGGCAGGGTACGCATCTAATAATTCATGGCTAAATATACCCAGTTCGGGCCATAATTTAAGTGCACGTTGAACCGCTTTTTTTTCTAGAGGAAATTTTTCCACAGAAATAAAATGCAGGTGTGCATGGTTGTTGATGGTTTGTTGCCATAGTTGGCAGGTAGCTAAAAAATTGAGCCCTGTGCCAAAACCTGTTTCTGCAATGACAAACGTTTCATGATTGTTTAATGCCGCAAAACGTTCTTTGAGATGATTTTTTTCTAAGAATACGTAGCGGGTTTCTTCTAACCCATTTTGAGTCGAAAAATAAACGTCATCAAATTGTGTTGATAATGGCTGGCCTTTTTCATTCCAATAAATATGCTCACTCATGATGTGAAAACGGCGACTCTTCGATTGTGGATAACATAATTATTCATACGAAAAATGGCGTTTAAGTTCGTCACACCACTGTTGGATACGTTGTTCGGTTTTATCAAATTCATTCTCATCGTCTAGCGCTAAACCAAAAAACTCGCTTTTGTCTTCGGTGAGAGCTTGAGATTCATTATATTCATAGCCTTTGTTGGGCCAGTAACCAATAACTTTTGCGCCTTGTACAACTACTTTATTATGTAAGTAACCCATGGCATCTAAAAACCAATCAGGGTAACCAACTTGATCGCCAAGGCCGTATAGTGCAATGGTTGTGTTTGATAAATCGAGCGTGTCGAGATCATCCCACGCATTTTCCCAGTCTTCTTGTAGTTCGCCATAATCCCACGTAGGAATACCTAAAATGAGTTGTTGGTATTGCAGCATGTTAGATAATGGTGTGTCTGCGACATTGTGTAGCGCAATGCAGCCTTCGGGGAATTGCTGCTGAATTTTTTCGGCTGCAATTTCGGTGTAGCATGTTGAGCTACCGTAAAAAAGGCCGATGGATGCTGTTTTCATTATTGCTTGTATTCTCTGTTGGTAATGCGTTTGTTGAACCTTGTGAGCGATTAACGAGTGATATAGAGCTTATACCGAATCGATAAATCCTTGTTGGCGCCATGCTTCGTATACGATAACCGAGACTGAGTTTGATAAATTCATGCTACGGCTGTTAGCCACCATTGGAATGCGCACTCGTTCGGTCATGCGCTCATCATAAAGCACGGGATCGGGTAAGCCACGCGTTTCTGGGCCAAATACAACATAATCATTACTGGCAAAGTCTATTTCATGATGAAAGCGTGTGCCTTTGGTGGTAATAGCAAATAATCGCTCTGGTTGCTCATCTTGAATAAATCTATCCCAGTCTGCATGAATTTTCATGTCTTTCCATTCACCATAGTCTAAGCCCGCACGTCTTAACCGTTTGTCATCTAGCTCAAAGCCCGTAGGTTCAATGATATGCAATGTGCAACAGGTATTAGCTGCAAGACGAATAATGTTGCCTGTGTTGGGCGGTATTTCTGGTTCAAAAAGTACAATGTTACAGATGGGCATAAAAGGATTGCTCGGTCGTTGATACAGCCAAAAAATTGGCGGCTAGTATATAAAAAAAACGGCTGCGGGAGAATGGTTAATTTTTTGTCATTCATTTGACGCAGCGGCAAATTATTTTTCGATTAAATGAGTGTTTTTGTTGATTTTCATAGGTATTTTCTAGAGGAATAGGGGTTTTTTACTACACTTATTATAAATGATGAATAGTAAGTGAGTGGGTAGTGTAGCAACAATTGTTAGATGCCCTTTGTATATTGTCTTATTGGAGATAGGTTATGAATATGATGCGCACCGATTTTGGTGAGCTTCAATTAGATGCAAAATTGATTGACTCATCTAAGGTGATTGAAGGTTATATTTATCTGTCGGAAGAGATTGCTCAAGAAAAAATGCTAGAGCAGCGTAAAAACAAGCGAATGAATACCTTGTTTGTTTTTTTACTGTTATCTACGGGCGTTTTTATTTGGGATCAAGGCTTTTTAGAGCGCCCAGAGCATTTAGAACCTTATCATGCGCAATCGGGCCTGAGCGATTTATTGGCCGATGGTGTGGTAGAACAGTTGCAGCCCGAGACAGCCTCATCGATAGAAAACGATTTTTTAGAAATGAATGTGGCTATCCCTGATGACGTGGTGAAATTTATTGATGCGGATATTTCAGCCGAGAAAAAACACGATGTGATAAAAAGTGTTGTATTAGAAGAAATTAAAAAAGACGAAGATAATACCGTGGATGTGCAAAAAATACTGGCTTCAGGTGATAAGTTTTTTAAGCGTGATCGCTTAATGTCACCACCAGAGCATAATGCCTTTGCGCGCTATGAAAAAGTTTTATCTATTCAGCCTGATAATGCACAAGCATTACAAGGTATTCAAAATATCGTTGATCGTTATGTATCGTTGGCGACGATGGTGATTGCTAAGAATGAAGAATACAAAGTCCCAGAGTTGATTAAAAAAGCCTATCAGGCAGGTGAAAAATATATTGATGTGTCGGCTCTTATTCAGAAGTTTTCGAGTTATTTATCGGATGATTCTGTATTTTTTCAAAATTCAATGGCAGCAGATCAAGAGTTAGAGGAAGAAAAATCGAGTGGTGTTGCGTTAACCCATGCAGAAACTTCTAGCGATACTATTTTTGTAGCAGATAGAAAAATAGCGCAAACAGCATATCGCCTTTATGTTGAAGGAGATATAAAAACCGCAGAAAAAGTATTGCAAAACTTTACGCAGCTATCAGGTTTTTGGGGTGAGTCTAATGACTTGTTGCTTAAAATGTATTTAGGTGAAAATAAAATTGCAGAAGCAGAAAATCTTATTTACAAAAATAAAGCGTTAGACGCGTATCAGTTTGCTGAAAAGGCAGCGAGAGTTATGATGAAGCGTGGTGATAGCGAGGGCGCGTTAAAAATGCTGTCGGCTTATCGCCCCGAATTTTTGCAAAACAAAGGGTATTATGTGTTGTTAGCTAGTCTTTATAATAAGGTTGGTGATTTTACGCATTCGGTGTATTGGTATCGTCAATTATTGAGTGTTAATCATGAAGATGCACGTTTATGGTTAGGCTTGGCGGTATCATTAGACGCGTTAAATAAAGCGGATGATGCCATAAAAGCATTTGATTACGCGCGCTTGTACGCGCAAAATCAATCGGCGGTTAAAAATTATATTAATGAAAGGCAGTTGGCGTTAGTTGAATATTAAGTATTTATAGTGTTGTGCTTAATGTGATATCTACACCCAGCTTTTCTTCAATAACATCCAGTTGATCCAATAGCTCATTAGTATCAATGCCTGCTGGTGCGAGTAGTTTACCCTTGGCTTCAAACAGCGGCTCGCCCGACCATGGCATACTAGAGCATGTGGTTTCCATCTCATCAATATTAATGCCTTTTTCAACAAAGGCTTGTGAAATTTCCTGAATAATCCCTATGCGGTCAGCACCTACGAGTTCAAAGGTGAGCTTGCAGCCTTCGGTTGCGGCGAGCGTATCAGCATGTTCTACTAATATTTGAATGCCATCGCCTGAAAGTTGTTTAAGGGCGTCAGTGAGTGCTTGAGTATGAGTGCTATCAATATTTACTTTTAAAATACCCGCAAATTTTCCCGCAAGTTGTGCCATGCGGCTTTCAAGCCAGTTACCGTTATGTGTACTAATAACGTGTGCTAATTGCTGCACAATACCAGGTTGGTCATCGCTGAGTAGGGTAATGATAATAAGTTGATTAGCCATTGTTCTCTCTATGGTGTGCTTTCTATGGTTTTTATTTGATATTATGTGTGCTTATTGTTTCGTAAACGAGAGTCGTTGTAAATGATCATTTCTGCAGAACATTTGAGTCAAGAAGCGCTACAAGGATTGATTGAGGCGTTTATTACTCGTGAAGGTACCGATTATGGTATGCATGAAGTGAGCTTGGAGGATAAGGTACAACAAATAAAGGCTCTCTTGCGCACAGGTGATGTGTTGATTATTTTCGATGCGGGTACAGAATCTACAACGTTAATGACACAGCAGCAGTATCAAGCATGGTCTATGGGGTAGTTTTATATGCGTGTTTCAAAAGACGAGTGGTGCTTTAGGTGGCTAATTTGCATGGTGTCTTCGCCAATTCTAATCCACTGTTTAATGAGATACGCCATTATTTTTTTGCGCTCTTCGTAACATTCATTATTCTCATCCGCTAACCAACGATTACCAATAGTGGTGAGCTCTTTAATGATATTATTGACCGTTTCTATATCGAGCTCTATGGTGGTTTCACCCAAGGGATATCGGGATTGTGTATGTGTAGGTAAAGCGTGGCTTAAGGAGGGAGATTGCCCTTCTAGCAGTTTGCGTGTTAATGACAGCGATTGTGGGTCAATACGACTAAAAATGCTCACGAAATTTTTTTTACACCTAAAAGTTAATACTAAAGAATAAGACCTAAATCTTAATAGTAAGTTTAGTGAATATTTGAGAAATGACGAATTTAATTTAAAAGATAGTGATATATGACACAAAAAATATCGTTAGATACATCGGGTTTACTTTGTCCAGAACCTGTAATGCTATTACATAAAAAAGTGCGTGAAGTGGCGGCTGGTGACGTGATTGAGGTGATTGCAACCGATCCATCAACGACAAGGGATATCCCCAAGTTTTGCCACTTTTTGGGGCATGAGTTGGTTGAGCAGCGTGAAGACAATAGCCAATACTATTATCTCATTAAAAAAGTCTAAGTTTCTTTTTCATTGAGCAGGGTAATGGCTGCAATAGCCTCTGGATCTTGGGATTTAATTTTGTTGGCAATATGATGCTGAAAAAAGTATTTGAATTTATCGTTTGTGTTGGCTGAATATAAGCATTCATCCCCTGGTAAAATTGGCGTTGATGCCACCTTACTTTGATCTGCTAGCATGCCATCCATACGGCCGTCGTTAAATAAGCGCCAGCTAATAACCTCGGCTAATGTCACACTCTGAAAACCGTCGTCCGATAAAATGGCGTGTGTACCGATAGTATCTGGGATTTCTTGGATCGTATCATCAGGATTATCTGAATAGTATTCATAGTATTCGGCAGCTGTTTCGAGCTCTACTATTTTATGAATTGGGGCTTCTTCAAAAATATCTTCAATGCCCGGATCAAAATAGCCTTCCCAGCGCCCATTGAGAGGGTCACAGATATCAGGGCAAGCCATGAGTTGGTCAAGCCATGGTACTAGGCCAACGACCTCGCCATTGGCACGTAGTCCCCAGCACAGTACTTGTAAGCTAAATAGCTTGCCATCACTGGCGTCATTGGAGTAGAGCATTTCGAGACCGTCAAGCTCGGGCGCAAGGCGAATAAAGCGTTCGTCTTTGAGGTTGGAGAGAGGTTTACCGCTGAACAGATCAACCACATTGTCGCTATTGTGGGTTTTGTCTGAGGTCTTCATAATACCCCCTTAGCAGAGTTGTTTGTTAACAAGACTTACTACTGATTAATGTATATCGACTTTCATTAAAGTGCAACCTTAAATACGTTCCTATAATTCATGACAATACCTACGCCGCAACCATTATCTCTGTCTCATGACTGTGATGTTTTGGTGAGTTTGTTTAATCGTTCATTGGGTGCTACTTATGCCACGCGTCTGGTGAAAGGGGGCGATGAACCCGAATATATTCCCGCGGCGAGTGATAATGACCTTCATCAGATTGTTTTTACGCAAGATTACTTCTCGAGTGCACTGCATGAACTAGCGCATTGGTGTGTGGCAGGTGAGCGGCGGCGTTTACAGCATGACTACGGCTATTGGTATGCTCCTGATGGCCGTACAGAGCAACAACAGGCGGATTTTGAACGCGTAGAGGTTAAGCCACAGGCGTTAGAGTGGTTGTTTTCGATGGCTTGTGGCATTCGTTTTCGTGTGAGTGCCGATAATTTAGAGTCGGGCTTGGGGGCTAGTGCAACCTTTAAAGCCGCTATTGTTCAACAAGTGCATCGCTATTGTGTAGGTGAACTCAAGGGGCGGGCGTATCAGTTGTTTGTGGTGTTGGTGGGTCATTTTCAAACGTATCAAAAGGTTGATGACTTACTGAAAGCGGAACGCTATATTTTGGATGATATAGCGTGAGCGCCACAATGCCAGATACTCAACCTCCAGTGTTATTGATTGATGCATCTATTTATATTTTTCAATATTATTTTGCACTACCTGATCATTGGTTTAGTGAGAAAGAATCTTGGCCAACGGCGGCTGTTTATGGTTATACCGCGTTTTTAAGTCGTTTGTTAAAGGAACAGCAGCCGCGACGCGTGGCGGTGTGTTTTGATGAAAGTCTCGATCAGTGCTTTCGCAACGAAATCTATGTGGATTATAAGTGCAGTAGAGCTTTGCCAGATGAGGCTTTAGCCTTTCAGTTATCGGCTTGTAAGCAAGTGACGCAGTTATTGGGCTTGCAAACCTATGCCAGTCATCGTTACGAGGCAGATGACCTGCTAGGTAGTTTGTATCAGCGCTGCCTGCGTAGCCAAGTCCCTGTGGCTATTTTAACGCGAGATAAAGATTTAGGGCAGTTACTGTGCCGAAAGCAAGATTTTTTATGGGATTATTCATCGGCCAATAAAGATCGGTTTTATGCACACGATATAGAACAAAAATTTGGTGTGCGTCCCAGTCAATTGATTGATTATCTCGCATTGGTTGGCGATTCTGTTGATGATATTCCTGGTGTGCCTGGGGTAGGTAAAAAAACGGCACAAGCATTATTGCAGCAATTAGGTAGTGTTGATCTTGCTTTTACCCAGTTAGATACCTTGTCTGCATTACCTATTCGCGGCGCAAAGCAATTGGCGAGTAAATTAAACGATCATCGCGAACAGATAGCGATGGCGCAGCAATTAGCAACAATTGTGACCGATTTACCGCTTATAAAAAGCGTGTCAGCACTAGATAGGCAAGTCATTCACACAAAAAAACTAGCCGCGTTTTGTACCGATATGGGTTTTCCGAAACTATGCGCTTCTATAGTATCGGGAGTGTCGAGTGTTGAGTCGTGAAATATCTAAAGGTGATAAGCAGGATGAAGCTAGAGACTACTCCTTTCAGCACTGTTATACTGCGCGCTAATTTAATTTCTTGCCACAAGTCATAGTAAAAATACCCATGTTTCAAAATTTAACTGATCGTTTATCCAAATCTCTTAAAAAAATATCGGGCAAAGGCCGTTTAAGCCATGCCAATATTCAGGATGCACTAAAAGACGTGCGTAAAGCGCTATTAGAAGCAGATGTTGCCTTGCCTGTAGTCAAAAACTTTATTGATAAAGTGCGTAAGCGAGCGGTGGGTCAAGAAGTGGCGCGTTCACTAAATCCATCGCAGCAGTTTATTAAGGTGGTTCAAGATGAGCTGACTGAAATGATGGGCGAGGCCAATGAAACGCTAAATCTCGCTATGCAGCCGCCCGCGGTTATCTTAATGGCTGGTTTGCAGGGTGCAGGTAAAACAACTTCTGTTGCCAAATTAGCGCGTTACTTAAAAGAAAGAGAAAAGAAAAAAGTCATGGTGGTGAGCGCAGACGTTTACCGCCCAGCAGCGATTCAGCAGCTTGAAACACTCGCAGAGCAAGTAGAAGCCACGTTTTTTCCGTCGGATATTTCTCAGCAACCTGAAACCATTGCAAAAGATGCGATAGCGTCAGCAAAAAAACAGCATATAGACGTGGTGATTGTGGATACCGCAGGCCGTTTGGCAATTGACGATGCATTGATGGCCGAAATTCAAGGTTTGCAAAAAGCCATTAACCCGATTGAAACCTTGTTTGTGATTGATGCCATGATTGGTCAAGATGCGGTTAATACAGCCAAGGCGTTTAATGATGCTTTACCGTTAACAGGGGTTATTTTAACCAAGGCTGATGGTGATGCGCGTGGTGGTGCAGCGCTATCGGTGCGTGCCACAACAGGCAAGCCGATTAAATTCTTGGGTATGGGTGAAAAGGTCGATGCTTTAGAGCCATTTTATCCTGATCGTGTAGCGTCACGTATTTTAGGTATGGGCGATGTTTTATCGTTGATCGAAGAAGTTGAGCGTACAGTCGATAAGAAAAAAGCAGAAAAATTAGTCGAAAAAGTTAAAAAAGGCGTTCGCTTTGACCTTAATGATCTAAAAGATCAGTTTCAGCAGATGAACAATATGGGTGGCATGGGCGCAATGCTCGATAAAATGCCGGGCATGGGTAATATGAGTCAGATGGTTGAGCAGGCAGATATGGGTGGCCAGTTTAAAAAAATGGAAGTCATTATTGATTCCATGACCAAAGAAGAGCGTAAAAATCCCGATATTTTAAATGGTTCGCGTAAGCGCCGTATTACCAAAGGGTCGGGCACCGAGTTGCAAGACCTTAACCGTTTGCTTAAGCAGCACAAGCAGATGGCAAAAATGATGAAAAAAATGAAAGGCGGCGGTATGACAAAAATGATGCGCGGTCTTGGTGGAATGATGGGCGGTGGTGGAGGAATGCCCCCTGGCGGTATGCCACCCGGTGGAATGCCTCCTGGTGGTGGTTTGCCTCCAGGCTTTGGACGATAATATATATAGGCTTAAGACAGATGTTTTAGGCCTTCTTTTTTAATGGCGTATCCATAATTTATGTTGCTCGGCATTTTGTTTACTCTAGTTGCCATTTTCTACGCCAGTGTAGGTTTTGGTGGTGGCTCTTCTTATTTGGCTCTGCTGGTATTGTGGGGGCTTCCTTTTGCTGTTATCCCTGTCGTTGCTCTGATTTGTAATATTGTGGTGGTATCAGGTAATAGTATTCACTATGCCCGTGCTGGTTATGTGAATTGGCGTTTACTGCTTCCGCCTGTACTTGCATCGGTTCCAATGGCGTATTTGGGTGGCCGTTTGGTAATTGAAAAAGAAGTGTTTGTGGTCATCTTATTTATGACCTTATTTATTACGGGGTTACGGTTATTGGTAAAGCACCGCCAATACGGTGATGAAATGACGGTCTATCGCGCCATGCCGTTATGGCAAGGATTGGGTCTGGGTGCCGTGTTGGGATTTTTGGCGGGTGTGGTCGGTATTGGCGGCGGTATTTTTCTTGCGCCTGTACTGTATAACCTCCGTGTTGCTGCACCTAAGGTGATTGCGGCGACAGCCTCGGTATTTATTTTAGTGAATTCTATTGCCGGCTTGTTTGGTCAGTTAGATAAAAGTGGCTTTATCCATGAAATTATGGATTATTGGTATTTACCGCTATTGGTCTTGTTGGGCGGGCAGATTGGAAATTGGCTCACTATTCGTTGGGTGCCTGCTAAGGTCATTGCCTTGTTGACTGCACTGTTAGTGCTCTTTGTTGCTTGCCGATTGGGTTGGCATTTGTGGATGTAACAGTGAGTAATACCTAAATGTTCACGACTCGCCTCTAAATAATGCCGTATTTAATAGAAATGCTCATTAAATAACGTGCTTAAGTCTATACACACCTTTAAGTTTCCCGTAAAATACGCCGCCTTTCACCGCCCTTAGAAGGGCAGTGTTTATTGAATTTTGTCTTGCCGTGAGGCAATACTGTTAACTGAATATAGGAAATAAATAACGATGGTTACCATTCGTTTGGCTCGAGGCGGTTCTAAAAAGCGCCCATTTTACCATTTAACTGTAACTGACAGCCGTAATGCCCGTGATGGTCGTTACATTGAGCGTGTTGGTTTCTTTAACCCCATTGCTCGCGGTCAAGAAGAGCGTTTACGCGTTGATAATGCACGTGTTGACCATTGGGTTGCTCAAGGCGCGCAGTTATCTGACCGTGTTGCTAAGTTATTAAAAGATCAAGCAAAAGCGGCTTAATTGCCATTTTGCGAATAAAAAAACACAGTGCGGTAATTAACTGATGTCGAAGTTACTCAATGTCGGGCGTATTACCAGTGTTTTTGGTATCAAAGGATGGGTGAAAATCCATTCGCAAACAGAACCTGCTGATAATATATTTGATTATCAGCCTTGGTTGTTAAAAACCAAGCATGGCGTTAAGCCTGTTGAGTTAGCTCAATGGCGGCCTCATGGAAAAGGGTTTGTTGCACAGATAGTAGGTATTGATGATCGTAATCAAGCAGAGTTGTTATGCCCTGTTGATATTGCGGTTGAAAAAGACGTATTAGAAACATTAGATGAAGGTGAGTTTTACTGGCATCAGCTAGAAGGCTTGCGTGTTATTAGTGATTTTGAGGGTCAAACCTACGATTTTGGTACTGTTAAAAAAATACTCCCTACGGGGGCTAATGATGTATTAGTCGTTGTAGGTGATGGGCAGAGCATGGATCAAAAAGAACGTTTGATTCCTTATGTGCCCGATCAGTTTGTCACTGACATTAATATTGCCGATGGCATTATTCGTGTTGACTGGGAACCTGATTTTTAAGGATTTCGTACTTAACCTTAAGTCGTTGTGCTAACAATAAGTGTCAAAGAGTAAGCAGGAGAATGAAATGCGTATAGCGGTCGTTACCTTGTTTCCTGAGATGTTTAAGGCAATAACGGATTTTGGTATTACACGTCGAGCGGTGAATAATGAATTGCTCACGATCAGTACTTGGAATCCTAGAAGTTATGCCAATGATCGACACCAAACAGTGGATGACCGACCTTATGGCGGTGGCCCGGGTATGGTGATGATGATTGAGCCGTTAAAAGCAGCAATTGATGCGGCAAAGGCTTGGTTAGCTGAAAATGGTAAGCCAAGTAAAGTGATTTATTTATCACCTCAAGGAAAAGTGTTTAATCAAGTAGGTGCACAAACGTTAGCCGACGCGGTAAGTAGTGAAAATATACTATTGATTGCGGGGCGATACGAAGGCATTGATGAGCGCTTATTACAAATGGAAGTGGATGAGGAGTGGTCAATAGGTGACTACGTTCTTAGTGGTGGTGAATTACCAGCAATGGTGTTACTTGATGCAGTAATTCGTTTATTGCCTGGCGCATTAGGACATGAAAATTCGGCGGCAGAAGACTCGTTTAGTGATGGTTTGTTAGATTGCCCTCATTATACAAGGCCAGAAGTTTACGAAGGTAAAGCAGTACCTTCGGTATTACTGTCGGGTAATCATGCAGCTATTAAACAGTGGCGATTAGAACAATCGCTAGAGCGGACGCGGCAACGACGTCCAGATTTATTGAAAGACTAAGCTTTCTTTTAAGAGGCTAAGAAAAATTATCTAGCTGTGAAGCTACATACCTTTATTAATTAGGAAAACACAATGACTAACAAAATTATTCTTGAGTTAGAAAAAGAGCAAATTAAAACGGATGTACCTGCGTTTTCACCAGGTGATACTGTTGTTGTTCAAGTAAAAGTAAAAGAAGGTAACCGTGAGCGTCTTCAGGCTTTTGAAGGTGTTGTAATTGCTAAGCGTAACCGTGGTATTAACTCTGCGTTTACAGTACGTAAAATTTCACACGGTGTAGGCGTTGAGCGTACTTTCCAGCTTCACAGCCCATTAGTAGATAGTCTTGAAGTGAAGCGTCGTGGTGACGTTCGTCAAGCGAAACTGTACTACTTGCGTGAACTTACTGGTCGTGCAGCACGTATTAAAGAAAAGTTGGGCTAATCTTACTTTTTCGCAGTACATAAAAAAACCGAAGTTTACCTTCGGTTTTTTTATGTCTGTAGATTTTTTAGCCTCGCGGATGATGTTGAGCGTGTAGTTCTTGTAAGCGTGCTTGTGCAATATGGGTATAGATTTGCGTGGTAGATAAATCGCTATGGCCTAGCAATAGTTGCACAACACGTAAATCTGCACCGTGGTTGAGTAAGTGTGTGGCAAAGGCGTGGCGTAGTGTGTGAGGCGATATTTCTTTCTCTATGTGCGCGACGCTTGCCCAGTGTTTGATGCGATGCCAGAAGGTTTGGCGGGTCATTATTTTTCCTCTTGTGGATGGAAACACAATATCGTCTTGTGCCATACCAATGAGCTCAGGTCTGCCGTGTTGCATGTATTTTTCTATCCATGCCATGGCTTCGTCGCCGAGAGGAACTAAGCGTTCTTTACTGCCTTTGCCAAAAATTCGAATAACGCCTTGGCGCAAATTAATATCCGATATTGTTAAGTTAATTAATTCAGATACTCTTAATCCGCACGCATAGAGCACTTCTAGCATCGTGCGATCGCGTAGGCCAATAGCGCTATTGGTATCGGGTGCGTGAAGAAGACTCTCAACATCATTTTCTGAGAGTGTTTTTGGTAGTGGCCGACCTAATGTTGGGTTGTCGATTAATGCGGTAGGGTTTTCATCTATTTGATTTTCTCGAATGAGGTATTGATAAAAGCCGCGTAAGCACGATAAAAAACGGGCGGTTGAGCGTGCGCTATTTCCCGCGCTAATCCGCTTGGCTAAATAACTCTGAATATCAAACGAATTAACCGCGAGTAAGCTGTATTGCGGGCTTTGCGAAAGTACGAGGTGTTCTGCAAAATAGCAAAGATCACGCTTGTAGGCGGCAATAGTGTTTTCACTTAAGCCTTTTTCTAGCCATAAAGCATTGAGATAAGTGCTAATGAGTGATTGATTGTTATCATTTGTCATACTTTATTGTAAACGAGCAAATGCCATGACAGTAGGTTTTGTTGTGTTCTTTTATCACTAAGCTGCGTATCGCATACTGTATATTGTTTGGTGGTGATGTTTATTTGTGCGAATGAACTGAACTTTATCAGTAGAGCGTATTCCAATGGCTATACTGTGATAATGTTATGGTTTGTTTGTTAAAAATGATGGTGATGTCATGATGTGGCGCTCGATTGGTTTGTTCATGTCATAAGGAATATAAATAAAATAGGTATTGTTATGAGTAAGGTGTTATTGGTCGCTAAAAAAACATGTATTTTTGTAGTGTTAGCGCAGATGTTTTTTATGAGTCATAGTGTTACGGCGCAACCATTGGCGTTGCCCAATTCGGCTGAAGCGCCGCAAGCAGAAGAGCTAACAGTGCCAAAAGCAGTTGAAACGGCGATTTTTGATCGTCTACGTGGAGCACGTTCCGATTTACAGTTAACTAATTTACGTTCATCGCCATTACCAGGCTTATACAAAATTGATATTAATGGTCAGCTTGCATTTGTGAGTGAAAGTGGCGGTTTTCTCATTGCGGGCGAAATGTACCAAGTAAACCCTGGTGGCTTGGTGAATTTACAAGAAGAAGATCGTCGCAAGCAAGAGGCTGCGTTTGCGCCTACGCGCGCTGCCCGTTTAGCCGCTATTGATCAGCAAGAAATGGTAATTTATCGCCCTGCGAAAGAGGTGAAGGGGCACGTATATGTATTCACGGATATTGATTGTGGCTTTTGTCGTAAGTTGCACGCCCAGATGGATGAAATGTTGGATCAAGGGATAGAGGTGCGTTATCTTGCTTTTCCTCGTGCTGGGGTAGACTCTCGTAGTGCTCAAAAATTGGCTACTACGTGGTGTGCAGAAGATCGTCAGCAAGTTATGAGTCGTTTTAAACAAGGTGAAAACTTGGATTTAGCTGTATGTGAAGGTCATCCAGTCGCAGACCAATACATGTTGGGGCAAGAATTGGGTGTGCGTGGAACGCCAGCAATCGTTTTAGAATCAGGTCAAATGATTCCGGGTGCTGTTAGTACTGCTCGATTGGTTGAAGAAATGGGTATTTAACCCGTTTACGCGAGGTCGCTAATAGGTCGTTAATAGAATGCGTCATTATATGGCGGTTAACGACCTTTCAATACTTTTTTAATTCTTCTTTTTTCTGCCTTTTCTTTACCTCCTTTTTTCTATCTTTGTATTTATTCATGCTTTTTTTAGGCGTTGTTGACACTACGTGCAGGTACGCGTAAGGTTGCCGTTTTTTTATAAAATGCGTGTATTACAGCCGTATTTCACGATCTTTTTCTGAGGTAGTCAGTTTGAAACCAGTAAAAATAGGCCTATGTGGTTTAGGCACGGTAGGTAGCGGTACATTTAACGTTTTACAGCGTAATCTTGAAGAAATTCAGTCTCGAGCAGGATGTGAGATTAGCATTGCGCAAGTCGGTGCTCGTCGTGATAACCCTGCGTGCGATTTAAGTGGTATTACGGTATCTCGTGATATTTTTGATGTAGTTGAAAACCCTGAAATTGATATAGTTATTGAGCTTATTGGTGGCACAACAGTAGCCAAAGAAGTGGTTGAGCGTGCGATCAACAATGGTAAGCATGTAGTGACTGCGAATAAAGCACTCATTGCTGAATTTGGTAATGATATTTTTGCGTTGGCAAATAAAAAAGGTGTAACGGTTGCTTATGAAGCGGCTGTAGCGGGTGGTATCCCGATTATTAAAGCATTGCGAGAAGGCTTATCGGCAAATCGCATTGAATGGTTGGCGGGCATTATTAATGGTACGGGTAATTTCATTCTTACCGAAATGGGTGATAAAGGCCGAGACTTTGCGGATGTGTTAAAAGAAGCGCAAGCGCTGGGTTATGCTGAGGCAGACCCTACTTTTGACGTTGAAGGTATTGATGCTGCTCATAAACTGGTTATTTTGGCATCTTTAGCATTTGCCATGCCTCTGCAATACGACAAGGTATTTACAGAAGGTATTAGTGCGATTGAAACCAAAGATATTGAGTATGCTCAACAACTGGGTTATCGCATTAAGCATATCGGTATTGCGCGTCGTGCAGAGAGTGGTATTGAGTTGCGTGTACACCCTACATTAATACCAGAAAAACGTTTAATTGCTAATGTAAACGGTGTAATGAATGCGGTATTAGTGAAAGGCGATGCAGTAGGACCTACCTTGTATTATGGTGCAGGAGCGGGTGCAGAGCCTACAGCCTCTTCTGTCATTGCCGATATTGTTGATATCGCACGACAAGTGAGTCGTGATGCTTCGGTAGCGGTGCCTGCGCTTGGTTTTGATCAATTAAATGATCAACCATTATTACCGATTGAAGACGTTGTAACAGCCTATTACCTACGTATTTTAGTGGAAGACAAAGCGGGTGTGTTATCGCGTATTACTACCTTGTTGAGTGACGCGGGTGTGAGTATTGAAGTGATGCATCAAAACGAACCAACAGAAAATAATACACTGGCAGAAATAGTATTATTAACGAACTCAGTACAAGAAAAAGAGTTGTTAAGTGCAGTGGCTGGTATTGAAGCGCTAGATACAGTGCAAGGTAAGATTCAGAAAATCCGTGTAGAAAGTTTAGGATAAAAGTAGAGAGAATATTGTGAAATATATTAGTACACGTGGCGATGCGCCAGCACTAAATTTTGAAGAAGTGGTGTTAACAGGTTTAGCAACTGATGGTGGTTTATACGTACCTGAAAGTTTACCTTCTTTTTCGCAAGAAGAAATTGCTTCGTGGGCAGGTCTGTCTTATCAAGCATTAGCTTTTAATGTGATGTCGCCGTTTGTTGCTGGTGAAATCAGTGATGATGATTTTAAAGCAATTATTGATAAAGCGTATTCATCTTTTCGTCATGATGCGATTGCGCCATTAGTGCAAACAGGGCACAACGAATGGATTCTTGAATTGTTCCAAGGGCCAACCTTAGCGTTTAAAGATTTTGCATTACAGGTACTTGGGTTGTTGTTGGATCACTTCTTGAAAAAGAGAAACCAAAAAGTTGTAGTCATGGGCGCAACTTCGGGTGATACAGGGTCGGCAGCTATTGAGGGGTGTCGTCGTTGTGACAATATTGATATTTTTATTTTACACCCACACAACCGTGTATCGGATGTACAGCGTAAGCAAATGACATCGGTGATTGCGGATAATGTATTTAATATTGCCTTAGAAGGTAATTTTGATGATTGCCAAAACATGGTGAAGGCTAGCTTTGGTGATCAATCCTTTTTACCTGACGGTCGCCAATTAGTGGCAGTTAATTCGATTAACTGGGCGCGTATTATGGCGCAAATCGTATATTATTTTTATGCGTCGTTAGCGCTTGGTGGGCCTCACCGTGCGGTATCGTTTTCTGTACCGACAGGTAATTTTGGTGATATTTTTGCAGGTTATTTAGCGAAAAAAATGGGTTTGCCAATTGATCAATTAATTGTAGCGACAAATTCAAACGATATTTTACATCGCTGTATAGCGAATAATGATCACAGTAAGCAAGCCTTACATCATTCTTTATCGCCTAGTATGGATATTATGGTTTCTAGTAATTTTGAGCGTTTATTGTTTGATGCTTATGATCGCGACGGCGCTGCTATTCGTCAGTTAATGGAAGAATTTAAATCGGGTGCGATGACATTATCTGATAGTGCATTAGCTAATGCTCGTGCGCTGTTTAGTAGTTATCGTTTAGACGATGATGAAATGACTGCTGTCATTAAAGACGTATTTGAAAATACAGGATATTTATTAGACCCGCACACGGCAATTGGTGTAGAAGCGGCAAGACAAACACGCCGTTCACAAGCAACGCCGATGGTATGTTTGGCAACTGCACACCCTGCTAAATTTCCTGATGCTGTGCGCAAGGCTGGGCAAACAGAAGATCCTGCATTACCGCATCACATGGTTGATTTGTTTGATCGTGAAGAAAAATATACAGTGCTCGATAACGATATCAGTGTTGTACATACGTTTGTTGCGAACAATCTTAGAGCATAATGTTATTATGATCTTTCCACTTAAAATGTTAGTGCGAGTTGCTAACATTTTAAGTGCTTCTCTTATTCTTTTTAGGCGCCAATTTTTTAGGTGTTGATCTACTAATGCCTACTATTTCTCGTCGTACATTATCCCCCTCTCAATTTAGTGACAGTGTTCATCCGTTGTTGCAGCGTATTTATTCTGCACGGGGTGCAGGTGATGACCTTGCCATTGATTACCGTTTAAAAAATATATTACCGCCTAACACCTTAAAAGGTTTGCCCGAGGCAACCGCTTTATTATTGACAGCGTTGCAAGAACAACAACGCGTGTTGGTTGTAGGGGATTTTGATGCGGATGGTGCAACGAGTTGTGCTTTATCCATTTTGGCATTGCGGGCTATGGGATTGCAGTCGATCGATTTTTTAGTTCCTAACCGTTTTGAATATGGCTATGGGTTAACTCCAGAAATTGTTGATGTGGCACTCACATATAAGCCAGACCTTATTGTGACCGTAGATAATGGTATTGCGAGTGTGGCGGGTGTGGCTAAAGCGAAGGCGCTGGGTATTAAGGTGTTAGTGACTGATCATCATTTGCCGCCTGCTGTACTACCTAATGCTGATGCTATTGTGAACCCCAATCAGCACGGCTGCCAATTTCCGAGTAAAAACTTAGCGGGCGTAGGTGTTATTTTTTATGTGCTTAGCGCATTGCGCCGAGAATTGCGGGATATTGATTGGTTCGAAAAAAACGCAATCGCTGAGCCGAATATGGCGAATTACTTAGATCTTGTAGCCTTAGGTACCGTAGCCGATGTAGTACCGTTAGACAGTAATAATCGTATTTTGGTGCATCAGGGCTTAGAGCGTGTAAAGGCAGGAGTGGCACGGCCGGGTATATTGGCATTATTGCAGGTAGCAGGTAAAGATTATCGGCGTGTACACAGTGGTGATTGTGGTTTTATTATTGGCCCGCGTCTTAATGCTGCGGGGCGTCTAGATGATATGTCGATAGGTATTCAATGCCTATTAACACAGGATGCTGATACTGCGCATCGCTTAGCAGTTGAGCTGGATGGCTTAAATAGAGATCGTCGTGCGATTGAATCATCTATGCAGCAAGAAGCAATGAAAAGTTTAGCGTCTGTTTGTTTAGATGAGCAATCCATGCCCGTAGGTATTTGTTTGTACGATGATACTTGGCATCAAGGTGTTGTGGGTATTTTAGCTTCGCGCATCAAAGAAAAGTTTCATCGCCCCGTGATTGCTTTTGCACCAGCAGATAGTGATTCTGATGATATCAAAGGCTCGGCACGATCGATTCCTCACTTACATATTCGTGATGTATTAGATGGAATCGCCACGCAGCATCCTGATATTTTGCAAAAGTTTGGCGGACACGCGATGGCTGCAGGTTTGAGTTTGCGTAAAGAGCATTATGCACAATTTTCTGATTTATTTGATCAAGCCGTGAGCGCAGAATTATCAGAAGCAGATTTTCAAGAAGTGCTATTGAGTGACGGTGCGCTAGCAGCAAGCGACTGTACGATTACAACGGCGCGTATTATCGAACAAGCAGGCCCGTGGGGGCAGCAATTTCCTGAGCCTATCTTTGACGGCGAATTCTTTGTTGTACAGCAACGTATTGTTGGAGAAAAACATTTAAAGTTGGTACTGGCGTTAGATGCGGCAGCCAAACAGACGATAGATGCGATTGCATTTAATATTGATTTGCAGCAATGGCCAAATACGCAAGTGACACGTGTGAATGTTGCGTATCAGCTATCTGTGAATGTATTTCGCGGACAAGAGTCGGCTCAGTTGCTGATTAAATATATTGAAGCGCTATAGGGTGTTGCTATCGTTGACTTCGCGAATATATTCTTTTGCATAGTCTGGTAAGTCGGCTTCATCAGGCACGGGAGTTGAGTTGCCGTTTTCATCTAAAGCAACAAATTTAAAGCGCCCCTCAGTCACTTTTTCACGTAAACCAATACGATCACGCCGTACCCATGCTTCTACTTGCACGACCATTGAGGTGCGGCCAATTTCAGCAATATGCGTATATAAGCCAAGAATATCGCCCACCTTCACAGCAAGAAAAAATGTCATACTTTCTACGGCTAAAGTAACAACGCGGCCTTGTGCACGTTGCCCTGCACAAATACCTGCGGCAATATCCATTTGCGATAGCACCCAGCCGCCAAAAATATCGCCCGCTGCATTCGTGTCAGAGGGCATGGCGAGTGTGCGTGTGGTGAGTCTTCCTACCGCTTTTTCTTCTTGCATATCGGTAACCTTTTGTTGTGTTATGTGTTGTTTATGACAAGAGTATAGTCATTTTTTATATTTTTAGAAATTCTTGAAAAATATCGAATATTTTTGAGTGATTGATGTTATTTCAGTGTCCTATGAGGTGCTGAATCTTATATTCATAGCATCGTTACTTTATTCACTTAAAAAGGTTATATCTATGGCACTAAAATTATCGGTTACTCGTTACTTAAAAACTATTGGATTATCGGCGGTATTAGCTACTTTTTCATTGTTTTCTCATGCTGATACCGCGGCATCTGCGTGGACATTAGTGGGAGAGCAATCAAAAGTGGCTTTTGTATCGATTAAAAAAGATACGGTTGGAGAGTCGAATCATTTCACATCGCTATCAGGTGATATTTCTACAGAGGGTAATGCCTCTATTGCTGTTGACTTAACATCAGTAGAAACGCATATAGGTATTCGTAATGATCGTTTAATTCAGTATATATTTGGTGGTGATGCTGCAACCGCCACATTAAAAGCCACGCTTGATATAAAAACCTTAAATCGATTAGTGGTTGGTGAAACAAAGACTTTAGCGATTAACGGTAGTTTGCACTTTTTAGATAAGGTGATAGATATTACAACAACCGTAGTGGCTGCCCGTTTGAATGAGAAACGCTTGTTTGTAGTCACCGATGAAATGATTATTCTTAAAACTGAGGCGCTAGGTGTTAATGATGGCGTTGATAAATTGGTGGAGCTTGCGGGTTTACCCAGTATTACGCGCGTAGTGCCCGTGACGTTGCGTATGGTGTTTGATAAAAAATAACATATGAAAATCGGTGTTACTGATTTTAGAGCGAGTGCTCAAACAAGTATTTAAAGCGTTGCTCATACGGGTTTGGTATCGGTAACACACAAAATAAACACGATGAAATAAGAGCGTTTAATTTGTACTCATTAAGTGGGGTTTATTGGTGTGAATTGAGGTGTGAATTGAGATGTAAATTAAGGCGTGAAAATGGGCTATCTGTGGTATTTTCTCGTTGTAACGTTGTTCTTATTTATCGGTACTAATAGATTATAAGCTCACATTAGTGAGCTTGGGTTAAACTTTGTTTTGCTTTCGCGTAATCAAATGGCGCATCTGTTTCTTCGGCGGTAAAGCGTAGTTCGTCTAATTGTTGGTAAAATGTGATTTCATCATCGGGCATGTAATGTAAGCAATTACCGCCAAAAAACCACAGTAAATCACGGGATAGTAAAGGCATTAGGTGTGAGTATGCACTGACTACTCGGCCAATAAACCATTGCCCTTTTTCATTCATTGTTTCAGTATACTGAGTCATTTCGGACAGTTGGTGCAGTGCGCTGATAAATTCAGCGTCTTCTTCGGTGATAGCGTGCTCGTTATTAAATGGTGGGTGTTGAGCGCTAAAGGCTTTAAATTCTTTCAGTAAGCCCACATGATAGTTTATGTATTGCGTATAATGTGTCATATCGGTTTATAACGGCCTTATTAATCGTTTATGAATGGTTGTGTCAATTGACAATCAGGGTGCCATTATAGGCTATTCACGTATTATCACGTCTATTTTTATGAAAATTCTAGTAATACCAGAGTATTTAAATTAACCACATGTTTTATAGGATCTATTTGGATCTTATGACGACCCATATTGAGTAAATATATGACTGAAGCATTGTCTATTCGTGGACTTAAAAAAAGCTATGAGAACGGTTTTGAAGCATTAAAAGGGATTGATCTTGTTGTTGAAGAGGGCGACTTTTTTGCTTTACTTGGCCCTAATGGTGCGGGTAAATCGACCACTATTGGTGTCATTTCTTCGCTAGTGGTGAAAAGCGAAGGCGAGGTGAATATTTTTGGTAAAAATATTGATGCGTCTTTTTCTGCGGCTAAGCGTGAAATTGGTATTGTGCCGCAAGAATTTAATTTTAATCAATTTGAAAAAGTGATTGATATTGTGGTGAACCAAGGGGGCTATTATGGTTTGCCAAGAGCGCTGGTGGTTGAGCGAGCAGAAAAATATTTACGCAAGCTGGGCTTGTGGGATAAGCGTAATACTCCGTCTCGTAGTTTGTCAGGAGGAATGAAACGCCGTTTATTAATTGCAAGGGCATTGGTGCATGAGCCACGATTACTAATTTTAGACGAGCCTACAGCGGGTGTAGATATTGAATTGCGTCGTTCTATGTGGGCATTTTTGCAAGAAATTAATGCGCAGGGTATCACCATTATTTTAACGACCCATTATTTAGAAGAAGCAGAAAGCTTATGTCGTAATATTGCCATTATTGATAAAGGTGTCATTGTAGAAAACACCAGTACCAAAGCACTATTACAGCGCTTAGATAAAGAAACATTTGTGTTTGATGTGAAAGATCCATTGTCTGATGTACCTCAGTTAGGTAGTTATCCCGTGGTATTAAGTGATGCTAAATGCCTAGAGATTGAATTATTAAAAGGGCAATCATTGAATGATGTGTTTGCGTTATTGGCCGAACAGTCTATCGAAGTGTTAAGTATGCGTAATAAAGCGAATCGCTTAGAAGAATTATTTGTGTCATTGGTGGAGAATACCGCTGATGGTGCGGAAACGCAGGAGGTGTCATCATGAAAATGCAAGAACAGTGGATAGCGTTGTGTACGATTGTACGTAAAGAAATTACGCGTTTTACACGTATCTGGGTGCAAACATTGTTACCGCCTGTGATTACTATGGGATTATATTTTGTTATTTTTGGCCAATTAATTGGCACACGCATTGGAGAAATGGATGGCTTTAGTTATATGGATTTTGTAGTGCCAGGATTGATTATGATGTCGGTGATTACGAATTCTTATAGCAATGTTGTGTCATCATTTTTTAGCGTAAAATTTCAACGTAGTATCGAAGAAATTTTAGTTTCGCCAACACCTAATTATATTATTTTAATTGGGTATGTATTGGGTGGTGTAACGCGTGGTTTGTTAGTGGGTTTGATCGTTACGTTGGTGTCATTACTATTTACGGACTTAACTATTTATAGCTTGCCCATTACTATCGCTATTGTGTTTATGACATCGGTTGTATTTGCTTTGGCGGGCTTTTTTAATGCCGTATTTGCTCGCACCTTTGATGATATCTCTATTGTGCCCACCTTTGTGCTTACACCGCTAACGTATTTGGGTGGAGTATTTTATTCCATTAGTTTATTGCCTCCGTTTTGGCAGGCAGTGTCGCAGTTGAACCCTATTTTATATATGGTTAATGCGTTTCGATACGGTATTTTAGGTGTATCAGATATTAATATTAACTATGCCTTTATTGGTGTGGCAGTGTTTACCGTGCTGTTAAGCATTATTTGTTTACAATTATTGGCGCGTGGTACGCGTTTGCGTTCATAGAGTAGGGTATGTGTTGTGGCTATAGATAATCCCTTGGGAAACAAAACGGAATATAAAGATAAATACGATGCAAGTTTGTTGTTTCCTATTGCACGTACGGAATCGAGAGATAAATTAGGTTTGGGCAGTGAATTGCCTTTTCGTGGCAGTGATCGTTGGACCGCGTATGAAATATCATGGCTAGACGCTTCGGGTAAACCGCAGGTGCGGATTGCTGAATTTACGGTATCGAGTGACTCGCCTAATATTATTGAATCAAAATCGTTTAAGTTATATTTAAATTCGTTTAATCAGACCATCTTTGATGATGATAGAAAGGTGAAGTCATTGCTGTCGGTAGACTTGTCTGCGGCGGCAGGTGCGCCAGTGATGGTTAATCTATTGCCATTACAGTACGGTAAAAATTATTTGATCAGCGAGCCTATCGGCACTTATCTTGATGATATTGAAGTATGTATTGAGCATTATCAGCCTGCACCGCAGTGCTTAGAGGTATCTTCTCAGCAGCGTGCTAATGAAGTGTTGTATAGCCATTTGTTAAAAACCAATTGCCCTGTAACCGATCAACCTGATTGGGCAACGGTTTTTATTGAATATTCAGGGGCCGCGATTGATCATGCCAGTGTGCTCAAATATATCGTGTCTTTTCGTGAGCATCAGGATTTTCATGAAAATAGTGTTGAGCGTTTATTTTGTGATGTGAACACGTATTGTCGGCCAGATCATTTGGCTGTTTATGCACGTTATACTCGTCGAGGGGGCTTAGATATTAATCCCTTGCGCAGTAACTACCCTGCAGGTAAAAGCTTATTAGAGGCAAATACATTGCGCACAATTAGGCAGTAGCTGCGAATGCAGCTACTTTCGTGGTTGTTTCTCTTTTAGTTTTTGTGCGGCGGCTTCTAGGCTTGAAATAACTTTGTCGCGGTCGTAATTTTTTATTTTTTCCATATCTAAATGGATAGAGAAACCCTCGGTGGTTTGTGAATAATAGCTTTGTTGGCTGCCGAGTTCTTTTCGATGATTAATAACTTGGTACACTTGTACAGGGTGACTAAAGCCTTTTGCTTTAATTTTCCCTTTATCTTTGCATAAAATGGTGTCTTTAATGAGGCTCCATGTCTCATGTGATACTAAAATTTCTTCTGGTTGGCCTGCGGACTCTAAGCGACTGGCTAAGTTCACATGCACGCCTAAGGCGGTGTGGTCTAAGTGTTTGCTGGTGCCAAACGTACCCACGGTGCAGTAGCCCGAATTAATGCCTATGCGAATCTGTAGTGGCTTTTTAATGCCCATTTCAGACCATGTGGTTTGTAATTCACGCATACGTTTACCCATGGCTATAGCCATTGATACGCAAGCGATGGCATCGGCTTTAGTGCCTTTGCTGGCGTTGTCGTCGTCGCCAAATGTAACCATAATGGCGTCACCAATAAATTTATCGATAGTGCCATTATATTGCGCCACAATATCACTCATTTCAGCGAGATAGCTACTAAGCACATTCGCTAGAGTTTCAGCTTCTAGTTCTTCACTGAGGCTACTAAAGCCAACAATGTCGGAAAAGAAAATAGTGATGGGTTTTCGAGTGATTTTGGGTTTTTGTTTGCCTTCTATTTGATCCCATGCGGATTTAGGCAAAAAGCGTGAGATTTCATAAAGGCGGAGTTTTTGCTGTTTAATCTCATCACTAATGCGGTCAAATTCTTCTTCTACGCTTTGTGTGTGCTTGCGATGGCATACGCCATATAACCCCAAAACAAGTAGTGTGCCTAAGAGTAGTAGAATGTTAACCACAATATGGCTGTCTAATGTGAATGTTGTATTGCCTACAACAAAGTAAGCAAGTAAGGCGCCGCTGATAAAGCCTAGGTTAGTAATTACCCAGCGTTTTATGCCGCCATGATATAAGGCGATAAAATAGAATAGAGCGAGTAATAATAAGCTGAGCCAAGGGTTGTATCCCCACTCAGAAAGCGCTAATGCGCTGAGTATGCCGTCTATGCCAATAAGAGTATGTAATATCTTGGTTTTGCGCGTATTGTAATAGAGTGAATAGCTGATCATGCTATAGATAAAGAGGGTGCCCGCTAACCCTAAGGTGGCCATAGATGCTAACGGGTTATCAATAATGCCGCTAATTAGGCTGGCTGTTATCGCATTCAGTAATATAAAACGGCATAACTTATATTGTGAAGAGCATAAGCTATTGTGCTGAGAAGATCCGTTCTCTTGTTTGTACTTCTTGTCCTGTGAATATCGCATAAAAACTCAATTGAAATTTGTTATAACCTTGGGAGGTTACTCCCATTTATTGGGTGTCTCAATATGTGTGCTAGTGTTTTTATTGGATTCGTGACGTACTACTCTATTTGTTGTTTTGTGCGCCATTCTTGTTGACAGTGATCACTAAATAGTTGCCACAATTTATTCGCCATAATCCCTTTGTGCTTTTGGCTGAGGCGGGCGACAACAATATTAAAGCGGCTGCCTTTAAGGTGACGATTTTGTAAAGAAATAAGTGTTCCATTCTTAAGTTCTTCTTCAACTAAAAAGGCTGGCATGTGTCCCCAAGCCATACTTTGTAGAATGATTTCTTTTTTGGTTCTTTGGTCGCCTACGGTGATATGGGGCGAGCCCTCAATAACAAAATGATCTTGTTTTTCTTCGGTGGTGGATGTGTCTCGAATAATGCATTGAGTGTATCTCTTTAGCGCATCGTATTTGAGGTGCTCATTCATGGGGGTATTCAAAAAGTGGGGTGAGGCAACAGGTATGGCCTCTACGGTGCAAAATGGCTGGTACTCATAGCGTGCATCGCTTTGGTCGATATGATGAATGATCATGTCGGCATTGCCGTGTAAGAGTTGTTCATTTGGGCCGCTGAGATTTTCAAAGAGAAAATTTAGTCGAGTGAGGGGGTGTCTTTGTGTAAATTCTCGTAACACGGCCATTGCTTTTGGTATGGGTGTTAGGTCGCCAATAACAATGTTGAGTTCGGTTTCTTCCCCTTTTCTAATGTGCCTGACCTTTTCTTCTAGGCTTGCCATTTCATGTAGAGTGCGCTGAGAGTGTTGGTAAAACAGAGCGCCTTCTTCTGTGAGGCTTAGACGGTAACCTGAACGGTCAAATAATGGTATATCAAGAGAGTGTTCTAGTTTATTGAGTAGGGCAATAACGCTGGGGTGTGTTTTATTTAAGGATTGTGCGGCAGCTTGAATGCTGCCGTGTGTGATCACTGCATGCAGTGTTTGAATTTGCTGGAGTGTGAGATTCATATTGTCAGATTTTTTTACATAGAATGTTGTTATAAAGTACTTTTTAGTCTTTTTTATGTCAATTATTATTTCTGTTCAACAGTTTTAATCCATTGAAAGGAAAATAATAATGAAAAAGATAATGCAATGTAGTTTTTTGTTCGCTGCTCTAATAGCCCACTCTGTATTGAGTTATGCGGGTGAGCATGTGTTACATGTGTCAAAGCATGTGGTTGTGAATGCGGCCGCTGATGATGTATGGGCCTTGGTTGGTGATTACAATAGTTTGAACCAGTGGCATCCTGCGGTGAAAAAAAGTGAATTGCGTGGTGATGGCTACTCGCATGGTGATGTTCGTGTACTAACGCTAACAGATGGTGCGGCTATTTATGATGAATTAACGGTGTATAACGCTGCATCAAAGTCATATACCTATCGCTTAATTAAGTCGCCATTACCGCTGTATGGGTACTTAGGCAGTATGATAGTGAAAGATAATGGCGATAAAACCAGTACAGTGACATGGGAGTCGCGCTTTTATGCAGACGGGGTTTCCGATGATGAAGCGGTTGCATTGATCACGGGTGTCTATGATGGTGGTTTGCAATCATTAAAGGCGCGTTTTAATCAATAAATGAATTACATTTAAGTGTAAAGCGATGTGCTGCCACTGCAGTGTGCGGGAGGTAGCTGTGTGGAGATGACTTTTCTGGTGTGGCTTTTTTTGAGATGGCTGTCGTTGAAGTGGCTTTTGTTGGGGAGTGGTGTTGAGGTGAATGGCGTCGCGGTGAGCGGTGTAATGGTTGCCTTTTTTAGCCCCCTTGTGTAGAGTGCGCCCTTCAATTTGGAGAGGTGTCTGAGTGGTCGAAAGAGCACGCCTGGAAAGTGTGTGTACCTCACGGTACCGAGGGTTCGAATCCCTCCCTCTCCGCCATTTAAAAACCGTCGCTTTTGTGGCGGTTTTTTTATGGGTGGTCAAAAATGTTGAGCCGTATAGAAGGTGCTCATGATAGAAAGCGCTCATGCGTGCTTTGTGTTATTGGGTTGTGTATGAGGGTGTGTATGTGTATTATTGTGCTATTCACCTAATATTTGCAATCTAAGATTTACGGTGAGCCTCTAAAATTATTCATTGTGAGTTATTTGTTATGTCTCAGCAGTTGGTTCGTAAACAATTTTTAGTTTCATCTTCTCACGTCACTAAGCTTGAGCGTTTGGCGCAAGAGAAGGGTACCTCTGCAACAGAGATTGTTCGTTTGGCCATTGATGCGTTTGACCCTGAAGAACCAGATGCTATGGCTTCGGATGAGCTGATGGATTTGGTGTCGAGTCAAATTAAAGCGGCTATTAAGGCGACTAAAAAAGCGAATGGTAAAGTGGCTAAAACCTTAAAAACACTTGAGGCGAAAAAGCACTAATGTCTAGCTGGAAAGAAATTTTACTGGATACTTTAAAGCTAACGGATGAGGTGAGACGTTTAAATGAACAAACATCTGCGCTATCAGACCGAACCCTCGAAATTGATAAGCGTGTCGTTAGATTAGAAACAATGGTAGAAATATCATTGTTAGGTCGGCAATCGGCGAAAAAAAAGCATTAGACTTTGTGTATGTTGTCTAATGCCTCTCTTCTTAATATACACCTTTTTCTTGAATGTTCTCTTGTGAAAACCCAGTTTTATATGTGGTGAAAACGGTTGTCGTTTCGCCAAAATATAATGATTGATTAACTGATAATACTAATTGTAAGCGGCTAGTATCACTGAGTCTGTTGGGTAATGTAACTTGCCATTGTGTTTGCGAGTTATCACTCGCTGTCATTGCTTCTGGGCTTGCTGTGATGGTGTCGTTGCTGAGTGCAATTCTGGCGCCCTGAATAGGGTAATCAGACTCTAGTTGTATGTTGAGATCATTCGCATTTGTTTTTTCGGCAATTAAAGTAACGCTAATATCCCCATTGTTAAATGTGCATTTGCCACTCTCATAACGACAGTTTGATTTTGCAACCAGTGGATAAGACTGCCCCTCAATGGCTTCGTGTGGTTTTTCACCTACAGTATAATCAACGGCGTAATAAGCAATAAACGCTAGTATAGGCGAAACAATAAGAGCAACAATTAAATGTTTGTTGGTAAGTATATTGGTCATAATTCGACAGCTTTATTATTTTAAAAAGTAAGGGTTATAGTAGATGTAAATGTAGCGATGTGAAAGAAAAAAACACTCCGCTCACGTAAATGAGCGAAGTGTGTGAGTCTAATGTAATATTACATTAGTGTTTTACGTAGACTTAGTGGTCTGCAGCAGCGCTACCAGCACCAGCAGGGATACGAATATTATCTACAAGGTCTTGGATATGCTCTGGTGGCTCAGCAGTGACTTTAGATACAGCAGTCGCTACGATAAAGTTAACCAGTGCACCGATTGCACCAAAGGCATTAGGCTCAATACCAAAGAACCAGTTAGGTGACATATCGCCCAAGAATGATGTGCTAGAAACAAACATGATGCCTTTATGCTGGAATACATAAAGTAGTGTGATGCTGATACCAGCGATCATGCCAGCGATAGCGCCTTCTTTGTTCATCTTCTTGTTAAAGATACCCATCATTAACGCTGGGAAGATAGATGAAGCGGCTAAACCAAATGCGAGAGCAACAGTACCTGCGGCAAAGTCGGGAGGATTAAAGCCGAGATAACCCGCGGCAACGATCGCCCCTGCCATAGATATTCGTCCCGCCATTAACTCGCCTTTATCTGAAATGTTTGGCATGAGTACGCCTTTCAGAAGATCGTGAGAGATGGAGGAGGATATAGCTAATAGTAAACCTGCGGCCGTTGATAGTGCAGCTGCAAGACCACCAGCAGCAACAATAGCAATTACCCAGTTAGGTAGCTTAGCAATTTCAGGGTTGGCAAGTACCATAATGTCACGGTCAACTTTCACCATTTCATTAGTTTCTTTATCCGCAGTGTATTGGATTAAGCCATCACCATTCTTATCTTCAAACTTCAGTAAGCCTGTGTTTTCCCAGTTTTTAAACCAGTCAGGACGTTCGGCATACGCAAGGTTTTGACCTGGAGCAGGTTCAATGGTGTTCACTAAGTTTAAGCGAGCCATCGCTGCAACCGCAGGTGCTGTTGTGTAAAGAATAGTAATAAATACTAAAGCCCAGCCTGCAGAAGTACGAGCATCGCGTACTTTAGGTACCGTGAAGAAACGGATGATAACGTGAGGTAAACCCGCAGTACCGATCATTAGCGACACAGTATAAACAAACATATTGACGGTACTTAGCCGTGCTTGTGTCGTATATTCGGCGAATCCGAGTTCGGTCACTACCTGGTCTAGCCTATCGAGTATGTAAGTTTCTGTGCCAACTAAGGTACTGCCCAATCCTAATTGAGGAATAGGGTTGCCTGTTAAGTTGAGGGAGATAAATACAGCAGGAATGGTATAAGCGAAAATTAAAATACAGTACTGTGCAATCTGGGTATAAGTAATCCCTTTCATGCCACCAAGTACCGCATAGAAAAATACGATAACCATACCAATAAGTAGGCCTGTGTTGTAATCCACCTCTAAGAAGCGAGAGAACGCTACACCGATACCTTTCATCTGGCCGATAACGTAAGTGATTGACGCAACAATTAAACAAATAACGGCAACAATACGCGCAGCTTTAGAATAGAATCGATCACCGATAAATTCAGGTACGGTGAATTTACCAAATTTACGTAGGTAGGGTGCAAGTAGCATGGCGAGTAATACATAGCCGCCAGTCCAACCCATTAAGAATACTGAACCACCGTATCCATAAAAGGCAATAAGACCTGCCATTGAAATAAATGATGCGGCAGACATCCAGTCAGCAGCTGTAGCCATACCATTGGCAACGGGATGAATTCCGCCACCAGCGACATAGAATTCGCTAGTGCTTGATGCGCGAGCCCAAACGGCAATCCCCATGTAGATGGCAAAGGTGATGCCAACGATGATAATAGTTAATGTTTGTAGTTCCATGATGTTTCCCCTTATTCCTCTTCTACACCAAATTCACGATCGAGATCGCTAATTTTTTTGGCGTAATAGAAAATTAATCCGACGAAAACATACATCGACCCCTGTTGAGCGAACCAGAATCCCAATTTATAGCCACCGAGTTGAATGGCATTGAGCTGCTCCACAAATAAAATGCCACAGCAGTATGCAGCGACAAACCAGATCGCGAGCAACTTGAGCATCAGTTTAACGTTGGCCTGCCAATACGAGCTGGCCTGTTCTTTGGACAAAGACATAGAGTGAATCCTCATTATATTTATTGTTCGATTACTTTACCAATTGAGGGGGTGATTAGATGTGAGACGATGGTCTAGATACGACTAATGTCTAATGCATATTTAGGGTGTGAAAATCGTGGTTTGGAGCGCATTAAATATAATGATAAAGTATATAAATACTACGACAAAATTCGTATACGACATAACTATAAGAGTGTAAATGTGTCCCCCACTATTGTTCTACTTGTTGTCTTCTCATACATCCTTCTTCTGTTCGGTTTAGCTCGACTGGGGGATAAAAAATATTTCATTGAAAACAGTTGGGTGCGCCATCCTATTATCTATGCATTTGCATTGGGGGTGTACTGTACGTCATGGACATTTTATGGCTTGGTGGGTACGGCTTCCGAAAAAGGCTGGAACTTCTTTCCTATTTTATTAGGCCCTATTTTATTATTTACTTTGGGTTACCCCCTATTAGAGCGCATATATAAAATTTGTCGCCAAGAACATATTCATAGTATTGCTGATTTTTTGGCATCCCGTTACGGTAAGCGTCAAGGTGTTGCGGCAACAGTGAGTGTTGTGGTCTTAATTGCTACGATTCCTTATATCGCACTGCAACTAAAGGCAGTATCAGATACATTATTATTGACGATTGGTTCTGATTTTTTAGTGAGTCAAGACCTTACTCTCGTTATCGGTTTGTCGATGATTGCGTTTACTTTAGTGTTTGGTGCTAAACGTTTAGATATGTCGGGCTACCACTCGGGGTTAATGTCGGCGATTGCCTTTGAATCAATGATGAAGCTCGTTGTGTTATGCAGTGTGGCAATATTTTGTATTTTTTGGATATCGGATACATCAGTAGATGCGGTTGTAAATCAGTCTGTGAGTGAGGTGAAGCACCAAACATCCGTGTTTTATCAGCCTATTACATGGCCGCGTTTTTTAATAGAAACGTTACTGTCTATGTGTGCTGTTTTTTGTTTGCCGCGTATGTTTCATGTCACCTTCGTTGAGTGCTTATCGAAAGAGCATTTACGTTATTCTCGTTGGATATTTGTTGCTTATTTAATATTAATTAGTTTGTTTATTGTGGTGATTGCATCTGCGGGCAACACGATTTTTGGTAATGATAGTAGTGTAAATGGTGATGCTTATGTTATTGCCTTACCTCTTCAACAAGATGTCTCTTGGTTGGCAATTTTTGCTTTTTTGGGTGGTTTTTCTGCAGCAACTGCGATGATTATTGTAGCGACAATTACCTTGAGCCACATGTTGAGTAATGATGTCATTTTGCCATTATTGATACGTAGTAAAAAGCAAAAAAAAATCCCCCACGAGTTTTCTAGAAGCTTAATTTTTTCTCGACGTTTTACAGTACTGCTGGTCATATTGAGTGCATATTTTTATCAAAGTTTATTGGTTGAAAATATAGCCTTAACCAGCATTGGTCTTATTGCTTTTGCATTAGTTGTACAGCTGGCGCCTGGTGTTTTATTTGGTTTGTACTGGAGAAAAGGGAATGCAAATGGTTTGTATGCTGGGCTGGCTGTAGGCTTAAGTCTTTGGTTTTATACTTTAATGATTCCATTATTAAGTACAGCGGGTGTAATGAGTGATTATTTGGTCGAACAAGGGTTGTTTGGCATTGCATGGTTGAGACCCGAATACTTATTTAATTTGAGTTTTAGTGATCCGTTTTCACGCAGTGTTGTATTGAGCTTGGGAGCTAATATTCTGTTTTATTGGTGGTATTCGATTACCTCTATGGAGAGTTTGGTCGATAGGATTCAATCCGCCGCATTTACGAGTTTAGAAACAGGCTCGTATGATCACTATGAGGGTGTAAATCTTGCTGATTTAAAAGTATTGCTGACGGAATTTTTGGGCGACGCTGCCACAGACAATATTTTGTCGACATATGACCCTAAAGAAGAGGGTGCAGATGCTAAGCATCGTTTAATTGAGCGTTCACAAAAAGCCTTGGCAAGTATTGTTGGTGTGGCGTCTTCTCAATCTATGATTGAAACCTTGTATAGCGGTAAAAAAATGGCGGTAGAAGAGGTGGTAAGCCTCTTTGGTAATACGACAAAGGCTTTGCGTTTTAACCAAGAAGTGCTGTCAGCGTCTTTTGATAATATTTCTTCAGGCATCAGTGTTGTAGATACCGAATTACGCTTGATTGCGTGGAATCAGCGTTATGAAGATATGTTTGATTATCCAGAAGGTATGTTATTTATTGGTTTTCATGTTGCCGATATTATGCGCTTTAATGCAGAAAGAGGCTTGCTGAGTGGGGGTGATATTGAGGAGCTGATTCGCAAGCGTATTTCGTTTATGTCGACAGGAAAGGCCTATCGTGTTGTGCGTTTTCATCACGATGATTTGGTGATTGAAATTAAAGGGCAGCCATTACCCAACGGCGGATATGTGACAACCTATGATGATATTACTGAGTTTATTCGTGTACAAAAAAATCTAGAAGATGCTAACGCTAACCTTGAAGAGCGTGTGCAAGAACGGACAAAAACAATAGAAGAAGTTAATAGGGATTTACTCAAAGAAATTAATCGCCGTAGTGATGTGGAGCAAGAATTACGCGAAGCAAAGCAAATAGCCGATAACGCGAATGCATCCAAAACTAAATTTTTGGCTTTGGCCAGTCACGATATTATGCAGCCTTTAAATGCGGCGAGTTTATATGCCAGTGCGCTCTTGGATGGTCATGTTGATGGTGAATTTCAACCGAAACAAGACGCCAATATCGTGAGGCAGTTAAAGTCAGCTATTTATAATACGGAATCCATTATTAGCACGCTATTAGAAGTGTCAAAATTAGATAGCGGTGTGATTCAACCTAAATACGATGATTTTAATTTAGATAATATGTTGTCGAGTATTATCTCTGAGGTCACGGTGCAATTACCTGAAGAGCTGGCTATACGTTATTGTAAAACGTCGGTATCGGTTCATTCCGATCTACATTATTTACGCCGTATTGTGCAAAATTTTGTTTCCAATGCAATCAAGTACACTTCAAAAGGTAAAGTTTTAGTTGGGTGTCGTCGTGTTTACAATGAGGTAGGTCAAAAAAGTGTTGAGATTTGTGTTGTTGATAATGGTATAGGTATTGCGGCCAGTGAGTGCGAATCCATTTTTAATGATTTTTACCGTGTGCCAGAAGATGTACGGGGTCATAATAATCAGCAAATGATACCGGGTTTAGGTTTAGGGCTTTCTGTAGTGTCACGGTTTAGTGAATTACTAGACCATAAGGTGCGTTGTCGGTCTGAGCTACATAAAGGCAGTTGTTTTTCTGTGGTGGTGCCTTTATCAGAAACAAAAGTGCTTAATGGTACCCAACCGCTTCAACCCGTCGAACAAAATAGTTTACAGGGGTTGATGGTTGCCTATGTGGATGATGAAGAGCAAAACTTATTAGCGACATCGGCATTATTAGATCGTTGGAATTGTAGTATGGTGTCATTGGATACTATTGCTGCTGCACGCGAGTATGCAGGACAGGCGTGTATTAATACGCATTGTATCCCCGATGTATTGTTAATGGATTATCAGCTAGATAAACCCGATATTACTGGCTTGGAATTAGCACAAGAATTACGTGCCACATGGAGTGAAAGTTTAGGCGCAAATGCTAAACCGATACCCGTGTGTATTATTTCTGCCGCAGTTGAAGCTGATTTGCCCGATAGGGTAATGGCATTAGGTTTTCAGTTTTTACGTAAGCCCGTGAAGCCGGGTCGATTGCGCGCCTTACTAACGCAATTAAAAGAGCGCCGCGATTTGCAAAGCTAGCGCTATTTTTTTACGCGATGTTCAGAGCGTTTAGAGAGGGTTTAGAGAGGCTTTAGAGAGAAAGTTTAGATAATTCAACAACCGCTTGAGTGCGATTAGAAACCCCTAATTTGCGAAAAATGGCAGTAATGTGTGCCTTCACTGTCGCTTCGGTCACACCTATTTCAAAACCAATTTGTTTGTTGAGTTTTCCTTCACGTAGGTAACATAATACGCGGTATTGTTGTGGCGTAAGCGTGGAAATTTTTGCGGCTAACGATTTTTCTTCAATAGTGATCGGCGATATTTGCCCCGCAATATGGGGTGGTAGCCATTGTTCACCATCAGCAACCGTTTTAATGGCCGTGTGTAGTGCTTCTGCAGATAGCGATTTAGGAATATAGCCACTAGCACCATAGCCCATTGCACGATTGATTGTTGTGCGATCGTCACTGCCCGATACGACAACAACTGGTACGCTAGGGTATTTTTCTCGTACAGTAATTAGGCCAAATAAATCTTGGCTGCCTGGCATATTTAAATCTAGTAATAAAAGGTCTATTTCAGAGTTGTCATCGAGCGCTTTAAGCGTTGAATCCAGTGCTGAGGATTCGCTAATAGTTGCTTGGGGAAATTGCTGGTTAATAACCTCTAAAAGCGCTCTGCGAAATAGAGGGTGATCATCTGCAATATGGAAGTGGTACATTGCCGCTCCAGTGTTATGTTGTTGACTAGCATTAGTGTGTTCGGTGATTCCACGATAGCGTAAATTCATCTCTATTAGAATACCTATTAAAGTAAATAATAGATTATTCCCGAATGGCTGGCTAATAAGTATTAGACGATAGTTGTGTGCTTACGTTGTTAAAACGGCGGTTGTTGGCTATAGTTGATGAATAATATGACAAGTGGTTAGTAGTATCCTATGAAAGAGCCAGCAATACCGAGTAATGAAGAGTCTCGCTTGCAGTGTTTACGTTCCATTAATATTTTGGACACCCCTCCTGAAGAGCGTTTTGATCGATATACGCGTTTAGCGCAAAGAGTATTAAATGTTCCTATTGCGCTAGTTAGTTTAGTAGATGAGCATAGGCAGTGGTTTAAATCGAGTCAGGGACTTGATGCCACAGAAACGTCTAGAGAAGTTTCATTTTGTGGTCACACCATTTTAGATGACAAAATAATGGTGGTGAATAATGCCCTTAATGACCAACGTTTTGCGGATAATCCATTAGTGTTAGGCGAGCCAGGTATTCGTTTTTATGCAGGCTGCCCATTACAATTTTCTGATGGCAGTAACCTTGGCACCTTATGTGTTATTGATACTAAGTCACGTGTATTTTCTGAGGACGAGTTAGAAATTTTGCAGGATATTGCGGCATTAGTGATTCGAGAGTTAGAGGTTGTGCAGTTAGCCGTGCAAGATGAATTGACAGGTATTTCTAATCGACGTGGTTTTAATCTAGTAGCGCAAAAAAGTTTGCAGATTTGTTATCGAGAAAAGATTTCTGCATCGCTTGTTTTTTTTGACCTTAATGGCTTTAAAAAAATCAATGATAAATACGGTCATGCAGAAGGCGATAGAGCGCTCGTTAATTTTGCCACGTTAATGACAAAATCATTTCGTGGTTCTGATGTTTGCGCACGCTTAGGTGGGGATGAATTCGTGGTTTTCTTAACGGGGGCAGCCAGTAAAGACACTAATGAGGTGGTAAAGAATTTTCGAGAAGTATTAGTTGAATGTAACCTGCAATCTAACCGTGGTTATAATATTGAGTTTTGTTCTGGCGTGATAGATCTTGATCTGGATAAGCCATGCACAATCGATGATTTGCTCGATCAAGCGGATATTGTTATGTATGAGAATAAACTGTAAGAAAATTGTCATTTTATAGGGCATTTTGCCCTGTTATATGGCATTAAAATGCACAAAATTAGCGAAACATTAACACTTAGTTATATAGCGGTAATAGCCGTTGACAATCGTTGTTAGAGGTATACAATACGTACTGCTTGAAAGTACGTCTTAATATTTATGCTCAAAATCTCGAAGTCAGACCTTTAGACCCTCGTTCTATTTTTCATAAGTAAATAGCAACACTTCTAGCCAATCAGTTCTTTGTCATACGGATAAAGAACGTAAATTACTCATGAAAAAATAGGATACACATTATGTCTACTACTACTGGTACTGTTAAGTGGTTCAACGAATCTAAAGGTTTTGGTTTTATCGAGCAAGAGTCTGGTCCAGACGTTTTTGCACACTTTAGCGCAATCCAAGGTTCAGGTTTCAAAACTTTGACTGAAGGCCAAAAAGTTGAGTTCACAGTAACTCAAGGTCAAAAAGGTCCTCAAGCTGAGAACATTAATCCAGTTTAATTTTTATTAAACGAGATTAGAAAGGGTAAGGCTTCGGTCTTACCCTTTTTTATTGCACGAACAAAAATTTTTATTCCCCATACTCACTTTATTAGGTTTTATTTTGACTCAATCAGCATTTCACTCCCTTCGTTTGCATCCTTCATTACTCGATAATTTATCGTCTTTGGGATATGAAAACATGACACCTATTCAGCAGCACAGTTTACCTATTATGTTGTCGGGTAAAGATGTGATTGCGCAAGCGAAAACAGGATCAGGAAAAACTGCTGCATTTGGTTTAAATTTATTAAATCAATTAGATGTGGGTCGTTTTCGTATACAGTCTTTGGTGTTGTGTCCTACTCGCGAACTGGCCGATCAAGTGGCAAAAGAAATTCGTCGTTTAGGGCGTGGTATTCATAATATTAAAGTGCTGACGTTATGTGGCGGCATGCCATTTGGCCCTCAAATAGGCTCTTTAGAACATGGCGCACATATTGTTGTTGGAACCCCTGGGCGTATAGAAGAACATTTGCGTAAAGGAACGTTGCGTTTAGATCATGTGACTAACTTTGTGTTAGATGAAGCTGATCGCATGTTAGATATGGGCTTTCAGCCTGTGCTAGATGAAATTGTGAATTACTTGCCTGAGCAGCGCCAAACTTTATTATTTAGCGCTACATTTCCAGAGCAAATTGAATCTATTTCTCGTCGAATTATGCAGTCCCCTGAAATGATTCAAGTAGCGTCTACGCACGATAATGTGAGTATTGAGCAACATTTTTATGAGTTAGATGAACAGTTTTCTCGTGTGACAGCATTGCAACTATTGTTATTAGAATATCGCCCAGGTTCGGCGGTAATTTTTTGTAATACAAAACGCGATACACAAGATGTTGCAGATGAATTATCGCGTGTGGGTTTTAGTGCATTAGCTTTACATGGTGATATGGAACAGCGTATGCGAGATCAAACACTGGTGCGTTTTGCAAATAAAAGTGCGTCTGTTTTAGTGGCAACAGATGTTGCTGCGCGAGGATTAGATATTGATGAATTAGATGCTGTATTTAACTATCAGCTATCGCGCGAAACGGATGTGCATATACACCGTATTGGTCGTACAGGTCGTGCGGGTCATAAAGGAATTGCGTTTACACTGTATAGTCAAAAAGAGATGTATAAAATAACGGCGTTGGCAGAACACTTGCAGACCGATATTACACCTGAAGCGTTACCGAGTATGGAGCTGTTAAGTCAACCTACTTATAAGCCACCGATGGCGACCTTGCAAATAGATGGCGGCAAAAAACAAAAGGTGAGGCCGGGTGATATTTTGGGTGCGTTAACGAGTCAGGGAGGGATTGAAGGAAAGCAAGTAGGTAAAATTCATATTTTTGATAATAGTGCTTATGTAGCGGTTGCACGTAGTGAAGCACGAACGGCATTGCATAAAATTGAGCAGGGTAAGCTAAAGGGGCGTTCTTTTCGAGTGCGCCATATTCGAGGCTAGTTGCGCCTCATTGGTTAAAAATATAGGTGTATATTTTTGGTCAATTAGATCAGCATGTTTTCTGTAATGGGGTGAAATGTGCTGGCAGAATCAATGAGTGATTTTGCAGTAAGAGCGGGTACGCCATATACTTCGGCACAGACATCATATTCTTTTTTAATTTTTTCTAATAATAAATCAAAGTCGCCGTCACCTGATAATAGTATGACGGTATCCACGTCTTTTGCAATCGACATAACATCGATAGTAATGCCCACATCCCAATCACCCTTGGCGGAGCCATCATGCCGCTGAATATAGGGCTTTAGCTTTACAGTAAAGCCAATATTTTTAAGCGCAGTTTGAAATTTTAATTGTTTATCGTCGCCGCGGTGAATCGCGTAAGCATTGGCGATAATAATATCGCCTTGGGTGCTGAGTTGTTGCCACAATTGTCGATAATTAAATGATCGGCCAAACGTATCACGCGTGGTGTAATAAATATTTTGTACATCAACAAAAATAGCAATTTTTTTCATCATGAGCTATTAACGTTGGGGTTTACGTTTAGGGGTAGCGCCATTGGGTTTAGCGGTAGGCTTTCGGCGTCTATTGTTATTGGTACTGTTTGCGGCTGTGCGTTGCTGAGTATTGTTGCCACCTGAATTATTTTTACGACGAGCGTGAGGCGATTTTTTATTGCCGTCGTTATTGTCAGTGCGAGTATGTGGTTTTGTTTTTTTCGGTTTTTTGGCGCGCGCAGGAGGACGTAAACGTGATTCAGGTACATCGTGTATAGGTTCATAACCATCAACAAGTTCACGAGGTAATAATTTTTGAATAAGGCGTTCAATGTCGCTGAGTTGTTGAAATTCGTCTGCAGAAACAAGAGAAATAGCTTGGCCCGTTGCGCCAGCACGGCCAGTACGTCCAATACGGTGTACATAATCTTCTGGAACATTGGGTAAATCAATATTAACGACTTGAGGAAGTTGTTCAATGTCTAAGCCGCGCGCGGCAATATCTGTGGCAACTAACACGCGCACCTTACCATCTTTAAATTCAGCCAGTGCTCGGGTACGTGCGCCTTGGCTTTTGTTGCCATGAATAGCTGCTGCTTTAATGCTGTGTTTTTCTAAAAAAGTAGTGAGTTTATTTGCGCCGTGTTTGGTGCGACTAAATACCAATACTTGTTCCCACTTATGTTTATAAATAAGTTCAACGAGTAAGCTTGGTTTTTGTTTTTTATCAACAGGGTGTATCCATTGTTTTACTGTTTTGGCAGTGCTGTTTTTGGGGGTTACAGATATTTCTACTGGGTCATTTACAATGCCTTTTGCGAGTTCTCGAATATCATCAGAGAAGGTCGCTGAAAACATAAGATTTTGTCGTTTTGCAGGCAAAACGTTAAGAATTTTGCGAATATCATGAATAAACCCCATGTCTAACATGCGATCAGCTTCATCAAGAATGAGTACTTCTAGTTGAGAGAATTGCATAGCGTTTTGTTGATAAAGATCGAGTAAGCGCCCCGGAGTGGCAACTAAAATATCAACGCCACCACGTAATTTCATCATTTGTGGGTTTATTTTTACACCACCAAATACAACGGTTGAACGTAAGTTAAGATATTTTCCATACATGGCGACACTGTCAGCGACCTGTGCGGCCAGTTCGCGTGTTGGCGTGAGCACTAATGCACGTACTTGATTAGACTTTGCGGGCTTTCCTTTCGCGAGTAGTTCTAATAAAGGCAGAGTGAATCCCGCTGTTTTACCTGTGCCCGTTTGTGCGGCTGCCATCACGTCGCGACCTTGAACAACAATAGGTATTGCCTTTGCTTGAATCGGTGATGGTGTGTCGTAGCCTTTTTCGGCAATGGCTTTTAATATGGGATCGGATAAGCCAAGTTGGGTAAAACTCATAATGTGTTCTCTGGGTAGATAAGCAAGGTGTAAAGAATCTATAAAGGGCTAATATATAAATGCTGCCCCTTTCGCTGTTGCGGGGGCGTGCAGCTTACCGCAAACACACTGCAATCACCACATTTACACGTTTGCTAGAGCGTTTTTTGCCAAAATAGTGCTTTGCCAACAGCAGGGTCTAGTTCATAGGCGGTAAAGCCGTGTTGCTGATAAGCGCGTTGTGCGATGGGATTGCCTTCAAGTACTTCAAGAGTTAATCGGCAGTAGTCTCGCTCACGTGCGATCGTTTCCACGGCGTTCAACAGGTGGTAGCTGATGCCTTGTCCTCGATAATTATGTTTTACGACGACATCGTGAATATTCATTAAGGGTTTACAAGCAAAAGTAGAAAATCCTTCGAATCCTGTAAGAAGGCCAACAGCTTGCTGATCGATATAGCAAAGAATGGTGAGTGCATGGGGAAGAGTCGCTAAGGTGCTGGTAAGGTTCTGTTGTGTAAAGGCGGATAATGGTGTGCCACCGCCCATCGCATCTTGAGCGTAGTGATTCATTAGCCATACAATATCAGCACAGTGTTGGGGGTTATGGTAGTCGGCAATAATTGTGGTTATATTTGTCATTATTGAAATAATACATACAGTGGTTGGCAATAGTTAGTATATAATTTTACAGCAATAAGTCATGCGTTATGTCTTTTACACATGCTCAGCGAGAGCATGAATATTGATTATTTATAAGAGAGAAAATTATGTTGTTTCGATTAATGTTAGGAATGTTTAGTGTCTGCATATTGTTATTTTCGTCATTAACCGTAGCAGAAAAGCTAGTGCTAACGGTGGCATCTGCAACGGGTGAAGAAAAAGGCGTGGTTATTATTGAATTAAATGCTGAAACAGCGCCGTTACATGTAGAAAGAATTAAGCGTTTGGCGAACGAAGGTCAATATGATGGTGTGGTATTTCATCGTGTGATTCCTGGTTTTATGGCGCAAACAGGTGATGTTGAGTTTGGTAACATGAAAAAGCTCAACATGAATAGTGTAGGCACGGGTGGTTCGTCTTACGATGATTTGCAGGCCGAGTTCTCTCACTTACCTTTTGTTGAAGGGGTTGTGGGAATGGCACGTAGTCGTTATGTGCATTCAGCTAATAGCCAGTTTTTTATTATGACAAATGCGCATTCAAGCTTAAACGGACAATATACGGTTATTGGTCAAGTGGTTGAAGGCATGGGTGTAGTTCATCAAATAAAGAAAGGTTCTCGTTCGCAAAATGGTAGCGTAACAACCCCCGATATTATAAAAACTGCAGTGATTACCGAGTAATTTTTATTGTATGTTAGATGAATTATCGCGCAGCTTGGCGCCAAGTTGGCAGTATTATTTGGGGGCGGAATTTGAACAGCCATACATGCAGCAGCTAGAGCGTTTTTTAGTGGCTGAGGCATCGGCAGATAAAGTCATATACCCTCATTCATGTGATATTTTTAAAGCGTTTGCTTTAACGGCCTTTAACGATGTGCGTGTCGTTATTTTGGGACAAGACCCCTATCATGGTGTTGGGCAAGCGCATGGTTTATGTTTTTCTGTTCCTCAAAATGTGCGTTGTCCGCCTTCATTAATGAATGTGTTTAAAGAGATTCGTCAAGATTTTGGTCACCCAATACCTGCTCACGGTTGTTTAGAAACATGGGCGCAGCAGGGTGTTTTATTATTAAATGCTACATTAACGGTAGAGCAGGGAAAGGCAGGTTCTCACCAAGGTAAAGGTTGGGAAACCTTTACCGATAAAGCTATACAGTGCTTGAATACACATCGCGAAGGAATAGTTTTTTTACTGTGGGGGGCTTACGCCCAAAAAAAAGGGCGATTTATCGATACAGAGAAGCATTGTGTATTAACGTCTCCGCATCCATCGCCGCTGTCAGCGTATCGTGGCTTTTTGGGTAACCAGCATTTTTCTAAAGCCAACCAATATCTTGTGTCGTGTGGTCATGCTGCCATTGATTGGCAGATTAACACAGGGTATTTATTGTAGGTTTTTATCAATGGTTGATGTTCTTTCATCCATTATCTTTTGAATGTTTTGTGCATCTTTCATGAGTGTTGATATTTTTTCGGGAGACAATGACGCCGGTATAGCCTCTTGAGTATTGGTTGTTGTGTTAATGACCGTTTCTTCTTTCTCTTCTTCAGGAGGGGTATATTTTTCACTGAGATCACTATTAAGATTCCCGCTCACGTGCATGGCTTCTGCCTGTTGTCCTTCGGGCGGTGTGTCTGAAAATTGCCATTGCCCGTTAGCATCTTTCCAGCGATATACGCCGCTTGCCGAGATGGCTTGCTGGCTTGTGGTATGAGTTGTATCGGTTGTAGCAGTGTTTTTTACTTTTTGAGTAATGGATTGAATGATGGTCGTTATGCCTTGAGTATCAGGTATAAAGTCATCAGTGCTTAACCATGGTGAACCATCAGGTTTTTTTAATACAAATAAGCCTGCGAGTCCTAGTATCAATATGAAACAAAAAAATTTAATCATAAGGTTCATAGAGGTCATCCTTTTTTATTTTTATAAGGCGCTTTTATTGGTTAGCGATAGGCATGTGGTGTAACGGATATTGACCGTCAACATCAAGAGATATGTTATTTTCTGTCACTTGCTCAACGGCGGCTGAAATTAATGCATAGAGCGACTGATTGTGTTTTGTGCTCATTATAATATCACCGCAACTTTGCGTTTTTTTGGAGCTATAAATAGGGTCGCTATCATTAACTGTATGCTCAGCGAGTGTTGTTAATGGTATTTCAACTAAAAATAATTCGCGCTTGAGTTTACCCAAGTAATGCATGCGTGCGACCACTTCTTGGCCGGTATAGCAGCCTTTGTGAAAGCTAATAGCGTGTTCTACTTGATGAAAGTTGATAGCATGAGGGGTAAATAGGCCGCTCGTTGCTTGGCGTATTTCAGCGATGCCTGCGTGAATGTTGAGTAGATCCCAATAGTGAGACTCCTCATTGATTCGCTGTGTTAATTCATTCTTTATTACGGCTTCTTGTTCTATAGTGAGCCATAATTCGTAACGCTGAGGGCTAATGCATAATACAGTTCCCTTGCTGTTTTGAAGAGCGCGCCCCGATGCTTCAGGCAGGTGAGTCATATTTAACAATTGCTGTAGTATGCTGTTTGCTTTATCGCCATTAAAACCATAAAGGCGGTATTCTGCATTGGCATTGATGATTTCTGCTTTTGAAAAAACAATATATTTTTGTAAGGCAGCAGTGGCGGTCTCTATTATGTCGTTGGGTATTTGTAATGCGATAGTGTGCTCGTTAAGAGGTATCGCTCTAAAGCTAAAAACAACGCGGCCTTTGTGTGTGCAATGGGCGCCGAGTGAGTGTGTTATATCGAACTGGTTCTCTGCAGCTTGGTAATTAAGTGTTTCAATATCACAGGTGACTTGACCTTGTAAAAATTTACGTGCGTCAGGCCCTTTGATGAGTAATAGGCTGTGCTTATTGATAGGGCAAACGGTGAATGCTTGAGTCATAGTGTTATTCAGTGAGTGATAAAATAAGTGTATCAATCGTTCTGTTTTGATACGCGTTGAGATTTATGATTGATAGTGGTGTTTTAACGTGCGTATTTCAAGGGGTGTTTCTACGATGAAAAATTCAATACGTACGAATTGACCTTGGCTATTATAAACCGTAAGCTACAGGCGATTATATAATTGTTTTGTATTGATGATAAAAGGTTTGTGTGAAAAGTGATGGATAAAAATCGTTTGTTTTGGGGTAGTCGCCGAGGAATGCTGGAATTAGACTTGGTGTTAATGCCTTTTATCGAAAATGTGTATCCAACACTGGATGAGGCCGATCAATTACTATACCAACAATTATTAGAAGAAGAGGATCAGGACTTGTTTGCGTGGTTTATGCGTCGCTCAGATCCTGAAAATACGGATTTACTAAGGATAGTGACCATCATTCGTGAAAATACAGGACTCCAACCCAGCTAGCGTTTCTTCTCCCTCCGCTAAACTGATTCGTTTATATCCCTCTAGCTATCATGTGTGGCTTATGTCGCTTGTGCATGTATGTGTATTGCTGGCTATTGTGATTAGCGCTATTCCATGGTGGCTACAAAGTTTGCTTTTACCTTTGATTGTATTGAGTTATTGGTATTTTATTCGCCAATGGCAACAATATGATGTTTTGCGTTTGCAGTATTTGCATAAGCGTTGGTGCTTATACGCAGATAACACGCCTCAACCTAAGTATCACATCGTGAATTGGTCTTTTTGGGCAAGGTGGCTGCTGGTGATAGAGGTAAGAGATGAGCAGGGTAAACGTCACCATTTACCCTTGTTTTGTGATTGTTGTACAGCGGACGAGTTTCGTTGGCTGCGGGTGATCATCAAATATTATTTGTGATCCACAATAATGTTTTGTGCGGCAAAATTTGTGGGTACGAGTATGGTGTCGCGTGTAATTTGGCTGACCTCTGGATAATCTAATGAATAATGCAGACCGCGGCTTTCTTTGCGTTCTAGTGCGGAGCGAATAATGAGTTGAGCCACGGTGACTAGGTTGCGCAGTTCAACTAGGTCATTACCCACTTTATAATTTTTGTAATATTCGGCAATTTCTTTTTGTAGCATTTTAACGCGGTGTTCAGCGCGTTCTAGGCGTTTATGGGTGCGTACAATCCCTACGTAATCCCACATGAATCGACGTAATTCATCCCAGTTGTGAGAAATAACCACATCTTCATCGGAATCGGTAACTTGTGAGGCATCCCAATGAGAAGGTGTTTTAGTGGGTTCAATGGTTTCTAATTGTTGCCGAATATGATTGGCCGCAGAGCGTGCGTAAACAATGCATTCTAGCAATGAGTTGCTTGCCATACGATTGGCGCCATGTAAGCCAGTAAATGATGTTTCTCCAATCGCATATAGGTTTTCGAGATCCGTTAAGCCATGTTGGTCAACCATTACGCCACCACAGGTATAGTGAGCAGCGGGAACAATAGGGATAGGTTCTTTTGTGATATCAATACCAAATTTAAGGCATTGCTTTTTCACATTGGGGAAGTGTTCATTAATAAAATCTTCTGGTTTATGGCTTATATCAAGATATAAATGATCACAACCTAAACGTTTCATTTCATGGTCAATTGCGCGTGCTACTACATCTCTGGGCGCTAACTCCTTACGTTCATCAAAGCGGTGCATAAAGCGTTCGCCATTAGGTAAAGTTAGGTGTGCACCTTCACCGCGTAGGGCTTCGGTAATAAGAAACGTTTTTGCTTTGGGGTGATACAGGCAGGTGGGGTGAAATTGATTGAACTCCATGTTGGCCACACGGCAACCTGCGCGCCACGCCATCGCAATACCGTCACCGCTCGCACCGTCAGGATTACTGGTATAAAGATATACTTTACTTGCGCCACCTGTTGCTAAGATAACCACTTTGGCCTCAAAGGTGCATACGCTATCTTGGGTGCGGTTGTATATATATGCACCGCTACAGCGTAAACGAGGCTTGTGCGCATCGGCTTGGTGTATAAGGTCTACAGCAATATGCTGCTCAAATATTTCAATATTATCACTTTGTCTGACTTGCTCAATAAGTGTGCTGTGTACGGCTTTGCCAGTAGCGTCGGCACTATGAATAATTCGTCGATGACTATGTCCGCCTTCTTTGGTGAGGTGAAAATCTTGATCATCGTGAGTACGCGTAAATTCTACTCCCTGATCGACAAGCCATTGAATAGCTGATGCGCTATTTTCCACGGTAAAGCTAACAGCCGATTCATGGCATAAGCCAGCTCCCGCTTTTAAGGTATCGTTAATGTGTGCATTGGTGGAATCTTTGTCATCTAATACCGCTGCAATACCGCCTTGGGCATACCATGTAGAGCCATCACGTAATCGGTCTTTACTAATAACAGCGACAGTAGCTACCGATGATAGATTTAAGGCTAGGGTTAAGCCAGCTGCACCGCTACCAATAACTAGCACATCGTGATGAAAATGGGTTTTCATGTATTAATTGCTCAACAAATCAGTGGAAAATAGATTTTAACGATAAGAATACGTTATAGTTTGAGTATTATATCATTTTGGAACTTATTATTATTACTTCGGTCTGAATGCTCATAAAAAATATCGACCTATTTATAGGTTATACGAATAATAAATATCATAGTTACTAATAAGTACTTTAGGGGAATGTTTTGTATTTGGAGAAGAGTCAGTAATGGAGCAATCGGCAAAAGATGCAGACCAACTACTAGTCGAGCGCGTTCAACAAGGGGATAAGCGTGCATTTGACCTGTTGGTATTAAAATATCAGCATAAGATTATTGCTGTTGTTCACCGTTATGTGCGTGATTCGGCAGATGTACATGATGTAGTGCAAGAAGCCTTTATTAAAGCGTATCGTGCGTTACCTAATTTTCGTGGTGATAGTGCGTTTTATACTTGGTTATATCGTATTGGGATCAATACAGCTAAAAATTATCTTATATCTAAAGGTCGACGTCCTCCCTCTTTTGATGTCGATATTGAGGATGCAGAGCACTATAGTGGTAATGATAATTTGCATGATGTGGATACACCAGAAAACAACTTGTTTCGTGATGAGTTGCAGACAGCGGTACAAAATATTATGCAAAATTTACCTGAAGACTTACGTACAGCGATTACCCTACGTGAGCTAGATGGGCTGAGTTATGAAGAAATAGCCGATATTATGGAATGTCCTGTGGGAACTGTTCGCTCAAGAATATTCCGTGCGCGGGAAGCCATCGATAAAGTGGTCAAACCCATGATGGGTGATTTTTAATCAATTTATATTGGAGTATAAAAAAATATATTTTTTATACAAAAAGTGCAAAAAAAATGAACTTTGTTAGTTCTTATTAGTCTCAATTATCGTACACAATAAATTATAGGTATGTTCATGAGTGAAACACACGTAAAACAACAGCTTGATGAGTCTCTTTCAGCATTAGTTGATGGCGAGATTTCAGAGCTTGAACTTCGTCGTTTGTTAAAAGCCAATGATGAAGAATATGCAACATTACGTGAAAACTGGGCGGCTTACCATGTAGCTAGCTCAGCCTTAAATAATGATATTCCTGCTGTTCAATTACATGATTTGTCGGCTAGCATTAGCGCTGCTATAGATGCTGAACCAGCGCATACTAAAGTAGCGACATCTACACCGAAAAAGAGTATTTGGGCAGGTGTAGGTCGTTTTGCCGTAGCCGCTTCGGTTGCTGGTGCTGTTGTATTAGGTGTGCAATTTGCACCCAATGACCTTAATAGCCAAGTGGCTGAGGTTGATCCGTTACCTGTTCAACCCGCTCAGGTGCCTAGTAGCTTTGGTCATGGTATCCCTGTTGATACAACAGTTAATACAGTGAGTAATGAAAACTCTACTGTGGCTCCAACCGCAAAGAAAGAGACAATCATTTTAAATGAAAGTACTCAGAAGCAATTGCAACAAGCAGAAGAGCAGGTGGGTCGCTTTATGTTAGAGCATGCGCAAAATGCTTCGCAGAATACCCAGCAAGGCGTATTACCTTATAAGCGTGTTCCTGAGTCATCTGAACAATAAGTTGTATTATTTGGCGCTATTGCGTATATAAATGCGACGGTATTAGATTTTTTTGAATGAAAGTCGCGACGACAGCCTTGTTATTCTCTAGAATAGCAGGGCATTTTTCTTATTGGATCCCCATGTTTACATTGTATCGTTTAGGTTCCTCTTTGTTATCGGCAGTGCCAATATGGTTATGCCTTGTGGCGCTGTGTTACTCCTCGACCTTACAATCTGCCCCAAGCCTTTCTGCGACAGATGATTTCAGCGCAGATGAAACCGAATTATTACAAAAGCCGTCTATTCAAAGTTTGTTAAATAATGTCGTTAATGCCAGCCGTTACTACAGTTATACGGGGTTATTAACCTATGAAGCAAATGGCTCTTTAAATACTCTAAGCTTGCACCAGCGTATTGATAATAGTGGTGAGCACAGTCGGGTATACCAAATACTAGAATTTCTTGATGGCGCAAGTCGCAGAGTTGTGAGAGAGCAGGGGTTGCAGACCTGTGACGTCGGTAAAACGCGGTGGGGTTTATGGCCTCGTTCTTTTAACGTTGATGAGTTGTTGCAATACTATCAAATAACGATTCAAGCACTTGAGAGGGTGGCAAATCGAACCTCATGGGTGGTTGATTTTGTCCCTAAAGATACATTACGTTATGGTTACCGTTTAAATATTGATCAGCAAACAGGGTTGCTGTTACGCTCTATTATTCTTGAAAAAACAACAATTGTTGAGCGAACACAGTTTGTATCAATGAATTTATATGATGAAGATATGGAATCATCATTGATGGAGCAAGATACTATTTCATGGCGTGTACCAGAGGTGGAACCGTGTCATACCGAACAGTTTCAGAGCGCGTGGGCCGTGAGCTGGCTACCAGAAGGCTTTGCCAGTGTAGGTAATCGTGTCACAGCAAAAGGTGAGCAGGTACTGATGTTTAGCGATGGCTTGGTCTCTATTTCTGTATTTATCGGTTCTCAGCGATATGAAAATTTGCCTAAAATTACGGCGCGTCGTGGTGCAACCAGTGCGGTGATGTCGCCACTACTTTTTGATCGTTTAAAAACCGTGTCTGTGGTTGGTGAAGTGCCCATTGTAACCGCGAGGCGTATCGCCGTTTCGGTAAAGCCGCGGTAAACTTTTATTTAAAAAACATGTCTTAGAATTATGTCTTTTACGATAGAAAATAATATGCTGACCGAGCAAGGGGTTGTGGTTGCTTTGGAGTCGGATGCGCTGTGGGTTGAAACTATACAGCAGTCAACCTGTGGTGCTTGCGCAGCGAGAAAAGGGTGTGGGCAAAAATTACTCTCCTCTATGGGTTCGAGTGCAACTCAGCTTCGTGTGCTTGTAGATCAAAATGACAAGCATCATTACGCAGTAGGCGATTCTGTCACTATTGCTATTCCTGAAAATATCGTGGTTTTAGGGTCTTTGTTTGTTTATTTATTACCGTTGATATTCACTATTATTTTTTCGGGTTTAGCCCATACCTTTTTTCACATAGAAGCAGTATCTGTATTGGCAGGTATTGCGGGTTTTGTTTTAGGCGGAATGGTGATTCGTTACCATTCATATTTGTCAAAAAATGACCCCCATATGCAGCCAATATTAATCTCTGACTCATCCGTGGTTCGTATTAATACTGCCACATCGTAATTTATACCATGAAATATATTAAAGAGGTCTTTTATATGACGCGAAAACCGTTGAGTGTTTCATTATTTAAAATCATGTTTATAGCGCTATCGTTGCTTTCTTTATCTGCTCAAGCGGCAACCAATGCGTTAAGCTCTTTACCTGATTTTACACAGTTAATTGAAGATCATGCCGCGGCAGTTGTAAAAATAGAAACAGTGACGCGAGTGAATGCAGCCCAACAACCTCAGGTACAAATTCCCGATGATATGCCTGAAATTTTCCGTCAGTTTTTTGAGCGTAGGCAAGCGCCTCAACGTAATAACAAAGGAATGGGATCGGGCTTTTTTATTTCCTCGGACGGTTATATTTTAACGAATAACCACGTTGTTGATGGCGCAACAGAAATCACAGTGCGTTTAAGTGATCGACGTGAATTTGAAGCGACTATCGTGGGTGTTGACCCGCAATCTGACTTGGCCTTATTGAAAGCAAAGGCCAAAGGTTTGCCTTTTTTAACCTTAGCTGATTCATCTAAAACGCGAGTGGGTGAGTGGGTGTTGGCCATTGGTTCTCCGTTTGGTTTAGATTACTCCGTTAGTGCAGGTATTGTGAGCGCTATTGGTCGTAGTATTCCCTCGTCAAATCAACAAAATTACGTGCCTTTTATTCAAACAGATGTAGCGATTAACCCAGGTAATTCAGGCGGGCCATTATTTAATTTAGATGGCGAGGTTGTTGGTATTAACTCACAGATTTACACTAATTCTGGTGGCTCTATAGGTTTATCGTTTGCGATTCCTGCAAATTTGGCGAAAAATGTTGTTGAGCAACTTAAAGAAAATGGCTCAGTAGATCGAGGCTGGTTAGGTGTTGTTATTCAAGATGTGGATAAGGAACTCGCTTTATCATTTGGGCTTAAAAAGCCGCAAGGTGCTCTTATTGCGCAATTAGACCCTAAAGGGCCAGGCAAAAAAAGTGGCTTAATGGTAAGTGATATTATTCTGTCGTTTAATGGTCAAGCTATCCAGCAATCATCTGATTTGCCACATATTGTAGGCCCAATTAAGCCAGGTACTCAGGTGCCAGCAACAGTAATGCGTAAAGGCAAAAAGAAAAGTCTTAAAATTACGATTGGTTCGCGCAAACACCCAGAGCGTGTGACATCTGCGTCACCAGAACAAGGCAAGGTTGAATCACGCTTAGGGGTGGTTGTGTTGGATTTAAACGAAGAGCAGCGCGAGTTTGTGGGTGGCGATGGCGTAGTTATTATGGAAATCGACTCAGAAAGCCCAGCAGCTAAGGCGGGTTTACAAATCGGCGATGTGCTCGTACAGCTAGGCTTTGAGGATATTGTGTCGATAGAGCAATTTCGCAAGGTTGAAAAGCGTTTGTCAGCCAATAAACCACTCCCTCTTAGAGTGATTCGTAAGGGATCCCCTCTGTTTAGAAGTATTGTATTAGCAAAATAATACGACATTCTCGTATGAAGCGTTTGTATGAAATATTCATATGGAACGTTCATATACTCCCCACTCGTTGGGCGGCTGAACCTTATTGTTCGCCCAACGAGTGACATCGCATTGATCTTCATAGCTTATAGGCGTTCAATAGGGTAAAATCCGCGCTTTTATCAATTCCAATTTTTGTGATGGTGCCCCTGTAGTGACCGACCTTAGTCATATTCGAAATTTCTCTATTATTGCCCATATTGATCATGGTAAATCGACCCTTGCCGATCGTTTTATTCAAGAGTGCGGCGGCCTTTCAGCGCGTGAAATGGAGGCTCAAGTATTAGACTCTATGGATATTGAGCGTGAGCGTGGTATTACCATTAAGGCGCAAAGTGTGACCCTAGATTATAAGGCGAGAGATGGTAAAACCTATCAACTGAACTTTATTGATACACCCGGTCATGTTGATTTTTCATACGAAGTTTCTCGTTCTTTAGCGGCCTGTGAAGGTGCTTTGCTCGTTGTTGATGCTGCGCAGGGCGTAGAGGCACAGTCGGTAGCTAACTGCTATACCGCCATTGAACAAGGGCTAGAAGTCATTCCTGTTTTAAATAAGATGGATTTACCGCAGGCAGATCCAGAAATGGTTGCTCAAGAAATTGAAGAAATTATTGGTATCGAAGCCATGGATGCCGTGCGTTGTAGTGCAAAATCGGGCTTGGGTATTCATGATGTTTTAGAGGAATTGGTCGCTAAAGTTCCAGCACCCGTAGGCGATGTTGATGCACCATTACAAGCTCTGATTATTGATTCATGGTTTGACAACTATTTAGGCGTGGTTTCATTGGTTCGTGTACTTCAAGGCACTTTAAAAGTTAAAGAAAAGATTGTTACAAAATCCATAGGTAAAGCGCATGTTGTGGATAGTGTGGGTGTGTTTACGCCAAAACGCTTAGAAACAAAAATACTCAAAGCGGGTGAAGTGGGTTTTGTTGTTGCCGGTATTAAAGATATTCATGGTGCTCCCGTGGGTGATACATTAACTCATGCGGTGAATAGCGACGAAGTAGAAGCCGTAGCAGGTTTTAAAAAGGTAAAACCGCAAGTATATGCAGGTATGTTTCCTGTGAGTTCTGAAGACTATGAACCTTTCCGTGAGGCGTTAGCTAAACTGACGCTTAATGATGCATCGCTGTTCTTTGAGCCTGAAAGTTCTGATGCCTTAGGCTTTGGCTTTCGCTGTGGATTTCTTGGCATGTTGCACATGGAAATTATTCAGGAGCGTTTAGAACGAGAATATGATCTTGATTTAATCACCACAGCACCTACGGTTGTTTTTGAGGTGCTTAAAAACGATGGTGAAGTGGTTAGTGTGGCAAACCCATCAAAACTACCAGATCCTACGTATATTGATGAAATGCGCGAGCCTATCGTAGAGGCAAATATTTTAGTTCCAAATGATCATTTAGGGGCGGTCATCACACTTTGTGTTGAAAAGCGTGGTGTTCAAAAAGATATGCAGTATATTGGTAATCAAGTGGCTATACGTTATGAATTACCGATGAATGAAGTGGTTATGGACTTTTTTGATCGTCTTAAGTCTGTTAGCCGTGGGTTTGCATCTTTAGATTATAATTTTGTGCGCTTTCAGGCTGCATCATTAACACGTCTTGATGTATTGATTAATGCTGAGAAAGTGGATGCTTTAGCCCTGATTATTCACCGTGATGATGCACAGGCAAAAGGGCGTCAATTAACAGAAAAAATGAAAGAGCTAATCCCTCGACAAATGTTTGATGTAGCCATTCAAGCGGCGTTAGGTGGGCAAATTATTGCTCGTACTACGGTAAAAGCCCTACGTAAAAATGTAACGGCAAAATGTTATGGTGGTGACGTTTCTCGTAAGAAAAAGTTACTGCAGAAACAAAAAGCAGGTAAAAAACGCATGAAGCAGGTGGGTAATGTAGAGATTCCTCAACAAGCCTTCCTAGCCGTATTGAAAATGGACAACTAATGAGCTGTTAGGCTCTTTATGAAAGCTATAATATTAATCGCTATCTTATTCATTCTTACTGGATGTGAAAAACCAAAAGAGAAAAATGAATTACAAGTAATGCTAAGCCAAATTTTTGAAACAAAGGTTTCGGCAGGGTTCGAAATATTAGATTTTTCTACGAGCACAGCTCTGGGAGATTATGTAGAAACGTATAGTTTCAAATTCAAACCTAAAGATTTTTTAAATATTGAGATTGCCGTCAAAAAATCAGGAGGCTGGAAAAAATTTCAGAATAGTGAAGTATTACAGCAAGTTAAAAGTTTTGAAGGCCATGGTTTTAATGGTGTTATCGCAACAATAAGCCCAGAAAGCCGAGAGGTGAACGTGCAGTTTGTTTGGGAATAGTAACCAAAAGCCTAACAAGGCAATGTAGTACACACCCTGTCGGGTGTCGGACAAATTTTCCGTTGATTGTTTTGTGCTTAACGCTTACGCTAGCACAAAACAATCAACTCCAAATTTGCCGCTAATTGCGGCGTTAGATAGATAATAGCCACTAGGTAAATGATTAATTAAAGGTAGAACATGGATATTAATTTTCCTCTTATTTTAGTATTACTGGTATTTGTTAGTGGTATTATTTGGTTGTTAGATATTATGATTTTGGCGCCTCGACGTCGCCAAGCAGGTAATGATGATGTGAAAGAACCTGCGTATGTCGAATATTCTAAGTCATTTTTCCCTGTTTTATTTGTTGTCTTTATATTGCGCTCATTTATTGTAGAGCCATTTCAAATACCATCACCTTCAATGGTGCCCACCTTAGAAGTGGGTGACTTTATTTTGGTGAACAAATTTACTTATGGCTTACGCTTACCTGTAATACGCAACAAAGTAGTGGATATTAATCAGCCCAAACGGGGTGACGTAATGGTGTTTTTTCCTCCACATGAAAAGCGATATTTTATTAAGCGTGTTGTGGGCTTACCGGGCGACAAAATCAGTTATCGTAATAATGAATTATTTATTAACGGCGAAAAAGTGCCTGAAGAACTGATGGCAACCTTGCCAGCTACGCGACCTTTTTATCAAATTCACGATGAAACTTTAGGTGATGTAAATCACCAAACCAGAAAATTATTAAATCCATTACGCCACGGCCCTAACCAGTCGTTTGTTGTTGAGCCAGGGCATTATTTTATGATGGGTGATAACCGTAATAATAGCTCGGATAGCCGCGTATGGGGCACAGTCCCAGAAGAAAATATTGTGGGTAAAGCGTTTGCAATTTGGATGCATTGGGAAAGTTTATTTAGCATACCTAGTTTTTCACGAGTAGGTGGTATTAATTAAGCCAATACAGGTATGCGCTTAATGTAAGTAACAACTTCAACATGTGATGAGGTGAATGATGCGCACACTAGATAGAAAGCAATCCATCGTAAAACAGCAGGGTAAGTCATTAATTGGCTGGCTATTTACGCTTTTGATTGCAGGCTTATTAATACAAATTGTTGTTAAGTTATCACCTTCGTATTTACAAAGTTATTATATTAGTGACATTTTAAAACGATTTGCAAACGATCATGCCGTATCTGATATGTCTACCGTTGATATTCGTGAACAGTTAACACAACGTTTTAGCATCAATAACATTAATAGTGTGGCGACGAGTGCATTAAAGCTACATCGTGTTGATGATAAAGTGTTGATCCATATGAATTATGAAGAGCGTATCAGGTTTTTTGCAAATATTGATGTTGTGCTCTCTTTTCAGCATCACCTAGATAGCTCCCAGCCAGAACAGTGTTGCCAGCCTCAATGATAGCCAAGCCGAATCTACAACAGTTACAACAAAAAATTGCTTATCAATTTAGCGATGAATCTTTGCTGAGTCTGGCATTAACCCATCGCAGCTTTGCCGCAGAAAATAATGAACGCTTAGAATTTTTAGGGGATTCTTTATTAGGCTTAACAATATCAGAAGCCTTGTTTCGTACGTTTCCAACAATGCCTGAGGGTATTTTATCTCGCCAGCGCTCAGGGCTTGTTAAAGGGGTTACGTTGGCCGAAATTGCTCGTGAATTTTCATTAAGCGATTATTTAATTATGGGGCAAGGTGAGTTAAAAAGTGGGGGCTTTCGTCGTGATTCTATTTTGGCTGATGCTGTAGAGGCGATTATTGGAGCCATTTTTTTAGACAGTGATCTTGCGCAATGCCAGCGTATTATTCTACAGTGGTTTGATCAACGATTAAAAAATATTTCCCCTGACGATGAATTAAAAGATCCTAAAACACGATTGCAAGAATTGCTGCAATCAAAGAAAAAGCCATTGCCTATTTATACCGTGATTCATGTCGAAGGTGCATCACACGAGCAAACATTTACGGTAAGTTGTGAGGTGGCTTTATTGAATGAAGCGGTAGAAGCAACAGCCAGTAATCGCCGTTTGGCTGAAAAACAAGCAGCGATTCAAGCCCTTAATTTATTAAAAGACCGAGAATAAAATGACAAAAAATACCAAGCGCTGTGGCCATATCGCCATTGTTGGTCGCCCTAATGTTGGTAAATCAACGCTGTTGAACCATATCTTGGGGCAAAAGTTGAGTATTACTTCGCGTAAACCGCAAACAACACGGCATAAATTGTTAGGCATTAAAACAACTGAAGATACGCAATTTATTTATGTGGATACACCCGGTTTACACCAAGGGCAAAAAAAAGCCATTAACCGTTATATGAATCGTGCAGTTACTACCGCTATTCAAGATGTGGATATTGTGCTGTTTATGATTGAAAAACTACACTGGTTGCCAGAAGATGAGTTGGTTGCACAACGTTTAGCAAATATTAATCGCCCCGTTGTTTTAGTGATTAATAAGGTGGATACGCTTGATGATAAAGAAATGCTATTGCCTCATATGCAAAAAATGATTGATTTGTTGAATGTAAAAGAAATTATCCCTATTTCGGCATTACAAAATCAAAATTTGGATCGCTTAGAAGAAATTATTCGCGATTGTTTACCCGAGAGTGAGCATTTTTTCCCAGAAGATCAAATCACCGATCGTAGTTCTCGTTTTTTAGCCGCCGAAATTATCCGAGAAAAAATCACACGTCAGTTAGGTGATGAATTACCTTATCAGATGACTGTAGAAATTGAAGAATTTTCACAGGAAGGCAAAATTCTTCATATTAATGCTCTTATTCTCGTTGAGCGAGATGGTCAAAAACGTATTTTGATTGGCGATAAAGGCGATCGCTTGAAAAAAATTGGCCAACAAGCAAGAGAAGATATGCAATTGCTCTTTGATAGTAAAATCATGTTAAAAACATGGGTTAAAGTGAAGTCTGGTTGGTCTGACGATGAGCGAGCATTACGCAGTCTTGGATATGACGACCGTTAATTGTTGATACCATGTCGACGCGGATAGAACATCAACCGAGTTATATTCTTCACACGCGACCTTATCGTGATACGAGTCTGTTAGTCGATGTATTAACGCGCGATCACGGCAAACTATGTTTAGTCGCTAAGGGTGTTAGAGGTACTCGAAAAACCGCCAATCAACAGCGCTATTTATTACAGGCGTTTCAGCCTGTTTTATTATCGTGGCAAGGTAAATCATCATTAAAAACACTTTTAGATATAGAGGGTACATCGGATTCGATGCCTTTTTCGCTGCAGGGCAATAAGCTATATAGCGCTATGTATGTGAATGAGTTGCTGGCATATTTATTACCACAAGACGATCCTACCGATACAATTTTTCCTTTTTATCAGCGCTTGCTATCGCAGTTAAGCCATTCAGAAATACCTCTAGAACCTTGCTTACGGCATTTTGAGTATCAGTTGTTAGACGAGATAGGTTACGGTATTAATTTCTCTGAAGATGCTGATACGGGCGATCAGGTGCAGGTCGGTAATGTGTATTTTTTTGTACAAAATCACGGATTTGTATTGGCAAGTCAGCACCCAGATATTAGAGCGGTCAGCTTTACTGGAGAGGTATTACTTAATATAGCGGCTGCAAATTTTGAGGCTCAAGAAACGCGACAGGCGGCAAAACAACTCTCACGGTTAGCACTGCAGCCTCATTTACGAGGGCGAGAACTCAAAAGTAGAGAGTTGTTTTGTGCGATGCCACACAACAGCAATCGTTAAAATTTACTTTGATGTTTGTTTCTTTGGCCAATCACAGATAATGCTGCCACACGATATGCTTCAGCTAGTGTGGGAAAATTAAAAATACTTTCAACAAAAATATCCACATTTGCATTGGCTAGTAATGCCATTTGCCCAATATGTACAAGTTCTGTTGCGCCTTCGCCAACAATCATTACGCCAAGAATTTTTTCGCCGTGTGCGTCACAAACAATTTTTAACATGCCGTCTTGTATTCCTGAAATTTGCCCTCGGGCTATTTCCTCAAATACAGCTTTACCTATAATAATATCGCCATACTGCTTTTTGGCTGCACTTTCGCTGAGGCCCACGGATGATAATTCGGGAATACCATATATACCTGTAGGAATGGTTTGGCTCATAGTTCCAGTATTCATATCATAGGCATTACAAGATACACGACGCCCTTGTTCCATGGCTGTTGATGCCAATGCGGGCGGCCCTATAACATCGCCAGCGGCGTAGATATTACTAATGTCTGTTTGTAACTGTTCGTTAACGGGTATCAGCCCCTGTTTATTGAGCGTAAGGCCAATATTATCGAGAGCAAGGTCTTTGGTGTTACCGATGCGGCCTGCTGCACATAATAATTTTTCACTTTTTATAAGAGTGCCATCTTTACACTGTGTTACGGTTTGTGTGCCGTCCCAGTAGACTTTTTCAACTTCTGTTTCCCCCATCCATGTACCGCCCATTGTTTCAAAAGCATGGACAAAATTTGCGGTTAAATCACCGTCTAAAAAGCCTAATGGTTGCGGGTATTTATCAATCATTGTCACTTTTACGTCGAGTGCCTGAAAGATAGAGGCGTACTCGCTAGCAATGACCCCACCACCCAGTACGGTTAAACTTTTTGGTAGATACAGCATTGATAAAATAGAATCACTGTCATAAATATGTTCGTGATCAATAGGAATATTTTCGGGTGCTCTAGGATATGACCCCGTTGCGATTACAAATTGTTCTGCGTGTAGTTGTGTGGGTTCGCCTCTGGGGGTTACCAGTTGAATGTGATGTTTATCAACAAATTCAGCACGACCATGTAAGCGTGTAATATGGTTGCGTGCAATTTGCTTTTCCATGTATGTATCGTGTGCCATGAGTACTTCATCAAGGCGATCGATTAGTACGGACATTTCTAAATTGTCAGTCAAAGAAAAATTAGATAATTTTGCGTTTGCTCGCATATGAGTAATGCGTAAAGCATTTTCTCGTAGTGTTTTAGACGGAATAGTACCTCTATGTACACACGCTCCCCCTAAGTATCTATCGCGCTCAATTAAAGCAACACGCTTACCTAGCTTGGAGGCTTGTACAGCAGATTTTTGTCCTGCGGGGCCACTGCCAATAACAATTAAATCGTAGCAATTGTTGATATCAACGGGGGGTGTTGTATGACTCATATCGAAAGTGCCTGTACTGAAGATTTTACGATGTCTGTTTTTTCTATAAGAGCGTCGACCTCGTCGGGGTAGAGGTTAACGAGTTCTAGCGCGGAAGATTGATTGAGTAAGTCGCGTGTAAAATGTTCAGGGTTGATCATGTGATGGGCTAATTGGCTACCAAATAATACAGTAGCGGCAACATCTGCGGCAGAGGGAGCATCATTAAATCGTTGGTAATAAATGATAGCTTCAGCCACTATTTCGGGAAGCCCCCATTCTTCTGCAACAACGGCAGATACGCTGCTTTCATATCGAGAAAATATAGTGTGTAATTCATCATCATTTAAAATATTGGCATCGTCGCCACCAAAATCCGCAATGGCTTGTAGAATCACAGGCTTACCAATACTGTGTAATAGACCACATAAAAAAGCGGCTTCGACATTGGTACGTAATTGACGTGCAATTTCTTTTGACCATACGGCCGTAACCAGCGAATGCTGCCAAATATTAGTAATATATTGTTCATAGTCTGGTGCTTTAAACATTTTACTATTGAGTGATGTAGAGATAGCAATATTACTAATTTCTACCATGCCTAAGCGGGTGATTGCTTGCTGTAGCGAGACTAAATTTGAGTTAGGTGTATAGGCGGCAGAATTGGCAATACGAATAACGTGCCCACCTAATGTGGGGTCAGATTGAATGATTTTGGCAAGTTGAGATGCGTCAGAATCTGAGTTTTGTGTGAGCGATAATACACGCCCTGTGACATCAGGTAGTATGGGTACATCAATTTGTTTGGTTTGAATAGCGTGATTTAGCTGTTCAGTAATGGTGTGTATATATGATGAGTTGTCGCTCATAAATAACCCTAAATAGTAATAATAAAAAGAACTCTTTTTAGTGTAGACCAAATAGGGTGTTGTGCTTGTGATATGTGATTTTAGCTAGAGCAACTAATGCAAAGTCCTTTGCCCCAGCTAGGTGCTGGTGCGGCGTAAGATTCGTAGTGAGGCTGTTCATCAAATGGGGACTGCATGATTGTCATTAATTGATCAATCTCACTAAAGTCTTCGTCATTTTGTGCTTTTTCTATTGCGTTTTGTAATAAATAATTGCGCAATATATATTTAGGGTTGGCACGTTGCATAGCTGTGTGGCGATCTGATTCGGAGCGTGTTTCTAGTTGAAGTCGCGTTTGGTAGTCTGTTTGCCACTGTTGCCATTTTTCTGTTTGCTGAAAGAGTGCATTAAGAGACGTGTTGTCGCCCGTGACATGAAAGTGCGATAAGTGCCTAAAAAATACGGTGTAATCGACCTTATCTTGCGCTAATAAATGCAAAATATTGGCGCATAGGCTTTGATCAGTGTCGTGTTGCTCTGCGAAGCCAAATTTTTTACGCATAAGTTCAGCATAGTGTTTAACGAGTATGGGTTCGTATTCACTGAGTGCGGCACTTAATGTTTCTCTATCCATTAATGATGATAAAGCATGTGCCAGCACATTGAGATTCCACAAGCCAATAGTGGGTTGTTGATCAAATGCATATCGCCCCGTATTGTCCGAGTGATTGCATATAAATTCAGGATCGTAGTCATCTAAAAAAGCGTAGGGGCCGTAATCTAGAGTCTCGCCAATAATCGACATATTGTCAGTATTCATCACGCCATGAGCAAAGCCAACACTTTGCCATTTTGCAATCATCTCGGCGGTGTTCTTTACGCTATAACGTAAGAGCGCAGCGTATTTATCCTCTTTATCGTTATACTCAGGCAGAAACTGATTAATGACATGGTTAGCCAGTTGTTTAACCTGATCAAGCATGCCTTGAGTGTGAAAATATTCAAAATGCCCAAACCGAATATGCGTTTTTGCTAAGCGAGTGACCATAGCTGCGGTTTCGATAGATTCTCTAGCTACAGGGTCTTGGCTGGCGGTTATACATAAGGCACGTGACGACGGAATACCTAGGTGATGCATGGCTTCACCTGCTAAATATTCGCGAATACTGGAGCGTAGTACTGCACGCCCATCACCAAAACGTGAATAAGGCGTCTTACCAGCGCCTTTTAAATGTACATCAAGAATGCCATCACTTAATTGTAATTGTCCCAATAATAAGCCTCTGCCATCACCTAATTGAGGAGAGAAGCCACCAAACTGATGTCCAGCATACACCATTGCTAAAGAAGGGATGTTATTGACGGGGTTGGCGCCACTCAATGTTGCTAAACATTCCTCATTTTGAAGTAGTTCACGAGACAAACCGATATGCTCCGCCATGCTGTGATTGATGTGTACCCAATACGGTTTACGCAGTGGTGTGGCAGTCACAGGGGTGTAAAAATCATGGCCTAGCGCAGAAAAATGCTCTATCCAAGGGAGTGATGATAATAATGAAACATGTGACATAAGCGAATAATCGGCCTTTATGCAGAGAATAAGAATATAAATGAATAAAAAGTGATGCAGTTGACATATTCTACCTGTCTCTTTGACCACTCTTGTTCGATAATAATATGTATCAGATCATATCATTTTTATGAATGACGATGATTGAATATAAATAATCCAATAGGAATGTTGTTCCATGAAAATTCGAGAAGTCTCTAGTACTTCCATTGACACCTTGACGGCACTATTGAGTGCTATCCCTTTTTATAAAGCGGTTAAGCAGCAAGATGAAAGTCAATTTCATATGTTAATGAGTTTCTCACGTATTTTTCACTATGAACCAGAAGAAACAGTTCTGTCATTGGGAGATTTAGATACATGGAGTTATTTTGTTGTAAAAGGGCAGTTAGTGGTATCCGCACCTGATAGCAATGGTATAGAGCATTGTGTTAATTACGTTACTCCAGGGGAAGTACTAGGGGATTTGTCGGTGTTTTTACATAGTCCTCGTACGGCCAATGTTACGGTTGATAAAAATTGCCGCCAAGCCATATTATTTGGTACAGACTTTGGTTTATTCGGCGACTTAATGAATTTTACACAAGTAACATTAGCGACAAAATTACTGTATTACCGACATGCGACGCATAGTATTCGCTGGAAGCTAGAAATGTATCGTTCTAAATATCGTAATCATCCTATGGCAGATAAACATAGAGGGATTAAGTTATATTCTGGCGTAAAAGATGGTGAGTTAGAGTTAAAAGCATTATCTCAACAAGCTGTTGAGCTTGCGGCTTTATTAGTGAGATGGAATCAAAATTTCGGTAATATTTCTTTTACGGATGGTGCGATTCCGTCTCCTAACGTTAATCTATAAATTGAATATAACGTTACTGCCATTCAGTATAACCTCCTATTACGCTGTATACCTCTTCAAACCCTTGCTCAGCTAAAAACTGAGCAGCATTTTGGCTGCTGTGCCCATGGTAGCAATAAACAAGTAATGGTTTGTCTAAGTCATTCTCACGAATAAAATCCTGTAGATTATCATTCGTTAAATGTATCGCACCCTCAACATGGCTGGTTGAGAAACTGGCTTCATCTCGGATATCAACGACGTTAGCGCCATGAGAAAGTAATTCTTTGGCTTGCTCAATGGTGATATTTTGAAAAAGTGTTTGCATTTCAACCTCTTATTAACAATATATTGTGATGTTGGCACATCTATTCAGCAGCTTCTACACTTTATAGGGTGTGGGGCATTATAAAGGTAATTACTGTTCTTGTGATGAGAATATCGAATGTTGTATTCGATCATAATACCCACTCTTCAAGTGTTTTTATTTATTAACCATCAGGCTCAGCAAGGAGTTTTTGTGAGCATATGTCGCGTTTCTTATTTTTCAATGGTTGTGTATTTTTTACTATTACCAGTAGCGCATGCTTCTGTATTGCAGGATAAATTGTGGTTACCTATTTCGTATCAAGAGCACTTTGTACGATTATTTGAAGCGGCAGAAAAAGTGAGTGACCTTGATGACTGTAATCGTTTTTTAAGTGGCACACTGGATGAGAAAAGATCCTCCAATAACGATATTGTCTTTTCTTTTCGTTGCCGAGATCATGAGAGAGAGGTTTTTTCTGTAATCGTAAATGCGAAAGATTTGAAAGTGACCAAAATGAGCGATATCTGGTTAGAAAAGCATGAAAAAGAGCAGGCCGCAGAGAAACAACGAAAATTACGTCGCCGTTTAGCAGAGAGAGATCGATATTGGGCGGTATGCGAAGAGACGTTTAAGGATAAAACCAAAACGTTTAATCAAGTAGAGATTAAAACCCCATTCCCGATAAAACCTGATATTACAGATACAGGTAATTTATTATATCTTATTGAATTTCAGACACTTAGCTTAAATAAAAATGTATTGGCTTACCTAGCAACAGCAGAAATTGAACACTTACATGAATGTAAAATTGCAATTAGGCCGATATAAGAAAGTAGGTATTTTTGAATATAGCAAGAGAGAAGGGGAAAGGGATGTTGGCTGGTAATACCAGCCAACAATAGACGCTTAGCGTTTACTTTTTAGCTTTAGCGGCTTTTTTCTTAGCTGGCGCTTTCTTCTTTACGGTTTTTTTCTTTACTACTTTTTTCTTACTAGCAGCTTTTTTAGCGGCTGCTTTTTCTTTTGCTGCTTTTGCTTTAGCAGCGGCCTTGGCTTTAGCAGCGGCTTTCTTGGCTGCTACCTTTTCTTTTGCTGCTTTTGCTTTAGCGGCAGCTTTTGCCTTAGCAGCTTTTGCTTTAGCGGTTGCTTTTGCTTTAGCAGCGGCTTTTTTAGCAGCTAGTTTTTCTTTAGCAGCCGCTTTCTTAGCAGCTGCTTTTGCTTTAATCGCTGCTTTTTTAGCCGCTACTTTTTCTTTCGCTGCGGCTTTTTTGTTAGCAGCGGCTTGTTGTTTCGCTAATGCTGCTTGTGCTTTAGCTACTGCTTTAGCAATAGCGGCTGCTTGCTTGGTTTCTGCAGTTAGTGTTTGTAGCGCTGATTTTGCTGAACTTAATGTTGCTTTAGCTGCTGCAATGGCTTTCTTAGCGTTAGTAGCTGCTAGTTTAGCGGCTGTTAATTGCTTAGCTGATGCTGCAGTTTTCTTTTTCTTAGCGATTGTTGCTACTTTTGCGCTAGCTGCTTTTGCTTTTTTAGTCGCGTCTGCAACTGCTTTAGAGCCTTTAACAATGTCACTCTTTAGTTTAGCGGCTTGCTTTTTTTGCTCGCTAGCAAGTTGTTTTTCTAGTTTGGCAATATTAGCTGTGATCTGTTTAATCGGATCTACTGTTTTTTTAGATGCGGCCATGGAATGATTCCTATTAAAAAGTTAAGTAAAGAAAGAGGTTTCTCAATCGAACGGTGGAATTATACAGTTAATAATAGCAGAATAAATATTTTGCAAGATTTTTTTTTAATATTTTGTGTTTTTTTTTGTAAAAAAGCACGTTTTTTTCTTTTTTTAGAAGAAAAAATCCATAATTTGAATAAGAATTTCTTTTTGACTAAAAATAATGTGATAAGTCAGTTTTTTAACAGTGAAAACTGGAATTGATAAATGGCGCTTATATTACAATGCGCCATAAGGTAAAAATTTATTATCGCTGTTTGATTTTATCCATTGTAGAAGTTCTTGATCGATTTTATTACCCATTTGTCGTAATACTTTTGCCAGCCAAATAACGGGAGATTTTTCGCCAGCTTCCCATCCCGAATAATGCATTTCTGCTAACGTAAAAAATTGTATTAATAAAATAATTTCCTCTTTAGAGAATGATTCTTTAATGGTGAACCATTGTTCTTTAGGCAGTCGCATGATTGGGCTATGTTGCTGTTGCATATCGGGAGTAAAGTATGTGGTGATGTTGAACGCCTCATCGTTCATAGATGTCACGATATTTTTTAATACAGTGATATCTAAATCATATGTTGCTTGTGTTGGATTCCAAGTGCCTGTTGTCATATTGCTCTCATTACTTTTTCGGTGAAAGGTATTGTGTTATTTATAGGAATAAACGTATCGCATATTGTAGCCAATTAGCCGCTTCTATTTATGCCTTTTACACTATATACTGTTTTTATATACAGCTTATTTTTTATGTCGTAAATGAAAGAGAAAATGACTCACAATAAAACGAGAAAAATTATTCATTGTGATGCGGATTGTTTTTTTGCAGCGTTAGAAATGCGTGATGATCCTTCATTACGGGGTATTCCTATGGCTGTGGGAGGTGACCCTGGGCGCCGCGGTGTGATATCTACATGTAATTATGAGGCAAGAGCATTTGGTGTACGTTCCGCGTTGGCATCTGCTTATGCAAAAAAACTTTGCCCTCAGTTAGTGATCGTTCCCCATCGCATGACAAAATATAAAGAAGCGGCTGAACAATTAAGAGAAATTTTTTTAGATTATACCGATGTGATTGAGCCTTTATCTCTTGATGAAGCATTTTTAGATGTTAGTAATGTGGATTTTTTTTGTGGCAGTGCAACATTAATTGCTGAAGATATTCGACGACGTGTACATCGTGAAATGGGCATTACGGTATCGGCGGGTATTGCACCCAATAAATTTTTAGCAAAAGTTGCCAGTGACTGGGATAAGCCAAATGGTTTAACCGTGATTGAGCCATCACGTGTGACTTTTTTTGTTAACCAGCTGCCTGTTCGTTGTATTCCTGGTGTGGGGCCGCAAACAGAAGAGAAATTAAAGCGTTTAGGTATTGATCGCTGCCTAGATATTATCCCTTATAGTGAAGTCGATTTGGTGGATCGTTTCGGTAAGTTTGGGCGGCGACTGTATCATTTTTCTCGGGGAGATGATGAGCGGCCTGTTGTGACGAGCTATCAGCGAAAATCAATGAGTGTAGAACATACGTTGGCACACGATATCTCTGTTGATGAATGCCATCCAGTGATTGAGCAGTTGTATGAAAAATTGCTGGCACGTTTGCAAGCAGGGACTGAGGCTCATACATTAAATAAAGTGTTTATTAAAATAAAATTTATGGACTTTTCTCGTACCTCTATCGAGATCAAGGCAGATACCATTAGTTTAGGTCTATGTGAGTCGTTGTTTTGTAAAGCGTGGCATCGTTCTAAAAAACCAGTACGTTTACTTGGTTTGGGAGTGAGGTTTGCTAATGCCTCAAATATGGCGTTGCATCGGCAACAATTAGATCTATTTGATGGGATGAATAGCGAGTAATTAATACTCACTATTCATCAAATGGTGGCGAGATTAGCACTCGGTAATACTAAACTGTCCTATGGATTGGTTGAGAGATTTAATAGATGCTGACATCTCACGTGTTTTATTAATCGCAACCGACGCGCCTTCAGAATTTTGATTAGAAATTGCCGTAATTTCGTTAACATTGTCTTTGACATGTTCACTAACGGCGCTTTGTTCTTCGGCGCTAGCGGCAATACGTAAATTCATTTCATTAATATCAGAAATTTGTGCTTGTATTGCAAGTAGTGCTTGTTGGGTTTTATCCGCTTCTTCTACACTGCTAGTCACGGCGGTATGCCCGTTGTTCATTACGCTAACGGCAGTATTCGCATTTTGTTGCAGCTTTTCAATAATGCTATTAATTTCTAATGTGGATTCCTGTGTGCGGCTAGCCAGTGCGCGTACTTCATCAGCAACAACCGCAAAACCACGACCTTGTTCACCAGCGCGTGCGGCTTCAATGGCGGCATTTAGCGCAAGTAAATTGGTTTGTTCGGCGATGCCATTAATAACACCAACAACTGAGCCTATGGTTTCACTGGTGTGTTCAAGCTCTTTAATAATTGTAACGGCTTCTTCTACATTGGTGGCCACTGCACGAATAGAGTGTGTAGTGGATGCCATAATATTGGTACCGTCTGTTGTGGCTGTCATTGCTTGTGATGCCGCCTGTTCTGCACTGGATGCACTTTGTGCAGATTCAGTGGCAGCTAAACTCATTTCATTAATGGATTGATCCACTTGTTGCGACATAATTAATTGTTGTTCTGCACCTTTAGCATTATTTTCTGCTATAGATTCAACTGTATCAGATACTTTTTGTAAGTTTTTCGCTTCTTTGCTGATACTGATGACAAGGTGTTGAATTTTTTCAATAAACTGATTAATTAAACGTGAAAGTTCGCCTGTTTCATCATTGCCATCGTCTCGTAAACGGGTACATAGGTTGCCATCACCGTTGGCTAGATTGCTGACAAGACGAATCATATTTTGTAGGGGCTTCATGAGTAAGGCTGAGCAGAAAAATACAATAATAGAGCATAGTGTAATAGCGATACCTGCGGTGATCATCGCCGTAATATTGATATTAGCTACTAGGTTTTCCGTTTCTATAGTGGCTTCTTCGTAATCCATTTCACTTAATATGCCCCATTGTTGTTGCATAATGGTGACGGGGGCATAGGCGACTAATACTTCTTTCCCTGTGTATTTTATATAATGCATTTCACCTGTTTCGCCCGCTAAGGCTTTTTGAGAGGCCGCATTATCTACAGTCTGTAGGCTAATGTTACTATCAAGTTGTTTTATTCTTTCAAGGGTTTGAGCGCTTTCAATATTTTTATTTGCGAGAAAGTTCAGAAACTCGTCTTTGTTCTCAATTAACTGCCTACTTGTACTGCGTAGTTTTTTGTCATTACCTACTAATACGGTTTCGCCCGTTTTTCCTAGGCCTGCTTTTTCCCATTCTTCGTGGTGTGTTAGAAAGTTATTGATTTTATTAATAGGCATTTGAAAAATTAATACGCCTATTTTTTTTGTACCGTCATAAATAGGTGAAGACATAAATGCCGCTGCAGCATTATAAGAAGGTAGATATTTATCAAAGTCTGTAAGGTAGGTGTATTCGGCGGTAGTTGCCGCTGCCGCTTTACGAAATGCTTCGCCAATACCCGTATTAGCATAAGGGCCATCAATTAATGATGTTGCATAGTCAAGTTCTTTAAAGACAGAGTAAATGATGTGACCTGTATTGGCATCGGCAATAAAAATATCGTAAAAGCCAAAGTTATATAATATTTCTCGGGTATGTGGGTGAAACTCAAGGTGAGCTTTACTGTATTCTGTATTGTCATTACTGACATTATCAAGTAATTCTTTATTACCTAATGGGTGTTTGTTAGCGGCAATATGCTGATATTGTAGAGCAAGACTGTTAGTGTCTAATTGATTGATTAGAGCGGTGGTGTCTGTGGGCTCTCCGTTAATACGCTGATATTCTTTGCCGTATTGGTTGTTATAGTAATCGAATAATAAAGATTTTTGTTCGGCCTTGCTTGGCAGGCCTTGAGCGTTCTGAGCATAGCTTGTATAGCTGCTGGCAAATTTATTGGTGATCTCAATAATTCTAGGGTTAGATGAAGTAATACGTATTAAGCCTTGAATTTCACTAAAATAATCATTAACGGCTTGGCTGGTTAATTCACGAACCGAAATGAGCTCTTTTAATGTGAGTTTTTCTAGCACATCAGATGACTTATTACCTGCAGCATAGCTAATTGATAATGAAGTGATGATTAAAGCAAAGGCAATTAAACAACAAGAGCCTATGGTTAATTTGGTTTGAATCTTCATAAAACACAATCTCTGTAATCAAAAAATAGGGAAGGTATGTATTTATATAGTGAGGGCGAGGTATGGGTGTCGCGCAAAAATACATGACTACTCTATAGGTTTAGTTGAAAATAAGAATGTGCGCCAATTTTTAAGGGAAAATTTACAGATTTTCTGTGAGGTGAAATACAGGGGCAGGTACAGGGTAAACTATTGATATTTCTCTAAACTATTGATATTCCTCTAAACTATGTCTTAGATCTACTAGGTGTTAGATCGGTGATGTGTGACATCAAACGTGACATAGTTTAGAGAGGGGTATGACTTAGGCGTAACTTTCTATGGGAGCGCAAGAACACACTAAATGACGATCACCGTACACATTATCAATACGATTGACTGTAGGCCATACTTTATGGGCATGAAGCCATGGGGCAGGGTGTGAGGCTATAGTGCGTGAATAGGGACGATCCCATGTATCACTTAATAAGTCTGCTTGTGTATGAGGCGCATTGACAAGTGGGTTGTTGTCTACAGGGTATGTACCATTTTCGACTTGTGCGATTTCTTCACGAATAATAAGCATGGCATCGCAAAAACGATCGAGTTCTGCTTGCGACTCAGACTCTGTTGGCTCAATCATAAGAGTGCCCGCAACAGGAAAGCTCATTGTCGGAGCATGAAAGCCAAAGTCCATTAGACGTTTTGCAATATCTTCTTCTGTAATACCACTGCTTGCTTTTAAAGGGCGTAAATCAAGCAAGCATTCGTGTGCAATGAAACCGTGCGCACCTGTGTATAGAATAGGGTAGTCTTTACCGAGTTTATTCGCTACGTAGTTGGCATTGAGCATGGCAATTTCAGTGGCGCGGCGCATGCCTGTGCTTCCCATCATTTTAATATACATCCAGCTAATGGGCAGAATGCTAGCTGAACCCCAAGGTGCTGCAGAGATAGTTCCGTTTTCTAGGAGTGTATCTGGTACTTCGCGTACAGGGTGCGCGGCTAAAAATGGCGCAAGGTGGCTTTTAACACCAATAGGCCCCATACCTGGGCCACCACCGCCGTGGGGTATGCAGAATGTTTTATGTAAATTTAAGTGAGATACATCGCCACCAAATTCTCCTGGCGCGGCTACACCTACGAGTGCATTCATATTGGCACCATCAATATACACCTGCGCGCCAATCTTATGGATCATATCGCATAGTTGGGTAATGCCCTCTTCAAATACGCCGTGTGTTGACGGGTAGGTCACCATAATGCAGGCAATCTGCTCGCCGAGCTCATCGATTTTTTCTTGTAGGTCGTTAAGATCTACATTCCCTTTTTCATCACAGCGGGTCACGACAACATCTAAGCCGACCATTTGTGCCGACGCAGGATTAGTGCCATGTGCTGATGAAGGGATTAGGCAAATATGACGGTGAGTTTCTTGCTTTGATTCAAAATATTTTTTAATTGCGACAAGGCCTGCATACTCACCTTGAGATCCCGCATTAGGTTGTAAGCTAACGCGATCGTAGCCTGTGCATACCGCTAGCATGTTTTCGAGTTCGCTGAGCATGGCTTGATAGCCTTGCGTTTGTTCTTCGGGAGCAAAGGGGTGAATACGTGAAAACTCAGGCCATGTGACAGGGATCATTTCACTGGTGGCATTGAGCTTCATGGTGCAAGAACCTAGAGGGATCATTGCGTGATTGAGTGCAATATCTTTTGCTTCTAAGCGGTGTAAATAGCGTAGCATTTCGGTTTCAGAGTGAAACTGGTTGAACGTGCTATGGCTTAAAATGCGGTCAGTACGTAGTAAACGATCGGGAATACCATGTGCAGTATTGATGAGCGACTGATCTAGTGTGTTAATGTCAGTGGTAATATCAAATAATGAAAATAACGCTTCTACATCTTGTACAGTGGTGGTTTCATTCAGACTAATTCCTAATATATGACCATCAATACGTAAGTTGATACCTTGTGCTAAGGCGGCTTGATGAATAGCATCAGCACGATCACCTAGATCAAGGCTCAGGGTATCAAAGTAGCAGGTATTGATACGCTGAATACCTTTTTGTTCTAGCCCTTTGGCCAAAATACCCGTTAAACGATGAATACGATGTGCAATACGTTGTAGCCCTTCAGGGCCGTGATAAATCGCATAAAACACACTCATAAGTGCGAGTAATACTTGAGATGTACAGATGTTTGAGTTGGCTTTTTCACGGCGAATATGTTGCTCGCGTGTTTGCATTGCCATTCGTAAGGCCGTGTTGCCTTTTTTGTCGATCGATACACCAATAATACGCCCTGGTGCTGATCGCTTAAATTTTTCACCAAAAGCAAAAAAGGCCGCATGTGGGCCACCAAAGCCCATGGGTACACCAAAGCGTTGGTTTGAACCTACAACAATATCAGCACCCATGCTGCCAGGAGATTGTAGTAGTACTAAACTCATAATGTCAGCGGCTACAGTCACTAATGCTTGCTTGCTGTGTGCTAGTGCAATGGTTTCTGTAAGGTCAGTGATTTCACCGTTGGAGCCAGGATACTGTAATAGCACGCCAAAACAATCTTCGGTTTGTAGTAATGTCTCGGCATGGCCGACTAATACGGTAAAGCCAAAATGCTCGGCGCGAGTTTGTACCACGGCGAGTGATTGTGGATGAATGTTCTCATCCACAATAAATTGATCAGATTTGTTACGTTTTTGTTGGCGTTTACTCATTGCCATTGCTTCGGCGGCGGCGGTGCCTTCGTCGAGCATAGAGGCATTGGCCATGGCTAGACCCGTTAAATCAATAATCATTTGCTGAAAATGCAACAAGCCTTCTAGGCGACCTTGAGCAATTTCAGGTTGGTAGGGCGTATATGCCGTGTACCAGCCCGGGTTTTCTAATACATTACGTAATACAACAGTAGGCGTGATAGTGTCGTGATAGCCCATACCAATGTAGCTTTTGGCTACGCGATTTTGCTCGGCATAGTGTTTGAGCTGCGCTAATGAGGATTGTTCATTAAGTGCGGTATCTAGGGCTAAGGGAGAGCGTTTTAATATCGCATCAGGAACGATATGTTCCATTAATTCTTGCACACTGCTCATGTTAAGCGTGGTTAACATGGCTTGTATTTGCTCTTCATCTGGGCCGATATGCCGGCCTATAAACGCATCGTCGTGGTTCAGTTGCTGTAATGATTGTGATGAAACTGGCAATGCGTCAGCCATAGAAGGTAACCTTTAAATCGATAGTGATATGTAGGGGGTGAGTGTGCAATGGTCGTTTGTAAATAAGCGGTGCATTATACGCTATTTATCACGTTTGTGGATGCCTGTTATCCGTTTGCTATTCATGGGATGATACCAAATATATCACGCTATTTATGACGCTAGGTTGCCCTTTTTATGATTAAAAAGAACGAAAAAAACGCCCCGTGGCAAACGAAAACCAGCACGGTTGTGTATGAGAACCCTTGGATTCGTGTTTCTCATGATGAGGTTATTACGCCAGCCAATACGGAGGGTATATACGGTACGGTACATTTTAAAAATCATGCCGTGGGTATTTTGGCCATTGATGAAGAGGGGTATACATGGCTAGTTAAGCAAACACGGTATGTGTTTGATAAACCCACATGGGAGATTCCAGAGGGTGGTTGCCCTGTAGGGGAGTCATTATTGGGCGCTGCGCAGCGAGAGTTAAGAGAAGAAACGGGTTTGTCGGCTGATTCGTGGGAGACATGGTTAACCATGGATTTATCGAATTCTGTCACCGATGAGCAAGCCACTGTATTTTTAGCTAAACATGTGCGCCAAGGTGAGTCTCAGTTAGAAGAAACAGAAGATATAGAAGTATTACGTTTACCATTACGCGAGGCGGTAGATAAGGTGTTGTCGGGAGAAATTACCGATGCTATTTCTGTTGCCGCGTTATTAAAAACAGCCGTTGTTTCTGTTGATGGCGGTGCTTAAGTATGGAACTTAAGCGCAGTATTTAAGATTTGTCGGGATCAAATAGCGTAAATAAGGCAGATTTTTCTTCGCTAGTGACTTGTTGTTCTAGTGGTTCTGGCGGGCTAAAGCAAATACGGTTACGGCCTTGTGCTTTGGCTTGGTAGAGTTTTTCATCGGCGGCTTCAATCAATTGTTGGCTTGAGATGATGTTGTTGCCAGAATATACACTTAAGCCTGCGCTTGCGGTAAGGGCTAATTGTTCGGAGTTGCCATCTGCTAATGGAATATCGAGCGGGGTGCTTTCTATCGCTGAACGTATGCGTTCGGCCACGTGAACACTGGCAGCCATTTCGCTACTGGGCAAAATAATGGCAAATTCTTCACCGCCATAACGGCAGGCAATATCTAGTTTACGAATATTTTGCACAATGCAGTTAGCAATAAGCTTAAGTGCTTGGTTACCTACTTCGTGCCCCCACTGGTCATTTACGCTCTTAAAATGATCAACATCAAGCATAATGAGAGTGGTTGATTGTAGTGTTCGCTGAGAGCGTTCTAATTCTTGATCTAGCGTATGGCTAAAGTGTCGGTAGTTAAATAGATTGGTGAGTGGGTCGGTGCTTACCAATTCAGATAGGCGTTTAACTTCTTCCCTTAAGCGTTCAAGCTCGGCTGTCAGCTCGCTGGTATTGTCAGCAGGGCAGATGTCATTCGACTCGTTACTCATTGATAATCCATGTAATTATTTATTCATAGGCGGTATAACGCAATTATAGCCGTAATTTGGTATTTGTAGAATAAATGTCTAATTGGATAATCTTTGGGTGTTTATAATGCGTTGATGCGCAAAAATGGATTAATGAGTAAGCGGCCTAAAACGCTCGTGAGTTTGACGGGAGCCTGCTCTACAGAAAGGCAGAGGCAATCTTGGTTTTTGGAGGCCATAGGGCTGTGTATATCGCCCTCATTTCTGAGTAAAAAGTCACCTTGTTGATACACGCCGTCTTCGTCAGAAAAGCTACCTTTTAATACCACGGTAATTTCTGTGCCGCGATGGTCATGCTGAGGCACTTTGCCGCCTGCTTGAATTTTTTGTAGTGATACGCCGTATTTATCTTGTCCTGCAATAAGGCCTGCCGAGCGTAAGCTCGATGTGATACGTTTCCAGCGCGTTGTGGGCAATAGCATCTTACGCACTGCTTTTGGAAGCTCGGGGTGGTGGTTATGTGCATCATTTGAGTGAGCAGGTGTAGAGCAAGTAGGTATGGGGGATGTTTTAATTTGCTCAATTTTCGTCATTAAACGATCAAATTGTTGAGCGGTAGTGTCACTGTTTTCTTGTATATCGTGTTTGTGAGTCACCATGATTGCTGCACCAATACGTTCAAAATCCATGACCTTTGCACGGCACTGTGTACAGTAATGCAGGTGAGAGGCAATGGCGATAGATTGGCCGTGATCCAGACTGCCAGATGCAAATTCTAACAATAAGTTACTGTCGGGGTGATGTTGTGGCGATACGTTTTTCATAATAATTCATTCGGCTTTTTGGTCATCGCGCTGAGTAAGTGGTGTAACTTATTTTGTGCTAAACGAACGCGAGATTTTACCGTACCTAAGGGGAGTTCAAGCTCCGTAGCGATTTCAGCATGGGATTTTGATTCCATATATACTTTCGTAATCACTAGCTTTTGTTCATGGGGCAATTGATCGAGTGCGGTTTTAATATATTCTTCATTTCTTTTTTGAGTGAGAAATGTATAAGGGCCATTTTCTGTGGTGTCTTCCCAAATATCTTCGACTTCTATTGATGTGGTGCCCGCATACTTGTTTTGGCGTCTGAGCATGTCAATACGTGTGTTTCTTGCGAGAGTAAAAATCCATGTGCTGGCGGCAGCCTTAGTTGCATCGTAAGAGGCCGATTTTTGCCATACTTTGATCATGACTTCTTGTATAAGCTCGTCAATCATTTGAAATGAGCTTTGCGTGGGAAATTTACCAATAAAGTAATTTTTTAATAAAGGTGAAAAATGATTAAATAAAACCTGAAAAGAGTCACGGTCTTGATGTTTACCAAGGTGTGATAGGTGGTTATTCCAGACTTGAATATCATTTTTCATAGACGTTTTTTTAGGTGCTTTAGCACATTCGGTGGCTTGCTTAAGTGGCACACTGTGACTATCTCTTGTTGATATTACGGATAATGTCTTTGTCATTGGTATGTTACCTGCATCATGCGATATTTCATCTTTTTCATCAAGTACCAGTTAATACGTTATATCTTGTGGTTTGGATTGTTTTTTTATTGTGAGATGGCGCTTCATCATAGATCTATTTGTTATGAATTTACGTAATGGTAACTATGGCAAAAGTTATAAGAATAATGGGTGAACTATGACAGTGGTATTTGTTGAAGAATTTAAGAGGTATTACAGTCATTTTGATCAGTATGATATCGATACCTTAGATGATTTTTATACTGTGGAGGCGTTGTTTACGGATCCGTTGCACAGTATTTGTGGACGTGAAAATGTAAAAGCATATTTTTCGGCTATGTGTGATGGCTTGCTGAGTTGTCGGTTTGAGTTTGTTGGCGAAACTGTGGCAAAAGAAAGTGCATGGCTTAAATGGGTAATGCACTATCAACACCCTAAATTGAACAAGGGTGAGATGTTGCAGTTAACGGGTGCGACGTATCTTGTTTTCTCTAATGAAGGTGAAAATGGTGATATAAAAGTGATTCGCCATGAAGATTTTTACGACATGGGGAGTATGGTTTATGAACACATTCCTATCATGGGGTCTAGTATTCGCTGGCTTAAAAAACAACTACTTTCTTAACCCTTAATGGGTACTGTGTATGAATAATATAACGCATAAAACAATTTGGATTGTGGGATCTAGCACGGGAATGGGGCGAGCATTAGCTTTACGTCTTGCTGAAGCGGGTAATTTTGTTATCGTGAGTGCGCGTAGTGCAGATAAACTTGATGATGTGGTAAAACAACACCCTAAAAATATGGTTGCCTTACCTGTTGATATGAATCATGCCGACGACCCGACTGTATTACAAGAGCAGCTTGCTCAGATTACCGATGTGATTGACATATTAGTCATGGCTCAGGGAACGGTAGAATATGAAAATGATATGACATTTGATGCAGCATTATATCGACGTGTATTTGAGACCAATTTTTTCTCATTCGTTAATACGCTAGCGGTAGCTAAACCGTTTTTGGAGGCTTCGGAACAGCGTGCTTATATTGTTGGCCTTAGTAGCATGTCGATGATGATTGGTTTTTCGCGTGCAGAAGCTTATGGTGCGTCAAAAGCAGCGATCGATTATTTTTTACATTCTTTAGTAGTTGATCTGCCGCAACGTAAATTTGATGTCAGTATTGTTCGCCCTGGTTTTGTTGCTACCCCCATGACATCGGTTAATGATTTTCCTATGCCATTTTTAATGTCAGCAGAGCAAGCAGCGGATCGTATTATTAAAGGTATGGAAAAACGTCGGCGATTAATTATTTTTCCGCGTAGGCTGTATAGTATTTTAACGGTATTTTCATGGCTGTCGTGCTTATGGTATCGATACCTTGGTCCTAAAACCAGTCGTTATGATTTGTAATTCATGAATAAAAGTAATAAGTAGGTATTAAAGAGTAATGAAAATTGCCATTATAGGAACAGGTGTTTCGGGATTAACCGCGGGGTATTTACTGAGCCAACAACATGACTTGGTTGTGTATGAATCTGCTGATCGTTTAGGCGGTCACACGGCTACAATGGATGTTGAATATGCGGGCAAACAGTACGCTATTGATACAGGATTTATTGTTTTTAATGATTGGACCTACCCTAATTTTCAAAAATTATTGGCGCAACTGCAAGTAGATTACCAGCCTACAGAGATGGGCTTTAGTGTGAGCTGTGATATAACGGGCTTAGAATATAGCGGCAATAATTTAGATACGTTATTTGCACAGCGCCGTAATATTTTTAGTGTTCAACATTGGCGTATGATTAAAGATATCTTGCGTTTTAATAAAGAAGCGATTGTTGATGTTGATTCTGGCGGTAGGTTTGCAACAATGACGCTAGGGGAATATTTACACTATAAACGTTATTCCACTGTTTTTATCGAAAAATATCTTATTCCCATGGGGGCGGCTATTTGGTCTGCAAGCACATCGGTTATGCAGCAGTTTCCTTTACAATTCTTTGTTAATTTCTTTAAAAATCATGGTTTGTTGAGTGTTAATGATCGTCCGCAGTGGCATGTGATTCGTGGTGGCTCGTCCACATATATTTCACCATTAACGGCACCCTATAAAGATAGTATTCGATTAAATACTTCAGTTGCCTCTATTCGTCGCGCTTATCAGGGTGATGAGAAAAAAGTGATTGTCACCACCGATGATGGTGATAGTGAGGTGTTTGATCACGTAGTCATGGCTTGCCATAGCGATCAGGCGTTATCGTTGTTAGACGATGCGAGTGTAGAGGAAAATGAAATACTGGGTGCTATTCCGTACCAATTGAATGAAGTGGTATTACACACCGATGAACGTTTATTACCACACCACAAAAAAACATGGTCGAGTTGGAATTATCGTATTACTGATCATACAGATGCGACGAATGATGAGCCGCCAGTATTAACATATGATATGAACATATTACAGGGCATTGAGGCTCCGTGTACGTTTTGTGTCACATTAAATAAAACCGAGGCGATTGACCCCAGTCAGGTGCTAGGTGTTTATCATTATGCACATCCTGTTTTTTCACAGGCCACTATTGCCGCGCAACAACGATGGGGTGAAATTAATGGCAAGCAAAACACTTGGTTTTGTGGTGCTTATTGGGCTAATGGTTTTCATGAAGATGGTGTGACAAGCGCTGTGCGTGTGGCAGAACAATTTGGTATTCATTTGTGATGAGCGTACCGTTAAATAGTGCTATTTATAAAGGTACGGTAAGGCATCGACGTTATTCACCTAAGCACCATGCTTTTAGCTATCACGTGTTTATGGTGTACTTAGATCTAGATGAAATAGAGACGGTGTTTCAACAAAGCCGCTTATGGTCTGCACATGGTTTTTCATTAGCGTGGTTTAAGCGAAGCGATTTTTTTGATGGTAAAAGTGATCGCCGTTTATATGATGTGGTTGCAGATAAAGTACATGCAGAAGCAGGTTGGCGCCCAGAAGGGCCTATTCGTATGCTAAGTAATTTACGCTATTTTGGTTTTATTATTAACCCAATTACTTGTTATTATTGTTTTGATACTACAGGTGAAAAATTGCAAGCCATTGTTGCCGAAGTAACAAATACGCCATGGGGGCAACGATGCCATTACGTTTTAGATTTTACGCAAGATATTAATGCCAGCCAGTTATCGGCAGATAATAAACAAGATATATATTTTGATAAAAAAATGCATGTTTCGCCATTTCAGCCGATGGAATTATTGTACCAGTGGCGTGGGAAAAAACCAGGTAATGATGTATTGATTCATATGGATATTTACGAGTCATCGACAACTCAAGATAGAGGGGTATCATCGTCTTTGCCTCCTATATTTGATGCGACATTAACACTTAAACGAGAACCCATAACGCCGAGTAATATGAATAGTACTATTTTACGTTATCCGTGGATGACGCTAAAAGTATGCGGAGCTATTTATTGGCAGGCACTTAAATTGTGGCTAAAAAAGATTCCTTTTTATAATCATCCATCCAATGTCGATAAAACGAATAATAGCATCATAAAATAAAACGCAGCGAGTAGGAGATAAGTCATGCGAGCGGGTAGTATTCATAAAACACGATTACATAAAAATACTGTCACGAGTGGTGCAACAGTAGAAAGTTTTTTAGATGCGCGTGCAAAAAAAATGGTATTGCGGTGGCTGCAAAATATCTCAACGGGATGTTTAACGGTAGATGACGGTGTTGAAAAATATACTTTTGGTGATAAAAATTCTTCGTTAAAGGCGACAGTTGTGATTCGCTCAGTAGCGGTGTACAGAGATATATTGTCTAATGGTTTGGTGGGTGCAGGTGAAGCGTATATGCGTGGCAGGTGGTGCTCTACAGATTTGGTCACAGTAGTACGCATTTTAAGCGCTAATTTAACGGCAATGCAATCCCGTAGTAGTGTGTGGTCATCGCTTAATGAATGTATTGCCAGTGTTGTTCATCGTTTTTTTAGAAATAATAGTTACACTAATTCACGGCTAAACATTGCCGCACATTATGACTTAGGTAATGATTTTTTTCGTTTGTTTTTAGACTCAAGCATGATGTATTCCTCGGCTATTTTTCCCTCTGAAACATCAACCTTAGAAGAGGCAGCGACTTATAAATTGGAGCATATCTGTCAACGACTACAGCTAAAGCCTACGGATCATTTGCTAGAAATTGGTACAGGGTGGGGAGGCATGGCGATCTATGCGGCACAACATTATGGTTGTCGTGTAACTACAACAACAATCTCTAAAGAACAGTATAACTATGCTTGTGATGCAGTCAAAAAAGCAGGCTTAGAAGATCGTGTTACATTGTTGTTAGATGATTACAGGGATTTAGAGGGACAATTTGATAAGTTAGTCTCTATTGAAATGATAGAAGCTGTTGGTCATCGCTACTATCAACAATATTTTACTTCTTGTGGCCGTTTACTAAAAGACGATGGCCTAATGCTGATTCAAGCGATTACCGTGCCCGATCAGCGATATGAATTGACGAAAAAATCCACTGACTTTATTCAACAATATATTTTCCCTGGCGGTGAATTGCCTTGTATTCAAGTGATGACTAAGCACTTAACCGAAGACAGCGATCTGCAAGTTGTTGCTATTGATGATATTACTCGCGACTATGCAAATACACTGGCTGTGTGGCGTGAGCGTTTCTTTGAACGTTTAGAGGATGTTAAAGTCCAAGGTTTTGATGACATATTTATTCGTATGTGGGATTTTTACTTAGCGTATTGTGAAGGCGGGTTTCGTGAACGCACTATCAGTACGGTGCAAATGGTAATGGCAAAACCAAGGTGCCAATCATTACCTATGGTAGCACGTTAATAAAGGGTGGTTTTTCTGTTTTGCGGTTGTTGAAAATACGTTGTTGTAGAAGTATAGCTTTAGAAACATTATTCTAGGTGTAATGTTCTAGGTGTAATACTCTAGAATCCGTGCTTTAAATATATTATTCCATGTAGTCTTGGCTATTTTTTTGAGAGATATATATGCCTTCTGAATCAATACGGCGTTTGCTGGTTAATTTTATATTGTTTCAGATTGGCTGGTTTGCTTGTCTGTTAATAGATAGTGCATGGCTTTATTTCATCATGGCTGTTATTTTGTTGGTACATTTTTTATGGGTTGTGCCTAAATTAAAAATATTTTCCGAGCTGTCATTGCTAATAAAAGTGTTGTTTGTTGGCCTGTGTTTAGAGGTTTTTTATTTGCAGCTAGGCGTATTGGTACAAGCCAATGCAAGCAGTTTTCCCCCTGTATGGTTGTTGTTTATATGGGTGCTATTCGCCACTACTTTTGCACATAGTCTGTTGTGGTTGCGCAATCAATTATATGTGGCGGCAGCCTTTGCAGCTATTGCTGCTCCTCTGAGTTACTATGCGGGCGTGCAGCTTAATATGTCTATGTCATTTCATAGCAATGTATTATTTAGTGTGGGAATGATTGCTGTGAGTTGGGCTATTGTATTTCCTCTCGTGTTACGTTGGGTTTTACCTAATGTTACATCGCCTTCATAGTCGGCTGTGAATATGCAGTCCGAATAATCATATACAAAATAATATATCGTATAAGTCAATGGTGTTGAATGATGGTGTTACCGTAATGATGTTGCGCAGTATCATAATGTTGCTATTTTTTTATAGTTATACAGCGTATAGCGATGTGTGTTTACCATTAAAAAATGCACAAATTATAGGTGTGGCAACACATGCAAAAACAGGTGTGTTTTTATATTGCGAGTATCATGTGATTGAAAAAAATACATCGCAAGTTATCTATACCGATAAAACACAAAGTCCTATTGCGATAAAAACAGTAGATTATTCAATGAGTTTACTGGCACCTAATATTTTGCAGCGTGATTATCGCCATAGTGAAATGGTGTCGGTGACACGCCAAGAGTCACTCGATAAACAATCGGTAGATACCTTGTTATTAGAATATAAGGGAAAGAATAGTAACAATATACTGAAAAAAATAATTAATGATCGGCCAGATTTGGTTGTAGATGCAGGCTTTGATAATGCAATACGCTATTATTGGGATGCCCTAAGCACAAAAAAGAAAGTATCCCTTAAGTTTGTTGTGCCTGCTAAATCAAGAACGATTACATTGCTCGTAAAACAAACTAAATTGTCGCGCTGTCGCTTACCTGCGGTACGTGATGTGGGGGATGATTTAGAACGTAATGTAGATGATGATGAGCGATATTTTTGTTATGTGGTAAAGCCCAAAAGTACATTGTTGGGTTGGTTTGTTAAGCCAATTATTCTTCTATATGCGCGTGATACACAACGTCTTATGTATTTTTCGGGTAGTAGTAATGTGAGTACAGCCGCAGGAAAGGGGCAGATGGTTAATATTGATTACCGTTATTTGTAAGTAATATGTTTATTGCTCTGACTTGTAGCGTTGTTTGGTGGCCCCAATATTAATTTCGCTATACTGTGCTTTTTGTAAAGAAAGAAGGATAAAAAAATACCGCCCACTCTGTATAAAAAACCAAAATGGGCGGTAGGGGTGGCCGCTGTTGTTAATGCATATCCTTATGGCCATTTCTTAGGCCTAAATGAGGTGCATCCTTTGATATATCCTGACTTCCTGTCTACGTCAATGTTGGATCTATTATGCGTGTTGCCTTTATCGTTGTCTGTAAGACAGTAGAGGCAATGCTTGTAAGTCATTTCTCACGTCTCTTGTTTATCTCTTATTTGTCTTTCATTTGTTTTTTTATTCGTCTTTAAAATATGTGCTGCCAGCATCAATTTCATGGAGTAATCGCAGGGCAAATACTTTGATTTGCCATTGTGTGATGGGTAAGGCAACCGATGTGAATGAGTGCTGTGTATAAGCTTGAGCGTTTATTTGGTTGTGTTGGCTTATTTTTAGAATGAGGAGTTGTAGTGTTTCGTAAATGGTTTTGTGCCAGTCTTTGTGGGTAAGCTCAACATCTTCTAAGGCGTAGTCGATAAGTTGATCGATGACGATGTCAGAGATTAATGGTGAGTGGTGTTTTTGCGCGGTTAGTTGGTCGCGTAAATGTTTAATGATGCGGCCAATCTGTTTGCGCTGACGTTTAAGTGCTTTATTATCTGGCACTTTAGGTGCATCTTTTAGAACGCTATTAGACATATTGGTACCCCATAATGTGTGTAGGATGGGTGAAGCGACAATATTGAATACGATTAGTGTACTAAATTAATTTTCTTTGTTTTTGTGGTAGTTGTTTGTTTTGGTTTTTTATTGTTATGGTTTTCGGCCGCTTTTAATGCAGCGAGTTTTTGATCTTCAAGAGCATTTACTTGTTTCTTAACTCGGGATAATACTTCTCCCATCACTTCTGCCATTTGTTCTAATTGATCAATGGCAATGAGTAGGTTTTCTTGTTGTGTTTTCCATTCGCGATCTGTTTTCTGTGCCATATGTGCCTCCACTTAATGATTGGAACTGCAATATTATTATCTAGCAGCTTAACGTAAGCTGAAGCTGCTAGATTGTTTTGGCTAATGCTACTACGGGAAACACTTAATCCCAGCTTAATGCTCCGCCTGTTTGGTACTCAATAACGCGTGTTTCAAAGAAATTCTTTTCTTTACGTAGATCCATGATTTCACTCATCCATGGGAATGGGTTTTGTGCACCAGGATACTGCTCTGGTAGGCCTAGCTGTGATAAACGACGGTTAGAAATAAACTGTAAGTATTCTTCCATCATGGATGCATTCATACCCAGTACGCCACGAGGCATTGTGTCACGCGCGTATGCAATTTCTAATTCTGTGCCTTCTAGTACCATTTGCATCACTTCGGCTTTGAATTCTTCTGTCCATAGATGCGGGTTTTCTAATTTGATTTGGTTGATAATATCAATACCAAAATTTAGATGCATCGATTCATCACGTAAAATATATTGAAACTGTTCGGCTACCCCAGTCATTTTATTACGACGACCCATGGATAAAATTTGTGTGAATCCACAGTAAAAGAAAATGCCTTCTGTCACTGCATAGAAACCAATGAGGTTACGCAGTAATTCTTGGTCTGTTTCTGGCGTGCCTGTGTTAAACGTTGGGTCGCTAATACCTTGCGTATGGGCAATACTCCATGCTGCCTTGTTGGCAACAGAAGGCACTTCGCGGTACATATTAAAAATTTCACCTTCATCCATACCCAGTGATTCAATACAGTATTGATAAGCATGAGTATGAATGGCTTCTTCAAACGCTTGGCGTAGTAAATATTGACGACATTCTGGGTTGGTAATTAAGCGATATACAGCCAATACTAAATTATTAGCAACCAGCGAGTCAGCGGTAGAAAAATAACCGAGCGAGCGCATAATAATGCGACGTTCGTCATCGCTTAAGCCATTAGGATCTTTCCATAAGGCTATATCGGCGGTCATGTTTACTTCTTGTGGCATCCAATGATTGGCGCAGCCATCAAGGTATTTTTGCCATGCCCAGTCGTACTTAAATGGCACCAATTGGTTAAGATCGGCACGGCAGTTAATCATTGCTTTTTCATCAACCCCAACACGGGCAGCACCCATTTCTAATTCTTCGATACCTGGTGTCGGGTCGATTTGGCTAATTGCTTGTTTGGCTTTAGCAATGGCATCAGTAGGCGCCGCTGCCGTTGTTGCTTTAGCCTCTGCTGGCGTTTCTGGTGCTGACGTTTCTGCTGTTAAGGTTTCTTGTACAGGTGTTTCTGTTTTTGCTTCTGTGTTTTGTTCTGCTAATGCGGCGGGAGCAACAGCCACATCGTCATCATATTCATCCCAGTTCAACATAATGCTTACCTTGTTATTTTCTTCTATTTATTTTTTAGACAGTAGAGAGGGGGATATCATCCCCCTAGATATTTATTTGTTATTGGCACGCTTCACAATCAGGATCATCTAGCGAGCATGCTTGTGGTACCGCAGCCGCTGTGGGTTCTGATGATGAAGATACGGCGTTTAATGTACTGCCTTCAACCGTTGATTTTTCTGTTGTTGTTGCTGATAGTGCGCGCAAGTAATAAGTGGTTTTTAAACCGCTAAACCAAGCCATGCGATACGTAATATCTAGCTTTTTACCGTTGGCACCAGAAATGTAGAGATTTAGACTCTGTGCTTGGTCGATCCATTTTTGGCGACGGCTAGCAGCGCTTACAATCCAGCGAGGTTCTACTTCAAATGCAGATGCATATAACGCTTTAAGGTCTGCAGGAATACGTTCTACTTTTTGTACCGAGCCTTCGTAGTATTTTAGATCGTTAACCATTACTGAATCCCATAATCCACGAGCTTTTAGGTCATGAACAAGGTAAGGGTTAACAACGGTAAATTCACCTGACAGGTTCGATTTTACGTATAGGTTTTGATACGTAGGTTCGATAGATTGCGAGACGCCAGTAATATTTGCAATGGTTGCAGTAGGGGCAATGGCCATTACATTTGAGTTACGCATGCCTTGTGTTTTTACTTTGTCACGTAGTGTTGCCCAATCTAAAGTTTGGCTACGATCCATATCAATATATTTCTCTCCGCGCTGTGCAGCGAGAGTAGCAATTGAGTCGATAGGCAGTTCACCTTTGCTCCATAGTGATCCTTCAAAGCTAGCGTATTGTCCACGCTCGGCGGCAAGGTTGCTTGAGGCATTAATGGCAAAGTAACTAATGGCTTCCATTGAACGGTCGGCAAACTCTACGGCTTCGTTAGATGAATAAGCAATGTTTTGCTTGTATAAGGCATCTTGGAAACCCATTAAACCCAGCCCGATTGGACGGTGGCGCATGTTTGATGTGCGCGCAGCTTTTACCGCGTAGTAGTTAATGTCAATGACGTTATCAAGCATACGTACGGCTGTGTTTACTGTTTCTTCAAGCTTGGCAGTGTTTAACTCGCCATTATCAATGTGTTGCGCTAGGTTGACAGAGCCTAGGTTACACACGGCGATTTCGTCACCAGCTGTTGTATTGAGTGTAATCTCGGTACATAAGTTTGATGAGTGTACGACGCCAACATGTTGTTGTGGGCTACGTAAGTTACAGCTGTCTTTAAAAGTGATCCATGGGTGGCCTGTTTCAAACAGCATGCCCAGCATTTTACGCCATAGGTTTTCTGCTTTAATACGTTTAAAGTGTTTGATTTCCCCATTGTCGGCCATGCGCTCGTATTCTTCATAGCGAGCTTCAAAGGCCGTACCGCATAAGTCGTGTAGATCAGGCGTTTCACTTGGAGTAAATAATGTCCATTGTTCATTATCGAAGACGCGCTTCATAAATAAATCAGGCACCCAGTTAGCCGTGTTCATATCATGTGTACGACGACGGTCATCACCTGTGTTTTTACGCAATTCTAAAAACTCTTCGATGTCCATGTGCCATGTTTCTAAGTAAGCACACATGGCGCCTTTACGTTTACCGCCTTGGTTAACGGCAACGGCGGTGTCGTTGGCCACTTTTAAGAAGGGGACAACACCTTGTGATTTACCATTGGTGCCTTTGATGTATGAGCCTAAAGCGCGAACAGGTGTCCAGTCATTACCTAAGCCGCCTGCCCATTTTGATAGCATGGCGTTATCTTGCATGGCGCCATAAATACCGTGTAGGTCATCAGGAACAGTTGTTAAGTAGCATGACGATAATTGTGGGCGTAATGTGCCCGCATTAAATAATGTAGGTGTAGAACTCATATAATCGAATGATGATAATAGACGATAGAATTCGATAGCACGCTCATTGGGTTGATCTTCTTCTACCGCTAGCCCCATTGCGACACGCATGAAGAATATTTGTGGTAGTTCGATACGCACTTCATCGCTGTGGATAAAGTAGCGGTCATATAATGTTTGTAAACCTAGGTAGGTAAATTGGCTATCGCGAGTGTGATCAAGTGCTTGCCCTAGTACGTTAAGGTCAAAGCTCAGTAGGTCTGGCGATAGTAATTCAAGCTCAACACCTTTCGCAATATACGCAGATAATGCTTTTGGATAGTAAATTTCCATATCGTGGTGAGTTGCTTGCTCAGCAATATTTAAAAAGCTAAGTGCTTCGCTACGTAGTTTGTCTTGTAATAGACGTGCTGTTGCGTATGTGTAATTAGGCTCTTTCTCAACAAGTGTGCGAGCAGTAATTACTAGTGATGTGTTGATATCGCTGAGTGCAACACCGTCATATAGATTGCGCATTGCTTCGTCGAGAATTTCGTCAATGCTTACGTCTTTTAGACCTTCACAAGCTTCAGACACAATGGTGTGAATGCGGTTCATGTCTAATGGTGCTGTATCGCCATTGTCGAGAGTGATATTAATGCGTGGGTATTTCGCTAATTCGGCTTCAGAAACAACAGGTGTGGCTTCAGCACGTACTCGAGCACGTTCTGCACGGTAAAGCACGTAATCACGAGCAACTTTGTGCTCACCATTACGCATAAGAGTGAGTTCTACTTGGTCTTGAATATCTTCAATGTGTACGGTGCCACCTGATGGCATACGACGATTAAAGGTATCCGAAATTTGTTGTGTGAAAACTTTAACTACTTCGTGAACGCGGCTAGATGCAGCGGCAGTTCCACCTTCTACAGCAAGAAAGGCTTTTGTTACAGCGATGGCAATTTTATCTTCCGCATAAGGCACAACGGTACCATTTCGCTTGATCACGCGTAATTTACCTGGTGCAGTTGCGGTTACAGGGGTAGCAGGTGCTGTAGAAACAGTATTGTCTCTCGGGGTTTGTGCTTGGCTTGAGTCGGACTCAGTGTGCATCTTTTTCTCCAGTAAAAAGTCGTCTTTTTATGTATTCCCTATGGGGCATAATGCTTTTGCATCATTTTGTTATAAGTACTTGGTGTTGCTATCTGTGTATTTGGTGTATCTGTTTATCGGTGTATCGAGCTATCTGTTTTCACATTGTTTTCTGATTCATTGTTACTTTAAGGTGATGCTGTTCTTGGTATTACTTTTATTCAACTGCGGTTTAATTGGCAGTATCCTATTTTGTGAAGCATTTAACCGAGTGTTGACGGTTTTTTGTCAACAAATACAGTATGTATAACAATAGCGCGCTTGTGTTTGATATTAGGTGTCCATCCCTATATGTTGGGGTTTGTTTAAGTTGACCCACAAGATAATGCGGTTTGACCTAAAAATCAAGACAATGAAATAGAGGTTTTCTTGTGGATAAAGTGTGGGAAAGTGATTGAGTTAGTAGACGTTAACCCAAGAGACTTTAGTGGTGCTGGATTATATGCTGATAGAGGAACAAATAACTTTCTTTATATTATTTGTTCCTATTGAAAGAGTTTTTTAGCTCAAATTCTCATGAGAATTGGGTCACAAAAAATAGTGTGAAATGAAGTGAGTATATGGAGAAGAAAATTGGGCTATATTTTGCCCAATAAAAATTCCATTAATGCTTTTTGTGCATGTAAACGGTTTTCTGCTTCATCCCATACAACGGAATACGATGAGTCCATAATGGTATCGCTAATTTCTTTGCCACGATAAGCAGGGAGGCAATGCATAAATACGGCATCCTCATGGGCGTGACTCATGAGGGCTTCATTGACTTGAAAGTCAGAAAACGCACGAATGCGCTTTTGTGCTTCGTCTTCTTTACCCATTGACGCCCATGTATCTGTTACTACCCAGTCGGCATTGATGACGGCGTCTTGGGCGTTGTTGAATAATGTGATGCGATCACTATTATCAGCGATCAATGTAGGATCAGGCTCGTAGCCTGCTGGGCAAGCGATGTGTAAGTTAAAGTCACACAATCTTGCAGCATTAATATAAGAGTGGCACATATTGTTGCCATCACCAATCCATACGACGGTTTTCCCTTTGGGGTCACCGCGATGCTCTATATATGTTTGAATATCGGCCAGTAATTGGCAAGGGTGATAGCTGTCGGTAAGCGCGTTAATAACGGGTACGCTGGAGTGTTGGGCAAAGGTTTCAATGATGTCATGTCCGTAGGTACGAATCATCACAATATCGACCATGCTAGATATCACGCGAGCGCTGTCTTCAATGGGTTCGCCACGGCCAAGTTGTGTGTCGTTAGACGATAGAAACAATCCATGGCCGCCTAGCTGTGCGATACCCGCTTCAAATGATACGCGCGTACGGGTCGAAGATTTTTCAAAAATCATCCCTAGTGTTTTTCCATCAAGACTATTATGTAATTGGCCTGCTTTACGCTCTTTTTTTAGAGTGATAGCGCGTTGAATGATGGTGTTAAGCTCACTAGAAGAAATATCTCTTAGTGTTAAAAAGTGACGCATGCTGGTATCTCTCTCGTATTGCTCTCAATTAGCCTGATGTCGATGTTGGAATCAGTGAGGTTAAAATGTGAATGACTTGGTCGATATCGTTTTTGCTCATAATTAATGGGGGTAACAATCGGATGACCTTGCCTGCGGTCACATTAATTAATAGGCCATGATCTATGGCTTGTTGTACTAGCTCAGTACATTCATGGTGTAACTCAATACCAATCATTAAGCCTTTGTGTCTAATCGTATGTACATTGGGGTTATCTGCCAATGCGATGTGTAATTGTTGATAAAAATAATCGCCCGATGTTTGTACTTGCTGGCAAAGCTGTTGTTCTTTTAAGGTATTTAATACGGCACTGACAGCAGCGCATGCTACAGGGTTGCCACCATAAGTTGAGCCGTGATTACCTGGTTGCAATATAGACGCTGTTTTTCCTCTAGCGAGGCAGGCGCCTACGGGCATGCCGTTGCCTAAACCTTTGGCGGTTGTGAGCACATCGGGTAAAAATGAGTATTCCTGAAACGCGAAATAGTGACCTGTTCTGCCATTCCCTGTTTGAATTTCATCTAGCATGAGTAGCCAGTCATTGTCGTCACATAGTGCTCGTAACTGTGGAAGGTAGTTGTCATCAGGTATTTGAATACCGCCTTCGCCCTGTACGGGTTCTACCAATACGGCCACTATATTAGGGTTGTTGGTTAGCGCTTGAATGGCATCGATATCGTTAAATGGCACTTCGATAAACCCATCCACCAATGGGGTGAATCCTGTTTTGACTTTTGGGTTACCTGTGGCCGTTAGTGTTGCTAATGTGCGACCATGAAAGCTATTGGTCATAGTAATAATGGTTGGCGTCGCAATATTTTTTTCGTTGCCGTATTTACGCGCAATTTTAATGGCAGCCTCATTGGCTTCGGCACCAGAGTTTGAGAAAAATACATTTTCCATGCCGCTGAGTTCACACAATAGTTCGGCAGCTTGTTGCTGAGGCACCAAATTATATAAGTTAGATGTGTGTAACAATTGCTGTGCTTGGTCGGTAATGGCTTGAGTAACCGCAGGGTGACAATGACCTAAACCGCATACGGCAATGCCAGATAGGGCATCAAGGTATTCATTACCTTGTTCATCCCATACGCGACATCCTTCACCTTTCACTAATGTGAGTGTGCGGTGACCGTAGTTGTTCATAAGGGCGGATGTTGTCATTACTGTATAAGCCTAGTTTGTATATTAAATCGTAAAAATAAAAGCAAAACAGGCAGCGAGGGCTGCCTGTTTTTGTATATTTTGTAGAGGAGTGTATCTTTATATAGAACACCCTTTAATCATATTATCCTGTATGCATACACGTTTGGCAAGAAACCGAAAGGATGTAAGTACTATATTATGGATTCCTTCGTGTAATTCTATTGTTATGTAGATTTAACAGTGTATCTGGCGGTCATTTTCTTATAAAATGCGCCTACATTACTCATCATCTGAGTTTCTTTATTTTTATACGAGGTATTATATCCCCATGGAAATCATGGATACTATCAAAGAACAAATTGAATCAAACGCCGTTATTCTTTATATGAAAGGTTCACCTAACGCCCCGCAGTGTGGTTTCTCTATGCGCACATCAAAAGCAGTAATGGATTGTGGTAAGCGTTTTGCCTATGTTGATGTTCTTTCTAATCCTGATATCCGTGCCAATTTACCTGCTTATGCCAATTGGCCTACTTTTCCTCAGTTATGGGTTAAAGGTGAGTTAGTGGGTGGATGTGATATCGTGATGGAAATGCACGAAAAAGGTGAATTACAAACGTTATTAAATGAAGCGGTTCCTGCTGAAAGCAGCGATGCGTAAGTTATTTATATAAGGCCATGAATTCGCTTCATGTGTCATTGATCCAGCCCGATTTATTGTGGCTGGATCCTCCCGCCAATCTCGACCACCTTTCTCAGTTATTTTCTGACCATATTGCACATACCGATTTAATTGTATTACCCGAAATGTTTACTTCTGGTTTTACGCAATACCCTGAACCTTTACTTGGTCATCAAGACACGCAGGCGTGGATGATACGCCAAGCGAAACGTTACGATGCTGCAATTACAGGCAGTATTGCTTGTGAATCTGAGGCGACGGCACAGTCTCGTCGATATGTGAATCGTATGTTATTTGTGACGCCTGATGGTGACGTAACGTTTTACGATAAGCGACATTTATTTACCATGGCAGGGGAGCATGAACGCTATCATGCAGGTGATCAACGTTGTGTTGTGCACTATCGCGGGTGGCGTATGCTATTAACGGTATGTTACGACCTTCGCTTTCCTGTTTTTTGCCGTAATCGTAACGATTATGATGCAATGCTTTGCGTGGCAAATTGGCCGCAAGTGCGTCGACACCCGTGGCGAACATTATTACAAGCGCGGGCAATAGAAAATCAAGCTTATGTAGTAGGTGTGAACCGTGTAGGTACAGATGGCAATGGCTTACTATATAATGGTGATTCAATGGCTGTGGATTTTTTAGGGCAGCCTATGGTGGATGGCGCTCAAGGTGGCGAACAAGTACTGCATGCGGTATTAACAAAAGAATCGCTGTTGGCAGAGAGACAATCGTTCCCAGTGTTGGCAGATGCAGATTCATTCGAATTATTATAATATGGCGGCTATAGGTAGGTATTTTTTACCTAAAAAGTATTCTATTAGCGTTATTCACAAGTAAAAGAACAACACACTTAGTGGTATTGGTTCATGCCGCTAGCTTCATACAAGTATGTATAAATTAATTAGTTAAATGGGGAAATCCAAATGAAACAGACTTTACTGCGTTATTTGTCAGCGGGCGTTTTAGCGACATCTGCTTTATCGGCACAAGCGGAAATTTTTCAATATCCTGAAATTAAAGAAGATCGTCCAGGTGGTTTTACGATTACACCAATGGTGGGTCAGTACAATTTTGATTCAGACCGCGATTTAGATGATGAAGGTTACGTAGGTATTGGTATTGGTTACCGTTTTTCATCACCGTATATGCTGGAATTTGTTTATGGCAATGCAGATGCAACAACAACCGGTGGTGTGGATCAAGGTGATGTAAGACAGTATCGTTTAGAGATGTTATACGATACAGGTGATATTGGTAATTGGAGCCCATACATTGCTGTTGGTGCGGCAAGCACAGAGTTTGGCGATAATGCGACTGTAGTTGATGATGAAGGTGCAATGACATTAGGTTTTGGTGCGCGTTATAACTTCTCACAACGTGTTGCCCTACGTGGTGATGCTCGTTATATCCGTGCTGTTGGCGATAGTAAAGGCGCTGATGTGTTATGGGGTTTAGGTCTACAAATCTTTTTAGGTAAAACAACGGCTGCACCTGCACCTGTAGCAGAGCCTGTTGCTGTGGTTGAGCCAGCGGGCCCAACATTTGCCGAGTTATGTGCAGAAGTTGGTGGTGTGGTTGATGGTGAAAACTGTGTAAAAACATCAACATCGATTGAGCGTGTTGAGTTAAATGTACAATTCAAAAATAATTCTGATGAAGTGTTAGCGAGCTACTTGCCTGAAGTAGAAAGACTAGCAACATTCATGAATAATTACCCAACATCAGCAGCTGAAATTGAAGGTCATACTGATTCAAAAGGTTCTAGTGAATATAACCAAGATTTATCGCAGCGTCGTGTGAACGAAGTAGTACGTTTGCTGAGTGCAAACTACGGTATTTCTACTGATCGTTTAACTGCAGTTGGTTTTGGTGAGAGCCAGCCTATTGCAACGAATGATACTGTTGAAGGTCGTGCACAAAATCGACGTGTTGTTGCTTCAATGACGGTTCAGATTGAAGAAACCATCGACCTAGATGTAAAAAAATAATTTTTTGACCAATATATAGAGAGAGTATTAAAAATGGATATTGAACACATCATGGCGCTAGTAAGCGGATATATTGTGACTTATGGTATTAAATTTATTGTTGCGATTGCTATTTTTATTGTGGGTAAATGGCTAGCAAACATGATTGCTGGCTTTTTAGAAAACAGTTTAAAGAAAAAGGGTGTTGATGTAACGCTTTCAGCTTTCGTTAAAAATATTGTTTACTATATTTTATTAATTATCGTTATTATCGCAGCATTAGGCCAGTTAGGTATTCAAACGGCATCGTTTGTTGCCATTATTGGTGCGGCAGGTTTAGCGGTTGGTTTAGCACTGCAAGGTTCGTTAGCGAACTTTGCAGCTGGTGTACTGATTATTCTCTTCCGTCCGATTAAAACGGGTGATTTTGTTGAGGTAGCGGGTGTATCAGGGAGTGTTTCAGAAATTTCGATTTTTGCGACAACGCTGTTAACAGGTGATAATAAAACAGTCATTGTAGCGAATGCTGATGTGACTGGCGGCAACATTACCAACTTTTCAACGGAACCAACACGTCGTGTTGACCTTGTTGTAGGTGTTGCTTACGATTCAAATATTCAACAAGTTAAAGATGAGTTACACGCATTAGCTGCAGCCGACGAGCGTATTCTTAAAGATAAGGATGTGACTGTAGGCGTGGTTGAGTTGGGCGACTCTTCGGTGAACCTTGTTTTTAGACCTTGGGTAAATGCAGCTGACTATTGGGGTGTGTATTTTGATCTTAATGAGAAGATTAAAAACCGCTTCGAAGAAATTGGTGTAGGCATTCCTTATCCAACAATGGATGTGAATGTCACCAAGTCGTAATTGACAGTAATAAAATCTATGATATTGATAAAGAGAATTTATAGTACTTTCTGATCAGGAAGTACTATGATTCTCTTTTTTAGTTTAACGACCTCTACAATTAGGAGATTTATAATGGCCGTTCTTGTTGGTAAACCCGCTCCAGATTTTACAGCACCTGCAGTATTAGGTTCTGGCGAAATTAATGAAAGCTTTAACTTTGCAGCTGCAACTAAAGGTAAAAAGGCGGTTGTGTTTTTCTATCCGTTAGATTTTACATTTGTTTGTCCTTCAGAGTTATTAGCATTTGATAACCGTATGGCTGAATTTGAAAAACGTGGTGTTGAAGTAATTGGCGTATCTATTGATAGCCATTGGACACATAACGCGTGGCGTAATACTGCTACCGATAAAGGTGGTATTGGCCCAGTTAAATACACCTTAGTAGCTGATATGAAGCATGAAATTTGCCAAGCATATGATGTTGAATCAGAAGGTGGCGTTGCTTACCGTGGTTCTTTCTTGATCGATGAAGATGGTCAAGTGCGTCATCAAGTCGTTAATGATTTACCATTAGGTCGTGATGTTGATGAAATGTTACGTATGGTTGATGCTTTAGCTTTCCACCAAGCGCATGGCGAAGTATGCCCAGCGGGTTGGAAAGAAGGTGATAAAGGTATGGAAGCAAATCCAGATGGTGTAGCGTCTTACCTAAGCGATAACGCGGATTCTCTATAAGAATCGTCGTTTATTGTAAGTATAAAAAAGCCGTGGCATGCCACGGCTTTTTTGTATTAATGATGTATTTTTATGCACATAGTGTGTTTACAGAATCCGTGCATAATTAAACATTTATCTTTCTAAATGCTCTAGTTTACCTTCAACACCATCCCATTCTTCTGCATCAGCAGGGGAGTCTTTCATTTCAGTAATGTTTGGCCATACTTCGGCTAACTCTTCATTTAATTGTAAGAAGACTTCTTGGCCTTCGGGGAGCTCGTCTTCAGAGAAAATAGCTTCTACAGGACATTCTGGCTCACATAACGCGCAATCAATACACTCATCAGGATGAATAACTAAAAAGTTAGGGCCTTCATAGAAACAATCTACTGGGCATACCTCGACACAATCTGTATGTTTACATTTTATGCAATTTTCTCCAACAACAAATGTCATGGTGGTTAAACTCCTAATGATTATAATTTTTAATGATTCGCTAAAAAGGGCAACATTCTAGCAGCTTTTTAGCGCATTTGTTAAACGGTTATAGTGAATAAAATAGAGTTTTGTTGGCAAAAAATACAAGGTTTCGCGGCATCCCCCGTCATTGCTGGGTTTTGTCTATCTACTGATTGGTTTTCTTTAAGTTAAATAATATATCTAACGCCTGTTTTGGACTTAAATCGTTAGGATCTATAGCTTCTAAAGCCACTAACACTGGGTGCGGGGGAGCTGGAAATAGTTCGTTTTGTTGTGGTGTAGCCTGTCGGTTGCTGCTTGATTTTTGATCATTTGTCGTGATGCTGTGGGGGTGCTCGCCACTTTCTAATAACTGTAACTGTTGCTGTGCTTCGTTAATCACGGCCTGAGGAATACCTGCGAGCTTGGCGACTTGTAAACCATAACTTTGGCTGGCAGCGCCTTCTTCGATACGGTGTAAAAAAACAATATTGTCGTTATGTTCTGTGGCGGATAAATGTACATTGTGTACGCCACTCACGCTCTCGGGTAAGCTTGTGATCTCAAAATAGTGCGTAGCAAAAAGGCATAGGCCTTGAATATGTTCAGCTAAATGGTGGGCGCACGCCCATGCGAGTGATAGGCCATCAAAGGTGCTAGTACCACGTCCAATTTCATCCATTAATACCAAACTATGACGCGTTGCATTTTGTAGAATATTGGCGGTTTCGGTCATTTCTACCATGAATGTTGAGCGTCCGCCTGCAAGGTCATCAGAAGACCCTATACGTGTAAAAATACGATCAACAATGCTAATGGTGGCACTTGCGGCTGGAACATAGCTACCAATATGAGCAAGCAGTGTAATTAATGCTGTTTGGCGCATATAAGTCGACTTACCTCCCATATTAGGGCCAGTAATAATCAACATGCGTCTATCGTGATTGAGGGTGACATCATTCGGCACAAACGGCGCCGTACCAGCCAACACCTCTTCAACGACAGGGTGGCGCCCTTGCTCAATACTGAGGCTATTGGCTTCCGCAGGTGCTAAGGTGGGGCAGGTGAAATTCAAGCGGTCTGCACGTTCTGATAATGTATTGAGTACATCCAGTTCTGCAATACCCGCGGCTGATGTTTGTAAGGCTAAAAGTTGCGTGTTGAGCTGTTCAATAATTTCTTCGTACAACGCTTTCTCGCGGCTTAATGCACGGCTTTTGGCCGAAAGCGCTTTATCTTCAAAGGTTTTCAGTTCTGGAGTAATAAAGCGTTCTGCATTTTTAAGGGTTTGGCGACGAATATATTCGGCAGGGGCTTTATCAGATTGCGCGCGGCTAATTTCAATAAAATAACCGTGTACGCGGTTATAACCTACCTTAAGGGTTGATATACCAGTGCGTTCTTTTTCTTGCGTTTCTAAATCAATTAAAAATTGGCCTGCGTTGCTACTAATATTGCGTAACTCATCCAGTTCGTTATCGTAACCTTCAGCAATGACGCCACCATCACGAATGACAACAGGTGGGTTTTCAATAATTGCTTTTTCTAATAAGGTGACCAACTCAGGAAAAGTACTAATGTTTTGACTGAGCTGTTGCAGCAAAGCACTATCATGGTCTGCCAATAATGTTTGCAATGCAGGATAGGCTGCAAGAGATACACAAAGCCGTGATAAATCACGTGGGCGTGCAGAACGTAATGCCACGCGCGCCAATATACGTTCTAAATCACCAATAACTTTGAGCGTGTCATGCATGCCTTCAAAGCGGTAGTGTTGTAATAAGCTGCCAATGGCGGTTTGTCGTTGTTCTAGAGTCGCCTGTTGCGTGAGAGGGCGATTAATCCAGCGACATAATTGTCGACTGCCCATTGTGGTTGCTGTGTGATTTAAGATAGAAAATAGCGTATTTTCTTCGCCGCCATTAAGGTTGATGGAAAGCTCTAGATTACGGCGTGTAGAGGCATCCATGAGTACAGCATCTTGGCGATTTTCTTGTTGAATACGACAAATATGCGGCAAAGCGGTGCGTTGTGTTTCTTGCACATAGGCAAGTATACAGCCAGCCGCGCCTTTAGCTGTGGTGAGTTCTTCACAACCAAAGGCAATTAAGTCGCGGGTGCCAAATTGTTCGCATAATAAACGTTGCGCAGTGTCGTTATCAAATTCCCATGGTGCACGATAGCGTACCCCATTGCGTTGTTTGCCAATATCGGTGTCTTCTAGTTGTTGATTAATGAGCAATTCTGCAGGGTTTAAACGTTGCAGCTCTGCTTCTAATGCCTCTTCTGAGTTCACTTCTAATACATAAAATCGGCCACTGCCAACATCTAAACTGGCTACACCGTAATGGCCATGATGTTCCGTAACTGCAACCAGTAGGTTGTCGTGATTTGCGCTTAATAAGGCCTCGTCGGTGACCGTACCCGGCGTCACAATGCGCATTACTTTGCGTTCTACAGGCCCTTTGCTAGTGGCAGGGTCACCAATTTGTTCGCAAATAGCGACGGATTCACCCGCTTGAACAAGCTTTGCTAAATAGCCATCGGCAGCGTGGTAGGGAATGCCTGCCATTGGAATAGGTTCGCCACCTGATTTTCCACGTGCAGTAAGTGTAATGTCTAATAATTGAGAGACTTTTTTGGCGTCGTCAAAAAACAATTCATAAAAATCCCCCATGCGATAAAAAACCACCTCGTGCGCATGTTCCGCTTTAATCTTAAGATATTGTTGCATCATGGGCGTATGTTGAGCGGTGGCGGTCGTTGATTTCATTATGATTTTTACTTTAGTCTTTGTTTTTAAAGGTTTTATTGTTTATTGGTTACACCAAAAATATTCAGCAACGATAACTAAAATTGATGTAAATGGAAAGAAATAGTGTAGGTTTTTATAGGGCAGGCAAAAGCAACGGATATGCGGGGATAAAAGCGCACGAATACGTGCGCGGGTATTATTTTACTGGGTAGCCGTGTTTATTCTGAGTGTTTGAGTGTGTTGTTTGATGCATTTGAGTCAATCGTAAATTGCGAAACACCTTCCATTAATTGGCTTGCTAGGCCAGCCATTTCGTTGGCCGAGAGTAGGCTTTTATTGGAATGCGTTGATATGTCTTGGGCGCTAGTACTTACGTTGGTAATATTGCGTCCCATTTCAACGGCAACCATACTTTGTTCTTCTGCTGCGGTTGCAATTTGTGTGTTCATATCTTTGATCACATTAACGGTATCGGTAATGCTTTGTATGGTTTCTTTTGCTGTATTGGCTTTATCAACACTTTTTTGTGCTTGCTCGTGTCCTTCATTCATTACGCTAACAGCGTTGGTTGCTCCTGTTTTTAGCCGATCCAGCATTGCGCGAATTTCTACGGTTGATTCCTGTGTTCTTGCGGCAAGTGTACGTACTTCATCGGCAACGACCGCAAACCCACGACCTTGTTCTCCTGCTCTAGCCGCTTCGATGGCAGCATTTAGTGCTAATAAATTCGTTTGATCGGCAATACCGCTAATGGCCACTAATATCGTGTCTACAGCATTGGTTTCTTCACCCAGTTGGTTAATGGTATTAGCGGCATGTTCAATACCCTGAGCAAGATCGGTGATGTTATCGACTGTTTCAATAACAACATCATGCCCAAGTAATGCGGCTTTGTCTGCTTCTTCAGCGGCGTTAGCGGCTTCTGTCGTATTTTTGGCAACTTCACTTACAGTGGCGCCCATCTCATTCATTGCTGTTGCAATTTGTTCGGTTTCTTTTTCTTGTTGAATCGTGGTCGCGCGTGAATCATTGATTAATGTTTGTAATTTTGATGAATGCTTATGCAGCCCATTACTTGAAGATAAAATACGGCTTACTAATATATTGAGATTATCTTTTGTGGTGTTGAGTGTATGAGCTAGAGTGTTCATGTCTTTTATGTGGCTACCAGTCAGAGGTTCTGCTGTTAAATCGCCTTTTGCCATTTTCTTGGCTCCTGACACCATGGCTTTTAGTTGTGTGGATACACTATGGCTTAAATAAAGCGCGATAGTAATACCGATAATGATGCTAATAATGGTCACAACGGCACTGATTATTTCGAGTTTTAATTGTTCGGAATTTAAGTGTGCAACATCATCGTCAGCATATTGATTGATTGACGTGGCAAGTTCGGCTAGTAATACTTTGATTTTTCCCGCGCGCGGTGCAGCTTTTGTTCCTAGCCAGTGATTGGCTTTATTCCAATCACTTTGGCTTCTTAAATCAAACATTCTATTGGGAAGAGGGGCAAAATCTGTGCGGTTTTGACTGTATGTATTCCAAGCAGTGGTTTGTGCACTGGATAATAAATATGTTTGTTGTGAAATTTGCTGAAAGCGCTTTTCATTAATTGCCCATTTTTTATTAAAGTCTTGGCGAAAGCTGTCGTCGCCCGATAAAAGATAGGCACGAATACTGACCAATCCTAATGCAAAAGAGCCTCGGCTATCGGCTAATAATTTTAATAAGGCTTTGCGTTCAGGTGTGGCGCTTAATGTGGCTTCTATATTAATAATTTCTGTAATAGCACTGGATATTTTTGTTGCTTTGGGTGCGGCTTCAGTAAGAAGAATATTGAGTGACTCAATATTTTCTGGTGCGTGGGCAATATTTTCAATTTCTTGCTGAGCGATACGAAACTCTTCAATCAGTGTTTTTATGGTACTAAGGCGTTCAAGATTTTTCGTGTCGACCCAAATGCTTGATAGCTCTTCGTATGAGGCTAATACATTGTCTATTTTTTCCCAGCCTGCGGCACGTTCGGCTTTAAATTTTTCGGCTTTATCGGGGTCGGCACCTAAAATCATATAGGCACGTAAACCTGCGAGAGATAAATCAATACCGTCGAGTAACTTTTCACCTGCGAGTACAGCGGGAAAACGATTACTAATTAAATCTTCTTCTATGACATGAATTTTTTGTACTTCGTAGATAACGTAGATAGATGAACCTGTGAAAAACATTAGCACAAGGCCAAAGCCAAATAATAAATATTGTCGTAATGAAAAAGCCATAGCCATAGCGCCTATAAAAGTGGTCGTTAAAATAAGGTGGTTATTATTAAGCGTAGTATAGATTTGGCTAAATGAAGGGCTGAAATGCAGGAGAGTTTATTTTTTCTGGTATAGGTACAATTTAAAGTCGCCTATATCCGTTAATGTGTGTGTATTTTCCAAGCGTGTATGACCCGCACGAGAAATGCGGTGCGCGTGGGGGGTCATATTTAGCAATTGTATGACACTATTGTGGTCGTTTAGTTGTATGGGGACTTGTAATGACATTTCTTTGACTAAGGTAAAATCATCCCCAAAATAATCATGGTGTTTCTCGGTAGTGTAGTCATTCACTGTATCGTAAATAACGCGTCTTAGCGCATGTAAGTGGTTATCTCCAGGCCCTGCATACAATATATACCCTTGCGGTTTAAGTATGCGTAAAAAAGCTTCACGCTCAATACGTGAAAACACGCTGACTATAATATCGAAACTGGCATCAAGATAAGGTGGACGATTACTTGAGGCAACACACCATTCTATGTTTTTATCATTCGCCGCAGCGGTAATGGCGGGCTTAGAAATATCAAAGCCATATACTGTAGGATTGCTTAGGTGTTGTTGTAATTGCTCGGTATAAAATCCTTCGCCACAGCCCGCATCTAATATAGTCGTAGACGAGTCTGTGTTCAGTTGGCATTCATCTATGAGTTGTACAATGGCCTTTGCAAAGGCTTGATAATGACCCGCGCGCAAAAAACTGCGTCGACTCTGTACCATCTCGGCATTGTCACCCGGTGCTTTAGAATTTTTATGGTGTGACATTAATAGATTTACATAGCCTTTTTTATGTCTATCAAAGCTATGATTTTGCTCACAACGTAGTGTGTTTTCGGTGCGATAGAGAATGCCTTGGCAAACAGGGCAAGCGTAGAGTGTATTAGAAGTAATGTTCACGTGTAACCTAAATAATGAATAGGCATTATTATAGCGAGAAGTCGTAAAAAAGTGTGTTCAAAAAGTACAATACATGTCGAATAAATACGTATAATTCATGTATTCAGTAAAAATACGGAAAAAGCACTTATTATGGACTTAGTTACTACAATCAATACGTTGTACCAACAGTATGGCCAGTTATCGGGTATTACGATTGAGTGTCAAAATGAGCTTGTTGCGATAGGCATAAAAAATAAAGTGGCTGTGGCAGAGGTTTTTTTACAGGGTGCACAATTAACGCGCTATCAGCGCATAGGTGAATCACCTGTTTTGTTTTTGAGTGATGAGTGTAGCTATCGTTCGGGAGAGGCATTAAGAGGCGGGATTCCTATTTGTTGGCCTTGGTTTGGTGATTTGCAGAAAAACCCTGAGGCGGTACAGCAACATGTACCTGCTGATGTTGCTGCTCATGCACCTGCTCATGGATTTGTGCGTCACCGCCAGTGGCAAGTGCATTCTATCACCACACCCAGTGATGAATTAACGGTTGTGGAACTCGGTATTACCACCAATAGCGATGAAGCCTATTGGCCTTATGCAACATCATTGGTATATCGTATCGAAATTGGTGTGAATATTAACGTTAGTTTGTTGATAAGTAATCATGATGAAAAACCACTGACGTTTTCAAATGCATTACACAGTTATTTTTCAGTGAATAATATTGATAATGTTTCTATTCAAGGGTTTAACCAAGAGCAATATATTGATGCACTGGATGACTGGGCAATTAAGCAACAAGAGGGTGATATTACATTCACACAAGAAGTTGATCGTATTTATACGTGTGGTTGTACTCCTGCCGTTATCACGACAGATGATAGGGCTATTCAAGTGTCCTCACAAGGGAGCCATAGCAGTGTAATATGGAACCCGTGGGTAAAAAAATCGCAAAGCTTATCACAGTATAAAGAGGACGATTATAAGCAGATGGTATGTATTGAAACTGCAAATGTGATGGACGATTGTATAACGTTAGCACCTGAAAAATCACATACATTACAACTTACGATTGTATAAAAACGTAATATAGATTGTATATATTGGTTCTTGATATGTGGAACTAATACAGTCATTCAATTTCTAAAGGATAGATATTAATATGAACGAGGTATTCACTGTGAAAATGAAAAAAATAGGTTTGATCGCTGTTGTTGCAAGTACGGCTTTTTTAGGTGCTTGTGCGAATAGTGGCTTAACGGGAGGAACTTATACACAAGAAGACGCTCGTAAAGTACAAGAGGTTAAGTATGGACGAGTCTTGTCTGTAACTCCTGTTGTTATCGAAGGCGATAGAGAAGGTTTAGTGGGTAATTTAGGCGGCACAGTTATTGGCGGTGTGGCGGGTAATTCGGTAGGTAAAGGAAATGGCCGTTCTATTGCGACAGCAATCGGTGCTGTTGTTGGTGGTATTGTTGGGCAAGCAACCGAAGAAAAACTGACCCGTAAGCAAGGCCAAGAAATTACCATTGAAATGGATACTGGCCGAACAATTTCCGTCGTGCAAGAAGTGAAAGATAAGCAATTTTTTAATGTTGATGATCGAGTTAAATTATTGCAGTTAAACGGTGTGACACGAGTAAGTTATTAAGCGAACACGGCTTTTCGTAACAGGTTATTACTAATACGACACGAATAATATTGAATGCGTAAGAGGTTTCTCTTACGCATTTTTTTTGCTTGATATTACCGCTAGTAAAAAGTATAGGTTGATATTCTTGTTAATAATAATGTCATTAGGATGTCATCTTTTATCCGTAGTGTTATGTTTTTATTTGTCATAAAACCATTAAAGGGGATGGATTATGGATCAAACAATAGCGAGTACCACGGCAAAAACTGAAAACAAAGACATTAATAATCATGATAGCGCGACAACCGATTTTGACCATTTAGCAACCTTGGCAATATCGCGGCGTGATTTTTTGAGTACCTGCGTGGGGTTAGGTGCGGGTGCGTTTGTGATGGGGGTGACGAGTAGTTACCCTATGTCAGCTTTAGCGCGAACCAGTGGTAAATTAAGTTTTGAAGCCGTAGCCGCTAATAGTTTGGATACCGTGACAGTACCCCATGGATATAGTTGGCATATTGTTGCTAGCTGGGGTGATCCTTTATGGTCAAAAGGGGAAGCATTTGATGCGTCTACCCGTGGTACTGGCGTTTCGCAAGAATTAGCGCTGGGCGATAATAATGACGGTATGGCGTTATTTACAGAGCACGGAAAATATATTCTTGCTGTAAATAATGAATATGTTAACAAAGCTATTTTTCATGGTAATCGTGCATCAAAAAAGGCAGAGACTGCCGATGATGTAAGAAAAAGTAAAGCGGGTCATGGCTTAACCGTTATGGAGGTGGCTCAAAAAAATGGGCAATGGTCGATTGTTAAAGACTCACCCTATAATCGTCGTATTACCGTTGATTCACCTATGGATATTACGGGGCCAGCACGCGGTCATACACTGTTAAAAACATTGGCAGACCCTAGTGGAACACGTGCTAAAGGTACATGGAATAATTGTGGCAATGGACGTACTCCGTGGGGAACCTATTTAGCATGTGAAGAAAATTTTAATGGATATTTTTCAAGTAGCGATGAAAACTATGTGCTGAGTGATGCATTAAAACGTTATGGCGTTAAGCATACCGATAAAGGCTATAACTGGGCAATGGCGGATGATCGTTTTGATATTAGTCAGCACCCGAACGAGCCTAATCGAGTGGGATATATTGTGGAGCTTGATCCATTAGATCCACAATCAACACCCAAAAAACGCACGGCACTTGGACGTTTTAAGCATGAAAATGCCGAAGTTGTAATTGCCGATAGTGGTCATGTTGTCGTGTATATGGGTGACGATGAACGCGGAGAATTTCTTTATAAATTTGTGAGTCATGGAAAATACGAACGCTTTGCAAGTAAAGAAAAAAATTCGGCATTATTAGATAGTGGTGATTTATTTGTTGCTAAGTTTCATGACGATGGTGTTGGTGAATGGTTAGTGCTTACACCAGAAACAACGGGTATGGCATCGCAAGCAGATATTTGTATTCATACACGTATGGCAGCATCTGCGGTGGGTGCAACCACTATGGATCGCCCAGAATGGGTAGCAGCAAACCCGTATAAAAAAGAAGTGTACTGTGCGTTAACCAATAACAAAAACAGAGGCAAAAAACCCAATGCAGGCGGGGATGCAACGCCTGTTGACGGCCCTAACCCACGTGCAGTGAATAACTATGGACAGATTGTTCGTTGGATGCCAGCAGGTGGCGATCACTTATCGGTAGGTTTTAGTTGGGATCTTTTTGTGATGGCAGGAAACCCCGCTGTGCACGGTGATGCGTATGCGGGTTCTGATAATGTGAATGTATTTAATATGTTTAATTCCCCCGATGGTTTAGCTTTTGATAAACGTGGCGTGTTATGGGTGCAAACGGATGGCAAATATTCTAATAAAGATGAATTTACAGGGCATGGAAATAATCAAATGTTGGCCGCTGATCCAGATACGGGTGAGCTACGTCGATTTTTAGTGGGGCCAAAAGAATGCGAAGTGACAGGGATTACATGGTCTATTGACGGTAAAACACTCTTTGTTGGTATTCAGCATCCTGGCGAAAAAGGAGGGAGTCATTTTCCTGCTGGGGGTGATAGTGTGCCACGTTCATCTATTATTGCTATTACAAAAGATGATGGCGGTTATATTGGTTAGTTCATAAATAATTACACCGTAATAGCTCGTAACCTGTCATAGCCATTATGTGTTATGACAGGTTTTTTTATATGTTATAAATATCGTAGCGTTTAGTAATAGTCTAATGCTTTTGCTTTTCCCCAAAACACTCGGTATGAAAAAATGGTGTATAGCAAAATGATAGGAATAACCACGATGGCACCCCACAATAAAAATTGTAATGATGTGCTCGCACTTGCGGCCTGCCAAATATCGAGTTGCTGGGGAATAATAAATGGATAAAAACTAAACCCTAAGCCAATAAAACACAGTACAAAAATAATCGCGGTATTACAAAAGGGCAGCCAACATAAATGATCATTTAATGCGGTACCATGGTCAAGATATTGCTGTTGTTGATTTTTCATGGCTCGTAAAACTCGGTCGTTAAGCCAAAATAATAATAAACAAATAACAGGCACTATCCATAGTAAAACACCTGATAAGGTATTGACCCATTTGTGTAGAATGTATGGGCTAGTCCATAAATTAACCAGTGATACGGCAATAATGCCTAAGGCCATTAACCAGCCTGCGCGACGTGTCCAGCGTGTGGCCGCGTATTGGAGTTCACCTTCGGTTTTCATGATGAGCCAACTACCACCAATGTAGGTGTAGGCGGCGGTGACGCAGAGCGCGCTAATAATGGCAAAGCTAATGTTAAGCGCTGTATATTCAAAACCTACTACATAAAAGCCCAGCATATACCCTTGTGACAGTGCTGTGGTTAAGGAGCCGAATGTAAATATTTTATCCCATAATTTTTTGCGGTAACTTGTACCAACTTTGGCTCTAAAATCAAACGCTACCCCGCGTAATATTAATCCGCATAACATAACCGTAGCGGGTAAATAGAGTTCACGTAATACAATATTATGGGCGCTAGGAAATGCAATTAATAGTAAACCTACCGCCAATACAAGCCATGTTTCATTGGCATCCCAAAAAGGGCCGATAGAGGCAATCATGCGATCCTTTTGCGTTTCAGAGTGGTGGGGTAACAAAATACCTACACCTAAGTCATAGCCATCTAATATGGCGTAAATCAGCACAGCTAACCCCATGAGACTGATAAAAATAATAGGTAACCAGTAATCGGCATTCATTGTGTTGTCCTCGTTATTTTTTCTACTTTTCGTGTGGTTTATGTGAGTGAAGTAATCGGGGTTTGATACTTGATATCGTCTTCAATATTGGCAGAACGTTTGGCCATATTGCGTAATGTCAGCAAGTAAGCAACCAGCAGGCAAACATACAATGTGCAATATAGCGTGAGTGATATGCCCACATTTACGGGTGCGATATCAGTAACGGCATCGGCGGTACGTAATACCCCGCTAACAAGATAAGGTTGGCGGCCAATCTCTGTGACATACCAGCCAGCCAGTGTTGCTACCCAGCCAGAAAACGTCATGGCAACATAGGTTTTAAGTAACCATTGGGGTAGTGCTTTTTTTCGTACGATAAATAAGGCGCCCAACCATGCGAGTAAGAGCATGGCTATCCCCATGCCTACCATGATTCTAAAGCCAAAAAAGACAGGTGCCACGGGTGGATGTTCACCAATAAATTCATTGAGGCCTTGAATTTCGCCGTCCCATTCGTGGGTGAGAATAACGCTCGCCATGTTGGGAATTTCTATTGTGTAATCATTACTGCGAGTGTCTTCATTGGGTATGGCAAATAATAATAAAGGCGCCCCTTTCTCTGTTTCCCATACGCCTTCCATAGCCGCAATTTTTTGTGGTTGATGTTCTAGTGTATTCAGCCCATGTAGATCGCCAACAACAACTTGTAGTGGCGCGAGTATCGCGGCTAATATGATGGCTGTTTTTAGTGCGAGTAATGGCGCTTTTTTATCATCGCCAATAATGATTCGGTAGGCCGAAATACCCGCGACTAAAAAAGCGGCGGTGAGGCCTGATGCAATCAACGTGTGGCTTAAGCGATAAGGGAGTGATGGGTTAAAAATAATTGCCCACCAATCAACAGGAAATGCCACGCCATTTATCATTTCAAATCCTGTGGGGGTTTGCATCCACGAATTAAGCGATAAAATCCAAAAAGCAGACATTGTGGTACCTAGGGCAACAATTGCGGTTGATAAAGTATGAATGGCGTTAGGTACACGGTGAATACCAAAAAGCATAATGCCTAAAAATGTTGCCTCTAAGAAAAAAGCGGTTAACACTTCATAACCTAATAATGGGCCTGCAATATTACCAACGGTTTCCATATAGCCTGGCCAGTTAGTGCCAAACTGAAATGACATGGTAATGCCGCTAACGACACCCATAGCAAACGTTAAGGCAAATATTTTTACCCAAAAACGATAAGCTCGCATCCAAACGGGTTCTTTGGAAAAATCAAAACGAATTTTAAAATAAAATAAAATCCAACAGAGCGCGATAGTAATGGTAGGAAAAAGAATATGAAAACTAATATTGGCGGCAAACTGAATACGCGACAACATAAACACGTCAAGCATGAGTGTATCTCCTAAATGCGTTAGGCTAATGGCAAAAGATAATAAAATGTATTGGCGCGGTTTTATGAGTAACGGGTTGTTACGTGAACCGTCTTCTGTATGAAGCTATCGGTCGATTAAAAATAATGTATCGATTACGATTTTTTCACCAGCTTATTTTTAAGGTGGAGTACCTTGGTGACACCAGATCCCATTTTCATGAGTGTGCGTAGGTTATCGGGGTTCATTGCCTGTAACTCGTCAGACCATACGGTAAACATTTCCATGAGGTGGTGTATTTCTTCCATGCGGGTTTGTGCGTAGCGGTCTTCGTTGGTACTGGGTGTGTCGAGTAGTAAGTCACGTAATACTGTTAGTGTGGGATCTACTTCACGCTTGCGGCGTTCTTGAAATACCGCGCGAGCCATATCCCATACATCACCTAGGGCAGAGTAATAATCTTTGCGATCGCCTTGTATATGCTGGGTTTTGACGAGGCGCCAAGATTGCAGTTCTTTAATGCCCATGCTGACATTACCACGAGAAATGGTGAGAGCCTCGGCAATTTGATCGGCATAGAGTGCCTCTTCTGTTACCACTAATAAGGCATAAATTTGCGCGACTGTACGATTAATTCCCCAGCGACTGCCCATTTCGCCAAAATGTAGAACGAACGATTTAATCATGGGTGACATATTCATTAACGGGTATCTCTATTTCTGAAGTTTCAGTATTTTCTGAAAGTTTAAAACAAAATAAGATGTATTGCAAATAAATTCTTATGAATGACAGAAGAATGGCGCGCTCATATTGCGTTCACTTAGTTACTTTATAGCTCCTTTGTAGTTACTTTGCGGTTCATTTGCAGCTCCCCTGCAGTTCCTTTGTAGTGTTATGCTGCTCTTTGTCATGAAAGAGCGACAGCTTGCCGCGAGTATATGGGGTTATCAATAGTATATGGGCTTATGGAAAAGGTGATTTGTGACAGGCAATTGATTGAGGCGATAGAGGCGTGTAGATAATGAGTTTTTCACTGACTGCTTGTAATGAAATATATCATCTGTGGGCGTTTGTTATATAAGTATTAAATATTGAAATAGTGTAGAACTAGTCGATGACAATATTGCCGTTATCAATCAGTAATTGCAAAATATCTAATTGTTGTGTGTCGTCGGTGTAGCCAAGTTCTTCTTCAATATCGAGATTGTCTTGTTTAATGTGTATGTTAAAGTCAGTGCCTGATCCGTCGCCATTAATATCGACACTAAAATATACACCGCCAAAACTAAAGTCGGTATCAATAGTAATAAAGTCATCAATGGTGTCGTAGCTTTCACCAATGAGTATATCGTGTAAGTCGATTGCATCAACATCAGATATGCCATCGTACACACCAAAAGTAAAAAAATCTTGTACTCTAATCGTGCTCTGCGTATTGAGTAGGGCGGGGTCAAAAATAAATTCGAGATTGTCGTCAGCTTCAATAATGTAACGATCTGCACCGCCATTTCCCCAAAAACTGTCGCCGCCGCCGTTGCCGTAAAAGTCTTCGTTGGTTGTAATGTCGTTAAAAGAGCGACCAAAAATTCTATCACCGTCAATGTTGCCACGTAATACGGTGCGGCCAGAATCAACAATAATATTATGGGCCAGTAAGTCTTCTAGAGAAGTATCGCCGATATCGCCGAGGTGTATAGATAAATCAGTAAAGCCAGAGCCGTCGCCATTGGAGTCAATATGAAGAGCATTATTTGATAGCTGTATAAAATCCCCAATAGTTTCGCTAGTTTCTCCATCGAGTAAATAATGTAAGTCAATCACATCGCCATGGATTCCGTAGATAAAATCAGTAATAGTATCTACGGCGCCATCACCGTCATCTTCTAGCCAAATAAAGCGATCCATGTCGGTGTCGTCACCTCCTGTTAATGTATCAGAACCTCGTCCTGCAAAGAGTACGTCTTGGCCTGCGCCTGCAATAATGTGATCGTCACCATGACCGCCATACAGTGTATTGTTACCTTCATTGCCTGTGATGTGATCGTTGCCATCACGCCCTATGATTACTGTGTGGCCTGTTGCTTCTGCAGTGAGAGTGTCATTAAAACCAGTGCCTGTTATTAATAAGTCATCACCTGTTTGTGCTGCGTTGGCAATGTCGTTATTGAGTGTGCCCGAAAAATCGATAGGCAATATGCTGATGCTAAATGTTGAATGTGTTTCGGTTGTATCGAGCGAAATAGATTGGGTCGTGGCTGTAATATTAAGATCAATAGTATCGCCTGCGCTGGCATCAGGTAAATGAATGCGTAAACTGTTGAGCGCCCATTCATTGTTAAGTATATCAATGGATTGGTGACCTTCTTGTGATAAAAAATGATGACCTTCTAAATCGTACAGCGTGGCATTGAGCGGTACGTTGATGATTAATTCTATGAGTTCATCGTTGGTTTCTGGTCTGACAGAAAAATTTTGCAGTATAACGTCTTGGCCTTCAATGCCAACGGCATGGGCTTCTGAGTTGTTAGAAAAGTAACCACCTTGTGGATTTTCTCCAGCAATAAATGAATGAATAACACCGCCCGCATCAATCACTTCTTGTGGGTTTGTATGCAGTGAAAAGTTTTCTGCTGAGAGTACATAGTCTGTATTATTAACGGCTAAGTTTAGCGCTAATGATCCAGCGCCTACTAGATTTGCAGCGTAGACTTCTAGTGTGTAATAACCTGATACTGGGGGTATAAAACTATGCTCTGAAATACTCACCATGTTAGTTGATGTCTTGGTGGTATCATCAACAAAAGTAGAAAAATTACCGCTAGAGTTACCAAAAGTATTGACCATTTCTTGGCCGCCCAGTTCTATAAATAAAGCATCATCTCGGTTACCTGCAAAACGATAAATATTTCCTGCTTCTAAATAAATTAATCCGTTTAGGGTATAGACGTTTCCATTCTCTGTGCCAAGGCTGATTGAATTGGTTTGATCAATTGTATTTGTTTGAACGAGTGCGCCAACGCCTTGAATGCTACGTGATAAAGAGCTGGGGAGCGTCTCGCTCATATTAATGTCATCTTTGATTGTGCTGGCATTATCTAATTCGGTATGTTCATGTGAATATACCGTGCCAACAGCGTATTGATGAGCGACTAAACCTGTTGAGTTGGGTACAGATGCTTCATTAAATATTGCGTTATCGGCCTCTACCTTGACCTTAATCGCTATAGTGTCTGTATCGGTTGCTCCTTCGTTATCACGGGTAGTTATCGTTAGCTGATCGAAGCCACCATAATTATTTTCGGGGTGGTATTGTAGGGTGTTTAAGGCATCGTTAATGGCGGTTTGTGTACCTGTGATAATGATGGTGTCGCTGTGATTACTTATAATGATGGCTTCTACGTTATCAATGCTTAAGGTTCCATGGTTAACCGATAAAAGCGCCGAGCTAATATTATCGTCAACATCCGTTACGTGCAGTAAAGATACGTCACTTTCATTAAAAGTGAATATACTGTTTTGCGGCACTACAATAGTATCAACAAGAGTGTTAATGGGGATGTCATTCACTGCGAGAATATCAATCGTTACCGTGGCGGTACTGGTTTGTCCGTCATTATCTTTGATGGTATAGGTAAAGGTGTCGATTCCGTTATAATTTTCAGCAGGGTAGTAGGTAACAGTATTGTTGCTGTTGAGCGTAATGCTGCCACCTTGCTTGCTTAGAGCATCAATATTATCAATAAGTGCGCCATCTAATAAGCTATCGTTATTGAGTAGATGTATCAGTACAGAAGTATCCTCATTGGTACTTTCATTATCATTATTGGCGATGGGGGCACCATCGTTAACAGCCGTTACAGTAATGCTAACAGTGGCACGATCAACGTCGCCATCACTATCTCTTATGGTGTATGTAAATGTATCAATACCGTAGTAGTTTGGAGCGGGGGTGTAGGTAAAAACGCCAGAGTATATTTGTGAAACTGTGCCCCCTTGGCTGCTTTCTTTATCGTATGCTACTACGTGAGCTTCATCAAAAAAGTGATCGTTAGTGATTACATTAAAAGCATTCAGTTGCGTATCTTCTAGTGTTGAAAATGTATCGTTATTGGCGATTGAAGTCCCATCATCAATAGGCGTTACAATGAGTGTTACGGTGGTGGTGCTTATCTGTCCACCAATATCGGTAATCGTATAAGTGAATGAGTCGGTGCCGTTAAAATTTGTTGCTGGTGTGTAGCTGAAGGTGAGGTCGGTTGCGAGAGTAATCGTTCCGCCATGTACCGTGGTCGCGTCATAACTTTGTATTGTTGTTGTTTCGGAGGATATGTCATTTTGCAAAACATGAATCTGGTGCAAAGTTTCGTCTTCGTTACCTGTGAAGGTATCTGGATTTGCCGTGGCTTCGACAAATAATGGTTTTTCTCTTTTAAGTGTGGAGGTATCTTTAGTAGTGAAAATATTTTTTTCTGTAGGGTCATTGAGTTTATCTACAGTTGGAAGCGTGTTGGCGTTTGTTCTTGTCCATGTGATGATGGTGTTTTCTTGAGACTGTTTGGGTGATTCATCAAGGTCTTTGTCTTTAAATTTTCCCGATGGTTTTTCTAATACAGATTCTATGTTGCCGCCTGACTGGATCAGGTGTGCTAAGGCTTCTAGTTTGCTAACAATAGTAAATGTAGAGGATATGTTATGGATAGATTCGGCTAAGGTATTGATGCTGAGTAGAGCCAGCATATTTGGTTTTTCGGCATTTAAAGTACCGAAATTATCGGTTAATGTTTTTTGGGTTGTTAGCGGCTCCGTTGTTAGTGCTGTTAGCGGTGCCGTTTGTGTGTCGTTAATGAGTGCGTCCATAATTTTTATAGGCAGCTATATGCCTTTGCTTGTGTGCAAATAAGTCGCGTTGTTAAAGTCATAAGAATAAAATGAAGTTTATATATTATGTCGTTATTATTTTGTCACAATATAGTAATGTGATTAAAAAGTACTCGGCAAGATGTTTTTGGTGACGTCTGTTTCTATAAATGTGATGCTTGTCTATATTGCGTGTCGTTTTTATTTTTATTGGCGTGTTTTTTTTAAATGTTTATTGGTTTTTTAATTGTTCGATTGTTTTTTCAAGCTCGGCAATACGTTGATCTTTTTCATGTAATACACGGCCTACATCTTCTGCATCAATACGTTGTGGTATGTGTTGCTTACAATTTATATCCCATGCTTTTACTGTAAAAATAAGTATTTGTTCTGCTTGTGCAGAATATTCTTTTGGGTTGGGCATGAGACGACTGAGTAGGGCGGGGTCATCCTCAATAATGGTAGCGGTTCCCCATATTTTAATACGTGTACGCTGTAGATGATCTAAAAGATACAGCATGGCCTGATTGTTCTCAGATAAATTTCCTTGGGTAATGAAATGTTGATTACCTGTGAAGTCGGCAAAAGTAAGTGTTTGTTCATCTAGTATTTTTAAAAAACCTGCTGGCCCTCCACGATGTTGCATATAAGGTTGTCCATTTGCAGTTGCGGTGGCAATAAAGAAGCTGCGCATATCTGTAATATACTCAGCCAGCATGGGATTGATGGTTGTTGGCCAACTGCCATTCATTTCCATTTCGCGGTGTATATTTCTAGCGCCTTTACGAGTTTGTACGGCTTTTACAGCGTCGGTGAATGCAATGTCACTAGAGTAGGCCATGATAAAATCCTCTATTCAATGGTTGTTGTTTCAAAGGCATCTATAGCGATGTCTTGCTTATTTGCTCCTTGAAAAAAACATTGTCGTTGTAAGCTTTGTACTACCGCGGGTGAGCCACATAAAAAGACTTTGTGTCCATGCAAATCGCGGTGGCGTTCTTTGATAATGTGACTGAGGTCATGCGCTAACATACCTTGTTGAGCTTGACGTTTTACAACAGGATAGTAATGTAATAATGGATACGTTTTAGCTAATGCTTGTAACTCTTCGACATAATACAAGCCTGAGGGTTCACCACTGGCAGCATATAGGTAAATAGGTGCGCTATGCTGTTGTGCAATGGCTTCTTGTAGAATGCCGTAAAGAGGGGCTAAGCCTGTACCCGTGGCAGCCATAACAAGTGGTTTATTGTGGTGGTCGTCAGAATAAAAGCAATCCCCTTTTGGGGGGGATAATTGAATGGCATCACCTATATGTATCTCGTCTTGTAGCCAACGGCTGATTAGCCCTTTCTCGTGTCGTTGAATGTGTAGTTCTATCGTTTTGTTTTGGTCGCAGCGACTCGCAATCGAATAAGCGCGACCTTGTGTTGTGTTTTTCCATAGGTGAATAAATTGTCCTGCAAACCACGTAAAGCTAACTTGTAGTGTGATGCGTAATACCGTGTTATTGAGCATGTTTTTTTCAAGTACGATACCTGTTGCTAGCGTATTAGATGATCGTAGCGATACTGTTAAGTTTTGTTCGGGATAACAACAGCAGGCTAAAAAATAATGCTGCGCTATTTGGCTAGGTGACAATCCTTGTTGTGATTGGGGGGGGATATTTCCTTGGCCTTGCATTATGCAGCTATGACATACCCCCGCACGACAGCTATAGGGAATAGCAAATTTTTCTCTTTCTAGCGCTTCCAATACCGATTCGCCATTATTAACGCAGACTTGCTGGTTTTCATACTGTAAAACAACAGGCGGTGAAGAATTTTTTGAATCTGAAGTGGGCATGATAAGGCTCGATAATAACGTAAATTTTATAGACGGTTATTTTAGCATTGAGAACGTATTTTTTATAATGAAATGAAGTTTGACAAGGGGTTAAATAAGCAGGATATTGCCTGTGTTGATACGTCATTACGTTTACAGAGGTTTTTATGGCAATAATGAAGAAATATTTTGAAAAATTATCAAGTGCTTTATTGGGGCAGCGGTATAGTGAATTAAGCTCTGGTGAGAAAAAGGTGATTGATAGTATCGCTGAAAATACAGCGGTAGCAGAAAATGTTAATGAGACATTTAATAATGAATTAACCTTTGGTCAGTGTGTTGCAGATAAAATTGCGAGTTTTGGTGGTTCTTGGTTATTTATAGGCTTGTTCTTTGCTTTTATTCTTGGGTGGATTTTATTAAATACATATTGGTTGGCAGGTGGTAAGGTATTTGATCCCTACCCATTTATTTTATTGAATTTAGGTTTGTCGAGTTTGGCTGCTTTTCAAGCTCCAATCATAATGATGTCGCAAAATAGGCAAGCATCAAAAGATCGCATAGAGCAGAAGGCAACATTTGAAATTAATTTAAAGTTAGAGCTTGAATTGATGCGATTGCATGAAAAATTTGATGTTTTACAAGCGGAGTTAACGAAATAATGAATTTTATTGTGATGATTGTGTTTGCACTCGCATTAATCGTGAGTATTCGTTTTGTTAGCTCTGTGATCGAAAAAGTCGGTGACAGCAAATCGGTGAGTGCTTACCGTGTGAAATATATTTCAAAAACAGTCAATCTATCGTTGATTGTATTCTATGTTATTTTGCTGGTGACATTTTTAGGTATAGAGTATTCGCAAGTATCTATTTTCTTTTCATCTGTATTTGCTGTGATTGGTGTTGCATTATTTGCTCAATGGTCAATTCTAAGCAATATCACAGCGAGCTTAATTATCTTTTTTGCTTTTCCTTATCGGGTAGGTGATACAGTAAAAGTGGTTGATAAAGACGATGATATTAGTGGAGTTATTGAAGAAATTTCTCTTTTTCATGTATTAGTAAGACGGGGTGACGACGTCATTACTTACCCTAATACGCTGATCCTACAAAAAGCAGTGGTTAAGCTATCGGTTACGCCTACATTTGTACCCAAATCACAAGAAATATTGACAGAAAAAGAGGGTGACGAAGGGTAATTTTTTATTTTTTGTACGATGATTTTTTATGGCTAATGTACAAAGTAAATAATTTTTTATTATATAAATCAAATGCCTATAATTTTTTTTTAGAAAAATATCGTAGTGCAAGTTTTTTTCGATCTTTAAGGTGCTCTCGATTTGATAGAAAAGTCAAAATATTACACTACACTGTAATAGATTAAATGGATTATATGACTAATATGAGAGTTTTATGATGAAAAAATATATATCGGTGTTGTTATCTATTGTAAGTGTGTTTTCTGTATGTGCTACTGCGGCTGAAGATAGCGCTTATGAACCAAACGATCAGGATAATACAAGCAGTGTTGGCGCTACAGATGCGCTTAGTCAGCAGCGTGAAGTGCTGGCGCGTAATACACGTAATAAAGGTTTTGGCCCTCAATCTCCACGAGATATTGATGATGCGACGGGTAATAACTACCGTACATTTAGTCATGCACCGCAATATCAAAAAATGAACTTATGTAATATTCATTTTCATAAAAATGCAGAGCATAAAGGAGGAGAGTTTACGAGCTTTGTGGGATATGGTGATGGTCACGGTTATAACAGCGGTTATAAGTATAATGGTAATTTAAGTTCAGCAGAATCTACGCCTTTAGATGCTGCTGTATGCCCTAATAAGCATGGTGGCTTGCTGGTGGGTGATACAATCGAAGTGCATTATGTTCATTCTAGTGCACGAGTGAAACCAGGCCCTACATTGGGTTCATGTTTGAATGAGGATATTAAAAATCCTCAGCTACGAGTAGAAACACAAGTGTATGTTTTGGTGAATGACAGTAATGCCTTAAACTTTTTTGAGTTAAGCCGTAATGGCGTGAGAAAGGGTTTGCATCAAGCACTCAATATTCCTAATAACACAGGCACACCTGTTCAATATAGTGGTTCAACAACGGGCCCTAGTTATAATGAAACAGGGTCACCTTTTCAGGTGACATGGAATGTGCGCCCTAAGATTGCTAAAGTCGATATTCAAACAGTGGGTGATTGGTGTAAAGGGAATGTTTACAAAGAAGATCATGCGCATGGCGTAAGAAACTTAGTGATCAATCCTGATTTATTATCAAAAATACAATGAATTATTTATTGTATGTTTACTCCTTTCCTTTTTTAATCGATTAATACAATAGCCATTACTTGGTATACCAAGTAATGGCGCAGTATTTTTTGCTTATCTTACCGCTGTCTTTGTTAATAAAATCATTTAATATCAATAGCTTACTCGATGATTAACTAATGGTTTGTTAACGTGATTTATTTGATGCCATTTTTTGCAAACTATTAGCCCTATGCTATGCTTTTTAATAAGTCTTTTCATTTCATTCATTGTTATGTTGTCATACAGGTAATTTAAAAATGAGATATTTATATTCTCGTCCTTGGTTAGCATATATCGCCTTGGTAGCATTTGTTGGTATTAGTAGCGCAATTTTTTCAGGTATATTTTCTTTATCATTTTTGTCGGTATTTATAGCAGGAGTATGTTTCTCTGGTCTTACCTTTTGGGTTTTTCAATGGTATGTGGTTAAACCAATTAACAATTATTTAGTCATGTTAAGTGAAACGCATTTTCAGGATGAAGAGAATGTAGAGGTCGATCTGAGCTTATTAGATGGTGTTGTTGAGAGCTTGAATGCCTTGTCAGGTAAGACAAGAGGTGTGAGTAATACATGTAGTCAGGTTGCGATAGCAGGTGCCGAAGTATCGTATGCTAGCGATGTATTAACTAGCCGAGTGAAAGAGCAATTAAAGAAAGTTGAAAAACTCAGTGAAACCTCTGCGCAAGTAACACAGAATATTGAAACGGCAGCACAAGAAAGTAATCATTTAAGTGAATTATCAACACTAACGAGTGAGGCCAGTCGTCAGGGGCAAGAAGCGATTAACTCTGCAAATCAAGATATGCAGCGTACCGATGAGCAAGTGAAGTCGGTCTCTAATTTAATTACAGATTTAAACGATCAAATTTCTCAAATTTTTAATATCACTCACGAAATTAATGGTATTGCAGATCAAACAAACCTATTAGCACTTAATGCTTCGATTGAGGCCGCTCGGGCTGGTGAACATGGGCGAGGTTTTGCTGTTGTGGCTGATGAGGTACGTAGTTTGGCAACACGTACTAGCTCGTCGACCAGTGAAATCAGCGGTATGGTTCAAGGGATTAATCGTGGTACATCGCAGTTATCTAAAGCCATGGAAGCCTTGGTTGCCGTGGTGAGTGATACGATGGGGAAAACTGAGCAAGTGAATGTGTTTTTAGATAACATTAATTCACAGGCGAAAAAAGTGGATGCGCAAGTGCTGGCATCTAAAGAGCGTGCCGAGCAAAACCGTACGCATCAAGCGATTATAGCATCCGAATTTGACAACCTTGCACTTGAACTAAATGCGACACAAACTGATGTGAAAGAAGTGTCTGAACATTCTACATCGTTGTCACGACGAGCAGAGAACATTTATGAATTATTGGGTGAAACAGCGTTATATGCTGAACATAAAGTTGTATTAGAAAAAACGCAGGCGGCGGTTGCTGAAATAGAAGCCGTTTTTGAAGCATCAATAGAAGATAATACGATTACTATGGATGACTTATTTGATCGTAATTATGTACCCATTGAATCAACTAACCCAACGAAATTCTCAACACGTTTTGATACATTCACAGACCGTGTATTGCCTGCCATTCAAGAGCCTATGCTGTCGGAATCATTTATTATTTTTGCGGGTGCTGTTGATAATAATGGGTATTTTCCAACGCATAATAATCGTTATTCTCAGCCTCTTTCGGGTGATTACAATAAAGACCTTGTTAATAACCGCACCAAACGTATATTTGATGATCCAACAGGAATACGTTGTGGCTCACATGAAAAACCCTTTTTAATTCAAACCTATAAGCGTGATACTGGTGAGATCGTGCACGATTTGTCTATGCCTATCTATGTGTGTGGCAAACGATGGGGTGGCTTTAGAGTGGGGTACACATCAAAAGCCCAAGAGTAAGATATTTGCAAAGTATGTATATGTATTCACCAAGCCTTTACCATCATGTAAGGGCTTTTTTATTTGTCTGTCTTATTGCTGTCTAAGCAGCCGTTGCTGATTATTTTCATGTATCATTATCGCTTTTTGGTACGTCATAATATACGTACTTATCCTGTTTATTGATTCTATAAGGCATTGTTATGGCACTCACTCGTATTATTGCGCACCGTATTCACCGTCAAGACCCTATGTCTGTGGCAGCGCTATCACTGGGTGATCATTGCTGGGAGCAACATGGGCGCATAGAGGAATGTTTTCGTGAATTAAAGCACGGCATGATAAAGCGTTTAGGCAAAGATTATGGGCGTTTCTCTGAAGATACGGCCAGTCACCCATTTTCTAGTTGGTTAACGCAATATATAGAAGAAAAACTCAGCTTTGAGAGCTTTACTCAAAAAGCGATGGAGCATTGTAAAGTAGAGCTAGATAAAACAGACGTGGTTTTTGATGGTTTTTTGTTTTTTGCACATGAAGAGCAAGAGGCAGCGACTTACTTACATGTGTTTGTTGTACAGCATAATACGGGGCAGTTTATTGATGGCGAGTTAACCATTAATGAATCATTTTATTTAGATACATCAGGTGTTCGTTTAGCGGCAAAAGTGAATATCACCGACTGGAAAAGCGATGATCCGCATAAAGTCGCTAATGCGTTAACGGTATTGCGGTGGCGTGGAGAAAAAGAACTGAGTGATGTGTTTACACAGTTTATCGGTTTTGCAGAAAAGGTAGATGTGGGTGCAGAAACGGAAGTGTTTTTAGAAGCGGTGTCGGATTACACAAAAGAGCTGCCTGACGATGTGGCGCACCACACTAAAAAGCAAGTCGTGAATTATTGTTTAGAGCAAAACAAAGAAGGCAGGCCTGTCGTTATGGCCGAGTTATCGGCCGAGCTAAAAGAGAACCCAGTGGCCCATAAAGGGGATAATGACGATGCAGCGCAGTTAACGTCCTTACCTGATTTTGAGCGCTTTGTGGCAACTCAGCAGCCTACAGCCAAAGCAGAACTTATTCCCGATACAACACAATTACGGCAGTTTGTGCGTTTAAGTGGTCGTAATAATCAACTGAGTATGAGCTTTGCTTCTAGTTGTTTGGGTGACACTATTGTTTATGATCCCGAAACAGATAGCCTTACCATTAAAGATATACCGCCACGGCTTAAAGCCCGTTTAGCCAAGCACTTACAAGAATAAATAGTACGCTTATGTGTGCTGTCTTTATGGCATGACTAAACTACGACCTAGAGATTTTTTATACGCAATCGCAGCGGGTATGAGAGCCATGAATAGGGCGATAACAATAATACTCGCGCAATAGGTGAGGGTGGTCATTGTTAAAGGGTTGGTGCTCATATGCAGCCCATAATAATCGGTAATTAAGGGTTGGGTGATATGTAGACTGAGCAGTAGCAGCGCTATACCCATCAAAATACCACCTATGGTGATAAGTAATACTTCTAATTGAATCAGGCAAAAAATAAACCAAGGCGATGCACCAATGGTACGTAGAATGATAATTTCTCGTTGTCTTTGCTGTAAATTCGATAAAATAATGGTGGTCATACCAAGTAGCGACGAGGCCACTACCAGCGAAGCCACTAAGGAAAGCACCTTCTCTGCTAGATTCATTGTTTGCCATAATTCACTTAAGGCTACACCCGGTAAAATAGCCATAATGGCTTCTTTTTTGTAATTATTAATGGCCCGTTGTAGGCGAAAAGTGATCATTCGATTATCTAGGCCAACTAAAAACGCCGTGATATTTTTAGGGGTGAGATCTTTTGTTAGCGCTTCTTCTGCGCTAATTTTAAATGCGCTATTGGTGACGGGTACTCCGTTATTCCAATCAATATGTATTGCCTCCATACCAGCAAGACCAATATGAATCGTTTGGTCAACAGGGGTGCCTGTGGGGTCTAATATCCCTGTGATTGTAAATGGTTTGTCATCATGCTTGGTGAAACTGACTTTTGCAATTCCGTGGGCTAAGGTGATTTTATCACCTACCTTGTAGTTAAGTTTTCGTGCCACTTCTGATCCAAGAACCGCGTCATACACTCCAGAAAAAACAGTGCCAGAGGTGAGTTGTAATGATTGCTTTTGTCCGTAACGGTAGTGAGCGAAGTAATCTTCGGTGGTGCCTAATACTCGGTACCCTTGGTGAGAATCCCCCAACGAAATAGGTATGGTCCAGCTTACCCCTTTTTGTTGGCGAATGGTTTGGTAGCTATCCCAACTAATATTGTTTGTTGCATTGCCAATACGAAATACCGAATACAAAAGCAAGTTAATGCGCCCCGCACGTGCGCCTACAATGAGATCGGTGCTCGATAGGGTGCTGGTAAAGCTATGCTTTGTTTGTTGTCGAATATGCTCGATACTTAAAACAATCATTACGCTAATGGCAATAGACAGTACAGTGAGTAATGCTGTGATACGTCGATGTCGTAATCCTTGCCAAGCAATGGTAAACAGCATGTTATTGGCCTCGGTGATTCATGTGGTTAATGTCTGCTAGATTGTCTATGCGGTCAAAATGCTTAGCTATACTTTGATCGTGGCTAACAAAAATGACTGTGCTATTGGTTTTTTGGCTTTGAGTGAGTAATAAATGAATAAACTCATCGCGAGTATTGCTGTCTAAGGCAGAGGTAGGTTCATCAGCAATAATGATGTTGGGCTTGTGATACAGCGCTCTGGCAACAGCAATACGTTGTTGTTGCCCAACGCTTAATTGGCTTGCTGCTTGTTCAAGCAGTGAGGGAGCTAATTGTAGTTGCTCGCATAATTCATGTAGGCGTTGTGTTTCTTGTGGCACGTTTGAAAAAGTTTGGCTTAGTAAAATGTTATCTTTAACCGATAAATACGGAAGCAGATTAAACTGTTGAAAGATAACACCTAAATGACGTGCACGAAACTGATCACGTTTGCGATTATTTAATTGCTGTAGATCTTGGCCTAAAACAGTAATGTTGCCACTGTCGGCTAATAAAATACCCGACAATAAATTTAATACTGTTGATTTTCCTGTGCCAGAAGGCCCTTGTAAAAATACACGTTCACCCTGTGCGACTTGCCAGTGGGGAATATGAATAAAAGGTGTTGTTGATCTGCTTTTTGACCAAGAAAAATGCACATCGTTAAGTATAATGGCGGGTGATTCTGTCATGACGTTTGAATACTTCCGTATTTTAGTTATGATAACGAGTATATCGTGAATATATTGTTGCCAGTAGTGTTAATAATAATGTTCGTTTTAAAAAAGGTAGATATTGTGTCTCGATTAATTGCTATATTATTTTGTGTGCTAAGTGTTTCTTTTAGTGCGCAAGTATTTTCAAAAGGTTATAAAGTCATCGAGTGGATTGAATTAATCCCAGAGGCGGACTTAGCTGCATTATTAAATCCGCCTGAATACCTGAGCAATATTCCTCATAATCTCGAAAATATTTCTTTAGATGATTTTAGTAATGCGATTGAGCAACAAATAGAACAACAGGTAGAGCAAAGTCAGCGAGTGCCTACCCCTGAAGAGCAAGCATATGCTGCGGCACTAGAGTCTACTAATATTAAAACGGAAATGAACCAGCAGAGCATACGTATTCCTGGTTTTATTGTGCCTGTTGAATATAACGATGCACAAGTCATTACCGAATTTTTCTTAGTGCCTTACTTTGGCGCTTGTATTCATGTGCCTGCACCGCCACCCAATCAAGTCATCTATGTAAAATACCCGCAAGGTTTACAAATTTCTGCCCTTTATGATCCTTTTTGGATTGAGGGGGAGTTGCTTACGGCTATTGTACAAAATGATATAGCAACATCGGCTTATACGATGACAGCAGAGGCGGTTAAGCCTTATGAAGAGTACGAAAAATAATTGTATTTATCGTATTTCATATAAGGCTTAATCGCTGTTTTTTATCGTGACATCTATACTATTTTCTTACTATATTCACTAATAACTTAGTGAATAGTTCACCTATACCTTCAGTTAAAAATCAACCTGTGTTTTTTGTGGTGTGGTTGTTACTGCGCCTTGTGTATCTGAGGTAATCCACTGCACGCTGAGTTTTTCTATTCCTGCAAACTGGCTAAAGGCACGAATAGTTGCGTGTTGAATTTTTTCAGGATGTTTGCAGCTTAACTGATATTCCGCATGAAACTCAGCGTGGCTTTCGCTGTGGTCGTGATCCTTGTGGTTATCATGGTGCTCGTGTTCATCATGTTCTTCATGATGTGCATGATCGTTGTGTTCTTCATGATGTTCGTGTTCATTGTGCTCTTTGTGATGACCATGCTCTTTATGGTGTTCGTGTTCATCATGTTCGTTGTGATGCCCGTGTTCTTTGTGGTCATCATGATGCGCATGTTCTTCGTGATGATCATGGTCATCTTTTTTTGTGGTAGAAGCATCGTTAAACGGTTGTGTAACAGAAGAAGAAACTAGGTGGCAGCCACCTTGTGGAAAGTCGATTAAGGTACTGTATTTTTGTAATTTTGATGTTGCTTCTAAAACACTATTTTTTTCGTCTTGCGTTTTAGGTGTGTACTCAAAACCCACAATATTGGCCGCAGGTGATTCAAATTCCACCAGTACTTTTGGGCCGTTTTCTAACACAATAAATAAGTCTGCTTCGCCATGTACATGTTTATCAGCGGCAATAGACGCCAATGGTAATAGTGAGAGTAAAAATAATGCTTTCATTTTGGTGCTGGCCTCATCGTAAAGGGGATTTTGATTGTTATATTATAACATTACTCTTGGATATAAAAGCGCTTGTCATGTCTCTCTATGAGGGCGGTTGATATCAGGGTGTTCAAAAAGGAATGGGGATGGAAGGTGTATTACTTATCGATGCGTCTGTGCGAGGTTGTTTATCTTAGAGGTCATAGGCTATACCCCGTTTTTAAGGGGTAAGCCTATGGTGAGTTGTGGTAAAGGGTTTAAATTGGAGGACGTGAATCAAAGCTCCCTTAATTTAAGCCTCCTTAATTTAAACCTCCTTAATCAAAGCTCCCTTAATTAAAGCTCCTTATATTATAGCGTTTCATGGGGGCCAAATATCTCGTAGTGAATACGCGCATTATCAACACCTAATGCGATGAGCTGTTGTTTAACATACTGCATAAATGAAACGGGGCCACAAATATAAAAGCCTCCATCATATAGCGGCAAAGCTGTTTTAATACGGCTAATATCCATAAAGCCGTGATAGGTTTGAGGAGCTTCTATATCTTCATTGGCATACCACGTGTGATGTTGCAGTGGTAGTGTTGAGCTAAGTTCTAATATGCGTTGTTTAAATGAATGCTCTTTTGTGCTGTTACAGGCATGTAAGTAATATATTTCTGGGCAGTGATTTGTGTGTCCTTTTTGTTGGGCATTTTTGGCCAAGGTTTCCACAATGGACTGCATGGGCGTAAGCCCCACACCAGCAGAAATAAGTACTAAAGGGGTGGTGCTTTCAGTATAAAAAAAGTCGCCAGCGGGTGGGTAGAGTGTGACCTCATCGCCTAAGCGTAAACCATCGTGCAAGTAGTTAGAGGCAACACCGGGTGTGCTATTTGTTTCTCGTTTCACCGATATTCGATAGGTGTTGCCATTGGGTGTATCCGACAATGAGTACTGGCGTATTTCACGGTATGTATGATTGGGGAGCGTGAGTTCAATACCTATGTACTGTCCTGCATGATAATCCACTACAGCGCCGCCATCGTTAGGTTCAAAAACGAAGCTTTTGACTAATTCGGATTCCATTTTTTTCTCGATAAGGCGAAATTGTCTTCCACCTTTCCAGCCTCCACGGGCTTCTTTTTTCTGTTGGTATAACGTGTTTTCTACCGAAATTAACACGTCAGCCAACTGTTGGTAGGCCGCTGCCCACGCTTGTGTGACTTCTTCAGTAAAGGCGTCGGGAGCAAGCTCTTGTAGTGTGGCCAGTAGGTGTTTTCCCACAATAGGATAGTGTTCGGCTTGAATATTTAAACTGGTGTGTTTGTGAGCAATACGCTCAACAGCACTGGTGAGTGCGGGTAAATTATCAACATACTTTGCATAAGCGGCAATGGCGTTAAATAAGGCAAATTGTTGTTTACCTGAGTGCTGATTACTCATGTTAAATGTATGTTGTAATTCAGGGTTGTGTGTAAATAGGCGTTGATAAAAATGTTCCGTGATTGCTGAACCTGCAGACTCCAGTAAAGGAATGGTGCTTTTAACAATAGCGATGTCTCGTTCAGTTAATGTTGTGCTCATCAGTGATAACTCCTTGGTAGTCGATGGTGTAGTATGGTTATAGCGAATCTTGTGCCAATTAAATAACCTTTATTTATCAATAGCTTATGTATATATTTTATTTTAAGTAGTCATTTTGACCATCTTTATTTTGTATTAATATGACTTTAGTGAGTCATTTTGATATTGTGTGACATGTGAATATAAGTTGAATGAAGGTAGAGGCTGCTATGGGTGATATTAGTTCTAACGCATTAATAGAATTGGCGATGGATTTAACCAATAGCTTAACAAGCCAAGATCGTTTTGATCGCCTGCTAAGTACCGTGCGACAAACTATCACTTGTGATGCTGTGGTATTACTTAAGCAAGAGGGAACGGTACTGACGCCATTGGCACAACAAGGGTTAACGTCAGATAGTTTGGGTCGCCGTTTTGATATTGCATCGCATCCACGATTGGCCGCAATTTGTCGGGCGACATCCCCTGTGCGTTTTCCTGCCGACAGCCCATTACCAGACCCCTATGACGGCATGATGTTAGCGAGCGATGGTAATTTTCCTATACATGCGTGTATGGGTTTGCCTTTGTTGGTGAATGGGCGTTTGATGGGGGTGTTAACGGTGGATAGTATGACCCCGAATATATTTGACGATATTCCTCAGCGTACACTAGATATTATTTCTGCGATGTCGTCGGCTGCATTAAATACGGCCATGTTATTGCAACAGCTAGAAACATTGTCGCAGCATAAACAGCAAGTGGTTGAAGAGCTAACTCACGAGGCGTTGATTAAAGATGGTGGCGAGTTAATGGGAGATAGCCATGCCATGCAAATACTCAAACGCGAAATTAGCTTGGTGGCACCGTCTGATTTTTCTGTATTAATTGAAGGTGAAACTGGCGTGGGTAAAGAATTAGTCGCGCGTACTATACATCGCCAATCTACACGACATCACGGGCCATTAGTGTACGTGAATTGTGCGGCTATCCCTGAAAATTTAGTAGAGAGTGAATTGTTTGGTCATGTGAAAGGTGCGTTTACAGGAGCGGATAGAGCCCGTGCAGGAAAATTTAATTTAGCCAACAACGGCACTATATTTTTAGATGAAATCGGTGAGCTGCCTTTAGCTGCGCAAAGTAAATTATTGCGAGCGCTGCAAAACCAAGAAATTCAACCTGTAGGGCAAGATGAAGTAGAGCGTATAGATGTACGCATTCTTGCAGCCACCAATCGCCAATTAAAAGAAGAGGTGGCGGCACATCGTTTTCGTGCAGATCTATACCATCGTTTGAGTGTTTACCCCATTCATATTCCCCCGTTACGTGAGCGACAAGGTGATACAGCAATACTGGCTGGCTATTTTGCTGAGCACGTTAGGCGAAAGCTAGGGTTACAACAACTCGTACTAGAGCCCGCTGTATTGCATCGTTTGCAAGACTATCAATGGCCGGGTAATGTGCGAGAACTAGAGCATGTGATTAGTCGTGTGGCATTGCAAGCGAAAGCGACCAGTGCTTCCCCCATTGTTAAAATCACAGCTTCGCACTTAAGGTATTTGGTGGATGCAACAATAACCAATCATGCACACACCAATCGTAGTGATTCCGTAGAAGAAAATATTGCAGACGAGATGAGTTTAAAACAGTCTACTGAAAATTTTCAGCGTCAACGTATTCGTCAAATATTAGAAGAAGAGCACGGTAACTGGACGGCAGCAGCCAAACGCTTGGGAGTGAACCGTGCTAATTTAAGCCGTTTAGCGAAGCGGCTAGGGCTTGTGATTAATAAAAAAGTGGTGTGTAGTTAAACATATAGTTAAATATATAGTTAAACATACAGACAAAAACGGGTTATATAAATGAAAAATATTGTTGGTGGCGGCCCTAAAAAAGTTCTTTATACCTTAAATACGGTGAGGCGTATGGGGTTTAAAAAATCAGCCAAGGCATTGCGAGCACACAATACGTGTAAGGCCTGTGGTTTAGGTATGGGTGGTCAACAAGGCGGTATGACCAATGAGCTGGGTGAGTTTCCTTCTGTTTGTAATAAAAGTATTCAAGCGCAATCCACTGACATTCAACCTGCTATTCCTAGTGAAGTGTTTAACCACACATTAGATGAACTGCGCGAACTGTCCCCTAAAGAGTTAGAGCATATGGGGCGTTTAGGGTCGCCTATTTTTAAAGCAAAGGGCGAAAACAATTACCGCGAAGTTGATTGGGATTGGGCGCTTTCTTATGCGGCCAATCGCTTTGCCGATACATCACCAGAGCGCAGTTTTTTTTATTCATCGGGTCGCTCATCTAATGAGTCAGGCTTTGTGTTGCAATTATTAGCACGTTTATATGGGACTAATAATGTCAACAACTGTTCGTATTATTGCCACCAAGCGACCAGTGTAGGTTTAGGATCAACGATTGGTACGGGTACATCAACGATTGAGTTAGATGACTTGTCACAGTGCGATACTATTTTTGTGATCGGTGCTAATCCAGCATCTAATCATCCACGTTTTATTCATCAGCTCAAAAATTGCCGTGATCGTGGTGGGCAAGTGATTGTGATTAACCCAGCTAAAGAGCCGGGGCTTGTTAAATTTGCGGTGCCTAAAAGTGCCCACTCAATGATAGTGGGCGGTACTGATATTGCCTCTTTATATTTGCAGCCCAATATTGGTGGTGATATTGCTTTATTCAAAGGTATCGCTAAAGCAGTATTAGAACAATCGGCAGAAGACAATGAATTTATTACTCAATACTGTGATAATTTTACGGTGTTTGTAGACGATATAAAAAATACAACGTGGCATGACATAGAAACACACAGTGCTATCCATCAAGCGCAAATAGAGCAGGCTGCTCGTTTATACGCGCAATCTACCAATGCGGTATTTGCTTGGGGAATGGGTATGACTCATCATCGCTTTGGTAGCGAAAATGTAGAATACATTGCCAATCTCGCATTATTGCGTGGCATGGTTGGTAAACGTTATAGCGGCTTATTACCTTTGCGCGGTCATAGTAATGTGCAAGGGATTGGTACTATTGGTGTTAAACCTGTATTAGCTGATGATGTGTTTACACGTCTAGAAAATACCTTGAACATATCATTGCCCACTGCCTCGGGCCTAGACACCTTTCATGCTTTATCTGCGGCGCACAGCGGTGAAATAGATTGTGCATGTATTGTGGGCGGCAACTTATATAGCGCTACACCTAATACTGAGTGGGCGAAAACTGCCTTAGACCGTATCGCATGTAAAGTGTATTTAACCACCACGTTGAATCAAGGGCACTTATATGGTGTGGACAACAGCGACGCATTAATTTTACCTGTTAAATCACGGGATGAAGAACAGCAATCAACCACCCAAGAATCCATGTTTAACTTTGTACGTTTAAGCAATGGGGGCATTGATCGTCTTGATAATGTGCGTTCAGAAGTGTCTATTTTGGCAACGATAGGTCAGCAATTATTGGCAAAAATTGCGCCCAATAACCCTATAGATTTTTCTCAATTTGAACAGCACGATACCATTCGAGAAACCATTGCAAATACTGTGACAGGCATGGAAGAGCTTAAAGATATTGGTGTGGCTAAAAAAGAATTTCACGTGCGCCATCGAGTCATGCACGAGCCTTCATTTAATACCGCAACGGCAAAAGCGCGTTTTATTGTTCATCCTATTCCGCAGGTAAATAGTCGTAGTGAGCGTTATCCTTTCTTGTTGGCAAGTGTGCGTAGTGAGGGGCAGTTTAATAGTATTATTTATGAAGAAACGGATAGCTACCGTTTTAATGCAGGGCGCCATACGGTATTTTTATCTGATGAAGATATGCAAGATTTAGGCGTTAGTCATGGTGATGCCGTTGATGTTGTGTCGCAGCAGGGTGTTATGAAACAAGCGAGAGTACAGCGTTTTGATTTACCCAAAGGAAATGTCATGGCCTATTACCCCGAAGCCAATGTGCTGGCAGAACACAACTTAGATCCTAGAAGCTTAACGCCAAATTTTAAATCGATTGCTGTTAATATTATTGTGCGCTAAAAAATAGCTGGCGATAAAACGCATCGGCTTTGCCTTTGCTATTATCGCTATCCGTCATAATAGCAATGCCTTCAATTTCATCTATTTCTTCTTGAAAATAACGTTGTAAATCGGCTTTCACATTAATCTTTTCGCTAACCCATTGATGAACCCGTGAATCCCCACTTTGCTGTGCGATGATGATGGCGTCATTGCTATAAGGGCTTGACCAATGAGAGCCTTTAGGCGAATGATTAGCCCACACATAGCAGAGTACGCGCGGATAAAATGATCCGTTTTTGGCTTTGACTGCAATATAAACGCGCGCAGAAAAATCATCGCCTTGTTTACTCTGTTCGTTAATATCGGTGAAAGTATTGCTGACTTTCCACTGCCATTGTAAATAGGGTGTTTGCTGTAAATTAACAGTTTTTTGTTGGTACAGCATTGAGGCACTGGCGTCACTGTGGGCGTGAATTACAGCGTGTTCATTACTTTCAATAAGAGAGTAGTTTGTTTTTGTGGCAAAAACGCGCTCTTGCCACAGGCTTAATGGCGCTAATGTGATTGCAGGAGTTTGATCATTGGGGGTATGAGAGGCAATAGGCGTGCAAGCCACAAGGGTCAACAAAACGGCGCCTAAACATACCGTGTTTAACAATAGGATGAATCGGGTACGCAAGTTTTTCATGTATGACCTATAAAAAGTAACGCCCTAGAGCAACGCTGTTTTGTATTAATAGTTGCGGTTATCGTTGCAATTATTATTATAGCTATCGTCGTAGCTTTCCTTGTCGGCTGTGCTTATAGGCAATTTTTTGGGGTGATATTTTTATGACAAATAGAGTCAAATAATAAGAATTAACTAAAAAATAGTTAACTAATCACCCCAGTGGTTCGTACTCGTTTGCTACCTTTAACGGTGGGCGTTGTTTTTAAGGCTGCGAGTTTTTTCTGATGCTGTGCGTCAATCATATTTTTAAAGGCGATAAGAAAACCTGTGACCAAAAAAGCACCCGGTGGCAAAATGGCAATTAAAAAACCAGGGTAATTATCACCAAACACGGTGAGCTTCCAGCCACGAGCGACTTCGCCAAACAGCAGCTGCATGTCGGCAAATAATGTGCCTGCACCTAATAGCTCACGTATGGCACCCAGTATGACTAAAACACACAAAAAGCCTAACCCCATCATAAAGCCATCAACGGCAGAAGGGATCAGTGTATTCTTGCAGGCAAACGCATCAGCACGTCCAAGAATGGCACAGTTGGTAACAATGAGCGGAATAAAAATACCTAAAATCTGATACAGCTCATAGGTATAAGCCTGCATTAATAATTCGGTTGCGGTAGTGAATGAGGCAATAATCATTACAAAGGCAGGGAGTTTTACGGCGTCACTAACCACATTACGAATAAGTGATACTGCAACGTTAGAACCCACTAATACCAACATGGTCGCCAAGCCTAAACCCAAGGCATTTACGACCGAGCCGCTCACCGCTAGCAATGGGCATAAGCCTAGTAATTGCACCAGTGCAGGGTTGTTTGACCAAAGGCCATTTTTTGTAATTTCTGAATAATTAACAGCGTTTGCTTTTGCGGCGGTATCTGTTGAGTTTTCAGTGATATCGTTATTGTCCATGGTTATTGCTCATTTCCGAGTGCTGAATCGGGAAACAGTAATGTTTTGTTGTTATCAACAAAACGTAAAATATTATACACACGGCTAACTACTGCGCGTGGTGTGATAGTGGCGCCAGTAAACTGATCAAATTCACCACCATTCTTTTTTACTTTCCAGCCATTTTCGGCAGGGTTGTTGAGGGAGCGGTCACGAAAGCTATTAATCCACTCGCTCTTTTTAATATCAACTTTATCGCCTAATCCGGGTGTTTCTTTGTGGCTTAATACACGTACGCCAGCAATGGTGCCATCGGTATTAATACCTGCAATCATTTTAATATCGCCGTTATAACCGTTAGGTGCAATAGCGGGTACGATAACGGCAACAATACGATTATTTTTACGCGCTACATATATAGTCTCGTCAGATAACTTGCCTAATAGCGTGTGCGCGGATTCGGGAATAGTTAACGTATCAAGTAGTAAGTCATTATCAAAACGCGATTGTGGCAAAATTTCTAATAGGGCTTTTTGTGCGGCCTTACGTTCAGACGCTTTAATATCATCTTTTGTCGCTTCGTAAGTAAAAGCCAGTGTACCCGCAGTGACAACGGCGAATAAAAATAATAAAAAACTATTTTTACCAATAGAAAGGTGCATCATGGTGTGTGTTCTCTATTCGTGTCTTTTGCGGTTAGCCGCAACAGCATGTTTGTGGCCGTAAGTTCTTGGAACGGTGTAATAATCAATAAATGGAGCAGCAAAATTCATTAATAGTACCGAAAATGCCACCGCATCAGGGTAGTTGCCCCATACGCGAATAATGTAAATAAGCACCCCAATAAAAGCACCGTAAATAATACGCCCTTTATTACTCACTGCGGAACTTACAGGGTCAGTAATAATAAAAAAGGCGCCTAGCATGGTGCCGCCAGAAAATAAGTGCAGCAATACCGAGCCACCACTGGTAGAGCTACCGCCATCATTAAAGAGTAATGCCATAATGCTGAGCGCAATTAACATGCTGATAGGGGCATGCCATGTAAATATTTTTTTCTGAAGTAAGACAAGACCGCCTGCTAAAAACGCAAGGTTTACCCACTCCCAGCCAACACCAGCAAGTAGACTATTGATAAATAATGGTTCTGCGGCATAAATTTGTTCAGTTAAGAGGCCTTCTTGGTTTTTGAAAAGGTCTAAAGGGGTAGCGCCTGTATAGGCGTCTACAGCGGCACTATTCTGAAAAACAGCCGTTAACGATTCCATTAAACTCGGTAACTGCCCATCAGCTGATAACGTGACAGGATTAATCCAGCGTGTCATTTCAATGGGAAATGATATTAATAAAACCACATAACCTATCATTGCAGGGTTAAAAGGGTTTAGACCTAAACCGCCATACAATTGTTTGGCTACGATGATCGCTGTGGCGCTACCAACCACAACAATCCACCAAGGCGCGTAAGGGGGTAACGCTAAACCGAGCAGTACGGCGGTCACTAATGCGCTGTAATCTTGTAATGATTGGGCAATAGGTCGTTGGCGTAAACGCAGAATTAACGCTTCGCTGAGTATTGCAGTGATACCAGCAATAACTATGTTAATCAGTGTGCCCCAGCCAAAAAAATAGCTGAGAGCCACAAAGCCAGGAAACGTAGCCATAATAACCCATTGCATAACGCTAGCTGTGCTGCGTACATGATGAGTATGCGGTGAAGATGCTTTTATAAAGCTCATAATGTGGTTAACTCTTTTTTAGCGCTTGCTAATTTTTTTTCTAATTTTTCGGCCGCCGCTTTAAAGGCCTCAACATGTTCGCTGTTATCCTTTTCGGCATCGTGTAAGCGCTGTTGGGCTTTCACTAAACGTTGCTCTAAAGATGCAACTTGTTGCTGCGCTTTTTCTTTTGGCGACATATTTGCTAACGCTGCGGTTGCTGCTTTTGCTTTTTCAATGGCAGAGCTGGCGGCATCATCGGTTTTTTTAACGGCGGGCGCTGCCTTTTTATCCGCGTTTTTGGTAGTGCTCGTATCTGTGTTTTGATTGTTAGCGGTGGTATTACTCGCTAAAAAATCAGCTAATTGTTTCTCGGCTTCTTGCTGGCGTACTTTGGCCTGTTTTACCTGAGAACCAATACGATCACGGTGCTCTTCTTCTGTACCCGTAGGAAAGTTAAGCGGTTTAGTGAGCTTGTCTTCTAGTTTGGCTACGCGATCTTTTGCGCTACTAACGGCACGTTCAAGCTTGGCTTGTTGTGCAACAGGGTCGTTTTGTTTTTCTTTAACGCGTGCCATTGCGGCTGCTACTGGGTCAGCAGCAGGTGCACTTGTCGCCGTGCTTGGTGCGTCTGTTGTGTTATCAGCTTGTTGTGCCTGTTTTTCTTGCTGTAAACGTTTGGCTTTTTCGGCAGCGGCCTTACGGGCTTCACGTTTGGCAATTTTTTCTTGTTCGGCTTTTTCGATACGCAGCTTGCGGAATTCGAAACGCTGTCTAGCGTGATCCGATTTTACTTTTTCTTGCTCAATATGTTTAATCGCGCCTTTGGCAGCACGATAGTACTGTACTAAAGGAATATTCGATGGGCACACATAAGAACACGCGCCGCATTCAATGCAATCAAATAATTGATGATTTTGCGCACGCTCATAGTCTTCGGCTTTTGAATACCAATATAACTGTTGTGGTAATAAGCTGGCAGGACAGGCCTCGGCACACATACCGCAGCGAATGCACTCTTGCGCGTTTGGTTGTGCGGGCAACTCGGCTATAGAGGGTGCAATAATACAGTTTGTTGATTTAATAACGGGAATCGATGGGTTATCTAATGCAAAGCCCATCATAGGGCCACCCATAATTAATGTTGTATTATTGTTAGCTGCGTAGCCCAGCTCGTTTAATGCGAACTCAATAGGGGTGCCCAATAACACGTGAATATTGCGTTGAGTATTTAATGATTCGCCCACAAAAGTGGTAATGCGTGATGTGAGTGGTTGACCATGTACTACCGCGCGATAGGCGGCTACAGTGGTTCCCACATTTTGCATGACAATACCTAAGCTTGCAGGAATCGCACCTGCGGGTACTTCTTGATTGGTGAGCAACTGAATCAGTTGTTTTTCGCCACCCGATGGATATTTGGTAGGAAAGGTCACAATACTCATATGCTGCGTATTGTCGGTTTCTTTAATAACACTTTCTAATGCGGCAATGGCATCGGGTTTATTGTCTTCAACACCAATGAGAATTTTTTCGGGCTCACCTAAAATATACGCGAGTAATAGTGCACCACGTACAACATCTTCGGCGTGGTTTAGCATTAAACTATGATCGGCTGTAATGTATGGTTCACATTCGGTGCCGTTGAGTATTAATGTATTAATATCAAAGTGTTCTTGAGGATTTAATTTTACCGCCGTAGGAAAGCCCGCACCGCCTAAACCCGTAATGCCCGCATCGCGAATTTTTTTGAGCAATGCATTGGGTTCATGTTGGCGATAATCTTCACAGCTGTTGAGGGCTTGTTGTTGATGCTGGCCATCGGTCGCAATCACAATACACGGCCCGCTCATACCAGAAGGGTGTGGTAGTACGCGATCTTCTATTGCTGTGACAACGCCTGAGCTAGATGCGTGAATGGCTGCACTAAAGCCGCCCACTGCCTCGGCAATTTTTTGGTTACCGAGTACCTTATCACCCACGGCTACAATAGGTTCGGCAGGCACACCCATGTGTTGATTTAGAGGGAAAATCAATTCTTTGGGTAGCGGTAATTCGCCCACAGGTAATTGCATAGACTGCGTTTTATTTTCAGGTGGATAAATACCACCGTGAAATTCGCCAATTGCTTGGCTCACAATGTTACGTGGTGTATCGCTCGCAATAACGGCACTCATGCTGCATGCTCCTTATTACTATTGCCACCATCGGTTGCAATTAAATGACTTGGGCTTGCCCACTTCCAGTCTTGTAGTGTTTGTTCAACAGGGAGCATATCAATACAGTCAACAGGGCAAGGTTCAACACATAAATCACAGCCTGTGCACTCATCCACAATGACTGTGTGCATTTGTTTGGCTGCGCCTAAAATGGCATCAACAGGGCAGGCTTGAATGCACTTTGTGCAACCAATACATTCATCTTCGCGAATATATGCAACAGTTTTAATATCTGCTTCGGTGCCGTGTTCTTCATCTAATGAAGGGGCTTCTACACCTAGTAAATCGGCGATAGCGTCAATCGTGTTTTGGCCACCGGGTGGGCATTTATTAATGGCTTCACCATTGGCAATCCCTTCTGCATAGGGTTTACAGCCGGGGTGACCGCACTGTCCACATTGAGTTTGTGGCAGTAATGCGTCGAGCGCTTCGACCACGGGATCGCCTTCGATTTTAAATTTAACCGCAGCGTAGCCAAGTATGCCACCAAATACTAAGGCTAAACCGCCTAAGCCAATCAGTGCAGCAATAATAGGATTATTAAAAATAAGTTCTAACATATTACAGTTGTATTAACCCAGCAAAGCCCATAAAGGCGAGTGACATAAGACCCGCAGTAATCATGCCGATAGCTGCCCCTTTAAATGCTAACGGTACATCAGCAACGGCAAGACGTTCTCGCATAGCGGAAAATAAAATAAGTACTAAAGAAAACCCTAAGCCCGCACCAAAGCCATGAATGAGTGATTCCCCAAAGCTATAAGTTTTGCTCACATTGAGTAAGGCAACGCCTAGCACAGCACAGTTAGTGGTAATGAGCGGCAAAAATACACCCAGTACGCGATAAAGAATAGGGCTGGTTTTTTCAATAAACATTTTTGTAAATTGCACTACAACCGCGATGACCAAAATAAACGAAATCGTTTTTAAGTAGGTAAGCGATAGCGGCGTTAATATAAATTCATGTACTAAATAGCTGCATACCGATGCGAGTGTTAAAACAAAGGTTGTTGCACTCGCCATACCAATGGCGGTTTCGAGTTTATTAGACACACCCATAAACGGGCACAGTCCTAAAAACTGCACAAGTACAAAGTTGTTGACTAAGATGGTACTAATTAAAATAGTGCCTAATTCAATGATCATGGTGTTGTTTTTCTAATTGTTTATGATGATACCGTTCATGGTGCTGCATTACATAACACGCATGCCAGGGGTTGCCCCATTATGCGGTTCCAATAAATAAATTTCGCTGCCACCTGGGCCTGCGGCAAGTACCATGCCTTCCGAAATACCAAACTTCATTTTACGGGGGGCTAAGTTAGCGACCATAACCGTGAGTTTGCCTTCTAGGTCAGCAGGTTGGTAGGCGCTTTTAATGCCCGAAAAAACATTGCGTGTTTCGCCACCTAAATCTAACGTGAGTTGCAGTAATTTGTCGGCACCTTTTACGTGTTCTGCTTTTACAATTTTTGCTACACGTAAATCGACTTTAGCAAAGGCATTAAAATCAATTTCAGCGGCGATAGGTTCGATGTCAGAATCGCTACCAAGTTCCACAATGCTTGCTTGGCTGTTAGCTGCCAGTGCTTCTTTACTGTCGTTTACCATGGCATCGACTTGATCTTTTTCAACACGAGTCAGTAAAGGTTTAAATTTATTGATACTGTGTTCGCCCATGAATTCGGTGGCGCTATTCCATGTGAGTTCAGTATTTAAAAATAGCTCAGCGTTTTTGCTGAGTTCAGGCAATATAGGCTTCAGATAAGTCACGATCACGCGGAACATGTTAATACCTAGTGTGCATACATCGAGCACTTCTTGTGCTTTGCCTTCTTGTTTTGCTAATGCCCACGGCTCTTTTGCAGCAATGTATTCGTTGGCTGCATCGGCCAGCGCCATAATTTCGCGCATGGCTTTTGCATATTCGCGGTCTTCATACAGTGTGGCGATAGTGTTGTTTGCATCAACAAACGTTTGCCATAGCTCGGCGTTTTCAATGTTGCTAGATAATACGCCACCACTTTTCTGAATAAACTTAGCTGTGCGGCTGGCAATGTTTACCACTTTACCCACTAAATCAGAATTAACGCGTTGAATAAAATCATCTAGGTTTAAATCTAAATCATCAACCCCGTTGGTTAGTTTTGCGGCAAAGTAATAACGTAAATATTCTGGTTTTAAATGATCAAGATAGCTGCGAGCATTAATAAACGTGCCACGAGACTTTGACATTTTTTTGCCGTTTACAGTTAAAAAGCCGTGCACGTTTACTGCAGTAGGCGTACGGAATTTTGCCGAGTGCAGCATGGCAGGCCAAAACAAGGCGTGAAAGTTTACAATGTCTTTACCAATAAAATGGTAAAGCTCGGTGCCGTTATTTAATGTTGGATGACCTTTGCCATCGTCTACCCAATAGTCTTCCCAGTTTTTACCTGTTTTTTCGCACAAGTTTTTAAAGCTGGCGATATAACCAATCGGCGCATCAAGCCAAACATAAAAATATTTGCCTGCTTGATTAGGAATTTCAAAACCAAAATACGGCGCATCACGAGAAATATCCCATTCTTGCAAGCCTGCATCTAACCATTCCGATAATTTATTGGCCATTTCAGTTTGTAAATGACCTGCGCGAGTCCAGTCTTTTAAGAATGCTGTGAACTCAGGTAACTTAAAGAAAAAATGCTCAGATTCTTTTTCAATAGGTGTTGCACCCGAAATCGCCGATTTAGGATTAATGAGATCGGTGGGTGAATACGTTGCGCCACAGACTTCACAGTTATCGCCGTATTGATCTTCGGCTTTACATTTAGGGCAGGTGCCTTTGATGTAACGGTCGGCAAGAAATATTTCTTTCTCGGGATCGTATGCTTGAGTAATACTGCGTGAGGCAATGTGATTGTTCTCAACTAAGCGAGTATAAATGAGCTCTGATAATTCTTTGTTCTCGGCAGAATGCGTTGAATGAAAATTATCAAATTCAATCATAAAGTCTGCAAAGTCTTTTTCATGCTCGGCTTTTACATTGGCAATTTGTGCCTCAGGCGTAATACCGTTTTGCTCGGCTTTAAGCATAATGGCGGTGCCGTGTGCATCGTCTGCGCAAACATAGGTGCATTCATGGCCACGCATTTTTTGAAAGCGTACCCAAATATCGGTTTGAATATATTCAACTAAGTGACCTAAGTGAATAGAGCCATTGGCATAGGGTAATGCACTTGTAACAAGAATTTTGCGCTGAGACATGAATACCTTAAAAATAATAGGGTGATAAAACCGCGAATTATATCAGCTAATACGGGCTTAAGCAGTGATTAGTGCTTGATTTAATTTAGAATTTATGGGAATTTCTTTATTACTTTTTTGAAATCCCCCTATATTACTTCCCGCCTAGGTTATTTATGTCAGATTTTGTACAACAGCAAGTTTTGTCGATTGCCGACGATTTTATAGATTCTCATACCCAACGTTCATTACTTAGTCTTAACGCTGTAAGTGATATACGCTACGAAAACCGCACATTAAGCCTATCCATTACCTTAGGTTATCCTTCAAAAACCGTGCAAGAGAGCATGAGCCAAGCACTGTGGGAACGCTTTGAAGCCTTGCCTGATGTAGATGCAGTGAACATTGATTTTGGTTGGCAAGCGCCTGTGAACGTCACGACAAGTGATCAACCTGCTTTAGCGAAGGTGTGCAACATTATTGCCGTTGCCTCGGGTAAGGGCGGTGTGGGTAAATCAACTACTACAGTCAATTTGGCTTTAGCGATGGCGGCTATGGGAGCCAAGGTAGGTGTATTAGATGCCGATATTTATGGCCCTAGCCAGCCTGCTATGTTGGGTGTAGGGGCAAAGCGTCCAGAAGTGCGTGACCAAAAAAGTATGATCCCTCATAGCCATTATGGTGTTAAGTCAATGTCGATGGGGTATTTAGTAAATGATAAAACGCCGATGGTATGGCGTGGGCCTATGGCCAGTGGTGCCTTGCAACAGTTACTTTTTCAAACGGATTGGGATGAGCTTGATTATCTGTTTGTGGATATGCCACCCGGTACAGGTGATATTCAGCTTACTTTATCGCAACAAGTACCTGTGAGTGGCGCGGTGGTTGTAACCACACCACAAGATATTGCCTTATTAGATGCCAAAAAAGCGGTAGAAATGTTCAATAAAGTGGATGTGCCGATTGTGGGTGTGGTTGAAAATATGGCCGTGCATCAGTGCAGTCAATGTGGTCATAAAGAACACATTTTTGGCGAAGGTGGTGGTGAGCGTATTGCCCAAGATTATGGCTCGCAATTACTAGGAGCCCTGCCATTGGCCTTATCTATTCGTGAATATGCCGACAGTGGCCGCCCTAGTGTAGTTGCTGATCCAGACGGCGAAATTAGCCAAGAATACCACGCAATAGCGCAAAAAATTGCCGCTCAATTATGGCTACAAAAACACGATACCGCAGAGGTTGATATTGTGATGAGCGATGACTAACAGGTGATAAAAGGGGCGAGAGCCGTATTGCGTATAAGTAAGGGGCTGGGTTAAGGGGCTGGATTAAAGGGTTGAGCTAAGGGCTGAATTAGGGGATAGATACTTGCTGTATGATATTTCGTCTTGCCTGTTAAGGCATCCCCCTTTACTATTGCGCGCTAACAACAGATTGCATCGTTAACAGAGAAGAGAACATCATGAGTATTAAGTCAGATAAATGGATGCGCCGCATGGCCGAATCACACAATATGATTGAGCCATTTGAAGCGGGTCAAGTGCGTTATGGCGAATCGGGTGATCGTTTAATCTCATACGGAACCTCAAGCTATGGTTACGATGTGCGTTGTGCCGACGAATTTAAAATTTTTACTAACGTGCACTCCACCATTGTTGACCCTAAAAACTTTGATGAAAACAGCTTTGTTGATGTAAAAAGTGATGTGTGTATTATTCCGCCCAACTCATTTGCATTGGCGCGCACCGTAGAATACTTCCGTATTCCTCGTGATATTTTAACGGTGTGTTTAGGTAAATCGACCTATGCCCGTTGCGGTATTATTGTTAACGTGACGCCGCTAGAGCCTGAGTGGGAAGGGCACGTGACGCTAGAGTTTTCTAATACCACGCCATTACCTGCAAAAATTTATGCCAACGAAGGTGTAGCGCAAATGCTGTTTTTTGGCTCAGATGAAACGTGCGAAACGTCATACAAAGATCGCGGTGGTAAATACCAAGGCCAGCGTGGTGTTACCTTACCTAAAACGTAATGAGTGATAGGCGAGCGGCGCACTATAGCGTAGCGTCGCCCGCCAAATATTACTGAATATCTGATGATTTACAGGCTCTATCGCCATAGTAATTATCCGCGTAATTACACTCCTTAACACTTGCCGTTTCTTCAGTTTGTGAGTAATGAGCCATCCATGTATGCAATATATGTTTGATTGTATTCATTGCTAACACCTCTTTTTGTTGTTATTGCGCTTGTTGTTACCTGTGTATTTTATTGATACTGCCATTGCATTATTGCAAAAGTGGCTAATATGTATATTTGATTAAATCAATCGTGGCGATGGTATTTTTAAATGGCACTTTTGTTTGTGTGCTTGTGAGAATACTTTTTTCAGTTAGTCATCCTTGCCATCATTAAGCGTCGTAATTATTGCAACATCCGTTTGCGAACAAGGTATAATGCACGCTTTTTATTACGTGGTAATTCTATGACTGTTCGTACTCGTATTGCGCCATCACCCACAGGTGATCCCCACGTAGGCACTGCTTACATCGCACTATTTAACCTTTGTTTTGCACGTCAGCATGGCGGCGAATTTATTTTACGTATCGAAGATACCGACCAAGCACGTTCTACTCCAGAATCAGAACAAGCCATTTACGATAGTTTGCGTTGGTTAGGTTTAGACTGGGCAGAAGGCCCCGATGTTGGGGGTGATTACGGCCCTTACCGCCAAAGTGAGCGTGGTGATATTTATGCAAAATACGCACAGCAACTGGTCGATGCAGGCCATGCCTTTTATTGCTACCGCACCACCGAAGAATTAGACGAGCTACGCAACGCCCGCCGTGAGCAGGGTGGTTTTGCCGCATTAAAACCCAGCGAACTAAAATTACCCGACGACGAAGTAGCGAAACGCAAAGCCGCAGACATGCCTTACGTGATTCGCATGAATGTCCCCGAAGGTGAAGGCCCTTGTCCTGTAGATGACATGCTACGTGGCACTATTGAGCTTGATTGGGGGCAAATCGACGCACAAATTTTACTTAAATCAGACGGTATGCCCACCTACCATTTAGCCAACGTGGTAGACGATCACCTCATGGAAATCACTCACGTGATTCGTGGTGAAGAATGGATCAACTCAGCGCCTAAGCATAAACTGCTGTATGAATATTTTGGCTGGGATATGCCGCAACTATGCCACTTGCCACTACTGCGTAATACCGATAAATCAAAACTCAGTAAGCGTAAAAACCCCACCAGTATTTTGTATTATCAAAAAATGGGCTACTTGCCAGAAGGTCTTATCAATTACCTTGGCCGTATGGGTTGGTCAATGCCTGACGAGCGTGAAAAATTCACTCTTGATGAAATGGTCGAAGCCTTTGATATTCAGCGAGTATCCCTAGGTGGGCCTATTTTTGATGTAGAAAAACTCTCGTGGCTCAATGGCTTATGGATTCGTGAAGAATTCACCACCGAACAGCTCGCACAACGATTGCACGATTGGGCACTAAACCAAGACAGTATTCGTGCAGTATTACCCCACGCCCAAGCGCGTATGGAAACCCTAAGCGACTTCTCGCCGCTTACCTCGTTTTTATACGCAGGCATGTTACCCGTCGAAAAAGCCAAGTACGACGAACTTAAAGTCACCGAAGACCAGCTCAAACAAGTATTACAATTTGTACTGTGGCGCTTAGAAAACCTAAGAGACTGGAACCGCGACGCGATTTTTGCGGAGCTAAAAGCACTGGCCGACAGCATGGAAATTAAGCTGAAGGACTTTTTAGCCCCGTTGTTTATCGCCATATCAGGCACCACCGCCTCATTCTCAGTGATGGATGCCATGGTACTGCTAGGCTCTGACATGTCGCGGGCAAGAGTGCGCTACGCATTACAGGGTTTATATGGCGAGATTGGTAAAAAACAGCTCAAAAAATTAGAGAAAGCCTACCAAGCACTAAACAACGCCTAAGCAAGTCATAAATCACTTGTCAGCATTCCGCCTAATAGGTAGAATGCCGCCACCCAATTAGGGGCCTTAGCTCAGCTGGGAGAGCGCAACACTGGCAGTGTTGAGGTCAGCGGTTCGATCCCGCTAGGCTCCACCAAACAAAAACCCTCGCACATTGTGCGGGGGTTTTTTGTTTGTGGTATAAAAGGTTTTGCTCTTTTGATTAACAAATAGGTGCGGTGGCGATATGAATATTCATCCCATTAAACATGAAGCCGATTACGAAACGGCACTAGAACGTATAATGGCTTTAATGGATGCAGAAACTGACACTCCAGAAGGCGATGAGCTAGATATACTAGCTACATTGGTTGAAGCCTATGAAGCTAAACATCACGTTATTGAAACACCGAACCCCATCGAGGCGATTCGTTTTCGTATGCAACAATACGGCCTTAAAGATAAAGACTTAGTACCTTATATTGGGCATACTGGCCGCGTATCAGAAGTGTTAAATTGTCGACGTAAGCTCACCATTACTATGATACGTAAATTGCATAAAGGCTTACAAATCCCCACAGGTAGTCTTATAAAAGATTACCCGTTGGTTTCATAACAGTATAAAAGGGCTTCGACCCCTTTAATCACGGACTCCTTTAATCACTTTAATCAAGCGGTTCATCATCGTCATTAGGATAGCGATTCTAATTCGCTTGTTGTACTCTTCGTTATCGCTCAATATTTTGAATGTGCTAGGTTGTACATAAATAATAATTCGAATTAAAAAATATCTAAGGATACACCACTTGAACAAACAACAACTCGCCGCCAAAATCTGGGAATCCGCTAATCAAATGCGGTCAAAGATCGAAGCCAACGAATACAAAGACTACATTCTCGGGTTTATCTTCTACAAATACCTGTCTGATCAGCAAATTAAATTCGCTAAAGCCCAAGGCATGAGCGATGCCGACATCGCCGCCTTAACTGAACAAGACGCAGAAACCGTTGAATACATTCAAAAAGACCTTGGCTACTTTATCAGCTACGACAACCTATTCAGCACATGGCTTGCCAAAGGCAGTGACTTTGATGTATCCAACGTACGCGATGCACTATCAGCCTTTGAGCGCTTAATTCACACCAATCACAAAAAACTGTTTGATAATATTTTTAATACCTTGCAGACAGGTTTGAGTAAACTCGGTGAAAACGCCGCCAAGCAAACCAAAGCCATCAGCGAGTTGCTGCAACTGATTAAAGACATCCCGATGGATGGACGCCAAGACTACGATGTGCTGGGCTATATCTATGAATACCTGATTGAAAAATTCGCTGCCAATGCAGGCAAGAAAGCAGGGGAGTTTTATACTCCGCACGAAGTCTCATTATTAATGTCAGACATCATCGCCAACCACCTGAAAGACCGCGATAAAATCCGCATTTACGACCCTACATCGGGTAGTGGCTCGCTGCTCATCAACATTGGTAACAGCCTTGCCAAACACGTGGATAGCATCAACAACATTGAATACTACGCTCAAGAGCTAAAAGCCAATACCTACAACCTCACTCGTATGAACTTAGTCATGCGTGGCATTATTCCTGAAAACATCATCACCCGTAATGGCGACACCCTAGAAGAAGACTGGCCGTTTTTTGATGAGAATGATCCTGTTGGTTCGTATAACCCTTTATATGTCGATGCTGTGGTCTCCAACCCACCTTACTCACAAAAATGGGACCCAGAACATAAAGACGCCGACCCGCGTTATTCGCGCTTTGGCCTCGCCCCCAAAACCAAAGCCGATTACGCCTTTTTATTGCATGACCTTTACCATTTAAGACCCCACGGCATCATGTGTATTGTGTTGCCCCATGGCGTGTTATTCCGTGGGGGTGAAGAAGGTAAAATTCGTAAAAACCTGATCGAAAACAACCATATTGATGCCATCATTGGCCTGCCTGCCAATATCTTTTTTGGCACCGGTATTCCCACTATCATCATGGTGCTACGCCAACAACGTGGCAGTATTGAACAGCCAGAGACAGACGTATTAATTGTTGATGCCAGCAAACACTTTAAAAAAGAAGGCAAAAACAACAAACTGCAAGCATCGGATATTAAACGCATCACCGATGCCGTGGTATCAAGGCAACACCTGCCTAAATACGCCCAAGTCGTCAGCAAAAAAACGATTCAGGCCAACGACTACAACCTGAATATTCCGCGCTATGTCGATTCAGCCGCCGCCAGTGAAAGCTGGGATTTACACGCCACCATGCTGGGCGGTATTCCGCAAAGTGAAGTGGATGCAATGGCTGATTACTGGCAGGCTTTACCTGCCTTACAAACCACCCTGTTTAAACAAAAGAACGCAGGTTACTGTGAATTGAATAGCGAGCTACAAATAACGCCCGAGCAACTCAAACACACCATTACCCAACATGCCGATGTGCAAGCCTTTGCCCAAGCCTACCGCCAAGCCTTTACAGGTTTTGATGGCTATTTAACCGAGCAGCTTATTACAAACTGGCAAAGCGTTAACCGCAAACAGCAAGAAGAAACCTTAAGCCTTAACCTGTTTAACCGCTTAAAACCGATCGCATTAATTGATCAATACCACGCCTACCAACTGCTGAATAACCACTGGCAAACCATCAGCACCGATTTAGAAATACTGCAAACCGAAGGCTTTGCCGCCAGCAAGCAAGTAGATCCTAATATTGTGATTAAAAAGAAAAACGGCAAAGACACCGAGGTACAGGATGGCTGGTTAGGCCATCTACTGCCATTTGAATTAGTGCAACAAACCCACTTAAGCGCAGAGCTGCAAGCTCTCAAGGACAAACAAAACCGCCTTGCGGACATCAGCGCCGAGGTTGATGCCGTTTTAGATGGCCTCAGCGAAGACGACAAAGAACAAGGTCTCGCCGATGAAACCATTAAAGAAAGTGCCGATGGCTTTAATAATGCCACCGTGGCTAAAGCCGCTAAACAGATTAAAGCCGAACTAAAAGCCAATGGATTGAAAATAGACAGTCTTGGATCAGAAAGCTATGAAGCCAGCATCATTAAAGTGGATGCACTGAACAGCGAAGAAAAAGCCCTGAAAAAAGCCATTCAAACAGACAGCGACGCCCTACACTTACAAACCAAAACCACCATCGAAAACCTCAGCGATGAGCAAGTGAGTGAGCTTCTGGAGTTAAAATGGATTGCGCCACTGTTAAGCGAACTCAATCAACTGCCTAATGCGGTGATAAATGACTTAACAAACCGTGTGCAAAACCTAGCCGATAAATACGCCACCACATACGCCGATGTTGCTGCCGATATTAAAACTACCGAGCAAAGTTTGGCGGCCATGCTGGATGACTTAACAGGTAACGAGTTTGACCAACAAGGCTTGGCTGAATTGAAAGCGCTATTACTGAATGAAGAGTCGCAAGGTTGAACGGTATGAGTGCAGAACAACACGCTAACAAAAATCAGCCTGCGATTCGGTTTAAGGGGTTTAGTGGGGAGTGGGAGGAGAAGACATTTTCCAGCATCGCTCTAAGAGTAACTTTTTTTTCTGGCAATGAAGACCTACCGAGACTTGAGTACGAAGATATTAACTCTGGTCAAGGAACGCTTAATAAGAACATTTTTGAAAAAGAAAGTAATAAGTTTGGTATAGAGTTTAATCAAGGTGATGTCCTTTTCGGTAAACTTAGACCATATCTAAAAAACTGGTACTTTGCTGATTTTACAGGTTTAGCTGTTGGTGATTTTTGGGTTTTAAGGTCAACCAAGGGCGTTGGTTGTTTCTTGTATTATTTGATACAAACTAAGCCATATGATGATATTGCAAATCAATCAACTGGTACTAAGATGCCACGTTCTGATTGGGGCTTGGTTTCAAACTCTATATTTAAAATCACGGATGATGCGAAAGAGCAAACCCAAATCGGTGAGTGTTTCCAACAGCTTGACCGCCTGGTTGCCCAGCATCAGCAAAAACACGACAAGCTCAAGCAAATCAAAAAAGCCTTGCTGGAAAAAATGTTCCCGCAACAGGGCGCAACCCAACCACAGATTCGATTTAAAGGCTTTAGTGGGGATTGGGAGGAGAAGGCTTTGGGTGAGATTGGTGACTCTTATAGTGGCTTATCAGGTAAGACTAAGGATGATTTTGGTCATGGTAATGCTCGTTATGTTACTTACATGAACGTGTTTTCGAATTCAGTTACAAACCCATTGCAAGTTGATGCTGTTGAAATAGATAGAACACAAAATGAGGTTAATGAGGGAGATGTTCTTTTTACAACTTCCTCAGAAACTCCTGATGAAGTCGGTATGTCATCAGTATGGGTTGCTTCGTCTGAAAATATTTACTTGAATAGTTTTTGTTTTGGCTATCGCCCAAAAGTAGTTTTCGATAATTATTTCTTAGCAAATAATTTAAGAGCACCATATTTTAGGAGGCATGTAGTGCTCCTAGCACAGGGAATATCTCGCTATAACATTTCAAAGAACAAAACGATGAGTTTGAGTATTAAAACCCCTGAATTAGCTGAACAAACCCAAATAGGTAACTTCTTCCAACAGCTCGATACGCTGATCAAGCAACAACACACCCAACTCACCCAACTCAACAACATTAAGCAATCATTGCTTAATAAAATGTTTGTTTAAACGGATTTACACCATGATCGAATTTAAAAAAGAAGCCGAGTTTGAAGCCGCCTTAATTGAGGTGTTGGGTAATAAAGGTTGGGAAAACGAAATTATTCACAACCCAACTGAGGCGGAGTTACTCGAAAACTGGGCGGCGATTTTATTTAATAATAATCGCGGGGTAGATCGTCTCAATGAAGTGCCTCTAACCGACACCGAAATGCAGCAGATTATTGAGCAGATTCGTGAGCTAAAAACGCCGCTAAAACTCAATGGCTTTATTAACGGTAAAACCGTCAATATTACCCGCGATAACCCTGCCGATGCCTTGCATTTGGGTAAAGAAATCAGTTTAGAAATTTACGACCGCCAAGCCATTGCCGCCGGTTCTAGCCGTTATCAAATTGTGCAGCAGCCCCGTTTTGATAAAGGCAGTGATAAAAAATCATCGCTCATGCGTGACCGCCGTGGTGATGTGTTGTTACTTATTAACGGTATGCCGTTGATTCATATTGAATTAAAACGCAGTGGCGTACCCGTGAGCCATGCCACCAATCAAATCCAAAAGTATTCCGATGAAGGCGTGTTCACGGGTTTGTTTGCCTTGGTGCAGGTGTTTGTGGCGATGACGCCGAGCGAAACCCGTTATTTCGCCAATCCCAGTATGGAGGGCAGTTTTAACCCAGCTTATTTCTTTAATTGGGCAGATGTAAACAACGAACCCATGAACCATTGGAAAGACATCGCCTCAACCCTATTGTCGATCCCTATGGCGCATCAGCTTATTGGTTTTTATACCGTTGCCGATGGCTCTGATGGGGTGCTGAAAGTGATGCGTAGTTATCAGTATTACGCCGCCAATGCCATTTCCGATAAGGTGTCTAAAACTCATTGGGCGGATAAAAACCGCTTGGGCGGTTATGTGTGGCACACCACGGGTTCGGGTAAAACCATGACCAGTTTTAAATCAGCACAGTTGATTGCCAACTCGAAAGATGCCGATAAGGTAATTTTTTTGGTGGATCGCATAGAATTGGGCGATCAGTCCTTTCGTGAATACAACGCCTTTGCCGCCGATAATGAGACGGTACAAGCCACCAACAGCACCCATGCCTTAATTACTAAACTTAAAAGTGATGACTTTGCCAATACCTTAATCGTTAGCTCGATTCAAAAAATGAGCAACATTAAACAAGAAGCCAACGATGAAGGCATCAGTTTGCAAAGCCACGATATTGAGCAGATCAATAATAAGCGTATTGTGTTTATTGTCGATGAAGCGCATCGCTCTACCTTTGGCGATATGTTAATCACCATTAAACACACCTTTACCACGGCGATATTTTTTGGCTTTACGGGTACGCCGATTCACGATGAAAACCAGAAAAAAAACACCACCACGGCGATGGTGTTTGGTGATGAATTACATCGTTACAGCATTGCCGATGGCATACGCGATAAAAACGTATTGGGTTTTGATCCGTACATGGTCGAAACCTTTAGAGCGAAAGACCTACGCCGTGAGATTGGGTTAATCAAAGCCAAAGCAAGCACCGAAGCCGAGGTGTTTGGCGACCCCAAAAAAACGGCTATTTTTAACCGCTATATGAACGATGTGCCAATGGCAGGCTATACCGATAAAAGCGGTAAGTACGTGAAAGGTATAGAAGATGATGTACCAAAATCACAATACGGCGAACTACACCACAGTGTGGTGGTAGCCGATATTAAGGCGAATTGGCTCACGCTCAGCCAAGGTAATAAATTTCATGGGATTTTGGCGACGGCGAGTATTCCCGATGCGATTGCGTATTATCGCTTGATAAAAATTGCCATGCCTACGCTAAAAATCACCGCCTTATTTGACCCGCATGAAAACGAAGGTGCAGACCCAGCGGATACTGTATTTAAACAAAACGGTTTGCTGGAAATTATCGACGACTATAACCAGCGTTATGGGCAAAAGTTTGATTTAGCTAATCACGGTAAATTTAAAAAAGATTTATCGGCACGTTTGGCACATAAAAAACCCTATGTACGCATTGCCCATGAGCCTGCGCAACAATTAGATTTATTGATTGTGGTTGACCAAATGCTAACGGGCTTTGATTCTAAATGGTTGAACACCTTGTATTTGGATAAGGTGCTGCGCTATGAAAATATCATTCAAGCCTTTTCACGCACTAATCGCTTGTTTGGGCCAGATAAACCCTTTGGCACGATTCGCTATTATCGTTATCCGCATACCATGCAGCGCAATATTGATGATGCGGTGGAAGCCTATTCGGGCAATAAGGTCACAGGTTTGTTTGTAGATCAACTCGAATCGAACCTGAAAAAATTCAATGACTGCTATGCGAATATTAGTGATCTATTTTTTCATGCAGGGGTGGATAATTTTGAAAAGCTACCCGATGAGAATACTGAACGCGGTCAGTTTGCTAAATTGTTCCGTGAACTCAACCAATATTTAGAAGCGGCGAAAATTCAAGGTTTTGTGTGGGAAAACGACACAGTGCTCAGCTGCGATGAAAACACCTATTTGATTTTAGCGCTGCGTTATAAAGAACTATTAGGTGATGGCAGTGGCAGTGGCAGTAGTGGCGAGGGCGATGATGTGCCCTTTGATATTGCAGGTCATTTAACCGAAATTGACACCGGCAAAATTGACGCTGACTATATGAACAGTCGCTTCGATAAGTTTTTAAGAACCCGTGCCGAAGGGGCAGATGCTGATGCGATGCAGCAAACGATAGATGAGCTGCATAAATCGTTTGCTAGTTTGAGCCAAGAAGAGCAAAAGTACGCGGAGATATTCTTGCGTGACGTGCAGCGTGGCGATATAACGCCTGAAGTGGGCAAAACATTTAGAGACTATATTACCGAGTACCAAAACAATGCCAAAAGCAGCCAAGTGCGTGCTTTGGTGAAGTTGTTAGCGATTGATGAAACGGATTTTAATGAAAAGCTCGATGCGATTATGAGTACTAAAGTCACCGATGCTAATATCAACGAATTTGGTCGCTTTGATGCATTAAAAAAAGGCGTGGATAAAATCAAAGCAAAGGCCTATTTTGAACAGAAAGAAGGCGTGAGTATTCCGGAATTTAAAGTGAATATCAAAATGGATAAAATGCTTCGAGACTTTATTTTTCAGGGAGGGGTTAATTGTTAAGCTAATTGACACGCCCTAAATTAAAGGGGGCAGAGCCCTTTTACATTCGTTATCTTTTTCTAATGCTACCTTTTCTTAGATGTTTAACAGATTTTTTCTAGGCAATAAAGCATATCCCTTTGTATATCTGCTGTAACCTTTTAGGTTGCATTTTCTTGCGTGTTATCTCAATCTGTTTTATAGTGTAACCAAATGGGTGACGGAACATGCCATGGCAATTAAAAGTTTTAAGCATAAGGGATTGGAGAACTTTTTCTATGATGGAAGTACGAAAGGAATTAATGCCAAGCATACCGATAAGTTGGCGATGCGCAATTGATGTATCAGGTGCTTGGCGCTTAACGTTTGAATTTGATGGCACTGATGCCATTGTGGTGGATTATGAGCAATACCATTAAGAGTGAGCGAAAACAATGACTAGACAACGTAAGCGCAAGCCCATTCATGCAGGGGTGTTTTTTAAAACCGATGTATTGGAGCCAATGAAATTTAGTATTACTCAAGCGGCTCAAGTGCTGGGTATTTCTCGAAAGCACCTTTCCGCATTTGTGAATGGTGATGTACCTTGCAGTAAAGATATGGCAAAACGATTAGCCGTAGCAACAGAAACTAGCGTAGCCAGTTGGTTAAATATGCAAGCGGCTGTTGATGTATGGGAAGCAGAAAATATAAGCTCAGCGGACTATAAAAATATCACCCCTTTTAGTAAGTTATCTATTTAATCTGAATATAAGTGTCAAAGCCTTACTCAAGCAAGTTGGGCTTTTTAGTCTCTAGCTAAACAGACGCACTCTTTTTAAATACGTAATCTCCCTAAATCAATAGGGTCAGAGTCATTGATTTATAAATCAATAGGGTCAGAGTCATTGATTTATCAATCATGAGCCTTTTGATATTACAAAGCTATTGGTAATCAAAAACAGAATCTTTTATAGATCTAATCACAATTTTCTTGCCCATGTTGTATTCGGTGTTTCGCCTATAGAACTTAGCCAGTCTTGTACAAACTGAATGAATGCCAGTACTTTTGGGGGTGTGGTTTTCATTTTGGTGTATAAGGCATATACGCTAAATTGTTCAGAGGTGTAAACATGGTTAAGGGCGTCTATCTGTTGGTTGAGTAGCCATTTTCTGGCTACAAAATGTGGCATTTGTGCTAGGCCAGCACCGTCGGCACATAGCTCGGCGAGTGCTTCGCCATCATCAATAATGCACAGACTATCGGTATAGTGTTCGGTAATTTGCCCATCGTTATTAATAATAACGGGCATGATTTTTCCTGTTTGTTTAAAGCGAAAATTAATCCACGGGTGGTGCAAAATATCATTAGGCAATTGAATGTGTTGATTCGTTGGGAAATAATTTTTGGGTGTGCAAATTAAAAAGTCCAGCGGGCTTAATTTTCTAGCGATTAAACGGTTGTCGGCAATGGCGCCCGAGCGAAACGTAATATCAATGCCTTTTTCAATAATGTCTACATAGGCATCATCATAGGTGATGTCTATTGCGATATTAGGGTGAGCTTTACAAAAAGGGGCTATGAGTGGGCGAATATATAAGCGCCCATAAGAGATGGGTACGTTGATTTTTAAGGTGCCAGAAATTTCTGTTGATTCATTGCGAAGTTCGGACTCGTTGTGGTCAAGCTCGTTTAATAGCTTTTTAACGGTGGTGAGATACTGTTGACCCGCAGGGGTTAGTTTAAGTGCGCGAGTTGTGCGCGTAAACAGCTGAATACCTAGCTCATCTTCTAGTCGGGCAATGGCTTTACTGATGGTTGAAGGGGAGGTGCCGAGTGTTTTAGCGGCATCAATAAACGACCCTTTGTGACTCACCGTAACAAAAAATTGTAATGCTCTAAATTTATCCATGTACCTTTCTCTTAAACCTTCCTTTCAAGTGATAAGTCGCTATATTAGTGAATATTATTCATTTCTAAAAGTATTTTAATGATATTTATTCATTAAATGGAATCCATATAATGGCGTTGTTCTTTATGACTTTCAACATTTGAGGAGATATCGTGGTATGACGTCGTTTAAGTTATGGGTGGCTTTTATTTTTGTTTTTATGGCGAGTAGTGTTTATGCCGAGAGTAAAAAGGTGGGTGTAGTGGTATTTGATGGAGTATTAACTTCTGATGTGACTGCGCCATTAGAGGTGTTTGGTGTAGCGAGTAAGCTATCGTGGTTTAGTGATTATGAGGTGATAACTATTGGGGTGAATTCAACACAGCAGATAACAACAGAAGAGGGGTTAACGATTGGGGTAGATACATGGATAGGGGATGCGCCTAAGCTTGATGTGTTGTTGCTTCCATCCAGTTATAACATGAACCCGTTATTAAAAAATAACGCGCTTATTCAATTTATTCAATCTCATGCAAAACAGGTGGATTGGTTAGCAAGTAATTGTTCAGGGTCTTTCTTGCTGGGTGAAGCGGGGGTGCTTGATGGAAAAAAAGCAACCACATGGGCAGGCGGCGAGTCTGATTTACAGCAAGCATATTCGGCGATTGATGTGCAGTTTGATACCAATGTGGTGGTAGATGGTAATGTGATTACATCAAATGGCAGTGTTGTTAGTTATCAAGCAGCGCTCACATTATTAAAAATGATGACGAGTGAGCGTAAAGCCAATGAGGTGGCCGAAGCCATACAGTATGCCCGTTTTTCTAACCAGCCGTATTAGCTTGTTTGTATGATTTTATGCATCGCCCCCACGCCGTTAAAAATACTTTAACGGCGTGGGAATAAATTTATATTCTTAATTTTTTGTACGTATTTAATAGGTGTTTTATGAAGTCTATTTTGTTATTAGTCACTTTGGTTGTTGCCGCTATTGTGAGCGACCACGTACTTGCCAATGATGCAAAAGTGACGCCGCTGATGCTTACATCACTGATGGATTTGCCAAGTAAAGAAGTGCAAATGCTGACGGTAGAATATCCCCCAAGAGGAGAAACGGTAGCTCATCGCCATGATGCGCATATTTTTGTATATGTATTAGAAGGCTCAGTCATTATGCAGGTGAAAGGGCGTGCTCCTGTCACATTAGTGGCGGGTGATGTATTTTATGAAGCGCCTGATGATATTCATGTGTTATCAAAAAATGCGAGTGATAGTGAGCGTGCTAAGTTTCTTGTTGTATCGTTTAAAGATAAAGCGGTGCCGCTGTTGTTACCTGTTGAGCCATAATAATGAAAATAAACGGGCAGGGGTGCCCGTTTTATAAATGGTAAAGTTAGTTTGTGTGTGTATTGTTTTTATAATAATGGCTATTTTGTATCATCATTTTTTGGGGTGATCAGTTCTTTAATATCATTTGTTGTGAGTGACACGTTATAGCTTGCGGTGGTTTTTAGGATGTCTTTATTGAGTTTTTCAAGCATTGGACGTAGCTCATTGTTAACTTTATCTGCATGGCCTTTCCATTTTTCTTGTTTACGCTTTTGAGATTCAATGATTGTTTCATGGTGATCTATTTTGTCTTTAACAATCGATACCATGTGTACCAAGGTTGATATTTTGCCATTTCTTATAATTTCTTCACGCTGTAATTTAAGTTGCCAAGCAGCAATTAATAACGCAACGGCGCCAACTAATACTTCCATATATTTTCCTCTTAAATAGATGAGTTTACGGGTGTGTTTATTTGTGAGTACATTCGTATGAATGCTAAATGATTATTGCGTTAATTTTTATATGCCTCAAGCAATAAAATCGTAAATGAAATATCGCGCGCCATTATTTGATTGCTGAGATAATTTTTTGGTAGTGCGCACTCGTATTTAAGGATGTTGTGCGCTTATCGGTGCAGTAAGATGATGTGCCTTTTGTAAGATGTTTTTTGACAAAAACGATAGAAAATCGGTGATAGCGAGGGTGCACTAGATTAGTACATTATTCTTTGCTTAAAGGGAGTAACGCAGGTGCCCCTTTATTTTTAATAGATACAACAATAAATTTGGCAGTTTCGCTGTTGCTAGCATTTTTAGAGGTTACGTGAATATCATTGGGCGCCTCATAAAATACATCGCCTGCCGCTAACGTGACAGGGGCATTGCCTTTTACTTGCATTATCACAGCACCTTCTAATACATACACAAATATATGGGCATCGTGACGATGCGCTGCTGTTTCTCCGCCTGGGGGATATTCTACGGTTAGCATGAGTGCTTCTTTGTTGGGTGAATCACTGAGTGCTTTGAGCATTAAGGGGGTGACTTTTGCCTCGCTTTTAGTGTTTTCAGTAGTGTGAGCCATTGTATGGTGGTTGATAAAAAAAATGACGATAATTTGTAAGAGAAATAATATGGGCTTCATGGTGTTTTCCATTTTGTGATAAATATTTTGCGCTTATAAATGCCGCATTTTTAGCTGACGAATACGTTTAGGGGTGGTGTCTGTAAATGCTCGGCATTCTCGCGTCATATGTGCTTGATCACTAAATTTAAAGTGCGCTGCAATATCGGCTAAATCTGTGTAGGGGTTTTCGCGTAAGCATTGAATGGCATGGTGAATGCGTATAACACGCTGAAAATGTTTGGGTGTCATGTCTAACCATGTGTGAAATAAACGCTCAATATGGCGTTGGCTAACATCGCTTATCTCGGCTAAATGATCTATTTTTTCAAAACATGCGATAGCAGAAAACGCTTTTTCTATTGGGGTAGGAATAACGTGTACACAATCTATAAGCGTTTCGGCCCAGTGTAAAATAATGTTTGTATAGTGTTGTATATTCCGTTGCTGCATCAACGTATGAAACGTGGTGTGTAATTGCCACGATTTAAGATCATTGGGATGTATATTCGTAGGTTCTTTATAGTGCTTTCCAAACACACCGTATGCCATGGCAGGGTGAAAACGTATGCCAGCTAATAATGTGTTGGGTGGCATGTTAATCACACTGGCTTTTTTACTAACAGGAAGAGCGATAATACCTTGCGAGAACGGTTGCTCATCAATAGATATAGTGTTTCTTAGGTTAAAAATTAGTCCGCTTGCCGCATCGGGGTATAAAGGTTTTATTATGGGGGCTTGCTCGTGCTGAGAGACCGACGCAACCCAAATATCCTTTACAAAGGTAGAGAGTTTTCCCGATGGTTTCACTAATTGAAAATGAAACGCTTGCGATTGTTTTTGATCGTTATACTTCAAAACTACCTACCAAGGGTTTAAATGTTTTTGCCATGCGATTCCAGCTATTAATGGCATTAACCGCTATGGTTAAATCAACTAATGCTTGTTCGCCCAGTATTGCTACCTTGTGTTGGTAAGTTGCGTCATTGATTGCGTTACCTTGGGTTAATAACTCTGCCCATTCGAGTGCTGCGCGTTCAATATCAGAATACATGGGCATATCGCGCCATGCAGAAAGCCCTAATAAACGTTCTGCTGATTCGCCATGCTTTTGTGCGCTACGGCTATGCAGGTCAATACAAAAAGCACATTGGTTGATTTGAGATATTCGTAACTTAACCATCTCCCATAATGTAACAGTGATAACCTCAGAGTGGGTAAACTGTTGTTGCAGATAGGATTCTTGCTTCATTAAAATGTTGATTCCGTCAGCCGCCAAATCAAAATAGTTTGCACGCATGGCCATTTTATTTCTCCGTCACTCAATAATAATGGCTACTATAGCCATTCAGTAGAGCGGAGTATTGAATATAATCGACATAGTCAGCACCTGACAAATAGTTATTGTCTTAATGAGGTAAGGGTTTTTCATGTTACTTGTATTATGATTGTTATATGCCTTTAATTTCTCTCACAATCTTTCGCCTTTTAGTGGCAAAATAGCCCCCGTTATTCCCTTTATCTTTGGATATTCTAGTGTCAGTTGTTCCCGTACATGCCTTACCTATACACGCGTTTTTAGAAACGATTGAGCAGTCTTTTTGTGAGCAGCAAAATGTGGTGTTGCAGGCGGAGCCGGGGGCGGGTAAGTCTACGGCGGTGCCTTTGCATTTGTTGAATGCGCCTTGGCTGGTGGGTGAGGGTGGTGATGCCCAAAAAATTATTATGCTAGAACCACGGCGTGTGGCGGCTAAGTCGATAGCGCATTTTTTGGCGCAGCAGTTAGGCGAAAAGGTGGGCGAGCGCATTGGCTATCATGTAAAAAATGATCGTAAAGTCAGTGCGCATACTCAGCTAGAGATTGTGACCGAAGGCATATTAACCCGCCGCTTACAGTCTGACCCTGAATTAAGTGATGTGGGTTTGATAATTTTTGATGAGTTTCACGAGCGATCATTACAGGCCGATGTGGCGTTATTATTGGCAACAGAGGTACAGCAAACCCTGCGGGATGATTTACGATTATTGGTGATGTCGGCAACGATTGATACCCAAAGTATTGCGGAGTACCTAGGTGGGGCGGCCATTATTCAGTGCCCTGGGCGAGCGTTTCCTGTATCAGTGGCGTATCAAGAGAGCCGTTCTTCGGCACTGCCTGTACGCTTAGAAGAGCAAGTCATCAGTGCATTGCAAACGCCGTTGGAGAACAGACCGCAGGATACCGTGCAAGGGGATGTATTAGTTTTTTTACCCGGCCAAGGCGATATTATGCGTTGTATGAATGCCGCCGAAAAACGCTGGGGTGGTAACGATGTATCATCACCCTTGTTTTTGCCCTTGTTTGGTGGGTTGACCTTGGCGCAGCAAGAACAGGCCATACAGCCTGACCCACAGGGGCGTCAGCGGGTTATTTTTACCACCAATATTGCCGAAACCAGTTTAACGATTAATGGCGTGGTGTGGGTGATTGATAGTGGTTTAGAAAAACGCTTACAGTATGATCCTACCAGTGGTATGAGCCGCTTAACCACAGTGGCCATATCAAAGGCTTCTGCCGAGCAACGCAAAGGCCGTGCGGGGCGTGTACGCGAAGGGCATTGTATTCGCTTATGGGGTAAAGCCAAGCAAGCCACGTTAGTGGATTATCAACCCGAAGAGATTGTGAGTAGCGAGCTTGCCAGTACCGTACTCGAACTACATGCATGGGGGCAAACGGATTACCACACCACGCCGTGGCTTACGCCACCGCCGTTAGGGCATTATCAAACGGCAGTCACATTGTTAAATGCATTGGGTTTAATAAATACTAATAATAAAGGCAATACGTTAACCCCAATGGGCAAACAGGCGGTGTGTTTAGGTGTGCATCCGCGTTTGGCGGCCATGCTATTACGCCGTGAAAGCCCCGCCGAAAAAAGTATGGCGTGTGACCTTGCTGCCTTAATAAACGAACAAGATATATTAAGTCGCCAAGCCAATACAGGAAGTAATGTAGATATTACCCAGCGATTTATGGCACTACAAGATTGTAAAGACGATAAAAAATCAGCGTTAAAGCGTTACGGTATTGCACGTTATGCGCTTGAGCAGGTGATAAATTTATCGCGTAGTTTATATGGCAGTGTGAATAAGCATGTGCAAAAAAAATCATCGGAGCATTCACAAAAAAATGCCGATAATAGTGTTCAAAACACCACCGCACAGTCGTATTCATTTAATGATTGGCAAACCTTAGTGCCCGCTTTATTGTTGCGTGCTTACCCCGATAGACTCGCCAAGCAACGCCCCAATAGTCAGCGCTATATTATGGCTAATGGTAAGGGCGTTGTATTGGCTGAAGACGATGGCTTGTCGGGCAGTGAGTGGTTAATTGTGAGTGATTGCGATGGGCAAAAACGTGAAGGGCGCATTTATGCGGCCTGTGCTATTGCGCATTCGCAAGTGTTGGCATTGCTTGGTGATCAGTTTAGCGAAACCAATAGCTATCGCTTAGATGCAAAAAAACAAAAAATAGTGGGGCGTAAACGGGTGTGCTACAACGCAATTGTGGTATCAGAAAATGCCTTGTCGAATATTCCACAAACAGCTTTTTTAGAATGTTTGGCCGATTTATTAAAAAGCGAAGGTTTGGCTTTATTGCATTGGACACCGCGTTGCGAACAATGGGTAGAACGTGTGCAATGGTTGGCAGCTTACAATAGCGACTTTCCTAATCTGTCTCATCACTATTTACAAGAGACCGCGGCGGATTGGTTATTGCCGTATCTTTCTCATGTGACGAGTTTGGCCGCATTAAAAACAGTGAATATTTATGACTTATTGATTGCGAATATATCGTGGGAGCAACAGCAAGCCTTAGATGTGGAGGCACCCATAAGCTACACCAGTCCAAGCGGAAAAACAGTAGATATTATTTACGATAAAAACCAAGGGCCGACGGTATCTATCGTATTGCAAGAAATGTTTGGCCAGCTCACATCTCCCGTATTGGCTTATAATCAAGTGCCATTACGTTTTGAGCTATTGTCCCCCGCGCGTAGACCTATACAAACGACCAGTGATTTAGCCAATTTTTGGGTGTCATCGTATTTTGAAGTTGCCAAAGACATGCGTGCTAAATACCCACGACACCGCTGGCCAGAAGAGCCGTTACTTGCCACACCTGGGCATTCACGCAAGCCGCGAGTAAAAAAGTAATTATTTACTAGGTAGATAAAAATTGTATTTTTATTTTGCGTTGTGGTGTTCGTGATAAAAGTGAATTTTTTATAAGTATGGTATATGTTTGATTGCACTGTTACCCACTCAATATGAGTGGGTAACGGGTTAATTGGCCTTCTTTTTCAATGATAATTTTACGATGTGGAAAGGGTATTTCAATACCTTCTGCATCTAGTGCTTTTTTAATTTGTTCTGGCACTGAGTAAAGTACATCAAAATACTGCTCGCCAGTACAAAAGGGGCGAACGAGAAAATCAACAGAGCTATCATTCAGTGTTTCTACTTCTACAAACGGTGCTAGGTCTTTAAGAATGTTTGGATGGCTTTCTAAAACGCCATTAATTACTTTACGTACGGCATCGGTATTTTCTTTATAAGTAACGCCAAAATGCATATCGACACCACGAATGTTGTGGTGAGAATGATGAATAATTTGCGCACCCCATATTTGGCTGTTTGGAATAATAATTTTTGGGTTGTCAAAGGTTTGTAAAATAGTAGTGAATAAATCTATTTTTTGTACATTGCCAAAGTGATTGGCCGAATGAATAATGTTATTAGTAAGTAAAGCTTAAATCATGGGGTGGCGGAAACTATCACGCTGTATAAGTGAATCAGATAATACGTGATGAATATGCCGTAATCGTTAGTGGTAGAGAGTGTTAGGTTTGCATCATGCCTTTGTACTAAAAATGGCGGTGTTATTGTGTGTTACAGTCTATTTTTATAACGTAGTGTAGATAAAACATGAAAGAGTGTAACCAGTGCGGCAAGTGCTGTATTAAATACGGTGATGGTGGGCTTTATGCATCGCCTGAAGAGATCGATATGTGGGCGTTGTTTCAGCCGCATATTCATCGTTATGTGAAAGGGAGTGATATATGGTTTTGCCCCGATACAGGCGTAAAACTAAGCCGCTGCCCTTTTCTTGAAGTGGCTGTGAACCAAGGGCGTGAGAAGTATAGTTGTTCAATTTATGACAGTAGGCCCGAGGATTGTAGGCATTACCCTAGCCACATTGCCGAGATGGTAAGGGATGAGTGTGAAATGATTGAGCTGAAGGATATAAAAGATATGAAGGATATTAAAAAAGCGCAGTCTGCCTTAGATGATCTCATGCAAGACAGTCGCCCACGCCATCAGTAATTGATGCCTCAGAAGAGGGTTAGGGTAGTGAATGCCAGAGATAATCCCTTTCAATGAAGCCATAGCGTAGTATCATTGCTCCCCTTATATTTTACATTTTACTATTAGGTTCTTATGAAACTCATTGAAATAAATAAAGCACGTTATCGCCGACATTTAAAAATAGTGATGGCGGGGTGTGCAGTTGGTTTGGCACTAGGTAGTTTGTTGGTGTCGCAATTACTTATTTTTCGTTTTCCAGATGAGAGCGGCAGCCATTTTCATTGGAATTTATTGGGAGTAGTGGTGACGGCAATAGTGATCGCTCGATTATTAAACCACTACCGCAAGCACGATTTTATGACCGAGGTTGTGTATGTGTGGGAACTTAAGCAGGCGCTGAATAAAATCACCCGTAAAATGCGTAAATTAGAGGCCGCTAGTCAACAAGGTAATGCCGATGCGTTACTAGCCATACATTACAGCTACGCAGGTTCGCGTTTATTATGGCAGCTAGACGATAATACTTTGCTCATGGATGAGTTACTGATAAAGCAGGCAACACTCAATAGCCTTGCCGAAAAATATAGTGTGAGTCTTAATGCGGATGATTATGATGAGCAGATTTTGCAGTCATTTTAGCGTTATTGATAATCGTCGAATGTATGATGTTTGTGTGATTGCTCTCGTTTTTTGGTTACAGTTAAAAGTCGTTATGCTGCATATTTTGTAAACGGTTACATTTATCTTTATTTCTTTAGGTTTTGTACTACGCTCTTAAGCATAGTAATTTCAAAAGAGATGGTGTGTGTGTTGTTTAATCAAAATAGAAATAAAATAAAGACTCTGGAAGAAACAAATAAAAATCAGCAAATAGAGATTGCAAGGCTTAAAGAGGCGTTGGATCATGCAAAAAATGCTCAGTTTCAAGCGGGCAATCAGCAGGCAGGGGTATCAGATACTTTAGAAAGTACCCGCCAGTTGCATAGCCTGTATGTAGGCTCTTCTTCATTAATTGAGTCTACCAAGAATGAAATTGCGGCGTCGTCAGAAACCTTGGCAAGTCGTAAGCAGGGTTTTGAAGCATCGTTTTCATTATTTGATACCATTAGCGAGTTATTGTTGGGTACCGTTAATGCGAATAAAGAAATTAATAGTGATATTCAGCATGTAGAAGAATCAATTGTTCACTTGAAAACCGTCACAGAAGGTATTAATAACTTTGTGAACTTGATTCAAGGTATCTCTGAGCAAACCAATTTATTAGCGCTAAATGCAGCCATTGAGGCGGCTAGGGCTGGTGAGCAAGGGCGTGGTTTTGCGGTGGTTGCCGACGAGGTGCGCGCATTAGCTAAACGCTCGGCAGATGCGACCAGTGAGATTGGCATTTTGATTGATGAAATTAATAATCGTATGGGTACGATTGTGGAAGGAATCGGCCATGCCAGTGAAAAGTGTGAGAGTGTGAGTCAAAATTCAAGCACGGTGCAGCAAACGACAGATAATTTGGTAACTATGTCAAAAGACATGTACCAGTTAATTACTCATTCAACCGATAATACCTTTATTCAAACCGTTAAAATGGATCATATTGTTTGGAAAGCCGAGGTCTATAAAGTCATTGCGGGATTGTCAGATAAGCCCATCAGTGATTTTGCAGAACATACCATGTGCCGTTTAGGTAAATGGTATTACGAAGGAGACGGTGCCCATAAATATGCTGCTTTATCGAGTTTTAAGGCCATAGAAGAACCTCACGCAGCGGTGCATAAAAACGGTATTAAAGCCTTAGAATATATTCAGCAAAATAATTATACCCATGCAACGACTTATCTTGAAAAAATGGAAAAAGCCAGTGTTGATGTATTTAACCACTTGTCATCTTTAGAGCGCGCCATTCAGTAAAGGTGATGATTCAATAGTGTTGTTATAGCGAATAGTCAGTTACTCACTGCTGTGATGCATTTATTTGAGGGCGTATCGCGGTATTTTCAGATTTATTGAGTAATTATCTATATAATCCCCTCCCTTTATATGATGCACATGAGGGTGGGTATGTTAGTAAAAGCGCTAAGAAATGGCTTGGGTATGATCATTGTTGGGGTGGATTGGTTAACACGTCCTAAAGCGATAGTACGTACCCCAGAAAAACAGGCGCAGGCGCAAACGGTGGTTAACGGTTTGTCGTTATATCAATTACATGCGTGTCCTTTTTGTGTGAAAACTCGTCGGGCGATTCATCAATTAAATGTAGATATTGAGCTACGTGACATTGGAAAAAATACTAATTACCGTCAAGAGCTAGAAGCACTGGGTGGCCGTGTGATGGTGCCGTGCCTACGTATTGATGAGGCCGATGGTGTGCGTTGGTTATATGAATCGAATGATATTATTTCTTATTTAAAACAACAGCTTGCAGCGTATTAATATAATTGTTTGCACTACTAAAATAAGGTAAAAAAGAGATTGTTTTTTACCTTATTTGTAAATATGCACTACACTCAAAGCATTACCTTCTTTAATGTATTGTAGCCGTATAAGGCTTTGAGTTGTCAATCATGAACGTTAATTTACCCCTTCCAGATCATCAAAAACTGACAGTGACTTATCGTATCGAGCCGGGTTGTTTAGGCCCTGAAGGCAGTAGTCATGTTGATGATTTTTGTGTTTTCGCAGAAGAGCGCGTCGCCGATCTTGATGCTGATTTTATTCATTGGCATATCATACCTAGAAATGATAAATCGCTCGCCGAAATGGAATATAGTGTTGCTAAAAAACAACTCACCCATGATAAAGCCGATACATATCTACGTATATTTGGCAAAGATCTCGATGAGTTTGAAGATCATATTCAAGGCGAATGTGTCGGCTTAATTAATCAATATTTTGGTCGTTAAGTGTCATAGTATAGAGTGCTTTGCTCTATTTATTAATACACATCAGTTAGTGAATATGATATTGGTAACATCAATACAGCGTTATTATTAATAGCGCTTTTGCTCTCTTTTTATTTTTTCTTAAAAAATAATTCGTCTAGTCGTGTCTTTTATTTTTTGCCGTTTTTTGTCTAGATATTTTGTTATTGCTTAATGTATCCAAGCCCCTGTTGTGACTTGGCAGTCTATAGCATCTAATGCCATATGAATGGATAAGCCCAGTCCAAACCATCGTGTTTTTGGAATAAAGTAAAGCACAATATACAAAATAATAAACCACAAACTATGTAATGGGTGAAAGCCAATACTGCAACGATTAGGGTCGTATATGGGGTTGGCAATAATGTGATCAACATCCACAAGCATGGTGGCTATCATAATCAGATAAGCGGTTTTCCAGTGTTGGCGAAAAAAAAGCCCAACGAATAATGCAGGAATAATAAAGTGTAAAGCAATGTGTAGCATGTAATAGGGCTCAAGATGGTGAATGGTGTAATATTTTGGGTAATGCAGCGTTATTGATTGTGTGTTTAGGTAATATGCTTAAACGACTTCGGCGAGCATGTTTTCGCCATTTCCAGTAAATCGATTTTTAAATTCTTGCGGAGTGAGCCCCATAATGTTGACAAAGGCTTTTCGGCAAGCGCCACTATCTTTATAGCCTACATTATTCGCAATGTAGTCAAAACTATGGTGTGTGCTTTCGAGTTGATCGCATACTTTTTGAATACGTAATCGTTGTATATATTCACTGGGTTTTATGCCTGTGGCTTTGACAAAGCGGCGTAAAAATGTGCGTTCGGTGAGGCAATATTGTTCGGCGAGATCAGCAATTTTTATACTGTTTTTATAATCGTTACGAATCTGTTTTTGCACTTCTAATATGGCTGTGTCGCCATGAGTGTAACGCGGTGAAAATTGTTGATAATACCGTTGTTCTCGTCGGCCTGTGTCTACTACCAGCATTCTGCCAAGTTGTCGCATAATGGCAGGTGAGGTGAGTTGCGCGACTAGCTCTAAACCCAAGTCTACCCAAGACATCATGCCGCCTGCGGTAATAATATCGCCGTCGTTGATGAGAATGTGATGAGGTTTGAGTTGTACACTCGGGTAATGCGTTTTTAGTGTGTCGATTAATATACCGTGGGTAGTCACTTCGCGTTCATGCAATAAGCCTGTGCTGGCAATAATAAATACGCCCGCGCAGGCTGAACATAGAATACTGCCTTCTTTGTGCCGTTGCTTTAACCAGTGGGTTAACATGCTGTTGGGGCGTAAGTAGCATTCTTCTTTAAAGCCTGGGGGAATAAAAATAGCGGTGTAGCGCTTAGAGGCAAAGGTGTCTTGTAATATATCGTCTAGTTGTAATATATCGACTTCAAAATGCGCGTCATAGGCTTGTTCTCGACAAAAGGTATTGGTCAACATAAACATTTCGTCACAACCATGTATGGCTGATTGCATGGAGTGAGGGTAATCAATAATCGCGATATTCATAATGAGTAATAATGTCCGAATTAGCCCTTATTATGTCAATAATGACACTTAGTATCTAGTGGTAATCCGCATAAACTATTCCCTCGTTAGAATGTATTCATCATTAATAATAAAAAGAGGGTAGTGTTATGTCGACAGGCGCATTGGTGGTTGTAGATTTACAAAATGATTATTTTCCTGGTGGTAAATGGGAACTAGAAGGTACGGAGGCGGCAGCGGCGAATGCTGCGGCGTTGATTCAACACTATCGTGCACAAGGTTTACCTGTAGTGCATGTACGCCATGAGTTTCCTACAGAAGATGCGCCATTTTTTGCTCCCAATTCTGAAGGCGCAAAGGTACACCCTACTGTGGTTGAGCAAGATGGCGAAACAGTGATTGTTAAATGCCAGATTAATAGCTTTAGAGATACGGATTTGCAATCGGTATTAGAAGGCTTAGGTGTTAAGGACGTACTGGTTTGTGGTGCAATGAGCCATATGTGTATTGATGCTGTTGTACGCGCTGCGGCAGATCTTGGTTATACCTGTACCGTGGCTCACGATGCGTGCGCGACCTTGGCACTAGAATTTAACGGTGTGACGGTACCAGCGGGTCAAGTACATGCGGCGTTTATGGCATCATTAGGGTTTGCTTATGCCACGGTAGCATCCACTAAAGAGCTAACAGCTTAGTCGGTTGACACTACCGTATCATTGCGATACATAAAATATGTGTATCGCAGTGATACACCATTAATAATCATGGCTGTGATTATTAATGGCCTGTTCTAAAGATTGGTATGCCCATGTTGATTCACCGCCACGGTTACGAATTTGTGCAAGCTGTGCGAGTGCGAGGGTTTCTTGCCCTTCCGCAGCATACCCTTGTCCCATATATGAACGAGCCAAAAAGTAGTTAGGGTCTATTGCTAACGCTTTTGAATAATAGGCAATGGCTTGGTTAAAATTTCCTGCCTTACGGTGAGCAAACCCTAAATAATTTAAAATTTTAGGGTTGTTAGTTTCTTGTGCCATGTGCAACAGTTCGATCGCATCTTGTGCGCGGTGCTCATAAGCCAGTTCGCGAGCGTGCTCAAAAATATCTTGGTCGTTAAAACGGCTGTCTTTTATCGCAATACATGTTTTCTTTTCTTTATCCCACACGGAGCCTGTTTTACAAGTTTTTGTTGTTTCTGTGGGTTTAGGAGCGGGGGCTTCAAAGTTAGCAAGGCTTGTTTGGCTGCCAAGTAATAGGCTGATAATAATGCTAGTGCTAAGGCTGGTTAGGCGTTTCATAGAGTGATTTCCTAATGTGTATGCGATTCAAATTATTATATTTATGTGCTTAATATTAGTGGTTTAACGAAGTGTTATATTCGATGGCTTTTGAGTGCTTTAGTTTATGGTTTGCGGCTTATGCGCGCGTACATAAAAAGCCTATCTATACACAATCATACGTAATCATTTATATACGTAACTATTTGTATACGTAACCATTTGCGATATGGCTTACATCATTTGGCGAATGTTACCTACATATTGGCGATTATGTTTTTGGGATAATAGCGCTTATCTTATTATTCTTTTATGTTTGTGCAGGTAATAACAATGAGTTGGCAATTAACAGAATCCCATATTCTTACAGACCACAATACGGGTTTTACGATTTGTTTGTTACGTGGTGACTGGCAAAATGTAGAAGAAATTAAACCTGTTGCGCCATCTCACATGCCTTTTTTACAGCAGGCTCAGTTGCTGCGAGAGGGATTAGCATTTGCGGAATCCTGTCGCTATGAATTACCGATTTACGAAGTAGTTGAATTGAGTGATTACCACTTCGCGCAAGCAGTATAAGTGACGTGCATTAAGCCGTTCATGTTATAAAATCATGTACGGCTTATGATGCTGTGCTGGATATAACGTGTGCTTACATCTTTTCCATTGTTTCAATACCCAACAAATCTAAGCCTTGTTGTAAGGTGTTTGCAACCGCAAGGGCGAGTTGTAAACGGCTATTCTTTGTTTCTTCGCTCACCGATGCTTTTAGTATTGGGCATTGCTCATAAAAACGCATAAAGGCACCCGCTAAGTCATACAAATACGTACATAAAATGTGCGGGTAGGCTTCTTTCGTGGTTTGTTCAATCACTTCTGCAAATTGTAAGGTTTTGATCGCCAGAGCTGTTTCTGCGTCTTCACTCACTGTAATAGGTGATGATAATTCGCTAATATTTATTTCGGCCTTACGAAAAACACTTTGAATACGTGTAAATGCGTACTGTAAATAAGGCGATGTGTTGCCTTCAAAACTGAGCATAGTTTCCCAGTTAAAAATGTAATCGTTGGTGCGCGTTTTTGAAAGATCGGCATATTTCACGGCGCCAATACCTACTTTACGAGCAATGTCGGTACGCTCTTCTGCACTGAGATCGGCATTTTTTTCGGCCACGACTTTTTCGGCACGTTCAACCGCTTCTACTAATAAATCGGCTAGTTTTACTGTGCCACCCGTACGGGTTTTAAAGGGCTTACCATCTGAACCCATCATCGTGCCAAAAGCGTGATGCTCTAGGCTAATATCGTTGCTAATAAAATTGGCTTTTTTAGCAACGGTAAACACTTGCTGCATGTGCAATGACTGGCGCGCGTCAATAAAATACAGCACGCGATCCGCATGTAGAGTGTTTGCGCGATAGCGCAATGCCGCGAGATCAGTGGTGGCATACAAAAAACCACCGCCTTGTTTTTGAATAATCACAGGGCTTGGGTTGCCGTCTTTATCGGCCATTTCTTCTAAAAAGACTACCTGAGCCCCTTGGCTTTCAACCGCTAAACCCTGTGCTTGTAATTCACTAACTAGGGGAGCAAGGTCATTGTTATAGGCACTTTCGCCATACACGTCTTCGGCGCTCAAGGTAACATTGAGCTGATCGTAAATATCTTGGCTATGTTCTAACGATACACTACGAAATTGTTCCCATAGTTTAAGAATATTTTCATCGCCTGATTGTAGTTTTACTACGTAGTCACGGGCTTTATTGGCAAAAGCTTCGGATTCATCAAAATGTTTTTTCGAGCTTTGGTAAAAGCCTTCTAAATCTTTTAACGCCAGCGATGCAGATTCGTTATTTTGTAATTGTTCTTCTAGCTCGGCAATCAGCATACCAAATTGTGTACCCCAATCACCTACGTGGTTTTGGCGGATCACTTTATGGCCTTGAAACTCTAATGTACGCACCACGGCATCACCAATAATGGTAGAGCGTAAATGGCCTACGTGCATTTCTTTGGCAAGATTAGGTGACGAATAATCCACCACTACTGTCTGTGCCGTGTCACTGGCTATACCAAGATTCTTATCCGTATTAACACGACTAATCTCGTTGGCCAGCCATAGCGGATTAAGGGTAAGGTTAATAAACCCTGGCCCTGCGATCTCGATTTTGCTCACACATTGATTAAATGCAGCGTTTTGCGTTAATTGATCCACAATCTGTTGTGCAATATCGCGGGGCTTTGCTTTAGCAATTTTGGCAGCACCCATCGCACCATTCGCTTGGTAATCGCCAAAGCCCGCTTTCTTACTCGGCGCAACATGCGCCTGACACTCAGCGGGTAAACCAGCAGCTTGCATGGCTTGAGAAACATAATCAGATAATAATTGGCGAATATTCATGAATAATAAGCTTTCTGTAGGGGGTAAAATAAGGCTTGGCATTTTATAGGGGAGTGGCCGAGAATGCTAGTGACAAGACTTACACATAATAAGCGGCTCGAATTAACCAAGCGTTATGCATAATGGCAAGGAGTGCAAGTAAATGAAGTTATTAGTTCCCCCTCTTAATGTTTCGCATGAGAACGGCTTTACACCAGAAGTTGATATTTATTTTATCGTTGCTAATTTTAGTGAGTCACTCCTATTTACAAAACGTCACAACCCTTAACCATCACGCGTAATATCACGATAAAAGTTCTCATGAGTACCCAGTGTCATTAGTTCAAGTACCAATGCTCCATCGTCAAAGCTATATCCTAGTAAGGTGGGTTGTTTGTTTATTTTGAATTTATATGCACGTAAAAAATTCAAATTGCCTTTTTTCGTTCACCTAGTGTCGATTCTTTCATTAATGCTTTTATGGCATTATCTAATTCTTTTTTCTGGTTTGCGTTCAACTTTTTTACGGCTTTTTTAAACGTGGGTGTTTGTAAAACAATTGTTACCTTAGTCAAAGTCATAACTCTCCAGCTTGCCTGCCTTACGTTCAGCGTCAGCAATAATGGCTTGTTTTACAAATTGATAGGGCAGGTCTGGGTTATCCTCCATTATTTCTCCAAATTTTTCCCAATGTTCAATTTTCTTGGGTGCCGTTCTATTATGTGCTTTGGCCATTATGGTCGCTTTTTCTGTTAGGTTTTGGTCTAGTCGTATGCGATTGGTCGCCATGTTCATGTCCTCTGGGGTGCATAGTATTGGTTGTAGCAATGTGCTACAAATGGGGTGAATTGCATCGACTGGTAAGTGTAATAATTAGCTATATGACCGCAGGCACAATTAAGGGCTATAACTTTCTCGTGCAGCACCCCTATGTATTGGTTTACGATACTCATATCAATGCCTCACACCACTATTCATTGAAGGATGTTCCCCATGGGCGATGTGTTACCGTTTAAAAAGAAAAGTTTATTCGAGAAGCATAAAGGTAGTTCTTTGTGCCGCGATGGATTTCATAAGTGGAAAATTATCACTAAGCAGCAGTTTGATGTAAAACAGGGCAGGTTGGTGACTAAGTCGGCATGTACCCGCTGTGGTAAAGAAAAGACCGAATTATTGTAATCTTTCTATATTTTTATCTATCTATGTCTACCTCTAATAGCTGAGCCTATCTGTGGCGGTGAGGTTGTTTCTTGTACGGTGAACTCGCAATATACGGCTACAATCAGTACAATGCGCGCCTTTGATACCCTCTGTTACTTCTGGAACTGCTGATTTAATGAATACCCCTCAAATTGGTCAACGCTGGATGGTGGATACTGATTCCTCCCTTGGCCTTGGCATTATTACCCAGTGCGATGCACGTAGTTTAATGATTGATTTCCCCGCGATTGAAGAGAGCCGTTGTTACTCTTGTGATAATGCTCCGTTAACGCGGGTGATATTTGCGGTGGGTGATACGATAGAAACCATCGATAACAAAAAGCATGTGGTGGCGCAGGTTGAGTCAGTAAATGGCTTGGCGATTTATCTGAGTGCCGATGGCGAGCCTATTCCCGAAACTCGTTTAGTGGCTACTATTGAGTTAAATCACCCTGTTAAGCGCTTGTTTGCAGGTCAGTTAGATAAGCCTAAGTGGTTTGATCTTCGAGCAGGCTTGGTGAAAGGACAGCATCATTGGTTGCGCTCCGAAGTCGTTGGCTTACAGGGTGCACGTATTACCCTAACCCCTCACCAGCTATATGTGGCAGATACGGCAACTAGCTTGGCAACAACGCGTATTTTATTGGCCGATGAAGTAGGTTTAGGTAAAACCATTGAAGCGGGTTTAATTTTACAGCGTTTGTTATTACAAGAGCGCGCACAGCGAGTATTAATATTGGTACCCGATGCACTGCGTGTACAGTGGTTTGTGGAATTGGTACGTTGTTTTAATATTCATGCGGTGATGTGGGGCGATGAGGTTGATCTAGATGATGCCCGTGTATTTATTGCTGCGCACAATGCATTGAATGACGATCAGCTATTAACTGAATCGGCATGGGATATGGTGATTGTTGATGAAACACATCATTTTGATTTATTAAGCGATGACCCTGCCAGTGATACGTTAAAAGTATTGGGCGCAGAAAGTCAGCATTTATTGCTATTGTCAGCAACACCCGAGCGTATGGGGTTAGAGCAGCATTTCTCACGTTTACAGTTATTAGATCCTTCGCGTTTTCATGATTTTACGGCGTTTAAACAGCAGTACGATAACTACGAAAGTTTGGCCGATGATTTGGCTCAGTTGGTTGATAGCGAAACAACGGGCGCAACGATTACACCCGAATTAAAACAAAAACTCTTGGCGAGCTTTCCGCATTTATCAGATATTGATGCAGAAGATACGGAAGAGTTAATTAGTTTATTGTTAGATTGCCACGGTACAGGGCGTGTTGTATTTCGTAATACGCGTAGTGCAATTAAAGGCTTTCCTCAGCGTCAGCTGACGCAACACCGTGTCACGTCTGATGATACGGATGCTGATTTACTGTGGTTGGCACAATTTATTAAGCAACACGCAGATGAGAAAATCTTATTTATTACTCATGATAAAGACGATGTATTGGATATTCGTGAGTGGTTATATCGCAAAACGGGGATCGATTGCCCCATTTTTCATGAGGGCATGTCACTGGTTGAGCGTGATCGTGCCGCTGCGTATTTTGCCGATAAAGACGAAGGCGCGCCGATGTTACTATGTTCCGAAATTGGCAGTGAAGGGCGTAATTTTCAGTTCTGTAATCATTTAGTGTGCTGGGATTTACCCGAACACCCTGATGTACTAGAGCAGCGTATTGGTCGTTTAGATCGTATTGGCCAGCAACACACGATTAATATTCATGTATGTCTTACTGATAATGATGCTGAGAGTCGTTTGCATTGGTATCACGATGTACTTAATTGTATTGAAAAAACCAACCCTGCTGCGGGCGCCATGCACGATGAATGGTATGAGCAATACTGTGAAGCCCCCGATACTATTGGCGAGCAAGTACAGCAAAAAACAGCCGCATTATTAGCGCAGCTGCAAAATGGCCGCGACCGTTTATTAGAAATGAACAGTTGTCGACAGCCACAGGCCACACAGTTATTAGAAAAAGTCACACGCTTTGAAGAGGAGCATAATCCGAAGGCGTTATTAACAGCCGCGACAGATTTGTTGAATATTCATATGGAGCCATTGGATGATACACGCTATAGCGTGATTCCATCCGATCAAATGCTTGTGCCTTTAGTGCCAGGTATTCCCGCAGATGGTTGTGAGATTACTTTTGATCGTACCACAGCCACTGTACGTGAAGATGTGCAGTTTATGACGTGGGATCACCCACTCATGCAAGGTTTAACCGAGTTAATTAGCACCTCTGAATTAGGTGCTGCTACGGTGGCATTATTGCCGAACAAATCGCTAAAGCCAGGCACACTCTTTTTTGAGGCTATCTTTAAACTCACGATTAAAGATACTAAAGCAAAAGCAGCGAATGCGTTTTTAACCGAGTCGTTATTGCGTGTAGTGGCAGGTAAAAATAACCCGAAAAACTTAGCCAGTATTTTGCCGCAAGAGGCATTGGCTAACGTGATTGAAAATGCAGCCAAGAATATTCGCAAAGCCGTGGTAAAAGATTATCGAAACGATATACAAATCTTGGCGGATAGCGCACAAGAGATGGCGCAAGCAGAATTAGAGCAGGTGATTGCGCACTCTTTAGAAGACTTGCAGCATCGCCGTCAATTTGAAATGGCACGTTTGCAACAGTTACAACAACGTAATCCGCTGATTACACAGGCAGATATAGATACACAAGAGGCATATTTTGATCTGGTTGAGCAGGCGATAAGTGAGCACTGTAAGCTAGAGATGAGCGCCGTACGCTTTTTGGTGACCTATCAGCCCGATAAATAGTGTGTGGCGCGTTATGCATTATTTCTGTTCAATGCGCGATATATACGATACCCTCCATCTTAATTATCTTGAACCATAACATAAGAGCTCTGCTATTCTTTTGATAGTAGTGGTGCTCTTTATGTGTTCTACAACTTAGAGACGCCTTAATGAAACGCTTGACTGTTATACCTTCGTTGCCTTCTATTTTTGCTGTATTCATATTATCGTTAGCAGGTACGGGATGTACTGTGGTGAGTGTGGCCGATGCGGTTGTTAGTACCACGGTAGACGTTGCAGTTGGTACTGCTAAAGTAGCGGGTAAAGCAGTAGGTAAAGTAGTTGATGTGGTCACTCCCGATGGCGATGATTAAATGATGTTTTCTCGAATAGTTGTTTTTGTTGTTGGCGCAATCATTGCGCACAACCTTTATGCTAGCGATACTGTGGGGCCTGTTTGGCAGGTGAGCAACGGCAAGCAAACCCTTTTTGTGGGGGGCACTATTCATGTTTTAAGTCCATCAGATTACCCATTGCCTAAGGTGTTTGATCAGGCATATCAGCAAGCCGATGTATTGGTTTTTGAAGCCGATGTATCCACAATGCAAACCCCCGAAATTCAACAATTAATTATTGATAAAACACAGTATAAAAACGGTGTTACCCTTAAAAGTACATTGGCACAAAAAACGTATCAACGATTACAGCAATTTTTACAGACGCGCGGCAGTAGTGTGCAGTCGATAGAACAATTTAAGCCTGGTATGGTGACGATGATACTAACGTTAAACGAGATTCAACGTTTAGGGCAGTTAGGTCAGGGTGTGGATGATTTTTATCATCAGTTAGCGCTGCGCGATCGCAAATCAACGTTATTTTTAGAAAGTATTGAACAGCAAATAACGTTTTTGGCTACGATGGGTGCAGGGCAAGAAGATGATTTGCTGGAATACACATTAACAGAGCTAGATAATTTAGATGTGCAGCTTGCAGAGCTAAAAGCGGCATGGCGTAAGGGTGATAATACTCGGTTGCTGCATTTAGGTTTAACCCCTTGGCAAGAAGATTTTCCGAGCTTGTATCAATCTTTATTGGTGCAACGTAATGTGGCGTGGTTACCGCAGTTAGAAGCGATGTTGCTGACTCCAGAGGTAGAGTATGTGTTAGTGGGGGCTTTGCACTTGCCCGGTGATGACGGTGTATTATCTATGTTGCGTGAGCGTGGCTATCAGGTAAAGCAATTACATTAATGTGAGTACGGCATTTTTATGAACACGCAAGCGCGTTTATTTGCTCGTTATTTAGATGATCTACCTCAGGGCAAGGTGGAGTGGATAGGACTTCGCCCTGCAAGAAAAGCCCCTATGCAAGTAGTGGATCAAGTACAAGCGTTGGCTGGTTTGGGCTTGCAAGGGGATCGTCGCTGCGAAGCCAGAGCAGGTTCGTCACGTCAAATCACTATTATTAGTGTTGAATATATTCAGATAATTTCTCAGTTATTAAAAAAACCATCCATTGATCCTGCGCTATTGCGGCGTAATATTGTAGTATCGGGTATTAACTTAACGGCATTACGGCATCAGCGATTTCGTATAGGTGAAACCATCATTGAAGCTACAGCACAGTGCCACCCGTGTCGGCGTATGGATCTTGCTTTAGGTAAGCATGGCGTCGCGGCTATGTTAGGGCATGGTGGTTTGTGCGCTAAAATTATTGAAGGCGGTATGATACGTGTGGGCGATGATGTAGCGCATATAGGGCCAATTGAATAGAGTGATGGTATGAGTGAGCCGTTAATGGATTTTCGTATTGAGCCTATTGGTATTTTACGGACGTGTTTTCCAGAAAAGTTTGGTATTCCTCGACAACCATTGCTTGCGCCGAGTGCAAAAGGCCAATTGATACTGCATGCGCCGTATAACCATCCTGACTGTGTTGCGGGTTTAGAGCAAGTGAGTCATGTATGGCTGAGTTTTGTGTTTCATCAACATACCGATAAAGGTTGGAAACCCAAGGTGCGTCCACCGCGTTTAGGCGGGAATGAAAAAATGGGGGTGTTTGCGACACGCTCGTCTTTTCGTCCAAACCATTTAGGTTTGTCGGTGGTAAAGCTAGATTCGATTACTATTGATCAGCAGCAGGTATGCTTGCATTTGTCGGGTGTGGATTTGGTTGATGGCACACCTATTGTAGATATTAAACCCTATGTCCCTTATGTTGATAGTATTCCTTCGGCGGTTAATCATTTTGCGTGTGAGCAGCCAGCGTTAATTCAGGTGATGTTTTCGTCTGAGGCGCAAACTTTTTGTGAGGCCAATCCTCAGCACGATGCCTTGTTAGCATTGATTACCGAAGTATTACAGCAAAACCCTAAGCCTGCGTATCATTCGAATGAAAATCGTGATCGAACCTATGGTATGGCATTAGCAGGTTGTAATGTGCGTTGGTGTTATCAGTATGATAACGAGCAAGAATATATTTATGTCACAATTATTGAGTAAGTCATTGTGATGCGCTTTTCTTTTTTTGAGTATGATTATGAATGATGAAATAAATTATAAAAGTAACCCGCTACACGGTGTGAGTTTAAAAAATGTACTCACTGAATTGGTTGATCATTATGGCTTTGAGATTCTGTTTGCATATTTAAATCTTAATTGTTTTAAAAGTAACCCTAGTATTGAGTCAAGTGTAAAATTTTTGAAAAAAACAGAGTGGGCACGAGAAAAAGTAGAATCATTTTATTTATATGAATTAAAAAGTTTACCGAGAGCATCGGATGAACAGTTTGAATTATCGCCTAGAGATCGAGTGATTCCTGATGGGCAAGTGCCCGGTGAACCCAAAGAATTAAGCCTAGACGATGCTGAACGATTACGTGAAAAACGTGCAAAAAAAGCAGCGATGCGTGGGCAGGGGCGTGCAAGGGATACAAATAATCATGATAAGCGTACGCACAATCGTTCGCGCTCATCGAGTAAGGCTAGCGATACATCAAATGAAGACCCGTGGGCTAAGTGGCGTTAATGTGGCATATATAGTAGATATAAAAAAGGCACCTTTCGGTGCCTTTTTTATTGATGGGATAGACTTACTTTTTAAAGAGTACTCGGTCTAGCGATAGTGCGCCGCCGCCGTTACGCATAATGTATAGTAATATTAATGTCCAAAATACGTGTACTGTCCACCATGCTTCAGGGTAAACAAAGAATTGAATGGTCATGGTCATAACCATTAATCCAAGTGCTGCAAATCGTGTCATAAAACCCAGTAAAATCATTAGTGCTAAAAAGAATTCACCAAAGGTACCTAGGTAAGCGGCAATTTCACTAGGAATTAGTGGAATACCGTATTCAAAATCAAATAGTAAAAAAGTACTATCGCTTACATTCCAAAAAGCAAAGTGCTGACCCGCAATGGTTAAACCTGAAATTTTTGTTTGTACTGAAAACCAAAAAACCTTAAAGATCACTAAGCGCATGGCAATATTAACAAACCATTCTGGAATCATAGCAATGATTGTGTCAATGGGATGAATGATTTTTTCTATAAGGGATTGCATGATGAGCTCCAATTGTATTTCTAGTACTTATTAGTCGTACTTTTAGTTTTAGTTTTAGTTTTAGTTTTAGTTTTTGTTAAGTGTTATATCGGTTAATAATGTTGCTTGTAATATAAAGTTTAATGCTTCACCTACATTAAACGCTGTGTGTGTTGCGCTTGTTATTTCGATGGCCTTTTGTATGGTATGGCCATGAGTTAAGCAATCAATAAATTGATACGTTCCAGCATCAATATTATACATACAAACCTCATATATTGGTCTGACTATTAAAACCTGCTGAGGTTCATTTAAATCAATATTTTCTTCGTGGGTATTGTTTTCTTGATTGGCTTGCCAAATATCAAAAATAGGGTGTGCAGATTGTACAAGTTGCAAAGAAGGATGCAGAATACATGTTGCATCAGCAAGATCTTCGGGCGAAATAGCGGCGATAATGTCGATACTTAATGGTTCGGCATCATGAGCATGGTATGCCCTATGTCTAGCCAGCTCTACTTCTGCTGTCGGCGCTAAGTATGTCATATTGGCCGTGTGTTCAAAATGGCTAAGAAATGCAGAAAAATCTTGACCAAAATTCACCATGGCAGCTTGTGTTGGCGGATTTTCGCGTAAATAATAGCTTGCTGTACCCGTAAAAAAATCATCGCCTACTAACTTTTTTATTACAGGGTATAAACTCGCTAACGCGTTAGTCAGAGAATAAAATACATTGTTTTGATAAATAGCAAAACGTTGTTGTTTGGCGTAGGTTGAGTGATGCTGGATGCTGTCTTCAGTTGTTTTTTCTAAGTCACTTAATAGTGAATGTGTAAATGCAGCTTGCCAATGGGGTAGGTCGTTGTTATTCATACATCACCTACTCTTGTTTTTGCCATTAAATTTTTTGCGGTATTAGCTTCATTTAATAATAGATCAAGTGTTGGTATATTTGTATCCCATTCAATGAGTACAGGTACATCGTGTGTTAATTTTTTTAATGTGTCTGTAAATAATTCCCATACCTGATCAATAACGGGTGAGCCGTGATCATCAATAAGCACTGTTTCATTATCAATAATTTCTTGTGCGTGGCCTGCTAGATGTATTTCACCTACGGCATCTAATGGGTAGTGATGAATATATTCTTTAGGACAGTAGTGTTGGTTGTTGGCAGAGACATAAATATTATTAATATCCATCAATAAACCGCAGCCTGTTTGTTGTACAACCTCACGCAAAAAATCAGTTTCTGACATGTCGCTGGATGTAAAACTTAAATAAGCGGAAGGATTTTCTAATAGAATAGTGCGTTGTAAAGCATCTTGTACTTTGTGAATATTGTTGACAACAACCGCGAGTGATTCTTGGTGATAAGGGAGCGGTAATAAGTCATTTAGAAAGGTTTTATTCCAGTGACTCCATGATAGGTGTTCTGACACTTGTGCGGGTTGGTAGCGATCAATGACTTTTTTTAAGTCCTTTAAATGGCTATCACTCACACCATCGGCGCTGCCTAAGGATAATCCTACGCCATGCATAGATAAAGCATAGTGTTCATTGATTTCACTTAAATATTTGTGAGGCAAGCCACCATTACCCATATAGTTTTCAGGGTGTACTTCAAACCAGTCTATGTCGGGTTTGTTGGTGAGTATTTCGTCGTAGTGTTCGGCTTTAAGGCCAATACCAATACCAGTTAATGATGCAGTCATAAATAATATATATATTGTGTGGTTTACAAATAAAAAAGGCCAACTAGTATAGTTGGCCTTTGGTGTTTTTAGCTAATATTATTTAGCTTCTAAAGAACCACCTACTAGTCTTTCACAAGAACCTTTAGGTACAAACATCCAAGCATTACCTTGTGCATCTTTTGTAGATGTACCTGCACAGCTAGTACCTGGGCCAGCAGCACAGTCATTTTTGCCTGCTTTAGCAACACCGTAGCATTTTTCAGCGTCAAATTTAGGGCCGGCTACTGCATTTTGTGCTGTCGCCATAAATAGGCCTGCTGCGATTGCGCTAGTGATTGCTAATGAAGCTTTTGCTTTGTTCATGGTATTTCTCCGATTGATAATTAAATGTAAATAGGTTTTTATGATCACGCTTTTTGAGACTACAGTAATTTTTTAAAGTTCACTGTGAGTGATAATAATCAGAAATTTTTTAGTTAGTATGTAATATTATGAATAAGTATAGCGCGTATATTTTTTTGTGTTTTTTAAATATGGCACCTCAATCTGCTTATGCGTGGGGTGCGTTCGGTCATCAGCTTGTGTGTGATATTGCGTGGCAAGAATCCTCGTCATCAGTAAAAACGCATATACAGGCTGCGGCAAAACGTATGGGTTATAAAACCTTTGCGCAGAGCTGTGTGTGGGCCGATAGCATTAAACGTGATGCCACATTTGATAGGCTTAAACCTTTGCATTATATCAATGTATCTCGTGCGCAGAATTCAGTGCAAAAATCGTCGTGCTTGTCACATAAAACACCTCAGTGTGTTGTTACCGCGATAGATGAGTATGCTGCCCAAGCGGTGAATGATGATTTGCCGCAGTTAATACGTGATCAAGCGTTGTTGCTATTGGGGCATTTTGTTGCGGATGTGCACCAGCCATTGCATGTGTCTTATAGAGAGGATCGTGGTGGTACAGGTCGGCATGTGACCTTTGAAGGTAAGGTACTATCGTTGCATTATGTCTGGGATACGGCACTGTTATATTGCCAAAAAGGGCAGTCTAGATCGTGGCGAAAATTAGGGCGTCAATTACATCAAGAATCCATAGATATGAGAATAGGAGGGTTGTCAGCGGTATTGTGGGCGAATGAATCATTAGCGATAACACAACAAGTGTATGCCAATCTTTCTGCAAATAGACTCCCTCGTACATATTGCGCTCAGTATTCACCGATAGTGAAACAGCGTTTGCAGTTGGCGGGGCGGCGTTTGGCGACTTTACTGGCGCAGATGCTAGTACCTTAAGGGGCGGATAGGGTACAATCACGACCCAATTTGTACACGAATTTAGTGAATTTACAGCCCTATGGAAATTAACCCCTATCTTACTACCCTCAAGTCCCTACAAGAGCGCACCGATGTGCTTAGGGGGTATCTTTGACTTTGATGCCAAGCAAGAGCAACTCACCGAAGTTGAATTAGATCTGGCTGAGCCAGAAGTATGGAATGACCCTGCCAGAGCACAAGCATTAGGTAAAGAGCGTGCAGCGCTAGAAATTATTGTTAATACCATTCTCGCGATGGATGCAGGTGTTGCGGATGCCAATGAACTGTTAAGCATGGCGGTGGAAGAAAACGATGAAGACTTGCTGAATGATGTGCAAGATGAAATTGATCAGCTCAGTGCGCAACTCGAAAAACTAGAGTTTCGACGTATGTTTTCAGGCGAAACTGATGAAAATAATGCGTATCTTGATATTCAATCGGGTTCTGGTGGTACCGAAGCACAAGATTGGGCTGAAATGGTATTACGCATGTATTTGCGTTGGGGAGATGCCAGAGGTTTTAAAACCACGCTAGAAGAAGCATCATCGGGCGATGTGGCTGGTATTAAAAGTGCCACTATTCGTTTTGAGGGTGAGCATGCTTTTGGTTGGTTGCGTACAGAAACAGGGGTGCATCGTTTAGTGCGAAAATCGCCTTTTGATTCGAGTAGCCGTCGTCACACATCTTTCTGTTCTGTTTTTGTATCACCAGAAATTGATGATGATTTTGAAGTAGACGTGGATAAATCTCAAGTACGAGAAGATACCTACCGCGCTTCTGGTGCGGGTGGACAGCACGTGAACAAAACTGACTCGGCGGTGCGTTTAACCCACGAAGCCAGTGGTATTGTTGTGCAGTGTCAAAGCCAGCGTTCACAGCATCAAAACCGCGACACCGCGTGGAAAATGCTGCGTGCAAAATTATATGAGCAAGAATTACAGCGCCGTAACGCAGATAAGCAAGAGCAAGAAGATAATAAGTCGGATATTGGCTGGGGTAGTCAAATTCGCTCTTATGTATTGGATGACCAGCGTATTAAAGACTTACGTACGGGCGTTCAAACCAGCAATTGCCAAGCGGTACTCGATGGCGATTTAGATCAATTTATTGAAGCCAGTTTGAAAGCGGGCTTATAAATACCTCAGTATTGGTGGTATTTCAGTACAGTATAACCATGAGTGCTAATCACTTATGACTTCATTCACAGACAACGAATACAGATTATTATGAGCAACGAAGTGAAAGACGAAAACAAATTAATTGCGGAACGCCGAGAAAAATTAGCCGCTATTCGTGAGCAGGGTGTCGCGTTTCCTAACGACGTTACCCGTGAAGATACAGCGGCAGATTTACAAGCGGAATTTGGTGATAAAACAAAAGAAGAATTAGAAGCATTAGATCATCAAGTATCTGTCGCTGGCCGTGTTATGGCTAAACGTGGCCCTTTTATGGTGCTGCAAGATGTAACGGGTCGTATTCAATTATATGCAAGTAAAGCGGCGCAAAACCAATTAAAAGAAACCTGTGGTTTATGGGATATTGGCGATATTGTGAATGTAAGCGGTGCTTTACATAAATCGGGTAAAGGCGATCTGTATGTGAATTTAGATCAATTTCAGTTATTGACTAAATCGTTACGCCCATTACCTGATAAGTATCATGGTTTAGCCGATCAAGAAATTCGTTATCGTCAACGTTATGTGGATTTAATGGTTAACCCTGATGTTAGTGATACCTTTAAAGTACGCTCACAGGTGATTAGTTTTATTCGCAATTATTTAAATAACAGTGGCTTTTTAGAAGTTGAAACGCCCATGTTGCAAACCATTCCAGGTGGCGCTACAGCACGACCATTTGTGACGCATCATAATGCGTTAGATATGGATATGTACTTGCGTATTGCGCCCGAGCTTTATTTAAAGCGTTTAGTTGTGGGTGGCTTTGAGCGTGTATATGAAATTAACCGTAATTTCCGTAATGAGGGCTTATCAACACGACATAACCCTGAATTTACTATGTTGGAATTTTACCAAGCGTATGCAGATTATAACGATCTTATGGATCATACAGAAAATATGCTGCGCGGTATTGCTGAAAATATTCTCGGTTCTACGGATGTAAAAAACACCGTGAAAAATGCAGAGGGCGAAGTAGTTAGTGAAGTGGTATATGACTTTGCGAAACCATTTACACGCTTAAGTGTTTTTGATTCTATTTTACAGTTTAATGATGATATTACGGCAGAAGCATTAGCGGATGAAGCTCGTGCTCGCGAGATTGCTTCGGGTTTAGGAATTCCACTGAAAGATTCATGGGGCTTGGGTAAAGTACAAATTGAAATCTTTGAGAAAACGGTAGAGCATCGTTTAGATCATCCAACGTTTATTACGCAGTATCCAACAGAAGTATCGCCATTAGCGCGCCGCAATGACGACAATCCTTTTGTAACAGATCGTTTTGAATTCTTTGTGGGTGGGCGTGAGATTGCTAATGGTTTCTCGGAATTGAACGATGCTGAAGACCAAGCGGCGCGTTTCCAAGAGCAAGTTGCAGAGAAAGATTCTGGCGATGACGAAGCAATGCATTTTGATGCAGATTATATTCGCGCATTAGAATATGGTTTGCCGCCAACGGCAGGTGAAGGTATTGGTATTGACCGTTTAGTTATGTTGCTAACGGACTCTCCATCTATTCGTGACGTTTTATTATTCCCGCATATGCGACCAGAATAAGGCGTACAAAAAATAGAGTGTTATTCATGGGTAGGCCGATGTGAGCGATGTATTGCTCGCACCGGCCAAAGCTGAAATGTTAATAATAGAAAGTATAGTCGTAATTTTGTTGTACGCTAGTCCAATTTAAAATAATTAATACCTTTGAGTAATTCTTTACTGAGAGTATCTAGCTGGGCACATGCTTCCGATGTGTTACGTGTGCTTTCGGCACTCGATGTTGAAAACTCTTTAATGCGATGGGTGTTTTGAGAAATCTCGCGGGCAACTGTGTTTTGCTCATTGGTGGCATTGGCCGTGACTTCACTGTTTTCTAATATAGATGCAATTGATTGTTCAATACCAATAAGCGATGTTGATACAATTTCGGTTTGCAGTAGATTTTTTTCTGACCGCTCTTTAGACGTTGTCATGCTGGTAACGGCAAGCTTAGTGTCGGTAATTAAACCTTCAATAATTTTTCTTATTTCTTCTGCTGATTCGCCACTGCGCATAGCTAATGAGCGTACTTCGTCGGCAACCACTGCAAACCCACGCCCTTGCTCACCTGCACGGGCAGCTTCAATAGCCGCATTGAGAGCGAGAAGGTTAGTTTGTTCTGTGACTGATTGAATCACTTCTAGCATTGATTTAATTTCTTCTGTGCGCTTTTCAACGGCATATACCGATTGTGACGCTCCATCAATATCGTCAGCCAAAATTTTCATTGAATCTAAATTATTTTTAACCGCGCTTGCGCCTTCTTTCGTTTTTTCGCCTGCATCGTTTGCGGCTACTTTTACCATGTCGCCATTTTGTGCAATTTCTTCAGAGTTTGATGACATTTGTTCTACCGATGATGCAATAGCAACAGTTTCGGCATCTTGTTTCATAATGGCATCATAAGTATCGCTCGACATTTTATTTAAGTTGCTGGCGGCGTTAGAGACTTGTTTGGCGCTATTGGTGACGTCGCCTAGAATACTTTGTATCTTGTCGAGAAAGTCGTTAAATTTATGCGCAAATATACCAATTTCATCGTTGGCTTTCGTACTTACTCGTGGAGTAAGGTCACCTGCGGCGACTTGTTCTATATTTTTCACCATCTGTTGAATAGGTGTGGCAATATAATTAGACAATAAAATACTGATTGCAGCACTAATAACACTAATGATTAAAATAATAATAATCTCGATGATCATGCCATTTTTGCTTGCAGATACAATTTTTTCTTGTGCTGCATTTACATTTTCGTTGACTTGAATCAGGTATTCTCCCGTGCCTACCATCCACCCCCATTTGTCTAACCCTTTAGCATAAGACATTTTAGGTTCTTTTTGATTGGTCGCTGGATTTGGCCAAATGTATTCATAATACCCACCGCCTGATTGAGCGGTAGTGATTAAATCTTTTATGATGTATTTATTGTTAGCATCGGTTAGGTCGAGCAGATTTTTTCCTTCCAGTTCTGGCGAGGGGCGCGTGGCTAAATTGGTTCCGTCGTATTGGTAAACAAAAATGTAATTGCCATCATCAAAATTCATATTGCGTAAAATAGTTAACGCGAATTGTTTGGCGTTTTCATCGTTGGCATCGGCGCTATTATAGATAGATTGAATAGAGCTAAGGGCAAGTTCTACTTGGCTTTTAACTTTTGATTTAACGTTATCTGTTTGAGATAGCTGAATTAAACGGCTTGTTTCATCGGTAATACTGGTTGATGTGCTATACACCGACCACATAATAAAGCAGGATAATGTGATAAGAGGAATGAGTGAGGCATAAATAATTTTTTGTCGGATACTTAAGTTTTTCATATTTGAACCTAATACAAGCTAATTGACTACAATTGAAGCTTAGTCAATTTTTACGATTACACCACATGTAATACCTGCTTTTTTATTCTAAAAAAACAAAGGCTTATTCGTATTGTTAGGTTCTTGTTGGGTTTATAAGTGTCAGTGCGGGTAGGTCGTATGTTTGGCGCTAAGAGAAGGCGAGAGCGCCTTTGCCTATGCCTTCAAAGGCTTTTACAGTAAAGCGATGTGCGGGATGTTGTTGATGTAATGTATCGGCAATATGCTGAGCAATAAACTCTACTGTACTGTCAGTATCAATTAAGTAGCTGTGAGTTTTGGGGATGCTGAGTTCAAAATGCCCTTGTTGAGCATCGTAGGCAAAGTGGTGGTGATCTGTATTGTTGTGCTTATCCGTGCAAAGATCTGCTTGTGTGCCAATATAGATATCTTTCCACTGTGTGCACCATTGTGCTTCTAGCGCATGGTCTCTTATGTTGTCTTTGAAGATTTCAATGGTTGAGCGATGTCCGTGGGCAATACGCTGGCAATTGCCTTGGTGCTTTTTAAGTCCATGACTGTAATGATAGGCATGGTGTTGAATTACCTCGGGTGTAAAGGTGAGCGATATACGATCGATGGTATCGGGAAGATGCTTTCTTAAATGCTCAATGCACCATGTGGCGACGCTTTCGGGGGTGATGACGGGGCTATTAATGAGGCTAATGCCTTGCTTGGGGGATAAGCACCGTAAGTATGTATGGTTGTATTTCCATGTTAGGTCGACCATATCATCTTGTTGTGAAAGGCTTAGCGCAGTGGATTCGGTAGGTACCGCTAAACAATGATCAATATAGGTGTCGAGCCAGTGGCGAACAGTTTTTTTAACAACACCAAAATCACATACCATTCCTTGCTCATCTAGGGCGCCCTCTAACACAATGCTGGCTAACCATGTTTCACCTACAAGGCCACGTGTTGCATCCAAATAGCTAAAATCTACATTGGTAAGGTTATCGACAAAAAGATGCATAGTGTAAGGTCGCTGTTGTAAGAGGGTTGTTTTCGCACAGGTATGAAAAAATTGCCAAAAAGGCAATAATTTAATCAGCGCAATGATATATCACTTCATTGTTTAGTGATAGTTTGCTGATTCAATTAAGAAATAGTCTGCTATTTATTTCGTTCGTTAGGGGAACCGTTTGGCGCAAAAGTCAACAATAGTGATTGTTTTTATTGTCATTTTGGTGGCGCACAAAGGGTTTTTGAGTGGTTTGACATTCTTATATCTTTCTGTGAAAGTGTGATCAAAGTCACTGTATGTTGTGAAAAATACATTTCTGTGGCGTAAATTTAAGCTATTATTGATATTAACTATCGGCTTCCAATAACAATAAAATTAACTAACTTTGGTAGGTGTATCTGTATGAATCGTCAGCTGTGGGATAGTTTTCTTCAACAAATCAATGCGCAAGTCGAGGGTGATTTTATTGCCTTAGCAGCAGAGTATGAATTGGTGACAGGTAAGCCATTTCGTGTTGATGAAGAAAGGCACGTTTTATATTCGATGTTAGATCAAGCAATGATGACTCAACATGCTTCGTTATTAAGGCATACAGTTAATTTTATCGCTCAGCTGCCTCGTGAGTTACAAGATGAGTTTCGTGCATTTGGGCGTAGACGTATTAAACACGCGGTGCATGGTTCTCGTTCACATACCACCCAGCACTATACTCAAGCATATACCGTACAAGAAACACCTCAGCGTTTAGCGTACCGATAACTTTTTGTCTGCATTATTGCTGCTTACTTGAGCGTTGTGATAGTCGGCAGCACTATATTTCTTATAGTGTTTTAATACCTTTCTCACGTAATTCTGTGTTTCTTTGTAGGGTGGAATCGTATTTCCGTATTTTTTTACGGCATTTTCCCCTGCATTATAAGCCGCTAATGCTAGCGATAAATCGTCTTTAAAGAGCGTGAGTAGCCATTTAAGGTATTCGCTACCCCCTGCAATATTTTGATACGGGTTATACGCATCGTTCACCCCAAACCGCTGTGCAGTTGATGGCATAAGCTGCATTAAGCCTTGGGCACCTGCTTTCGACAAGGCTTGGGGGTTGTAGGCAGATTCTACGGTGATAACAGCATGTATCAGATGTTGTGATAGTTGGTGCTTTTTGGCAGCTCGTTCAATTGTTGGTGCAAACTTTTTTTTGTTTCTTTTCCACGAATAACTGGGGCTAACCGTTTCCCAGCCTGCAACGGTTTTTTTTAAGCGTATATAGCCCGCGTGTTTAGGCTTGTCGGTAAATACCAGACGGCCCTGTGGATCAATATATCGATAAATTTCGCTATTTGCTGTTAGTGAAACAAGAGATAACGAAACCCCCAGTAATAGCTTCCATAATGGATAGCCCTGTAAACGACGAGGGGAGGTGGATAAACCGTTTTGATGTATATATGGCATAGTACGACAAATAACCAAGTCGCATCGTAAGCGACAATGAAAAAGTAGGTATAAGATAGATTATAGATAATTGGCACATTATTGCCCACTCAGATCGAAAGAATAAATCCGCTTATTTCTTAAAGTGGCAAACTAACTATTGAAAAATACACAGAAAATCTCCATAATCCACGCCCTCTGTTGATCACCTCGTTCTGTTGGTGTCTCAGAGTTGTTATGGAGATCTTGGTCGGTCCCTTCGCAATAACTATCTGTAAACTCCGCCAGGCCCGGAAGGGAGCAACGGTAGCAGTGCTGTTATGTGCCGGAGTGTGGCTGGCTAAGGTTTCCACCTTAGCTTTTTATACGATAAGTCAACTTTCTCCTTACTTTTCTCTTCTTGTTTATCTTACGTTTTGTTTATTTCTTTCGTTAGCCGTTCTACGCTTCTTCCGTTATAATTCGTGTCTACTTAACTCGCCGAATGAATAATCATAATGAGCTATCAAGTTCTCGCCCGTAAATGGCGGCCTCGTACTTTTCGTGAAATGGTTGGACAAGAGCATGTCTTGCAAGCATTAATTAATGCTTTAGATCACGACCGTTTACATCATGCCTATTTATTCACAGGAACACGTGGTGTTGGTAAGACCACTATTGCTCGTATTTTGGCCAAGTGCATTAACTGTGAGGTGGGTGTGAGCTCGGTACCTTGTAATGAATGTAGTGCCTGTACCGAGATTAATGAAGGTCGTTTTGTTGATTTAATTGAGGTAGATGCGGCATCACGTACCAAGGTAGAAGATACAAGAGAACTATTAGAAAACGTACAGTACGCGCCTACGCGAGGGCGCTACAAAGTTTATCTGATTGATGAAGTGCACATGCTTTCTAACAGCAGTTTTAATGCATTACTAAAAACGTTAGAAGAGCCGCCGCCGCACGTTAAGTTTTTATTAGCAACTACCGATCCGCAAAAGTTACCAGTAACAATATTATCGCGTTGCTTACAATTTAATCTTAAAAACATGAATCCCGAACGTATTGTGTCTCACCTGCAATACGTACTTGAAAAAGAAAGTGTGCCTTTTGATGAGGCGGGTTTATGGCAGTTAGCGCGTTCTGCTGATGGCAGTATGCGTGATGCTTTGAGTCTTACCGATCAGTCTATAGCTTTTGGCGATGGCAAAATCACCGACGCCGATGTGCGTGTAATGCTGGGCACGATTGACCAGTCATTGGTGTATGACGTGCTACAAGCATTAATCGCTGAAGACGTGGGTATGCTATTAAAGGCAGTGGCCGATTTAGCGGAACATTCCCCTGATTACAGTGCAGCCTTGGCAGAGCTAATCGCAACACTACATCGTGTCGCTATTGCTCAAGCATTGCCAGAAGCTGTAGATAATAGCTTAGGCGATAGACAACAAATTTATACGTTTGCACAGGCAATTAGTGCAGAAGACGTACAATTGTATTATCAAACCGCATTGCTAGGACGGCGCGACCTGCCTTTAGTCCCAGATCCTCGTAGTGGCTTTGAAATGGTGCTACTGCGTATGCTGGCTTTTAAACCACAAGGTGTTAGTCAATTGCCTAAAAAACCGTTAGCAGCCATTAATGCCAACGATGCACCATTGGCAGCTCCTACGGCAGCCCCCATACCGAATATATCGATGGTTGATGAGTCACCAGCAGTAGAGCAGGTCTCTGCAGTTGTTGCTCAAGGAGAGGCGCCAGTCGCCGCACAGCCATCTTCTGAGGCGGTGCCAGCATCGCTTCAGTCTGAGGAGATGCCGCAGGCGAAAGAAGAAATACCACAAGGCAACGTGGAGGAACCTCAGCGTTCTGATACCGTATTAGAGCAAGTAGCCCCAACAGCCATAGCGTCAGCTACAGCCGCAGAATCAGTACCTGAGCAACAGCATAAAGAGGTCTCTGACACGGTAAAAAAGTCTGATACTGCCGAGCTGGCAGATCATAGTACGTCGATTGCCGAATATGAGCGTACATTAGCCAGTAATGATCAGGAGCAGGCTTCTGCCCCTGTTTCTGTAGACGATCAGCAGGTCGTTATGGATGCCATCAGTATTGATGAGCTTGCACCAGAGAATTGGTATCAGGTGTATGCCAATATTAAAACGGGTGGTTTATTGCAAAGTACCGTAGCCAATTGCCAATTGATACAACGCAATGGCCAGAACCTTGAGTTTGTGCTGGATGAAGTGCAAAGCACTTTGTACGATGACAAGCACCAAGTGATGTTGGCGGATTTACTGAGCGTGTATTTTGCACAAGCGATCACCGTTACAATTACGGTGGGGCAAGTGACCAGTGAAACACCTGCGCAGCGTGTAGTGCGGTGTCAACAAGAGCGACAGCGACAAGCTGAGAGCGTGATTGCGAGTGACCCTGTTGTGCAACAATTAGAAGAAATTTTTGATGCACATATTATAAACGACAGTATTAAACCCATGTAATGTATTGTGTGTTCATAGAGTGAATACAAGTGATACGAACCCGTGATAAAGAATCAATAGCATATAGACAAGCAGTGAGGATAGTATGAAAGGCATTGGCGATATAATGAAGCAGGCACAAGCCATGCAAGAAAATATGCAAAAAATGCAAGAAGATATGGCAAACCGTGATGTGTGTGGTGAATCAGGTGCGGGCATGGTTAAAGTAACAATGAATGGTCGCCACGATGTAAAGCATGTTGATATTGCCCCTGAGTTATTAACAGAAGATAAAACTATTCTTGAAGATTTATTGGCAGCGGCGGTCAATGATGCTGTACATAAAGTAGAACAAATGAATAAAGATATGATGGGTGATTTAACGGGTGGGTTTCAAATGCCTGCGGGTTTTAAAATGCCATTTTAATACGCCGTATTATTGGTAAGTATTGTATTTTTTTCGGTTCTTTTTTTATGGTTTTATTTTTTCATAGCTTTATTTTTTTATAGTAATGCCGTTCTTATGTGTATTATTTTGTTAACTCAATTTACGAATAAAAGGTTTTATTCTTGTTTAGTCCCTTAATTGACGAACTTATACATGCGTTATGTTGCTTACCTGGAGTGGGTAGAAAATCAGCGCAGCGCATGGCATTGCACTTGTTAGAGCGTGACCCCGAAGGGGCAAGTCGCCTTGTTTCAAGTTTAGGCAAGGCAATCGAAGGGGTGGGGCGTTGCCAGCAATGTCGCATACTTACTGAGCAAGATATTTGTTTTATCTGTAGCCATCCTAAACGCAGCAACACGTTACTGTGTGTGGTCGAAACGCCCGCAGATGTTGTGGCAATTGAGCAATCAGGCACGTATCAGGGAAAATACTTTGTACTCAATGGGCGCTTATCCCCTATTGATGGTATTGGTCCCGCTGAACTGGGTTTGCCCGAATTATTTCATCGTTTACAAACCCCCAGTCAGTCTGCTGATGGAGCGGAGCAAGACCGCGTTGAAGAACTCATTCTTGCAACGAACCCAACAGTAGAAGGCGAGGCAACAGCCCATTATATTGCTGATCAGGCTAGGCAATGTGGTATTGCTGTTTCTCGTATTGCCCATGGCGTTCCTCTTGGTGGCGAGCTTGAATATATTGATGGCGGCACATTAATGCATGCCTTTGCTAGCCGTCGCTCTTTTTAATGGATATTAATAGCCTATATAGGATATGACTCACCTTATGAATCCCATCGATTTTCAGTGGATTGATACCGACGATGCATTAGCGCAATTATGTGTATCGTTATCTCAGCAAACCGCCATCGCAATAGATACTGAATTTGTACGTACACGCACGTACTTTGCTCATATTGGTCTGCTGCAAGTGGCAGATTCGCATGGCGTGTATCTTATTGATCCTTTAACGATAAAAAACACGCAACCTTTTGCCGATATATTAACAAACCCTTCTATTGTAAAAGTGATACATGCTTGCTCGGAAGATTTAGAAGTGTTTCACCATGCTTTTGGTGTATACCCCGTTAATATTTTTGATACCCAAGTGGCAGCGGGCTTTGCTGGTTACGGTGCCTCAATAGGATATGCTAATTTAATTCGTACCATAAAAGAAATTGATATTCCAAAGCACGAAACACGCTCTGACTGGTTGCAGCGCCCATTAAGCGATGCGCAATTGCGTTATGCTGCGTTAGATGTTGAATACTTATTAGATGTTTATGCGCTATTACTTGAGCAGCTACAAAGCAAGCAGCGTTTAGCATGGGTCGAAGCCGATTGTGCCGCATTGGTTGATAAGCTGCGTGACACTGATCACGAAGCAACGTATTTTTTACGTATTAAATCTGCGTGGAAATTACAGCGTGATCAACTTGCGGTGTTAAAAGCGGTATGTCGTTGGCGTGAGCGTTTAGCTCGGGAGCAAGACAAAACGCGTAGCCATATTATTAAAGACACAAGTCTATTTGATATTGCATTTAAATTACCGTTAGATATTAAACAGTTGAAGCGTATACAAGATATTTCATATCGCTTTGTTGAGGAATACCATAAATCATTAATCGCATTAATTAATAATACATTAGATGATCAAGCGGATTATCCAGACGTACTTGACCGCCCATTAAATACAGCGCAAACGGCGTTATTAAAAACACTAAAAATGAAAGTGTCTGAGCTTGCGCAACGTTTAGATTTACCACAAGAACTGTTAGTGCGTAAAAAAGATTATGAAATGCTTATTCGTTCAAAAGCGACGGGTAATTATCAGCTGCCATCTACACTTATGGGGTGGCGAAAAACAGTGGTAGGAGATGCCTTGTTGCATTTTTTACAGCAATCAACACCAGCAGTAACAGTAACAGGAGAGTCTTAATGCAACGTATTTGCTCTATTTATCGTTGTTCAAAAAAAGAAGGCATGTATATTTATGTCGATAAAGAAGCAGGGCTTGATAGCGTGCCCGATATGCTGAGTAAAAAAATTGGTACCACAGAATTAGCAATGACTTTACTTATTACCGAAGATAAAAAGCTAGCGCGAAATAATGCCAAAGAAATTTTAGAATCTATCGAAGAGCACGGATTTTATTTGCAAATGCCGCCTTCAATTCACGGTGAAGACGAGCAAGAAATGAGCCGATTACGTGATAAAAACAGTAAGTTATAAGTGATATTATCATGGTAGGCGAACCATTTTGGAAAACAAAAACTTTTGCTCAAATGACATCTGCCGAATGGGAGTCATTGTGTGATGGCTGTGCAAAATGTTGTTTGCATAAATTAGAAGACGAAGACACGGGTGATGTTTATTATACCGATATTGCCTGTCGTTATTTGGATACTCAAACATGCCAATGTAAAGATTATTCCCAACGACAAGCTTTGGTGCCTGAGTGTCTTAAATTGCGCCCCCAAGACGTTAAACAGTTTGATTGGCTGCCTAATACGTGTTCGTATCGCTTATTAGCAAACGGTGAAGATTTACCGTTATGGCACCACCTATTATCAGGTCAAACAACGTTAGTACATCAGTTAGGTTTTTCAGTAAAAAATAAAGTGGTCTTAGAAGATAGTGTTAAGTCTGATGATTATGAAGACCGCGTAATTACTTGGGTTGAGTAATATATAGCAGGCTCAATGATGAGCGAAAGGATGTAAAAGAATGATGTTACAGTTTCAAGAATACAGTATGGCTTGGTTGGTTTATGTCTTGGCTATTATTGGTTTATTAATCGTGACATGGCGGTTATTTCGCGCTGTTCCATCGGTATATATACGACGTATTATACTTGTTACAGTGGCAGTCTTATTTATTACTCCAGTCATTGGGGAATCAAGTTATTGGGCGCCTGCGTGGATTGTTGGTGCCTTAGAGTTTTTGTTTTCAGGACTCGAAGGCATTATGCGAATACTCAATATTTTATTCACCGTATGGTGTGTTGCTATTGTTTTATATAGCGTATTACACCTTGCTTTTTTTCGACGAAAAAAAGGCGATGCAGCTACCGCAGCAGATAAAAATAAAGCATCATCAACGGCAAAAAAAACACCACGAAGAATGGCCGATAGACGTGTAACACCCAGCTAAAACCTGCCTTAATAAAAGCGCCACAGTGATATGGCGATGCATTGTTTCTGGCCATAATAATAGCTTTTGCTTGCAATAAAAATAAAGAGAGAAGGAGCGTGCAGTATGTTGGATAACTCTACAAATCGAGAGCAGTCAGCCTGCTTATGTGGTGCGGTAACAGTATCCGTCGCCAAGATTAACCCTAAGTTTTCTGTTTGCCATTGTGAAACGTGTCGAACATGGGGCGGTTCACCGTTATTTGCCGTGCAGTGCGGTACTGATGTGGCGTTTGATAATAAAGCCAGCATTGCAGTATATGATTCTTCTGCGTGGGCAGAGCGAGGGTTTTGCCGAAACTGTGGCACGCACTTGTTTTATCGTTTAAAGGCAACAGGTGAATACAATATGCCTGTAGGCATGTTTCCCCAGCTTAAAGGGTTAACAATGGATATGCAGTACTTTAGCGATACTAAACCTGATTATTACTGTTTTTCAAATGAAACGAAAACCATGACCAAAGACGAAATCATGGCGTATTTTGCCGCGCAATAACGAGTAAGGGGTGTCTTAAGCCCCTATTTCTTCGTAATCACTCCTGTAATCTCTGTTGTTATCCCTGTAATTGCATTAATTGCTGAAAAGCGATGTTTTTGCCTCTTGAAATCTGATTTGCTCCCCCCATATATCTGATCATCTTATTTAACTGTGATTATCCCAAAGGAGTTTTCCGTGACAGCGACAGCGACCGCCGAAAAAGAAACGTTAGGTTTTCAAACTGAAGCCAAGCAATTATTACATTTGATGATTCATTCTTTATATTCTAATAAAGAGATTTTCTTACGTGAATTAGTCTCTAATGCATCAGATGCGGCTGATAAATTGCGTTTTGAAGCCGTAAAAGACGGTAGCCTGTATGAAAATGATACCGAATTAGCGATTCGTGTAAGCTTTGATAAAGATGCTAAAACAGTCACTATTAGTGATAACGGTATTGGCATGACGCGTGAAGACGTGATTAACCACCTAGGTACTATTGCAAAGTCAGGTACGGCACAGTTCTTAGAAGCCATGACGGGCGATGAGAAAAAAGATTCTCAGCTGATTGGTAAGTTTGGTGTTGGTTTTTATTCCTCATTTATTGTAGCGGATCGTGTAGAGGTATTTACACGTAAAGCCGGTGCAGATATTAGTGAAGGCGTACATTGGGAATGTGAAGGTGATGCTGAGTTTACTATCGAAGCGGTTGAAAAAGCCGATCGTGGTACATCGATTGTTTTACACTTAAAAGACGATGCGGCTGATTTTGCAGATGGCTGGCGTTTACGTTCGGTGATTAAAAAATATTCTGACCATATTTCACTGCCTGTGATTATGCAAAAAGAGCAAGCTGCACCTGAAGATGGCGAAGAAGCACCTGCTCCAGAAGATGAAACTATCAACACAGCGACAGCGTTATGGACGCGTTCGCGTTCAGAAATTTCTGATGAAGAGTACCAAGAATTTTATAAGCATGTGTCTAATGATTATCAAGATGCACTAACGTGGAGCCATAACCGCGTAGAAGGTAAACTAGATTACACCAGCTTACTGTACTTGCCAAAAAATGCCCCGTTTGATCTGTATAACCGTGAAGGCTCTCGTGGTTTAAAACTATATGTACAGCGCACATTCATTATGGATGAAGCAGAACAGTTTTTACCCATGTACTTACGTTTTGTGAAGGGTATTGTTGATTCTAATGATTTGTCATTGAATGTATCGCGTGAAATTTTACAAAAAGACCCTAACATTGATGCTATGCGTACAGCGCTTACAAAGCGTGTACTAGATATGCTAGCGAAAATGGCAAATAAAAAGCCAGAAGAGTACGCAGAATTCTGGTCACAGTTTGGTGAAGTGTTAAAAGAAGGATTAGGCGAAGATTTTGCGAATAAAGAAAAAGTAGCTAAATTGATTCGTTTCTCATCCACGCATACTGATGCAGCAACACCTGATCAATCATTAGAAGATTATGTGGCTCGTATGCAAGAAGGCCAAGATAAAATTTATTACGTTGCGGCGGAAAACTTTAATACGGCAAAAAATAGCCCGCATTTAGAAGTGTTCCGTAAAAAAGGCATTGAAGTGTTGCTGTTATCAGACCGCATTGATGACTGGATGATGAGCCACTTAAATGAATTTGATGGCAAAACATTGCAAGATGTTGCCAAAGGTTCTTTAGATTTAGGTGATCTAGATTCAGAAGAAGAAAAACAAGCGCAAGAAAAAATCAATGAAGAGCTAAAAGGTTTAGTTGAACGCAGTAAAGCCGTACTAAGCGAGCAAGTAGAAGAGGTACGTTTAACTCATCGTTTAACCGACTCTCCTGCCTGTGTTGTGGTGGGCGAAGATGATATGGGTGCGCAAATGCGCCGCTTAATGGAACAGGCAGGTCAAACAATGCCAGAGACTAAGCCAACATTTGAGCTAAATCCAGAGCATCCATTAGTACAAAAATTAGATCAAGAGTCAGACGAAGATCGTTTTTCTGATCTAGTAAAAGTATTATTTGATCAGGCAACGCTAGCCGAAGGTAGTCAGCTAAAAGACCCAGCGGCATACGTGCAGCGCTTAAATAGCTTACTATTAGAGTTAAGTCACTAGTTGATGGGTCAGTAGATAATGAGCAGTGAATGGCAGTATTGTCATTCACCTGTCTTTTTGAGCTGATAAATTATATCGATAATAAAGAGGGAGGTGATACGCTTGCCTCTTTTTTTATGGCTGTTCATATTATTCAAGCCTTTGTTATTATTCATATTTTCCTTATACTGCAAAGCTTACCAATAACGATAATAGATCTATGAGTGATTTCCCAACAATAACGGTATTGGGTGGTGGTAGTTTTGGTACCGCACTAGCAAATACAATTGGCCTTAATGGTTTTCCTGTTTATCTTTGGATGCGTGATCATGCGCGTGCTGCAGATATTCAAGCCTCTCGCGAGAACTCTCGTTACTTACCTGGTTTTACATTATGCGATCAAGTGCAAGTTATTGCTGACTTGGAGCAAGCATTGCAGAATAGCGATTTAGTGTTTATATCGGTGCCTAGTGCTTCTTTTCGCGAAGTGGTTCAGCAAGTGGCGCCATATTTACGTGCGTCTGCTCAGGTGATTAGTACAACAAAAGGCATTGATCCCTCAGGTTTTACATTGATGAGCCAAATTCTTGAGCAAGCCTTACCCAATCACGCCATTGGTGTGTTGAGTGGGCCAAATTTTGCCAAAGAAATGATCGAAAATCAGTTAACAGGCTCAGTGGTGGCGAGTGAAAATAGCGCCTTAATTGAACGTGCTCAAGGGGTATTATGTTCATCAACTTTTCGAGTTTATAGCAATGATGACCGCTACGGCGTAGAGCTGGCTGGGGCTTTAAAAAATATTTATGCCATTATTGTGGGCATGGCAGAAGCAAGGCAGTGTGGTCACAATACATTAGCAATGATAATGACTCGCGCGTTGGCTGAGATGGGGCGTTTCTCTCATCGCTTAGGCGCTAACCCGATGACCTTTTTAGGCTTAGCGGGGGTAGGTGATTTGATTCTCACCTGTGGCTCTAATTTGAGCCGTAATTATCGCCTTGGTTATGCTTTGGGTAGTGGTAAAAGTTATGATCAGGCAGTGGCAGATATCGGGCAGGTGGTCGAAGGTGTGAATACTTTGCGCTTAGTGAAGCAAAAAGCCGATGAAATGGAAATATACATGCCATTGGTGTCTGCATTATATGCTTTGATGTTTGACCAGCAGCCTGTAGATAGTATTATAAGGCAGCTAATGTCTGGCGATCATGGTGATGATGTCGATTTTACAGGTTTAAGTGCCAAATAGCCTTGTTGTAATAAACAGGCACGGATAATAGAAATGATAGAGGTAACCTCATGAAAGAAGAACAAAATATTGTTGATGCAGAGATCGTAGACGAATCTACGAGTGCTCATTCAGAGGATACGTCTAGCGAAAAAGCGCCCTTAAAAACCCGTTTGTTATCCGTAGAACATTGGTTGCGTTTTGTATTTATGGCATTGTTTTTAATGATTGCTTGCGTGGCAGGGTATGTTGTATTTGTATTGGTTATTGTGCAATTTTTGTTTGCATTAATTACGGGCGAAGGTGAAGAAAGATTACGTGGTTTGGGTAGCAGTTTATCTCAGTACTTTTTTCAGATATTTCGTTTTTTGACCTACAATACAGAAGACAAACCGTTTCCTTTTGCAGATTGGCCATCGGCTGATCAAGATACATAAAAGATAAGTAAGGATATACATGTGAACGTATTTATTATGCGTCACGGCGAGGCCGAGTCGGTTGCTGAAACCGATATGCAGCGCGAGTTGACTGAAGAAGGACGAAACGATATTGCACAAATGGCTATGTCCTATAAAGAGGATTTAAGCCATGTTGATAGTATTTGGGCAAGTCCTTATATACGCGCGCAACAGACGGCACACATTATGTCTGAGCATCTTTCCGTGCCTGTGATTACACAAGCGTTTTTACCGCCTAATGCCAATCCAGCAGAAGTGCTTGATAACTTAGAACTACACCGTAAGCAAACCGTGCTTATTGTGAGTCACCAACCATTAGTAGGCACCTTGGTTGACGGTTTAGCCGCGCTTGAGCCAGGCCAATACCGTATGGGTACAGGGTCATTAGCGTATTTATCAACCGAAGTGTATGCCAATGGTTGCTGTGAGTTATTATGGCTACATCAGCCCGCCAGCACACAAGCGGTATGCTCTTAAGTAATACGCTGTTTTATCAGCGTATTGCACTTTTTCTTACTGTGTAAGCATTCCATTTATGTCACATTCCCCACAAGAAAAGCGTTTTACGATCAATGGATTTACCTATGCCGCACAGCTATGGGGTGAGCCTGATCAGTTACCTGTGATTGCTTTACATGGTTGGCTTGATAACTCAGCGAGCTTTGATGTGCTAGCGCCGCAGCTAAAAAATATTCAATGCTTGGCGATAGATATGGCTGGACATGGTTTAACAGATCATCGTTTAGGTTTGGCAGATTACCCCGTATGGTCCGAAGTAGGCGCTATTTATGCGATAGCGGATCAAATGGGTTGGTCAACGTTTGCTTTGTTAGGGCATTCTCGTGGTGCCATGATGTCACTGGTAACTGCGGGTGTGTTTCCTGATCGTATTACTCAATTAATTTTGCTGGATTCAATGGTGCCACCTGTGGTGTCTAGCGATCACGTGGTTGAGCGGTTTACTGAAAGTATTCGTGAAACCCAGCGCCGAATTCAACGTCCACTGTCGTTATATAATACATACGAAGAGGCGATTGAAGCGCGTTGCCGTAGTCGTTATGCGCCAGTGAATAGTGCATCATCTAAAATCTTGGCTCGTCGTGGCTTACGTGAAGTAGAAGGTAAATATCATTGGCATGCCGATGGTAAAATATGGGCGCCATCGAATGTGGCGCTATCCTATGAAATGGTCGAGACATTGGCAAAAAATATTGCAAATAGTGTTGTGCCTACCTTATCAATTTTGGGTGACACAGGCTTAGTAAAAATGGCTGAAGAAGGCAGTGTTTATCGTCAGCATTATCAGCAAATTAGCCAATTACTTTCAGCGGAAGAAGTCGTTGTGAATGATGGGCACTTTTTACATATGGAAGCCGCTGCGCATGTGGTCGCCGAGCAAGTATGTCATTTTCTTTTACCGAATGTCATCAAACCCCAAGTGGCAGTACGTATATAATTCTATATAAAATGGGCTGTAATAAACGTACAGTTATTAGATCGACTGCAATAAAGACACAAAAGGTATATCACACGACGATGCAAAAAATAATCTCATTGTTTCGCTATCATTTATTATCGCTTATCGTGCTTTTTACTGTAGCGCATAATACAGTGGCAGAGTCTGTATCTTCTTCGTTGGGTTTTGGTTTTACCCTCGATCCGCAAGCGACTACGCTATACCACACGGTAGAAGATGCTAATGACTATATTATTGCTCTAGGTAAATATAAAAAAAGAAATGGTCGCTGGTCGCCTGAAACGTCTCGTCGAGTACAGGGTGAACTCATCCGTTATACACTTGAAATACCGAAACATAATAGCGAAGCTGATGTATTTTCTTTTTATCGTGATCAACTACCTCAACAGGCGCAGAGCCTATTTGCTTGTACGAGCCGCGCTTGTGGCGACAGTAATAATTGGGCGAATGATCATTTTGGCGTTAAACAATTATACGGCACGAACACATCGCAGCATTATGCTGTTTTCTCGTTACAACATGCCGATGATTCGGTGACTTATATAACCATCTATACGGTACGTCGCGGTAATCGTCGTTTGTATACTCAGTTAGATATTTTGCGTTCTCACTCACAGTAAACATTTTTATGATAAACCCTCCTGCAACGGTACAAGCGTGTATCGAATATGGCGCACAGCAATTTGAAGATGCCAATTTATTTTTTGGCCATGGTACCGATAATGCGCAAGATGAGGCCTTTTGGTTAGTGTTTTTTGCCTTGTCGTTACCTTTTGATGCTGATGAAACGGTGTTTTCACAGCCTGTAAATACAGAGCAATGGCGGACTATTGAAGACTTGTTCTCACGGCGTGTGAGTGAGCGTGTGCCTGCGGCTTATTTAACGGGAGAGGGCTGGTTTTGCGGGTATTCCTTTGCAGTGAATGAGCATGTGCTCGTACCACGCTCACCCATTGCCGAATTAATTCACCACCAGTTTCAGCCGTGGTTGCACACGGAGCCTACACGTATCTTAGATATGTGTACGGGATGTGGGTGTATTGGTATTGCTGCGGCCTTATCGTTTGCGGGTTTACCTAATTTGCAGGTTGATATTAGTGATATATCGTCAGAGGCACTCTTGGTGGCGAATAAAAATATTGCACGGTATCAACTAGAGGATCGTGTTGCGGCGATACATTCCGATGTGTTTTCGGGGTTAGCAGGGCAGCAGTATGATCTTATCGTGACGAACCCACCGTATGTAGATGCTAGCGATTTAGCAGCAATGCCCGCGGAGTATCAAGCAGAGCCAGCTATTGCTTTGGGCTCGGGGGATGATGGTTTGGATATTACCCGTCGTTTGTTACGTGAGGCAGCCGATTATCTGAGCCCCGAAGGTATTATGGTTGTTGAAGTCGGTAATAGCTGGGAAAACCTAGAAGCGGCTTTTCCTAATGTGCCATTTTTATGGTTAGAATTTGAGTCGGGCGGGCATGGTGTGTTTTTAATACGACGCGATGAGCTGATTCAATATCAAGCAGAATTTTTATAAATCCCGTATAATTTCACTTTTTATTCTACGCTGCTCTTCACTGCGTTATAAAATACGAATATAACAGTGAATAGAGCGCTTCATCATTGATTTTAAGGCCTTATCGTCATGTCTGGTAACAGTTTCGGAAAATTATTTACAGTCACTACCTTCGGAGAAAGCCATGGTATTGCGCTAGGTTGTATCGTTGATGGCTGTCCACCTGGACTAGCATTAACGGAAGCCGATTTACAGGGTGATCTTGACCGTCGTCGTCCAGGTAAAAACCGTTACGAAACACAGCGTAAAGAACCCGATCAAGTGAAAATTTTATCGGGTGTGTTTGAAGGGAAAACAACAGGCACGCCCATTGGTTTGTTAATTGAAAATACGGATCAGCGCTCTAAAGATTACGGCAATATTAAAGATCAGTTTCGACCTGCTCACGCAGATTACACATATATGCAAAAATACGGTGTGCGTGATTATCGCGGAGGTGGCCGTTCATCGGCGCGCGAAACAGCAATGCGTGTAGCCGCAGGTGCTATTGCGAAAAAATATTTACAAGAGCACTTAGGTATTCAGGTGCGAGGTTATCTTTCGCAGTTAGGGCCAATTAAGGCAGAAACGGTTGATTGGGAGCAAATTGAAAATAATCCTTTCTTTTGTCCCGATGCAGACAAAGTGCCTGAAATGGAAGCGTATATGCAAGATTTGCGTAAATCGGGTGACTCTGTGGGCGCTAAAATTTCGGTGGTTGCTTCTGGTATGATTCCGGGTTTGGGCGAGCCTATTTTTGATCGCTTAGATGCTGACCTTGCTCACGGTTTAATGAGTATTAACGCCGTTAAAGGGGTAGAGATTGGTGCTGGATTTGATGCGGTAGCGCAAAAGGGTACCGAGCATCGCGATGAAATTACCGAGCAGGGTTTTTTATCGAATAATGCAGGCGGTATTTTAGGTGGTATTTCTACCGGGCAAGATCTTGTTGCGCATATTGCACTTAAGCCAACATCAAGCTTGCATATTCCGGGTCGCAGTGTCGATATACACGGTAATCCCGTTGAAGTGGTTACAAAAGGGCGCCACGACCCTTGTGTAGGTATTCGTGCAACGCCTATTGCCGAAGCAATGACCGCTTTAGTACTTATGGATCATGTATTACGTCACCGTGGTCAAAATGGTGATGTTACACATAATATTCCTGTGATTCCTACGGCAGAATAACATGTTCTGCTAGGTATAGATGCTTTTGTATAGGTGCTTTTGCATGTATGTAAAAGCATCATTTATTCTCTTTATTTATTCGATCTTTCCTCTTTTAACCCGCGTTGTGTCGTATGTCTTTTTTTTCAGGCTTTGCAGGTGTTCCTTACTGGCGACTTTCTAGTTTTTATTTTTTCTATTTCGCCCTTGTGGGGGCTTTAAGTCCATTTTTTAGTTTGTATCTTGCCGATATTGGTTTGGCAGCTTATGCCATTGGTTTGGTGAATGCGGTATTAATGGGAACTAAAATTATAGCGCCTAATATCTGGGGGTGGTTGTGCGATCGCACAGGGCAGCGGTTGCGTATTATTACCTTGGGTAGTTTGTTATCGACCGTTTTTTTTGCGGGTTTATTTTTTTCTCAGTCATTAATACCTCTACTTGTTATTGTGTTTTTTTATAGTTTTTTTTGGAACGCGATACTCTCCCAGTTTGATACACATACCATTCAGTGTTTACAGTCGAGCAGTGATCGCTACGGGCATATTCGTTTATGGGGTTCGGTTGGTTTTATCGTTGCTGTGGCAATATTGGGGGTGTTATTTGATACGGTATCTATTCGATATTTAATACCTATTGCTTGGGTATTGTTATTGTGTATTTTTTTTAGCTGTATCAGTTTACGGGATACATCGGTAAAAAAAGCATCCTCTACATCGACTACCTCATGGCGAGTGATTTTTCGTCGGCCTGTAGTTATTGCATTTTTTGTATCCACTTTTTTATTGCAGCTTAGCTTTGGTGCGTATTACACCTTTTTTAGTTTGTATTTAGAAAGTTATGATTACAGTCGTACAGCGATTGGATTGTTGTGGGCATTGGGTGTGGTGGCCGAGGTGATTTTATTTTTATTTATTCATCGTATGATGCCGAAAATGGGCGTGACGTATTTGTTGTTTGTAAGCTTGCTATTAACAGCAATCCGTTGGTGTGTGATTGCATTTTTTGCCGATACTTTATGGATAGTTATTGTTTCTCAAGCAATACATGCCTTTAGCTTTGGTGCTGCTCACGCTGCGAGTATTGAATTGATTCGACAGTTTTTTAAAGGGCATCACGCAGGGCAGGGTAATGCCTTATATAGTTCGTTAACCTATGGTATTGGTGGCGCTATTGGTGCTTTAGGTAGTGGTTTACTGTGGGATGTTGATCCGCAATTATTATTTGTGGTGAGCGGAATTGCCGTGTTTATAGCAGCGGCAGTGACGGCTATTTTTTTGTGCGGTAAAAAATGTGATTAATGCTCTTCTACATCAAACACAATGCTAGTGTCGTATTCGTCATCCCATAATATAAGATCATTGATAGCCGATAATAATTGCGTTACCGCATGATCTATTTTTTCTGTGTGCATCCCGTTATTTTCAGTATCTAATAAATCATTTTCAAGGCTTAAATCATTAGAATCTGCTTCGCCAAAACGTAATGTCGCTTGTAATAGTTTTTCTAATTGTTGGTTGGCACTTTGCAGTGCTGGTACGCCACAATAAGAACTGCCCCCGTAAATTTTATGGTTCAATTTATACAGTGAATCCCACTCTTGGTTAGAGTGGTGTAAGTTGATATGTTCTTTTTCTTCTTTGATCATTTGAATGAGCAAGTCGAGCATATCTTTAGCAAGAGCATTGTTATGATTGCTATGCACGAGAGAAGTGTTAATGTCGACAACCTTTTTGATTACTTGTGTTGTGCTGGGTGTTTGAATATCTACTACTTGCTGGCGATGTGTTGCTTTAGAACTTGATGAAGAGGGTGTTGAATGTGTTTTTTCTACTGCGGTTGTTGTGGTGGTAACTCGGTGGCTGTGTGATTTTTCTGTAGGGCACCAGCGCTGTAGTGTGGCTGATAAGGTATCGGCACTGATCGGTTTGGCAAGAAAATCATCAAAACCATGTGCGAGTATTTCGAGGCGTTTATCATTTTCGTTGTGGGCACTAATCGCGACAATGGGAGTGCGCGATTGTTCTTGTGCACGAATACTATGGGTTGTTTGAATGCCATCCATGCCACTCATTTCAATATCCATAAAAATAATATCTACACCTTGTGTTTCTACAATGGTGAGAGCTTCTATACCACTACTGGCTAAAATAACGGGTATATTTTGCATCGCCAAATAATTTTGAATAACTAATAAATTTGCCGTGTTGTCGTCTACGGCTAAAATACGTAATGTTTCAGCAGATATATGAGGTCTGTCTTTAATGGGTGGGTTGGTGGTGGTGCGATGTTGTTTTTTATTGGGTGTTTGAACAGGCGTTATTTTTTGTGTGTTTGTATCTTGAGTGTGTGTTTTTTGCGTAGCATGTGTCTGTTGCTGTGTGGTTCGACGTTGGTATAAAAAATACCCGCTCGCAAAGAGTAGATATACGCCTATACCTGAAAAGAAGAGTTGCTGGCGAAAGAGCGTGAGCTGTTGATGATCGCTGATAATACTGCTCACAATACTATTAATTATCCCACATAAGCTTATGCAAATGAGTGCTAAAAAAACGTTCACGGTGATGAATGTTTTTTGTGATTGTTTGTCTGTAACCATGTCTTTACTAACTTTATTAGGCCGAATGCTAGGTGCCAGTTTAATAGAAAGGTAATCAAGGGTAAAATACGCCCCTTATATTCGCAAGGCTATTCTTATGAACGACTCTTCTTCCCCCTTATATCCAACGATTGAAAGTTATGTTGGCAATACACCCTTAGTGCGTTTACAGCGCTTGGTGGGTAATACCAGTAATACGGTATTGGTAAAACTTGAAGGGAATAACCCAGCGGGTTCAGTGAAAGATCGCCCCGCTTTATCGATGATACATCGTGCAGAAGCCCGTGGTGATATTCAGCCAGGCGATACCTTAATTGAGGCTACCAGTGGTAATACAGGTATAGCCTTAGCAATGGCCGCGGCAATAAAAGGCTATAAAATGATACTGATTATGCCCGATAACGCGACCTTAGAGCGTAAAGCAGCCATGACCGCATACGGTGCTGAGCTTATTTTAGTGAGCCAAGAAGCAAGTATGGAAGGTGCTCGCGATTTAGCCCAACAAATGCAGGTAGAAGGCAAAGGTAAAGTATTAGATCAGTTTGGTAATGCCGATAACCCGATGGCGCATTACACAGGCACAGGCCCTGAGATTTGGCAGCAAACACAGGGAAATATTACACATTTTGTCAGTTCTATGGGTACAACGGGTACCATCATGGGTACGTCGGCATATTTAAAACAACAAAATTCAAATATCCAAATTGTAGGTTTACAGCCAGAAGAGGGCGCAAGTATTCCAGGTATTCGTCGTTGGCCCAAAGAGTATATGCCTTCTATTTTTGATGCGGCTAGTGTGGATACAGTGGTGAATATGAGCCAGCAGCGCGCAGAAGAAACCATGCGTGCCCTAGCGCGAGAAGAAGGTATTTTTGCGGGTGTATCATCAGGTGGTGCTGTTGCAGCGGCACTGGCGTTAAACCAAGAGTTAGAGAATGCAGTGATTGTGGCGATTATTTGCGACCGGGGCGATCGTTACTTATCATCAGGTGTTTTTGAATAGTGGCTAATGGTAAGCCTAGGGGCGGCAAGCCAACAACCCCGAACAAAAAAGTATCGACTAAAAAAGGGCGCAAGCAAGGAGAGTATCGATCAGATGCCGCAACGATTACGCCGTCGTCTTTATACGCTAAGCCTGTTGAAACAAAAGAACCTATATCATTACACATCGAACGCTTGGCGGATGATGGTCGTGGTATTGCCGTAGAACATGGCAAAACCATATTTGTGACAGGCGCATTAGACGGTGAAACGGTACTAACAACCATGACCAAGCGCAGCCATAAATTTAATGAGGGTCGCGTTAAAAGTATTACTCATGCATCACCAGACCGCATTGTGCCACCGTGTGCTGTGTTTTCTCGTTGTGGCGGTTGTTCCGTGCAATACATGCCCTCTGAAAAACAGCTCGCCTTTAAACAAACCGCGGTGTTATCGCAATTATCTCGTTGGGCCAATATAAGCCCTCAGCAATTAGTGCCTACAATCAGTGTTAAAGAATACGGCTATCGCCAGCGTGTACGTTTGGCGGTTGACTATGCAAAAGACGGCGAGCTGTTCTTAGGGTTTAGAGAAGAGGCAAGTCATCGTCTGGTGAATATCACCGCATGTGTTGTGCTTGAGCCAGCCCTACAAGCAGCGTTACCCATATTGCGTGAATGGTTGGGATCAATAAAAGCGCAGCTAGTAAGCCATATTGAGTTGGTCAATACAGAGACAACAATCACCGTTGTTGTTCGTCATACACGTGCCTTGCCAGAAACTAATCGCCACCCATTGGCTACATTGTTTGTGCAGGCTTCAATCACCGCCGAGGTGTATTTTCAGGGTGCAAAAAATGCGGTGTTAGAAAATGTGGCAGGTGAAACGGTAGATCCCCGTATGGAATATGCGCTGGTATTACAACAACCGTTGGCATTGCGTTTTCATCCGCAAGATTTTATTCAATCAAATCTTGAGGTTAATCAGGCAATGGTGGCGCAAGCCTTAGATTTACTCGCCCCGCAGCCAACCGAGCATATTGTTGATCTATTTTGTGGCATTGGAAACTTTTCCTTGGCTATTGCGCAGCAGGCAAAGCATGTCACGGGTATTGAGGGTATTGATGCTATGGTCGGGCGCGCGCGCGATAATGCACAATATAATCAGCTCGATAATCTCACCTTTTTGGTGCAAGATTTGTCCGATGCATCATTTGATGCATCGGTAATCACTAATAATGTGCGTTTTTCTGCGCCATTATCGGTTGATGGATTGGTACTTGATCCCCCGCGTTCTGGTGCAAAAGAAATTTGTCAAAATATTAGGAAACTTTTACCGAAACGTATTGTCTACGTCTCTTGCGATTCTTCGACCTTTGCAAGAGATGCAAAGATTTTAGTAGAAAATGGCTATGTTTTATCTCATTTGGGTTTGATGGATATGTTCCCTCAAACCTCGCATATTGAGCTGATGGCATTGTTTGTGCTTACAGGGAAGAAACCGAAAACATCGACTAATAAAGCGAAGTCGCGTCGTTCTAGAGTAGGATTAAAATTCTGAGGTGATGGTACACCCATGGTAAAAGTGCGAGCAGATTATCCTTTAATGGATAATGGTGAAATTGATATCACTCAGTGGGCGCAACGTGTTGCGTCTATTTCGGGTGGCAATGATTTTGCTCAACAACAATTAATGACCGCGGCACAAATGTCGCAACATGCCGAGTTGAATGCCATAGGGCATCATCAATGGTCTAAGCACGCGAGTAGTTTTTTAACAGGCCTAGAAATGGTCGATATTCTCGCCGAACTACAACTTGATCAAGAAGCATTAGTGGCTGCGGTGGTATACCGTGGTGTACGTGAAGATAAAATTCCATTATCGGATATAGAAGAACGCTACGGTAAAAAAGTCAGTACGTTAGTTGATGGTGTATTGGGTATGGCGGCCATTAGCCACCTACGTAATGATTCCGACGAAACCGTTTTTGGGCAGCAATCTGCTGAGCAAACTGAAAACGTACGTAAAATGCTAGTGTCTATGGTTGATGATGTACGTGTCGCCTTAATCAAACTGGCAGAAAGAACCTGCGCTATTCGTGCGGTAAAAGAATCAAGTGATGAACGTAAACGAAAAGTGGCACGTGAAGTCTTTGATATTTACGCACCATTGGCACATCGTTTAGGTATAGGGCATATCAAGTGGGAATTAGAAGACTTAGGTTTTCGCTACCTAATGCCAGACGAGTATATGTCGATTGCTAAGTTGCTAGATGAAAAACGCTTAGATCGACAAGACTATATTGACTACGTTGTTGAGAGTCTTAATACCCAAATTCAAAAAAATAATATTGATGCCGAAGTGTATGGCCGAGCCAAGCATATTTATAGCATTTGGCGAAAAATGCAGCGTAAAAATATTGGTTTTTCTGAAGTATACGATATTCGGGCAGTACGAATCTTGGTGCCCAATACAAAAGATTGTTACGAAGTATTAGGTATTGTGCATACCTTATGGCGCAATATTCCTAATGAATTTGATGATTATATTGCTGCACCGAAAGAAAATGGCTATCGCTCATTACATACCGCGGTGATAGGCCCAAATAATCGCGTGATTGAAGTGCAAATACGCTCTAACTCTATGCACGAAGAGGCAGAGTATGGCGTGTGCTCACACTGGCGTTATAAAGGCACAGATTCGTCATCCAGTGAAAACAGTTACGAGCAAAAGATTGAATGGCTGCGTCAAGTACTCGATTGGCATGAAGAATTGGGTGTGGATGCACTAACCGATGATTTAAGCCCTAGCGTTGAACAAGATCGTGTATATATTTTCACGCCCGATGGCCATGTGATTGATTTACCTTATCGTGCCACACCATTAGATTTTGCGTATCGGATACATACAGAAATAGGGCATCGTTGCCGAGGGGCAAAAATTAACGGTCGTATCGTGCCTTTAAATCATATTTTATCGACAGGTGATCAAGTCGAAATTCTTACTGGCAAGCAAGCCGTGCCGACACGCGATTGGTTAATGGATGGATTAGGTTATCTCAATACATCGCGTGCCAAGGCAAAAGTAAGGCAATGGTTTGGTGAGCAAGCAAGAGAACAAAACATTGCCGATGGTCGCGCAATTTTAGATAAAGAATTAAAGCGCTTAGCGATTGGCGAGCTTAACTTTGAGGAGTTGCTGAGAGACCTTAAGCAAAAAGAACTAGATGATCTTTATGCTAGTGTTGGTTCGGGTAATATTAGTGTGTCGCAAGTGCTGAGAGCGGCAACAAAATTATTAGCGCCCGAAGCGCCAGAGCAAACAGAAATTAATTTTTCTAATCCATCAAAAGCAACAACAGGTAACGATGTTTATATTGATGGTGTAGGTAATTTATTAACTAATATTGCCCACTGTTGTAACCCATTACCCGGTGATGAAATTACAGGTTATATAACATTAAATCGTGGAGTATCGATTCACCGAAAAGACTGTCGTAATTTGTTGCAGTTAGCTACAGACGAGCCTGAGCGTATTATCCAAGTAGATTGGGGTGAGGCGCCACAGCAAACCTATACGGTAGAGGTAATTATTGAAGCGATTGACCGTAGCGGTTTATTGCGCGATGTCACCGCAATACTTGATGCAGCGCATATTAATGTGACTGCGATGCAAACCTTATCCGATAAAGGTCAACATACCGTGGATATGGTGATCACTATAGAAATTCGCGATTTTGCGCACTTAAGCCATATTCTAAGCCGCTTTAATCAGTTACCTAATATTGCCTCTGCGCGCAGAAAGCATTAATCCTTACTCATGTATTCTATTGATGACTTACTGACCTTAATGACTCGTTTACGGGAGCCCACGTATGGCTGCCCTTGGGATCAGGTGCAAACCTATAAAACGATTGCTCCGTCTACGCTAGAAGAGGCCTATGAGGTAGTGGATGCCATCGAGCAAGGTGATAAGCAGCAGTTGCGCGAAGAGTTAGGTGATTTGTTATTTCAGGTTATCTTTTATAGTGAGTTGGGGCGAGAAGAGTCAGCGTTTGATTTTTCATCTATTGTGTCAGAACTTACGGCAAAGCTTATTCGTCGGCATCCTCATGTCTTCCCCGAGGGCACATTAGATAGTCGTATATCGCCCAATACTTCTCAAGCAGAAAGAGACGAAGCTGAAGCCAATATTAAAGCCTCATGGGAAGCCATTAAGCGGCAAGAGCGTGAAGCAAAAGGGCATGTGAGTTTGCTTGATGATGTGCCTAGTGCATTCCCTGCCGTGGTACGTGCGGCTAAGTTACAAAAGCGCGCAGCAGGTATTGGGTTTGATTGGCCGAATTCACACGGTGTTTACGATAAATTAGCGGAAGAGATTGCCGAGCTAAAGGTAGCCCAAGCAGATAACGATAAATCAGCAATGGAAGATGAGTTAGGTGATGTGTTGTTTAGTGCAATTAACTTATCTCGTCATTTAAAAATTGATCCTGAATCGGCTTTAAGACGAGCCAATAGTAAGTTTGAGCAACGCTTCCGTGATATGGAACACCAAGCATTATTGGATAATGTTGATATCTCGACCTTAGATGATCAACAATTAGATAGTCTTTGGCGCCAAGCGAAAGTGCGTCATCAAAAGTCGTAATATTCTACCAATCCCGTGAATAACACGTTTATTTCTGCATTTTTCCCTGCTTTTTTTATAATATTTGTTTTTTGACTTGAGTCGATTATTGGCAACGTGTTATCTTGTTTGGTCTGCTTTCTGTGTTACAGATCGATCAAAATATGGTCAGGGTGATGCTTGTTACTAGGTGCTCATCGTTTATAGCTCCACAGAAAGTTGCCTTTAGTCAGGGATATAATGCTAATAAAGCGGAAAAGGCTTCGACCGTAAAGGCCGTCATTGATAGATAAGTTGTTGTGTTGGTAAATAGACCAATACAGCTAGAGAACATTAATTCAAAAGTGAATAGGAGTGGTTATCCGTGCGAATTATATTATTAGGTGCCCCTGGTGCAGGTAAAGGTACACAGGCACAATTTATTACCGAAAAATTTGGTATTCCTCAAATTTCAACAGGTGATATGTTGCGTGCCGCAATAGGCGCTGGCACTGAGTTAGGTCTAAAAGTAAAAGATGTAATGGCATCGGGTGGATTAGTTTCTGATGATATTATTATTGCGTTGGTAAAAGAGCGCATTCAAGATGCTGATTGCGAGAACGGGTTTTTATTAGACGGTTTTCCTCGTACGATTCCTCAAGCCGAAGCGATGAAAGAAGCCGGTGTAACCATTGATAATGTGGTAGAAATTCACGTAGAAGATGAAGAAATTGTTTCTCGTTTAAGTGGCCGCCGTGTACACCCAGCGTCGGGTCGTATTTATCATGTTGTTTATAATCCACCAAAAACAGAAGGTGTGGATGATGAAACTGGCGAAGCGTTAATTCAACGTGAAGACGACCAAGAAGCAACCATTCGTAACCGTTTAGATGTTTACCATCAGCAGACTGAGCCTTTGGTTGAGTTTTATAAAAACATTGGCGAGCAAGCAGGTGCACCAGCTCCAGGTTATGTTCGTGTTAATGGCGTAGGTGACGTTGCTGATATTAAAGCACAGTTATTTGAAGCATTATCTTAATCGTATGCTCTTGTCTTATGCTTAATCGCATAAGGTGAAAAAAAGCGAACGTTAATCACGTTCGCTTTTTTTATGGGGGTTTGTTATTAAAAATACACACTTTTTTGTATTTATGGATCGTATCGGTATCCCACGCCATGCACTGTGCTAATAATACTTTTTGTTTTTGCGTCGTGGTTATCGATTTTTTTTCGTAATGAAGACACGTATTGATCAAGAGCGCGACTGTTTGGCATAAATGTTCGCCCCCAGCATTCGTCAAAAACTTTATCTCTATTTAATACTTGCCCTGCATGACTGTATAGCAAACGTAAAATACGCACGTCACGTTCAGTTAATTCTATTGTTGTATCATCGCGAAACGCACGTAGTGCTGTAGCGTCGATCGTTAAGTCGTGCATTGTAAAACTGGTATGAGATTTTCTTGTTTGGCTCGGCTGCGATTTGGCCGTGCGTTTGTAAATAGCTTTTATGCGGGCAATTAATTCTCTAGGGCCAAAAGGTTTTAATAGATAATCGTCGGCGCCACATTCAAACCCGAGTACGCGATCAATTTCTTCAGCCCGAGCACTCAACATTAAAATAGGGGTATCGCTATCCACGTCACGTACCTGCTTACATAGCGTGTAACCGTCATCTGGTTTTTCTAGCATAATGTCGAAAATACAAAAATCAGGTTTTTTGTGTAAATATAATTCAAAACCTAGTGAAATATTGTGGCAGGCAATTACATCAAAGCCTTCTAGCTTGAGTAAGTCTTCTAATCCGCTGCGTAAATTGTCGTCGTCTTCGACGATAAGAATTTTCATGGTTGTTTAACCTTTAGTGAGACAATAAATTTAGCCCCTGGATCTGTGTTTTCAACATGTATATCACCCCCGTTGAGTCTTGCAAGGTGACGTACCGCTGCCAAGCCTAGACCAAACCCTCGTTTATCTCGATGTTTTCCACGATAGTTGGCTTTAAATATTAATTCTTGTTCATCATCAGGGATGCCAGAGCCGTCATCCTGAACAGTAATATATAGCGTATCCTGTTGTAGTGATGTGGTTAAATATATATTGCCTTTGCCACCATATTTAGAGGCATTATCGAGTAATTGCAATATAATAGATTCTAATGCCATGCGATCAAATAAAAGAGCGTGAGGCACATCACCTGTGAATATAACGTCGCATTGTCTTTTTGCCAAAAATGCTGAAAAGCGTGAGAGTAGAGTGCCTATGATGGTATCGGGATGCCCGAGTTCTTGTTTAACGCTTTCTTCTTCGCCTTGTGCAACAGCGATTGCAATATTGCTGACTCGCGACAGTCTATCTGTTTCACTTTGAATGATATCGGCATATTTATTTACATCATTTACATCATCGGCTCTGCGTTTTAATAAATCTGCATAGAGTGCTAGGTTGGCGAGTGGTGTATGTAATTCATGGGAAAGCTTAGCTGCTAATTCGGAGCGAGCAATATTTTTTTTGAGTTTGATTTGTTGTTGACGATAAAAAAATAATACCAAAGATACCCAGCTCAATAATAAAGAGATCACAATAATAAAGACAATAAAAGACCAGCGTAAAGCGCTGGTTGAGTTATTAAGTAGTTGGCCGTGTAATTGCCATTCTTGAAGGGGAAAACTTAATGAATGGTGGTAGTTTGGATCGTCTATGGGGCGTGTTTGCGGGTAACCAATATATTCGCCGTAGGGCCCTGTGATGGATAAATTCCATTGTGGGTGTGATGTTTGATATTGGTTAATCACATGCTGAAGTTGCTGGGTGAGTTCTTCAGGTTTTGATAATAAGCATGTGTCATAACCTGATGCCAATGATTGACAGTAAAAAATAGATTGTAGAGACGAATTAGGTGCAATGCTCGTTAGTGTTTGAAAGGTATTGCCATTTTTAATTTGAGGTAGCGCTGTAGAAAGTAAACCATTGAGTAGTGATACCATGACTTTTTCAGGTAGCATCATATGGTTAGTGTCTTCAGGTGGAAATATACGTTGTTTGTCTTTATAAACGGCAATAAAGCCAATCTCTCCATCGAACACCATTTTTCTGGGTGCATCTATGGGGTTGCTATTGATCGCTTTTTTGACATCGCTTAATAATTCTTCTGTCGTGATATTAATGGTGTGTTGAATGTTGTTATCAACTTCTTGTAAAAAATGTAGGCTGGCTTTTTCGCGGGTATTTTCAAGGTCTTTGTATTCTAAGTACAGCGTTTTAATCGCAAGAAAGCCAACAATAAAAATAGGCATACCAATCAATAAACCAAGCATTAACGAATGACTTATACCTAAGCGGGTATTGATAAAACCACGGTTCTTAGGGTTAAGTATTTTATAGTTATTGAAGGTATGTCTAATCAATTTATGCATTGCTTGCCTTATGTAATGCAATGACATCTGCCATGGTAATTTGCCCCACAACATTTTCATCATCATCTAATACTTCATACAGTGCACCATCAAGTGGTGTATCACCGCCTCTTACGCTAAATAATACAATAGCGCCGTTATCGCCACCACATTCTCTGTGAGGGTTAATATCGCCAGGGTTTGTTTTATATATGCCTGCGGCTCTGGTCTCTTTTAGATGCCCGTTAGGCTCGTATAAATGGTGCTCGCCTTGAATAACCAATGTTTTGTTTAACGCTATATGCCGATGAAGAAAAATTTGTTTGTTGGCTTCAAACTTGAAAATAACATCGGCAATATTATTTTCAAGGTCAATATCAAGCACTGAATATAAAAAATGTTTAAAGTCACCCAGTGTTTGCCAATTTACTTGGCTGTCGTCAAAGTTATATTGTATCACTAGCCGAATTCATATACTAACCGCGACACCTCGCTATGAATAAACCTATGAAGAAAGAATAACGTTTTCCACCCTCAAACGGCAAGGTCTATCTATTAGAAAAATAGCCCGCATGATGGGAAGGCATTTTTCAACCTTATACAGAGAGCTAGCACGCAATCGTTGCTTTATCATTGATGGTGCCTACAGACCAAGCAAGGCACAGTACCGAACCGTAGCTAGGCGTAAACGTTCAAGACGTAATCGGCACTACAAGCCTTGTGACTTTAAGATAGTCAGGCGATTACTCAAACGAAGATTAAGTCCAGAGCAAATCGTTGGCGTTATTCGTCGTTTCCAGTTAATGACTCGACCATTAAGCCATGAAACCATCTACCAATATATTTGGCGTGATAAAGCGAACGGAGGTAATCTTTGGACATACCTACGCCAATCGTCAAAGATACGAAGAAAGCGCTATAAAGCCTATGATAGCCGAGGCCGTTTAGCTAACAAGCGACATATATCAGAACGGCCAGCCAGCGTAGAAACTCGTAAATATAAAGGGCATTGGGAGATTGATACCGTTCATGGACGCGGCAGCAACCACTGTATTGTCACGTTACTTGAACGCAAGACGGGTTATGTCATGATTGGGAAAATTTCTGACAAATCAGCCGCTGCTGTCAATAAAAAAACTCTGGGTTTGATTCATCGTGGTCATTTCAAAACGATCACGGCCGATAATGGAACAGGTTTCATCAATATAAAAAAATAGAGGAAAGGCACCCTGTAGTTTTACTTTGCGCTACCATTCTTGGGAAAGAGGAAGCAACGAACATGTGAACGGATTAATTCGGCAGTACCTTCCCAAAACAAAGAGCATGGAAAACGTTACACAACAACAATGTGATCGAATTGCTACCGCATTAAATACACGCCCAAGAAAACGGTTTAATTATAAAACACCAGAGGAGATGTACCATGGTATTTAACCATTATTGTCGCGCTTCAAACTTGATACTAGGCTATTAAAACCCTCGCTATGAATAAACTGAGTGCATAGAATTGCAGTTAGGTTATTGGGGTCTTGTAGGCAATTTAATTGTAAGTTTTTTGTAAGTGTTGGGTGGTGTATTGTTTAGATGTTTAGTAGGAAGGCAAGTAGGCAGGGAGACAGGCGGGCGGGTAGAGTCAAAGTCCGTTGACTCATGTCGAATACAATAATTACTTAAGGCCTTTTTGGCTAAGGTAGTCGCCAGCCTCGGCTATTCCTTCAGAGAATGATTCTTTTAACCATTTTATGCCTTCTTCTTTGTTTTCTTTTGTGCCTTTGCCTTCTACAAGTGCTACCCCATAGTGAAATTTTGCCAAGCTGGAATAACCCGCAGTATCATTTGTTTGGGCACCTCTTTTCATTAGGGCGGTGGCATATGGCAAGTTTTTTGGAACGCCAATACCTGACTCATATATTTGTGCTAGCCAGATCATCGAATATACGCTATCCCATCTTTTAATACAGTCTTCAAAAATTTTGATTGCTGATTCGTGATCCCCCGTTTTTTCTGCCACATATCCATAGAGGCATTTGATGGGCTTATGGCTATCTATATAGTTTTCATAGCTAAGGCCGTTGCCTGTTGATTCTTTTCCTGAGGCGTGCGTACTGAGTAGTACAAGGGGAAGGATTATGTATTTTAATTTCATCAATGTAACCTCTTAGGCGCTAATTAGCAGGATGATTAGCGTCGAATGTTGCTTTATTGGTATTGTTGTTGGCGTGGTTGATGATCGTCTATTGCCTCGCAAACATACAGTGAGGGAGTAGCATGGCATGAGCTCGTTATGTTCAGGTCATGTGATTGTTATTTACATGTAATTTTTTTGTCAGTCGTGAGCTGTTTGGTGGTTGATAGCCGCCAGAGGTTAAGGTGATCCCCAGCGCTTGGCTATAATGTCGTTCTGTTGTTGTCACAGGGTAAGAATACCGTCTGAATCTATCTTTATAGTCGGCATGTTTGCTAGAATAGGGCGCTTTATAATTCCATTATAACGAGTATAAGAATGACCCATATTCTTGCTATCGACACATCAACCGATGCCTGTTCGGTAGCGATATTAACCCCCTCACATGTGCAACAAACACTTATTGTAGCGCCTAGAGAACACACGCAACGCTTATTACCGAGTATTGAAAGCTTATTAGCGGAACACGAACTGTGTTTACAGCAATTTGATGCCATTGCTTTTGGTGTTGGCCCTGGTTCGTTCACAGGTTTACGTATTGCCTTAAGTACGGCACAAGGCTTGGCATACGGTGCAGATTTACCTTTAATTCCCATTTCTACCTTAGAAACTATGGCGCATACTGCATTACGTGCAGGATTGGTCAAAGAGGGGCAAACGGTTATCCCCGTGATTGATGCGCGTATGAATGAGGTGTACTGGTCGGCGTATCAATATACTCAGCAAGAGCAGCTATGGCATACCTTGCAAGAAGAGACGATTGCCGCGCCAGAAATAGTCGCTGCTAATTCGTTGCTCCAACCCCAAAATGAGATTGTTGCAATAGGCTCAGGTTGGCATTATGCATGTTTGTCTCAGTGTTTATCGCAGCCCGCTCACATAGAGGTATACCCAGAAGCTTACGATATGTCGGTATTGGCAAAACATGCGTGGGATACACAGGGAAGCGATGCAACGATTAGCCCATTATCGGCAGTGCCTACTTATATGCGCAATGAAATAAGTTGGAAAAAAAGACAGCGTATTAGGGAACAAAACACGTAATGGAAACGGCACATATTATTGTTTTAGCATTAATTCAGGGGATTACTGAGTTTTTGCCTATATCGAGCTCGGGTCATTTAATTCTGCCTAGCGGTTTATTGGGGTGGCCAGAACAAGGGCTAGCTTTTGATGTGGCTGTGCATGTGGGTACGTTACTCGCCGTTGTTGGATATTTTCGGCGCGACGTAATGAATATGACACATGCTTGGTGTTTAAGTGCGTTTAAGCAGCAGCACAGCAATGATGGGCGTATTGCGTGGTACGTTATATTAGCCACAATGCCAGCTGCATTTGCAGGCCTATTATTTGGCGATATGATTGAAGCACACTTGCGTACCACGTTAGTGATTGCCATTACCACGATAGTATTTGGCTTAGTGTTAGGTTGGGCTGATCGTAGTGCCATTGTAAAAAATAAAGATATTACGCAGCTTACCGTTACCATTGTATGCATTATTGGTATTGCACAAGCGATAGCTTTAATTCCGGGCACATCACGTTCAGGTATTACTATTTCTGCGGCGTTATTATGTGGTTTACAGCGTGAGGATGCTGCACGTTTTTCATTTTTAATGTCGATTCCTATTATAGTATTAAGTGGTGCTTATAAAGGTTTACAGCTTGTTGACGTGGGCAGCGTGAACTGGTCAGAAATGATGCTAGGCGCAGGAGTTGCCGCAGTGAGTGCCTATGTATGTATTCATTATTTTTTAAAATTTATTAATAATATGGGGATGACCGTGTTTGTGGTGTATCGTCTATTATTAGGTGGATTTCTATTGTATTGGAGTTTAGCGTAGCAATTTATTCATTGGCTAAGGCTAACAAAAATCATCGTCAAGATAGGGCGGCATAATTTATGTCTGAACAAGATAAATTTAATCAAGGCTTACTCGATTTTATCGATGCATCGCCAACCCCATTTCACGCCACACAAACGATGGCGAGCGCCTTATTAGCGGCAGGCTTTATTGAATTATTAGAGCATGAACAATGGGAGTTAGAGGCAGGCAAGCGTTACTTTGTTACGCGTAATATGTCCTCCATTATTGCCTTTGTGTATGCACCCGATATGTTTGTAAATGAAGGTATTCGTATGGTCGGTGCACATACCGACAGCCCTTGTTTACGGGTTAAGCCAAATCCAGAGATTCATGCCAATGGTTATTTTCAGTTAGGCGTTGAAGTGTATGGCGGTGCATTATTAGCCCCTTGGTTTGATCGTGATTTGTCATTAGCAGGGCGTGTGAATTACTGTGATAGTCAACAGCAAATGCACAGTAGTTTAGTGAATTTCTGTGATCCTATAGCGGTCATTCCTAGTGTGGCGATTCATCTTCATCGCGAAGCGAATACAAGTAACGCAATTAACCCACAAAAACATTTACCACCGATTTTAATGCAGGTTGATAACGGTAATAACAGCAAGAAAAAAATAGATTTTCGTGATTGGTTAAGTGCGCAATTGCAGTTGCAAGGTGAAAAAGATGTGGCGCAAGTGCTAGATTATGAACTCAGCTTTTACGATACGCAGCCATCGTCAGTCATAGGCTTACAGAAAGATTTTATTGCCGCAGCACGACTCGATAATTTATTAAGCTGTTATGTCGGCCTGCAAGCATTACTCGCCGCCGATACGAAAAAGCCAGCGCTACTGATCTGTACCGATCACGAAGAAGTGGGCAGTGCTTCTGCTTGTGGTGCGCAAGGGCCAATGTTAGAACACTGCTTACAGCGCATGATTCCCGACACAGAAACGCGTTTGCGTACTATTGATTTATCTTTAATGATTTCGGTGGATAATGCGCACGGAATACACCCTAATTATGCCGATAAACACGATGGCAACCACGGGCCGCTGTTAAATCAGGGGCCAGTGATTAAAGTGAATGCCAATCAGCGTTATGCAACCAATAGTGAAACCAGTAGTTTTTTTAAACAATTATGCCAGCACAACAATGTTACACCACAAGTGTTTGTGACACGCAGCGATATGGGCTGTGGAAGCACCATTGGCCCAATTACCTCAAGTGAGGTTGGTGTGAAAACGCTAGATATTGGTCTGCCGACTTTTGGTATGCACTCTATTCGTGAACTAGCAGGTACCCAAGATGCGGTAGCACTTGCTCATGTTCTTACTTCTTTTTACCAACAATAATTGAACCCGTTTATGTCTTCATTACACACATTACCAGCACACGATAAACAGCGTACCCTTACGGGTATTACTACTACAGGTACCCCACATTTAGGTAATTATGTGGGTGCTATTCGTCCTGCTATTCAGGCTAGTCAGCAGGTGGATAACTTATCATTTTATTTTTTAGCAGATTTTCATGCTTTGATTAAAAGCCAAGAGCCAGAAAAAATTCACCAATCCAGTATGGAAATTGCTGCTACATGGTTAGCGTTAGGGTTAGATGTAGATAATGCTATTTTTTATCGTCAATCCGATGTGCCAGAAATTCCGCAGTTATGTTGGTTGCTCACATGTATGGCAGCAAAAGGCTTAATGAATCGCGCTCATGCATATAAAGCGTCGGTACAAGCAAATAAAGAAGCCAATGAAGATCCTGATTTTGGTGTCACTATGGGCTTGTATAGTTATCCTGTATTGATGGCGGCAGATATATTAATGTTTAACGCCGACAAGGTACCTGTGGGTAAAGATCAAATTCAGCACGTAGAAATGGCAAGAGATATTGCTTCACGTTTTAATCATCACTTTGGTGAAAACTTTACCTTACCGCAAGCGGTTGTTGATGATAACGTGGCGGTATTGCAAGGTTTAGATGGCCGTAAAATGAGTAAGAGTTACAACAATACCATCCCTTTGTTTTTACCAGAAAAAAAATTAAAAAAGCATATTAATAAAATTAAAACCAATTTATTAGAACCGGGTGAAGCAAAAGATCCTGATACCTCTACCGTGTTTCAAATTTGGCAAGCCTTTGCTACCGAAGAGCAAACAGCAGAAATGCGCCAAGCTTTTGCCGATGGTATTGCGTGGGGAGAAGCGAAAAAACAATTGTTTGAATTAGTGAATAACGAAGTAGGCGATGCCCGTGAGCGCTATAACGAATTACTAGAAAAGCCTACCTATATTGAAGAAATTTTACAGCAAGGCGGCCAAAAAGCTCGCGCTTATTCAGAACCTTTATTAGCGAATCTTCGTCATGCAGTAGGTATTCGTTCATTTGGACAATAAAGCGTGTTGCCGCGCTTTTTATATACTGACCAATACACACGAAGGTAAAAAATTATGAATGTTGATGGTCAGGCGTATAGAACCATTGCTTTAGCCGACGATCATTGGCGAGTAGTTATTATTGATCAAACTCAATTACCTCATCACTTTGAATTAATTCATTTGGCCACGTTAGACGATACCGCCGTGGCTATCTCTTCTATGCAAGTCCGTGGTGCACCATTAATTGGTGCGACGGCGGCCTATGGTATGGCGCTTGCCATGAAAGCCGATCCTTCTGATCATATGCTACAACACGCATACCATACGTTATTAAGCACGCGGCCTACGGCAGTGAATTTACTGTGGGCGCTCGATGAGATGATGGCAGTATTACAGCCATTACCCACAGCGCAACGAGAGTCGGTGGCATATGCACAGGCCGCGATTGTGTGCGATCAAGATGTGGCGATGTGTTCGTCTATTGGTGATCACGGCCATGCGTTGATTCGAGAGGTTTGGCAGAAAAAATCATCAAACAATGAGGCAATAAATATTCTTACCCACTGTAATGCAGGTTGGTTAGCCACAGTGGATTGGGGCACAGCATTATCGCCTATTTATAAAGCCCACGATGCAGGTATTCCTGTTCATGTGTGGGTTGATGAAACACGCCCACGCAATCAAGGATTTAATTTGACTGCATGGGAGTTAGCCAAGCACGGCGTACCGCATACGATCATTGTAGACAATGTAGGTGGGCACTTAATGCAGCAAGGGCAGGTGGATCTGTGCATTGTAGGTACTGACCGCACAACCCGTACTGGCGATGTATGCAATAAAATAGGCACGTATTTAAAAGCCTTAGCGGCGCATGATAATCAGGTGCCTTTCTATGTTGCTTTGCCTAGCCCCACCATTGATTGGACGATGAGCGATGGTGTAATGGATATCCCTATCGAAGAACGTGATACAAAAGAAGTGACGCATATATCAGGTCTTACAGAGGACGGTTATGTGCAAACCGTAAGGGTATCTGGCGAAGATAGCTCCGCCATGAATTATGGTTTTGATGTCACGCCTGCAAGATTAGTCACACAATTAATTACTGAGCGTGGCGTGTGTTCTGCAACCGAAGTAGGCCTAGCGGCATTGTTCCCCGACAAAGTTAATTCAACAGGCATACGCTAATGGATAATAGCGAACTACGCCAATTATTAATTGATACTGCTATTGCCTCTAATACACGAGGTATTAACCAAGGAACGTCGGGTAACGTGTCTGTGCGTACTCCAGAAGGTTTTTTAATTACACCTTCTGGAATGGCATACCACACACTCACACCTAGCGATATTGTGTTAATAGATAAAAACGCTGCTGTTGTTGCCAATAACAATGGCCAGCAGCCACGAAAGCCTTCAAGTGAATGGCGTTTTCATTATGATATTTATGCGGCGCGTAATGAGGTAGAAGCTATTGTGCATACCCACTCGATACATGCCACGGCGTTAGCGTGTTTACAGCAAGGTATTCCTGCTTTTCATTACATGGTGGCGGCGGCAGGCGGACGAGATATACGCTGTTCACCCTATGCTACCTACGGTACTCAAGCGTTGTCTGACCTTGCTTTAATTGCCCTGCAAGATCGTAAAGCTTGTTTGTTAGGCCATCACGGTGTGATCGCAACAGGATCTAATTTATCTGCTGCGCTGGCCTTAGCTGAAGAAGTGGAAACACTCGCTCATCAATATATGGCTGCCTTAAGTGTCGGTGAGCCTAAATTATTATCGGATGAAGAAATGGATGTAGTGATTGAAAAATTTAAGAGCTATGGTGAGCATGCGCAGAAGTTATAGTTATTTCAGTATATCTAAGCACTCGGTGATCCATTTCAATTCTGCTTCAGCAAAGTGAATGCCTTTACGTAAGGCAAGATATTTACTTTTATTATACAACGAACATAAACATTCTTTTTTATGCTTAAAAAAGTGATTTTCTATCTCTAAAAATGTATTAAGTTGTTGTTCTACCTCTTTTTGATAGGATGTTAATTCTTTCGATAATATCTCACTACCGACTTCCTCAATAGTCATTAATTTAATCAATAGCGAGTTTTTGATGGGCGCCTTTTTAGTGGGGCGTTCAACCCATGCCATCAATTCCTCACGTCCTTGAGTAGTAATAGAGTAATTTTTCTTATTTGGCTTTCCGGTTTGATTAACGATATTAACCGCTAGCCATTGCTTTGTTTCGAGTTCAGATAAGGTTTTATATATTTGTTGGTGGCTTGCTTCCCAGTAAAAATTAACACTGCCAGAAAACTCTTTCGCTATGTCATAACCTGATTTTTCCTTTTGGGTCACCATGCTTAAGATGGCATGTTTTAAGGACATAATAATAGCCTGTATAGATTTAGCTTTATGCAACTAGTTGCATATTAATGATTGATCTTTTACTATGCAATTAGTTGCATATTTAGTATATCGTAAAAAGTATCGATATTGAGGATGAGTCATGACTATTTTAACTTTTTTGCTTATCTGGCACATAGCGTCAGGGCTGGTAGCCTTATTGTCAGGTATCGTTGCGGGGGTGATTAAGCAATATGCTTGGCCACATAAATGGCATGTTCGATTTGGTCAGTGCTTTTTTTATTCTATGGTGCTTGTTTTTGTTACCGCGATACCTATGTCATTAATGACAGAAAATATGTTTTTATTATTTATTGCAATATTTAGCTTCTATTTTGCGCATGCAGGCTGGCGCTATGCAAAAAATAAAACGGGCCAGACAACAAGAGAAGATTGGTTGTCGGTAAGTATAATGGTCATTATATGTTTTGTTATGTTTGGTTATGGTTTGTTTTTATTAGATAGTGGTAGCACGGAAAGTGTCACGCTAATTTTTTTTAGTGCGTTAGGTATATTGACAGCGTTACGAGATGGATACAGTTTATATACATCGGATTTTACTGGAAAACAGCGTATAGCCCTACACGCAACCATGATGTTAGCGGGTGTTATTGCAACAGTAACGGCCTTTGTTGTGACTAATTTTACAGCTAAACCAGAATATATCCTTTGGATTGCTCCTTCAATACTAATCACCCCTTATATTATTTACTGGAATATAAAGCTTAGATAGCGATACAAAATAATCGGTACATATAGATATATTCATAATGTGAAAATGGAGCGTGATATGTTTAAAAAATACTTATGTTGTTTAGTGATATTCTTTTCTTCTCCTGGGCTAGTGGCTGCTGCTGATTTACAAGTGAATGTTGATAACATCAAAACACTTAAAGGAAATATAATGATTGCTTTATTTTCTTCATCGGTAGCGGATGGTTTCCCTAACGAAGCGAGTCGCTCTGCGGGTGTTAGCGTTAAACCAATAGTGGGTGGAGTGTCAGCACAATTTAATAATATTGCTGCAGGGGAGTATGCGGTTGCTGTTTATCATGATAAAAATGGTAATAATAAATTGGATGTGAATTTTTTTGGTATTCCAAAAGAACCGTATGGTTTTAGTGGTGATAAAAAAACGTCTTTAGGGAAGCCAGAATTTTCAGTGGCTTCTTTTGTGATTGGTAACGGGGAGTTACTTTCTATTCGTGTAAGTCTTTAGGGCTATGCTTGTTATATATGCAGGTAAATTAGCTGAGGGGTATACAAAGGGGGGCAATACAAAGAGTGCTGCGTGTAAATAACAATCACATGAAAGAAGTTTCTACCATGTGATTGCTTGTCGTGTTTGCAAAATATGTGAATATATAATTATGGCGTTTATTGCTTATACCCAGCAAAAAAAGTCTCTAATCCTTTAATAGCAGTTTCTAACTCATCTTTTCTTGGTAAAAATACAATTCTAAAATGATCGGGAGTTTTCCAGTTAAAGGCGGTGCCTTGCACGAGTAATACTTTGTGTTGTATTAAAAAGTCGAGCACCCATTGTTGGTCATCATGAATGTTGAATTTTTTAATGTCCACTTTGGGGAATAAATACAGCGCGCCTTTAGGTTTAACACAAGATAACCCTGGAATGTTATTGACCATTTTCCATGCAATGTCGCGCTGTTCTAATAAGCGGCCGCCAGGTAGTATCAGTTCGTTAATACTCTGATAGCCGCCCAGCGCGGTTTGTACACCTAACATAGCGGGCGCGTTAGCACATAGGCGCATAGATGCGAGCATGTCTATGCCTTCTATATAGCCTTTGGCGCTTTTTTTGTTGCCACTAATAATCATCCAGCCTGAGCGAAAGCCCGCCAAACGATACGATTTAGACAAACCATTAAAGCTAATACAAAGTACATCTTGTGCGAGTTTTGCCATTGGTACAAATTCGGCATCATCGTATAAAATTTTGCTATAAATCTCGTCGGCAAAAATAATTAAGTCGTGCTGGCGAGAGAGTTCAATAATCTCTTCGAGTAACTCTTCACTATACACTGCACCTGTAGGATTATTAGGGTTGATGACGACAATACCACGGGTATTGGGTGTGATTTTGCTTTTAATGTCATCTATATCGGGAAACCAATCGGCTTCTTCGTCGCAGGTGTAGTGTACGGGATTACCGCCACCTAAATTAACAGCCGCTGTCCACAGTGGGTAATCAGGAGCGGGGATTAAAATTTCGTCGCCTTGGTTTAATAAGGCCTGCATAGCCATAACAATGAGTTCACTCGCCCCATTCCCTAGGTAAATATCACCTACATCTACATTGGGAATTTCTAAGCGCTGGCATTCATGCATGATAGCCTTGCGAGCAGCAAATAAACCTTTTGAATCAGTGTAGCCTTGCGCATCGCGAATATTGGCAATCACATCACGAATAATCTCGTCTGGTGCTTCAAAACCAAATGGAGCAGGGTTGCCAATATTGAGTTTGAGAATGCGTTGGCCTTCTTCTTCTAAGCGATTCGCTTGTTTGAGTATTGGCCCACGAATGTCATAGCAAACGTCATCAAGTTTTTGCGATTTTTTGATTATGCTCATAATAATGTGGTCATCGTTAGTTGCCAGTATTACGTATAACTGGCAGAGTATAGCGTATTCGTTTTTTGTAAATCATTAAGGCACTGATTATGTCAGATCAAGATAGTAAATGGAAAGAAAAGCTTACCCCTAACGAATATCAAATTTGCCGTGAAAAGGGCACAGAGCCTGCGTTTAGCGGTTGTTATTGGGATGATAAGCGCGAGGGAACCTACTTGTGTAAATGTTGTGGTGAAGCGTTGTTTGAGTCTTCCACTAAATACGATTCTGGTTCGGGCTGGCCTAGCTTTTATCAGCCCAGTGCTCGCACCAGTATTATTGAAGAAATGGATCGTACTCACGGTATGGTGCGTACCGAAGTGATGTGCCGCAATTGTAATAGTCACTTGGGGCATGTATTTACCGATGGCCCTCAGCCAACAGGTTTGCGTTATTGTATTAATTCGGCATCACTGGCATTTGATGCGGATGCACAGGCATCGTCGAGTGACCAATAAGTGATGAACGAATACATGAATAGTGTTGTACTACATATAGCCTGCATAATGATATTAGGTGTTGTAGTGATGATGAATAGAGCTGCACTTATTGACCCTAAATGGCCGTTATTAGGTATAGGTTTGGTAATGGCTGTATGGTTACTATTTGGTGTGTATACGCTACTGATTGCACTATGGTCGTTTTATCAAACGGGTGGCTTACCTACGTTGGTTGGGGTGTTAGCGGGTATAGGCATGATCCCTGTGGTATGTGTGGCGGCTTTTGTTATAAAAGTACAGCAATACCCAAAAATTCACGATATTACGACGGATACGCATAATCCGCCGTTATTGCACCACGCGAGTCAAATACGCCATGCGTCCCATAATTCTACGCACTATCGTTCAGAAAATGCAGGCTTGCAAAAGAAAGCATATCCTACGCTTAAGCCATTGTTGCTAGATGTATCGCCTCAGCAGGCGTTTACACATGTTCTGGCGGTGGTGCAGCGTATGGGGTGGGGCATCTATAGTGTTGATGAAGCCCAAGGTCGTATTGAGGCATATGATAAAACGGCATGGTTAGGTTTTATTGATGATATAGCGATCCGTGTGAGTGAGCATCAAGAAGGCAGCCGTATTGATGTAAGATCGGCTTCTCGCATAGGAGTGAGTGATTTAGGCGCGAATGCACAGCGTATAGAAGTATTTATGCATCAGTTATCGAGTCAAAAGGGGGTTAGCGAGTCACTTTAGTCGTAAACGTTCTTTTTCTTCCAGTCACTCTCATCTTTTACTTCCCCCCACTCCCCATCATCATTATCGTTTTGGGTGCTATTTAGCTCGGCTTGTTCTGTCTTTTCGAGTTCGATTAAAGGTTCTATTTGACGATTAATATCATCTATCGACTCTTGATAGTGACTGGGTGTTTCACGGATGAGCAATTTTTTGGCTAGATCATAATAATGAATCGACAATTTCGTTTTTTGCATATCTAAAGCTTGCTTTGCTGTAATCGTGTAGTTGTTTACCGCAAGCTTAATAATCAGCTCTTTCAGCAATTGTCGATAATGCGCATGTTGTTTGGGAGTAATATGTTTTCTTTTGAGTGACTTTTGCAAAAAATTGCCGAGTAGATTGAGGTGCTGCCGTAATTCATTAATTTGAGCGCTACTTTGTAGCTCGGTAAATTTAGCATTGTCTGGCTTGCGAATGGTTGCCTCTAGCTGAGAAGAGTGCATTTTAAGCGCTTCTACGTACGTATTGTCTTCAGGCATCAGGCGACTGAGCTGTTCGTATGCATCAATAATGCAGCGATAAATAAATACTACGAGTTCTTTGGGTAAAAAATCTTCAGGAAATATACTTAAAACCTGCAATAGCTCCTTGGCTCGTTTGACGAGTGCACGGTGAAGGCGATCTTTTTCTTTTTGTTTTTCCCCTAATGTTTGCCGTATAAACACATAACATACGAGAAGGGCGATAATCCCTATAATCGCGATGGTGATGTATATTTGAGTCATATTGTTTGGCTTTGTTCAATAATTAGAAGAGTCGTTTATTTTTTACACCTTTCGTATGTAGTATAGACGTTATTTTTTGATGTAGAGCTTTCTCTATTAAGTCTTTGTTTCAGAATGTAATTTTTTTTAATTAAAGTGTTGACAGGTGGCGTTCTGATCCATAGAATGCGCACCTCTTCTGATGACTGACCAGTCGCAGGAAGTCCAAGGTCCCCTTCGTCTAGTGGCCTAGGACACCGCCCTTTCACGGCGGTAACAGGGGTTCGAACCCCCTAGGGGACGCCATTTTCTCTTGGCACTTATCGGTAGTTTAGATAATGTGTATAGGAAATGACATGCGGGAATAGCTCAGTGGTAGAGCACAACCTTGCCAAGGTTGGGGTCGCGAGTTCGAGCCTCGTTTCCCGCTCCAAATTTAAAAACCAGCTTTTTAGCTGGTTTTTTTATGCCTGTAATATTAGTTCTAGCTTTTTCTGTTATTGATATCGTATCCATTATTCGTATCTAATTTTAATTTGCTCATTCTGACTGATGATGCTTGCATTGTTACAGTTTCTATTAATGATTTTACGAGAGTAATCATTCGATATGAAATGTATGCTCCTGTTGTCCTTTCCTTAATTGAGTGCCCATAAACGGTGATGCTGATTGCATTCGTATTTTCATCATTGGGTTTGCTCATACTAAGATTTTCTGACGTATTTAAATCAAGATCTAGAAGCACGTATGGTTCTGTAGAACCTTTTTTAATGGGTATTGTCAGTTATTAGGCACGTATTTATTAAACGAGTGATTGAGTTATTTAACCCATGAAAAAAACAAAAATTATTATTATTGGTGGTGGTTTTGGTGGCGCATTTGCAGCCAAAGAGCTTTCTAGGCAAGGGGGTAAGCAATACGACATAGAGCTTATTAGTGATCGTAATTACTTTGTTTTTCAACCGTTGTTACCAGAGGTTGCCGCAGGAACTATTAATGCGCAAGATGCCGTAACACCGCTTAGGCTCCTTCTTCCTGATGTTAAAATTCGTTTAGCAGATGTTAAGTCTATCGATAAAGACAAGCAGGTAGTAACAATATTGCAGGGTAGAAAGCGTATCTTGCAAGAGCTGGACTATGACCATTTAATTATTGCCTCTGGGCAGGTGACCGACCTCAGTTTATTTCCTGGCTTTTTACAGCATAGCCTTACAATGAAAAATTTATCGGATGCCTATAAATTACGTAATCATGTTATTCAGTGTATGGAGTTGGCGGATGTCACTCAATTTGAAGAGATTAAAAAGCTTGCGCTAACTTTTGTGGTGGCTGGTGGTGGTTTCTCTGGTGTTGAAACCTTAGGTGAAGTGCTAGAAATGGTGCATCGAATACGTAAGTTTTACCCCAATATTAAAAAGGAAGATATACGAGCAATTATTATACAGCGGGGTAACCGTTTATTGCAGGAAATGCCTGAAAAACTAGGTCGATATACCGAAGAGCAGCTTAAAAAGCGCGGTGCGACTATTATGTTAAATACAGGGATAGAGTCCGCTAGTGCAACAACTGTATGTACAGATAAGGGCGATATTATTCCAACCATGACAATCGTTACAACGATCGGCAATGGCCCTTCTGCCTTTATTAAGGCGCTTCCTTTTGAGCAAAAACGAGGAAAGCTCTTAACAACTCCTTATTTGCAACTTAAAGGGTGTGACAATATCTGGTCTCTCGGGGATACGGCGGCTATTCCTTTAGATAATGATGGTTCATCTTACGCGCCTCCAACTGCGCAGTTTGCTGTGCAAGAAGCCAAATTGTTGGCAGGCAATTTAATAGCGTTTGTGCGGGGCAAGAAACTATCGCCATTTTCTTATAATCCTAAAGGCATGATGGCGTCTCTTGGTGCTTATAAGGGCGTGGCACAATTAGGTAATATTCGTATTACGGGTTTATTTGCATGGTTGCTTTGGCGTGCGCTGTATATAGGTATGTTGCCACACTTTTCAACGCGTCTTAGAGTTGCGCTTAACTGGTTGTTTGATTACTTTATGCCTCGAACCATTGTGCAAATGGATCATGCAGAAAGCTCTGCTCTTACGCGTGTACATTATCGCAAGTCTGAGCTTGTGTATGAGCGAGGCGAGATTGTTCCTGGTTTCTTTATTGTGATGAGTGGCGTCTTTAAATTGTCGATTCAAACAAAAGATGGTGAAATCATAGAGAAAATGCTTACCCAAGGAAGTCATGGTGGTGATCAGGTGATTCAAGCCAGTAGCTTATCGGTAGGTAAATTAGAGGCTGTTGAAAAAGGGGAGTTACTTTTTATTAGCCCTGATGATTTTACGCAATTGTGTGATGCTATTCCTGTGATTCGCGCACATTTAACGATGAAAGCAGATGAGAATATTAAAGGATTGTTACAAGATTAATTTCTTAAATAAGAGCGAGTTTTTTGTATAAAAAGTGTGGTGTATGATGTTTTAAAGCCCATTTTTACGTTATTAATGAGTAAATTCCTTTGTATGATGAACTTTTCATTTTGTCACGAGTCGATGAATCTCTTAAGCATGGTTTATATAACAAAAAATGGAGTCAATAATGAAATCAATCAGTTTATTTTCTAGTATGTTAATACTGGGTTCTATAGCGGTGAGCCAACAAGCGCTAGCAGCGTGCGCTATTGATAAAAGCCCTAAAGATCTAAGTCTTGATGAATTGGGTAGCTATTATGAATGCGTTAAAGCAGATTTAGCCAAAGGTTATCAAGGTGGTGATAATGCGGTGGCTAAGGCATACCCAAATTGGAAAGCAGGGGCGACAGGTCCAGCTAAGCCAGGTTTTCATAGTAATCGTTATTTGATGACTTATGTGAATGACATTGGTCATAGTACCTATGTTGCTTATGCAAGCAGTGACGTAGACATGCCTATTGGTAGTGTTATTGCTAAAGAAAGCTTCAAAATCAAATCTGGTGGCAAGTTAAAAGCAGGCCCGCTATTTATTATGGAAAAAGTAGGGGTAGATAAAGCGCCTGAAGCTCAAGGGTGGGTATACAGTGCGGTAAAAGCGAGTGGTAAGCCAATGTCGGTTAAGCAGTCATTTTGCCATAGCTGTCACCAAGCATACGCTGAGCAAGACGCCTTAGGTTATCCTGTACCTGATGTACGTATTAAATAAGGTAGATTGATCTCCTTAACGAAAAAGGGTCGTTAAGGGGGTATTTAGCGGGCATGACTAATGTAGAGTGATGGCTCGCTAAATATGTTTATGAGTCTAAAGGTAGGCTCACATCCATCTAAATATCGATAAATGTGAGTGTTTGTATCCGTTTGTATGCAGTGCGAATATAACTTAGTGGTTGCAGTCAGGGCCGTGTACGTGCCCATGAGATAGTTCATCTTCGGTAGCTTCGCGTACGTTTGTAACTTCTACTTCAAAGTGTAGGCTTTTACCTGCCATTGGGTGATTACCATTTACGGTAATTGTTTCGCCATCTACTTTAATGACTTCGATCACTTGCATGCCATCTTGTGTTTGCGCATGAAATTCCATACCTACTTCAATGTCTTCTACACCCGCAAACATTTCTTTTGGCAGCTCTTGAATTAATGTGTCGTCGTACTCGCCGTAACCTTCTTCGGGTGTTACTTCAACAGACAGTTTGTCACCTACGCTTTTACCTTCTAGTGCTTTTTCGAGGCCAATGACAATATTACCTTTACCATGTACGTATTCTAATGGTTCTTGACCTTCAGAAGAGTCTAAAACTTCGCCCTCGGCATTTTTAAGGGTGTAATGAATACTGCCAACTAAATCGTTGCTAATTTGCATAGTGTGTTGCCTTTGTAGTGATGTGTAATGATTAAATGAAGGGTGAGGTTACAGGCCAGCCACAGTTGTATTATTGACTGTAGCCGTATGTATTTTGATAGATAACTTTTGTTTGTCGCCTTCCAATTGTTTTAATTGTACTAGCAAGTAATCCCAATCTTTGGCAAACCAAATGTGAGTGGTTTTGTGGGTGTTTTCTCGAATTACATTGACCTTAACGGTAGTGAGTTGGCCTAGCGCGGTATCGAGTGTTTCTTCGCCAATAATATCAAAGCGATAGCTTTTTAAGCGGCCTTTATCGGCGATGTTATATTGCAAATCGGTTTTATTATTGAGCAAATCGAATTGTAATTGTAATTGATAATTCAATTTATCTAGCGCGGTATTGTTGGTATTGCTAATGTCTTGGGTATTGTCTTTTTCGGTACTGCTAATGCGTTGTTCCGCACGATGAAAAGCAAGAGAGCGTTCGCGCTTTTTGCCTAATGCCGATTGAGTATATTGGTAGTTAGCAGGTTGAATAGAGCTGCCATCTAGGCGAAATGTTGAAACCTCGTCGAGTTTAGCTGCCCAAGATTTTGCACGAAAACTGAGTTCATACAGGCCATTGTCGAGTTGTTTAAGCTCTCGCTTGGCATTCACGGCAAAGCCTTTAATATTGGCTTTATAGCTAGCCGAAAAGCTGGTTGGCACTTTTGTAGGCGCTGTTTCGGAGATAGTCGCTGAGCTAACAGCCAGCAATAGTGTTGCAGTGAATGCATGGCGCAAATAAGAGCGTGCTATGTCGTGATATGGCGTCGTAGTCATAATGGCGCGTCCGATCCGATATTAGAGTCTGCTGTCTATTTGATAGCCAGTACTGGATAAAGTTTCATTATCCAGTAATACACGATTACCGTCCAATACCAGTCGTTGATTGGCAAACCACTCAACCGCGAGAGGATAAATCACATGCTCTTGCTGCTGTACACGCTTAGCCAGTGTATCGGCATTGTCACCTTGTTGAATGGGTACAATCGCCTGAATAATAGTGGGACCGCCATCGAGTTCTTCAGTGACAAAATGTACGCTCACCCCATGGCAGTCATCGCCAGCATCTAGGGCGCGCTGATGGGTGTGCAAGCCCTGATACTTGGGTAATAGCGACGGATGAATGTTAATCATGCGGCCTTGATAAGTGCGAGTAAAGTCTGCGGTTAATATGCGCATAAAACCCGCTAATACAACCAGATCGGGTTTATACTCGTTAATAGTGGCAGCCAGTTGTTGATCAAAGGCTTCGCGCTCGTCGTAATCCTTATGGCTAATAACGTGTTGCGGTATGCCTGCTGTTTGTGCGCGCTCTAAACCAAAAACATTGGCTTTATTACTAATAACGGCAGCAATTTCAATGGGCAATGTTCCTGCCTGTTGGCCGTCAATAAGTGCTTGTAGATTAGAGCCGCTGCCTGAAATAAGCACAACAACACGACAAAGAGAAGAAGAGGACGCTGACATCATTTTAAAATAACGGCCTCGGCCTGTGCAGTAGCGTCTTCGATATGGCCAATCACCCATGCAGTTTCGCCTGCAGCACGTAAACGCTCCAGCGCTTCGTCTTGTTTATCCGCATCTACACAAATAACCATGCCTACACCGCAGTTAAGTGTACGGTACATTTCGGTTTGTTCTACATTACCTGCTTGTTGTAGCCATTTAAAAACAGCAGGTATTTCCCAGCTTGCGGTATCAATAACAGCACTGGTGTTTTCTGGTAGTACGCGAGGAAGATTTTCTAGTAAGCCACCGCCAGTAATGTGCGATAGGGCATGAACAGGCACGTGCTTCATGAGTTCGAGTAATGATTTAACGTAAATACGCGTAGGTGCCATTAAGGCATCTTTTAATGGCGTGCCGTCAATGTCTTGATCAAGATCACCATTGGCAACGGTTAATTCTTTCACCTCAAGAATTTTACGAATAAGCGAATAGCCGTTGGAATGTGGGCCACTAGATGCAAGGCCAATTAATACGTTGCCCGAGGCTACTTGGCTACCATCAATAATTTCGTCTTTTTCGACAACGCCAACACAAAAACCTGCTAAGTCGTAATCTTCGCCTTCATACATACCGGGCATTTCGGCAGTTTCACCGCCTACCAGTGCACAACCTGATTGTAGGCAGCCTTCACCAATACCTGTCACTACATCGGCGGCCACGTCAACGTTGAGCTTACCTGTGGCGTAGTAATCAAGAAAGAATAACGGCTCTGCACCCGCAACAATCAAGTCATTAACGCACATAGCAACAAGATCAATACCAATGGTGTCATGCTTTTCTAAATCCATAGCAAGGCGCAATTTAGTACCTACGCCGTCAGTACCTGATACAAGTACTGGCTTTTTATAGCCTTCGGGCAATTCACATAATGCGCCAAAGCCGCCTAAGCCAGCCATCACCTCGGGGCGACGGGTGCGTTTAGCAACGCCTTTAATGCGTTCTACTAATGCATTACCAGCGTCAATATCGACGCCTGCATCTTTGTAGCTAATAGAAGGAGTTGCAGAAGATTCAGTTGCTGAGGGCTTGTCGGTCATAGAGTTATTGGCCATTCATTATGTGAGTGATAAAGTAAAATAGCGTGATATAAAATAGTGTCAGCTAAAAAGGCGGTATTCTACCAGTTTGCAGGTGTTGATTGACAGTGGATTTTTTATTCGATTCTGTCAAACTAGCGGCCTGAAAAACTGGGGTTCACTGAATGTTATTTTTTATACGTCCGATTGCATGGCTATTGATGTTGGCAAACCGCCATATATCGCGGTCTTTCGCGAGATTACCGATTGCATTTATCGCATTAACGATGCTGTTATTATCATCCTTGTCGTATGCAGAAAAACGTGTTGATTTATACACAGTAAACCAGTTGGTGATTGATCAATCATTAAGTTTACGCCAACAAGCCACCGCAAAAGGCTTGGCTACAGTATTGGTGAAGGTGACTGGCCGTCAAGAGACCTTAGATCACCCATTAATAACCGCCGCGTTAGCGCAAGCAACACCCTATCTTAAGCAATACACCTATAGCTCTACCGATGAAACCATCACCTTGGCAGGTAGCCAATTGCCTGCAAGCCGACTGCTATTACAGTACTCATCTTCGGCTATTCAGCGTTTATTGCAATCCTCTCAATTACCCACATGGCCTGAAAATCGCCCAGAAGTTCTATTGTGGGTGGCCGCTCAACAGCAGGGTAAGCGTTTATTAGATGACAGCGCCGTAGAAGTACAGGCCATGAAAGACGCAGGTGCGTTACGCGGTTTACCGATTGTAATGCCATCGTTAGATTTACTGGATCGACAAACATTACCTGCCACCCGATTATGGGCGATGGACGAAGGCGCTATTCGTAAAGCATCCACGCGTTATGGTGCCGATGGCGTATTAGCGGGGCGAGTTAACCAAGTGGCAACCAATCAATGGACAGGCAACTTTTTATTGATTGATAAAACCCAGCGATATGACTTTAATGCGAATGGCACATCGGCTCAAAAGGTGGCTCAACACATCATCGACCAAGTGGCCTATCACTTTGCCAGCCGCGACGGGGTAGTGGTAAACGATGAGCAAACGGCGCAGTCACTGATCATTGCAGTAGAAAACATAGATACCTTTGAGCGCTATGCGGGTTTAGTTAATTATTTAAACGATTTACCGTTAATTGCAGGAACCACCGTGACTCGTGTTGACGGTAGCCAAGTACTATTACAACTGGCCTATAACGGCAGCGAAGAAAAGCTATTAGCAACCTTGAGCGAATCCGCTGTATTAGAGCCACAAGCTTTTGATGCCAATACGGCAAACATCACGTCGCCATTGGCGGCAGTATTTACTTGGCGTGTATTGAGTAATGATACGCCCGTATTGGATACCCCCTAATTTTTCATGTTTAAACAGCTCCCCCTATCCGTTAACTTAAGAGTTGATGCCACGTTTGATAACTTTTATGTATCTGACTCCAATCGCGTAGCTATCGAGGCGCTAAAGCATTTTTGCTTATCACCCACAGAGCACTTTTATTATTTGTGGGGCAACGGCGGTAGTGGCGTCACACATGTATTGCAAGCGGTTCAACACTACCAAAAAGAGATACGCATTCAGTATTTACCATTGGCAGAATTATTGGCGGTACATAACGAGTATTCGGCCGAGGCTGTTTTTGGCGGCCTAGAATCATTAGATTTAGTGGTAATAGATGACGTACAAAAATTAGCGGGTATGGCTGATTGGGAGCTAGGGCTATTTCACCTATACAATCGACTACGTGATGCGGGCAAGCAACTGTTGGTAGGCGCCAATACCGCCCCGCGTGAACTACCCATTGCCTTAGCAGATTTACAATCGCGCCTACAATGGGGAATAAGCTATCCACTGTATGCATTAAATGACGATGAAAAAAAACAAGCCATTTGTACCCGTGCCGAGGCAATGGGTATGCCATTAAATGACGATGTATTACAGTTTATGCTCACTCATTGCAGCCGTGATTTACGCGCACTAATGGATTTACTCAAACAACTCGATAAAGCATCCCTCGCAGAAAAACGCCACATTACCATTCCTTTTGTAAAGCAAGTCTTAAGTGTGGCTTCAGGCTCGTAGCCTATATTTACTGATGTTGTATTAATTGCTAGGAAGAGTAGCTGATTTTTATTCTAGACTTAAAACTTCGCTATAGATGATTGCCAGTTTATTATGATTTTGTAGTTCAATTATTTAAAGAGCAGTTAAAAAGTATTAGATCAACGACTCTGACCCCATTGATTCGAACAATCAAGTCACAACAACTTGTTATGGCCTCCCGCAACATTTCTTTATCTTTTTACCACTTCCACATATGCATGGTAAATCTCTATCTTTCCCTTTGAGATCAATTTTTCTTCTAAAGCCTGTTCTATCCTCAGGAAATTCGGAAATATTCTCCATGAACAGCTCTCTTTTAGCTAAAAGACCATAAGTTACGTACTCATCATGTATTTTTTGAGCTTCATAAATGTCACTTTCATCCCAGTCTTTGACATCTATAAAGACAAAGTCTTGCCCTTCGCTAAAGAAATTTTTGTCAATTTCTATTCCTGATTCTCTTGTCTTGCATGCAATGCCCACAATACATTCAATTTTTGGGTCTAATAGTTTGTTGATTACACAGTAATCTTGAAGCATTTCTCGCCTTATTTCTCTGTATTTTTCATACGAGGGAAAGCTTTTATTGAAAGGAACTAGTATGAATAGATATGCATGAGTTTTATTTTCTGGATCAAAACACAATCGTGTTCCTCTCTGTCCAGGAAGAGCTTTATCATAGAATTCTATAAATGATGTTGAGAGAACTCTTCTCTCAAACCTTCCTGTCGTAGCCATGTATCTGATGCTTGGCTCAATTTCACTAGGATGCTCCCAGCTTTTATGTTCTGCTGAGTCGTTTAAAATGTGAAATGAGAAACTCTCTATAAGATCGTCCCAGAAATAGCTTACCGCATCCTCATTCTTTTTGGCTATGAATGAAGGGTTAGAAAATAGATTATTGATCCCACCTTTATCTATTATTAAGTTGTCTGCATTTTTCACTTCAGTAGGCCAAATAGACCTCTCACCAACATCCTCTTTGTAGCTCTCATAATAGAGTTGAATTATGTCCGACTCTGAAGTGGCTTTAATAGATGTTTCTGAGCGTAGTAGTACTTCTCTTTGTTTTAGATAGAGAATGAAGTCTTTAGCTGTATCGAATTCTTTTAGAACTAGCTCTATTGTTGACTCATTGAATACATGAACAAAGTCCCCTTCAAAGATCTGTCCAATACGGAAAGGGGCACAATCATCTTTATTCCAGTGCTGCTCACCCTCTATAGAATTATCAAAAATGAAGGATGATTCATTATTGAAAGATGCTAAAACATCTTCAATTCCATGACAGACGACAATATTATGAAAGCGAACACTCTCTTTTGATGGAAGGTTTATAGGTATTTTTTGAGTACATTTTGTGTCCAGAAAAACCCTTGATGGATATTTTGCAAGCCATCTCCGAGCCCCTTTTATTTGTTTTACAGAATCTCCAATTGCTCTTCTAGCCCATCTTGCCCATGCGATATTTGTATCTTTACTCTTGTTATATTCAATTTTTTTATCACTGAAAAGAAGTACGTCATCACCAAAAATAATGGTGAGATCGCATATTTCTTTTCCGTCTCCTTTCTTTCCACCTTGATCGCGAAATAAATTCGGCCAGCTCCAAAATCTTAGAAATGAACTCTCACCTAATTTATTTAGGAATATTTCTTCCTTAGTAAATCCATTCATGAAGCCTACCTCTATACATCTTTGATGTCATAACGCTTTGAAATCAATGGGGGCCGAATCAATAGAAATCAATAGGGCCATAGTCGTTGATTTTTTATTCTAGACTTAAAGCTTCGCTATGGGTGATTGTCGGTTTATTATGATTTTGTAGTTCAATTATTTAAAGAACAGTTAAAAAGTATTAGATCAACGACTCTGACCCCATTGATTACAGTTGGTAAAAGTTGAGTGAAGCGAACAACCAACTGTAAATTGTCCATTTGAATGCCTTGTTATGCGTTTTTTACTACAACCTCAATATCTTGAATCTCACCTTCTTCTGGTTCTTCGAAATACTGAGTGACGTGATGAAACATTTTTTCGGTGTCAAATGAAGCCCTAAATGGCTGTTCAATACTTCTTTGTTTAATCTGTTTTAAACACAGGGCATTGTTTACTTTTAAATAAATAAGCTCTGCTTTAGACTCAACTTCTGTGCATAAAATATTAAACAATTGTCGTTGTTTTTTTGTATTAGCAGGAAAGTCCATAACAACATTTGTTCCAGTTTTTAATATATTTTGGACGTGAACTTTTATCAAAGGTCTAAGTAACCCAGAATATTCAATATAGTCATCAAAAGAGTTGATTTTTTCAGGGTATAGCTTTGCTAACCACTCGTCTTCAGAAATAAGTACTGCATTTCTTTCAACCGCAACTGTTTTAGCTTTAGTAGATTTTCCAGCCCCCATCTTACCGCAGAAAAAAATCAAACTACCTCGATGTGCCATGAAACCTCCTAAACGCATAACAGCTTATTAAACATCCAAATAACGTTAGAATCAATGGGGTCATGAATCAATGGGGTCAGAGTCGTTGATTTTTTTATTCTAGACTTAAAACTTCGCTATGGGGGATTGTCGGTTTATTATGATTTTGTAGTTTGTTTAAAGAGCAGTTAAAAAGTATTATATCAACGACTCTGACCCCATTGATTTATACTCAAACAGCTCGATAAAGCATCCCTTGCAGAAAAACGCCACATTACCATTCCTTTTGTAAAGCAAGTTTTAAGTGTGGCTTCAGGCTCGTAGCCTACTTCAACCGCTTGTTATAAGCCATATATTTCACTTCCTTTGCAAAATACTTTGGAATGAGATTGATACACTACATTCTTATTGTACCTATTCAATATTTCTAAATTATTTGGTATGAATTGAACCCTCACATCTTTTTTGTGGCTTTCATTTCCTACAATAATTTTTTCTATAAATTCCTGATTATCCCCGAAAAAAGATAGAGCGGATTTTCGAATATCAGTGAATATGTAGGTAATAAAAGAGTTTGAAGATAAATTAAATTCGTATGTAGTGTGCGCATCATTATCAGTCAAAATAGTAAACCCTCTATCAGAAAGAGTTACATATTTATCTTCATGCTCTCCGCTGTAGGTACATACATAAATATGTACGATATTACTTGGCTTTTCAAACATAGAAACCAGCGTAGACTCCATGATATTCACCCCGCTGTGATCTTTAACTGCTAGTAAGTTAAATAGCGCCTTTATCCATTTAACATACTCGCCCTCAGAAACATCAAAGGTAGTTGAAATATCTGGTCTTGTAGGGTCTATACCGTTCTCAATTTTTTTGTATATGAATTTAAGAGTTTCGTCCGCTGGTATAAAATCACTAAGATCACCAACTGTATTTAATGTTTTCTTTATACAGTACGGATTTCTAAAACTATTTAATACCTTGAGAATAAATATTCTTATGAGCTCATCGATAATATTTGGATCATTAAGGCTTACTTTCTTTATCAAGGATTTACTTAATTGACCAATTTCTCGTTCATAATCACCATACAATCCCTCTAAACTATATTTTTTATCTGAGTCCAATTCATCAAAACTGTACAAGTCATCAAAACTTAAATTTTTTTCGATTTTTACTCCAGCGGGCGAGCCCAGTTCTACTTTATAATCCTCACGGTTAGTAATTGAAAAGTCATAGATTCTTTGTCTTTTTTTGTGTCGTGAAGGGTCGATAGCATTTAGCCTTTGCCTCGGCCTGAGATACATAATGATGATTTGTTGATGAACTTTTCATGCTGCTCTCAAACTAAAAATGACTTATAACGCCCAAAACAGCGGCGCATTTATGCGTCCGCCTGCTTTTGCTTGTTAGCTGAGGGCTGGCTTGATTTTGCATGATCTAAAAGCTTGTTGACTAGCAATGCAGACAAATCTGACGTTGGATGCCCAGGCAAAGGACTCTGAACATTATCTTTAGCACCACTTTTAAAATTGAATGCATCCGTAGTTAAAGATGTAATAATTTGATCATCTGCATTTTCTCCATATGATTTGGCTATGTTAAGCCGTGCAAATGCCAATTTGTAATGCTCATATTTCGAAATTTCGGTTAAGTGATAACGGTGCAGTGCCATTAGAACTCCAAACCCAACGACACTAAATGCAGAAAGAGTAAGAATTGCTGATGGACTTCTTTCCGCAAAAGCAAGGGCATAACCATAGAAGATTACCGCCGCTCCAAAAAACAGAACCATTATCGAAAACATAAAGTGAGATTGAGACCGCCTTTGATGAAACTGAAGCCTCTCTTTGCAAAAAGTTAGAGCCCCATTTAAACCTTCAATATTTTCATCGCTCATATTTTATCCTTGTGCAGCTAACGCCAAAAGAACCCGCGCCTACGGCGTCGGGTTTCTTGCCTTGTTAAATCAATAGGGTCAGAGTCGTTGGTTTTTATTCTAAACTTAAAACTTCGCTATGGATGATTCTCGGTTTTTTTATGATTTTGTAGTTCAATTATTTAAAGAGCAGTTGAAAAGTATTAGACCAACGACTCTGACCCTATTGATTTGTTAGGTGCTTTTGTCTATTTCTGAACATCACTTCGTGTTAGCCCCATAGAGCCTAAAATATTATCTAGCGGTAAAGTAGGTTGATGCTCTTGGACTGACTTACAGCCTAAATCTATAGCCATTAGCACCTGAGTAAGTTGCTCACTCTCAAATATCCCAATGCCAATATCACAGTGGGTAGGCCAATGACCACTTGACTCATATTGCCTGACTCGTGACTCCAGATTGGTTTGGCAGCCTCGATACCCCCGTAAGGAATGAGTATTTTCTACAGCCCAATCTTCACCGACTCGACGGATAACCATAAGAAGATTTGGCTTTTCGGTCAACTTCGGATTTGTAACTTTATATAGAGCCCTGAGATCACTACTATTTAATAATTTTCGCTGATTGCGAGACATAAACTATTTCTTTTTTCCGTTAGTAGGGCTCTCTTTAGTTGCACCACAATCTGCACAAATCCAACTATATAATGTTTCGGTAATAAAACTCCCCTTGCATGCTGGGCAGCTTTTGGGAGTATCTTTTCTATCGCTCATTCTACTAATTTCCTTATCTTTGGGGTGATGCTGACTGCACCTAACAGCTTATTAAACACCCAAACAATGTAATAAAACACATCGCTTAAACGTGTATCCACAATGATTAAAAATCGGGTGTTAAAAATAACTTTTTACGATCTGTGGTTATGTGATTAACCCCATCGCTTACTTTTACTGACGTATTATTGTCTTATTCTTTAAATAGTTAAACCTGAATGGGGATTTTTGCGCCACGATGTGATGATTATTTTTTATGATTGGCGTTAGGTGGGTGGCCCAAGGTTTTTTGGGCACTGAAAATAATTGCTGTTATTGCGGTAAGGGGCTTAATTAATAAAAATAGGCTGTCGTTGTTCTTGCCGATATTTACAATCGTTGTAATAAACGGCTCGACATCATAGCGCCTATAAATACGATAATTGAAAATACTAATCCTAGCCAATCCGATGGTTCGGCTAATTGTGAACCTACTTCAACTACGTAAGCCATAAAGTACGCCAAAATAATAAAGCACAGCCAGCTGTGGGCGCGAAATTGCGTTTTAATCAGCCCAGGTAGTACAAGTAATAGGGGCACAGATTGAAAAATCCATAGCTTCCATGAGTGTGTGTCTTGAGTCATGGCGTTATAAGTAAACAAGGCAATTAAGCCAATGTAGCTTATATAGGTTGCGATAAGAATAAAGTTAAGTTTTTTATTAGGTGTCAGCATGGCGTTATGGTTCATTATTGGTGTGATGGTATGAGCCGTAATATTGGTGGCTCATAATAGTTTTTGTGCGAGAGTGGCAATGCGTTTGCCAAGTGCTTGGCAGAGTACGGTTTCATCATCACTGAGTACATTGGCTTGATCAGCTGATGCAAGGTGTGAGGCACCATAAGGGGTACCGCCCGTTTGTGTTGCCATAAGTGCAGGCTCGCTGTATGGGATTCCAGCAATTAGCATTCCTTGGTGGAGTAAGGGCAGCATCATAGAAAGCAGGGTACTTTCTTGCCCACCGTGCATGCTGCCTGTAGAGGTAAATACAGCGGCAGGTTTGCCAACAAGGTCGCCATTAAGCCATTGTGCACTGGTACTGTCTAAAAAGTATTTGAGCGATGCTGCCATATTGCCAAAACGGGTAGGGCTGCCCAGTAATAAGCCACTGCATTCACGGAGATCATCAATGGTGCAATACACCGCGCCTTCTGTGGGAACGCGGGGTGCGGTTGCCTCACAATTGCTAGAAACATGGGGAACGGTGCGTAGTCTTGCTTCTAAGCCAGCGGATTCTATGCCGCGGGCTAATTGTTGAGCCATTTTTTCAGTGCTGCCGTGAGTGCTGTAATACAAGACCAAAATATAAGGTGTTTTCATGGGGGTAGGCGCCGTTGTTAATTATTTCGCAAGTAGTGTTAATACGTTCTCTGGCGGGCGACCCATGATCGCTTTATCACCTTTAACAACGATAGGGCGTTCTAGTAGTTTGGGGTATGTCACCATTGCTTGGATTAGCTCTGCTTCACTTAATGCGGTATCAGCAAGATTATTGTCTTTATATGCGTCTTCGCCTTTGCGAATAATATCGCGGGCGCTTACGCCTAGCTTGCCCAGTAAGGTGGTGATTGTTGCAGCGTCTAATGGTGCATCTAAATACAGCACAATATCTGGGGTAACACCTTGATCTTCAATAAGAGCAAGAGTTTGTCGTGATTTAGAGCATCGTGGATTGTGGTAAATAGTGACCATGCGGTGTGTTCTCTCATCGTGTTTTTCAAATAATAACGGCATTTTATACGTTTTTGGTGCTGTGTGCTTATCTTAATCAATGGAATGTACGATGGATAAAAATATGCAGTTTATCGCTAAAAAAAATTGGCGATTGAAAAAATCTGTCTATACTTTAAAAAAGAGCGCTTTTGCGGATGAGAGGGTAAAGACACGTCTTTATCAGAAATAAATCGACCGATTATGTGAGAACTATGGCAATACCATTATTAATCTGTGACGACTCGAATATGGCACGTAAACAAGTCGCCCGTTCCCTGCCAGAGGGGTGGGATGTAGACATCACTTTTGCCACTAATGGGGTAGAGGGGCTTTCTGCGATACGTGAAGGGAAGGGGGAAATGGTATTTCTTGACTTAACTATGCCAGAAATGGATGGTTATGGTGTGTTGGAGCATGTTTTTAACGAGGGGCTTAACGCGATGATTGTGGTGATATCGGGTGATATTCAGCCAGAAGCACGCGATCGTGTTATGAAAATGGGCGCTATCGATTTTATTAAGAAACCGGTGAGTAAAGAAAAGCTAGGCAGTGTATTACATGAATATGGGCTGCTTAATTAATAAGAAATCACATCATTTTATGACTCACGGAGAGGGGTTTCTATGAGCTTAGCGTTACCACTAAATGAAGACCAACGAGATTGTTTACAAGAAATTACCAATGTTGCGATGGGTGCTGCGGCAGAGTCATTAGCGACGTTTACCGATACGTTTGTGAATTTACCAATTCCTTGTATTCGCTGTGTAAATTCTAATGACTTAATTGAATCGTTAAAACAGGTAGAAGGCTATGAGCGCTTGTCGTCTATTAGCCAAATGTTTCAATTTAGTGGCTTAAATTGTTATGCACTCATTGTGATTAATGATGAAAGCATTGAAGATTTAGCGCGCTTTACAGGGCGTATGCTAGATGGTGATGAGGGCATTAAAGCGCTGTTACATGACTTATGTCATACCATTAATCGTACCTGTTTTGATCGTTTAGGCGAGATGCTAGAAAATACGGTAGAAACCAATAGTCCTACAGTGAATGCCTTGCATGTGCCTTTATCTTCTATTCATATGGAAGAGATTGCCAATTCACACCAATTGCTCAGTGTTGAAATTAATTATCACATTGAAAACAATCCATTTAATTGTGATTTAGTGTTACTTTTCCCCGAAGATACTTTAGAAGAACTCACGGCAGTATTAAATAAGTTTATCTAAGGCTTGACCTTCGTAATCTATCCAAGCATTCTTGCCTTTTTGGTGTATCTGAATAAAAAGCGGTGGGTATTCACTGGCCGTTATTTCAGATCCATGAGTAAAAGGTGTTTATGGATTTTTCTCTCGGTTATTACGCAATACTTATTGTGACGGGTCTTATCGCTGGCGTGATTAATACGTTGGCAGGTGGCGGCTCAAATTTAACGCTCCCAGCATTAATGATTACAGGTATGCCCGCAGATGTTGCGAATGCTACTAATCGTGTGGGCGTTTTTTTACAATGCTTGGTGGGGGTTAAAGGCTACCAGCAAAAAGGTAAATTTGAAAAGCACGATTTATTGCCCGTTTTATCTCTAACTATATTGGGTGGTGGTGTTGGCGCGGTATTGGCAACAGCCTTACCTACAAGCTTACTTAAACCTTTATTGCTAGGCACAATGATTGGCGTGGCATTTTTGATTTTGGCATTTCCATCTGTGGTTGCTCCCCCCGAGGGAACGCCTACACATAATATTAAACATCGCCCTCGTGCATGGGTCGCTTTATTTATAGCGGGTGTTTATGGTGGTTTTGTACAAGCTGGGGTAGGGTTTTTATTAATCACGGCGTTAGCGGGTACGCTGCGTTACGATTTAGTAAAAAGTAATGCGCTGAAATTATTGTGCACATTCGCTTTTACGGGCTTGGCATTAATTATTTTTATTATTGATGACTTAGTAAACTGGGTGCCTGGTTTAGTGTTGTCTATAGGCATGATGGCTGGCGCCACTATTGCTGTAAAAGTATCTTTAAATATTAGTCAAAAAGCGATGAAATGGTTTTTGTTTGTGATGACAGTGGTAGCAAGTGCAGCGGCCATGTTTTTATAACGATGATGTATTTATTTTTGTAACGTGTTTTAGCGCAGCAAGAGGAATATAACGTGCCATATATTAATATTAAAATTACTGACGAAGGCGTGAGTAAACAGCAAAAAGAAGCGCTAATTGAAGGCGCAACGCAATTGTTAGTTGATGTGTTAGGCAAAAACCCTGCAACAACCGTTGTGGTTATTGATGAAGTAAATACAGATAACTGGGGTGTGGGTGGTCATCAGGTGACGGAGTTAAGACAGAAAAAATAAGGGCGGTTTTTTACTGTTTTATCGCCAATAATCTAACCACGCATCCATTACTTTTTGTGAGTATTTATAACTGCCATAGCTGCCGTTATATCGCGCTAATGCATTCGCATAATGCCCTTTTTCTCTTTTTAAATAGTGTTTTAAAATAGCGCATCCATAGCGTAAATTGGTATCGAGGGATATTAAGTTATCTTCGGGGCGGCCAATTTCTTTTTTCCAAAAAGGCATGACTTGCATCATTCCTTGCGCACCTACACGAGAAACCGCATAAGGATTAAATGCGCTTTCTATTTGAATTACCGCTAATACAAGCTCGGGTTCAAGACCTTCTTGTGTGGCAGCATGGTGAATTTTTTGTAATGTAATGAGCCGCTGTTTGGGGTCTTTAATAAAACGTTTTAATTTTTCTGAGGTTGATATTAACCAGACTTCGGCATCAAAACGATCCGCAAAACTATCGGCGGTATTAATCGAGTCTTTTAAGGCTTGTCGAAGTTGTGAATCAATAGATGAGGTGTTGGCATAACACGCACTACCATTAACGAGACTAAAAAATAATAGAAAGGCTAACGGCAGTTGTGTTTTCATTGATAGAGTTAAGCGTTAGTTAAGCGTTATAGGTATTGTGTAAAAAATCTAATACGCCATCTGCGGGAATTTCTGTTTTTTCACTATCGCGTCGGCCTTTATATTCGATATTTCCTGCTTCTAAGCCTCGATCACCAATAACAAAACGGTGAGGAATACCCATTAATTCTGTATCGGCTAGCATGACACCTAGGCGTGCTTTGGCTTCGTCCATATAAATGACATCATAACCCGCAGCTTGTAATTCATTGTATAGGGCTTCGCATTTATCGCTCACTGCCGCCGATTTATGGGCATTAATGGGGATAAGTGCAATTTGGAAAGGCGCAATACTATCTGGCCAGATAATACCGTTGTCGTCATAATTTTGTTCGATAGCCGCGGCAACAACACGAGTGACCCCAATACCATAGCAGCCCATAATCATGGTTTTTGCCTTACCGTTTTCATCCAATACGTTGGCGTTCATGGCTTCACTGTATTTTGTGCCTAGCTGAAAGATATGTCCCACTTCGATACCGCGTTTAATATCAAGTGTGCCATTGCCGCAAGGGCTAGGGTCGCCAATCACTACGTTACGAATATCAACAATATGGCTTGCTGCAACATCACGTTCCCAGTTGACACCCGTTAGATGAAAACCATCTTTGTTGGCGCCACAGGCAAAGTCAGCGAGTGCAGCAGCACTGCGATCAATATAGGTGGGTATAGATAACCCTTTTGGCCCTATAGAGCCCACTTTACAGCCAATGGTTTGCTCTACTTGCTCTTCAGAGGCAAAGGTAAGTGGATTGGCAATCCCCGCAATTTTTTCGGCTTTAATATCGTTCAGTTGATGATCACCGCGCACAACCAATGCAATGAGTGCTTGTTCGCCAGTGTCTTCATCTGGTGTGCCGAGAACAATGAGTGTTTTCACTGTTTGTGCAGGGCTAATATGTAAGAATGTAGAGACTTCTTCTATGGTGTGTTGGTCAGGTGTTGCAACTTCTTGCAGGTCAGCGCTGGCAGCAGGGCGCTCAACGGTTTCTATTGCTTCAGCCAATTCAATATTGGCGGCATAGTCACTGCCATTGCTAAAGGCGATATCATCTTCACCGCTGCTGGCGAGTACATGAAATTCATGTGAGCCTGAGCCACCAATAGAGCCTGTATCGGCAAGCACGGGGCGATAGTCTAGGCCAATGCGATCAAAAATATTGCAGTATGCTTGATGCATGGCATCGTAGGTTTGTTGTAGGCACGTTTGACTGGCATGAAATGAGTAGGCATCTTTCATGATAAATTCACGCGAGCGCATAACACCAAAGCGTGGGCGTATTTCGTCACGAAATTTTGTTTGCACTTGATAAAAAGTGGCGGGTAATTGTTTGTAGCTATTTATTTCGCCGCGAATTAAATCGGTAATTACTTCTTCGTGGGTTGGGCCTAAGCAAAAATCACGTTGGTGGCGATCATTAATACGTAATAACTCAGGGCCATATTGTTGCCAGCGCCCAGATTCTTCCCACAGCTCTGCGGGTTGTACTACAGGCATTAATACTTCTTGTGCGCCTGCTTGGTTCATTTCATCGCGAATAATGTGTTCTACTTTACGTAATACGCGTAAACCTAATGGTAGCCATGTATATAACCCAGACGCTAATTTGCGGATAAGCCCCGCGCGTAGCATTAATTGATGGCTAATGACTTCTGCATCAGCAGGGGTTTCTTTTAAGGTAGAAATTAAAAAACGGCTAGCGCGCATATAAGTAGAATCCTATGAATCGATAATAAGGGATATTCAAAGATGGCTATTCTATGAGAGATCATTAATAAGGTACAGATAAACCGCATTCTAGTGGTTTTTCTATGGTGTTGTAGTCAGAGTTAAGGCATCATAATCTTAAGATGTTATTTTGAATCCAATAATAAAAAGGTGACACACATGACAAGCAAAGCATTTGATATCGTAGTGTATGGCGCAACGGGCTATACGGGGCAATTAATTATTGAATATTTAAATCAGCAATACGGTAATGGCAATGATGTCACGTGGGCTATTGCAGGGCGTAATAAAGGTAAATTAGAAGCCGTGCGAGATAGCAGTGGCTTGGCAGCAGATACCCCTTTAGTGGTTGCTGATTTTACGGATGAAGCATCAATGCAAGCCATGGTGGATAGCGCAAAAACTATTATCAGTACGGTAGGGCCATATCAATTATATGGTGAATTACTGATTAGTCTTTGTGCCGCCACGGGTACAGATTATGTGGATTTATGCGGTGAGCCTACGTGGATGCGCCAAATGATTGATCGTTATAATGCTAAAGCACAAGCATCGGGTGCGCGTATTGTCTTTTCCTGTGGTATTGATTCGATCCCATCAGATATGGGTATTTATCGTTTACAAAAATTGGCCGAAGAAAAAACAGGGCATACATGCAAGCATGTTGAGTGTCGCGTACGTAGCATGGTGGGTGGCTTTTCGGGGGGCACGGCAGCCACATTAAAAGCCTCTATTGGTGCCGCACAAGCGGATGCCGATGTAATGGCCTTGGCAATGAATCACTATGCCTTAGTTCCTGGTTTTACAGGTGTTGAGCAGCCAGCGGGTGATCAAATTGTGTATTCTGAAGAGTTACATAGTTGGGTAACTCCATTTATTATGGCGCCTATTAATACACGCAATATTCATCGCAGTAATGCATTGTTAGGACACTATTATGGTGAAGATTTTACCTATGATGAAATGATGCTAACGGGTGATGGTGAGCAAGGTGAAGCGTTAGCCCAGCAAATTGCGAGTGATACCAGTTTATTGGGGCCAGATGCACCTAAGCCGGGTGAAGGTCCAAACGAAGAAGAGTTGGCCGCGGGTTCATACGACTTTATGTATATTGGCCGTACGGTAGATGGTGGCAAAATGGTTGTAAGCGTAAAAGCTGACGCTGATCCTTGTTATGGTTCTACCTCTCGTATGATTTCTGAGGCAGCGATGTGCTTATTGAAAGACGCAACGGATACCGCAGGGGGTATTTGGACAAGCGCGCCTGCAATGGGTGATCATTTAATTGAGCGTTTAGAGAAAAATGCGGGTCTTGTCTTTACTCTAGAAGAGGAATAACAGGCAGAAAAAACCCCGCTTAATCAACATTAAGCGGGGTAATAGCAGGAGGTACTGATTAATAGACTGCTATTTTTTATGAAAGTTCACTAATTTTGAGTGAGAAAACAAAAAATCATCACTTTTTAGTGGTAAGTGGCAGCTAGCGCAATCAAGATTGTTCTCTTTTATGCTGCCATCAGCCTTATATATGGCAAATCCCCAGTTACCTGCACGCTCATCGGCAGGGTATTGTTCGCTCCATTGTGATTGTTTTTCCATAACGCCGATAGCGGCGAATTTACCTTTTTGAAATACGCCGTCCTCGCCCACAAGTGGTTTACCGTCTTCGCCAGGGATTGTTTTATAAATTTCCATAATGACTGTTGATCCATCGGCATAGTTGCCTGACGATGCGCTGTCTACGGCTGCTTGGTTGGCATAAAAAACAGCCACTTGTTTACCGTTGACGCGATTGCGTGTCTCATAGTGTGTAAAGGTGGATTGATAGCCCTCAGGTAGATGAACGTGTTCGGGGCTGCCGCCAGCATTGGCTAACATGCTGAATGATAAAGCAATAAATGTAGTGAGTAGTGTTTTCATGCGATGACTCCAGATTGATTATTTTTATTAGGTTAGTGCAAAAATATTATGTGCACTAAATGTTGTGTGTGCCAGTATAAGTAAGATATGATGATCGTGCAACTATTTAGTGTGCAAAATAATTGAATAATGTAGTAGAGGATCGAATGGGGCCAAAATTATCAGAGCAGGTATGTTACGCCTTGTATTCTACGTCGAGAGTAGTGACGCAAGCCTATAAAGGTTTATTAGATCCTCTTAATTTAACGTATCCTCAATACGTTGTGATGATGGCCTTATGGGATAAAGATACCGTAAAAATTAGCGAAGTGGCTGATCTTACTGGTATTAGTAACGCCACATTAAGCCCATTATTAAAGCGACTAGAAAGTAATGGTTATATTCATCGTAAATTAACCGACAAAGATGAGCGCCAAAAGTCACTAGTATTAACATTAGAAGGCAAAAGCTTGGCATATGAGGCTAAAAAAGCCAGTGAAGCGGCACTATGCGCAACAGGTTTGAGCGATAGCGAAGCAGCACAATTGATGTCACTGTGTGCATCTATTAAGAATAACCTTACCCCTTCCGAAGAATAACGCGCGTTATAAACACTTTCTCACGCGCGTTCTAAGTAGAAATAATACCGCCTATGTTTACACTCCATCCCCGTTTAGCAGAAGATACTATTATTGTGGCAGAATGGCCGCTATCGCTTGTTTTACTCGCAAAAGATGCCAATTATCCTTGGTGTATTTTGGTGCCTAAGCGTGAGAATGTGAAAGACATACATCACCTCAATACCGAAGACAGAGCGCAATTATTGGCAGAATCGTGTCGCTTATCTGAGTTAATGGAAGAGATATTTCAGCCCATTAAAATGAATGTGGCTGCCCTAGGTAATATGGTGCCGCAGTTACATCTGCATCATGTGGCGCGTTTCGATACTGATGCCGCATGGCCAAACCCTATTTGGGGTGCTGTTAAAGCCGTGGCGTATGATGAAAATAGCTTGAATGAAAGGCTCGCTGCGTTACGAAAAGCCTGTGAGTCAACGGTTTGAACTTGTGTGCCTAGCTAGAAAGTAGAGAGGTGGAGTGGCTGTAGCCAGTCGCTTTTATACTAAGAGTGCTGCTATGAGCGGGTATATGGGTATTAAGGAGTATGTAGTTTGAAAAGGTTTTGGATGTTGCGGCTGAACTAACCATTGGCTTGGGGGTGATCATTAGCCCCAAGCCAAGGTATGTAATTATTCTGCCATTTCTTTTAGTTTTTTCAATGGACGAATTTTTACTGCATTGCTTGCAGGTTTTGCTGCAAATGTTGTTTCTTCACCCGTAAATGGGTTGATGCCCTTACGTGCTTTACGTGCAGGTTTTTTCACGGTAACAATTTTCATTAGGCCCGGTAGAACAAACTCACCACATGAGCGCTTTTTGATATGACCTTGAATGACATCGCTTAATTCATCAAGTACAGATTGCACTTCTTTTTTAGTCAGCTCTGTATTTTCTGCAATTTGCGCAACGATTTGGGTTTTGGTGTAGCGCTCCGAGATTGCTTTAATCTTTTTTGCGGCAGGTTTAGTAGCAGCCATAATCTTTTCCTTTATAGTTAGTTCTTAGAATAGGGTGTGTTTGTCGTCGTGGCTAGTGTGAGCTAGAGTCAACATGGATGCAATTTATAAAGCATTATTGGTTTGTCGGCAAGAGAAAAGACTATTTTTTTAGGGGTATTCGTCTTTTTTGTAAAAATAATTCTCTTCTTAGGAGTGTTTATCCTGTTCTGCACTTATATTGACGCTAGAGTGGCTTTTGTTGGGCTTTAATCGACGAATAAAGTGCATTTGATGGTTTATGGGTGTTAGTGTGTAGGTTATAATCGTCGCCCTTTGAAAAACAGCAAAAATGGTTACAGATAATGCCTATTTATGAATATCAGTGTGGCGACTGCCAGCATGAATTTGAAGCGCTACAAAAGATAGCCGATGCACCATTAATCGATTGCCCGAAATGTGAACAAGCCAGCTTGGTTAAAAAAGTATCAGCGGCGGGTTTTCGTTTAGCGGGTAGTGGTTGGTATGAAACGGACTTTAAATCAGGCAAGAAAAAGAATTTAGCAGGCGATAGCGGTAATTCTACATCCTAGATGTAAATACGTTAGCGTAAAGAAAGGTTTTAATTAATGTCAGTGTGATGTATTACAACATCTGTAATAGCAGCATTGAATCTACTTATATATAACAGGAATAGACTATGCGCAGTGAATACTGTGGTGCGCTTAACACCAGCTTTATTGATGAAACGGTAACCTTATGTGGATGGGTTGATCGTCGACGTGACCACGGTGGCGTTATCTTTATTGATCTACGTGATCGCGATGGTATTGTTCAAGTGGTTTTTGATCCCGACGGTGAAGAGAACTTTGCGTTAGCAGATAAAGTGCGTAGTGAATATGTGCTTCAGGTTACAGGTAAGGTACGTGCCCGTGATGGCGCAACCGTGAACAAAAATATGCCAACGGGCGAAATCGAAGTATACGGTACTGACTTAGTCATTCTGAATAGTGCAGAAACACCGCCGTTTCCACTTAATGAGCATAATAATGTGGGTGAAGATGTACGTTTAAAATATCGTTACATCGATCTACGTCGCCAAGAAATGCAAAATAATTTACGCATTCGTTCAAAAGTCACCACGGCGATACGTAATTATCTGGATGAGAATGGCTTTTTAGATATTGAAACGCCTATTCTTACGCGAGCAACCCCTGAAGGTGCGCGTGATTACTTAGTACCGTCACGTACACACGACGGTAAATTCTTTGCCTTGCCTCAATCACCGCAATTATTTAAGCAATTATTAATGGTATCGGGTTTTGACCGTTACTATCAAATTGCTAAATGTTTCCGTGATGAAGATTTACGTGCAGATCGTCAGCCAGAATTTACTCAGATCGATATTGAAACGTCATTTATGACAGACGAGCAAATTATGTCGACGACAGAAGGCATGATTAAAGACTTATTTACGGCACAGATGAATGTGGATCTAGGCGAGTTTCCTCGTATGCCATATTCAGAAGCTATCGCTAAATACGGTTCAGATAAGCCAGATCTACGTATTCCTTTAGAGTTGGTTGATATTAAAGACCTAATGACCACTGTAGAGTTTAAGGTGTTTGCGGGTCCTGCAAATGATCCTAAAGGCCGTATTGCAGCGCTAAAAGTAACGGGCGGTAATGACAAGCTAACACGTAAGCAAATTGATGAATACACCAAGTTTGTGAGTATTTATGGTGCTAAAGGCCTTGCTTATATTAAGGTGAATGATAAAGCCGATGTCGAAAATGGCCTACAGTCACCGATTGTTAAGTTTTTACCTAACGACGTGCGCACGGCTATTTTAGAGCGTGTAGGTGCAGAGAACGGCGATATTATTTTCTTTGGTGCTGATACAGCAACCATCGTAACCGAAGCATTGGGTGCATTACGTTGTAAATTAGGTGAAGACCTTGATTTATACACGTGTGAATGGGCACCGTTATGGGTAGTTGATTTCCCAATGTTTGAAGAGACAGATTCAGGTTGGACATCGCTGCATCATCCATTTACAGCGCCGTCGTGCTCACCAGAAGAGTTGGTGAAAAACCCAGGCGAAGCCTTATCTGTTGCCTATGACATGGTATTAAATGGTACAGAGTTAGGTGGTGGTTCTATTCGTATTCACGATCCTAAAATGCAGCATGCAGTGTTTGAAATTTTAGGTATTGGTGAAGAAGAACAGCGTGAAAAATTTGGCTTCTTATTAGACGCCTTACAATACGGTGCACCACCGCATGGTGGTTTGGCGTTTGGTCTTGATCGCTTGATTATGTTAATGACTAATAGCGATTCTATTCGCGATGTTATTGCATTCCCTAAAACACAAACAGCAGCATGTGTTATGACCGATGCACCGGGTCAAGTTGATCGTAAGCAATTACGTGAGCTAAATATTAAACTGGCCGAAAAACCCACACCAACGGCCAGTTAATCGCAGACATAACGCGTTAGAGAGAGTATAGTTTATGCTACTTCTAATGCGTTATTGATTGCTAGCCAGAGGTTTTTCCATGAAAAAAATTAAGAATGAGAAAGAACTGGTCAAAAAAGCCATTGCTCAAGGTATAAAATACGGAGAGGCACGTGGCGTTGTAGAATTTGAAGCTACCGATTCTGCGAGTGAAAAAATCGAGTACATCTACCGTTTGTTGGTTCACGATAAAGTGATTCAACCCATCCCCGAAGATCAAATATCTCAACAAAGCATGAAACATAAGTTGGCGATATGGGCATCTAAACTCTAATTATTTTTCTATATTTTGCTTGCAGCTATTTTAAGGCATATTCATGAAATCCCGTCAGTGGCGTAATCCTTTTGTTTTATTATTGTTAATGGCTTTTGTGATGCCGCTGATTTTTTCCACATGGATGGCATTAATCAACAATTTTAGTAAAGAAGCTGCCGAATTTACGGGCAAAGAAATTGGTATTTTACAGAGCCTACGTGAAATACCAGGCTTTCTTGCGTTTACGGCAGTATGGGTTTTGTTGTTTATTCGAGAACAGCGCTTTGCAATCGTGTCGTTGCTGATTCTTGCCGTAGGGGTGTTGCTAACAGGGTACTTTCCTTCGGTGTTAGGTCTTTATATAACAACCGTTATTATGTCTATAGGTTTTCATTATTTTGAAACGATTCATCAGTCATTAATTCTTCAATGGGTTGATAAAAAAGACACCGCTCATTTTATGGGTAAGTCCTTAGCAGTACGTGCGGCAGCATCTATTCTTGTGTTTGGTTCTATGTGGCTTATGCTGGAATATTGGCAGGTAGCCTATGTAACGATTTATACATTATTTGGTGGCATAGGTATTATCATTATTATCGCCGCATGGTTAATGTTTCCACAGTTTCCTAGTAAGGTTGAGCAGCATAAGCATTTGGTATTAAGAAAAAGCTATTGGCTGTTTTATTTACTAACCTTTTTGAGTGGTGCACGTCGGCAAATCTTCGTGGTTTTTGCGGGGTTTTTATTGGTCGAAAAATTTCATTATTCCGCATCTGCTATCGCATTATTATTTTTGGTAAATTATATATTTAATCTGTTTTTTGCAGCGCGTATAGGCAAGCTTATCGGTGTTATTGGTGAGCGTCGTGCGCTAACGATCGAGTATATAGGTTTGGCGATTATTTTTGTGGCCTATGGCTTAGTTGATAACCCCACCTATGCGGGCGCATTGTATATTATTGATCATTTCTTTTTTGCTTTTGCTATCGCGATTAAAACGTATTTTCAAAAAATAGCTCGTGATGCAGATATTGCATCTACCGCAGGTGTGAGCTTTACGATAAACCATATTGCAGCCGTTGTGTTGCCAGCAATCTTGGGTTTGTTGTGGTTATATGATCAGAGTTTGGTATTTTTTGTTGGGGCTGCTATTGCGTTATTATCACTAATATTGTCGCAGTTGATTCCTGATCAGCCTGCATTTGGCAAAGAAATAAGACGTGTATTATAACTATACGATACACTTTGTTTTACAATACCTTTTACGCACCGCTATGTGGTGTGACGGTACATCATTACAATTAAAATAACTAATAGAGATCTTTATCATGACACATAAAGTGGCCATTGCTATTTCTGGGGCAGTGAGTTTAGGTTCGTATGAATCGGGTACTGTTTATGAATTAATTCACGCGATTAAATTACATAATGAAGCCAACCCGAATGATCGTATTGAAATTGATGCGTTAAGCGGAGCGAGTGCAGGGGGCATGACAGCCGCCATGATTGCACAAAAGCTATTGTATGATGGTGAAGCGCTAGAAGACCCGCATAATAATATTTTGCATGATGTGTGGGTGAATCGCGTTGATATTGACGATTTATTAAATCCTAATTTAGGCGATGATCCAAGTAAATCGTTGTTGTCTTCTAATCGCATACGAGATAATGCAAATTACGTATTTTTAACACGCTATGACCAAGGCGCATTAACCATAAAGCCTCATGCGGCTGCGGGTAAAAATATTCAGTTAGGCTTAGCCCTATCTAATTTAAACGGCGTTGATTATCAGCTGCCAACGTATTCCAGTAATACCGATGGTTTGTCTCAAGGTGAGTTTATACAAACACGTAACCAAGACCGTTTTACAACCGAAGTGAATGCGAGTTGTGATAATGCACAATATTGGACAGAGGTGATGACAGCGGGGCGAGCATGTGGAGCATTTCCGCTGGCTTTTAGACCGTTAACGGTTCAGCGCGAATGGGCAACCTTGGACTATCAAGGCTTAGGTGTAAAAGATTGGAGCAGCTTTTTTAATGGCCAGTTTAATTATGCAGATGGCGGTATTTTTAATAACTATCCTTTGGGATTAGCCAGAACACTAGCGCAACGTAATGATTCTACGGCAGTGGATGCCGACAAACGTTTTTATTTTTATATTTCACCCGATGCGAAAGTCAGCACTGCCGATTACGAGTTCAGCGCTGATAATGCCAATATGGTGCAGTCCATTGGCCAAATTGTTAAGAGCGTATTAAGTAATAGCCGTTTTCAAGACTGGGTACAAACCGATAATATTAATGGCGAGATTGATAAGTTACATCACCGTGCTAAAGGTTTATTAGAGGTTGTATTACAGGCGAATACCGAAGAGCTAGAATCTATTCGCGTTACGGCAGAGCAATTTTGCCAGCTACTTTATACCGAAAACAAAGGCAATTATCAGCGTGATTTTATGCGTGCCGAAGATACGTTTACACGATATATTCCTGATAATATTACGCTAACAAACGATCAAAAAACGGTGTGGCTCAATGCCATTTTGGTGATGGAGGTCAATGCAAATCTGACAGGCAAAGATAAGATGCGCATTTATACCATTACTGCAGAGCCAGCTGAGTTAGCAAGTTCACCGATAGCGGCATTCTTTGGATTTTTAGATGTACGTTTTCGTGAGCATGATTACTTGGTGGGGCGTTTAAAAGCCCGCAAAACCATTAATCATATTTTGTCGTTAGTGGCGTCGGGTGATACTCAACAACTGCCGTTAAACATAGCGCCGTTAGATACATCTGAGTTAGAAGAACAATTAGCCACTATGTCGGCTATGCGCAATGCGACAATGGCGGATGTTAAAAAATGCACGCGTGAAAAGTTATACCAGCGTTTAAAAGATCGCACAGGCAGAATTATGGCTAGTCTGGGTATGAACTGCGTTGTTCGTTGGTTGGTATTTAATTTTGCTTTACGTAAGCAAATCAAAAAGTTTTTAGAATTGTCATGATTATTGAAAGAGGTTGTAATGGAAATTAATATATTAGATGCACAAGTATCCGTATCAGGCCAAATGACAACGGATGATATGAGTATATTAAAGGCGCAAGGTGTTGATCTTGTCGTGTGTAATCGCCCTGAAAATGAATCCGAAGATCAAACGCCATTTAGTGATATCGCCGCCGCTGCGAAACTTAATGGTATAGAAATAGTCAATATTCCTTTCTCTGGTGGGCAAATGCAGCCAGAGCAGGCAGAAGAGTTTGCGAACTTGCTGGCACAATATCAGCGTGTACACGCATACTGCCGTACAGGTAATCGCTCTTCTCGATTGTGGGCGGCTGCAAAAAAATAACTGACCCGCGTTGTACCCACAATGAAAACTGTCTCGTTAACATTTTTGGCCTTGTTGGCTTTTGCTGGTAATTCTGTACTGTGTCGTTTGGCTTTATATGATGATCACATCGATGCAGCCAGTTTTACTATTATTCGTTTATTGTCGGGTACGGTAGTTTTATGGCTATTGCTACTGATTAATCAGCGTAAATTATGTGCATCGTCGCGTTCAATGTCTGATGTGCTTAGATCGTGTCGGCACGCATTCTATATACCAAAGGTATGGTTAGCGCCTTTGGTACTCTTCTTATATGCCGCGCTCTTTTCATTTGCTTATCGGTTATTAGATACTGGTGTGGGTGCATTATTACTCTTTGGTGCTGTGCAAATTACTATGATTGGCATGGCGGTATACCATGGCAAACGATTGCATTGGCAAGAGTGGTTTGGTGCAATTTTAGCTTTTTCTGGATTGGTGTATTTACTGCTACCGAGTTTAGGTGAGCAGACAGCGGCAAGTATTTCATTACTGGGGGCAGGAATGATGATTATTGCAGGTGTTGCTTGGGGGCTATATAGCATACAAGGGCGTGGTTCTGATAAACCATTGGAAGATACAGCTAATAACTTTTTAAAAACCCTGCCTTTTGTGATCTTGCTTCTTGTTGCCTTATTATTTACGCGTGCGCACGTGTCTCTAAATGGATTGTGGTTGGCTCTAGCGTCTGGAGTTATTACATCTGGTTTAGGTTATGCGATTTGGTATTCTGCGTTAAAAGGCTTATCGAGTATTCAGGCCGCGGTTGTGCAATTGTTTGTGCCTGTAATAGCGGCTTTAGGCGGCTTAATTTTTGCGGGTGAGCTGATTACTTTGCATGTAATCACGGCAGGAATAATGGTAATTGCTGGTGTGTTATGGGTGACATTTTCTGGGCAAAAATCATAATGCTGCTGCGATTATGTTTATCAAAATAGGGTAGTTAGAACAACGTTATGAAAGAGTATCTACGAGTATTTGGTGTTGGCTTTCTCGTGCTAGTGGCGGGATTTGTACTGGCGTTTCAATTTGTAAAACCCAGCCCGCCAAAGTCTATCACTATTGCTACAGGAAGTTCTTCTGGTGCTTACTTTGCTTATGCCCAACAATATAAAGCATTCTTGGCCGAGCAAGGTATAGAGCTCAATATTATTAGTACCGAAGGCTCTATTGATAATATTCAGCGCTTACAAGCGGGTGATGTTGATTTAGCATTTGTGCAAAGTGGAACAGGCCAAGCTTATCAGCAAGCGAATGATATTGTGGCGTTAGCTAGTATTTATTATGAGCCTCTTTGGTTGTTTGTACCTAGTGATCAGGTGTTATTTAAAACCAGTGATTTATTGGGTAAACGCATTGCAGTAGGTACCGAAGGCAGTGGTACACGTGCTTTGGCTCAGGTGGTGTTAGAAAATAATGGGATTACGGCGAACAATGCTTCATTTGTTGATATGAATGCAGAGCGTGCTACGCAAGCGTTATTAAATGGCGATCTTGATTATCTTTTTCTTGTTTCGTCGGTCGAGTCTTCTTTAGTACAGCAATTATTACTTGAAACCTCTTTAATGCCATTTGATTTTGAGCGAGTAAAAGCGTACACCCGACGTTATCGTTTTTTATCTGATACTGAATTGCCGCAAGGCGTCATTGATTTTCAGCGGGATATTCCTGCTATTGATGTTAATTTATTAAGTGCTGCAGCAACAGTTGTTGCTAAAGAGGGTGTGCATCCTGCACTGGTGGCATTGCTGATGCAAATATTTGATAAGGTACATGGTGAAGGCGGAATTCTAGAAGCTCCAGGGCAGTTTCCTTCCGAGCATTATTTGGATTTTCCTTTAGATGATAGTGCGCAACGATATTTTGATTATGGTCCACCTTTATTGCAGCGCTATTTACCTTTTTGGGTAGCGGTATTAGTGAATCAATTAAAAGTGTTTTTAATTCCTCTTATTGCATTAATGATCCCACTCGTGCGTGTCTTGCCTATTTTGTATCGTTGGCGTATTCGCTCGCGAATTTATCGTTGGTATCGTGATTTACGAGAGATGGAACAAGAAGCGAATCAACAAGGATTAACGCCTGCGCATCGGGCAGCATTGTTGTCTAAGTTACAGCGTATGCATAATCGTTTGATGGAGGAGTCCATTCCTCTTTCATATCATGATGAGTTATATCACTTACGCCTTCATATTGAATTAGTGCGTGATAATTTACATCAAGACAATTACTGACGTATTCCTTCAATATGTAACTCGAGTTGTACTTGGGTTGACGCAGGGCCAAGGCGTTCAGCGATACCAAATTGCTTTAAGCCAATAGTTGTTGTGCCAGAAAATCCTGCACGATATCCACCCCAAGGATCTTCGCCTTCGCCAATTTTCTCGGCGTTAATCGTTACGCTTGATGTCACACCGTGTAGTGTTAAATCACCAATAACGGTAATCTCGTTATCATTCTTTACTGTAATTTTTGTACTCGAAAATGTTGCTTTGGGGTAGGTGGCGGTATCTAAAAAATCTTTTCCTTTAATATGTTTATCGCGTTCTGCATGGTTAGAGTCAAAACTACGAGTATCAATATCAACATTGACCGTTGTAGCGGTAATGTCTTTTTCATCGTAGTTAAAAGTACCTGAAAAGGTATTAAATCGACCCGTTAACCAAGAGTAGCCTAGGTGTTTAATTTTAAAATTAATAAAAGCGTGAGCGCCTTTATGATCGATCATATATTCGGCGGCCGATACTGGCAAAGAAAATGCAGCGGTAGCAACCAATGTTGCGAGTGATCGTTTTATTAATGTGTTCATTCAAATCTCCATATGTTGGGGGTCATGTGTGTCATATAAAAATGATTACAACATGCGCTTTAGCGTATTGTCGCGATCAATAAAATGATGTTTTAGTGCAGCGAACGCATGTATGCATACAAGGGCGATCAAGCAAAAGGCAAGCCATTCGTGTACTTCACCACTAATATCTTCTTGGTTTTCAAAAAAGGCACCTAGCGAGGGTATAGTGAACCAATTAAATATTTCAATACCACGGTCATCGGCGGTAGAAATTAAATAACCCGTTAAAAACAGGCAAAATAAACCCACATATAAAATGCGGTGTACATAATGCCCGATTGTTTGTTCCATAACAGAGTGTGATACGAGTTTGTGTGGCGGTGGATTATAGTAACGCCACAACACGCGACCAACCATAACGGCGCACAGCAATAAGCCGATACTTTTATGATAATGGGGTGCTCGTTGGTACCAAGCGTCGTAGTAGCCTAATTCGGTCATCCATATGCCACTACTAAATAATACAATAACGGCAATGGCGACTAGCCAATGTAGACACTTATGGATAATGCCGTACTCTTGATTGGTGTTTTTGATCATCATAGGGTGTTTAATTCGTTAAATTATCCATACGGCTAGGTATGCCAGCGCGTGTTGTTTGTGTGTTTTATTCATCGTAAATCGAAACTGTATCACACCCTATAAAAGAATAGATTCCATAGGATGACACTTGCAATTTATTTGCATTATTTGCCAATTTACACGTCTTGCGTGAAACTCTGTTTCACGTTTATACTGCGCGCTCAATACTTTTTAATAAAAATAATCAAATAAAAAGGTTTATATCATGTCAGCAAAAAATACTGCCTCAGTACTTCTCAATGGCCTCGAAGATAATGCGTCTTGGTCTGATGTTAAAAACGTTATTATGTCCGAATACAATAAAGAAACAGGTGATGCTAAAGCCGATGCTTTCTCTGCCATCGTATTGTGCGCTCTTTTTGTTACAACCAGTATTTTTTGGGTCAGTATTCAATAATTCTGTGTATGTGATGCGTGATGAATGCGATAGTTCACACGCAATGACAGATGGATAGTGTAACGCCCTACATTATCCACGCCTTTCCCTTGACCTTCTTGTCATATTGCCTCAAACTACTGGATAAAAAACCAGTAGAGGGTTTCTCTTGTCACTTATCTTAGGTATTGATCCCGGTTCACGTAAAACAGGCTTCGGTATAATTAATACAGTCGGTAGCCAGTATGAGTACGTGGCTAGCGGTGTTATTCGTTTAAGTGATGCGCCTTTGCCTGAGCGTTTAAAGGTTATTTATCAAAGCCTGTCTGAAGTTATCGAAGAATATTGCCCCCAACAGGTGGCGATAGAACAGGTATTTATGGCAAAAAGTGCAGGCTCTGCTTTAAAGTTGGGGCAAGCAAGAGGAGCTGCTGTGGTGGCTGCGGTGAGCCATGATTTACCCGTGGCAGAATACGAAGCTAAAAAAATTAAGCAATCGGTTGTTGGTAATGGTGGTGCTGATAAAGCACAAGTACAGCACATGATTACACAGCTGTTAAAGCTATCGGGTACGCCGCAAGAAGATGCCGCCGATGCCTTGGCTGTTGCTTTATGTCATGCCAATACGTATCAGCATCTTATTAATGTTGCCCAAGCAACACAATTTCGACGAGGTAGAATGGTGTGATTGGTCGTTTATCGGGAGTGCTAATAGAAAAACAAGCACCGTATTTATTGATTGATGTAAATGGTGTTGGCTACGAAGTGCAAGCGCCAATGACGAGCTTTTATCCGTTGCCCGATGTAGGAGGTAACGTCATCATGCATACTCACTTATCAATTAGTGAGAATGCCCATCAGCTCTTTGCTTTTTATACCCTAGAAGAACGTTTATTATTTCGCACATTGATCAAAGTGAGTGGTGTGGGGCCTAAAATGGCATTAGCTATTTTATCGGGTATGCCAGCAGAAGAGTTTGTGCATTGCGTGAGAACCGATAATGTCGCTGCGCTGGTTAAGGTGCCTGGAGTTGGTAAAAAAACAGCAGAACGCCTTATTATCGAAGTTAAAGATCGTCTCAGTGATTGGGGTGAGGTCGGGTGTGGGCAGGCACACAATAATGATGCTGCGCCATTAATTCCACAAACATCCGCATCAACTATTATTGCCGATGCAGAAAGCGCTCTGATTGCATTAGGCTATAAGCCAACACAGGCAGCACAGATGATTAGCGCTGCACAAAAAGTAGAACCTCTTAGCAATAGCGAAGCCTTAATTCGTTTAGCGCTAAAAAGCACCACCGCATAAGTTATTATTATTTGCCATTTTAGGGTAGCGTCATGATAGAAAAAGACGATTTGCAAGCAGAACGAATTATTGCCCCCATTGCGAAACCGCAAGAAGAGGTACAAGACCGAGCGATTCGGCCTAAGACCTTATCGGATTATATCGGTCAGCCTCAAGTGTGTGAGCAAATGGAGATTTTTATTCAGGCGGCTAAAAAACGTCAAGAACCATTAGATCATACCCTTGTTTTTGGCCCTCCTGGCTTGGGTAAAACCACCTTGGCCAATATTATTGCAACTGAAATGGGCGTTCAGCTCACAACGACCTCTGGCCCCGTGATTGAAAAAGCGGGTGATTTAGCGGCGTTAATGACGAATTTACAAGCGGGTGATGTGTTGTTTATCGATGAGATTCATCGCTTAAGCCCCGCGATTGAAGAAGTGCTTTATCCTGCAATGGAAGATTATCAACTCGATATTATGATTGGTGAAGGGCCAGCAGCACGTTCAATCAAACTAGATTTACCTCCATTTACTTTAGTGGGTGCAACAACTAGGGCGGGTTTGCTAACGTCGCCACTGCGTGATCGTTTTGGTATTGTGCAGCGCTTAGAGTTTTATAATGTAAAAGACCTAACCCATATTGTGAGTCGATCGGCCCAATTATTGGGCGTAGATATGGATGATGCTGGAGCGCAAGAAATTGCTAAGCGCTCACGAGGTACCCCTCGTATTGCCAACCGTTTATTACGTCGTGTGCGGGATTATGCCGATGTAAAAAGCAATGGGTGTGTAACTCATGGCATAGCCGATGCAGCATTAAATATGCTCAGTGTGGATCACAGCGGATTTGATAATATGGATCGCCGTTTGTTACTGGCAATGATCGAGAAATTTGACGGTGGCCCTGTGGGGGTAGAAAGCCTCGCAGCAGCGATTAGTGAAGAGCGTGACACCATTGAAGACGTATTAGAACCGTATTTAATTCAGCAAGGGTATATGGCGCGTACGCCTAGAGGGCGTATTGTGACACAGCTGGCCTATGATCACTTTTCCATCGTGAGTGATTCATCCTCATCTATTCAGTGATAATATAGCGTTATGTTTTAATGGATAGAAAGTGCCCAAAAGTATGGCGGTGTACTTTTCAGTTATAGTAAAGAGGTTAAAGTTTATGTTTATTGTTTTTCTTAGATTTTCAGATAACAAAGCTAAAGCTGGTGACCTTATGTTGGAACATAATGAATGGATAAAGAAAGGCTTCTCTGAAAATGTCTTTTTATTAGTTGGTAGTATTGAAACGAATATGGGCGGTTCTGTTCTAGCGCACAATACCAATCTTGAAGAGCTTCAACAGAGAGTTAATAATGACCCTTTTGTTACAGAAAATGTAGTAACAGCTGAAATAGTAGAGATTTCTCCTAAAATGGCTGATGAGCGCTTAAATTTTCTGATGAGTTAACATTTTAATAATCAATAACATAGTAAGTTGACGCATTGGAAAAAGCACTCGCTCTCGCTTTTCCACTGTGCAAGGTGTTATGTATAGCGTGATAGAGCGCTGTTGTATTTTATCGAATTCTCTAAGGTGAGTTGTTGTTTATGTCTCAAGTATTTGAGCTACCCATTCGTGTATACATTGAAGACACTGATGCAGGCGGAATTGTTTACTATGTTAATTATTTAAAGTTTGTTGAGCGTAGTCGTACCGAGTTATTGCGTTCGTTTGGCTATGGTAAAACAGCCATATTAGAGGACGGTCTGTTACTGGTTGTACACAGTTTAGAGAGCCAATATTTGGCTCCAGCACGCTTAGATGATGAGCTAATAGTGACTACCGAGGTGCGTAAAGTAGCTCGTGCTTATGTTCAGTTTCATCAGCAGGTGAGGCGTGATGATACGGTATTGTGCAAAGCAGACGTTAAAATAGCCTGTGTAAATCCCGACATGAAGCCCACACCACTGCCAGAACACCTTCGCCACGCCATACAATCGTATAGTGCACTGTAAAATTTTATCGATATTTATGATGTTTTTAGACACACAGAGAAAACATCTCATGATAGAGTTATACCTTATCCCTTTCATTGATATAAACAAGGTTCGCTTATTATGACTGCCCACGACGACACGCTATCAATATACAGCCTGATAGCTGGAGCCAGCTTACTGGTACAGCTGGTGATGTTAATTCTGTTTCTTGCTTCAGTGATATCTTGGGTAATGATTGTGCAGCGTGCCAGTTACCAATCACGGGTTAAATCCGCGCTACATGAATTTGAAGAAGATTTTTGGTCGGGAGTAGACCTCACACAGTTATATCGAAAGGGTAATGATCTGGCGAGCCAAGGTAAAATAGAAGGCGTGGAAATGATATTTCGTGCTGGTTTTAAAGAATTTTCACGCCTACGACAGCAAGATAACATAGATAATGACACCGTTATGGAAGGCACACAGCGAGCAATGCGTGTTGCTTTAGCTCGTGAACAAGAAAAACTAGACGCCAACTTACCTTTTCTTGCCAGTGTTGCTTCTGTGAGCCCTTATATTGGATTGTTTGGTACGGTGTGGGGCATTATGAACTCTTTCCGTGGTTTGGCGAATAGTACGCAAGCAACCTTATCTACTGTAGCGCCAGGTATTTCAGAAGCACTTGTTGCTACGGCGATGGGGTTATTTGCCGCAATACCCGCTGTGCTTGCCTATAACCGTTTTTCTGCCCGCGCGGAATACTTAGCAAATAGTTACGAAACATTTGCAGAAGAATTTTCAGCAGTACTTCACCGACAACTTCATCGATAAGCGGCTATGAATACTCGAAAAAACAAAAAAAAGCCAATGGCTGAAATTAATGTTGTTCCTTACATTGATGTGATGTTGGTACTTCTTATTATTTTTATGGTAACTGCCCCATTACTACTGCAGGGTGTACAGGTTGATTTGCCGCAAGCCAACTCATCGCCCACACCACAGCAAGAAGAGCCATTGATTATTTCAGTGGATGCAGATAAAAATTATTATATTAATATCGGCGAAGACGAGAAAAAACGTAAGTTGTTAAAAGATATTAGCAGCCAAGTAGCCAAAGTATTGCGCGTTAAACCGCAGACACCTGTGCTGGTATGGGGTGATACGAATGTTCCTTATGGCACCGTTGTAGAATTAATGACTCGTTTGCAAAATGCAGGGGCAGTATCGGTAGGTCTTGTGACCGAGCCGCCACGGTAATAGCTAATGAGATCGTATTGGCCAGCAATAGCGGCAAGTCTACTGGGTCACGGTGTATTGATCGGCTTTGTCTTATGGGGCTGGAATGCCACCGCCGTCACCCCCGAGGTTAAAAAGCCTGCCTATATTAAGGCGACGCTTGTACAGCTAGAAGAAAAAGCAAAGCCTAAAAAAGTAACCCCTCAGCCTAAGCCGCCTAAAAAAAAGGATGATAAGAAAGCCTTAGAGAAAAAGAAACTGCAAGAAAAAAAGCGTAAAGAGAAAAAGCTTGCTGAGAAAAAAGCACGAGAAAAGAAACAGGCAGAAGAAAAAAGAAAAAATCAATTAGCCAAGAAAAAAGCAGAAGAAAAGGCCGCAGAAGAAAAGCGACAAAAAGAACAAGAAAAACAACGTAAAGAAGATTTACAAAAAGAATTAGAGCGTGAACGCCAGCAAGAGCTAGAGCGTACGATAGCGGCCGAAAAAGCACGGCAAGCAGCCGAGCAGCAAGCGGCAGAGGATGCGATTGTTGCTCAATCATATAATCATATTATTGATAAAAAGGTGAGTGATAACTGGAGCCGTCCGCCGTCGGCACGTAATGATATGGCTGTATTACTGCGTATTCAATTAGTGCCTACTGGTGAAGTCGTGGGAGTGGATGTGATGAGTAGTAGTGGCAATGCCGCATTCGATCGCTCTGCGATTAGGGCGGTAAAAAAAGCAGAACGTTTTCCTGAATTACAACAGTTGTCTAGCCGTATATTTGAGAAAAACTTTCGAGTATTTAAATTATTATTTGAACCTAGGGATTTACGACAATGAAAATTGTTATCGCATGTATTGCAAGTATTCTATTATTTTCATCTATGGCTCAGGCAGAGCTAACGATACGTATTACTAAGGGGGTTGATAACCCAACGGTGATTAGCGTTGTACCTTTTAATTATTCAGGTGCTGCGCCTTTAACCGAGAATGTTTCTGATATTGTGTCGAATGACTTGCGACGTAGTGGTCAGTTTTCGGCGATAGACCCTAACAACATGCTATCTTTTCCCTCGAAACCAGAGAATGTGGTGTTTCGTGATTGGCGCTTAGTGGGTAGTGAATACCTTGTTATTGGTGATATGACTTCTACAGAGTCGGGTTATCAATTAGTATTTTCGCTATTTGATGTTGTTAGCCAAAAAATACTGTTATCGAACCAGTCTGTTGCCGCTGGTACCAACGGCTTACGTGATATTGCACATCGAGTGAGCGATATTGTATATGAAGCAATTACAGGTATTCGTGGCGCTTTTTCAACGGATATTATTTTCGTAGAGCACCAGCGTTCAGTAAATCAATATCGCTTAATGCGAGCGGATATGGACGGCGCGAGACCACAGGTGCTATTAACATCCTCTCAACCGATATTGTCACCGTCATGGTCTCCCGATGCACAATCGGTTGTGTATGTTTCTTTTGAAAATGATAGACCCGCTATTTTTATTCAAAACCTAGCATCAGGCCAGCGTGAACAAGTAACAAATTTTAAAGGGCTAAATAGTTCTCCGTCATGGTCGCCAAACGGTAAGCAGTTATCGCTGGTGCTATCAAAAGACGGTAATCCTGAAATTTATACACTAGATATAGCCACTAGAAAATTTACGCGTATTACTCATCATTTTGGTATTGATACAGAGCCGAGATGGACCGCGGATGGCGAACACATCATATTCACCTCTAATCGTGGTGGTAAGCCTCAAATTTATAAAGTATCCGTGAATGGCGGTTACCCTCAGCGATTAACCTTTGAAGGCGATTACAACGCTGGTGCGCAAATCACGCCTGACGGAAAAAGCATGGTAATAGTACATCGACGTGATGGTGTTTTTCATATTGCGGCACAAGAGCTAGAAACAGGAGCGGTACGTTTATTAACGAGCGAGACAGATCTGGATGAATCCCCCAGTATTGCCCCTAATGGTGCATCGCTGATTTATGCCACCAAATTGTCGGGTAAAGGTATATTGGCCAGTGTGTCATTAGATGCAGGTAGTAAATTTACTTTGCCCTCTACATCGGGAGATGTAAGAGAACCTTCATGGTCACCTTATTTAACGCAACCATAGGGGCCTAGCAACTATAAAAGTGTTGTTCTAGCGATAAAAAGGGCAGTTTAAGCACATGATTGCTCTAGGCATAGATGGTAGCAATAAATAGTAATCTATAATGACGTGTCTATAGTGCTCGTGTCTATAGTGCTCGTGTCTATAGTACTGTAAGTCCCATTGTATGAACCTAATGGTGTAAATCCAGTTGTGTGAATATAGCTGTGTAAATATGGCTAGGTAATCCAGTTTTAGTTACTTATGTATAGTTGCATGACTATAGCCTTTGTGCATGAGTATGTTACTATTGATGCTTGAGGATATTCCACTCGTCGACACCGTGATAAATTTTGGAGAACAACAAAATGTTAAACAAATATTTTTTAAGCAAGACCATTAAAGTTGTACTAACACTATGTGCAACTACCGTATTTTTAGCCGCTTGTAGCAGCACATCAACCCAAGATGATGCTTCAGCGTCTAGCAGCAACACAACAACAAATAGCTCTGCAAGTACTTCAGGTTCATCAAGTGCTAGCACGACTTCGGGTGTTGTAGCGCCAACAGCGTCTATTTTCTACTTTGATTTTGATTCGTCAGCGCTACGTGCTGATTCACGTTCATTGTTAAATGCACATGCAGCGGCATTAAAAGCTAACCCTCGTGCTATTCGCCTTGAAGGTCATGCGGATGAGCGTGGTACTCGTGAGTACAACATCGCATTAGGTGAGCGTCGTGCACAAGCAGTACGTTCATACTTGCAATCACAAGGTGTTCGTTCAGCGATCGAAGTTGTTAGCTACGGTGAAGAAAAGCCAGCGGTAACAACCTACAACGAATACGCTTTTCAGCAAAACCGTCGTGTAGAAATTAAATAAGTTTGTTTTATTAGCACCCACTGAGTATTCAGTGGGTGTGTTTCTTTGAAAGCATTTCTGAGAGAACCCTTTCTGTGAAGCTAGCTACCTATCGTTATTTCCCCTCTATATTATTTCTTACCTCTGTTTTTCTATCTACAAATAGCCTTGCTCAAGTGGATGTGCGTGACTCTCGTGCAGCGAATGCAAGTAATAGTAACGCGTCACCTGAAAATAGCGTGGTGTATGAAGTGCAAGCACTACAGCAAGAAGTGCTTAGTCTGCGTGGACAATTAGAAACTTTAGAATACGAAATTAAGCGATTAAAAAAACAGCGCTTAGATGATTATTTGGATTTAGATAAGCGTGTTAGTGAGCTGACACGTCAATTATCACCATCTGCGGTATCAACACAGCAAACAACAAGTTCTCAAGTACCTGCAACCACTGTGACAGGTGAGGTTGCTGCAATTACTGAGCCTGTAGCGGCTATTAATGGCGAGCAAGCTAATGGTCTATACAACGATGCGATAGACTTATTATTAAATCAGCAAGATTACGCGGGCGCACAAGTTAAATTTACAGAATACCTTACCGCATATCCGAAAGGGCAGTACACACCGAATGTGTACTACTGGCAAGGACAAATTTTACTGGCTGATGCTAAAAAGCAGGCTGCGGCCACACATTTTTCAACGCTCATCAAAGAGTATCCTACCCATCAGAAAGTACCAGATGCAAAGTTTAAGCTAGCACGTATCTATTTTGAGAGTGGTAAAAAAGAAGATGCTAAAAAGCTATTAGATGATGTGGCGCTTAGTGATACTGATGCTGCATTATTAGCTAAGTCATTTATCAGTAAACACTACTAATACGCATATTGTATCGGTAAAACAGTGGCAAGCCTAAAGTCACTGTTTTGTAGGGTTAAGAGCTATTGGTAAATACTCTACATAGATTCCTTCTTTATTTTTCTTTATACTCCGCGCCTATTTTTTATTCAGTGGCAGAGTGTCTGCCGAATTGACTATGACTACAGAAACGCCATCATTAAAAATTACAGAAATTTTTTTGTCGATCCAAGGCGAGGCGCAAACCGTGGGCAAGCCGACAGTGTTTGTACGCTTAACGGGCTGCCCATTACGTTGCCATTATTGCGATTCAGAATATGCTTTCTATGGTGGTGAGCGTATCAGCATTGCTGACATACTTAAAAAAGTACAAGATTACGGCGTAAAACATGTCTGTGTTACAGGGGGAGAACCGCTTGCCCAGCGTGAGGCGCGTACTTTAATGAAGGCCTTATGCGAGCAGGGCAATAGTGTATCTATAGAAACCAGTGGTGCGATGCCAATAGACAATATTGATGAACGCGTGAGTATTGTAATGGACTTAAAAACCCCAGCTTCTGGTGAATTGGAGCGCAATGATTACAATAATATTGCGCTATTGCGTGCAAATGACCAAGTAAAGTTTGTGATTTGTGATCGACAAGATTATGAGTGGGCATTATTTAAGTTGGATGAATACCAGTTGGCCTCTAAGGTCTCAGAAGTGTTGTTTTCACCGTCTTATGAGCAAATTAAGCCAGCAGAACTGGTTGACTGGATTGTTGCTGATCGCGTCGATGTGCGCTTTCAAATGCAATTACACAAAGAATTATGGGGCGATAAACCGGGGCGTTAATGCCATCCCCCTTTATTTTCACAGTATATGAGTAAGAATATGACAACAGTGCTTTCAGCCGATACAACAACCCCTGAAAGATCAAAACCTAAAGCCGTGGTGTTAGTGTCTGGTGGTTTAGACTCCACCACAGTATTAGCGATGGCGAAAAGCCAAGGATATGACTGTTATACCCTAAGTTTTGATTATGGCCAGCGCCATAGAGCGGAATTGATCGCTGCTGAGCAATTATCTATACAGTTAGGGGCTTGTGAACACAAAACGGTTGTCTTAGATCTTCGCACTATTGGTGGGTCAGCATTAACCGATGATACGATTGATGTGCCCGAAGAGCTTAGCGAAGGTATTCCCGTCACTTACGTGCCAGCACGTAATACCGTATTTTTATCGATTGCTTTAGGTTGGGCCGAAGTACTGGGTGCGAATGATATTTTTATCGGGGTAAATGCGGTAGATTACTCTGGCTATCCAGATTGTCGACCTGAATATATTACCGCTTACGAAACAATGGCGAATTTAGCGACTAAGGCGTGTGTAGAAGGGCAGGCACTTAAGATACAAACGCCGTTGTTAAATTTGAGTAAAGCAGAAATTATACAGGCAGGTACACAATTAGGCGTAGACTATGCCGCTACGGTCTCCTGCTACCAAGCAAATATCCAAGGGCAGGCATGTGGTAAGTGCGATAGTTGTCGACTTCGTAAGCAAGGATTTGATGAAGCACAGGTCAAAGATCCAACAAAATACCTCGATTAATGGCAAGTGTTTGTTTTATTAATAAAAAATGTAAAAAAACGCTTGAGTTTTCCACGGTAATCATTATTATGTGCGCCTCGTTGAGCAGCAAGCAAGACGTATTACCAACACAAAATTCGGGTCGTTAGCTCAGTTGGTAGAGCAGTTGGCTTTTAACCAATTGGTCGCGCGTTCGAGTCGCGCACGACCCACCATTATAAGAAAAGCCATCCATTAGGATGGCTTTTTTTTTATGTTCATCATAGCGTTATAAACGCTACCACTCAGGATTATCCCGTGATTTCTACCGCCAATGTCACCATGCAGTTTGGTGCAAAACCGTTATTTGAAAATATCTCTGTAAAATTTGGCAATGGAAATCGCTATGGTCTTATCGGAGCCAATGGTTGCGGTAAGTCTACCTTTATGAAAATTTTAGACGGCAGCCTCACTCCAAGTGCGGGTAATGTGTCTATTACGCCGAATGAGCGTTTAGGTAAGCTAAGTCAGGATCAGTTCGCCTTTGAAGAATACAGTGTGGTTGATACTGTCATTATGGGTCATGCAGAGCTTTGGGCGATTAAAAAAGAGCGTGATCGTATTTATTCATTACCTGAAATGACAGAAGAAGAGGGTATGCATGTTGCTGAATTAGAAACGCAATTTGCAGAAATGGATGGTTATACGGCAGAAAGCCGCGCAGAAGAGATTTTATTAGGTGCGGGCATCGAGCAAGCGCTACATTATGGAAAAATGAGTGAGGTAGCACCAGGTTGGAAGTTACGTGTGTTATTAGCGCAAGCATTATTTGCTGATCCGGATATATTATTACTCGATGAGCCTACCAACAACTTGGATATTAATACTATTCGTTGGTTAGAAGGTGTGTTGAACGAACGTAACAGCACTATGGTGATTATTTCTCACGATCGTCACTTTCTAAATTCGGTATGTACGCATATGGCCGACATTGATTATGGTGAATTACGTGTATACCCAGGTAATTATGACGACTTTATGCGTGCCTCTACTGAAGCGAGAGAACGACTACAGTCAGAAAACAATAAAAAGAGCGCTCAAATTGCGGATTTACAACAGTTTGTTAGTCGTTTCTCGGCCAATGCATCAAAAGCCAAGCAGGCCACGTCACGTGCAAAGCAACTAGAAAAAATTAAACTGGATGAAATTAAGCCCTCTAGTCGCGTATCGCCTTTTATTCGTTTTAAGCAAGATAAAAAACTGCATAGACAAGCCCTTATTTTAGAAAATCTATCGCATGGCTTCGACGGTGAAACCTTATTTAAAGAAGGCAATATCATTGTAGATGCTGGCGAACGCATCGCCATTATTGGTGAAAATGGCGCAGGTAAAACGACACTACTGCGTTGCCTAATGAATGAAATAACGGTTAATCAAGGGCTTATTAAGTGGTCAGAAAATGCCACGTTAGGTTATTGCCCTCAAGATAGTACAGACGATTTTGCTGGTGACCTTAATTTATTTGATTGGATGAGCCAATGGCGCAAGCCTAACCATGATGATCAAATTGTACGTGCTACGTTAGGGCGTTTATTATTCTCTGCAGATGATTATAAAAAGAAAGTGAATGTGTGTTCGGGTGGTGAAAAAAACCGCTTGTTGTTTGGTAAGCTGATGATGCAAGACACCAATATCTTGCTCATGGACGAACCTACAAACCACTTAGACATGGAAGCCATCGAAGCGCTTAACCTTGCACTAGAGCATTACGACGGCACTTTGCTATTCGTAAGCCACGATAGAGAGTTCGTGTCTTCTCTTGCTACACATATCATCGAGATTAAAGGCCAAGAGCTGATTAGCTATAGCGGTACATATTCAGAGTATTTAGCCAGCCAAGAATAGAGGCTTGATAGTGACAACAATCGAGTTGCATTAGCAAACGGCTAATGCGGCTTGGTTTAAAAATCTTCCTCTGTTGTTGGTGTTCTCTCTCCTTATTTTTCCATTCATGTTTTTGCATACTCATTAGATCACCTTACTAAGAGTGAAAGGTGGCTAAATCCTCAGTACTCCCATAGTTGTTCCCCACGTATAATTGTCCAAATAATTAAGTCACTCATGTAATAGGTCATGTCATGGCGCAATGTGAACATTTAGCTCAGCAGTTAGGCCAATTATTAATGGCAAGTGGTACGACGGTGACTACTGCTGAGTCTTGTACGGGCGGTGGCATTTCTCAGGCAATTACACAAATTGCGGGAAGTTCTCAGTGGTTTGGCCATGGCTTTGTGACATACAGTAATGACGCAAAGACACAGCTACTGAATGTGCCAGCTGCTGTCATTACGGAGCAGGGCGCTGTGAGTCAGGCGGTGGTTGAGGCAATGGCGATAGGTGCTGCTGAAAAAGCTCAAGCGGACTACGCAATAGCGGTGAGTGGTATTGCAGGCCCAGATGGCGGCACTCCCGAAAAACCTGTAGGTACTGTATGGATTGCTTGGCAATCGTCAAAAAATACAGTATCCAGTGAAAAATTTATTTTTCAAGGGGATAGAAATTCCGTTAGAAATCAAGCGGTTGAAAAGTCCCTGCAGGGTTTAATAGAAATAATTCAAAAAAACACTGTATAAAACAATAGTACTGGTTGCTCATACAGTATTTGTGAGTTATAGTGTTTGCCAATGACAGAGATTCTTTGATGGTGAGTAAAGCATGAGCTACCACACATATTAAAGAATATAAAAAACAACATACGATCAACAATCATAAAAGAGGTTGTCCCAATGGATTCAAATAAAGATAAAGCATTACAAGCAGCGTTAAGCCAAATTGAGCGTCAGTTTGGTAAAGGCACGGTTATGCGCATGGGCGACAAAGAGTTGGTAAAAATTCCAGCAATATCTACAGGGTCGTTAGGTTTAGATATTGCCTTAGGTATAGGGGGCTTACCTAAAGGCCGTATTGCTGAAATTTATGGCCCTGAATCATCAGGTAAAACCACGCTAACACTACAGGTTATTGCCGCAGCGCAAAAGCAGGGGGGCACGTGTGCCTTTGTTGATGCCGAGCACGCTCTTGATCCAGTATATGCCGAAAAATTAGGGGTCAATGTTGATGACCTTATTATTTCTCAGCCAGATACGGGTGAGCAAGCCTTAGAAGTGGCAGATATGTTGGTACGTTCGGGTGCTGTTGATGTCATCGTGATTGACTCGGTAGCGGCATTAACACCCAAAGCCGAAATTGAAGGTGATATGGGTGATCATCACGTAGGCCTTCAAGCGCGCCTAATGTCTCAAGCATTACGTAAAATTACAGGCAATATTAAAAACGCGAATTGCTTGGCTATTTTCATTAACCAAATTCGTATGAAAATTGGTGTTATGTTTGGTAACCCTGAAACTACCACGGGTGGTAACGCATTAAAATTCTACTCTTCTGTGCGTTTAGATATTCGTCGTACAGGTGCAGTGAAAGACGGTGATGAAATCATTGGTTCAGAAACGCGCGTAAAAGTAGTTAAAAACAAAGTTGCCCCACCATTTAAACAAGCAGAATTTCAAATTATGTATGGTGAAGGTATCAACCGCTTAGGTGAAGTCATTGATTTTGGTGTTAAGTTAGAACTCATTGATAAAGCGGGTGCTTGGTATAGCTATAAAGGTGAAAAAATTGGGCAAGGTAAAAATAATGTCATTAAGTTTTTGAATGAACGCCCCGAAATTGCAGCAGAAGTTGAAACGGCTATTCGTGAAAAGTATTTACCCGAAACAGTAGCAGACCAAGCTAACGTTGTTGATATGGTGGCAGAGCAGCCAAAATAATCATTCTGTATATGTCGATCCATTCTATCGAGGAGTTTTAGTTATGAGTTACTTGGCGCACAGTGATATGTCTTTTCAAACCTATGTGAAACCACCTATGGCGAGTAATGATGATGTAAAAGCGATTAAAGCAACGGCGTTACGTTATTTGGCTCGTCGTGAATATTCTCGATTAGAATTGTTTCGCAAACTGTCTCAAAAGTATGCATCAGGCGATACTATACAAAATGTGCTCACACAGCTAAAAGAGCAGGGTTACCAGAGCGATGATCGTTTTACAGAGATGTTTATTCGTTCAAAAGTACGCGCGGGTAATGGCCCATTTAAGATTAAAATAGAACTGCGCGAAAAAGGTATTTGTGAAAGTACTGTATTATCTGCGTTTGATAAGCAATCTATTGATTGGTTTGCAGTGGCCGAGCAAGTTAAAAACAAGCGTTTTGGTCGTGCTGGTGTAGTAGTGTCTACTGATGATGAGTGTCACGGTCATGAATATGACAATAATGAACACGACACCAATACATACCAAAGTGATATGAATTTATTAGCAAAGCAAGTTCGATACTTAAAAAATAAAGGCTTCTATCAAGAACATATAGAAGAAGTGACCAAAAAATAAATGATTTTTAGTCCCAGCCAATACCTTGTTGACTTTACTGACGCCGCACAGTAAAGTCGCGCCCATGTAACAGGTGCCTACAACTGTAGAGTCTATAGGATTTCAACAGAGGTGTAGGGTAAACGGGAAGTATGGTGAAAAACCAACGCTGCCCCCGCAACGGTAAATCAATAGCATGATGTATTGATAAGCCCGATACCGGCCTTTTGCTAATAACGATGGAGCGGAGGGCTACCATCCAAGGCATCTTTTTATTATTATCTAAATAAGATCGCAGTTAACGATATGTATATTCGTATTATGTGAATAATACCTATAGCATGCGTTTTACTTTCCTTGTTTCCTCCCTCAATCGCCTACTTACTTTATTTATTAAGGCTATTGAGACTTATGAAAAAAATATTTACATTACCACTTCTTACATTGGCAATTGCTGCACAAGCATCTGCCCAAACAACTAATCAGACACCTACAAATACCACAAGCCAAGATGAGCTAAATACAGTTGTTGTTACTGGTGGACGAACAGGCTTAGTTACAACAAGTAGTCCGTCTTCATATGTGTTTACTCAGCAGGATATTGATGCCGCATCAGTACCAGATGTAGTTACACTGTTATCACGAGTGCCTGGTGTGTCAATGGATCACAGTGGTGGTCGAGGCTCAAATGTTAGTTTAAGAATTCGAGGTTCTGAATCAGACCATGTATTAGTACTTATCGATGGTGTAAGAACGGCAGGTGCAACGAACGGTACTACGGCATTACAAAATATTCCATTGTCTCAAATAGAGCGCATAGAAGTAATTAAAGGTCCAAAATCTGGAATTTATGGTGCAGATGCGTTAGGTGGTGTTGTACAAATTTTTACTAAAAAAGGTAAAAATTATGATAACGCTTATGTAGAAGTGGGTGCGGGTTCTCACTCATCGGGTTCGTTAGCTGCAGGCTTTAATGCAGGTAAAGATAATATTTATTATGGTGTTAATGTTAATAAATATGAAACTGATGGTATTAGTCGCCAGTTTAATACAACAGGCGACAACGCAGATGTTGATGGTTATGATGAAAAAAGCATTTCATTTAATATTGGGCGTGATGCTTTAACAGGCCTTAATACTGATTTCTCATACTTGCGTACAGAAGCTGATGTTGATGTTGATCTTTTTAATGGTACATTAACTGATCATACCGAGTCAGAGACAGACACAGTGAGCTTTTCTTCTGACTATAAGCTAAATTCCCAGCTCGAATTAAATATAGATTTAGGTTATTTTAAGGATAATCGAGAAACTTTTGCTGCATCACCCTCAATATTTGAAACAGAACGTAATAGTGTTACAGCTTTCTTGAAATATGATTTCTCAGAAGGGCAGTCACTTATTTTTGGTTCTGATTACTATGATGATCAGGTGACAAGTACTAGTAACTTTAGTGTCGGTGAACGTGCTAACGAAGGCTATTTTACTGAATATGCATTAAAAAATCAGTTGGTGAGTGTGCAGCTTTCCTATAGGCAGGATAGAAATGAGCGTTATGGTGAAAATGACTCAGGTAGTATATATGTTGCGAAACCTTTACCAGAAAACCAACAGTTATTTTTTTCTTATGGCCGTGCATTTAAAGCGCCAACATTTAATGATTCAGTACTTGTAGCTCCAGAATTTGCCTATTTTGGAAATCTTGATATTGAACCTGAAAAGTCTAGATCGGTAGAAATAGGTTATTCGAAACAGTGGGCTAATACGGCGTTTGATTTGTCAGTGTATAAAACTGAAATGATCAACTTAATTCAATTAACACCTACGTTTAGTACTGTTGAAAATGTCGGCGAAGCTGAATTATTTGGTGGTGAATTAGCTGTAACACGCAAAACAAAAACAATTGATTACGGTGCATCACTTTCATATGTAGATGCAAAAAATAAAATCACAAATGAACGCCTTACCCGACGTCCTAGAGCAATCTTTAATAGTTTTGTTACTGCTCGCGTGAGTGATGATTTATCTTTGTCTGGTGCATGGCGTGCTGAAGATACAAGAAACCAAACAGCCACAACTACCACGGCAGGTTTTGGGTTAATTGATTTAGGTCTTGATTATAATATAAGTCAATCAAGTCAATTAAGCATTGATATTAATAACCTTTTTGATAAAGAATACTTTTTAATAAGTAACTTTTCTACATTTAGTACAGAAGGTCGTACATTTGATTTATCATACAAATATACGTTCTAATTTCGGGTAAATCTCATGGACAAAAACCAAAAACATAAAGCTTCTATGGAAAAACAAAAAGCAAAGGTCGATGCGTCTATAGAAGCCGCATCAATTGAGCGTGGTGTTTCCATTTTGTTAACGGGTAACGGTAAAGGCAAGTCGAGCTCTGCTTTTGGTATGGTGATGCGTGCTTTGGGCTATGGTCAAAAAGTAGGTGTTGTGCAATTTATCAAGGGCGCACAGTTATCGGGTGAGGAGCTATATGTTCGCGAGCATTGTCCACAGGTACACTTTTATCAAATGGGTACGGGGTTTACATGGAATACGCAAGATCGTGATAGCGATATTGCTGCTGCAGAAGCAACATGGGCACAAGTAGTGCCTATGTTAGCAGATGCAAGTTACGATCTTGTGGTATTAGATGAGTTAACGTATATGTTAGCGTATAAATATCTTGATGAAGATACCGTGATTAATGCGATTAAAAATAGTCCCATTGAGCAAAGTATTGTCGTTACAGGGCGTGGAGGTGGTTCCGCGTTACAAGATATTATGGATACTGTATCTGAAGTAAAAGATATTAAACATGCTTACAAAGAAGGTATAAAGGCTCGAAAAGGTGTCGATTATTAATTCTGTGTTAACTCATAGTGAAAACCATAGTACAAATTATAGTGTAAATAATCGTACTGCTACTAAAAAAGCCTCTGACAATGCATTGTCAGAGGCTTTTCTATGGTCGGCACACCAACCGTTGCTTGACCAAGATCAGCACGACTTATTTATGCCAGGCTTTATTGCGATACCACCTATGGCTTTATTTGCAGGGTGTGAGGGTTATATTTCTTCACAATCTGTGGATCTTCAGTTTTCGTCACCGTTTCAAATACTTAGTTCTTCAGTATTGAATGGTGGCTATACATTGAGTCAGCGTTACGTAAATTTACGTGTGGGGGCTGAGTGCATTGTGGGTAATACCACACCCAAGCAGGTTTTTCGACAATACCTGAATGATTGCACATTATTACATACGGTTTCATCTAACGAAGAGACGCTAGTGGGAATGATGACCGCAGCATCCATGAAATCGTGTCGAGTCATTTCTCATACCATTACTGATGACGATAATAACGAAGCGAGCCTTTTTGTTATGGTGACATCGGGTATTGGTAATTTACGTGCAGCGGGTGATGAAGCGGAATACCGTTATTTATATTCTGCAGTACATGATGATGTGTTAGCAGAAGATACCTCTAATAATGCCATGCCCAGTGATATTGGCACCATTAATATTTTTGTTGCTTGCAGCAAAATGCTATCGCCTGCGGCACAGGCCGAAGCGATCATGTTAGTCACAGAAGCAAAAGTTTTAGCTTTATCATTATTACAGTTAACCAGTCCTCAGTCGTCTCAATTAGCCACAGGTACGGGCACCGATGCAGTGGCAATTGCCTGTCCTCATTCTAATCGGGCTACTTCAGAGCCAACGAGCAAAAATAAACGATCAGTGATTGATTTTGTTGGTAAGCACACTGTCTTAGGCGAACATTTAGGGCGTATGGTGACCACCGCGGTACAAGATTCTGTACGCCAATACATGTTACATCGAGTTTCCACATCACCATGAATAGACATACCTTGATGGTACAGGGGACGACATCGGATGCAGGCAAGAGTATTTTGGTTGCGGGTATTTGTCGGGTGCTGTATCGACGAGGCATTAGCGTAGCGCCGTTTAAACCACAAAATATGGCGCTAAATAGTGCGGTAACAATGGATGGTGGTGAAATAGGCCGAGCACAAGCCGTGCAGGCGCAAGCCTGTGGTTTAGCAGCGCATACCGATATGAATCCCATATTATTAAAACCTTCTTCCGATACTGGTGCACAAGTTATTGTGCAAGGTAAAGCGTTACATAATATGGAAGCCACGCATTTTCACGATTATAAAGCGGTAGCCATGAACGCGGTGTTAGATTCTTATCAACGCTTACGTTCGCAATACGATGTGATTATTGTTGAAGGTGCGGGCAGTCCTGCAGAAATTAATTTACGCGAAAATGACATTGCCAATATGGGCTTTGCTGAAGCCGTTGATTGCTCGGTAATTATTGTGGCTGACATTGATCGTGGGGGCGTATTTGCGCATCTGGTGGGCACCCTTGATTTGTTATCAGAATCAGAGCAACAACGAGTGACTGGTTTTGTGATTAATCGTTTTCGTGGTGATATTGCATTATTGCAGTCGGGTCTTGATTGGCTAGAAGATAAAACCCATCGCCCTGTGTTGGGAGTGGTTCCGTATCTAATGAATTTTTACTTGGATGCAGAAGACGCAATCACGTATGTGAATGATGATCAGCAAGCGTCAAGTGAATCTCAAGCGCTTCATAAAGCATCTCATCAAGTCGTACGTATTGTTGTGCCTGTATTTTCACGTATTAGCAACCATACCGATTTTGATGCATTGCAATTACACCCACACGTTGATTTAATTTTTGTGGGGCCTGGGCAAGTGTTACCCGCTGCAGATGTTATTATTTTGCCAGGTACAAAAAATGTACGAAAAGACCTTGCCTTATTACGCGAACATCAATGGGATACCGCGATTATGCGCCATCTACGTTACGGTGGTAAATTATTAGGTATTTGTGGGGGATACCAAATGTTAGGTGAAACGATCGTTGACCCCCAAGGTATAGAAGATAGCGCAGGTGAGTCTACAGGTTTATCGTTATTAGCGTTGAATACGGTATTAGCCCCAGAAAAAATTCTGACTAATGTAGAGGGTGTAATGAATCCTTTATTACTTAAAGATAATAAGGCATTCGAGCAAACGCAAAAAAATACGATTGTGAGTAGCGGCTATGAGATACATTGTGGTGTTACCACGGGTAATGAGCAATATGCGCCATTAATTCACTTATCAGACGGGCGTTGTGACGGTGTAATTTCTGAAGATAATAGAATTATAGGTACCTATATTCATGGTTTATTTGACCGTGCAGAAACGACCACTGCTTTTTTACAGTGGGCAGGTGCTGATGTGTTAGACGATGTAACGATTGATTTACACGCTATACGAGAGCAGCAATTAGAACGTTTAGCTGATTGCTTAGAAGAACACTTGTCCGCTGATTTTTTTCAGCAATTTGAACCAACAAATTGATTATTGTATGCGTTTATTACAGCCGACATCGCTGATAATTATTTTGGCTATTTTACTGCCATGTTGCATGATCGTGGCGATCGCTTTAGGTGCTGTTAATATATCCATTGTTGATGTCTTTTATTCGCTGTTCCCTTTTGTGGATGCAATATCACACACCGTTAATCAAGCAGCATCAAGTACACAATCAATTATTGTATCTATTCGATTACCTCGCGTGTTGTTAGCGGCAGCTATTGGTGCTTTATTGGCTGCCAGTGGTGCGATTACCCAAGGTTTATTTCGTAATCCTTTAGCGGATCCTTCCTTAATTGGCGTTACTGCTGGTGCTTCGTTAGGTGGCAGCGTGATGATTTTTTTATTAAGCGGCAGTACGTTTTTGGCCTTGGCTACGCAATGGTTAGGGGGTGCATTTCCTATTATTGCGCTGATATCTCTAGGGGCATTTTTGGGTGGTTTATTAGCCGTATATATTGTTTATACCTTAGCGAATAATCAATATGGTACATCGGTGGCGACAATGTTGCTCGCAGGTATTGGTATTACCGCATTAGCATCGAGTATGACAAGTCTACTGGAGTTTATTTCTGATAATGAATTACTGCGCCGTATTAGCTTATGGCGTATGGGCGGTTTAGATGGTGCCGATACATTTAATGTGGGTATTGCATGGTGCATGATGGTTGTTATGGCTGTTGTTTTACCACGTTATAGTCAAGGGCTTAATGCATTATTACTCGGTGAATCAGAAGCGCGTCACTTAGGGGTTAATGTAGAATCTTTAAAGCGGCGGTTAATTATATTGGTTGCAGCTTGTGTGGGTATTTCGGTCGCACTAGGAGGCACTATTACCTTTGTTGGATTAGTGGTGCCACATATTGTGCGTTTATTAATTGGCCCCGATCATCGTTATCTTATTCCTGCTTCTGCGTTATTAGGCGCGGTATTATTAGTACTTGCTGATTTATGTGCGCGTTTATTATTAGCGCCAACAGAATTACCTGTGGGTTTAGTCACTGCCGTGATAGGCGTGCCATTTTTTATCTCTCTGCTTAAGCGTCGTCACGCTTATGGAGCCAGTTAATGGCGGTATTAACGATACGTGATTTATCTGTGCATGGTTGGGGCGGGCAATTACTGCATCATATCAGCGTTGATGTGAAAGCAGGTGAGTTACTAGCCATTATTGGCCCTAATGGTGCAGGTAAAACAACGTTAATGAATAGTATTGTTAATACCCACCAGCATCAGTTAGTCGGTGATATTGATGTCTGTGGCCAAGCAGCTTCTGTATGGTCAAGTGAAGCACGTGCACGCCATATTGCTTTTTTACCACAAGCCAGTGTATTGAGTTTTCCTTTTACGGTAGAAGAAGTCGTTAGTTTATCGCGTACTCCTCACAATACCGGGGTGCAATTAGATCGACAAATTATTCACGAAGCATTGCAGGCTTTAGATATTAACCATTTAAAACAACGTTTATATACGCAGTTGTCGGGTGGTGAAAAACAGCGTGTACAGCTGGCTCGAGTCATGGCGCAAATTTGGCGCAGTGATGATGCAGAGCAACGTTTATTGTTATTAGATGAACCGACATCGTCTTTAGATTTGGGGCATCAAGAGCAGCTAATGGATGCGGTGCGCCTATTTGCAAATCAAGGTGTCGCTACGGTGATGATTGTACATGATGTAAATTTAGCCATGCGCCACGCGGATACAGTACTGGCATTACGGGATGGAAAAGTGATTGCACAAGGGCAACCAAGCGACGTAGTAAATAGCGCATTAATGAAAACCTTATACAGCGTGAATGTAACTACAATTCGACATCCAGAAACACATAAAATGATTCTTGTATAAAGAGTTATATTGAGGATTATATTGAGTGTTATGTTGCGTGTTGTATCAAGAATGATACAGAGCATGATGCGCATTCATTACATGAATTGTTATGTCAGTTTTGTGCAGTAACAACAAGCTAACAATAAAAGGGTCATGATATGAAACACCTAATTTTAGGTGGCGCACGAAGTGGAAAAAGTGCTTATGCCGAGGAGCAAGCTCTAGCCCATGGTGCTCGTCAACATGAGAACCAACAATCCTCGTGTAATTTTTGGTATGTGGCAACGGCAACGGTCAGTGATGATCAGGAGATGAAGCAACGTATTGCGCATCATCAACAAAGCCGAGAAGACTGTTGGCAGTTAATAGAAGAACCTTTAAATATTGCTGCTGTTATTCGTCAGCACGCCAGTTCGAGTGACGTAATACTTGTTGATTGTTTAACGCTATGGCTAACGAATGCATTATTAAATCAATCGTGGCCTACCGACAAACAAGCGTTTGTAGAGGCTGTAGCCAATTCATCTGCCCAGTTATATTTTGTGAGTAACGAAGTAGGTTCTGGGATTGTGCCATTGGGTGAATTGTCACGACAATTTGTTGATGAGAGTGGTTGGCTACATCAGGCTTTAGCCAAACAGTGTGAGCACGTATCATTAATTGTGGCAGGCTTACCGCTTGCATTAAAAACACCTTAAGTAACGCTTTTTAACGTTATGCTTTATGGTTAGCATCCCATGAAAAAACTAAAACACGCCGCAAAAAAAATAGATCAAAAGTCGTTGATTGAAGCACAGCGTTATCAATCAACACTCACTAAACCTGTAGGGTCTTTAGGGCGTTTAGAAACATTGGCTGAAAAATTTGCAGGTTGGCAAGGCACCGCGCACCCCACCTTACAAACAATAAGCGTTAAGGTGTTTGCAGGTGATCATGGGGTGTGTCAGCAACAAGTGTCCGCTTTTCCGCAAGCAGTGACTACGCAAATGATTGTTAATTTTTTAGCAGGTGGCGCGGCTATTAGTGTATTGAGTCAACATGTAGGCGCCGAATTTTCGGTGTGTCATTTAGGAACTGTTACTGATATTCCTGATGCTTATATTTGCCACCCTCAATTACAGCAATACAATATTGCTCGCGGTACTGCCGATTTATCGCAGCAAGCTGCAATGACCGAGCATGAATTACAGGCCGCCATTCTTGTGGGGTATAACGTTGCTGAATCGTTAGATACACAATTATTTATTGGTGGTGAAATGGGTATTGGCAATACAACATCGGCGTCGGCTATTTATGCCGCATTATTGGGCTTATCGCCCGAAGCCGTTGTGGGTGCGGGCACAGGTGTTGATGCAAAAGGCATACAGCGAAAGCAACAGGTTATTGCTACGGCATTGGCTTTGCACCATGCACAATTAGACAGCCCTTATCAGGTGTTGCGTTGTTTAGGCGGTTTAGAAATTGCAGCACTCGTGGGGTGTTATATTCGGTGTGCACAAAAAGGCATCCCTGTTTTAGTTGACGGTGTTATTTGTACCGCAGCCGCATTGGTTGCCATAAAAATTAATCCCTCCGTACAGGATTGGCTTTTATTTTCTCATCAATCTGTCGAGCCAGCCCATCAGTTAGCATTACAATCACTGAATGAAAAACCTTTGCTAGATTTATCTATGCGTTTAGGTGAGGGCAGTGGTGCGATGGTAGCAGTGCCTTTATTGCAAATGGCATTGCAACTGCATAATACAATGGCGACATTCTCGCAAGCGGGAGTGAGTGCCAGTGAAGAATAATCGTGGCAAATGACAGTGGCAAATGATAGTGATGAGTAATCAAGTACAAGCAGGTGAGAGTATTACCACCACTGTGGATTTATTACGCCATGGCGAATGCGTTGATGGGCACTGCTATCGTGGCGCCACCGATGTTGCTTTATCAGAAAAAGGGATGGCATCAATGACGCAACGCGTACAACATTTTCTGCTGTCTGATATACCGCCATGGCAGCGTGTAATAAGTTCGCCACTCATACGTTGTGCGCATTTTGCGAATGATTTATCTCAGCAATATCAACTACCGTTGCACCTTAATGATAAGTTACAAGAAATGTATTTTGGTGATTGGGAAGGGCAATCGATTGATCATATATGGCAAACGCAGCAACATAGTGTTGAACAATGGTTTGCAGATCCTGTACAACATCCGCCACCGAATGGTGAGGCAGCCGATATATTTGCTGCACGGGTTGTGACCGGTTTTGAACAATCCATTCAACGGTATCAAGGTGAACACCTGTTAATGGTCACCCATGGTGGTGTTATGCGTGTATTGCTCGCACATTGTTTATCCATGTCGTTGCTGGAGTTACATCGTTTTGATGTGCCGTATGCGTGCTTATCGCGGTTGCAAATTATTACCGCTAGTGACGGCCAGCAGTACTATCGGCTGATAGCACATAATATGACAAGAGAAGCTTATGCTTAGTGCCGCCTTAAAAGTACAAGTGTTATTGAGACCATTTTTTATGGCACTGGCTTTGTTAACACGTATTCCTGTGGCGAAATATGTGTCTCAGCAATGGTTGCCTCATGAATGGCAAGACAAAGACTTAGGGCGTTCTGCTTTATGGTATCCCGTGGTAGGTGTTGTGATTGCGAGTATTTTAATGCTAGGGGTTTTTCTATTACCGAGTCATATTTCTCCGTGGGTTGCCGCTATATTTCTGCTTGTATTATGGGTAGGTACGACAGGCGCTTTGCATTTGGATGGCGTGGCAGATTGTGTGGATGCAATGTATGCAGGGCATAGTGTGCCGAATGTATTGAATGAACCTAATGATAAAAATCCAAAAATAGATAAAGTGCTTAAGGTATTAAAAGATCCCACCATCGGTGCGATGGCAGTGATTGCTTTAGTGATTGTGTTAATGAGTAAAACCATACTATTAGCCAGCTTATGGATTTTATTAGACGCCTCTATTATCTTGTCTGTTATATTTTCTATTAGTATTGCACGCGTAGTTGCATTGTTATTTATGGTTTATACCCCGTATACACCTTACGCCAGCCAGCAAGGTTTGGGGGCTGTAATTGCGATGCATACTCCCCAAAAAATAGCATTGCTGGTGAGTAGTATTTTTGGGGTGGCCTTGTGTGTGTATTTTGTAATCTACGCGTCATGGTTGATGATGTTTGTCGCACTGTTAACTATGGCAGCGGTGTTTTATTTTTGGCGTTCATACTGGGTAAAAACATTAGGCGGTTTTGTGGGTGATGCCATAGGTTGCCTTATTGAAGTAATGGAAGTTGTAATCTTGTTTTTGTTTTATTGTGCGCTTTTATAAAACCTTGATAGTGGTTAATTAAATATGGCGATAATTAGTGTTTTAGTAGCAGTGCTGCTTGATAAAATATTTGCAGAGCCTAAATATTATCACCCATTGGTTGGTTTTGGTGCTGTTGCGAATCGTTGTGAAAAAATATTAAATCAGCCACATTTTTCATCAGGCTTGCATATTTTTTTAGGCGCCTTAGCTTGGTTTTTGTTAGTGATATTGCCAAGTTTCTTTTTTTTGATATTGACCTCATATCTTGAGGTGACTCTTGGCTATGGCTGGTTTTTTGATGCGGTGATAATTTATATTGCCATCGGTTATAGTAGTTTGCGTCAGCATGCGGTTATTGTTTTAGCGGCATTAAAAGAAAAAAATATTACTTTGGCACAAGAAAAAGTGGGTTGGATTGTGAGTAGAGACACCAAGCAATTAGATAGTGTAGGTGTGCGTCGAGCAACGATAGAGTCAGTATTAGAGAATGGCAGTGATGCGATTTTTGCACCAGTATTTTGGTTTTTAATCGGCGGTGTGCCTGCGGTTGTGGTGTATCGTTTAGCAAATACGCTGGATGCAATGTGGGGGTATAAAACCACGCGTTTTTTATTTTTTGGCCGATTTTCTGCGCGTATGGATGACATACTCAATTATATTCCGAGTCGTATTGTTGGTTTGAGTTATGCTTTGCTGGGGTACACGGCAACAGCGTTACAATGTTGGCGTCAGCAGGCGTGCGGTTTAGAAAGCCCAAACGCGAGTGTGGTGATGACGGCAGGTGGCGGCGCTCTTAATATTCGTTTAGGGGGTGACACGTATTATCAGGGCGAAAAAAAAGAGAAACCATTTTTTGGTGGTAAAAATGACCCTACAGATAAGGATGTGTTGCGCAGCATACAATTAATCGATAAAACGCTTGGTTTATGGTGTGCTGTGTTCTTAGTATATGGTGTGTGGGCATTATTATGACGGTACAGCAAATAGCTGATATGTCATTACCTGCGCACGGCGGTGATGTAGTATGGGCAGCATACACCTTTGATCGGCCAATAGAGCAGTGGCTAGATTTATCAACAGCGATTAGCCCGTGGGTATATCCTGTGCCTACAGATATTCCTCAATATGTATGGCAACAATTACCTTATGAGCAACAGGGCTTGCTTACTGCAGCCGCAAATTATTATGGTTGTCATCAAGAGTATACACACAGCACTATTATCCCTGTTAACGGTTCACAGCAAGCGATTCAGTCATTACCACATGCCTTACCAGCGTCTACCGTTGCAATACCTGCGGTCACCTATAAGGAGCATGCTCTAGCGTGGGAGAAAGCAGGGCATTGTGTGTGTTTTTATCGTGATTTAACACAATTGCAGCAGTTAATAGATAATCAGCAAGTTAAACATGTAGTGGTAGTTAATCCTAATAACCCCACGGGTGTGCAATGGACAAAAGACACCATAATGGCGTTGCGCCAGCAATTATTAGCTGATGCGTATTTAGTGGTTGATGAAGCGTTTATGGATCTTGATCATCAACATAGTATGAGTGCTTGTCACGGTTTAGAGAATACGGTGGTCTTACGTTCGTTGGGTAAATTTTTTGGGCTTGCAGGTGTGCGTTTAGGTTTTGTTATTGTGCATGGTGAGGAGCATAATCAGCAAAAGCTTATTACCTTGTTGCAAGGCATGAATCACCCTTGGGGTATTAATCATTTGGCATTGTGGTTGGGTGAAATAGTGTTGCGTGATATTGCATGGCATAGCCAACAACAACAGAGAATTCGTTCACAACAAGTGCAAATACAGGCCTGTATAGAGCGTTTATCGGTAGGCTATTACACAGGCTATGGTTTGCTGAATACGCTAGTGGGTGACAAGGCGGCATTATATGATGTGTTTTTGGCTGCAGCGAAAGAGGGTATTTTATTACGTTATGAAGTAATAGATAAAAACACAGCATGGCTGCGTATAGGCTTGCCAAGCGATAGTCAGCTTTTGCGTTTGCGCGCTTTTGTTGATCTTTATAATGATACAAAGAGAATGATAAGTGAATAAATAGGACGATTATGAAATCTATGGGTTTTTTATTGGGTGCTGCATGGCTTTTTTTAGGGGTGTCAACAATTGCTAGTGCAGCAGATACGACACAAGCACTGACCGTTACTGATTTTTCAGGTCGCGTTGTATCGCTCAATAAGCCAGCAAAACGTATCATCGCTTTAGCGCCGCATATTACAGAAAATGTTTTTTCTGCGGGGGCGGGCGATTTACTTGTGGGCGTGGTGAGTTTTTCTGATTATCCTGAGGCGGCTAAAAAAATTCAGCAGGTGGGTAGTCCTCATAGTTTTAGTGTTGAAACAGTGGTGAGTTTACAGCCTGACTTGGTACTTGTATGGTCATCGGGTGTTTCTGCTAAGGTGACAAAAAAACTAATAGATCTTGGTTTAACGGTATATATGGATGAACCGCGTGTCTTAGAAGATGTGGCAAAAGCGATTATTGATGTAGGGCACTTAACGGGAAACGATAGTGTGAGCCAACAAGCGGCGAATGATTTTTTAACACAGTTACACGGTTTAAAAAATACATACAGTACGCGTGACCCCGTGACGTTATTTTATCAAATATGGAATAGTCCATTAATGACACTGAATGGTCAGCATATTATTAGTGATGTGATGCGTTTATGTGGCGGCGAAAATATTTTTGCGGATGCTATCGCAATTGCACCAAAAATTAATGTGGAATCGGTATTAGATATCAACCCTGAGGTGATTGTTGCTAGTGGTATGGGTGAAACAAGACCAGAATGGCTAGTTGAGTGGCAGCAGTGGAAACACTTGCAAGCAGTAAAAAATAACCATTTATTTTTTATTCATCCAGATATACTGCAACGCCATACTGTACGTATATTGCAAGGGGCAATGAAGTTATGTGAGCAACTAGAGCAGGTTAGAAAAAATCGATAAAGAATAGTATTGTGTTTTTTGTAACACTGTTTAGAGTGGTTTTTAACGGGCTTTTTAAGTTTTTTTTAAGGAGTCGCGTTTTAAATAACCTTGTTTAAAAAATTCTCATCTTAAATTCTCTCGTTTAAAGCAGTTGGTTTTAAGCCATATTTTTTTAAAACGTCTTGTTTTCAAAAGCCTTATTTTAAAGAGCCTTTGCCGCGAATAAATACGTTGTTTTTATCGTAGTAGGCAGAGCCTATGATAGTGTCTTGATCATTATATTCCACAATAATACGTGCATAGCCACGTGTATTGTTTTTAAGCGTATAATCAACGCCAAAATATTGCCATTCAATAGGGTTGTTTTTTTTATTGTATGCTGTTGTTTTTTTAGCGTAACCATTTTTTTGCAAGTGTGGGGTATTATCGGTATTAAAATAATATTCCTCTATGCGGTTACCGCGATCATCATAAGCAAATGTAATACGTGCATAGTTATTATTGCGTAATGTTAGCTGTTTTTCTGTATTAAAATATTTGGCTTCAATAATATGCCCTTGTGTATCGTATGTAAGTGAGGTGATTGCAATACCATCGCGATGAAGGGTGAGTTGTTGTTGCGTATCGTAATAACGAATATCTATTGGTTTTCCTTGATCATTATATTGTGTTGCAATATGTGCAAAACCATATGAGTTGAGGGTGGGCTGATCATTTGTGTCATAAAAACGTACATCAGTACGATTCCCTTTTTCATCAAATTGGGCTTTATAAAAAGCATAGCCATAGTGATTGTTAATGGCTTGCTGATGGATACCAAAATACCCCCGATATATTCTGTTATTGTTATGATCGTAACGAGACACAACGCGGGCATAGCCTTTCTTATTCAGCGTGGGTGAATCATCAATACCATAATAGGCTTCTTCTAACTGATTGCCTTGCTGGTCATAGCGAGCGGTAAAGCGAGCATAACCATTGTGGTGAAGTACGGGTTCGTCATTAAGGCCAAAGTATCGCTCTTCTGTTTTATTACCTAGTGCATCGTAAGTAAAAGTAATACGTGCAAAACGTTGGTTGCGTAGTGTGGGTTTGTTATTTTCATCAAAGTAACGCCATTCAATTGCATTGCCTCGTTCGTCGTATTGCAATTTAACACGAGCAAACCCCCATTTATGTTGTGTGGCATTGCCGTCACGATCTAAAAACTCTTGCTCTATTTGATTGCCGTATTTATCGTAGCGTGCGGTTGCACGAGAAAATCCATGTTTGTGTACCGTTGTTGTATTGTCATTTTCTAAATACAGTTTTTCTAATAAATTGCCGTAACGATCATATATTGTTGTTGTGCGCGCATAGCCTTGTGCGTTAATAATGAGTTTGTTGTGTTCGTTTACCCATGATTTAGAGGCAATATTACCTTGTTCATCACGGGTAAATTGTCGCGCATGTACTCCATTAAGTGATACGGTATTACCGTGAATGTCGATATATTGTAGGCGAATAATTAAGCCTTGTTCGTTATAAAAATACTGTATGCCATAAGCACCCGTACTGTCTTTAACGGCTTGCTCATTGTTGTTAAAAAACAACCGTTTATGAATATAGCCCTGTTCGTTGAATTCGAGGCGATGCTGGGTAATTTGGCTTTTATTGTTGCCTTGAGATTCAAAGGTTGAAGCCTGATATGTAATATCACCGATGGCTGTTTGTGTTCCATGATGTTTGAAACGTACCTGAGCAATATTTTTAGTTGGCGTGAACTCATAGGTTTTACTGATTAACGGTTTGCCATTTTGCGCGTAACTGTCTTCTTTGAGTAGATTACCATTAGCGGCATAGTGATATTGCCAACGGGCTGCATTATCTCTATTAACATCATTTTTAAGTGTTCCCTGACTGTTATGCCGTGATAACGACAGTAAACGACCTGCTTTGTATGTGAGCTTAAAATGAAATTGGCGGGCTTTTCTTTCCTGCGTATTGAGCGGTGTAACGCCGATAGGGATGCCATAGCGTTCGCTAACAAATGCTACATATTCAGAGCTAATTCGAAAATATTGATGCCAAGTGCCTATGCCTACGATGATAAAAATAATACATGCAATGATCCAAGGTTGGCTTTGTTGTTTGCGCTTTTCGGTATGTGATTGCTGTATGTATGCGCGTAATAATGTGTGTTGAGATCGTGTATTAAAATTAGATTTTTTATCCTGTTTTAACGTGGCGGTGTGTACTAGTAAATACGCTTTTTGTTGCGTATTTTCGAACCATTGTATCCATAACGGTTCTATTTCTCGTCGCCATAACAGAAAGGTTTTGTTGTTATTAAACCATTGCAGTAATCGTTGCCAAGGGACTTGTTCATCCGTGTTAGGAATGCGGGGTAATAGCGTATCGTGTGCTAATTTTATTTTTGGCGTGTGTCCGCGGCCACAATCAATAATTAAGCCTTTTGACATAAAGGCATGAATGATATGTTCAACACCTTTAGGGTAGTATTGAATATGTGTGTTTTCTAGTGTTTTTGCTGTGGGCTGGTGTTCGTTATCAATGCCAATAAAGGCTTCAAAAAAACCATTGAGCGCAATATCGTGCTGTTCTATAGGTATATGGCTTAGTCCTTCATCAATGGCTAACTCTGCTTGTTGAGTCATGACGCCATCAATACCATCGACGGCATCATAATGTTGGTGTGTGAGTAATGTGGCTGATGCATCTTCGGTAATCATGCGTTGATGCATTTGTTGTAGTAAAAAGCTTACCGTGGTGAGAGGTTTGCCTGTTGCTGCATTTTTAATACGATGATCGAGATGTTGTTGATGGTCGCGATGATGGCGGCTATCTCTTGCTGATTCCGTTGATAAGCGATGGTATTGCAGTTGTAACGCAATAATATGTTCTATTTCTTTGGCTTGAATGCGTCGCGGTAGCTGTACATCAATACTGGCTTGCCCACCTAAAGCGCCTAAGTATTCCGTACGTAAAATGGTAATCAGTAATACGGGTAAATTCTCTACGAGAACAGCCAGCAAAGGGAATAGAGCTTGTGCATCTGATTGATCAATATGAGAGTGGGTAAATAATTCTTCGTACTGATCAATGACCCATAAATTGTTATTGTATTGCCATTCATTGATATGTGCGTTCACATATTTTTGAATGGTGGTGGCCATAACACTAGGCTGACTTTTGAGTGAAAGCCATTGAGATATAAGGACGCTGTCGTCACAAAAATCATGTAGTAAGCTGCCGAGTAAGTCATCAATAGTGTTGTATTGATTAGGGCGCACCAATGTCCATCGTGGATTAAAGTCTAATCGTGGAGTGGGTGTTGTTGTATGTTGTGTAATTTTTTGTGTTAACAGTGCGGGAATTAAACCCGCCATTACGGCTGATGATTTTCCTGAGCCGCTCACACCCGTTACGTTTAGTATGTAAGATTGTTCTAGTGCTACTTGGCTTTTTGTATGCAGTTCATTGATTACATTCTCTCGCCCCATAAATAAATGGCGCTGTTCATAAGAAATTGCATTTAGGCCTGCAAAACTTTGATTGGATTGAGTGAATATGCCACCATCAAAGGCATCGCCAAGAATCAGTTGCAGTGCTTCTGATGCATGTTCGATACCAGAAATAATACCGCCTAACGATTCAACTCGTTCTTTTAGCGCAATGTTCTCTTCGTATTCAAGTATATTTCCCTTGGGGATAAGGATATAAAAATATTCACAGGTTGTGTTGTCGATAGCACGTTGTTTTTCAATATATTCACAAGCATAACGAATTTTATTATGTAAATGCCCAATAGGCTTAACATAACAATCTATCGGTACACAGCCTGTGGCAAAAATAGGTGTGCGAGATAGGGTGCTATGGTCGCAGGTGCTATGATCAAATAGATTTTTTTTCTGTCCCCATGCTAATGCAAGAGCAAGCGTATAGGCGAGCCCCGAAGATTCACTGTCGGTATCAAAGGGTTGTAAGTTTCCTGTTATTGCGGTGAGCTTGGTCGTTGCTCTAAAACGCAACGGCGAAGTGAGAACAGGATTAAAAATGTTAACGGCCACGTGAGCGGCATCGCTAAGATATTTTTGTTGCTGCTTAAAGGTATGCTCTGCATGTTGACGTTGCTGGTCGTTGACGGCTGCGTTTTGCAATTCCATCTGCGTTAAGCCATTAAATGACGCGTCAATTCGTGGCGCACCTAATTGGTTAACGGGGTTTGTGTCTTGGGATGTTACCTCGTAGAGTGTATCTACCGAGGTCATCATAATGACAGGCATGAATATTCCTTTAGGCCATCAGTGTGTTAATGGTGAAAACGTAAAGAGATAAATTCACTACTCTCGCTGGGTTCGTAATCTTCTAAGACAATACCTTCTGCAAACATAAAAGTGCCATTGTGATTGACTGATGCCTTTAATGTTGCCAGTTCTATTCTGTTATCAAATAACGAGCAGTTAAGATGTGACAAACCAGAGTATGGCTTTAAAAAATCTGATTCACCATCGCTCACCGTTACCGTAATATCAATAGCGTTTGAGTCGCTGATTTTATTAAAAATAATATTCAGTATGGCACCATTGCTGTCTTTGAAAGCAATATTACCCTGATCATACCAGTGAGTTTTCTCTTTTGAGATACTCGATGCAGCCAGTGCTTTCGGCATATTTAATGCGGGTTTCGAGAAATCAATATTGATAATGTTGCTCGTGGTGTGATCTTGTTTTTCTTGTGTAGAAAAATAACTATCAAAAGGTGACTGCATCCATTCTGGTAATGTTAGATGAGAAAGTGCAGCTCGCTCTTGTTGCTTTTTTTCTTCACGTATTTTTATGACGCGATCAGTAATATCAATTTTTTTCATGTCTGTATATCACCTTATTAGTCATCTTGTAGTATTTTTTTAGCGGTGCCATCAAATTCAAGTTCTACTTTTTTGGCTACACATTGCATCATGAGTTGTTCAAATTTTTTCTTTTTATGTGAAATATTTTCAGGTCGAATAATAATGCCTAAATCTTCACATACGGTGTCGTGCCGTATAATTTTTTTGCCATCATTATGGTATTTGTCTTCTAGTATAATTTGGCAGTAGTTGGCAACGGCCACGCCTTTGTTATGCGTTGGAGCACTATCGTTAAAGGCGAGAGTAAAGTTTTTATAATTGTCTTGAGAAATACTGACCCATACTTCACTAATGCAATCATCTAATGCATCAGCACAATAATGAGACATTTCTTGAATTTTGTGTTCACGTATTTCGTCTTCTAGATCGGCACTGGGTTCTGGTACGAGTAAGGTGAGTTTGGGGTCATCACTATCTCGAGCTTCGCCTGCAATTTCAAAACCGTCCACTTGGTTTTTTAAGCGTCGATAACGGTCGATTGAAATGTTTGTAGCTGCAGTGCCAAACCAACGCTCAATTTCTAATAAATTACCATCGAGTTTGATAATAAAATATTGTGTTTTTTCCTGATTGCAGACCACCCGTTGTTTTTCTATCTGCATTAAGAGCTTTAATAAGCAGTTTTGCACAAAGTCGGGGGTTTCGTCGCGGCTGACTCGTTGGGATTTAATAACGCATGCTTCAGCAATCTTCATTAACGATGTGATTAATGATGCTGGGAGTTCTTTAACAACACTTGTTGTAATTGCTGTTTTATCTACAGTATTCAGTCGAGTGACTGGGCTTATCCCAGTTTGGTCGCCATTACTCATTTGCTTATATGCCTTATTACTTTTGACGGTATTTTTAAGGCTGTTTTGTATCATGAATAGGGGGTTGATGTATAGCACATTACTGTTATCGCAAAGTTTGCTAGCTTTTTGTCGCATTTGCGTTCTAGGCGTAGGCAATACTAATTTTAATAATGGCAATCTATGCATGGTTATCATTTCGCTTATAAGTGCTGTAGATCATAAAAATGGTTGGTCTATATAGGTAACGCATAGTGAATAAAATTTGGAAAAATATATCCGTCATAATGTTTTCAAAAAATAATATGATGTACGTTATTTTAGTGTTGGATATGCACAATACATGGATAACAACTTATGTTTAATGCTTTTATTGGAAGTGATAAAAGCCCTTCGGGGTTTTTAGAGTGGTGGAATGATCATCCCATTATTTTGGGTGGCGACCGCTATTCGGCACTGCCAGGTTTGGCGGTTTACTATATTCAACATAGTAATGGCAAAAGCTTTGAGTTAAAGGTAGAGCCTGTACAGCAAGATCAACTAGTGTTTACGCAAGACTTTTTAAGTAAAGTGTTAGGTGGTGATACTGATAAGCATTGTATTCAGCTCAAGGTAAAGCATGAGCAGTGTGAGTTGGCTACGGCGGTATTGTATGTGGATGATCAGCGGCGCTGGGCTGCGGGTGAGGGACAATGGCAAACCTTAAAGGGATCGCCACGTAATTGGGAGTTAGAGTGCTTTGTGATGTAAGCTTCTTTGCGCCAATTTTGCGCTAATAGTGTGGGAGTGTTCTAGATAGAGTCGCCGTTATCCAAAAAATTATAAGGGCTATCTTCAAGTGTAGAGCGCAGCTTTTCTCTACCAGCCATTTTAATTTGCACCGCTTCAGGTAGTTCTGTAAATAAAATGATATTTTTTTGAATTAATAAGTGAATAAGGTCTTCTGTGGCTCGTGTAAAGCCTTGGTCAGACTCCAATAAAGCAATTTTAGCGTCTAGACTGCTTTCGTCATCGTTGTTGGTTAAAAAGGCAACAATTTCATTGTCTGTAGGCGACAAAAATTCGTCATGCAGGGAGTCACTTTCACGCTTAATGGATAAAATACTACCTTTGCTGTCACGTTGGATGTAAGGCATGTCTTATTACCTAAGTGGTTGGTTGTTTTGATTAATATAGACTAAAATGTGCTTAAAATAGAATAAATTTTTAAGTTTCCTGTTGATAATGTTGTCAATGGCTACTGTACTTTAATATGAACACTTTGTTTAACAGGTAAAAATCATTGGAAAAGAGTACTCCCGAACATAATCAAGCTCATCCCTCAGAGTCTGCCGAGGGCGGAGTTGCTCCGACGCCAGCGCCTTCATCGCCTTCAGAATCTACTAAATCGACATCAGAAACCCCAAAAGAGTTTCATGACCCTTTACTCTCTTGTTTGCTGTTAATTACTAAACTAGAAAATACACCATGTTCCGAGACTTCTTTAGTCGCGGGTTTACCTCTTGTTGAAGAAAAGCTTACACCCGAACTATTTGTGCGCGCAGCAGATCGGGCAGGTTTAAAGGCAAAAGTATTAGAAAAAAACTTGCTGGATATTCCAGAATTAGTACTGCCTGCCACATTGGTTTTAAAGCGTGATAGGGCGGTGGTATTGCTGTCTTTTGATTTAGAGAATGGCAAAGCGACTATTTTAGAATCAAAGACAGGCAGTGAAAAAGTCGTTGCGCTAGACGCATTAAAACAAGCCTATTCTGGTTTTGTGATCTATACCCGAGCGGCATACCATTTAGACCCCGATATAGAAAAAACTCATTTAAAAGGTAAAACCAAAGACCATTGGTTTTGGTCTGTTATGCGATCGTCTTGGCGTATTTATCGTGATGTGTTGTTAGCCTCATTGTTTATTAATTTATTTGCTATTGCGAATCCATTATTCACGATGAATGTTTATGACCGAGTGGTGCCAAATAATGCGGTTGAAACCTTGTGGGTTCTAGCGATTGGTGTGTTAATCGTCTTTTTGTTTGATGCTTTATTAAAAGGCCTGCGGGGTTATTTTATTGAGGTGGCAGGTAAAAAGTCAGACATTTTATTGTCGGCTTTTTTGTTTGAACGTGTTTTAGGTTCGCGATATAGCGAGCGTCCTGAATCGGTGGGTGCTTTTACGAGCCAGTTTAGAGATTTTGATCAGGTAAGAAACTTTTATACCACAGCGACAATTTCTTCTTTTGTCGACATGCCCTTTGTCATTATCTTTTTATTGCTTATTTTTTATGTGGGCGGGCCAATTGTTATCGTTCCATTGGTCGCTTTGCCGCTGATATTGGGGTATGGCTTGTTGATGCGTAAACCTATTAAGCACGCAATTGAGCAAACCTATGCATCAGGTGCGCAAAAAAACGCCACCTTGGTAGAATCGCTGGTGGGTTTAGAAACCGTGAAAGCTCTGGGTGCCGAAGGGCTTGTTCAGCGTGTATGGGAACAGTCGGTAGGTCATTTATCGATCTGGAGCCAAAAAATGCGCATGTTGTCCATGTCTGTAGGTGTGGTTTCGGGTGCGGTGACTCAGGTTGCTAATATCGTCATTATTATTGTGGGTGTGTATTTGATTTCAGAGCGCGAGCTTACTATGGGTGCTTTGATCGCAAGTGTGATGTTGGCTAGCCGTGTATTAGCCCCTATTGCACAGGTGGCTACTTTATTGGTTACTTATGATCAAACAAAAACCGCCCTTGAAGGTTTGGATCAAATTGTAAGTAAAGATCAAGAGCGTGACCCTAAAAAACCGTTTGTGAAACGTCCTAGTTTTAATGGTGCTATTCGTTTTCAGGGGGTGAGCTTTGCCTACCCTGGTGAAGAACATCCAGTATTACATAATGTTTCTTTTTCAATTAAGCCTGGTGAAAAGGTAGGTTTAATTGGGCGTATAGGCTCAGGTAAATCAACGATTCATAAGTTGATTCTGGGTTTGTATAAGCCAACAGAGGGCAGTATTTTACTGGATGGTATTGATATTCAGCAGATTGATCCTGCAGATTTACGGCGCCATATTGGATATATGCCACAGGATGTAGTGTTGTTCTCGGGTACGGTTAAAACCAATATTATGTATGGTTCTCCCCATGTGGAGGATGAAAGCGTACTGCGTGCCGCAGAAGTGTCGGGCGTGAAAGAGTTTGTTGATGGCCACCCTCTAGGTTTTGATCGCCCTGTGGGTGAACGTGGTCAGGCGCTTTCAGGCGGTCAGCGTCAAAGTGTGGGTATGGCAAGAGCCATGCTCAATGATGTGCCCATGTATTTATTTGATGAGCCGACAAGTGGTATGGATAACACCACAGAGACCATTGTCACACAGCGTTTAGCAAAAGCAGTGTCAAATGAAACGTTGTTATTGGTTACTCATAAAGCGTCTTTATTATCTATGGTTGAACGGCTTATCGTGTTAGATAACGGTAAGATTGTTGCTGATGGGCCTCGAGATTCTGTTATTGAAGCATTACAAAAAGGACAATTACGTGTCGCTTAAATTACCTAAAATACTGTCACATGCAGAACCCGAAATAGATGATGACGATTTAACCTATGCGTCTTCGGCGTCTGCGGCTATTTTGCATCAAACCCCTAAAGGTGGGCAGCAATTGTTGTGGGCAATTGTTGTGTTTGTTGTTGTCATGGTGACTTGGGCGTCTTTGGCTAATGTGGATGAGTTTACTCGTGGTGAAGGACAGGTGATTCCTTCGCAATATATTCAGATTGTACAAAACTTAGAAGGCGGTATTGTTGATGAGGTTTTTGTGCGCGAGGGGCAGTCGGTTAAGCGAGGTGACCCTTTAGTTCGGTTGGATGATAAGCGTTTTTCGTCTTCTTTAAGAGAGGCAGAAGTAAATCAGGAGCAGTTATTGGCTAAAACAATACGTTTAAAGGCCGAAGCAGAAGGAGAAGGTTTTCCTGAAGAAGAGTTAAAAGCTAAAAGTATTTCTGAAAACATCATTATTTCTGAGAAAGACCTTTATGTGGCGCGTGCACAAGAATTAAGCACGAGTAATCAGGTGATTTTGCAGCAGGTCGCGCAAAAGCGTCAAGAATTATCAGAGTGGCGCGCAAAGTATCAACAGTTGGGGCGTAGCTACCGCTTATTAAAAGATGAGTTAGATCTAACCAGCCCATTGGTGGCGCAGGGTGCGGTATCAGAAGTTGAAGTGTTGCGTTTGCGTCGTCAAGTGAATGATATTCAAGGGGAAAGAAATGCGGCTAAGTTAACTATTCCTAGAATTGAATCATCATTAAATGAGTCAGAGGATAAGCTATCAGCGGCAGAGTCTGCGTTTCGTAGCCGTTCTCAGTCAGAATATAATGAGATTAAAGCCGAGCTTGATCGATTGAATGAGTCTAGCCAAGCCATTGTTGATCAGGTTGATCGTACATTGGTTAAATCTCCAGTGGCGGGAACCATTAAGCAATTATTTGTCAAAACCTTAGGTGGAGTGATTCAGCCAGGTCGGGACTTAGTCGCTATCGTGCCAACAGAAGATAATTTGCGCGTCGAGGCGCGTGTGAGCCCAGCAGATATTGCTTTTTTGCATCCTAACCAGAAGGCTATTGTAAAGTTTACAGCGTATGACTTTTCAGTCCACGGGGGATTAGACGGAGAGGTGGTTAATATTAGTCCAGATACTATTACAGATGAAGAGGGTAATAGTTTTTACATGGTGCAAATTGAGACAGAGCAGTCATTTTTGGGGAGTCAGGCATCGCCTTTACCCATTATTGCTGGTATGACGGTGACAGTAGATATTTTAACGGGAGAGAAAACAATCCTTGATTACATATTAAAGCCGATATTAAAAACAAAACAGTTAGCTTTACGAGAGCGTTGATGGTTGTGTGCAATTTGATAGTATTTCTAATAATAAGAAAAGTGTGACGAGTGTCTCAAAGTTGTAATTTTTCAGTATTTTGCGGTATTTACTCACATTTTGCATGTTTGGTTGGCATGAAAAAAAACATTAATTTGATTTTGGCATAAAAAACACGTAAAAAGGCTATGTATATCATTGGCTTATAGTATGTATTGTAATTCTACTTCTTGTTTTTGTCCTAAGTCTTTGATTTTAAAAGGATTTATTTTTTTGTGTTTTTTTGATGAAAAAATTCTAAAAAAATAAATTGAGCGTTATTTAGTTAGAATGATAAAAAACGATATATTCAGTTGTTTTTCCTTAATTTAGGGGTGGATTATGAAAATTTGTACTGGCTTTCTGGGGATGTTGAAAGTTTCACGTTTGTTTTTACTGGGTGGTAGCATGAGTTTAGCTACGGTATCAGTAAATGCATTAACGCTTCAGGATGCAATCGAAGATATGCTGGCAAATAACCCAGATGTTCAATCGGCTAGACAAGAAATGCTAGCGCGAGAGCATGAAATTCGTGGTGCTAAAGCGGCATATCTGCCTACCTTGAATGCAGAGGCAGGCGTGGGTCGCGAGTGGACTCGCTCACGATCTACAGGTTTTACGGGTACAACTCTAACGCGAGAGGAAGCTGCATTACGCTTACGTCAGGTGGTATTCGATGGCAATGCAACAGGTGCAGAAGTTGATCGCCAAAAAGCACGTTTTAAAAGTGCGCTATTTACTGCAATTGATACCCAAGAAAATGCAGCATTAAGAGCACGCAAGCCTATATTAATGTGCTGCGTGAAGCTGAATTGCTATCGTTACTTAAGCAATCACTAGATGAGCACCAAGCCATATATGATCAAACTTCATTACGAAGTGAAGCGGGTGTGGGTAATCGAGCCGATGTTGATCAAATTTCTGTTCGTTTATCATTGGCGACCAGTAACTTTATTGCGGGTAAAAATAATTTCTTAGATGCACTAAGTCAGTTTCAGGGCTTGGTCGGTTATATTCCTGATGCCTCAGAAATGGAAGTGCCGGGAGGTTTTGTGTTGCCTGCTAGTTTAGATGAGTCACTAACTATTGCATTTGAAGAGCATCCAACAATTAAATCAGCCACTGCAGACATTGAAGCCGCAGAAGCACAACATGCAGCATCTAAAAGCAAGCGTCTGCCTACGATTAATTTAGAAGGTGATCGTACATGGAACGAAGATATTGACGGCGTGGTAGGTGAAAATGAAGACTGGGTGATTGCACTACGTTTACGCTATAACCTATATAACGGCGGTAAAGACAGTGCGAGACGCAAGCAAACGGCTGAATTATTAACGCAGGCTAAAGACGTATTTCGTGGTGCCCAGTGGGAAACAGAAGAAGGAATGCGTTTATCTTGGTATGCCTATGAAGCTACGTTGCAGCAGTTGGAGCACCTTGCGGTGCATGTTGAATCTGTGACAGCTACAAAAGAAGCGTATGTGAAGCAGTTTAATCTTGGTAAGCGTACACTGCTAGATTTGTTGAACACCGAAGGTGAGCTTATTCGGGCTAAGCAGACGTATGCTAATACAAAATATGACCAGCTATATTCTCAAATTCGTGTATTGAATTCGTCGGGTCAATTAACGAAAGGCTTGGGTCTTCAATAATATGTGTTGTTCATAAAATGATCATTTTATAGAACGAAAAAGTATTTGTGAACCTCGCTCTTATTACCGATAATGGTCAAAATATGAGCGGTTATTCGTAAAATTTAATCTGGTGGTTAATTTAGAGGTGTTTCATGGCTGGCGATAGTGTTGTTGGTAAAGTTGATGGGATTCAGGGCGGTAATGTTCTTATTATTCGTTCTACAGGAGAACAGGTTGTAGCTAAGGCTGGCTCTTTGATCTTTGACGGCGATACCGTTTTTGCTGGCAGCGGTGCACGAGTGCAAATTCAAGTAGATAATAATGGTAATGCAGGTGTGGTTGCTATTAGTGAATCTGAATCAGCACGCTTTGATGCCGCCTTATTTGATGAAGCGGGGGCCCTTATTGCAGCATCGACGAATGATGCCCCTGTTGATATTGGTGAAAGAATTACTCCGGATGTTTTTCGTGCGCTCAATGAGTCTCTTCCGAGTGCGGGTATTAGAACAGCAAACCAAGACAGCCAATCACGCCGGGTTATTGAAGACGATTTTGTTGTAGAACTCAAAAAATCAGAAGAAATACCAGATAAAGGTCATGAGACAAAATATGAAACATCTCTAGACAAGGTTAGAGAGGATCTTAAGGGTAATATTGAAGAGTTTCCCGAAGAAGTTCCAGATGACGGTATTCCAACGGATACGTCTACTGCAACTGATATTCCCACTGAGGAAGACTTTGGCTCAGAAGATCCTATTGTTGTACCTGTAGATGCCATCAATGATTCAGCTTCTGCTACAGAAGACACGCCATTAACGATCAGTGTTCTTGGTAATGATGCGCTAAATGACCAAAATGTGACGGTTAGTTTACCTAATAATAGCAGTGCTAATGGAGGGACGATTACCGTTAATCCTGATGGTACAATCAATTACACGCCTCCTACTGATTTTAATGGTACAGATACCTTTGTATATACAATTACCAGTGAGACTGGTGAAACTGATACCGCTACGGTGACAGTTACGGTTGATCCCGTGGATGATGGTAGCCCAGATGCTGTTGATGATGCATTTACGACTACAGAGGATACTCCAATTACTGGTAATGTGATTGGTTCTGGTGGTGGCGGCGGTGATACCATTGTGGATAATGCGCAAGTAACCTCATTTTCGCAAGGCACTAACGGTACAGTTGTTGTTGCTCCCGATGGTACGTTTACTTACACACCTAATAGTAATTTTGAGGGTCCTGTAGATACTTTTACTTATACCCTTACCGATGATGATGGTGAAACGGATACTGCCACAGTGACTGTGACAGTAAATGCTGTTGATGATCCTACATCAGCGTCTCCAGATACTGGCAATACAGACGAGGATACAACCTTAACCGTGAGCGCCGTAAACGGCGTATTATCAAATGATTCTGATGTAGATGACGCGTTAACCGTAGCAACTTATAGTATTGCTGGCGGTGCTTCAAATATTGCTGTAGGTAGTGGTGCGCAATCAATTACGGGTGTTGGCACTATAGAAGTAAACGCCGATGGTAGTTATGAATTTATTCCAGCCGCTGATTATAACGGTGATGTGCCTGTTATTACCTATACTACTAATACGGGTGCAACATCGACATTAACCATTACCATTAATCCCGAAAATGATGGCGCTCCAGATGCGATAGATGATACTTATTCTACACCACAAGATACGGTGTTAACGGGTAATGTGATTATAAATGGTGTAGGCGGTAGCGATACTATTGTAGATGAAGCTGATGTTGATCCAGTCACTAATGTGGCGACGACACGTGGCGGTACAATAACTATTGCAGCAGACGGTAGTTTTTCTTATACACCACCAGCAGGTATTAACTCAGGCCCTGCGGATACTTATGTATATACCTTAAGGGATACCGATGGTCAGACAGATACAGCGACCATTTCTATCAATATCGGTGCGCCTGCCATTACCATTCCTAATGATGACTCAGTGGCTCCAAATAATGATGATATCGTTGTTGCTGAAAATGCTACAACGACAGGTACCTTTACAATCTCTACCCCAGCAGGTTTAGGGTCGCTTCAAATTGGTGGTACAACTATTAGTGCTACTGTTTTAGAAAATATATCAGAAGGTGCTGCGAATGGCCCTGAAGATATTACAGGTGAAGCTAACGGCACTTTACAAATTACAGCGTATAACTCAACCACGGGTGAAGTGACTTATACTTATGACCCAACGGGTACGTCGATGAATCATGCGGGCGCAACAAATGATGTAATCGCAGGTGAAGCGCTTGCTATTGTGTTAACAGATACAGCGGGTACTCCCGAAACCGCAACGGGTACGTTAAATATAGGTATTACAGATACTAACCCAACCGCAAATGATGATAGTCGCTCAATCAGTGAAGGCTCATCGGCTGTTGCGGGTGATGTGGTGGGCAGTCCAAGTTCGGGAGCGGGTGATGTGGCAGATACGGTTGTGGATACTGTTACTGTTACAGGTATAGATTTTGGAGCGACAGGTGGCTCGGTAGGAACGGCTTTAGCAGGTGATCATGGTTCATTAAAGATCGATTCAGCAGGGGTTTATACCTACACATTAGATAACACGGATCCTGAGGTTCAAGGCTTGAGTGAGCTTGGGCCTGGTGTGTTCGAGACATTAGTTGAGACATTTACCTATACCCTTACCGATGCTGATGGCGATACATCAACCACTACATTAAGTGTTACGATTAATGGTGTTGACGATGCCCTTCCAGTAGTTACTATCCCAGATGACAACGGCGGTGGTGTGGTAGGCGATGTTTCTGTTGCCGAGAATGCGACGATTACAGGTGGCACTTTTACAGTAACAGCAGATGCAGGCTTGGCGGCGTCAGGCACAGCAGTGAGTTTAACGGTTGACGGCAATACAACTAACTTAACGTTGGCACAATTAAATGCATTAACCAGTGGTCCTACGCCAGTGACGCTCAGTGCGGGTGATGACGGTGAGCTTGTTTTAACGGGTTATAACTCAAGTAATGGTGTGATTACTTATAATTTTGATCCCACAAATACAAGTCGAGATCATTCAGGCGGCGATACTAGTGTTTTAGAAAATTACACGGTTGTTGCCACAGATAATGAAGGTGATACCAATAGTGATACCTTAGATATTCTGATTACCGATACTGCTCCACAGACAGCGGCAGATACTAATTCAGTCACCGAAGATTCGGCCACTACGGTAGCGGTAGGTGATGTTATCGCAGGCACCATATCAACAGGTTCTGGTACGGGTGGAGCGGATACCACAGGAGCGGATACGTCAATATCTGTGAGCGCAGTTGATTTTGGAGGTGCGCAAACAGTAGGTACGCCATTTTCGACAAGCTATGGTTCTTTAGACCTGAATAGCGACGGTACTTATACCTATACCATAGATAATACCAATGCTGATGTGCAGGGCTTAAAAGGCGGTGCATCTTTTGTAGAGACGTTTAATTATACAATTATTGATACAGATGGTGATACATCAACCACTACATTAAGTGTTACGATTAATGGTGCTGAAGATGCGCCGCCAGCGTTAACTATATCGAATGATGATGGTGCGACAACGCCAGCAGATAATAGTGTTGTAGAAGCGAGTGGGTCAACTATTACTGGTACGATGACAGCGACAGGTGACGCAGGTGTAGCAGATGTTACAGTTGATGGTAATAGCATTTTGAATGCTACGGCGACGCCAGTCACTATAAGCGCTTCCGAAGGTACGTTGGTTATTACAGGTTATAACGCCAGCACGGGTTTGATTAATTATAGTTATACCGAAGATGGCAATGCAGAAAGCCACAATGTGGCGAATGATAATATTAACGATATTTTTACGGTTGTTGTGACCGATAACGAAGGTGATACGGATAGCGATACGTTGGATATTCGTATTTTGGATACTGCTCCAACGGCAGCGGCAGATACTAATTCAGTCACCGAAGATTCGGCCACTACGGTAGCGGTAGGTGATGTTATCGCAGGCACCATATCAACAGGTTCTGGTACGGGTGGAGAGGATACCACAGGAGCGGATACGTCAATATCTGTGAGCGCAGTTGATTTTGGAGGCGCGCAAACAGTAGGTACGCCATTTGCGACAAGCTATGGTTCTTTAGACCTGAATAGCGACGGTACTTATACCTATACCATAGATAATACCAATGCTGATGTGCAGGGCTTAAAAGGCGGTGCATCTTTTGTAGAGACGTTTAATTATACAATTATTGATACAGATGGTGATACATCAACCACTACATTAAGTGTTACGATTAATGGTGCTGAAGATGCGCCGCCAGCGTTAACTATATCGAATGATGATGGTGCGACAACGCCAGCAGATAATAGTGTTGTAGAAGCGAGTGGGTCAACTATTACTGGTACGATGACAGCGACAGGTGACGCAGGTGTAGCAGATGTTACAGTTGATGGTAATAGCATTTTGAATGCTACGGCGACGCCAGTCACTATAAGCGCTTCCGAAGGTACGTTGGTTATTACAGGTTATAACGCCAGCACGGGTTTGATTAATTATAGTTATACCGAAGATGGCAATGCAGAAAGCCACAATGTGGCGAATGATAATATTAACGATATTTTTACGGTTGTTGTGACCGATAACGAAGGTGATACGGATAGCGATACGTTGGATATTCGTATTTTGGATACTGCTCCAACGGCAGCGGCAGATACTAATTCAGTCACCGAAGATTCGGCCACTACGGTAGCGGTAGGTGATGTTATCGCAGGCACCATATCAACAGGTTCTGGTACGGGTGGAGCGGATACCACAGGAGCGGATACGGCGGTATCTGTGACAGCTGTTGATTTTGGAGGTGCGTCGCAAACAGTGGATACGCCATTTGCGACGAGTTATGGTTCTTTAGACCTGAATAGTGACGGTACTTATACCTATACCATAGATAATACCAATCCTGATGTGCAGGGTCTTGATGCTGGAGAGTCATTTGTTGAAACATTTAGTTATACGATTATCGATACCGACGGTGATACAGCATCAACGACCTTAAGTGTGACGATTAATGGTGCTAATGAGCCTGTCCCTCCAGAGAATATTGTACCTGGTACGCAAGGAATTGATGTGGGGGATGCTACCTTAACCTTTAATGCAGGTAACGGTAATTTAATTAGCGCTACGGATCCAGATTCAGATATTACAAGTGTTGTGCTGGCAGTTACAGATGGCACCCTATCACTAACGTCCCCAGGTACTGCAACGGTGACACCAAGTAATGGTGGGGCCACTCAAACAATTACAGGTTCTCATGCTGAGATTACAGCAGCTTTAGCTGAGATTGTTTACACGCCAACAAATGCGGCGGCTGTATCATCAGATGTATTAACCATTACCACAACAGATGCAAATGCATTTACAGATGTAGACACGGTTGCCATTGAACAAGTGGGGGTAGCCGCCGTTCCTGAAATTGAAGATTTGGCTGGCGTTATCCCTGGTTCGACAGGTCTTGTGCGTAATTATACTGACATCACAACAGATTTAGATACGGTAACGTTTGATTCATCCACAGCCGAAGCACTTTTAGTGAGTGAAGCGCTAACGCCAGATACTGTAGATCGTGATGGTGCTGTAGGAACAGGGATAGCCTTAAGAGCCGTGTCTAGTACCTCTTTGGGCTTGGTTAGTGGCGGTGTTGCTGAAGAGGTTGGCGACGAAAACAGTATATTAAGTTATACAGGCTTAATTTATTTAGAGGCAGGCAATACTTATCAGTTTGCAGGTATTCTTGATGAAAGTTTATATATCGAGTTAGGTGGCGAGCCAGTTATTCAAACACAGGGCGCTAATGTGGGCGCATTTAATGTTCCACTTAATGATTTAACGGGTAGCTATACGACGAATGCAATTTTTTCGCCACCTGCAAATGGTTATTACACCTTAGAAATTTACGCTATTAATATAGATAGTAGTGGTGAATTGTTACTTAACCTTGATACAAAAGCGGGCACGGTTGATACGAATCCAATTGAATTTAATGTAGAAAATTTTAATTTGTATGCAGGTATTGATGAATTAATTGCAGCAGGTGGGCAAGTTGAAGGGTTTCAGTCGAATGCAGGTGTAGGTGCGAGTGCCGATGGTGGTTATTTTCCAACCCATACAACTGCTGTAGATGTTGTGGGTGTATCAGGGCAAGATGTAAGCATTGGTTTATTACCTATTTCAACATCTGCTACCGATGTTATAAGCAGTATTACAATAGCAGGCATTCCTAATGGTATTACTGTTAAAGATGCTGGTGGTACGGTTTTATTTACTGGTGATGGCTCTACGAGCTATACGTTTACGCCTCAAAGTGTACTGAATCCATCGGGTGTTGATTTAGGTGGATTGGTATTAGGTGGTTTAACGACCATCCAAGATTACGTATTAACTATCGATGCCGTAGCATCTAATTTATCGGGTTCTAGTACAGCGAATGCGGTGCAGTCTACATTTACTATTGGGTTGATTGCATCTACTTATAAAGACGGTTTAGAAACGGCAATATCAACAGTGGATACTGCGGGCGATACAGTAACTATTGGCTCGGGTATTAATGATATTATTGATGTTTCTTCTAGTGCAGATGATATTGTGGTTCATGGTGCAGCGGGTAACGATAATATTACTGGTGGTGATGGTAATAATATCTTATTTGGTGATTTAGGTAACGATACCATTTCCGCTGGTGCAGGTGCCGATGTTATCGTTGGTGGTAAGGGTTCTGATCAATTATCAGGCAATGGTGGTGCAGATATCTTTACTTGGGGTAGCGGCGACGGCGATGGCTCAACGGATACTATTCTTGATTTTACAACGGGAACTGGATCTAGTGCAGATGTACTGGATTTATCAGGCCTACTTGTCGATGAGCATCCAGGTACTATTGGCGATTTCCTTAGTTTGTCAGGTACAACGTTGACAGTAGATATTGATGGATCTGTAGGCGGCACATCATATGATGATTTAACTATTGAGTTGACAGACCTGTCTGCATTAAGTGGTGCGACTGATGCTGAAAAATTAGAAGAGTTAATTGCTAATGGTAATATTGTGTTTGATCTTCCTTTTGCAATATTAGGTACAGCAGATGGTGATGGTTCTGCTCAAAATACAGGCTTGATTGGTTTAGAAGGGCGTGATGATGATATTTTTTCTGGTGGTGTAATGGATGGTCAGCAGGAAAATGTGCAGGGTATTGATGAAACTGGCATTCAGGATAATGCGCAAGATGTAAGGGGTAGAACGGCCGATGAGGTAGATCACTCTGGTAATGACCGCTTAATTATTGATGGTGATGATACTTTTGCTACTGATGCATCAAATAATGATGGCCATATTCGAGTGAGGGGTTTTACGGTTGGCGATGTAACAACTGATGATAATGCAGATACACTGGTGATTGGTGATTTGCTTCGACATGATAATAATGCGGCTATGTTTAATGGAACTGTCTCTGAGGATACTGGAGGGGGCACTAAAGGTTTAACTAACTTCCTTCATTTTGTAGAGTTGAACTCTAATATTATGTATTTATATATTGATAGAGATGGAGAATTTGCTGATGGTGACGGTGTTGATGCATTAGGTACGAGAGCTCTAGATGGTGGTTCGGGTAATTCAGGTGTAGGTGCGGATGCGAACTATTTTATTGAATTTCGTACATTAAATACTGCAGTCGACGGCGTTTTTGATTTCACACCAAACGGTGATGCTTTAAATAGTACGGCTAATTTACAGGCGTTGGTTGATTTGGGCTTTTTGGATATCTCTTAGGTACTTATTAAATAATGGCGGTATTATTACCGCCATTTTCCTTTTCTTTTTCTTCTATATTTTTCATTTCCGTATCAACCTTACTTAGAGTCATTGGTATATTGCACTGTTGCTTTCGGTATAGGGTGTGACTCCCTGTGATTACTTTATTTTCAATTTATAGCGCCATAAATCAACCATTTACCACTTAAATCAACCATTTGTTATTCTTAAAAAGTATTAGGGTTGATGGCTTTTTAAGTTGATAATAGAATAATATTAATATAGGAATAATAGCTAAGGGGATAAATTTATGGCAGGTTCGAATATTATTTTAGAGAATGTCGCGTCGGCGATTATTGCACATATTGGTGCTGTAAGAGGCGAGGTGTTTATTCTGCGTGCTGTTGGCGGTTTGTCTCTTGCAAAAAAAGGCGATCCTATTTATCAAGACGATGTAGTGTCTACGAAAGAAAATGCAGCAGCTCTTATTTATGCTGAAAGTGGCGGTGTATTAACCTTTGGTAGTTCAGCTACTGTGCGTTTTAACCCTTCCTTAACAGAAAAAATTAATAATGAGTTTAAATATGCCTCATTTGGTTTAGGTCAAAAGACTACAGAAGATGAGTTAGAAAACCTGATCGTAGATGGAAAAAATATTGAAGATATATTAAAACCCACTGCGGCTAATGAAGAGGCGGAGTACCAAGGCTTTAGCTTAAGCACTCAATCAGTGATTGTTTGGGAGCGCACAGCGGATGAAATTGTCCCAGTCAGTGGCTTTAAGGCATCTGATATTAAAGAAGGTGGCAATCAGATTGGTGATCTTATTCAGTTAGATAACGCGAGTATATTTGGTTCCCAAGTTGATCGTGATGAAGAAGTTAACTTAAAAAATTTACAATCTAATGATGATGTATTGATTGTTAATGAAGACAGTGAATTTCAGCAAGGTAGTGTTTCTAATAATGATACAACGCTAAATGGCAGTGTATTAACTTATCGTTTAGTTGTAGGTAGTGATACACAACATGGAGAGCTTAATTTTAATAGTGATGGCTCTTATTCTTATAAACCTAATCCAAATTATAGCGGTAGCGATATTTTTCAATATGTGGTTACTGATACTTCATCGAATGATAGCGAAGTACAAACTGTAAATATTACCGTGACTCCCCGAAATGACGCCCCTGTGGCTATTGGCGAATCATTCACAATGAATGAAGATAATGTATTGGCGACACAGCTATTGAGTAATGATAGTGATATTGATGGAGATACTTTATCGTTAAATACAACACCAGTAACTGACGCCAATAACGGCACATTAATATTAAATACCGACGGCACATTTACTTACACACCCAATGAACACTTTCACGGTGTTGATAGTTTTGTGTACGAAGTGACGGATGGAAATGGCGGTACAGCACAGGCCACGGTGAATATTACGGTGGATTCTGTTGCGGATACCCCTATAGCGAATGCAGATACTTATAATGTATCAGAAGATGGCTCGTTAAGCACAACACTCATAAACGGTGTGCTAGTCAATGATAGTGATGGAGATGGCGATACGCTTACGGTCAATGTTGTACCCGTGATAGATGTTAGTCATGGCATATTAGTGCTTTCTGCAGATGGTACGTTTACCTATACCCCCGATGCTAATTTTCACGGTATTGATAGTTTTACCTACGAAATTGATGATGGTAATGGTGGTGTGGCACAAGCAACAGCCACAATTACAGTAACGGGTGTGACGGATTTAACGACGGATTCAGAAAATGAAATCGTCGATGAGGACAATCCGTTAGCAAGTACTGTTACTACAGGCGATAGTACTACAAGTGGCGGAGCGCTAAGTTACTCTTTAGTCTCTGGTCCATCACATGGTACGTTTTCTAGCGCAATCAATCCTGTGACGGGAGCTTATACTTATCAGCCCAATGCTGATTATGTAGGGAGTGATTCTTTTCAGTATTTAGTCACAGATAGTGCAAGTGGTGAAAGTGCAGTAGAAACAGTCTCTATTACTGTGAATCCTGTTGTTGATTTAACGAGCATGGATGATGCACTAATCGTTGCCTACGATACACTAACGGCAGGAGATGTGTCGCTTAATGACACAACCACTAGCAGTGGTGGTGATGTTAACTTAACTTTTACTAAGCTAACAGATCCTACAAATGGAGTGTTGGTTTTTAATAGTGATGGTACTTATACCTATGACCCTACAGACATTGGTGTATTGGGTGGTGTAGATAGCTTTACGTATTTAGTGACTGATCCAGCGAGTGGAGAAAGTGCGACCCAAACAGTCAACCTTACTATCAATTCCGCAAATACACCACCTGAAGGTACCGATAATGCGGCTACAATCGATGAAGATACAGCGTATACATTACTAGTAGCAGACTTTGGATTTAGTGATGTTGTTGAGGGCGATACTTTTAATGGTGTACGTATTGATACGCTGCCAGCGTTGGGTGCTTTAACGTTAGCAGGTATCGCAGTAACCGCGAGTCAAATAATTAGTGCAGCATCAATCATTGCGGGTGATTTAGTTTTTACTCCAGCCGCGGATGGTTATGGTACTCCGTATGATAATTTTACATTTAGTGTACGTGACAGTGCAGGCTCTATTGATACAGTACCAAATACCTTTACATTACATGTTGACCCGATTGTAGATTTACCTGTTGCGGAAGATGATACCTATGAAGTCTTGGTGAATACACCATTTGCGGCAACTTTAGCGAATGGTGTGTTGTTAAATGACAGTGATGCCGATGGTGATACATTAACCGTGGATACAACGCCAGTTTCTGATGTTAGTGGTGGTGTCTTGGTGCTAAATAGTGATGGTACTTTTACCTATACACCCAATTTAGATTTTAACGGCACAGATAGCTTTGTATATGAAATTGATGACGGCACAGGTAATACAACACAGGCGACAGCTAATATTACGGTTGATTATGTGTCAAATGACATTATCGGTACGGCAGGGGCTGATAACCTTGTTGGTGCAGAGTTTTCTGATGATGATATTTATTCGGGAGGGGTAAATTCTGGTGCTGAAAATGTACAAGGCGTTGGGGGAACCATTTCAGAGGCACAGTTTGGTCACGCAGGTTCAGGAAATGACCGTTTAATATTTGATGCTGATGATGCTTACTCAGATAATGCCAAGGGGTCGGGTGGATCTAGTGGACACATTAGAATCAGAGATTTTACGGTAGGCGATGTAACATCAGATACTGATGCTGATACGTTAGTATTAGGCGACTTTTTGAGAGCAGGCGATCCTACATTTGATGGGTCAGCAGAAGATGCCGTTAGATTTTTTCATTTTGTAAATGATAAATTACTTTATATTGATAGAGAGGGTGGTTTAGGTGAAGCTGGAGATTCAGCTAGAGATCTTATTGATGGTAATTATAAAGGGATTTCAGGAGGGGCATCTTTATTTCTTGAATTTAAGGGGATAGCTTTTGATGCAACACCATTTGGTGAAACATTAAACACCGAGGTTCAAATACAACAATTAATGGATTATGGTTTCCTAGATTTTTCTTAAAATATACTGTGGTACATATAAAAAATAGCGGCTATTCAGTCGCTATTTTTTTATATGACGTTATGCTTTTTTTTTCGCTATACTCACCGTTCTCAATATAGGCGTTTACAATGAATAAAATGATTGCCAAGCTGATAATTACCTTTTATACACTACTTTCTTTACCAGTAATGGCTTTAGAAATTACAACCGAGTGGATCCAAGGTGGGTTAATTGTAGGTAAAACTAACCCTGAAAACTCTATTCAATTTTTAGGGCGAACAGTCAGAGTAAATGCTCAAGGGGATTTTGTTGTCGGCTTGGGGCGAGATGCCAAGCCACAAGTAAAGATGCTCGAAATTTACCCTAATGGTACGACAAAGGAATATATTTTTTCAGTCACACAGCGTCAATATAAAGAGCAGCGGATCGAAGGTGTTCCTAAAAAAACGGTGAATGTACCTGAAGAAGCGCTTCCCCGTATTAGAAAAGAAGTTAAGCTGGTTAAGGCGGCAAGAAAAGTACACTCTACACGCCAAGATTTTTTGCAATCGTTTATTTGGCCTGCAAAAGGAATTATGACAGGGGTATATGGTAGTCGCCGTTACTATAATGGCGTACCTAAGCGTCCGCATTACGGTATTGATATTGCCGCACCTCAAGGCTCGCCAGTAATTGCACCAGCATCGGGTGTTGTTACTCTTGTTCATGAAAATATGTACTTTTCAGGTGGTACGATTATTATGGATCATGGCCATGGTATCTCATCCACGTTTATTCATTTACATAAATCTCATGTAAAAGAAGGGGATATTATTAAGCAAGGGCAATTAATTGCAGAAATAGGCAGTACTGGACGATCAACAGGTCCCCATTTAGATTGGCGCATGAATTGGTTTAAGCAACGCTTAGACCCACAATTGTTAATGTCAGGTATTCCATTAGAGCGAGAATAAGTCGCTGTTATAATGATTGAAAATAAATACGAGAGAGAGTCGAGTGGATAAAAAATTATTAAATGTATTAGTATGCCCCGTTACTAAATCATCATTGCAATACGATAAAGAAAAACAAGAACTTATCGCTGTTGCTGCTTGCTTAGCTTATCCCATTCGTGATGGTATTCCCGTTATGTTAGAAACCGAGGCGCGGGAATTAAGCGATGAAGAAAAACAGCAGTGGCAATCGAAAAAAACAGCCATGGTAGACGAATAATGAAAGAAGAAACTATCTTTACCACAATTATTAATGGTGATATCCCCGCAGACAAAATCTACGAAGATGATCATTGTATTTGTATTCGCGATATTGCTCCTCAGGCACCCACTCATTTATTGGTGATTCCTCGTAAGCCCATTCCGCGTTTAGTGGATGCAAATGATGAAGATAAAGCATTGCTAGCGCATTTAATGTTAACGGTAGGAGATATTGCGCAACAGGTAGGTGTTGGCGATGCGTTTCGTGTCATTATTAATAATGGTGCAAATGCAGGTCAAACAGTATTTCATTTGCATATCCATATCTTGGCAGGAAAGACCTTTTCAGAAGGTATTGTCTAATAATACGTACCATTCTCAGCTATTATGGCTAATAAAATGGTCATAATAGTTATTTTTTCAGCCTTTAGACTGTCAAGGGCTGGATGTTAGCTTGTATAATCCCTCCCTTTTGCCATATTCCGTACATTAATGGGTTAATTTATGAAAAGCGCTGATATACGCGATGCCTTTTTGCGTTTCTTTGAAACGAAAGAGCACACCATTGTTGAGAGTAGTTCGCTAGTACCTAATAACGATCCCACGCTGCTATTTACCAATGCAGGCATGGTGCAATTTAAAGATGTGTTTCTAGGCAGTGATAAGCGTGCTTATACTCGCGCTACGACCTCGCAGCGTTGTGTACGTGCTGGCGGTAAACATAATGACTTAGAAAATGTAGGCTATACCGCTCGTCACCATACCTTTTTTGAAATGTTAGGTAACTTTAGTTTTGGCGACTATTTTAAGCGTGAGGCCATTCAATTTGCTTGGGAGTTTTTAACCTCGTCCGAATGGATGGATATTCCAGCAGAAAAATTGACAGTTACTGTCTATGCCGACGATAACGAAGCCTATGATATTTGGCATCAAGAAATTGGTATTCCAGCTGATCGATTAATTCGTATCGGTGATAATAAGGGCGGCAAATATCAATCGGATAATTTTTGGGCAATGGGTGATACAGGCCCTTGTGGTCCTTGTACAGAAATTTTTTATGATCACGGTGAAGATATTTGGGGTGGGCTACCTGGTACACCAGAAGAAGACGGTGATCGTTATATCGAAATTTGGAACAACGTATTCATGCAATTTAATCGTAGTGCCGACGGTACTATGGAGCCACTACCCAAGCCTTCGGTAGATACGGGCATGGGATTAGAGCGTATTTCTGCAGTAAAACAAGGTGTTCATAATAATTACGACATTGATTTATTTCAAAGTCTATTAAAAGCAGCGGCAACGATTACTCATACGACGGATTTAGAGAATAAATCGTTGCGAGTTATTGCTGATCATATTCGTTCTTGTGCGTTTTTAGTTTGTGACGGTGTGATGCCTTCAAACGAAGGGCGTGGCTATGTGCTTCGTCGTATTATTCGTCGAGCGGTGCGTCATGGTCATAAGTTAGGACATACACAAGCATTTTTCCATCAGTTAGTACCAGCATTAGCGTCTGAAATGGGAGCGGCATATCCAGAATTGCAGCGTCAGCAAGCGCAGATTGAAAAAGTATTACTGACAGAAGAGCAGCAATTTGAGAAAACGTTAGAGAAAGGCTTGTCGGTACTAGAGGCAGCATTAAAAAATATTTCGGGAACAGAAATACCTGGTGATGTTGTTTTTACCCTTTATGATACGTATGGTTTTCCGACCGACCTCACCAATGATATTGCCCGTGAGCGTGAATTAACATTAGATATGGATGCTTATGAAAAATGCATGGCAGAGCAGCGTGTACGTGCACGCTCGGCAGGTAAATTCACAGTCGATTATTCAAATAATATACGTGTAGAAGGTGAAACCCAATTTGTGGGTTATGAATCTCTGGGTGAAGATTGCCAAATAGTGGCTTTATATAAAGGCACTGATGCAGTGGAGCAATTAGCCGAAGGTGAAGACGGTGTGATTGTGTTATCAAAAACTCCATTTTATGCAGAATCGGGAGGACAGGTCGGTGATACAGGTTATTTACGTTTAGGTGATAACCAATTCGAAGTGCGTGATTGTCAAAAATCAGCTGACCATCATTTACATATCGGTCGTGTTTTACAGGGCGGGCTTCGTGTGGGCGAAACTATTACTGCGCAAGTTGATGATAGTGTGCGCCAAGCGACGGCATTAAATCACTCAGCAACTCACCTAATGCACGCGGCATTACGTAATATATTGGGTGAGCATGTTACGCAAAAGGGTTCATTAGTAGACTCTGAAAAGTTACGTTTTGATTTTTCGCACTTTGAAGCACTCACGCAAGATGAGTTGGATCAAATAGAAACTGCAGTGAATCAACAGATTCGCGGTAACACAGCAGTACAAACTGAGTTGTGTGACATGGAGCAAGCCAAGTCTAAAGGTGCAATGATGCTCTTTGGTGAAAAATACGGTGATGAAGTACGCGTACTGTCAATGGGCGATGGTTTTTCTGTAGAGCTTTGCGGTGGTATTCATGTGCAGCGTACAGGTGATATAGGGTTATTTCATATTGTATCGGAATCAGGTATCGCTTCTGGAGTACGTCGTATAGAAGCTGTAACGGGTGAAAAAGCACTGGCCTATTTCTCTTCTCTAGAAAGAAGTCTTGATCGCATAGGCCACTTATTAAAAGCCAATAGTACAAATGTTATTGAAAAAGTTGAACAGTGCATTGCTCAAATGAAAGATCAAGAAAAAACACTATCGGCTTTACAGGCAAAATTAGCTAGCGCGAATAGTGGTGATTTATTAAGTAATGTACAAGTCGTAGCGGGTGTGAATGTATTGGCGCAGCGTATTGAAGGTGCTAATGCTAAATCATTACGTGAGCTCGCTGATGCACTAAAAGGGCAGTTGGATAGTGGTATCTTTTTATTAGCCACGGCAGAAGGCGATAAAGTGTCATTAATTGTGGGTGTTACTAAAGACCTCATATCGCGTTTTAAAGCGGGTGATCTTATGCGTGAGATTGCGCCTTTGGTGGGTGGTAAAGGCGGTGGCCGAGCTGATATGGCACAGGGTGGCGGTACTGATCCTTCTGGTATCGATGCAGCAATTGCCAAAGTAGCTGATTGGGTTCAGCAATAAATATTTAAAAATACGTTATTTGAAATAAGTAAAAATAACGTATTTTTTGACTTAGGTATTAACTTTTAGGGCTATATAGTGTTTAATTGCTCACCATCCAAACCTTGGCGCAATAATCAACATTGTTAGCATAAACAAAGGGTTAACAAATAAATCACACGTAATGTGTAATTGTAGGATAAATAAATTATGAGCCTATTGGTTCAAAAGTATGGCGGAACATCCGTTGGTACTGTCGAGCGTATTCAAGCGGTTGCAGAAAAAGTAGCAGGTCATCGTCAGCGAGGCGATGATTTAGTGATTGTTGTTTCTGCAATGAGTGGGGAAACCAATCGTTTAATTGGCTTAGCAGGAGAAATGCAAGACGCTCCTGATCCTCGAGAAATGGACGTGCTGCTTTCTACGGGTGAGCAAGTCACTATTGCATTGTTATGCATGGCTTTAAAAGCAAAAGGTTGTGATGCTCGTTCATATACAGGCGGTCAAGTACGTATTTTAACCGACGATTCGCATACTAAAGCGCGTATTCAATCGATAGACGAAAAAAATATTCGTGCAGATTTAGATGCGGGACGAGTTGTTGTTGTTGCAGGTTTTCAGGGCACAGACGAGCAGGGCAATATCACCACTTTAGGTCGTGGTGGTTCAGATACCACAGGTGTTGCTCTGGCAGCAGCATTAAAAGCGGATGAGTGTCAGATTTATACGGATGTTGATGGTGTATATACCACGGATCCACGTATTGTACCTAACGCAAGTCGCTTAGATAAAATTACCTTTGAAGAAATGTTAGAAATGGCAAGCTTAGGTTCAAAGGTATTACAAATTAGAGCGGTAGAATTTGCAGGCAAATATAATGTACCGCTACGCGTATTGCATAGCTTTCAAGAAGGTCCAGGTACCTTAATAACGCTCGATGAGGAGTATTCAACAATGGAACAGCCGGTTGTTTCTGGTATTGCATTTAATCGTGATGAAGCAAAAGTGACTATTGCGGGTATTCCTGATATCCCAGGTGTGGCGTCTAAGGTATTAGCGCCAATTGGTGATGCGAATATCGAAGTGGATGTTATTGTACAAAATATAGCAGCAGATAATACGACGGATCTTACCTTTACGGTTAACCGTGGTGAAATGGAAAAAGCAAAAGGCGTCATGGATACAATAGCCGCAGAATTAGGCGCTAAACGTGTATTAACAGATGATACCGTTGTGAAAGTATCTATTGTTGGTGTAGGTATGCGATCTCACGCAGGCGTGGCCTCACAAATGTTTAAAGCCTTAGCGGAAGAAAATATTAACATTCAAATGATCACTACATCAGAAATTAAAATTTCAGTGATTATTGATGAGCGTTATGCAGAATTAGCGATTCGTTGTTTACATACAGCGTTTGGTTTAGATGCGAGTTAAGTTAATAATTATTTTTTGTTTGTGCGAAACTATTCGTAGATATTGCATCTAAGATTACATTATTGTCTATACTGATATAGTGGTAAGCTACTGTATCAGTCATGCAGTAGCGTGCCAGCGCTTTAAATATGGATTTACAGGAAAACTAGGAGTGTAACATGCTTATTTTGACCAGACGCATCGGCGAAACATTGATGGTAGGTGATGAAGTGACAGTGACTGTTTTAGGGATTAAGGGTAATCAAGTACGTATTGGTGTTAATGCCCCGAAAGAAATTGCTGTTCACCGAGAAGAAATTTATCAGAGAATCCAGCGTGAAAAGGTCTTCTTCCCGAAGACGAGATGTAAAAAACCCAGCCTAAAATGAACGCTTCATCTATGATGTTTGTAAAAATGTTATAGGTGGAGTTGTTGTAAGTATTTCTTAATTTTATTACTTGATAGAAATTATATAAAAAATACCTCATAGGCACTTTGCTTATAAGAGTATAGCTGGTATGATGCCGCCGCTTTCATAGTCCTGACAATGAAAAGCAAAGAATTTGGAGAGGTGGCCGAGTGGCCGAAGGCGCTCCCCTGCTAAGGGAGTATACCTTGATCGGTATCGAGGGTTCGAATCCCTCCCTCTCCGCCATATAAAAAAACCGTCGCATATGCGACGGTTTTTTTATGCCTGATAATAATGCAATACACTTGAGTTCAATACGGTATAACCAATCGTCTAAGATTTTTTATCGATGATGACTTGCATTAAGTGTATTGCCTTCAATAATATTTTTTCGTATACCATACGGCTGTTGTCGTTGCGTTTTCATTATTTTATTGCTGGGATGCCATTAAAAGGTTTTCAGCTTCAGTCGCTATTTCTTCTGTTTGACGAATCAACCCGTGAATATTTTCTACTTCATTGATGTAGCCAAGCTGTGAAGATAAAGAAAATAATGATTTATCTAAATAGGATAATGCTTCTATCCGTAATTTCTTAGACTTAAAGCGATTTGTTACTACCTCAATTAAATATTCATGAAGTTCTAGTAACACATGTTTTGCTTCCAAGCTTTTTTGATTAGCATTTAAACAAGCGGATAAATTGTGGCTAGAAAAGTAGAGCATACCAATGCCGCTGCTATTTTCATTGTTGTTAAAAAAACGTTCTTTTAGTGCCTTGCTAACCGTCAAGCTATCTGCAAAGTAAGCAGCCGCACGTGAGTAATTTTCGGCGTTATAGGCCAGATAAGCCTGCTTGTTTATATTTTGCCACTGATGGTATTGGTCTTCGATAGAGAGGGGGCTATATTCTACGCGAGGTCTGTTTGCAACAACGGATAACATGGGTGGGCACCTTTAATCTTAATGAGAATCATTATCATTATATGTAAAAACATAGAGAGTGCAAGCGTTTAATAGGGGATAGTGATTAGTTTATCGACAATCTGTTTTATACTTTACCAATTCAGTAAAAATACCCGATTTTATTTTTAAATAGTATAAATAGAACTTGACGCTACCCCAGCAAATCACTAATATACGCGCCTCTTGAGAACACGCCATAAACGATGTTTTTAAGACAACGCACTCGTAGCTCAGCTGGATAGAGTACTCGGCTACGAACCGAGCGGTCGGAGGTTCGAATCCTCCCGAGTGCGCCATATACGAAAACCTCGCCCAAAAGGCGGGGTTTTTTTATGTCTTGAAAAAGCCAATCGATGTATTGTTTTAGTCATGCTAAAAATAGTCCGTTGTTTATGTTGACTTGCTACCTACTAGGAGGTAGGATGCCTTTATGGATACAAAAGAGAAAATATTAAATAGCGCACAACGACTCATACAGCAAAGTGGTGCGAATGGGTTTAGTTATGCGGATATTGCGGCTGAAGTAGGCATTCGTAAAGCGAGTCTTCATCATCATTATTCGACGAAAACCGATTTGATTGTTGCTCTTATTGATCGCTATTGTCAGCAGGTAGATTTATTACTGGCAGCAATTGAGAGTAAATCGCGTTCAGGAGAAGAAAAGCTCCAAGGTTATTTTTCTCTTTACAAAGGGTCAATGGATGCCAATAAAGTCTGCGTTGGCGGTATGCTGTCTGCCGAAATGCTGAGCCTTGATGAGGCGATTACCCCATTTTTAACCCGCTTTTTTGTGGGGCATGTGGCGTGGTTAGCTAAGGTTTTAAAAGAAGGTGAGCAGGAGGGTGATTTTATACTTCATCATGCGCCAGAATCTCACGCAGGAATGATAGTTTCTACGTTACAGGGTGCCTTAATGGTATCGCGTGGAATGCAAGAAAAAACGTTTTTTGATAACACGACTGCCAGTCTGTTGTTGTGTATTAAGCGCTAAAATTAACTATTTTTTTAACCACAAAAACTACCTTCTAAATGGTAGGGGAGAGAACCATGAGTACAGCAAAGAACATTAATAGCCATTGCTCTATTAAAGAAGCGGGTCCACTAAATGACTGGCCTTCTTATACGGTGGAGTTACCTGGGTTAGAGATTCCTGGTAAGTTATTTTTAAAAGAAGAACTAGGGTTAACAGGGTGTGAAATCTCTATTAACTCAATGGAGCCTGGTGGTGGAATGCCAATTTATCATTCTCACAACCAGAATGAAGAAGTCTACATGTTTATTCGTGGGCAAGGTCAAGTGCAAGTAGATGGCGATACGATCGACGTTAAAGAAGGTTCTATTGTACGTATAGCACCAAAAGGCGAGAGAATTTGGCGCAACAATGGTGATGAGGCACTCATTTATATCATTATTCAAGTGCGCGAAAACTCACTAGAGCAGTACGGTGTTCCTGATGCTGATATTCCAGATAAGGGTGCTAGCTGGCCGAGCTAATAACCGCTTTTTCCTGATTGGAGCGGTTAATTAGGGGTTGTAAGGGCATGATCATGACTTCATGTGATTGCCTTTGCTTTTTTATCATTGGTAGTAATGTGTTATAATAAATTTTAGGGAGGAGAGTTCTAATACTGCCATAGAGCAGTAACTTGGATAGGTTATGCGCGAGCTTAACCATGTCGTAGTCTGGTTAATATTAGGAACCCTAATGAGTCATATATTGTATTTATTACGATTAAATCATTCAGTAGTTGCGAAAGGTAAAATGGTTGGCTTTATGTCAGTATCAGATTGTCGTTCAGGTGCTTACTGGGTCTAAAGTGTTGCTTTAGATGATAAAACGCTAAAACCGATATTGCTATACATAGCAACATCGGTTTTTTTATGCCTAGCCATGTATCATCGTAGGCACATTTCTTTTCTTTAATCATTGCTTAAGTGAGTAACGTCATGTCACAACCCGTGTATCGAGTTATATGTTTTCTTGCGGCTTTGTTGTCGAGCCCTGTATTTGCTAATGGTGCAATATCTTCGGAGACAATTTTAGCGGGCACGGCTTATAACAGCGAATATGGTGCAATAGCAACAGTACACCCGCAGGCAACACAAGCGGCAGCACAGCAGCTAGAGCAGGGAGGTAATGCAATTGATGCCGCGATAGCTGCAGCATTAACGTTAGGCGTTGTAGACAGTTATAACTCGGGTATTGGTGGTGGCTTGTTTGCCTTGGTGCATTGGGCCGATGGTCGTGTAGAGGCGATTGATGCGCGCGAAATGGCACCGCAGAAAGCTCATCGTGATATGTATGTTCGAGAAGGTCAGGTAGATGGGGCATTAAGCCGTCATGGCGCTTTGGCTATAGGTATTCCTGGATCGGTGGCGGCGTTTGATTATATGTCGCGTAAGGGGGGGAAGCAGCCTCTAGCGAGTCTTTATCGGCAGGCAGCCAATATTGCAGATGATGGCTTTATTGTCACGCCGAGCTATTACCACCGCTTACAGCGTACTGCGAAGCAATTGGCGCAATTTTCCGATGCTGCCGCTATTTTTCTTGATGATAACGGTAAACCTTGGAGCGTGGGTCATCGATTAAAGCAGGCAGATTTAGCGAATACCTATCGGCAGTTAGCGGATCAAGGTAGCCAATATTTTTATCGTGGTGACTTTGCCGTACGTGCGGCGCAGTGGATGAAAAGTAATGGCGGCATTATTGATGCAAGCGATTTTTCGGGGTATCAGTTACGTCATCGCAGGCCAATCAAAAGTGATTTTATGGGGTATCAAATTTATGGTTTCCCGCCGCCGAGCTCAGGTGGTGTGCATGTGGCTGAAATATTAAATATTTTACAGCAGTTTGATGTTAAATCATTGGCGACTGATGATCGGCAGCATGTGCTTGTAGAGGCAATGAAGTTAGCTTTTGCGGATCGTGCGCATTGGTTGGGTGACCCTGATTTTGCTGATGTGCCTACGGGGTTAATTGATGTGCAGTACGCCAAACGCTTAGCAAAAAAAATCAACCTTAAACGAGCAACCTCTGTGTCTTCGCACCATACTCCTGATGATGCCAGCCAAGCTCTATTCGACAAGCATACGACTCATATTTCTGTGGCTGATAAACAAGGCAATTGGGTATCGATGACAACTACCTTAAATACGAGTTTTGGAAGCAAGGTGGTGATTCCTAAAACGGGCGTATTAATGAACAATCAAATGGATGACTTTGCTGCACAACCTAATGTACCGAATGCTTATGGCTTAGTGGGTAGCGAAGCGAATAGCATTCAGCCTAAAAAGCGCCCTTTATCCAGTATGAGCCCTACTATTGTGACGCGCAATCATCAGCCTATGATGGCTATTGGTGCGGCTGGAGGCCCAATGATCATTACACAAGTCACGCAGGCTTTAATTCATTATTTAGGGTTTGATACTTCGCTCTATACGGCCTTAGCAAATCCGCGCATTCATCAACAATGGAAACCTGATAAAGTATTTTTTGATAAAAATTTGCCTGTTTCTCAACAAACAGCGTTGGCAGCTCGTGGGCATACTCTTCAGCAGTTGCGTTTCGAGGGGTCAACGAATGCTGTTAGTAAAAATGGTCAAGGTTTTCACGCGGTGTCAGAGCCTAGGCTGGTTGAGCGTAATCAGCAGCCATAAGGCTTTGATCAATCGCATGGTTGATTTCTTCTGCGGTGCGGTAGCGCTTAATGGCATCAAATAACAGCTGAGCTTCGGGGTATTGGCGGCGTAAATAATTGAGCCATTGTTTTACACGATTACCAGTATGCTTTTGTGGGTATAGTGGGGTCGTACGTTCAAAAAAGTGTTGAATTAATAAACAAACGTCAAGCCAAGTCATAGCCTGATAATCTGTGCCTTGTTGTTGCGCTTTGATTTGTAGTGCTAAATCAGGGCACGAGAGTAAACCGCGACCCAGCATAAAATCATCACACTGGCTCATCGTTTTACAGCGAAAATAATCGTTTACGCTCCATATTTCGCCATTAGCTACCACGGGAATATCAATAGATTCATTAATGCTCGCAATGTAATCCCAATATGCAGGTGGTTTATAGCCGTCTGCTTTCGAGCGGGCATGAACAACAAGCTCATTTGCGCCAGCCTCGTAAGCGGCAATAGCATTGTCTAAGTACTGTTCTTTATCATTAAAACCCAAACGCATTTTGGCAGTCACAGGAATATGCTTAGGTACTGCATCTCTGGTTGCTTTGATAATGTCGTATAAACGGTAAGGGGATTGCAATAAGCAGGCGCCCCCGTCACTTTTATTGACAGTTTTTGCAGGGCAACCAAAGTTTAAATCAATAGCGCAAGCACCCATATTGGCTACTTTGGCGGCATTTTCTGCAATAGGTTGAGGGTTGCCACCTAATAGCTGAATGCGTACAGGTGTGCCTGATGGAGTGGTGCATTGCTGTGTGAGTTCAGGACAAAAACGCTGAAATACCTTGTCAGGTAATACGTGATCCGTGATGCGAATAAATTCGGTAACGCAAATATCTATGCCACCAATACGCGTGAGGAGCTCTCGAAGTGTGTGATCAACCACACCTTCCATCGGGGCTAAAAATAATCTCATAGTAATAGTGAGGCAAAAAAGAGAGCAGGGTGCTTATTCTTTAGTGATGTCTGCCATCCCCTAATTCGTCATTTTCATTTTGAACCGACGCAAGAAAGGCATAGTAGTCTTCATCTAAAGTGCGAGGTTTACGTCTTTCTACCGCTTTACGGCGTTTGCGATGGTATATATCTATCGACATATCCTTGCAAGGGTCGTCTTCTTCTCTACGTTCACTATTTTTGCGGCGACGGTTAATAAATACTTTTCTAGTCATAAATTATCAGTTCAATATCTTACAAAGGTAGAATGTTATAGCGTAGTATAAATTATCGAATATTTTGCATTATACACGCTATAGACAGTGTAAAATGCAATTTTGCAGCGAGATATTTTGTTTAATTATATTAATATTGCCTAATAGCGTAATATTTATTCTATTTTGGTACTCGCTTTATCTATTTAGGAGTTTTTCGTGTCTGGTAATAATACAGTCCAACAGATCATTGAAACAAAGCTACAGCAGGCTTTTTCACCAAAAGAGTTGCGCGTAGTGAATGAAAGTCATCAGCATAATGTGCCTGATGGCGCAGAATCGCACTTTAAAGTCCTTATTGTGAGTGATCATTTTGATGGCGTGAGAAAAATTCAGCGTCAACAGCAAGTGTACAAAGTATTGGCAGATGAGCTGGCCGCGGGAGTGCATGCCTTAACGATGCAAACACTCACCGCAGAGGAGTGGGAGGCAGATAATAGTGTGTCTGTGTCCCCTCAATGTATGGGTGGCAGCTGATTGTTGTAGCTGCACGCTAATACCCTTTTAATAATTGTGGATTTTAATGGCAGTTACCCATGTTGTTAGGTAAAATGCCGCTCCGTTTATAACCCCATAGTATGATACTTATGAATTCAATTGTTGTTGCTGCTTTATACCGTTTTGTTAGCTTGCCAGATTATGAGGCAATGCGTGAGCCGTTGCTTAATAAGTGCCTTGAAGAAGATATTACAGGTACATTATTGTTGGCCTCAGAAGGTATTAACGGTACGGTTGCTGGAACGCGAGAAGCCATCGATAACTTATTGTTGTACTTACGTTCAGATGATCGATTAGCCAATATTGACCATAAAGAGTCTTTTTATGAGGAAATGCCTTTTTATCGTATGAAGGTCAAATTAAAGCGTGAAATTGTGACGATGGGAGTTGAGGGTATTGATCCAAACCAAGTGGTGGGTACATATGTTAAGCCTACGGATTGGAATGCTCTTATCAGTGATCCAGATGTCACGGTTGTTGATACGCGTAATTACTATGAATACGCTATTGGTACCTTTAAAGGCGCTGAAGACCCTAAAACAACGACATTTCGAGAGTTTCCAGAGTACGTGAATACTCATTTAAACCCCGAAAATAATAAGAAAGTTGCTATGTTTTGTACTGGCGGTATTCGTTGTGAAAAATCAACGGCATACTTAAAAGAACAAGGATTTGAAGAGGTATATCATCTACAAGGCGGCATTCTTAAGTATTTAGAAGAAGTACCTAAGGAAGAAAGTCTATGGGAAGGCGAGTGTTTTGTATTTGATAACCGTGTAGCAGTTGATCATGACCTAGAAAAAGGAACCTATGACCAGTGTCATGGTTGCCGTCATCCGATTACAGAAGAAGATAAACAGTCAGAACGCTATATGCCAGGGATTACTTGCCCTCGTTGTTATGATGAGCAAACTGACGAGCAACGTCAGCGTTTTGCAGAGCGTCAAAAACAAATTCAACTTGCTAAGGCACGTAATGAACAGCACATTGGTGCGCCTTCACCTGCGGCGATTCGCCAAAGTCGTTCACGTTCGTAAGCTTCAGAAGGCCTTAACTCGCAGTCAATGGGTGAGGTCTTGTGTTTTGGGTTGTTTTTTGTTCAAATGCTACGGTCTTTATCACACGTAATAACAATAATAATGCGGTAAAGAGTATCAACCTAAAAACAGTATCAATTGAATGACTTTATACAAGTTTACCTCTGGGCGGCTATCTGGGCGGCTAAAAGTATCATTCTATGCATTAAATAAGTCATTAAAGCTTTAATAATAAGAATAAACCTGAGAGTTTTATTATGAATGAACGTATCGATATTCAAGAAGAAGGTGATAGTGTTGCAGATGCTATTTCAGCGATCGTATTAATCGTTGTTTTTGTGGCAGCATGTGTATTTTGGATTAGCGGTCAATAAATTACCTTTACCGCATCGTTATATAAAGAAGTGTTGTAACAGTGCTTATCTTAATAGATAGGTGCCGCTTTGCTGTGGGCTTATGCCTGAATCTTTGTAGGTTTTTTATTTTTAGCCCTATAGGCCGTTACTACTAAGTACGGCTTGTACTAATAGGGTTACACCAGCAATAAATAAGAGAGTAAAAATAATACCTGCAACAATATATGTGTAAATGTTGCCGTGTTTAAAATCCCTTTCCTGATTGCTTTTACTTTGTACGCCAAAAGCAGCCGCAATGGTGCTTAGAACGATTTGCCAAAATCGTGGTTTCTGTGATTGCTCAGTCATAATGTCAGGCTCGTGTGCGTGTTTTATGAATGTATTGATAATTATTACCATCTTATACAAAGCCAGATGAATTACCTTATTTTTTTTGGGGTAGAGTCTATCAGTAAATCGTGGCAACATAACCCCTGTTTTGTATTATTTAAAGAAGCCCCCACTATGACAGTTAATATTACCGAATCTGGCCAAAATTACTTAAAAGAACTGCTAAGCAAGCAGGATGTAGACGGTATTGGCATTCGCATGTTTGTTTCAAACCCTGGTACCTCACAAGCAGAGACTTGTATTGCCTATTGCCGCCCAGGTGAAGAGCAAGAAGGGGATGAGCGGGTTGAATACGACGCTTTTACGGCCTATTTTGAAGGTCGTAGCCTGCCTTTTCTTAAAGATGCCAAAGTGGACTATGCAGCAGATCAGATGGGTGGTCAGCTAAGTATTCGTGCGCCAAATTCAAAAATGCCCCAAGTTAATGATGATAGTCCCATTGTCGACCGTATTAATTATGTACTCTATAACGATGTGAACCCTGGTTTGGCGTCTCATGGCGGTCAGGTAGAGTTAGAAGAATTTACTGATGAAGGGTATGCAGTACTTAAATTTGGTGGTGGTTGTCAGGGCTGTAGTGCGGTTGATCTTACGTTAAAAGAAGGTGTAGAAAAAACGTTAATTGCGAAAATCCCTGAAATTAAAGGTGTGCGTGATTCAACAGATCATACCGATACATCAAACGCTTATTATTGATCCATTAGTTTTGTTAATGACCGCTATCGAGTGAATTCATTTTAAATGTTAATGTTTTCAGTAGATACTATGCGCCAGTAAGCTAATAGCGATAGAGGAATTAATAATGTCACGTTTTACTATTTTTGGACGTCCTAGTTGTGGTTTTTGTGTGAGAGCTAAGCAATTACTCAACACACTTGAGCAAGATATGCGATGGATCGATATTGAAGCTGAAGGTATTTCAAAAGCAGATTTAGAAAAAACTATTGGTCGTCCAGTAGAAACTGTTCCGCAAATTTTTCACGGGCAAGAATATATTGGTGGTTATACGGAATTGGCAGAATATGTAAAAAGTCTGCCAGCCACGGCCTAATTTGAACATGTATAAAAAAACCCGCTAGCCTTAATAGGGTAGCGGGTTTTTTTATAAGCAAAGCGCCTATTATCGTTTAGGCAAAATATCTTTTAGCTTGTCGTGCATAGCTAATAGTGTATTTTCTGTTGTTTCCCAATCAATGCACTTGTCGGTGATAGAAACGCCGTATTCCATTTTTGAGCGGTCTTCATTGATTTTTTGATTGCCAGCACCAATGTTACTTTCAATCATTAAACCCATAATAGAGGTGTTGCCATCAATAATTTGATTGGTAATGTTTTCTAGTACAAGCGGTTGTAATTCATGGTTTTTATTTGAATTTTCGTGGCTGCAATCTACCATAATGTTTTCTGCAATATTACCGCTACGCAATTCTTGCTCACACAGGGCTATATTCACTGAGTCATAATTTGGCTTACCGCCACCACCGCGAAGCACAACATGCCCGTGAGGATTACCTTTTGTGCGAATGACGGCTACTTGTCCATCGCTATTAATCCCTAGAAAATGATGTGAGCTAGAGACAGATTGTAGAGCATTCATTGCTACGGTTAGGCTACCGTCAGTACCGTTTTTAAAGCCAACTGCACACGATAGGCCGCTGGCCATTTCGCGGTGTGTTTGTGATTCGGTAGTGCGTGCGCCAATAGCCGACCACGAGATAAGATCATGCAAGTATTGTGGTGAAATAGGATCTAATGCTTCAGTTGCTGTAGGTAACCCAAGCTCAGAAATATCGAGCAATAGTTTACGGCCAATCTTTAAGCCTTCTTCTATGTTAAATGAACCGTTTAAATCAGGGTCGTTAATTAAGCCTTTCCAGCCTACTGTTGTTCTTGGCTTTTCAAAGTACACACGCATCACAATAGCCAGAGAATCACTGACTTTATCAGACAGTGCCTTTAATCGCTTAGCGTAATCCATTGCTGCATCAACATCATGGATAGAGCAAGGGCCAATCACAACGGCTAAACGATGATCTTTGCGCTCAAGGATATTATTCACCGTTTCGCGACCTTGTAATATTGTGGTCTGCGCTTTTTCACTAACGGGTAATAGTGTTTTTAGTTCAGCAGGTGATATTAATATATCTTGAGAGGCTAAATTTAAGTTTTCAATAGTAGAGTCTGACATGTGGTTCCTACATCTTTATTGTCTATTTTGTGCTTATTGTACTGGATATTAAGGGATATGTGATTGATTTTGTTGATGGTATTGATAATTAATGCAATGAAAAATCAACAGATATTTGTTGAATGTGATATTTGGGGGTGTTTTATAACGTATATAGGGCTTATAAGTGACAATAATAACGAGCAAATTCTATTATGAGTATTTCGTTAACATCATTTTCGAGTCATATAAGGGTCGTGGTTGTTGGTGCAACAGGAGGGATAGGTCGTGCATTAGTAGAGCATCTACTCAGTAATGAGCAAGTCGATACTGTTGTGGGCATGTCCCGTGGAGTAGCCACTGTAAAACACCGAAAATATCAGCATTGTGTAATAGACTATAATAACGAAGGCAGTCTTGTCTTGGCTGCTACTCATATTTCTGAGCCCGTCGATATTGTGCTTGTTGCCACAGGCTTTTTACATGATGAGGCGACCTTGCCAGAAAAGTCATTTAAACAATTAAGTCACGACAATATGATGAAATACATGTTGTTGAATACAATAGGCCCGTCATTAGTGGCTAAACATTTGCTACCTAAAATGCGATCTACCCATAAAGCGGTTTTTGCACCTTTGTCGGCAAGAGTGGGTAGTATTAGTGATAATCGTCTCGGTGGATGGTATGCGTATCGCGCATCAAAAGCAGCATTGAATATGATGGTAAAAACACTGGCGATAGAAATGCAACGCCGACAAGCCAACGTCATTATTACCAGCTTGCATCCAGGTACTGTAGATACAGCGCTATCAGCGCCTTTTCAGCGAAATGTTGAGCCAGAAAAATTATTTACCCGCGAATTTTCTGCTCAATGCCTGCTGAATGTGATTAATCAACTGGAGTCTAAAGATAGCGGTTATTGTATCGCTTGGGATGGAAAGCGTATATCGGAATAGTCCGTAGTCTTTAATAACAAGACTGGGTAGGCTTTTTACGTAACTGTTTTGTTGCGCCTTTCTTAACTTTGGTATCTACCCGTTTACGTTGTGAGGCCCTAGATGGGGCAGTGGCCTTACGTTTTTTCTGAATTTTTGTCGCGCGTGTTATGAGTTCTTCTAAGCGTGTAATGGCATCTTGCTTGTTTTTATCTTGGCTACGAAAACGCTGCGCTTTAATAGTAATAACGCCATTTTTATTAATGCGATCATCGTTAAATGTTAATAGTTTTTCTTTCTGAATGTCACTCAGCGATGAATTATGAATAAAATACTGTAAATGAATCGCACTGGATACTTTATTGACATGCTGCCCGCCAGCGCCTTGTGCGCGTATAGCAGAAAAGCGCATCTCATGGGTGTGAAGGGTAATAGTGTTCGACATAATGTGTATCAATAAGCGGTGAGTAATAAATATAGGTTGTACTAGAGTTTATCATAGCCCCTTTTTCGTATGTTAAATCACGTGTGTATGTGTAAATACTGTGGCTATCGTGGAAATATCAGCCACTTTAGTGTTTAATGCGCCCACTCAGAGTGGTACACGCTCTTTCTTTTTATTTCCTTTTATTGCAGAGAATAATCATGTCAGATACTCAGTTAAATACAACCGAAGAAAAAGCATCGTATGGCATAGGCCTACAGATGGGCGAACAGCTAAAAAGTATGTTTGCAGGCGCATCGCTTAATGCTGCTGTTGCAGGGCTTAGTAATGCCTTTAACGGTGAAAAATTACAATTATCAGAGGCAGACATCAATGCTGCATTTGAAGTAATTCAGGAGCAAATGCGTGCTAAACAAGCGGAAGAAAGTAAAGCCGTTTCAGCAGAAGGCGAAGCTTTTTTAGCTGAAAACTCAACTCGTGATGAAGTACACGTAACAGACTCTGGCCTACAGTATGAAATTATTACGATGGGTGAAGGTGAGCTGCCTACCGCTGCATCGACAGTACGTACACATTACCGTGGTACATTAATTAATGGCACTGAATTTGATAGTTCTTATAGCCGTAACGAGCCAACAGAATTTCCAGTGAATGGTGTTATTGCGGGTTGGACAGAAGCATTACAATTAATGCCTGTAGGCAGTAAGTGGAAGTTGTTTATTCCTTATAATCTAGCCTACGGTGAGCGTGGAGCGGGCGGTTCGATTGGTCCATATCAAGCGCTAGTATTTGAAATTGAATTGTTAGCGATTGTTGGTTAATTTGTTGCTTCAGTTGTTATTTAAGTACTTCCGTTGTATGCGTAGTGGTGATTATAAATGGCGTTAAAACCGACTATTTATAAACTTAAAATCATGGTCTCTGATATGGATCGAGATTACTATGAGGCTATGGCGTTAACCGTAGCCCAGCATCCTTCTGAAACAATAGAACGGATGATGGTGCGTGTATTAGCGTATTGCTTAAATGCGCAAGAACAATTAAGTTTTACAAAAGGCTTATCTGCTGTGGATGAGCCTGATGTATGGCTAAAAACCTTGGATGATCAGTTGTCATTATGGATTGATGTCGGCGAACCAGCGGTTGATAGGATTAAAAAAGCATTACGATTAAGTTCTGCGGTTAAAATATATAGTTTTAATTCTAAGTCAGACAGTTGGTGGTCGCAGCACCAAGCTCATTTTGTGTTAATGCCCGCGTCTGTTTTCCAGTTCAAATGGGAGCAAATTCAAGCGCTAGCCGCATTGGTAGAAAGAACAATGGATTTTTCGTTAACCATTACAGAAAGTAGTATCTATATTGCTACTGAAAAAGGTGAGTGCGAAGTACAGTGTATTCATTTGCATACGCCATAGTTTAATGGTTATTTGTTAGATTTATTTTCTTATTCCTTTCTTATTTTTCTCCTGTCATTGAAGCTTTTCAATCATGCTTCTATTTTATCTACAATTGGAATGTTCCATGTGTGGGTAAATTTTTGATTTTTTGTAAATACATGTAGCTGCCATTCATGATATTCATCAAGTGTTGATGGTGAAGATGGCGGTGCATTATCGGGTAACCTTGCCTCTAATGATAAGTGTGTTTTTGTATCATCATTCTTTTTATTAACGGTAATAGGCATTCGCCATAATGTTTTTGTTGTGGCTTCAGATTTATTTTTGCCACTTTTTATTTTTTGCGGATTAACCGTATATTTATGTAAAACTAATTCGGCACAAAAGCTATTTTTTTGCTTGTGATTGTCGAGTTCAATATTGCCTAAAAATGCATTGCCGACATGTGTGGGAAAGGTGTCTAAAACTAATGTTATTTTTTTGCTTTTTATATTTTTGCATATTCGTACCGTGGCGATGATAAAAAGTAACACGGCAATACAAAAGGGAGTAAGAATTATGGCAGCCTCTTTGTAATGAATATGTTGATAATTATTAGAACGGTAGTGATCAAGTAGAAATGTAGGCTGGCTTATTAAAAAGTATATGCTTACCCCAGTGCTGATGGTGCATAGGAGCCATAAAAAAGGCGTATGTTGTTTGCCGTGATTGTTTGAGGCGATAACGGGACTATGCCAGTGTTGTTGCCACCAAGACGTATGCATGATTCACCTTTTATTTATTATTTTTTTGAATATTTTATGTGAGTGAATATGAAAAATCTAGCGCCATATTGGCGTGTGCTGCAGGAATGTTACAATAGGTGACAGAATCATTAAAAAATCGATGTGAAAATGATAGTACGGTGCAAAAGTATGCAGAGTTGGTATCCACCAACAAAAAAATACTGGTGGATACTTGCGGTGATATTCGATTTATTTTTAAAAAGAGATTTGTTGTCCGTTAATGGTGCTGCTGTGATCACTCATAAAGTATACATATAACGGGATTAGGGTATCACTAGATTTCACGTGTTCTGGGTCTTCTGCAGGGAATGCTTGTGCACGCATATCTGTACGGGTTGCTCCAGGGTTAATGCTATTAACGCGTACATTACTAGTGTCTTCTAATTCATCGGCGAGTGTTTCCATCAGGTTTTCTATGGCTGCTTTTGATGCAGCATATGCACCCCAATAAGCACGCCCCTGTAGTCCAACACTTGAGCTGGTAAAAATAATAGAGCCATGATCACTTTGTTGTAATAAGGGTAAGCAATATTTAGTGAGAGCAAATGGTGCGTTAACATTTATTTTCATTAAGCGCTCCCATGTATTTAATGTATAGCTGGCAATAGATGTGCGCTCGCCCACTTCGGCGGCATTATGAATCAACCCGTCTAGCTGGCCAAATTCGTTCTCAATGTTATCTTGAATGCTTTTATAATCGGCGTCGGTTGCCGTTAGAAAATCAATGGGGATAATCGCCGCTTGAGGGTAGCCGCTATTTTCTATTTCATCATAAATAGATTCTAGTTTTTCAACGGTGCGGCCCATTAAAATAATGGTGGCGCCATATCCTGCCATGCTTTTTGCTAGTGTGCGTCCAATGCCACTGCCTGCGCCTGTAATGGCGATTACTTTACCTTGTAGACAGTCGCTTGCTAGTGTTGTGTTTTTCCAGTTGTTCATCTGAATAACCTGTAATGAGTATAGTATTTTTGTTGTTGATGTTTGTTATAAGTAAGAACGGATAATGTTCCAAATGTCATTGCTATTATGGGCAATGTGATCCGCTTGCCAGTTGTTAATATCATCATTGCGATGAATGTACCCAAAGCTAACGGCAATGGTTGGACTACCCGCCGCGCGGCCACAATCAATATCTCGTTGATGATCGCCAATGTAAATGGCTTCTTCGGGGCGGCAGCCCACTTTATTACAAGCGAGTAATAACGCTTCTGGATCGGGCTTTGCTTTGCTGACATGATCAGGGCAAATCACTAAGTTGGGTGGGGTGCTTAATGCAAGTTTTTCTAAAATAGGGTCTGTATAGCGCGAAGGCTTGTTGGTGATGATTCCCCAGAAAAGAGGCGCGCTTTTTATATTGTTTAATAACTGTTCCATGCCAGGAAAAAGTACGCAGTGTTGGCCAAGTTGTTCAAAATAAATATCTAGTAAACGCTGATTGCGCTCTTGAAAACCAAAGGCATCGGCCTGTAAGTTAAATGCTAGAGTGGTAAGTGCGCGGGCACCATCTGACACGGTTTCTCTAATGGCTTGTTCGCTAATGCGAGGCAGTTGGTATTCGTCAGTGAGTTGATGCATGGCGTTAAAAAAATCGGGTGCGCTATCCAGCAGTGTACCGTCAAGATCAAAAAATACAGCTTTAATACTCATGCTTATTCGCTCGCAGGTTTTTTAACATGTACTAAATAATTTACGCTTACATCGTTGCTGTTTAAACGATATTTTTTGGTGAGCGGGTTGTATGTCATGCCTGTAATTTCTTGCCATTCTAAATCAGCTTGGCGTGACCAGTTGGCAAGTTCTGATGGTTTAATAAATTTAGAATATTCATGCGTGCCTTTAGGGAGTAGCTGCAGTACATATTCTGCTCCGATAATGGCAAAAGCATAGGCTTTGGGATTGCGATTAATCGTTGAAAAATAGACATCGCCACCAGGTTTTACCAGTGTGGCACATGCTTGAATCACTTGGCTAGGGTCGGGAACATGTTCTAGCATTTCTAGGCAGGTAACAATGTCGTAATGTCCCGCTTGTTCTTGTGCTAGCTCTTCGGCAGTGATGCGACGATAATTCACGGTGACGCCACTTTCTAAGCTATGTAGGCGTGCCACACTAAGCGGTGCTTCACCCATATCAATACCTGTTACGTTCGCTCCGCGTTGAGCGAGTGATTCACTTAATATGCCACCACCGCAGCCCACATCTAATACATTAAGTTCTGCAACGGGTGATCGGGCATCAATAAAGTTGCTGCGCAACGGGTTAATATCATGCAGCGGTTTAAATTCACTGTTTTTATCCCACCAGCGTTTGGCTAGGGCTTCAAATTTTGCGATTTCACTGGGGTCGACATTGAGATTGCTGTTCATGGATAGAGGCTCGTGTATATGAATAATGGTAGTCGTTAGCTTTGCTGTCACAGTGCAGCAGCATATTATTTGTTGTAATTTGTGGCGTTGTTACGGGGTATCTGTAGCGTGTAGCCGTGTGTGCCACTGGTTTGCTTTGGCCGTAATGTCACTCACGTTTAAGCTGGTGAGTTCGCGTGCATTCATAAGCATTTTTCCGTTTACCCAGCTATGGCTAACACGATGACCGTTATGGGTATATACGATGTGTGATAGTAAATCGTGCAATGGTGCATGCTCTAAAGGGTCTAATTTCACAGCGATCATGTCCGCAGATTTTCCAACTTCAAGGCTGCCGACTTCGTGATCGATTCCCATGGCGATAGCGCCATTAATCGTTGCCATTTCTAAAACTTGTTGTGCATTCAGTGCAGCAGCATCATTGGCAACGGCTTTGCCTAATAGTGCGGCAGTGTGCATTTCACCAAACATGTCTAAATTGTTGTTGCTTGCGGCGCCATCAGTACCTAGCGCAACGTTAATACCTGCCTCTAATAAAGTATTTACGGGGCAAAATCCACTGGCAAGTTTTAAGTTAGACTCAGGGCAGTGAATAATGTGTGCGCCAGTTTGCTGAATGATTGTGATATCTTCATCATTCAGTTGAGTCATGTGAACACACTGGGTGGTGGTCGTTAATACTTGTAAATCATACAGGCGTTGAATAGGGCGTTTTCCTGAAGCATTAACCGCATCGTTCACCTCATTGTGTGTTTCATGTAAATGCACATGAATACCGCTTTGTATTTCGGGGGCTAAGGTGGCAATGCGTGTAAATGTATCGTCGCCAACTGTGTAGGGCGCATGAGGGCCAAAAATGACATTAATTAATGCATTGCTGCGATAGTTGTCGCGTAAGGTAAGTCCTTTGCTTATGTACTCGTCGGCGCCGCTACCCCAAGCACTAGGGAATTCAAAAATTGGAAAAGTCACTTGGCAGCGTATGCCCGTGCGATGAGCGACAGCGGCAGTTTCTTCCGGGAAAAAATACATATCGGAAAAGCACGTTGTGCCACTGCGAATCATTTCGGCGATCGCTAGTTCTGCGCCATCTTTAACAAATTCAGCGCTCACATGCTGTGCTTCTGCAGGCCAAATATGATCATTTAGCCATGTGTCTAAGGGGAGGTCATCTGCGTAGCCGCGTAATAAACTCATCGCTGCGTGGCCGTGAGCATTAATCAGTCCGGGCATTAATACGTGCTGAGATAAATGCTGTTCTTCAGTGGCTTGATAATATCGAGCTACAGAATCGCTAGGCTTAATGGCGACAATATGACCTTTGTCGACAACGAGTGAGCAGTCGGTAAATACCGTATTTTTAGGAACAACAGGAATGATCCATTTGGCATGAACAATAAGATCTACAGTGGGTGTTGCAGTCATAGGTATTTATCAGCTTCTTTATAATCAAAAGTCTATTCTAACGGTAAATGCGTTTTTAGAACAGAAGTAGAGCTGGGGATGGGCTTGGTGTGTGGTTGTCTTTGTAGTGATATTAGAAGGCGGTGTTAGAGGATGATTCACTAGTATGTCTTTTTCAAGTGCTAAGATTGTAATTGGATCGAATAAAAATGGCATCTCATGCCGTTTATGGCTAGCTTATTGTTGTTATCTGTCACATACTTATATCAGCCTGATAACAGGCGTTTATCTTTAATATATTACAGTTAGGTTTAGCGAGTTTACGCGAATATGAACATACTTTTTTCTGCATACATTGCTCAAACAATGCATATGATTAAACCGATGTTTCATACGGTAGCCACCCGAATTTGGTGGATGCCAAGCTTTGCGCGCCTAATGTAATTATTATCTACTTTGGTCGCGGAATGTATCGCGGCCATTGCTTTTCTTTATATCAATTTCTCGATACATCTAAGACCTTCTGTTTTTTAGGAGAGTATTATGTTTATTGTTAGATTGATTAAGTCGATTTTTGTGTTTATTGCCCAGCAAATAACAATGTATCAAGCGAATTGTCGTCGTGAAGCATCTATACGTGCGATGTCTCGCCTAGATGCACATTTATTGGATGATATTGGCTTTCGTAAAGAAGGTGATGAGTTGATTCCTTTAGACCCTCATCGCAGCGACGTGTCTGTTCGTCAGCATCGTCGAAAAGTACGTCTTAGGTGTGCTTTTTTAGTACGTCGGCGGCGACGTATAAAGGAATTGAACACTCAGTAGTGTATAAGTATTAATTGGGTGGTGTTATATCTGTTGCCTTGGTCATGTTTTGGCGATACATGACCAGTATTGATTAGCATGACATACATCATGGCGATAACTACTGATTGTTTGATAGTGGATGTGATAGCGGAATTGATGGTGGTAATATGAACTTATTGAGTGAATCATTATCTTTATTAGAGTGGCTATGCTTTTCCCCTGTATTAGTCGCCTAATGTTGTATTGTTAATGTGGAGTTTTTTTTGTTTAAACATCATGAGTTTTGGCATCCTCGTATTTTTGAAATGCCGTATTACCTATATTTGGGCTGGCAGTGTTTACTTAAAGGCGTGGGTATTAAAACACTGGCAAAAGCTAATTATTGTTTGGATCATGGTGAAATTGGCTTGGGTTCAAAGTACGCCACGCAGCAAGCATTTGATCCGTCATATTTTTTGCCGACTACCTTGATTAAGGGCGAATGTAGTGTGGTAGAAAAGCGAGCACAAATCGATGCGTTTGCCCAAATGCATGATTATCCTCTTATTCTTAAATCTGATGTAGGGTGTGTAGGTAAAGGTATCCGTAAAATTCATTCCTCTGAGGATGTGGATAAAGTGATGCCTTTATTAATCGGCGATTATATTTTGCAGCAATTCACCCCTTATAATTACGAATGCGGTATTTTCTTTGTTCGTCAGCAAGGTGTGGGTTGTGATGCAGGGCGTGTAACAGGAATTAACCGCAAGCACTTTCCTACGGTTATTGGTAATGGTCGTGATAGCATAGAAACATTGGCGCATCAGCATGAGCGCTTTAGCCATCATTGGCAGTCATTTTTACAATATATTGATGTTGCTAGAGTGCCTCCGAAAGGTGAGGTGGTTCGCTTGTCTTTTATTGGTTCTCATACATTAGGCTGTAAGTTTACTGATGATAGTGACTTGCTCACCCCTGAGCTTGAAGCGGCAATTTTAGCTTTTTTTGCAAAACAGCCAGGCTATAACTTTGGGCGCGTGGATGTGAAAGCAAAAGATGAGGTATCGCTAAAGCGTGGGGAATTCGTGATTATCGAGGTCAATGGTGTAGCATCGTTACCTACGCATATGTTTGATCCTAAGTATTCTTTGTTTGAGGCATACCGTATTTTTCTGTCTCATGCGAAATCTTTAGTTACCATTGCTCAGCAAAACAAAGCGCAAACGATGAATTTGTTGCCTTATAAGGCGATTGTGGCGCGTGTTAAGCATAATCAGGCAATGCTCAATAAGGCGCATGAGCAGCTTAAGTAATTATGGGTTGTTTGTTTAGTTGGTGCTTTCTGGCACCAAAATCACTTATTGCCTGCTGTTTTTTCGTGGTGTCATAAAGGCCTTAAAACGTCATTGTGACGTTTGTTTTATATCCCCTCTGTACCCCTCCTATATCTTCCTGTTTTATGTTATTATTCAGCGCTTTATATGCGGTGAAAAGCCTTTGTGCAGTAGTTTACAAATAAAGGCTGGCGTAGATAGGATAACAGCGCGTTTTTCGCACAGAAAAGCGGTTCTATATAGTTAATAAAAGTAATAAAAAAGAGTAGGCAATACTTCTTATGGGTGATCTAGCACACGACGTTTCTCCAGTTCATATCGAAGACGAATTAAAGCAATCCTATCTTGATTACGCGATGAGTGTCATTGTGGGTCGAGCATTGCCTGATGTTCGTGATGGTCTTAAACCTGTGCATCGTCGCGTACTATTCGCGATGAGCGAGCTCAATAACGACTGGAATAAAGCCTATAAAAAGTCTGCTCGCGTGGTCGGTGATGTTATCGGTAAATATCACCCGCATGGTGATTCTGCTGTTTACGATACGATTGTACGTATGGCGCAAGACTTTTCTTTGCGTTATCCCCTTGTTGATGGACAGGGTAACTTTGGTTCTATTGATGGTGATAGTGCGGCGGCGATGCGTTATACCGAAATTCGCATGAAAAAATTAGCCCATGAATTATTGGCTGATTTAGAAAAAGAAACCGTTGATTTTATTCCTAACTATGATGGTACCGAACATATTCCTGCGGTATTACCTACGCGTGTACCGAATTTGTTGATTAATGGTTCGTCGGGTATTGCTGTGGGTATGGCAACCAATATTCCACCGCACAACTTAAAAGAAGTGGTGCGTGGGTGCTTAGCCTTTATCGACAATAATGACATCAGTATTGATGAGCTTATGGAAATTATTCCTGGCCCAGACTTTCCAACAGGTGCAACCATTAATGGTCGAGCAGGTATTGTTGAAGCCTATCGCACAGGTCGTGGTCGTATTTATGTACGTGCTAAAGCCGATATTGAGCGCAACGAAAAAACGAATAAAGAAACTATTATTATCACTGAAATTCCTTACCAGCTGAATAAAGCGCGTTTAATTGAAAAAATCGCAGAGTTGGTTAAAGAAAAGCGTATTGAAGGTATTTCTGAGCTACGTGATGAATCAACAAAAGATATTCGCGTGGTCATTGAGTTAAAGCGTGGCGAAATTGGTGAAGTAGTACTGAATAATTTATATGCACAAACTCAAATGGAGGGTGTGTTTGGTATTAATGTGGTGGCATTGGTTGACGGTCAACCAAAAACATTAAACCTTAAACAGTTGCTTGAATACTTTGTGCGTCACCGTCGCGAAGTTGTTACTCGTCGAACGATTTATTTGTTGCGTAAAGCACGTGAGCGTGGGCATATTCTTGAAGGTTTAGCTGTAGCTATTGCCAATATCGATGAGGTGATTACGTTAATTAAAACCTCGCCAAGCCCCGCACAAGCTAAAGAGTCTTTGTTGTCACGCGCATGGACAGCATCGTCGGTCATGCAATTTCTAGAGCGTGCAGGTGATCATGCTTGCCGACCAGAAGGCTTGGGTGAAGAGTTTGGTCTTCGAGGTGAAGAATATTATTTATCGCCAGCGCAAGCACAGGCTATTTTAGAATTACGTTTACACCGTTTAACGGGTATGGAACACGATAAATTATTGGGTGAATACCAAGAGAAAGTGGATCGTATTGCAGAGTTTTTAGAAATTCTGGGCAGTTCTGAGCGCTTAATGGCAGTTATTCGAGAAGAGCTTGAAGAAATTGAAGCCAATTACGGTGATGAGCGTCGTACTGATATTCAAAGCTCTAAGCGTGATTTAACCATCGAAGATTTAATTACCGAAGAAGATCGTGTTGTTACTATTTCTCACGGTGGTTATGCAAAAACACAAGCCTTATCTGATTATCAAGCGCAGCGTCGAGGTGGTACTGGTAAAGCCGCCACATCAGTCAAAGATGAAGATTTTGTTGAGCATTTATTGATTGCAAGTACCCACGATACGATTTTATGTTTTACCAATGCAGGCAAAGTGTATTGGATGAAGGTATTCCATATTCCATTGGCGGGTCGTCAGTCTCGTGGTCGTCCAATTGTGAATTTATTACCATTAGAAGAAAACGAACGTATTACGTCTATTTTGCCTGTGCGTGAATATGACGAAGACCATTTTATCTTTATGGCCACGGCAAACGGTACCGTGAAGAAAACGCCGCTAACACAATTTGCTCGTCCACGTACAACGGGTCTACGCGCCATTGATTTAGAAGAAGGGAATCATCTTGTAGGTACAGCGATTACAACGGGTGATAGCGATGTCATGTTGTTCTCTTCTGAAGGTAAAGCGGTACGCTTTAATGAAAATGATGTGCGTTCAATGGGGCGTACATCACGTGGTGTGCGTGGTATTCGACTAGCGGATGATTACGAAGTAATTTCGATGGTGATTCCTGCTGAAGATGGACGAGTGCTCACCGTTAGCGAAAATGGCTATGGTAAACAAACCAAGTTAGAAGAATATGCAACCAAAGGCCGAGCAGGTAAAGGTATGATTGCCATGCAAACCAGCGAGCGCAACGGTAAATTAGTGGGTGCAGTACAAGTCTTTGATGGTGATGAGATTATGCTTATTTCCGATCAAGGTACATTAGTGCGCACACGCGTAGATGAAATCTCGGTATCAGGTCGTAATACTCAAGGTGTTCGCGTAATTAAAGTGAAGGACGGTGAACACTTAAACGGTGTTGAACGTATCGAAGAACCTGAAGAAACTGACGCTATTGATAACGAAAACGCAGAAGACAATACCAGCGAATAGCGGTTTTATTAGCGTATTGCCAGTGTTTTATGTTGGCTGGCGTTCACGCTAACCGCGAACATTAAAGAGAATTAATTGTAGAAATATAATGAGTACAGACAAGCAAACATTACAGCAGCTTCGAGAAAAAATTGACGCAACCGATCAAAAAATTGCCGATTTAATTAGCGAGCGTGCTCGTTGCGCGCAAGCCGTTGCCGATGTAAAAAAAGCAAATGGTGAGACCGATATTATTTATTATCGCCCAGAGCGTGAGGCGCAAGTATTGCGTTCAGTGATGGAACGCAATAAAGCAAACGGTGGCCCGCTAGATGATGAAGAAATTGCACGTTTATTTCGCGAAATCATGTCCGCATGTTTGGCCTTAGAAGATCCTATTCGTGTCGCTTTTTTAGGCCCCGAAGGCACCTTTACACAAGAGGCCGTAACAAAACATTTTGGGCACTCTGCATTGCCTGTACCTATGTCGGCGATTGATGAAGTATTTCGTGAAGTAGAAGCGGGTGCTGTAAATTATGGTGTTGTGCCTGTTGAAAATTCAACAGAAGGGGTCGTAACGCACACGCTTGATAACTTTATTAATTCGGGGTTAAAAATCTGTGGTGAAGTTGTTTTGCGCATACACCAAAACCTGCTTATTTCAGAAGTGACAAAAAAAGACGGCATTACACGTATTTATTCGCATTCGCAAAGCTTGGCGCAGTGTCGCAAATGGATTGATGCAAATTACCCCAATGCAGAACGCATTGCGGTTAGTAGTAATGCAGACGCGGCAAAGCGCATCAAGGGTGAATGGCATTCTGCAGCGATTGCTAGTGCAACAGCCGCGAACATTTATGACTTGACTGTTCTGAATGAAAAAATAGAAGACATGCCAGATAATTCAACCCGCTTTTTAATTATCGGTGCGCAAGATGTACCTGCCAGTGGCGTTGATAAAACCTCTATTGTGGTTTCTATGCGTAATGAAGCGGGTGCGTTGCATAATTTGCTCGAACCGTTTCATCGTTTAGGGCTAGATTTGACGCGTGTAGAAACACGACCGTCGCGATCGGGTGTGTGGAATTACGTTTTCTTTATCGATTTTAATGGTCATATTAGTGAACCTAAAGTGCGAGAGGCATTAGACAATGTGGGTGAAAAAGCCGCGGAGTTAAAAGTGTTGGGCTCGTATCCTGTTGGCGTATTATAAGCGTTATTTCCTTTATTCTTTGTCATTACATATTGAGTGTTTTCGTTAAGTAATTATGGCTAGTCAGCACATAGTAAAAAAATTAGTAGTTATTGGTTTAGGGCTTATTGGTGGCAGCCTTGCGGCTGCATTGCGTAAAGCGAATGCCTGCCAAGAAATTATAGGTGTTGTTCGTCGCCAAGAAACGGCAGATATTGCAATAGAAAAAGGCATTGTTGATCGAGCGGTATTATCTTTCGCTGATATTGCCAGTGAGTTAGGTGAAGGGGATGTTGTATTTATTGCGGTGCCCACCTTAGCGGTTCGCGATACCTTGAGTGATGTGAATGCACAACTGGATGCATTGGTGACGGTTACTGATGGTGCTAGCGTAAAAGGCAGTGTTGTCGATGCAGTGCGAGATGTTTACGGCAGTATTCCCACACAATTTGTTCCTGGTCATCCTATTGCTGGTTCTGAAAAAAGCGGTGTAACAGCGGCTGATGCAAACTTATATATCAATCATCGCGTTATTATTACGCCATTGGCAGAAACGGGTGATGCTCATACTCAACGCGTGAAAGCCATGTGGCAAGCGGCACAAGCTGAAGTGCTAACAATGACCGTTGAAGAGCACGATTCGGTATTGGCGGCAACGAGTCATTTGCCACATGCGATTGCGTATTCATTAGTTGATACCTTGGCAAATGATTCTGAAAATGAAAATATTTTTCGCTATGCGGCAGGTGGGTTTCGTGACTTTACTCGCATTGCTAGTAGCGACCCGCGCATGTGGCACGACATTATGCAGGCGAACAATACGGAAGTATTAAAAGCCATCGATCTTTTTCAAAATAACTTGGGTCAATTACGTCAAGCAATTGAGTCGGGTGATAGTGATTATTTATTTAAAACATTTACGCGAGCAAAAGAAGCGCGTGATCAATTTACCTCTCTGCTTATTTCTAATGCGCAAGCAACGGAAAAATAAGCCATCATTTATTAAAATTATTCTTTATGTCAAATCAAAATCATTCACAACTGCGTTATGTTATCCAGCCAGGTGGGCAAGTTAACGGAACTTTCCGTGTGCCAGGCGATAAATCTATTTCTCATCGCTCTATTATGTTGGGTTCTATTGCCGAAGGCGTCACAGAAGTGCGTGGTTTCTTAGAAGGTGAAGATGCGCTAGCAACGCTGCAGGCGTTTCGTGATATGGGCGTGAAAATAGTTGGGCCAGAAGATGGCGTTGTGACGATTCATGGTGTGGGCTTGCGTGGTTTAGAGGCACCGACGAAACCACTGGATGTGGGGAATGCGGGCACCGCTATGCGCCTGTTGATGGGATTTTTGGCAGGGCAAAATTTTGCATACACATTAACGGGAGATGCTTCATTAACAAAGCGACCAATGAACCGTGTAGCTAATCCTTTGCGTGAAATGGGAGTCAGTGTTGAGACAGCGGCTGAGGGTAGACCCCCTGTAACGGTTAAGGCCAATGGATCAGTGAATGCTATCGAGTATGTTATGCCAATGGCCAGTGCACAGGTGAAATCTTGTGTGTTGCTTGCGGGTTTGTATGCCGAAGGGGAAACATCGACTATCGAACCGGCACCTACCCGTGATCACACTGAACGTATGTTGCGCGGTTTTGGTTATGATGTGAAAACCAATGGTAATAAAGCCAGCTTGGTCGGCGGTGGAAAGCTAACGGCAATGAATATTGATGTGCCCGCGGATATTTCTTCGGCGGCTTTCTATATGGTGGCTGCATCAATTGCTCCAGGTTCGGATATTACGCTCGAACACGTCGGTGTGAACCCAACGCGCGATGGTATTATTTCGATCTTACGTTTAATGGGGGCAGATATTACATTGCTTAATGAACGAGAGGTTGGTGGCGAGCCAGTAGCTGATATACGTGTGCAATATGCACCGTTAAAAGGTATTGCTATTCCTGAAGAATTTGTACCTTTAGCGATTGATGAATTTCCCGTTCTTTTTGTTGCGGCTGCATGCGCAGAAGGTAAAACCGTACTGACAGGCGCCGAAGAGTTACGAGTTAAAGAGAGTGATCGTATTCAGGTAATGGCGGATGGCTTGCAAACGTTAGGGGTTAATGCAGTGCCTACACCCGATGGCATGATTATAGAGGGTGGAGAAATTGGCGGCGGTTCAGTCGAAACCCATGATGATCACCGTATTGCTATGTCTTTTACTATCGCAGGTTTACGAGCAACTGCACCTATAATCGTGAATAACTGTGGTCATGTGGCCACTTCATTCCCTGGCTTTTCGCAGTTAGCACAACAAGCAGGAATAAGCATAGAAGAACAAGTTGTTTAGCGTTTGCTAAAAACTTCTTTATAATGCGCGCGCATAAGCAAAAGACTTCCTTATTTTAATATTATATCAATGAGTGTTGGATAAAACATGAGCAACGATTATTCGTTAACCCATTTAAAACAATTAGAAGCTGAGAGTATTCATATTATCCGCGAAGTAGCGGCTGAATTTGATAATCCTGTCATGCTCTATTCTGTAGGTAAAGATTCTGCCGTTATGCTGCATTTAGCGATGAAAGCATTTGCACCTGGTAAGCCGCCATTTCCTTTGATGCATGTGGACACCACATGGAAATTTAAAGAAATGATTAAGTTTCGTGACGAGCATGTAAAAAACTTAGGGCTAGACCTGATTGTTCACACTAACCAAGAAGGTGTGGATATGGGTATGGGGCCGTTTACTCATGGTAGTGCAACACATACTGATGTGATGAAAACCCAAGCCTTAAAGCAAGCGCTTAATAAGCATGGCTTTGATGCGGCTTTTGGTGGTGCGCGTCGTGATGAAGAAAAATCACGTGCAAAAGAGCGTGTGTATTCGTTCCGAGATAAAAATCACCGTTGGGATCCAAAAAATCAGCGTCCAGAATTGTGGAATATTTATAACAGTCGAGTAGATAAGGGTGAAAGCATTCGTGTATTCCCATTATCAAATTGGACAGAGCTTGATATTTGGCAATACATTCATCTTGAGAGCATCCCATTGGTACCTTTATATTTTGCAGATAAACGTCCAGTTGTTGAACGTGATGGTACATTAATCATGGTTGATGATGAGCGTATGCCAATTGAAGACGGCGAAAAAGTTGAAGAGAAAATGGTGCGCTTCCGTACACTAGGCTGTTATCCGTTAACAGGAGCTGTAGAGTCCGAAGCGACAACATTGCCAGAAATTATTCAAGAAATGCTATTAACAACTACATCAGAGCGGCAAGGTCGAGTGATTGATCACGATAGCTCTGGTTCGATGGAAAAGAAAAAACAAGAGGGGTATTTTTAATGTCTCATCAGTCTGAATTAATTGCTGAAGATATTAATGCTTATCTTGCTCAGCATGAACAAAAAGAATTATTACGTTTTATTACCTGTGGTAGCGTTGACGATGGTAAAAGTACCTTAATTGGCCGCTTATTACATGACTCAAAAATGATTTATGAAGATCAATTAGCCGCCATAGAATCCGACTCTACCAAACATGGAACGACAGGTGAAAAAATTGATTTAGCGTTGCTTGTTGATGGCTTGCAAGCTGAGCGTGAGCAGGGCATTACTATTGATGTGGCCTACCGTTATTTTTCAACAGCGAAACGTAAATTTATTATTGCCGATACGCCAGGGCATGAACAGTACACACGTAATATGGCCACAGGGGCATCTACTTGTGATTTAGCCGTGATTCTTATTGACGCGCGCTATGGTGTGCAAACGCAAACACGCCGCCACAGTTATATTGCTTCGTTATTGGGTATTAAGCATATCGTTGTTGCCGTAAATAAAATGGATCTTATGGATTTCAGTGAAGAGCGTTTTAATGAAATTCAAACAGAATACCTAGCATTTGCTAAGACTTTGGGTCTTGCAGACGATATTTATTTTGTGCCTATGTCGGCTTTAGATGGCGATAATGTTGTAAATAGAGGTGATCGTTCGTCTTGGTACACGGCGCCAAAATACAGCGGTAAAACATTGATGGAAATTCTAGAAGGCGTAAAGATTGATGAGGATAAAAACTTATCTGATTTTCGTTTTCCAGTGCAATACGTGAACCGCCCTAATCTTGATTTTCGTGGTTTCTGCGGCACCGTTGCATCAGGTGTTGTGAATGTAGGCGATGACATTACCGCTCTTCCATCAGGAAAAAGCAGTAGAGTAAAAAGTGTTGTGACTTACGAAGGCGATTTACCACGTGCGTTTGTTGGTCAGGCAGTAACTATTACTTTAGAAGATGAAATTGATATCAGCCGTGGTGATATGATCGTTAGTGCGCAAGACAATGTCGTACAAACAAATCATGTTCAAGCCCATGTGGTATGGATGGCAGATAAAGAAGTGTCTGAAAAATCAGAATACTTCTTCAAATTTGCAACTAAATTAACAACAGGTAATGTTGATAAAATTCATCACCAAATTGATGTGAATACGCAAGAATTGCATAAAAAAGCGTCTTTAGGTTTGAACGCGATTGGTCTGATTGATATAACACTTAATCAGCCAGTGGTTGTTGATCCTTACCAAAAGAATCGAGCGACAGGTGCATTCATTGTTGTTGATCGCCTAACCAACGTGACAGTTGGTGCGGGTATGGTGGATAGCGTTCTTGCCTCCGTTGAGGTGCAGAATGACCATAGTGCATTTGCAGCGGATTTATCAGCGTTGATTAAGCAACACTACGCTGATAAAAGCGAAAGTGAAGTGGCTGCTTTAGTTCAAAAATTAACGCAGTACTTGTAAATCCCTCCCTTTAATCCTAGATGAAAGGTATTTTCTTTTATCTAGGATATCTCCTTGCATTAAAATTTTTCTAGCTCGCATGTTGACGATACAAGTTCGTAGAACCCTTTATTAATGTTAACTTGTTAGTTAATGAAATATTTGGCGCATATTCCCCCATTTCTTTGTTTGGTTTTTTAAAATAAGTTAATATTTTATTAATTAATAAACTTGTAGTGCCGAGCTTATGTTTGGTTGTCTTAAATAATGGATATGTGAGAACTCGTTATGACTGAAATTCAAGGAACGTTTGGAGATGACACGCTTTTAGGTACTGTAGATGATGATGTTATTTATGCCCGAAGAGGGAATGATATTGTTTCGGGTGGTGCTGGTAATGATGTGTTAATTGGCGGTGATGATATTGATTATGGCGAAAATACGGATAATGACTCTATTTCTGGTGGTATAGGAGATGATGAAATTTATGCTGGTTTTGGTGATGATTTTATTGATGGCGGTTTAGGGAACGATTACATAGTTGCTGGTTTAGGTAATGATACTATTCTCGGTGGTGAAGGTAATGATGTTATTTCTTCTGGTCAGCATTACTCTTCTTTTCCTTCAGAAACTCCGAATAGTAATTTTAGAAATGTAATTGATGGTGGTGTTGGTAATGATACTATTCATATAGGTGACTTTACGCCAGATTCAAAGAGTGAAAATCAGATACTTTTTGGCCGAGGTGACGGTGCTGATTTGGTAGATATGTTGCCAGCTTTAATTACAGCAGAAAGTGCTGATACGATTACGATTGTTTTTAAATCAGGCTTAAACCCAGAGGATGTGGAGCTAGCTATAGTTCCTTCGCAACAATTATTTGCAGATCAAGACGATATCGTTTTTAGAGTTATTGATACAGGTGAAACACTTACTTTAGATGCGGATTTTGGTGTTTTTCCTGAAATTATTAACGTGAGATTTGAAGATGGTGGAATAATTGATTTTGGTGAGTTAGATTTTGAGGAGATAATAGATAAAACATCAAACGATCAAACAGTCAATTTGGGTGATCTACTTCAGGGTATAGTAAACCCTATTCAAGGAACGAATAATGCTGATAATTTATCGGGTACAGAGAGTAATGACGTGTTTATATCTGGTGGTTTGTCACAAGGTGTTGAAAGTATTCGCGGTAATGGCGGTTCAGATACTTTAGTATTGAATAATGATGACGCGCATGCCGAAAATAATGCAAATAATAGTAATGGACATTATAGAATAAGAGATTTTGTGATTGATGATACAAGCACCAATGATCAGGCGGATGTACTTGATATTGGTAGCTTTTTGCTGGGTTCTAATCTAGATGCTAGTAATATCGGTAATTATTTACATGTTGTCAGTGGTTCATTTGGTCATAATCGATCGAGTATTTTTGTTGATAGAGAAGGTCAGTTTACCGATCAAGATCGTGCTAATTTAACCAATGGTGGATCTAAGGGTGGCAATGGCAGTGACCTGTTTCTCGAGTTTCAAGGGCAGACTGCAAATAACAATTTAGAAGAGTTAACAGGTTTTAAAGATAATACCGTTGAGCAGTTTCAAGCATTAATAGATTTAGGCTTTTTAGACTTATCTAATGCTAATAATCACTCTGTAATAGGAACACCGTCTGGCGATGGTGTGAATAGTGGCTCAGGTTTGATGGGGAGAGAGGGTGAAGATGATGATATTTATTCTGGTGGCGTAGGTGATGGTGAAGTCGAAAATGTTCAAGGTGTAGGCCTTGATGCTCTTCAAACTAATACTCAAGATGTTAGGGGTACCCACGAAAATAATATTAATCGTTCAGGTAATGATCGCTTAATTATTGATGGAGATGATGCGTTTGCTAATAACGCATCTAATGGTAACGGGCATATTAGGGTTAGAGGTTTTACTGTTGATGATGTAACAAGTAATGAAAACGCAGATTCCTTAGTTATTGGTGATTTATTACGGCACGATGATAATGTTGCAGGTTTCTTGGGTACTGCTGAAGATGCGACTCGTTTTTTACATTTTGAACAACTAAGTAGGAATATTGTTCATTTATATATAGACAGAGATGGAGGTTTTGTTGATGAAGAGTCAAGGGTTATCGCTGATCAAGGAGGAGCTATTGCTGCTGAAGCGAATTATTTGATTGAGTTCAGAACGTTAACTAATTCAGATGATTTTGATTTTTCACCAAACGGTAGTGCTTTGAATTCATCCGCTCAAATACAGGCATTAGTGGACTTAGGTTTTTTGGAATTAGGAATAGATAAGCCTCCAGTGAATGACTCTGAGGTTGTTATCACGGGGACTGACAATGGGGATGCTTTAATCGGTTCCGATAGAGATGATCGAATTTTGTCAGGTGGTTTATCTAGTAAGGGCGAAAGTATTTACGGTAATGGGGGGGCAGATACCTTAGTGTTGGATGCTGATGATGCTTTCTCTCATAATTCTGCTGGAAATGGTAATGCACATATTAGGATTAAAGATTTTACTATCGGTGATACAAATACCAATGCAGAAGCAGATACTCTTGAAATAGGTTCTTTCTTATCTGGTGCTGATATTAACTTCGGTAATATTGGTAATTATTTACATATTGAAAGCGGAGCGTGGGGGCCTCACAAGTCGGTTATTTTTATTGATAAAGATGGAAAGTTTACTGCGGATACCATTTTTTCATTAGAGCGAGGCTTAGATAATACTAATAGCGGAGCAGATATATTTCTTGAGTTTCAAGGGCAAGAAACAAATAATAATTTTGAAACTATTACTGGCTTTGCAGATAATTCATTAGAGCAATTTCAATCTTTAGTCGAATTAGGCTTTTTAGATTTTGGAAGTTTAAATAGAGCTCAAAATTATGGGTTAACTATTACTGTGTCAGATGATGAGTCCCAACCTGACCCGTCAATGCTTATATCTAAGTCGGATGAGGACACTGATTTACCAGAGTTGCCTATTGTTGATTCAGAGCCAATGACTGGTCCGATTCTTGATTTTGACGATATTATTTCTCCAATTATTGAGACGCCGATTGATGCTATACCGATTGACCCACCAATAGCGGGTTTTCCAGGTGATGCTGATCTCATACCTCCTATTATGTGGCCTCCTGTCGTAGACCCAGAGCCTCCTGTAATAGAGCTTCCTGTCGATCCTTTGCTGCCGATCATTGATCCCGTAGTTGATTTCATTTAATTTATTTCGTTGAAATATGATTGTGGCCTGTAAGTAAATGCGTACATTAGTATCCGCATTTACTTACAGATTTTTATGCTTTGTTTTTGTAAGATTTGCTTGTGTTGCATTTATTGTTAAACACATAGCAAGGACGCTATGGTATTTTTGAGCTGTTATTTTTATAGCTCAATATTTGAATTACTACTTTGGCGTTCAAATATTAATAACACGGAGGTTATCCTTATGAATACATTTACTATTAAGAAAGTCTTATCTATTACCGCGCTTATTATTGCTACTAGCGGTTTATCTTTGAGCGCTTCGGCAGAAGTGCAGCCTAATTCCGTAAAGTCACCCGCTATTCAAAAAACTGTTGGAGCAATGGTTAATATTAATCATGCAACAGCAAAAGACATGTCTATTTCTTTTAAGGGTATTGGTTTAAAGAAGGCCGAAGCAATAGTCGCTTGGCGAGAGAAAAACGGAAAATTTACGGCTATAGATCAACTGTTAGAGGTAAAGGGGATAGGTGAAAAAATCTTAGCGCTTAATAAATCACAAATAAGTCTATAGATAACATGAGTGTAATAACCCCCTAGTTAGCCCATGGGGGTTGCTATCTGCATTAGAACAGTGAAAATTGTGTTATCATGCGCTCCGATTTTTGTCGGAGCCTTTATGTTAAATAATACCCATTCTCCCATTGTTGTCGCTATGGATTTTAATGACAGCAAGTCATGTTTAGCGCTAGCATCTCAGCTAAATCCTTCCCATTGTCGCCTTAAAGTCGGTAAAGAATTATTCACTTTTGCAGGGCCGCAATTAGTGGGGCAATTAATGGATAAGGGTTTTGATGTATTTCTTGATCTTAAATATCACGATATTCCAAATACGGTAGCAAAAGCCGTTAAAGCCGCTGCAGATCTTGGTGTGTGGATGGTGAATGTACATGCTTCAGGAGGCCGTAGAATGCTAGCGGCGGCAAAAGAGGCCATTGATTCATCATCACACTCTCCACTGTTAATTGCCGTGACGGTATTAACTAGCATGACAAAAGAAGATTTACTGAGTGTGGGCATGAATATTGAACCTGAAGAACAGGTTATGCGTTTGGCCTCGTTGACGAAAGAGGTGGGGCTTGATGGGGTGGTGTGCTCAGCAATGGAAGCACAGCGTCTAAAATCAGCATTTGGTGACAAGTTTAGTTTAGTGACCCCAGGTATTCGTCCTACAGGTGCTGCTGCGGATGATCAGCGCCGCATAGTGACCCCGCAAGATGCCTTGGCAAATGGTAGTGACTACTTGGTTATTGGTCGTCCTATTACGCAGGCTGAAGATCCCGCTGCGGCGTGTGAAGCTATTTATCAGTCATTACAGTTGGGGTTATAGCCTATGAGCTTTGTTCCTGTTATTACTGTGGATGGCCCTAGCGGTTCGGGTAAAGGTACTATTTGTCAGTTGTTAGCGAAAGCCTTAGGCTTTCAGTTGTTAGATAGTGGAGCGTTGTATCGTTTAACCGCTGTAGCGTGTGTGTCTAAAGGGATTGCTTTGGAGGATGCGCAAGAAGCGGCAGAGGTGGCTCGCCACTTGAATGTGACATTTGAACCAAGTGATAAAGGCGTTATTGCTATTTTAGATGGTAAAGATGTGACAAGCGATATAAGAAAAGAGGCGGCAGGGATGGGTGCCTCCGTGGTAGCCGCTCATATTCCCGTTAGGGAGGCGTTGTTAGAGCGCCAGCGTGCTTTTGAGGTGCCTCCGGGTTTGGTGGCTGATGGGCGTGATATGGGCACTGTTGTGTTTCCAAATGCGGTTGTGAAGGTGTTTTTAACAGCAAGTGCAGAAGAGCGGGCCCAGCGCCGTTATAAGCAGTTGCTTGAACGCGGTGAATCTGCTAATCTGCGCGCCCTGCTGGATGATATACGGGCGCGTGATATTCGCGATACGCAACGTTCAGCATCGCCATTAAAGGCAGCAGATGATGCGTTGGAGATTGATAGTACTGTAATGTCTATTGATCAAGTATTAAATGCTGTGCTCGATCTGGCAAAAAAACGTTTAGCTTAATCAATCCCTTCTTTTATTGATGAGTTAACACTTAAAGGTAAATTGAACTCGTAAATTCATCAGGGAGAGTCAATTTGTCATTATTAACTGATCCGTATTCCTGATTAATACGGTAAGCAAGTCTCGATAGTCGGGTGTTATTAACCCCTTATTTGGATGCGCTATTTATTTATAGGTCCTCTCATGAGCGAGAATTTCGCAGAATTATTTGAAGAAAGTTTAAAAACCGTTGATATGGTTCCTGGATCAATTATCACAGGTGTAGTTATTGATATTGATAGAGACTGGGTGACTGTTCACGCAGGTCTAAAATCAGAAGGTGTTATCCCTACCGAGCAATTCGCCGACGAAAATGGTGAAGTAACGTTGCAAATTGGTGATGAAGTTCATGTTGCGCTAGAGTCTGTAGAAGATGGCTTTGGTGAAACAAAACTTTCACGTGAAAAAGCAAAACGTGCTGAAGCGTGGAAAGTGCTAGAAACTGCTCATGCAGCAGAAACCGTAATGACAGGTGTGATTAACGGTAAGGTGAAGGGTGGTTTCACTGTTGATGTTGCGGGTATTCGCGCATTCTTACCGGGTTCATTAGTTGATGTGCGTCCAGTACGTGACACATTGCACCTTGAAGGCAAAGAGCTAGAATTTAAAGTTATTAAGTTAGATCAGAAGCGTAACAACGTAGTTGTTTCTCGTCGTGCTGTTATGGAAACTGCTAACTCTGCTGAACGTGAAGAGCTATTAGCAACACTTGAAGAAGGTGCTAAAGCGAAAGGTATCGTTAAAAACCTTACTGATTACGGTGCATTCGTTGACTTGGGTGGTGTTGATGGTCTTCTACATATTACTGATATGGCGTGGAAGCGTATCAAGCATCCAAGCGAAATTGTGAATGTTGGTGACGAAATTGATGTTCGCGTATTGAAATTTGATCGTGAGCGTAACCGTGTATCATTAGGCCTTAAGCAATTAGGTGAAGATCCATGGGTAGAAATCACTAACCGTTACCCTGTTGGCGCGAAGGCGAAAGCAGTAGTGACCAACCTTACTGATTATGGTTGTTTCGCTGAAATCGAAGAAGGTGTTGAAGGCCTTGTTCACGTATCTGAAATGGATTGGACAAACAAAAACATTCACCCATCTAAAGTGGTTAGCTTAGGTGATGAAGTTGAAGTTATGGTTCTTGAGATTGACGAAGATCGTCGTCGTATTTCTTTAGGTATTAAGCAGTGTCAAGAAAATCCATGGGATGCATTTGGTTCACGCTTCCAGAAAGGTGACAAAATCTCAGGTAAGATCAAGTCTATCACTGACTTTGGTATCTTCCTTGGTCTTGACGGTGGTATCGACGGTCTGGTTCATTTGTCTGATATTTCTTGGAGTGAAGCGGGTGAAGAAGCCGTACGTAACTATAAGAAAGGTGATGATCTAGAAACTGTTATATTAGCGGTTGATCCAGAACGTGAGCGTATTTCTTTAGGTATTAAGCAGTTAGAAGAAGATAACTTCTCTGGCTACACAACTGAAAACACAAAAGGTGCTATCGTTAAAGGTACCGTGAAAGAAGTTGATGCTAAAGGCGCGGTAATTACTTTAATGGATGATGTTGAAGGTTACCTAAAAGTATCTGAAATTAGTCGTGATAAAGTAGAAGACGCTTCTACTGTATTATCTGTAGGTGCAGAAGTTGAAGTGGTTATCGTTAATATCGATAGTAAAAACCGTTCAATAGCACTTTCGATTAAAGCAAAAGATGCAGCTGAAGAAAAAGCAGCAATTAAAGAGCATAGTAGCAAGGCGGAAGCAGCAGCAGCGCCAGCGACACTAGGTGATTTGATTAAAGCGCAAATGGAAGGTCAGGATAAGTAATCTCCTTATCTTTGATTAAAAAAAGGCCGCATTCTGATGCGGCCTTTTTTATGTCTTATCGATTGTTTTTCATAATTAGTAGGGGTGTAGGTTTCAATAATGGGGCTTCATCGTATTAAAGGCATCTTTTCTCGCTAAAAGCCTGATTAATTGGCTGATTTGTGGTGGGATGAGTGATATTTAGTTGATTAAACATTGCATATCTCTAAAGTATTGATATTATTAGAATAAATTTTGTTCAATATGGGAAATGTGACGTAAATTGGTGTGCTAATATGACAAAATCGGAACTTATAGAAAGAATTGCTGATCATCAAGAGCAGCTATCGGTTAAAGATATTGAGCTAGCAATAAAAAGTATCCTTGAGTATATGTCTCAGATATTGGCATCGGGTGAGCGTATTGAGGTGCGCGGTTTTGGTAGTTTTTCTTTGCACTACCGTGAGCCTAGAGTGGGGCGTAACCCTAAAACAGGTGAGTTAGTTCAGTTGGAGGGCAAATATGTACCTCATTTTAAGCCAGGTAAAGAAATGCGTGATCGTGTAAACGATAGTATTGGCAAAGAATAAAGTCTTCGTCTTCATTCATTGTATCCTCCCTTATTGTCTTACCTAAATTACTCTATAAGAGTATAATTATTCTTTAAATGTCTATATTTAGAGGATGCTATGCTTAAATGGATCAAGCGATTAATACTGTTAATTCTATTGTTGGTAGCAGCTTTTATTGGTGTTGTTTTTGCCTCTGACAATAACCTTCCTGTATCCCTCATTTTATTTAGTGTTCAGCTACCTGAATTCACGATTGGCCTTTGGGTTTTGATTGCCTTATTTTTAGGTGCTCTGCTAGGTTTATTGGTTAGTTTACTCCCTCTTTTCTTGAGTCGTTACTCAGTATTGGGTCGCGATAAGAAAATCCAGCAATTAAAAAAGGAATTAGCTTCGCTTAGAATATCCGGTCTTAAAGGGTGAGTCTGGGTGTTTGATTGGTTGCTTTATATATTTTTTGTTCTTGCTTTAGCGATAGGCTTCTTTTTGGGGTGCCGCTACACAGCCAAAAAAAACTCCTTGCCTGTAGTGGTTGGCCCTATTGATGAGCATTATTTCAAGGGGCTTAACTTCCTCCTAAATGAGCAGCCTGATGCAGCTATAGACGCTTTTATTAGCGCTTTAGAGGTTAATAGCGATACGCTAGATACGCATGTTGCGTTAGGTAACTTATTGCGTAAAAGAGGGGAGGTGGATCGCGCGATAAGAATCCATCAAAACCTATTGGCAAGACCCGGCCTTACGCTTCATCAGGTGCATCATGCCCAGTACGAGCTTGCAACAGATTTTATCAAGGCGGGGTTGTTTGATCGTGCGGAGGGGCTGTTGGGGGATCTGGTCTCTCAAGATGGCCAGTATAAAGTACGAGGGCTTAAACGTTTGCTGGAGGTCTATCGTGATGAAAAAGAATGGCGTTTGGGTTTGGGTGTTTTGCAAAAGTTATCGGGTTCCCGTCTAAGTAGAAGTTATGACGAGTGGCTTTTGGTGCGGGCGCACTTTTGTTGTGAGTTGGCGGAAGAGTACATTTTTAAATCAGATTATGTACAGGCGCGTCAGTGGCTAAAACAGGCGCTGGGATATAGCAAGCAGAGTATGCGTGCAGGCTTATTACTGGGTCGTTTGGAAATGGCTATAGGCGAATCATCTAAGGCTCGTGCTCAGCTCAAAAAGGTCGCTATTCAGCATGCTGAATATATAGCAGAAATTCTGCCACATTTATCCGCAGCATATAATGAGTTTGATGATCTAGAGGGTTATTCTACATTTTTATCGTTTCTGTATACTAAAGCACCTGATGTTTCTATATCTATCGCGCTTGCCGAAATTATATCGAAAACCGATGGGCGTCTAGAGGCAGCTAAATATATTTCAGGTGAGGTTATAAAGCATCCGTCTGCACCGGGCTTATATGCGTTGTTGAATTATTATTTGGAGTTTTCTCAGGGGGCAACAAAAGAATACTTGCTATCCCTTGAATCGGTAATGACAGCTGTTATTTCTAATCACCCATCTTATCAGTGCAGGCACTGTGGTTTTAAAGCCAAAAGGTTACACTGGTTATGCCCTAGTTGTAAAAGCTGGGAGACTATAAAGCCTAAAAGGTCTTAATTTGATGTGTGGTTAATGGAATGCTTGGTGTTTATATTGTAGAATATGGTTCTGTGCTTACATAATAAGCTATTGAAAAGTAAGCGAAAAAATTAAAAGGAAAATGTTGACAGGGAGGGGGAGTCGCTATAATATGCGCACCTTCTTGAGCTGATCAGCTCAAGCCAAAATTCCGCCTTAGCTCAGTTGGTAGAGCACATGACTGTTAATCATTAGGTCGCTGGTTCGAGCCCAGCAGGCGGAGCCAATTCTTTTTTACGCTGAGTATTAACAATAAACTATTGCTGATAGATATACTTTAGGTGACCCTTTGGAAAAAAAAATTGCAATAATTGGATTAGGCTATGTAGGGCTTCCCTTAGCTGTTGAGTTTGGTAAAAAGCGATCAGTTGTCGGTTTTGATATTAATACAGGTCGAATTTCTGAGTTGCTGTCTGGCAGGGATGGTACTCTAGAGGTTAGCGATGAAGAGCTTTTGGAAGCAAAGTTCCTTACATATTCTGCGGATGTTGATCAATTAAAAGATTGTGATATATATATTGTTACTGTTCCTACCCCAATAGATGATCATAAGAGACCTGACCTGACTCCACTTATCAAATCAAGCCAAATGCTTGGAGAAGTGGTTAGTAGAGGGGATATTATTATTTATGAGTCTACGGTTTATCCTGGTGCCACCGAAGAAGATTGTATTCCTGTTGTTGAGAAAGTTTCAGGTCTGACTTTTAATGAAGATTTTTTTGCTGGTTATTCTCCGGAACGTATTAATCCTGGTGATAAAGAGCATCGTGTTACCAATATTCTCAAGGTAACATCGGGCTCAACAGATGAAGTTGCTGAAGAGGTAGATCAATTGTACCGTTCTATTATTGTGGCAGGTACTCATAAAGCGAGTTCGATTCGTGTTGCTGAAGCAGCTAAGGTTATTGAAAATACTCAAAGAGATGTGAATATTGCGCTGATTAATGAGCTGTCAATAATTTTTAATAGGCTAAATATAGATACCCTTGAGGTTTTAGAAGCTGCAGGTACTAAGTGGAATTTTCTACCCTTTCGTCCAGGGCTTGTGGGTGGTCATTGTATAGGTGTTGATCCATATTATTTAACACATAAAGCGCAGGCAGTAGGCTACCAACCTGAAATGATTTTAGCTGGTCGCCGCTTAAATGATGGTATGGGTGAGTATACGGTTTCTCAGCTTGTTAAGTATATGTTGAAAAAACGTATCCATGTTCAGGGCTCAAAAGTATTAATTATGGGGCTAAGCTTTAAAGAAAATTGTCCAGATCTTAGAAATACTAAGGTGGTTGATATTTTTACAGAGCTTCAAGAATATGGTGTCAATGCAGATATATGTGATCCATGGGTTAATGCTGATGAAGCAATGAGTGAATATAAGGTTTCTCTCGTCGACTGTCCCCAACAACAATATTACGATGCTGTTATTATCGCAGTAGCCCATAATGAGTTTAAAAATATGGGTTCTAAGAAGATTCGTGAATATATGAAACCTGATGGTGTAATCTATGATCTTAAGTACATTCTTCCACTAGAAGAAACCGATATACGTTTATAAGTTGATTATATGACTCGCTATACAGAAGTAAAACAAGAATTATTAGCAAGCCCAAAAACCTGGTTGATTACTGGTGTTGCTGGCTTTATTGGGTCAAATTTATTAGAAACACTATTAAAGCTTGATCAAGTAGTAGTAGGTCTAGATAATTTTGCTACAGGTTTTCAGCATAATTTGGATGAGGTTAGTAGTCGCGTTAGTGCAGAACAGTGGAGAAACTTTACCTTTCTGGAAGGCGATATATGTAATCTTGATGATTGTGTAAGGTCTGTTAAAGGTGTTAATTATGTGCTGCATCAGGCAGCTTTAGGCTCGGTTCCTCGTTCAATTAACGATCCCATTGCGACTAATAATACCAATATTTCTGGTTTTCTAAACATGCTTGTCGCAGCAAAAGAAGAAGATGTTGATAGCTTTACCTATGCGGCTTCAAGTTCAACGTACGGCGATCATCCCGCATTGCCCAAGGTTGAGGATACTATCGGTAGCCCATTATCCCCTTATGCTGTGACTAAATATGTTAATGAATTATACGCGGACGTCTTTTATCGTACTTATGGTTTTAAAACGATAGGTTTAAGGTACTTCAATGTGTTCGGCCAACGTCAAAACCCTAACGGAGCTTATGCCGCTGTTATCCCTAAATGGATAGGTAGCTTGATTGATGGTGAGGATGTGTATATTAATGGTGATGGCGATACAAGTAGAGATTTTTGTTATATTGAGAATACAGTGCAAATGAACTTGCTTGCTGCGACGGTCACTGCTGCTGATGCAAGGAATCAAGTTTATAATGCGGCTTTGAATGATAGAACGAGTTTGAATGACTTGTATGGAATGATTCAGGATAGGTTATTGATACAAATCCCCAGTCTAGATAAAAAGATGCCTATTTACCGTGATTTTAGAGCTGGAGATGTTCGGCATTCTCAGGCTGATATTACAAAAGCTATACAGTTATTGGGTTATATGCCTACGCATCCAGTTAATAAAGGTCTTGATGAAGCAATGATGTGGTATGTCAACTCTTTGATTGATGTAGAAAATAGATAGGTGTTTTTAATGAAAATTAATTGGGATGAGTCCAAATGAGTAACACCATAATCATTAGTGATAAAGTCATTGGTGGCAGCCAGTCATGTTTTATTATTGCAGAAGTTGCTCAAAGCCATGATGGCTCTTTAGGTTTTGCCCATAGTTATATTGATGCTGTTGCTCAAACTGGTGCAGATGCAATTAAGTTTCAAACTCATATAGCGGAAGCCGAAAGCTCGTTAGATGAACCGTTTAGAGTAAAATTTTCTTACGAAGATGCTACCCGCTATGATTATTGGAAGAGAATGGAGTTTACAGCTGAACAATGGGCTGGTATCGCTCAACATTGTGCTGAAGCAGGGTTAATATTCCTCAGCTCGCCCTTCTCCATAGAGGCTATTGAACTTTTAGATAAGATAGGCATGCCAGCATGGAAGGTGGGATCTGGAGAGGTCAATAACTCTATTATGTTAGAATCTATGATGCAGACTGCAAGCCCTATATTACTTAGTAGCGGAATGAGTGAATGGGAAGAGATTGATCGAAGTGTGGCATCTGTAATTCAGCATGATCATCCATTAGCGTTATTTCAGTGTACTAGTAAATATCCTACACCGCTAATAGAAGTAGGGGTGAATGTTATTGATGACATGAAGGGTAGATATAATATTCCAGTGGGCTTTTCTGATCACTCTGGATTAATGGCGCCATCATTGGCCGCTATTGCAAGGGGTGTAAACCTTTTAGAGTTACATGTAACATTTGATCGTGGGATGTTTGGTCCAGATACCAAATCCTCTATTACTTTTCAGCAGTTGAAAGAGATTGTAGATTTCCGCAATAGCCTTTTTCTTATGGATCAAAACCCTGTGAATAAGGATCAGATGGCTAACAGTTTATCTGATATGAAAAAGTTATTTAACAAAAGTATAGTGTTAAGAAAAGATGTTGATATTGGTCATATTTTAGAAAAAGATGACTTGGCTTTCAAAAAACCAGGTACCGGTCTACCCGTTGATAATATCAAAAATTGTTTAGGCAGAAAGGTCAATAAGAACTTAGCTAAAGGCTATATGCTCAATTGGGGTGATTTAGAAGATAGTTATGAAAATTAGAAAAATATGTGTCGTAGTGGCGAGTCGTGCAAATTATGGTAGGGTCAAGTCGCTAATGACCTCTATTAAAAAGCATCCCAATCTAGAATTACAATTGATAGTTGGTGCATCAGTGATGCTTTATCGATTTGGTAAGGCTATTGATGTTATTAAATCCGATGGATTCGAACCGGATCGAACAATATATTATGTTGTGGAGGGGGAGACGCTATCTACGCAAGCTAAGTCTACGGGTTTAGGGGTTATTGAGCTTGCCACTGCTCTAGAAGATATGCAGCCTGATATGGTGGTAACCGTAGCGGATCGTTTTGAAACCATGGCTACAGCCATTGCATCTTCTTACTTAAATATTCCTTTAGTGCATATTCAAGGTGGAGAAATTAGCGGTAACATTGATGAGCGTGTTAGGCATGCAATAACAAAGTTATCTGATATCCATTTCCCAGCTACAAATGAGTCTAGAGATAGATTGATTAAAATGGGAGAAATGCCAGAATATATCTTTAATTTTGGTTGCCCAGGTATGGATACTTTAGTAAAGAATGACCTGTCGATCAGTAATGAATTGATGAGTAAATATGGTGGCGTTGGTGGCAGTGTAGACTGGACAAAACCATATGTTCTAATGGTTCAACATCCAGTAACAACGAGTTATAGAGAAGGACTTAATCAGGTTAATGAAACCTTACATGCCTTAAAAGATTTAGATTCTTATCAGAAAGTTGTGTTATGGCCCAATATTGATGCTGGAACAGATGAAGTCTCTAAGGGATTACGTATGTTCCGAGAAAAATATAAAGAGTTGCCATTTTATTTCTTCAGAAACTTTTCTCCAGAAGATTATGCTCGAGTGCTAAAGAACGCCAAATGTGTTGTTGGTAATTCATCATCATTTATTAGAGAGGCATCTTTTTTGGGGGTTCCAGCTGTGCTGGTAGGCGATAGACAGGATGGAAGAGAACATGGAAATAATATTGTGTTCTCTGGTTATGTTCAGAGTGAGATATTCTCAAAAGTTAATGTACAACTCACTAATGGTGTTGTCAAACAAGACACTCTTTTTGGTAAAGGTGATTCTGGAGAATTGATTGCTGATAAACTATCGAATATTAATTTAAACATAAACAAAAGAATGACATATTAGGGTGCATAATGAGTGATAAAAAAGGTGATGCTGGTTCGTTTGATACCAATTGGAAAACTAGAGAAGAGTCTTTGTATACTCATTGGACTCGGGGCGAAGTTAAAAATCAAATACAGTTAGCATTTAGAAATCATTGGTTACTTTTTTCTGAATTAATGAAATCAGAAAAAGCTTATAATTCTGGTAAAAGAGTCCTTGAAATTGGATGTGGTAGAGGTAGTTTATCGTGTTATTTTAGTGATGCTGGATATGATTGCACTCTGGTTGACCTTTCTGAAAATGTGATAGATATCGCGCAAGAAATTTTTGAAAAACATGACTTAAAAGCCAACTTCTTAGTTGATGATGCGAATAATTTAAAAATTGAAGATAACTCTTTTGATGTGATTTATTCCATTGGTTTGTTGGAGCATTTTGAAGATATCGAAACCCCTCTCAAGGAACAAATACGAGTGCTTGATAGTGGGGGTATATGGTTTGGTTATATTGTTCCAGAATATACTGATAATGTACAAAAAGAGTATGAATGGATAAATGCTTTATTAAAAGGCTACCAAAATCAAGGAGGAGCTGTTCAAAAAGAAAGCATCTACCGCTCTGACTTTGGTTCAGAAAGGTATGTACCAGTGTTAGAAAAACTTGGTCTTGAAAACATACAAGCAAGTGGCGTTTATCCTATTCCTATGATTTCTCACTCTATTGATTTTCCTTTTTCTTTGATGCCTAAAGCTAGTGAACAATCACTTGTAGGGCATTTTCAAAAAATGCTTGCGGAGAACTCTGAAAAAACAGGAAAAAATTCTTGGCTCTGTGAAGAAGGATACGGTAATGCCTTTTTAGTTTGGGGCGTTAAGAAATAAAAAATGCTTATATTAAATGCTGAACCTGCGAACTATAGTAGAAAAGCATATGATAAGTTAGCTTCTCTAGGGCGGGTAGTGGAATGTGACTGTTCTAGGGAGGAGTTATTACGTTTAATCCCGGATGTGAATGTACTTGTTGTTCGATTAAGACACCACATAGATGAAGAAGTGTTTGCTAAAGCCACTTCTTTAAAAGTTGTTGTGACAGCAACAACAGGGCTTAACCATATTGATTTGAAAGCAGCTGGTCAATATGGTGTGACAGTTTTATCATTAAAGGGTGAAAGGCAATTTTTAGATTCATTAACTGCTACTGCGGAGTTAGCGTGGGCTAGTTTACTAGCCTTTGTTAGAAATATTCCAGAAGCTGTAGGTCATGTTAACGAAGGTGGTTGGGATAGGGACTTATTCAAAGGCTACCAACTCAAAGGAAAAACACTTGGTATAGTGGGTTATGGACGATTAGGGAGTATTGTTGCTGCATATGGTAAAGCTTTCCAAATGAAAGTTATTTTTACCGATCCTTTCGTTGATACTTACCCTAAAGAAGTGAAGAAAGTTGATTTTTTACACTTGCTAGCGAATTCTGATATTGTCAGTGTGCATGTAAATTATGATCAATCTACCCATGGCTTATTTGATCGTGAGGCATTTCTTCAACTGAAAAAAGGTTCTATTCTTATTAATACATCACGTGGTGAATTAATTGATGAGCTTGCGATGCTTGATGCCCTTGAAAATAATATTCTTAAAGGGGTTGTGTTAGATGTATTATCCGATGAAGCAAATAACTCACCGGCTTGGCCTAAAGATAACGTTGTTTGGCAGAAAATATCTTCTAACCCTAATATTTTAGTAACTCCCCATATTGGTGGTGCAACCCACGAGTCCATGGAGAGTACAGAACAATTTATGGCAGATAAACTTCGGTTGTTTGCAGAAAACGAAATGAACAAATGATTGTGGAGCAGGTGAAATGAATAATATCAAAGCATTAAAGGGAATAATTCCCGTATTGTTATCTCCTTTAAATAAAGATGGCTCAGTTGATCATGAAGGCACATCTAATTTGGTTAATTTGTTAATTGAAGCTGGTTCTGGTGGCTTCTGGGCAATGGGCTCAGCGAGTGAAGATATTAATTTAACAAAAGAAACACGATTAGAGTCGTTGCAAGTTGTTTCGGACGTAAATGCAAGACGAGTTCCTATAATAGCTGGAGCAGGTTTAACATCAATCGATGATATTTATAGCTTTTTTGATGATGTCGCTGATTTGGCTATTGATGGTATTCACATATTACCTTACGATATTAAAATGGGGGAAACACGCCTCATACACTTTTTAAATTTATTAGCAGATAGATCTCCTTTTCCTATATGGATGTACCACAACCCTAAGCGAGGCCGTGCTATATCGGCTAATGTAATAAAGGAAGTTCATCAGCATGAAAATATTGCAGGCATTAAAGTTGGCGGTTATAACTTAACTGAAATGCTAGCAGCAATAATGTTTAAATCGGACAACTTTGATGTGATAGGTGCCGGAAGTGGGCAGTTATACAGTATGTTGAGTTTAGGAGCCGAGGCGCATACTACCAGTGATGCATCGGTATTTCCTGAGCCATTTGTTGATGTTTATAATACTTTCAAAGAAGGCCGCTTAGAGGAAGCAAGAGAAAAGCAGTTTAAGTTAATCAGTTTATCTAAATCATTGCCACGTACTGATAATGGTGAATATGCTGCTGAAGAAAAATATATGTTGTCGCTTCGTGGTATTTGTGAAGAATATGTTAACCCTCTATACAGAACGCTTTCAAATGAAGAAAAAGATAAGTTAAGACATGCGTTGCAAGAGTATGGCTTTTCATGGGCGTAAAGGAATCTAAAGCAGGAGAGGTTGTAGCGATCATTCCTGCTAAATTAACCTCCGTTCGATTACCTAAGAAAAATATTATTGATTTTTTTGGGCGGCCTCTTTTTTTTTATTCTACACGTGTCGCTGAGCTGTGCCCTAATATTGGCGATACTTATGTTACCAGTGAGTCAAATGAAGTCTTAGACTTGGCCAGTCAGTTTGGTTGTCATTCTATTATGAGACCAGAAAGACTTTCTGCTCCAGAAATAACTAACCTTGATGTTCTAATTCATGCCTTTGATGAAATTACCCAAAAAAGGGGAATGGCTCCAGAGTTTATTGTGTTGTTGCAGCCAACACACCCTTTTCGCTTTCCGGTTGAATTAGAGAAAGGGATAGAGCTGTTAAGAAATGATCCCTGTGCTGATGTTTTAATGACAGTGTTACCGGACGATCGTTTGAGAGGTGAAATAAAAGAAGGTTATTTTTTCCCCGAGTATTCAGTGCCCCGCAATAAAAAAGATGAGCCTGATATGTTTTTTAATACAGGCGCTTTTTATATTCTTCGCACAAAAACCACGCTATCTCAGGGAAGAATGTTTACAAACAATATTATCCCTCTAGTCTTAAATAATCCAGAGTTTGAGATTGATATTGATCTAGAAAGCGATCTTGTATTAGCAAAGTGTATGATGGAAATTAATAAAGATAAATTCTCTTTTTTTTGGAATTAAGTGATTATGAGAATTGTTAGTTCATGCCAAGGTAATAGTTTAAGAATTTTTTTAAGATTACTGGACCTGTTAGAAACAAAACATACACTTGAAGAAATAGGTATCTATGTTTCTGATTCTATGTCATATGGCACAATATCGGATGAAAGGCTTACAGCTGAAAATGTTTCTATACTGACAGAATGGGATGTTTTTCAACAAGCAAAAACTATTTCTCCGAATTGGGAGAAGATTAGACAGTATGAAGATGATATTGGTGATCCCGTTTTTTGGAATGTATTACTTTCTGATCGACGAGTGTTTTTTGGTCGAAAGTGTAAGATGACTCAAGATTACCCCTCTAGGTTTTCATATGACCAGATGGGTAGCATACTTGATGCACTATTAGACAATGTTAGCCAATTTTTTGAGAAAACAAACCCAGATTTGGTGGTTAGCTTTGGGACTTCTAATGTTGGTGACTATTTATTTTATTTGTACGCTAAATCGAAGAGTATTCCATTTTTACAATTAAAGGCGACAAAAATATCAAATAGAGTTTCTTTAAATGATGATATTGTTGGGCTTTCTTCGCATATTAATACACTGTATCAAGGAAAGGTAACGTTTGCTGAAAATGTAACATCTGAAGCTAAACAATACATTGATCAAGTTCAAAAAACGGGTGTGCAATATGAAGGCGCTATTTTGCAAAAGGAAAAAGTAGACGTTGTTAAAATATTTACTTCTATAGCGAAAGGTATTTATGCAGATATTAGACGACTTCGTAACCCCGTTTACAGAGCAGATAATCATTTAGAAATATATTCATTATTACAATTGCATGAAAAGGTAATAAACCCTTTAAGGTTTAAGTACCAAAGCTTAATGCTAAAAAATAAAGTGTTAGAATATGAAGAGCTAGATAATATAGGTGATTTTGTATTTTACCCTCTACATTTTGAGCCTGAAGTGTCAATGCAGGTTGTTGGTAGACCATATCAAAACCAAATTGAGCTAATTAGAAATATTTCATTAAGTTTACCTGCAGGAATGAAAATAGTTATTAAAGAACACCCGAGATCTAAAGGTTTTAGGAGTTTAGGATATTACAAAAAATTATTAAGCATCCCTAATGTTTACCTTACTGATTATCGAACATCTACTAATCTAGTCGCTAAAAAGTCATCTCTTGTTGCTGTTATATCAGGAAGCACCGGCCTTGAGGCAGCAATTATTGGCAGGCCCGTCATTACTTTCGGTAAGCCTGTCTATAATGTTCTTTCTGACAATATGGTGAAACACATAGTTGATTTAAATCAGTTAGGCCAGAATATTAAAGAGTTATTGAAAGATTATAAGCATGATATGGCTGATATTGAGCGTTATATCGCCTCAACAATTACTGGCTCTGCCCCTGTTGATCTGTATACGGCTCTTTTAAAGAAAGAAAATAGATATAGTGGAGGTGCTGAAGAGGGTAAAAATAAAGAAGACAATGAGTATAAGGCTCTGGCAGATTATTTTGATTTAAGAATTAAAGACGTTATTGTAGATTGTAATGTTTAAGGATCAATATGGTTGTTAAATGAAGATAGAGCAAAGTTTTGTTGTTAAGCGAATCATAGGTAATGCCCTTGTTGGTTGGCTGGCAAAAATAATCATTGCAGTGTCTGGGGTATTTTTAACGCCAATACTAATATCTGGGCTTGGTAAGTATGAGTATGGAATATGGGCTTTAGTAGGACAGCTTATAAGTCTTTTGTTAATTGCGGATTTTGGTGTTGCAAGTAGTGTAGGACGTTTAATAGCAAAATATGATGCGTTAGATTCTTTGTCTAATAAAGTTAAAGTATATTCTACAGCGCTACTGATTTTCTTTTTCTCAATGTTGTTGTTGAGCATTATTTTTTTGTTTACGCTGGCTTATGTTCCGGGGTGGTTGGATATCACTCCCGACTACCATAATGTAACTATCTATGTTTTCTTAATAATGATTATTAACCTAATCATTTCCTTCCCGCTGCGGGTAGGTAGAGGTTTATTGCAAGCAGCCCATAGATTTGATTATATTGATATTGCTGCGACAATTGCTAAGTTATCCCAGCTCTTAATTGTTTGTATATTGTTTTATAAAGGAGAAATCTCTCTTCTTGCATTGGCATGGACGATGGCTATTACTAATGCTCTTACAGAGCTTTCTATCTTTTTAATTTCGAAAAAGGTGAACAAAGAAATTCAATTCGATATTAAGTCTATTGATACTAATTCAATAAAAGAAATATTTTCTTTGGGGGGGGCTTCTGTATTTAAGTCTGCTTCTGGACTTATGTCTCAACAAGGGATGGTGTTCTTGGTTGGGATTATGTTAGGTATTATTTATGTTCCATTATATTCTATACCCTTATTGTTACTTGTTATTATTGGCACATTAATAGGAAAAATAGGCACTTCGTTTATGCCAGCTGCGAGTGCTTATGATAGCTTGGCTGAAACGAAAAAAATATTAAATCTTAGTGTTTATGGTGTTCGCTATACTTTTATGCTTGGTTTGTTAGCATGTGTGTATATTCTTTTTTATGGAAAAATATTATTGACTCTATGGTTGCCAGGGGAAGAAATAAATAGCGTTGATTTACATACTATGTATATGATTTTACAAATTGTTATTGTTCCATTTATTCTGGCTCGTTCGAATCAAGGCAATCGAGTTATACTATCGAGTACTGGACAGCATTGGTTGGTATCGAATATTTTGTTCGTATCATCAGTTTTAAGTGTTTTAATAGCAATTTTATTGGTGAGCTTTACTGACTTAGGTTTATATAGTTTTGCAGTAGGATGGGTAGTTAAACTGCTCTTAGGTGATTATTTATTATTGTTATGTTGTCTATTTAAAAGATATTCTGTTGACGTACTTAAGTATTGTTATACAGGATACTTTAAGCCCATTTGTGCCATTGCTCCTGTGATATTCTTTGCAATTTTTATGAGGGAAGTAATAGAGGGTACAACTGTTCTATGGCTAGTGATTGAGAGTGCATTATTCTTTTTTGTATCAGTTGTATGTCTATGTGTTTTTTGTATAGAGAAGAACCATATGAATATAATTGTCCCTAAACGTTTACAGCTGTCGTTAAAAAAAAGCTAGTTTTATTGAGAATGGGGAAATGGTGTGTTATTGGCAAGACTCAGGCCCATTTCTAGAAATGGGCTAAGTGGATAATGATGAACAGCTATTTCAATAACCTTGATGATTGATGAAAGGTGTTCCCAATTGATTTAAGAAATTTATACCACATTATTTAAATAGTATCGTCTTATGAGCAAAACATTTAAAGCATTAATTCGAGCGACCATTCAACTGATAGCTCGTAAAATATTACCTCAACTTACTATGCATTCTAATGTTGGAAAACATATTTTGGGTGATAGTGATCATATATATATTGGTTACTATGATATCGATCCTGTGGATGCGGTAGGTAAAAAGATACTTTGTCATAGGGTATTATCACAATTCACGCATTGTGTCGAACCGGATATAGGTGATATAGGGCTGGTTGCTATAGATTCTCCTGATGTTTTCAATAAAATTGGAGAATCCAAGGCTATTAACTGGCAGCTTGGGAGTCGTCTTAGATGGATATCTGAGCAAGAGATTATTTATAACGATATTATTGATGGTAAGCAATGTTCGATATTATTTGATATTGAAAAAAATATGGTTCAACGACAGTTTGTTAGACCTTTCTGGGCATTGTCACCCAATGTTAATGTTGGAGTAAGCCTAAATTTTACGCGCCTTAGTGCAAAAAGGCCTGGTTATGGTTACGGTGGCGTTAGTCCTGACGGTGATAGTGATGTGCTAACTATTTTCGAAGTCTCGACTGATCAGATATTGTTTCAAATAACGCTTGATGACGTAGTGGAAAAGATTGGTTTTAATTTACCAGTAGGCGCTGACGCTTACTTTAATCATGTTACGTGGTCTCCATGCTCCACAAAATTTATTACGTTATTTTTGTTTGAAGACCCTAGTTCAGGTAAGCGGTTTTCATACCCTATATTGGTTAATTGTATCGATTATAGTATGTCGTTATTTCATAATGAAGGATTGTTTAGTCATCATGTTTGGCTAGATGATGAGCGAGTCTTAGCATTCCTGAGGCTTGATGGAGTGAATGTTTTCGCTATATGGGATAGCAGTTCTGGATGGAATAAGTCACAAGAAAATATGCCATTGTTAGATGGTCATCCATCAATTTTGAGTGAAAGTGACGAGGTTGTTGTTGATAGCTACCCAGATAGGCTAGGTAGAATGTCTTTATATCGTGCCTCGACAGACCCTAGTAAAAAGCTGTTGAAAATTTCTACATTGATGAATGGCGAAGAGTATTCGGGGGCACAACGGTGTGATTTACATCCTCGCGTTTCTAGAAACAATAAGTATATTATTTGTGACGCCCCCTTTAAAAATGGTAGGCGTGTGCTTGTTATTGAAAATAGCAGTATTCCCTCAAAATTGTAGAGCTGGCTATGAGAGTATTAAAAAGAATAATAGGCATTGTCATATATATTTTGACCAAGGATATTAGTTTTAGATACCTATTGCCGGAGAAATATTCCTCTTTTATTGAAAAGCTAAGGATATATGCTCTTGTTTTACAGGGAGCTAAAGTGGGTAAAGAATCATACCTAAGGTCTGGTGGTTTTGTGGCTTATCCAAAAAACTTGGTTTTAGGTGAGAATGTTAAGGTTGGAGAAAATAGTCAGCTTTATAATTATGATAGTGTTTTTATTGGCGATGATACTGAAATAGGTTCTAACTTGTATATACAAACAAATGAGCATAAGCTGGGTGATAAAACTCTCCCTTTAGCTAAGCAGGGTGCTTATTCATCTTCTATATCTATTGGTTCAGGTGTATATATAGGGGCAAATGTGACAATATTAAGCGGTGTTAATGTGGCTGACCGATGTGTTATTGCCGCTGGAGCTGTAGTAACTAAAGACACGGAAGCAGGCTTTATTTATGGCGGGGTTCCTGCAAAGAAAATTTCAGGGATACAATAAACTTCATGGATATGTTTATAAATAACCCTTAATCATGCAATATTTTTATTTTATATCATTATTCTTTAGCGTTGTTTTAGTACATAACAGTGTTAAAGACAATAAGTTTAACTCTTATATTTATTATTGGTTTGTGCTTGTTGTCGCATTAGCTTTGGGTTTGAGAGGTAATGAGGATGAATATACTCGCGTTTATGTACTGATACCTACTTTAGATGTGTTTTTTTCAAGCGGACATGATGTTATTAATGAAAAGGGGTTAGTGTTCTCCTTAATTTCATCATTTTTTAAAACACTTGGATTAAATTCTCAGTCCATATTTTTGTTTTTTTCTGGAGTAGGGGTTTTCCTACATGCTAAATATTTTCAAAAGTTCACAAGGTATTATTTTCTTTCTTTTCTCTTGTATTTAAGTCATGAAATCTGTTTTAAAGAATGGGTTGGGTTAAGAATGGGGTTGGCTAGCGCTATGCTACTGCCAATGATTTATTGTTTATACAATGATAAAAAAGTAAAGTTCTTATGTTTAGTCGTTATTGCTACATTGATTCAATATGTTGCAGTGTTGTCTGTGATTTTACTCTTTTTGAATAGAAAAATTAGACCTTGGTTATTATGGTTGGGCTTATTTCTTGCAATTGCTATTTTACAGCTTAATATAGTTTCAACACTTGTACACTATATGAGTGATTTAGGATTGCTACCGGGTATTGTAGTTTCATACCTAAGTGCAGAATCGTATGTCTATGATGTTGGTTTGGCGCATCCTAAAACAATTCAACAAATCATAACTGTTTCAGTAATGATTATATTGTTTGGTTATAAAAAAGAAGTTGTTTCAGTCTATTATAATTTATTATTTAATGCTTATTATTTAAGTACGGTATTTTTAATCCTTTTTGCTGAATTAGCACTTTTTGCTTTCCGTTTTGGAGGGCACTTTTATTCGGTAGAGCCTATCTTGGTCACTTATATTATTGTGACGTGCAAACAAAGAACGTTAGTGGCTAATTTGCTTTCTATTTTAGCTTTGATTGTAGCTTATGTGAATTATGTCATTGTTGGCCGAGTGTCAGAATATGACTTTTTAGTAAATTATCCTAGTTAGTATTTTTAGAGAAAGTTATATGAGAGCATTTTACATTTCTCCATCTGTTATTCCTTCTCGTGCTGCGAATTCTATACATGTGGTTAATATGTGTGAAGCATTTACACAACATGACTGTGACGTTACTCTGTTCATACGGTCTATGAATAAAGATAAAGATGAATGTAAACATATTCTTACTAATTTTTATGGAGTTGATAATAATAGAATTAATGTTAATCCTTATGTTTCTAATGTATCTAAAGGCGCAGAGTTAATTATTGCTTTCAAAGCATTTAGTACTTTTTTGAAAGAAAAAATTAAAGGTGACGAACCTGATTGTATTGTTTCAAGAAATTTGTATGCGGCCATTTTAATTGGTTTGCTTTTTCGTAAAAAACTGGTATATGAAACTCATGCTCCTGAAAAGGGGTTGCGCAAGGTTTTTCAAAAATATGTTATCCAGTCAAATCAAATACGCACTGTTGTTATCAGTCAGGCATTAAAGAATATTATTTCTGAGATGTATGATTTGTCTGATTCAAATATAGAAGTATTGCACGATGCTGCAAGAGCAGGGCAGGTTTCAATCGACGAAAATGAAAGGAAGGTTTTGCAAGAGAATTTTTTAAGTGAGAAGGTTGAGCTATCTAAATATGAAAAAGTAGTCGGTTATTTTGGGCATCTTTATCCAGGTAGAGGTATCGATGTTATTGAAGGTTTGGCGGTAATCAATAAGAATTTTGCATTTATTGTTTATGGTGGGAATGATGAAGAAATCACTCATTTTAAAAAAAATAACTCAAATAGTAATTTATTTTTTATGGGGCATATTTCCCCTGAACGTGTTCGAGCAGCGATGAGTATGATGGATGTTCTTCTGATGCCTTATCAAAGATCGGTTTCTGTTGGTGTAAAGGGGGTTGATACTGCGCAGTGGATGTCTCCAATGAAGATGTTTGAATATATGTCAACGGGTGTCCCTATCATCTCATCTGATTTGCCTGTTCTTCGTGAGGTCTTAATCCATGGTGAAAATGCATTACTTGCAAAAGCAGACAGCGTTGCAGAATGGAGTTCCGCATTACAGCAGATATATGTTTCAAAAGATCTTGAAAAGAAACTAGGGAAAAATGCATTTAAAGACTACCAAGATGAATATACGTGGAAGGGGAGAGTGGAAATTATGATGAACCTTCTGGCTGGTAACCAAGGTAGTAAGTAGTATGGCAATAAGCAGTGCATTTGTTATTGTCCCATCCGCTGTACTAGATAGCCCAGTTAAAGGGGCAGCGGCTTTAGCGAACTCATTGACGCGTTGGTTTGATGTTACATTTGTTGTTTTAAAAGGAGGTATGTCAAATTTTTCCTTGCTAAATGATGATGTTCAAAAAATCATATTGAGCGAAAAAGGTAATTTTGTGCAGAAGGTGTTGTTCTTGCGACGTCTCTTTAAAGAAAAAGGTGGGAGAGATCAGGTTGTTAGTATTTCCTCCTGTTTGTCCGCAGATTTTATGAATAGTTGTTGTGTTGATGTTGCAGTAACTTTTGCAACTGTTAGGGGAGATTTACCGGAGGTATATCCAATAACCTATGGTAAATTAGGTAAATGGATTGCCTATTGCCACTTAAAGCGCCTCTCAAAAATGGATTATGTCATATCGATGACATCTTCTATGTCTAAGCAGGTTAAAGCATATATTAAAAAAGATAGCCCAATCATCGGTAATTTTATTGATGAAGCGCGTTTAGATGGCTTTCGTAGAAAGAAACCAATAGTGGGATCTTATAAATTTGTTTACACCGGTTCTCTCATTTACGGTAAGCAGCCCCAATTGTTGATTCAAGCTATTGGAAATGTAGTTGATCGCGGATTTAGTGTTGAATTAGATATCTTAGGTGATGGTCCTTTACTGGATGAGCTTAAGTGTCAAGCTGGCCATCTTTCTAATCCCAAAAGTATTCGTTTTCATGGCTATGTGAAGGAGCCATTTAAGTACATTGCCGCGGCAGATGTGTTAGTTTTACCGTCTATCTCAGAAGGTGTATCCCGTTCTGTGCTTGAGTCTTTATATCTCGGTATACCTAGTGTGATGAGGAATATTGATGGTAGCTCCGAGCTAATACATGATGGTGTGAATGGTGGATTATTTAATGATGATGCAGATTTACCTGATACAATGTTAGAGGTGGCAAAGCTATCAAGATCTAATGAATGGTTTGATGAAGTGCTTATTCCTGAGGGCTTTCGACAATATCCTTCTGTAGAAAAGTATATTAAGTTATTAGAAAAGTATAATTGAGGTTAATACACCAGTGGCTGAACAAACAGAGTATTTTGATTATTTACAAAAAAGAAGTAAGTTGGGTCTGCTTTACCGTCAATATTGGTTATATCCAAAATTATCACGTTGTTTAAAGGGAAAGGCATTAGATATTGGGTGTGGTATTGGTGATTTACTTTCTTTCCGCAAAAATACATACGGTGTTGATATTAATGAAGAAACAATCGCTTGGTGTCGTCAATTAGATCATTCTGTGAAGGTGATGCAAGAAGATATATTGCCTTACGAAGATGGAAGCTTTGATTCAGTGATGATGGATAATGTGTTAGAGCATATTGAAAACCCTAAAAATATTTTATCTGAAGTAGAGAGAGTTTTAGTGAAAGGTGGGATTTTTGTCGTCGGTGTTCCTGGTACATTAGGCTATTCTAGGGATTCAGATCATAAGGTTTTCTATTCGCGCACAAAGCTAATCGACACTATGAAGGATGCAGGGTTTTCTGTTAATAGTGTTTTTGCCATGCCGCTAGAGTTAGATTTTCTAGATACCCGTATGAGTCAATACTGCATATATGGCGTTTTTCGAAGCAATAATATTTAATTTTATAATGTAATATTATTTGTTAGCAATTGTAGAGGTATCTTTGAAAAAAATAACTATATCCATTGTGAGTCATGGGCATGGGGAAATGATTGGCCAGTTGTTGGACCAATTAGCTATGGTGTCTACTCATATAGATAGCATTATTATTACTCATAATATACAAGAGGGTAAAAATACTGTAGCTGTAGATTATCCTTTTAATGTCGTTTGTTTAATCAACGAAGTACCCTTAGGTTTTGGTGCTAATCATAATCAGGCATTTCAATACTGTGAAACTGACTTTTTTTGTGTAATGAATCCCGATATTCATATTCAGGAGGAGCCGTTTCAATCTTTGATGGATACTTTGCATGATCCTTCTGTTTCAATTGTTGCTCCCTTAATTAAAAATTTAGATGGTGATGTAGACGATAGTGCTCGATATTTTCCTACACCGATAAGGCTTTTACGAAAAGTTTTACTAAGTGACAAGGGAGTCTATAAGTTTTCTATAGAAGATAAGTGTGTTTCCCCTGATTGGGTTGGAGGTATGTTTATGTTATTACCTGTAGAAAAATTTAAAGAGCTACAGGGTTTCGATGAAAATTATTTCTTGTATTATGAAGATGTTGATTTGTGTATTCGAAGTCGGAAGTTAGGTTATGTAGTAATGCTGAATACTGAAGTTACAGTGATTCATGATGCAAGAAGAGATAGTCATATTAACCTTAAGTATCTTCGGTGGCACTTAACAAGTGCAGCACGTTTTTTTCTCAAGCATTTGGGTCGTTTTCCTAATGGGCATTGATGGAAACGTATTGCTTACAGGCGCGACAGGTTTCTTGGGCCGAAAATTAGCCGCTCTTATTCCTGCTGAAAAGCTTAGTATAATAGGTCGCCGTTTATGTCCCGAAATTAAGTGTCGTGGCTCATATCAGGTTGCTATCGATACGTCATCAGATTATACGCCCGCATTATGTGATGTAGATGTGATTATTCATAGTGCGGCGCGTGTGCACATTATGGATGAGCGATCGAAAGATCCATTATCTGAGTTTCGCGAAGTGAATACTTATGGCACATTAAATTTAGCTAGGCAGGCTGCTGACGCTGGGATTAGAAGATTTATATTTATTAGCACAATTAAAGTTAACGGCGAGCAATCATATAATAGCCCTTTTACTCCAGATGACAAATTTGTTCCTACAGATCCTTATGGCTTATCCAAGTATGAAGCGGAACAAGGGCTTCTTGAAATCGCTAATGAAACTGAAATGGATGTTGTGATTATACGGTCACCGCTAATTTATGGGCCAAACGTTAAAGGTAATTTCTCTACATTGTTGGCATTGGGTAAAAAGAATATACCGCTTCCTTTTGCTGGAATTACAAATAATAAGCGTTCTTTTGTTGCTTTGGATAATATTGCTGACTTTATTATGCTCTGTACTAACTATAAGCATACTTCTAAGGCTGCAAACCAAATATTTTTGGTTGCAGATGAAGAGGATTTATCTACGGCTGAGTTATTACATAAAATAGCAAAAGCATATAATAAAAAAAGTACTCTCTTTTTTGTGCCTGTAGTTTTATTGGATTTTTTGGCTAAGTCAATAGGAAAGGGGGCGGTTTCTAATCGACTGTTAGGGTCATTACAAGTGGATAGTTCTAAGGCTAAAGAATTATTAAATTGGACACCGGTAATTACGATGGAGCAACAATTGTTAAATATGCTTAATTCAGTTGAACGATAATTTTTTAATGCCCCCTGAATTTATATGATAACTGCAACGCTTGATAACGAGTCGGTTAGTAGCTGGTAAAATTGGCAGCTCTGAGGTTGTCACACTTTTACGGACGATTTAATTAAAGGGCATGTGCCCGCTCATATTCTACTGGACTTACATAGCCCAAATAAGAATGTCGTCTTTGCCTGTTATAAAATACTTCAATGTATTCAAACAAACTCTGCTTAGCCTCCAGTCGCGTCCTATAATCTTCGTGATCTACTAACTCTGTTTTTAATGTACCAAAAAACTTTCTGCTACCGCATTATCGTGACACTCACCTTTACGGCTCATGCTACACAACAGATTATTTTCTTTAAGCAACTTTCTATAATCACCTGATGCGTAAGTGCTACCTTGATCAGAATGAACGATCACATCTTTTAATTCACCTCGGCGTCACTTCGCCATCATCAGCGCATCTGATACTAACTTCGTATCATTACGATCTGACATCGCCCAACCAATCACCTGAAGTGAATGAATATCAAGCATCACCGCTAAATACAGCCAACCCTGACGAGTTCGAACAAACGTCGTATCCGATACCCATGTCTGATTTATATTTCCTCGACCAAAACATCGTTGTAATCGATCGGGGTGCTTTGTTTCGAATTCGTGGTAACAACAAACCTCTTCACCATTGTATACGTTTTATATGTTGCTCTTTTTCTGGTCATTTTAGATACTCCTAAGCCACTATTGTCGCTTATTTAATGTATCCGTTAAACTGTAGCAGGTTCAATTGCACCTAACCACTTGCAGAGAAACTTTAGCGTGCATCAACCCAATCGAGTTTGGGTAGGCGATGTTACCTTTATCCCAACCAGGGAGGGATGGTTATATCTAGCAGTAATGATCGATTTGTATTCTCGAAAAGTGGTGGGTTGGTCAATGTCAGACAGGAATAATCTCAAGCTCGTCACAGCCGCTTTACAAATGGCTATTGACGAAAGAGTACCGCCTGCTGGCTTAATGCATCATACGGATAGAGGGAGTTTATATGCCGCTCACAGTTACCGACAGCTACAGGAAGAACATGGCATTATTCCGAGCATGAGCCGTAAAGGTGATTGTTATGATAATGCGGTAGCGGAGAGTTTCTTTGCTTCACTGAAAAACGAATTGATTTATTTTACACATTACAACAGTCGTCAAGAAGCAAAGACAGATATATTTAGATACATTGAAATATTTTATAATCGGCAACGTCTTCATCAAACATTGGGTTATCAAACACCTGTACAGTTCGATGAAAATATTGCTTAATTAAACTGTCCGAGAAAGTCAGGGTAGTTCACTTTGACCCAAACTAATTTCGAGCGACTATGAAACAGACGTACCAACAACTGACCGAAAAACAACGATACCAGATTTAGGCCTATTATGAAGCGAATAATTCTTATCGAGTGATAGCCAATGCAGTGGGTTGCACAAATCAACGATTAGTCGTGAGCTATTACGTTGCCCTAAAGGGGCTTGTTGTGCTGAAACGGCACATGTTGATGCGAGAAAAAGAAAACGTTGGCCAACAAAGCAACCAAACGTAAATTTTCACCCTCTGCCATAGCAGGAAGAAGTAAACATGAACATGGCGAAGCATTAGTCAGCCATGAAACTATTTACCAGTGGGTCTATCAAGATAAACGGAAAGGTGGCAACTTACATCGTCTGTTATTACGTGCTAAATGAGGATACCGAAAGTCTCGCAAAGTGTCTGATAATAGGGGGTTAATCTCTAATAGAGTATCGATAGATCAGAGAGGGAAAGCGGCTAATGATTGCTTCATCGTGGTCACTGGGGAGGTGATACGGTGCATGGAAAGCAAGGTAATTTAGTCACCCTTGTTGATCGAAAAAGCCGTTATTTAGTGGTGAGAAAGAGTGAGACTCGAACCAAAAAAGAGGTTGGTGATAAGTTAAACGAGATGTTTAATGTCCATCATGCTAGAAGCTTAACGGTTGATAATGGACGAGAGTTTTATGGCCATGAAGAGGTGAGTAAAGTCAGTAATATTAATGTATTTTTTGCTGATCCCTTTTCTTCTTGGCAGAGAGGCAGTAATGAGAATACAAATGGTTTACTGAGACGCTACTTTCCAAAAGGCAGTGATATTAGCCTCATTACTGCACAAAAAGTAAGGCGCGTAGTTGAACAAATTAATAACATGCCTCGAAAGTTATTAGGATGGAAAATAGCTAGCGAGGTTCACTATGGGGTAAGTGTTGCACTTATTACTTGAACTCAGCCCCCTATATAAGTAGCTTCTTCAGTTTTGATTTTATGGAAACAGTTTACTGTTTAATTTTGTCCCCAGACCCTTTTCCAAAGATAGTTGCTGTAATTAGTGAGAAATACATCACTAAATCCATATTCTTATTCATTAATTGATCGTAGCGCGATAGCTTACGAGGGGTAGACATATCTATATTGTTGATTTGCCCTAGCCCTGTAATTCCTGGGCGAACACTGAGAACACTTCTTTTATTGCGTTCGTTTAAAAGGGTTGTTTGGGTAGGCAGGCATGGGCGAGGACCAACTAAACTCATAGAGCCTGTAATTACATTAATTAATTGGGGTAGCTCATCCAGCTTACTTCTTCTCAAAAAGGCGCCTGTTTGAGTAATGTCACTACTTTTTGCAAGGTGAGTACCTACCTGGGCTGTGTTAACATGCATAGTTCTAAATTTGATGAGCTTAAATAATCTTTTATCCCTTCCTACTCGTTGCTGAATAAATAGTGGGCAGCCTGTATCAAATAAGCCGATCATATAGATGATAATAATAATCGGTGAAAATACGACTAAACCTACTGTTGCTGCAATAATGTCAATAATACGTATAACCATAGTGAAACAAGCTACCATAGATAATAAACCCATAATTATACGGTAATATACAGTTTTGTCCTAGGGATCCTAGAGAGGATCATCTCTAATCGTTTAACGGCGGTTTCATATTTATATAAATGGTTTATAATCCGGCCTAATTATAGAGTATGGAATGAATGGTATATGAATTCTCTTAGCAAGGGCTTTATCTACAAGGGTGTGACAATGAAGCGTAGCTATAAACGTGCAATAATGGTAGTCGCTGATTTGATTGCACTCCCTCTTGCTTTGTGGTCAAGTTACGCCTTACGTTTATCTGAGTGGTGGCCTCAGGTTTACATTGAGATGGCTTGGTGGTTATTTGTGCTGATGCCAATTGTTGGCGTTTATGTTTTTATGCGTTTAGGTCTATATCGAGCTGTTGTACGCTTTATGGGGGCTCAAGCAATATGGGCTGTCGTCAAAGGCGTTATGCTGCTAGCACTGTTTTTATGGGCGGCAGCGACTTTATTCCAAATCTCTTTCTTTCCACGTTCTGTTCCAATAAGTTTTGCACTTGCAGCGCTGGTTTATGTGGGCGGCAGCCGCTTGCTAATCCGTCATTATTATCATTGGTTAATCAAGCACTATATTGATAAGGAAGCTGTGCTCATTTATGGTGCTGGAGGTGCAGGGGTTCAGCTAGCTACATCATTATCAGATGGAAGGGAATTTTATCCGTTGGGTTTTATTGATGATGATAAAAGTTTATGGGGTTCAACTATTAAAGGATTACCTATTTATAATCCATCTGAAGTTAAGGGGTTAGTACGTTCGGAAAATATAAAGCACATCTTATTAGCAGTTGCTAATGTTAGTAACTGCAAGCGTAAAGAAATGTTGTCAAAGATAGAAGGATTAAATGCGAGAATACAAACCATACCGTCTATGCCTGAGATACTCTCGGGTCAGGCATCTATCGAGCAACTCAGGGAGGTGCAAATTGAAGAGCTATTGGGGCGCGATTCAGTGCCCCCATTACAATCTTTACTAACTAAATGCATCACCAATAAGGTAGTTATGGTGACTGGTGCTGGTGGTTCAGTTGGCTCGGAATTATGTCGAGAAATAATAAAGCATACTCCTAAGAAGATTATCCTACTTGAATTGAGTGAATATAATTTATATAAGGTAGAGCAGGAGCTGCGGGGAAAAATATCATCTATCAATGGTAATAATACTGAAATTGTTACTCTTTTAGGGGCTGTGCAAAATAGATCTAAAGTGCAACGAATATTCCAACATTTTTCGATTGACACTGTTTATCATGCAGCAGCTTATAAGCATGTGCCTATAGTTGAGCATAATGTTATAGAGGGTGTCTCAAATAATATTTTTGGTACTCAGGTTATAGCAGATGAATCAGCAAAAGCGGGAGTAGGGCACTTTATTTTGATATCTACAGATAAAGCTGTTCGACCAACTAATGTCATGGGGGCAACCAAGCGTTTTGCAGAGTTAATTCTGCAAAACTTAGCGATGCAAAATAATAATACAATATTCTCTATAGTTAGATTCGGTAATGTTTTGGGTTCGTCAGGTTCTGTTGTTCCTCTGTTTAGGCAACAAATACAGAGCGGTGGTCCGATTAGCGTTACTCATAAAGAAATCACACGCTATTTTATGACAATTCCAGAGGCCGTTTCATTAGTTGTTCAGGCTGGGTCTATGGCAAAAGGTGGAGATGTCTTCGTTTTAGATATGGGAGAGTCTGTTAAAATAACAGATCTTGCTAAACGTATGATTCGTTTGTCTGGCTTAGAGGTGAAGGATGAGCGGAATCCCGATGGGGATATTGAAATTCATTATACTGGTTTGCGTCCGGCAGAAAAGCTGTATGAAGAGCTGCTAGTTGGTGCTGATGTAGTAGGGACAGAGCACTCTAAAATCATGAGGGCAAATGAAGACTTTTTGTCATGTTCAGACATCGAATATTCATTATCAAAAATGAAGCAAGCTTGTGAAAAATATGACTATGAATTACTTAGGAGTGTTTTAGAGCAATCTGTGACAGGTTATTGTCCTCATGAGTCTGTGGTTGATTATTTGTCTAAGCCTCGAGAGAGTAATAATAAAGTGCTTAAATTGCGTTAATCTTTCCTGTGGTCAGCAGTGTTAATGATAAAATTATCAGCCTGATATATTTTTATCTCTAGAATGATCATGTATTGATTGGTATTCTGTTGTGCGGGACTTACGAGCCTTTACTAGATACCAAAAAGAGTTAAAATGTAATTCAAGCAAGTAGAGGCGGGCGATATAGAGGCGAGTTTAAAACAGGGGCAGCGAACAGTTTGTTGGCTGGGTGTACTTGGTGAATAAGCTCGATGAGCGTTTAGGTGTTTGCACCAAAACACTCTGTCAGTGGCGATCAGATTAATATGGTGGCTTACAGAAAATTAAACCTTCGGATGATCAAGCCGAAATAGCTCGCTTAAAAGTCCTAGTATCAAGTTTGAACTGCGACAATAATGATTAAATTCCATAATATATCTCCTGTGGAGTTTTATAATTAAATCTTTTTCTTGGTCTAGCATTTAACGCAACAGCAATCCGATCGCATTGCTGTTGGGTGACATGCTGCATACTTTCCGTCTTGGGTAAATATTGCCTAATTAATCCATTCACATTTTCATTGCTTCCTCTTTCCCAAGAATGATAAGGAGTGGCAAAGTAAAACTTCACTGAGTGGAGATATTCGATTTTTTTGTATTGGTGAAATTCCGTTCCGTTGTCAGCGGTGATTGTTTTAAAGCTGCTGGGGCCTCGGTTTATCAAGCTGATCGTTTTCTTATTGAGTGCAGCTGTTGTTTTATCGGGTAATTTACCAATCATGACATAGCCCGTTTTCCGTTCTAATAATGTGACTATGCAGTGGTTGCTTCCTCGGCCATGAACCGTATCAATCTCTCAATGTCCTTTGTATTTTCGCGTATCCACGCTTGCAGGGCGTTCGCTGAGATGCCTTTTTTCAGCCAATCTGCCTCGGCTATCATACGCATTGTATCGCTTCCTTCGTTGTTTGCTTGATTGCCGATAGAGGAAGCTCATTCTATAAGGTCTTACTTTACGAACCTTCGTCACTCTTGGGAATGGGGAGTAAAGGAGTGTGTGAATGGGTTAATTAGGCCATACCTTCAAAACACAAGAGGAGATGTATTATGGTGTTTAATTATTATTGCCTCGCTTCAAACTTGATACTAGGGAAGACTATGATTTCACCTCTAACTTCGGTGGTTAAATAGAAATGAAAGTGTCCGGTTGTACTTAGCTAGCTCTCTTTGTGGGCAAGTATATACAGAAGAGCTAGTGGATGTCATTTTATCAAAAGATTGCTCTGATTAAGTACTTGGTTTTATTATTTTATAGGCAACCTTTAATGCGGTGATAAGTAAGCCTAATAATAGACCAATCAATATGGAGGTAGTGATAATTTTTGTTTTTTCTGGTTTTATGGGAGTGTCGGGAATATTAAATACTTTGTCATGAAATGTAATGATGTGTTTATTTCTTTCTAGTGAATCCTTGTCGTCTTGGAGTTGTTGTATGTACTTGTCGCTGCTTTTAATGAAAAATAGCTGAGCTTCTAGTGAACGTAAGTCTGAGTCGATGAAATCCTTGTCTGTTAATTTTTCAAGTTGCTGAATTTTTATGCTCAATAATTTTGTCCCTAGTAGATATAGGGGTGACTTGTTATAAGTGTCTGCATTAAATATTGTCTGCGGGTGCAAGGCTCTTGAAATTGGAGTCATGTCTTCTATGTTGAGCTCACTAGCTACATGGTGTGCTTGTTTCAATTGAGTAATTCGATCTTTTCTAGACGCCAATAAATATGTTTTTCGAGCGTCTATTTTTTTTAAAATAGAATTGTATTTTAGATTTTTCTTTTTAATTTCATTTTTGATGAGGTTGCTGAGTTTGTTATCAATTGATTTTTTTATTTTGTGTGTGGTTGTGTTGCTGGCGATATTGATGTCATTGAGTAAAAATGTCTTTATTGCTTCTCTGTTTTTACCGATAACAGACAGCGTATACTGATCCGGGGCGAAATTATTTTTCTTATCTGAAGTGTTGGGGTACCTTATTTCCCTAAGAGTTGAAATGGTTTTAAGGGTATTGCTATTAACATCTATTCCAAATGTACCTTTAAATAAGCTATTACTATCGTTTATTACCTGGGAAATGTGTGAGTCAGATGCAAGTATTGAAAGGAATGTCGAGAAAGCTTCATCTATGCTTGTGGTATATTGTATTTCTTCTGCTTGATTTGTTGCATCTTGTTGATTTGCAAAAGGTAGTCGAGGTATAAATCTAGCATTATTTTGATGGGGTTTTTTGACGTAAGGCTTGTATTGATCAATCTCTGATTGTTGTGGGATTTGAATTTGAAGGCTTCCTAGGTAGCTGGGTTCCTCTTTAAATGCCTTGAGTGCTCCGATAGTGGCAGCCCCTAAAATGCAAATAGCAATTGTTGCTTTTTCACTCCATAAGCTAGATAGTAATTCATATATATCTATTTCTGCATCGTTTTTGATTGTTGTGGGATCGGGCACTTTTTATTTCCTTTGTCTTGATTTAATGAAGTGATTATATGTGTTTTTGTATTTAATTAGCTAGCGTATTTATAAATTTTATGTGTTGAAAATTAACTAAATAATGGTATAGTCGCTGTCCTCTAAAGCTTAGTGGCTTATACGACCGTAGCTCAGTTGGTTAGAGCACCACCTTGACATGGTGGGGGTCGGTGGTTCGAATCCACTCGGTCGTACCAATTTTTTAGTACAAAACATGAAAGGCTCACTTCTTAGTGAGCTTTTTGCTATTCTACAGATTGAAAATGAATAGCTTCATTATTCTCATGCGACCTTTTGTAGGGGCCGCCACTGATTAAGGACATATTTATGCCTGTTATTACCCTTCCTGATGGTTCTCAACGTTCGTTCGATAAGCCGGTTTCCGTTTATGAGGTTGCTGCTGATATTGGCCCTGGTCTCGCGAAAGCAACGATTGCAGGCCGTGTTAATGGTGAGCGTGTAGATGCTCATGATCCTATCGCTGCCGATGCAGAGTTAACTATCTTTACAGCGAAAGACGAAGATGGTTTAGAAATTCTTCGTCATTCATGTGCGCATTTGGTTGGTCATGCGGTAAAGCAGTTGTGGCCTGAAGCTAAAATGGCGATTGGCCCTACAATTGAAAATGGCTTTTATTACGATATTGATTTAGATCATATGCTCACAGATGAGGATATGGATAAGCTTGAAAAGCGTATGCGTGAATTAGTGAAAACGCAATATCAAGTGGTTAAGAAAGTGTCGACATGGCAAGAGGCGTTTGATGCTTTTGAATCTCGTGGTGAGACGTATAAATTAGAAATTCTAGAGCGTGATATCCCTAAGGATGCAACGCCAGCCTTATATCAGCATGAAGAGTACGTTGATATGTGCCGCGGGCCTCATGTTCCCAACATGAAGTTTTGTGAGCACTTTAAGTTAATGCGTATATCAGGTGCTTATTGGCGTGGTAACTCAGATAATAAGATGTTGCAGCGTATCTATGGCACTGCATGGCCGGATAAAAAACAGCTTAAAGCGCATCTACATTTTTTAGAAGAAGCCGTTAAGCGTGATCATCGTAAGCTGGGTAAAAAGTTTGATTACTTTCATATGCAAGAAGAGGCACCGGGTATGGTGTTCTGGCATCCGAAAGGCTGGAGTATTTACGCAACAATTGAAGAGTACATGCGTAAGGTACAGCGAGCGAATGGTTATAAAGAAATTAAAACCCCACAAATTGTTGATCGCAGTTTATGGGAGCGTTCAGGCCACTGGGATAAATTCCGCGATAATATGTTTACGGTAGAGTCGGAGTCACGTGACTACGCAGTTAAGCCAATGAACTGCCCGTGTCATGTTCAGGTTTTTAATCAAGGGCTTAAATCTTACAAAGAATTACCGTTACGTTTAGCTGAGTTTGGTTCATGCCATCGTAATGAGGCATCTGGTACCTTGCAGGGATTGATGCGTGTGCGTGGTTTTGTGCAAGATGATGCGCATATTTTTTGTAGTGAAGCGATGATTCAGGATGAGGTCTCTACCTTTACTGATTTATTGTATAGCGTATATGCTGATTTTGGATTTACTGACGTCATTATCCGCTTATCTACACGACCAGAGCAGCGTGTCGGTACGGAAGAAGGCTGGGATAAAGCTGAGAAAGCATTGGCCGATGCCTTAGATGCGAAAGGTTTACCTTGGGAAGAATTGCCAGGCGAAGGTGCATTTTACGGGCCTAAAATTGAATTCTCATTAAAAGATTGTCTTAATCGTATCTGGCAATGCGGCACTATTCAGGTCGATTTCTCAATGCCTGGTCGTTTAGATGCACAATTCGTGGCTGAAGACGGTTCTCGTCAAGTGCCTGTTATGTTACATAGAGCTATTCTAGGTTCATTCGAGCGCTTTATTGGTATTCTTATTGAGCATTACGAAGGTGCTTTTCCAGCATGGTTAGCGCCAGAGCAGGTGGCTATTTTGAATATCACGGATAATCAAGCCGATTATGTGAAAAAAGTGCAAAATTCCTTGCAAAATAAGGGCTTTCGCGCGATTTCGGACTTGAGAAATGAGAAGATCGGCTTTAAAATTCGCGAACATACTTTGCAGAAAGTGCCTTACCTTGTCGTGATTGGCGATAAAGAAGTTGAAAATAATACTGTTGCCGTGCGCACGCGCTCAGGTGATGATTTAGGTGTTATGTCGATAGATGATTTTATCGCTCATCTTGATCAAGATGTTGCAAGTAAAGGTATTACTGGAAGTTAAGGCATAATTCCAATAGAATGCACTGTTTTTAATAAGCGCTACCTTTAAAAGGTAGCGTTTTTCTATTTTTATTAATAGATAAATTAGCATCTCTCACTAGAATGGGTGGGGGGTAAACGGCCAAAAAAGGTCAAGCAAAGAGGGTACAGGTTATCAATAGACCAGACAATTCGAAGGGACGTAGCAAAAAAGCACGTATTAACGAACAGATTGAAGCTTCAGAAGTGCGTTTAATTGGCGCTGATGGGGAGCAGGTAGGTGTTGTAGCGCTGGATGAAGCGTTAAAGGTGGCGCAAGCAGCCACATTAGATTTGGTTGAGATCGTGCCAGATTCTACCCCTGTCGTCTGTAAAGTCATGGATTATGGTAAACATCTCTTTGAGATCAAAAAAACCAAAGCAGCGGCTAAGAAAAAACAAAAGCAGCAGCAAGTAAAAGAAATGAAGTTTCGACCAGGGACGGAAGAGGGGGACTATAAGGTAAAACTACGCAACCTTATACGTTTCTTAGAAAATGGGGATAAGGCTAAAGTATCGTTACGATACCGCGGCCGTGAAATGGCTCACCAGGAACTAGGGATGGAAATGCTTAAACGCATTGAAGTAGATCTGGAAGAGCTCGCTACCGTAGAGCAATACCCTAAAATGGAGGGTAGACAGCTCATAATGGTATTGGCCCCAAAAAAGAAGAAGTAATTAGGCTTTTAGCTGCCTTTTTATTTTATTTTATTAACCTAAAGCCTTTTGAAAGTATTCACACTTTCTTGGCAACAAATGCGGAGTTTATTCTCATGTCAAAAGCTAAAGTTCATAGTGGAGCCGCGAAGCGTTTTAAAAAGACGTCTTCTGGTTACAAACGTAAAAGTGCCCATAAAAGTCACATCCTTACTAAAATGACGACCAAGCGCAAGCGTCAGTTACGTGGCACAAGCCTTGTTGCTGCAGTTGATAAGCCGTCAATTGATCGTATGTTACGCGCGAACTAATCGCGTTGTTTATTGATGACATTTTAGAAATTTATTTTTAGGAGAAGATTATGGCGCGCGTAAAACGTGGCGTTGTGGCACGCAAAAGTCACAAAAAAGTATTAAAGCAAGCAAAAGGTTATTACGGAGCGCGTTCGCGTATTTTCCGTGTTGCTAAACAGGCGGTAATTAAAGCAGGTCAATATGCTTATCGTGACCGTCGAGTTAAAAAGCGTAACTTCCGTGCTTTATGGATTACTCGTATCAATGCACAATCTCGTGCTTTAGGTATGACTTACAGCCAATTAATTGCGGGTCTTAAAAAAGCAGAAATCGCTTTAGACCGTCGTGTACTTGCTGATCTAGCAGTACATGATAAAGCAGCATTTGCGGCTGTTGTTGAGAAAGCAAAAGCAGCATTAGCATAATTCTCACTGTTTTATTAGTGAGTTATAATTATGTCTACTGTTGTTATGTGATGTAACAACAATAAGGGGGAAGGGTTCGATAGTTATTGTTTAACTAAAGAATCACTTCCCTTTTTTATTGAAATGAATGAATAAAAATTAAATGTTTATCATTATTTGAGGTTGTTCGATGTAACAATCTATTGTTTAAATCGAATGGTCTATTGGGGTGAGAGTAAATGGAAAACCTACAGGCGTTAACTGAAGAAGCGCTTAATCTTGTAGCAACAACAAACGAGCTTTCAGTGCTTGAGCAAATACGTGTTGATTACTTAGGCAAAAAAGGGCAGCTCACTGCCTTACTTAAAACCTTGGGTAAATTATCGAATGAAGAGCGCCCAGCTGCGGGTGCGAAAATTAATGAAGCGAAACAGCAAGTACAAAAAGCAATTCAAGAAAAGAAAGATGCTTTAGAACAGGCTGCCATTAGTGAGAAATTAGCATCAGAAACTATTGATGTTACATTGTCTGGGCGAGCTAATGGTCGAGGCCGTTTACATCCTGTGACAAAAACATTGCAGCGCATAGAAGAAATTTTTACTGCAGTAGGATATACCGTAGAGGTGGGGCCTGAAATTGAAGATGATTACCATAATTTTGAAGCGTTAAACATTCCTGCGCATCACCCAGCGCGTGCGATGCACGATACATTTTATATGGATGCGAGCCATGTATTACGTACACACACTTCTCCCGTGCAAGTGCGTACTATGGAAAACAAAGAGCCGCCCATTCGTGTGATATGCCCAGGGCGCGTCTATCGTTGTGATTCAGACTTAACGCATACCCCCATGTTCCATCAAGTAGAAGGTTTGTTGGTTGATACAAATATTAGCTTTGCTGACTTGAAAGGAACGGTGGATCAATTTTTAAAACGCTTTTTTGAAGCAGATATTCCTGTACGTTTTCGTCCCTCTTATTTTCCATTTACAGAACCTTCCGCAGAGGTAGATATTCAATGCACTAACTGTGGTGGTGATGGTTGTCGTGTATGTAGCCATACAGGATGGTTAGAAGTGATGGGCTGTGGCATGGTACATCCCAATGTTTTTAAATCCAGCGACATTGATACTGAAAAATATAGCGGTTTTGCTTTTGGTATGGGCGTGGAGCGTTTGGCAATGTTGCGTTACGGTGTAAACGACTTGCGATTATTTTTTGAAAACGATGTGAAATTTTTACAACAATTTTAAAGAGAATAACAAAGAGTTGGTTGCAAGCTAAGAAAAATATTGCCGCGACCTAATGAATCGTATTTGTTATTTGATAATAAGGTATATACATGAAAATTAGTGAAGCTTGGTTAAGGGAGTGGGTTAACCCTGAGTTAACAACAGAAGCGCTTGCCGAACAAATTACAATGGCAGGGCTCGAAGTGGATGCCATAGAGCCCTTATCGGGAAAAATATCGGGTGTTGTAGTTGGTGAAATTTTAGCAATAGAGCAGCATCCCGATGCGGACAAACTTCGAGTGTGTCAGGTTGCGGGCAACGGTAGTGAAACCACACAAGTTGTTTGTGGTGCAGCGAATGCACGTGTAGGCATTAAAATTCCTTTCGCAACAGTGGGTGCGGTATTACCTGAAAACTTTAAAATTAAAAAAGCGAAATTACGCGGTGTTGAATCATTCGGTATGCTGTGTGGTCAAACAGAGCTAGAGCTGGGCGATGATGACTCTGGCTTGTGGGAGTTGCCAGCCGATGCGCCTGTAGGTACCGACCTGTCTGATTATCTATCTTTAAATGATACTTGTATCGAAATTGATCTTACGCCTAATCGCAGTGATTGCCTCTCATTAAAAGGGATTGCGCGCGATATTGGTGTGTTAAACCGTTTACCAGTTGTTGAGCCAGTCATTGAGCCTGTTGCTGCCACACTAGATGAAGTCTTTCCTGTTGAATTACAGGCAACAGATATGTGCCCACGTTATGTGAGACGTATTATTCGTAATGTTAATCTTCAGCAAGCAACCCCCTTGTGGATGCAAGAGCGTTTACGCCGAGCAGGTATAGGTAGTAAAGACATCGTTGTCGATGTAACCAATTATGTATTGCTAGAGTTAGGTCAGCCTATGCATGCTTTTGACCTTGATACGCTGTCGGGCGGCATTATTGTACGTGGCGCGAATAAAGGCGAAAAAATTACGTTATTGAATGATCAAGAGATTAAGTTAAATGACGATACTTTGCTTATTGCCGACCAAAATGGGCCTCTGGCTATAGCAGGAGTAATGGGTGGTCGAGATTCTGCGGTAAGCAGTAGTACACAGAATATCTTATTAGAGAGTGCATTTTTTGCACCTATCGCGATAGCAGGGCGTGCGCGTAACTATGGTTTGCATACGGATTCTTCTCATCGCTTTGAGCGTGGTGTTGATTATCAATTACAAGAGCAAGCGATTGAGCGTGCTACACAATTGATTATTGATGTTGCGGGCGGCGATGTAGGTCCAGTAGCTGTGGCAGACGTTGAGCATACATTGTTATCTTTAAATACTGTTGAATTACGCCGTGAGCGCATTGAATCAGGTTTAGGCTTTGTAATGGATGATGCTGAGGTGTTGGATATTCTTCAGCGCTTAGGTTTAGAAAAAATATCGGAAACAGATACTAGTTGGACATTTAATGTACCGAGCTATCGTTTTGATATTACTATCGAAGCAGATTTACTAGAAGAGCTGGCTCGTGTGTATGGCTATAATCGTTTGCCCACAACCAGCCTGTTAATGGAGATTAACCTTCCAGAAAAAACAGAAACAAAGCAAGGTCTTCGTGTACTGCAGCAACAACTATTAGCTCGAGACTATCAGGAAGCAATATCCTATAGCTTTGTAGAGCCTGAGCTACAATCATTATTTACCCCAGATCTGAATGCAGTAGCGTTACAAAATCCAATCAGTGCTGATATGGCGGTAATGCGTACTTCGTTATGGCCCGGCTTAATACAAGCATTACGCCATAATATTAATCGTCAGCAACAGCGTGTTCGTTTATTTGAAACAGGCCTACGATTTATTCCTAGTGGTACAGCCATTAGTGATTTGCAGCAACAGCCTGTTGTGGCAGGTATGCTATACGGTAATCGCCATGAGGAATCGTGGGTATCTGCGAGCGAAAAAGTTGATTTTTATGATATTAAAGGGGATGTAGAATCCTTATTGGCGACAACAGGGCAGGCAGACGCTTTTAGCTTTGTTCCTGCGACACATTCTGCGTTGCATCCAGGTCAAACGGCATCGATTATATATGCGGGTGAAGTAGTGGGTATTGTCGGCGCCTTGCACCCTCAATTACAACAACAGTTAGATATCCCTCATACCGTTTACTTATTTGAAATTATGCAGGATTCGGTGACAGATGTTCGTTTACCTAGTTTCAACCCCTTGTCGCGTTTTCCTGAGGTGCGACGAGATTTAGCGGTGATTGTTGACCAAGAAATTTCGGTTGCAGATATACAGTCACAGGCACTAAATGTTGCTGGTGAAGAGCTCATAAAGTTAAAGGTATTTGACGTATATATCGGCAAAGGTATTGATTCTCATAGAAAAAGTGTTGCTTTAGGCTTGACCTTTCAGCATCTTTCGCGCACTCTTACAGATAACGAGATCAATGACGCGATCCATCGAGTAATTGAGGCGCTTAAAGAGAATTTTAATGCAGAACTACGCTAGATAGCCTGTTTTTAATCTCAAAAAGTAATATAGCTTCATACAATAACCTATAAAGGTGAGTGTTCGCGTTATGTAGTAGATCAGGCCAAAATATTAATAATTAGGCTAACTGATATATCGAGGATACTCATGTTAAACGGAGCACTAACAAAAGCCGAATTGGCAGAAAGACTCTACGAAGAGCTTGGTTTCAATAAACGTGAAGCCAAAGAGCTCGTAGAGTTATTTTTTGAAGAAATCCGTCATTCATTAGAAGCAAACGAACAAGTAAAATTGTCAGGTTTTGGCAATTTTGACTTACGTGATAAAAAGCAACGTCCAGGGCGTAACCCTAAAACAGGTGAAGAAATTCCTATTTCTGCACGTCGAGTGGTTACCTTTCGACCAGGACAAAAACTCAAGGCTAGAGTAGAAGCACATGCTGGAACCAACGAATAACGACGAATTACCCGTCATCCCAGGAAAGCGTTACTTTACCATCGGTGAAGTGAGCGAGTTATGTGCGGTTAAGCCCCACGTATTAAGATATTGGGAGCAAGAATTTCCACAGTTAAAGCCTGTGAAACGTCGTGGTAATCGCCGATACTATCAGCGACAAGATGTACAGATGATTCGTGAAATACGAGGCTTATTATATGAGCAAGGTTTCACCATTGGCGGTGCACGCCAAAAAATGGAAAATGAAAAATCAGCGCCAGCAGCGGAAGAAACTGTACCAATGGCATTAATGGTTGATCAAATGATAGATGAGTTAGAAAGCGTACTAGAGCTATTGAAGCACTCATAATTTCCCACTATTATCTTATTTTAATTAATAGTATGACTAATCAAAAATGACAGCATTTGAGCAATATAGCCATCAACGTTATTTTAAATCTTTAGATGGTGTGCGTTTTCTTAGTATCATCGCTGTTATTTGGCATCACTCTTATCCGCCTGATTTACCTTTGTTTTTTAGTCGAGGTTTTTTAGGTGTTGATATGTTTTTTGTGCTCAGTGGTTACTTAATTGTGACTTTATTGCTGAGAGAAAAAAATAATAATAACCAAAAAATATCATTAAAAAATTTCTATATCCGTAGAGCTTTACGTATATTTCCTGTGTATTTTGGTGTGCTATTAGCCTTATCTTTTATTTATGGCGTATTAAAACCTCATGATCCTGACTCAGAACAGTTCTTTTCTCTTTTGGGTGTTTATCTTGCTTTTGTTGCTAATTGGTCGCTTATTCATGCCGCTAATTTGTCTATTTATTGGTCGTTAGCAACAGAAGAGCAATTTTATATTGTATGGCCCTTAATTGAGAAAGTCTGTCGTCCTCGCACTATTTTAATGGTTCTTTTTACTTTTATCGTCATCAATCAATGTATTAATTTTGGTTATTTTGATAGTTTTTTTACGTACTTATATGGTGGCGATACTGAGGGTGCAAGCTTAGAGATTTTGGAAGCTACCTTTACACCGATTTGTTTTGGCGTTCTGTTGGCGCATACATTAAACAATAAAGTATGGTTTGCCAGAATATATACTGTGTTATCGCATAAGTGGGCAAGTGGGATAATATTATTTACATTATTACTTGTTGTTTTTCTTTCACCAAAAGATATATCAGGCTTTCCTCGTCTGTTGATTCAATGGATGATGTGCTTATGGTTGGCAAGCCTTGTTGTCAGAGAGGGACATGTATTAGAAGGTATTATGTGTTTCTTTCCCATTAAGCGATTAGGGCAGATAAGCTACGGTATGTACGTATATCATATGTTTGCCTTACATATTGTGCGCGAGTTGCTTCAGCATTACGGTATAGCGTTATCCTATTATTATTTTATACTGGGTTTTTTCATAACGGTATTTATCGCTGAAATGAGCTTTCGATTATATGAAAGCCCTATATTATCGTTGAGTAAAAAATATAGAACCACTGGTTAGATGTAACCATACTTAATATTATTTCCCATAGTTATGTGGCGTAAATTTTATAATACCAAGAGAAGGTATTTTTTCTTAGGTTATACAATCCTGTATTTATAGGGTTTTTACATACCTAAACTCGGGCATTTATTCATTCACACCCAGTAATCATTAATATATATTTTGTTCCTTGCTTAATTGGAATATATCAATTGTATTAATGATGAAAATCTCACTTTTAACACTTATTTTACTTGTTAATACTTGTTTAGGTTCTTCTATTGCGTCAGCTTCTGACGATTTTCTTTCATCGCATAAACAGGTGACATCCGCTTGGCAAGAGATATTCCCTAATGGAACATCTTTGGGTGAGCAAGATCCATCTATACCAATATGGCCTATTTATCAGGTAGGGCAGTTAATTGGTTATATTTTTGCATCCATTGATTTTATTCAAATGCCGGGTTTTTCGGGGGAGCCAGTCAACTTATTAATAGGCATTGATACACAGGGTAACTTTAAAGATGTAAAAATGTTGGCGCATAATGAGCCCATATTTTTACATGGCCTAGGTGAAGAGCCATTGCTCAATTTTATCCGTCAATATAAAAATCTCAATATAAAGAAAGCTATTAAGGTTGGCCGAGGTCAATCCCAAGCAATCCATTATATTGATGGCATATCTAAAGCAACTATTTCGGTAGTTATTATTAATGAGACTATTTTGTTATCGGCATTAAAGGTAGCTAGGAGCAAGCTAGAAGGCTTTGAATCATCCCAGAAAAAAATAGCTACAGTGAGAGAGGGGCCATGGACTTCACTTGATTGGGCATCGTTGATTGATAAAGGCTATGTGCAGAATGTAAAAATAACGAATCAGCTGGTACAAGAATCGTTTATTGGCACATCGGCAGAGTATTTAATGGATCGTGTTATTGGGCATGAACATGATGTTTATATTGATATGTTTTTTGCTTATTTAAATGTGCCCACCATAGGAAAAAGCATATTAGGTGATAGTGAATATCAACGATTAATGAATAAGCTCAGCGCTAACGAGCAGGCTATTATCGTTATGTCGCGTGGGCATAATTCTTTTTTAGCTGAAGATTTTATCCCAGCCTCTATCCCTGATCGATTGATTTTAGAACAAAATGGCTTGCCCGTAGAGATAAGAGACCTCAATTTTTACGATACTGATAATACCTCATTTCCTTATTCTTCCAAATTTTCTCACTATAAAATATTTTACATTAATGCTAAGGGAGTATTAGACCCTGCATCCGAATGGCAATTTTCACTATTAGTTAATCGTTCTAGAGGTGAGTTTTTTCAAGTCACAACAAGTCAGTTTGCACAAAATTATCAGTTGCCTATGCGTTTTTTTAAATATGAAGAAGTAAAAAATAACCAACCAACGCCACCATGGATGATTATTTGGAAAAGTCGTATTGTTGATGTTTCCATACTTGTATCGGCATTAACACTATTAACATTAATCGTAGTGTTTCAGCATGAAATCACAAAAAGAGAAAAATTATTTCGCTGGATAAGAAGAGGGTTTTTACTCTTTACATTAGTTTTTATTGGTTGGTATGCCCAAGGTCAGCTATCGGTTGTTAATATTTTTACTATATTTAAATCAATAATTCATCAATTTAATATTGTAGATTTTCTGTTTGACCCTATGCTTTTTATTTTATGGTCGTATGTGTTTGTCTCCCTTTTTCTTTGGGGGAGAGGTGTTTTTTGCGGTTGGTTATGTCCTTTTGGCGCCTTGCAGGAAATACTATCTTGGTTTGCTAAAAAGCTTAATATTAAGCAGTTTGTGATTAAGCAAATACTTCATGAGCGATTGTGGATGATTAAGTATATTGTGTTAATAGGCTTGGTTATTACCTCTTTCTTTTCTTTATATTGGGCAGAGGTAATGTCAGAAATTGAGCCTTTTAAAACAGCGATTACATTATTTTTTATACGTAGTTGGCCTTTTTTAATTTATGCTGTTCTTGTGTTGGGTTTAGGCTTGTTTATACATAAATTTTACTGTCGCTATTTATGTCCATTAGGTGCTGGTCTTGCTATTTTAGGTTTTTTTCATCGTTTTGAATGGTTGTCGCGTCGAAAGGAGTGTGGCTCTCCTTGTCAATTATGCAAAAAAGAATGTGAGATTGATGCGATAAAGCCAACAGGTGATATAGATTATAATGAGTGTATTCAATGCTTTGAATGTATTGTTTACCATAATAATGAAGCGTTGTGTGCTCCTCAAGTGGTTGCCAAAAAGAAACTCAGAAAAGAAAGTTCTCAGGCAGATATTATCTGTACCTATCCGTAAAAAAATCCATTATTTTTAATGAAGCTATTTTTTTTATAAATATATTTAGTTTGGTGTTTACTTTTGTTGTCAGGAAATATACCCGATCAGAAAGGCATTTTGCACACATAAAGGCGGGGTTTTTAATGTTTGATGACAATAGTCGTTAGTATATATTCTATCTCGCTATATATTGGATCGATAAAAATTCAACCATTTATTGCCATTGGATTAGCAACATATATAAAACTAATAAATTATTTCAGTCGCCAGTATGTTTATGGCGGAAGAAATAATTTTAAATAAATAATAATTATTATAGGAGGGTTGTATGAAGCTCACCAGAGGGCGTCATCACACAAATTTTTCTGCAGTTATACAAAACAGTATTTTAAAAACAATTGCAGGCGTTACATTAACTACTTTATCTCTTGGCGTTGCAGCAGCTAACGTTACATGGAAAGATATTGAAAATGATCATAAAACAACAGGGGATGTTCTTCAGTATGGTATGGGAGTTAATGCGCAACGCTATAGCCCGTTGAACCAGCTTAATACAGAAAACGTTAGTCGCTTAGTTCCTGCATGGTCAATGTCTTTTGGTGATGAAAAACAACGTGGGCAAGAAACACAGGCTGTGATTCATGATGGTGTTGCTTATATCACAGCTTCTTATTCTAGAGTATTTGCGTTAGATACAAAAACAGGTGAAAAACTATGGAGTTATTCTCATCGTTTACCTGAAAATATTAGACCTTGTTGCGACGTAGTGAATCGTGGCGTAGCTATTTATGGTGATAAAGTATTTTTTGGAACATTAGACGCGCGCGTTATTGCTCTCAACAAAGATACAGGTAAAGTGGCTTGGAGCAAAAAGTTTGGTGATCACACCTCTGGTTATACCATGACAGGTGCACCGACTATCGTAAAAGATAAAAAGTCAGGCAAGGTGATGTTGATTCATGGATCATCAGGTGATGAATTTGGTGTAGTGGGGCGTTTATTTGCACGTGACCCGAACACGGGTGAAGAAATTTGGATGCGTCCTTTTGTTGAAGGTCATATGGGACGTTTAAATGGTAAAGAGAGTACACCTACGGGTGACCCTGATGCGCCATCATGGCCTCGTGATGAAAATGGTGAGCTTGTTGAAGCTTGGCATCATGGCGGTGGCGCACCGTGGCAGAGTGCGAGTTTTGATATTGAAAATAACACTATTATTGTTGGTGCTGGCAACCCTGCGCCTTGGAATACTTGGGCTAGAACAGAGAAGGGGGGTAATCCTCAAGATTGGGATAATCTATATACTTCGGGTCAAGTAGCAGTAGATCCAACAACGGGTGAAGTTAAGTGGTTCTATCAGCATACACCTAATGATGCGTGGGATTTTTCGGGTAACAATGAACTTGTACTATTTGATTACAAAGATAAAAAAGGCAAAACCGTTAAAGCAACAGCACATGCTGACAGAAATGGTTTTTTCTATGTTGTTAATCGTAAAGATGGCAAGTTTATACGTGGTTTTCCCTTTGTAGACAATATTACTTGGGCATCGCATATTGACCCTAAAACAGGCCGTCCTGTCGAAGTAGAAGGGCAGCGACCTCCTTTACCTGTAAAGGGTGAGAAAAAAGGTAAATCAATTGAAGTATCACCGCCATTTCTTGGTGGTAAAAATTGGAACCCTATGGCATATAGCCAAGATACAGGGTTATTTTACTTAGGAGCTAACCATTGGAAAGAAGACTATTGGACTGAAGAAGTGCGTTACAACAAGGGTGCTGCCTATATTGGTCAAGGCTTTCGTATTAAAAAAATGTACGATGATCACGTAGGTATTTTAAGAGCTGTTGATCCTGTAAAAGGAAAAATTGTTTGGGAGCATAAAGAAAAGCTACCTTTATGGGCAGGTGTTTTAGCTACTAAAGGCAACCTAATCTTTACGGGTACTGGCGATGGTTACTTTAAAGCATTTGATGCAAAAACAGGTAAAGAGCTTTGGAAATTCCAAACAGGTAGCGGTATTGTTTCATCACCTATTACATGGGAAGAAGACGGTGAACAATATGTAGGTGTTGCTTCTGGTTATGGTGGTGCTGTGCCACTTTGGGGTGGTGATATGGCTGCACTAACTAAAAACGTACCGCAGGGTGGATCTTTTTGGGTATTTAAAATTCCATCTTGGACAAATAAGTAATTGTTAGTCTGTTAACACCGCGTGAAATTAGAATAGGCCGAAAGGCCTATTTTAATTTTTGGCATTACATTTTATGTAACGACTATAAAATAGGATGAAAACAATAAAAAAATGATGAATGTGATATACAGTATTTTTTTCTTGGTGTTTACTCTTTCTGCTGCTGCAGAAACAGAGGTTAATGATCTTCCACCAGAATTTCCTGTTATTAATGGATGTGAAATAAAGCCTAGTACTGTTTGTGAAAAAGCCAATTTACGAGGTGCTGATTTACGTCATGCACGCTTAAAAAATGCAAACTTGGCAGGCGCCGATATGCGTAAAGCGGATTTGGCGAGAGCAGACATTAGGCATGCAAATTTGCGTGGAGCTGATCTTCGTGGTGCAAACTTAGAGTCTGTTCAAGCGTGGGCTGCATTTTTTCAGGGTGCAAAATTAGATGGTGCAAGCTTACAAGGCGCTAATCTTAACTTTTCTCGCTTTTCAGGGGCTAAATTAGTTGGCGCTAATCTACGTAGCGCTAACCTTGAATCAGCTTGGTTTTCAAAAGCAGATTTAGGGGAGGCTAATTTGATCAATGCCAATTTACAAGAAGCCAAGTTTTATGAGACGAGCTTTGTTAATGCAACGATGGATGGTGCACGCCTTCATTACGCCATTTTTCAAGGCGCTTATATGGAGGGCTGTGAAGCTTGTCCGCATGATTGGTAATCGTTTGTTTGATTAACCTATTACCTCAATGTGCTTGTTATTATTTGCAGCGCTGATTCTTGAAGCCCTATAAACCTAGGGCTTCTTTGGTTTTAATACTAAGCTGTTATGTGCTGTTATGTGCTGTTTGTATTTAATTTGATCAGGTTTTCCATTTACATGAAAAAGAACACATTTATAGGGAGTGTTTACGATAAATACTTGAAATCGATGCGCGCTAAGGTATTATTCGCGCTCCTTGTAATAATTGTATGATAATTACTAGGAACTCGTTGCGAAAGCAATGTTCGGAGTGTAGCGCAGCCTGGTAGCGCACCACACTGGGGGTGTGGTGGTCGTCGGTTCAAATCCGGCCACTCCGACCAATAGTGTATATTTTTCACGTCCTGTTATTGCCTCCTTTTTGTACTTTTATTTTAATGTGTAGACGGTATTCCTATGAGTGTTTCATTACATCAATTATTAGATTTGCTTGATAATAGCCCAGAGAGCGTTGAATTCGACGAGGTGATGGCTGTAATTGCCGATAATTATGATTTTTCTCCTACGTCATTTTCTAATGGTTTGGGGGATGATAAGGTGATTAATGAGCAGGGAACAAATGAAGGTTCTTGCCGTATTTTTGCCTTTGCACAGTTAAATGATTTAAGTGTTGAAAAGACACTGCATTGCTTTGGGGCTTATTATCGTAATGATGTATTACAAAACCCACAGGGCAGTGATCACGGTAATATTCGTGCGTTTATGTCTTATGGCTGGTCTGGTATTACGTTTGATGCGCCTGCTTTATCTGCTAAGGCTTAACGTTATACATCAATATTTTTCATGCAAGCGCTACAAGCAAGCCTTTTCTTATAACGTTTTTTAGCCCATTGTTGGTAGGTTTTATCGGCAATGTATTTTATTACTGGCCACCTTAAGGGTGCGATTAGGTAGCCGTAGGGCGTGTGTGACCATGCGCTAGCTGTGGCATCTAAACCAAAAATCCATTTCTGATCTTTCGTTAACAAGTGTAATTTTCGTAACATTGCTTCTTTACTGGGCGGGTATTCATCACCCTTTAAGGTATGAATATTTTTAAAATGCAATGTGCCTTGCTGATGCTTTTGCAACCATTGTATTTCTTTTGTGCACAGTGGGCATTGGCCGTCAAAGAACAGTATATCCTTACATTTCTCTTTTGTGTTTGCTGTATCGCTTGTCATAATACTATTTACGCATGAATCGAAGCTTTAGATGATACGTTGCTGTGACGGCTATGATTGAAATTGCTCTATTTCTTCATGGGTTTCTAGCCATTGTTCTTCAAGTTGCTCCAAAGACTGGCTTAATTTTCCCTGCTGTAATAATAGGTCTTGCAGTGTTTTTTTGTGCTCATCAGCGTAGATGGTTTCGTCAGCTAATTGTTCTTCAATGTCTGCAAGCTGTGCTTGTTCTTTTTCCATTTTTCGTTCGATTTGTTTAATCAAATTGGTTAATGGCTTTAATTGCTGACGTTTCTCGGCTTCTTGTTGGCGTTGTTGCTTTTTATCAATTTTAGTGTCGTTAGTACTACTTTTCGTAGCTGTACTGTCATCGCTATCGGTAGTTTTTTGTAAGTTTTCTCTTAGCCAATGTTGGTAATCGCTTAAGTCACCGTCAAAAAATTGCAATGTCTGTTGTGCGACTAAATAAAATTGATCAACCGTATTTTTTAATAAATGACGATCGTGGGAAATAATAATTAATGCACCTTTATAAAGTTGTAATGCCATCGTGAGTGCATGACGCATTTCTAAATCAAGGTGGTTAGTGGGTTCATCTAAGATGAGCAGGTTGGGTTTTTGCCATACAATGAGTGCGAGTGCTAATCGTGCTTTTTCACCCCCAGAAAAAGGCTTAATCGCTTCAACGGCTTTATCGCCATGAAAATTAAAGCTGCCTAAAAAATTACGAATCACTTGTTCGCTAACGGTGGGCGATAAACGCTGAATATGTAATATGGCGCTGGCCTGCAAGTCTAAAAATTCTAGCTGGTGTTGTGCAAAATAACCTATTTTAAGATGCTCGCTACAGGTTTTTGTACCATTAATAAGAGGTAAATCCCCAACTAATGTTTTAACAAATGTAGATTTACCTGCGCCATTAGGGCCAAGTAAACCAATGCGAGAATCCGCTCGAAGCACAATATTTACGTTATTGAGAGTGGGGGTTTCTGAATACCCCAAGGCCGCTTTTTCTACATTAAGTAATGGATCCGATGTTTTATCGGCTTCGCTAAAGCTAAATGTGAACGGTGAATCAATATGTGCAGGCGCTAATTTTTCCATGCGCTCTAATTCTTTTACACGGCTTTGTGCTTGCTTGGCTTTTGTGGCTTTGGCTTTAAAGCGATTAACAAATTGGGTGATTTCACTAATACGTTGCTGTTGCTTTTGATAGTCCGCTTGTTGTTGCGCTAAACGTTGTGCACGTTGCGTTTCAAATGAAGAATAATTTCCGCTATAGCTAGTGATTTTTTGGTGTTCAATATGGAGTATTTGATTAGAAATGGCATCTATAAAATCTCTATCGTGAGAGATAAATAATAATGTGCCAGGATAGCTTTTAATCCATTGTTCTAACCATAGTGTTGCGTCAATATCTAAGTGGTTAGTTGGCTCATCCAGCAGCAGTAAATCCGATGGGCACATCAATGCTTGTGCAAGATTTAAACGAATACGCCAGCCACCAGAAAAGTCATTCACCGATTTTTCTAAATCTAATTGGCTAAAGCCTAACCCATGCAGTAATTTTTGTGCCCGTGTTGTGGCTGTGTAACCATCAATGGCTTCTAGTTCGGTATACGCTTGTGCTAATGCATTGTGATTGTCTGTATCTGTGGCATTAGCAATGTTTTTTTCTACTCGGCGTAAATGTTCATCCCCATCTAATACGTAAGCCAAGGCCGAACGCTGACATTCGGCGACTTCTTGGGCCATATGTGCAATGCGCCACTGATGAGGAATAACAATATCCCCATTATCTAGCGTGAGCTCTTTTAGTAGTAGTTTAAATAGGCTGGACTTGCCACACCCATTAGCACCAATAATAGCGGCACGCTTTTGAGGTTGGATAGTGGCATTGGTCTTGTCGAGAAGGGTGGATGTGCCTCTTTGTAGGCTAATATCTTGCAGTATAATCATAGAGAGATTATAACAGTTAATGTTTTTTTACCCTACGAGTAATGCGGGGTAATCTATAAAATAGACTTTGAGTACTCGATTACCGAATGAACCGAATAACGTACAGGATAGAGAAATGAACAATGTAATGTGGAATGATAGAGCCATAACACCATCTAAAGTCGTTTGTGTGGGGCGTAATTATGCGAAGCATGTGGCAGAGCTAAATAATACGCTCACTGGCGATATGGTGATATTTATGAAGTCGAATGCCTCTATTGGCTCTACCTTGTATTCCGTTCATCGTGAAGAGCCTTTGCATTATGAAGGAGAAATCTGCTTTTTAGTGGAAGGTGGTCAGTGTGTAGCCGTTGGTTTTGGTTTGGACTTAACGAAGCGTCAATTACAGTCGTCGCTAAAAAGTAAGCAGTTGCCATGGGAGAGGGCAAAAAGCTTTACAGGCGCGGCAGTGTTGGGTGACTTTGTGACATTAGATACAAACATTGATAACTCGGCACTTTCGGTTGAACTATTGATAAATGGCGAGCGTGTGCAAAAAGGAAGTGTTGCTGATATGTTGTTTAAGCCATCTACAATCTTAAAAGATATTAAAGAGTTTATTGATTTAGAAGACGGCGATATTCTTATGACGGGAACACCAGAAGGTGTGGGGCAAATAACAGCAGGTGCAACTTATACAGGGCGTATATTAGTTGGCGAGCGTGTATTGGTCGAATCGACGTGGTTGGCGCATTAATATACAGCTTTGTCATAAAAATGTCATTTCTCTCATATAGTCTATACTTGATACATAAAATGAATAAATAAAAAAGAAGGTTAATCACGTGGACGATTATTTAGAAGATATATTAGATAGCCAGTACGAAGAATTTGAAGATGATTTTATAGAGTGCAGCGAGTTTGTTAACTAGCATTTTATAAATGATCAATTGTATTATTATACTCCCCATCAATCATCATTGATGGGGTTTGTATTTTTCTTATTTGACTTTTCCCTTCATTATATCCCATCATGTACATCACATGCCTTGCAGGCATAGTGTGTTGTTCGTATTCAACGATAAAAAATGTGTGTTTTTCGTTAAAGCGATGCAGTAGTAGAGTATTGGCTTAATTGTTAACGTTGACCTATCCCCCAAAAATAATACCGAATATGTTCGTGGATATTTTCTGTTTCCTAAAGGCTATAAAATAGCGTGAATATTTAATAGATGCATACAAGTGAAATGACGAGCCTTTTTGATTTAAAAGCGCTTAAAAAATTATATTTTTCTAATACAGAAAAAAATGAATTCGCTAAAAAATTAGAGCGTATTGCTGAATTTATCGATAAAGAGCAGTGCTTGAGTGAAGGCATTGAATTTTTGAGCCAAGTGAATGAACAGATAGTAGATAACCCTCGTTGCAATTGGTATATCGGCAATATTTATCGAGTGCAAGGCCAGTATAAGGCGTCGTTACAATTTTTGCAGAAAGCAATGACTATGCTGGATGGAAAAAATTTGCGCTTCGAGGTTTTATATAGTCTAGGTATGCTTTACCGAGAGCATGATCAGCTTATAGATGCTAAGCATTGTTTTGAAGAAATTCTCTCTGTTTATCCCCAATCGCCGATGGTTCAGTACTCGTTATCTTGCCTTTTGATTTATGAGGGTAGGTTTCACGAGGGCTGGAAAAAGCACGGTTGGCGAATTCAATTAGATGAAAAAATGCAGCAATTAAAGCACTATTTTCAATTGCCTGAATGGAAAAATAAGTCTGAGTCACGCATTTTAATTTTAACTGAACAAGGCGTGGGGGATAAAATTATGTTTGCAGCATTTTTATCTTTATTGCCCCAAAATAGGCAATATACAGTTCTTGTGTCTGCTAGGCTTGTCGCTATTTTTAAACGCTCTTTTCCTAGATTACATATTGTAGAAGGGACTCAAGAGAATATCTTTACACTCAAACAACAACCGTTTGATGCTTATTGCTTTATGGGGTGCCTGCCGAAAATTTTACATGTGCCGACGCCTAATGGGCTAGCTTTTTTAACGTCAGCGCCGTATATATGTAAACGTTACTCTGAAAATTTGCGAGTAGGTATTTCTTGGCGAGGCGGAATAGGTATAGAGCGTAAAAAACGTTCTATTGATCTGTTATCTTGGCTGCCTATTTTAAAAACGCCAAATATCCATTTTGTTAACTTGCAGTACGATGCTCAACAAGCAGAGATTGCAACCATGCAATCTCACAATATTACTATTGAATCAGATGCATCAATTAATGCTTTAAACGATATGGATGCTTTTGCTAGCTTGGTATCTAGTTGCGATATTGTTATTACTGTTGATAATTCAACCGCTCATTTAGCGGGGGCTTTAGGTATTTCTACTTGGGTATTATTACCTAGTGCACCGAATTGGAGATGGAAAAAACAAGGAGATAGCAGTTATTGGTATCAGTCGGTACGTATTTTTCGCCAAAACACGATTCGTCAAAATGCTACTACTAAAAGTACTACTATTAATAGATGCTGGAATGATTTGATACAACACGTTCAAGAACAGTTAATAAACACGATCAATTAGCGCTCGATAAATGGTATTGTTATACTCCCCATCAATAATCATTGCTTGGGCTTGTGTTTTTCTTGTTTGATTTTTCCCCTCAACAATTATCCCATTATGCACAGCAGGTGTCTTATCAGCGTTTAGTGTGGCCTACACTCGATGATAAAGGGCTGTCTGTGTATTTACGTCGAGACGATGCCGCATCTGTGCATTATCCCGGTAATAAATTTTATAAGCTTTTTTATAATTTGCAGGCCATGATTGCTCAAGGTCATGATACGGTCTTGAGCTTTGGTGGTGCATACTCAAATCATATTCACGCTTTGGCAGCCATGGGGCGAGAGTATAAATTATCAACCATTGGTATTATCCGCGGTCAGAGTCCTCAACAATTGTCCCCAACTTTACGCGATGCTCAAGCTTGCGGTATGCGTTTACTGTTTTTGGATAGGCAGCATTACAAAACCAAAGATCTACGCCCTTTATTGCCAATACTTAATGAGGAATATGGTGATTATTATTGTTTGCCCGAAGGGGGAGAGAATTTGGCAGGTGTTAAAGGTTGTCAGGCCATTGGCGAATCGATAGCACAACATTTTCATCAGCATGATAGTTACACCGTTTGTACGGCTGTGGGGACGGGTACCACTATGTCAGGCATTGTGGCGGGCTTGCCTTCTAACAAAGCGGGTTGTTTAGGTTTTAGTGCCTTAAAAGGTGAAGATCGCTTATCGATTAATATTCAGGGATGGTTATCGGCATTGGGTGTGAATCATTCACGTTGGCAGGTAATAACAGGCTATCATCATGGTGGTTACGCAAAAACAACGCCTGAGTTACTGCAATTTATGGCAGCCCTAGAAACCGACAATCATATTGTTTTAGAGCCTGTATACAGTGCCAAAATGTTATGGGGAATTGAGCAATTAGCTCTGCAAGATTATTGGCCAAAAGGTAGTACGATTATTGCGATACATGGCGGTGGGCTACAAGGGCGAAGAGGATTTGATTTAGAGCCCTAGTATTTAGGCTATAACAAAAAAACGTAAGCTCTCTTGCTGTAATACAGGGTCTATGGCTGCAATATGTAGCGGTGTATCACTGCGGTGCATGTGTATATTTACCTGCGACTCAAGGCGCTCTGCGGTGATGATATCTAATGAATGGTTTATTATATCTTGCGAGGTCAGTGGCGCCATCCATAATTGTCGAGGCAATAAAACATAGCTACATGATGGATTAATTAGCGTTTGTAAGCGGCTTAGTGATACCCAGTGGTGAGTATGTGGCGTGATGTGACTATATTGTGGCGGTGTCACGCGTGAGAGCGAGCTGCACTGATGTTCGGGATAATAGAGGCGACCAGTAAGTAGTAGCTTGGGGGTTACTTGATCGGGCGTTAAACCAATACTTTCTAAAGCCGCTTTTCCTGCGGGTGTATCAGATAATCGCAATTGGTGGTGGATGAGATGGTTCATTTTAATGGCGAGGGTATCTTTTTTATTAGGGCCTACCCATAAATGCCAATTATGCAGCGGTGTGTTTTTAGCAATATCGCAATCAAGTGTTTGTAAACCGATATAAAACTTTACCGCCACTTCAATATGATAATGTTGCTGATGTTGTTTATCCCATACAATAAAGTCATATTCACCAATAGTCCGTTGACTGTCATTGGCTTGTAGATTCTTTGCTATAAGCGAAAAACGCGGATACTGGGAAAAATAAAAGCTCAATAATTGTTCAAAATATACACCTAAGCGGGTAGCTCGCTGATCTTTTAAGTGTGTCAGTAGGGGCGTTGGTTCTTTATCCAATGCAAGAAGCCAAGGTAACACCTCGTCATCTTGCCAAGTTGGCTGTAACCAATCGGTGGGTATTTCGCTCAATGATTGAAATAACGGTGGATGAAATAAAGCCCATGCAAGATCGCGTACTGCGCGTTGCTGAAAGTTGGCTAAGTGCTGCTCTGAGATCATCATATTATGTTAACACGGATGCGCTAGGATCACTTATAATGAATCAATAACCTTTTTATCGCCTTGAGTATTTATTATTTATGCAAACATTTAACCATATTGGTTTAGCGGGTCGCTTAAGTTCAGAAAAAGCACAAAAAACCACCCATAAGTTGATTGATTTTTTACGAGCTAACGATGTCGAAGTGATCATCAGTAATGAATTGGCTGAGTCTTTAGGTCGTAAAGATGTGCCTTTTGGTGATGAATATTTTATAGGCACAAATAGCGATCTTGTGATTGTAGTGGGCGGCGATGGCAGTATGCTGGGTGCCGCACGTGCTATGGTTGACCATGGCGTGCCTTTATTGGGTGTTAATCGGGGCCGTTTAGGCTTTCTTACCGACATTATGCCCAGTGAAATTGAAGAGAAAGTATTAGCAGTGCTTAATGGCGATTATGTGTCAGAAGAGCGTTTTATGCTCGAAATGATCGCGGTAAGAGACGGCGAGGTGATTGGTGGTGGTCACGCACTGAATGATATTGTGCTGCATCCAGGCGAGCATTTACGCATGATTGAGTTTGAACTGTACGTGAATGATGAGTTTGTATATAGCCAGTTATCCGATGGTTTAATTGCCACAACACCGACAGGTTCTACAGCCTATTCATTAAGCTGTGGTGGTGCATTAATGCATCCTAGCTTAGACGCTATTGGTTTAATCCCCTTAAATGCCCATTCGCTAACAAGCCGTCCCTTAGTGGTGTCGGGAGAAAGTTCTGTGCGTTTATTGCTGGGTGAGGGCGCTTCCCATATGACTGTTACCTGTGATGGTCAGCTAGCGCAGCAAGTACAACCAAATGATGAAGTACTTATCCGTAAAAAGGGCCGCCAACTGACCTTAATTCATCCGAGTGACCATAACTATTATGAAACCTGTCGCCGTAAATTAGGGTGGGGTACACGCTTAATTAAATCGCATAATGCATCATAACTGTGTGTAGATAGGTAATTGAAAACAGTGAGTAATCAACAGCAATTTATAGCTTACGATATTATTGGTGATGTGCATGGCTGCGGGCGGGCACTTGAGTCACTATTAATTAATATGGGCTACACTAAAAAACAAGGCGTTTTTCAGCATAAGAATCGGCAAGTGATTTTTGTGGGCGATATTGTCGATCGTGGGCCACATATACGAGAAGCGTTAGCGATAGTATACGACATGGTTGAAGCGGGTCATGCACAAATGGTGATGGGCAATCACGAATATAACGTGTATTGCCATGCTACCCCTCATCCCACGCGTAATGCGTATCTACGTGATCACAATCCCCATAATGACCGTTTGGTCGCAGAAACGTTTGAACAGTTTGCGAACCACCCAAATGATCTAAAGGATTATTTGGCATGGTTTAGTCATTTACCTTTATTTTTAGATATGGGTGCGTTTAAAGTGGTGCATGCATGTTGGGATCATTTTTATATTCGTGAATACCTTAAGCGTTTTAACAGTAATCGTATTTCTCCTGACATATTGGTTGAAACAGCCGATACAGAAAGCTTTGTTGGCATGATGGTGGATCGCTTATTACGCGGTACCGATATTCGTTTGCCAGATAAACAAGTGATTCGTAGTCGCGATGGTTTTGAGCGTCATTTCTTTCGTGCAAAATTTTGGGCAGATGAGCCAACAACATATGGTGATGTTGTTTTTCAGCCTGACCCTTTGCCTGATGATTTATTTAATCGTCCCTTAAGCGAAGAAGAAAAAATGCGTTTAACATCTTACCCTCAAGATGATGTGCCTGTTTTCTTTGGCCATTATTGGTTGCAAGGAAAACCCAAACCGATTAAGCACAACGTATGCTGTTTAGACTATAGCGCCGTAAAATATGATCGTTTAGTGGCTTATCGTTTTGATCATGAAGACGTGCTAGATGAAGAAAAATTCTCATGGATCTATGTCGATCCACCAAAAACATAAATATATCAAATTAGGTGTTTTGAAATGATATCAAACGTACAAGAATTACTGGATAGCTTAACGCCAGAGATGTATCGCCAGCTAAAAAAAGCGGTCGAAATTGGTAAATGGCCCACAGGCGGTGTGGTTGCACCAGAACAACGTGAGTTATGTATGCAAGCCGTCATCGCTTATGAAAAAAAACATGTGCCTGTTGAAGAGCAAACGGGCTATATTCCACCTATCGAACATACGCATTGTGGTAGTGAGGTAGGCAAAATAGCGGATGATGAATCGCAGCCGTTACAGTTTAAAGAATAATATATCGAATAAAGTTAAGCCGCAGTACAGCAAGCATATAGAAAATATACGTTTGTTTTTTACTTGATCTAGTCGTTAAAGTTGAGAGAACCATGAGCGAATCGCCACAAGCTATTTATTTAAGTGATTACCAAGCCCCTAATTTTATTATTGAAAAAACAGACTTAGTGTTTTCATTAACCGAATCAGTAACAACGGTTACATCAACATTATTGGTGAAAAAAAATCCTGAACGAGTAGACGATACTGATAATACGATTGTGTTAGATGGTCAAGAGTTAGTGTTGCAATCTATTGCTGTAGATGGGCGTGAACTGGATGCATCTGAATATCAGATCGATGATGAATCGTTACGCATGGTGATTCCAGAGCAGTGCATTATTACCTGTGTTACAGAAATTAAACCACAAGAAAATACGTCGTTGTCGGGGTTATATAAATCGAGCGGTATGTATTGCACTCAATGTGAAGCCGAAGGCTTCCGAAAAATCACTTATTATTTAGATCGCCCCGATGTAATGAGTGAATTTACCACCAAAATTATTGCAGAAAAATCATGTTATCCCACGTTATTGTCTAATGGTAATTTAGTTAATAAAGGGGAGTTAGATAACGGGTTTCATTGGGCGCAATGGCACGACCCTTTTAAAAAGCCCGCGTATTTATTTGCTGTAGTGGCGGGTGATTTGTCGATGATCGAAGATCATTTTACAACAATGTCAGGGCGTGAAATTACACTGCAAATTTTTGTTGAAGCGAAAGATCTTGATAAATGTGATCATGCGATGCAATCGCTTAAGAATGCAATGAAATGGGACGAAGAAGTTTACGGCCGTGAATATGATTTAGATATTTTTATGATTGTTGCTGTCGATGATTTTAATATGGGCGCAATGGAAAACAAAGGCCTTAATATTTTTAATACCTCGTGTGTTCTAGCGAAACCAGAAACTACGACTGATGCAGGCTTTCAGCGCGTAGAAGGTGTTGTGGCGCATGAATACTTTCATAACTGGTCGGGCAATCGCGTAACCTGTCGTGACTGGTTTCAGTTAAGCTTAAAAGAAGGGTTTACGGTATTTAGAGATGAAGAGTTTTCATCAGACATGGGATCGCGCGCAGTTAAACGCATTGAAAATGTCGCGTGTTTACGCACCTTACAATTTGCTGAAGATGCCAGCCCTATGGCGCATCCTGTACAGCCACCGTCATACATAGAAATTTCTAATTTTTATACGCTGACTATCTACGAAAAAGGCTCTGAAGTGGTACGTATGTTACATACCTTACTAGGCCCTGAGAAATTTAGAGAAGGCTCAGACCTTTATTTTCAGCGTCATGATGGTCAAGCGGTGACGATAAATGAATTTGTTCATGCGATGGAAACCGTATCTCAACGCGATTTAAGCCAATTTACTGCATGGTATACACAAGCAGGTACACCCACATTGACTGTGGCTGAACAGTACGATGAAAACACAGCAACTTATACGCTGACGGTCACACAAGCTGGTGCAGATACTCCAGACTCTTCAGCAGATGAAAAAGCGCTGTACCATTTACCGTTCACGGTTGGTTTAATTGTTGATAAAGAAAATATTCCAGTGGTACTAGCTGATGATAAGGCAGATGCAGCGGTAACCCCAAGTACTAGTCGCGTATTAGAAATAACCGATAAAACACATCAGTTTAAATGTGTGAACGTGCCCAATAAACCGGTCGTATCATTGTTGCGTCATTTTTCTGCACCTGTACGTTTAGAGATGGAACGTACGCGAGAAGAGTACCTGCAGTTAATGTGTTATGACGAAGATGCTTTTTCTCGTTGGGATGCGACACAACAATTAGCGGTATCGATTATTAATGATTTGATTCACGCATATCAGCACAAGCAAACAGTGGCCATTGATCCTGCGTTATTAGATGGTTTACGTGTAATATTGAATGATCGCTCGCTTGATCAGGCAATGGTGGCATTGCTACTTACATTGCCATCAAAAGCGTATTTAACCGAAATTGCTACAGTGATTGATGTGGATGCCATTCATTATGCCCATACACAACTTGAAATCTTTTTAGCGGAAGGGTTGCAGGAGATGTTACTTGCCCGTTATCAAGAACTCAATGTAGAGCAAGCCTATGAGGCCACTGCTGATAGTATTGCCCAGCGCAGTTTAAAAACAATTGTATTGCATTATTTAATGTTGATTGATTCAGAAGAACATTCGCGAGTCATGATTGAGCAGTGTTACACGCAGTTCTCAACGGCGAATAATATGACCGATGTGATGTCGGCGTTTAAATCTTTAGTGCATAGCCCATTAGCGCTAGCAGAGGATTATAAAGAACGTGCATTAGCGGCATTTTATGATAAATGGAAACACGAAAGTCTGGTGGTAAACCAGTGGCTTAATTTACAAGCTACAGTGCCACAAGTATCGACCTTAGATAAAGTAAAAGCACTCATGACGCATGACTGTTTTTCGATGACAAATCCGAATAAAGTGAGAGCGTTAATTGGTGGTTTTGCGCAAAATTTGGTGGCTTTTCATCAGCTGTCAGGTGAAGGTTATGCCTTTTTAGCAGAACAGGTGATTTTGCTCAATGCCAGTAATCCACAAATTGCTGCACGAATCATTACGCCATTAACGCGCTGGAAAAAATACGATCCAGAGCGTCAAAAGCTGATGCGTCATTATTTAACCGAAATTAAGCAAACGCCTAATTTATCAAAAGATGTGTATGAAATAGTCAGTAAAAGTTTATAGTAAAAAATAATGTGCTACTGAAATGTTTACTGTAAACCGTGGGGAATGCGCGTAGATCAATCATTAAAAGATAAATCCTATGTATAAACATTGGCTTGAAGACAAAGCAGCAATATTGCATAAGGGCTATCGCCAATATTTTGGTGTACGCCCTTTGCGAATATCCCAAGAGGATATTGCTGAATGGTTCTCAACGGAAATAGGGCAGAGACTGCTCAATCAAGAGCAGAAATCTATTGATGCCTTATTGTCAGAAATGTTTGGCTATCACTTAATGTCTATGAGCGTATTGGCAGAGCAACCATCGCTAGACGCAAGCCCTACGAGCCATCAGTTTTTAGTGAGCCCTTTTTCACCCATAGATTTGGTAACACCATCTGCGGGTACATTGGATGCGGCTGATGTTAGCACGAGTCAAAAATGTGTTAAGGGAATCAAAAGGCGTACCTCTATTGTTCGGGCTAACTTTGAAGATTTACCCATTGAGCCGCAGTCTATCGATGTGGCTTTACTGCATCATGTATTGGATTTTTCGTCTAATCCGCATCAGCTTTTACGAGAAGTTGCACGGGCATTAATGCCAAATGGTCATATCGTGTTAGTCGGTTTTAATCCGTGGAGCTTATTGGGTTTACGTCGCGTTGTATCCTGTGTAATGTCGAGTTCTCACTTTTATCGTCAGCATCATCTACAGGTTTCTCGTCTTAATGATTGGTGTAAGGTATTGGGTTTAGAGCTGGTATACAACAGTAAAGGCGCTTATGGTTTTCCGCTTGATCGACATATTTCGCCGACAATTGAGAATATCACTGAAACATTAGGAAAAAATATATACCCTTATTTTGGCGGGTTTTATATATTGGTATTACGAAAAAATGTTACGCCTATGCGAATGATCAAATCGCCGTGGAAAAATAGAAAAGTGCTTCCTAAATGGAGAAAAGGCATGGCAGCATCGTCAACATCACAAACGGGGGCGACGCGCTCACCTCATGATGAAACATAATAACGGTGATAAATAGAATGAAGAAAATTGAAATTTTTAGTGATGGCGCTTGTAAAGGTAACCCTGGGCCTGGTGGTTGGGGAGCATTATTACGCTATGGTGATGTTGAAAAATCACTATGCGGGGGCGAAAAAAATACAACCAATAACCGTATGGAGTTAATGGCGGCGATTGAAGGGCTGACTTCACTAAAAGAAGCCTGTGCCGTAGATTTAACGACCGATTCGCAATACGTGCGTAAAGGCATTACGGAGTGGATTACTAATTGGAAAAAAAACGGGTGGAAAACCGCCGCCAAAAAACCAGTGAAAAATGCGGATTTATGGCAACGTTTGGATGAACAAGTCGCACGCCACACGGTAACATGGCATTGGGTAAAAGGGCATAGTGGCCATAGAGAAAATGAGATAGCGGATGAGCTAGCTAATCAAGGAATACCGTCATGAGACAAATTGTACTTGATACAGAAACAACGGGTTTAGAACCATCTAAAGGCCATCGTATTATTGAGATTGGTTGTGTCGAACTTGAAAACCGTAAGCTAACGGGGCGTCATTACCACCAATATATTCAGCCTGAACGTGAGGTAGAAGATCAAGCCATTGAAATTCACGGTATTACTAATGAGTTTTTAGTGGGCAAGCCTACCTTTATTCAGATCATGGATGACTTTATGCAGTTTGTTGATGGGGCTGAGTTGGTTATTCACAATGCACCCTTTGATGTGGGTTTTATTAATAACGAGCTTGCACAGTATGGCGGTAGTAAATATCAGCCAATTGATAGTTATTGCAGTGTTATTGATACGCTAATTATGGCGCGTCAAAAGCATCCGGGGCAAAAAAATAACCTCGATGCACTTTGTAAACGCTATGGTGTTGATAACTCTCAACGTGATTTACACGGCGCGTTATTAGATGCCGAAATCTTAGCCGATGTGTACCTGTTTATGACAGGTGGCCAGCGTGCATTATCGCTCAATAGTGGTACAGCGGATGAAGACAGCAATGACAATAAGACATCAGTAATTCGACGCATTAGCAGTGATGTGGTGCTACCTGTTATTAGTGCATCAGAAGCAGAGCTTGTACAGCACGAAGAAAAACTGGCAAGCATTGATAAAATTAGCCAAGGTAATTGCATATGGCTACAAGAAAACACCGATACATCCCATTAGGAGGCATCAATGGTTAATGCTTATGCTGCCTTTAGCGCAGGGGGAGAATTATTACCCTATACCTATGAGCCTGACGCATTAGCGCCAGACTATGTGGATATTGCTGTTGAGTCTTGTGGTATTTGCCACAGTGATTTGAGCATGATTAACGATGACTGGGGGCAATCGCACTATCCTTTAGTGCCTGGCCACGAGGTGATTGGTACGATTTGCGCCGTAGGTGAAAATGTAAAGCATCTTAGTCTTGGGCAGCGAGTGGGCTTAGGGTGGCATTCTGATTATTGTTTAAGTTGTGAGAGTTGTCATACCAACGATCATAATTTATGCGCATCGGCGCAAGGAACCATCATTGGACGTCATGGTGGTTTTGCCGATAAAGTACAGGCACATGCGCAAAGTGTTGTACCGTTACCTACAGGTGTTGATGCTCAGAGCGCTGGCCCATTGTTTTGTGGGGGCATAACGGTATTTAATCCCTTGGTGCAATTTGGCATTCAACCCATGGATAAAGTGGCTGTTATTGGTATTGGTGGTTTAGGACACTTGGCATTACAGTTTTTACGGGCATGGGGTTGTGAGGTAACGGCATTTACATCGAGTGATAGTAAGCGTGATGAGGCGTTTGCCTTAGGCGCGCATCATGTTATTCATTCGCAAGATAAGGCAGCACTTAAGTCAGCTGCACATCGCTTTGATCTTATTTTATCCACGGTTAATGTATCGTTATTATGGCATTACTATATTGCAGCTTTAAAACCTAAAGGGCGATTGCATTTTGTAGGTGCAACATTAGAGCCTATTGATGTATCGGTTTTTAGTTTGATTTCAGCCCAGCGTTCTATTTCAGGTTCGCCAGTCGGAAGTCCAGCAACAATCGGTACAATGCTTGATTTTGTTGCAGAGCATAATATTGTACCTGCTGTAGAGTATTTTTCGTTTTATCGTGTGAACGAGGCAATACAACATTTACAAGATGGCAAGGCACGTTATCGTGTGGTGTTAAGCCATGACCTTGATTCGTGTTATTAGGTAATCGAATCGTAGAATTTTTTAATACATTCAACGTCTTCTTTGTTATTTAACATGGGCGCGTGTCCCACATTTGGAATTTCTTTGTATCTTGCATCGTGCCCGCGGGCAATCATTTTTTCTGCTGTTTCAGGAGTAAAAAATGTTGATAGTTCTCCACGTAATAAGAGAGAAGGGCACTCAATTTCATCCCAATATTTCCATAAATCAAAATTATAAAACGAGTAATTTGCTCTAAACGCATCGCCAATTTTGGGGTCGTAGTGAATACGGTAGCCATAGTCTTCTTTAAAACTACTGTATGCTGCCATGCCTTTCCACTGTTTTTCTGTGAGTTCACCAAATGCTTGATAGGTTTGTTTGTAATAGGCTAATAAATCTTTTTTAGTATCAAAGGTGGGTGCTTTGCCAATATATTTTCCTAAGCGTTGTAATTCAATACGTTTTAGGTCGGGGCCAATATCATTAAGTATTAAACTTTGTATAGGCGTTTGCGGCATGGCGGCAAGAATAAGCCCAATAATTCCTCCCATAGACGTACCGATCCAATGTACCTTAGAGACATTGAGGTGTGCTATGAGCGCATTCATATCGGCGCAGTATTGTAAAATATTATAGTTACTTTTATTGCCAAACCAGTCACTGTAGCCTCGGCCTACAATGTCGGGGCAAATGACACGATAATTTTTTGATAATGCTTTGGCGATAATATCAAAGTCACGGGATAAGCGAGTGACACCATGTACACAGATAATGGTGTGTTCACTGTTGGGATCACCCCATGCGCGATAATAGTTGCGATGAAACCCTTCGCTACTCAAACCAAAGTAAAAGTTATCGCTAGGTCCTTTAGTGATGGCTTTATAATTTAAAAAGGCATTAAACATAGAATAAGTAATAGTGGTTGTGAGATGTCATATTCGCTCGTCTTTATTTTGCGGATGCAAGAAGAGGAGCACTGTTATCAATTTCAAAAACCTCTTGAAGATATTTTCCTAGTGCTTTTTTAGCTTGTTTGTCGGATTCATAGAGGTGTGGTGATACTTTACGTTGTGTGAGTGCATCACCTAACTTCATACGTAAGAATGCTCCTGTAGAGTAGCGTGTGCTACTGATATAAAACTCTTCTTCAAGTGCATTGTTCATATGGCTATGATAGTCCATTAAAATAGGATCAATAAAAACATCGTCATAGTTTACAACCATAGAGAACTTTTTACTGACGCTGTGATATAAGTCTTCTACCGTATGTCGAATACGATCAACATCGTCTTTAGCACGAATTTGATAGCCTTCTAAGTTAAGGAAAGCAATGTTACGTTCTCTATCATAGCTAATGCGTTCATCGAGTTCTCGCTGTAGGAGTAGATTACTGAGCTGCATAGGTTCTTCTTGAAAAATACATGCAGCCATTAACTTAGGGTTGTTAATAATGGGTTTAAAATCCATATGTGCCAAAATATCTTTTTCTATATCAATGCCCGGGGCTACTTCCATCAATTCTAATCCGTTGTAGCGTAGTTTAAATACACAACGTTCGGTCACATAGTAAACAGGCTTTTCTTTCAGTGCGGCCATTTTTCCATTAAAGGTAATTTGCTCTACTGACTTTACAAATTTTTTAATTTTGCCTTCTTGTAAAATATTTACCTGCCCATTGTTAATGGCGATTTTTAAGCCACTTGCAGTAAAGGTGCCTGCAAAAACAATTTTTCGTGCGTTTTGGCTAATGTTAATAAAGCCACCAGCACCAGCGATTTTGGGGCCAAATTTACTCACATTTACATTGCCGTGTTCGTCGGTTTCTGCCAGCCCTAATGCCGCTAAATCGAGACCGCCTCCGTCGTAAAAATCAAACTGTTGGTTTTGATCAAGTAGGGCATCAATATTAATCGAGCATCCAAAATCGAGGCCGCTTTGGGGTAGGCCACCAATAACTCCTGGCTCTGCGGTAAGAGTAATAAAGTCGATAATTTTTTCTTCGTTGGCAATAGCCGCAAGGCCTTCAGGCATCCCAATACCTAAATTGACTGTGCCACCCATCGGTAATTCATAGGCACAGCGTCGAGCAATAATTTTACGTTCGCTCAGTGATAGTGGAGCCAAATTGTCGGTGACGGCTTGAATCTCACTGGTGAATGCAGGATTAAAAACAGTGCCATATGTTTGTTGGTGGTTTTCGGGTTGAGAGACCACCACGCAATCAACCATAATGCGAGGAATCTTAACCAGACGTGGGTTTAAACTGTGGTTAGCGGCAATACGTTCTGTTTGTACAACCGTTAGACCTGATGAATTTTTGGTAGCCATGGCAATGGCTAAATTATCTAAGGTTAATGCTTCTTTTTCTAGGGTGGTGTTGCCATGAGGATCGGAGCTGGTGCCACGTAAAAAAGAGACATTAATAGGAAAGGTTTTATAAAATAGCCATTCTTGGCCATCAATTACCATGAGCTGTACAAGATCTTCTGTTGTTACACTATTGAGTTTGCCACCGCTTTGGCGTGGATCAACAAAAGTACCTAATCCAACTTGAGTTAAAATACCGCCGCGATGGGCGGCAATATCGCGAAATAATTGGGTAATCGTACCCATAGGAAAATTGTAGGCTTCTATTAAATTGTTGTTGGCCATTTGTGCAATTTTGGGTACTAAAGCCCAATGCCCACCAATAACCCGTTTAATTAAGCCAATATGAGCAAGCCGATTCGCGCCTTTTGTGTCGCCATCACCAGGTGCAGCGGCAAAAACTAGGGTGAGGTCTCTGGGGCTTCCTGTGGTTAAAAAACGTTTTTCAAGGGCTATAATGAGTTCTTCGGGGGTACCTGTGCCGACAAAGCCAGATAAACATAAGGTATCGCCGTCTTGAATCAGTGCTACTGCATCATCGGCAGAAACTATTTTATTTTTCATAATTGCTCACTTTTATGAGTAACATCCGTTAATTCGCTTGTTGATAGACTGTCGCGCTGTTCTAACCATTCAACAATCCCTTTGCCTAAGATACCTTGGCATTTTCCACTAACAAATACACCAACATGGCCACTGGGTAGGGGAAGATTGGTATAGTCGTTACTGCCAATATAGTTTTCTAACGCGCTTGAGCATTCGGGGGGAATAATATGATCGTTAAGCGCAAATATATTGAGCACTGGCATGGTAATATTTTGTAAGTTTACGGCTTGACCATCCAGAACAAATGCATTTTTAATGAGCTTGTTTTCTTGATAAAGGTCTTTAAACCATTGTTTGGCGGCAGCACCTGGGTGGTCGGGGCGATCAGATAGCCATTTTTCCATACGTAAGAAATTCATTAATTTCTTTTCATCTTTGGCAATGTCGACTAAATCAAGATTGTATTTAGTCAGTGACTTAATTGGAGTGATCAGTTGAAATACCATGGCCATCAGTTCACCAGGCATATTGCCGTATGCGTCGACGAGTAAATCAATATCTTTGGCATCTAAATTACGTGCCCATAAATTAATGTAGCCATGTGACAAGCGGTCGTCGCGTTTATCACCGTGAAAGTCAACGGGGGTAATACTGGTTATTAGGTTTTGTACATTGTTGGGGTAAAGTGCACTGTAGCAAATAGAAAACACGCCACCCTCGCATATCCCTAAAATAGTCACCTTATCGATATTGTGAGTTTGCTTGATATGCTCAATGCAGTCGTGAAGATAACCGTTAATGTAGTCATCTAAGGTGAGCCAGCGATCTGCGCGTGAGGGTGTGCCCCAATCAACAGCATACATATCAATGCCAGCATGAAGCATGTTACGAATGAGCGAACGGTCTTCTTGTAGGTCTGCCATTGTGTAGCGACCAATTAAGCCATAAACGACAATGACCGGCGTTGAGAGTGTTTGTGTAGCTTGGGGGGTGTAGTGATAAAGAGAGACTTTATCTTGCTGAAATACACATGTTTTGGGTGTTTCGCCAATGCTCACATCGGTGTTTTTAGTGGCATTTAACTGTTTCATTCCTTTTATGAGATCTTCATTGAATTGTGATAATCCAGCAAAGGTTGAATAAGCATTAACAGCAGGCAGTATGTCCAAGTAAGCGTCTCCCTAATTATTTCATGGTATCTTGGTTTTGTTACAATCAGTTAACAGTATGTAATATCATTAGGCCTTTGTCGTTGTTGTTTTTTTCGTTGTTTTTGCCTTTGGTTTTGCGGGTGTTTTTTCGTTGGCGGCTTTTTTCAAGGCTCGTACTTCTCTACGTAACTCGGTAATTGTTTTGTGTACATCGTCGATTTCTTTTCGGGTAGGAATGTGCAATGCATCACAAATGACTTCGGCAATTTCTTGTTCATATAAGCGGTATTCAGAGCTGGCCTTAATCAGTTCTTTTTGTACCTGTAAAAACTCATCTGAGCGGTGCATTTTCATTAATTCGTCGTTAGCAATTGACGACCATAACTCGATCAATTTTCGTGGGGATAATTGGTTTTTCTCTTCGGGTTCAACATTTTGAAGATGATGTATAAATTTTTCGTAAGCGGCAATCCAATTTTTAATAAGAACTTCATAGTAATCATTATTTTTTTCCCCAAGCTCTAGCCACCCATCCATTGCTTTGGCAACGCGATTGTCTATATCAGATACCCCTGAAAATAGGGGGGCTTCACTAAAACGTTTAAAGCCTTCGTTATAGTCACTGCTAGAAAACTTAAACCAGCTGTGGGGGTTTGAAATGTCTTCTAAGGTTTTTAAAAAGTAATCTCGTGTGTCGTCGTCGGGTAAATTAGTAATGAAATCATTCTTTAGTTGTTCAAACACATCTTTACTGCCTTTGAGTACATCATTCATTTGTTTGATTAATGCATCAGAGCCAGGAAATGCGTTAAGTACTTCGTGCCAGTCTGTAGACGATTGTAAATTGTATTGCGGATTATGTTCGTAGAGTTGTTGAATAAATGACTGGTAAATATCGAGAATAGGGTTGTTACTATAGTAAGAGTTGTCTGCACGTGAAAACGATTGATTCCACTTTTGCATATTATCCATCATGTGTTGGCTCATGGTGGTCTGTGTTTTTTGCCACTCACTGATCATTTTTTGCCAAGGTTCAAGAAATTCATTTGTCATGGTTCTGTTACCACCTTAAATATACAGTTTATTATCATTTATTGGTCGGTGTTTTTTTCGTGTTTCCATATGCCGTTTGTAATAGTGTGTTATAGAGTTGTGTGTAGTGTTCTGTTGCTTGTATGCCTAATGGCATTAATTGTTTTAGTAGGGCTTCAGGATCAGTTGCTTGCTTTATATAATTTTCTATATGGCTTTGCATATTATCCATCATGGCGTTTTGAAAAGGTTCTAAATCAGGTAAACCCATCAGCTTTCTCGCTTCTTCGGGGGTCATATCCATATCAATAGTGACTTTCATAGGGCCTCGATATAGCACTTGTATATGGTGCTATTTTTTAGTTGCTTTCTTTGTCGTTTCTTTTTCAGTGTTAGATGTTGTGTGCTGTTGAGTATTAAAGAATTGGCGCTGCATTTCAGACATAGCTTGCATGTTTTTATTAGCAATTTCTTGCCACTGTCCAAAAGGAGAGGCATCCATAAATTGCTGCATATTTTCTTGCATAGACTCTTGTTGCTGCATAAACGTTTTAATACTGGTAGCAATAAAATCACTCATCATGTTTTGCATCGGGTGACCATAAAAGCGAATCAGTTGATTAAGTACGGCTTCATTTAATAAGGGGGTGCCACCAAGCTCTTGCTCTGAAACGATTTGTAATAGGAGCGCGCGAGTAATGTCTTCGCCAGAGGTGTCATCAATAATGTTTACATCGGTGCCTAATGCAATAATGTTTTTAATTTCTTTTAGGGTGATGTAGCGACTGTCTTCGGTGTCGTAGAGTCGTCGATTGGCGTATTTTTTAATGATTCGTTGATGCTTCATAGATATTGCTTGCCTACTATTCTGCTACTGATTATTCATTGTGCCTTAATCAATAAAAAAATAGTAGTCGATTTATTACCGATATTAAGGGGGCCGAATTCATATACTAACCGCGACACCTTTTAATAGTAAGAAGGTGAGCTGTAATATACGTGTTTTTTCACTCCCGCCAAGAAGTAGAAAAGCACTATGATATATCAACAACTCACCTATGAAGAAAGAATAACGTTTTCCACCCTCAAACGGCAAGGTCTATCTATTAGAAAAATAGCCCGCATGATGGGAAGGCATTTTTCAACCTTATACAGAGAGCTAGCACGCAATCGTTGCTTTATCATTGATGGTGCCTACAGACCAAGCAAGGCACAGTACCGAACCGTAGCTAGGCGTAAACGTTCAAGACGTAATCGGCACTACAAGCCTTGTGACTTTAAGATAGTCAGGCGATTACTCAAACGAAGATTAAGTCCAGAGCAAATCGTTGGCGTTATTCGTCGTTTCCAGTTAATGACTCGACCATTAAGCCATGAAACCATCTACCAATATATTTGGCGTGATAAAGCGAACGGAGGTAATCTTTGGACATACCTACGCCAATCGTCAAAGATACGAAGAAAGCGCTATAAAGCCTATGATAGCCGAGGCCGTTTAGCTAACAAGCGACATATATCAGAACGGCCAGCCAGCGTAGAAACTCGTAAATATAAAGGGCATTGGGAGATTGATACCGTTCATGGACGCGGCAGCAACCACTGTATTGTCACGTTACTTGAACGCAAGACGGGTTATGTCATGATTGGGAAAATTTCTGACAAATCAGCCGCTGCTGTCAATAAAAAAACTCTGGGTTTGATTCATCGTGATCCTAGTCATTTCAAAACGATCACGGCCGATAATGGAACAGAGTTTCATCAATATAAAAAAATAGAGGAAAGGCACCCTGTACGGTTTTACTTTGCGAACCCCTACCATTCTTGGGAAAGAGGAAGCAACGAACATGTGAACGGATTAATTCGGCAGTACCTTCCCAAAACAAAGAGCATGGAAAACGTTACACAACAACAATGTGATCGAATTGCTACCGCATTAAATACACGCCCAAGAAAACGGTTTAATTATAAAACACCAGAGGAGATGTACCATGGTATTTAACCATTATTGTCGCGCTTCAAACTTGATACTAGGGGGCATAAAATCATCAATGCCCCTTAATATACTAATAATTATGCCGCTGTTTTCTTCGCTGGTTTAGGCGCTGCTTTAGCAGGAGCTTCAAACGCAGGGGCAATTTCAATCTTTTGTACCGACGCTTGGTATTCTTTTGCAATATCAGAATATTCTGTTGCACGGGTAGACATCTTTTCGCCAAATGTTTTTGCTGTTTCATATTGCTTGCTCATTAGGCTAGCGACATTGTCAGCAGAGGCCATGAGCTGTGCTTGTTCGATACTGTAATCAACAATATCGCCTTGAACACTGTAGTTTAAACGGCTTAGGCTCTCGAATGAATCAACGGCAACACCGTTCATTTCACGCAGAGGCTGTAAAAATTCAGATTGTAATTTGGCAAATTCTTGGAACTGTTCTGTAAAGTCTGTCATGGTGAATCTCCAGTGATATTTGAATGTAAAGTGGAACTTATGCTGCAGTGCAATAATACATAATTTTATTGTTGCAGTGCAACATTTTTTGTTTGAAGGAAGAAAAAGCGATATTTAATAAGTATCTGTTTTATAAGAAATTTTTATTTTTATACAATTTTAAGCTCTAAAAAACCGAGATAACTAAGAAAAAAAGTATAAAAAATAGAAGGTGTTTTTCGGTGAATGTGAGCTTTTTAATGAGAGAAATAGGCACTCTGTAGAATAAAGTGCCATATTTGTGCGTGATGATTAATGTTGAAAAGAATAGGTCAGTTGTCGTTCCGCAATTTGCGTACTGAAAATTTGTTTAGCTATTAGTTTTGACTGCTCTTCAGTTAAATTATGAAAACGCACACCAATGAGGTAGGTGCCATCTTCTTGCAGGGCATTACGGGTGACTTGTCCATAACTGATAATACCTGTGTAAGAGGGAAGAAAGATGAGTTTAATGGCTAACCAGTTTTCTACTCCTATAGAGTGATCACAACTAAATGCGAGTCCCCCTTGGCTAATATCTACGCGTCCACTGTCAATATCATGTACAGAAGACTGGCTGGCTAGTACTTGCTGGCATACAAGATCAATTTTTTGGTTAATAGATTTAAGATATTCCGCAATTAAGGGGTCTTTGTGTTTGATTGATTCGAGTAACTGGGCGTTTGTGCCATCAATGTGTTGAAATTCAGAGAATAAACAGAGGGTTTCAGAGTGTTCAAAGTTTTGTTCAGGTCGATGATGATTCACATGGTCACTACTGACTGAGCAAAAATTAAAAATCACATCTTGCTCAATACGAAAAAATTGGCGTTTTTCATTCATTTTATAATACCGTTAATAGTGATGTGGGTTTTATTATAGAGAGGTCTATTTGAGTATAGACGCTCTTGGGAATATTTCTGGAAATTTGCTTGTTATCTGATGACTTTTTACGTTTAATGCCCCGATGCTAAAATTTACTGCTTTCTTTATCGGATTACGCTATATCAAGGCGAAACGCCGACATCAATTTATTTCTTTTATTAGTGGCTTCTCTCTATTGGGAATGGCCTTAGGCACATTAGCACTTATTCTTGTATTGTCAGTGATGAACGGTTTTGACCGTGAAATTAAGCAGCGCATACTCAGTGTGGTTCCTCACGTATTTGTTGATAAAGCCCCTCGATTAAATGATTGGGAGTCACTCAGTCGTGATATTGCAGTGAATAAACATGTGATGGCGTCGGCTCCTTATATTGGTGGCTATGCCATGTTGGGTTCAAGGCAAGGTGTACAAAGCACAGAATTACAAGGGATTTTGCCAGAGGTTGAAAGCCAAGTGTCGGTGATTGGCGATTATATGTATGAAGGGGCGGTAAGTGACCTTCAGCCTGGTGAGTTTGGTATTGTATTGGGGCGTTTATTAGCACGTTTCTTGCGGGTTAATGTGGGTGATAAGGTTGTGATGACATTGCCTGAGATCAGTATTACTCCTGCGGGTTTATTTCCTCGTGTTAAGCGCTTTACCGTTGTGGGTATTTTTGAGGTTGGGGCGCAAGTGGATCAGTCGCTGGCGATGATTCATTTAGCCGATGCACAAAAGTTATTTCGCTACGGACAGCAAGTGCAGGGGTTGCGTATCAAAGTCGATGATATCTATAACGCGCAACTAGTCACAGAACAGCTAGGCCAACAGCTGGGTGATACATATTCGCTATCCGATTGGAGTCAGACGCAGGGTAGCTTGTTTCAAGCGGTACAAATGGAAAAACGCATGGTCACCATACTACTTATGATCATTGTGGCGGTTGCGGCACTCAATATTGTGACGGGTTTGGTGCTGATGGTGGCGGATAAGCGGGGAGATATTGCGGTGTTGCGTACACTCGGTATGACCACTAAACAAATTATGTGTATTTTTATTACCCAAGGCAGTGTGATCGGGATTGTGGGTATTTTAATAGGTACCGTTTTAGGGTGTGTTTTAGCCCTATGGTTAAGTGACGTGATTACATGGTTTGAACATGTGTTTGGTATTTATGTATTTGACCCCAGTGTGTATTTTATTAGTCAGATACCGTCTGAATTACGTTGGGGCGATGTGTTATTAATTTGTGGTGCAGGCATAGCCATGAGTATTTTCGCCACGCTATATCCCGCATATTGTGCTGCTCAAGTAGAGCCAGCAGAGGTGTTACGTTATGAATAGTCACAGACAAAGCGAAGCAATAGAGACCATTGTTATCGAATGTAAGGATTTGCATAAGAGCTATCAAGAAGGGCCAAATGCCATCAGTGTGTTAAATAATACACAGTTACGCTTACAGCGTGGTGAGCGGTTAGCGATTATCGGTAGTTCTGGTGCAGGTAAAAGTACCTTACTCAACTTGTTGGGTGGTTTAGATACGCCAACAACAGGTGAAGTCAGAGTGGCTGGGCAGTTATTGTCGGTATTAAATGACGATGAACGAGGCCGTTTACGTAACCAGTACTTAGGTTTTGTTTATCAATTTCACCATCTGCTAAGTGAATTCACGGCTCTTGAGAACGTTAGCATGCCATTGTTGATTGCGGGTATGCCAAGGGCTAAGGCTCATCAAAAATCAGCCGCTATGTTAGCGCGCGTGGGCTTGGGCGAGCGTATGCAACATAAGCCGTCGGAGTTATCGGGCGGTGAAAGGCAACGGGTGGCTATTGCCCGTGCAATTGTGACTGAGCCTGCCTGCGTATTAATGGATGAGCCAACGGGTAATCTGGATGAAGACACGGCAACGGCCATCGAAGCGCTATTATTAGAGCTTAATCAAACCATTCAGTTGAGCTTTATTATCGTTACGCACGATAAGCGCCTCGCAACTTCAATGGATCGAGTTTTAGAGTTAAAAGCAGGTGCTTTGGTGGAGCCTCAAGGGTAATGATGCATTCTATTAGTTTATTGCTTGGTTTACGTTATACCGTAGCAAGACAACGTAGCCGCTCAGTGGCCTTTATCTCTCGGGTCGCTATGATCGGGATAGTATTAGGGGTGAGCTTATTAATTGTTGTGTTATCGGTAATGAATGGTTTTGATAAGGAATTGCGTGAGCGTATTTTGCGTATTATGCCGCAAGTGACGTTATATCATGGGCAAGGGGTGAATGATTGGCGATCTACCCGATTACAGATTATGGCCAATGATCGTATTGTGGGCGCATCGCCCTTTGTTGAGTTACAGGGCATGGTTAACGCAGGTAAAAAAACCGAGCCATTACTTATTTATGGTGTTGATAGCGAGTTAGAGACAAGCACCTCTATTATTCATCAGTTTTTGCAAACGGATACCTTGTCTCAGTTAGAAACGGTAGCCAATACTATTGTACTGGGACACGATATCGCCAAGAAGCTATCGGTGGTGAAGGGCGATACGGTGAGTGTCATTATTCCCCGTGCCGAAGGGCAGTCTAAAACAGCCGCAGTACGTCGTTTACAACTGATCGATACATTGCAAACAGGCACCGAAGTGGATGCCCGTTTAGCGATTATGGGGCTTCAGGCGGCGGCAGATTTGTCGGTGCATCCTCAGCGTGTGTCAGGTTTACACTTAAAAGTTGATGATTTGTTTTCCGCTTCTTTTATTGCGCAAAACCTGCAGTCACAACTGCCTTATGGTTTTTACACCACAGATTGGACGCGAACACATGGCAATATTTATTATGCTATTCAAATGTCTAAAAATTTGGTGGGCTTGTTATTAATGCTCATTATTGCGATAGCGGCATTTAATGTGGTGTCTACACTCATTATGGTGGTGATAGATAAGCAAAGTGATATTGCAATATTAAAAACGCTAGGGGCGAGTAACCGACAAATCGTTGCTGTGTTTATTATTCAAGGAACAGTCATTAGTGTTATCGGTACGCTTGTGGGTATGTTTGTAGGGATCGCTTTAGCGCTAACAGTACAAGACATTGTGGTTTTTATCGAGGGGCTGTTTAATATACATTTTCTAAAAAGCGATATATACCCAGTGAGTTATTTGCCGTCACATTTGTTGGCATCGGATATTATCTTGGTGGTTGTAGTGAGTATATTGATGAGTTTAGTTGCTACATTGTATCCCGCATGGCGAGCAGCCAAGGTGATGCCTGCTGAAGCGCTACGTTATGACTAATGTTTATTTTTCTTTTTGCTGTTGCTTTTTTAATCGCTTCATGCGCTTTTCTTTACGATGTTGCCACGAATACACCACATAGCAGCGCCATGTTAGTTTAATAATGGCGTAGCTCGTAATAGAAAAGAAGCTGCCTGCCGCTAATGACCCTAAGAGTAGGGGTTTCCATAAGTGATCAAACTCTGCCTCTAGCCACTCCCATGAAAACATAGAGCTAAAATCAATAGGTGGTGTATCTAATATCCATGTGCCTAAAGAGTATGTGGCAAAGAATATAGGGGGGATGGTGATAGGATTGGTAATCCATACTAAGGCGACAGCAATCGGTAGGTTACAGCGTATTAAAAAGGCAAATATAGCCGCCAAGATCATTTGCCCAGGAATAGGAAAAAAAGCCAGAAACATCCCCACTAAAAAAGCCATAGAAACAGAGTATCTATTTAAGTGGAATAAGTTAGGGTCTTCTAATAGGGGGCCTAAAAAGCTAATGGAGGGGTGAGCCTTAATAAATTGATTAGAAGGCAGCAAGCGCTTTAGCAACTTCTTCGGCATGTACTCAATATTCCTAATGCTTTGCTTGTCTATAATTTATAGAGCGGATGAATGCGATATAGTTAATAGTGTGCTACTGATCAGTATTAAATACGCTAAAGCGGAAAAATACGGTGTGGCATTATGCCCCTAATTAAAAATGATAGCTACTGATTATCGGTTCTAGATCTAGCGTTTGTTCATGTAAATCAATACAATGGCGCATTAGGAAATATGAATTTTTTTATCATGTTGGAGTCATAAGCTGTGATGGCAAAATATGCCTTATCTTGTATGAGTACAATCCTACTTTATTTAACCTAGGAGTCACCTTGAGTACAACATTAGCCGATCAGTCTAATCTTATCCAATGTAATATAAACACACTGCTTGTCGCTCGCGACATGATTCATCAACTACCTGCTGACAAATATAACCATACAGAACGTCCTTATTTTGAATCCTGCATTGGGAAACATTTAAGGCATGTTCTTGACCACTATTTATGTTTTCAGCGAGATATTGATAGCGGTATAATTGACTATGAACAGCGTACACGCAGTAGCCAGCTTGAAACGGATAAAGATTATGCACTTTCTATGGTTGAAAGGTTGCTTGTATTCTTGCAGTCACTGACTGCTACGCAAGACCGTACTGTAAAAGTGAATTTATGCAGTGATGTGAGTTTCCCCAAAGGGGAAATTACTGATTCAACGCTGCGTCGAGAATTGCAGTTTTTACAGGGGCATACAGTGCACCACTATGCATTAATCGCCACTATGCTACGATTTTACGGTATTGATACCTCAAGAGAGCTGGGTATGGCTCCGTCTACGTTGGTTCATGAAGAAACCATTAAAGCATCGGCATAACCGCTAACGATATAAGATAGCAATGAGACGATCGTTGCATGGAATAATGAGCGTTTTTATATGACAGTAATCACATTCAACAACAATACATCTGGCGATGATAAGTTAGATGCAAACGAAGGTGGCCTTGACCTAGGTGCTTTAACGAAAGGTATGTTGGTGTTAGAGCATCTTAATGTACCCGCAGAAACCAGTGCAGGCCCATATACAGTTAGGTTTGCACAGAACGTAGCAGAGGTTAGGGCGGCACAGGCGTTACGTTACAACGTATTTTATAATGAAAAAAATGGTCGTCCAAACGATCAAATGCAAGAAGAAAAGCGCGACATTGATCAGTGGGACGATGGCGGTTTTCATATTATTGTATTAGACAATAAAGTAGCAGATGCTCCTAAGGTAGTAGGAACTTTACGTTTATTTTATAACGAATGCCTTGCGGAAGATCAGCACTTTTATACCGAAGAAACATTTGATCTAAGTGCCTTAAAGCAGCACTTTGGCCGCTCTTTAGAGTTGAGTCGTTTTTGTATAGATTCTAGTGGGCGTGGGGGTGTTATTCTCATGTTGATCTGGAAATACGCCATGAGCTTTATTCAGGATAATCATATTCCTGTTATGTTGGGCTGTGCGAGCTTTTCGGGTGTGGATGTAGAAACCCATTTACCAATTTTAAATTATTTATACGAACACCATCTAGCCGATCCAGCCTTAAAGCCGATCCCTAAAGTGGATGATTATATTGATTTAACAAAGCTTGAGCGTCCGAGCGACTCTTTAGAAAACGCCCAAAAATCTATCCCCACATTACTGCGTGGCTATTTAAAATTGGGAGCCAAAATTAGTGATGCTGCGATTGTTGATCATGCCTTTAATACCGTTTATGTCGCTATTTATGTTGAGACCAGTCATATGTTAAAAGTAAATCCTAATTTGGTGACGCATGTCTGAGCCTTCATTAAACGATACACCCGTCGTAGAAAATACAGTTAGCACCAAAAAATCACCATTGCACCGAATCAATATGATTGTTTCAACACTGTTACTGATTGTGTGGTGTGTTGTTATGTTAATTATTAATGCATTGTGGAAAATATTACGTATACCGCATTTAGAGAAATGTTATTTTATTTTTCATGGCGGGTGTTGCCGCCTGTTTAATCTACAGTGCGAAGTACAGGGTGATATTTCTACGTTAAGGCCAACTTTATTTTTATCGAATCACATCTCTTATCTCGATGTGTTTGTTTTAGGAAAATATGTTCCAGCATTTTTTATTGCTAAGTCAGAAGTGGCGGGCTGGCCTATTTTAGGTTGGTTAGCAAAAGCACAAAACACCTTGTTTTTTGAGCGTAGTAGTAAAAAAGTACGCCATCAAATGAATATTATGTCGGAGCACTTTGATCAACAAGGTAATTTAATTTTATTTCCTGAGGGCACTAGCACCAACGGTGAGCATGTTGTACCGTTTAAATCGAGTTTATTACAGTCCGTAGAATCATCATCGCAAGATGTATATATTCAACCTGTAACATTGGCCTATACGCATTATAAAAATACTAAGATGACACGAGAAATACGTGATCAATATGCATGGTATGCTACTATGCCTTTTGCCTCGCATTTTTTTAATGTTTTAGGTATGCGTCGCGCAAAAGTGATGGTGATGTTCCATAAGCCAGTGACATTACGTGAATTTGAAAGCCGTAAAGAGTGCGCGCAATATTGTCATACGCAAGTAGCCACAGGCTTGGAACGCGCGCTTAAATAATCATATAAACGGCCACAAGCTAGAACTCTTCTTTTTTCCCCTTTATTTATCAAAGGAATTTAGTCATGCCTACAGCACATGCTGTGCTTCAAGATACCTTTGGTTATAGTGAATTTCGTGGTCAGCAACAAGCGGTTATTGATACGCTAATTAATGGGCATGATGCACTTGTTATCATGCCAACAGGTGGTGGTAAATCATTATGCTATCAAATACCCTCGTTAGTCAGAGAGGGGTGTGGTGTTGTTATTTCGCCGCTCATTGCCTTGATGGAAGATCAGGTCAACGCCTTAAAAGAGCTAGGTATTCGAGCGGGTTTTCTTAACTCCACCCAAAATGCGGAAGAAAACTATCGAGTTGAAAATGCGTTGGTATCTGGCGAGTTAGAACTGCTTTATATCGCCCCCGAGCGTTTAAATCAAACACGAATGGTTAATTTATTGCAGCGTTCAACTATCGCATTATTTGCTATAGATGAAGCGCATTGTGTTTCTCAATGGGGGCATGATTTTCGCGCAGATTACTTACAGTTACACCAGCTGGAACATCTCTTTCCACATGTGCCACGTGTTGCCTTAACCGCTACGGCTGATGCGCGTACTCAGCAAGAAATTATAGAGCGTTTGCGTATTACTCATGCTGAGTCTTTTTTGGCAGGTTTTGATCGGCCTAATATTTTTTATCAAATTGAATTAAAACAACAACCCAAACAACAATTACTGCGTTTTATTAAAGAGCATCATAAAAATGATGCGGGTATTGTGTATTGTTTATCTCGTAAAAAAACAGAAGATATTGCTGCATGGCTCCGTACAGAAGGTTTTGCTGCGCTGGCTTATCATGCAGGCCTGCCGCATGAACAGCGAGCATTACATCAACAGCGATTTTTACGTGAAGAAAAAATCATTATTGTAGCCACCATTGCCTTTGGTATGGGAATAGATAAGCCTGATGTACGTTTTGTTGCTCATTTAGATTTACCTAAGAGCATTGAAGCTTATTATCAGGAGACGGGTCGAGCAGGGCGTGATGGCGAGCCTGCAAATGCATGGATGGTCTATGGCTTAGAAGACGTCATTAAACTGCGTGAAATGATGGGGTCTGCTAATCAAGAATGCAGTGAAAAAAATGAATTCAAGCGTGTGGAGCATCAAAAGTTAGAAGCCATGTTGGGCTTATGTGAAATAACCACCTGCCGACGATATACATTATTACGCTACTTTGGAGACGATGCCGAACAAAAATGTGGCTATTGTGATACGTGTAAAACGCCTGTGGCGACGTGGGATGGTACCGAGGCTGCGCAAAAAGCCATCAGCTGCGCTTATAGAACAGATCAGCGTTTTGGTGTTACGCATTTAATTGATGTTTTGCTAGGAGCTAAAACAGAAAAAATTAAACAGTTTGGTCATCAAAATTTGAGTGTGTATGGTATCGGTAAAAATTTAAGTAAAGTGCAATGGCGTTCTGTTTATCGACAGCTTATAGCGCGTAATTTTTTAGCGGTGGATTATAATAATTATAACCGTATTGTACTCACCGAAAGCTGTCGTGCGCTATTGCGTGGAGATATTAATATTGAATTGCGTCAAGATGCGGTTAAAAAACCAGCGCTTAGGCAATCATCCGCTTATGCCACGAATGAAAAAGTACAGCAGCAACACGGTGAGCTGTGGGAGTTATTACGCCATTGTCGCAGTCAGTTGGCAAAAGAAAAAAGTGTACCGCCGTATGTTATTTTTCACGATACAGTGCTTATGCAAATGGTTGAGTTACGGCCGCTAACACCAAGCCAATTTTCAGAGCTCAATGGCGTGGGTGAGAAAAAATGTGATCAGTATGCGAATGCATTCATCGAAGTGATTACGGAATATACCGATAGCAAAAAAAATGGCGGTGATCTGTCTCCCACTATTATAGAAACGCTACAGTGGTTTTCCAAAAATAAAACGGTAGACGAAATCGCAGCGGTAAGAAATTTTTCGCCATCCACTATCTATGCGCATGCCAGTCAACTTATCGCCCATGAAGAACTCACCTTAGAGCAGGCGATTGATTTGCCGTTACATGAAGTACACCTGATTGAATCGGCTTTTGTTGATAACGATGCAATGAGTGAAAATGCTAAATTAAAGCCTGTATATGAAGCGTTATCTGAAGTATACGATTACGGTGTTTTACGCTGTGTGCACAGTAGTTTTTTGAAAAAATTATAAAGTCGGATTATATAATGGTCGGGTTATATAAAATTTGGGTTATCTGTAAACGATGAAAAAAGAATTATTTTTATACAGCACCGTAGGTTGTCATTTGTGCGAACTCGCTAAAGAGCAGTTGTCACCGCTATTTGATCATTTTCCACTCTTGCTTGTTGAAATTGATATTGCAGATGATGAAAAGCTATTAGAAAAATACGGAGTGCGTATCCCCGTGATTCGATTAGCTGATACAGAAAAAGAATTAGGTTGGCCCTTTGATACACAGCAAGCGTACGAATATTTACTTTCTGTACAATCAATTACATAGTAGTGATTTTTTATTTACGTATTTATTGTTGTGAATGTCGCTCGATATACGTAATGCAGTATCACGAAAATTGAAGCAGTGTTTCTAAAATAGTATGTATTTTAGTTAAGCTTTCTTGATACTCTTCTTCTGCTTGTGAGTCGGCAACAATACCGCCGCCGCCCCAGCAATACATTTTTTTACCATCGCAAGCAATAGTGCGAATGGTAATGTTACTGTCTATATCACCTTTTGTGTTTATGTAAACAATACTGCCGCAGTAGATAGAGCGCTGGCAATTTTCTAATTCTTCAATAATTTCCATCGCTCGTTTTTTGGGTGCGCCAGTGATGGAGCCACCAGGAAAACAACCCGCAAATACATCGAGAGCCGTTTTGTTGTTTGCTATGTTTCCAGTAATACTACTAACTAGGTGGTGTACATTGGGGTAGCTTTCGAGTGTAAATAGCTCAGGTACGTGAATACTGCCAGCAGCGCAGTTTTTGCCTAAGTCATTACGTAATAAATCGACAATCATTAAATTTTCTGCACGATTTTTACTGCTGGCTTGCAAGGCCCGGGCATTATTTGCATCAATGGTTGCGTTACTGTCGCGGCTCATCGTTCCTTTAATGGGTTGAGTGAGCACATGTTCATTTTGTGTGCGAATCAAGCGTTCAGGCGATAATGAAAGAATACTTTGTTGGTTACCTATATCCATAAACGCTGAAAAAGGCGATGCCATAGTGTCACGTAAGCGAAGATAAGCGGAATACGTATCGCCTTGATAAGGGGCGCTAAAGCACTGCGAGTAATTAACTTGGTAGCAATCACCCGCATGAATATATTCATTGATACGATCAATGTTTTTATAATAATCTGCTTGTGAGGTATTGGAGCGTAAGGCGTCGATATGCAATGGCGCATGCCATGTGTTAGCGTCACTCGATGGCGGCAGCGAGCTCATCTGATCGCAAACCAGCGACCATATCTTAGGGTCGCACTCTACGAGCGAGGCTAAATAGCATTGCTGTAATTCATGATCCTGAATAATCGCCCATGTGTACAAACCTGCCGCCATGGTGGGTAACTGGCACTCGCTGTTGGCGAGGGCTTCAATCCCCATGGTTTGTCTACCCATATCATAACTAAAATAGCTAATAATACCCCCTGTAAAGGGTAGCTTAACGTGAGGTGTTGTATTTTTCTCTCGTAAAGTGAGCTGTTCAGAGGCGGCTTTAATGAGCGCAAAAGGCGCGTCATGAGATAGGGTATGGTTTTCGTTGTAGAGAATTGCCCCTTTGCTATCCGTGCCATATTGATACTGGCTGATACGACAGCTATTATCTTCATGAACCCAGCGCTGGCTGGGAAGTGCGCTCATAATATCGTAACGGCCAGAGTGACTATTGGGTTTGCCGCTATCGAGCCAACATGCAAAAGGATAGTCGCGTATGCTATTAAAAATACGGCGACTGTCAGGGTGATAGGGCAAAGCAATGATGGGCATAGTGTGTATTGGCAATGATAAAAGGTAACGGCATAGTGCTATGCGCGCTATTATACCTATTTGTTCGGCTTGTTAGTGCTAAATGTAAGCTTTATACAGGAGAGAAGGTGTGGCTTTTTATCCGTTAGAACGTTTAATGAATTTATATGACGGCTATCGCAATGTCTTTCGTGTGGCAGGGCAATCGCTATTGTTAGTTCAAGATGAAGGCCGTACTTATTTATTGCTTAATCAATGCCCTCATCAGCGGCGTCCCTTAGATCGTGCTACGGTCGCAGGAGGCACGATTACATGCCCTCATCACGGTATGTGCTTTGACCTTACTACGGGTAAAACCAGTGATGGTTGCAATCACCCCTTGCAATTTATTCGCATCGCCTATGAAGGTAATCAAGTGGGTGTGGATGTATAAATCTTGCTTATTATTTTGAGTATGAGAAATTTCTTCGTATGAAGCTAAATGCGCGCTATTGAATAGCATCAGTGCCACGGCATTCCTCGCAAATTCGCTCTATTTACAGTATCCTAGCGGCTCTTAAATTTCCTGACATCAACTCACACGAACCCCCGTAGAACCTTATGTATTCAGTCTTACGCAAGCTATTATTTACCCTAGAACCCGAAACATCACACGATTTATCACTCGATTGCCTTGGCGCAGCAGAGCGATTGCGTTTGTTATCGTTGTTTACGCCTAAAATACCACAAGACCCAATAGAACTATTTGGGCTTACTTTCCCTAACCCAGTGGGATTGTCGGCGGGTTTAGACAAAAATGGAGATTATTTTAATGCCCTAGGGCAGTTAGGTTTTGGCTTCGTTGAAATTGGTACGGTAACACCAAAACCACAAGACGGTAATCCTAAGCCGCGTATGTTCCGTTTGCCAGAACACGAAGCAATTATTAATCGTATGGGCTTTAATAATAAAGGGGTCGATTACTTAGTTGAGCGAGTAAAACAGCGACGTTTTGATGGCATTTTAGGGATTAATATTGGTAAAAATAAGGTGACCGCAGAAGAAGACGCGCTATCCGATTACGAAATAGCCATGGAAAAAGTGTATCCCTATGCCGATTACATCACTGTGAATATTTCATCGCCGAATACACCAGGTTTACGTAATCTACAATTTGGCGATAATTTAGATCAATTATTAGCGGGCTTAAAAGTAAAACAAGACGCTTTGGCCGAAGAGCATCAGCGCCGAGTTCCCGTATTAATTAAAATAGCACCCGATATGGATGAAGGTGAAATTGCAGATATTAGCCAAGCCTTTTTAAAGCATCAGGTCGATGGTGTCATAGCTACAAATACCACACTCGACAAAAGCAGTGTGAGCGATAGCCCTCACGCCGATGAAATGGGTGGTTTAAGCGGAGCGCCATTAACGGATCAATCCACGTGGTTGATCCAACAATTACGTAAACATGTAGGCGATGATATGCCAATTATTGGTGTAGGTGGCATTCAAAAGGGTAGTGACGCTGTCGAAAAGCTTGCGGCGGGTGCTAATCTTGTACAAATGTATTCAGGTTTTATTTATCGCGGCCCAGCATTAATAAAAGATGCACGCCAAGCAATAGCCCAACATCGCGCGTTGTCATAGCGTATTTTTTGTCATAAAGACATTGTCTGATATTTACTAAGAAAAACATGCTATGAAAAATTACTCATTTTATGCCGCGTGCCCAAAAGGCTTAGAGGGTTTGTTATTTGGCGAACTTAAAGGCTTGGGCGTTGAATCACCACGAGAAACCGTAGGTGGCGTACATTTTGGCGGTGATTTGGCAACAGCCTATCGCTGTTGTCTATGGTCGCGTTTAGCGAACAAAATTTTACTTCCATTAGCTACGATTGAATTTACATCAGATCAAGAACTGTACGATGCTGTGATTGATATTCCTTGGGAAGATCACTTGGATCAAAATGGAGCATTTAAAATTGACTTTATTGGTACGAATGATGTGATTCGTAATAGCCAATTTGGTGCAGTACGTATAAAAGACGGCATTGTTGATCGCTTTCGTCAGCGCATGGATAGCCGCCCATCCGTACGTAAAGATATGCCCGATCTAATTTTTAATGCACGCTTAGCAAAAAACAAAGTCGGTAAAGACAGTGTGCATATCAGTATTGACTTGGCAGGGCAAAGCTTACATCGCCGTGGTTATCGTACCAAACAAGGCATGGCACCGCTAAAAGAAAATTTGGCCGCCGCAATTTTATTGCGCGCGCAGTGGCCGCTTATTTCTCAGCAAGCCGATTGCGGCTTAATTGACCCCATGTGTGGTTCAGCAACCTTATTAATTGAAGGGTTGCTTATGGCTGCAGACATTGCTCCAGGTTTATCGCGTAGAGATTGGGGTTTTATACATTGGAAAAAATTTGACGAAAATGATTGGCAACCATTAGTAGCCGATGCTATCGAACGCAAAAAAGTCGGCCTACAGCGATTGCGAGAGCAGGGCATAGAATGCCGTGGTTATGATCAAGATTGGCAAGTGCTACATGCAGCAGAGTCTAATATTGCTTTGGCTGGTTTACATGAATTTATTCGTGTGAGTCGAAAATCGGTTGATGAATTAAAACAGCCTACACACAAAGACATTACCACGGGTTTACTGATATGTAATCCTCCATACGGTGAACGCTTAGGTGAAGAGCAAGCGTTATTACCCGTTTATCGCCAATTAGGTATGGCCTTAAAAGAAGAGTTTTCTGGTTGGAAGGCAGGAATCTTTACCGCAAATGTACGTTTAGCAAAAAATATGGGGATTCGTGCCCGTAAAATTTATAAATTTTTTAATGGTACTCTACCTACCGATTTAGTGTGCTTTGACTTAAATGAAAAATCATTTGTAAAACAGGAAACACTCGATAAAAGCCATGCCGCACACCAAGGCAATGAAACTCCTGATGATAACGAAGAGTTAACCCCGCAAACGTTTGATGCTCTAAGTAACGGTGCGCAAATGGTATGTAACCGTTTAAAGAAAAATCAAAAGCAGTTGCGTAAATGGCTAACTAAAAACGACGTTGAATGTTATCGTTTATATGATGCAGACATGCCTGAATATTCAGCCGCTATTGATTGTTATGGCTCATGGGTACATGTGCAAGAATACAAAGCTCCAAAAACAATTGATGAGAAAAAAGCGGCATATCGCTTTGATGAATTACTTAGCGCTATCCCTATTGCATTAAATATCAGTAAAGACCAAATATTTGTTAAGCAACGCCAGCGTAATAAAGGCAAACAACAATACGAACGTTTTGAACAGCAAGAAAACCGTGCAAAAATTGCGGTAAAAGAAGGGCAGGCTACATTATTAGTTGATTTATGGTCGTATTTAGACAGCGGTTTATTTTTAGATCATCGTCCAGTTCGACAAATGATTACAACAATGGTGAATGGTAAACAATTTTTAAACTTATTTTGTTATACCGCAACAGCCACTGTACATGCTGCGTTAGCAGGTGCAGCATCAAGTGTGAGTGTTGATATGTCGAATACCTATCTTGATTGGGCCGAAGAAAACTTTGATGCGAATAATATTAGCAGCCAACGCCATGAACTTGTGCAAAGTGATTGTGTGACATGGCTAGAAAACTGCCGTCAAGGGTTTGATGTGATCTTGCTAGATCCGCCGAGCTTTTCTAACTCAAAACGCATGGATGATGTGTTTGATGTGCAACGTGATCATGCCAAGCTGATTCATCGTTGTATGGATTTACTCAACCATGGTGGTACGCTAATTTTTTCAAATAACTTACGTAGCTTTAAATTAGATAAAGATATTACGGACGAGTATCGCGTCAATAATATAACAGAGAAAACGTTTGATCCTGATTTTCAGCGCAATAAACGAATTCATCAATGCTATCTCATTCAGTCATAATAGACATATTATGAGTGGTATTACATAAATTTTACGAGCCATTTAATGAAAGATAATTTTCAAGTTGTCAGTGATTATACCCCTGCAGGAGACCAACCCAAGGCAATAGAAGCTCTGATTAATGGTATTCGTAATGGCTTGGCGCACCAAACATTATTGGGTGTAACAGGCTCAGGTAAAACGTTTACTATTGCGAATGTTGTGCAAGAAATTAATCGCCCAACAATAGTAATGGTGCATAACAAAACCTTGGCCGCACAACTATACGGTGAGTTTAAAGAATTCTTTCCGAATAATGCGGTAGAGTACTTTGTTTCTTACTACGATTATTATCAGCCAGAAGCATATGTGCCATCATCCGACACGTTTATTGAAAAAGATGCGTCAGTTAATGAACATATAGAACAAATGCGTTTGTCGGCAACCAAAGCCCTCATGGAACGCAAAGACACTATTATTGTGGCTACAGTATCCGCTATTTATGGTTTGGGTGATCCCGAGGCATATTTAAAAATGGTACTGCATATTGATCGAGGTGAAAAAATTGATCAACGTGATGTGCTACGCCGTTTAGCGGAATTACAGTACACGCGTAACGATGCCGTTTTTCAACGCGCAACTTATCGTGTGCGCGGGGACGTGATTGATATTTTTCCTGCAGACTCGGATAGAGAAGCATTACGTGTTGAATTGTTTGATGATGAAGTGGAGCAATTAACACTTTTTGATCCGCTCACGGGTGAAACGCTACAAAAACTCCCACGTTATACTATTTACCCCAAATCACATTACGTGACACCACGTGCCCGTATTTTAGAAGCTATTGATAAAATTAAAGACGAAGCAAAAGAACGTTTAGAACAGTTGCGCAGTGTTAATAAATTGGTAGAGGCGCAGCGCTTAGAGCAGCGTGTGAAATACGATGTAGAAATGATGCAAGAGCTAGGATATTGCAACGGCGTAGAAAATTACTCGCGCTATCTATCGGGGCGTACGCCAGGATTGCCACCACCCACATTATTTGATTACTTGCCGCCAGATGCCTTATTAGTACTGGATGAATCTCATGTAACCGTGCCGCAAATTGGTGGCATGTATCGCGGGGATCGTTCGCGTAAAGAAACATTAGTGGAATATGGTTTTCGTTTACCATCCGCCTTAGATAATCGACCCATGAAGTTTGAAGAGTGGGAAGAGCTTGCGCCACAAATGATTTTTGTATCGGCAACACCGGGTAATTATGAAGCAGAACATCAAGGTCAAGTTGTTGAGCAGGTTGTACGTCCAACAGGCTTGTTAGATCCCGTGTTAGAAATTCGCTCTGCTGATACTCAAGTAGACGAAGCCATGTCCGAAATACAAAAAAGAGTGGCAGTGGATGAACGCATACTGATTACGGTATTAACCAAACGAATGGCCGAAGATCTAACCGATTATTTAAGCGATCACGGTGTGCGTGTGCGTTATTTACACTCTGATATTGATACTGTTGAGCGTGTAGAAATTATTCGTGATTTACGTTTAGGCGAATTCGATGTGTTGGTAGGAATTAACCTTTTGCGTGAAGGCTTAGACATGCCTGAAGTTTCTTTAGTCATGATTATGGATGCAGACAAAGAAGGGTTTTTACGTTCAGATCGCTCTTTGATTCAAACCATTGGTCGTGCTGCGCGTCACTTAAATGGTAAAGCTATCCTTTTTGCGAATAAAATTACAAACTCTATGCAGCGTGCTATTGATGAAACCGAGCGTCGGCGAACCAAGCAAATTGCCCATAATGAGAAACATGGCATTACGCCCAAAGGCATCAATAAAAAAATTGCCGATATTATGGAAGGTGCTGTGGTTGTTGGTAAAGGAAAACGCGGTAAAATTGCAGAAAAAGAAGCAAGTTATAGCTCACACCCCGAGTTAGAAGGTAAAAGCTTACCGAAGAAAATTGCCATTTTAGAAGAAAAAATGTATCAAGCCGCCAAAGATTTAGACTTTGAAAAAGCAGCTTCGTTAAGAGACCAGATTAAGAAAATGAAAATATCAGAGGCATAGTGATCTCTTGTTTGTATGAATAAACCACGCCGTTATCGCCTAGATAGTTTGATTTGTCGTTATGCAGGGGTAAGCAAGCGACAAGTGCGTGAATGGTTAATAAAAAAGAGTATTCGAGTTGACGGCAGCTATGCAAATGCCATGAATCAGCTGATTGAACCGTTTTCGCAAGTCATGTTGCACAACGAATGGGTACAATGCTTTACCCCCATTTATCTTATGCTCAACAAGCCTCAAGGTGTGGTGAGTGCCACGGTAGATAAAAAACACCAGACAGTTTTAGATTTAATAGATCACCCCAGTAAAGAGCAGTTGCATATCGCTGGACGCTTAGATTTTAATACTACGGGATTATTGTTGTTAACCAATGATAGTCAGTGGTCAAAGCAAATTTCCCTACCTGAAAATAATATTCAAAAAACCTATCGAGTAACACTCAGCAAGCCTGTGACTGAAGAATATGCGCCTGTTTTTTCAAAAGGTATTTACTTTGCGTACGAAAATATAACTACACGACCAGCGACATTAGTGATAATTAATGACCATACTGTAGAACTAAGTATCTGTGAAGGTCGCTATCACCAAGTAAAACGTATGTTTGGTTATTTTCAAAATACGGTGCTTGAATTACATCGCATATCGATAGGGGGTCTATTGCTAGATAACGCTATATCGTTAGGGGAAAGTCGTGTGTTAACAACGCAAGAAAAAAATAATTTATGTTTATGTTGAATACTGTGACACATTAAAAATAATACGTTATGGGTCATCTATCTGATGCAGGGATACGTATTTAGGGGAGATTAATAAGAAAATAATGGACTCCTTATGCGCTTAACCACACCTTGTAAAAGTATCCCTTTTTCAACACAAGATATTTACGGCGAATCACTTAATTTATCTAATTTTCGTGGTCGACGTGTAGTACTGTCTTTTTTTCGTGATGCCGCTTGTCCTTTTTGTAACTTTCGTATTTATGAATTAACCCATAACTACAAAGAATGGCAAGCTGTGGGTTTAGAAATTATCGTTGTTTTTAGTTCTACCGCCGAAGAGGTTAGGCAACATGTGGCTCGTTATCCTAGGCCTTTTAGAATGGTGGCAGACCCTGATTTAGTCTTGTATGAGCAGTACGGTATTGAACAATCTACAAGTGCTTTATTAAAAGCATTCATGTTTAAGTTGCCGCGTATTATTCGAGGTGTGTATACAGGAGGACGGCCAAAGCAAAACCCGCATGTAAAAATCGTGCCCGCTGATTTTTTACTAGAAATTGACGGTAGTGTGGTTGAGCTATGGTATGGTCGCGATACTGCCGATCATATTCCGCTAGAAAAAATACAACATTTTGCCAACGGACTCACGACAGGGCTTTCAGTGAAAGAAAAAAGAGAGCTAATGCAATTACGTATTGAAAATAAGCGTCTCAGGATCGAAAACCAATCATTAAAAGAAACGCTAGCCTCTTATACTTAGTTTGTTACCTTTACCTCTAGTAGTAGCATCATTAATGTGGGTATAACGGTTTTAATGGTGCTTGTTGAGTGTGTGTTGATTGAGTGCCTATTTTTTGTTGTTTTAGCATAGACAACCATTGCGAGTAATCGCCTATTTTCTGTGCATCAGTACTATATAACTGTTTATTTAATTGGCTTAAAGGCTCTTTAAGTGACGGAAAATGCTGAATAACATCATCGGTATGGTGCACAGCGGTTTGTGTTTTAATGGCACACCATTGCAGCGTTAGTGATTGCAATGTTGACCACTCTTGCTCTTTTATTGCCTTATCCATGTCACGATAAATAGAAGAAAGGGTGGGGCTTTTGCTTTGTACACTGTCTGTGTGCTGAGTGGGTGCGGTTGTTGTGTGCACTACACGGCGGCGATTGGTATACCAAAGAATAAAAAATACACCGCTCAGTATGGCAAAGAATACCGTGCTTATTTTCCAAACTATAGAGGCGTTGTTATTGCTGGGTTGTAAAACAACAGGGGCAGGTGATTCTATATTGGGCAAACTATTGTCTGAGGTAATTTCACTGTTCGCAACAATGATAGGCTCTGGTGTTACTGTAATGACTTCCTCTTGATCGGTATTCGTATTCCACCATGTTACCTCAAAGGGTGGTAAGGCAAAACGGCCTGCTTTTTTCGGAATTACCGCATAATTAATTGTGCGTGTGCCGACAACGCCTTTATTGGTAGGCGTGTTTTCAGTTTTAGCTTGATCATTGTAAATAGTAAAGTCGTCATTACTTTGTAAATTAATGGGCGGCAATTGTGCATGGTGCGACCCTTGCGCAGTTAGCGTAAGAGTGTAGGTTAATGGTTCACCCACTTTCGCAGTGACTAATGATTGTTGCCATTGCTGTTTTATAGTCAGAGACGAGGTAGGTAGCCATTGTTCTGCGGTTGATGCGGTGGGTATTGGCAATACTTTGATGGTTTGCGGCTGACTGCTTAGACGTAAATATGGGCTGTTATAACTATTAAAACCGCGTCGTCCCGTTGCTTTTTCGACTTGCCATGTTTGACTAGGAATGGCGAGCTCGCCGCTGGCCTGTGGGTGAATGGCATAAATTCTTTCTAGTACATTATATGGTGTACCGTTCACTGTTTTTTGATAATTATTTTCGGCGGTTAATCCTACGCTGTGATTGTCTAGTGTGATTTCAGTTGGCGTGTAACCTGATAACGAAACGCGATAATACAAGCGTAGGGTAAACAATAGCTGTTCTTGTACGTAAATTTGATTTTTATCGATGCTAGATTCTAAATAAATATCTTCATTGTTTAATGCGGGGTTACTTGATGAGTGGGTACTGCTAGCAGGTTTAACCGTTATGCTAATGGCATCGCTAAATGCGCCAAGAGAGGATAGCGATGGGATAATTAAATCTCCCGCTTCTTTGGGAGCAATAATGAGTAACCACTGAGTGGTTGCACTGATTCGACCATTCACAATAGAGGTTTGGCTGCGCTGTTGTTGTTGCAAAATATCAAATTGTAATTGCAGTTGGCTAAGATCGGGTTTGTCGGCGCCTTGTCGATCAATGGTTACTCGTAAGCGCAATGTCTCATTCATGGTGATCGTGGTGCGATCGACTTCTGCAGTCATATTTAATGCAAAAACATTGCTTGATAGTGCGATCATTAGCAAGCCGGTTAATATTTTATAATGAAATGATTTATACATAATTTTATTTTTATTGATTAATAGCGTTGATGCGCGTTGTTATCGGGTAATGTCCATTGGCCACTTTGATAAAGCTGGCGACGTTTTTGAAATTCATATTCAAACTTACGTCGTAATAAGCCACTGGGATCGTCAGGTACTTTACGAAGCCATTGTTCTAATTCTTGTCTTTCTTCTTTGCTCAGACCCGATAACGGATCTTGTTGGTCTAATGATTCTTCGGTGTCTGTTTGGTCACTCTTGTCATCGTTGGTGTCTTTTTTTGCACTTTGCTGTGCCTTATCTTGTTCGTTATTGTCATCGCTCTTTTCGTTTTCAGAATGGCTTTCTTGGTTGCCATCTTCTGGTTTCTGTTCTTGTGGGTTTTGTTGTTCCGATTCTTGCTGGTTAGATTCTTTGCTATCACTGCCCGAAGATTCGTTATTATCTTGATCGTTTTGTTGATCTTGTTGGTTTTCGTCGTTATTTTTTTGATCGCCATTTTGTGATGACTGGTTTTGCTCTTGCTGTTTCTTTAGTTCTTCAATAATTTTTTTATTCTTTTTTGCATCGGCAAATTTAGGGTCTTTTTCTAGGGCTTTATTGTAAGCTGCAATGGCTTTGTCATATTCGCCTAGATAGCTTAAGGCATTGCCTTTATTGTAGTGATCAATTGTCGAGTCACCTTGGTTAAAGGCTTCTATTGCTGCTTTATAGTCTTTATTTTTATAGGCTGCGCTGCCTTGCCATTGGTGTTGGCTAAATTTTTTTTCGGCTTGTTCATAGTCTTTTTGCTCGAAGGCTTTTTGTGCTTGCTGATTTTTGTTAAGCCATAAATCATCCCATGATAAGGCGTAGGCAGGCTCTGGCATCATCATAGGGGTAATGCCAATTATCATGGCGAGTAGCCAGCCACGACGAAATGCTAAGGCAAATAGAGGTAAAAATAGTAATACTAATAATGGGCCTAGTTCATCCCATTGATCCATATTGCGTTCGAGTTTACGTGTGTCTTGCTGGTTAACTTTACTGGCACTATCAATACGCGTAAGAATAAATTCAATATCGCTATTGTTGGCTTGTAGCGGAAGATAATAGCCAGATACGTTTTGTGCGAATTTTTTTAATACCTTTTCATCACGCTTTGCGGTCACTATTTGATTGTTTTCATCACGTAAAAAACCATTTTGTTGCCCGTTTGTTGATGAGGCAGAAGATGATGAGGCAGGAATAGGGGCGCCTTTTTCTGTACCAATCCCCACAATATACACATCGGCTTTACCATTTACCGTATTTTTTATGGTGCTTAATGCACTGCTATCAATACCATCGGTGAGTAATACAATGCTGCCTTCGGTAAGCCCTGAATCGCTAATTAATTGGGTAGCGGTCGTCATTGCCATTTCAATATTGCTACCGGGTATGGGGAGTAAGCCCGGTGACAGCGTGGCGAGTAAATTAATAATTGTGCTGTTGTCATCGGTTAATGGTGTGACTGTATGTGCTTCACCTGCATATACCACTAGTGCTGTGAGGCCATTTTTACGTTGTGTGAGCAGGTCTTGAATTTTTAAGCGCGCACGTACAACACGCGAGGGTTTAATATCTTCAGCTAACATACTTGGGGAAAGATCTAGCACCACAATCATTGCTTGTTCGGATTGATGCAATGGCTGTGGGAGTTGTTTCCATGTTGGCCCTGCTAAGGCTAACGAAATAATCAGCCATGCCAAGCCGATCAGTCCATAAGGTAATAAATGGCGTAAGCGATGGGATAAGTCCATGTGATTTTGTTGTTTCGCACTACTGATATGTGAGAGTAGTTCGGGGTTAATCCATTGCTCAAATCCCGTTTGTTGTTTGGCTTGTTGACTGAGCCAAAAAACGAGTAGGGCTAATATAGGAATCAGTAATAAAAACCACGGCCGTAAAAAGTGAAAGTCGAGAAAAGTCTCCATTATGATCCCCCTCCATCAAATAGGGTGGATTTTTTTGGGCTATGTTTTACGTTGAGGTACGCGCGTACATATGCGATGCCATAGGGTGCGGCAAGTAAAATACTCAGTAATAAAGCAGCGCTGAGTGGCCACATAAAGAGTGATTTAATCGGGCGTAGCCATTCTTTTTCTTGCTCTATGGGTTCGAGTTTATCGAGTTCGTTATAAATGTTATTGAGTTCTTCAGTGTTGCGTGCACGAAAATACTGGCCGCCAGTGACCTTGGCAATACTCGTTAGGGTGTCTTCATCGAGTGCCGCGGAAGGGTTAACCGTGCGGCTGCCAAAAAAGCTACGCACGGTCATTCTTTCTGCGCCAATGCCCACGGTATAAATTTTGGTGTTGATTTTAGCGGCCAATTGAGCAGCCTGTAGGGGTTCGACTTCACCTGCGGTATTTTCACCATCGGTGAGTAAAATAATCACTTTATCAGTTAAGTCAGCGTCATTATTAACGGTTTTGCGGTCTTTTAAGCGCTTAACGGATAAACCAATGGCATCGCCAATAGCGGTGTTTTCTCCAGCAAAGCCTAATTGTGCTTCCTGCAAAAACTGCATCACCGATGCGGTATCGAATGTGAGCGGTGTTTGTAGATAGGCTTGGCTGCCAAATAACACTAGGCCAATACGATCACCTTTGCGCTGCTGTATAAATTCACTCACAACATGTTTAACGGCGATTAAGCGCGAGGCTTTGCGACCGTTAACCTGCATATCGTTTTGTTCCATACTGCCAGAAATATCTACAGCAAGTAATAAATCGCGGCCACTAGTGGATACGGCCTGTGGTTCCCCAAGCCATTGGGGTTTAGCGGCTGCAATAACCAGTAATAACCAAACTAGCGCCATGATTATGGTGCGTAAATACGACATTTTTTGTGGTGTGGATGTATGAGCTTGCAAGTTGGTGAGTTGCTGATAAAAAGGCACAACCACCCCATGGTTTTCACTAAGTGTCATGGTTTTTGAGGGTTTAAGAAAAAAATATACCAGCAATGGCAGGGGTAGAAGTAATAACACCCACAGAGAGGCTAAGGTTAACATTTAACTGACCTCCGCTTGGTATTGGGTGTTGTGTGTGCTGATCCAGCGTTTGCAGGCGTGATGTAATGCCGCATGATGGCGTATGTGTACCTCGTCACCACGGTCTGCTTTTTGGTACTGTAATGATACAAATACTTCCGCTATTTCTGGAGTAAATAAATTCTGTTTTGTGTGTCGATTTAAGAACATAATCCATGCATCGCCATGCAGCGAATGTATGTCGTGATTTGGGTAAGCGCTAATAGCCACACGTTTGAGTACATGAATAACAGCATGACTATTGTCTATAGTATGTTCTCTATATTGCGCGAGTAAATTAAGGGCTGCTTTACGGTACCCCCATTTTTTGCGGTATTTTTTATAAAAAAAGAAGAGCGCAGCAATACTGGCAATAAGAATAAATGCCAGTAACCACCAGCCAATAGCGGGAGGCCAAGCGCTAACCGCATCCGGTAAATGAATATCGGCAATAGGTAGTTCACCCATTGTTTGCGGGGCAGCGTTAGGTGGTGCAGGTGCGATAGGGTTAGGTGTATTCATCAGCGTATCAATCCATGAATAATCTCAATGGGCGGTGTCTGTACCGATGCTTTATATAAGCGAATTCCCAGCTTTTGGGTCATGGCAGTGAGTTGCTGCTGTTTTTCGACATATTGTTTGGCGTAGGTTGCACTGGTGTTTTTTTGTAGCCACAGCGGTGTTTGAGTGCGTCCATTACTAATATGTACTTTTGCACTATTGGGTAGGCTTTCTTCGAGCTGATCGACCACCCAGAGTAATGTCACTTGATGATGTCTTGATAGCTGAAATAATAATTGCTCACATTGAGGGGTAATGTCATAGCAATCGCTAATAATAAATACTTGCGTTCCTGTTTGGGTGCTATGAATAATACGTTCAAGAAACTCACTAAAAGAGGGTTCTGGAGTGATTTCTGTGGAGAGCTGTTGGTTGGCTTGACTCAGTTGCTGTAGCCAACGATTCACATTTTTATGGCTGCGTACCGCGCGTGTCTCTTCAATACCTTGTCTGCCGAGTACTAAGCCACCGCTGCGATCGCCTGCCTGTAATGTGGCCCAGTTAATAATGGCGGCTAAATGGCAAGCATATACGGATTTAAAACAGGGGTTGCTGCCAAAAAAATTGCTGCGTCGCTGATCCACTGCAGTCACAATGGGTTTTTCTTTTTCTTCGGAATAACGTTTACTGTGTGTGACTTGTGTACGTGCGGTCACGCGCCAATCAATGCTGCGTATATCGTCGCCTGCTTGATAGGGGCGAACATCCTCAAATTCCATTCCACGGCTAATGGCGCGACTTTTGTGTTGCCCGCTTAATAAGGCCGTACTTTTCCCCAATGCAGGTGAGCCGCACTGTTTAGCAATATAGCGCAGCTGTTGCAATGTTTCTAACGACACATAAGCGCCGCTAGGCATCATAAAAGAAGAGGGATGTATATTGTTCACGTTATATACTCATTGCTTGATAGGTAGGGTTCAACGGCACCACAGGGTGCTAAAGAACAGCTACTTTTTGCAATAGACGAGTGATCACATTATCGGCAGTGATACCCTGAGCTTCGGCTTCAAAGCTTAGTATTAAGCGATGCCTAAAGACATCGTAGATCACGCCGTGAATATCCTCGGGTGTGACATAATCGCGTTCGTTTAGCCACGCATGGGCTTTTGCACAGCGATCTAATGCAATAGTGGCACGAGGGCTAACGCCAAATTCAATCCAGCGCGCTAAATCCTCATCAATATTTTGCGGCGTTCGCGTAGCCATAGTGAGTTGCACAATATAATCGTCAATGGCGCTTGCAGTGTGCACTTTAAGTACATCTTGGCGAGCCTGTAATAGTGCGTCAATACTGATTTTTTCGGGTGGCGTTGTATCGCTATGGCTGGCTTCTGAGCGAGCCAGTTGTAATATTTCGGCCTCAGCGCTGGCATCAGGATAATAGATGTTTACCTGCATTAAAAAACGATCAAGCTGTGCCTCGGGTAATGGATAGGTACCTTCTTGTTCAATGGGGTTTTGTGTGGCCATCACTAAAAACACATCGGGCAGCGGGTAGGTATGGTTGCCAACACTGATTTGGCGTTCGGCCATGGCCTCGAGTAATGCAGATTGTACCTTTGCAGGCGCACGGTTAATTTCATCGGTGAGCACAAGGTTGTGAAAAATAGGCCCAGGTTGAAAATCAAAGCTATGTTCTTGAGGGTTGTAAATATCGGTGCCCGTAATATCGGTAGGAAGTAGGTCGGGTGTGAATTGAATGCGCTGAAAATCTGCTTCAATGCCTTCCGATAAGTGCTTGATTGCCTTGGTTTTTGCTAAACCTGGAGCACCTTCTACTAAGAGGTGTCCGTCGGCGAGTAGCGCGATTAATAAGCGATCAATAAGGTGGCTTTGGCCTACAATTTGGCTTTGTAGCCATGTTTTAAGGGGTGTTAGTTGCATATGAATTATACTTCCTAATTACATGAGCTTTTATCTATAACCATCTGATAAGTATAGATTTATTATTATTTTGTCAGGCTTTTCATAAACGCTGTTTAGTCGTTTGCCTTCGCCTTATGTAGAGTATGTATAAGGCTAAAGTAGTATCTTTTCAAGTATTATTTTTCGGTGGTGGTTTGCACTAATATCCAAGGTTTTATCACAACCGCCCATAATTCGGCATTACATGCCTGCCATTCTATGGCTTGCTCATTGCTGGTGGGTATGACTTGTTGTTTATCCATCCACTCTTTAATACTGGCTGCATCATCATCAGCCATTGCTCTGGCAACATGAATGAGATCAAGTTCCTTTGCTACGCTAATAACATTGCCTGCTGCAAAGTGAGGCTCTATTTCATTCCAGTGAATACGCGCAGTTTCACGGTTAATTTTTTGTTCAACACTTTCGTCAATGTGTTGAATGGCGTCGTTGATCTTATTGTCTGTCACGGTTAGCTCTTTGTTAATGTTGGTTGAATTGTGTACTTGTCTCTGCAGTGTGTAGCATATAGGCGTTAATGTAATTGCTGTTCTTTGGCTTGTTTAATCAGTTGATCTGCCGCTTCAATAATGGTTTTACGTTTGGTAATCACTTGAAGGCGATTACCTCCTAATTGGCGCCATAAGATGGCAGAACGAATACCCGCAAAGAGCAATACGCGTATTTGATTGCCAATACGCGCCTGCTGTAAGTAGTTGTAATCACCAGTGACTTGAATACGAAAGCTAAAAGTACTGATAGTGCTGGTATATGTGTCTGCTAGGCTGGCAATCACATTGTCGTGAGTTAATTCAAATAATTCTGCTTGCTGCTGAGATTGTCCTAAGCGCTTGCCAATGTTTTGCAACATATCGGGTTGCTTCATTAGTTTTTTCTGCAAATGCAGCATACCCATTACGTATCGAATAATGTCATTGCCGTCAGATGTATTGTGGCGTTTTAAAGAGCCACTTAAGCGCTCTAAGCCAGTGAGTAGGGCATGAGTATCGCCGTATACATCATGAATATTCTTGGGATTTTGCTCAAAAAGGCTATGAATGGCGGTGTGTAGTTCCGCATTATTGAGGCTGCCTGTTGTGGCGAGTCGATGTACTAATACCGCTGCTTGAAAAATACCCGCTAATGCAATGGTGCGATCATTCCAAGTGTTTGACATATTCTGGTTAACTTCCTAACAAATGTATATTCAATAGTGTGTTTATCGTGTACTGCGATACATTATGGGGTCAATGCCATGCATTTCTAGCATTAACTCCCTTTTTATTTGTACTCTTTACGCCCTTGATTCGATCACTGCACCACCCAAACAATGCTCATTATCGTATAACACGATAGATTGTCCGGGCGTAACGGCGCGTTGGGGATCGTCAAACACAACATCAATGCGTCCGTCTTCAAGTAGGGTAACGGTGCAGGCTTGATCGGGTTGGCGATAACGAATTTTGGCTTGGCAGCGTATGCTGTGTACCGATGGTGCAGAGTTAATCCAGTGCATATCAGTAGCACTTAAGGTTTTATGATAAAGCAGCGGGTGCTTATCGCCTTGAACAACAATGAGTTGATTGGTGCGTAAATCTTTATCAACCACATACCATGGAGCATCAGGGGCATCTTTAACGCCGCCAATACCTAAACCTTGGCGTTGTCCCATGGTGTGATACATTAAACCAGAATGCTTGCCAATAACTTGGCCTTTATCGGTCACAATCTCACCTTCTTGGGCGGGTAGATATTGTTCTAAAAAGTCTTTAAAGCGGCGTTCGCCAATAAAACAAATACCCGTACTGTCTTTTTTATTATGGGTAATAAGATCATGTTCTTCGGCGAGCTTTCGTACCACAGGTTTTTCTAACTCACCCACAGGGAATAAGGTTTTGGCGAGTTGCTCACCACCTACGGCGTGTAAAAAATAGCTTTGGTCTTTATTGTTGTCACAGCCCTTAAGCAGGCGAGTATGTCCATCCACATCATGGCGACGCACATAGTGCCCCGTGGCAATCATATCGGCACCCAGTACCTGTGCGTAGTCTAAAAAGACTTTAAACTTAATTTCACGGTTGCATAAAATATCGGGGTTGGGTGTACGACCTGCTTTGTACTCTTCTAAAAAATACTCAAAGACATTATCCCAATATTCCGCGGCAAAATTAGCCGTGTGTAGAGTAATACCAAGGGTATCGCAAACACGCTGAGCATCGGCTAAATCAGCCTTAGCCGAACAATATTCCGTACCGTCGTCCTCATCCCAGTTTTTCATAAACAGGCCTTCTACTTGATAGCCTTGTTGCTGCAGTAAAAGGGCGGTAACAGAAGAATCAACACCGCCAGACATGCCAACCATGACGCGGGTTTCTTGGGGGGTAGAAGGTAAAGACATAGGTGCTACAACATTCATCATCAATAAAACCGCCATTTTAACGGTTTTATCAAGACTTTGCTGAACAATTACAAGTGAGTAATAAAAAAATAGACAAAGTTACCCGCAGTAATACGATTTATATTAGTCTGCGGTTACCATAGAAACATACAGCGCCTCAACCTTACTTCTTGCCCACGGCGTACGACGTAAAAATTTAAGGCTAGACGAAATGCTAGGTTCGTTCATAAAGCAATGAATACGAATCATATCTCCCAGCGTTTCCCAGCCATACTTTTCTACTAGATCAGTAAGCATCATTTTAAGAGTAACACCGTGAAGAGGATCATTGTTATTCGTATTAGGCATAGTATGAGTATATGTTAAGCGCTATCGATGAGTGGCAGTTAGGTGCAATCCCTTGGTTTGGTAACACCCCATTAATGCAAAAGAATACAGTAATTAGGTGAGGCCTGATAGTTTTGTTATTGAAGTATGTATGCTCATGGTCTCTTAATAGGTATTGCACAGGCGTGCTTATTAAATCTACTTAAAATAATTATGGTATCTGGACAATGTTTCCACAAAGATAGTTTTATTTATAGCAATCATTGCTGTTAGCTGAAGTATTAATAGAGGGGTGAAACGATTTTTGTATTACGCCTATTTTTATCTGTTGGTCGCTAGACCAATAAATGCTTAACAAATGGCTGTCTGCCGATAGCATTTGACCTATCACTAGCACTGTCTATGCTTTTAGGTATGGGTGCGTATTTTACTATAGATTCTCTTCGTTCTTCTGATATGACGGCTAATACCAAGGGTGTTGGTGGGCTTGCTCGTGTACGGCTGAGCGATGTGGTGCAGTATTTAGCGGCTGGGTTTATTTTTATTTTATATGGCGTACAGGTGTGCCCATTTTTAGAGTCTATAGAACGTCCTTTTTTTATTTTGGTAGTAACGGTATTGTTTATCACGATGTTTGTGATGCGCAGTGTATGTTGGCGTTGGTGTTTGGCGCGTTATTCTCACAATATTATTAGCCGACAGTTTGTTCTTGATATGGGCGTTTTTATAACGGGCGGTTTGGCGCTTGTTGTCGGTAATAGTGTGATTTATGGGTTTCCTTTGGCATCAGGAGTGCGAGTTGCACTAGGGGTGGCCGTATTAGGATTTTTAATCAGTTTGCAATTGGCTTTACACACTGAAAGCGCTCTCATTGCTCTACGGCAGGCATCATCTTCTACTCGTTATATCTCTATTACCCGAAAAATACAGTGGTTTTGTTTGTCTTTGTTGATGGCAGCATTAGTGACCATGTTGTTATTAGTATTTAAAGATTTTGAGTGGCTCGTAGGTGTGGGTGATGAAGTTTCTATTCAGCAAGCATCACTATGGATATTGTATGAAATGCTCTTTGTAGCCGTGATATTTGGTGTTTATGGCTTTTTAATTTCTCGTTTATTTAGAAAAAACATTCATGCTTATTTTAGTGTGCAAAATGCAGCATTGCAGGGGGTGAATGCGGGTGAGCGAGAATTGCAAATACCTATTATTAGTAATGATGAGTTTGGCGTTACCGCACGTTATACCAATCACATGATTAATAGTTTGCGCGAGACAGAACAGGATTTATATAAAACGAGAGATGCTACCATTTATGCGATTTCGTCGTTGGCAGAAACGCGTGATAATGAAACGGGTGCGCACATTGTTCGTACACAAAAATATGTAGAGGCTTTGGGGCGCTATTTAATTGAGCAAAACAAATATCAAGATCAATTAACCGAACACGCTTTAGAACTGATTGGAAAATCTGCACCTTTGCACGATATTGGCAAAGTTGGTATTCCCGATTCTATTTTGTTAAAGCCAGGTAAATTAACTGATGACGAATTTACCATTATGAAAAATCATCCATTGATTGGTCGCCAAGCCATTGAAAAGGCCGAAGAGCAAATAGGCTCTATGCCATTTTTACAGTACGCGAAAGAAATTTCAGAGAGCCATCACGAAAAATGGGACGGCAGTGGTTATCCCTATGGCTTAAAAGAGCACGATATTCCGCTATCTGGTCGTTTAATGGCATTAGCGGATGTTTATGATGCACTGATTACCAAGCGTGTATATAAGCCTGCCTTTAGCCATGAAAAGTCACGGCAAATTATTATTGAGGGCAGGGGTAATCACTTTGATCCAGAGATTGTCGACGCCTTTATAGCCATTGAAGAAGAATTTATCGCGATTGCTAAAAATTATCACGATGGTTAATGGGCAGTATGCTCTATTGCTTTTAACCGAAACCACAGGCTATGTTGTTGACTAAGGCTTATATGAGTTATAAGGTGTCATTGTCTTTTGTTTCAAATACATTTCTATTGATCTTTCTTGTGCGTTTTTCCCCTACAGGGCAGATCTTCAGGCTTTTTTGTTGACGGGCAATGATTTGCAATCTTATATGCAGCATAGCCTATAGTTAGACGTAACACTTTTACGTGTCCTTTAAGCCTTCATTTCCCTTGTGTTTTGTTTGTTTTGGCATTTAAGAGCTATATTTTTTACACGAGCCAGCCTCGTATTTAATGTGCCATTAATTATGAATACGCGAATTCCCCTTTTTACAAAAAACGGTGTTTGTTTTTTGTTGAGTCTTTTGTTATCTGTGCAATGCTTTTCTGTATTAGCCGATGAAAACACGGCAAAAACACCACCGAATGATGTGGTAGAGCCTGCCGAAATTCTTGCTCCAGTACCTGCTGTTATGTCCTTGTTCAATAGCAGTGATCCATTGAGTGTCAACGTGGGCTGGTATCACTGGGACCCTTATCAGTACCTAAATGCCAATGGTCGGCTTACAGGGCTAGATTTTGCGTTGGTACAAGAGATTTTTGAAGCCTCAGGCATTGCCGTTACTTACGACGAAGGCGCTAAAGATAGTTGGTCTAAAAACCAGCAGGATGTACTTAATCATAAAAAAGATGTCACCGCAGGTGCGTTTAAAACACCGATACGTTCAGAAAAATATCATATATCTCAACCTTATCGTTACGAATGGAATAGCTTGTATGTACGCAATACTGATGCATCGTACTTTACGGTATCTTCGGTAGAGGAGTTGCTGGCATTGATTGATGATGAGCATAAATTGGGTGTGATTAAAGGTTATCGCTATACCAGTGAAGAGTTAAATACTTATATTGAAGAGCAAATCAAAAAAGGCAGTTCGCATATTGTGTCTTCTATCACGGAAGAAGAAAATTTTAACCAGCTGTATGAGGGGCAGGTTAGCCTTGTGGTGTCAGATCGTTTAGTGGGCGCCCGCATTATGTGGAAAAACCAAACGCGCGATACACAAATATCTGAACTTCCCGTTACATTACCCGCATTACCGATTCATTTATTGATCCATAAAAGTGAAAATGCAGCCGTTAATGAGAGAATGCTGCATATTATGTCTGCATTTAATAATGGCATTGTTGAGCTGACAGCGTCGGGAGCGATCCAAAAAACAATCGGTAATTATTTGTTTCCTGTGTTGATGAATATTACGGTGCAACGTGATTGGTTTACTATGATTGATCTTGTTGGTGCTGTATTTTTTGCAATCGCAGGTTTATTAATTGCCCGTGATAATCGGTATGACCTATTTGGTGTGCTGGTAATGACGGCGCTGTTGACGACAGGTGGCGGTTTGATACGTGATATTTTTGTAGGGCGCGACCCCGTGATTTTACGTTACCCCGAATACATGTTGATAGTGATGAGTGTTGCTGTGATTGGCTTTTGTTTATGTTGGGCACATGATTATTTGCAAACACAATTTCCTCGTTATAAATCGATTGCATATAAACAACAAGCGGGCTGGTTTTTTGTTCGTCATTTAATTGAAGCAATGGCATTAGGTGCATATACCGTTGTAGGTGTGGGTGTAGCCGTAGAAATGAAATTGTCTCCTTTATGGTTATGGGGGCCAATACTCGGCTGTGTTACTGCTTGCGGTGGGGGTATTTTGGCAAACGCATTACGACAGGGCGAAGAGATTAAAGCGATGAAGGGCGGTTTAGATCCTGAATGTACGCTTTTTTGGGGAAGTATATTTACGTGGGTATTAATTTGGCAGGCCGATCGACTGAACCCTAATGAGGTATTGCTAGGTGTTGTTGTTACATTGGTGGGTACTACAGTGACTGTATTATTGGTTAACCATTTTAAGTGGACATCACCTACGCTTAAATATATTCATCAAAAATAGATAAGACTATGACATCCCCGTTATCGCTAAGCCAAGAACAGTGCCATGCATTAATGGCGCATTTTAAAGAAAAAACTAATGCTGCTTTTTCAGAGCGTATTGAGCAGTTGATTCACGATTTTTTATCCACAGATCATATTACTTCTGAATTAAGTCACCATGAGTTGCACGATATTTTTTCTCATGTGTCGATCCCGCAACAAGGCTTGCCAGAAGTAGAGTATTTGGATGCGCTAGAAAAAAATGTGATTGACCATACCATTAATACGGGCTCACCGTATTTTATTGGTCATATGACCAGCTTGCTACCCAGTTTTATGCGTCCAATCGCAAAATTAGTGGCAACAATGAATCAAAATGTTGTGAAGATGGAAACATCAAAGTCACTGACATTTTATGAAAAACAAGCATTGTCGATGCTGCATAAAGTTATTTTTAAGCAAGACGATAGTTACTACCAAACGATGCTGTCTAATCATTGCAGTCCATTGGGTTTGGTTACATCGGGTGGAACCTTGGCAAATGTTGCCGCTTTGCAATGCGCGCGTAACCAATCGTTGGCCGCTTTTGCGGATGTTGAGCAAGAGGGCTTATACGCAGCCTTACATAAGGCAGGCTTTAGCGATACGGTGGTGATTTGTTCGTCGTTAGCTCATTACTCTATTGAGAAAAGTCTTGGCTTATTGGGTTTAGGTAAAAAAAATATCCGCTTGATTGACGTTGATCAAAACCAGCAGATGAATGTAGATCAATTACATCATGTCTTAACAGAGTGCCAGCAACAACATATTCATGTGAGTGCGATTGTTGGTGTAGCAGGTACTACCGAATGCGGTTCCTTTGACCCCTTAGAAAAAATTGCCGATCTCGCAGAGGCCTTTGGTGTTTATTTTCATGTTGATGCAGCATGGGGCGGCCCATTAGCGTTTTCTGCTAAATATCGTGGATTAATTGCTGGCATAGAGCGAGCAGATTCTGTAACTATTGATGGCCATAAACAGTTATATTTACCCATGGGTATTGGTATTGTTTTATTTAAGCATCACGACACGGGTAAGTTGATCGCTAATCAGGCCAATTATATTATTCGTGCATCATCCCCCGATTTAGGGCGCATGGGGGTAGAAGGCTCTAGGGCAGCGAATGTGTGTTATTTGCAAGCGGCATTATGCTTGATCGGTGAACAGGGTTATGCCCATTTGCTAGAGCATAGTATTGCTACGGCTGCTCAAATGGCGGCTGATATTAAAGCATCGGATGATTTTGAATTATTAAATCAACCGCAGGCAAATATTTTTTTATATCGTTATATTCCTCAGCAATATCGCCAACAAGTCACTTATTCGGCGGCGGATAATCACGCGATAGATGAATTTAATATTCAATTACAACAGTTACAACTCAGTCGAGGGGTGACCTTTGTATCAAGAACATTATTTACTGGCACAACTCAGCAAACGGTTGTGGGTTTGCGTGTAGTTATTGCTAATCCATTAACGACTCACAAACACTGTCAAGCGGTACTCAATGATCAACGCCTGCTTGCGACAGAACTGATCAACTCTTAAGGTATATAAATCCATGAAAATATTAGTACGTAATTTAGATAGATCAACAACAGAAGACGAGTTGAATGCATTGTTTGTGGCGTTTGGTGGGGTTCAATCGTCCACCCTTGTACTCGATAAAGATACTGGTGTATCTAAGGGGTTTGGTTTTATTGAAATGCCAAATGCAGGTGAGGCAAAGGCGGCGATTAAAACGCTAAATAATACAACCGTGGGTAGTCAAATCATTCGTGTAAAAAAAGCACAAGAAAAAAGTGCATCATAAATATTGCTGATGTAGCATTTATATTTTAAGTGATTGAGATAAGAAAATTTTATGGTAGCAATGGCAAGACATATTTTAGTTAAGCGAAAGGATGATGCAGAAACCATTCGGCAGCGTTTATTAAAAGGTGAGCCCTTTGATGTATTGGCTAAAAAGCACTCGACCTGTAATTCGTCTAAAAAGGGTGGCGATTTGGGTGAGATTCGTAAAGGTCAGTTGGTTAAGTCTGTAGAACAGGTGATTTTTAAAAAGCCACTTAAGCAAGTACATGGGCCTGTAAAAAGTCAATTTGGTTTTCATTTAATTGAAGTCTATTACAGAGATTAACAATGTAAGGCGAGTGGCTGCCAGCTACAGTACGAGTAATTGTGGTAGCAATGGAAAGTACAAGGCTGTTTTTATCACATTTGATTCGCCTGTAAATAATTTGCTGTAGCGTTGTAGTTGTGCTGCATACTTTTGTTTTTCTTCTTCTAAAAATTCGTTGATGGCTTGGCCTTCTTTGGGCTGGCTACTTTTATAATCAATAATCCAGCGTGTATTCTTTTCTATAAAGGTTCTATCAATAATATGTTGGCCTTTATGATTCCATAACTCATATTCTGTTGCACTGTTTTGATGTTGATGGTTTAACAACCATTGGCCCTGTGTATCGTTAAGGGTGTTGTTCACCGCGAGTATGACGTTGTTTAATGCGGTAGAAATATGACGTGGGCTAATGCCATGCTGCAGTAATTGTGTTTTCCAAAAAGGGTGTTGTTGTTCTATACGTTGTTTATCCCAAAGAGTGTGGCCTGTTTCGGTAATGTGTTGTAACGCAAGGTGAATGACGGTACCAGTGTAGCGTTGTTCACGTTGTAATAATGCATCTGGCGCGGCGATATTTTCTCGTATGTTTTTTGGTGTATTTTTTGGTATATTTTTTGGTGTAGTTTCTTGATTGAATGCTTGAGTGATTTCTTTAATAGTTTTTTCTGTGGCCGTATCCATGTGATCGATAAATAAATCGCTTTGCATCGTTGGCGACACATTAGCATTTTGTTTGGCTAATGCGTTATTGCCTCGGTAATCTTTGAGTAATGTGCAGGCAGGTATAGCGGGTGCTTGCCAGTCGTCATGTAGGCTAATAATGGTATTGGGGTGATGGTATTTTTGAAATGCCTTTATGTGTGTTGATGTAGCGTTAACCGATGTTTGGCATGGCACGATATGACAATGCTCAGGTTTACTGTTGCTGATGGCTGGCCATAGACGACACAATAATGAGTGTTTACTGGGAGTTTTTAATTGTTCTAATAATGGGTGTTCATTGGGGCTAAGATCATCACTGCTGTGTTTTGGATCCATGGCGGCATAGGCGACAAGGTGCAGTTGTTTAATCGCACGAGTACAAGCGACATATAAAACACGGTTAGATTCTAGCTGTTCTTTCTCGGCGTGCTGTTGCTGAATAAATTGATAAATAGGATCGTTGTCATCCCCTGTGGCATTCACGGGGCTAATGAGTAATTGCGCTTGTTGCTGATGTGTTTTGGGTGAATACGCCATACGCTCTAACCATAAAATTAATTCTTTATCGTTTGCGCGTGGTTTTTTATCTAGCGCAGGAATAATAACAGTATCAAATTCTAAGCCCTTTGATTTGTGAATACTCATAATCTCGACAGGTGGGTAAGCATTGCTGTCACTGGTGCCAGCATGATTCTCTAGCGTTTTAGTGACAAGTGGTTTTGCATAGAGTTCGTTAACCGCTTTTTCTATATCCTGCCACTGCGGGATAGTCCCCCCTTGTTCGTAGTGGTCGAGTACACCAAAAAATGTATGCACATTTTCTATATCGTTAGGATTAATTAATATGGCTGGTCCGCCTAATGCCAACCATGTGCCTTGTATCCAGCGGCGTAGGGAATGACGTTTTTGCTGTGCTAAGGCCTGTTGAATTACGGCACTAAAACGCATGAGTTTTTTATGCCCCGAGGGTGATAAAATAATATCTGTTTTTTCGCTGTTATTGTTTACCTGATGACGCTGTTGTGCATTATTGGTTGCGCTACGATGGATTTGACTCAATGTATCGATGAGCAAAGGCCAGTGATGCCCTTGTTTACCGTATTCAGCAACGGCTAATAAATCTTGCATATCAAGGCCGCACCAAGGGGCGCGTAATATAGCCAGCCATGCCATGCGGTCATTGGGGTAGAGCAAAGCTTTGGTGAGCGATAAGCAATCAAGCACGGGCATACAGGTATCTAAGCGATCAATGTCGGTGGCCTGATAGCTAATGTTGGCGTCGTTTAATGCGTAAATAATATCTTGTGCATGTGCCTTACTACGTACTAATAAAGCTATAGAGTCATTGGGTGATTGCGTTTGGCTGCGTTGAATAATATCTACCACCACATGTGCCTCGTCTTTACGTGGTGTAGGTAGTGTGTCTTCATAAGTCAGTATGTGTGACTGTACGGCAGGGATATCTAATGTGGCATTAAAGCTTATTGATGGGCTATAACTAACGGCACCGCGATTGCTGTTGTTCAGGGCAGGAAAAATATGCGCAAAGCTATTGTTTACCCATTCTACAATGCCTGCTTGCGAGCGAAAATTAACCTGTAAATCTAATGGTTCTAGGGCGATATCACCAATACCGTATTCTCGCGCGTTCAAAAATATACCGACATTCGCATCACGAAATCGATAACACGATTGCATGGCGTCGCCTACTAAAAATAAAGTGCGGCCATCATCGGGTTGCCAGCCTGCGGTGAGGCGTTCGAGTAATGTGAGTTGTGTGCTCGATGTATCTTGAAATTCATCCACTAAAATATGTTGAATTTTGTAATCTAAGGCGAGGGCTAAATCACTGGGGCTATCGGCTTCACCGAGTGCATCAAGCGCAGCCAATGTAACGGCAAGGTAATCGGTTTTGCCTAATTGTTGAAACGTAGGTTGTAGGCGTAATGCAAGATCCAGCAATATATGATTTAGGCTATCGAGTAGCAGCCATTGTTTTTCTTCATAACAGGGGGTGGGTAAATGCGCTAATGCATTAACACTTTCTTCGAGTTGTTCAATGTCTTTGCATTGGGCAAATAATTCAGCCACACGCTGCTTGGCAATTTTTGCTTCGCCTTGCTGCTCTTTCGATAATGTTTTATCAGAGGGCGCTAAAAAGCCAATGGCTTTGGTGGCGCTTTTTCGTAATTCGCCTTTTTGCGTTAATAATAGCTCTTTGATACCCAGCCACTGGGGTATCGCTTCTACTGTGGCACTAGGCAGACCACATAAGCCTAAGCAGGCTTTAATGGGCGAAGAAGAGGCGTGAAGTTGCTTTGCTGCATGGTCGGCTAATAGTCCTAACTCACTGGCGATAGGAGCCAGTGTGTGTTGAGCAATCATGAGTTGTTCTTCAATAACTTCAACCAACATTTTTTCTAAGGTATGGCGCTGATCCTTACTGTGCAGTATTGGCCCTAACCATTGATCGCGCTTGCCCAGTAATTGGATTAAGAGTGTTTCAATACGCTCAAGTTTGTTATCAAAATGTGTAATTAAGCGAATCAAATGCGTTTGTAATTCGCCCGATTGGGTCAGTTGCTTGAGCGTATCACGCGCGGCTAATTGGTAAGCAGTATGCGGGTTATCAAGAATCTCTGGAGTATGTCCTAGTTGGCTCTCAAAAGGCATTTGTTGGCTTATGGAGCGGCATAGACTATCAATGGTTGTTACGCGTAAGCGGTTAGGGCAGCTAAACAGTTCCCATTGTTTTTCGGTATTACGGCGTAAAACCGCTTGAGCTAAATGCCATGTGGTTTTCAGGTAATCGTCTTCGGGTTCTGTGGGCTGTTTTTCGGCATCCCGTAGCGCATCTAAAATACGCGTTTGCATTTCACTGGCGGCTTTTTTAGTAAACGTAATGGCTAAAATATTTTCGGGTTCATCACAGTGAGCAAGTAATGCGAGTACCCGTTGTGTTAATAGGCCCGTTTTGCCTGAGCCAGCGGGGGCGCTAACAGCAAACGATTGGTGAATGTCTAGTGCGCGGTCACGTTCAGGCTGATCAATGGGGATATGCTTATTCATGACTGCTGGCCTGTGGTGTTCATTAAGCGTGTGATGGCGTCGGCCTCATAAAATCGGTTAAGGCGTAAATAATCTCGCGCATAGGTTTTCGTGGCCTCGTCGAGATAGGTGTTAGGGCAGTGACCTTGCTGAAATTCTTCTAATAACTGGCGTAGGGTCTGTTGCCAGTGGTTGAGTGCCTCATCCCATGTACTCACAGACGTTGTAGTAGAAAGCGGGGAGCGGCTTTTATCGACACTGGTGATACCTTCACAAATATCGGCGTCTCCTAACCCTTTAAAGCATTGATCAAGCACGTTTATTTGCGCAAAGCTAATACCTTTTACGGCATTTTGATCGTCTGAATAACACAGGGCATAGAGCGGTAGTTGAGGTTCTTTGGGACGCTCGCCTTTCCAAGCGTTGATATTTGCTGTGCCTGTTTTGTAATCAATAATAAGTAAGCGGCCATCGCTTAATTGATCTACACGGTCTATACGAATATTAATATTGATACCGTTAAATTGAATGGTTTGTGCTTCTTCTATGGCGATTACTGTAAACGGTGCACGGTTTTTTTCAAACTGTAACCATTGCTTAATAAGTGTACTTTGGCGTTCTTGCTCAATGGTGCATAGCGTACTGTTGAGATGCTTTGGCTTATGACGTTGTATATCAGCAATCGCTATGCGCACTTGTTCGTCAATCAGTGCGTTTAACTGTTGATCCTCAAGGTCGAGTAGTGCGGCTTGTGTACGTAATTGTTGCCATATCGCAGCCAAGCTATTGTGCAAAATATTGCCTTTTTCGATATGTGAAAAACCATTCATGGGCTCAATGGGAAGTGAAGCGCCTAGGCGATATTTGGCAAAGCTATCAAAAGGGTTTTCGGCTTGTGATTTAAAAAAGGTAGCACCGCCTATTAGTGTATTCTCTGTAAATTTAGGCGCTTTTTCGCAGTTAATGGCTGTAATTTGGCGACTTTTTTGTAATGTGTTACTCCAGCTTTCTAGCGAATGATGTGTGCTTTGCGTGACTAATGCGGCAAGGGGAATATCACTAATCAGTTGGCTCGGTAAAAGATGTTGTTCACTATCGCCTTCGTGGCTGGGTGAGCTAAAAATTATATGTGCAGCACAATGGCGATAATTGTCGGTGAGGGATTGTGCATACTGCAATTCTCGCAGACTACTGGCGTGGGGCATATTATGTTCCCGTTGTAGCCGAATAGGTAGCAAGGCATTGGGTTTGGGGGCAGGTGGCCACGCTTGTTGATGCAGCCCCATGATCCAGCAGTGCGTAAAGCGCAAACCCGCGCCTTCTAAGATGCCTAAAATCTGTATTGGGGAGTCGGGCACTTTAGCCTGAAATGGCAATTGATTCGCCATTGCTTGTAATTGTGTTAATGCATCGCTGCTAGTAATGGCATTGAGTACGCTATCTAGATTAGCAAAGTTTTCGAGCAGCCCGTACCACAATTGAGTTTGTTGATATTCTTGACTGTCGGGCGTGCGTTCTCCAGGCCAATACAATAGGTCGAGTTGTTGAAGAAAAATACCCACCCATACCGAAGGTAATTGCTTGCCTTTGTTGGCAGGCTCAGTAGATACCTGATGCAGACGATGTAAATAATCAAATAAACCGTACTGGAGCGCGCGCGGGGCGTGAGTGCCATCAGGCCGCTCACTAGCCGCGCGTTCGTCAATACGTTGTGCCCAATAGCGTAAGGTATCCCCCGAGATGGTAAAAACCCCCAAAGCCTGTAGCTGAAGAGCCAGCGCATTGCGTTGTTGATACTCTTCGCTATAGCGTCCCCAAAAAGGTGAAAGCAGTAGCTGTACTAAAAATTCAACACTCCATTCCTGTGGCTGTGTGTGTAGCTTTAATAAATTGAGCGTGGCGCTAATTAATGGTGTGTCGCCTAGCGGTGTACCTGTAGAGAGGTTAAAGGGCAGTGTGTAACGCTCGGTATTGGGGTGCAAGCTATGGGCTTCAAATTCGGCGGTAAAGGCAAACTCAATCTGTTTGCGACATTGGCCAAGATTGGGGGCAATAATGCCTATACGTGCTGTGGGTTGTTGCTCTAGGGTTGCGCGTGCCCACTGTGCTGCGGCTTGCATTTCGCGATCGGTGCTATCAAATTCAAGGCGCTGGAGTGATGTAGGCAACTCGCTGGGCGGCGGAATAATGTGTGTTTCTGCGCAAGCTTTATTTAATTGTGTTTCTAATAATGGTGAAATGTCATCAAAGCCTAATAAGTGGATACATTCCTCTTGTGGTAACTGTTGTTCTTCATAGGCATACCCAACAATACGAAAGCTCTCTTCGGGAGTAATGGCATTTAACTGCTTAAGCTGTTGCTGAAAGTCTTGTATCCATTGGCGACATTGTTCGTGAATGTGGGTATCTATGCTGTGTTTACCCACGGGCTGGTTCCAATGTACAAGGGTATTTAATGCATTAGCGGCTTGTTTAGCAATGGCTTCTGTTTGCATTAGCCCGCAGTTGGCGGTTATTTGTTCCCATAAAACACGCTGTTGTTCGCTAGTAATAATAGAAGCAGATGCTGCTGGGTAGGCTTGCGCTTGTAGCTGTTGCCATTGCTGATTAAACCATTGTTCTATCACATAAATACGGGGTGTTTGCCATGTCTTATGGCCTTGAGATTGCTGATGTCCCGACCATGCATCAATGATTTTACTGCGTAGGCGATTGTTGGGTGTAAGAATAAGCTGATTGGCTTCTATTTCTTTTTTAATTCTTTTAATATCAAATAGATAGCTAAGTTTATTCACGTAAATTCTCTTGTTGTTTTTGAGTGTTAAAGCACGCCATTATTGCATGATGTACGCACAGTTATATAGGAATGGGTACAAAGCCAATGTTATGAATACCAAAGTTTTGTAATGTGCTTTGTAAACGATGGATTGTGTTATTTTCTTCCGTGAAATACGCCGTACCGTTTGTGGATGTCGTTACCATTGTTGTGCTATTTATGCTTGTGCTGTTCATACTCGTGCTATGTATAGCTGTGTTGTGTTCAGGTGCTGTGTGGGTGGCAGTCAGTGTACCACTGAGTTCTAATTGTTCTATCCAATATCCTACACGGCGAGCAATGGCTTCGCCAGAATCCACCCAGTTGCTGATATGGGGCAATGCTTGCTGAAGCTCCTTTTTGAGCAGTGGAAAATGGGTACATGCTAGTACGATAGTGTCGACGGCTGTGTTTTCTAATATAGGGGCAACAATAGGGGCGAGCTGTGTTTGAGTAATGGTTTCGCCACGTAATTTGCGCTCTGCTAATTCAACCAATTCACTGCTACCTACCGATACGATGGTGCAATCGCTGGCAAATTCATTGATCAGTGTGTGGGTGTAGTCGCGATTAACAGTGCCAGGTGTGGCTAGTAAGGCAATGGTTTTTGTATGGCTCACTGCTGCTGCGGGTTTTATTGCGGGTACAACGCCAATCACAGGCTGCGAAAAACGCTCACGAATACGAGGTAATGCGACAGTACTGGCTGTGTTGCAGGCAACAATAATAATATCTGCCTGTGTGATGGTTTCGAGTTGATGTAATACAGTATCAACACGATCCACTAACATCTCGGGGGTTTTGGGGCCGTAAGGAAATGCGGCATTATCTGACGCATAAAAGACGGAACAATCAGGATATTGTTGGTGAATTTCTTGTAGAATACTCAGGCCACCAACGCCAGAGTCAAAGATTAATAGTCGAGCAGCGGTGCCCATGTTATATCCTATATTGTCCATCATGAATGATGGCATGATAACAAATAATAAAGAGTATAAATAATGAATCCAATGGGTGATTTTTTGATCACATACAGTACCGAAATTATTGCAACATTGATTGGCTTTTTATTGGGTGCTTTAGTGACTGGTGCTTGGTTAATAACACGTTCTCGTCAAGCGTTGGCGGTGGTGGAGCAAGATATGTACACCGCTAGAGAGGTCGCAGCAGTGGCAAAAAGTGAGCTGGCGCATGTGCAACAAAATATGCGTGAGCAGGCCACGTTACTACAAGATACTAAACGTCAGTTAGGGGTGGAGTTTGAAAACGTAGCCAATCGCATTTTTGATTCAAAACAAAAACAATTTAATGCTCAAAACGAAAAAACCTTATCGTATAGTCTTGATCCTCTTAAAACACAGATCAATGAGTTTAAGCAGCAGGTGGCAACGGCCTATGAGAAAGAAAATGCAGAACGTAATAAGCTCATAGGTAAAATTGGCGAGCTGCAATTACAAACACAAAAAATAGGGGAAGATGCCGTTAATTTAGCCTTAGCGCTAAAGGGTGATAATAAATCTCAAGGTAATTGGGGCGAGGTGATTCTTGAGCGTTTATTAGAAGAATCGGGTTTACAAAAAGGGCGCGAATACGATACTCAGGTTGCTTTAAAAGATGATGAAGGTAGTCGTCGTAATCCTGATGTGATTATTTATCTACCAGAAGACAAGCAATTAGTGATTGACTCTAAAGTATCGCTGACTCATTACGAACAGTATGTAAATTCTGATGACCAAGCAGAAAAAACCGTTGCCCTAAAAGGGCATATCGATTCGGTACGTCAACATATTAAAGGTTTAAGCCGTAAAAATTACGAAGATTTAAAAGGGATTCAAACATTAGATTTTGTTTTTATTTTTATGCCCATAGAAGCCGCATTTATGCTGGCTTTACAGCATGAGCCTGCGTTATTTAAAGAGGCATATGATAAGCAAATTATTTTGGTGAGTCCTACCACGTTAATGGCCACTCTACGCACAGTAGCGAATATTTGGCGTTATCATAAGCAGCATAAAAATGCAGAATTAATCGCTACTCAAGCGGGCGGTTTGTATGACCAATTTGCGCTGGTGCTTGAGTCGGTAGATGACTTGGGTAAGCAGTTAGAAAAAGCACAAATTACTTATCAAAAAACCCGTAACCGTTTATCAGGTGGCCGCGGTGATTTAATAGGGCGTGTAGAGAAATTGAAAAAGCTGGGGGCGAAAGCAAAAAAAACCTTACCAGCAACCGAAGTGAGTCATGACGACTCATTACTTGATCATCATTCAACAGAAGAGAAGTAACCATGGGGTTTGTATTAATTATTATTGCCGTTGTTATTGTATTGGTATTAGCTGTTATTGCCTATCGTTTACAGCAGCAAGTTAAAAAGATGGAAGCGGATAAGGCAGCACAAGAACAAGCCTTAGCGGATCAACAGCAAGAAAAACGTGACTCTATGAACAAGAGCATTCAAATACTCGCCCAAGGCTTACTTACGGATCAGGTCACTAAAACCGAAGCTGCTATTCGTATAGGCGCATTAATGGAGTTTTTAGGCGTTGACGAAGCCACTAAAGAAGAATTTAGCGCAATATATCAGCTTGCCGAAGCCAGCGCGCATATTCCTATTCTAGAAAAATGGAAAGCCCTTTCTACCAAAGAAAAAATGCGTTACGACAATGAGCGCATGGCACTCGAAGAAAAGTACGGTGATTTCGTAATGGATGCAGCCCAGCGTATTATGGGTAGAACGTTTTAATACGTGTAGTAATAATGATTGTTATGCAATAACAAAGGCTATGAGTGTTTGTTATCTGCTGTATTAGCAGTTTTTATTGTTATATATATTTTATTTTCTCTTTTTTGTCACACACCCCTACATTGTGCAGTCTAACTATAGATGAGTTTGAATTTCTTACTCGAATAATGATCTATAGGAGACAACAATGCAAAATTTCGATGTGCAGAGTGTAGGTTTACAGGTTTCTAAAACCGTAGCATTCAACTATATAGCTGATCCTAACAATCTGCCCGAATGGACAAATGCTTTTAGCACTGTATCTGAAGGTAAAGCGGTAATGACAACGCCAGAAGGTGAGTTAGAGGTGGGGTTAGACGTTGAGTCTTCTGCATCACATGGCTCAATCGATTGGCGAATTATTTTTCCTGACGGGAGTGTTGCAAGGGCATTTTCTCGGCTGATGATAATAGGCAGTAGTGAATGTGTGTATTCTTTTGTACTTACACCACCACCAGTACCTTTAGAAATGCTAGAAGGCGCATTAAGTGAACAGTCTAAAATATTGGCACAAGAGTTAATCGATTTAAAACGCATTTTGGAACAGAGCCAATAATTGCCACGTGAGGGTATGTTTTTGTGATTAGGTCGATAGAAGAACAAGTGTTTTTAGCAGTAGCTGGCGATAAAAAAGCGCTAGAAATGGTGATAAAAACCATACAGCCCGACGTGTATGCGATAGCGTTACGGTTTGTATGGCACCCTCATGATGCCGAGGATGCAACACAAGATATTCTCATTAAGGTGATGACGCATCTGGGAAGTTTTAGAGGAGACAGCCGCTTTAGTACATGGGTTTATCGTATTGCGTCGAATGCATTATTAACCATGAATAAGAAAAGAATGGAAACCCAGCCAATAACGTTTGATGCGTTTGCGGCTGACCTTTCTCATAGTGTATCGAATGAAGAATGGGATGATGAGCAACCCGATAGCTCTCGTTTACTTGATGAAGTTAAAGTAGGGTGTACTTTGGCGTTGTTGCAATGTTTGGATCGAAAACATCGATTAGCCTATATATTAGGGGATATTATGTTATTAGATCATAGTGAAGCAGCGGAAGCGTTGGATGTTTCTCAGTCCTCTTATCGAAAGCAGTTATCACGAGCTCGGCAAAAAGTTGAATCATTTATGATGTCTCATTGCGGTGTTGTTAATACAAGCAATGCGTGTCATTGTAGTCGTCGAGTGAACACTGCGATACATTTAGGTCGTGTAAATCCAGATAACTTATTGTTTTCTTCTTCGGATAATGCTGACAATAGCTTTGCTATCGTTTTTGATAAAATACAACAATTAGAAGAGGGGCGGCGTGTTGTGGAATTATATCGATCATACCAAGCACAGACACCGTCACAAGATTTTTTAGTATGGTTACGTCATTTTATGGATCATGCGCTCATCTCGGACGAGGTGTTTTTATCATAAATATGAGTATGTATTATTCACGCGTGAGAGGTAGTAAGCGAGGTTAATGCATTAATATGCAGATGCTAAAGGTATAACGTAAAAGGCCTCAACTAGTTGAGGCCTTTATTTTTTAATCGTATTTTTACTTTTTATTTGATAGTAATAGAAACACGTTGGCTTTCGCCTTTACTACCAGGAACTTTTAAGTAATAAGAACCCGGCTTGATGGCAACAAATTTAATCTCTAATACGCCTTCGTCATCAAACTCAAAAGATTCAACACCGTAAGGGCGAATCTCTAAATCGTTAACAACGACTTCATTGATCCAAATGGCACGGAAAAAACCAGAGCCTGTGAGTGCAAGTTCTTGTGAACCGTCGCTTTTGATCGGTAATACATAATAGCCACCAGAGCGTAATTCAATTGGAGCTTCTGATAAGCTTTTTCCTGATTCTAATTTAAGTGTTGGTAATGTTTCTCTATTAGATTTTGACAGTAATCCTGCAAAGCCATATTTTGGCTTGTCGGCGTGCTTGTCAGCAACAGAGTAAGGAGCAACCGCTGTAGTAGCGATAATTAAGGTACAAATTTTTAATAAATGATGTATTTTCATTGATGGCCTTTAAAAGTAATGGTTAAGTAAGCGGGCTTAGTGTGACAGCCTGCCAACCACATTCAATGCCACCTTAGATTTAGGTCGAAAGTTATAAAAAATTCGGGGTGAAAGCCTTGATTCTTAAAGGATAAAAGCCCGTATTTATACTGTTTTACAGTCAATGGTTATCTTGACTTTGTGGGGGCTTACATCAAGAAAGAGGACATTTTGATGTAATGCTAATATCGCCACCAACTACCATATTGGTGTGAATAAAATTTAATCTAAACACGCCAGCGCATCATCGACTAATTCATGAATATTTTCATTGCCATTTGCTTTGGCGTAGGCTCTAAGCCCGATAACCTGTGTTTGTAGAAAGCGTGCCAAGCGTGAAGTGTCTTTTGTCGCGGCTAGTTCACCTTCTTGTTGTGCTTGTATGAGTAAATGTGTAAACGCATCTTCAACGACTTTTAAGAGGCGTTTAGATTCTAGCAGCAGTGCTTCATGACTATCGGTTAGTTCAGCAATTGTTTTAACAAGCATGCACATCTCACTGGGTGCCGTATGGTAACTGTTGATCACTATATTACGAATAAACTGCTTTAAGGCCATCAAGGGGCTGCCTGATGTTTCAATACATTCATTCAGGTAATTAAGACCGTCATCGGCATAATATTGTAGCGCTTCTTTAAATAAGCCTTCTTTACTACCAAACGTGGCATAAATACTACCTGGGCGCATGTCTATATGTTCTTGTATCTCACGCATAGAGGTGGCATGAAATCCTTTTTCCCAAAATAGCATGGTTGCTTTCTGTACATACGCTTGCTTACTTTTGTTGATGGCTTGGCTCATGGTTAGCTACTCTTGAACGGTTGTTCAAATTTTAGCTTGAACGTTTGTTCAAGTCCAGTTAAGATTGTTCTTGAACGATCGTTCATAAGCATTGCAATATTTTATGACATACACACATACATAACTTATACAGGAATAAACGATGAGTACTTTTACTATCCATACAATGGAAACCGCGTCTACGGAGACACAATCTCTTTTTCAAAATTCATTGAATAATTTTGGTTTAATTCCCAACTTACACGGCGTGTTAGGTGAGGAGCCTGCTGCGCTAGAGGCTTATCAGTTAATGCATGCGCTTTTTCAGAAAACGGCCTTTAATGCCGAAGAGCTTACCGTTGTTTGGCAAACCATTAATGTTGAACATGACTGTAAATATTGTGTGCCAGCACACAGTATGATCGCCGATATGATGAACGTTAGCCCTGATTTAACAAAGGCCTTACGTAATAAGCAAGCAATGCCTACGGAAAAACTACAGGTATTACACGATACCACGCTAAGTATTTTGCGCGATCGCGGTCATATTGCTAGTGAACAGCTTGCCAGCTTTTATGCGGCAGGTTACGAGAAAAAACATATATTGGGTATTTTACTAGGGCTTTCTCAAAAGGTAATGAGTAACTACATTAACCATATTGCAGAAACACCCGTCGATGATTTTTTTAAAGAGTACGTATAGACCTATTCCCTAAAACTTAGAATGAATAAGCGACTATGATGCGGTTTTTATGATCGCTTTTTCATCTATGAATACATGATTAACTGTGTGCGGTAGCATTATCGTGAAAATTTAATATTTTATAAATATGTTGTTTGTTTGTATTTTCTATATATGATTGATGAGATAAGAAAATATTTTGGATATATGCAGCGTATGATTTTTGAATATGTCGGTTATGTGGCGGCTTTTTTAACCACCGTGGCTTTTTTGCCACAAGCATTACAAACCATTAAAACACGCAATACAGCCTCGCTTTCGTTGTCTATGTACGGATTATTTACGGCAGGTGTATTTTGTTGGTTGTTGTATGGTTTTGTATTAGATGATTACGCGATTATTTTAGCGAACGTGGTGACCTTGTTATTGGCCTTGTCTATTTTTAGTATTAAATTAATCAATGTGATTAAGTATCGAGAGAAATGATTCGCTATATTATTGAGCTAATGGATGAAAGTGACTGTCTGTAATTTCATGAAAGCCTGTTAATTGTGTCTTTGCGCTTTTAGGAAAGCAAAGCATGTTGACAGATACTGTACCAGGAAAAAGATTCTCAGAATCTTGCGCGTAATTATTTGGGTTGAATAATTTAGGGCAGTGCCAGTATAAAACATAGTTTAGTGACCACATAAGTTCGATGAGTGCTTTGGACTTTTCTTGTCGATCGTTTTCCATATAAATGACAGGCTGAAATTGCTGTATAGTGTTTTTAGCACCATTGATAACCTCTTGTTCCATACCCTCAACATCAATTTTTATAAATTTTAATCGCGTAACATCGAGGCTCTCATCTAGCGTTTTTTTAGGGATCTTTTGTCCTTGCGAAAATTGTTCAATGGCTACGCCACCAAAATTGCCTTGGGTATCATAATTAATATCGGGAATAAGTACGTCGCCTGATTGATCACTTAATGCCACACATTCACAGTTAACATTCGTAATACTGTTTACTGCCATATTGGCACATAAGGTTTGGTAAACAATGGGTTGGGGTTCAAAAGCAAAGACTCTGCCTTTAGGGCCAACAAAGTGTGACATCGCGAGCGTGTGTGCGCCAATGTTAGCGCCAATATCTAATACCACATCGTCTTTTTGACAAATCTGTTGAAATAGGGTGGTTTCTAATTCAGAAAACTCACCGTACTTTTCAATAGCCTTACCAATATAGGTATCTTTTTTGTTGTACAGTACGTAACCGTAGCGTCCTTTTACTAAGCCATTAAATCCATTATTGTCTAAAATATTTTTTGGCATATTTTTCCTTTAGTGGGTTAAGGTTTTTATTATTTTATTTAATCCCTACGCAAATGATCTTTTACCGCAATTGGGTTGGGTAAATTAAATACCACAATATAGCTAGAAATTAAGAAGGTCATAATCGCGGTGGCTTGGATTAGCGTGGATGCTTTTTCACTGATGAGTGCACCGTTATATGCGACCAGAGCAATCAATAATGAAAACTCACTAATTTGCCCTAAACGAAAACCAATGTCCCATGCAAGTTCTGTTTTTTCGCTTTGTCGGCCTAAGAGTAAACGAAAAGCGACAGGTTTGAGTATTAACATAATGGCACCGAGTATCGCGGCGGCAACAATAATATCGGGCAGTAATAATAGGTTAAAACTTGCGCCTAAAGAGAAGAAAAATAAGATTAAAAAGAAATCTCTTAATGGTTTTAAGTTGATGGCAATGTATTGGGCGATAGGGCTGGTGGCTAAACTAATGCCTCCAATAAACGCACCAATTTCTGCAGATAAGCCGAGAGCTTCGGATAATTCTGCCATACCTAAGCACCAGCCTAGCGCGAGTAAAAAAATGTATTCGTGAAAGCGGTCAAATTTTTGAATGAGGTATTGCAAGATATAGCGTACAAATAACCATGAAAACAATGCCAAGAAAGGGAGTGAGGCAACGGTCATACCAAATTGGCCAATATTTACCTTGCCTACATCACCGCTGAGTAAAATCATTAAGCAGAGAATGGCTAAAAAATCTTGTATGAGCAATAAGCCAATGAGTAACTCACCACTGTGTTTGTGGTGTAAGGCAGTGGTGGGTAATAATTTAATACCAATGATCGTACTCGAAAACATCATGGCCATACCAATGACCATACACTCTGTTGCGCTATAACCAAAAGCAATGCCAATACCGTAACCGCAAGCAGCAAATAACAATGAGCTAATGAGTGCAACGGGGGTCACTTGTTTTATAACTGCCGCCAATGCCTTGGGCTGCATGTCTAAGCCCAGAAGAAAAAGTAAAAAGATGATACCTATGCGTGAAATCTCGCTGATGAGATCAACATTGGTAATTAATTTGGCGCCATAAGGGCCAAACAGTGCGCCTAAGACGATATAAGCAACCAATAGAGGCTGGCGTGTGTAAAGTGCTAATGTGGCAATAACCGCAGCACCCGTAAAAATAAGAAAAAAAGATTGAAATAGGCTACTTTCCATAGGACCTGTATTTTGCAGTGAATAAAGAGATTAATACACTGCTAGTGTAGCAGTTGGAAGGTGCTGTGTAATCATGCCTTATTCATATTGATGAAATGAATAAGGCATGAAAGGCTTAAGCGCGACGGCGAAAAAGAGGGGATTTTTGATTAGCGTCGGTTTGATAGGCTTCGGTAAAATCGGTAATAGAGGCAAGTGATGCTTCTAGATCGATGCTTTCTTCCATATCAAATGCGTTAAAACCCGAACGCGTTAAATAACATAACTGATCGCGAATAACGCCACCCGTTGCACGAATTTCGCCTTGGTAATTAAAGCGATCACGCAATAAGCGGGCAATAGAAAAGCCGCGGCCATCCATAAAGTTAGGAAAATCAATAGCGATAACGCTAAAGGTATCTAGTGACTCACTAATAGTACTTACGCACTGGTCATTTTTAAGCCATAGACCAACAGCAGGGCGAGCGCGTAATGCGTCTTTGTTGGCTTCCCATACATCTAAAGCGACTAATAATTTACCTTCAGGTAGTGCTGTTTCGGTGTCATTAACAATAAGCCATTCATTGTTAATGATCTGACCGTCTTTAATAATTTGGGCATTATTTGGCATATACACGCTCCTTAAATGGTGCAATTCCTACACGATTATATGTATCGCTAAAGAGTTCGTCGCCTTGGCGGTTTTCAACAAATACGTTGAGTACGGTAGCTATTACGTCGGGAATATCTTGTTCACCAAAAGATGGGCCTAGCACTTTACCAATAGCAGCATTTTCAGTGGCGTTACCGCCAAGTTGTACTTGGTAGAATTCTTGGCCTTTTTTATCCACACCTAAAATACCAATATTACCAATATGGTGATGACCGCAAGCATTCATACAACCTGAAATGTTGAGATCAAGTTCACCTAGGTCGTAAACGTAATCCATATCGTCAAAGCGTTCTTGAATGGCTTCAGCAATAGGAATTGATTTTGCATTGGCTAAAGAACAAAAATCTCCACCTGGGCAGCAAATTAAATCGGTTAATGTGCCTATATTGGGAGTTGCAAAGCCAGCGGCTTTGGCTTCTTGCCAGAGAGCGAATAGGTCTGATTTTTTAACGTCGGCCAATACAATATTTTGATCGTGGGTAGTACGTGCTTCGCCAAAGCTATATTTGTCGGCAAGATCAGCAACTATGTCTAGCTGTTTGTCGGTAATATCACCAGGTGCAACGCCTGTTGGTTTTAGTGATAAAGCAACAGCAGTGTAGCCAGCTACTTTATGCTCAAATAAGTTGCGTGTTAGCCATTTTTGAAAAGCGGTATTTTCGCGAGCCTGAGCATTCACCTCAGATTGCGCTTGTGCATCATCAAGGGTGCTGTAATCTGGCGTTGTAAAAAATGCTTGATGACGTTCGATTTCATCTTGGGTGAGGGTAGCTTCACCGTCTTTTAAGTGTTCCCACTCTGCATTTACCTTTTCGGCAAAGGCTTCTTTACCCATGGCTTTTACAAGAATTTTAATACGTGCTTTATACTTGTTGTCACGGCGACCCAGTAAGTTGTATACACGTAAGATGGCTTCTATATAAGTCAGCAAGTCTTTTTCTGGCAAGAACTCATTAATAACCGAACCAATAACGGGTGTTCGGCCTAAACCACCACCAACAAGTACACGGTAGCCAATCTCACCCGCGTCATTTTTAATAACGCGAATGCCAATATCATGAAAATGAATGGCCGCACGGTCGTGGTCTGAGCTTGAAACAGCAATTTTAAATTTACGCGGTAAAAAGGCAAATTCAGGGTGAAAACTAGACCACTGGCGAATAATTTCACAGTAAGGGCGTGGGTCTACGTCTTCGTCGGCGGCAATACCCGCAAACTGATCGGAGGTGGTATTACGAATACAGTTACCACTGGATTGAGTGGCGTGCATTTCTACTTCTGCAAGTTCTGCAAGAATATTTGGCACTTCGGCAAGATCAGGCCAGTTAAGCTGTACGTTTTGACGGGTGGTGATGTGAGCATAACCTTTGTCATAGTCACGTGTAATACGTGCCAAGCGACGTAGCTGTGTGCTGTTAATCATACCGTAGGGCACGTTAATACGTAGCATGGGAGCTAAACGTTGAACATACAGTCCATTTTGTAAGCGTAGCGGTAAAAATTCTTCCGCTTTGAGTTCACCATTAAGAAAACGCTCTGTTTGCCCACGATATTGCGCAATGCGTTCTTTGATGATTTGATGGTCATATTGGTCGTACTGATACATAAATACCTAGCTTTACTGTGAAATAAAGATTAAATGAGGCGCGCAGAATACAGGAAAATCGTTAACGCTGCGAGATCTGCACAAGAATCTTTAGTAAAAACGATATAGCTGTAAGGAATAATAAGGCGGTCACAGTGGCGTAGAATGGTCGGTTGCCATATTTATTAAAGTATTAAGCTATGTTGATAACGCTTTGCGCAGGGGTGCTAAATAAGGGTTGCTGAATAGGGGGTGCTAAATAGGGCTGCTAAACAAGGACTACTATCTATATAGGTGCAGTTATATATAGATGCAGTATTTTGGATGTTACAGTGATTAATAAGGGTCATTGCTATGTGCTGTTAGCCGTAATGTTAGTAGTTCATGTTAGCGGCTAATTTACTGCGGGTGTACATAATAAACTCCCGCAGCCAGCAATAGCCTACAGCACCATGAAAGTTATCCCCCAAGCTGAAAGCCATCTATTGTTAAATAAACCGATTTTGCTAGGGGTATGATGTTTTTTAGCGACTTGGCCGTTTGGTAGGTCTCATTTAATATAAAAAATCTATATTTAACAGGATATTACGCTAATAACTTAAAGTTCTGCATTATGATAAACATTTTGCACATCGTCTAAATCATTTAGCATATCAAGGAATTTTTCGAACATTTCTACGTCATCACCTGTCACTTCGGTGGTGTTTTGAGGAATGAACTGTATTTCGTCAACATCAAATTCGATACCTTCAAATGCTTCGCTAATGGCTTGCTTGGCTTTAAAGTATTCGGTGTGAGGGGCAAATACGGTAATTTTACCGTCGTCGCACTCTATATCGGTGACATCAACATCGGCCATCATTAATGCTTCTAGCGCGGCTTCTTCATCATCGCCTGCAAAAACTAAAATTGCGCAGTGGTCAAACATATGACTCACACTGCCTTGCGTGCCGATTTTACATTTTGTTTTGGTAAAGCAAATGCGAACATCACCAAAGGTACGGTTAGGGTTGTCGGTGAGACAGTCGATAATTACCATTGTGCTGCCAGGGCCATACCCTTCATAGCGCGCGGCCGCAAAGTCTTCGCCGCCACCACCTTTGGCTTTATCGAGTGCTTTTTGAATAACGTGACTCGGTACTTGGTCTTTTTTTGCACGGTCTATCATGCTGCGCAGGGAAAGGTTACCTTCGGGGTCTACGCCGCCAGCTTTTGCACAAACATAGATTTCACGACCATATTTACTGTATACCTTGGCTTTGGCATCCGAAGTTTTCGCCATTGATTCTTTTCGGTTTTGATAAGCTCTGCCCATTTTATTATTTTCCAATTACGTAAAAGCAGCAATTTTACCGTTATATGATTACGTGGGGAACCTTTATCTTCTGAATAACTCTATTAAGCCGCGTATTGTTAATGCTATCGTTTGTTGCGATGTGATAGCCATACTTAATGTCTGCGATAAATCTCTTTGATTATATTTTTAAGTGATGTGTCGGTATGATAAAAGTTATTCGATTGTTAACCCTTTAAGAGAGTCTCAAATGTCTTACGATTATGATTTATTTGTCATTGGTGCTGGTTCTGGTGGTGTGCGTGCCAGCCGTATTGCTGCTAGTTTAGGCGCGAAAGTTGCGGTTGCAGAAGATTTGTACCTAGGTGGTACTTGTGTGAATGTGGGTTGTGTACCTAAAAAGCTGTTTGTGTATGGTTCGCACTTTGCAGAAGATTTTGAAGCAGCGGCAGGTTTTGGTTGGACAGTGGGGGAATCGAGTTTTGATTGGCCGACACTGCGCGATAACAAAACTAAAGAAATTGAACGTTTGAATGGCATATATGACCGTATGTTACAAAATGCAGGGGTTGAGATTATTCATGGCCGAGGCACGATTGTTGATGCACATACTGTAGCGGTGGGGGGGCAACACTACACAGCAGAGCGTATTTTAGTGGCTGTTGGTGGCTGGCCAATGGTGCCAGAGATACCCGGTAAAGAACATATCATCAGCTCTAACGAAGTCTTTTATATGGATGAATTCCCTAAGCGCGTTATTGTGGTAGGCGGCGGCTATATTGCGGTTGAGTTTGCGGGAATTTTTCAAGGGTTTGGTAGTGAGACTCATTTATTGTATCGCGGCGATTTGTTTTTACGTGGCTTTGATCAAGATATTCGTGAATTCACTGCGGCAGAAATGACTAAAAAAGGCGTGAATCTGCAGTTTAATACCAATGTAACCGCAATAGATAAGCAAGCGGACGGTAGCTTGTTGGTGACTCTAACTGATGGCACCACGCTAGAGGTTGATGCCATTATGTATGCGACAGGTCGTAAAGCAAAAACGCAAAACTTAGGTTTAGAGAATACTGCGGTAGAGATGGCAGGGAATGGCAGTATTGTTGTGAATGAGGATTTTCAAACAGCAGAACCATCCATTTATGCGGTAGGTGATGTGATTGATCGTATGCAGCTTACGCCTGTTGCTTTGGCAGAGGGTATGGCTTTAGCCCGTAATCTTTATACCGATAAAAAAGACCATAAGGTTGATTATCAGTTAATACCGACCGCGGTGTTTTGCCAGCCCAATATAGGTACTGTGGGTTACAGCGAAGAGCAAGCTAGAGAAAAATTTGCTTCTGTTGCTGTTTATAAATCTGAATTCAAGCATATGAAGCACACACTCAGCGGTGTTGATGAGCAAACCTTAATGAAAATATTGGTGGATCAAGACAGTGATAAAGTTATTGGTTGCCATATGGTGGGGGCTGATGCTGGTGAAATTATTCAAGGTTTAGCTGTTGCTATGCGAGCAGGGGCGACAAAAGCAGACTTTGATAGCACGATTGGTATTCACCCAACAGCAGCCGAAGAGTTTGTCACTATGCGTGAACCCGCTTATATTCTTTCGTAGCTGAAATAACCATCGAATAGATCAATCGATCTAAAAGCCCAGATGTCGACATCTGGGCTTTTTTTATGCTTTTCTGATGGAAAAACCCCACTTAAAATTATTTTTATACAAATAATTGTCGACAACATAGACCAAGGTCGTGTTATATTAGAGCTTATCAGGCTGTAATATCAAATAATAATAAATATTGTCAACAATCGAAGGGTTTGCGGCTCGTTACATAAATACATATGGCATGTGTATATGTATTGCGTTGTATAGCGGTTAACCCTGCGAATAGTAGAGAGGAAAGTAAAATGTCAGGTAACTATCTTGATACGTACACCCATTCAATTAGTCATCCCGACCAGTTTTGGGGTGAGGCTGCAAAAGAAATTTTATGGTATAAAAAATGGGACTCTGTACTTGATGACTCAAACAAGCCTTTTTATCGCTGGTTTACAGGCGGTGAATTAAATACCTGCTATAACGCGGTAGATTACCATTGTGAAACAGGTCGAGGTAAGCAGTTGGCTATTATTTATGATAGCCCCGTCACGAACCAAAAAAGCACATTAACCTATAACGAACTGAGAGATGCGGTTGCTAAATTAGCGGGCGCTATGGCAGATAAGGGGGTCGTTAAAGGTGATCGTGTGATTATTTATATGCCTATGATTACAGAGTCTGTCATTGGTATGTTGGCGTGTGCGCGTATTGGTGCCATACACTCGGTAGTTTTTGGTGGCTTTGCAGCAAAAGAATTAGCGACTCGTATTGATGATGCCAAACCAAAAATGATTTTATCCGCATCCTGCGGCATAGAGCCTTCTCGCATTGTGGCTTATAAGCCACTATTAGATAACGCCATCGACCTTGCTACTCATAAACCAGAGCATAGTTTTATTTTACAGCGGCCAGAGTTATTAGCAGAACTAATACCCGAGCGCGATAGTGACTGGGCTGAGACTGTAGCAACAGCAAAACCTGCGGATTGTGTTCCAGTGGCCGCAACAGACCCTTTGTATATTCTTTATACCTCAGGAACAACGGGACAACCGAAGGGCGTTGTACGCGATAACGGTGGCCATGCGGTCGCGATGAAATGGACGATGAAAAATGTTTATAACGTGGAACCCGGTGACGTGTTTTGGGCGGCATCCGATGTGGGGTGGGTGGTAGGGCATAGCTACATTTGTTACGCACCTTTATTAAACGGTAATACCTCCGTGATTTTTGAAGGTAAGCCTGTAGGTACACCTGATCCGGGTACATTTTGGCGTATTATTGAAGAATATAACGTGAGTGTTTTATTTACCGCACCTACGGCTTTTCGTGCCATTCGTAAAGAAGATCCTAATGCTGAATACATGCAAAAGTATGACTTATCTGCGCTTAAATCATTATTTTTAGCGGGTGAGCGTTGTGACCCTAACACCTTGGAGTGGGCACAAACACAGTTACAAGTGCCTGTGATTGACCATTGGTGGCAAACAGAAACAGGCTGGGCGATTGCTTCTAACTGTTTAGGTATTGAAGCATTTCCTGTTAAGTCAGGTTCGCCCACAAAAGCTGTCCCTGGTTATGATGTACAAGTATTGGATGATGAAGGTAAGCAGGTGACCCCAGGTGATATGGGCTCTATTGCGATTAAACTACCATTACCACCAGGCACATTACCCACTTTATGGAATGCCGAAAAACGTTATCACGACAGTTATTTGAGTTGCTATGACGGCTATTACTTAACGGGTGATGCAGGGATTAAAGATAGCAGCAATTATCTTTGGATTATGAGTCGTACCGATGATGTGATCAATGTTGCAGGCCATCGTTTATCTACAGGTGCTATTGAAGAAGTGCTAGCTTCTCATCCTGCAGTTGCTGAATGTGCGGTATTTGGTGTGAAAGATGCGCTAAAAGGAGAGCTGCCTTTAGGCTTAGTGGTATTAAAAGCCGATCAAGATATTGCTTCTGACACGTTGAATAAAGAATTAGTATTGCTTGTACGTGAACGTATTGGGCCTGTGGCGGCGTTTCGTTTAGTTGCTCAAGTACAGCGCTTGCCAAAAACGCGTTCGGGTAAAATTTTGCGCGGCATCATGAGAAAAATAGCCGATGGCGATGAGTGGAATATGCCTGCTACTATTGATGACCCTAATATATTAACTGAAATTAAAGATGTACTAGGCAGTTTAGGCTGCCCCAATAAATAAGGTGATAAAACAGAGTGAGTAATTTAGAGCTGAAAAGTAATCATGTTGAACCAACAACAATAGCGGATCGTGTTTTTCAACAAATTCGCCAATCTATTGTTGAAGGTGACATTCCTGCGGGTAGCAAAATTAGTGAACCCGAACTAGCAAAAGCCTATGGTATTAGCCGTGGTTCACTACGTGAAGCTATTGGTCGTTTAGAAGCATGTAGTCTAGTGATTAGAAAAGCCAATGTGGGCGCTCGAGTCATGTCTATGAGCTCTGAGCAACTGTTAGAAATTTATTATGTTCGTGAAGCATTAGAAGGTATGGCTGCGCGCCTTGCTGCGATGCATATGACCGATGAAGAAATTGCTGATTTGCGACAATTATTAACACTACATGGTCAACAAATTGAAGAAGAAAATGGCTTAACTTATTTTCAGCAAGAAGGCGATTTAGATTTTCACTATCGAATTATTCAAGGCAGTAAAAATAGCCGATTAATTGGTTTGTTATGTGATGACCTTTATCACCAAATGCGTTTATACCGTTATCAGTTTGGTATGCGACGCAGCCGACGTGTTGCGCGTGCCTATGTGGAGCATGAGCATATTGTTGATGCTATTTCTCATAGAGATGGCGAAATGGCTGAGCTATTAATGCGCTCACATATTCGTTCATCAAGAAAAAATGTAGAAGCATCATTGTTAGAAAAAAATAACTGAGTAAATGTGCGTAATATTTATTCATTAGGTGTCAGTAAAAAGTAGAGAGTAACTTATGACTGTGTTAACAGCGGGACAACGTTTTAGAAAAGCGATTACCGAAGAAAAACCATTGCAAATAGTGGGCGCCATTAATGCTTACTCTGCAAAATTAGCAGAAGCATCGGGTTATAAATCATTGTATATATCAGGTGGTGGTGTTGCGGCTTCGTCATGCGGTATTCCTGATCTAGGAATTACGTCGCTAGAAGATGTATTAATCGATTTACGTCGTATTACCGATGTGACAGAGCTGCCTGTATTAGTAGATATTGATACAGGCTGGGGAGGTGCATTTAACATTGCCCGTACTGTTAAGGCGATCATTAAAGGCGGGGCTGCCGCTGCGCATATTGAAGATCAAGTGGCGCAAAAGCGTTGTGGTCATCGACCCAATAAAGCCATTGTTAGTGAAACCGAAATGGTCGACCGTGTGAAAGCTGCGGTAGATGCAAAAACTGATGCAGATTTTGTGGTTATGGCAAGAACAGATGCTTTGGCCGTTGAAGGTATGCAGTCTGCTATTGATCGCGCTTGTGCATGTGTTGAAGCAGGAGCCGATATGATTTTTCCTGAAGCCATGACTTCGCTTGAGCAATATCAGCAATTTGTGGATGCCGTAAAAGTACCTGTCTTAGCCAATATTACAGAATTTGGATCGACCCCTTTATTTTCGACTGATGAATTGGCGAGTGCAGGTGTCAGTATGGCCTTGTATCCACTGTCGGCTTTTCGAGCTCAAAGCCGTGCGGCCTTACAGGTGTATCAAACATTAAGAGAGCAGGGTACGCAAAAAGAGGTGGTTGATATTATGCAGCCACGCATGGAGCTTTATGATTATTTAGGTTATCACGATTACGAAACAAAATTAGACGAATTATTTATTAAAGGAGGCAATTAATATGTCAACGCCAGCAGAGTCTACCCCCGATTTATCAAAAAAAGTAAAAAAATCCGTTGCCTTGTCAGGTACTGTTGCGGGTAATACGGGTATTTGTACCGTAGGTCGTACAGGTAATGATCTACATTATCGTGGTTATGACATTTTAGAATTAGCAAAAGATTGTGAATTTGAAGAAGTTGCGTATTTGTTGATCCATGAAAAATTACCAACAGCATCAGAATTAGCCGCATATAAAAGAAAATTAAAATCGTTACGTGGTTTACCTGCGTCGGTAAAACAAGCATTAGAAGCGATTCCTTCATCGGCTCATCCAATGGATGTGATGCGCAGTGGTGTATCTATTTTAGGTTCATGCTTACCTGAAAAAGAAGATCATCCAGAAGCAGAAGCGCGGGATATTGCCGATCGTTTAATGGCAAGTTTAGGTTCAATGCTACTGTATTGGTATCACTATGCAGTAAATGGTAAGCGTATTAATGTAGAAACCGACGATGATTCTATTGGCGGACACTTTTTACATTTACTGCATGGCAAGCCAGCAGAAGAGGCATGGGTTAAGGCAATGCATACCTCGCTAGTGCTTTATGCAGAGCATGAATTTAATGCCTCGACATTTACTGCGCGAGTGATTACGGGTACGAATACAGATATGTACTCAGCAGTGACGGGTGCGATTGGCGCATTACGTGGGCCAAAACACGGTGGTGCAAATGAGGTAGCGTTTGCTATTCAAAGTCGTTATAACTCAGCAGATGAAGCCGAAGCAGATATTCGTGAGCGCGTAGCGAATAAAGAAATTGTGATTGGTTTTGGCCATCCTGTTTACACTATTTCTGATCCACGTAACCAAGTGATTAAAGACGTGGCTAAAGATTTATCAGAACAAGCAGGTAATATGAAATTGTATTCTGTTGCCGAACGTTTAGAGTCCGTTATGTGGGATGCTAAAAAAATGTTCCCTAACCTTGATTGGTTTAGTGCGGTAAGTTACAACATGATGGGGGTTCCTACCGATATGTTTACTCCGTTATTTGTGATTTCTCGTGTATCAGGTTGGGCAGCACACATTATTGAGCAGCGTGCCGATGGTAAGATTATTCGCCCAAGTGCAAATTATGTGGGCCCTGAAGATCAAACGTTAACGCCATTAAACGAACGTAAATAACCTTTTGGATTGTTTGTGTTACTTGTGTTTCATCCATAAAAAAACCGCAGTATAGGCTGCGGTTTTTTTATGATTAACGATAATGTTACCCAATCTTAGCTTTTGCCTACATGTAAACCGCATTCACGATTTTTAAGTACCTTGGTTGGATCGTTATAATCTTCTTCTATGGGTAGATCGTGCTCAACAAGATATTCTTCTAAATCTAATTCACTCCAGTAAAACATGGGTGCCACTTTAATCAGTCCAGTGGTGATATCTTGCGTCACAATATCTAATGAATCACGAAAAGGGGTTTGCTCTTTACGAATGGCAGTTAACCATACTTCAGGTGCAAACTCGGTCATAGCGCGGCCAAAAGGCTCTAATTTTACTTCTCTTGTAAACTCGTCGTGCGCCGCTTCATCATCAATACTGGGTATGCCACCATAGACCGTTTCACGACGTTTGGCTGTCACTTTAGGGGTGTAGTAATGCATATTCAGAGATAAGCGTTCTATCAGGCTTTCTGCAAAACGATAGGTTGCCTCTGTGTTATAGCCATGATCTACACAAATAACAGGCATTTCTTTATCTAGCTGAGAGGTCATATGTAAAATAGCCGCTTCGTGTGGGCCAAAATTAGTGGTGATAATGGTTTTTTTATTCAGTGATAGCGCCCATTGAATCACTTCTTGTGGTGATTGTTCACGTAATTGCGCATTGAGACTGGAAAAATCAATTGTGCTTGTCATAATAAGAGCTCGTGTTAAGTAATCGTGCATTATATAGCGCCAAATATGGATAAAAAAGGCTGCTGATGTGAATTTTCTTTCTAATTTACGATTTATTACGTTATGAATGTTTCATTCTTGTGGGCTTATCCCACATCATTGATTGCAAGGAGAGCCTTCTATTAACATATTCTCACTTTCAGCGAAGACGATTGCGTCTCTATTATCATTGTGGCCGCCATTCTGGTTTACAGGTATTCGGTTTCACCATATTCGCCCTGACTTTAGAATGATCCATGTACGTATGGTACTTCGTTTTTACAATAAAAATGTTGTGGGCATTCAATACGGTGGTAGCTTATTTAGCATGACCGACCCATGTTACATGTTTATGCTAATGAAAAATCTCGGGAGCGATTATAAGGTTATTGATCAATCCGCTGCGATTGAATTTATTACGCCAGGTGTTGGCACTGTGAATGCGAAGTGCTATTTAACACAGCAAGATATAAACGAGATTATAACGGCCACACATAACGGCGATAAATATTTAAAAACATTTCTTATTGATATTATCGATGATTCTAATAATGTTGTCGCAAAGGTGACACGTGTCGTGTATATCCGAAAAAAACAACAATCATAGTGTGGCGCTTAATGAGTAGCGTAATAGACTCAATAAAAGCAGAATGATTTTTATGTTTGTTGAGGATATACGTTTACCGTTGTTTTTATTACAAAGCCATTTCCCCTCAAATACGCCTTTATTTTATCGATTCAATGAAAAACTGTCTCATTTCATTGAAGAATCCATTGATCAACAAGGCGAATGATAGTTTTCTAATTCAGTACCTAGTATTTATTGATTTATCATCTGCAGCGAGTTGATAATAAAAAATATCTTTAGCGTATTTATTATATTTTTTTGTTTAAAGTGTAATTGAAATTCAATATTGGTATCCCCTAAAAACTAGGCGAGTTTGTTTGGGTGTTGTAATTTAGGGTATGTATTTCGGCGAATAGAGTTTGTATTGAAAAGGATGACATTCGTTACTAGCAAAAGAGTGTAAAGCCTAATAGTTTTTTGATCATAATGAATGCGGTGACAGTGTATATTGTCTTTATCGTCAAGAGCTTACGGCGTAACGTTTACGTATATTTTATAAAGTATAAGTCGCTAATGTACCATCAATTCCTCTTCGAGTGATGACTTATTCATTAACTATCAAGCCTTGTGTGACTTAGTCACTCTGTTGTCACCAATAGGCGCTTTATACTCATACCTGATTATAAGTATAAAAGTGAGGTTTATTATGGCTATCTTAAATTTTTGGCGTATTAGTGTACGCTCAATGGTGATTGTTTTACTGTGTTTTTTCTCAATAGATGCGTTATCTGCAAATACTAACGGCAAGGCCTATGAAGTTAAATTGCTCGAAAATGATGGTTCTGCCATTAAAGTGGCCGATTTACTGCTATTTCCTGAAGGTGATGAATACCGCTTTGAATTAAATATGATTACTAAGGCACCCTTTGAAAATCACTTTTTAGCGATGCGCCCCTTTAATTGCTTAACCGAGGTAGAGACTAAGCGATCATTATGTTATTTGAGCTATCCCTATAAAAATAACCACCGTATTTCTGCAACTGATTTAGGCGATTTGGAATATGACCTATTGTTTATTCGTCGTAAAGCATCTGATTATGGTATTGACCCTTGGTTTGGCTCTTATTATAAATTGCAATGGAAAGGCGAAACTATTGTGGGTGAAGTGTATGAGGCAGATTTAGACATATTGGCTGCTCCACCAGAAGATGGTCGTTACAGACCAATTGTAGACAGTGATTTAACCGAAGCAGAGCATGAAAAATTTTGGCTGCCGCGATTAATTATTGCACCCGTTAAATAATATTATTTTGTGATTACGGTGTAGTGAGCGTTTTTGTTAAATACTATTGCTACATCGTGATGTAAGACATTTCTAATGACAGAAGAGGTGAGTCATGTTGACTAAAAATATAGGCACTTTCGATAGAATATTACGCATTATCGTGGGGCTAGTTTTATTATCGCTAGTATTTATTGGGCCACAAACCCCATGGGGTTATATAGGCCTTATACTTATTGTGACGGCATTTATAAACTTTTGCCCAATATATTCAATATTACGAACGGGTACGATAAAAAAGTAAAAAATATGGTGAACACGGGCAATGATTATTGCTAATGTGTTCACCTTCAGTTACCGATAAAGGCTAAAGTATGAATAGTCATTTAGATTATGTGAATGGTATTGGTTTAACGCCAGCATTTATTGAAAAACATCAGTTTCATATTGAAACGGTGGATTTTTCTGCGGGCTCTGTACTCTTTAAACCTAATGATAGCTGCCATTTATTTCTTATTTTATTGTCAGGCTCTATACGAGTAGAGCTTACATCACGTAATGGGCGTTTAATTACTCTTTATCGTATGTCGTCGGGTGAAAGTTGTATTTTGACGACATCGGCCTTGTTAAACGATGAACAATATTACGCACAAGGTATTGCTGAATCGGATATCACGGCATTAGCTATTCCTGCAGAAGATTTTCACCGTATGGTTGAGATCGCCCCCGATTTTTCCCGATTTGTATTACGGGATTACGCTAAACGTGTGACATCGATTATTTCGTTAATTGATAAAATGGCCTCACGAGATGTACTTGCCGATGTGGGGCAGTACTTATTGGATCATCAAAAAAATAATGAAATTACAACAACACAAGCAGATATTGCTATGGATATTGGCTCTGCACGTGAGGTGGTCTCCAGAAAGCTGGCGATACTGGAATCAAAAAGTTTTATTAAGAGAGAGCGTGGAAAAATCATTATTCTGCAACGCGACGCATTAGAACAATGGTTAGACGTATAGTATTTTTGTTTTTCTAGTGATAAAAAAATACGGCTTGTTGTGATTGAGTCACATGATTATTTGATCAGTGTATGTAAACATTGATACGTATTATTTGATAACCATTATTTGACAATCATGCATTATCGCATTGTTTTTTAATTAAGCTGATTTGTGTTAATGGCTTTGTATTAAGGACTTTTTATTAAGAGCTTTGTGTTAAGTAATTTCTGTAACGTGCTTTCGATATAGTCATTCTCTATTTATTCAACCAATTATATTTTTATGCTAGAAGATCATATATTACGATTGCTTATTTTTATTGTTGTATTAATGCTGATGATGGCGTTAGAAACGCTTTCGCCTAAACGTAATAGACAGCAATCTAGAATAGGGCGCTGGCGTACTAATTTAAGTTTAGTCGTAATGAATAGTGTTGTGCTTAAATTACTAGGGCCTGTAGCTGCGATAACTGTTGCCAGTTATACATATAGTCAGCAGTGGGGTTTATTGTGGTTATTGCCTGCAGAGTTACCTCTGTGGGTGTCGATGACAATTACTGTTGTTATTTTAGATGCTGCTATTTATGTGCAACATGTAGGTTTTCATAAAATTGATTTTTTATGGCGATTACATCAAGTGCATCATGCCGATCGAGATATTGATGCAACCACAGGGATACGCTTTCACCCGTTAGAAGCTGTTATATCTATGGTCTATAAGTGCGTTATTGTATTTGTATTAGGTCCTAGTGTGATCGCCATTATTGTTTTTGAAATTATTTTAAATGCATCGGCAATGTTTAATCATGCTAATTTTCATATTCCACAATGGCTTGATCGCTATTTAAGGCGCATTATTGTAACGCCAGATTCTCATCGTGTTCATCATTCCAGTATTCAGCAAGAAACGGATAGTAATTATGGGTTTTTTCTTTCTATTTGGGATCGCATTTTCTCTACTTACAATGCACAGCCTATTAAAAATCATACGGGTATGACTATAGGTTTAACGGAATATCAAACGGAACATCCCGCTCATTTATTGTGGTGTTTATCTTTACCATTCAAAAAGAAAAAACATCTGTCGCGTTATACACAGCAATAGTGCGATGTAAAAATATATTAGTCATGTGTAATGACTATGTTAAGTAAGTTTGATCAGTTATCCATTACTGGATTAAACATAGTCTTAAAAAAGAGGATTAAATGGTGGTAGGTACTAAAAAAATGATTTTTGTGGTTGGTATATTGTTGGTTGTTGTCTCTATTGTGTATATGAATGTTTCGGCAGCCAAAACACTGGACGAGCTTAAAAATAATAATAATGTCACCCCCGTATCTCATATAGAGTTATCAAAATTGTTGGATGATCCTGATTTTAATAACAAGTATGTTCTTATCGATGTAAGAACTCCCGTAGAATATCGCATGGGAACTATCCCGTCTTCTATCAATATTCCTCATTATGATATTTTACGTGACGTGTCTTTACTTGATGCTTATAAAGATAAAGAAATGATTTTATATTGCCATAGTGGTGTAAGAGCAGGAAAGGTGACACGGCTGCTTACAACGTTAGAATACACAAATTTATCACATCTTGAAGGTGATATTAGTGGTTGGAAACACCAAGATAAACCGCTTGTTAAACCTTAAGCCCCACAAGTGATTGCGCTCAATGATACTCCCTTGTGTGTATTGCCCATATAAATACACATTGGGTGGCTAACCGCACGGGAAACCCTTGTTTTATTCTTGTTTACGCATCGAAAGCATAATGCCTTTCTTTGCGTTATATCCTTCATACCTTCCATACCTTCCATATCCTTGATACAACCGCTATATTCCCTCTGTTTCGCTATTCAACGTAGGTAGATATATAATAGGTCTATACTCTGTAAAATATATTTTTATATCATGGCCGCGTGCCGTATCAATATACATATGATTATTAGGTGTCGTCGTTAATATGGATTATCTTTGGATTTTTGTCGCTTTTATCTGCGGCTTTTTGGTTAAGCAAATCAATATACCTCCTCTTGTGGGCTATCTTGCCGCTGGCTTTGGCTTGCATGCATACGGCGTAGAACCCGATGCATCTCTTAAAACCCTGGGCGATCTTGGGGTGATTTTATTGTTGTTTACCATTGGTTTAAAGCTCAATATCAGCAGCCTATTTAAAGTAGAAATATGGGCGGGCGCCACAGGCCATATGAGTATTATTGTCTTACTGACAATGCTTAATTGCTTTATTTTATCTGCCTTGGGGATGGTTTATTTTGCCGATTTATCTCTCGCAGGTGCGGCTTTAGTGGGTTTTGCTGTGAGCTTTAGTAGTACAGTGATTGCCGTTAAAGTATTAGAAGAAAAAGGCGAAATGCGTTCTCGTCACGGCCAAGTAGCGATTGGTATTTTGGTAATACAAGATATTGCAGCAGTTATATTTGTCACTCTTGCCTCAGATATTAGCCTCTCATGGTGGTCGTTAACACTATTGGCTTTGCCGTTATTACGCCCGCTATTAAACCATTTACTTGATCGCTGCGGTCATGCCGAATTATTACCTTTGGCGGGAATATTCTTAGCCTTAGTGGGTGGTCAGTTATTTGAGTGGTTTGGTTTAAAAGCACATTTAGGGGCGCTGGTTATTGCTGTATTGCTTAGCAGTCACCCAAAAGCGGCAGAATTATCAAAATCATTACTCAGTTTTAAAGATTTATTCTTAATTGGTTTCTTTCTCTCTATTGGTTTTACAGGCCTACCAACCATGGATATGCTAGGTGTTGCATTGATTATGGCACTGGCCTTACCGTTTAAAGCAGGGTTGTTCTTTTATTGGTTAACGCGCTTAAAACTACGCGCCCGAAGCGCATTTTTAAGTGCATTGAGTCTTGGCAATTACAGTGAGTTTGGTTTAATTGTTTGTTCTATTAGCGTAGCTCAAGGCCTATTAGATAAAGAATGGCTAGTAATGATGGCATTAAGCGTGGTCTTTTCGTTTATATTCTCAAGTTTACTGAATGCTAAAGCACATGGTTTATATACACGCTGGAGCAGTTTTATAAAACGTTTTGAGCGCTCAGAACGCTTGCTCGAAGACAGGTTAGATCAGCCCGAAAATGCAGCTATATTAGTTATTGGTATGGGGCGTGTGGGTACAGGCGCATACGATACCTTACAAAATGAAATGAAAAAAACCGTATGCGGCATTGATGTTGATCAAGATCGCATCGCCTCCCATATTGCTTTAGGGCGCAACGTTATATTTGGCGACGCAGAAGACCCAGACTTTTGGTCATATATTAGTCTTAAAGGTGTCGACTTAATCATGTTTTCTATGCCAAATTATCTCGATATTTTAGAAGCACAAAAACAGTTACGCCATATAGGTTATAAAGGTCGAACCGCAGGTATTGCCCGCTATGAAGATGAACGAATCATGTTACTGGAGAGCGGTATTAACGAAGTGTTTAATCTTTATGCCGAAGCAGGGGCTGGTTTTGCGGATCAGAGCATTCATTTATTAGAGCAAAAACAGTAATCAATATTTTTTATTGTTCATTTCTTGTGAAAACGCAAAGTGACATCATGTATTATGCACAAAAAAATTGGTGATGTAGCGGCATTATTTGATGTTTCGGTAGATACCTTACGCTATTACGAAAAAATAGAATTGTTAGGGCAGGTACCACGTAGCGATAGTGGTGTGCGTTATTATGATAGTGCCTTAATTGCTCGTATTCGTTTTATTCGCCATGCGCAACGCATGGGGTTTAGTCTCGACGATATTAGAGAGCTATTAGGTTTTCGTGATCAACCTGCGATTGATAAGCCTCAAGTTCGTGAACTGATGCGACATAAATTGGATGAACTGAATCAGCAAATACAAGACCTTTCTGTATTGCGGGATGAATTAAAGGCATTAACCATGGCTTGTGAGCAAAGTATTGATTCTGATTGCCCCATTTTAAAAGAATTTGAAAAATAAGCACTTATGGACTTGAATCTAGAGCTGGCTCTAGGTGTTTACTAGCCTGTAAGATAAACATGATGGCAGAAACATGACGCATCTTACTCAATATTCTATTTTTTCTATTCATTGGCGCTGTAAGCACACGTGGAAACGCTCGGCTTATAACACGCTATGGTGCTTGCTCGGCTGTGCTATCGGGGATTTAGGTACCATTTTTGCCTTTCAAATATATGCGCCAGATACCCATACGTTGTTGGTTATGAGCCTTGCGATTATTAATGGTTTAATGACGAGTATCGTATTAGAAACCATTCTTCTTAGCCGACAAATGGCAATAAATTTAGCATTAAAAACAGCGCTGGGCATGAGCTTGGTCAGTATGATTGCAATGGAAGTTGCTATGAATACAACAGATTATCTCTTAGTGGGCGAAGCACGTATCACATGGTGGTCGTTACTGCCGAGTTTAGCCGCTGGTTTTTTAGCCCCTTGGCCTTACAATTATTGGCGGTTAAAACACTTAGGCAAGGCTTGTCATTAATATGAATGTACGTAGCATCACATGGTGTGTGTTATTGATTTTGTTTTCTCAGCAAAGCGTTGCTGCGGTTCGATCGATTGTGGAAATAATAGATGTAGATTGGAAGCAGGGTGTGGTTACACATAAAGACAATTCACATCATACCAGCGACTCAGGTATGCCTCAGTCAACATTCGCCGAACAACATTGCCAAGGCTCTCAGATTGTTTCTTCGTATTCTGCTAATGCGAGCGAACAGAAGCACTGTGATTATTGTGTGATTGGTTGTCAGTCGGTCATGTTTATTGCTGTTATTATTCAGGCACCAAATCTTTTGGTAATAGAAAAATACAGTGCGTATCAGCCATTTCTTCCTCGAGTCTTCCTTGGTTCAATTTACCGTCCTCCTATTGTTGCTTAATACAATATCAATCCGTCGATTGATTTTAAAAAAATCACTTTTTTAAATATAAACAATCATTTTATATGGGGTGCTTTCAATCTGTGTGCGCCCAATAAGGTATGTATTATGAACAATCATTATCATTTATCTCGTCGCCGTTTTGTAACAGGACTGGCCATTGGTGGTGCAGCATTGGGGCTGGGCTTACGATCAGGCTTTTCTTTTGGGGATACACCACAGCGTGCATCATCACAAACACTAAAAGGTAATCAATTTGATTTATCTATTGGCTATCAAACGGTTAATGTCACAGGCAAAAAGCGTATAGCTACAACGGTTAATGGTTCATTACCTGCGCCTATTTTGCGCTGGAAGGAAGGGGAAACCGTAACTTTACGAGTTAAAAATAATCTTGCACACGATAGTTCTATTCATTGGCACGGCATGATATTACCGTCTCATATGGATGGTGTTCCCGGCCTTAGCTTTGCAGGTATAAAACCAGGTGAAGTCTACGAATACCAATTTGATATTAAGCAAAGTGGAACCTATTGGTATCACAGCCACTCTGGATTTCAGGAGCAAACAGGGGTGTATGGCGCAATTGTTATTGATCCAAAAGAAAACGATCCTGTGGCCTATGACCGAGACCATGTGGTTGTGCTCTCTGATTGGACGGATGAAACACCAGAGCGTATATATGCCAAGCTCAAAAAAATGAGTCACTACTATAATCGTCGAGAAAGAACGGCAGGGGATTTGTGGCGAGATATTAAAGAGAAAGGCGTTAGTAATACATGGAATGAGCGCCGAATGTGGAATCACATGCGCATGAGTGAAACGGATATTTCTGATGTGACGGGAGAAACCTATACATTTTTAATGAACGGCATGACACCCAACGACGGCTGGGCTGCTTTTTTTAAAAAAGGTGAAAAGGTGCGTTTACGTTTTATAAATGCTGCAGCCATGACAATTTTTGATGTGCGTATTCCAGGTTTAAAAATGACGGTGGTGGCAAGCGATGGCCAAAATATAGAGCCTGTTAGTATTGATGAATTTCGTATTGGCGTGGCCGAAACGTACGACGTCATCGTTGAGCCAGAGGGTGATAGCGCTTATACCATTTTTGCCCAAAGTATTGACCGCACGGGCTTTACTCGTGGAGTACTAACACCCGATCCAAGCTGGACGGCTGAAATACCTAAAATGGACTATGCACCGATATTGGCGCATAGAGATATGGGGATGTCACACGCAGGGCATGGGGCAATGGATCACTCTCGGCATGGCAATATGGATCATTCACAACATGCTGGCATGAATCATAGCAATATGGATCATTCTCAACATGGCGGCATGGACCACGGTAAGATGGACCATAGCATGATGCATAGTGGTACCGGTCCGATTGATCATAGCAAGATGGATCACAGTGTGAACCATGGTGGGCCTAAACTGGGCAAAGCAGGCTTCGGTACCACAAGCGATATTATCCATGCTGAAACCGAATTTGGCCCCCATGTCGATATGCGTGCAGAGATGATGCAAAACGATATCAGCGATCCAGGCATTGGTTTACGTGATCATTTAGAGCGCTATGGCCGTAAAGTACTGACTTATGCAGATATTCGCAATTTAACTCCTACCATCGATAAACGAGAGCCAAGCCGAGAAATTCAATTGCATTTAACAGGCAATATGCGCCGTTATATGTGGTCAATGAATGGGATTAATTTTGCCGATGCAGAACCATTGGCACTGAAATATGGCGAGCGTGTACGCATTGTGTTGGTCAACGATACCATGATGACACACCCCATTCATTTACACGGTGTATGGAGTGAACTCGAAACAGGCGAGCCTAATTACATACCTCGCAAACATACTATTCTTGTTCAACCCGGGTCGAGCGTGAGTTATCTAGTCACGGCCGATGCTAAAGGGAAATGGGCCTATCACTGTCATTTGCTTTACCACATGCCTGGCATGATGCGTGAAGTGTGGATTAGCTAAGGGGGAATGAACATGAAACTATTTTTTAAGTTACTTATTCACTTAAAAGGCCATTATTTATTATCCCTGTGTGTATCGATACTGCTCATGCACTCTAGCGCACATAGCTTTGCCGCCGCTGAAGATGACCCACTGTTATTTATGGTAATCATTGATCAGTTAGAAAGCCGTAGCGGTGATGAAGACCCCGATGTGTTAGAAGCTGACGCTTGGGTTGGTTATGATTTGCATAAACTCTGGATTAAAACAGAGATAGAACGGGTTGATAATACCAATGAAAGTGCCGAGTTGCAGTTACTCTATGGCAAGGCAATAGACCCTAACTGGGATTTTCAAATTGGCGTACGTCGCGATTTTGATCCAGTACCTGAACGTAATTGGGCAGTCATCGGTTTTCAAGGTGTAGCGCCGTATTATATTGAGATCGATACCGCATTATTTTTAGGCGAATCGGGTCGTAGCGCATTTCGTTTTGAAGCTGAGTACGAACAAATGTTAACGCAACGTCTAGTGCTTATTCCTGAGCTAGAAATGAATTTTTTTGGTCAAGGTGATCCACAAACCGAAGTGGGTTCAGGTCTTTCCAGCTCTGAATTTGGTTTGCGCTTGGCGTATGAAATTCGTCGTGAGTTTGCGCCGTATATCGGTGTGAATTTGGAAGCCAAACATGGTGAAACTAAACGCATTGCTGAACAACATGGTGAAGATACTGAAGACACGCAGTTTGTAGTCGGTATTCACGCGTGGTTTTAAGTTGTTCATGAATAAAAAATTAAATTTAATAGGAAAAATACAATGAAATTATTATCTGTTATGAATACTACCTTTATAGGCCTTGTTGTACTGTTGGCTGTGAATGTTCAGGCTCATTCCCCTGAGTTACATAAAAAGGAAAATGCTGAAAAACCAAACTGTGAAGCAATGAATGATATAGATCACAGTAAAATGGATATGAATGATCCTGTTATGCAAGCGATGATGAAGCAATGTATGGGAGATGACCATGGAAGTGGTCATCACGGAGATAGTCATCATGGTGACGGCCATAATCAAGAAAAGCCACGCGATGGTGGCAATCATGGCAAATCAGGCCATCATAGCTAACCTACCGCTGATGAGCGAGGGCTTGCTCCCTCGCTCGAATAATTTTTTGGATGTGGAGACATAATAATGACAACCATTAAAATAATGACGGGTTTATTGATCATTATTGTATTAGCCGGTGTAGGCTTTATTTATTCTGGAATCTATCCCATTGGAGCTGATCAGCGACATTCGGCAGTGACATTTTGGATACTCGAAACACTGCGTAAACGTTCGATTACCAATGCGTCAGAATATATTCAAGTACCACCTTTAGATGATCCACAATTACTGTTAAGTGGTGGTGCAGACTATAACGATATGTGTGCAGGTTGTCATCTCAAACCCGGAGTTAAGGAAACGGATATGACCATTGGGTTATATCCCTCACCACCGAGTTTAATTGTTCCGCCGGAGCAGCATGATCATGGCGAAGGAGGGCATGACGACTCAGAAGTGGTTGCACGTCAACAGTTTTGGGTGATTAAACATGGCATTATGGCTTCAGGTATGGCGGCGTTTGGACCAACCCATAGCGATGAACGTATTTGGGCCATGGTAGCATTTTTACGGAAATTACCTGAGCTTAACGAGACTCAGTATCAGATTTTAACTTCACGAAAGTAGTATCGTTGTGAATTTATTAATTAACAGTAATAAAAGAATAGAGGGTATGTAATATGGGTATTGGTGGCATTAGTGTTTGGCAATTACTGATTATCGTGGCGTTATTATTTGGCACTAAAAAATTATCGGGTCTAGGTAATGATTTAGGTTCTGCACTTAAAGGGTTTTAAAAAGCCGTTAATGAAGAGCCTGAATCACTCGCAAAAGATAATCGATAATATAGTAATTAACCATCGTATGATAACTAAGGAATTATTATGGCACGCTTTTCAATTATAAAGGTATTGGGTCTTTTAACACTTTTGGGGTTATTGTTGACGGCTTGTGATAATACACAGCAAGCGCAACTAGACGACACCTCAATCGGGTTTAATCAACTGACATTGGAACCTAAAGCGGGTACGCAACGTTGGTATTTTGCCGAGCAAGCGGAAAGAGGCAAGGCAGTTTTTGCAAACAACTGCGCAGTGTGCCATGGCAAAAATGCAGAGGCGACACCGCATTGGAAAACCTTAGATGCTAATGGCAATTATCCACCACCGCCTTTAAATGGCAGCGCACACGCTTGGCATCATCAGTTAGCCATTCTTGGGCGCACGATTTATCACGGTGGTACTCCTGTCGGTGGACAAATGCCTGCGTTTAAGGATGTGTTATCTGAAACCGATATGATCGATGTGATTGCACATTTTCAGTCGTATTGGTCGGATGGTATTTATCAGCGTTGGTTGCAAATTGAAAATTCATATAGGCAGCAACAATAAAAACTATTGAGAATAAATAATGAAAAATAGTGTAAGAAAAATAGATTTCGTAATGTTGTGCATAACCACTTTCGCAGTTTGGGCAAATCCTTCACCGTATGCAGGCAGAAATTATGCAAAGCGGTTGCTGATCCAGGTATTGGTTTGCGTGATCACCAACAACGCTATGGCCGCAAAATATTAACCTATGCCGATATTCGTAACCTTACACCAACGATAGACACTCGCGACCAGAGCGAGAAATTCAATTGCATTTAACGGGCAATGAATATGCAGTTTAAAGTGAAGATGTGGCCAGTAGAGCGGCCACTATTACCCGATAAGGCAATTGTTTGTCCTCGACGAATGGATTCGCCTCGGCGTGCTAATAGTTTATGTAAATGCAGATAACGCGTTTTATATTGCCCGCCATGTTGAATGTCAATATAGCGCCCAGCAAACGGGTGGTTGCCAGTACGTGTATCATAGTAAAGAAAAAGTGGGCTATAACATTCGCCAACATACACTCAACAAAGTGCCTTTTATGATTATTATTGGCGCCAATGAAGTAAAACTGGAGAAGTGAACTTACGCTTATTAGATGGTGAACAAGTACATTTAGACAATATAAAAGTTGCTATCAATTACCTTGTTCAAGCTTGTAGAGCACCTGATATGATTGATCCTCAGCAAGCCCTTAAAGTATTAAACATCTTATAAGAGCCACTTTAGAATGAGCATATTATTTATCAAGCAATCACACGCATTAATAAAGGCCACTAAATCTTAATGAAGATTCATACTAAAACAATCTCTGCAATTCCCACGAATATTATTACTGGGTTTTTGGGTGTGGGAAAAAGTTCGGCTATTTTAAATTTACTTAAACATAAACCCAAGCAAGAACGCTGGGCGGTATTGGTGAATGAATTTGGCGAAATTGGTGTAGATGGCAGTATGTTTGAAGGGCAACATACGCAAGAGCAGGGGGTTTTTATTCGAGAAGTGCCAGGGGGTTGTATGTGCTGTGTAGCAGGCTTACCTATGCAAGTGGCATTGAATCAATTGCTAAAATCAGCAAGGCCCGACCGATTACTTATTGAACCTACGGGTTTAGGGCATCCAAAAGAAATATTACACACATTACGCTCAGACACGTACCGATCAGTGATTAACTTGCAACAAATAATCACCTTAGTCGATGCACGAAAACTATCGGATCGTCGTTATACCGAGCACCACACGTTTAATGAACAAATTGCTATTGCCGATATTGTTGTAGGGAATAAACAAGACCTATATCAGGCCGACGAGCAGTCTACATTGCAAGCATATATTGATCAGCATGGAGCTTTGGGAGCACAAGTGATGTTTACACAACACAGTCATATTAGCACCATTGATCTATCAGGAAAAACGAGAGCACTTTCTGAAAAACACCACCATCATCACCATACTGATGAAAGCCAACCCCAATTATCCGATATCACTATCCCTGAATGTGGATTTATCAAAGCTCTCAATCAAGGAGAAGGTTTTTACAGTATTGGTTGGCGCTTTTCTGGTGACCGAGTATTTGATTATGAAAAACTCTGTTCTTTTCTAAATACAATAAACGCAGAAAGAATGAAAGCAACGTTCATCACCAATAAAGGTGCCTTTAGTTATAATCTGACATCTGACGCACTCATAGAAAATAAGAACATAAATCACAGCACAGAAAGCCGAATAGAAATTATTGATACTCAAATTAATAATGACTGGGAAAAATCACTCATGGAGTGTATTGATAATTCTTAACGATTTATTGCTTTGTTCATTGATTAGATTATTGGTATAGATTGATAATTAAATTTCAGTATTAAATGTTAATTATCAAATACTTACGATTAACTTTTAATAAAATACTTAATGTATATTATTTGTATCTATTAGCGAAATCAGTAGTAAGTGGATGGGTTTTTAATTAACTCTTTCGAACATTGGGTGATCGAGCATATATGAGGTTAATTTTTCATAAATACTCGTAAACATCTGATATTATTCGGAAATATCATATTTTTTCATGCATTTTATATATTAAGCCTGTTTTACTTTCATTTTAGTTGAATCTAATCGAATGTTTATTCCAGCATTTCAAATCCCCCCTTTTCATGGTAAAAAAGAAACTATAAATAATTGATTATAATTTAGTCGCCTAATTCAACATATGAGCAATATTTCTTAAAAATTGACCACAAATACTTGAAATCAAGACCATTAGAAGGATCTCAGTAATGCTACTAAATAATATAATATTTCATGAATTAATTACCCAGCGATATAGTTCATCAGTAGAGGTCGCAGCTCGAGACGATGTACTACCACTGCCTAATGAAATGGCTACTCGAATCGTGACTCAAGCTCGACAAAGTTATAATAGGGATTCGGGAATAGCGTATGCAGATTTTGGTCATGGCTGGTTTCCAGATTGTTTAAAACAGCTTATTACCAATGAAATAGACTTTCTTTCGTTTTCTGGTAGCGGCTTATTGGACTTGAAAGCTCGATTTGTTAAGAAGCCACTAACAACAGGTGGTTATCTGTTTTTTATTCAATATGAAGAACCTAGTATCAAGTTTGAAGCGCGACAATAATGGTTAAATACCATGGTACATCTCCTCTGGTGTTTTATAATTAAACCGTTTTCTTGGGCGTGTATTTAATGCGGTAGCAATTCGATCACATTGTTGTTGTGTAACGTTTTCCATGCTCTTTGTTTTGGGAAGGTACTGCCGAATTAATCCGTTCACATGTTCGTTGCTTCCTCTTTCCCAAGAATGGTAGGGGTTCGCAAAGTAAAACCGTACAGGGTGCCTTTCCTCTATTTTTTTATATTGATGAAACTCTGTTCCATTATCGGCCGTGATCGTTTTGAAATGACTAGGATCACGATGAATCAAACCCAGAGTTTTTTTATTGACAGCAGCGGCTGATTTGTCAGAAATTTTCCCAATCATGACATAACCCGTCTTGCGTTCAAGTAACGTGACAATACAGTGGTTGCTGCCGCGTCCATGAACGGTATCAATCTCCCAATGCCCTTTATATTTACGAGTTTCTACGCTGGCTGGCCGTTCTGATATATGTCGCTTGTTAGCTAAACGGCCTCGGCTATCATAGGCTTTATAGCGCTTTCTTCGTATCTTTGACGATTGGCGTAGGTATGTCCAAAGATTACCTCCGTTCGCTTTATCACGCCAAATATATTGGTAGATGGTTTCATGGCTTAATGGTCGAGTCATTAACTGGAAACGACGAATAACGCCAACGATTTGCTCTGGACTTAATCTTCGTTTGAGTAATCGCCTGACTATCTTAAAGTCACAAGGCTTGTAGTGCCGATTACGTCTTGAACGTTTACGCCTAGCTACGGTTCGGTACTGTGCCTTGCTTGGTCTGTAGGCACCATCAATGATAAAGCAACGATTGCGTGCTAGCTCTCTGTATAAGGTTGAAAAATGCCTTCCCATCATGCGGGCTATTTTTCTAATAGATAGACCTTGCCGTTTGAGGGTGGAAAACGTTATTCTTTCTTCATAGGTGAGTTGTTGATATATCATAGTGCTTTTCTACTTCTTGGCGGGAGTGAAAAAACACGTATATTACAGCTCACCTTCTTACTATTAAAAGGTGTCGCGGTTAGTATATGAATTCGGCGAAGATAATATCCGCTATATGATGACATTGTTGTTGAATGATATTGATGGGTTTGTCATTGACGATTTAGATATTTCTGAGGGGCATATATTAAACCTAGAAAAATTACAGTTTGCAGCAAGGGTGAATATTGATAGGTGGTTAAATAATGGCACGGGCTATATCTCTTTTCTTAAAGGCAGCAAAAGAAAAGAGATTAGTGACTATTTTAAAGAGTTCTTATGCATTAATGAGGAGAGCTTTAATGATCCTAAACGTAATACGGATCACTTAGTCGCAGCAGTTAAAGAATATTGCAACAGAAGCTTTACAAATGACTCTGATAAGTTAGAAGTTCGAAATAGAGTTAGTGATGAAATTAAACGAAAAATTGAAAAGGAAGAGAATATCACAGTAGCATTGATATCAGCATTAGTCAGCCCTGAAGAGCCTGAAAGTTTTACCTCTTTTGTTAATGCATCTCCTTACGATATTCAAGCAGAGTTTCGAGCAGATTTAAATGCAGTTAAAAAACTCACACGTTACTCTGGGCGAACAAAAGATATCAATATTAGCTTTGAAGCAGAAGCGATGGAAGAGGGTAGAGTTGAATTTCTAGAAACGAAAAAAGATGGTGTTACTACTTCTAAACTCACTATTTTCGATATTCCCGATAAGTTATTAGAAGAATTACGCAATAACTCTAGTGCTGGCAATGATAATGTCAACTGAAGTCATAACACAATTAATATCGTTGTATAAAAATATCCCTCTTTCTTTTTCCAATAATAATCTTATTGGGAAAAATATTACGATAGATGAGAATAGCCTTGTATTAATTAAATCTTTAGAGTCCCAAGGAAGTAATTTTGTCGAAATCGATGTTCAGAGAGAGGGGCCTAATGTCGTAGACTCTATTATTGCCGGTGAAGAATTATTATCTCTCGAAATAAAACTACACCGCTCAGGAGGCTTTTTCTTCGGTAAAAACTTAGCTGACCTACTACAATCAAGCAGCTCAAAATATTGTTACGAAAAACCAGCACTTTGCTACTTGGCTGAAGAAAACTGGAAAAGTTGGGAAGAGGGAGAGCAAAAACAATCGATACATGCTTATCTTGGAGTTTTAAATTTTATTATGCTACTAAAAAATTCCGTAGCAGATCATGAGGAGGAAACAGAACTGCACTTTTTTGGTAGTCAAGAAAAATTATCCGTCCCTTTAATCTATGATGCTAATAGTATTGAAACTGCACCAGGAAAAGTACTCGATGCTTTAGCAGTTATCACCAAGCTCATGGAGGGCGAGAAATATAAAAAGGATAAGGGTATACAGCTAAAGGCTATAATTATTGATATTCTGATAAGCTCAAGCAAGAAAGATAGGTTTAATAAGCTTATAAAGTGTATTGATCAATTATCTACACGTTTTAGTCATAATCATGATTTATTTGTTAGTGGCTTTTCCTTTGAAGACAATAAAGAAAAGCTAAAAGGCGAGAATAGAAAATATACGGCTGAAATGAATACAACCATCAATTCAATACATACTAGAGTAATAGGTATACCAATTGGTACTCTGGGAGCTGCGTTGCTAATGAAAACAAAGGAAGTCTCTGAGTATGGGCTAGGTTTTGTCCTGCTGTTTTCATCTGTATTCATTGTTATCGTCATTTTTATGAGTTTAATGAGCCAATTGTTTTTATTGATAAAAATCAGGGCTGAATACCGAGAAAAATGGAATAGAATGGAAACAAAAATCCCTAACCTTTTAGATGACTTAAAAAGTGAGTTTACAAATCTAGAACGTCATTATTATCTGAATACAGGGCTTATTATATTCTTCTTTCTCGCATTGGTATTCTTTTCATATTACCCCTTATCGGTATACTTTGATTTTAGTATTGTTGACTTTATTAAGGTGTATTTAAAGTCTTAGCCACTAACGAGTTAGCCTACATTATAGCTTCAAGCCACATTTTTCAGTTTTAACCGTTTAATTTTTGAGTAGTTAAATCGATAATCTTTAGACGCCGGCTTACTAAAATCATATTGACCAGAGAAGTTGATATGCTTCCAGGCTAACACACTGCCTTTTTTGATGGACTCAACCATCTCTTTTCGGTCTTCTGGGGTATTATTTTGTAATAAGCGATCAGATAAAAATAAGTAATTCCATAAAATAATAGAATTTTGGATAATCATTTTGCACAATGTTTGTTGTTCTTGAGCTTCTTTTGTTCCTACGTGAAATTGTTTGCCTCTATCCCAAAATACAGCATCAGAAAACTTGTTAGATAGTTCTACACGATTCAATTGTTTTTGTATCTGCTGACGGAACTCCAGATCGTTATAGTAGGTCAGCATATGTTGGGTTTTAATAATGCGGCCAAATTCTTTTAATGATTCATAAAGTGGGTGGCTTTTACTATACGAGTTTAAGCGCTTAAATAGCTGTGAGGCGGTGGTTCTACCGAGTTTAATACTGGCCATAAACCGTAAGATATCATCCCAGTTCTCTTTAATCGTTTGTGTTCTGATCTCTCTACTGGGTAGGAGTATATGCCCCATTGATTGGTGCTTGGCTTTACTCTGAAAGCTATAAGTCACTAAGTCTTCAATACGTTTAAATCGAGGGGCAAATGACACGCCAATCATATGGGTGGCGGCAAAAACAGCGTCTTTATATCCGTGAGTATCCGTTGAGTGAATATGATGTATCGACGAGGTGTTATGGAGTAGTCCATCCACTAAATAAATAGCTTCTCTATCTGATGAACTAAATACTGTAGAGTGGAATAGCGTTTGTTTTTCATTGATAAAGGTATAAATCGATACGCCCTTATCTTTTCCGTAGTACTTATATGAGTGGTTGGCAATTAAAGAATCCACCGCAACAGTAATCTTTTTACCATCACTACTTGAGTAGAGCTTATTGTCATCGATTTTAAATACATTCGGTAATTCAAGTGCCTCAACAGCATCAATAATCGATTGATTCACTTTGTATAAATTTTTATTAGAAAACCGCCATTTGATGGTATCCAATAACGCATCACTTTTAATGCCAATTGATTTTCCTGCCATTTGCCGTGCACCAATATTACAACCTAAGGCCATCATGCCGGCAATATTCACTTCAACGGGGGCATGTTTAACTGCATGTTTTTTCGTATGGTGAGAGAGTAAATCATTAAAACCACAAATACGTTCAGCCTCACGTAATACTTGGATAACGGCAACCTCGCCATCAGTAGATAGCATCGTACTGATATACTTTGATTGCTCATAATCTATGGCTGGCGTTTTTACACGAAAGCGACCCTTGGGGTTCATTTTTAAATAGCCATCAATATTATCAGTAAGATACTCATTGATATGGGTATAACTCGTATCTAGTTTAGCCTTCAATTCTGCCAAGTGAGCATCTATATCAGAATAGGGCGATAAACCAGCGATACTAATCAAGTCTTGTTTAGTACTCTCCCATTCCGGTGTAGGTATTAGGTAACGATTTAACGCACGATATTCAAAACTATGTTCAAGCGACAGTTTGCCTGATTTAATGCTATCAACAATATGTTGGTATAGAAATATTTTGTAAAGCGGCTTGTTAAAAGTGTCGCCGTCGAAGATGGCGGCCTTTTCTTTTTTCGCGAGAAACTGTGTGGGAGCGGTAGATGATATATTGCCTTTTTTATTTTTGTAATAATCAATCGCAGCTATAGTATCAGGTGCAGATTCTTCTTCATCAAAAATAACCAGTTGTATAATTTTTCCGACTGAAGCACTTAGCGCTCTGCATTCTTCTTTGAGGGCATTATTTAGTACAGTTCCACGTTGTTCTTTATCTCTACACTCATCAAGTAATTCTGCTTTCTTGATAAAGTTATCGTCATGACTGCCTTTTAATTCGATTGCTTGATTACGTATGATATCCAGCCTACGTTGTTTTGATAATGTCTGGTCATCAACAATGTCGAGCACATCATCTGCAAATTGTGCTAACCGTTTTTGAGAAGCGGTTACCGCATCAATCGCCTTATTCTTGGCGTTTTGGTATTTTTGTTCATATTCCTCCGCCTTTTTCTTCGCTTTATTCATGCTATTTTTTACACGTTCAAGAAACGCTGCAATGGCTGCATCTTGACGTAAGTAATACTGGTACTGAATAAAGCCTATGAGGTGTAAATAACCCGTGTACGGATTCTTAAATTGGTTAATTTGAAAGGCCTTTGCCCCCATAACCCATCGGTAGTAATAGCTAAGTGCTGCATCATTAAAATTCAGCGCCTTAAGTAATTCCTGATTTTCAAAGAAATAGTGTTTAAAGGTCTCCAGTAGCTCAGCATTTTTATCGAGACGCGTCTTTCTGGTGGATTGTTCAATGTTCTTAACAACCGATAAAGTCGTTTTATTGCGGGTATTCAATAATAACAATTCGTCTATTTTCGATTTATTTTCTTCAGTTAAGTGGGTTTTCACAATATCGGTTAATCGATTCTGATACGCTTCATGTGATGTATTAATTATTTGGCTTAGCGTATCGTAGCTGGGCATAACCCAACGTAATTCCCAGCAGCGAGCGTGTAATAACCATATCATTTCGTCCGGTGGCATTTGGTTTTCCACTTCTTTTTCTGTAAATTGCCGCAGCTCTTCTAACTGTGGCTCAGCGGTTTCATTCCATTGTTTAATGTCTAGAATTTTCTTTCTATGGCGCAAGGAACTGGCACCGCCATACAGTTCTGCATAGTGTTTTTTATCGGTATGTTTATGGCGAAAAGGGAAATTAAATAACCGGTGAATATATTTAATATCGATTGCGCGATAGTTACGTGCTTCAAAGAAACGGCCTTTAGCACAGAAATAACCATACTGGAGAATAAAGCTTACTTTGTTATCAACAGTGCGTAAGCGCCTCATATAGCGATTAGCCTCATCACAAAGTGTAAAATGTACCGTGCGTTCATCAATACCGAATTTAGGCACGGCGTTGAAATGACGTTGTTGTATGGGGCCGAGAATTTTAGTTGCTGTTGGCATTATCTACCTTTATTATTAGCGTATTGTTGGTTATTGAGAGCTGACCTTACATCACATTTGTTCATAATTTAATCGTTTTCTGTTTCGTACGAAACAGAAAACGATTAAAAAGTGACCAGCCTTGCCTTTGTTATCATCCTTTGACTTCTCACTATTCAAAATAGCACGCTTAGTATTCGTACGAAATAGGGTATTATGCACTTAACTAATTCGTACGAGAAAATGTGTGAAACCAACAGACGAGCTCTATCAATCTCTGCAGTCTGCTTATCAGCACTTCAATGGTGAGCTGTTTGAAAGCCAGTTGCCGGAGATTATTTTCACGGTGCAACGGCAAAAGGGGGTACTAGGGTACTTTGCGCCTGAACGCTGGTCCTCTGTGGAGGGAAAGCATTGCCACGAGATTGCTATTAACCCCTCACATTTGGGGCAATCTCGTACGATTGATGTTTTACAAACACTCGTTCATGAAATGGCGCACTGCTGGCAACATTGTTTTGGCACACCCAGCCGGGGAAATTATCACAATAAAGAATGGGCCTATAAGATGATTGATATCGGCCTACAGCCGACCTCTACAGGCTTGCCTGGCGGTAATATTGTAGGCCCTCAAATGAGTGATTATCCGATAGAAAATGGACGCTTTTTAGAAGCTTGTGACGCCTTAGTCAGTAATAAGTCCTTTACTATTCCCTGGATCGATCGACGACCCACACCCAAGTCAGAACTTCATACGAATAGTGCAACAACAAGCTCTGAGGTTGCCACACCACCTATGACAACAATCACTGAAAGTATTCACAATCCTATCAATGAAAGTCGGGCGGAATATGCAGGTCTTCAGAGTGAATTAGCGACAGAGTTGATGCAACAGCCATATTCAGCCTTATTGCCAGAAGATACCTTGATGCCAATTCAACAAAGTGCTCGTACGAAAAAAAAGTATCAATGTCCGCAGTGCTTTAATAGAGTATGGGGTAAACCCAGTATGAACATTGTTTGCGGGGATTGTAATACTCGTTTTGAATGGATTAGTGACTGATGATGCATAAGAAAATTGGTGAAGTTGCTTTAGTACTGGATGTTTCAGTAGATACTCTACGTTATTATGAAAAAATAGGGTTGCTAGGGCAGGTGGCACGTAGTGATAATGGAATACGTTACTATGATGAAGCGCTCATTGCTCGTATTAAATTTATCCGCCATGCGCAGCGAATGGGGTTTAGCCTTGATACAATTAAGGGACTACTAGAGTTTCGCGATCAACCTACCGCAGCTAAACCTCAAGTGCGTGAAATGATTAAGCAAAAGGTGGATGAATTAGATCAACAAATCATTGAGTTATCCCAGTTACGTGATGAACTTCAACGATTAACCACCGCTTGTGAGCATAGTAAAGAAGCAGATTGTCCAATTTTGAAGGAATTTGAAAAATAATTGATTTTCTTCTTGACCCTAGAGTTAACTCTAGGTGTTTAATAGTGGCCATTGTATGATAACGGCATTAGACTGATTCCAATGAAAAAACGACAGTTCACAACATTATTGCTGATTTGGCTTTTTAGTCAGCCTTTGCTCGCAGCCGTATGGGCAACGCCGCATATGAATGTCGGTTGCGGAGGGGATAAGCAAGGTGACTGTGTATTGGATATGACGCATATAGAGCACAATATGCCCAACAATATGCTCAATAGTCACGAGACATCATTGCCAAGTGGCATGTCACTGATGTGTGATCACTGCAGTACCATTTGCCAGCCTTCCCTTGTTCCTGGTCAGCTAAACATCCTCACGCAAGCAACGCCTTTAGTGTTTGAGGCTCAATCTATCACGACACCCGCAGATACCTTTCTCGGTACGCTTTATCGCCCACCCATTCTCTCTTAACGTAGGATAAATCCGTCTGTTAATTGGCTATCAGCCACTAATCGATGTTTTTCTATCCACTGTTATCACTTTGTTTATTAATTAAGCACAATCTTATCAGCAAGTTTTAGGAGCCATTATGCGAGCATTCGCCTATATTGCCATATTGCGGAACGCCAACCCAATGGGATTGGCAATCACAATACTAGTTATGTCATTCATTCATATACCCACAGTCACTGCTGAAACAACGGCAGATCCAATGGTGGTCTATAAAAGCCCAAGCTGTGGTTGTTGTGGTGTTTGGGTTGAGCACATGACGACAGCGGGATTTAGTACCACCATTAAACACCCCAAAAATCTTAACGCCATCAAGCAAACATTAGGTGTGGCACCTGCTTATCAGGCATGTCATACCTCCACACTTCAAGGCTATGTTTTTGAAGGTCACATCCCCGCAGCGGTTATCCAACACTTCTTAGCCAATAAACCCTCTGATGCTTCCGGGTTAGCTGTTGCCGGAATGCCAATGGGAAGTCCGGGTATGGATAATGGCAAGCCATACCGAGCTTATCAGGTTGTAAAGCTAAACCAAGACGGCAGCAGCACACCGTATGCAAGCGTCTCAGACAGTAACACGACTTATTTGGAGAAAAAATAATGAAGACTAAACACCCATCTTCCATACTCACATCACCTCAGCTTTCACGTCGCCGCTTTGTTACAGGCATGGCAATGGGCACGGCTGCTTTGGGGCTTGGTTTACATTCCAGCCTGTCACTGGGTAATGCGATAAGCAGTAGCGGCGTTAAACGCTCGCCACCACAAGTGTTAAGAGGGAAGCAATTCGATCTCAATATTGGTTATCAAGCGGTCAATATGACAGGTAAGGAAAGAACGGCAACGACGGTAAACGGTTCCTTGCCAGCACCCACTCTGCGCTGGAAAGAGGGCGAGACAGTGACTTTGCGAGTGAAAAATCACCTCGCCCACGATAGTTCCATTCACTGGCATGGAATGATTCTACCGTCCAATATGGATGGCGTGCCTGGCTTAAGCTTCGCGGGCATTAAACCCGGTGATACTTATGAATACCAATTTGAGGTGAATCAAAGTGGTACCTATTGGTATCACAGTCATTCTGGTTTTCAAGAACAAACAGGGGTTTATGGTGCAATAGTGATTGACCCTAAAGAGCCTGACCCTGTTGCTTATGATCGCGATCATGTTGTGTACTATCAGATTGGAGCGACGAAACGCCTGAAAATATTTATGCCAAACTTAAAAAAATGAGCCACTACTATAACCGCCGAGAAAGAACAGCGGGCGACTTATGGCGAGACATTAAAGAAAAGGGCGTGGGTAATACGTGGAATGAACGCAGCATGTGGAATCAAATGCGCATGAGTGAAACGGATATTGCCGATGTAACGGGAGAGACTTATACCTTTTTAATGAATGGAATGGCCCCAGAGGATGGTTGGAAAGCCTTATTTAAACGTGGCGAAAAAGTTCGCTTACGTTTTGTGAATGCTGCAGCGATGACTATATTTGATGTGCGTATTCCCGGCTTAAAAATGACCGTTGTAGCGAGCGACGGGCAAAACATAGAACCCGTGAGTATTGATGAGTTCCGTATTGGGGTCGCTGAAACCTACGACGTTGTCGTCGAGCCTGATGACGATAGTGCCTATACGATTTTTGCCCAAAGTATCGACCGTACGGGGTTTACTCGTGGTGTTCTGACCTCAGACGCATCATTAGAAGCTGATATTCCTGCTATGGATTATGCGCCGACCTTGGGTCATAGTGATATGGGTATGTCGATGGCAGGTATGGATCATGGCGCGCACGCTGGGCATGGTGGTATGGCTGCCACTAGCACTGCTGCGGTAATGGATCACAGTACGATGGATCATAGCAAGATGGGGCATGGTTCAGCGCCGATGGAAATGGATCATAGCAAGATGGGGCATGGTTCAGCGCCGATGGAAATGGATCACAGCAAAATGAGCCACGGTTCACCCATGCCCATGGATCATTCAACCATGCATAGCGGAACAGGTGAGATAGACCACAGTAAAATGGATCATAGCATGAACCATGGTGGTAGCAGCCTAGGTAAAGCGGGTTATGGAACCAATAGCGAAATTGCTCATGCTAAAACAGAATTTGGCCCACACGTGGATATGCGGGCAGAAATTATGCAAAACGGTATCCATGATCCCGGCGTGGGGTTACGTGATCATCAACAACGTTATGGCCGTAAGGTATTAACTTACGCCGATATTCGCAACCTCACTCCCACCATTGATACCCGTGAACCAGAACGTGAAATTCAGCTGCATTTAACGGGCAATATGAGCCGCTATATGTGGTCGATGAATGGCATTAGGTTTGCCGATGCCGAGCCCTTAGCTCTCAAATACGGTGAGCGTGTTCGTATTGTTTTAGTGAATGACACGATGATGACACACCCTGTTCATTTACATGGTGTATGGAGCGAGCTTGAAACGGGTGAACCTAACTATATCCCCCGTAAGCACACCATCATGGTTCAACCGGGATCTAGTGTGAGCTACTTAGTGACCGCCGATGCCAAAGGTAAATGGGCGTATCACTGTCATTTGTTGTATCACATGCCCGGTATGATGCGGGAGGTATGGATAAGCTAATGAATATTTTAATCAAACAACAGACCAAACAATCTATAGAGGCACATATGAACACTTTCATGTTATTCACTTCGTGGTTGTTAGCAGTCGCATTAATAATAAGCGGGCCATCAGCATTGGCAGGCGCAAAAGATGATCCCTTATTGTTTATGCTCACTATTGATCAGCTCGAAACTCGTAGTGGTGACGAAGACCCCGATGTATTAGAAGCACAGGCTTGGCTCGGTTATGACGTCAATAAATTGTGGCTAAAAACCGAAGTAGAGCGGGTTGACGGGACTAACGAAAGTGCTGAATTACAACTGCTATACGGTAGAGCGATATCTCCTTTTTGGGATTTTCAGGTAGGCATTAAACGAGACTTCGATCCTCAGCCAGAACGCAATTGGGCTGTTATCGGTTTTCAAGGTTTGTCACCGTATTATTTTGAGATTGATGCAGCATTATTTATTGGCGAGTCAGGCAGAAGTGCTTTTCGTTTTGAAGCGGAATACGAGCAAATGTTAACGCAACGTTTAGTATTGATTCCCGAACTGGAGCTGAATTTTTTCGGGCAGAATGATCCCGCTACGGAGACCGGTTCCGGTCTTGCCAATTCAGAATTTGGCGTGCGCTTAGCCTATGAAATTCGTCGTGAATTTGCGCCCTACATCGGCGTCAACTGGGAAGCTAAACATGGCGAAACTAAACGTATTGCGGAACAACATGGTGAAAATACCGAAGACACTCAATTTGTCGTCGGTGTTAAAGCATGGTTCTAATATCAATGAATACACTTTTTGGAGAATACATTATGAAATTTTTATCTGTTCGTCACGTTATTATTACCTCAGGCATCGCGCTTTTAGCCAGCAACTATGTAGTCGCACATTCGCCAGAATTACATAAAAAAGAAAATGCCGAGAAACCTAACTGTGAAGCCATGAACAATATGGATCATGGCAAAATGGATATGACTGACCCTGTTATGCAAGCGATGATGAAACAATGCATGGCGAAACATAATAACGACGATACCCATAAGGAGATGAGTGGGCATCACGATAAAAAGGAGGAAAAGCATGGTGATCATGGCCATGATAATGATGCAAAAAAAGCGCATCAATAGATAGTTTGATCACATAAACCATTCAATAAAATAATAGAGCGGGTTTATTTCCTGCTTTATTATTTTTTACATAAATCATTCATTTTTTTGATGAAATAAGGAGAACATAGCATGGGATTTTCAGGTATTAGTATTTGGCAATTACTGATTGTACTTGCCATTGTCATTATATTATTTGGCACAAAAAAATTAACAGGTCTAGGAACTGATTTAGGCAGTGCCTTAAAAGGGTTTAAACAAGCGATAGGTGATGGGGAGAGCGCTGTATTATCTGACAACATACAACAAAAAGAGGCGAATAATAATGAAAAATTATCTTAAACACACCGTAATCAGTGTATTTGTCGTGACTGTTCTTGCCATCGCGTTTATTTATTCTGGTGTATATCCTATCGGTGCCGACAATAAACATAATGCGCTTACTTTCTGGATACTAGAAACCTTGCGCACAAAATCTATTGCTCGTGCAGCAAAAAATATTGATGTGCCACCACTCAAAGACTCTCAACTCTTGTTGTCAGGTGGCGCCGATTATAATGATATGTGTGCAGGTTGCCATTTAACGCCAGGACAAACAGAAAATGATATGACACTAGGCCTGTATCCCGCACCACCTAATTTAACATTAACAGCAGATAAGCATGATCATGATCACGGCGAAGGCTCCCACGATGATCCGAATGTTATTGCTCGACAACAATTCTGGGTCATCAAACATGGCATTATGGCATCGGGGATGGCAGCGTTTGGACCTACACATAGCGATGAACGCATCTGGGCAATGGTGGCTTTTTTGCAAAAATTACCTGAGCTAACACCCGCGCAATATCAGATTATTACGGCAAGACAATAACGCTAAAGACTTTTGATGGAAGGGCCTTAGTTATAAATTGATTGTTAGGTATCGGGTATAGAGCCATAAGCACGCATAAAAATTCTTCTGGTTATCCCAAGAGGGTTGGTAGCACTTTGTTATTAGGTTTAATTTTATCAAGATTCATATTGTTACAATAAACTCCCATACAAATTTTTTGGTAATAAGGAGGAAATTCACAATGAAAGAACGTGCATGCGAAAATGATCAAAAAAAGCCAAATGACACTCCTGGACACTATGAGCACGGTAGCAGTTGCCACCCTAAAAAAGGACGCCCAGATTTTTTATTGTGGGGATCGCTATTATTGGTGGCATTTTTTTACGGGCACTATGCAAGCTTTCGCGAATCCACACAATTTGTCGAGTGGTATCAAATACTCACCTTATCTATTTTTGAATTGGTGAACACTATTTGGTGGGGGGTTGCCATCGGTATTGTATTGGTAGCCATTTTATCGAAAATACCCCGTGAGTTTGTCATGTCCATTTTGGGTAATAAACGTGGCTTTAATGGCATTATACGTGCAACGGCCGCTGGTTTTTTACTGGATCTATGCAGTCATGGCATCTTAATGGTCGGCGCCAAACTCTATGAACGCGGTGCTAGTATCGGGCAGGTGATGGCTTTCCTGATTGCCAGCCCGTGGAACTCTTTTTCACTCACTTTAATTTTAATTGCACTGATCGGTTTGCCTTGGACTTTGGCGTTTATTGGTCTGTCGATGCTAATTGCCATTATCTCCGGTCTGCTCTTTGAATTTTTAGTGAAGCGCGGTGTATTGCCTGACAATCCATCTACCATTGAGCTTCCCGCTAATTTCCGTTTTTGGGCAGAAGCCAAAAAGCGTTTAGCCACTGTAAATTTCACGCCAGTTTTTTTTCGCAACATGTTGATTACTGGTTTTAGTGAGTCGCGTATGGTGCTACGCTGGATTTTATTTGGCGTGTTGTTAGCAGGCTTGGTGCGTGCTTTTGTCTCTCCTGAACAGTTCGGCACCTATTTTGGGCCAACTCTAGCAGGGCTTGGATTAACCGTACTGGTGGCTACGATTCTCGAAGTATGTTCTGAAGGCTCAACGCCAATAGCAGCGGACCTATTAACTCGAGCCAACGCGCCCGGTAATAGTTTTGCCTTTTTGATGACAGGTGTTGCCACTGATTATACCGAAATCATGATATTAAAAGACACGACGAAATCGTGGAAAATTGCTTTATTTTTACCGTTGCTAACCGTTCCTCAGGTTCTCGCAGTTGCCTGGTTAATGAATGGCATAGTACTTTAACCCTCAAAAGACAGGAGATTATGCGATGACTCTACAAACAACAAAATTTGGCTTGGCTTGCGCATCAGCGGCTGCAATTTTATGGATTTTTTGTAGTTTGCTGTTTATGTTAATGCCAATGAGAATGATGAGTATGAACGGGCATATGATGCACGGAAACTTTACAGAAATGCAATGGCAGCTGAGTTTGCATGGTGTGTTTTTTGGGCTTATTTCTTGGGCGATAATATCTGGAGTTGCCGGCTGGTTGGTTGCCAGTATCTATAATAGATTACTAAGGGATTCCCGTGAACAAAGTTAACACTATCGAACGCGTTATAGTCATCGTACTATTTTTAACATTATCTGCCTGTAGCAGCAAAGAAGCCAGCGAGGAAGAAAGCAAGGAAAATAACATTACTACATCTAATGTAAAAACCTTATTGAATTTTGCCGATATTACGCTAACTCCAAAAAAAGAAACGCAGCGTTGGTATTTTGCAGAGCAAGCGGAACGAGGTAAAACGATTTTTACTGATAACTGTGCTGTTTGTCATGGCAAAAATGCACAAGCAACACCCCATTGGAAAACACTTGATGCAAATGGCAATTATCCACCACCACCATTAAACGGTAGCGCACACGCGTGGCATCACCCGTTAGCGATTCTTGGTAGAACTATCTATCACGGCGGTGCTCCCGTGGGAGGGCAAATGCCCGCCTTTAAAGATCAATTGTCAGAAACCGATATTATTGATGTTATTGCCCATTTTCAATCCTATTGGTCGGATGATATTTATCAACGCTGGCTTCAAATTGAAAACTCATCACGACAACAATAATGTTAAGGAGATTAGGTAATGATAAATAAAATACGTATTGCGGGTCTTATTGTACTTAGCATGGCAGCTTTTGCTGTGCTGGCAAATAACAAAGCTTCGCCTTACGTTGGGCAAGAGATACGCACCATTAAAAGCCTGAGCGACGAAGATATTAACGCGTTAACGCACGGCAAGGGTTGGGGATTAGCAAAACCCGCTGAGCTTAACGGTGTTCCTGGGCCAGCACATATTCTGGAGCTTGAAGAAGCGCTTCAATTAACTCCAGAACAAGTCACTTCCATCCAAGCGCTATGGGAAACAATGAATCAATCCGCCAAATATTATGGTGAGCGTTATTTACAAAGCGAAGCGAAAATTGAACGGTTTTTTAATGAAACTGAAACGGACGAAAAGCAGTTGCCGTTACTGCTAGCTGACTCAGCAAATCCACCTTGCAAAATTAAGGCATGTTCATTTACAAGCACATTTGAAAGCAAAGCCATTGTTAACCCGGCATCAGTTAATGAAGTATCAACATTTGCGTGGTTATAGCAGTTCGGATAAACACAATCAACACTCGCACTGATAGTTCAGCATGCTTTATTAAACGAGTACTGAAGCAATATTAATTCTTCTGAAAACTGGCCAGATAAGGATATCTGGTTATTAGTTGATGGGGCTTCATGTAGGGATAATGTTTCATCTATAACCCTATCGGTTACCGGTGTTGAATTTATAGGATCGTCAAAAGCCGGTAAAGGTGGAGCCTCTTCTTCGCTGCTACTTTCATCATGCTCAGTAAATGGCTGTAAATTAGTGACAGTACTCATCTGTTGTATTTCAACCGTTGCTAGTTCATCCGGTAAATCATCGCCAATACGTGTGGCATATTCCAGCAAGGTTGCTTCTGCTAAGGCATAAAAGTATGCATAGGGATGCTGTTCTTTTTGTGCCCTGACAATACGTCCGAGTACTTGACGAAAATACAATTCTGTTTTGATACGGCTAAGATAACAACACACTTGTAGTCGAGGAATATTTGTTCCTTCGCTCACCATAGCAATGGCAATAATCCATTGATCATCACTGTCTTCAAAGCGTTCAATTACTTTATGAGACTCGCTGTGTTCGTGTGTAACAATGACAGAAGATTGCTTTAATTCGGTGGCGAGTAATTCTTTAATCCAATAAGCATGCTTGATGGATGAAGCCACAATTAAGCCAGCGGCTCGTGGGTTGTGTTGTCGAATGGAGTTTAGCCGCTCCACCGATTGTTGAAGTATAAAGGTGATGATGGATCTGTGGTTCAATAGATCGCTATAACTTACATTCGTATCTTCTAGCAGCTCACGAATACTCGAATAATTCATTGGCTCACTAGTATCGTTGATGTGACAGATTTGGTCATTATCGATAGCCACTACTTTAGGTGTTCGACAAACACCATCATAAATAGCACGTTCAAGCGGGTATATGTAATCACATTCTAGCTGACTGGGGTCACCGCTATAGCGTGCTAAGGCAATAGGTAGCTTATCTGAACGCCAAGGCGTACCAGACAAAGCCAATGTATAAACTGCTTGTGAGCGAATATTACGGAGTATTTTCTCTCCCCAAGCAGTAGCTAGCCGCGTATCGTGCCCACCACAATGGTGAATTTCGTCAAAAATGACGAAGACACGATGCTCCCTAAATACCTCCCAGAAAGTACCGGAGAGAAAGGTAAGGCTATGGTAAGTTAACACTTGGCCAGATGACCCCATACGGCCATTCATTCGTTTTTCCGTGATGGATTCAAGATTTTTTTGAAAACTACTTGTAACACTGATAGAGGGTGTAAAACAAATGACCAAATCAATTTTGTCGAGTTCAAATAAGCGGCTCGCTAAGTGAGCTGCCATACGCGTTTTACCTGCGCCTGGTGTAGCCATTGCCAAAAAATTCGTTTGTCCTAACTGATACTTCAGTAGCGCTGTGGTAATGCATTCATCTTGCCATACTCTCAGCATATTTTTTACCTGTAATTATTATGACGGCATACTTGCCATGAGTTTTTCAATAGCCCGTATACGTCCCAACATGCGGTAGTTTTCATCAACGACTTGTTTAAATTGGGTTGTTGCGGCGGGCCCCAATTCCGGGTATTGCTCTCGGATACGACGATACTCTTCAATCTCACCGAGTTGGCTAAGCATGGTCTGCCGGTAAGATTCTAGCTCCCGGTCTAAAACTGCTCCTTCTGCAGAGGGTAGAGGCAAATCGTTATTAGTTGTCTCTCCCGTTGGCTCCACTTGAGAGACGAAATATTGATCAAAAAAAGCAGTTTTTTCAAAGTGATGCTTTTTACTATCCGGGCTAGATTTGCGAACGAGAACGCCTTTATTTATTAAGGTTGTGAACTTCCCGTTTACCCAACGTCGAGTCGCGGCAGGATCAGCCGTTTGGTCCCCCAGTTGTTCAATAAACATATCTCTAACCGCTACCACAAGGATACGCTTTGCCGAGGATTGCTTGAGAATATCCAAAAGGATTCGATCTTTTTTGTTCATTTGTGGTTTTTCGCGACAATAAAAAGAGGATTATAGTCCGTGGTCTTTAAATCCTCAATACCGACAATGAAAGGATTGTCATTATCGGTTGGGATAGATGGAAAACCTTGAGGTATGTTTTGGTCAAAATGTGCGAAAAGCGCGGAGAAGGCAGTGTATTTCTCAGGAGAATCTCGCATTGATTGCCGGCATAGATCGGAGTTATATGAGTAGGATAGAGCGGGGGATTGTGAGTATTACCCTGCAGAAAGCCTATGTAATCGCTCACGCGTTGGGATGTGACTTGAACGATCTTTTACCGACGATGGAGCAGCTTAGCGTTAAACCGTAATAATTACGTCAATAAAGCATCTATTTTTTCCATCAGTGTTATAGATGCATTGTCTGTAAACTGCTGACCCTCCTCTATATACTCCCACACCGTCGCGTCATTTTTCCAACCCCCTTGCTTTTTAATCAATTCAAAATCGACTTTTTCACGAGCCGCTGATGTTGATAACCCCCGGCGAAAACTATGGCTACTTAATCTAGGGATAAAATCAAAACCGCTTTCAGTGCCTAAAGCTTTGAGAATTTGATTGATAGAACCAGGATTCAGTGGCTTTTCACTTAGCTGATCCCAGCGGTTAATAGACCTAAAGATAGGGCCGGAAGTAATTTTAGATACCTCAAGCCACTGTTTTAACGCACTAAAGGCGCATGCCGGACTCCCACTATAAGGAATAGCACGCCGAATTCCTTCACCTTCTTGATCTGTCTTTGAACGCGGTAACATGATTGTTATGCCGTCATCGTGCCAATGAATTTCTTCGTGCTTGATAGAAACCAACTCGCTGCGCCTAAAAGCCCCAAAGAAAGCAATCAGCATTAATGCAATATCACGTGTTTTTTTCTTCGAATAGGGCTTTTTTTGCAACGTGTGGAGTAGGGTAGCAATATGCTCAAGACGTAAGGCTCTGGCTTTTTGTTTTGGCGTGCCATGTTTACGCTGAATACCCTTCATTGTTTTTTTGATCAATAAACTTTCCGTCGGGTCTTTAAAGCCTTGGGAGATGTGCCACTGACGCAGTGCGGCTAGATGCAAAGATAAGCTTCTAGGGTTTAGTGTCTGTGCATTTTCCGTGAGATAACGCAGTATATTTTCCTCGGAGCAGGGTAGTTTTAATCCCCAGTGTTGCATACGTCGTACTGCAGACTGGTAGGTTTTACGCGTATTCTCTGAAGTTGCCGCCGCTATGTAGTGTTGTGGTGTGCGTACCTGTATTTCTTTATCCGTAGTTAGCATATCTTTCATCTGATCTTATCTACCTGATAGCGGTGTTTTATTAAGTATTACGTTTGAACAATTATCTTTTAATTATATAACATACGATAATGTTGATTATAGCAAGTTATATAGATTAATTAACAAACAATTAAATGTTGACAATATTATGTAATATTACATAATACGTATTATGTTACGAAATATAACGAGCAAGATTTATGGCTAGAGCAGGCGTTACTTACACTGAGGTTGCTAAAGCAGCAGAAACAGTCAAACAACAAGGCTTTGAACCGACCGTCGATCGTGTGCGGGAGAAGTTAGGAACTGGTAGTAAAAGCACTATCGGGCCACATTTAAGACAGTGGAAAAGTACTAATCTCGGCGAAGGGGCAATCTCTGGGCTACCTGATGACTTATTAAGAACGGTAAAGTCGCTCCACGAGAGCATTCAAGGTGATGCAGAGCTGAAGATTAACGAAGTCACAACAGAACTTAACACTGTTATTGGTGATCTTAGGGCTAAGCTCACGGCTGCTCAAGAACAGAACGGTGAACTAGCCAGTAATAATGAGCAGCTAACTCAACAAAACCGAGAGTTAAGCGATCAATTAAAAATTGCCAATCAAAACAACCTTACTTATCAGCTAAAACAAGAACAGCTAGAGCAAGATGTTACTCGTTTAACATCTGAATTGGTCGATGAAAAAGAAGGCACTAAGCAACTACAGGCACATATCGAACATTATCAAGAAAAAACAGCTGAAGATCGTCAGCAAGAAAGAAAACAACATCAGTCAGCGCAGCAGCAATCGCAAAACCATATCGATCAATTAACTAATCAACTCTCAGTGTTACAAGAACAAAAAGAGGCGAGTAGCGCAGCTGTATCCGATTTAGAAAAAGAAAATGTAACATTACAACAAAAGTTGGGTGAAAAAATTAACAAAAATGAAGAATTAAACGCCAGTTTGGCGCATAAAACTTCAGAGATTAAAAAACTGATAGAAACAAAACAAAAATTGCAGGATGATTACAGTCTGACATTTGCTGAAAAGTTAGCAGCCGAAAAAGCAGTTGAACATCTATCAGTTACTCTTCAAAAAACTGAAACTGACCTGAACGATACCAAAGAAAGATTATCGTTAGTAAGTGAGGAAAATAAACTCGTTATACAACAAAAAGCAGAAATGCAAGGTCAATTAAATCAGTTACAGAATTCGTGATAACGATTATTAGAGGGTAGTGATATGGCAACTAATAGTAAGATTGAATGGACAGAGCAAACATGGAACCCCGTAACCGGCTGCACAAAAGTATCGCCTGGTTGCAAATATTGTTATGCCGAAGTCATGGCGAAGCGTTTGCAGGCAATGGGGGCACCCGGATACGAGAATGGTTTTAGTCAAATTAGTCTTATGTATGATCGATTAGATCAACCTAAGCGACGCAAAAAACCAACCGTATATTTTGTGAATTCAATGAGTGATTTATTTCATGAGAATGTGTCGGATGATTTTATTGATTTAGTTTTCGATACGATTTGGGAAACGCCACAACACTCGTATCAAATACTCACCAAACGCTCAAAGCGTATGCGTGATTACTTTGCCAAACGCTTAGTGCCAGACAATGCATGGCTAGGCGTTTCAGTAGAAGATAAAGAATATGGCGTACCGAGAATCGCAGATTTACAAAGTATTAACGCAAAAACTCGCTTCTTGTCAGTTGAGCCACTGTTAGAAAAGTTAGGGCGCATTCCATTAAAGGGGATTCATTGGGTTATTGTGGGTGGCGAATCTGGTGTTAAAGCCCGTCCAATGAGAGAAGAATGGGTATTATCATTACGTAACCAGTGCCGACGTTATGAAATTGATTTCTTCTTTAAACAGTGGGGTAGCTGGGGAGAAGATGGAATCAAAAGAAACAAATCAGCGAATGGTCGTCAATTAGAAGGGCAAACTTGGGATATGATACCTGCAATTGCAGTTTAAAAAATAACGAGAGGGATTATCTTGGCGATTCCGGAGCATTATATAGGTAGAGAACAAGCATTTATTAAACATACAATATTACGTGAATATATATTACGTTTATTTATGATAATTGGTCAGTCTGGAGAGACAACGATTAATTATGTTGATTGTTTTGCAGGGCCTTGGTGTGAGGGCGATGAAGAACTCAAAGATACTTCGATAGGGATATCACTTAATGAAATAAACAAAGCGATCAATACACTCAAAAAAAATAATAAGATCGTTAAATTTAGAGCCCTTTATATAGAGAAAGATAAAAAATCTTTCCAAAAACTCAAAGCACTTATTGCCAAATCATCTCACAAACAACTTGAAGCCTCCTGCCTTGAAGGTGATTACACAAAAAAGATCGATGAAATTGTAAAATGGAGCGGGGGATATTTTACCTTCTTTTTTATCGATCCAAAGGCATGGAAAAACGTAGTAAGTCCCGAAGTATTGCGTCCTTTATTAGAAATAAAAAAATCAGAGTTTTTAATTAACCTCATGTATGACTTTGCCAACAGAGCGGCTAGCATGGATAAGCATGTCGAGGATATAGAATCTCTAGTGGGTGAGAAAATTATATTAACCGGAGAAGAAACACCAGATGAACGCCAAGATATTTTTCTTTCTTCTTATTGTAGAAACATTAAACCTATCTATAAAAAAAATAAACAGAATAAAGTAAGGTCATGCTATTTGCCTATATATAGGCCCGGCACTGAAAAAGTGCTTTATTTTCTTGTCTATTTTACTTCGCACCCTACAGGAATTAAAACGTTTAAAGAAACATCTGAAAAGATGCTTTATGTTCAACGTGTCACACAGCAAGAAATAAGGCTTAAAAAACAAGAAGAGCAACGTGGAACCGGAGACTTGTTTGGCTGTGATGAATCACTAGAAGCAGTAACTGAAAAAAACAATAAGTTTCAAGCCAAATATTATCTAGAGCAAAGGTTATCTGAAGCACAACATTTTTTAATTGATATAGATTGCTGGGCGGACATACTGGAAGATAGTGGCTTATACCCAACAGACTTTCAACTTGCGATGAAAGAGTTGCATAGAGAAGGTATCGTTGTAAACCTTGACGCAGATGTAAGTGGACGTAGAACCCAATTTATTAAGCCATCCTGGGCTAGTAAAAGTGAGCGTTGGGAAAAAGTAAGATAGCTTGCCTTTACATGACATTTACCCGTCAGATTTCAATCACCTTTCTGCTATTGAGCCTTCCCGACGTTCTTTAAGTGCTTGGCGCACGATTTGAACCGCAGATGATAAAAATAAACCCGACATAATGGCTGCAACAATCAGGTCAGGCCAGCGACTAGCTGTACCCCAAACACTGAGCGCAGCAATCATTACGGCTACATTGCCAATGGCATCATTACGCGAGCACAGCCAGACCGATCGGACATTCGCGTCCCCATCTTTGTAGCGAACCAGAATGAGCACACTGGCAAGGTTGGTCATAAGCGCTAAAAATCCAATTGCTCCCATTATCTCTGCTTCTGGGATATCAGCATAAAAAACACGGTGAATAGTAGACCCTAATACCCACATTCCCATTAAAAAGAGGCTAGCGCCTTTAAATAGAGCTGCGTTGGTTCGGACCTGAATAGACGCACCAATAACAGCTAATGAAATACCATACGTCAGTGCATCACCCAAAAAATCAAGAGCATCGGCCTGGAGTGCTTGCGATTTTGCTAACTGGCCCGCGGTAACTTCAATAATAAACATGATGGCGTTTAATGCGATAACTAACCATAGACGCCGTTTATAGTTATCTGAGATACCGTCGAATTTCGCATTGCTTTCACAACATTTAGCCATTGGAACCCTCCCTATTGAAACTGAGTTAATCACAGTATAATATCTCTAGTCACTAGAGCTTCAAGGTGTTTTTATGTTTTCTATCGGTGAACTCGCAAAACAAACCAAGGTTAAGGTTCCTACAATCCGCTACTACGAGAGTATTGGGCTGTTAGCGCCAGCTGAAAGAACAGAAGGGAATCAGCGGCGTTATACTAAAAAAGGGCTGGAGCGCTTAGGCTTTATTAAGCACGCCAGAGATTTAGGTTTCTCCGTCGAGTCGATATCGTCGTTAATTGAACTACAAGAGCATCCCGATCGATCTTGTCATGAAGCAACACACATCGCAGAAACACAGCTTAGTCATGTGCGAAAAAAAATTCAGCAATTACGTTCATTGGAGCAGGAACTGGCACGTATATCTTCAGGCTGTAAGGGGGATAGTGTCTCTGAGAGGTGTTATGTATTGAATGCCTTGGCTGACCACACACTCTGCAAGTTAGAACATTGCTCTATTTAATACAAGAGAAATTTTACATTTAAGTGAATGATGAAAAATAAATAGTGGTGTACTTAAATTTATTATGGTTATAATAATTGGTAGTAAAATTGTAACTCAACAAGAGTCCATATTGATTACTTGTATCCGCCATTATTTTATTTGCTTACTCGCTGTATTGATTGCTTCACAGTCAATCGTTGCTATAGCAGATACCCATAGTCATCCTCAGTCTGGTAAAGGATACTCAGAACATAGCCATTCAGGGTACTTAGATAATGAAGAGAGTTCATCTACTCAAGAAATATCTAAAGAGCTAACACCCTCAATATATGACTGTCACCACTCAGGTCATTGCCACGGGCATACTGGAGCGGTTTTATCCGCGACAATACCGGGGTTGATAATGCTACATTCGAAACAAACACTCCCTAGCTATATCGCTAACCTTACTTCTGGTATTCCCCCTTCTTTATTTCGTCCTCCTATCGCCTAATTTCTATAAGCATATTTCTAAAATTACCGTTATATGACGGTTAACTACAGCTCCACGCATCGACTAACCATCAGTTTATATCGTGGATAGATAATCGCTTAGACAGTATTTTATTTTATGGGGTATTTCCCCAGTAACAATAAGGAAAATTATTATGATTCGAGTAAATTGGCTCAAAAGGGTCTTTTGGGCTACCTATGTGTTTTTGATCCCACTCTTTGGGTATGCAGAATCTTCCAAGTGGAATGCTTGGCTAACAACACAGATACAACAGCATCCCGATATTATTGCAGCACGCAAGCAGCTATTCAGTAATAACGCGAATGCCGAGGCTGCTGAGCAACCACTCTATAATCCAGAAATATCGACAGAAGTAGAACGTAATGGGAGTGATACCAACTTCCTAGTGGGGGTTCAACAAACTATCGATTGGTGGGATAGACAAGAATTCAAGCAACAGCAAGCAAATTACTTGAGAGCTGAAGCTGAAGCACTATACCAACAACAAGTATTGGATAAGACGACACAAGCCTTAAATGCTCTGATTGAGTGGCATTTTGCTAGTCGTGTTAGCACTATTACAAAGACGCAACAGCAACAATTAAATACGTTACTTGAACTTGCTCAATCAAAAACGTCAGCGAGCAGGTGATTTAGGCAGCGTTGATGCGGAACTCACTTTTTTATCCTTGTCACAACAACTCGCCCAAGTGGCAGAAGTCGATGTCGCTTTGCAAAAAGCTCAATTCAGAGTGCGTGAGCTGTTACCTGAATGGTCACCGGAACGAGGAAATATTCCTGCTGACTTTTGGTCTACTTCATTAGATGCAGTATCTGATCAAGAATTGCTTAAACATCCTACTGTGGCCAGCGCCCATGCCAACTGGCAGTCACTAAAAGAAGAAACTAACGTAGTACAACGCGCGACTAAAGCCGAGCCTACCATTGGAATCAATGTCGGTCGTGATAGTGACGAAGATGTGGTGGCCTTAAGTTTTTCTATTCCATTAAATGTACGTAATAATTTCAGCGCAGAAACTCGGGCCGCTGAAAGCAGGGCGCTTGAAGCGGAGGCGCAATTCCAAGCGGCTTTCCGTAAACAGCGCTTTGATTCGCAAGCGGCTTACAATACCTGGCAAACCTATGCGCAACAATATCAACGTTGGCAAACAGTAGCCCAGAGTCGGGTAGAGAACAGTGCCAAGCTGTTGGAACGGCAGTGGCGTAGCGGTGATTTATCGACTTCTAATTATTTGCTGGCCTTAAATCAACGAGCCGAAAGCCTTTTGGCCGGTATTGAATTAGAAAAACAAACACAACACGCATTGACCGAAGTATTACAGCAATCGGGTCGTCTAAATATTATGACAATACCCGCAACTTCTGCAGCCAATCAATAACAGGATTCTAACCATGAATAAAATATTACTCGCTATTCTAATTGTTGGCTTAACAATAACTTCTATAAGTCATGCGCAGGGGACTAGTGCTAAGCACGAACATGATGACCATAAATCAAGCACTAATCATGATCACGATGATCATCAATCACATAAGCATGATAACCACAAACTTCACGATAAAAACGGTCATGATAATCACAAATCTGATGCGGAGCATAATCACGATGATCATAAAACCGATGGTCGACATAATCATGATTCGCACAAAGCAGATAATTCGACAACCAACCAATAAAGGGACTACACCAATGAACAAAACTTTACTCGCTATATTGGTTGCTGGCTTAACAACAGCGCCTATAGGGCATGCTCTGGAATCTAGTACTGAACACAAACATGATGATCATAAAGCTAGTACCGGACATCAACATGATGACCATAAATCCGATAGTGAACATGATCACGACGATCATAAATCTAGCACGGGGCATGAACACGATGATCACAAGTCAGATGAAAAGCACGCCCATCATGATGACCATCAATTAGAAACTGAGCACAAACACGATGATCATAAATCTAGCACTGGACATGAACATGATGATCACAAATCAGATAAGGAGCATGCCCATCACGATGATCATAGCTCTGAGATTGAAGGAAGGCATGATGATCATCAATCAGAGGCTGAGCACAAACATGATGACCATAAAGCTAGCACGGGACATGAACACGATGACCACACATCGGATAAAGAACATGCCCATCATGATGATCATGGTGCTGAAAATAAAGGCGGTCATGATGCGCATGGTCATGAAGAATCATCATCCGCATCACTGAATACTGAGCAATTAACACTCGCGGGTATTCGTGTCGAAGCATTGAGTGCAAAACCCGTTAATTATCAACTCTACGCACCAGGAGAGATTCTCTCTAACGGCTACACCAGTTACCGGGTATCACCTCGTGTGGCATCAGTTGTCCTACGGCGTCATGTAGCCTTAGGTGATCATGTCAAACAAGGTCAGTCACTTGTCACACTGTTCAGCGAAAATGTGGCGCAGGCACAAGCCAGCTACCGTACAGCTTGGCCTGAGTGGAAAAGGGTGCGAGAGCTAGGGCGTAAAACAGTGGGGGAAAAGCGCTATATCAACGCCAAGACTGATTTTGAGGCTGCACAAGCAACACTTCAGGCATTTGGTTTGAGTTCATCAGATTTGCAATCACTGACTTCGCAGAAAACCTTGTCGTTGGGAGAATACACATTACGTGCCGAAATCGACGGCGCGGTACTTACCGATGATTTCGAGCAAGGGCAGCGTATCGATGCTGGCGGCTCTTTGATGACATTAGCAGATGAAAGACAACTGTGGGTAGAAGCCCACTTATCATCTAAGACCTCATTCACATTGGGCGCAGGCACACAGGCCGAAGTGGTCGCAGGTGATGTACGTGTAAAAGCGACGGTGACTCAAGAAGCACACACCATCGATCCAGTCACCCGAACTCGCACAGTACGTTTGTTGGTGGATAACTCAGAACACCGTCTACACCCAGGCCAGTTTGCTGAGGTGTTTTTTCGCTTTCGCACAGAAAAACCCGTATTGGCCGTACCCGAAACCGCATTAATGCGTAGTGCGGACGGTGACTGGACCGTATTCGTAGAAGACCATCCAGGGGAATTCCAGCCGGTAGAAGTTGAATTACATCGCTCGCTTGGACAATTGCGTGAAATCAGCGGTATTGAGCCAAATACCCGCATCGTGATTAAAGGAGCCTTCTTTGTTGCGTCACAAATAGCCAAAGGCGGTTTTGATCCGCATAACCATTAATCTGTAGGAGCTCCCATGTTTAACCGAATTATCGACTGGGCGGTCACCAACCGATTACTGGTGGTGATAGCCTTGATGACACTAACGATTAGTGCCGTTTTTATTATTCCCAAACTGAATCTTGATGCGTTTCCAGATGTCACCAACGTGCAAGTATCGGTCAATACTGAGGCGCCGGGATTGGCTGCCGAGGAAGTGGAACAGTTAATTACTTTCCCCATTGAAGCGGTGATGTACGCTCTTCCCGATGTAGAGGAGGTACGTTCTATCTCCAAAACCGGCTTATCCGGTGTGACTGTCGTCTTTAAAGAAGGTACGGATATCTACTTTGCTCGACAACTGGTGTTTGAACGGCTTCAGGCCGCCAAAGAATTGATTCCCGAAGGCGTTGGTACACCAGAGATGGGGCCCAATACTTCAGGCTTAGGCCAGGTCTATCAATATTTATTAGTCGCGGAACCCGGTGCCGGTTTTGATGCGATGGCGCTGCGCAGTCTTAATGACTGGGTAGTTAAATTGCTATTGATCCCTGCGGAAGGGGTGACCGATGTACTCTCTTTTGGCGGTGATGTTCGTCAATACCAAGTGAATCTAAATCCATCCCGACTCATGTCTTACGGCCTGTCGCAAGACAATGTGATATCTGCCCTTGAAGATAACAATACTAATGTGGGTGGCTGGTATATGGATCGAGGCCAAGAACAGCTCGTGATTCGTGGTACGGGTTGGCTTGATCACGGCAAAAAGGGATTAGAGCAAATTGGCCAAGTACCGCTGAAAACGATCGACGGTATAACGGTTACTGTCGCTGATGTAGCCAAGGTGGAATTAGGCAGCGAGATTCGCCAAGGTGCCGTGACGATGACACGAAAAACCAGCGATGGCACTGCAGAAAATCTTGGTGAAGTGGTTTCCGGTATTGTACTTAAACGTATGGGAGCCAACACCAAAGCAACTATCGATGCCGTCGAAGACCGTGTGGAGCGTATCAATCAGGCTCTACCGGAAGGTGTTCACTTTGACGCTTTTTATAATCAGGCAGACCTAATTACACAAGCGGTGCAAACCGTTGTTAACGCCTTGTTGCTCGCCTTTGTTTTTATCGTGGTGATCCTCGCCTTATTTTTGATGAACTTGCGGGCTACTTTTTTGGTGTTGATTTCGATCCCGATTTCTATCGGTATCGCCTTAATGGTGATGTCGTGGTTTGGTTTGTCTGCCAACCTAATGTCGCTAGGAGGAATCGCGGTGGCTATCGGTATGCTGGTGGATGGCTCGGTCGTCATGGTAGAGAATATGTTCAAACACCTAACTCATCCAGACGCTGAACATGATGCACAGCGAGCAGTACGCGTAGGCAACGATGACAAAGACCCGGTTGATGCCGCGCATGATACTCACGGTATCGCATTACGATTACAAGAAGCGGGGAAGGAAGTTGCACGTCCTATCTTTTTCGCAACAGCGATTATTTTAGTCGTGTTTATGCCGCTGTTTAGTTTTGAAGGTGTCGAAGCCAAACTCTTTCAGCCTATGGCTATCAGTATTATGCTCGCCATGCTTTCAGCGGTGTTGGTGGCCTTGATTATTGTGCCCGCATTAGCGACATACCTTTTTCGAAAAGGAGTTCGCCAACGAGACAGCTTTGTTTTAAAGCCACTCGATATGCTTTACCGTAAGGGATTATCTTGGGCGATGAACCATAGCAAAGTGGTGGTAGGTATTGCTGGTATTATGGTGGTCGCTGCGGCACTGATTTTACCGCGTTTAGGCACCGAGTTCGTGCCGGAATTGGAGGAGGGTACGATCAACTTGAGAGTCACGCTCGCGCCGTCTTCCAGTCTAGACACTGCGCTAGAAGTTGGCCCCAAGTTGGAAGCCATGCTGATGGAGTTTCCGGAGGTGACTTATGCGTTGTCGCGTATTGGTCGAGCTGAGATTGGCGGTGATCCTGAACCCGTCAATAATATTGAGATTTATATCGGGCTAAAACCGGTGCCAGAATGGACCAGCGCCAGCAACCGCTATGAACTTCAATCGCTGATGGAGCATAAGCTGGAACAACATCCCGGTTTGTTGCTCAATTTCTCGCAACCGATTGCGACTCGTGTGGATGAATTGTTGTCGGGTGTTAAAGCACAACTGGCGATTAAATTGTTTGGCCCAGACTTGGCTGTATTGGCTGAAAGAGGGCAAGCTATTGAAGCGGTGGTGAAAGAAATTGACGGTGCCCGCGATGTCGCCATAGAACAAATTGTCGGTGAATCACAGCTAGTGGTAAAACCCCATCGCCGCATTCTGTCCCGGTATGGATTGGCTGTCAGTGATGTGATGGAATTGGTACGTGAAGGGCTAGGTGGTGTCAGTGCAGGTCAGGTCATTAATGGTAATGAACGTTACGATATTTATGTACGATTCGCTGAGCGTTTTCGACAAGACCGTGAAAGCATTGCTGACCTGCGCTTACAAGCTCCGTCTGGTGCTTGGGTGCGCCTTGGCGATGTCGCGGAAGTGACTATCGAATCCGGCCCGCCTCAAGTGCGACGTGATGACGTCCAGAGACGTGTGGTAATACAAGCCAATGTTCAAGGGCGTGATATGGGCAGTGTGGTAGAAGATATTCGTCAAGCCATCGCCGATGAAATAGATCTGCCGACGGGCTATTCCGTTGATATCGGTGGGCAATTTGAAAACCAACAACGGGCACAAAAACGTTTGTCATTGGTTGTGCCGGTGTCATTGGGGTTAATTGCTTTACTACTTTACTTTGCCTTTGCCTCGGTCGGTCAGGCAATGCTTATCCTAGTAAATGTACCATTAGCCGTCATCGGTGGTGTATTTTCATTGTGGATTTCTGGTCAGTATTTATCGGTACCTAGCTCAGTAGGTTTTATTACCTTATTTGGTGTAGCCGTGCTCAACGGTGTCGTTATGGTAGAAAGTATTAACCAACGTATTAAAGATGGTCTAGCCGTGGCCGATGCGGTATTTGATGGCGCTACGTCTAGACTGAGACCGGTACTGATGACTGCGATTACCTCAGCGTTAGGTCTTATACCAATGTTACTCTCGCAAGGCGTCGGAGCAGAAATACAAAAGCCATTGGCCAGTGTAATCGTGGGTGGATTAATCACAGCCACTTTTTTAACGCTATTTGTATTGCCTGTTTTATTTGCTTGGTTTTCAAAAGGTAAATTAAAAGATATGACGTAAAATGATTACCTGTGGCTGATCCATGAACCTGCCACAGGTTTCTATAAATTTCTGAGAGTGTTTTCTATTGCATCTTCAGGAGGCTCTTCATAAATAATTGTTGTTGAAGGATTAACATGGCCAGCAATCTTTTGAGCAATTTTGACTGATTTTTTCTGTTTATGAATAATATTAGTAATGAGTGCTCGTCGCCCAGAATGTGAGCTTGCTTTTTCGATACCCGCCCAGGAGCGTAACATTAGTGCCATATGTTCCTGTAAGGTATTGGGAGAGTAGGGGCCACTTTTTTGCGTTATGAACAGGGGATCAGTAGGTTTTAAGTGAGGATTTTTTTCTAACCTTATTTGCAGATAATCGCTCAGTGCTTTACGAAGCTCGTTATCAACCATCGGCAAGTCACGTGACTTACCTTTATGTTTTTTAACAGGAGGATAAAAGTCTTCAGGATTAATATCTGAACCAGCTTTTGCTAACGCTTCAACCTGCCGAATAACCGCATCAAAGGCTTCAACCTTAAAACTAACCGATTGGCGCTTATAGGTGGATTTAGAACGCTTCATGGCATCTGCACCTTTAGTGTAAGCTGCAGGTAGGCTCATTACTTCATGTAAAACAAAGGATCGAGAAGAATTCTTAGAGTGGTTAGCAAGCCTGGCAACTTCTTTAATTTGGAGGAGAGCAATTTCTTGAGCTCGCAAGCCAAGCTTGAAGCTGATCTGCATGATGGCCGTATTCTTTTCTGAATGCCGTTTAGTTTTAATAACATCAAATAAATGGGCTTGCTGCTGCTTGGTAGGCACACGTGCTTGACCAGATTTCGCCATAAAATCACCGTAGGAAGGGAGCCAAAATAAATCCGTAATAATCCTATTTTAACGGATTATTGGTGTTTAGCAATAAAAAGGGCGCTTATTTTAGCTATCTTTAGTGATTTTCCCCGTATCGAAATCAACCTGTTCATCTAGACTAGTTACGTTTTGAGGTTCACCCAATAGACGTACCATCCCTGAAGCTGCATCTAATACATCGACACCAACAGCACCACAGGCGCACTGACTCAAGCCAGATGTTGGCTGAAGAGCGCTACCGCACAGCTTGCATTGGTAACGGTAGGTCTGAGTTTCTTGATTTGTCATCTGTTTCTGCTAGCCATTTAGCTTCGTAAATATTCAGCAAGTATGACATAAGTAGAGACTTTAGAATGCCTGAAAAATCAATAGATTAAGAATACCTGTTGAAATAGCGCCACATTAAAAAACATCCTTAAATTCTATATAAATCAATAATATAGAGAGTGTTATGAAACTTTAGCCCTAAATATGCCCGGACACCCAATATTGAACAATTTCATGTCTCTTGCCATATGTTTAATGGTTCGTCAACAGTTGATATTCTTGGTTTTCACATCTTAGGTTCGCATAATATATATTATGTTAAATTGTATATTTTTAATAAATCGACAACGGTTACCCATGTACATGGTATTCCATATTATTTAAATAACGATCGGTCTATGTGTCGATGAGCAGTTGGCTGTTGCTAATTAGGGTGTCTAAATCTATAGAGCCTGTACCAATACCCTCGATGGTAATTGTAAGGTCTGTGTAACCACCAGTACCATCGGCATCAACAGATATAGTGACATCTGTACCATTGTCATTCACAAGTAAAAAGTCAGATAATAGGCCGCTTTCTTCATTTTGTAGTAAGTCGGCTAGATCGATAATATCAGCATCGCCTACACCATAAACACCTAACGTGAAGTCAGTAATACTATCGGTAGAAGTATCAGCATCGCTGGCTTGCCAGTAGAATGTATCGGCATCGTCGCCCCCTGTTAATATATCGCTACCAGTACCTCCAAAGAGTATGTCACGCCCTGCTCCACCAATCAGTGTATCGTTGTTTTGATCACCACTTAATAGGTCGTTATCTGTTGTTCCTGTGAGGGTATCTATACCCGTTGTACCATCGATCGGGTTGGTAACATTAATGCTAATAGTGGCGGTTTCTGTATCCCCATTGTTGTTTTCAATGGTGTAATTGAAGGTTTCTATGCCGTTAAAGCCATTGGTGGGCGTATATTGATATGAGCCGTCGGCAGCGATAATTAACGTGCCGTTACTTAATGTCATTGGAGTATCTAGGGTAATCGCTGTGCCGTTAACTTCTGTGACACTAAAGCCTGCAATGGCTTGATAGTTATTCAGTACGTTGGCATTGCTAAGTGCGGATTCGTAAAAATTAAAAATAGCAATTTCGCCTTCAAATGCTGTTGGCGAGTTAAAGTTGAGGTTGCCATTTACTGAACCTAACCCCGCATCATTTCCTCCATCCCACCGTAAAACAAGAGCATTACTGCCTTGAGCGGCTAAAGTGCCATTAACATATAAGCTAACGGTCGTGTTACCACCACTAATATCAATAACATTGGTTAGTTGAACAAATTCTTCCGTAGGGTCAATACCGATGGTAGCTAAGTCAAAACTGAGCTGAACGTTTTCGTTGGTGTCTTTTACGAGAAACTCAACCACAGTGCCATTAATCTGGATAGATGTACCATCACCTGTACCGCCTGTTTCAAATAATACGTCACGGTCGCTAGTATCATTGGCTCTAAACCATATTTCAAATGTGGCAGAATTTGTTTCTGCTGCACCGATATTTGAGATGGCATCATCACTACCATTTTGATCAGATAAGCCCGCGCCTGAAATATCACCAGGATTAACATTAAAGCGGTAGGCTTCTGTGATTCCCACCAAGGATGTCGTTGCACTGACATCAATAGGGCTAAAATTAGTGCCTGACGCATCAAAATCCCAAATAAAGTCAGGTGATGGTGGCGTAGCGCTGGTGTTATCCCAAATACCATCACCTTCTGTATCTTCAGAGGCATCATAATGCAGTGTTAAATTTGTTGTAATAATACTTCCAGCACTGATTAAATCATCGGTATCTGCAATACCATCACGAATAACATTGCCGCTAAGCGGAGTATTTTCATTCGTATTGTCATTATTGTCAGTGGCATTTAAATCAACCCCTGAGATCGAAATAGTAATGTCGTGAGTACTTCCATCAAAACTAGTTATTTCAATGGTATCAATAAGGGTATCGCTAGTCGTTAATGATTGAATAGCGCTTAGGCTATTATCAACGGTATAAGACCACTCCCCTGCTGTATTGATACTTAATGTACCGTATGTGCCTGTAAGGCCTGTGGCCGCGGTAAAGCTGTCTTCTCCAGGGTCAGGATCTGTAATAGTCAGTACGCCCGAGGCACGTAAGTTACCCACACTATCTAAGTTTGTATCTTCTACTAACGAAGCGGTATCTACGCCGCCAATAATTGCAGCACCATCATTAATCGTACCTGTTGCCGTACTTCCCCCTATTGTTAGGGTTATGGTTTCGGTTGATTCATTGATTGCGTCGCTAATGGTCGGTATCGTCACCGTAAAGCTCGTTACACCTGCGGGTACAGTTATATTGCCGCCACTGAGTGTAACGCCGTCACTAAATGTTGGTGGACTGGTAAAGTCATCAACTACTGTTGCTGTATCGCCAACCAAGCTGAATGCAAATGTTGTTGCTATTGAGGATGGATTACTGAGCGTTACAGTGTGTACAAGATTATTACCCTCGGCTTCGTTTTCATCGCTAATATTGCTAATGGTTGGCGCGGCATCATTGTCTTCTATCGTACCTGTAGCAGCTACCCCACCTATCGTTAAATCAATCGTCTCATCAGGTTCATCAATAATGTCGTTGGTCGTAGGCACAGTTACCGTAAAGCTGGTGACGCCTGCGGGCACGGTAATATTGCCACCACTTAACGTCACGCCATTAGTGAATGTCGGTGGATTAGTAAAGTCTGTACCCGTGGCAGTATTTCCCACTAAACTAAAGCTAAATACCGTATCAGCCGTTGATGAATGGCTTAGATTAACAGTATGTACCAAATCCGTTCCTTCAGTTTCGCTCTCAGAGGTGACACTGGTAATGGTAGGCGCCTCATCTACAGTGACCGTAATGCTTCCTGTGTCGGTATCACCATTATGGTTTTCAATGGTGTAGGTAAAGGTTTCTGTGCCTGAAAAGCCACTATTGGGGGTATATTCATAAGAACCATCGCCAGAAATAATAACGGTGCCATTCGTTAATGTGATTGGGGTAAGTAGGCTAATAGGTGAACCATTCACATGTGTAACACTGAACCCTGCGGTAGCTTGGTAATTATCGAGTACATTGGCACTAGTCAGTGCAGATTCATAGAAGTTGAAAATAGCGATATCACCTTCAAAGGCGGTAGGAGAATCAAAATTAATGGCATTATTGATCACACCCAAGCCTGCATCAGCACTACCAGACCAGTCAGCAAGAAGCCCACTAGTGTCTTGTGCCGCTAGTGCACCATTGATATATAAATCCACATTACCATTGATGGTAACAACGCCTACAAGCTGAACAAATTCAGCGGTGGGGTCAATGCCAACGCTGGCTAAATCAAAGCTGAGTCTAGCGTCATTACCGCCATCTTTAACAAAAAATTCAACTATAGTGCCGTTGATACGAATAGAAATACCATCAGTAGCACCACCACTCTCAAATAATAGGTCGTGATCTGTTGTATCGTTGGCACGAAACCACATTTCGAAACTGGCAGAGTTATTCGTTGGATCACCAGTAATATCACTAAAGGAATCATCATTACCATCAGAAAAGTCAGAGAAGCCTGCACCCGTAGGATCAGTGCCATTAACATTAAAACTATAGGCTTCTGTAATTCCAGGCAATGCTGATGTTATGGTTGATGGTGTAAATGTGGTCGCTGAGCCATGGTCAAACCCCCAATCAAAATCGGGTGCAGGTGTGACAAGGCTGCTGTTTTCCCATATGCCATCGCCTTCCGTATCTTTCGATGCATCGTAATGTAGGGTTAAATTAGTAGTAAGAATACTTCCTGCGCTTAATGTATCGTCTGAATCCGCAGTACCGTCGCTAATAACATTGCCCGTTACCCTTGCGTTTTCATCTACAGTATTTGTGTTATCCGTTGCTGTAAGATTAACCCCTGTAATTGAAATGCTAATATCATGTGTTGTTCCATCAAAACTAGTGATTTCAATCGTATCTACTATGGTATCGCTAGGGGTTAAAGATTGAATGGCACTTTGACTGTTATCTGCGGTGTAAGTCCATTCACCTGCAGCATTAATGTTTAATGTACCGTAGGTTCCTACCAATCCTGTAGCTGCAGTGAAACTGCTCTGCCCTACATCAGGGTCGCTAATTGTTAATGTTCCTGCAGCTGTTAGGTTTCCAGAAATATCGACATTATTATCTTCTAAAACGGATGCGGTATCAGTACCACCAATAACAGCAGGCGTATCATCATCTTCAATGGTACCTGTTGCAGCAACCCCACCCACCGTTAGATCAATGGTCTCGTCGGACTCATTAATGGTGTCATTGGTGGTTGGTACGGTGACCGTAAAGCTGGTGACCCCTGCTGGTACCGTAATATTGCCACCGCTTAAGGTCACGCCATTACTGAATGTGGGTGTGCTGGTAAAGTCGGTACCCGCTGCCGTATTACCTGCTAAGGTAAAGCTGAAGGTGGTGGCGACAGCCGATTCATTGCTTAAAGTCACCGTATGAACTAAATCCGTACCTTCGGTCTCTGATTCACTGGTAACCGAACTAATGGTTGGTGCACTATCGTTATCTTCAATAGTACCTGTGGCCGCAACCCCGCCTACCGTTAAATCAATGGTCTCGTCCGATTCATCAATGGTGTCATTGGTGGTTGGTACGGTGACCGTAAAGCTAGTGACCCCTGCTGGTACCGTAATATTGCCACCGCTTAAGGTCACGCCATTACTGAATGTGGGTGTGCTGGTAAAGTCGGTGCCAGAAGCCGTATTGCCCGCTAAGGCAAAGCTGAATGTCGTGGCAACAGCAGACTCATTACTGAGTGTCACTGTATGAACTAAATCAGTCCCTTCGGTTTCACTCTCTGATGTAACACTGCTGATTGTTGGCGCACTATCGTTATCTTCAATGGTACCTGTGGCCGCAACGCCACCCACCGTTAGATCAATGGTCTCATCCGACTCATCAATGGTGTCATTGGTGGTTGGTACGGTGACGGTAAAGCTGGTCACACCTGCTGGTACCGTAATGTTCCCACCGCTTAAGGTTACCCCATTACTGAATGTCGGTGTGCCCGTAAAGTCGGTGCCCGCTGCGGTATTGCCTGCTAAGGTAAAGCTGAAGGTGGTGGCAATAGCCGATTCATTACTTAACGTCACCGTATGAACTAAATCAGTCCCTTCGGTTTCACTCTCTGATGTAACACTGCTGATTGTTGGCGCACTATCGTTATCTTCAATCGTACCTGTGGCCGCAACCCCACCCACCGTTAGATCAATGGTCTCATCCGACTCATCGATGGTGTCGTTCGTGGTTGGTACGGTGACCGTAAAGCTAGTCACGCCCGCTGGTACGGTAATGTTCCCACCGCTTAAGGTCACACCATTACTGAATGTGGGTGTGCCAGTAAAGTCGATGCCTGCTGCGGTATTGCCCGCTAAGGTAAAACTAAATGTGGTGGCAACTGCAGACTCATTACTGAGTGTGACGGTATGAACTAAATCCGTACCTTCGGTCTCTGATTCACTGGTAACCGAACCAATGGTTGGTGCTGAATCGTTATCTTCAATAGTACCTGTGGCAGCAACCCCACCGACCGTTAAATCAATGGTCTCGTCCGATTCATCAATGGTGTCATTGGTGGTTGGCACGGTGACCGTAAAGCTGGTGACCCCTGCTGGTACCGTAATATTCCCACCGCTTAAGGTCACACCATTACTGAATGTCGGTGTGCCAGTAAAGTCAGTGCCAGCCGCGGTATTGCCTGCTAAGGTAAAGCTAAACGTGGTGGCAACAGCCGATTCATTGCTTAAGGTCACCGTGTGTACAAGGTCTGACCCTTCGGTTTCACTTTCTGTACTCACACTGCTGATGGTTGGCGAACTATCGTTATCTTCGATGGTGCCTGTCGCCGCAACGCCACCCACCGTTAGATCAATGGTCTCATCCGACTCATCGATGGTGTCATTGGTGGTTGGTACGGTGACGGTAAAGCTGGTGACCCCTGCAGGTACCGTAATATTACCCCCACTTAAGGTCACGCCATTACTGAATGTGGGTGTGCCCGTAAAGTCGGTGCCCGCTGCGGTATTGCCTACTAAGGTAAAGCTGAAGGTGGTGGCGACAGCCGATTCATTGCTTAAAGTCACCGTATGAACTAAATCCGTACCTTCGGTCTCTGATTCACTGGTCACCGAACTAATAGTCGGTGCACTATCATTATCTTCAATGGTACCTGTGGCAGCAACGCCACCGACCGTTAAATCAATGGTCTCGTCGGACTCATCAATGGTGTCATTGGTGGTTGGTACGGTGACCGTAAAGCTAGTGACCCCTGCTGGTACGGTAATATTGCCACCGCTTAAGGTCACGCCATTGCTGAATGTGGGTGTGCCCGTAAAGTCAGTCCCTGCCGCCGTATTGCCTGCTAAGGTAAAACTAAACGTGGTCGCGACTGCAGACTCATTACTGAGTGTCACTGTATGAATTAAATCCGTACCTTCGGTCTCTGATTCACTGGTAACCGAACTAATGGTTGGTGCTGAATCGTTATCTTCAATGGTACCTGTGGCAGCAACCCCACCGACCGTTATATCAATGGTCTCATCGGACTCATCAATGGTGTCATTAGTAGTTGGTACGGTGACGGTAAAGCTAGTCACGCCTGCAGGCACGGTAATATTGCCACCGCTTAGGGTTACCCCATTACTGAATGTGGGTGTGCCTGTAAAGTCGGTGCCTGCCGCCGTATTGCCTGCTAAGGTAAAACTAAACGTGGTCGCGACTGCAGACTCATTACTGAGTGTCACTGTATGAACTAAATCAGTCCCTTCGGTTTCACTCTCTGATGTAACACTGCTGATTGTTGGCGCACTATCGTTATCTTCAATGGTACCTGTGGCCGCAACGCCACCGACCGTTAAATCAATAGTCTCATCCGACTCATCAATGGTGTCATTGGTGGTTGGTACGGTGACGGTAAAGCTAGTCACGCCTGCAGGCACGGTAATATTGCCACCGCTTAAGGTCACGCCATTACTGAATGTCGGTGTGCCCGTAAAGTCGCTGCCCGCTGCGGTATTGCCCGCTAAGGCAAAGCTGAAGGTGGTGGCGACAGCCGATTCATTGCTTAAAGTCACCGTATGAACTAAATCCGTACCTTCGGTCTCTGATTCACTGGTCACCGAACTAATAGTCGGTGCACTATCATTATCTTCAATGGTACCTGTGGCTGCAACGCCACCGACCGTTAAATCAATGGTCTCATCGGACTCATCAATGGTGTCGTTCGTGGTTGGTATGGTGACGGTAAAGCTAGTCACACCTGCTGGTACAGTAATGTTCCCACCGCTTAAGGTCACGCCATTACTGAATGTCGGTGTGCCCGTAAAGTCGCTGCCCGCTGCGGTATTACCTACTAATGTAAAGCTGAATGTGGTGGCAACTGCAGACTCATTACTGAGCGTAACGGTATGAACTAAATCAGTCCCTTCTGTTTCACTCTCTGTACTTACACTGCTGATCGTTGGCGCACTATCGTTATCTTCAATAGTACTTGTGGCAGCAACGCCACCTACGGTGATATCAATGGTCTCGTCGGACTCATCAATGGTGTCGTTCGTGGTTGGTATGGTGACGGTAAAGCTAGTCACACCTGCTGGTACCGTAATATTACCCCCACTTAAGGTCACGCCATTGCTGAATGTGGGTGTGCCCGTAAAGTCTGTGCCTGCCGCCGTATTGCCTGCTAAGGTAAAGCTAAACGTGGTCGCGACTGCAGACTCATTACTGAGTGTCACCGTATGAACAAGATCCGTGCCTTCGGTCTCTGATTCACTGGTGACCGAACTGATCGTTGGCGCACTATCGTTATCTTCAATCGTACCTGTGGCCGCAACGCCACCGACCGTTATATCAATGGTCTCATCGGACTCATCAATGGTGTCATTGGTGGTCGGTACGGTCACCGTAAAGCTAGTCACGCCCGCAGGTACGGTGATATTGCCACCGCTTAAGGTCACACCATTACTGAATGTGGGTGTGCCCGTAAAGTCGGTGCCTGCCGCGGTATTGCCTGCTAAGGTAAAGCTGAAGGTGGTGGCGACTGCAGACTCATTACTGAGTGTCACTGTATGAACTAAATCCGTCCCTTCGGTCTCTGATTCACTGGTCACCGAACTAATGGTTGGTGCTGAATCGTTATCTTCAATAGTACCTGTGGCCGCAACCCCGCCCACCGTTAAATCAATCGTCTCATCCGACTCATCGATGGTGTCGTTGGTGGTTGATACTGTTACCGTAAAGCTGGTGACGCCTGCAGGCACGGTAATATTGCCACCGCTTAAGGTTACGCCATTACTGAATGTGGGTGTGCCAGTAAAGTCGGTACCAGAAGCCGTATTGCCTGCTAAGGTAAAACTGAATGTCGTGGCGACAGCCGATTCATTACTTAAAGTCACCGTATGAACAAGATTGGTCCCTTCGGTCTCTGATTCACTGGTAACCGAACTAATGGTTGGTGCTGCATCGTTATCTTCGATGGTACCTGTGGCAGCAACCCCACCCACGGTGATATCAATGATCTCATCCGATTCATCGATGGTGTCGTTGGTGGTTGGTACTGTTACCGTAAAGCTGGTCACACCCGCAGGTACGGTAATATTGCCACCGCTTAGGGTTACCCCATTACTGAATGTGGGTGTGCCCGTAAAGTCTGTGCCTGCCGCCGTATTGCCTGCTAAGGTAAAGCTAAACGTGGTGGCAACAGCCGATTCATTGCTTAAAGTCACCGTATGAACAAGATCCGTACCTTCGGTCTCTGATTCACTGGTAACCGAACTAATGGTTGGTGCTGAATCGTTATCTTCAATAGTACCTGTGGCCGCAACCCCACCGACCGTTAGATCAATGGTTTCATCGGACTCATCGATGGTGTCATTGGTGGTTGGTACGGTGACGGTAAAGCTGGTGACGCCTGCAGGTACCGTAATGTTCCCACCGCTTAAGGTTACGCCATTACTGAATGTGGGTGTGCTGCTAAAGTCAGTACCAGAAGCCGTATTACCCGCTAAGGTAAAGCTGAATGTCGTGGCGACTGCAGACTCATTACTGAGTGTCACCGTATGAACAAGATCCGTGCCTTCGGTCTCTGATTCACTGGTGACCGAACTGATCGTTGGCGCACTATCGTTATTTTCGATGGTACCTGTCGCAGCAACGCCACCCACCGTTAAATCAATGGTCTCATCCGACTCATCAATGGTGTCATTAGTCGTCGGTACGGTCACCGTAAAGCTAGTCACGCCCGCAGGTACGGTGATATTGCCACCGCTTAAGGTCACACCATTGCTGAATGTGGGTGTGCTGGTAAAGTCAGTACCAGAAGCCGTATTACCCGCTAAGGTAAAGCTGAATGTCGTGGCGACTGCAGACTCATTACTGAGTGTGGCGGTATGGACTAAATCCGTCCCTTCGGTTTCACTTTCTGTACTCACACTACTGATGGTCGGTGCTGCATCGTTATCTTCAATGGTGCCTGTGGCAGCAACCCCACCGACCGTTATATCAATGGTCTCGTCGGACTCATCAATGGTGTCATTGGTGGTTGGTACGGTGACCGTAAAGCTAGTCACGCCCGCAGGTACAGTAATATTGCCACCGCTTAAGGTCACACCATTGCTGAATGTGGGTGTGCCCGTAAAGTCGGTACCAGCCGCGGTATTGCCTACTAAGGTAAAACTGAATGTCGTGGCAACTGCAGACTCATTACTGAGTGTGACCGTATGAACAAGATCCGTGCCTTCGGTCTCTGATTCACTGGTCACCGAACTAATGGTCGGTGCACTATCGTTATCTTCAATGGTACCTGTGGCAGCAACCCCACCGACTGTTAAATCAATAGTCTCATCGGATTCATCAATGGTGTCATTGGTGGTTGGGATAGTCACCGTAAAGCTAGTGACCCCTGCTGGTACGGTAATATTGCCACCGCTTAAGGTTACGCCATTACTGAATGTGGGTGTGCCCGTAAAGTCGGTGCCTGCTGCGGTATTGCCTACTAATGTAAAGCTAAACGTGGTCGCGACTGCCGATTCATTACTGAGTGTGACGGTATGGACTAAATCCGTCCCTTCGGTTTCACTTTCTGTACTCACACTACTGATGGTCGGTGCTGCATCGTTATCTTCAATGGTGCCTGTGGCAGCAACCCCACCCACGGTGATATCAATGGTCTCATCCGACTCATCAATGGTGTCATTGGTGGTTGGTACGGTGACCGTAAAGCTAGTGACGCCCGCAGGTACAGTAATATTGCCACCGCTTAAGGTCACACCATTGCTGAATGTGGGTGTGCCCGTAAAGTCAGTCCCTGCTGCGGTATTGCCTACTAAGGTAAAGCTGAAGGTGGTGGCAACGGCCGACTCATTACTGAGTGTAACGGTATGGACTAAATCCGTACCTTCGGTTTCACTCTCGGATGTAACACTGCTGATCGTTGGCGCACTATCGTTATCTTCAATAGTACCTGTGGCAGCAACACCACCGACCGTTAGATCAATGGTCTCACCGGACTCATCAATGGTGTCGTTCGTGGTTGGTATGGTGACGGTAAAGCTAGTCACACCTGCAGGTACGGTAATATTGCCACCGCTTAAGGTTACGCCATTGCTAAATGTGGGTGTGCCCGTAAAGTCGGTGCCTGCTGCGGTATTGCCCGCTAAGGTAAAACTGAAGGTGGTGGCGACAGCCGATTCATTGCTTAACGTCACCGTATGAACAAGATCGGTGCCTTCTGTTTCACTCTCGGATGTAACACTGCTGATGGTTGGCGCACTATCGTTATCTTCAATGGTACCTGTGGCAGCAACACCACCGACCGTTAGATCAATGGTCTCATCGGACTCATCAATGGTGTCGTTCGTGGTTGGTATGGTGACGGTAAAGCTAGTCACACCTGCAGGTACGGTAATATTGCCACCGCTTAAGGTTACGCCATTACTGAATGTGGGTGTGCCCGTAAAGTCGGTGCCTGCCGCGGTATTGCCTGCTAAAGTAAAGCTGAAGGTGGTAGCGACAGCCGACTCATTACTGAGTGTGACGGTATGAACTAAATCCGTCCCTTCGGTCTCTGATTCACTGGTCACCGAACTAATGGTTGGTGCTGAATCGTTATCTTCGATGGTACCTGTGGCAGCAACCCCGCCGACCGTTAAATCAATGGTCTCGTCGGACTCATCAATGGTGTCATTGGTGGTTGGTACGGTCACCGTAAAACTGGTGACGCCTGCAGGTACGGTAATGTTCCCAGCGCTTAAGGTCACGCCATTACTGAATGTCGGTGTGCCCGTAAAGTCGGTGCCTGCTGCGGTATTGCCTACTAATGTAAAGCTAAACGTGGTCGCGACTGCCGATTCATTACTGAGTGTGACGGTATGGACTAAATCGCTACCTTCAGTTTCACTTTCTGTACTCACACTACTGATGGTCGGTGCTGCATCGTTATCTTCAATGGTGCCTGTGGCTGCAACACCACCCACCGTTACATCAATAGTCTCATCCGACTCATCGATGGTGTCGTTGGTGGTTGGTACGGTGACCGTAAAGCTAGTCACACCTGCTGGTACAGTAATGTTCCCACCGCTTAAAGTCACGCTATTACTGAATGTGGGTGTGCCAGTAAAGTCAGTACCAGAAGCCGTATTGCCCGCTAAGGTAAAACTGAATGTCGTGGCAACTGCAGACTCATTACTGAGTGTGACGGTATGAACAAGATTAGTGCCTTCGGTTTCACTCTCGGATGTAACACTACTGATGGTTGGCGCACTATCGTTATCTTCAATGGTGCCTGTGGCTGCAACACCACCCACCGTTACATCAATAGTCTCATCCGACTCATCGATGGTGTCGTTGGTGGTTGGTACGGTGACCGTAAAGCTAGTCACACCTGCTGGTACCGTAATATTGCCACCGCTTAAGGTTACCCCATTACTGAATGTGGGTGTGCCCGTAAAGTCAGTCCCTGCTGCGGTATTGCCTGCTAAGGTAAAACTAAATGTGGTGGCGACAGCCGATTCATTACTGAGTGTAACGGTATGAACTAAATCCGTACCTTCGGTCTCTGATTCACTGGTCACCGAACTAATGGTTGGTGCTGAATCGTTATCTTCAATAGTACCTGTGGCAGCAACGCCACCGACCGTTATATCAATGGTCTCATCCGACTCATCAATGGTGTCGTTGGTGGTTGATACTGTTACCGTAAAGCTGGTGACGCCTGCAGGCACGGTAATATTGCCACCGCTTAAGGTTACGCCATTGCTGAATGTAGGTGTGCCCGTAAAGTCGGTGCCTGCCGCGGTATTGCCTACTAAGGTAAAACTGAAGGTGGTGGCAACAGCCGATTCATTACTTAAAGTCACTGTATGAACTAAGTCTGACCCTTCGGTTTCACTTTCTGTACTTACACTGCTGATGGTTGGCGCACTATCGTTATCTTCAATCGTCCCTGTGGCAGCAACGCCACCGACCGTTATATCAATGGTCTCATCGGACTCATCAATGGTGTCATTGGTGGTTGGTACGGTGACGGTAAAGCTGGTCACACCTGCTGGTACGGTAATATTGCCACCGCTTAAGGTTACCCCATTACTGAATGTGGGTGTGCCAGTAAAGTCGGTACCAGAAGCCGTATTGCCTGCTAAGGTAAAACTGAATGTCGTGGCGACAGCCGATTCATTACTTAAAGTCACCGTATGAACAAGATTGGTCCCTTCGGTCTCTGATTCACTGGTAACCGAACTAATGGTTGGTGCTGCATCGTTATCTTCGATGGTACCTGTGGCAGCAACCCCACCCACGGTGATATCAATGATCTCATCCGATTCATCGATGGTGTCGTTGGTGGTTGGTACTGTTACCGTAAAGCTGGTCACACCCGCAGGTACGGTAATATTGCCACCGCTTAGGGTTACCCCATTGCTGAATATGGGTGTGCTAGTAAAGTCGGTGCCTGCTGCGGTATTCCCTGCTAAGGTAAAGCTGAATGTCGTGGCGACAGCCGATTCATTACTTAAGGTCACCGTGTGAACAAGATCCGTCCCTTCTGTTTCACTCTCTGATGTAACACTGCTGATGGTTGGTGCACTATCGTTATCTTCGATGGTGCTTGTGGCGGTAACACCACCGACCGTTAAATCAATGGTCTCATCCGACTCATCGATGGTGTCGTTCGTGGTTGGTATGGTGACGGTAAAGCTAGTGACGCCCGCAGGTACGGTAATATTGCCACCGCTTAGGGTTACCTCATTACTGAATGTGGGTGTGCCCGTAAAGTCGGTGCCTGCCGCGGTATTGCCTGCTAAGGTAAAGCTGAAGGTGGTGGCGACTGCAGACTCATTACTGAGTGTCACTGTATGAACTAAATCCGTCCCTTCGGTCTCTGATTCACTGGTCACCGAACTAATGGTTGGTGCACTATCGTTATCTTCAATGGTGCCTGTGGCTGCAACACCACCCACCGTTAAATCAATCGTCTCATCCGACTCATCGATGGTGTCGTTGGTGGTTGATACTGTTACCGTAAAGCTGGTGACGCCTGCAGGCACGGTAATATTGCCACCGCTTAAGGTTACGCCATTACTGAATGTGGGTGTGCCAGTAAAGTCGGTACCAGAAGCCGTATTGCCTGCTAAGGTAAAACTGAATGTCGTGGCGACAGCCGATTCATTACTGAGTGTAACGGTATGAACTAAATCCGTCCCTTCGGTTTCACTCTCTGTACTTACACTACTGATGGTTGGTGCACTATCGTTATCTTCAATAGTACCTGTGGCAGCAACGCCACCGACCGTTATATCAATGGTCTCATCCGACTCATCAATGGTGTCATTGGTGGTTGGTACGGTGACGGTAAAGCTGGTCACGCCTGCAGGTACCGTAATATTGCCACCGCTTAAAGTTACGCCATTACTGAATGTGGGTGTGCCAGTAAAGTCGGTACCAGAAGCCGTATTGCCTGCTAAGGTAAAGCTGAAGGTGGTGGCAACAGCCGATTCATTACTTAAGGTCACTGTATGAACTAAATCAGTCCCTTCGGTCTCTGATTCACTGGTAACCGAACTAATGGTTGGTGCTGAATCGTTATCTTCAATGGTGCCTGTGGCTGCAACACCACCCACCGTTAAATCAATCGTCTCATCCGACTCATCGATGGTGTCGTTGGTGGTTGATACTGTTACCGTAAAGCTGGTGACGCCTGCAGGCACGGTAATATTGCCACCGCTTAAGGTTACGCCATTACTGAATGTGGGTGTGCCAGTAAAGTCGGTGCCAGAAGCCGTATTGCCTGCTAAGGTAAAACTGAATGTGGTGGCAACAGCCGATTCATTGCTTAAAGTCACCGTATGAACAAGATCCGTACCTTCGGTCTCTGATTCACTGGTAACCGAACTAATGGTTGGTGCTGAATCGTTATCTTCAATAGTACCTGTGGCCGCAACGCCACCGACCGTTAGATCAATGGTTTCATCGGACTCATCGATGGTGTCATTGGTGGTTGGTACGGTGACCGTAAAGCTAGTCACGCCCGCAGGTACAGTAATATTGCCACCGCTTAAGGTCACGCCATTACTGAATGTGGGTGTGCTGGTAAAGTCGGTGCCAGAAGCCGTATTGCCCGCTAAGGTAAAACTGAATGTGGTGGCAACAGCCGATTCATTGCTTAAAGTCACCGTATGAACTAAATCAGTCCCTTCGGTTTCACTCTCTGTACTTACACTGCTGATCGTTGGTGCACTATCGTTATCTTCAATGGTACCTGTGGCAGCAACGCCACCGACCGTTAAATCAATGGTCTCGTCGGACTCATCAATGGTGTCGTTGGTGGTTGGTACGGTGACCGTAAAGCTAGTCACGCCCGCAGGTACCGTAATATTGCCACCGCTTAAGGTCACGCCATTACTGAATGTGGGTGTGCTGCTAAAGTCAGTACCAGAAGCCGTATTGCCTGCTAAGGTAAAACTGAATGTCGTGGCAACAGCCGATTCATTACTGAGTGTGACGGTATGAACTAAATCAGTCCCTTCTGTTTCACTATCGGATGTAACAGATGTAATGGTAGGTACACCATCATTATCTATAATTGTGCCTGTAGCGGTAAGACCATCAATAGTTATGTCGATTGTCTCATTTACTTCATCTATTAGGTCATTAATAGTTGGAATAGTAACGGTAAAGCTAGTGACACCGGCGGGCACAGTGATATTGCCACTGCTTAAGGTCACGCCATTACTGAATGTGGGTGTGCCCGTAAAGTCAGAACCAGAAGCCGTATTGCCTACTAAGGTAAAACTAAACGTGGTCGCGACTGCGGATTCATTACTTAGCGTAACCGTATGAACTAAGTTATTCCCTTCCGTTTCTGACTCACTGGTAATCGAACTAATGGTGGGTGCTGAATCATTATCTTCAATGGTGCTTGTTGTTGTAACACCACCAATACTTAAACTAATAGTCTCATTTGACTCATCTATTGTGTCGTTGGTAGTCAGTATAATTACTGTAAAGCTACTCACTCCCGCAGGTACTGTAATGATGTCTCCATTTAATGTGACGCCATCACTCAATGTAAGCGAGCGACTAAAATCCGAATTTGCGGCTGAAATACCCGTCAGATTAAAACTGAATGTTGTTGCCACCAACGGGGAATCACTTAATGTGATGGTGTGAACTAATTGCTCTCCTTCTACAGTACTTGCGGCACTAACAGAATTGACGGTAGCTGAGGCAACTATAATATCCTCAATACTATCCGTATTAACGGTAATAAGAGGTTCAGATTCTGAATTTTCAAGCTCTTTTTTGATCCCCTCACTGTCGGGTAGTCGCTCATTGATCGCATTTTTAACATTAACAAATTGATCAGGTATACCTTCAAAAGGAGCTGACTGTACCTCTCCCGCTGATGGTACTGTAAATATTTGTTCTAAATTACTATCCGAATCGATAATGGTATCGGTTTGACTTTGATCATTTGCAGTCTGAATTTCAGCAGAGCTTGAAAGCACTTCACGAAATTGCTGAGTGACCTCAGGCGTAAGCGGTTTACCTATACTAACGGGGTTATCAAGCGATGAGTCGGGAAGAAGGCTGTTAATTTCATCAAACAGTGATTTGAAAAAGCTAACTGTTTGGGCATTGCCTATATTAACCACTCCCACAACAGTGAGTTCATCGACAGCCTCTGTTGTGGTATCGATGTTTTGCAGGATATCTAAGTTATTGCTATTGATTGATATAGTGACAGAGGCGCCACTTGAGGTAATAACGGTATCATTGGCAAGGATTACATCGCCTTCTTGAGCAATAAAGGATTCATCAGAAGAACGGATAATGACGATATTGCCATTACCTTGTATCTTACTAATTGAACCTACGATGTTACTTTCACTCATTTAAGCATGCCTGTAAAACAGCTCTATTACGCTATATGACACATTATTATTATCCTTTTACTCATATCCCTTTTAAAACATATTCTACTCACGCCATTAAAGCGTATTAACCCAACATTAGGTCATAGAAATATATCTAAATACACTTGCTAAGCTTTTCATATTTATAGGTTTTTACTCTAGTTCTTTCTCCCTGAACACTACCTTAACGCACTTTATTGCTATTGGCTATCTCATCTCAACTCTGTATAAAAATCACACAGTAAAATTTAGACTTTAGTCTAGAATTCTCGACCTATAACCACTCATTATGGATAGAAGAACTGAAATACAAGTGCGATAAAAATTTTTACTACACATCCGTACTATAGCGGCATATGTCTTCATATCTTTATACGAAATGGACAGGTCACAGACTCACAAAAGGTTTTATACGCCAACAGCGGGGGAAATACCCACTTTTTCATTCCCCACACACAACAGTTTCCACCAGCAATAACTAACACGTCTTTTTATCTATGAACTAACTGTGGCATATGTGATCTTTTAAAATATAGGATTGCTTTTAATACTTATTAGATTCAAGGCCTATACTCATATCTATGATATATTTACTTTTACTAAACCGACCTAAATATGATGCTATCTATGCTTATCAAAAATATAACGAATATTGTGTGCGCTTCGCTGGTTTCCTTCTCTATTGTAGCCAGTAGCTATGCAGTTACCTCTCAGCCTGACTTAAAAAGTACATCTGCACAAAGTAAAGCCACTCTTGAGATAGTAAAAACGTTAGATAAACGTCATTTTGTCGATTTACTTATTAATGACGACCTATCTGTTCGTTTTTTAGACAACTACATCGATAGGCTTGACCCTACTAAATCTTACTTTTTACAGTCTGATATTAACGATTTTAAGCAAAAACAAACCTTATTAGATGATGAGCTTAAAAAAGGCAGCAACACCATAGGCTTTGAAATATATAGCCGCCTAAAAAATAAAATGAGCGCACGCTTACAAAAGCTCATTACTGAGTTAGAACACACGCCCTTTTCTATCGATTTTACAACCGATGAAGAATTACTCATTGATAACAGCGTTAGCCTATGGCCACAAAATGAATCTGAAGCCGATGATTTGTGGCGTAAACGTGTTAAATCCTACTTTTTAACACAAAAATTATCGGGTGAAACGATCGAAGAATCACGCACAAAATTACTGAAGCGTTACAGCGATCAATATGAGCGCTTACAAAAAAATACAGCCGAAGATATTTATGAAGTTTATATTAATTCATTCACTGAATTATATGATCCCCATACAAACTACTTTTCACCCCGCTCATCAGAAAGTTTTGCTATTCGTATGTCGCTTTCATTAGAAGGGATTGGCGCGGTATTACAATTAGAGGATGGCTACACCAAAGTGGTTCGTATTGTTACAGCCGGACCCGCTGACAAGCAGGGACAATTAAAGGCATCTGATAAAATTTCGGGGGTAGCGCAAGGTGAAGACGGCGAGATGGTGAATGTTATTGGCTGGCGATTAGATGAGGTCGTTGAATTAATACGAGGGCCTAAAGATTCTATCGTTCGCTTAGAGGTAATATCATCGAGTGGAACAGAAAACGCTGAAAAAATTATTCAAATTAAACGCGATAAAGTGAAGCTAGAAGATCAAGCGGCACAAAAAGCTATTATCAATATTGAAGAGAACGGACAAACATTTAAAATGGGTGTTATTAACATCCCTACTTTCTATCTAGATTTTGAAGCTTATCGTAATCGTGACAAAAATTATCGCAGCACAACAAAGGACGTGCATCGCTTATTATCAGAACTAGAAGCTGAGAATGTAGATGGGGTGATTGTAGATTTAAGAAATAATGGGGGCGGCTCACTCTACGAAGCAACAGCAGTGACCGATTTATTTATTGATAAAGGCCCGGTTGTTCAAATAGGAAAAGATGGCGGCAAAAAACAAAGTGATTATTCTCAAAATAATGCGAAATATAGAGGCCCTTTAGTCGTTCTGATTAACCGATTAAGTGCTTCTGCTTCTGAAATTTTTGCAGGCGCAATACAGGATTACAACCGAGGCCTTGTTGTTGGCTCGCAATCATTTGGTAAAGGAACAGTACAAACACTAACGCCCTTAAAAAGCCAAGGTGAACTTAAAATTACAGAGTCTAAATTTTATCGCGTCTCAGGTGAAAGCACCCAACATAGAGGCGTCATTCCTGATATCAACATGCCCGAGCTGATTGATACACAAGAGGTCGGTGAAAGCAGTTACGACACAGCACTTTCTTGGAGTAAAACTCAGCCTGTAAGACATGGGACTTATTTTGCATTAGAAAATATAGTCACCACTCTAAACAATAAGCATAAAGAAAGAATTCAACATAACCCCGACTTTATTTATCTTAATGAGCAAAAAAACCTCTTAAAAGAAGTCAATTCAAGAAAAGTTATTTCTCTCCAAGAAGAAAAACGCATTACTGAAAAAGAGTTATTAGAGAAAGAAACCTTAGCGATTGAAAACAAACGCCGTAAAACAAAGGGGCTTAGTATTTATAAAGACTTTACCGAATTCAAAGATATAACAGAGAAAGAAAATGAAAAACGCGCTGCATCAGCAGGTACAACAACAATAGATACCGAAGATGACGCCATTCTTAATGAAGCGGGTTACATTTTAAAAGATTTTATTACAATAATTAATAAAGCGAGAGAAAAACTGGCTAATACACCATAAGTCAATGTACTTATATTCACAGTAATAGCACATAACCACTCTGTGCTATTCACTCATTCTATTCGGTAAAAATATAACTATGATTAAAGCAATATCATTTAATGTGAATAGCATTCGCCAACGCATTCATCAATTAGAGGCATTAATAGAAAAGCACCAACCTGATTTTATCGGTCTGCAAGAAACGAAAGTAACAGATGAAGATTTTCCGATAGAAACGATTGAGAACCTAGGCTATCACGTTACCTTTTTAGGTCAGAAAACACATTATGGTGTTGCCTTATTATCCAAACATCCGTTTATTTCTGCCGATAAAGGCTACCCCAGTGATACTGAAGATGCGCAAAAGCGATTTGTGGCTGGTCGATTTAAGTCGCCATTTGGTGGTGAAATTGCTGTATTAAATGGTTATTTTCCACAAGGAGAGAGCCAGGACCACCCTACTAAATTTCCCAATAAAGCAAAATATTATGAGGATCTTCAAACTTATTTAGAAAGCAATTTCACCCCCGACGATCAAGTTATTGTTATGGGTGACATGAATATTGCACCCGAAGATATTGATATTGGAATTGGTGAAGATAACCGTAAACGCTGGCTTAAAACAGGAAAATGCAGCTTTCTACCTATTGAAAGAGAATGGCTGGCTCGCTTGTATGCATGGGGTTTAACCGATACTTATCGTGAACTTTATCCTACAAGTACAGATTTTTATAGCTGGTTTGATTATCGCAGCAAAGGTTTTGACAGAGAACCTAAAAGAGGCTTACGTATTGACCTTATTTTAGCGACTCAACCGTTAATGTCACGCTGTAAAGAAGCGGGAATTGATTATGATATTAGGGCAATGGAAAAACCTTCAGACCACTGCCCTATTTGGACGTATTTTTACGACGAATAAAAGCTTATTTATTCTCACTCATATGTATAGCACGTCCAATAAAGCGCCTTACAATTGCTTGTAAATCACTAATATTAACAGGGAAGTCAATATAGTAATCCATTCCAGATGCTAAACAATGTGTTTGTTCGCCCTCTAATTCATGACTAGTAATACCTAAAATCGGTAATTTGTAGACGTCTTTATTCATGCTCATATCTCTTGCTTTTTCTACAAACATAGAAAGGTCTATTTTTTCTATATGGCTTTCGCAAATAAAAGCATCAAAAGGTTGAGTGGCTAATAAGGTTAAGCAATCTTCTAAGTGTGTTGCCGTCGTCACTGTACAACCTAGTTTTTCTAACATAGATTTCATAATGGCAATATCAATAGCTTCTTGCTGAAACAACAATAAATTCTTTTCTTGTAATAAGTCTTTATTGAGATTTTCTACTGGTGCTTCTTTTTTATTTTCGATTAATATGCTTTTAATGAGTTTATGCAGTTTTCTATGCTGTAACGGTTTATAAATTGTTTCAATGTTAACGTATTTAAGAAAATGATCTGACACAGATTTTATTTTATTTTGTAGCTTACTTAGTGCAACAATCTGTGGCGTAGCCCAAAGTGATTCATGCTCGGCTACTTGTTTTGAAAAAGATAAACCACTTTCGATATGATCTAAGTGCGTATAAATAATAATAAGTTGATATGGATTACGTTTATCGGCCTCAACAAGTAGTTGCATAGCCTCATCTTGATCATTTGCTGTATCTACATATAAGCCCCAGTTGTGTAGCGTTTTTGAAAAAACATCAACAATACTATCTGGCGCTTGGAATAAGAGCGTTTTTTTACCCGATAGCTTACTTAAATTTTGCCTGTGATTATTGGCTGTCGTGACAGAATCTAAACGAATTGAAATCCAAAAAATGAGGCTACCCTCATCATTGTAATAGGCGCCTGCATCGCCACCCATACAATTAGCTAAACCTTTCACAATAGCTAAATTAAGCCCTAACTTAAGATCACTAGAAAAATGCGGTGAAAATGCAGAATGGATACTCACTTCAGCTTCTGGTGTACGAATAGGGTTTGGATTAAGAATGGAGAGTTTTAATACTTCAGCACCGTCGGTTTCGCGATAACTAGAGCTCACAAGTAACTCACCTTGCTCGCAAAACTGGCAAGCACTGCTAATTAAATTACCAATGATTTGCTCTAACCGTTCAGCATCGCCTCTTACACGCAAAGGAAAGTCACTGGAAAAAGACGAATACAGCTCAACATTATTTTTATGCGCAATAATGCTGGTGTGGCTCAGCGCTTGTTCTATATGGTAACGCAGATCAATCACGTCTTGATCTAGTAGAACTCGCTCACTTGAAATAACCGATAGCTCGGCTACATTACGTAATAAACTAATTTGCTGATGCCCTTTTTGTTCAGCTAGTAGCACAAGCTGTTGCTCCTCATCATGTAAAGAAGCATGTTTTAAGAGTTTTAATGTGCCAACAATTTCTTGCATAGACGACTTACATTCTATGGTGAGATTATTAAATAATACATCGCGATTATTTAAAGAGCTTTCAGTAGTAATTTTTTCGGCTTCGAGCGTTTTTGTTCTTTTTAATAAATTGTAATTCGCTTCTAATTTGTCCCAATAATTTTGGCCGATAAATTTACCTTGTCGACAAAGTAATAAGTACAAAATAATCATTATAAGGCCATATAAAATATTAATCGGCTGAAATGATGAAATAGCAATAATTGCGCAAGGAATAAAAGAAACAAACATATAAACTTTTAAAAAACGCTGAAAAGGCGCATAGATATATAAACTGCCAGCAAATAAAGCCACTGTGTACAGCCATAAAATAGGCGTTTCGTAAACTAAACCGTTATAGTAAGTCACGCTAGCAACAATAAAACCCCACCAACATGAACCTAATAACGATAAGAAGAAAAATATTTTTCTCCAACGAGCGGGACCTTGAGCATAAATGTTTTCAAATTTTAAAAGAAAGTAAGCACGAATAAAGGTAATAAAAAATAGTCCGCCCTCTAATATTAGAGTCATCGTTGGGCTTTTTGTATAAAATTCACCAATAAAAATAGTAAGATTAAATACAACTAAGCTAAGAAAAATTCCTCGCCTATTATATTTAGCTAAACGTGCATCAGCTTCTCGCATGACATCACGTTGAGCATGTACCTTAGAAGTGGGGGTAAAGTGCGTAAGGTCTATAATTGACCCAGAAAGTAATTCTTTTATATTCATATATATAAACTGCTATAGAGGATAATATCGGTAAAGTGCTTACTGTGTGATCACTTCTACCATTACCGTTTTTATAATAAACCCCAAAAGTCCAATACCTAACGCAGCAAATAGAATAATGGTGCCAAATTTGCCTGCTTTTGACTGCTTTGCTAAATCCCACATGATAAATGTCATAAAAAGGATAAGTCCACCTACGCAAAGGATAAGGGCATAGTTTTCAAACTGATCTATGGTCATTTTTTGTTCTATCTCGCCGACAATGGCTTGTCATCTGTTTATTTGGAGGAATGCTTATACTACTTTATTTCTCTCTAGTATGTTAGCGTACGCTCGCGTCATCATAACGCATATAATAGTATAAGACTTTCAACTTAAGATAGTTTTTAAAAACGAGGGAAAACATGAAAAAATCATTATTTATCATTTCTTTAGCCGCGCTTGGTTTAATTGCTTGCTCTGAATCTAACGATACCGCATCAACACCAACAGCAGTACAAGAACCTGTTAAAACAGCTCCTGTTGCTGAAGAACAAGCGGCTTCTAGTGTAAAAGAAAAAGCGGCTGAAAAAGTCGTTGAAGTTAAAGAGCAGGCGTCGGAAAAAGTAGAAGAAGTCAAAGAGCAAGCCGTCGATAAAGTTGATGCGATAAAGGACAGTGCAGCAGATAAACTAAAAGATCTTAAAGATAAATATTAATCTGTTCATGAAGCTATCGTAAGTAGCGATAGCTTCTCTTTTTCGTTTCCTTTTATCATATAACCTTTCGCACCCCTAAACTTCTATCCTTATAACAAAATAATGTTATAAGGACTGGCAAAATCGGCACAATGTACCATACTGAAAGTATGATGATTAACTCCTCCCCAAAAGTTAATTATTAAGTTTTACTCCTAATGGTCTTGTCCAGGTGCTCTCCCCAGACACCTGGTTTTTTTGCCTGTTATTTCTCTTTTTCTTCGTCTCTCTAATCACTGCCACGCTTACCATTTTATCTATATCCCTATAATAAAGGGCTACGCTAGCCTTTATGTATTTTTCCACACCAGCTGTGGATAACTTTGTGAACAATGGTTGGGGAAATACCTCAAACACCTATAAAATAGGCTTTACTGCAGATTGGTTAATTTTTAACCATATTGTTTTTTTCTTTATTTTTCAATAACTTAATAATGTCAACATAGGATTAATGAAAAAATGATATTTTTTAATTCAAGTAATGACACTTTTTTTACGCATGTGTATAACATACAGTTAGTATCTATTAACGCGCTATTTAGCATTCTTTCTAGACACTTAATTCTAGGTCACTTATTACGAAAGAAAGTGTGTAAATAAGTAACCTAAGTCAATACCCTATCGCATAAAACGCGTATTATTTAATTGGCTAAATAGGCGGCTCACGGCTTTTTCAATACCTAGTTGCACATTAATGCCCAAACGCTCAGGCAATGACTTTTTAATCGTATATGCAATTTTATAGATGTCTGCGGTTTCAACTTGAGAAATAATATAGTCATCGCTGGTGATTAACTCATCAATCAGTTGCTGTTCCTTTGCTTGAGAGCCAAACCAGATCTCACCTGTTGCCACGGTATCAATATCTACTACAGGGCGCTGTGTACTTACAAATGTCTTAAATAGCTCATGTGTTGTCTCTAGGTCTTCAACAAATTTTTGGCGACCCTTATCTGTATTTTCACCAAACATTGTGAGGGTACGCTTATACTCCCCCGCTGTTAGCATTTCAAAATCCACATCATTCTTCTTAAGTAGCTTATGAAAATTGGGTAACTGTGCAATAACACCAATAGACCCAATAATGGCAAATGGTGCCGCACAAATTTTCTCGGCTACACAGGCCATCATATAACCCCCACTAGCAGCTACCTTATCAACACAAATAGTCAGAGGGATGCCTTTATCTTTAATGCGTGATAACTGACTCGCAGCTAAGCCATAGCTATGAACCATACCGCCGCCACTTTCTAAGCGTACAACCACTTCATCTTGCTCTGTTGCTAGGCTAAGAATGGCGGTTATTTCTTCTCTAAAGCTATCTACAGCAGAGGCTTTAATATCACCATCAAAATCAAGTAAATAAAGACGTTTTTTAACAACATCATTTTCGTTGGTTGCTTTTTTGTCTTTTTTAGCTAATTTTGCTTCTTTTTTACGTTTTTTAGCTTCAGCTTTTAGTGTTTCTTGATCGCAAATCACATCTTTTAAGCTGTCTTTTACATCATTGTATTGATCATTAAGGGGAGTAACTTCAATACTTCCCTCTGATGAGCCTTTATTTTTTTGCCCTGCACTCACAATAATTGCAATGAGAACGGCCACAGTAATTAAAAAAGTGATGGCTTTTGCTAAAAACAAACCGTATTCAAATAAAAATTCCAAGGTAACTCCTTATATGGGTCTATTGTATTTATTGCCAAAGTAAAATATCTGCTTTAGCGGATGGATTAAGAGGAAGAGCAAGCAGTTTGTTGTTATCAAGGGTGATTTGATAATACGCATCATCGCTCATCGGTAAAAATATATCATTGGTGTATCGTGCTTTAACAATCGTATCTAACGCTACGCTGTAGTGCTGCAACCACGACCATACATCCAAAATGCCATAAGACTGATTGACTAAATAAGAGCGCTTTGGCTTGTTGTGTTCATCACGTAATGAAAGGTAACGCCCAGCTAAGCGATGCAAACGATAGCCTGTAGTCTTATTAGCGTTAGAAGACCACTGAATAGCGCGTGCATTGATCTGCCATTGATCCCCATAAAGCATAAAATGTTGCTGGGTATTCCCTTGTGTAAAGGTGGCATTATAGTGCTGCGAGCCCATTTTTTGAAAACGAATAGTCGCTGTTAGGGATTGTTGAGAGGAGTCAGTTTTATAACTTAATATATCAAAGGCTAGCACAGATAATATGGCAACAAGCCCAATCAGCAATATGCCCACTGAGCCTTTTAGCCAATATGTAAACCAGAAACGGCATTTTAATAACAGGTATGCGCTATATAATGCGAGTAATGCAACGAATAATAATAGCGTCGCCAATAGAATGTAAGTCATGACATGAACTAATAGCCTTATAAAAGGCTTAGGTTACACGGCATTCACGCTATATCCAAGTGCTGCCAAGCTCTCTTCTGCGACCACTAATGTATCTGGTGATACTTGCTTATCTACTTTTAAGCAATCGAGGTAATATTCTAGGCATATTAATGCATCGGCAAATGTTTCTAGCATATGCTCTAGTGCTGCGGCTTCATCTGTTGCCATTAATGCCTTTTCAATAAACCGAGTGCAAGCACTAATAATTTGTGCCGCTCTTGGCAAGTCTAAAATAGTCATGCTGCCACGTAATTCATTAAGAATAGCAGGCACGCTTTCAAGGTGAGTTTTATCGTAACTGGTATCAGAGAATGCAGTGAGCGCATTTTTAATTTGTGTTAAGCCATTTTTGGCTTCAGCTAATACAACTACTTGAGTATCGTGCAGATGATTACTTGAAATCATCTCATTTTGCGTCAGCTTATTAATTTCATCTAATTTTTCTATTGAAAAATTTCGCTTACCTAAGCTATTGATGACGCTTTCTACATACAATAAAGCATTAACCACTTCTATACAGCAATTTTCATGAAGCGGGGTTTTGTCTTCATGAACACGTTTCAAATTTTCTAACGGTGTATTTATCACTTCTACCGCAGAGCTTAATCCAACAATATTCAGAATTTCTTTAATTTTCTGCATACGTGAAATGGTGTCTTCACAGCCAGCATCACTTTCACAATCGGTGTTTTGTGTACGCTCAATCGTCTCTTTGATGATGTTAAGCTCAATGCGCAAAACATCGGCAACAGATTGCACCGTATTCGCACTAGGGCCTGTTAATGATTCGGACTCTCGCTCAAGCACAGCTTCGGTATAGCCTAATTGCTCAAGACCAAAGACTTGTTTGATATGCGCAAATATGGGGTTTTCTACATCGGATAATGCAATATAGAAAGCCAAATCTTTCAACGTAACATCCAAAGGAGATATATCAAAGGCAATGAGCCCTTTTTTCTCTATCGTTTTTAATTCTTTATCTAGTAATGTAAATAATCGTTTACGCGTTATTGTTGGCTTCATTTCGCCCTGAATGAAAGCATCTAGTGCATGAGTGGCTAACCACCACAAGGTTTCACTTTCTGTTCCACGAGACATTTTATACACTTTGGCGACAGCTCGGTGCATTAAAACAAAGGACGCATTAACATTGGTTTCTTTAAGCATTCCCAGAAGACCAATCTGATACATATGCCTAAAACGACGTATCATCGTTTGTACTTCGCCACTATCCGTTAATGACTTAACCGCAACATTAGGACAACGGTAGCTACCCTCACCCTGTTCAAAAAAAGATTCTGGAAGCAGCGGCTGACGATTGACTAAGCGAATATCATTAATATAAGGAATTAATAATATCGGCATACCTATTTCATGTTGTTGGGTGTATTCAAAATAACAACTTAAAACAAAAAAGCCTTTTGTGAGTGCAGATAATTTATCATCGAGAGCATCAGGCGATTCAGTATCAATTTGCGTTGCCGTTGATAATATTTCACCAGCTAATTCACATGCACCGTATAGTTGAATAACATCTAAACTGCCTCTAATTTGCTGTAATGAACTAATGCAGTCTTCTAATACTTTAAGATTATGCCTATCACTGATAAAGGTTTCTAAATGTGTAGAGGCATGATCAATGGTGGCCATTAATTCATCTTGAATAAGGCTAAGAGAGGTTAAATTAATCGCTTGTTTATTGCTCAAGGTAATCTCTTGGGTTCGTTGTTTTTATAAAATGTATTGGCACGATATTGCTGTCGCATAATAGCATTCGTACTATCGATATAACCTAACGTATTTCACATTTTATTCTAAAAAAAATATTTAAGCTATTTTCACTCTATAGCCAGCTAAAAATAGCGCCTATCCCCTATCTTGACTAGACTATTAAGAATACATCGTGATTATAAAATGTCCCCATCGTTTATAACCCAATGATATAATGGCAAGCTTATAATTCATTATTTACTTTTAATACAGTGTTAGGAAACATCATGACCCATAATCTCGGACAAGGTTTTGTACGTAACTTCTTAGGGAATGCGCCACTATGGTATAAGCAAGCAATTATTGCTTTCTTAATTATCAACCCTATTTTATATCTAGTCGCAGGTCCATTTATTACTGGCTGGGTACTCATTGGCCAATTTATTTTTACATTAGCTATGGCATTAAAATGTTACCCATTACAACCCGGTGGTTTGCTCGCCATTGAAGCCATTGTTATCGGTATGACAAGCCCAGAAGCCGTATATTATGAAGTGAATGAAAATATTAAAGTCATTTTATTATTAGTATTTATGGTGGCGGGTATTCATTTTATGAAAGACCTACTGCTTTATATATTCACACGCTTACTGGTGAATATACGTTCTAAAGCATTCTTATCATTACTTTTCTGTTTTGTTTCCGCAGTGCTATCAGCATTTCTCGATGCGCTTACTGTGATTGCTGTATTAATCAGCGTTGCCGTTGGCTTTTATAATGTTTATCACAAAGTATTCTCAACGGGTGAAGTTGCCGAAGATTTAGCCGAATCACATAAAGAAGATTTATTACAGTTTCGTGCTTTTCTACGTAGCCTTATTATGCACGGCGGCGTGGGTACGGCACTTGGTGGTGTATGTACTGTTGTTGGTGAACCACAAAACTTATTAATCGCAGAAAAAGCTGGTTGGAGTTTTATTGAGTTTTTCTTAGTGATGGCGCCAGTATCGATGCCTGTATTTTTAGCAGGCTTAATCACATGTTTCACCTTAGAGAAACTAGGCGTATTTGGTTACGGTGCTAAATTGCCAGAAAATGTGCGTAATATTTTAGTGGCTTTTGCAAAAGAAGAAGAAGAAAAGCGAGGCCATAAAGAAACCGCAGCGCTCATTATTCAAGCAGCAGCAGCTTTAATATTGATCGCTGCTCTTGCCTTTCATGTAGCTGAAGTTGGCCTTATTGGTTTAATGGTTATTGTTATACTCACAGCATTTAATGGCATCATTGAAGAGCATCAAATTGGTCACGCTTTTGAAGAAGCATTACCATTTACTGCATTATTGGTTGTATTCTTTGGTGTTGTTGCGGTTATTCACGAACAGCATTTGTTTCAACCAATCACCGATGCTGTACTCAGTTTAGATGTGAGCCAGCAGGCGCCTATGCTATTTGTAGCTAATGGCATTTTATCGATGATTAGTGATAACGTCTTTGTAGCAACGGTATATATTAATGAAGTTAAAGCTGCACTTGATAGTGGCTCAATTACACGTGAACACTTTAACGATTTAGCCATTGCTATTAATACAGGAACTAACCTACCCAGTGTCGCCACACCTAATGGGCAAGCAGCGTTCTTATTCCTACTTACATCAGCATTAGCGCCATTAATTCGTTTGTCATATGGCAGAATGGTTATTATGGCCTTGCCTTATACCGTTGTATTAGGTGGTATTGGCTTAGCAAGCTTGGTTTACTTTGTATAAAGTAGCGTATAACCAAAGCAGGTATTATTAATACAAAAAATAATATCTGAAAATAAAAAAAGCCCTGCAAACATAGTTTGCAGGGCTTTTTTTATGAAATGATTAATCAATCAGTGACTTATTACTTTTTACTAGCATCATAGCTAAGAGATGATGTTTGATCACTCTCTTCTTTATTCATATTTTGTTCATCACATTTGTTCGGATCATCACCGCATATATCGCAGGTATAGTTCTTTTTACCCAGCGCCGCACCAATACCACCACATGATCCAGTAATTGGTCTACCACCCATAATGACACCAATAGCCATACCTGCAATGACTAAAAGCAATAATATAAAACCTAAGAAAATTGTTAACATAGTTAGTAAACCTTTTTATAAAATCTATCGTGAAGTCATTTAGTCTTACTGTAAATAACGCTTAAAGCTTGGAGAATACACAGCGTCAAACGTATCATTTTTATACAATAAGATATAAATGGGAATGTTATGCTCTGTTGCCAGCGCTAGTGCTCTTTCTTCTCCCATAGCCATGAATGCAGTCGCTAGCCCATCGGCTTTCATTGCACTATCATCTAATACGGTAATAGAAGCAATATTATGTATGACAGGCTCACCCGTTTCGGGATCAATGGTATGTGAGTACCTTACACCATCACGCTCAAAAAAATTACGATAATCTCCAGAGGTCGCTATTGCTTGATTATCTAATTGAATAATTTCTTGTACACCCGATTGATAGAATGATGGTGATTCGACCCCAATACGCCATAATTGTTGCGCTTTATTTTTACCTTTTACACGAATTTCACCACCAATTTCTACAAGGTAATGATGAATCCCCTGCTCTTCTAATAATAACGCGATATGATCAACACCATAACCTTTTGCAATAGCTGATAAGTCCACACTTAATGGCTTTTCCTTCTTAATACGCAGATTCTCTTTATCAAGTAACAATGATTGCCAACCAACAAATTGTTTTGCCTGAATAATATCGTCATCAGAAGGAAAATTTGTACGGGCTTGCGCACCAAAACCCCATAAATTGATCAGTGGCGATACCGTCACATCAAATTTTCCTTGACTGAAGCTAGATAAATATAAGCTATAGTCAATCACTGCAAACGTTTCGGGGGATACGCTATACCATTGATTCTTAGGGAGTTGATTAAATAATGATAATTCAGAATCGGAAATATACGTCGACATAAGTTGATTAATTTTAACCAGCGCAGTGTCGATTAACGCGTCTAAACCTGCAAAGTCTTCTATTGAATGGTTAGCGGGTACCACTACTGTAATATGGTAGCTAGTACCCATTGTTTCGCCAGTGAGTGTAAACGATTCTATTTTTTTTGTGCAGCCACTAACAAAAAAACTAATAAGCAATACAAACAAAAACGAGGCACGTAATACGCACCTCGTTTTTAATACATCACTATAAATATGCTTTATGTGATTAGTCATTAGCCACCAAAATCATCAAGCATAATGTTTTCATCTTCAACGCCAAGATCTTTTAGCATTTTAATGACCGCTTGGTTCATCATTGGAGGCCCACACATATAGAACTCACAATCTTCTGGTGCTGGATGATCTTTTAGGTATTCTTCATACAGTACATTATGAATAAAACCTGTTAAACCTTCCCAGTTATCTTCTGGCTGTGGATCTGATAAAGCAACATGCCAATTAAAGTTTTCATTTTCACGCGCTAACATGTCATATTCATCTTCATAGAACATTTCACGTAATGAACGAGCACCATACCAAAAGCTCATTTTACGATCACTCTTAAGACGCTTAAGCTGATCAAATATGTGTGAACGCATTGGCGCCATACCAGCACCACCACCCACAAATACCATTTCTGCATCAGTATCTTTAGCAAAGAACTCACCAAATGGACCATATACAGCCATTTTATCACCAGGCTTTAAGTTAAAGACATAAGATGACATTTGACCTGGCGGAATACCTTGAGAACCCGGCGGTGGCGTTGCAATACGAATATTAAACTTCACTAAACCTTTTTCTTCTGGGTAGTTTGCCATTGAATACGCACGAATAACGGGTTCAGTCACTTTAGATTCTAAATTAAAGAAGCCAAAACGTTCCCAATCACCGCGATATTCTTCTTCAATATCAAAATCTTTAAACTGCACATGATGCGGAGGAACTTCTAACTGCACATAACCACCCGCACGGAAATCAACATTCTCTCCTTCAGGTAGACGCAATGTTAACTCTTTAATAAAAGTCGCCATATTCGGATTTGATTCAACAGTACATTCCCACTGTTTTACACCAAACACGTCATCTTCTACTTCCACTTCCATATCTTGCTTAACAGCCACCTGACACGATAAGCGCCAGCCTTCGTTCGCTTCACGTTTCGTAAAATGTGGTTCTTCTGTTGGTAAAATACCGCCACCACCAGACTCAACGATACACTTACACTGCGCGCAGCTACCACCACCACCACAAGCTGAAGGTAGGAATAAACCCGACTCAGCTAATGTTTGTAGTAATTTACCACCGGCAGGAACCGTGATTTTTTTCTCGTTGTTAACCGTAATAACAACATCACCAGTACTCACTAGTTTTGCACGTGCTGACAAAATGATTACTACTAGTGCAAGCACTAGTGCTGTAAACATGGCAACACCTAGGATAATTTCAATATTCATCGTTTTGTTTTACCCCGTAATTATAGATCAATGCCGCCGAAGGACATGAAACCAAGAGACATTAGGCCTACTGTAATAAACGTAATACCTAACCCTTTTAAGCCATCTGGAACATCGCTATATTTCATTTTTTCGCGAATACCTGCTAAAGCAACAATAGCGAGTGCCCAACCTGTACCTGCGCCAGCACCAAAAACTACACTTTCTGAAAAGTTGTAGCTACGCTCAACCATAAATAACGCCGCACCCATAATTGCACAGTTCACTGTGATTAATGGTAGGAATACACCCAATGCGTTATAAAGTGAAGGAACATATTTATCGAGCACCATTTCCATGATTTGAATTAATGCTGCGATAACACCAATATAGGTAATCAAACCTAAGAAGCTTAAATCTACATCAGGTAAGCCTGCCCAAGCCAATGCACCATCAGCCAATAGATAGGTGTATAACAAGTTGTTTACAGGTGTTGTGATTGTTAATACAACAATCACCGCAATCCCTAAGCCAATAGCCGCTTCAATTTTTTTAGAAACAGCAATAAAGGTACACATGCCCAAGAAAAAGGCTAAGGCCATGTTCTCAATAAAAATAGAACGGACAAATAAACTAATTAACGCTTCCATTAGTGAGCCTCCTTACCTTGAGTGTTGGGTGCAATTTTAAATTCATCTTCTTCCACTTGTTCTGTTTTCACAGCACGAATGATCCAGATAAATAAACCAATTAAGAAGAATGCACTCGGTGGTAGTAATAACATACCGTTAGAAACGTACCAACCGCCGTCCGTTACTAGAGGTAAAATTTCGATACCGAATAATTTACCTGAGCCTAATAGCTCACGAACAAATGCTAGACCCAGCAAAATCACGCTATAGCCTAAACCATTACCAATACCATCTAAGAAACTAGGAAATGGAGGGTTTTTCATCGCGAAGGCTTCTGCACGTCCCATCACAATACAGTTAGTAATGATCAAACCAACAAATACTGAGAGCTGCTTACTAATATCATAAGCAACGGCTTTTAGTACTTGGTCAACCAGAATCACAAGTGATGCAATAATAATCATTTGTACAATAATACGGATACTGCTTGGTGCATAGTTACGCACTAATGATACAAATAAATTAGAAAAGCCAGTTACGATAGTTACAGCAATACACATAACTACGGTTACTTTTAAACTACTTGTTACCGCCAAAGCAGAACAGATACCTAAAATCTGTAACGCAATAGGGTTGTTTTCAAATAGTGGCTTATAGATTAAGTCTTTAATTTTCATAACTTAAGCATCCCCTTCTTTAAGATTGCTAAGAAATTTGGCATAACCCATAGAGCCCATCCAAAATTTAACAAGGTTATCAACACCTTTCGACGTTAAGGTTGCACCTGATAAGCCATCAACTTTATATTCTGGCTCAGGCGTTGCGTCATTTACGGCACCTTTAATAACAGTGATTAATACATTGCTATCATCGCCATATACTTTTTTACCTGACCACAAACCTTTCCACTTAGGGTTATCAATTTCACCACCCAAGCCAGGGGTTTCGCCATGCTCATAAAAAGCAAGGGTTGATACAGTATTAAGGTCACCATTCAATGAAATAAAACCGTATAACGTTGACCAAAGGCCATACCCTTTAATAGGTAAAATCACTTTTTGAATACCGCTAGCATCTTCTACAAGATACACTTTTGCATATTTTTCACGATTAGAAATTTTTGCAATATCTTCTTCTGCACTTAATGCATCCGACAATTGTGGATCTTTAGCTGCTTTACGTTGGTCATATGTTGCAGCATCAACTTCATCAGTATATTGTCCAGAATTTAGATCAACTAATTTTGTTGTAATGTTTTCAAACATTTCGCTAATGCTTTTGCCATCAGCGATGCCTTGCTCATATAAACCACCCGCTTTAAGGATGTTAATTTTAAAATCTTTTTGCTTATTTGCAATTTGTGCTGGCTTTAATAAAACCGCCGCTGTCGATACGATAACCGAACATACTAAGCACAATGCAAATGCAATAATCAGCGTTCTTTGAGTAGAGTCATTACTAGACACGAGCTAATCTCCTCTTGATGTTTGCTTGGACAACAAAATGGTCAATTAGCGGTGCAAATAAATTCGCAAACAAAATTGCCAACATAATACCTTCAGGGAATGCAGGGTTCACAACACGGATAAGTACTGTCATCAAGCCCACAAGGCCACCAAACCACCACTTACCTGCATTTGTCATAGACGATGACACTGGGTCTGTCGCCATAAAGACCATACCAAAAGCAAAACCACCAATGACCATATGCCAGTACCAAGGCACATTAAACATTTCATTAGTTTCTGATCCAATAAGGTTAAATAGCGATGACGTTGCGATCATACCTAGCATCACACCCGCCATAATGCGCCATGAAGCAATACGAGTAATCAGTAATACAGCACCACCAATAAAAATCATTAGTGTTGAAACTTCACCGATTGAACCGTGTAAATTACCAAAGAAAGCATTCATCAAGCCAATTTGTGCATTCAACGCATCAACACCACCTGCTGCAGCGTGTGATAATGCTGTGGCACCCGTGTAGCCATCAGCCACTGTCCATACTGAATCACCTGACATAAATGCAGGGTATGCGAAGTATAAAAATGCTCGACCCGTTAATGCTGGGTTTAAGAAGTTTTTACCTGTGCCACCAAACACTTCTTTACCAATGACAACACCAAAGCTAATGCCGAGAGCAGCTTGCCATAGTGGTAAATCAGGAGGACAAATTAATGCGAATAATATAGAAGTCACAAAGAAGCCTTCGTTAACTTCGTGTCCGCGTTTCATCGCAAACAATACTTCCCAAAAACCACCCACAATAAATACGGTTGCATAGAGTGGTAAGAAGTATGCAGCACCATGGATCATATTATCCCAAATACTTGAGGCATCATAACCTGCCAACATTTCGATAATACCGCCACGCCAGCCTTCAATAGCAGCAATGCTTAAATCTGCCATTATAGTGTTGGCTTGAAAACCCACGTTATACATGCCATAGAACATGGCTGGGAATGTACACATCCACACAGTGATCATCATACGCTTAAGGTCAATACCATCGCGTACATGAGCCGTTGTTTTTGTTACATCTTTTGGACGATAAAAAACGGTATCAACTGCTTCATACAGCGCATACCAGCTTTCGTATTTTCCGCCTTTATGAAAATGCGGCTCCATATTATCTAAAATAGAACGTAAACTCATGATTAGCCCTCCTTCTCAATACGCGTTAAGTTATCACGCAAAATAGGACCATATTCGTATTTACCTGGGCACACATAAGTACACAATGCTAAATCCTCTTCATCCAACTCTAAGCAGCCTAATTTTTGAGCCATTTCAGTATCACCTACAATTAAAGAGCGTAATAACTGAGTGGGTAAAATATCTAAAGGCATAATTGTTTCATAAGTACCAATAGGTACCATCGCGCGCTCACTACCATTGGTTGTTGTAGTGAAATCAAACTTTTTACCTTTCATTAAGCTAGATACATAAATACCTAAAACTGAGAAAGCATTAAAGCCTGCACGTAAGTAATGCATAAAGAGACGCTCATTGCCCTCTTCTAATACGCTCACTTGGTTATGATAGCGACCAAGATAACTAAACGCGGCTACTGCAGTACGTCCACCAAATACAGAACCAGAAATAACACGATTATTTGTCCCTTCAAGGCTACCTTCACAAACATCTGAAAGGCTAGCACCTGCACGTGTTCTTAAAAGACGTGGATTGGTTACTTTAGGACCTGCAAGAGAAATAACACGCGGCGTGTAGAGTGAGCCAGTAAGAAATAAATGGCCAAATGCAATCACATCTTGATAGCCAATGGTCCACACCATCTTATTCACGCTCACTGGATCAAGGTGATGAATATGTGTACCCGCATTACCTGCTGGGTGAATACCAGAGAAACGCTCAACTTTTACTTTTTCTTGGTCAGCAACAGAAACATTCGCGCCATCTGCGATACATACAAATGTATTACCATCTGTAATTTTTGTTAATAACTGTAAGCCTGTGTTAAATGCATCGTTTTCTTCAGCAATAACAATAGCAGGATCAGCAGCAAGTGGATTGGTATCCATTGCTGTTACAAAAATCGATGCTGGCGTGCTATCGATTGCAGGTACCTTGCTGTATGGACGTGTGCGAAAGGCAACCCATGCACCTGATTCAATCAGGTTGCTCACTACCGCTTCGCGATCCAATGTGGCGATAGCATCTGCTGTGTATTGTGCAAATACTTCTTTTTCGTCACCTTGAATATCAATAACAACCGATTCTAATACTCGTTGAGCACCTCGATTGATGGCACTTACCGTACCTGAAGCTGGCGCTGTATAGCGTACACCTTCTGTCTTTTTGTCAGTGAAAAGTAATTGACCCAATTTAACAGTATCGCCTTCCTTTACTGCCATTGTGGGTTTCATGCCGTGATAGTCAGCGCCAATGACCGCAACAGAATTGACTGTAGGGGCATCTGATATGACTTGTTCTGGTTTACCTGATATAGGTAAGTCCAAACCTCGACGGATATTAATCATACGTCTCTAGCCTAAATAGTGATGGGTTGATGTTTACTAAAGCGTGTTTGCTTACACAATATAATGAGCATTAATCGCATGCTATACGCTTTAGGGTAGATTCTTAACATTCCTGCATTTTATTAAATGCTGCTTAGATTTAGTAAAATGCACGAGTTATCTTTTGTAGTGTAGACAATTACACAAAAAAAGCATGGTTTTCGCCAAGCGGCGCAATTATAAAGGGCGACATGCTGGCTTTCCAGTAAAAAAATGGAGTTTAGGCATAAAAAACGTCTTCAACCCTGCTTTCTGGTTATTAATTAAACGATACAATGTGTCGCACAAATAAAAACTAAAAAAAAGCCCAATCATTATTCGATAATGATTGGGCTTTCGGATCTTACTGCTCGATAATTCTAGTTAGATGGGAAGATGCTATAACCAACACCCGCCATATGCTCAAGGCAACGTATCACCTGACAACTATAACCAAACTCATTATCGTACCAGCAATACAGCACACAACTATCATCATTCACAATGGTCGCTTTACTATCAAAAATACACGCATGACGTGAACCGACAAAATCGCTTGATACCACTTCTGGTGAATTGGTGTAGTCAATCTGCTGCTGCAATGGTGAATGTAATGCCACTTCACGCATATAGTTGTTTAACTCTTCAACAGTAGCCTTACCTTTTAGCTGGATATTTAAAATAGCCATTGATACATTCGGTGTTGGCACTCGAATAGAGTTACCCGTTAGCTTGCCCGCTAGCTCAGGAATGGCTTTTTGAACCGCTTTGGCTGCACCTGTTTCGGTTAGTACCATATTTAACGCTGCACTACGACCACGACGATCACCCGCATGATAGTTATCAATTAAGTTTTGGTCATTAGTGTACGAGTGAACCGTTTCAACGTGGCCTTTTTCAATACCGTACTTATCCATTAATGCTTTTAGTACAGGTGTAATAGCATTAGTAGTACATGAAGCCGCTGACAAAATAGTATCTTCTGAAGAGATGGTATCGCTGTTAATACCGTATACGATATTTTTCATATCGCCTTTACCTGGTGCAGTTAGCAATACTTTGCTAATGCCTGGGCAAGCTAAATGTTGCGATAAACCTGCTTCATCACGCCATACGCCAGTGCTATCCAATAAGATAGCATCGTTAATACCGTGCTCAGTGTAGTTCACATCTGCTGGTGAATTAGCATAAATAATTTTAATTTCTGTGCCATTACATACTAATGTATTTGACTCTTCATCAACACGAATAGTGCCTTTAAAGCTACCGTGAACCGAATCACGACGTAATAGGCTTGAACGCTTAACAAGGTCATTTGCACTTTTACCTTTACGCACAACGATCGCGCGCAAACGTAGTTGATCACCACTACCCGCTTTTTCGATCAATAAACGCGTTAATAAACGACCAATACGACCAAAACCATAAAGCACAACATCTTGTGGCTTATCTAAGGTAATTTCTGTGTCGCCTACAAACTCGGCTAATTGAGCTGCTACCCACGCTTTAGCGTCAGTGCCCTCTGGCTCAGCCATTAGCTGAATCGCTAATTTACCAATATCAATATGGCAGCTACCTAGTGCTAACTCAGACATTGCCTGCAATACAGGAAATGTTTCAAATTCTGATAATTCGTTTTCTTCTACCTGACGTACCGCGCGATGGCGCTTCATAATATCGATCACTGAACGATTGATCAGTGGTCGGCCGTACATATACGTTTTTACGTTATTCTCACGGTAAAGCTTACCAATCATTGGAATCATTGCTTCTGCTAATGCTTCGCGTTCTTTCCAATCTTTAAAATAGTCGTCTGGCTTCGGTCGATTCACCACTAGTCACCTTAATTGTTTGGTCATAAATATATGAAAAATAGAGATAGTTTATTCCCTAGCCTAAAACTAGGGGCGCGTATTATCGTAATTTGAAGAAAAAAGCGCAAGTAAATGATGACGCTCATTGCAAACTTGTTAAAGCAAGCAATGAAAAAAGACGGGAATATCTACTTAAATAGGCAAAAATACCGCTTTCGCGACGCCCTGAGCCACACTATTGATGGTACGGCGATCACCGTCTGCCGCGATTAATGCCATCATATCTTGCATAGAGATTAGCTTGGCAATTAAACGCTCAAAACTCAGGTTTGTTTCATCGCCCTTTAGCTCAGTGGATAGTATCAATGGTTTACCCTGTGTATTTTTTGACATGCGTAAACGCCACGAGGCCACTTCGATATTACGTGCAGCATTGTAAAGCTTCTGCTTATCTAACTTATCAAAAATAAAAAACTCAGTATGATAGCCATAACTTTTATGAATCATACTTAACAACCCACCGACAAGCGTAAACACCCTATCACCTGTAAATGCGGGGTTAAATGCTTGCTCCAACAACGCAATCCCCTCTAAGTGATCAACGAATAAAGGGCTGTTTTTATTAATGGCTTCCTGCAAACGTGATATTTGCGCTTCTACATTAGGATTAGATTGTTTACGTAATTCTTGAGGGTTACGCTTATAGAGCTTATCCATTAGCTCGAATAATAAACGTTCCGTTTCTTGACGGTGTGAATCGGCAACAAAATCAATATCCCCTTTACCCAACTGTTTAACGCTAAACGACTGCCCACAGCCGCCCAAGACTAACAAGGATAGAAATAAAATGAGAGGTAACAATGTATTTTTCATACTGCAATATAATAGAAAGATGAAAATATAGTATTTAAATGCCGTGTTTAACGCAGACTATCACGATCTGCTCCGTTACAATACCACGCTTTTTTGATTTCTTAGAGATTTTCTATTTTATGGCTTTATCGGCAGCGCCAACAACCCTTGCATCACCACTCAACCCACCTCAAGTAGCGACCAGTAAGATCGCTAAGCAGCAATGGGGAGGCCTACAGGGTGCTGCATCGGCACTAGCAATAATGCATACCGCTAAAGAAAAACAAGCGGTACTGGTTATCACTCCAGATACAGCGAGCGCTAATCATCTACTAGAGGAGCTACGCTTCTTTAACGACACGGATCATACCGGTCAGGCTCAAGCTATTCCCGTCATGCACTTTACAGATTGGGAAATACTCCCTTACGATGTTTTTTCCCCGCATGATGATATTGTCTCAACCCGCCTAGAAACACTGCACAAAATTAGTCAATTACAAAAAGGCATTATTGTCGTGGCGATGAACACTCTAATGTGTCGCCTACCCCCACGAGAATATTTGCAAAAATATAGCTGTATTATTCAACAACAAGATATTTTTGATATTGATTTAATGCGTGAACAACTGGAAAGCTCAGGCTACCATTGCGTTGATACCGTTTACTCTCACGGAGAGTTTGCCGTACGCGGATCGCTGGTTGATTTATTTCCTATGGGGAGCGACCTACCGTATCGAATTGACCTATTTGACAACGAAGTTGAAACACTGCGCACGTTTGACCCAGAAACACAGCGCAGTATTCAGCAAGTGGATAGCATTTCTCTATTGCCCGCTAAAGAGTTTCCATTAGATGAAAATGGCATTCGTTTTTTTCGCACTCAATGGCACGAACGTTTCGATGTAGATCATCGTCAGTGCGCTATTTACCAAGACATTAGTGATGGTATTGCACCTGCAGGCATTGAATATTACTTGCCTTTATTTTTTACCGAATGTGTTTCTTTGTTTGATTATTTACCCACGAACACACACATATTTTCTCTTGCAGGTATTGAGGCTGCTGGCGATCATTATTGGCGTGAAATTCACAATCGCTACGAAAGCCGCAGCGGTGATAGACAGCGCCCTATTCTTTTGCCCACTGAAATTTTTCAACCCGTTCCCGATATTTTTTCGCGATTAAAACAATTTAATCAATGCATTATTAGCAATACCGATAATGCCCACGTACAGTTTAATAGCGTCGCTTTACCCAACCTAGCCGTTGAAGCCCAAACGCAACATCCATTCTCTGCCTTAGAAGCGTTTTTACTCAGTAACGAACAACGCAGAGTATTATTTTGTGTGGAATCCGCAGGACGACGGGAAGCATTATTAGATGTACTTCGCCCACTACATATTAACCCCGTACCGTGTGATAGCTGGGAAACATTCATTGAAAACAATACGCCTTTAGGTATCACAGAAACATTTATTGAAAATGGTTTTGTATTGTCAGAACCTGCTATTGCAGTCATTACTGAAACACAATTATTTGGTAATCAAGTAAAACAGCGCAGACGCAGAAAAAGCTCGCAAGACATTAACGAGCAAGTTATAAAAAACTTAACCGAATTAAAAGTTGGCGCCCCTGTTGTACATTTAGATCACGGCGTAGGTCGCTACCAAGGATTAGAAACCATTACTTTAGGTCATGGTGATGACGCACAAAGCGATGAGTTTCTTATGCTGGTTTATGCAGACGAAGCCAAATTATATGTACCCGTCACTCACTTGCATTTAATTAGTCGCTACACAGGATCTGCAGAAGGTTTAGCACCATTGCATAAACTAGGTAGTGATCATTGGCGCAAAGCCAAAGAAAAAGCTGCAAAAGAAGTACGCGACGTAGCTGCAGAATTACTCGACATTTATGCACGCAGAGATGCACGCGTTGGTTTTTCTTTTCCTTACAGTAAAGAAGATTATCAACGCTTTAGTAACGCGTTTTCTTTTGAAGAAACCCCCGATCAAGAAGCAGCAATTCAAGCAGTACGCAATGATATGCTATCCAATAAGCCCATGGATAGACTGGTATGTGGTGATGTGGGTTTTGGTAAAACCGAAGTAGCTATGCGCGCAGCATTTATCGCAACACAAGCAGGTAAACAGGTGGCGGTATTAGTGCCTACCACACTACTAGCTCAACAGCACCATGAAAATTTTGTGGATCGTTTTGTCGACTGGCCCGTTAATGTAGAAGTTATCTCGCGTTTTAAAAGCACAAAAGATACAAATGCGATTGAGGCAAAAGTGGCTTCGGGTCAAACAGATATTTTAATTGGCACCCATAAAATTTTAACCACCGATTTTTCCTTTAAAGATTTAGGATTATTAATTATTGATGAAGAGCATCGCTTTGGTGTACGCCAAAAAGAAAAAATAAAAGCCTTGCGTAGCGAAGTTGATATTTTAACCCTAACCGCAACCCCTATTCCTCGTACACTGAATATGGCGATGCACAGTATTCGCGATCTCTCTATTATCGCTACGCCGCCTGCTCGACGCTTATCGGTTAAAACCTTTGTGCGCCAAACAGATGAAAACATTATAAAAGAAGCCGTATTACGTGAAATATTACGTGGTGGCCAGGTATATTTTTTACATAACGAAGTAAAAACTATTGAGAAAACTGCACGAGAATTAGAAGCGCTTATCCCCGAAGCACGCGTTGGCGTGGCTCACGGTCAGCTGCGTGAAAAAGAACTCGAACACGTGATGTCTGAATTTTATCATCAGCGTTATAACGTACTGGTATGTAGTACCATTATTGAAACAGGTATTGACATCCCCAATGCCAATACCATTATTATTGAACGTGCTGACAAATTTGGTCTAGCACAACTGCATCAATTACGTGGCCGTGTGGGTCGCTCACATCACCAAGCATATGCTTATCTATTAACACCACCACAAAAAGTAATGACCAGCGATGCAGAGAAGCGCTTAGAGGCCATTGCTAAAGCAGATGACCTTGGCGCTGGCTTTACCTTAGCCACACATGACTTAGAAATTCGTGGCGCGGGTGAATTATTAGGTGATGAACAAAGTGGCCAAATGCAATCTATTGGCTTTACTCTGTATATGGAAATGCTCGAAGAAACCATTAAGGGAATTAAAGAAGGTAAAGACCTCACTAACGATATATTATCACCCAGTAATATTGATATTAACTTACATATTCCTGCGTTAATTCCTGATGATTACCTACCTGATGTGCATACACGCTTGATATTCTATAAACGCCTCTCGGCCATTAAAGAAAACAGAGGCTTTGATGAATTACAAATAGAAATGATTGATCGATTTGGCCTGTTACCTGAGCAAACAAAACATTTAATTAGAGTCACACAGCTTAAATTACAAGCCGATGCACTTGGCATTACAAAAATCGATGCCAATTCAAAACGTGGTTTAATCGAATTTTCCGCAACCCCTACGACAGACCCGCTAACAATTGTGAAAATGGTACAAAACCAACCACAAATGTATCAACTTCGTGGAGCAAATCAGTTACTATTCCATAATGATATGCTGGCTGCGGAAGAGCGTATTAAAACAGTGGAAGAGCTCTTGTTAAAATTAACGCCACAATAATGAAGCGCACGTATAATGAGTTGCTCCCTATATTTATTCAGTTGATAATATTTTTTATGAATTTACAGGCTTTTAGATCACGGAAAACACGTATGAAGACCCCTATTTTTAATTTACGTATGCCGCATAGGTTTCTATTCTATTTCATGCTTGTAAGCACACTAATAGCAAGTCCTTATACGGCAGCACAAAATGAAGGTCGGTCTTACCAAGTAGAAATACTTATTTTTAAACGAAATCCTGCAACGGTAAATAGTGACGAAATTTGGCGAAAAGATATTAATATATCTTATCCAAGCAACACACAATATATACAACATGTTGTATCAAAAAAGAATCACCAGCTAGGTGGGCATAACTATACGCTAGCAAGAGATGAAGATTTTACTGTACTTTTTCATAAAGCATGGCAGCAACAAATGTGGGGGGAGGCTCGCTCACCATCACTCATCATTCGCGGTGGCCAATCATTTGGTAATCACAAAGAACTTGAAGGGACTATTAAAATACACATTGGTCGCTATTTACACGTGACCACTGACTTATGGTTGAGTGAATTTCAATATACTGATACAACACAAAGCGCTATTGAAAATTATTCTGAATGGCCACAGCTACCTGCACTACCCAATACGAAAAACACGGAGCAATACCAATATTTATTTGATAATGGGCCCAAACCTTCGCGCATTATTACCTTACGAGAAAAGCGCCGTATGCGTAGTAAAGAAACACACTACATTGATCACCCACACCTAGGGATTTTGGTGCGAATGCTACCCATTAATAGTGTTAGCGCGCAATAATATTGGCACCGTATTTATTGCACACCTTAAAAGCGTGCCTTCTTAATAACAATTAGAATATTAAGAAGGCTGTGTATTTAAATGCACACCACTTCTTCTGCTTGTAAACCTTTATCGCCTTCGGCCAAACTAAATTCTACCATCTGCCCCTCATCCAACGAGCGATAGCCATCGCCCTGAATGCTACGATAATGCACAAAAATATCTTCTGCTTTATTTTCACAGCTAATAAACCCATAACCACGAGAATTATTAAACCACTTTACGGTACCAGAATTACGATCAGACATGGACAACTTCCTATTTCAATGTTTTTTATTGTTATTGTTTTCTTATTTAGATCAAGAGGCTTTCATACCACTTAATATACTACCTAATGTACGGCGCATATTCTCTGACAACAATTTAAAATTGTCTACATCCAAAACCCAAATTTAGTGGTCTATATCAAGAAATTGGACTAAAGTCGGTAAGAAATTTTGCACCTTTGCCATTTCTTCATTCACAATATCCATAATTGATTCAAACGAGAGCTCCTCATCGGCAATACCTGGCGCCCAATTCACCACTAAACTTAGCGCGGCGTAATCCATTTTTAGCTCAGCCGCTAATGATGCTTCTGGCATTGCAGTCATACCAACCAAATCACAACCATCTTGCTTTAAGCGATTCACCTCTGCCATCGTTTCTAAACGTGGGCCTTGTGTACACCCGTAGGTTGCAAAATTTACATGTTCAACGGCATTCTTTTCTAGAAAATACAATATGCGTTGACGTAACGCTTCACTATAGGGGTGAGTAAAGTCAATATGCTCCACAGCCTTTTCAATCAATGGGGTATTCGTATGTTTTCCATCAAAAAAGGTATGCTCCCTTCCCCACGTATAATCAATAATTTGATGGGGAACAGCCAATGTTCTCGGTGCCATAAATTCACTAATTCCACCGACAACATTACAGGAAATGATTTTTGTAACACCTAACGATTTTAATAACCATAGATTTGCACGGTAATTAATTCCGTGAGGCGGGCATTCATGATTTGCGCCATGGCGCGGTAAAAAAATAGTATCAACACCATTTAGTAAAAACTGATACACCCCTGATGCATGGGCACCAAATGGAGTATCTATAGTAATGTGTTTTCCGTTGTGTAACTGATCTAGTTGGTCTAAACCAGAACCACCAATAATAGCGATAGGCATAATATTCTTCTATAAAATAGTAAGGAAAAGCGATCGATAACGCTCAAACCAGTAATTAAAGTAAATGTTCAGGAATGGCAAATATACCCGCGGCATTGCGGTACAAACCTTTGTAATCTAAACCAAAACCAAACACATAACGATCAGCGACTGTTAACGCTATATAATCTACAGAAAAGTCACTGACCTTTCTATCGTGTTGCTTATCTAATAGCACGGCACACTTCACATTAGCCGCACCCTGCGCATAGCAATAATTTACAATATGTTTTAGGGTCACGCCCTCATCAAAAATATCGTCAACCAGCAATACATCACGATTTTTTAATGGCTTATGAGGGTGAGCCAGCCAATCAATTTCTCCACCCGATGTATGTTCTCCATAGCGCGTTGCATGGCAATAATCGACTTCAACTAACGTCGACAATTTAGGCAACAAGTGTCCTAAGGTTACAACAGCACCATTCATCACCCCTATAACCAATGGTGTTTTACCAGCGTATTCAGCATCGATTTGTGCTGCCATGGCCGATAATGCAGTATCAATGGCAGATACATCATAAAGCGTATCCACTTGACCTAAAAAACGACCTGTCATAATGCCGCTCCCGTGATTGCGCCTAGCAATGCTTGTATTTGAGAATAACGCGGATCATCGGATAAACGTGCACGATCCCATACTTGAGTTGCCGACATAGACGACAGGCGCTGAGAATATAAATGGGAATCATCTTCTTGGGACAAAACATCTAATACCGCTTTCACTCCAGCACGATGATTACAAACTAACGTCATATCACAACCTGCATTCAATGCGGCTTTAGCTCTGTCACCATAATCACCCGCGAATGCCGCCCCTTCCATGCTCAAATCATCACTAAAAATAACACCATCAAATCCCAACTGCTGTCGTAAAATGGTATTTAACCAATAACGAGAGAAACCTACAGGCTGATCATCAATCTGAGAAAAAACAATATGTGCAGGCATAACAGCTTGTAAATTTGGCATCAGCGCTTTAAATGGTATCAAATCATGAGCTTCAATCGCCGCCCATGCTCGCTCATCTCTAGGTAACACCTGATGACTATCGCCCACAACACTGCCATGTCCAGGAAAATGCTTACCTGTGGCAGCCATACCCGCACTACTCATCCCTTGCATAAATTCGCTCGCTAAAATCGCAACTTCATTTGGTTCAGGAGAGAATGATCGATCCCCAATCACTGCACAATGATGATCGTCCACATCTAATACGGGAGCAAAACTAAAATCCACACCTACAGCGATTAATTCTGCCGCCATCAACCAACCACAGTGGCGCACAATATTCAGCGCTGCCGTTGTATTTTTTCGATACAACGGTAAAAACTGCTGCATAGCGGGTAAACGTGTAAACCCTTCTTTAAATCGTTGCACTCGGCCACCTTCTTGATCGACAGCTATCAATATATCTGGGCGTTCACGACGTATATCTGCACTTAACTGAGTGATTTGTTGAGCAGATACAAAATTACGTGAAAAATAAATCACCCCACCTACCAACGGGTGCTTTAATAAAGCACGATCTTCTTCTGTTAACGTCGTGCCTTCGATATCCATCATTACTGGGCCAAGCGCCATTGTTACGTATCCTATTGAAAAACCTTAAAAATTGCTGCCCAACATACGTTTAAGGTCATGCAGTGTCAAGAACTAGCACCGCCACATAAAACAATCCTCATAAAAGCTTCTTTAATAAAAGTTGCACAACTGTATATAACACTGTATAAAGTCAATCACTGTATAAAAAAACATATAAACAATACCTAAACACGAAAGAACTCATGGGGAACATCATGACAAAGCTAACTTCTCGACAGGCCGAAGTACTAGAGCTGATCAAGCAAAATATTGCAGAAACAGGTTACCCTCCTACACGTGCAGAAATTGCCAAATCCCTTGGTTTTCGTTCAGCTAATGCCGCTGAAGAGCACTTGCGAGCACTTGCACGTAAAGGTGCTATCGAGATGGTGCCTGGCGCCTCTCGAGGTATTCGCCTACCTGAAGAACAACAAGATTTAGGCATTCCAATTGTTGGCCGCGTCGCTGCTGGTAGTCCCATTTTGGCACAAGAGCATATCGAAGATTATTGCGCACTGCCCTCAGAGTTTTTTAGCCCTAGCGCAGATTACTTTTTAGAGGTTCACGGTGAAAGCATGATTGATGTCGGTATATTTGATGGCGACTTACTAGCAGTACACCAAACCCAACAAGTGAGCAACGGACAAATTGTTGTTGCACGTATTGGCGAAGAGGTCACCGTAAAACGTTTTCAGCGTGGCAACAGCAGCCATATTATTGAACTTATCGCAGAGAATCCTGAGTTTGATCCAATTATTGTTGACCTTACAGAGCAAGACTTTGCTATTGAAGGACTTAGTGTTGGGGTTATTCGTCGTAGCTAATCAATAAGCAGATGTACTCTCTATTGATGGCCACACAAACATATAGCACGAACCCATAAAGTGAAATATAAGAAGGTAATATTATGAATACAGCACACAACTCAAATTATGCCTTAGCACCCACGCAAAAAAAACATGCTCGTCATATTGCCGAGCTTATAGTGCCTAACTTTAATGATAACAGCACTGTCATACTGCCCATTGCTGCATCTTTATCATTACACCGCTCAGATAAATGGACAACATGGATTACCCATAAAACCCCATCAAAAGCACAGCTCAGTATAATGGGAGCCAACCTATCTCGCTTACGTATTATTCATATCGATGAACATAGCGATGCTCGTTGGATTATTTGGCAGGCGCTTGCCCAAGGCAATAGCCATGCGGTTATTGCAGAACAACGCGACTGGTCAAAAGAAGATATTGCTGATATGGAAACCGCAGCTAAAAATGGAAAAACCCAAGGAATTTTAATCACTTTACATCATTGATGTGATATTTTTTAGCCATCGTATGGCCGAAACAATATACACTACATTAACACAGTAAATTATTTAAATACTGATAGCGATAAAACGATATACCCGTTAAAAATTAATATTTTTTTCCATTAAATATTTCAAACAAAATCGGTGGAATGCATTTACGAATAAAACGCTTACTATTATCCGAAATGCTCGCCTCACCTGGTCGATACTGAAAAAGCGTCATATGCTCGCTAGACACCTCGTTATTAGGGCGCCCATTTGTATAATAATACATAGCAATTGATCGGCGCGTTCTACCATCAGGTGTTTTTACTGGCTGAGGGTTACCATGAAAACTATTGTCCGTTGTATTAAAAATAACGCAACGGTTAAAATCAGGCGTATATTTTTTTACGCATGATTTCATACTCGTATCCCACAACTCTAGATTACCGCCAAAGTCTTCTTCCCAGTCTTTATTAAAATATAAAATAAGATTAATACGTCGATCTAAACGAATTTGCTTTTGATAATTAAAATCAGCATGTACACCAAGATACCCACCATCACGCAATTCATGTAAGCCACCACCAGCAAGATAAGGATCTGGAACCAAGCCTTCGATACCTGTTAGCTTTTCAAGAAATGTAAGCATTTCTTGGCTATTTAAATACTGTATAAGATTTCGAGTTTTAACACCCATGCGCAAAGTGGAGCTGCACGACCATTTATTCTGATAACGGTCATCCATCTTATTCCATTTTTCACCCTCTTGGTTTGACTCCAGCTCCTCAAGAACGCCTTCGAGAATATGCGGATAAACAAAATCTTCTATTGCTGTATGAGAAAATGGCTCAGCATTCGCGTAAGTGTCTTTATTATCTTCAGCAAAGCGATATAGTCGCTCTATGTCCGCTTCTAATAAATTATACTTTTCCATAAATTGATCTCTTACAATAAGAAGCAAATGAAAATTCACTTGCAACACATGGTTAATTAAAAATTTATCATCTCACAATAGTAATGCGTTTTAAATCACAAACCTTATGCTAAAACTAGATTATCTATACCCACCAGAATGATTTTTAAAACAATAAGACAAAACGAGGCAACAGAAATTAGCACTCAGCACTCAATAAGATGCTCTCGTTGACGCTGAATTAAACGATAGCATTCATCCATAACCCAATGAATATTGTGTTCGGTTAAATACAGTGTTTTATTTTCATCAGAGCCAAGATTCACCAATGGAATAACCGCACTATCGCGTGCCTGAGCGGCCAAAATATTTTGCTCATCACTTTCACACTCCGCTGCGCTATCTGCTTGCAACATAGTCTTGGGGTATTTAACAAGTAATGATAAAAAACTATCTGGCTGTTGCAGTAATTGCTTCCATTCATTGAGCTCTGCTACATTTTGGCTTTGCTGAATAATGGTATCACGCAGCTGCCATGGTGTATTTTCAATGATTGGTTGTTGGTACATCACCAACAATTCGTTCACATAATGAAACACTGCAAAATACAGTTGTAAGGCCGCAGCGTCAACACAGGCAGTATGATAAAAGCCTACTGTCGATCGTTGCCCCCCCTCTGTTTGCGAACAATTTGCTAACAAAGGTCTTACACTGCTCAAGCGTTTATTGACGTACTGGGAGTGTTTATTTTCAGCCACAAAGCTACCGTCTTTATCTATTTAGATGTTTTTTTAACCGCTGCTTTTCTCTTTACGGCTTTCTTTTTTGGGGCTGCTTTTTTCTTTGGGGCTGCCTTTCTTTTCGCAGGCGCGGTTGTTATCACCCACTTTCCACCTTCATAAAAAGCTTTCCAACCCGTTGCTTTGCCATCCACTTCCGACTGAACATATTGTTCTTTGGTTTTTCGGCTATAGCGAATTAACGTTGAATTACCATTATCATCTTCGGTGGGAGCAGAGAATAAGAAATCGTATTTACTGTCTATTTCTTCCTTGTGAGGAATAATTTCTGATACCAAGGGTGCTCGTGTTTCGCGATTTTTAGGGAATTGACTGGCCGCTAAAAATAAACCGCTAGCGCCATCACGTAAAATATAGGTATCTTCTACTTTGACACATGTTAACTCTGGCATAGGCACAGGGTCCATTTTTGGAGGAGCCGCTTCACCGCTGCGCAATAGCTTTCGTGTATTTTTACATTCTTCATTCGTACAGCCAAAATACTTACCAAAACGTCCTGTTTTAAGCTGCATTTCATGGCCACATTTATCACAATCTAGCACTGGGCCTTCATAGCCTTTAATCTTAAATGTGCCCAATTCTACTTCATAACCTGAACAATCAGGATTATTGCCACAAATATGTAACTTGCGTGTTTCATCAAGTAGGTAACTATCCATTGCAGTATTACAAATTGAGCACCGCTTTTTATTGCGCAATAATAATACTTCAGCTTCTTCAGCGGCTTCTTGGTCTTCACCAACACTCACCGCTTCGTCGCCCGACACAAGATTCATAGTGGTTTTGCAGCGTTCTTTTGGCGGTAAGGCATACCCTGAACAGCCTAAAAACACACCCGTACTTGCTGTTCTAATCTGCATAGGACGAGAGCAAGAAGTACACTCAATATTAGTTTCTGTCGGTGCATTTTGTCGCATCCCGCCATCAAGCGCTTGCGCTTGCTTTAGCTGATCAACAAAACCGCTATAAAAACGATTAAGTAGGTCACGCCATTGGATCTTACCATCAGCCACATCATCTAATGACTCTTCCATTTTGGCAGTAAAACCGTAATCCAATAAATCGCCAAAATTTTCAACTAATCGATCCGTCACAATATCGCCCATTTTATCGGCAAAGAAACGGCGATTATCGACATGGGCATAGCCCCTATCCTGAATAGTAGAAATAATTGAAGCATACGTGGATGGACGACCAATACCTTGTTTTTCTAATTCTTTAACCAAGCTTGCTTCCGTATACCGTGCGGTTGGCTTGGTAAAATGCTGTTTAGGCTCTAACTGTTTTAGATTCAGCACATCACCCACTTTCATATCAGGCAATAGAACATCATCTTCTTTTTTGCCTGCTGGTGGCTGTACTCTCATAAAGCCGTCAAAACGAATGACACGACCACGCGTGCGTAATTCAAAATCTGCCGCCTTAATCACAACGGAAGTACTAGTAAACTCTGCCTTAGTCATTTGGCAAGCGACAAATTGTTGCCAAATTAAAGCATATAAACGCTCTGCATCACGCTCCATTCCGCTTAATTGCGTCGGAGAGATCCCCACATTTGATGGACGAATAGCCTCATGCGCCTCTTGAGCCCCCTCTTTTGAGGAATAATTGATAGGCGATTCAGGTAAATAGCGCTTTCCGTAGTTTTCAAGAATATAGTCTCTACAAGTCGTTACGGCTTCTTGGCTTAAATTAGTAGAATCAGTACGCATATAGGTTATATAGCCTGCCTCATACAAGCGCTGCGCCATCATCATTGTCTTTTTCACACCAAAGCCTAAGCGCGTACTTGCTGTTTGCTGTAGTGTAGAAGTAATAAAAGGCGCCGATGGCTTGGATGTGGTTGGCTTATCGTCACGTTTAGCAACAACATATTCGGATTTTTCCAATATACCAACAGATGCCATTGTGTCATCGCGGTTAGTTGGACGAAAGCTAACACCGTTATGCTTTTTGACTTCGCAGCGTACAGGACTTATATCCGCTGTTTGCAGTGCGGCAAAAACATCCCAGTACTCTTCTGGAATAAACGCGCGTATTTCACGCTCACGCTCCACTACTAAGCGTACAGCAACAGACTGTACACGGCCTGCAGATAAGCCACGAGCTACTTTTTCCCACAGTAATGGAGACACCATATACCCAACCACTCGATCAAGAAATCGGCGTGCTTGCTGTGCATCTACGCGGTGTTGGTCTAATAAACCTGGGGTTTCAAATGCTTTTTGGATAGCGGTTTTTGTAATTTCATTAAAAACAACACGTCGATAACGGCTTTCATCGCCACCTATCGCTTGCTGTAAGTGCCATGCAATAGCTTCTCCCTCTCTATCCAAATCCGTTGCGAGATAGATAGTATCAGCAGACGCAGCTAACTTTTTAAGTTCATCAACTACCTTTTCTTTGCCCGGCAAAATTTCATAATGTGCCGCCCAATCCTTGTCAGGATCAATCCCCATGCGCTTTATAAGCTGCTCACGGCTTTTTTTAGCCTTATGAATGACTTTTTCTTCGGGTGACATCTTACGCGTAAGAGCAGCCTGTTTGGCCCGTGCTTTGGCATCTACAGGCTTTTTAGCGGAACCGCTGGTGGGTAAATCCCTAATGTGACCAATACTTGATTTAACAATAAAGTCACTACCAAGGTATTTATTAATGGTTTTTGCTTTAGCCGGTGATTCGACAATAACAAGCGATTTACCCATAAGGCTTTCTCTTAATATTCCATAGTGCTAGCCTTTTTTCTGCTGAAAAAGCTAACTTGACGATCTATATATAAGAAGGATGATTCATGAAATGCTATCAAACAATCTTGCGAAGGATGGCATATATAAGTGCTGCAGTGCTTTCGGTCAAGTAAATATTTCGATTATTTTTTATAGGTATAGTACAAAAAAGCCATTTTTGCACCACCCAACAATATAATAAAAAGCATTAATATAATTATGTAAGTAATTGATTATATGTATTTTTAATATTTTACATCAAGGTGTTAATAAAGCAGCCGATAGCCTATAAGAAGAAATAAATTATTTAACATGATATTTTCTATGAATGCTTTTTCCAGTTTAATTTTGCTTATTGCCATTGCCGTACTCTCAATGACGGCTGTCGCTTATAGCAATTATTTAGTCGCTAAAAAAAAGCGTACCACTCTGCGCCTAGAACGCATGAAAATACGTGCAGAAGAATTGGAAGATGTAGTTATTGTACTCGATGCAATATGTGAGAAACGCAGTATTGCGAAGCTTGTGAATGACGAAATTATCGACAGTTATGAATTAATGTTACACATAAGCCCCGATGCGGGATATTTAAAAGCTGGATTATCTAATGCGCAAATACGATCCAATGAATTAAGTGACGAATTAGCCCCCCGCTCAATTTACCGAGCCTGCAAAAGTGATGCGCAAATTGCACGCTATATTGCCTACCTGCATGAAACCTTACAAATACTACGCAAACAACATACTGAAGGTAAAATTAGTAGTGAGGAAATACAAGAATTTACCTTAGAAATTGAATGGTTAGAACTGCAAGTTAAAGTTATATCCAATATTGTGCAAGGACATAAATCCTACGCCAAACAAGACATTTTAGGTGCAAATGCTTTTTATAAAAAAGCGCAAAAAGATCTACTCAACTCATCCCATCCAGACACACGCAGACAACAAATGATCAGCCAACTAGCCGATATTTTACATGGATACAGAAAATCATTAGATCATGATTTAATGCCCGAAATAGAATTTAACCCCGACAATCCAGACGCCGAAAACACATCACCTGATATGCCAACAGATATGGGGGATTCAAATGAAGCGCAAGATGACATGGAAGAATCAGACCTCAGTGAAGAACAACAACAAGCCATACCCCAATCACAGCAACAAGAAGCCACCCAACCTTCGGCAAGCGTATAAGCTACTCTAACCAATATTTAGCCACATCTTTACGCCATGCCCTCACATGCCAACGACCCTGCTCATCCAATTCCCACTGCAATGCACCCGCATATGCCGTATTTAACCACTGGCTTCCCACCGCTTTATAGCGTTGTTTAACTGAAATATGTGGGTGCCCGTATGGATTTTTATAGCCCGCACTCACTACAGCCCAGCGAGGCCGCAACTGCTCAATCCAAGTCTTACTCGATGAACTACCGCTACCGTGATGCGACACCAACATAATATCAATAGTCTCACGCAACAAAGGATGAGACAGTAATTGCTGCTCTACACGCGCCTCAATATCACCCGTTAATAAAATACGCTGATGATGATATTCAATCAACAGTACACACGATTGATTATTATTACCTCGCCCAAAGTCTGTCTTGGTATTCTTCTCTGGCCACAGCACAGTAAAAATGACTCCATCCCACTGCCATGATTGCCCTGCCACACAGGCTGTCACATCCTCATGCTGAAGGGGGATACGCAACGATTGCCCCAATAAAATCCGTTGGGCACGAATGCTTTCTAGCAATCCCACTACACCACCCGCATGATCACCGTCACGATGACTCACCATTAACATATCCAATGTATGAATGGCTTGATCACGTAGAAAAGGCGTAAGAATATGCGCCCCTACATCAAATCGATCACTAAATACACGCCCTGTATCGTAAACCATTTGATGATTAGGTGTTTGTATAACAATTGCCGTTCCCTGTCCTACATCCATTACTGTCATTTGTAATCGAGGCTTTTCTAATACAGGATAAAATAATGGTAAAAAAGAGAATAATACGAGATAGCGACGACTCATTCCTCGCGGAGATAAAAAATAAAGCACACCCAAGATACATAGAACACATGCCACCACACTTGGCCTGCCCGCATTAACATACCAAAACGGCGCCATAAACTGATCTACACTATGCAATACAGCCAACAACCAAGAAACAATCCCTTCTAGCGCACCGTAGATCCAAGACACAATAGTATTCGCTGGTAGCAGCAAGCCTATCAGCACAACAAATAATAACGGCACAACAATCACAGACACCCATGTCACAGCGAGCACATTGGCAATAGGCGCGCTAATACTCACGCCTTGCAGCCAACATACACTGGGTAAAAACAAGCCAAACACCAGTAACCACTGCGCTTTTATAGATGAGTAACAATATGTGGTGATGGCATTACCCGTCTGAACATTACGACCAGAAAAACCATAGAGTAGTACACACACGGCTAAAAACGATAGCCAAAAACCTTGGCTAAAAACTGCTAAAGGATCTGTTATGGCAATAAAGCAGGCAGCAATAGCTAACAAACCGAGAGAAGAGACACGCCGCCACAACACTGCTCCCACATGATAAGCAACCACCATCACTAATGCCCGCTGAGTTGGTAGACTCATACCAGCCAATAGCGCATAAAACCATGCTGCAGCCACCGAAAACACTGCGGGAATAACTATCGCGTAATAACTGCGCAGGCCAAACACAGTTGCTATTCGCATCACACCGCGCCCCAGCCATACACCAATCATCGCCGATAAACCAATATGCAAGCCTGATATGGCTAAAAGATGAATGGTTCCCGTATTTTTAAAGACCTTCCACTGGCTCGATGTTAACCACTGACTATCACCTACCGCTAAAGCAACAATAACGCCCAACACATCCTTAGACGATGACATAAGCGCCAGCCGTTCTTTTAAACGCCACCGAATACAATCAATCTTCGTTAAAGCGCATGATTCACCTAACAACACAGGAGCTAGATGATTATGTACATAACCTGCTGCATAAATATTTCGACGCAATAAGTACGCATGGTAATCAAAACCTGATGGGTTCACTAAACCTCTAGGGCGACGTAACTTAACGCTAAACTGCCAATGCTGTCCTGGTGCCAAATTTGGCACCGCTAATACAGGCCGTTTTGCATACCAACTTAATTGTAGTTTTTGACCAATGAGAGATTGATAAGCTGCAATATCTGAATGCTTATGGTCCACAACATCATCAACTCGACGAACAGAAGCAATAAAACGGTGCTTATTGGCTTGCTGTTGTGGCAAATCTTCAATAACCGCAGTCAGCACGATAATATGGCCTTCCTGAGTGTGCGATAACTGCTGGCCAAGCAACATAGCACCATGTAAGCAGCCCACGATCACACCAATACCCGCAACAAATAACAAACGATATCGACAATAAAGTGCAATTAATGACATGCACAATACGACTATTAATACAAAATGATGGGGAAGAACAGGAAAATAGCTGGTCGAGAAGACCGCAAAAGAGAATATCAGTAAATACCACATACCTTCGTCCTTGAAAGCGATATATGTCTGCATAGCATCCGTTAATCGGATCTACTAGTTAAGCCTATTATTTATTAAGGCTGCCTAAACTGCCTATCTATTAGTACCATATTTAATACCATGTTAGCATCATAAAAAGAATGCTATCACTATCAATAGGGGCGGCTGATATACTACCCCTATTTGATCAATACCGAGCCTGCAAGAACTCTCTATGCTAAATATCACCCCTATTCCCGCACTTAACGACAATTATTTTTGGCTGATTTCACATAACAGTTCATCAATGGCGTATGTCATTGATCCCGGTGATGGAGAAACCGTACAACGTGTATTAGATACCCAAAAACTGCAATTAGCCGCTATTTTTGTTACTCACAGACATTACGATCATGTTGATGGTATTGCTTTTTTAATCGAGCAAAACCAAACCCCATCACATCCCATCCCTGTTTATGGGCCAGATTCGTCGGCGATACCCCACATTACTCACCCTGTGGGTCACGAAGATTCCATTCCGCTTTACGATGCACAATATCACCTTAACGTAATAGCCACTCCTGGCCACACCCCAGAACACATCAGTTATTACTCGAATACTATGCAAACTAATCCCGTTTTATTTTGTGGGGATACATTATTTGCCGCAGGCTGCGGTAGACTCTCTGGAGGCAGCGCGGAACAATTGCACGATAGCTTATCACTGCTCGCTCATTTACCTGACGATACTCTCGTGTTTTGCGCCCATGAATACACTTTAGCGAACCTGTCGTTTGCACGCGCAGTTGAACCCAACAATCACGCCATCACCGAACGCATTGCTCTAGAAACTGCAAAACAAGAACAACATATCCCCACTATACCCAGTCGCTTATCTCTAGAAAAACAAACCAATCCCTTTATGCGCATACAACACGCTAGCGTACAAAAAGCCATAGAAGCGCGCTGGAACACGGCATACAACACTCAGTATGAGATTTTTACACACCTGCGCCTATGGAAAGATAACTTTTAAAAACAACGCTTGTACTACACAAGAGGCTTCTTTAGACTCTCTCACCATCTCTTTAACTGACCCCTGTACTTAATTGTGAATACATACATATCTGCGTTGTTAACATCTAAACCATCTTTTTATGCCAGCATCTCTACAATACAACTGACTCGCACCACGAGACTTGTAACGCTCCTGACGACTATCTTAGTTCTTATCACAGGTTGTAAAGCAACCACTGGTGTTAAAGATGAAGCGTCAATTCAAACTGACAGTAAACGGGCAACAGCACAATCAAAATCACCATCACATGCAACTCCACGCCCCCTTACAGCTAGCGATGACTTATGGCAGCGTATTCGTCAAGGTTACGCCTTAGATCACGGCGAGGTATCCGCCATAGGCCAACAACGCATCGACGAGCTGTTAACACGGTATCGCCGCCATCCACAAGGCATTACAAAGCAAACCGAGCAAGCCAAGCTATATCTATATTATGTCGTCAGCGAATTAGAAAAGCGTAATATGCCATTAGAGCTCGCATTATTACCTTTTGTTGAAAGCAGCTATAACCCCTTTGCTTATTCCTCTAGTCGTGCTGCTGGCTTATGGCAGTTTATTCCCAATACAGGAAAACGCTTTAAATTACATGAAAATTGGTGGTTAGATAAACGACGCGATGTCGTTGCATCCACTCAGGCTGCTATTCGTTATCTTAATTATTTGCATCAATATTTTTCGGGTGATTGGCTCTTGGCTATTGCAGCATACAATGCAGGCGAAGGCACAGTATCGCGCGCAGTCAAGAAAAACAAAAAAGCACTCAAAGCAACCGATTACTGGTCTTTAGACTTACCCAAAGAAACATTATTTTATATACCGAAACTCTTAGCTTGGAAGTCTATTGTAGAGTGGCCAGAAGAATACCAATTTCGCCTAGCCAAAATTAGCAATACACCGCAATTTACTACTATTGACGTGGGATCACAGATTGATCTTGCTAAGGTAGCCCACATGAGCGATATCAGTATCGAGCACTTATATGCCCTTAACCCTGCATATAATCGCTGGGCAACCGACCCCGACGCGCCCCACGAACTACTGCTTCCTATTGATAAAGCAGAAACGGTGAAAGCGTCGCTAAGTCAATACCCCATCAGCGAACGCGTACAGTGGCATCGTTATATTATTAAACCCAATGATTCTCTTGGTAAAATTGCACAGCAATACAATACAACCGTAACAGTCATTCAACGTGCCAATCAATTAAAAGGAACTACCATTCGTGTAGGAAAAACACTGCTTATACCGATGGCATCAGAACAGCCTGTTTATTATTCAAAAAGCGCTGAACAACGTGTGGCTGTCAGCACAAAAAAGAGCAGCCAGAAAAAAACACAGCATACGGTGCAAAAAGGCGAAACCTTATGGTCTATTGCCAAACGTTATAAACTTAGCACTCAAAAAATTGCTCAATGGAATAAAATATCCCCGCAAGATATCCTGCGACTTAAACAAACATTAGTGATTTGGCATTAATCGATTCACGCTAGACATAGACATAGTAACAACACCATTTTCTGTAAGACTATGTCATTAATATCAACAAAAGTTATACTAAACTCTATCATTACAGATGATGGCGAAAAAATGTTATATAAAAGCAATCATATATAGAACGATAAGCGGCAACGATAAACATACTAGCAAGGTCGGGCGTATTTAACCGAGCTCTAACACTAACATCATGATAAAAAGATATTCACTATGATTTTACCCGTTATTTTATCTGGCGGCTCAGGCACTCGCCTTTGGCCTTATTCTCGCTCACTCTATCCTAAGCAGTTTTTGCCCCTTGTATCTGAACAAACAATGCTACAAGAAACGGTCAATCGCTTATCCCAATTCACCAGCGAAAACAGTCAAATTGATGATCCTGTTGTTATTTGTAACGAAGATCACCGCTTTATGGTGGCCGAACAATTACGTGCCATAAACATTAAAAGCAAAGACATTATTCTTGAGCCTTTTGGCCGTAATACTGCCCCTGCGATTGCTTTAGCTGCACTAACTCAGCCCGATGCCTTATTATTAGTATTATCTGCGGATCATGTTATTAAAGATATTTCTGCATTTGAACACGCTGTGCTTGCCGCCGAAAAACAAGCGCAAAATGACAAACTCGTCGCATTCGGTATTGTACCTACAGCCCCCGAAACGGGTTATGGCTATGTAAAAACAGGCGCTGCCACCGCTATCGACAATAATGCATATGCCATTGATCAGTTTGTTGAAAAACCCGATCTAGACACCGCAAAAAACTATCTCGCTTCTGGTGACTATTTATGGAATAGCGGCATGTTTTTATTTAAGGCCTCTCGCTATATAGAAGAATTAGAAAAATTTAATCCCGCAATGTTAAACGCATGCCGAGAAGCCATTGCTGGTGCGAATAAAGATTTAGACTTTACACGTATTGATGCCGCCACGTTTGAACATTGCCCCGACGACTCCATTGATTATGCCGTTATGGAAAAAACACTCGACGCGGTTGTTGTTCCTCTTGATGCGAGCTGGAGTGACGTAGGATCGTGGTCTGCATTATGGGAAGTCTCTCAACAAGATAACAACGGTAATGTCATTAAAAAAGGCCAAGGCGATATTATTGCTTTAGACAATAATGATTGTTTTATACAGGCAGATAATAAATTAATAGCTACCATTGGTTTAGAAAGTATTGTCGTCGTTGAAACGGATGATGCTCTCATGGTTGCCCATAAAGATCGCGTGCAAGATGTAAAAACCGTTGTAAACCAACTAAAAAAAGAAGGTCGTAGCGAATCGAGTTTACACCGTAAAGTATATCGCCCGTGGGGGTATTATGACTCTATTGACGCTGGCGAACGTTTTCAGGTTAAACGTATTGTTGTTAACCCTGGTGCGCAACTATCACTGCAAATGCATCACCACCGCGCAGAGCATTGGATTGTTGTAGAAGGTACAGCACAAGTACGCTGCGGCGAAAAAACAATGTTACTCAGTGAAAACCAATCAACCTATATTCCATTAGGCGAAATTCATCAATTATCTAATCCCGGTAAATTTCCTTTAGAAATTATTGAAGTACAATCGGGTTCTTATTTAGGTGAAGATGATATTGTCAGACTAGAAGATGTGTATGGTAGGGAGTAATCACAAAGATAACTCCCATAAAAATAACTACCATAAAAAGAAGTCTGTCGCGGTATATTTATCCGAAGGATAATGCCGCCACATACATATGTTACGTCCGTTTTATTTCACCAACGACTGCATTAACGACACTTCGCTATAGGATAAACCCGAACGTTTAATCACGTCATGAATATCTACACCTTGAGCCAATAATTGTCGCGATGTTTCGTAAACTTCGTTCGATGGCATACCTTCAAATGTATCGCCACTGGAAACTGGGGTATCAACTACAGTTAACTTAACAGGTTTTTCTGTTGCTAATGGTGCATGAGACTGAACGGGTGTTTGCCATTTTTTTTCTAACGACATCAATTGCTGCCCCATACCTATTGCGCTACTATTTGCCACTAAAAAATCATGTTGTAGTCGATCAATCTGTTGTTGTAAATGCTTTAATCGATGATGTGATCGCCACCATAATCCTAAAAAAAGTAAACACACCGTAACCGCTATAACAGTTACGGTCATTTCATTTTCTAAACCCAAAAAATCTGACAAGGGCTGAATGATTGCTGCCGATACATCAACATCTGTTTGCATAGTGCTCACTTATACATCTTCTACTTCGGCCCATTCAGAATTAGTGAGTAACTTATCAAGTTCAATAAGAATCAATAACTCTTCATTTTTATGGCAAACACCTTGAATAAACTTAGCGCTTTCATCGTTGCCTACATTTGGCGCTGTTTCTATTTCAGATTGACGTAAATACACCACCTCTGCAACGCTATCCACAAGAATACCGATAACATGGTTATCTGCTTCAATAATCACAATACGCGTATTTTCTGTCACTTCACCCGGTTCAAGCCCAAAACGGTGACGCGTATCAATCACAGTAACAACATTACCACGTAGATTAATAATACCTAATACATAGGTGGGCGCACCAGGAACAGGGGCGATTTCAGAGTGCCTTAACACTTCTTGCACCTGCATTACATTGACCCCGTAGGTCTCTCCCGCCAGACGAAATGTTACCCATTGTAGTACTGGATCATCACTCGCTTTAGTCTGTGCCGCATTACTCGCCATCTATTCATCCTCTATCAATCAAGATCATCTCTACTTACTATATATTCACTATAGTTTAGCTTGTGATCTATGCCAGTAATTCGTACGATTTTATCCGCTTACTGGTCGATTTTTTCATTAAGTAAATCTACCAAAACAGGAATGTCTAATAAAATACACATATGTTCAGTCACTGTACCCGCGACCCACGGGCGTTTATCACGATTTACACGCCAACGTATATCTTCAGGGTATGTTAGTTGTGGTTGATGAATTTCATCTACCGCTAAACTCCAGCCTGAGCCGTTAATAGCCACGCTATAACTCAATTGATCTTGCCGCCCTTTTTTATAACGTTCAGGCATAATGTAACGCGCCGTGTCTATCACCTTTACATGCCCTGTTAATATTTTTTGCAACCCCATAAACCATTCGGCCTGCCCAAACAAAGGGGTTAAATTATTCTCTATAGGATGGATCGCATCTAACGTTGTCAGTGGCAGTGCCAAATTAATTCCTTGTACATTCACAACTAAAATATCAAACGTGTCCTGCGCCCAAATAGGTCGACCATTGTCTAGCCAAACACTCGACATGCTATCCCATTGATGGTTTGCTTGTGTGGCAGCCATCGCGTTCTCAACCATTTCTGGTTCAGCTACGCTGTTTTGAGAAAAAAAGTTATCTTCTAATGCTTTTTGTTCATCGGGTAAAATAGCATCTGGATCTGGCAATAAGCTATGTAGTAAACGCTGCAATTTTTCCTGCTGAACAGCATCTTTTTCTATTACAGGTGCAGCAAACGATGTAGATACTGACGATGTTTTTCGTCTAGGCTGAGACGGCAAATAATCATTTTTACACGTATTTGCTGAAGATATAGACGGTGTGTCTACAGATGGCATAGTCACAGACCGTGTACTTACAGACCGTGTGCTTAGGCTTTCTTTTTTAGCAGGTGATGACACATGTGCATCGCTGCGAGGATCATCTAGCTCAGTTAAGAGTTCATCAAAGTATGAGGCTAATTGTTGTTGCGGCTTTTTACGTGATGACATAGTTATACCTTAACACCAGTATATGCTCGCTGATTTTTTTGTCCGTTGCGCGGTACATTTTTATGTGCGGAGTCTTGTAATAAATGGCGGTATAAACCACGATAAGCCATTACTCCTTGGCTATTAGGCGTATATAAGTGTGGCGGCACACCTGCTCTACTCGCATCACGTAAGCGCGTATCAATCGGTATTTTACTGGTCCACGTATTACGGCCATGACGATGGCGTATTGTTTTTAATGCAAGTACAGATGCTTGAGTACGTTGATCAAACATTGTTGGCACAATCACATATTCCAGTGAGCGCTTTTGTGAATGATCTAACATGCGCAATGTATGCACCATGCGCTCTAAACCTTTAAGTGCAAGATGCTCTGTTTGCACAGGAATAATTAATCGATCACAAGCGGCTAACGCATTGATCAGTAATACCCCTAAAACTGGCGGCGAATCAATAATCACCAAGTCAAATTCATTTTTTACTTGCTCGATCGTATGGCTCACGACTAAGCCAAGCCCACCTTTGCCTACCGCTAATCTCTCAAGAGTCGCTAATGCGGTCGATGCAGGCAATAAATTAATACCGTCGTAACCCGTCGGCATCAATAATTGCAAAATACTTTCTAAGCAAATCACCGACTTATCTTGAAATAGTGTAAACACACTAATAGGAACGCTATCGGGATTACCACCAAAATAGCAGGTTAATGAACCTTGAGGGTCAAGATCAATCAATAACACACGCTTACCCTGCTCTGCGGCAAGCCCCGCTAAGGTAATAGAGGTTGTGGTTTTACCGACTCCACCTTTTTGATTTGCTATTGTCCAGACTTGCACGTTATCTGCTACACCTTTAATGCCTTCAACTGTGTACTACTCTACTCAGTCAGTGAACTGTCAGTTTTTCGTCACATTTTGGCTATTGATTATTCCGTACATATACTCAGCAATTACTGTGCCTTATCCAAAGGCAAATATAATTTATTCATTGGTATGCCTAGGCAGATCAGGATCACTCGAAAACAAGTGCTCACCATTTTTCAATAACACTGGGGTTAGCTCCGATTTTTTAGCTTGCTCAAGGGGCTGCGGCAAATCATTTAGTAATTCCGCATGTTGCTCATTCGTTGATGTATCTACCTTCAATACATGGTTAATGGCATCACTATTTTCTGGCCGTTGCCTAGGGTATTTACCCACCATTAATACCACACGTCTATTTTGTGCTCGCCCCTCTTTTGATTCATTACTGGCTATTGGTTGAAACTCTCCATATCCAACAGCCGATAAACGTTGAGGAGCCACTCCTTGAGTGGATAATAATTTAACGATTGCTGAAGCACGTGCTGAAGATAACTCCCAATTACTTGGGAATTGTTGTGTGTTAATACGCAAGTTATCGGTAAAACCTTCAACTTGAATGGGGTTATTAAGGTCACGTAAGATATCGGCAACATCTGCAAATATTTTTTCCGCTTGCGTACTGGGTGTCACACTACCTAAGGGAAATAACACTCGGTTATTCAGTGATATTTGCAACCATAATTCATTACTCGAAATATGAATAGATTGTTCATCGACTAAATCGCTTAACCTATCTGTTAATTGCTCAGCTAATTCGGGGAGTGCTATGGCGGGTTGAGCAGCCTCTTTTATGGGGGATTCCCCCGTTGTTATTTGAGCCTCTGCGTTCGAAAATAACATTTCCAAGCTATTCGATAATTCTTCGTATTTATGTTCATTTACATGAGACACTGAATACATCACCACAAAAAAACCAAAGAGTAATGTCATAAAGTCCGCATAAGAAACTAGCCAACGTTCATGATTAACATTAATATCTATTTTTTTACGTCGTAACATAACGAATGATCTATTGTGAATAATGCTATACACATTACATGATATAGCCATCTAATTTTAATTCTATAGAGCGAGGATTTTCGCCATCTGCCACATAAATAGAACCTTCAATGACTAGCTCTTTGAGGTGCGATAAATTATTTATATAAATGGTTAATTTATTCGCTATGGGTAAAAATATTAGGTTTGCGAGAGCCACACCATAAATGGTTGCAACAAATGCCACAGCAATGCCTGCACCTAATTCACTGGGGTCTGCCAAATTTCTCATCACATAAATCAATCCCATAACTGCACCAATAATACCAATAGTCGGTGCATATCCCCCCATGCTGGTATAAAACTTAATCGCATCGTGGTCGCGCTGTTCACTTAAGATCAAATCGGCTTCGAGTACGCGGCGTAAGGTTTGTGGTGATCCTTCATCAATCAATAATTTAAGTGCTTTTTTAATATAGGGATCTTTTTCAAGATTGACTTGGTCTTCTAAACCCAGCAAACCTCGCTGGCGAGAAACTTTAGCCCAGTTAGAAATTTTACGAATGGTTTTTTTATGATCAACTACAGGAGGAAAAAAAATCCATTTTAGTAATTTCAGTGCGCGTTTTAATGAATACATTGGCGTTTGCAATATCGCCGCACCAAATGTGCCACCAAATACAATTAAGGCGGCGGGTCCATTAATAAGTTGTTGCCATGATCCACCTTCTAGAAAATTACCTCCTAGCAGTGCCGCAAAAGCAACAATAATACTGAGCACACTTAAGACATCAAGTTTCATAACAATTCATCAGGCCAATTATATAGTTACTTTTATTTTTGCACATATTAGATAGACGCCAAGTGATAAGCCATTTTATCTAAAGATAAAGAGGCATTAGATAGATTTGCCTTGTCTACTGCCATTGGCATACCATAAACAACGCAACAGTCTTTCGCCTGTGTCCATACGGTTGCTCTATTATCTTTTAAAATTTTTGCTCCATTACAACCATCACTACCCATACCTGTTAAGACAATACCCAATGTATCTTTGCCATAACTATTACAAATAGATGCCAAACTAATATCAACGCATGGTTTATAATTTACCCCACTACTCGACTCAATAATTTTAATGCGTCGAGAATTATTTTTATCTAAAATTAATTGCTTACCACCAGGGGCTAAAAATACTTTACCCGCTTGCAATATATCTCCGTCTTCGGCTTCTTTTACATCCAAAATACACTGTCTATTTAATCGTTGAGAAAATGCCAATGTAAAATTTTGTGGCATGTGTTGAACAACAACGATGGGGCAAGGAAAGTTTTTAGGCAAACGCTTTAATACTTCTGTCAATGCTGCTGGCCCACCCGTAGAAGCGCCAATAACAACAATTTTTGGTACAGACGAGGTTTCAAATAATGCGTTTTTGCTTTTTGTTAATTTTTCAACAGGCGGAACTGCTACTTTTTTTACGGGGCTGGCAGATTGTTTAGGGGGTGGAATAGAACTTGGCTGCTGAGGTTTGCGACGTAATAAAATACTTTTACCAATTTCTAACAACGTATTATATAAACGTTTTTTAATTGCCTCGCTTTTTCCTGATATTTCAGCAAAATTTTTGGTCATAAAATCTGCAGCACCAGCATCTAACGCATCCATTGTTATTTTAGCGCCAGAAAACGTCATTGAAGACAACATAAGAATAGGTAATGGATTATCAGACATGATTGCGCGTACAGCGGTAACCCCATCCATCATGGGCATTTCATAATCCATAGTCACTACATCGGGCTTTAGTGATTTGACTTTTTCAACTGCTTCTCGACCGTTATTTGCAACGCCGATAACATTTAATTCAGAGTGGCCATTGATGATTTCTTTCAGTACACGTTGAAAGAAAACAGAGTCATCAACAACTAAAACATTAAGAGGCATATTATTAATTACACTCGTATTTTATTAATGCCTCTAAACAAACCAATCTATACACTGCAACGATTTACTACCATAATCTGGCGTCTCATAAACGAGTATGAGCACGCTATACCGCCTAATGTTATGTGATCAATTTGCTCAGAGATGTATATGACTTATACCGTGCCTGCATAGCGCTGTAGCATACTGGGCACATCTAATATCAGAGCAATGGTTCCATCGCCTGTAATAGTTGCACCAGCCATACCTGGTGTACCATTTAGCATTTTACCCAATGGTTTAATAACCACTTCTTCTTGGCCTATCAACTGATCTACCACAAAACCAACACGTTGCGTCCCTACGGTAACAATAACCACATGCGCTTCGGTGGGTTTTTCCATATTTGCTGCGCCATTAACCAACCAGTTTTTCAAATAAAATAAAGGTATGGCTTGATCACGAATAGAAACACACTCCTGACCATCTACCACATTAATTTTATGTAAATCCATGTGGAAAATTTCATTCACACTCACTAATGGTAAGGCAAACGCTTGCGCACCTAACATAATCATTAATGTTGGCATAATGGCTAAGGTAAGCGGTACTTTAATGAGAATCTTAGTGCCCTTGCCCATTTCAGATTCAATTTCAATAGAACCGTTTAGCTGCATGATTTTTGTTTTCACAACATCCATGCCAACACCACGACCCGACACATCTGAAATTTCGGTCTTAGTAGAGAAACCTGGAGCAAAAATAAGATTAAATGCTTCAGTATCAGATAAACGTTGTGCGGTATCGTTATCCATTAAGCCCTTATTTACTGCAATATCACGCAGTTTATTGGCATCCATACCACCGCCATCATCAGTAATGGATAATAGTATGTGATCGCCCTCTTGCTGGGCAGCAAGAATCACTTTACCCACTTTATCTTTACCGTTACTAGCACGTACATCGGGTGCTTCAATACCATGATCTACCGAGTTTCTCACCAAATGCACCAATGGATCGGCGAGTGCCTCAACTAAGTTTTTATCTAAATCTGTATCTTCACCTACTAACTCAAGATTAATTTCTTTTTTCAGGTTACGTGCAAGATCTCGTACAACACGAGGGAATCGACCAAATACTTTTTTGATCGGCTGCATACGTGTTTTCATTACCGACGTTTGTAGATCTGCCGTCACAACATCTAAATTAGCTACCGCTTTACTGAGTGATTCATCTGCACATTTATCACCTAAACGTACAAGTCGATTACGTACTAATACTAATTCCCCAACCATATTCATAATATCGTCAAGGCGCTGCGTATCTACCCTTACCGTTGTCTCTGCTGCGGGTGCAGGTGGTGGAGCATCTTTTCCTGCGGCCTTAGGTTTAGGCGCGGCTTTAGGTGCTGGCTTAGGTGCTGATTTTTCTTTTGCTGGTGAAGGCGCCGCTGCTGCGGGAGCTTTTTTAGCTGGCTCAGGCTTTTTAGGTGCTTCTGGTGTAGCTGTAGAAGTCGCGGCAGGTGCTTCAGCGGCAGGCTTAGGAGATGAGTTTTCATCGCCAACTTTTGTAGGACCTTGTCCTTTACCATGTAACTGATCCAGTAATGCTTCAAACTCATCATCATTAATAACGTTTGAATCATCACCTGTTGCACTGGTAGCAGCAGGTTTTGCTTTTTCTTCTTGATTTGGCGTAGCTGCCTCTGTTTTATTGGCTGTGGGCCCTTGCCCTTTACCGTGCAACTGGTCTAATAAATTTTCAAATTCATCATCCGATATTTCGTTACTATCGCTATCACCTACAGTGATAGCTTCTGTTGCTTGAGTATCCGCATCATCGCTGACTGCATCCACTAATTGCTCAAATTCACCGTCAGTAATATCATCGCCAGGTTGGCCTACATCTGCGGAGGCTTCTGTAACTTCAGCCGTTGCGTCTTCTGCTTGATCGGTCGCTGTTGCTTCCTCTACACTTTCTTCGGTATCGCCGCCAATATCTTCACAAGCCACTAAGCGCCCTAAGGTAGTAATTAATTCAGGCGATGCTGGCGGTGGGTCTTGACGTTGTTGTACTGCCTCAAATTGTAAATTTACTGCGTCTAATGCTTGTAATACCACATCCATTAATTCAGACGTTACATCGCGTTGACCATTACGTAGAATATCAAATAGGTTTTCTGTTACATGACAGCACTCAACCATCGTATCAATTTGCAAAAAGCCCGCACCGCCTTTCACGGTGTGAAAGCCTCTAAAAATAGCATTTAACAAATCTTTATCATCTGGTCGTTGCTCAAGGTCAACTAATTGCTCAGATAACTGTTCTAGAATCTCTCCAGCTTCTACTAAAAAGTCCTGAAGAATTTCTTCATCATCGGCGAAACTCATTAAGCTCTCCTTAAAAACCTAAATTAGCCTTAAAAACCTACATTGGCCTTAAAAACCTAAACTCGATAACAGATCGTCTACTTCATCCTGATTACTTACCACATCACTTCGTTCCTCTGCATTCATTTGAGGACCCTCTCCTTTGATGTTAGGTCTGTTAACCGCGTGTTGTTGATTACTTTTTACTTCTTCGGGCTTAATGCCCACAACTGATTCAACTTGGCCTGCAATGCGTACTAGCGATACAAGGTTTTCTTCGACTTCTGAAACCAAATCAATCACTTTTTTAAGTACTTGCCCTGTTAAATCTTGAAAACCTTGTTCCAAAATAATAGCTTGTAGGTTTTCATTTAATTTGTTGGTACTACTGTCCATATGCTCAAAAAAATTATCTAATCGAGAATATAGTGTTCTAAATTCTTCAGGTGTCATTTCTCGGCGACGTAAACGCGCCCACTCACCTTTTAATGACGCTGCCTCTTGCGCTAAATCAATCGAAATCGGCGCTGCCTCTTCTACCATATCCATGGTTTTTTCAGCTGCATTTTGTGTGAGTTCAATCACATAATTTAAACGGTTAGATGCGTCATTAAATTCACACTCTTTAGAGTGGCAGTTCTCTGTTGTGCACTCAGTGCTATCAATATTAAAGTTAACAATGGCATCATGTAGGCCTCGTGTTAGCTTGCCTATTGATTGAAAAATATGTTGATCTCTACAATCAAGAATATTTTCAATCAGTTGCGATGCCTCATCATATTTATCGCTTTGCAATTTTTCTGTTAAAACCGAAGCACATTGACGTAGCTCTTCGATCATATCTGGTTGAGAATCATGGCTTAGCTGCTGTTGCATTAGAAAAGAAACCTTTTACTGCTGATGATGGCTATAGAGTGAGACAGCAATACGCTAGCTCACTCATTGTGGTTACACACGATCAAATATTTTTTCAATTTTTTCCTTTAATGCCTGCGCAGTAAATGGTTTTACCACATAGCCATTAACACCTGCCTGAGCGGCCTCAACAATTTGGTCTTTCTTTGCTTCAGCGGTAACCATTAAGGTCGGTAAATTAGCTAATTTATCGTCTGCTCTTACCTCTTTTAATAGATCAATACCTGTCATGCCAGGCATATTCCAATCTGTCACCAAGAAGTCAAAATCGCCCCCCTTCAACATGGGTAGCGCAGTTAAACCATCATCTGCTTCAGCAGTGTTAGTAAAACCTAAATCTCTCAATAAGTTTTTAATAATTCTTCGCATTGTCGAAAAATCATCCACTATGAGTATTTTCATATTCTTGTCCAATGTAACCTCCAGATACTCTCTAATACGCTTGTCTATTTACAGTCTAGACCTTGTTTCTGATGTAGCCAGTCAAAATAAAAAATAACTTAACTAATTCATATAAATGGATTTTTCTACCAATCTTTTAATTTTGACCGCAGTCTTAAAGCCGCCTGACTATGTATTTGGCTGACTCGTGACTCACTCACGCCTAAAATTTGACCAATTTCTTTTAAATTAAGCTCTTCATCGTAGTACAGCGATAGCACGAGTTTTTCTCGCTCGGGTAAGTTATCTATTGCCGTTACAAGCGATGCCTTTAAGGCTTGCCCTTGCACACTGTCATAAGGTTTTGCAAAGCTAGTAGACGTTTCATGATCTTCTACCGCACTGTCTTCACCAAACAAGGTGTCTTCAATACTAAACAAACGTCCTGCCGTAGCATCTTTAGACATTAAGTAATATTCACTTAATTCAATATCCATTGCTTCTGCTACTTCTGCATCTTTAACATCACGCCCTAATTTGGCTTCGAGATGAGAAATGGTTTCACTAATTTTTCTGGCATTACGATGCACCGAACGTGGCACCCAATCGCCTTTACGAATTTCATCAACAATAGCACCACGAATACGAATGCCTGCATAGGTTTCAAAACTAGCACCGCGAGAGGCATCATATTTTTTTGACGCTTCTATCAAGCCGATCATGCCTGACTGAATTAAATCGTCTACCTGTACACTAGCTGGCATTTTAGCCACCATATGCTGGGCAATACGCTTCACTAAATCAGCATAATCTTCGATCTTTATATCGACCGATATGTCTTGGGCAACTCCATGAGCTTGTTCATATAGCCCAATGCCTTCACTTGCTATCATTAATGTAAATCCTTAAAAAACAACTAGGGACTACTAGAAACCTGTGCGGCACTATGAGATTGCTGCAATAAGTTTTCTACAAAAAATTCTAAATGTCCTCTAGGAGAGGAAGAAATTGGCCACTCATCAATTTTTGTGGCTATTTGTCGATAGGCTTGAGAAGCCTTACATTGCGGTGCATTTTCTATTACGGCTTTTTGCTTTTGAACCGCTTTACGAACATTTTCATCAAAAGGAACTGCACCCACATACTGCATAGTGACATCCAAAAAACGTTCACACACATGACTTAATTTTTCAAATAATCGACGCCCTTCTTTCACGCTCATCACCATATTGGCAATCACACGAAAGCGCACCAAACCATATTCTTTATTGAGTAATTTAATCAAAGCATATGCATCAGTAATTGATGAAGGTTCATCACAGACCACAACAACAACCTCTTGTGCAGCACGTACAAAACTGACTACGGTATCCGAAATACCTGCTGCGGTATCAATAACTAATACATCTAATTGTTCGCTCAAATCACTAAAAGCTTGAATCATAGCGCCATGCTGTTGCGCATTTAGCGAGGCCATGTGCTGAACACCTGAGGCTGCGGGTACAATACGAATACCCCCAGGGCCACGAATTAATATATCGTTTAAATCACATTCGCCCGACAGTACATCTGCGATTGTTTTATCGGCTCTTATGCCCAGTAATACATCAATATTTGCTAACCCTAAATCAGCATCTAATAAAACCACTCGACGTCTCATATTGGCTAAAGCAATGCTAATATTGACGGAGACATTACTTTTGCCTACACCGCCTTTACCGCCTGTCACTGCTATAACTTGAACTGGATGACTCATTAGTTATGTAACTCCTCTACTGCATAGCGCGTCACTCTAAATGGCGCTATATCGGTATGCTATGAAATGAGTATAGATGCTTTCTGAAATATCGCTTGTTATCTATAAGGGATTGTTCAGCCACACTTTTATTGATGTAAATTAAAATGCGTTTATATACTCTGTTGTTCTAATAACTTATTTTTACGCTGTTGTTTAACCATATTAACGGCACGCGTAATTAACTGTGGGGGGTTGCTAACAGACAAATCTTTAGGTACTGACTGCCCATCAGTGGTATATGAGAGCGGTAAATGCTGTTCATACAATACACCAAGGGCATCACCTAAATTAGCGCACTCATCTAATTTTGTAAGAACACAACTGTGTAAACCCGCTAAACGATAACTGTGTAATGAGGCTTTAAGCATTTGGTACTGGCTATTTGCAGACAGTACCAACATATTATTAACCTGTTTACATTCACGTAATATGTGTAAATGCTGTTTCAGCAAGGGGTCGTTATATCCCATACCCGGTGTATCAATTAACACTAATGAGTGATGACGACACTCGCTAATATATCGCGGCAGCTCTTGTAGGTTTTCAATAACTTTTACGGTGACATTAAGAATTTTTGCTAATGACTGCAATTGATTATGTGCCGCAATACGATACGTATCTGTGGTGAGTAATACCACATTATTAGATCCGTGCTCCATCACATAGCGTGCCGCTAATTTTGCAATGGTGGTTGTTTTACCTACCCCTGTTGTACCTAAAAAGCTATAAATACCGCCCTTAGCAATAGGATCTGAGACATCGCTCGGTATTTTTTTCGTCAATTCGGCCATTACATGTGTCCACAATAATTGTTTGTTATTGATCGGCATATTATTGTCTTTGATCGAGGCAATTAATTGGTCATTACAGGCATTAGGCAGCCCCATGAGTTCTAGCTGATATCTAATTTCAGAGACAACTGGTATCGTGTTTTTATCATTAATAGCGGGTGTAGTTGTTGCGGTCATCGCCGCTGAAGATACATTGGTATGAGATAAAGATTCAATATATTGACGCTCTTGTGTTTCGGCCATTTGCATTAATTGCACTTCTAAAGTGTCTCGCATTTCAGCAATTTCATGATGCAAACGCTTAATTTCTTCATTATCTACTGCAGACTGTACAGGTTTATTATTCACTGCTCCCAATTGAGGATTTACTACAGCTTGTTTAACAGGAGAAGATACAGGCTCATTGCTCGGTTGATTTGCCCATTCGCCAATGGTCATATTCTCTGCCTTACGAGACGCCAACATTTTTCTATTGGCTATATCCATCTCTTCCGCTAATTGCTGTTTTGTTTTACCCGATGCAATACCGACAGACTGTGTACCATTAACAGGCACATCAGGCATAGCGGTAGAAGTAAAGCGAGAAGCGGCATTGGCAATATTTTGTTGGTGCGGCGATACTGGCATGGTAGAAAGATCATGGTTTTCTACCATGCTTTGAAATGCTGTTTCTAACGAGGCTACTATTTCTACCCCGCGAGAGGTACGCTCGGTAGACACGATCATGGCATCTTCACCAAATTCTTCTTTCACCATATCAAGTGCGCGACGCATATCTGCAGCAACAAAACGTTTAGCTTGCATGTTGACATTCCTCTATTAATTTGGCCCATTCAGTAGTCATTTGTCAGCACCAATCGATGCTTCAATCACTAGCTGTTTATTATCTGGCACTTCATTAAATGCCATGACGTGTATGTCAGGAATAAATAAACGAATAAATTTAGATAATACTAATCGTATTGGCGCGGCAACTAATAAAATAAGTGGCTTGCCTTCTATTTCTAATTTACTCGATGCGGCAAGTAATGAACTCTGTAATTTTTCGGCCATCATTGGTTCTATAAATGCACTTTCACTAGCGCCAGAATTTTGTGCTTGCTCAGTAGACTTTAGCAACAACTGTTCCAAATTTGGATCTAAGGTCATAACAGGTAACGACAAATCATTACCGACAATGCTTTGAACGATTTGTCGTGATAGTGCTTGGCGACAAGATGCGGTTAATAACTCATCATTTTGACTTTGCCCTGCCCCTGTAATGGCTTCGGCAATGGTTCTAAAATCACGGATAGAGACTTTTTCACGCAAGAGGTTTTGTAAAACTTTGCGTAAAATATTTATAGATACCGTATTAGGTGTGAGCTCTTCAACAAGTTTTGGCGAGCTCTTGGCGAGATTATCTAATAACTGTTGAACATCTTCGTGACCTAGCATTTCATCGCAATGTTTTTGCATAATTTGATTAAGGTGCGTCGCAATCACTGTACTCACATCCACCACGGTATACCCTAAAGATTGCGCTTTATCTTTTAAGTGAGAGTCTACCCATATAGCCTCTAATCCAAATGCAGGGTCTTTAGTCACCTCACCTTCGAGAGAGCCAAATACTTGCCCTGGATTAATGGCTAAGTCTTTATCTAAATACACTTCAGACTCACCCAAATTGACGCCCATTAAAGTAATGCGATATTGATTGGGTAATAAATCGAGGTTATCGCGAATATGTACCGTAGGAATAAGAAAGCCGACATCTTGTGACAATTTTTTTCTAACACCCTTAATACGCCCTAACAATTCACCACTTTGTGATTTATCAACTAAAGGAATTAATCGGTAACCTACTTCTAAACCCACAATATCAATGGGCATCACATCATCCCAGCTAATATCTGCTGGCTCTGCATTATTATGACTTTCTAATGCGGGTAACTGATTGTTCAATGGCGCAGATGAAGAGGATAATGGCGCAGTGGTAGTATTTGTAGCAGAACCCTGAGTAGCACCTGCAACTTCTTCAACGGTACCTTGTTGATTACGTCGATGAATAATATATGCCAAGCCCCCACACGTTGCAGATAAACCAAGAAAAGCCACATGCGGCATACCGGGAATAACACCCATTAAAAATAAAATACCCGCGGATATACCCAGTGCTTTGGGTGTATCAAACATTTGACGCATGACTTGCGCGCGCATATCTTCGGAGCTATTAACTCTCGTCACCATAATGGCTGCAGATACAGATAATAATAGCGAAGGGATTTGTGCAACTAAACCATCACCAATGGTTAATAAAATATATTTTTCAATGGCATCACTAAATTCAAGGTCGTGCTGCATCATGCCTACGCCAAGGCCACCAATCACATTAATAATAAGAATTAAAATACCAGCAACCGCATCACCACGAACAAATTTACTCGCACCGTCCATTGCACCGTAAAAATCTGCCTCACTCGATACGTCTTGGCGGCGCTGTTTGGCTTCATCTTGATCAATAATGCCTGCATTTAAATCCGCATCAATAGCCATTTGTTTACCCGGCATAGCATCTAACGTGAATCGCGCACTAACCTCTGATATACGCCCTGCACCTTTTGTAACTACCACAAAGTTAATAATCAGTAGAATAAGAAATATCACTAAACCTACGGCGTAATTACCACCAATTACAACCTCACCGAAAGATTCAATAACCTTACCCGCAGCATCACCACCGTTATGCCCTTCTAATAAAACGACACGTGTCGATGCCACGTTTAAGGCTAAACGTAGCAATGTGGCGAGTAATAAAATGGTAGGAAATACTGCAAAATCTAAAGGGCGTAATGAATACACACCAACCAATAACACCACTATAGACAGTGCGATATTAAACGAAAAAAACACATCCAATAAAAATGCTGGCAAGGGTAAAATCATCATTCCCAACAGCATGAGTAGCATAATGGGAATACCCAAATTATCACTACCAATGGAACGTACATTTTTGATCATGTCACCACGATCAGGAAAGGTTAAATTATTAGCAAACGGTAACTGCATGAAGTGTCGCTTTATTGGCAGATGAATATATATCTATAAACATGGCAAAAATTATGCCTAAAGCGTATTCGGTGATAATTAATCGTTAAGAAACATTAATCGAATTGAAAGTTTTCAGGAACATCAACAGAATATGGGAATGTAGGACGCTTTGCCAATCCCTGTTTGAAATGACGTAACTGAAAAACATAAGCCAATACTTTTGCAACAGCAATATATAGATCCTTTGGCACCTCATCATCAATATTGGTGGTGTGATAAATGGCACGTGACAATGCGGGAGACTCAACGATATCGATACTGTGTTTACTGGCAACATCTCGAATTCTAAATGCAGCATGATCAACCCCTTTTGCTACCACGATAGGTGTTTCCATTAGGTCGGGTTTGTATTTAATCGCTACAGAATAATGGGTGGGGTTGGTAATAATCACATCGGCTTCGGGCACAGCATCCATCATTTTTCGGTTAGCTACTTCTTGCTGTAACTGTCTAATTTTACCTTTAACTTCGGGCTTCCCTTCCGAATCTTTCATTTCATCTTTGACTTCTTGAAACGTCATTTTTAATTTTTTAACGTTTTCCATTATTTGTACTGGAATATCTACCATCGCAATAATAATAGTCACTAACGATAAAAAAATAGCGGCCCATGCGCCAATTAACATTGAGTGAATAATACTGGTGTATAAATCTTCGTATGCAAGAGCAAGTAGTTGCCCTTGCATACTTTTTAATAAAAACACCGATAAGGCCAAAATTAATACCACCTTACCTAGCGCTTTCCCTAGTTCAATAAGTGACTTCATGGAAAACATACGTTTTACCCCTTCCAAGGGGTTCATGCGGCTCATTTTTGGCGCTAATGATTTAGTGCTAAACAACCAACCCCCTAAGGCCACAGGCCCCGCCACGGCAGCAATCAACAACACTGCAAAAATGGGAATTAAGCCTATAAAAGCAGAATAAATGGACGCCCCTAAACGATTAAACATAATCGCTGGATCAAAGATAGCTTCTCTAGAGATCGTAAAATTAATGCGGGCAATATTAATAATTTTTTCAGAAAGAAATTCACCAAACCATAATAATGCAAAAGAACCAACCACTAATACTGCTGTAGTGGTTAGTTCTTTCGATCGGGGAACTTGGCCGTCTTCTTTTGCTTTATCGAGTTTTTTGGGCGTGGGTTCTTCGGTTTTTTCTTGACTCTGATCATTTTCAGACATGACCTACTCCCCCTCTATTAGTTATCGTTCAATAGCTTGACAGTAAACTGAAAGCCTTGATCTATATGTTCTTCAAACGAGGTTAAAAATGCAGGAAAACCCACCCACATGATCATCAAACCAAACAGTAATGTCACAGGAAAGCCCACTGCAAAAATATTCATTTGCGGTGCAGATCGGCTCATTACACCAAAAGCAATATTAACGACTAACAAAGCAGTTAACACAGGCAATGATATTGTTAATGCACTGCCAAACATCCAGCCCCCTAAATCAACAATCTTATACAAACTACTTGCACTTAATCCTGTATGACCAATGGGTAACATTGTGAAACTATCAACAATGATTTGTATTAGCACCAAATGACCATTAATGCTGAGAAAAAGTAATGTGGTCGTTAATAAATAAAATTGGGAAACAATGGTGACACTAACACCGCTTGACGGATCATTCATAGAAGCAAAACCAAGACCTAACTTCATTGCAATGTATTGCCCCGCCAAAACAAATAATTGAAATACTACCTGAAAAATAAATGCGAGTGACACGCCAATCAATACTTGCTGTAAAACAATAAGCATCATTGAAAAGTCAATACCCGACAACGGGGTATGATTTGGCAATAAAGGCGCAACAATAAGCGTAACAGCGACAGACAAGACCAAACGTACGCGAGCAGATACTACTTGTGTACCAAAAATTGGCGCTGCCATAAAAAAAGCAGCTATACGTATTAAAGGCAAAAAATACTGGCTAACCATGGTTATTAATTGTGTATCAGAAAAAACCACATTGCGCCCTCTCTACCAATGATTATCCGATTAATAAAGGAATATTCAAAAATAGATAATGAAATAAATCTGTAAATTCTGTGATCAACCAACCACCTAAAAACATAACAGCGGCTAAGGTAACTAATAAACGCGGTAAAAAGCTCAACGTTTGCTCATTAATTTGTGTGGCTGCTTGAAACATACTCACAATAAGCCCCACGATTAAGCCTGGGCCTACAATTAATGTGACCATCAGTACCACTAAATACAAGGCATCCCCAAATAATTGCATAACGACTTCAGGTGTCATAATAAAACCTCGTCTATCTTAAGCCCCAAAACTTGCGGCTAAGGTACCCATTAACATCGCCCAACCATCTACCAGTACAAATAACATGATTTTAAATGGCAATGAAATAATTAATGGCGATAACATCATCATACCCATAGCCATCAAGACACTGGCTACCACTAGGTCAATTACTAAAAAAGGAATAAATAATATAAAACCGATTTGAAAGGCTGTTTTTAATTCACTGGTAATAAATGAAGGGATAAGCACTGTAATGGGAACGTCTTCTGCTGTATTTACGGATGAAACATTCGCAATATCCATAAATAATTTTAAATCACTTTCTCGTGTTTGCGCCAACATAAAGCGATGAAATGGCTTACTAATATTATCAATCGCTTCGGCCGAGGTAATTTCTTCTGCTATATACGGTTGTAATACACTGGTATTCACCTCATCAAATACTGGAGTCATAATAAACAAAGTAAGAAAAAGCGACATACCAATTAATATTTGATTAGATGGTGATTGTTGTAAACCTAAGGCTTGACGTAAAATCGCAAATACAATGATGATGCGTGTAAACGACGTCATCATTAACAATAATGCAGGAATAAAAGTTAGCGCTGTCATTATTGCCAGTATTTGAATACTGACTGAATAATCTTGGCCGCCATTGGTGTTGTCTTTTACTGTCATCGCTTTAAGGTCGGGCAATGCCGACAATGACGATAAAACCGATGATTCAGTTTCAACTGTTTGTGTTTGTGCCTGTACGCTAATGGAAAAACAGACAATGCCTAGCATTAACATCACATAACATAACGCTCTACGCATCACGGTTTTCTTCCTTTGGTATGTTTTTTTTATGGTTATTAGGCGTCGCGTTAACGTTGTTATTGTCAGTAAACGACCCTTTAAGGATGCGGTTCATTGTGTGAGTGAAAGAGTCTGTTGACATTGTTATTGTTGATGTAGCATCGTCTTTTATTAATGGAGTATCCAGTGTTTTAATATGCCCCACAAAGCCTGGTGCAACACCAATAACAATTTGCTCATCACCAACCTGCACCACCAATAATTTTTCTTTAGTCGACAAAGGTAATGATGCTTTAATTTGTAAGGCATGGTTTTTAGACATATTCATATGCCCCATACGCTTAATAAACCAAGCCAGTAAAAATATAACCACAATAACAATAGCAAGTGAGGCAAAAACTTCTAATACATTCGCACTTGGGCTAGGTACACCACTACCAGTTATCGCAGGTGCTGTGTTAACAACGGCTATAACGGGAGTTGATAGACTGTATAAAATAAGTATAAAACAGGGTTTAATCATCATTTAAGCCAGTTTTTTTATACGTTCGCTAGGGCTAATTACATCCGTCATACGAATACCAAATTTCTCATTAACCACCACCACCTCACCGTGCGCGATAAGCGTACCATTCACTAACACATTAAGGGGTTCACCCGCTAAACGATCCAGTTCAATAACTGACCCTTGATTCAATTGCAACAGGTTACGAATAGTAATTGCCGTACTACCCACTTCCATGGAAATAGTGACAGGAATATCTAAAATAATTTCTAACTCTGGATTTTTTGATACGCCCGAGTCAGGATTTTGATCAAATTCCTCAAAGCCAACGGATTCAGCCTCCGTTTCTACTTGCTCTTCCATCGCGGCCGCCCAGTCATCCGCCATCGCATCCTCTTCAGAGGCTCCGCCTGCCCCATCGACCATTTCTTCAATATCTTTATCATCATCACTCATGCGCTTCTGCCTTTTTCTCTTCTGCTGCTTTTAACAAGGGAGACATTTTATTGGCCTTTGGCCGTTCAATGACTTCATTAATTTTTAACGCTAAATTATTATTGACTTGCCCTATATTTACTTTAAACATAGGTACACCATTGGCATTGGTAATATGTTCGTGAGGCATTTCTATCGGAATAACATCGCCATTTTTTAAATCAACAATTTCACGTAATGAAATTTTTGAATCGATAAAATTAGTATCTAAACGTACGGTTGCCTGCATAATGTCTTCGCGCAATGAATTAACCCAGCGGTCATCTCGTTCATCGCTATCACTTTGTAAGCCAGCATCTAACATTTCACGTATGGGTTCGATCATTGAATATGGAATGGTGATATGCATTTCGCCACCACCGCCATCAAGCTCCACATGAAAACTACTCACCACCACTACTTCACTGGGGCTCACTATATTAGCCATTGATGGGTTTACTTCAGAGTTTACATGTTCAAATTCAATATCTAATACCGCACGCCATGCCTCTTTCATATCAATAAAGGCTTGCTCCAACACCATTCTTACTACGCGTAACTCTGTAGGTGTAAACTCTCGACCTTCAATCTTGGCATGACGACCATCACCGCCAAAAAAATTATCCACAAGTTTAAAAACCAGTTTGGCATCAAAAACAACCAATGCCGTACCGCGTAAGGGCCTAAACTTCACCATATTTAAACTGGTTGGTACGTATAAGGTATGTACATATTCGCCAAACTTTTGAATATTAATTCCCCCAACCGATACATCGGCTGTGCGTCTTAATAAATTGAACATACTGATTCGTGTATAACGTGCAAAACGTTCGTTAATCATTTCTAGTGTTGGCATACGACCGCGCACGATGCGGTCTTGCGTGGTTAAATCATAAGAATTGACACCACCAGCGGAGTCATCACCTTCTGTTTCTACATCGCCATCATCAACACCGTGTAATAATGCATCGATTTCATCTTGTGATAATAGATCTTGCACAGTAGATACCTTTATTTATTGTGTTATTGCATCACCAAATTAGTGAACAATAGTTTTTCAATACCGGGTTTGCCAATTTCTTTATTGAGCAAACCTTGTAATTCTTTTAATGATTCTTGACGTAGTAGCTCTCGCCCTTCTTCGGTTTGCAGGTCTTCATATTCTTGTCCTCCAAACTTTAACACCAAGCTATTGCGTAACATTGGCATATGTAGCTCAATCGCTTCTATCACGTCATTATCTCGCGTCATTAAGCTAACATCTGCTTGCATAAAACGTTGGCGACCACGAGCCTGAAAATTAACAATAATGGGAGGTTTTAAAGGGAAATAAATTGCAGGTTTAACCACATCTTCTTCAACTATGGTTTCACCTTCGGGAGGTATGGGTTGACCGTCTTCACCCAACATAACTTCGGGTTCAGGTTCTGGCGCTAGCATTTTTACGGCAAAGAGTGTTCCACCAATAGTAAGACCAATTAATACCAAGCCAATCACTACAAGCATAATGACTTTTTTCTTACCGCCGCCACCGTCTTCTGCTACTTCGTTTTCTTCTGCCATGACAATTTTCCGTCAGTTAGTAATATTACTAGAGAAAAAGCAAGAGATATGCCAACGCTTTGAATAAAAAAAGATTCTGGCTAGTCAAAAAAGGAATAATGCGTTGTTATAGAGAAAAGTCTATATGGCAAAAGAATCTGGGGCTGAGCCCAAAACCCAAAAATTAAACACTAACTAAAAGTGTTATACGTAAGAATCAATTAAACTATAAGATGAATGTATAGTTTGGGTATTTTCATCTATGTGTTCACTAGAGGCTTCATCACTTTCATCGTTCTCGCGATGAGCAAAAGATACGCTGTCTTGTTCATCGTCGGCTTGCGACTGAGATTGATCAGATACATCAACGTCTGCAAGATTAAGCCCCTCTTCAGCAAACATTTCACGTAACCTTAACGCATGACTATCCAGTGCTTCTCGTACACTGGTATTTTGTACGGTAAAACTCACTTGCGCTTGATCTTGATGAACGCCTATTTTAATTTTCATTTGCCCTAATTCTGGCGGATCTAGCTGAATCGTTGCTTCTTTTAATCCTCTAGAGGACATCCACATGACTTTTTCTGTAACAGCTTCTCCCCAGCGCGGCGACTGAAAGTGCGTATTTAACGGTGTGGGGGTACTTGTAAGATTGATATTTGGTAACGCGACCTCACCACCACCTGCTTTTGCTCGTGGCGCTAATAAGGTCATGGCAGGATCATCTGCCCCCAGCGTATCCGTCAATTGCTGAACAAAAGGCGCGTCCCCTAGCAAGTTGCTTTTATTTTCCGCAAGTAAACCCGTAGATGTGGGTAGAAGTGATAATGCGCTACTCAGTGGAGTTGGTGATAATGTGGGTGGTATTGCAGCCGTTGTTTTACGCGCTGCCATAGTGACTGAAGCTACTAAGTTTGTGGCAGTAGGCGCTACGCTGGATACATGCACCGCGCTTTTATCTGCCAGAACAGGAATATTACTGATTTCAGACAAACCGAGTGCCGTATCATTGGAGAATAATGATTCACCTAATACATCACTCTCTGCCTGACTCCCATTATCAGTCACGTTAGCCTTGACTTGAGCCGTCGGTGATAAAGAGGTAAATATTGAAGACTCTGTAGGGGTTGTCGCCGATGAATTAACCATTAACGCTGTAGTGACTTGGGTGTCATCTAGTGGTTGATCTGACGTTTTCGCTGTATCTTGTCTTATCGTATTTTTATCGTCATCTAGCGCATACTTATTTTTTGTTTGTGCTGTGTCTTGCGTTGTTTTTTCCTTTTGATGACTGTCTTGTACTTTATCATCAGACGCTTTTTTCATATCGTTCTTAAACGAAGATTCATGATTGGGCGACTTATCGTTAACTGGAGTGCTTTTTTTATTATCTACCGTAGATGCAGTCACAATATTAGCTAAATTAGCGGTGTGAGTTGTATTCATAACATTCCCAATCATTCAAAAGATAGTCAGCAATAGGCAATGGATTGCCGCTTTATACACTACCTATAACAAGAGCAAGTTAAATGCCAATATATTTATGATTGGGTTATAAAACGTCTAGATGCCAGCTCATCGGATATTTTTTGTAGTAATTTATCATCTTTCTGTTGCGTGGCTAATTGATGTTTTTTAATCAATTCATCAAGCACATTCATTTTATGTTGTTGTTTTATCAGGACTTGTTGTAGCTCTTCGACATGCTGTTCAGCAAAGTGTATTTTTTCTTGTTGCTGCAATAACGCTTGCTCTAGCTGATAACAAAACCCACGGTAACGGTGTATTTCACTAACCGATACATTTTTTTGATCTCGTATTTTTTGTAAATAATCTTGTTGGTAATCCCGTAGACTTTGTTCTTGCTGCTTTTCTGCATCAATAAACACTTGCATAGTAACGACTTTTTTACCTGTGGCACGCTGCTCTTCTTGCGCTTTATTTAATACGAGCTGTAAGGTGTCTTGAGCATTACGATGTTTCATAAGGCATGAGTCGGTGTGGTCATGTTATCCATCAATGTTTTTAATTGTAATAGGCTAACCTCTTGGCTAATAGGTTCTGCTATATCTTGCTGAATAAATTTTTGTAGCTGGGGGAAGTATTCTAGTGCTAAATCAATTTCACTATCACTGCCTTTTACATAAGCGCCAATATTAATTAAATCACGATTTTTATAATACGATGCCAATAATTGTTTAAAGCGTTGTAGCCATTTAATATGCACAGGGTCTGCAATAGCAGTAGCAACACGACTAATAGACATTTCTATATCTATTGCAGGATAAATACCACTTTCAGCAAGTTGTCGCGACAGTACAACGTGGCCGTCTAAAATAGCCCGTGCAGAATCGGCAATAGGATCTTGTAAATCATCGCCTTCTGTTAACACGGTATAAAATGCAGTAATAGAACCACTGCCCTCTTTGCCGTTCCCCGCTCGTTCAACTAATTGTGGCAGCATAGCAAATACCGAAGGCGGATAACCCTTAGTAGCAGGAGGTTCACCTACAGCCAAAGAGATTTCACGCTGCGCTTGAGCATATCGAGTTAATGAATCCATAAGGAGTAAAACATCCTTCCCTTGATCACGATAATATTCCGCTATCTGGCTTGCCAGCTGTGATGCACGTAAACGCATTAAAGGACTTTCATCTGCGGGAGAAGCTATAACAACGGCACGCTGTAGACCTTCTTTTCCTAAGCTATGCTCAATAAATTCTTTGACCTCACGGCCACGTTCGCCAATTAATGCCACTACAACTACATCAGCGGTAGTAAAGCGTGTCATCATACCCAGCAGCACACTTTTACCCACACCACTACCTGCAAACAACCCTAACCGCTGCCCTTTGCCAACAGGAATTAAGCCATTAATTGCACGAATACCCACGTCGAGCGTATGCTTAATGGGTGCTCGCTGTAAGGGATTAATTTGTTCTTGCGCATATTCAGTTTTTGCGTTGGGGTCGCCAATGATTTCACCCAACTCATCAAGAGGTTGACCTAAACCGTCAATCACACGGCCGAGTAAATCATCACCAATCGCAATACTTTTATTAGCGGATTGAGGAATAACTTTTGCGCCAGCGCTCACCCCTTTCATTGATTTTACAGGCATCAAAAATAACTTTTCTCCGCAAAAGCCTACAACCTCTGCTTCTAATGTACGACCATCGCCCATGATAATGTCACAAGGGCAACCTATGGCCGCATCAAATCCCACCGCTTCCATCGTTAAGCCTACAACTCGCGTTAAACGCCCTTCTACGACGGGCTGAGCAATAGGGATTTGCGGTGCTTGATAAGCATGTAATTTTTCTGCTAATGATGGAATTGTTGGAATCATTCCGTTGCATCCCTATTGTCATTAACATTTTTTTTTTATGTCTGTGTCTGTATCTGTGTCTGTGTCTGTGTCTGTGTCTGTGTCTGTGTCTGTGTCTGTGTCTGTGTCTGCATTATTATGCTCTTGATCACTAACCGTTGTATCATGAGTTGATGCTTCTGTTATTTCATTTTCATCATTTGATGTATAACGTTGTTGACAAAAATCATCCAATAATTTTTCTAATTGTTTTTCTATAGACGCATCAATACTGCTATGCTGATTATCAATACGGCAACCACCTGGTAACAACGTATTATCTATTTCATAGGTAGCCGAAATATCTGTTGTTGATAAGGCATTTTTAATGGTGTCTATATCTTGCGGGTTAAGATAAATAGTGATGTTTTTTTCTTTATTTTGTAACAATGCTAAAGCGTTATTAATAGTTTCTTTAATGATTAAAGAGTCGGTCGTTAATTCTTTTTTAGTTATAGTACGCGTTAATTGGCAGACCATTGTTAGCATGTATTCTTCTAGTATGCTTTGTTCTTTTTCTAAGGGTGCTAATAATGATTGTGCTATCGCATGTAGATTAGCGACAGTATCGGCAATATTGTCTGCACTATCTTTTAAACCTTGCTCAAACCCTTCTTTTTTAGCAATTTCTAAGCCTTCTTTATAGCCTGCATCGTAACCTTCTTTTTCAGCATCGTCGGTTATTTTTTGTAATTGATCTGCCGATATAGGTTCTATTTTCGTTGTTTCAACAACTACATCTTCGATAGTTTCAATACTTTCTGTACCCGTAGAATCTGTCTTTTTATTCTTTGATGTTTCAGGATTATTTTGATGAGGGGTTGTTTGTTTACGTACAAAATTTGTTGATTTTTTTACTGCGGGAATAACTTTACTGGCATCCATTTCAGGAATAGACCACGGGTTACAAGTTTCCATATCTTCGGCAGGAATGCGGGTTACCAACTCTGACATTTGTATTTCCTAAAACTATTGATAGACGACGTAAAGAAGGTGTGTACTTATAATAAACAAGATGCCTTACAGCATTTGCTCACCTCCCCCACCTAACATAATTTCGCCTGCATCAGCCATTCGGCGAGCAATGGTAAGAATTTCTTTTTGCGCGCCTTCCACTTCTGATAATTTAACAGGACCTTTTGTTTCTAGATCGTCACGTAACAATTCAGCCGCACGTTTAGACATATTAGTGAATATTTTTTCTTGTAGTTCTGTATCGGCACCTTTAAGAGCAATGATAAGAAGATCAGAAGACACTTCACGTAATAATGCTTGGATACCACGATCGTCCACATCACGTAAGTTATCAAAGACAAACATAAGGTCTTGTAATTGATTACCCAATTCTTCATCCACTTCTTTAATTGCTTCCATCAATTCACCTTCGATGGAGCTATCAAGGTTATTCATAATTTCAGCCGCACACTTGTAGCCGCCCATAGTTGTGGTTTGTGAACCTGCATTACCAGAGAATTGTTTCTCTAAGATATCGTTCAGTTCTTGTAAAGCGCTTGGCTGTATCGTATCTAGAGAGGATATTCGCATCATAATATCCAGTCTTACAGGATCCGAGAAGAAGCCCATTACCTCTGCTGATTGGTCGGGGTCAAGGTATGCCAATACAATAGCTTGAATTTGTGGATGTTCGTTACGTACTACATCGGCAATAGAGCGTGCTTCCATCCACTTTAACGTATCTAAACCACTGGTATTACCCCCTAATAAAATACGGTCTATAAGACCGTTGGCTTTATCTTCGCCTAAGGCCGTTACCAACATGCTACGAATATAATTATCAGCACCGACACCTAAGCCTGTTAAGTGTCGTACCTGCTCCATAAAGTTACCCAGAACTAAATGCACTTGCTCCTGCTCAATATTGGCTAAGGTACTCATAGCAGCACCCACACGTTGCACTTCTTTTGGCCCCATGTGCTTAAGTATTTCAGCCGCATCTGCCTCACCAAGAGACATCAGCAGTATGGCCGCTTGCTCCACCGCAGGAAGATCTATTTTTTTCTCTGTAGAGACCGCTTGAGACTCACTCATTCTTCATTTATCCATTTTTTAATCACTTGAGAAACACGACCTGGGTCTTCTGCAACTAACCCTTTCACCGTATTAAGCATCTCTTCATAACTCTCTTCTGGCCCTGGTAACGACAATGCAGAACCTCCCGTTAGGGTCACCGCCTCATCAGATAATTCATCAAATGAACCTAAACCTGCCGCTTCTAGTGCGGCTAATTGTTGCGCTTCTTCATCATCGCGTGTGGTAGCTCCGGTATCCGCAAGGGTTTTTAGAATAGGACGTAATAACCCCATCACCATGACAAGAATCACTAGGAGACCAACAATGGGTTTAATCAATGAGGCAAACCATTCTTCCTCCCAAAAACTGGGTTCAATAAAAGGATCTGCTGTATTCAAGCTATCAATAAATGGGGTGTTTATCACATTAACACTATCGCCACGTGCAGCAGAAAAACCAACGGCATCGCGTACCAGTACCGCCAATCGCTCTAATTCGTTCTCCGACCATGCCTCATAAGAAGTTTCACCCGTTTCAGCATTGGTTACTGCTCTATCGTCTACAACAACGGCAACCGATAAGCGACGCACTTTGCCAATTTGATGTTTGGTGTAGCTCATGGTTCTATCAAGCTCAAAATTACGGGTGGCTTGAGAGCGAGAATTAGTGGGTTGTTGGGCACCACCCTCAGCATTTCCAGCCCCTGCTTGCTCAGGTGCAGCAGCATTGGCTGGTGGTTGATTGGTTAAGGCTCCTGGAATACCACCCACGCCACCGCCTATACGTTGTTCATCGACCGTTTGTTCGCTACGTATTGCAGGTAGATCAGGGTTAAACATTTCTTCGGCTTGTTCGACTTCATTAAAGTCGACCTGTGCAGCTACCTCTGCACGAAAGTGGCTACTACCAACAATAGGATCTAGTAGCGCTTGAATACGACTAATAATTTTCTTTTCTACTTCACGGGTATAATCAAGCTCTTCTGTGGCTTTTTGTAGCTTAGGGTTTTCTTCGCCTTTAGAAAGTAAATTGCCTTTTTGATCAACAATAGTCACGTTTTTAAGAGACAATTCTGTGATACTGGATGCGATGAGATTAGTGATTGCTTTTACTTGTCGTGGATCCATGGCTCTACCAGGATACAGCTCTATAAAAACAGAGGCTCTGGGCTCTCTAGCATCTCGCACAAAGACCGATGCTTTAGGAATAGCCAAATGTACACGGGCAGAACGTACCGCATTCATACTGGTAATCGTACGTGCAAGCTCACCTTCTAGGCCACGTCGATAACGTGTGCTTTCCATAAACTGGCTACTACCCAGAGGTTGTTCCTTATCTAATAATTCAAAGCCCACAGAACCTGAATGCGGTAACCCCACTTCGGCTAGTTTAAGACGTGCATTGTGGATATCATCAGCGGTAACTAGTAATGCCCCTGTTTTGGCATCTACTTTAAATTTAATCGCGTTGTATTCTAAAATCTCAATAACTTCAGAAGAGTCCAAATTATTTAAACTGCTATACAGTGGTCGATAATCATCCTCTTGTGTCCATAGAACCGCAGCAAAACCAATAGCAACACTTGCAGCTAAGGCAACCATTAAACCAATTTGGCGTAATAGATTAAGGTTATTAAAACCTTCAACCAAATTACTGGTAGAACGATCTTTTGTTGATCCTACATCACCGTCCATTACTTGATCTGCTGCTGCCATTATGACTACCTAATTACTATTTTTTGTGGTGGGGGTTACACTGGCATATTCATAACATCACGATACGCATCAATGAGTTTATTACGCACCTGCACCATTGCCTGAAAAGATACACTGGCCTTTTGGGAGGCAATCATAACGTCAGTAATGTCTACACCTGCTTGCCCTTGTTCATATGATGTCGCTAACTGTGCCGAAGTTTTTTGTAAATCATTAACATTATTAACGGCCTGATTCATCAACTTACCAAAGTCTGACGTTTCAGAAACACCAGATATTTCTCTATTAAGAGAAACCCTATTGTCGGCTAATGTATTCACTTCTGGCGATTGAGCAGATTGTGTTTTCGCTTTAATTGAACGCATTTCTGCTAAGACACGATTAATATCCATACGATCTGAAATCATAAACTTACCTTTTTAAGCGCAGTGACCTGACTCATTAACAACTTCAATAAAACTGACAATTTATTGGCTATTTATATCAAACCTTTAGCCTATGTCAGATAATGCATAAACTAGGCCAATTATTGCCGCTTTAAAATAGTAAGGGGGATATCGGCACAAGCCTGCCAAAGAATAAAATGGAGAGAAAACAAGAACCTAAAACAAGGCAAGAAGATGCCTTGAGAACATTGGGAACGATAAGAAATAAAAACCTATATTGTTTTATTAAATACGGTAAGTACTATAAATAATGCAACAATATAGGCATAAGACATTAGAAATCAAAATTAAATTCTTGCACGTCTTTTTCTAAATGACGTCGTTCTAAGGCCTCTTCTAAACGACGCCGAGAGCTAACCGATTTATTTTCATCGGATGATTCAGAGAGTATCTCGCCATCAACAAATTCGCTATCACAATCAGATAATGTATCAAAAAAAGGATCCACAGAAGAATTAGCTGTATCAGTCATCGATACCTCCCATACATAAATAATTTTTACATTAAACGTCGATAGTCATAAATATTATGCGCTATCATGAGGTAAATTTAACGCCCTAATACAAAGCGGTCAAGTAGTGTTTAATGAAATTTATATGACATGACAATAGCTTTTAATAATCTAAAATTATAAAAATACTGATACACAATATGACGATATAATGACACGACAATATATTTTATTACCCATAGCCTTTTTATTTGAAACGTTAAGTTCCTATACCCATTTCTCGCATCTTAGCCAATTTATAGCGTAACGTTCTTGGGCTAATACCTAAGCGTTCAGCGGTATTCTTTCTACTCCCACCCTCTTCAGCTAAGGTTTTAGCGATAATTTCAAATTCTCTTTTTTGTAAGTTAATGCCTAACTCTAAAGATTGTTGGGCAGCCTCTTCGCAAGATATAATAGAGTCTGACGTAGGTAATGCCACAGAAGAATGAATAAACGAGCCTGTACCTTCGGCCACGGCTGTAGAAAAAATACGTTCGTCATTTTGTAGGGAATGACTGGCTACATCGATCATTGTGTTTAAATAATCATCATTCGTAAACCCCAAGCCCAGATCATAACTTTCGATCACAGACCCTGTTTGTAATATCAATGCTCGCTGCATAATATTGTCTAATTCCCGCACATTACCAGGCCACGTATAGCGGCATAATGTTTGCTGTGCAGAGTCACTTAAACTTAGCCCTTTACGCTTTTGCTTTTCTGCATGTTTCTGTAATAGCATGGTTGCCAATGGCAAAATATCTGCCGTTCTTTCTCTTAATGGTTTCCATACTAAAGGCAATACACTTAAGCGATAATACAAATCTTCTCTAAACTTTCCGTCTGCTACGCACTGCCGCATATCTCTGTTTGAGGTCGCAATCACTCGCACATCTAAAGGAATAGTTTTTCTTCCTCCTAAGCGCTCCACTTCTTGTTCTTGTAGTACACGCAATAATTTTGCCTGTAAACCAATATCCATTTCTGATATCTCATCCAGTAATAACGTACCACCATTGGCTTGCTCAAATTTACCAGGAGTACTGGCGTGAGCCCCTGTGTATGCCCCTTTTTCGTAGCCAAACAACATGGCTTCTAGCATATTTTCAGGAATAGCTGCGCAATTAATAGCAATAAAGGGTTGTGTGGATCGAAGAGATTGCTGATGTATATAACGAGCTAATACTTCTTTACCCGTACCCGATTCACCCAAGATCAAAACTGTTGAGTTAGATTGCGCAACACGCACCCCTAATTGTAATAATTTTTTACTGTATTCATCTTCGGCAATAGGCATATCACTTTCGTTAACAACCGCTGTGCCTAGTTGGCGATGAATAATATCGACTAGCTCTTTAGGCTCAAAGGGCTTCACTAAATAATCTACTGCGCCATTATGTATAGCATCAACTGAATCACGTACACTGCCGTAGGCCGTCATTAATAATACGGGGATATGCGAGTGATGCACCGTTATATGTTTTAAAAGGTCGTGGCCACTTAACTCCCCCATATTAATATCGGTAACTACCATTAAAATATCTTTTTCTTTCGACAATAGGTTAATGGCTTGTTCAGCATGTTTTGCTGTGACTACATTAAAGTTTGCTAATGATAACGTATCTTCTAAAGCTTCACGCAGGGAGTAATCATCTTCTACTACCAGTACTTTTTGAGAAGACAAACCCGTATGATTAGGTTGACTTAGAAAGTGATCCGTTTGTTTTTTTTGCGGTGATACGGCAGACATAATTTATTCTCTTAAAAAGATATGAAAAATCGACGTTGTTATATAATCGATTTAGGCATTAGAAATAATAGGTAACGTTAACTGGGCACAAACGCCTTGTGGTTGGTTGTTTAACAAGTGAAAAACACCACCATGAGATTTAGCGACGGTATCAACAACCGTTAAACCAATACCTGTACCTTGTGACTTTGTTGTATAAAATAATTCATGCACTTTCACTTTTATATGGTCGTCAATACCCACACCATTATCTTTAATCGTGATTGTCAGCATATTATTTTCATCTGATTGAAACATAATATGTAATTCCCCCTGCTCTTTCATGGCCTGCATACTATTGTTGATCAAGTTCAATAACGCGCCGACTAAAGCATCTTTATTGCAACAGATCATATGCTGGGGGTAATCAATATCCCAAGAACACACAATTCCTTGTTGTTCTAAAGACATATCCATAGTATCGACCAAGGATTGCTGTAATTCTGTTAGTGTTATTTTGTCATTTAAGACAATATCGGATTTTACAAACAGCAACATATCGCGCACTTGCCGTTCCATTTCATGTAAGCGATTTAATAATTTTTGTGTGAATTGACGCTGCTGCTTAGGAGATAATGTGGTGTTGAGTAAATGACTACCATATAGCATTGCTGATGATAGCGGCGTACGCACTTGATGCGCCAATGTAGAGACCATTTTACCTAAGGCTGTTAAGCGCTCGTGACGGCTCACTTCCGCTTGTAAACGACGTGTATCGGTTTGATCAGTGAGTAAAATAATTTGTCCATCTTGGCCTAATGAACGTGTGGCAATATTGATTCGCTGACCTTTATGATTGGATACTTCATGGCCATCATCACTCTTTGGTGAAAAACAGCGATGAATCACTTCTCGCCATAACTGATCTTTTAAACCTGATTCAAGCATTTCTTCAGCTGTGGGATTAATTTCAACAATCACTCCGTGATTGTCTAACACAATGACCCCACCAGGCAGAAAATTAATGAGGCTTTCTAAACGGTTAGCCATTTGTTCTTTTTCTCGCAACTCTTGCATACGTTGCTCACTCACAACATTCAGTTCTGAGGTTAAATCAGCAACGCGCTGCTCAAGCACCGTATAAGAGTCCGTTAATTGAACCGAAAGATCATTAAATAATTCAAAGGCAGATTTAAGATGTTCTGGAGGCGAAGTATCTTGCTCCAATAAATCAGAAATAAATCCTGTATTTACAATAGGATGTACCAAAGTATCTGCGGTGGGTATGGCTGGACGAAAACTGTCTGTCATGGATAGCCTCTATATCAAATCATTCATCATCCATAGCCAATAAATGGCAGTTATGAATGCGTATAATCTGTATATGCAAAGGCAATACCAATTAATAAAACACTTTAAAATCAGTAAGTTAAGAGGTATTCAAAAGACAGGAATGCCAAAAAAATGGCTATATTGAAAAAAGAAGAGAAGAACACTGCAGAGCGACAAGCACCCTGCAGTAGAATGGATTTTATAATGCAGGCGATTCTGAACGATAAATACTGATGCTGCTTTCTTCACGCAGGTTATCTTGCCATGCACGATATTCATCGGCGGCTGTACTCGCAGATAAATTAACTCGTAAGCTCGTACGTTCCGCTTCAGCTAATTCACTAAAATTACCCTCGGCTACTTTACTCAAGCTCACAATAATATACTGACCATTTTCAATATATTGATCTGCGATGGTCACTTTACCTTCATCGGGTTTTTCCATATCAAATGCGAGAGATAGGATTTCTAAAGGAACATCCGAGGCATTGCGCTGAATACCAACTTGCTTGGTAAAACTCAAATTTTGCTCTTCAGCAATACTGACTAAGGTACGACCTGTATCTAACGCATTCAGTATTTCTTTTACTTGAACGGCTAGCTGCGCTTTGGCTCTTTCTGTTTTAAGTTCTGACACAATGTCTTTAGTTTTTTCTTCGAGAGTCAATGTACGTACAGGTTGATGCTCTATTAATTTAAGCACAACAACACGGTCTGCAGACAATTCTAATACCGCACTACTATGCCCTTGCTGTACAACATCATCACTAAAAGCAGCCGTTAATACACGCTTATCTTGCAAAATATCATCGGTTGTATTCTCACGACTAAAAAGTGCTGTTTGAGCATGTGTTAATGCGAGTGTTTCTGCCACTTCAGCCAAGCTTTCGGCGTTATAAGCCAGCTCTTCAAGTGATTGAACATCTTCTATAAAACGCTCTTCTGCGAGTGTACGTTTTAACTCAGACTCAATAGTGGCTTTTTGTTCTTCATAGGTAGGTGCAGTTTTTTCAATAACGGTTAATAATTGAATAAAGTGCGTTGCGCCATCAATAGTCACCGCATCGGACACCTGCCCTTCACTTAGGGTTAATAAGGTTTCTTCAAATTTTTCTGGGAAGCTATCACCCGTGCTACTACCCAGATTACCGCCATTATCACGGCTACCAAAGTCATCAGAATATTCTTTTGCGAGTTCTGCAAAATCATCACCAGCAGCTAATTTTTCTTTAACTGTAGCAATCTTCTGCTGTGCAGCGTCGTCATCACCTTCAATCATGATATGTGCAGCTTCACGTTCAGTGCTTTCTGTAAAACTTTGTACAATTTGTTCGTACTGCTGACGGATACGCTCTTCATCTACACTCATATCCGCTTCTATATCGCTCACACTTAACTCAATATACTCAACAGATATTTGCTCTTCTGATATATAACTGGATTTATTGGCCTCGTAATGAGCAAGAACATCTTCATCGCTCACGTCGATAGCACTCGGTAATTCACCTAATGGTAAGTTAACAATAGAAAAATCACGTGTTTGACGTGACAAACCAAACGAACGCTGAATTTCACTATCAGTAATAAAGTCCGAAGATAAAACGGCATTTTGCACTTGATTCACCAGCATATCTTCTTTCAATAATGCTCTAAAAGAGGTGGGAGTATGACCAATGCTTCTTACAATTTGTGTAAAGCGCTGCGCATCAAATTTACCATCCACCTGAAAATCAGGTAATGTCACAATCGTTTGATCCACTTCCTTGTTTGAAAAGGTCATATTGCCTTCTTTTGCCAAACTAGCAAGCACACTACGTTGTACCAGAGACTCAATAGCAGAGCCTCGCAAACTTTCATCACTCAGTAAATCAAGTGGCGCATTTTCACCTAATTGATCACTTAGGCGCTGTCTTTCACGACCTATGGCAATTTGTACTTCTCGTTCAGTAATGACAGTGCCATTAACTTCTGCTGCCTCACCCACGTTATTATTGCCATAAAAAAGGTTTTCAACCCCGACTAGCGCTAATGGGATCGTTAATAATGCGATTAGAAAAAAGGCAACAAGTCCTTTGATTTTACTTCTCATACTTTGCAGCATGGGTGACCTCTATAGTTCGGATGATTCTATTATTATATGGATAAGAGTAAGGCTGATATTTGGAATATGCACCACTCAAAACGCTCAGTATTCTACCATAGAGATCGCTTTGAGCAGTATTAAGAAGAAGGGAATCTTAAGAAAATAGGCAATTATGCCCAACAAAAGGCATTTGCTCTATCGAGCAAAGCATGGCTGTATGTTTTTTGAGCATCACTCAAAGCAAACCACTATTGCCGCACTGTAGGCCTTCCAATACACAGGAATAACATAAGAGCGTAAATGCTTAGGCAGGTGTATATTACTGGGGGCACCATCAATCACCACGGGAACAGATATCATAAATTCACTGCCAAAGGTATTTCGCGCATTACCAGAGATGGTATTAGCCACTTCACCGACAACATCAATCACATTTTCTTCGGAGGTGTCCTTTTCTCCCATGCTTAATAATAAATGTTTCAGCAAAATTTTAGGGGCAGTAAAATATACGCAACCTTTTATTGGGCCTGAAACGCCAATAATACCAGTGTAATCAAAAGCTGCAGGTTCATTATTACTCACAAGATAAGGCGTACCCACTCTGACATCTTTATCTGAAGTATGTTGAAAATAACGCATTGCTCCATCAATAAATATTTCTAACGTTTTTTCACTCATTTATATCTTCCACTATTTCTGTTAATGCTGATATCAAAGCTTCGTCGGTAAATGGCTTACACACAAATCCTCTCGCTCCGTACTCTAATGCCTGAATGCCTGTCGCCTTATCCGATAGTGCCGATATAACTAAAATAATCACATCAGGGTTTAAATTGATCAACGCTTGTATACATTCAAGACCATCCATTTCTGGCATGGTTAAATCCATTGTGATCACATCAGGCGAGGATCTTTTATACGCTTCTATCGCTTCTAATCCATTCGCTGCTGTTGCAACTACGTTAAATGTCGTTGAGGTAATGTGACAACGCTCTATTCTGCGTCGAATGACATTTGAGTCATCGACCACCATTAATTTTAACATCGTAAAACCTTTTATTTATGCGACTTTATTCATCGCCATTAATGGGAAACTAATTGTAAATCGAGAATATTGACTTTCTCTGTGTGATATATTTATTTTACCTTTGACTTGCTTAACCTTTTGCATAACAACGTCCATACCCACACCTCGGCCTGCATCATCATTGACGGTATCTGCCGTTGAAAAACCTGGAGTAAATATCAATGACAATAAACGCTTATTATCCCAAAGTTCAATTTCTTGCTCTGTCCATTGACCTGATGCTAGCGCACGTTGACGTAGTTTATTAAAATCAAAACCTGCACCATCATCTTTAAAGACCATTTCTATCATGCCTTCGGATGTAGAAGATAAACGAATATCTATACGACCTTGCAATGATTTTTGAGCAGCTTCGCGCTCCTCAGGTGATTCAATACCATGCACAATTGAATTACGAATTAATTGAATACAAATACTATTGATTGTTTCTCTTAGCTCATTGGGAATACTTGTGTCATTTAATCCACTAGTGGCAAGCATAACGTTTTTATCGTATTTTTCTGATAGCTCTTTTGTTAATCGGCTCAATGTTTCCCAATGGTTAACATACTCATGCTCCACTGTTTCTTCCGACGGTGAAAAACGACCAAATTGTGATAACTTTTCAACCAATGTAGTAACCGATTGTGCATAGTTGATAATATTATCGAGACGAACAGCCAGTGATAGAAAGTCTTGCCCCTTAATTGTTTGCAACTGACGAATAGAATCCAGCTCTTCTTCAAAATTATGACATAAGGCCACAAACTCTGTTAGGGATAACGCCGAAGACTCACCCTTTAGATTATGAATTTCTATAAAAATAGCATTCACTTTGTCATGAAATTGTAATTGTGTTTTTGTGGGCTGTTTTAATAATCGATTAATATTAGAAAAACACTGATAAGCGCTATCTAAAAATATTTTTAACAATGATGGATTGGCGTGAAGAATTCCTGTTAGCATACCAATTTGTTGTTCATTGTGCTCCTTCGCCTGAGACAGTTCTTTTTCGAGTTTAACTGTAAGGGTAATATCATTTACTGTGGCAAGAACATCAACGATCTCGGTGTTATGGTAAACACGCTTAAAGTCAAAGCTAAGGTATTTTGTTGAAAATCCTCCAGAGCCATCGGCAATATTCACTTGTATTTTCTCTAACGGGTTTAAATCTCCAATTAAATTTTCTTTTATTTTTGGATTAAATAATAATCGTAAAAAACCTTGTGCAGCCTCTAAGTTATGAACAGAAACAATATCTTTTAATAGCGATTCAAAATTAACATCCTGTTCATCCGATATATTTAAAATCTCATACAGTTTATCTGAACGTTGCGAACCAATCGTAAAATCTTCATGAATAAGAAACAAGCCTTCATTTACAGTTAACAATATTTCAGACGTTTCTTTTCTTGCTTTTTCTAAAACCTCGTCCCCTTTTCTTAATTGCCCAACAAAGTGAAACAAAATAATGAAAAAGTTAATTAAAGCCATACCAATACCTGCGGTTTGAATCAATCGCAAACGCTCTGCTTTTGACGCCGCCACAGCTTCTAACGAAACGGTAAGGTCATTCATTAATTTTAAAAGTAATAAATTGTTCTGCTGACCAAATGCTATAGCCGATTTAATGGATTCATTGTTATTTGGTGTATCGATCACTTGGTCAATTTTATCTTTATAAGCTGTCCAGATTGACTTTGCAGACTCGACTGCACGACGACTATTTTCGTCTTCAGCACGATTAAGAAGAATTTTATTACCACCAGCACCGGTTGCGGCTCCACCTAAATCAAACGCAGTAAATGTTTCATCAAATAAGTTTCGACTAAATGTTAATTCTTTAATAATATCATTACGCTGACTGGTATCTTCGAAAGAATAATCTAAATCTAATAACGATTTCGTCATACGTTGCGATAGCATACGTTGTCGTCCAGATAAATTAATACTGGCTGCATCTTCTGCAATCTGAAAAGAAATATAAAAATTAAGTATTAAGACCGAGGCATCTAAAATCAAAAACAAACCGATAGAAACCAAAATGTTTTTATATTTACCAATTGCAAACCCAGACATGTTTCACCTTACGTTGAGAGGACTCACACAGGAAAAGCATGATTTATGCCAATGACTTAAAATGTACTGCGTAATGATAAATAATCGCCACACTTGCTTAATTTTTTATCATAAGGCACAAAATTTGCGCCTAAAAAATTATATATGGGATACGTGAAAGCATAAAAAAGTGCCTTTTTTGTAACAAAAGCACCAGCTGCACTAATTGAGTGCGCAGACAATAAATAAAGAAAAGTAAAAAAGAGAATGAATATGACAGACATAAAAAAAGCGCTAAAAAAGCGCTTTTTTTATTACGACATGTAAAAGATTCAATTATGAATTAACAGCATCTTTTAATGATTTACCTGCTTTAAAGCTTGGGATTTTAGCTGCTGCAATTTCTATCGGAGCACCTGTTTGAGGGTTACGACCTGTACGTGCAGCTCTATCTTTTACAGAAAAAGTACCAAATCCTACTAGAGCTACTTGATCCCCTTGTTTTAATGTTGCTTCAATCGTTTCAATAACTGCTTCTAAAGCTCGTCCTGCTGCTGCTTTTGGAAGGTCTGCCGATTCAGCAATAGCTTCGATAAGTTCTGATTTATTCACAATATGCCTCTTTTTTTATTTAGTATAACGTTTTAGTTTTTATCATTATCATCGGCAGTGGCGTAGGCTTCGCTCGATGAAAAATCTTATGGTTTATCCATTGCTAGTATTAAGACACATCACTAGAGCTCCTATCATTAGCCATAAAATAACTAACGATCACTAGAAGTCAAATACCAACCTGAACGATGTAAACTGAAAGGTATCACTTATAACGTCCCTGAACAAACGATTTTATACCAATAGTCATGGCAAAGGTCAAGGCAACAAGAGAGAAATATAGAAATGCAGCAACAAATAATGCATTTTTGCTCAACATTTCTACAATACCTAAACCATTCCTAAACTATAGTACTAGTGCTTAACGGCCTCTGTTGCACCCGTTGCCGTACCTAACGCCTTTGCTTCTAATGCTTTAAATTCATCATCCGATAAGCCTACTGGCTTCGATTCTAGCGCCACTTCAAGTACTTGATCAATCCATTTAACAGGCACGATGGTTAAATCGGCCTTAATATTATCTGGAATTTCTTTTAGGTCTCTTTCATTGCCCTGAGGTATTAATACCGTTTTAATACCCCCGCGATGAGCCGCTAGTAGCTTTTCTTTTAAACCACCAATACGCAACACTTCTCCACGCAAGGTGATTTCACCAGTCATTGCTACATCAGCTTTAATCGGAATATTAGTTAATACCGATACCAATGCCGTACTCATTGCGATACCAGCACTTGGGCCATCTTTAGGCGTAGCGCCTTCTGGCACATGAATATGAACATCAAAATTTTCGAGGTAATCAGGCGCTACACCTAACATCTGTGCACGAGAGCGTACAACGGTTAACGCTGCTTGAATAGATTCTTGCATAACATCACCCAAAGAACCTGTTTTAACAATGCGGCCTTTACCATACACAGCCGATGCTTCAATAGTCAGTAACTCTCCCCCTACCTGTGTCCATGCAAGACCCGTTACCTGACCGATTTGGTTTTCTTGTTCTGCAACACCATAATCAAATTTACGAACACCTAAGTATTCTTCTAGATTACTTGCATCAACAGTTAATAAGGTTTGTTGCTTATTTTTAGTAAATGCGGTGACTGCTTTACGCGCTATCTTTGCCACTTCTCGATCTAGGCTACGCACACCTGCTTCACGCGTAAAATAACGCACAATATCGCGAATAGCGCTGTCTTCTATTGTTAATTCATTAGATTTAAGCCCGTTGTGCTTCATTTGCTTAGGAATAAGATACTTTTGAGCAATATTAAGCTTTTCGTCTTCGGTATACCCTGGAATACGGATAACTTCCATACGATCCAGCAATGGCCCCGGTATATTCATTGAATTTGACGTACATACAAACATCACATCAGATAAATCGTAATTCACCTCTAAATAATGATCGTTAAAGGTATGATTTTGTTCTGGGTCTAATACTTCTAATAATGCAGATGCTGGGTCACCACGATGATCCATTCCCATTTTATCAATTTCATCAAGTAAGAATAATGGGTTTTTAACCCCTACTTTAGACATTTTTTGAACAAGCTTACCCGGCATTGAGCCAATATATGTTCTACGATGACCTCGAATTTCGGCCTCGTCACGCACGCCACCTAAAGCCATGCGGATAAACTTACGGTTAGTGGCACGAGCAATGGACTCACCTAGTGATGTTTTACCCACGCCCGGTGGCCCCACTAAACATAACACTGGGCCTTTAATACGTTTCACACGGGCTTGCACGGCCAAATACTCTAAAATACGCTCTTTTACATCTTCAAGACCATAATGATCTTCTTCTAAAATGGCTTCTGCTCTCGCTAAATCGTTGCGAATTTTGCTACGTTTTTTCCACGGAACATTAATAATCCAGTCTAAGTAGGAACGTAATACCGATGCCTCTGCGGACATTGGCGACATCATTTTTAATTTACCTAATTCAGATAATGCTTTTTCTGATGCTTCTTTGTGCATACCTGACTCAGCAATTTTTTTCTCTAGCTCTTCAACTTCGCTAACTTCTTCACCTAAATCGCCTAATTCTTTTTGAATCGCTTTCATTTGCTCATTCAAATAATATTCGCGCTGGCTTTTTTCCATTTGTTTTTTAACGCGCCCGCGAATACGTTTTTCTACTTGATGCACATCAATTTCGGCATCCATTAATGAGAGCAAATGCTCTAAACGCTCGCCTTCCGAAGAGATTTCTAATGCTTCTTGTTTTTGTGATAACTGCAAAGACATGTGCGCAGCAATGGTATCGGCTAAACGCCCCGGTTCATCAATGCCCGATAGAGATGTTGTTACTTCAGCGGGTACTTTTTTACTTAATTCAACATATTGCTCAAATTGATGAATTACCGTGCTCATCAATATTTTTGCTTCGTCTTCAGGTAATAATTCTGTGTCTACTTTTTCAATTTTAGCTTTGAAGTATTCCTCTTCAACCAAATCGGTCATTCGTGCACGATAACCGCCTTCAACCAGTACTTTCACCGTACCATCAGGTAGTTTTAATAATTGCAAAATGGAGGCAATAGTTCCTATTTCATACAAGCCTTCTTTACTTGGGCTGTCGTTATTTGCATCACGTTGTGCAATCAGTAAAACCTGCTTATTCGTTTGCATCGCTTCTTCAAGCGCTTTAATCGATTTTGCACGGCCAACAAACAAGGGCAATACCATGTGCGGATAAACCACTACATCGCGTAAGGGTAATAAAGGATATTCAGATTCTATGATTTGATCAGGTTGTGACACGCTAATTGGCCCCTTTTTCTTCATTCAATAGGTCATTGAATGGTCATTGAAATTCTATATGGATAAGAATAATAGTGGTGGCAAAGTACGTAAATTACAAGGCTCAAGCTCATGAAATTTGGCCTTTTATTTTTCTTATTAGTATTATGTATAGAAAAACGGCCCTCGTAATGAGAGCCGTTTGGATATTACTCGTCAGGCAATGCTGACTTCACTGATTCGCTATTATCGTACACCAGTAATGGTTCTGAATCGCCGTTAATAACGCCTTCATCAACAACGACTTTTTCAACGTTCTCTTCTGATGGAATACGGTACATTGTATCAAGCAATACAGATTCCATAATTGAACGTAAACCACGTGCGCCTGTTTTTCTAATCATCGCCTTTTTAGCAACAGCACTTAAGGCATCAGGGCGAAAATCAATTTCTACATCTTCCATCTCAAACAATTTAGTATATTGTTTCGTTAGGGAGTTCTTAGGCTCTGTAAGGATTTGTATGAGTGCCTCTTCATCCAATTCTTCCAGCGTAGCAATCATTGGTAAACGACCAACAAACTCAGGAATCAGACCATAGCTCACCAAATCTTCTGATTCTAGCTCTTTTAACGCTTCACCAACGCCTTTATCTTCATCTTTGTTTTTAACAACAGCGTTAAAACCAATACCGCCCTTCTCTGAACGATCACGAATCACTTTATCCAGACCCGCAAAAGCACCGCCACAGACAAACAGAATGTTAGATGTATCAACTTGTAAAAATTCTTGCTGAGGATGTTTACGTCCACCTTGAGGAGGCACTGAGGCAACCGTCCCTTCAATTAACTTTAATAACGCCTGCTGAACACCTTCACCCGACACATCACGTGTAATTGATGGGTTATCGCTTTTACGTGAAATTTTGTCAATTTCATCAATATAAACAATACCTTGCTGCGCTTTTTCTACATCGTAGTCACACTTTTGCAGAAGTTTTTGAATAATATTTTCAACATCTTCACCAACATAACCCGCTTCGGTTAATGTGGTCGCATCTGCAATCGTAAAAGGAACATTCAATAGACGCGCTAATGTTTCAGCTAACAGTGTTTTACCGCTACCTGTAGGCCCTACCATTAAGATGTTACTCTTTCCTAATTCAACTTGGTCTTTCTCTTTCGTCGCCGTGTCAGAAAAACGTAAGCGCTTATAGTGGTTATAAACCGCTACCGCTAATACACGCTTGGCACGAAATTGACCAATGACATATTGATCGAGAATCTCTGTGATTTCTTTTGGCGAGGGCAGCTTATCTGAACCCGTCTCTGTTGCGGTACTTTCTTGAATCTCTTCACGAATAATGTCATTACATAAATCAACGCATTCATCACAGATAAATACAGAAGGTCCAGCAATTAGCTTACGTACTTCGTGTTGGCTTTTTCCACAAAACGAGCAGTAAAGTAATTTACCACTATCATCGCTACCATCTTTACCATTATCGGTCATTTGATTACCTTGCTCTTACTCTACTAAATAGATATTTGTATCGAACTTATGGACTATTTTTATTAAATAGATACTTAATATTAACGGCTAATAATTGCCAAACCTTAAGACAATATATTTAAGCTTCTATCCATATCAATGCTTTTTACGCATAAGTCCGCACTTTTTGTCACTTTAATACTGATTTATTGCATTTTAACATGACTGAAAAATAAGTCATTTTTAAAAAAATACACTAAAAATCCACGATATGACGTCAAAAATACGCTTAGACACCACTTCTTGATGTTAAAACATCATCAATTAAGCCATAGTCTTTTGATTCTTGAGCACTCATAAAACGATCTCTTTCGGTATCACGAGCAACATCTTCAATACTACGACCAGAATGTTCCGCCATAATTTCATTTAAACGTTGACGAATTTTCAAAATTTCTTCTGCATGGATGGAGATATCTGTTGCTTGACCCTGAGCACCGCCACTTGGCTGGTGAATCATTGTGCGTGCATTAGGTAGGCAAAAACGTTTACCTGGTGCACCCGCATTCAATAAAAAGGCACCCATACTACACGCTTGACCAATACACATAGTGCTTACATCAGGCTTAATAAACTGCATTGTATCGTAAATAGATAAACCCGCAGTTACGGAACCACCTGGTGAATTAATGTATAAATGAATGTCTTTATCGGGATTTTCGGCTTCCAAGAAGAGTAACTGTGCCACGACAAGGTTTGCCATATGGTCTTCTACTTGACCAACAAGAAATATCACTCGCTCTTTAAGTAAACGCGAATAAATATCATATGAGCGCTCACCTCTAGCGGTCTGCTCAACCACCATAGGTACTAAGCCACTATTACTGATATCTTGAGTTAGATTGCCTTGCATTACATCATGCATTTGAAAATTTGCCATATCGACACGGTTCCCATTTAACGAAAGTCATAAAGTTATAATTTCTTTTAGATAAAATAGATTTTACCTAAAAACAATCATGTATTTATTTAGCTTAACCCGTGATTAGCAGAGATGCCAGTAATCCGATAAATAAAAGAGAGGAAAGTTTCACACTTGGTGAAACAAAGAACGCATGGGATATTTTTTAAACAATTATTGATATGTAATAAGCGATTAATTAGACAATTAACCGCTTATTACATGAAAAGAAATTACGCTTGCGGCTTAACTACTTCTTCGTAGCTCACTGTTTTTTCTGTTACTGTCGCTTTATCAAGCACAAGATCCACAACCATATCTTCTAATACGGACGCTTCAACGCCTGATAGCATCTGAGGATTTTCGTAGTAATATTTAATTACTTCTGCTGGCTCATCATAGCTGCTAGCTAGTGATTCGATCGCAGCACGAACAACATCAGCCTCTGGCTTTAATTTATTCTCTTTGATCACTTCACCTAAAATCAAACCTAAGCTTACACGACGCTCAGCCTGCTCTTTGAACATATCATCAGGTAGCAACGACTTTAAATCTAATTCTTTATTTTGCTGCATTCCACCAAACTGCTGCATCATTTGATTTCTTAATACTTCGGTTTCTGAAGCAATAAGTGCCGCTGGTAACTCTACCGTATTGGCTTCAAGTAATAAGTCCATTACCGTTGTTTTTACTTTATTTTTAACGCCGTTTTCTAACTCGCGCTCCATGTTCTTAACGATATCAGCACGGAATAACTCCATATCACCATGAGTAACGCCAAATTTCTTCATTAACTCTTCGTCAAACTCAGGCAATACTTTTTCTGACACGGTGTTGACTGTTACAACGAATTCAACAGCTGCACCTTTTAATTCTTCTGCGTGGTACTCTTCTGGGAAAGTCAGTGATAGTGTTTTCTCTTCACCAGCACTTAAACCCACAAGACCATCTTCAAAACCAGGGATCATAGAACCAGACCCTAATACAAGGTCTTGTTTCTCAGCTTGACCGCCGTCAAACGCTTCGCCGTCTTTTGTACCCGTATAATCAATATTTAACTTATCGCCGTCAGCGGCTGCACGCTCTACCACGTTATGTGTGGCTTGTTGTTCACGTAATGACAGATACATTGCTTCAATGCTTTCTTCTGTTACTTCAGCAACAAGTTTTTCTACTTTAAAGCCATCAAACGCACCCACGGTTACTTCTGGGTATACTTCAAATGTTGCGATATATTCTAGGTCTTTACCTGACTCAAATTGATTAATCTCAATTTTTGGCTGACCTGCAGGCTGTACATTTTCTTTCTCGAACGCTTCTTGTAAAGAACCGTTAATCACATCACCCAAGATTTCTTGACGAACGCTTTCACCATACTGCTGCTTAACGATTTTTAATGGCACTTTACCTTTACGGAAGCCGTTAATGCGAATAGTTTTCGCTGCTTCTTTTAAACGCTCATCGGCGCGGCTGTCAATCTTCTCAGCTGGAACACCTACCGTTAAACGACGCTCTAAGCCTGATGTGGTTTCAATAGAAACTTGCATGATTTTCTCTTGCCTCTTGGGGGTCTTTGTCAATTCTGAATTATAAAAAAGATAGTCAGTAAAACAAACTATACCTGTCTCGGCTACAGGATTTTTGCGGGACAGGGAGCTTTAGCTTACCTTGTACTTGTTTTCTTTTGTCTCATTTATTCTTGTATATATAGAATAAATGGTGCGGATGGGGAGACTCGAACTCCCACACCTTGCGGCACCAGAACCTAAATCTGGCGTGTCTACCAATTTCACCACATCCGCGATATTACTATCGTAATTTCGATACTTTTTATTATTAGCGTTATCAATTGTTGCTAATGATAATATCGAACAACCAGAAAAGCTACTAACTTATTGATTTAATTAGAAATTAAATCTCTTTCTGTTGTGACTCATCTCTGAAGGGTGGGCATTGTGCCACAGAGGTCTTAGCGGTTCAACACTATCTATTAAAATATTAGAACTAAAATGAAAACAGAGGATTTATTAAGCAATAAATTCTCCATATCCCTCTATAAACGCTCAAACACCGTAGCAATACCCTGCCCCAAGCCAATACACATGGTTGCCAAGCCCCATTGCTGGTCTCGTGCTTGCATCACACTGAGCAAGGTACCCGAAATACGCGCTCCCGAACAACCAAAGGGATGACCTAATGCAATGGCACCACCATACTGATTCACCTTAGCATCCACTTGATCTAGAACATTCATTTCTTTAAGCACCGCCAAGCCTTGAGCTGCAAACGCTTCATTCAATTCTATTGATTGCATATCTGCCAAAGTCATACCCAACACATCCAAAGCTTTCGCACTCGCAGGCACAGGGCCTATACCCATAACAGAAGGATCTACGCCTGCCACACCTAATGAAGCAACACGTGCTATAGGTTTCAAACCGAGGCTATTCGCTTTTTCGACAGACATGACCAACATGACACTCGCGCCATCACTGACTTGAGATGAAGTACCTGCGGTAATAGTGCCATTTTTAGGGTCAAACACTGGGCGCAACGCACTTAACGCCTCTAAAGAAGTATCGGGGCGAATTGTTTCATCATGCTCAATTAAGCATAACGCGCCCGCTTCATCATGCCCCTGAATAGGAATAATTTCTTGTGCAAACTTTCCCTCACTGGTTGCTGCTGCTGCCAACTGATGTGATCGCACAGCGAAGGCGTCCATGTCTTCACGACGTATTTGATGCATTTGCGCTAAATACTCAGCTGTTAACCCCATAGAACCCGCCGCTTTCGCCACAGATAAGCTCCATAAAGGGTTGGGGTTCATGGCCCCATTCATATCCACATGCCCCATATGCTCTACTCCACCAATACAGTACACATCACCCAAACCTGCACGAATATTACTGGTTGCGATATGTAGAGCTGACATAGAAGACCCACATAAACGATTAATTGTTTGTGCTGGAATGGTATGGGGCAGACCCGCGCGTAAGATAATGTTGCGCGCAATATTAAATCCTTGCTCATCACGCTGCATCACACAACCCCAAATCAAATCATCAATTGCTTCTGGCAGTAATGAAGGGTGGCGAGCCAGTAGGCTTTTAATCAATTCTGCACTCATGTCATCTGCTCTACGATGACGAAAGCAGCCGTTTTTTGAACGCCCCATTGGGGTTCTCGCATAATCCACAATCACCGCATCTCGCGGAGATAATTGCTTCGGTGACACGTTGCTTGAAATCATCGCTGCCCCTCCTTAGAAACTGCTGAAGCCTGTAATGTATAATAGCAACCCTCGGTACTTGCCAACGACTGCATCCCCTCGGTCATATGATACAACTCACCTAAATGTTGGTACGCGCGACTTTTTTCACAAAAAGTAGTGACGCCAATGCTATCCAACCAGCGAAACAAACCTCCTAAAAATGGCGGAAAGCCCAAACCGTATATCAGTGCCATATCGGCCTCAGCAGGAGATGCAACAATACCCTCTTCTAAACAGCGTGCTAATTCTGTCACCATAGGGATCATCATACGAAACAAAATATCTTCATCGGAGCAATCATTAATAGAAGCAGAAACATGAGGAGCAATCAGCTGCACACTGTCTTCTGACACCGCTTTAGTCTGACGGCCTTTTTTATCCGATGCATATTGATAAAAACCATGCCCCGTTTTTTGACCTAAATGCCCCGCGCTAAACAACACATCCGCTGCAGAAGTAAATGTTGAAGACATACGCGAAGGAAACCCCTCAGCCATCACCGCAGCAGCATGAACACAGGTATCAATACCTACAACATCGAGTAAATAAGCAGGCCCCATAGGCCAACCCCACGCCTCCATCACCTGATCAATACGCTCAAAACCAACACCATCGCGCACCAACATCGAAAAACCTGCAAAATACGGGAACAACACTCGATTCACTAAAAAACCAGGGCAATCATTCACAACAACGGCTTTTTTTCCCATTGCTGTGGCATAAGCCACGGTTGCCGCCACGGTATTATCTGATGTGTAACGACCACGTATTACTTCCACTAAGGGCATCGCATGCACAGGGTTAAAAAAGTGCATGCCACAAAAATTTTCAGGGCGCTGAAGTGAATCAGCCAAGAGGTCAATAGAAATGGTCGAGGTATTAGACGCTAAGATCGCACTCGCTGGTATATGTTGTTCAACCTCAGCCAATACATTCTTTTTCACTGCTGGATTTTCAACTACCGCTTCTATCACCATATCTACGGCATCAAACCCATCGTAATGCAAGCAAGGTTCTATACGATTAAGCACTGCGCCCATGTCAGCGATAGATAAGCGCCCTTTTTCTACACGCTTAGCCAACAAGGTATTTACTTCAGCTAGACCAACATCCAATCCTACCTGCTGTATATCTTTCATTTTAATAGGAATATGCTTTAGCGCCGATTGATAGGCTATGCCACCACCCATAATTCCTGCGCCTAATACCGCAGATTTTTTAACGACAGTCGTCGCGGTTTTCACAAGAGCTTTCGCTTTTTTAGCGACTATTTGTTCATTAATAAAAATGCCCGACAACGCTAAAGCCGCGGGCGTTTGCGCCATCGCAACAAACGTATCAGTTTCAACCGCTAGCGCCTCATCTCTTGACATAGTGGCCGCTTTTTCTATCGCCTTAACAGCCGCTATAGGCGCGGGATAATGCTTGCCGGCCTTTGCACTTACCATGGCTTTACAGGTCGTAAAAGCCATTACTCGTTCTGTAGTATTGTGCTGCAATGGCGCTATTTTTTGCTCTCGTCTCAGGGCATAATTTAACTTATTATCAACGCATTGCTGTAACGTTTGTCGAGCAACAGCACGTAGCGAATTGGTATCCGTTGCAATACCATCAACAACACCCGCCGCTAATGCTTGCGCTGCTTTATATTCTCTCCCTGTTGTTATCCACTCTACTGCCGTTTCAACACCCGCTATGCGAGGCAATCTGACTGTACCCCCCCAGCCAGGAATAATACCTAGGCGGGTTTCTGGCAAGCCAATGCGAGCATCATTGGACGCAATACGGTAGTCACATGCCAATATTAATTCGCAACCACCCCCTAGGGCGAAACCATTAATTGCAGCTACGACAGGGAAAGGCAAGGATTCTATACGGGTAAAATTACTGTTACTGCTATGCAAAAGCGCTCTTATTTTCTCAGAACCTTCGGCAAAGATGGGCGCAAATTCTGTAATGTCGGCGCCAGCAATAAAACCTTGTTTATCACTAGCAATGACTAAGCCTCGAATATTCGGAGTATTTTCTAAGAGGTGTAGCGCCTCGGATAACTCTTGAACGGTATGTGAGTTAAAGATATTAACCGCACTATTTTCAACATCAAAAATCAGCTCTGCAAAACCGAGCTCATCAACATTTACTGAAATATTATGACCTGTGTACATTCAACCTCCATATGCCATGCTCACACCCATGAGTTATTGCCCTATAAAATAGAAACAAGAGCACATGAATGCAAACATATAGTGCTTATCTATAACGTATCAAATAAACAGAAATGCTATTAAACTTTATTGATAAAAGGCTAGCACAGAATGTATTTTATGGTGATCGATTGATCACAAGAATCGCTTTGCTCTCAGAAATATTACGAAAGCGATAAGGGTGGCCCGCCTCAACAATAAAACCATCACCCGCCTCTAGCGTATCCACCTGACTGTTGATAATGACATTAAGCTCGCCTTGAACAATAAAGCCGCTAGAACGCCCCTTATCAACCAACATTGCCTCGCCTGTATCACTACCAGGGCCATACACTTCATAGCTTAACTGACTACGCTGATCTTCTTCACTATCCGCCAAGCGATAATAATCCACTTGCTGGTCGCTGTATGAAAACATTTGATAACCACGAAAAAAACATGTGGCACTATCATCAAGGTCAATACTAAAGAAATCTTTTAAGTTCATGGGAATGCCTTTGAGCAATTTTTCCAAAGAACTTAATGACGGACTCACTCGCCCTTGCTCAATCATTGAGACACTACTATTTGTTACACCTGCGCGTTTGGCCAATTCCCTTTGTGACAAACCATAAATTTTTCGAACCTGCTGTAAACGTGCTGTTATTTCATCTGACATATTTATTATTTTGTTCTGTATATTCGCCTATTTATTAAGCAATAAAACTCACTTACCATATGAAAACATAATATTAAGCGCTATATACAGAATAAAAGTCATAGCGCCTTATGAATCAATCATATCTTTGTAAAGGTTTTCATTAGTTAAGTCAATCGACTTACCAAACTCAGGTACAGAAATAGAACTATTTGTTAACTCTATCGCGCTATCTTCAACCATGCCCTGCCCAAAGTGGTAACGCATTTTAAAATCACCTTTCAATGCCGATTGGTTATACGCTTCTGCAGCTTCGGCGACCGCTTCGTTACGCTGACGGTATTGCTCTATTTTTTCTTTTCCATAACGCTTTGTCAGCATATTGTGTGTTTCTTTTGGCGAAAGAATAGTTGCCGTTGCATTATTACCACCAAAACCCTTCGAGTTTAAAAAGGCAATATCTGGTGTTTTTTCACAACGCATATCATCAATAGGAAAATATAAACGTTCTGTTAATACATCATCTGCCACTTTATCAATGGTTTTAATACCAGGAATAATACCCTGTGCAAAAATCCCCAAAGAAGTAATCAACTGATCGCCACTTGCAGGCGCTAAAGAATGCCCCACATAGGATTTAATTGCTGTTACAGGCCATTTTTTAATATCAAAAGCCTCGGCAATACGATCAAAAATTTCAGACTCTGACACTCTATTCTGTGGCGTACTTGAACCATGAGCCTGAATAAAACTACGCTCTTGAACCGCTTCATCGCCCAGTAAGTTTCTTGCCGACGCTACAGCTTTAGCCAATGTTAAATAATTACCAGGGCCAGGTGCTGAAATTGACTTTTTATAACCGTCGGCATTAACAAATACATCTAATATCGAACCATGAATGGTCGCACCCAATTCAATGGCCAAAGCATCATCCATCAATACAACTTGCTGACCTGACTCCCCAATAGTAAAACCACAATTTTCTCCGAAAGGTCGACTTGCACGCGAGTAATCAGGTGTTTCAACGCCATCTAACTTACATAATTTTTCATCCGTTGCTAGGGCACCCATCGTCGCATAGCCGTCAATAATTTCGGGGGTAATTGGCGCTTCACTACTGCCAACAATAACTACACGGCGACGGCCTGAACGTATATCTTCCATACCCGCTTGTAAGTTATACAAGAAACTGGCGCAAGCACCTGCAACGCTGGCGGTTTGCCCCATACTGCCGATCACATAAGCATTAATAAAATCAGCGGTCATTGAACCCAAACCCAAAGCCACTTGCTTGGTACTCGCACGCTCACCTTTTAATCGCGATTGCAATAATCCACCTAAACCGTATTGATCTAACTGCCCCATGACACTGGCTGAATAAACGCCTACTTCATCAGGTGCCACATATTGCACAATGGTTTCCCAAGGTATGCCAATAGAATTCACGGCATCGGATGCACCAATAATGGATAATTGTAATGAGCGAGGATGAAAACGAGAGCTATATTGATCTGCGGGATCAAAGCCATCTGGCAACTGCCCTGCGGCTTGCACGGCAGAAACATACGTTGTGGCTAATTGAACCTGCGCATCATCACCGTCAATAGATACTTGCACACGCTTTTCATCTAATTCGGTTATATTCCATGAAGATGGTATGGGAGTTGGCAATTGGCGTTTTTTAAGCTCAAATTGCACGGTTTGATTTGGTACAGTGGAAAGATCAACATTTTGATTAAAAGGCAGACTTTCAACATCAAAGTATTGTTTTCCTATACGACGCACCAACGTGTTATCTAGAATGTCATCTTTATAAGCTGCCACGACCTCTTCGGCTGACAACAATTCCCCTGCAGAGTTTTGAAACTGACCGTCAACATACTTTACACGCTGCATCATAACGGCTAAACCTTGTAGGGTTTCTTGGCGCTGACTCTCCGATAATGAATCTATTACCATGCGCTGATAAGCTTGATGAAAAGAACTGCGCCCAGCGGCATTAAAGCCACCAAAGCCAACAATAACTGGTAAACTAGACATAAAAACAACCACATAATCCGTTGAGAGTAAGTGTTAGTGTAAAATCTAACACGCGCAAATAATATAACAAAAAGGCCATATATTATGTGAAAATGGCCACAAAGATCTATTTTGGTGCCTCACATGAAAAAAGTGGTTTTTGTTATCTCTCAGCAAATGTTAATGACGAGCGCAAGCTGGCCCGCAGACATGATCAATGCAGCGAATCAAGCTGCCAAGACCCTCTGCCCAGAAAAACCGCAGTTAGAAATTATTACTGTGGGTCTAGATGAAGAAGTTATCGCATCGCAGCGCTTGTTTAGCATCCGCCCACTTCATCACATTAGCGATATTACAACAGCAGACCTTATCTATTTGCCTGCACTGTGGCGCAACCCGCAAGCCGTATTAAAAAATAGCCAGTCACTTATCCCGTGGCTACACCATCATTACGAAAATGGCGCCATCATCAGCGGTGTCGGTACTGGATGCTGCTTTATGGCAGAAGCGGGATTACTTGACCATAAACCAGCAACCACACACTGGTATTATTTTGATGAATTTCAAAAACGCTACCCACTCATTAAATTAAAGCGACAACACTTTATTACACAAGCAGGCAACCTATATTGTGCCGCTAGTATTAATTCTCTTGCTGACCTAACCATACACTTTATACAGCAGCTTTTTAACAAGTCGGTTGCTCAACATATAGAAAGACATTTTTCACACGAAGTAAGAAGAGCCTACGAGTCGGTTGGATATTTCGAAGATGGCAATATGAATCACTCCGACGAGGAAATACTGCAAATACAATTATGGATGAAAAACAATATGAGCAAGACCGTTCCCATGAGCGAGCTTGCCCAGCAATTCAGCATGAGCCTGCGCAATTTCACGCGACGCTTCAAAGAAGCCACAGGAAAAACACCACTTCACTACATTCAAGATATACGAATTAGTACAGCCAGCGACCTATTACAGTCAAGCAACCTTAGTATTGGCGATATTGCGAGCAAAGTGGGATACAACGACCCGAGTCATTTTACGCAATTGTTCCGCAAAAAATTACAATTAAGCCCAAGAGAATACAGAACAACAGTAAGAGCCAAGCTATTTCATGAGGAATAACTTAACTATGACTCTTAATACCAACAATATTTTCACTATTTAATAGACCGTTGGGCAATAAAAAGAAACGTTTTGACTGCTTGTTATTATTAAAAATAAAAATTCATAAAGTAATTACTTTTTTATCTATTCAATAACAACAAGCCTTACAGCAAAGCGGCGTTTAAAAAAGCGACAGAAAAGCTATTTTTTGAGCAAGAAAATAACAACAACCATGCGTAATTCATGCCACAAATAAACCTTGAATTTTCTTAACAATGGGCGGATATTATAAGCATGATCAAGAAAAAATTATTGACTTCTCTCTTATCTCTCTTCTGCTTTTCGGCAGACGCCCTTTTTAGATATTTCATGTTTTACAACTTTCGTAACACCCAAACTATCCATAACAGGAGGTATGCTCTATGACAATGGTAAGCAATGTAACCTATCGTGATCTTGATACATCAGAAGCGTTAAATGCAATAATTGGTAAACGATTACAGAAGCTTGAACGTTATTGTAACGATATACAACATAGCCGAGTGGTACTTGATTCACCGCATAACCACAAACATAAAGGCAAAGAGTTTCGAGCAACCGTAGAAATTGATATTAAAGGTAGCCCTATTACAATTTCTCAGAATGACCCCTCTATTCACATTGCCGTCAGAGATGCGTTTGATGTGGCAGAACGAAAACTAAAATCGCACTCAGAGCAATTAAAAGCAAAACGTCAGCGTCAGCGTCAACAACCAGAAATAAATGACGATTTAGATGAAGTTGGTTAACAACTCATCTCATCAGGGCGGCATATAGCCGCCCTTTCCCCCTTACTAAAGCCTTATTAAAGTCCCATTAAAATATCCATTATTACTTTTCTTTAATCTCACTTCCCTCTACTATACAAGCCTCATGCCAATACAATACTTGGCAACCTTATATATTCATCCATATAGCTGTCATCTATGAGCATTAATTGGTATCCGGGTCATATGCACAAGGCCCGAAAAGAAATTTTAAAAAATTTAAACAACATTGATATTTTAATTGAAATTGTTGACGCACGCTTACCCTATAGCAGCCAAAACCCGGTACTTGCCGATCTTCGTCATAATAAACCAACAATCATTGTCTTTAATAAATGCGACCTTGCCGATCCTCAAGCTACTGCTGAATGGCAGCAATATTACGAAGCTTACGACCATATAAAAACACTTTCTTGCCAACAAGATCAACCTCAAAAAACACGACAAATTTTGGATATTTGCAAGCAAATAGCCGCCGAAAAAGATGCAAGCTACAAAGCCATTAACGCCATGATTGTAGGTATTCCAAATGTAGGAAAATCAACTATCATTAATACGCTTGCTGGAAAAATTATTGCCAAGGTGGGTAACGAACCTGCCGTTACCAAAAGCCAGCAAAAAATCAATTTAGAACATAAGATTATTTTGCATGATACGCCAGGTATCTTATGGCCTAAAATAGAAAACCCCGATAGTGGTTATAGACTAGCCACCTCAGGCGCAATAAAAAATACCGCCATGGAATATGACGACGTGGGTTACTACGCTGCTGAATATTTTTTAGCCCACTACCCCGAACATTTAATAACGCGCTATCAACTTGATAAAAAACCCAATAACGCCACACAATTTTTAGAGTTAATGGGTGGTAAGCGTGGCGCCAAACAGGCTGGCGGACGCATTAATTTACACAAAGCGTGTGAAATTTTATTACATGAGTTTCGCCAAGGTTTATTAGGGCATATCACATTAGAAAAACCCGATATGATAGAAAAAGAACTCATTAACGTTAAAATAGCATTAGAAGAAAAAGCCAAACAAAAAGAAGCCAAGAAAAATAAGCGACGCCGATAAATAGCGAGAATCACACAGGAAATAGGTGAAGACATTGACGGAAGAACAGACACAAAAACTCATTCCTGATAACTGGGATAAAGACATCCATCAACTGTGGTTAAACCAGCAAGCCGAAAAAGCCATTAAAAGTTGCGTTGACAAAATCAATGCCATTAAAGAAAAAAAGCCCAAAGGCTTACTCACTCAATTTAGCTATTACCTGTTTTTAATTAACGATTACAAAGCCGCAAGCTCCATACTAAAAACAGCCCATGACCTTTACCCCGAAGACCAAGAAATATTACTCAATTACTCCGTTAGCCTCTCACGCGCAAAACTAAATAACGAAGCCATTGAATCGCTCAAAAAGTTACTCAAGCTAGACCCTCTCAATTTTACCGCTTGGGATTCAATTGCTAGCTCATATCACCGTATCGGGGACGACGGAAAATCCTCTCGTGCGGGCACCAATGCCTTACGTATTAAAGACAAGCTACATGGCAAACCCGATCCCGAATGGCAGCTCCCAACGCAAGATATTAAAGCCTTTACCGCAAACAAAAAGCGCGTTATCGCTTTTAGCTTATGGGGTAATGAAAAACGTTACATTTTTGGTACTTTACGCAATCTGTTACTTGCGCCAGATTTATTTCCTGATTGGGAGTTATGGTTCTATACCGATAATTCAGTTAGCGCTGGCTTTTTAGAAATCATTAAACAATTAGGTGGCAAGGTTATCTTACAAAGCGATAATCAAAGCCAACGCGAAAAATTATGCTGGCGTTTTAATGTTGCCAACCATGCAGATGTTGGCTATTTTTTGGTAAGAGATGTGGACTCGGTATTTAGCTTAAGAGAAGCCAATGCCGTGCAAGCTTGGATAGATTCAGAAAAATGGTTTCATATTATTCGCGATTGGTGGACACATACAGACCTTATCCTAGCAGGACTATGGGGAGGCGTTGCAGGCATACTACCTAACATTCCTTCATTATTAAGTAATTACGCGCCCAATTCAGTAACCACTCCAAATATAGACCAATGGTTTTTAAGAGACTGCATATGGCGTTACGTTAAAACTAGCTGCTTAACCCATGATCGCTGCTTTAAATTTGACGACTCGCTGCCCATACCTGGCTCCATACCTAAGGGAAATTTACATATTGGCTCATGCGAATTCCATCAACGGCCAGAATTTCAAACCAATATTCTTTCCGCGTGGATACGACAAGGCCGTTCAGAATAAACCTATTTAGAGCCTCAGACTAAGCTGCTGGCTCTGCTTTCACCGCCCTTTTTACATCTCTATATTTCACGACTGATTAACATATATAGACAAGCTCTCACTTAAGCCAATAAACCTGTATAATCGTCCGCCCTCAAGACAAACTAACGTCTTAAGGTTGGCTCTTATGTCGTCTATTTGTATATTTTTAGCTCTATACAAGAGCCAAAAAATGTAAAAATGTCGACAACAGAGAACAGCAAGAGATGTCGAAAATTACTATATCACTTTAAATAAGGCCAGCAAGCAGCTGATTTAATTTAAAAAAATATAAAGAAAACTATTTGAAATGCTCTTTTTAAGAGCCTAAAAATAGAAAAATGTCGACATATAGCTAAATAATATAGTTCCAATATAGTCAGCTAATTGCAATCCTGAGAACGAAAACTCATAATGAGCGCTTTCGTTCCAGATAATTAGCACTACGAAAATAATAAGAGAAGTGAAACTTCTCGGTTTAAGATCATTATATTGCAGAGGAAACATTATGCTAATTGGCATACCCAAAGAACGTTTTGACGGCGAAAAACGCGTCGCAACAACACCAGAAGCCGCTCAACAGCTACAAAAGTTGGGCTATGACGTTGCCATCGAAACTCAAGCTGGCGAAGCCGCTAAGTTTCGTGATAGCGATTACGAAGCGGTAGGTGTCACTATTATTAATGATATTAAGGCACTTTATGACACCGCCGATATCATTTTAAAAGTACGCGAGCCTGATGAGGTAGAGCTAGAATTACTACGAGAAGGCCAACTTTTCGTGTCATTCATGGCACCTGCTCAGAACCCTGAGCTACTACAAGCCTTAGCAGACAAAAAAGTCTCTGCACTAGCAATGGAAAGCATACCGCGTATTTCTCGCTCACAAAAAATGGATGCCTTAAGCTCTATGGCCAACATTGCAGGTTATCGTGCAATTGTTGAAGCCGCTCAGCATTTTGGCCGCTTCTTTACAGGACAAATTACCGCAGCTGGTAAAGTTCCTCCAGCCAAAGTACTCGTTATTGGTGCGGGTGTTGCTGGCCTTGCCGCTATTGGCGCAGCACAAAGCATGGGGGCTATCGTTCGCGCTTTTGATACTCGCCCTGAAGTAAAAGAGCAAGTAGAGAGTATGAATGGCGAATTCCTTATGCTCGACTTCGAAGAAGACGGCAGTGGTGAAGGCGGTTACGCTAAAACCATGAGTAAAGAATTTATCGACGCTGAAATGGCACTATTTGCAGAGCAAGCCAAAGAAGTCGATATTATTGTCACTACCGCATTAATTCCTGGTCGCCCTGCACCAGAACTCATTACCGAAGACATGGTGAAATCCATGCGTGAAGGTAGTGTGATTGTTGACCTTGCAGCCTCAATGGGTGGTAACTGTAAACTGGTAGAAGCCGACAAGGTTGTCGTTAAGCACGGCGTATCTATTATTGGCTATACCGATCTACCTAGCCGTTTACCAACTCAGGCTAGCCAGCTATATGCCACTAACTTACGTCATCTATTAACTGACATGACCCCTAATAAAGATGGTCAATTCGTTGTTGATTTTGAAGACGAAGCTATTCGTGGCGCTACCGTCGCTAAAGATGGCGAAGTTACCTTCCCGCCACCAGCACCTAAATTATCTGCGGCGCCAGCGCCTAAAAAAGCAGAACCTGTTGCTGCGGTAGAACCAGAAGAAGAAAAAGCACCTTCGGCATTCTCACAATGGATTCCATTTGTAGCTGGTGCCGTTCTATTTACGTGGTTAGGTCTTGTTGCACCTGCCGCATTTATGTCTCACTTCACCGTTTTTGTACTGGCTTGTTTTGTTGGTTATATGGTGATTTGGAATGTATCTCCTTCACTTCACACCCCTTTAATGAGTGTCACCAATGCCATCAGTAGCATCATCATTATTGGCGCCTTGCTACAAATATCATCGCCCTCACCTTGGGTTATGTGGTTAGCAGGTGTGGCTGTATTGATAGCCAGCGTCAACATTGTTGGCGGCTTTGCCGTGACACAACGTATGCTTGCGATGTTCCAAAAATAGGAACATCACAAGCCTCATTCGCAATCAACGTATTTTATTGATAACGATAAGAAAACATTATTAAAGAGAAAGATTATGTCTCAAAACTTAGTAAACGTTGCATACATTGGTGCAACTATATTATTTATCCTCGCTCTTAGCGGCCTTAGCCGCCAAGAAACAGCTAAACGCGGTAACCTTTACGGTATTCTAGGTATGGCGCTTGCGCTTGTTGTTACTGCCGTTGGTGTTGTTACAGAAAACTACACGCTACTTATTGCTGCACTGGTTATTGGCGGTATTGTTGGTTTAATGTTGGCCAAAAAAGTACAAATGACCCAAATGCCAGAGCTCGTCGCTATTCTTCATAGCTTGGTTGGTTTAGCGGCTGTACTTGTCGGTTTCGCAAACTTTTTAAGCCACAACACGGAATTACAAGGCGTAGAAAAAACCATTCATGATGTAGAAACCTATATCGGTATTCTTATTGGTGCTATGACCTTTTCTGGTTCTGTTGTTGCTTATCTTAAGTTAAGCGGCAAATGGGGCGGCAAGCCATTACACCTTCCTGCACGCCACTGGTTAAACTTAGGTTTACTTATTTTAGCGATTTACTTTGGTATTCAATTTGTTGCCGAAGCATCTGTAGGGTACGGCTTAACACCTCTTATCTTAATGACCATTATTGCCCTGCTTTTTGGTATTCATATGGTTGCTGCCATCGGCGGTGCTGATATGCCAGTTGTGGTTTCTATGCTAAACAGCTATTCAGGTTGGGCAGCCGCAGCGCTAGGCTTTATGCTATCTAACGATCTACTTATCGTTATTGGTGCATTGGTTGGTAGCTCAGGCGCCATCTTGTCATATATTATGTGTCGCGCAATGAACCGTAACTTTTTATCGGTTATTGGCGGTGGCTTTGGTAATGCACCTCAAGCAGGCGCAAATGCAGCACCAGCAACAGAAATCGAAGGTGAAGTGGTTGCTACTACTGCCGAAGAAGTTGCCGATATGATCAGCAATGCAAAAGAAGTTATGATTATCCCAGGTTACGGTATGGCTGTTGCTCAAGCACAACATATGGTTAGTGATATCAGCAAAACACTACGCAAAAAAGGCGTAAACATACGCTTTGGTATTCACCCTGTAGCGGGTCGTATGCCAGGACATATGAACGTACTACTGGCAGAAGCAAAAGTACCTTACGATATCGTATTCGAAATGGAAGAAATTAACGAAGACTTCCCTAACGTTGACGTATCTATCGTGATTGGTGCCAACGATATTGTAAACCCAGCTGCACAAGAAGTTCCTGACAGCCCTATCGCAGGTATGCCAGTACTAGAACCTTGGTTAGGTAAAACGACTATTGTACTAAAACGTGGTATGTCAGCAGGTTATGCAGGTGTTGAAAACCCACTTTTCTATAAAGAAAATACACGCATGCTATTTGGTGATGCAAAAGAAAGCCTAGAAAGCTTATTTAAAAACATCAGCTAATCCAATAAGCAATACAAAAAAGGGCGCTATCAGCGCCCTTTTTTATTATCCAACGTTCAACACATCTATCGAAAGTCACCCACCAATCAACGTTAATCCTTTAATTTAACTGCATAATCCCCAACAAATTGACTGGCTATACCCTCCTGCCCGTTAACAGTACAATGCAATTGAAAACGTGCTTTGCCATTTCTTTTCAACTCTACAATAGAGCCTAATACGTCATTAAAATCACAGCACGTCACTAAATCATCTGTTAATGGCTTTATATACTCCACATTTCCCGATGCAAGTACTATAGAGGCATCGATACCTTCACGCTTTAATTGCAACCAAATCATTCCCCAAGCGGTTAATGCTTGCGCTGAATATAGACTACCCGCAAAAGCGGTTCCATGTATATTCACATTAGGAGCAAATTTTGCGGTAGTTACCAACACATTATTATCGAAGGCATCTATGTGAAGCTGCATAAATTCAGACAATGGAATTTTTTGATGCCAAGTATTTTCTAACTCTTTGCATAATGGATCCATACTGCCCAAATGCTCCCCATATAATTTTTGATTGTTCACACCGCTTAGACAATCACTATGATTGCTCATCATACTGCTTAACCAGTACCGAGGTATCTGAACGGTTATAGCCTTTATCTTGCAACTGAGCGTAACACTGGTCTACCCATTCCGTATTGGGAAGCTTAAGATCGTGTTTTTTTGCGGTATTTAAGCATATACCAAGATCTTTACGCATAAGATCAATGGCAAAACCGTAGTCGAATAGATCATTGCTAATATTTTCACCACGATTCACTAGCTGCCAACTGCTCGCAGCTCCTGCGCCCGTGGCTTCAATAACTTTATCAAGCGATAAGCCCGCTTTATTCACTAACGCAAAAGCCTCTGACATCCCTTGCAACACACCCGCCACTAATATTTGATTGGCCATTTTTGTGGTTTGACCAGCACCTGATTCACCAATATAAAGTGTCGATTTGGCATAGCTATTCATGGCAGTAGCAGCAGCGTGATAATATTCTGGATGCCCGCCCACCATAATAGAAAGCTGACCATTTTCTGCACCTGCTTGCCCACCCGATACAGGCGCATCAAAAAAATGCACCTCTTTTTTCTGTGCCGCGGCAAATAGCTCTTGCGCCAGCACATCGGAGGTCGTGGTATGATCAATAATAAGCGCACCTTTATCCAGTACCGACAATACGCCCTGCTCACCACTCACCATCTCGCGCACATCATCGTCATTACCCACACAAATCATAACCGCTTGCGCATTATGTGCCGCTTGTTGTGGGGTTTGTGCATAACGGCCGCCGTATTCCTGCACCCATTGCTGTGCTTTACTGGTTGTACGGTTATACACACATACATCGTGCCCTGCTTTTTGTAAATGTCCTGCCATGGGGTACCCCATAACGCCCAAACCTAGAAAAGTCAGTTTCATAGCAATACTCTTAGTCATGCTCTTAAATGGTTTTAATATGATAGGAATGCATACAAATCAATAGCGACAACAGACAATGATATGTACCTATTGCTCGTCTGTAATACCCAACTGCAATAATTTTCTCGCTAATACCTGATCCAGCTGAACAATATCATCTACGCTCAATTCAATCACATTAAGCTGATGTGTTTTAACCCGTTGTTGACGCTCTAACTGCTTGGTTAGCTGAGGAGGAGAAATATCTTGAGCTTGATAATGAATATGTACATTCGCTTTGGGTAAATAAAAATCTGTAAATATTTGATCAGAACAGGCTGCGGGATTAGGGAGCGCTAAAAATACCGTGCGTCGATAAGCAAATTGAAAACCAAATAAATATAAATAATTAGCAATCTGCAATTCAGGCTTTGAAGCAACATAATGGCCGCTCAACGCAAGATAATAAGGTTGCTCATTAATTAGTAACTTACTGTTTTCATCACCATGATAGCCCTGCATATAATGCTGCAAGCCGGTGTTATCAGTAATATGACGCTGCCACATCACATACGGTACACCCGTGTCTTTATTACTCTCTTGCACACCACCGTTGGCTTGCCCTAGTTCGGTTAACTGCCAACCTTTTGCATAGGGTTTTACCCACGCCATATCAGCAAAAATACGATTCATTACTTTCGCTGTTACATCAAATGCTTGCGCAACACGGGTGGCATTCATGCAGGTATCGCTAAGTGGGCTAATGGCAGCATGGGCAAGTACAGATTCTGGCCAGACAATGTACTGGCCAAATTTTTTGCTCTCGCGGTAAATACCACCCTCAAACTCACCTTTTGCCGTGAGCTGCCATTCTTTGCCTTTTTCAGCCGCTTCGTTGTGCAGTAGCCAACCCGATTCAATCATTAACTGCGTAAGCTCTTTTAGCGTTACACCTAGTTTTTCAGCTAAGGCAGAACGTGACAGATAATTGCTTTGAGCACTACCTTTTGTATCGTCGCTTGCTTTATTCATTCCCTAGGCCTTTTGGTTAATGATTAACACATCACGCGTAGTGTGTATTATTGCCCTTTTATGTTGGCATCTTTTAACATACTTTTTAGCGCTTGCAGCTCGTGATAAATATCGTCTAACGTTGGCTCACCATCTAAACGACTCTGCTCTTTATGCTCTTCTTCCAATACATTCACGACAATACCAATAATCATATTAAGGAAGGCGAATGCGGTAAAGAAAATAAATGTGAGGTAGAACGTCCAGCTATAGCCATACACCTCCATAGTTTCGTACATTACGTCTGTCCAATCTTCAAAGGTCATAACGCGAAACAATGTTAGTAAACTACGTGCAATATCACCCCATAGCACGGGGTTAATTTCAGCAAAAAAAGTGGAACCTATCGCAGCATAAATGTAAAAAATAATAAACATTAATAGAGCCACATACCCCAAACGCGGTAATGCCTTTAACAATGAATTCAGTAACATTCGTAGTTCGGGGATAATCGACACCATGCGCAAGACACGAAAAATACGAATTAAACGCCCTACTACCGCCAATTCACTGTCTTCGATGGGAATAATACTAATTGCTACAATTAAGGTGTCAAAAATATTCCAGCCACTTTTAAAAAAGCTTTTTTTATTTTTTTCGCCTAAAAAGCGGATGGTTAGCTCTACCATAAAAAATAAAGTAATAAAAGCATCAAGCCAAACAACAATACGAGTAACCGAATAAGGAATGTTGTACGTTTTGGCGCCAATCATTACCGCTGAAAAAACGATCACGCCGATAACAAATAGTTCAAAACCTTTGTTTGAACGAATACGCTCAAACACGGTTTGTAATGGTAAGGAATTATTCATACAGGACTATTTTCTTCTCCAAGTGGTACCTTCGCGAGAATCTTCTAATAGAATCCCCTCCGCGTCTAACTGCTGGCGAATTTCGTCCGCGCGTGCATACTGCTTATCTTTTTTAGCTTGAATACGCTGACTCACTAAAGTTTCAATCACGTCCACAGATAAACCCACATCACTGTCTTGACTTACGCCTTGTAAAAACTCCATAGGATCTGCTTGTAAAATACCTAAAATATTCGCCATCGCCTTTAATTCTGACGCTAGTGCTTGGGCTTTTTCTGGCGTATCGGGATAATCACTTGCCGCCGTATTAATCGCCTTAACCAAATCATACATACCTGATAAGGCAATACGCGTATTAAAGTCATCGTTCATAGAGGCAACAAACTGCGCATAATATGGGCTATCTTTCATATCTGCTAAGTCACATGCTGGCGTATCTACATAGTGCTTTAATGTTTGATAAAAGCGATCTAATCCCGCTTTGGCCTCAACCAAGTTATCTTCTGAGTAATTAATACTACTGCGATAATGGCTGCTAACAATCAAATAGCGCACCACTTCTGGATGGTATTTTTCAAGTACATCGCGAATCGTAAAAAAGTTACCTAACGATTTAGACATCTTTTCACCGTCAACACGTACCGCACCCGCATGTAACCAATAATTCACAAATTTACAGCCATTGGCTGCTTCGCTTTGCGCGATCTCGTTTTCATGATGTGGAAATGGTAAATCAGGGCCACCACCATGAATATCAAAGGTGTCGCCTAAACATGATTTACTCATGGCAGAACACTCAATATGCCAACCAGGACGGCCATTACCCCAAGGTGATGCCCATGAAACTTCGTTTTCTGTAGCCGATTTCCATAGTGCAAAATCACGGGGATCTTCTTTGTTATCATCAACATCCACACGTGCACCCGACAATAGCTCTTCAGGGTTTTTACCTGATAGCTGTCCGTAGCTTTCAAACTGAGCTACACGGTAATAAACATCGTTATTAGCTGCTAAATAGGCATATCCTTTATCGATTAAGGTAGAAACCATATCAATAATATTATGCATATGCGCAGTGGCTCTTGGCTCTTGGCTAGGTGGCACCACATTTAACTTGGCTTCATCTTCGTGCATGGCATCAATAAAACGTTCTGACAAGTCAGCACTCGTTTCGCCGTTTTCAGTGGCACGACGAATAATTTTATCGTCTACATCGGTGATATTACGCACATACTCTACATCCCAACCCTGTGAACGTAAGAAGCGTACAATGACATCAAACGATACCAGCACACGGGCATGGCCAATATGACAATAGTCATACACGGTCATACCGCATACATATAATCGAATTTTACCCGCTTCTATAGGAGTAAAAGCCACTTTTTTACGGGCCAAGGTGTTATAAACGCTTAATGTCATAAAAAACTCAATATCTTCTCAATGTATGGCCAATTTTATCGTGCTGACATGCAAAAATAAAAACCCATAAAACACTTTAATAAAATTCTTCAAGCTATTGAAACCTAAAGATTTAAATAAAAAAACTTATCCGTTAAAGGTATCGCGTAGACCAATGGTACGATTAAAAATCAACCCATCGTTCTCTGCACCCGAATCACGGCAAAAATACCCTTCTCGCTCAAACTGGTAGGTCGTACCCACTACCGCATTCAGCAAGCCTATTTCACCCACACATTGTGAGCGCATAATAAGGCTATCTGGATTGATTAATTCTAAGAAGCTCTTATCGCCCGAATCAGGCGCCTCATCTGTAAACAAACGGTCATATAATGCCACATCAAAAGTCGCATGTTGTTTAGCGTCTACCCACTGAATAACCCCTTTAGGCTTAACACCGTCTTCTGGGTTATTACCTAACGTACCTTCTATAACGCGGGCTTTCACTTCGATGATATTACCTTGCTCATCTTTAATACATTCATCCGCTTCAATCACATAAGCATTACGTAAACGTACACGCTTACCTATCACAAGGCGCTTATATTTTTTATTTGCCGACTCACGAAAGTCATCCGCATCAATAAACACTTCATTGCTAAAGGGCAATTCACGCTCAGGTAAATCATCACGGTTAGGATGGCCCGGGGCAATCATGGTTTCTGATTTATCTGCAGCATAATTCGTCAATGTTACTTTTAATGGATTTAATACACACATGGCACGCGGTGCATTTTTATCCAAGTCATCACGAATCGCATGTTCTAACATGCCTACATCAACCACCCCATCAGACTTTGTAACACCGATCATTTCGCAAAATTTACGTAATGACGAAGCCGTCACACCGCGGCGACGTAAACCCGCTATGGTTGGCATACGCGGATCGTCCCAACCACTTACATGTTTTTCATCAACAAGCTGTTTTAATTTACGCTTAGATGTCACCGTATAATTCAGGTTTAAACGACCAAATTCGTACTGTTTTGGGCTAGTAGGAACGGGTAAATGCTCAACAAACCACTCATATAATGGTCTGTGATCAGCAAACTCTAAAGTACACACTGAGTGCGTGACCCCCTCAATGGCATCTTCTTGGCCGTGCGCAAAATCATAGGTAGGATAAATACACCATTGATCCCCCGTTTGGTGGTGGGTTTGCTTACGAATACGGTACATGATTGGATCACGCATATTCATATTAGGGCTGGCCATATCTATTTTGGCACGTAAAGCACACACTCCCTCGTCGTACTCACCTGCTCGCATTTTAGCGAATTCAGCAAGGTTTTCTTCTACACTACGGTCACGATATGGACTGTTTTTACCCGCTTCGGTCAACGTACCGCGGTGCTCGCGAGCTTCATCTGCATTTAAGTGGCAAACGTAAGCATCGCCTTGCTCAATAAGAACTACAGCCCAATCATGTAATTGCTGAAAGTAACTGGAGGCATAACGCACATCGCCATCCCAGCCATAACCCAACCATTCAACATCACGAATAATCGCATCAATATATTCTTGGTCTTCTTTTGCTGGATTAGTATCGTCAAAACGTAGATTACATACACCACCAAAGGTTTCAGCCAGTCCAAAATTTAAGCAGATGGATTTAGCATGGCCAATGTGTAAATAACCATTCGGCTCGGGAGGAAAACGCGTAACGATAGTAGGGGTTTTCCCGTCATCAATATCTTGTTTAATGATTTGCTCTAAAAAATGTAAAGGGCGAGTATGCTCTGTAGCCACCCCTTCACTTGCACCAACATCACTGCTATTCGCGTTGGTAGTCTGGTCGACGGTCATAAATTATCCATTACTGTATTCGATGAGTAGAAGAGTTACACTAAAACGCGTATTATAGCGGCCTCTTGCGGTTCTCACACAGTTAAATTCATTCTATATGAATATTATTTACTGCAAATAACGTACAACACGTAATAAATAACCACTTGATTACATAATCTCATTAAACAGTAGGATACTTGCATGATCACCTTGCACACCAATTTCGGCGATATTAGCGTTGAGTTAGACTTTGAAAACGCTCCCAAATCTGCGGCAAACTTCCAGCAATACGCTGAAGATGGATTCTATAACGGTACTATTTTTCACCGTGTCATCAATGACTTTATGATTCAAGGTGGCGGCTTTGATGCTGACATGAACCAAAAAGAGACCCGCGCAACGATTGCTAATGAAGCCGATAACGGCTTAAAAAATGATTGCTACACCCTTGCCATGGCACGCACTATGGATCCAGATAGCGCGAGCTCACAGTTTTTTATTAACGTGAAAAACAATGATTTTTTAAATCATACCGCTAAAAACACACAAGGCTGGGGCTACTGCGTATTTGCTAAAGTCACTGCGGGTCAAGAAGTAGTTGATAAGATTAAAACTGTAAATACTGGCTCTAGCGGTTTTCACCAAGATGTACCAACAGAACCCGTTATCATTGAAACGGTTACTGTGGCAAATAGCACAGCAACGGCTGAAGCATAATTACTGCCTGTCTGTGTACTGATGATTTTATTTATTTCTGATTTACATTTAGACCCCAAAAGGCCTGCTATTACGCAGGCTTTTTTTGATTTCTTAGATACCACAGCACAAACAGCCAGCCATTTATATTTATTAGGCGATATATTTGAAGCATGGCTAGGCGATGATGATGACACTCCTGCCTATCGCGAAATTATTACGCATATTCGAGCGTATGTAGAACAAGGCCACTGTGTATATTTTATGCACGGTAATCGCGACTTTCTGGTTGGTGAACAATTTGCACAAGACAGTGGTGCCACCCTACTCTCAGACCCCAGTGTTATCACATACAACCATACCAACTATCTTTTAATGCATGGTGATAGCCTATGCACTAAAGACAGTGATTATATGGCGTTTCGTCAGATGGTGCGCTCGCCTCAATGGCAACAAAGCATACTCGCTTCTACTCTTGATGAACGACGTGAATACGCTCGTAAAGCTCGGCAACAAAGTAGTTCTATGACCAGTATAAAAGCCGAAGATATCCTCGATGTCACACCAGAAGAAGTCATTAACATAATGACTGAGCATCATGTGCAGCATTTTATTCATGGCCATACTCATCGCCCAGATATTCACGATATAACCATACAAGAACAATCTGCCAAACGTTACGTATTAGGTGATTGGGGAGAATACGCTTGGTATATTCGTCTTGATGAAACAGGGATAGCTCTACACTCGTATAAAATTTAAACAACTGCACATAATGTAACGCTGCCTGTATTTATACCTGCGTACAAATCACATATACCTTCATAATATAGAAGAAACCTTTTAATTAAGCTGAACTAATTACCTTAAAACATTACTAATTTTACAAACAATACTCTACACTCCGTATCCTAATAATATGAAGAATGAGGCATTTGTAGTGCATCAAACAGTGCGTAAAGCCACACCGACACACACCGACAAAACAACCCCATCATTACTGCTTGTTTTAATACAACGACTGTTTGTTTTTTCAGCGTTATTGGTGTCTTTTGTGACACAAGCTAACTGGAACAATCCTTATCCTACCGTCGAAGAAAACGACAACATTCTATATAGCGCCTTTTCAGCACGACCTAAATTTCTTGATCCCGCGCGATCTTACGACGAAAGTGAATATCAATTCTTAGGGCAAATATACGAACCACCACTTAGCTACCACTATCTGCATCGCCCTTATCGCTTACAAGCACAAACACTCACCGCCATGCCTAAAATTATTCATTTAGATGATCAAGGTAAGCAAATAGATGGGGATGCCGACAATGTAGCATTTACCGAATATCATTTAAGCTTACAGCAAGGCATTTTGTACCAGCCTCACCCAGCGTTAGCGAAAGATACAAACGGCAATTATCGTTACCACCAATTAACCGAGGCCGAAACAGCAAAAATAAAAACACTATCCTACTTAGAACATACAGGAACACGAGAATTAGTCGCTGAAGACTACGTCTATCAAATCAAACGTCTTGCCAATCCTGCATTACATTCCCCCATTAGCCACTTAATGCAAGAATATATTGTGGGCTTAAAAGCACTGCACGACACTCTAAAAGCCAACCCCGCCACCGATTTACGCACACATACTATTAGCGGTGTCAGCGCCAACAGCCCCCATGAATTAGTTATTCGTATTAAAGGGCAATATCCGCAATTTATTTATTGGCTAGCCATGCCTTTTTTTGCACCAATGCCATGGGAAGCCGATGTATTTTACGCACAAGCGGGGCTCGCCAAAAATAATATTAATTTGCATTGGTACCCTATTGGCACAGGGGCGTACATGCTGACCGAAAACAATCCGAATCTACGCATGGTATTAGAAAAAAACCCCAATTTTCGCGAACAAACCTATCCAAGCGATGGCGAAATAGGCGATAAAGAAAAAGGCTTGTTAGACGATGCTGGCAAAAAAATCCCTTTTATCGACAAAGCGGTATTCACTTTAGAAAAAGAATCTATCCCCTACTGGAATAAATTTTTACAAGGGTATTTTGATAGCTCAGGTATCAGCTCCGATAGCTTTGACAGCGCAGTAAGTATTAGTGGCAACGATGACATTCAACTCACTGATGACATGGTTGATAAAGGTATAAAACTTAATACCGTCGTCAACAGCAGCATTTTTTATCTTGGCTTTAATATGCTTGACCCTATTGTTGGTGGAAAATCAGAACGTGCTCGCCTACTACGTCAAGCCGTATCCATTGCCGTGGATTACGAAGAATATATTTCTATTTTTCTAAATGGGCGTGGTATTCCAGGGCAAGGCCCTATCCCTCCTGGAATATTTGGGCACATCGATGGTAAAGAAGGTATTAACCCTTATATTTATGACTGGGTAGATAACAAACCCAAAAGAAAATCAATAGTCTATGCGAAAACACTACTTGAACAAGCAAATTATGCGCAAGGTATTGACGGCGAAACAAACAAGCCATTAATTTTGTACTACGAATCGGTAGATGGTGGCGCAGGTAGTAAAGCACGACTCAACTGGTTACGTAAGCAGCTTGATAAAATTGATATTCAATTAGTGATTCGTTCTACAGACTACAATCGCTTTTACGATAAGATGTCGACAGGTGCAGCACAATTATTTAACTGGGGGTGGAATGCAGATTACCCTGATCCAGAGAATTTTTTAGCCTTATTATATGGCCCAAAAAGTCGCGTACTTTACAAGGGTGAAAATGCGGCCAACTATGCTAACGATGAATTTGATGCTTTATTTAAGCAAATGAAAACCATGCCTAATTCCCCCGAACGACAAATAATTATTAATAATATGCTAGAGATTGTACGCCGCGATTCACCTTGGGCATTTAGCTATCACCCTAAAACGTTTTCTTTGCAACACGGTTGGTATAAAAATACGAAGCCTTTTATTATGAGCAATACAGGCACCATAAAATACAAACGCATTGATACACAAATACGCAATGCCCAACGACAAGCGTGGAATGCTCCCATTGTGTGGCCATTATTGTTAATAATTATCTGCCTGATTGCATTAATTATTCCTGCCGTTATGGCGTATCGCCGCCATGAAAGGAGTCGCGCATTATGATGGCTTATATTATTCGTCGCCTGCTCTATGCTATCCCTATTCTTATTGCTGTTAACGTACTCACGTTTTTATTGTTTTTTTACGTGAACACCCCTGATGATATTGCTCGCGCACAATTAGGCGAAAGACGTATTACCGCCGACGCTATTGAGCAATGGAAAATAGCACGGGGCTATCACAAACCAATGTTATGGAATCAGCAAGCTGAAGGCATCAGTAAAATTACCGATACTGTTTTTTATGACAAGTCGATTAAAATGATGCTATTTGAATTTGGCTCATCCGACAGTGGCCGCGATATCAACCATGATATTAACCAACGCATGTGGCCTAGCCTAGCTATTGCCATCCCCACACTCCTAGTAGGTTTAGCTTTAAATATTAGCGTTGCCTTAATGATTGTTTTTTTTAGAGGTACCACCATTGATACATGGGCTGTAGTGGTATGTGTATTTTTACTATCAATTTCATCACTATTTTATATTATTGGGGGGCAGTTTTTTCTCAGTAAGCTATTACACCTTGTCCCTATATCGGGCTATGACACAGGTATTAATGCGATTAAGTTTTTAATACTCCCCGTTGCCATTGGTGTGATTAGTGGCATTGGTAGTGGTGTACGTTGGTATAGAACTTTATTTTTAGAAGAAATTTCTAAAGATTATGTGCGCACCGCACACGCGAAAGGTTTATCAGCCATTCATGTGTTATTTAAACACGTACTAAAAAATGCCATGATCCCCATACTCACAGGCGTCGTAGTCATACTGCCTTTATTATTTATGGGCAGCTTAATCACCGAATCTTTTTTTAGTATTCCTGGTCTTGGCAGTTACACCATTGATGGTATTCAACGACAAGATTTTGCCATTGTTCGATCCATGGTGTATCTCGGTTCGGTGTTATACATTATTGGTCTTATCCTAACAGATATTTCCTATACCTTGGTTGATCCTAGAGTGAGGTTAAACTGATGGAATTATTTTCAGTAAAATTCACCCTACTCTACACCGATGCATTATTATTTTTGCTATTAGCCATCGGCATCAGCTATTTATGTTATGCCCGCCGTCATGTGCACCTGATTGCACCTTGGCGGCATCTAGCCAAAAGCAAAGTGGCTATGGGTTCTGCTGCGGTACTGATCAGTTATTTATCATTTGCCATTGTCGATTCGGTTCATTTTCAACTACCTGTTGATGGTGATGCCGCAAAAACAACAACTGCCGAAACCCGCTATCAATCTGAAACTCTCAGTTTACTGGATTTGTGGCTAGAACCTCTGCGAACGCATACAGAAAAATCTTACTCCGCCCCCTTTGCCACCCATTTATTTGTAAAAGAAACTATTGAGCTGGCAGATGGTACAAGCATGCGCGATTACCCAAAGCTACACTTTGGTGGCGCACACTTATCGGATGAGCTATCACAAACAAGCGATATACTACAAAAAAGTTTTATTGGCACCATCAAAGGTATTGCCTTAGGTGCACTACTATTATTTATTTTGTCATTACGTATAAGTAAAAAATATTCACTCAGTATTCGTCACAGTGTGCAAGCGATTGTGTTAAATACCACAGCATCACAATGGCGAACATTTACTGTTGCCTTCACACTTATTTTTATTATTGCCTGCATTATTATTGAATTAAGCCACGGTTATCACGTATTAGGCACCGATAAAATTGGCGACAGCGTGTTGTACCAGTCTCTTAAAAGTATTCGTACAGGCATTTTAATTGGCACGCTCACAACATTAGTGATGCTACCCTTTGCTATTATGTTAGGTATTGCAGCGGGTTATTTTCGCGGCTGGATTGATGATGTTATTCAATATATTTATACCACTCTCAACTCTATTCCAGGTGTGTTATTAATCGCCTCATCTATTTTAATGTTGCAAGTACATTTAGATAATAACGCCGATGAATACACCAGTTTATTAGAACGTGCAGATTTACGCTTATTATTTTTATGTATGATTTTAGGCGTAACGAGTTGGACAGGCCTATGTCGTTATTTACGTGCCGAATCCCTTAAATTACGTGAGATGGATTACATCGCAGCAGCCCGCACTATGGGCGTTGGGCACGGCACCATCATTACACGACATATATTACCCAATGTCATGCATATTGTATTAATCACCGTTGTATTAGATTTTAGTGGCTTAGTACTCGCAGAGGCGGTACTAGCTTACGTACAAATCGGTGTAGACCCCACCACCGAAAGCTGGGGCAATATGATTAATAGCGCACGCTTAGAAATGGCCAGAGACCCTATTGTTTGGTGGTCACTCACTGCGGCATTTGTTTTTATGTTGGTATTAGTATTAGCAGCCAACTTATTTTCAGACGCTGTTCGTGATGCCTTAGATCCACGAGGACGCAATCATGACTAAATTACTTGAAGTCTCGCATTTAGTCACGCACATCACTAGCGCAGACAATCAGAATACAAATGAAACAGTAAAAGCAATTAATGATATTAGCTTTAGCATTCACGCAGGCGAAACCTTTGCATTAGTTGGCGAAAGTGGTAGTGGAAAATCCATCACCTCACTATCAATTATGCGCTTATTACCCAATGCTGCGACCATTAAACAAGGCCATATACGCTATAAAAATCAAGATTTACTAACACTAACCGAAGCAGAAATGCGCACTGTGCGCGGCACAAATATTGGCATGATATTTCAAGAACCAATGACATCACTCAACCCCGTGATGACCATAGGAGAACAAATTGCCGAAGCCGTTAGAAATGCTAAACCATCACTACCCCGTCATGAAATTAAAGATGCGGTGCTGGAACTTTTAGATCTTGTAGGTATTCGCAATTATCATGAACGCATTAACGAATACCCTCACCAGTTTTCAGGTGGTATGCGTCAACGTGTCATGATTGCTATTGCTTTAGCAGGCGAGCCTGACTTATTGATTGCTGATGAACCCACAACCGCCTTGGATGTTACCATTCAAGCGCAAATTTTAGAGCTCATAAAAGACATTCAAAAGAAACGCCATATGGCGGTTTTACTCATCACACATGATCTTGGTGTAGTACATCAAATGGCAGATCACGTAGCCGTAATGCGACACGGTAAAATTTTAGAAACGGCCGATTGCCATACATTTTTTGCCCAGCCGCAACATGAATACAGCCAACAGCTATTCAATTCAGTACCTAGCTTGGCCAAACGTGGGGAGCGTTTAAGCGTTGTGGGTGATAATAATTCAGCACCACAAAGCACACAAGATAAGCGACTTAACACATCTACTAACGCTGATATTATTTTATCGGTGAATCAACTTAAAACGTTTTTTCCAATTAAAAAAGGCCTACTCAAACGCACAACTGCCTATGTAGAAGCCGTTAACGATGTATCACTCTCGGTTAAAAAAGGCCAAACATTAGCCTTAGTTGGCGAGTCAGGTTCAGGAAAAACCACATTGGCAAAAACTATATTGCGTTTATTAACACCGCACTCAGGCAATATTGTTTTTGCGGGTAATGATCTTACCGCTCTGTCTCATCGACAACTCAAAGCTGCGCGTAGTGATTTACAAATTATTTTTCAAGACCCCTACTCCTCGATGAACCCTCGTATGTTAGTACGTGATATTTTAGCGGAAGGTATGAAAGCGCTTAACGTCATTAGCTCAAAACAAGCACAAGAAGAACGTATGCTTGAACTATTAGACTTAGTTGGCTTAGATAAAGACAGTTTATATCGTTATCCTCATCAATTTTCAGGCGGACAACGTCAGCGTATTTCAATCGCTCGTGCGCTTGCTGTAGATCCTCAATTAATTATTTGCGATGAACCTACCAGTGCATTAGATGTATCGGTACAAGCACAAATTCTTAATTTACTGAAAGACCTACAACAGCGTTTAGGCTTATCGTATTTATTTATTACTCACAACATTTCTGTTGTGGCATATCTTGCCGACGAAATTGCCGTAATGGTGAATGGAAAAATTGTAGAACACGGTAAAACAGAAGATATTATTGTTCGTCCACAGCAGCAATACACCAAAACACTAATGGCAGCGGTACCCGAGCTTTATAAAAATCAGTAATAGCGACGACCGCCTAATAAATTACATTGTCATGTGTATGTCATTACATATCGTGTCATTAAAAAACACTGATCGGTTCTGCGCGCTCCCACTGCTTGGTGGCTTTTTTAACGATAGGGATTACGCGCTCGATTGTTTCTTCCCAGTTATCTTTCCACGCTTGTTTACATAAGCGCATTGTTGGATACCAAGGGCTGTCTTCACGGCTCTTTTGCCAACGCCAATCACTGACATAAGGCAAAATATTAATGGTTGGCTTGGCCATGGCGCCCGCTAAATGCACCACCGACGTATCAATGCTAATCACCATATCCATGTGATCAATAATGGCTGCCGTATCACCAAAGTCATTAATTTTATCCGACATAATAGATACATTGTATTGCGATAACCATTGCTGATCCGCTTCAGATACAGAAACATGCAGTACAAAAAAATGAACATTGGGCAAAGCTAATAATTGTTGAATCGCGGCAATAGGCAAGCTTTTCTTATTTTTTTCTTCATAGTGCATGGCATTTTCATTCAATAACGAATCCGTTAATAATGTACTCCATACCAACCCTACTTTAAGCCCCGTTACATCTGTGTATTTACTCTCTTGCCATGCTAGTTTTGCATTCTCAGGCACAGAAAGATAAGGCACACGGGCAGGAATATTATCGATGCGCACACTCATTAAGCCCATCAAACTCATCATGGGTGAATGGTAATCATAACGGCGATTAAAGGTCACACTATTGCCATCCATCATCATCACCTGCCCAACTCCTTGTAAGGTCGACAATACATTCAATAAAGTCACATGTGATAACTGTAAAATAATATCAACCGTCGCTCCATGACTAACTAGCTCATTCACTAAACGAGAAAATTGAAGACTATCGCCTAAGCCTTGCTCACTCCATAACAACAGTGACTTTCCTTGAATACGTTCACCCTGCCATTTTGGCATCGGTAAATTTTCAGATTTTATCCAATCAAGTTTTGGGTGCGATAAAAAACGGTTTTCATAAAGAGGAAAGGCTTCTTCATAACGGCCTTGCGCCAATAACGGCATGCTCATACCAAATGCACTGGTTGCTGCAAATGTAATGGATAAAGCATGTGTAAATGCCATCAATGACGATTCATTTTCACCCAACATATAATGTGCGGTGCCTAAACGGTGCCACATCAATCGATCTTTAGGGTGAAAAGAAATACAGCGTTGAGATAACTCAACCACCTTACGATAACGATGGCGCTCAACATAATACGACATAGCAATAGTTGCTATTTGTGATGATGCGGGATTTTTTTCAAAAGCAGCAATAATAAAGGCTTCAGCATTATCGACTTGCCCCACTTTATATAAACACCAACCTTTGACTGATTGTATTTCAATATTGTTGGGCTCAGCAGCTAATATAGCGTCACAGTGCACAACGGCATTAGAAAAGTCATTGGTTTTCAAACACTGATCTAACTTTTCAGAAGACATAACTAGTTATAAATAACGATCAAATAAAGGTTTTAGTGTTGTATTCCACACATCCATATCAACAATACCTACGTGCTTGTAACGAATAACACCTTGCTTATCAACAATATAGGTTTCTGGAGCACCAAACACACCTAAATCAAGCCCTAGGGTTCCTGTAGAATCAACAATATTATATTGATAAGGATTACCTAACTTTTCTAACCATTCTATAGCCGCTTGATCATTGTCTTTATAATTAATACCGATAATAGGTATCCCTTGCTCGGCTAATTGGTTAAGCACGGGGTGCTCAAACTTACATGCCACACACCATGTTGCCCACACATTAACCAATGATACCTGCCCCAACAAATCATCATGCGTTAATGTTGTTTCAGTATCGCCTAATTTTGCCAATGTAAATGTAGGAAAGGTTTTATCAATTAATGCCGAGGGCATCGCATTGGGATCTAACGATAAACCCCGCCAAAAGAAAAACGCCAATACCATAAATACAGCAAGAGGAATGAATAAAAATAAACGATTTTTCATACTCGCTTTCGACATAGAATTACACCGCCTTATCTACAGGGGTATGACGCTTAGCCGATACCGCTGCTGCCGATGCTTTCGTGGTATTTTTTAAGCGATAACGTTTATCCATTACCGCCAATAAACCACCCAAGCCCATAAACAATGAACCAAACCAAATCCAATTAACAAATGGTTTATCGTGCAAGCGAATCGCCCATGCTTCTTTACCTTCGGCAGTAACACCTAGCTCTTCACCCAGCGCGACATAAATATCGCCCCAAAAACCCGAGTCAATTCCCGCTTCGGTCATCACATTACCACCCGATAAATACTGACGTTTTTCTGGGTATAACGAACTAATAAGCTGCTGATCTTGATAAACATTCACATGACCTTGTTGCGCGTGATAATTTGGCCCTTTAATATTATTGATTACCACTAAATGGTATTCATAACGTCCAAGCTCTAAACGCTCACCTTCTTCCATACGTAGATCACGCTGATCACTATAAATCGTATTTAAGCATGCGCCCAACAAGGTAACAGCAACACCTATATGTGCCAAAACCATACCGTAATAACTGCGCGTTAAGCGTGATAAGCCTTTAGATAAACTCGCCGCATTGCGTACCTTATGTAATATATCAACTCCCAAGGTAGCAAAAATCCACACACCTACCGCTACCGCAATGGCAGCAGACACAGAGTACTCCGTTGCATACACCCAAGGGAAAATAGCACCCAATACCAAGCTTATAGCGATCGGATGTTTTATACAGTTCCATACGCGATCACGCCCTGTTTTTTTCCATAAGGTCAGTGGCCCAATACCCATTAACACACACAAAACACCCATTAACGGCACAAAAAAGGCATTAAAGTACGGTGGGCCAACAGAGATTTTTCCCCAGCCAAGAGCATCCGCAAAGAGTGGATACAATGTACCTAGCAATACCGTTAGCATAACAATCGCTAAAACAATGTTATTACTTAATAAGAAAAATTCACGGGATAACCATTCAAATGATGCAATACTTTTTACCGCTGGTGCTCGTAGTGCATATAGTAATAAAGAGCCACCAATCACAACCAATAAAAATCCTAAAATAAATACACCACGCTCTGGGTCATTAGCAAAAGCATGCACCGATGTTAATACACCTGAACGCACAAGGAATGTGCCTAATAAACTTAAAGAGAAAGCAAAAATCGCCAATAAAATAGTCCAGCTTTTAAACACTCCACGCTTTTCAGTGACCGCTAAAGAGTGAATCAACGCCGTACCGACTAACCAAGGCATAAACGATGCATTTTCTACAGGATCCCAAAACCACCAACCGCCCCAACCCAGTTCGTAGTATGCCCACCAACTTCCTAGAGCAATACCTACTGTTAAAAATGCCCAAGCCACTGTTGTCCACGGACGCGACCAACGCGCCCATGCACTATCTAAACGACCCGACATTAAAGCCGCAATTGCAAAAGCAAAAGCAACCGAAAAACCCACATAGCCCATATACAGCATTGGCGGATGAATAATTAAACCTGGATCTTGTAATAAAGGGTTAAGGTCGGCACCTTCTGCGGGTGCAAATGGCAAAATACGATCAAAAGGATTTGAGGTTAATAACATAAACAATAAAAAGCCAACGCCAATCATACCCATCACCGATAGAACGCGTGCCAACATATCAATGGGTAAATGACGACTAAACACTGCAACCGCAAATGTCCATACCGATAAAATCAATGCCCACAGCAGCAACGATCCTTCATGTCCGCCCCATACTGCACTCACTTTATATACATTGGGCAATAATGTCGTTGAGTGATTGGCAACATATTTAACCGTAAAGTCATCTTGTAAAAATGCTTGTACCAAGCAAAAGAAACTCAGTAATAAGAAAACAAAACTACCCGTAGCCAACGAACGGCTACTGGCCATTAGCATGGTATTGTTTTTATATACCCCAACAAGTGGTACCACCATCAAGCATACATACAGGCAAAGGGAAAGAATAAGAGAGAAATGGCCTAACTCTGGAAACATATGTAATACTCTAACTAGTCAACATGAATAAATGTGATGAAAAACGATCAATAAATTATATCTTTTCACAACTTGCTTGATGTTCAGTACCCGACTCTTCACTGGCTTGGCTCATCGCTTCCGCCACTTCGGGCGGCATATAATTTTCGTCGTGCTTTGCTAATACTTCGGTCGCTTGAAAAACACCACTGTCATCTAACATACCATTAACTACCGCGGCCTCGCCTTCAGTAAATAAATCAGGCAATATTCCTGTATAGCTTACAGGTACCTCAGCTTTACCGTCAGTAATACGAAAATCAACTTGTAAGGTTTCTGTTGAGCGCACAATAGAACCTGGTACAACACAACCACCGCCACGAATACGTGCATTTACTGGCGCTTCACCCGAAGCAATTTTTGATGGCGGATAAAATAAATTAATGTTTTCTCGTAACGCATAGGTCATTAATAAAACCGCAATACTTGAAAATATCACAACAAATAACACAATAAAAAGACGTTGTTTACGAACAGGATGCATACTATTACTCTATATAATAAAAAGATTTATTGAGGTTGGTTATCTATACGTTGCTGGCGTTTTAGCTGGATGATTAACGCCTTTTTTTTCACATAAGGCACCCATATTAATGCGCCAACTGCGACAGCAGTAATTGCATAACACGCCCAAACATAAGCGCCATGCCCATCCATCATGAGTAATTCATTTATCGAATCAAACTGAAACATGCTGTATTTTCTCTTAATTACTATCTACATTATTCATTAGGGGTGAGCGAACTTGTAATCGCAACCAGTAACGGATTATTTTTTATCCAGCACTAATGCTTTCACCCACGATGTTTTATATTCTGTTTCTATAATTTGTAACCGTGTCCAATGCATTAGCAACCATGTATATAAGGCATAAAACGCTACAATCATAATCAGCAGTGGATAAGCCATCGACGGGTCAATACTGGATTCTCCCGTTAATTTTAAAGTGGCAGGCTGATGTAAGGTAAACCACCAATCAACCGATTTATAAATAATGGGAATATTAATCGTACCGACCAAGGCTAAAATCGCACTGGCTTTATTAGCTGTTGTTTGATTTTGATACGCACCTTGTAACGCAATAATGCCCAAATACAAAAAGAATAAAATTAACATTGAGGTAATACGGGCATCCCATACCCACCATGTTCCCCACGTGGGCTTACCCCATATAGCACCCGTGACTAAAGCAATAAACGTTAGCACCGCACCAATCGGCGCAGCCGACCGCATCACCATATAGGACAACTTCATCTGCCAAATAATTCCCACCGCACCTGCAATTGCCATAATATAATAGCCTGCCAAGGCTAAAAAGGCGGCTGGCACGTGAATATAAATAATGCGGTAACTGTTACCTTGCTTACTATCGATCGGCGCAAAGCCTAAACCCCAAGCCACGCCTACTATGAGTAAAATCCCAGCGAATAAAGCTAACCACGGCATCCAAGTATTGGTTTTTTCATAAAACCAACGCGGAGAACCCAAGCGATGAAACCACTGCCAATTCACACTATAACCCCTTGTATCACTCTTATTATTTTTTCTACTGTATGCTCACTAACCACACAACAATGACTCTATTCTTGAACACTCATTTTTAAAGCGCCTGCAATTGCCAACGGCGCTAAGACCAACGCTACTGCACAAAACATGCCTAGTACCGCCAAAGACCCAAGGTAAGGCACTCCCTCTACTGCGGAGCGTACCGAGCTTGCACCAAAAATCAGCACAGGCACATATAAAGGCATAATAATCAACGATAATAATAAACCGCCTTTACGTAAAGACACGGTTAATGCAGCACCAATACCGCCTACGAGACTTAAAGTCATCGTACCTAATAACAAAGATAACCACAAAGGCACATAACCATCGGCAGGCAATGACAATAAGACACCTAATAACGGCGCAACAATAGTGAGAGGTAAGCCTGTTGTTAACCAATGGGCAACGACTTTGGTAATAACCATCAAATACAATGGCTGAGGGCTTAACAATAATTGCTCTAAGGTGCCATCTTCATAATCACTACGAAACAAGCCATCTAACGATAACAAACAAGCTAATAAGGCAATCACCCACAATAACCCCGGCGCTAGGCCCGATAATGTGGCTGCTTGTGGCGAGATGCCCAAAGGCATCATGGTAACCACCATCAAAAAAAACACAATGGGATTAAGCATATCGCTACGTTGGCGAAAAGCGATCACCATGTCGCGACCAAAAACGGAACGTAGTGTTAGCCACAAAGACGGGGCTTTAGACATCATCGCCCCCGTTTTGGGTCATCGTTTCACAAGAATTATCCGTAGAACGGCTATTAATAGCCCTATTTTTGCGGGGTAAGTAATCCACTAATGATAAATGACGTAGCCCCTTCACTTGAGGTGGCTGATGGCTTGTCATAATCACACAGCCCCCTTGGCTCGCATGCTCGGCAAACAATGCCTCTAACTTAGCCACACCCTGTGTATCTAGTGCGGTATAAGGTTCATCTAATACCCATACCAATGCATCACTCAGATATAAACGCGCCAATGCTACACGGCGGTTTTGCCCTGCAGATAATTGATAACCCGCCATATCTTCGTAGCCATACAGCCCCACTTGCGCCAATGCATCATCAATTTGTTCCAGATCGCACTGACCGTTTAAATGGCCTAAAAAACGCAGGTTTTCACGAGGAGTAAGGGTTTTCTTAATACCAGGCAGATGACCAATAAATAATAACTGAGAAAGAAACTCATAATTAACACGGCTGATCGACTCCCCTTGCCAGAGTATATCGCCATCATAATCAGGAAATAGCCCTGTTAATGCGCGTAATAAGGTCGTTTTGCCTGTGCCATTAGGACCTTCGATTTGAACAATATCGCCCGCATTGATCGAAAAATCAATATCACAAAATAGCTCACGACCATCGCGTGTACATCCTAATTGGCTAAACTGTAATAACGGCTGCTGAAGAGTAGACATCAAATAAACTAATAATTATATAAAAGCCCTATTATACGGCCAACTACAGAAATAGATAGAACTTGTCTATGCTTAGAAGTACAAGATCACCCATGAGTTTACTCACCCTTTATAGGCTACAGGCAAAAATACGCTATGGACGAAATACGCTCTCAACTACTTAGCCGTACGCCAACGACAAAGCCGTCTAATCAACAGCCATTAACACCTCATCATACAAAGTTAACAGCGCCCCCTACTCAAACAACAACCACAGAAACTAAAGCACCGTTAACACAGCCTAATAGCACACAGGTATCACAAACTTCCCAATCATCTCAGATACAACATGTTACACAGTTGCTCAAACATACAGCACAAATAACGGTGAATGTGAGCAGTACACAGGCACTCGATAATAAATCACTACAGCTATTAGCCAAGGTAAATCCAACGCTGAGTCACAGCCTTAATCATGGACAAACACAAACCAAACCTCTTAATACCCAAACTCATGCAGCGCAAAACAATACCTTGTATATGGTTAAATTGGCACAAGCAGGCAGCCAACACACTTTGCTGACCACAATTACGCCTACTGCTTTTAAACAGGGTGATCAACTACAGCTACAACTCAACCAGCAACAACAGATGGTTATTAAGCCCTCAGTAGCCAGTGTACGCCCCGCTATCGCTGAAGGTTTAAAACTCGCCTTACCTCAGCAACAAAACATTAGTCAATTATTGGGGAGTATTCACCACTTACAAAAACTCCCTGCATCACTCCAACATGTGTTGCTTAACACCAGCACGGCCAATCAACTCAACACACTGAGCCATTTTATTAAAAGCCAATACAGTCTTACTACAGCCAATCAAGTGAAAACAACATTAAACAATAGCGGGTTAATGACCGAACAAAAAATACAAACCCAGCAAAGTTTACACGGTGATTTACGCGCATCTCTTGGAGCGCTAATAAAATCTTTACCGCAAACATTATCTACGCACACAACACACACTACAGAATATGCGCCACAAAAAACCATTGAATTAGCAGTTACTCATTTACTCACCACATTAACAACAACACCTACCAACAAACAAAATAGCCAAGACACATTACAACAAGCATTAGGTGGTTTATTGCAGTTACTCGGTATCAAGCCTAGCCAACACGCGACGAATGACGTAAAAAAAATAAAAGAGGCTATCGCACAAAAGTTGCATCAACTGGCCAGCAATAGCCAAGAGAAGATACAGCTGAATCAACTGCGTGCTTTAGAAAGTGGTCATAGCAATGACAGTAACACGACAAAACTCGCTGCATTTAACACCGAAATTCCTCTACGCTTTGGTGACCACGTACTCCCTTTACAATTAAGCATCAAAGAAATGGAAGAAAAAAAACAAGAAGAAAATAACCAACAATCAGACAATAAAAAAATCACCCGACGATGGCAGGTTTTTTTATCATTTGATTTACCTAGCCACACATCACAACATACAGACCAATTACATACTCAACTGATTGTTGTTAATAATACTGTGTCTGCCACACTATGGGCAGATTCACCGCTGCTTTGCCAAAAAGCCAAGCAACAATTAGCCACACTACGCAATAATTTAACAGCCAAAGGTTTAGAGGTAGAAGACCTGCTGTGCATTAATGGTAAACCACCACAGCAAACCCTGTCTTTAGACTATAATTTAATTGATATTACTACTTAAGCCATTTATCGATGACCAAAACACCAACAATCAACGAAGATGATCTACGACAGGCGGTTGCATTATTTTATGATGGTGACAATACACCAACAGTAACAGCTAAAGGAGAAGGAAAAACAGCGCAAGAAATTATTGATATTGCTCGCGAAAATGGGATCACATTGTGTGAAAACAAACCATTATTAGAGCTACTTATGGACTTGGAGTTGGGTGATGAAATACCCGAGAGCCTTTATATTGCGATTGCACAAATTATTGCTTTCGCCTATCAGTTACAAGGTAAACAAATAAGCGAATCATTATAAACTATACCCTCTATTTTTGGGTTAGTTTTTTTCCATAGTATCGGCAAAGAGCCGATAATTCTTTATACACTGAAATCACGCTACCCAATTCTGCCAACAATTCTTTAGGCGAGCGATTAGGATCTTGCACAGCTCGATTAATATCATTAAACAGCTCACGCTCCATGTCTGACACTTCACTCCATTTATTTTCTTGTATTAATTGACACAACTCTTTGCGCTTTCTCATTAATACCATTTGCGATGCAGGTACTACAACAGACATAACCATTACTCCAATGTTTTATCTATAACATTAGAGATAACGGCAAATAGAGCTTAAGCTTTAGTGATATTTATAGCAAAGTAACGTCATAACAAAAGTAACGTGATAACAAAAGTAACGTGATAATTAAAAAAACTTATGGTGTATCTAATGACGTACCAATACCTGACCAACCATCATGCACTTCTTGCAATAAATTTTTAACTTCACCTAGGGTTTCTAAAGGTGAATCTGTCGTCATGGTTTCTAAACGCACCGTAATGTATTCATACAAGGCATCTAAATTATCTGCTATTTCGCCACCTTTATTAAGGTCTAAGCTTTCTCTTAAGCCTCCTACAATACCGACTGCTTTCTGCACTAAAATAGCCGCATCATCGACATCACCTGCCGAGATATGACCAATCGCCTGATCGATGCGCTCCAAAGCACCATCCAATAATAAGGTAATCACTTGATATGGCGTCATCGCATTGACTTCATTTGACGCAACCGACGTAGTACTAGAAACAACATTTGCTGACATAGACATTATTTTATCCTCTCACAAAAACGGCAAAAAACCGTCATTTATAGTTACACAAGAGAGAACAGCACAGAATGTGCCAATAAAATAAAAGACAATAAATAAAGAACAATAAAACAGATAGGAATTGCTTAACGACTGTATATGTATCATTCAACAATAACAAACGCGTCACTATATTGAATCGTAAAAATTTAACGTTAGAAATACAGTGATAATCTTAAGACATGAATAATAGCCGCTAAGTATTAACGGCTATAGAATCAAACAAGGTGTAATGATTTTTTATAATTAATGTACCGAAGGCGCTATTTCTCGCCATGCGGTGCTCACTTCTAATACCAGCTCGGTGCACTCATCTAATAAAGCAGGAGCACTATTCACATTTGCTGCCCACAATTGACGCTGAATATAATCATACAAGCTATCTAACCCGTTGGCTAAATCTTCTGTAGCATCTACATTCAGCGCTTCTCTCAAACCTAACACAATACTTGTTGCTTGATTGACTTTACGATGACGCAACTCAATATTATTTTGTTCTATCGCGCCTTTTAACTGAGCAATACGCTCTAATAAACCATCATAAAGCATTTGAATTAAACCATGAGGTGACGCACCCGCTACACCCGCATTTACTTTTATGTCGTTATACCCTTTCAAAGCGACTTGAGCATTCACTATGTATTCTCCAATAATATAATTCCTAGTATCAAGTTTGAAGCGCGACAATAATGGTTAAATACCATGGTACATCTCCTCTGGTGTTTTATAATTAAACCGTTTTCTTGGGCGTGTATTTAATGCGGTAGCAATTCGATCACATTGTTGTTGTGTAACGTTTTCCATGCTCTTTGTTTTGGGAAGGTACTGCCGAATTAATCCGTTCACATGTTCGTTGCTTCCTCTTTCCCAAGAATGGTAGGGGTTCGCAAAGTAAAACCGTACAGGGTGCCTTTCCTCTATTTTTTTATATTGATGAAACTCTGTTCCATTATCGGCCGTGATCGTTTTGAAATGACTAGGATCACGATGAATCAAACCCAGAGTTTTTTTATTGACAGCAGCGGCTGATTTGTCAGAAATTTTCCCAATCATGACATAACCCGTCTTGCGTTCAAGTAACGTGACAATACAGTGGTTGCTGCCGCGTCCATGAACGGTATCAATCTCCCAATGCCCTTTATATTTACGAGTTTCTACGCTGGCTGGCCGTTCTGATATATGTCGCTTGTTAGCTAAACGGCCTCGGCTATCATAGGCTTTATAGCGCTTTCTTCGTATCTTTGACGATTGGCGTAGGTATGTCCAAAGATTACCTCCGTTCGCTTTATCACGCCAAATATATTGGTAGATGGTTTCATGGCTTAATGGTCGAGTCATTAACTGGAAACGACGAATAACGCCAACGATTTGCTCTGGACTTAATCTTCGTTTGAGTAATCGCCTGACTATCTTAAAGTCACAAGGCTTGTAGTGCCGATTACGTCTTGAACGTTTACGCCTAGCTACGGTTCGGTACTGTGCCTTGCTTGGTCTGTAGGCACCATCAATGATAAAGCAACGATTGCGTGCTAGCTCTCTGTATAAGGTTGAAAAATGCCTTCCCATCATGCGGGCTATTTTTCTAATAGATAGACCTTGCCGTTTGAGGGTGGAAAACGTTATTCTTTCTTCATAGGTGAGTTGTTGATATATCATAGTGCTTTTCTACTTCTTGGCGGGAGTGAAAAAACACGTATATTACAGCTCACCTTCTTACTATTAAAAGGTGTCGCGGTTAGTATATGAATTCGGCATTACTAATACGAAACATTTGTACACGTGATTATTTCTCAACAAATATTTCAATAATCAACAACCTATAAGTAGTAACGACCAATACGGTAAAACCTTTAGAGCTATATTTATAATAAACATAACCCTACATGGCGCCATTCTCATCAAAAAGAACAACAAGTCAATAAAATACGAAAAATCATTGATGAGAAAAACTCAATACTGTATGTTTATAAAAAACGCTGTAAAAGGACAAAAAGGTTATATGGATAAATTCGACCGTATTCAGCAATTACATCGACTTTTTCTACGCCATCGCTTCCCTATCCCCATTCATAAAATAGCAGTAGAACTAGAATGCACCAATAAAACGGCAAAAAATGCCATTAACATTTTACTAGATCATGTACATGCCCCTCTAATTTACAATGCAGAAGCTAAAGGTTGGCATTATGACAAAAACGCAGACACCTTCGAACTCCCTGGGCTTTGGCTTACCTCCAATGAACTAATGAGCCTCTCAACCATTCTGCATATACTCGACACGATGAATGAGAACCTGCTGGGAGAAGAAATAAAAATTGTTCAAAATTATATTAAACAATTACTTCTCGCTAAAGGCATAAAATTTACAGAATTCACTCGTGTTATAAGGTATATCTCTACTATAAAACGCCCTATTATTAGCCGATATTTTTCAACCATTGTTGATGCATTAATCAATAAAAAACAACTTACCATCCATTATAGCGATTATAACGACAACTCAACACAAAGAACTATAAGTCCACAGAAGCTCATCCACTATCAAGAAAATTGGTATTTAGACGCATGGTGCCACAAGCGTCACAGCTTACGATCATTTATGCTGGCACGCGTAACAAAAGCCATTAAAGAGAATATCACTTGTCAGCCTGTACCAGAAGAAAAGTTAAACGAACACTATCAAAGTAGCTATGGCATCTTTGCAGGAAAAGCAAAACATGTCGCTGTACTAAAATTTTATCCTCCAGTGACTAAAGAAGTATCTACCATTAACTGGCATCCTCAACAACAATCTAAATGGCAAGGTAGCACATATGTATTAACCTTGCCCTATAACGATGACCGAGAACTCATAAGGGATATTCTAAAATATGGACAACATGTCGAAGTGATAAAGCCTTCTGTACTAAAAAACAAAGTCAAACGCATCGCTAAAAATATCATCAGCATGTACAACCACGATGAAAAAAATAACTTAAACACTGTATAAATATAGAGTCATTCATTTGGGATAGCTTTCACGTAATATCGTGAAAAGTAACGGAGCAAAACATAGTGAACGAACTAAAAGCCATATTGCACTCAAAAAGAGCCAATATCTATTACCTAGAAAAATGCCGTGTCATGCAAAAAGATGGTCGTGTGCTCTATCTAACAGAGTCAAAGAATGAAAACCAATACTGGAATATCCCCATTGCCAACACCACCTGTATTTTACTTGGCACAGGAACATCCATTACTCAAGCTGCCACGCGTATGTTGGCATCGGCAGGCTGCTTAGTAGGCTTTTGCGGCGGTGGCGGAACACCATTATTAATGGCCAACGACATCGAATGGCTAACACCACAAAGCGAATACCGCCCCACCGAATACTTACAAGGCTGGATGAGTTTTTGGTTTGATGATGAGAAACGCTTAGAAATTGCCAAACAATTTCAAGAAGCACGCCTTGAATTTATGCAACTCATTTGGAGTAAAAATCGCGATTTACAAAACTACGGATTTACTACCGATGACCCTGAATTACAAAACCATTGTAAAAATTACCAGAAAAAAATCAACGAGGCACTCAGCGTAGGTCAATTACTACAAGCTGAAGCCATACTTACCAAACAACTCTACAAAATTGCGGCACACCGAACACAATACGGTGACTTTACTCGCGAACGCGATGCCAAACAAACCGACACAGCCAATAGCTTTCTAAACCACGGTAATTATCTAGCCTATGGCCTAGCTGCAACCACCTTATGGGTATTAGGCATTCCTCATGGCTTTGCGGTCATGCATGGTAAAACTCGTCGTGGCGCTCTTGTATTTGATATAGCCGATCTTGTAAAAGACACCCTCATACTCCCATGGGCATTTATCTGCGCCAAAGAAGGTGCTAGCGAACAAGAATTTAGACAGCAATGCCTACAGGCATTTACGGAAGCTAAAGCGTTAGATTTTATGTTTAACAAAGTGAAGGCAGCGGCGCTAAATGTATATAAAAAGGACAACACCCAACCATGATGGTCACCTTTATTAGCCAATGTGAGAAAAAAGCCCTCACCCGCACTCGCAAAGTACTTGATGCATTTGCTGATCGTATTGGCACTAACACGTGGCAAACGGTAATTACGCAAGAGGGCTTGCTGGCGGTAAAAAAATCGTTACGTAAAACGGCGACAAAAAATACCGCTGTGAGCTGTCATTGGATACGGTCGCGTAGTCGCAGTGAGTTGGTTTGGGTGGTGGGAAATCGCTCTAAATTTAATGATAAAGGCATTGTTCCAGTCAATCGTACACGTAAAAATCTGCTGCATAGTGAGTGGGAAAGCGCATGGGTTTATGCCGACAGCATTCAAATTTTAGCGGTACTAGCAGCGCTATTACATGATTTAGGAAAAGCCACTATCGGTTTTCAAAAAAAATTAATCGCTAAAACCTCAATAGGAGCAGACCCCTACCGCCATGAATGGATATCACTACGTCTATTTGAGGCAATCATTACAGGTTGTAAAACAGACCAGCAATGGCTTGAACGCTTCTCCAATATAGACATATTTTTACAAGACCATCCGCAATGGCATCACAATATTGTTAATGACAGTGAGCAAAAGCAACGAGGAGTTGACCACCTCCCTCCTATTGCACAATTGATCGCTTGGTTAATTGTAACCCACCACCGATTGCCATTTTATGACCAAACATATACCAAAGCCTCATCGCGCTATGAGCTACAACGCCATAACTTTACCCTCAAACAATCAATGGCTCGCTTCTATAAGCAAGTAGCGCCTATTAACCATTGGGTTAGAAATGAAAAGGCATGCAACGAGCACAAAGATCAGCAAGATTTTTGGCAACTGAAAGCCAACATTGCCAACAGCGACGTTTGGCAAAAGACCATAAAACGCTGGGCAAATAAAGCATTACTACATAACCCATTGATGGCGCTAACAGAAAAAACCATTGCCGATCCGTTACTCATGCATATGTCGCGCTTATGTTTAATGGTCGGCGACCATAATTACTCTAGCCTAGCGGTAGATGATAAAAGGCGAGTGACAGGTGATGCGGCTTTAAAAAATCGGTTAATCGCTAATACCGACTTTTCTACAAAATCACCCAAGCAGAGTTTAGATGAGCATCTACTAGGCGTAGCGAATTTTACGGCGCGATTTTCTAAATTGTTACCGCAATTTTCACGTGAATTACCCACCATTATAAGTCACGCTCCATTCACTAAACGTACTCCTATTAATCAATTTAAATGGCAAAACAACGCCTTCGATCTCGTTAAAAAATCACAAACACAAACAGATGAACACGGTTTTTTTGGTGTCAATATGGCCAGTACAGGCTGTGGTAAAACACTCGGCAATGCTCGTATTATGGCTGCCATATCATCGCCAGAAAAAGGCGTTCGCTTTACCGTTGCGTTGGGGCTACGTGTACTGACATTACAAACGGGTATGACATTAAGAGAAAAACTACATCTAGATGAGACCAGCTTAGCCATAATCGTAGGCGGCGTATCCAACCGACGTTTATTTGAATTACAGCAAGAAGCCGAACAAGAATCATTAGAAGCCGATTTAGGTAGTGAATCTATGGAAGCTTTAGTGAAAGAAGTAGTCAACTACGACGAGTGTTTAGTCGATAGTGATGAGCTAGGCACTGTGATCGCCGACAAAAAAGCCCACGACTTACTCTATGCCCCTATTGTGTCATGTACCGTTGATCATATTATTGGCGCAACAGAAACCTTACGTGGGGGCAAATATATAGCGCCTATGCTGCGCTTACTCAGTAGCGATTTAATACTCGATGAGCCTGATGACTTTGATCAAAATGATCTACCTGCCCTATCACGTTTAGTCTACATGGCGGGTATGTTAGGTAGCAAAGTATTATTGTCATCGGCAACACTAACACCCGATTTAATTACTGGACTATTTGAAGCCTATCGTTCTGGGCGAGCGGTATGGCATCGTCACCATAATAAATCGACTCCAACCATTGTTTGCGCATGGATTGATGAATTTAATCAACGCGTTTCTCCATGTGCAGATAAGCAGGCCTATCAATCACTACACGATAGCTACATTAAAAAACGAGTCAATGAGTTAACCCAAAAAGAACCCCGTCGTATTGGGCATATTGTAGATATGACTTTACCTTCCCCAGCAGAAGGAGAAAAGGTAAATAATGATGCGCTAGCCAATGCTCTACTGAATAGTGCCCGCACATTACATACAACTCACCATATGGTATGCCCTAACACCCATAAAACCGCCAGTATTGGTCTTATAAGATTTGCCAATATCAGCCCTATGGTTGATATATTAACCCGTTGTTATCAGGCCGATTTACCTGACGACACGGCTATACATATTTGTTGCTACCACGCTCGACAATTATTACTACTGCGCAATAGCTTAGAAGTTAAGCTAGACCGCATTTTACACCGAACCAACACCCACTCTATTTTTGAACACCCTGAAATATCTTCTGAAATAAACCGTAGCAACCAGCAACATCATATATTTATTGTATTAGCTTCACCCGTTGCTGAAGTGGGGCGTGACCATGACTACGACTGGGCCATTGTTGAACCTTCATCTATGCGCTCAATCATTCAGTTAGCTGGGCGTATATGGCGGCATCGCCCTCAAAAAGTTGCAACAGAACCGAATATTCATTTACTCAATTTGAATATAAAAGCGTTATCGGCTGGCTCAAATACTGGTATAGGACATGCCGTATTTACTCGGCCAGGATTTGAAAGCCGAGAGCACTTATTAAACACCCACCAACTCAATACACTAATTACCGAACAACAGCTTAGTCATATTAATGCGATTCCCCGCATACAAAAAAATGAATCGTTGATACCTACACACCGACTCGCAGATCTAGAACATTGCGTTATGGAAGATGTATTAAATAATCCCCATGGAAATTATGTGAGTGAGTTTTGGCAAACTGACACAGCTAATCATGCCAATGCCCACATCCAACGTATTAGCCCATTTCGTTTACAAGAAGGCAAAAAAACTGACTATGTATGTATGGTTGATGATGAACAAAAAACAGGCTATCGATTTCGTTATGCCGAAAAAGCATGGGACGACCTTTATGGCGGCGATAGTATAAATAGCATATTTCATATTAAAAACACGCTATTTTATCAAGGCAATATAAGCCCTTGGTTAACAACCGATGTAGAAACCGAATTAACACTATTAGCCAATCGATTAAACACAGAAAATTATTATAAATTAGCCAGAGACTACGCAACCGTTACATTAGCTTGTAACGATCAAGGAGATAACAACGTATGGAATTTTCATCCTTGGATAGGATTTTGGCAGTAACTCACGACCAATATAATGGAGGTAACAATGAATGAAATAACGCAACAAGAAGTAACGAGTGCTATTGATAATTTTTTATCCACCCAATTAGCAAAAAAGTTAGAGCCTGAACTAAAAAAATTAGAGAAAGCGGACACCGAAGAAAAGCAGCGAGCAATAAAAGAGACTATTGATCAATTACAAACTAAATTTTCAAAAGAAATTTGGTTAGAAGATGCCAGCACCCGCATGGCAAAACAGCTCACTTTTGGTACACACATCTCTAAAGGTATACACCCTGATGCAAAAGGGGATAATGTGAATTTTTTATCTGAACAAAAGTTACCTACTGGGGTAATAGGTTCACAACTAGTAGAAAACCCTGAATTAGATGCTAATGGTAATGCGGCAGCTCTGCCTTTAGCGGCTTTTTATAATATTGAAATAGGTCATAGTAAACTACGCCACCTTATTCAGCAGGAACACACGGCTATTAAAGGCGCGTTTAGTCATAATCCATCAACCTCTATTGAGCGCGCTGAGATATTCAAAGCCTCGTTAGACAATATCATTGATGAACCAACAACTCACGAGCGCAACAAACAATTGTTGTGGCCAATAGACACAACCAGTAAAAACAATAATTATCGTTGCCTTATACCACTCTACCCTTCGTCATTAACACACAGCCTATTTCATAAAATAAATAATGCACGTTATAGCGAAGAGAATAAAGAAGCACGAGATAACCGCCATAAAAAAACAGTAAATCATCAACCCTACGTTTCCATTCAAGACCTTACCGCGACAATATTAGGGGGAGCAAACTCACAAAATGTCAGTTTGTTAACTGGTAAACAAAAGGGGAGAAATTATCTATTAGCATCATTACCTCCTAAATTTACACAAACTAAACAGTTTTCCATTACTAAAAAGCAATCCAGTTTTTTCGGTAATCAATTGCGCTACCACTGCTTTTTTGGCTTTAAAGAGTTATTTAGTGCTGTTGATAAACCTAAAAATACGGTCAGTGAACGCGATCAGCGTAAAGAAGCTATAAGCATGATTTTAGCTCAAGTCGTATCATTAGCCAGTACCATTCAACAAAGTTATGCCCCTGGATGGAGTCGAGACTATATGCTGGATATTCAGCAAAAATATTGGTTAGACCCTCAGCGAGCATTTTTAGAGGATGAAGAAAAATTCGCCCAAGAAAAAACAGAGTCAGACTGGCTAGATCAAATACAAAATCAATTTTCACTATGGCTTAACGCTGAGCTACGTAAACAGTATCCCAAACAAGCCATCGATTTTGACGATACTGAATTTAAGGAATGGCGACGTGAAATAGAATCAGTGATTAAAGCCAGCCAACGTGCCCAAGAAGGAGTTTTCGCATGAATGATGTCGCCTACTACGTATTATTTGACAAAATATGTATTCAAGCAGCCAATACAGTATCTAGCCCGATAACCTACGGTTTTCCCGCATTAAGTGGGTTTTTAGGTGCTATACATGCACTAAGCCGTAAGCTGCCCTCTGAATATGACATGCAGTTAGATGGTGTACTCGTGGCTTGTCACCAGTGTGAAGTCAAACGTTATCGATCACATTTTTTTGCAGAGTACACTTTAAATCAAACGCGTAATCCCGTGAAAAAAACAGGCCAAACGGCATCAATTATTGAAGAAGGAAAAGTAGACATTACCGTGAGCTTACTGGTTGAGCTCCGTTGCGATATGGATGCTTATGATTGGGTCGAAGAAAACAAAGAACAACTTCAACATCACCTAAAACAAAACATTTACCAGCAACGCATAGCAGGCGGTAGCGTGCATGATATTGCTTCGGTAAACGTACTTGATACCACCCACCCTGATATTAAAGCAGCATTATTACCTGCCTTTGTTTTAATGGATGCAAAGCAAGACTTAGTAGAAATCACTGAAGAGTTGCAAACAAACAATCCCGAGGCCACTACGATAGATGCCTTACTTGATGTTGCCACACTACATCACACACCAATAAAAAATGAATCAGGGCAAACAGAAGAGTGGAAAATAAGCAGTGCAAAAACAGGACGTGGCTGGATTGTGCCTATACCCATTGGCTTTCAAGCAATAGCACCTCAAGTAAAGGCTGGGGCACTCAAAAATTGCCGCACCAATGAATACGACAGCCATTATGTAGAGTGCCTATATAGTTTAGGCAAATGGGTATTTCCGCATAGCATCCAAGATATTAAGCAAGGTTTTTGGCGCTACGATAATACCCATAATGATATGTATCTTATTCAACAAACACACCATTAATTAAAGAGGGAAATACCATGAGTAAATTAACTACCGCTAGTGTATTAGCATTTGAACGCAATATGGATATCTCAGACGCTTTTTTTTGGCAAATAAGTAGCCAAAATAATCAAGCGCCTGACATTGTGAAAGTGCGTGAAAAATCAGTTCGAGGCACTATTTCTAACCGTTTAAAAAACACTATCACGAATGACCCAACGAAGTTAGATGCAGAGACGGAAAAAGCCAACCTACAAACCGTTGATGTTGCGACTCTAGATAGTGATAAAGATACACTCGTCGCTAAGTGGAGTTGCAAAGTACTGCCCTTTACTGGCAAACCTAATGTATGCAATAACCAAGGCTATCAACATAAACTGTTAGAAGTTATTGGCAACTATATTAATAACACAGGCTTATCTGCCCTCGCTCAACGCTATGCAGCAAACATCGCCAATGCTCGCTGGTTATGGCGCAACCGCCTCGGCGCAGAAGATATTATGGTTACTATCAACTGCAAAACTAAAGAACAAGATATAGAAATCACTTTTGATAACGCCATTGATCGTAATCTACAATCCTTTGATCAGGTCGATGCTAAATTAGAACAGCTAGCAGCGTTAATTGAATCAGGGCTAAACGGGTCTCAATTCATTATTTTAAATATTGAAGCAAAAGCCAATGTGGGTTTTGGGCAAGAAGTTTACCCCTCTCAAGAATTAATTTTGGATACAGGAAAAAAGAAAAGTAAAGTACTGTATGCGATTGATGAAACAAAACAAGCGGGAATGCATTCTCAAAAAGTCGGCAATGCTATTCGTACCATTGACACTTGGTATAGCGACACGGTGGAATTTCCTATTGCAATCGAACCTTATGGCGCTGTCACCACACTAGGTACTGCATTTAGAAAGCCCAAACCCAATAAAAATGACTTTTACACGCTTTTTGACAACTGGATACTAAAAGACGAAGTACCCAGCATAGAACAGCAACACTACATAATGGCCGTATTAATTCGTGGTGGCGTGTTTGGTGCATCGGGTAAGGAGTAGCCAGTATGGATTACTACATCGACATCAAAGTTTTACCCGACCCAGAGTTTACAACTCCCGTATTACTTAACGCACTTTACGCAAAATGCCATCGAATCATTGGGCAAGAGGGTAACGGAGAGGTGGGCGTTAGTTTTCCCCACCATAAAAAAACGCTGGGTGACCTGTTACGTTTACATGGAAGCCAGAATCAATTAACACAACTGATGGAAAAAAACTGGCTTAAAGGACTAGGAGACTACACACACAAAAGCAATATTTTACCAATACCTTCATCGGTTCAATATCGCACTGTAGCGCGCATCCAGAAAAAAAGTCCACATAATAAGCGTAAACGTGTGATAGCTAAAGGATGGTGTACTGAAGCAGAAGCATTAGAGAAGTTTAAGAATGAAGAACAAATAGAATTAAAACTGCCCTACGCGCAACTAAAAAGCCTCTCTAAAAAAACCACCATACGGTTGTTTATACAACATGGAGAACTGATGAAAAATTCTATGACAGGAAAGTTTAGCAGCTACGGCCTTTCCAGAACCGCCACTATCCCTTGGTTTTAATTAATTATTGTCAATCCTTAGCATCAGATCATCGCTAAGGATTGGCAAAAAACCATATAACCTATACCGAAAAAGAATATATATTGCAATAACATAAAAATGAGTTTAAGTGCATACCCAATCTACCCATAGAAAATTTAGCACACAACTCATTACACAACTAAAAATACCATTATTTTTAGCGCTTTTTAAAAACTCAATAAAATCAGCTAGTTACAAACAAGCCCAAAAAATGGGGAATAGCCCTATATTTTACCTAAGTGCTTGTTGTAACTATTTTTTTCGCCTGTATACTTCGTTCACTGCCGCACAGGCAGCTTAGAAATCGAAAACTTCAACAATTCTGTTGTCGCAAGTGTTCACTGCCGCACAGGCAGCTTAGAAAAACAAAGCGGGCGAACCGACAACATCGACAAAGTTCACTGCCGCACAGGCAGCTTAGAAAAATGCTGCTAACTTGTTTGATGACCGAGGCTGGTTCACTGCCGCACAGGCAGCTTAGAAAAGCATAAATTGCGGAGTAACTGATGACGAAACGTTCACTGCCGCACAGGCAGCTTAGAAAATAAACAAGGAGGGGGCAATACATCGTATTCTGTTCACTGCCGCACAGGCAGCTTAGAAATGATAACAGGGATGCTATCCTTTGTTTTCGGGGTTCACTGCCGCACAGGCAGCTTAGAAATAAAAAAGTACCTTATCGCACCAAGTATACAAGTTCACTGCCGCACAGGCAGCTTAGAAATCCACAGCAAGCAGCGGCTCAACCCGCTCCTGGTTCACTGCCGCACAGGCAGCTTAGAAATGAAGGCAGTGGATCAGGCGCAGGCGAAGGATGTTCACTGCCGCACAGGCAGCTTAGAAATTATGATAATGAAACGTTGCACCTTGAAGTTAGTTCACTGCCGCACAGGCAGCTTAGAAAAATAAAACCTCTGCGCCCTTTGGGGCGCTTTCTGTTCACTGCCGCACAGGCAGCTTAGAAAAGAAAGCGCGTTTTTACCATACGTTTTTTGGTGTTCACTGCCGCACAGGCAGCTTAGAAAGCTGGGGAGCCACTTCCTGCTGATGAAGGTGCGTTCACTGCCGCACAGGCAGCTTAGAAAAATGGCTTGAGCAAATCAATGGTAGTCAACAGGTTCACTGCCGCACAGGCAGCTTAGAAAATTGGATTTTTTCAGCGCGGCAAGTGGTCTTGCGTTCACTGCCGCACAGGCAGCTTAGAAAATCAACATCCACAAGATGCGAAAATTGTGCCAAGTTCACTGCCGCACAGGCAGCTTAGAAAGACAAACGGAATCGAAAAGCCAAGAATATCATGTTCACTGCCGCACAGGCAGCTTAGAAATTACAACTTTGTCGATGCGTTTTTGAACACGGGTTCACTGCCGCACAGGCAGCTTAGAAAAAATGAGGTTCATAGGCAAAAGCCAGCAGACCGTTCACTGCCGCACAGGCAGCTTAGAAATTATTGAAGAGCAGCCTTTAGATGTTGACCCAGTTCACTGCCGCACAGGCAGCTTAGAAAGGTTGAAAGCGATTTTGATACCTATGATGATTGTTCACTGCCGCACAGGCAGCTTAGAAATGAAGGCTTACAAGTCGGTGGTTCGCTTTACCGTTCACTGCCGCACAGGCAGCTTAGAAAATACAAAAATTATACGAAAAATTAACCCCTAAGTTCACTGCCGCACAGGCAGCTTAGAAAACACCGCCAACGCTTATACCAAACTGGTGATCGTTCACTGCCGCACAGGCAGCTTAGAAAGCTATAAATTGTTGACTCGTGCGGGTATTGAAGTTCACTGCCGCACAGGCAGCTTAGAAAGACCCGAAATATAAGGAATGGTGCAATGGCTTGTTCACTGCCGCACAGGCAGCTTAGAAAAAAAGACTCGCCGCCGCTTATAAAAGCAAGGGGTTCACTGCCGCACAGGCAGCTTAGAAAACAAAATAAACAGCGTTAGTGTTGGAATGACAAGTTCACTGCCGCACAGGCAGCTTAGAAAAATAACCAACCACCTCACTAAAAAGAGCGACAGTTCACTGCCGCACAGGCAGCTTAGAAAACAATCGGAGAATGACAATGGGTAACTTGTTAGTTCACTGCCGCACAGGCAGCTTAGAAAAAGACATCGGGGCTGTTTTTGTTGATAGCATTGTTCACTGCCGCACAGGCAGCTTAGAAAATCGGTAACGGCGACGCGGGGAAATATGGTGGGTTCACTGCCGCACAGGCAGCTTAGAAAAACCACGCGCCAATCCCGAAATGGATTTTGTCGTTCACTGCCGCACAGGCAGCTTAGAAATTCAAACGAGGGCATTTTGCGTGTAGTTTTTGGTTCACTGCCGCACAGGCAGCTTAGAAATCTACAGGCGGCGCAGTTCCGCCATTGGATTTTGTTCACTGCCGCACAGGCAGCTTAGAAATTCATCAGCGCCGTCATTCAGAATGGCGTTGAGTTCACTGCCGCACAGGCAGCTTAGAAACATTAAAAGACGCCGAAAGCATAGCCATTGGCGTTCACTGCCGCACAGGCAGCTTAGAAAAATATGGCCCGGCAGTATCGGTGGCACCCAATGTTCACTGCCGCACAGGCAGCTTAGAAAACAAACCTGAATAACTTGCGTGACTTGTTTGAGTTCACTGCCGCACAGGCAGCTTAGAAATACAGCAAAACCACTGGCGACCTTACCCAAACTGTTCACTGCCGCACAGGCAGCTTAGAAAACTGAAAGCTTTGTGGTGCCTAAGCCGCCAGTGTTCACTGCCGCACAGGCAGCTTAGAAATTGGCTTCAAGCTGAACCTTTTTGAATCGACAGTTCACTGCCGCACAGGCAGCTTAGAAATTCATCAGCGCCGTCATTCAGAATGGCGTTGAGTTCACTGCCGCACAGGCAGCTTAGAAATACAAGACAGCCGTGACACTGCTGACAACAAGGTTCACTGCCGCACAGGCAGCTTAGAAATAATCGAATACCTATCTACATGGTCGAGCCTTGTTCACTGCCGCACAGGCAGCTTAGAAATGTGACTGAGGCCGTAAACGTGGCAACGAAAGGTTCACTGCCGCACAGGCAGCTTAGAAAATTGACGGATTTATACTGTCTTTAAATCTTTTGTTCACTGCCGCACAGGCAGCTTAGAAATTTTCAATACCACTGTGTTTACATACACATCAGTTCACTGCCGCACAGGCAGCTTAGAAATACGGTTGAACTATCAGGGATGGCGACAATGCGTTCACTGCCGCACAGGCAGCTTAGAAACCACATGAACTTGTGTTAGCACATCATCCTTGTAGTTCACTGCCGCACAGGCAGCTTAGAAATATAAATTATAGCGTTTAACCACAGTTAAATTGTTCACTGCCGCACAGGCAGCTTAGAAAACTTGCCGCAACTCCATCAACTTGTAATACTTGTTCACTGCCGCACAGGCAGCTTAGAAATGTAATTTTCGATCTTTTCTTCATCTGACATTGTTCACTGCCGCACAGGCAGCTTAGAAATATTATTGAAGCTTTGAAATAGGAGTGTTTTAGTTCACTGCCGCACAGGCAGCTTAGAAAACAACTAAAGAAGTAAAGAATAAAAGAATTAAGTTCACTGCCGCACAGGCAGCTTAGAAAAGCCAAAGGTTACGAGGTGGGCGCCTGGAAACGTTCACTGCCGCACAGGCAGCTTAGAAATACTGGGGCGGCCAATGCTGCCCTAGATGGTGGTTCACTGCCGCACAGGCAGCTTAGAAATGCTTTGCCCATCATCGTATTTAACAACAAACGTTCACTGCCGCACAGGCAGCTTAGAAAGTTTTACGGTTGTCCACCTAGAGGCTTGTAACGTTCACTGCCGCACAGGCAGCTTAGAAAATGACGAATCAACATTACATATTAATCCAGAGGTTCACTGCCGCACAGGCAGCTTAGAAAACAGCTATGAACACTGCTAATTATCTTGTTATGTTCACTGCCGCACAGGCAGCTTAGAAATTGTTATGTGGCTAAAACTATCTACTAAGTGGGTTCACTGCCGCACAGGCAGCTTAGAAATTTGGAGGGCGAAGAATATGACAACAACAAAAGTTCACTGCCGCACAGGCAGCTTAGAAATACAAGGCGATGTGTGCGCAAGAGATAGAGGGGTTCACTGCCGCACAGGCAGCTTAGAAATCATGAAAACATTACACTTGAAAGATCTTTTGGTTCACTGCCGCACAGGCAGCTTAGAAATTGAAATGCTTGGAGGATGGGATGCTTTCAATGTTCACTGCCGCACAGGCAGCTTAGAAAATCGAGTACATGAGAGCAGAGCCTGACTGGGTGTTCACTGCCGCACAGGCAGCTTAGAAAACCAAGGGGCGAGCTGTGCTATTGCACACCGAGTTCACTGCCGCACAGGCAGCTTAGAAAAATAAGAGTTTCGCCAGCTACAACAGTAAAAAGTTCACTGCCGCACAGGCAGCTTAGAAAAACGAACGGTACACGTCATCATCAGATTGCCAGTTCACTGCCGCACAGGCAGCTTAGAAAACATACTACCATAAAAAGCATAAAAAAGCCCCGTTCACTGCCGCACAGGCAGCTTAGAAACCGAAGAATCCCCGCTAAGATTAAATATTTCAGTTCACTGCCGCACAGGCAGCTTAGAAACAACCAAGGGTGAAAATGGTGCTGGAACTCGAGTTCACTGCCGCACAGGCAGCTTAGAAATAATGATAGTTCACACGGGATGCAGGCAGAAAGTTCACTGCCGCACAGGCAGCTTAGAAAATCCAGCTCAAAAGCAAAAACCTTGCTATTTTGTTCACTGCCGCACAGGCAGCTTAGAAATTTCCAAATTTATGATGTTATTAGTCAGGCGCGTTCACTGCCGCACAGGCAGCTTAGAAATCTGTATTTTCAGGCAAAGAATTTCCATCAGGGTTCACTGCCGCACAGGCAGCTTAGAAATATAAGGGAAAATCCGACAGCAGGAAATAAGCGTTCACTGCCGCACAGGCAGCTTAGAAACCCAAATCAATGGTAGACCCAACCAAGGGTGAGTTCACTGCCGCACAGGCAGCTTAGAAATGCTGATTCGCGCCGAATGCCGCCATATTGTCGTTCACTGCCGCACAGGCAGCTTAGAAATGGGCGATTAATTAGCGCTTGCTGCCCCGTTCGTTCACTGCCGCACAGGCAGCTTAGAAAAATTATAGAAACGACGAAGGCCGTAGCTACGTGTTCACTGCCGCACAGGCAGCTTAGAAATTCCCGATCCTATCAAGCCCTCAATATCAGCAGTTCACTGCCGCACAGGCAGCTTAGAAATTCATAATAGGGTCGAAGTCATCGCCGTACATGTTCACTGCCGCACAGGCAGCTTAGAAAGTATACTCAAATAGAATTAGCGGGCAATCAGCGTTCACTGCCGCACAGGCAGCTTAGAAAAATGCGTCACCGCAATCGGGTGAGTAACCATAGTTCACTGCCGCACAGGCAGCTTAGAAAGATATACCACTCAGGCAATTTATCCATGTATTGTTCACTGCCGCACAGGCAGCTTAGAAAATCTTTAAGTGCGGGGTGGTAGTCGTACCCTAGTTCACTGCCGCACAGGCAGCTTACTAACTATAGCTATAAAACAAAACACTGTGAGTGAGATGCGAGATGCTTTTAGTGACCTAGGGGGGAAACATACTACAAAAGCGTCTCGCATCTCACTCACGGTGTCTCGCTAGTCAGCTTAATTGCTATTATAAGCGTCTAACAAGCTTTCTAAGGTGCTTTCTAGAAAGGAGCTGCTATCTTGCAAGCTACGCACAATGGCTTCCATCGCGATAAATTGCGATGTTAATCGCTCTTGAAATGCTTCTATTCTTCGATCAAGACTGGATTGATCATCGTCCAAGTCTTCAATATTATCGTTTAATGATTCTTCACGTAAACTAATCACACCGTTATTCGCCAAGAACTGTTCTATTAATTGTTCTAGCTGCCCGCCAAAGCCGCGCGAAAAATTCACCGTACCTGAGGTGGCATTTTCACCAATAATTAATCCTAAGCTTTCACCTGGTTCACCAAGTGCGGGTAATAGTACATTGCCTGTTCCAAAACCACTGACACCATCAATCGTCCCCGCTACATTAATACCTGTGGTTGCCGTGCCCGCAGATAAACCAAGGTCTGCGGCACTGCCACCAATATCGGTAATACTGACTGTTGAACTAGAACCAAATTGGCGTGACGCAATAGTAAAGCTGTCGTTATCCGAATCGTAAGTCACGTCCACTAAGGAGCCTGCGGCAATCAATACACTATCGGCATTAATTTTATTTTGTATTTCTAAAGCAACCGCCTCTTTATCGGCGTAGGTACCCGATGTAATACTAATGGTACCCGAAGTAGCGCCATTCACACTGACTGAAAAATCATATTCACTCGCATTACCGCCTGTAGCCGACCCCTGCACCGCAGTACCCGTAGTGATGCCTAATGTAGCGGCCTCACTGCCTATGGCCGTTGCATTCGCAATGGTTGAACTCACGCCAGTGCTATCGGATGTGACAACAAAAGCAGAGCCATTATGCGTAACAGTCACGCTTGCGCCTGCCCCAGTTAAATTTGCATCGGCATTGATTTGAGTCGTTAGGTGCGTTGCCAAATCATCGAAACTGGCATAGGTATCAGGGGTAATACTAATTGTGCCCGATGTGGTGCCATCTACATCAATCGTAAAGTCATAATCGTTTGCACCACCTGTACCGCCTACCCCACTGCTGGCACTAATACCTAATTCAGCGGCATTGGCACCCAAGCTAGAAAAAGCAATAGATGAGTTGGCTCCCGTTGTTGGAGATGTAAATACAAAATGGTCGGTATCATATGTTACGGTCACACCGCTAATATTTGCATCATTATTAATGGCGGTTTGTAGACCCGCAGCTAACGCCGCGTGATCGGTAAAATTACTAGCCGCTAAACTAATGGCTGCGGCCGAACTCACACCATCAACAGTAATCGAAAATTCGTAGGCCGAAGATCCCCCAGTTAAATCAAGAGGCTCTGTTGCCGTAGCCGCCACTGCACTAAAACTACCTGATGTGGCTACAAAATCACTGAGTGTTGCTGTAGCTGGCGCCCCCGTAAGTTCTGCACTGGTAGATACTGCCACAGCGAGTTCCGCAAGAATATCGTCGGCACTATCTGCACCCACTAAAACACCTTTCGTTGGCGGCTGAGTAATGACCACATCATATTGGCCTGCCACTGTATTTGCGCCAGTACTATTCACGGTAATTTGATCTGTCGATGATTGAGTAACGGGGATAAATAAATTTTTAAATAAATCGTAATTGTTATTTATTGCATCCGAAAAATCATCTTCATTAATCGATAACGTACCATCTAACTCTGTGCGAATACCTATATTCGTAAGCGAAGTAAATGTACTATCCAAGCCCGTTACTGTACCCACTAATAATTGACGAATTTGTCCTGGTATACTTTTCGCTAAAGAGTCATTGGCTAAACTTCCAAAAGTTTCTGTCTCTTCGTTGAATCCTGTAATAGGTTCTAGCGCATCTAAGAATGTATTGTAAGCCGCAAAAAAATCACGCACAGCGCTTTCACCTGCCGACTTATCTTCTTCGATGGATACATTAATAACAGCGTTATCTTCCGTTTCACCCGCTAACCTAAATTCAAACCCGTTAATCACATCATCAATTGTATTGGTGCTACGTGATACCTCTAAGCCATTCACGGTTAACTCAGCGTCTTGGCCAATTTGATTTTGATTGAGTTGAAATGCGGATGTATTAAAAGCAAAACGCGAGAGATCTGCGTTATCGGTATTGGTGGCACTACCACCACTTTCTGCCACGGTAATTTGTAATTGATTATTCAAACCTGATGCTGCACGTGTTACCAAGCGATGGCCTGTACCGTCATTCACAATACTAGCCTGCACACCAAAATCAGCTTCGTTAATGGCTGCAGCTAACCCCGTAAGGGTATTATTGGTCGCATCAATGGTAATCGTTTGTGCAGCTAATTCTGTATTGGCTGTAAACGTACTTGGGTTTGCTGGTGGTGCCACTGCATCCCATGCACCAAACGTAAATGTTAATGTGCCTTCACCCACGGTATCGCTGGGATCAGAAAATACAGCACTGCTAGATAACGATTGTGCCTGAGCTAATTGATCAATGGTAAATGTATAATCACCTGCTTGCGCCTCAGGGTCTAAAGCGGCAGGAATAAAAGCGGTGCTGTCTGTAAAAGAAGCCGATTTACTATTAAATGTGCTCTCATTACCCAGTGTTTCTGCTGCACTTTGTAATGTGGATAGTGCGCTACTTAGTAGCCCAAAATCCGAAATTTGTGTTTCGGCTATTTCTCGTTTTGAGTCTATACGCTCTTGCGGTGCGGCTCTTTCAACGTCTACTAAGGAACTCACTAATGCCGTGGTATCAATACCTGACCCTGCACCCAGCGCGTTCACAATATTTTGAGACATATTAACCTCTATCTAAAAAGCCGTGTAATTTCATGTTCGCTGTCGCTTTTTAATAGACGACAGCAGAGTTCTAAAAATCGTTTTAAAAAAATAGCTCTAAAAAGTTCTAAAAAAATAAAAGGCACATAAATCATTTATGCACCTTTCATTTGTTTCTTATTGTATGACTTGCGTATTAAGCCTCATGCTTATCACAATGTATCATCCATGCGCATCAAACAAATGAATTGGCTGATTATCCTTCAAGTTTTGTGCCAAACTCAAAAATATATCCTCTGGTATTTGACGAATCAATTCACCAGATTCTTTATCCCTAACACGTATCACTGTTAGGCCTGAGTCTTCGTCGACACTGAAGTGAAGATCACGTTGAACCGATTGAACATAGTCATTAATTTCTGTAACCGCTTGTTCAATATCGGTCGCTTTTGGTGTGTCCGCGACTTCTTTGTTTTCCTTAACTGGCAATTCTTTTCCGCTAGATGGCAAAACACTTGCCTCATCAGGACGATGTGATGAAGCAGCACTGGCAACCTTAGGAACTACTGGGGTTACTTGTGTGGGTCTTACTTCATTCATGTTTCATTACCTCGTACCACTTTGATAGGCTACTTTCGTGATGACAAGTAGCCTATCAAGACTACTGCACCCTTAATTCATCATTGATTAGTTAAGGAGTGATAATACTTGCTGAGGACGAGCATTCGCCTGCGCTAAGATAGCCTGCGATGCTTGCTGTAGTACCTGTGAACGACTTAAGGCCGCTGTTTCTGCCGCGAAATCGGCATCTACAATTCGCGATCTAGCCGCAGAACTATTCTCAGATACGTTAGCCAAGTTAGCGACCGTAAAGTCTAAGCGGTTATTAATCGCACCTAACTCTGAACGCGTGGAGTTAATGGTTTCTAAGGCAACATCTACCGATTCAATCGCTGCTTGCGCACCTGCGGCTGTCGCCACACTAATGTTCGATAGTGATGAACCCGTCACTGTTGCGCCTAGGTCTGTATTAAGATCTTTAAGACCTGTTGCCGTGGCACCGTTACCTGTTAACTCAACAGAAATTGGCGCTCCTTCAGTAACAGACTTAAGTTCTATCGACGCATTAATTGTTTGTGTATCCAACACACCTTCTGTTGCATCCGTATCAACAAAGTTAATACCCAGTACAGCACCTGTAGCAACACCGTTAGTCTGACCAACACCCAATGTAATACTCGAATTACTCTCTAATTTAATTTCACCATTTTCATCGAGAGCCGCTGTTACACCTGTTGATGCTTGCGCCGCATTAATTGTAGTAACCGCTGCATCAATATCATCAACATCGATACCTGATACTTCAACACCATTAATATTGAGAGAGCCATTAGCACCTGTAATAGCTGTACTATGAGTACCTGCTATTAACGTACCGCCACTATCTAATTGGCTAACAAAACCCGTACCATTAGCATCATCTGCTAAATCAAATGGGTTGTCTGATGAGAAATGTAATCTATCAGAATCATCAACATAAGCGGTTACACCATGAGTGGCTGTTCCATCATTAACAATATCTGCAACTTCAGTTGCTGTAATTAACCCATCGCTTTGTGCAGCGGCTAAATCAACATCAACACCATTAATCTCAAAGCCAGCAGCCGAGCTAGTGATTGTACCTGTACCACCGTTAAGACCTTCAATATCTAAGCCTAAAGCTGCGTTCAAGTCACCCGCTGTTTCTGTGTTTGTCGCCGCACTTAATGTAAATGTACCTGTATTTGATACCGTATCTCTAAATGCTAATCGGCTACTATCATCAAGATACGCTTCAACATTATTGCCTGCTAATTCAGCATTGATTGCTGACACTAAACCTGCGGCATCCGTCGTATCTGTATCTAAATCAACAACCGTGGCATTACCATCACCATCAGTCACGGTAAATTCAGTACCTGTTGTTGAGAAATCAAATACTGAAGGGGCTGCCGAGCCATGTAACTCAGAAAATGACGTTGATGGAGAAGCAAAGGCACTGGTGGCTGTCACTTCTACAGGATTAATATCACCATCGTATGAATAGGATTGTGCAGCTGTAGCTGTTGCCACGACTCCTGTTTCTGATGTCACATCATTGATGTTATCGATTTTTGCCTGAAGGCTATCAGAACCTGTTGTTGCGGCAATTGATACACCATTAATAACCACATCACCTGCGGCAATATCTAAATCTTGATTCGTTGAACTTAAAGCTTCACCCGTTACTTGTCCCGAGCTTGTTTCACGGAAGCCTAAATTCGCTAAATCAGCATCCGTACCGTTAGCACCTTTCGCAATACTAATATCAGAACCATCGTCCGAGGTTAGTGCTATATGGCCAGTGAATAAAGCAGCCTCATCTGCAGCCGCAGCAAATTCAGTTGAATCCGATGGTGTTTGGCCGCCTTGATCTGTTGTGTCTGTTGCACTAATACCCAATACACTCGCCAGTGTATCTGTGCCTGACCCAGCGTTATCAAAACTTAAACCAATACCAGCACCTGTATCATTGCTTAATACTAACTGACCATTATCATCGACACTGGCATCCACTAAACCGTTTGTTTTAACATTTATTTCACTGACTAAATCCGCTAAATCATCTGTACCAGAAAAAGTAAAATCTGTTTGCGAATTATCTGTTGCATTAAATACCGATAACGTTAATGTATCACCCGCATCAATTGTACCTGTACCAACAGTGCCAGCCTGCACTACGTTATAACCTGATGCGCTAACTCCATCGATGTTGTTATTTACATCGTCAATAAGGTCTTGTAGACGATCAGTAGAACCATCAAATGCTGATAAACCTTGACCATTAATTAACACATCATCTTCACCGATTGTAATTGCTGTATTATCTGTCGCATTCAATGCTGTTAGATCAGAAATTGCGTCACCCGACAAATCAGAAGATGTAGAGCCCAAACCTAAACTCGACGAATTAACCGCTGCAATTTCAAATGAAATGGTTTGCCCTGCTTCTGAACCTACTTGTAAATCAATTTGGCCTTGTGAACCATCCAAAATATTTTGGCCGTTAAAGCTAGTGGTTTCAGAAATTCTATCTAATTCAGACACTAGTTGTTGCACTTCCGCATCCAGTGTTGAACGATCTGAATCGGAATAGATACCATTCGATGACTGTACCGATAGTTCACGAATACGCTGTAAAATATTCGTTGATTCGTCTAACGCACCTTCAGCCGTTTGAATCAACGAAATACCATCATTCGCATTTCTTACTGCCTGATCTAGACCTCGGATTTGCGAGGTTAAACGGTTAGAAATAGACAAGCCTGCCGCATCATCTGCTGCAGAGTTAATTCTTTTACCTGATGAAAGACGTTCGCTCGCTTGATCTAAACCTGCCCCAGCACTGGTCAACTGACGCTGAGCATTCAATGACGCAATATTACTGTTAATAACTAAAGCCATGATGGCCTCCTACTTTGTTGGTAAATGCCAACCATTGGGCTGACTAACTGGCGACTCCAGAAACAAATTTCTAATGTCTTACTCCGCTTATCGACGCATAAAGCATTCACTTTAATACTTATTTATTAACAAAAATTAAGGGCAATAATCTCACAAACAAGCTAAGCCATTGTTTATAAATAACTTTTTATTTTATGTGACGAAGAATTGACGTTTTTTATGTCATCCTTGAATGGATACATAAAAATTTTAGGAAAAGAATTCTAAGAACGGAAAAGAAAATACCTCATGCTAATAATGCGCAGCTATCAATTATATAGCTGCATCATTAACCTGAGGTATATGAGAAAGAAAAAGGTATTAGCCCTGTAATAATTGCAACACTTGTTGTGGCGCTGCATTCGCCTGTGCAAGAATGGCTTGTGATGCCTGAGACAATACTTGCGCACGACTTAAGGCCGCTGTTTCTGCCGCGAAATCGGCATCTACAATTCGCGATCTTGCCGCAGAACTATTCTCAGATACGTTAGCGAGGTTAGAAACTGTAAAATCCAAACGGTTATTAATCGCACCTAATTCTGAACGCGTGGAGTTAATGGTTTCTAAGGCAACATCTACCGATTCAATCGCTGCTTGCGCACCTGCGGCTGTCGCTACACTAATATTGGATAGTGATGAACCTGTGACTGTACCACTAAGATCAGTATTAAGATCCTTAAGGCCTGTCGCCGTTGCACCGTTACCCGTTAATTCAATAGAAATTGGAGATCCGTCGTTAATTGAAGTTAATTCGATAGAGGCATTAACCGTTTGCGTATCCAATACACCTTCTGTTGCATCTGTATCAACAAAGTTAATGCCCAGTACTGCACCTGTCGCTATACCATTCGTCTGACCAACGCCCAGCGTAATACTAGAATTACTCTCTAATTTAATTTCACCATTTTCATCGATTGTTGCCGTTACACCTGTTGATGCTTGCGCCGTATTAATTGTACTAACTGCTGCATCAATATCATCTACATCAATACCTGAAACCTCAACACCATTAATGTTAATCGAACCATTAGTGCCTGTAATAGCTGTACTATGAGTACCTGCTATTAAGGTACCACCAGTATCTAGTAAGCCCACAAAACCTGTGCCGTTAGCATCATCGGCTAAATCAAATGGGTTATCAGATGCAAAATGTAATCTATCTGAATCATCTACATATGCAGTCACACCGTGAGTGCCTGTCCCATCATTTACAATATCGGCAATCTCAGTTGCAGTAATTAACCCATCGCTTTGTGCAGCGGCTAAATCAACATCAACACCATTAATTTCAAAACCTGCTGCCGAGCTGGTAATCGTACCCGTACCACCATTAAGACCTTCGATATCCAAGCCTAAAGCTGCGTTCAAGTCACCCGCTGTTTCTGTGTTTGTCGCCGCACTTAATGTGAATGTACCTGTATTAGAGACTGTATCTCTAAATGCTAGTCGGCTACTATCATCAAGATACGCTTCAACATTATTACCAGCTAACTCAGCATTGATAGCTGCCACCAAGCCCGCGGCATCGGTTGTATCAGTATCTAAATCAACAACCGTGGCATTACCATCACCATCGGTTACGGTAAACTCCGTACCTGTGGTTGAAAAATCAAATACTGAAGGGGCCGCCGCACCATGTAACTCAGAAAATGACGTTGATGGCGAGGCAAAGGCTGTGGTTGCAGTCACTTCTACAGGGTTAATATCACCATCGTATGAATACGACTGTGAAGCTGATGCTGTTGCCACTACACCCGTTTCTGATGTTACATCATTGATGTTATCAATTTTTGCTTGAAGGCTATCGGAGCCTGTTGTTGCGGCAATCGATACACCATTAATAATGACATCGCCTGCAGCAATGTCTAAATCTTGATTGGTTGAACTGAGCGCCTCGCCTTGTACTTGCCCAGCTGAAGTCTCTCGGAAACCTAATACTGATAAATCAGTATCCGTACCATTAGCACCTTTACTAATACTAATATCTGATCCGTCATCTGACGTTAATGCTAAGCTACCTACAAATAAAGCCGCATCTGTTGCGCCCGCTGCATACTCTGTTTTATCACTCGGCACATCACCGCCTTGATCCAGAGTATTTGTATCGCTAATACCTAAAATACTATCTAAGGTGCCTGACACTAAGCTCAAAGCAATACCTGCACCAGTATCATTGCTTAGCACTAAAGCACCACTATCATTAAGACTCGCTTCAACAAGGCCACCCGTTTTAGTGTTAATTTGACTCACTAAGTCATCAAGGTCTGCTGAACTAGTAAATGTAAAGTCCGTTTGTGAATTATCTGCGGCATTAAATACCGACACAGTTAAAGTATCTGCCGCAATGACTCCCGATCCTACCGTACCTGCTTCTATCACATTATAAGCCGATGCGGTTACACCATTAATATTGGTGTTTACATCATCCACAATATCTTGCAAACGATCTGTTGAACCATCAAACGCAGATAAAGCCTGACCATTAATTAAAATATCTCCATCACCATATGTTACCGCCGTATTATCCGTTGCATTAAGTGCGGTTAAATCGGCCAATCGATCACCTGATAAATCAGAGGATGTTGAACCCAAACCTAATGACTGTGTATTCATTGCCGAGATAGAAAATGACACCGTTTGGTTGGCCTCTGAACCCACTTGTAAACTAACTTCACCTAATGACCCATCCAATATTTTTTGACCATTAAAGCTCGTTGTTTCAGATATACGATCTAATTCAGAAATTAATTGTTGCACTTCGGCATCAAGCGTTGCTCTATCGGCGTCAGAATAAATACCATTCGATGACTGAATAGATAGTTCACGAATACGCTGCAAAATATTAGTGGATTCATCCAAGGCACCTTCTGCCGTTTGAATAAGTGACACACCATCATTCGCATTACGAATAGCTTGGTCTAGCCCCTTGATTTGTGAGGTGATTCGATTAGAAATTGATAAACCCGCCGCATCATCTGCTGCAGAGTTAATACGTTTACCTGAAGAAAGTCGCTCACTGGCCTGATCTAAGGCAGCCCCAGAATGAGTAAGTTGTCGCTGGGCATTCAACGACGATACATTGGTATTAATGACTAAAGGCATAGCCCGTCTCCTATTACATTGTCAACGTGTTTGATCAATCGCAATATGCGATGAAATTGTTATTCACAAACACTATTTAGCAATGCCTATGCCAAACTAAAATAATTTAAAAAAAACAATTACTTAGCTAATAAAGTCATATTTTTTGTCTATACTTATTCATAGAGAACGGCAATACATTGCCACTTTAAAAGAGGAGTTTATGTGATGAATCAAGACGTTGCCGAAATGTTGCTATCAATTACAGAGACCATGTTAGCCATGGCAAAAGAAAATCATTGGCAGGAATTTGCGGAGCAGGAAAAAAATCGCGCTAAAATAATTGCTGATATAAAAGCTCAATATGGTGAAAGTTTTACAGGGCACGATGAACACACAATTTCTGTATTAGAAAAAATTATCGCGATTAATCAAACGATACATGGGCTCTCACTAAAACAACTGAATGCTGATAAACACGCTATTTTATCACTCAACAAAAGCCAAAAATTATCGAGTGCCTATCAAGCACGTTAATTATTTATTGTGATTGATAGAAAAATTATTCTTGTAAATGACCTGTTTTTACATAAATTAATGCGCCGTCATTACGTGTAAAAGGCGTATGCTGGCTTAAGTGCGGACTACGTATCCATGTTCCTTCGGGGTACTCTCCATGTTCATCGTAAAAAGTACCCTCAAGTACAAATATCTCTTCTCCCCCCCAATGCTGATGAGGATTAAACACCGTATTCGGCGCCCATTTTACTAGTGCTACATGCTCATTTTTATATTCATGTAGTGGCATTACCTTTAACCCTGCGACCATTCCTGGATGCCATGGCATACGTGCAGTATCAATTTGCCGACTGCTAATGTCGGCTTTTTCCATTTGATGTAATTTAACCAATATTGTCGCACCCTCTGCCCCTACTTTTGGGGTATGCGACGTGCCAACAGGATTACGCACATAAGTCCCTTTGGGGTATTCATCGTACTCATCAGCAAAGGTACCTTCGAGCACCAAAAATTCTTCGCCTCCCGTGTGTTCATGTTTAGAGAATTCACTGTGAGGAGCATAACGCACAATGGATGTCGCACGCGCAATTTCATCACCTACTCTGTCGAGCAGCATACGCTCTACACCTGACATGGGTGAGTCAATCCATTGGTAGTCTTTTTTATAGATGACCACACGCTCATTAAAATCAGCGTTATAGCGATAACCTTGTTCTAGTTCTGGCTTCATAGCACAACCTTTTATTTTTAATACCGCCACAATGTAAACACATCATTGAGCAACCAATGAGTGGAGTGATTCATTCATAAATTATGGATTCATAAATCAACAGTTCATAAAACATAGATTTATAAAACATGGATTCATAAATCAACAGTTCATAAAATAGTAGCCCATACACAACAGGTCATCACACAACACAAAAAGCATCTACTGATAGATAGTTGTTTTATCTTCATAAAAAGGAGCTATGATCATGCTCCTTTTTTATAAAAATTTATTCGCTATTAAAAAACTTATTGCTGCCTTTTAAGGCGATTTAGCCCTTCTGAAACAATTAACTCTAAATACGAAGCTTGTTTTTTCGCTCTAGCAATTAACAATCCGCCTTCTAATGATGATAACAAGTAAGCCGCTGCTGATTTTGCATTGATAGTTTCTTTAAATACTTGTTGCTCTTGGCCTAATACAATCGCGTTTGCTAACCATGCCTCTATGGAGGTAAAAAATTCACAGACTTTTTGGTTAGCTTCTTCTGGCAAAGCCAATTTATCACTGGCCAACATACCGTATATACAGAATTTATCTTCTTCTAGTAATTCAGCATATACGGTGCAAATACTCTCTATACGTTGAAGGCCCTGTGATTCTGTTTGGGCAAGATTATTTAAAAACGCAGTAAAACGCTCTGCATAACGGTCAATTAAATGAATAACCAAATCTTGTTTAGTCGGAAAGTAATAATGAATACTTGAGGTTTTAACACCGACTTCATTTTGTATATCTCTATAACTAAAGTCATTAAAACCACGAGTTTGCATAAAATGCTCAGCGACATCGAGTATTTTTGCTGCTGTGGCGTTATGTTCTTGCATGTACTTTACCCAACCTATCTAATGATAGATGATTATAAAGGTAAATGCAGGTGTGTCAATGTCTATTATTACTGACGAATAGCCGCCAATATTACTGATGAAATAACCATATAACGCTTATATCTCGTTAACAATAAAACGACTATAAACGGCTAAATAGATTTAACTCTGATATTCGTAAAAAGCTCGCTTGCGCAGCTTGTAGTATTAGCGTTTGCGCTGATAAACGACTCGCCGCTTCGGCATAATCAAGGTCGCGTAAATCGGATAAAATCGTATTTGACACTAGCTCTGTATCTAAATGCTGTTCTTTAGTGCTTTCTAAAATATTAACCCGCGTCCCTATTTCAGTAACTACTTTAGAAACTGAATCTTGTATATGCGACAAGTTATCAAGTGTTGTAGCTACCGACGATGATACCCGCTCTCTCGATTCAGAAGTTCCATCAAATGCCTGCATGGCATCGCGAAATCGCATCAGTGTTGTTAACACATCTTGGGTACCCGTAGAATCAATAAACAATTGATCACCTTTAACCCCAGCTCCCGTATCAGCCGATGCGGGGGTACCCGTAATACGCACGCTCACACCATGATAAACAAGGTCTTCACCCGCCGCATAGGGTTGGTTTTCTGCAATAATTTTTCCCGTAGAGCGTTCAGTAACGGTAAAGTTTTTTGCCGCAGGTGATAAATTTGTATCATCGTTAAACGTAATAACAATATCCTCTGGGTAAAACTCATCGTAAGCCGCTTGATCAACAACCTCTCCTATAGAAATCGTCACAGGTGGTACCGATCGATTGTTAGGATTTGGCGATGTTATCACTGTATTATTTACACTAGGAATATCAACAAAAATAGATTTACCTGAATCGCTGGCTTCAACAAATGTATTATTGGCAACTTTAATACTCATTACACCTTCATCGCCATCAAATCGAAAGCCATTAGTACTGTCACCTGAAAAAGCAGATGTTTTGCTTTTGTATCCTGAAAAAATATAATCCCCATTTGAATTACGCGTATTCGCTAAACTGACCAACTCATCTAATCGCGAATCCACTTCTGTTGCCAATGCTTCATATTCACTCTCTGATAAACTAGCCGTGTTACCTGCTTGTACGGCTAATTCTTTTATACGTTGCACAAGGTTTGTCACGCTGTTTAACGATGCTTCTTCTGTTTCTAAATTATTTTGCGCAATGGCAATATTCTTATTATATTGCTCAATTAAAGCAATATTATCTGTTAGGCTTTGAATACGTGTAGCCGCAACAGGATCATCGGCTGCAGTTAACACACGTTTACCCGTTGATAATTGCTCTTGCGTTTTGGCTATTTCATTATTTGCATTGGCCATACTTTGATTAGCCAAACTAAAGATTTGTAAATTAGAAATACGCATAAGCCATACTCTTTTAGGATACGTTGTACTATTTAAAAGCTACTTAATAATCGGTCAAACAAGTCTCGTGCGACAGTAATTACTTGTGCATTCGCAGAATATAATTGCTCAAAGCGAATTAAATCTGCAGCCTCTTCATCTAAATTAACGCCCGATATTGAATTACGTAAGTTCACCGTTTGTTCTAATACACTTTCGGCAGCACTGGTACTGTTTTGTGATGTACTGGCCTTAATACCAATGGTTTCTACCAGTTGATTGTAGGCTTCTTGAAAACTTTGGCTATCGCCATCAATCACCTGTAATTGTTGCAGGCCAGACATTAATAAAGCATTACGATTATCTAATTCGGGATCGTTATTAAAATCTAAAGAAAACACATCGCCAGCAACAGGGCTTCCTGTAATATTTGCTTGTATGCCTAAATACGCAGCGCGAGAAAAATTAGCACCACTACTATCACCAAAAATAGCACTGGTTGTAGGATTGGTTGATAAACTCAAATTTTCAGAAAGGCTAACATCAATACGTCCACCAATAGTAACTTGTGAACTGGTGTGTGTACCCGAACCCGTTAAAGACACAGCACTATTTTCACCATCACTCACATCAATGCTACCACCGCCTGTGGCTGCGGCAGTAAGCTCAACCGTAAAGTCGTCACCTAGCGTAGAATGCAGTTGCACATAAAATTCACTCGTGGAGGCATCATAAGCACTCACGGCATAAATACCTTGAGCTTGTAAATTGTCATTTGCATTTATGGTATCGGCTAAATAATCGTTAAAATCTTCTCCATTATTTAACGTTGTCGACGGCACGCTATCACTAACCACAGCCCCATCGTAAGCAATGAGCGATTCACCATTTAAACTTAATTGCAAAGGCTCTGATACTGTCAATGCAGGGCTTCTAAACTCAAGATAGTTAAACGCTTGGGCACTCACACCATCAATATTACTTAATGCATTGGCCGTAGTTCTCGCGCTTGCATTTTCTGTCGTGAAAATATTTTGTGATGTAGTAATCGCTGTAACGGGATCGGTACTAACAATCGTCATTGTTTCTACAGGATAATTATTACCTGTGCTGCCAATACCGCTAATACCATTGGCATTAGCCACTGTCGTAAATGTAGAACCTTCTATATCAAAACCTAACAAAGTATTTGCCTGACCCGCAGGGGCATTATCTGTGCCGCCATCGGGATCGGCATTATAATTTTGTAAGGTAATATCTGCCGTACCGTGATCATTAGAAGAAAAAGCCAATGCACTGCCTTGTGCGGTATCAGTAATATAAGCGGTGATATTAGTAGAGGCTAAATCATCATTAATGGCCGCTAATAATTCGGTATTTGAACTAATAGAAGCAGCATCAATATTGACTGTAAACGTGCCGTCATGAGTAGCACTTGGGGTATTACTGACCACCACATCAAATGAAAACGTATTCGCCGATGTACTAAAATCAATCGCGGCAAATGCAGGTGCAGTACTGGATGGTTTTACTGCGGCTTGCGTTGCTTGTGTGCTACCTGTAGGCAAACCTAAAATAGCCCCTTGGCTTTGTACTGTTGTTTGGCCATTGTCACTAGGAAACAATTGATTTTGCACCCCTGGTACATATACCTGATTACGAATGGGTGGCGACAGTTGTACAGGGTTTCCAGGGTCAGAATTATCTAAAATATCGTATGTATTTGCAGTAGTAAATTTCACAAGTAACGGAGGTGACATAGCTCCCTCTTGTGCAAATAAAGGTAAAGCATTACCCGATGCATCAAATAAGGAAGTCACCTCTCCTGCGCTAATCACAGCAGTGCCTAAATTACCTAAATGTGTGTTGGTACTTAGGGGGCTTGCTAACGCAAGATCTTCGGCTTCTAGTGTAGTTGTTGATAAATCTTGTGCGGCAGTACGTGTAGGCTGAATTAAAAACTGCTCATCACCGCTAAAATTCACCTCATCAAATGTTAATGTTAAGCCGTCAAACTCAATACTCGCAGGAAATACAGTAGGAACTAAATTACTGAGTAATTCCGTATTATCAGAAAGACGGGTCACACGATACACACCCGCATTGGCTTCTACTGATAACATATAATCACTGGTCGTAATGCTTGATGTATCGGTAATATTTACGCTTAAACGATTAGTATTATCCGCATTGTGGCTACTGGCAAATATTCGACCCGCCGCTGCGGCATCGGTATTGATATCGGTAAATAATTGACTGCCAAACGTATTATTTAGTGTTATTCCTTGTTGCTGTAACCCATTGATATTCTCTGCAATCGATAAGGCGACACGCCCAATGTCATTATAGGTGGTATCAATAACCGTTTTTTGAAAATCGAGTAAACCACCAATTTCACCACCAGAAAAAGAAGACGTTACTATCTCACTGCCCGACTCAGCACTTAAACGAATCTCAGGTTTTGATGGATCAAATTCATTTTGTCCCAACGCAACACTCGATGAAATCGAACCTAAAACTAACGAAATACCATTGCCAACAGTCACGTTAACTTGATTATCGTCTTGAACAGAAACATTCACCGACACAAGCTTTGCTAATTCTTTTAATGCTTCGTCACGTTGGTCTAATAAATCATTCGGTTGATTCGATGATGCACCAGAAAATTGAGCAATGCTGTTATTAAGGTTGCCGAATTCATATACTAACCGCGACACCTTTTAATAGTAAGAAGGTGAGCTGTAATATACGTGTTTTTTCACTCCCGCCAAGAAGTAGAAAAGCACTATGATATATCAACAACTCACCTATGAAGAAAGAATAACGTTTTCCACCCTCAAACGGCAAGGTCTATCTATTAGAAAAATAGCCCGCATGATGGGAAGGCATTTTTCAACCTTATACAGAGAGCTAGCACGCAATCGTTGCTTTATCATTGATGGTGCCTACAGACCAAGCAAGGCACAGTACCGAACCGTAGCTAGGCGTAAACGTTCAAGACGTAATCGGCACTACAAGCCTTGTGACTTTAAGATAGTCAGGCGATTACTCAAACGAAGATTAAGTCCAGAGCAAATCGTTGGCGTTATTCGTCGTTTCCAGTTAATGACTCGACCATTAAGCCATGAAACCATCTACCAATATATTTGGCGTGATAAAGCGAACGGAGGTAATCTTTGGACATACCTACGCCAATCGTCAAAGATACGAAGAAAGCGCTATAAAGCCTATGATAGCCGAGGCCGTTTAGCTAACAAGCGACATATATCAGAACGGCCAGCCAGCGTAGAAACTCGTAAATATAAAGGGCATTGGGAGATTGATACCGTTCATGGACGCGGCAGCAACCACTGTATTGTCACGTTACTTGAACGCAAGACGGGTTATGTCATGATTGGGAAAATTTCTGACAAATCAGCCGCTGCTGTCAATAAAAAAACTCTGGGTTTGATTCATCGTGATCCTAGTCATTTCAAAACGATCACGGCCGATAATGGAACAGAGTTTCATCAATATAAAAAAATAGAGGAAAGGCACCCTGTACGGTTTTACTTTGCGAACCCCTACCATTCTTGGGAAAGAGGAAGCAACGAACATGTGAACGGATTAATTCGGCAGTACCTTCCCAAAACAAAGAGCATGGAAAACGTTACACAACAACAATGTGATCGAATTGCTACCGCATTAAATACACGCCCAAGAAAACGGTTTAATTATAAAACACCAGAGGAGATGTACCATGGTATTTAACCATTATTGTCGCGCTTCAAACTTGATACTAGGGTTTGCAATACTAACAACAAGACCATTGATAGATTCAATTGCCACTTCTATCGCTTCATTGACACCATCGTTGATGGTATCGACACGTGCAGATAAGGTATTAAAACGATCACTTAAATTACTGGCTTCACTAATAAATACTTGGCGAGTGGCAATCGAACTTGGATCATCGGATACCGTTTGCACTGCCGAAAAGAAAGACTGAAGCCCTTGAGTTAAGCCTGTCACTTCATTAGATAACACATCATTTAATTGTAAAATATTGGTATTATAAGCATTTAGTTCACTGTACAAGGTCGTGTCTTGACGAGTTTGTGCGGTAACAAATTCATTCACTACACGTGCAACATTATTGGTATAAGCACCAGAACCTAAGTAACCGACACCATTACGCGTACTACCTAATGAGTTAATTTCTGTTTGTTGACGGCTATAACCTTCTGTATTCGCATTGGCAATATTATGCCCTGTGGTACGCAACGCATTTTGACTAACACGCAAACCACTAATACTGACACCTAAAATATCACTCGTCATTACTATTACTCACTAGTTTTTTGACCATAACTGTGGGTTATTCAAAATGGATTGTATTTTTGCAGCATATTTTGGATCAGTAGCATATCCTGCGGTCTGTAATTCTTCGACAAAACGGTGAGCATCATCACTAACGGCCAATGCTTTTTGATAACGTGGCTGCGATAAAAATTGTTGATAATCGGAAAAGCTTTCATGAATAGAGTTATAACGTCTAAAACTGGCTTGTTCACGTTGCGCAACACCGTCTACGTATTCAATCGTGGGCACACTAACCGATTGTCCATCCCAGCGACTATCTGCCTTAATGTTAAATAAGTTAAAACTTTGATTACCGTATTTATCTTTAATGACATGTTCACCCCAGCCGGTTTCTAATGCCGACTGTGCAATCAGCACGCGATAGTCAACACCCATGCTTTGCGCCGCTTTTTTAGCATAAGGTGTAACGGCATGAATAAAATCTTGTGGTGTATTGACATTATTTAATACACTTGCATCGGCTATTTTTTGTGGAGCTTTTTTAGGCGAATACATAACATCAGAAGCAAGAGGTTTTATTTTTTTATCCGTATCTGAAGTATTAGTTTGACCTAAATAATTACGTTCCATTTGTCGATAAAACGCATCGGCTAAACCAATATTATTGGCTTGACTTAATGATAAACCTAATTGTTTATCATACATGTCTTGATGATGCTTTGTTTCCGAAGTATTCAGTGGGTTGTCTTGACCAAAAACCTCATTAGCCGAGCGCATACTTTTCAACATCATATCAATAAACAAAGATTCAAATTGTTGCGAAATTTGACGCAAAGCTAACGTTTTATCTTCTTTACCTGTCAATTTAATATCTTGCAGGCTATTTAAATCGGTATACGATTGCTGCGATCGCATTGACGATTGTATCTGTGAAAAATCTGTAGCGGATGTATTAATCATTGCATACACTCATCATAAAATATTACGGTAGCTGGCAAAAAATAAACAATAAAATAACTGCATAACTAAATAACCACCAGCTCTGCTTTCAATGCACCTGCTTGTTTTAAGGCTTCTAAAATAGCCATCAAATCACCAGGAGCTGCGCCTACCTCATTCACTGCACGCACAACTTCATCAATAGTTGGCCCAGGAGAAAATTTAAACATAGGGTTAAATTCTTGCTCTGCCGTAATATCGCTTTTAGGTAATACCACCGTTTCACCTCCCGCCAATGCATCGGGCTGACTAGCGGTAACATTTTCTGCCACCGTGACCGTTAAACTACCGTGAGTCACTGCAACGGGTGAAACGACAACATGACTACCCACAACAATAGTGCCAGTTCTTGAGTTAATCACAATACGAGCAGGCGCAGATCCAGGGGTCACTTGAATATTTTCAATTAAAGAAATAAAGCTGACGCGCTGTGCAGGATTTTGCGGTGCACGTACTTGAATAGACATGGCATCATTCGCTTGAGCCACTTTGGGACCGAGTAAATCATTAATACTATCCGCAATACGCTTTGCTGTTGTAAAATCGGCCTGATGCAAATTAAAAACAATAGGCTCTCCCGCAGCAAATCGTGTAGGTACAGAACGTTCTACCATTGCCCCATTTGGAATTCTTCCTACACTGGGAATATTAATCGTTAGCTTAGAGCCATCAGCGCCTTCAACACCCAAGCCACCCACTACTAAATTACCTTGAGCTAATGCGTACACATTACCGTCGACGCCTTTTAATGGGGTCATTAATAATGTACCACCACGCAAGCTTTTTGCATTACCAATAGATGAGGCCGTAATATCAATTTTTTGTCCGGGTTTAGCAAATGGCGGTAACTCTGCGTGAATCGCAACGGCAGCCACATTTTTTAATTGCATTCTTGCCCCTTCAGGAATAGCAATACCAAACTGTTTTAACATATTTAAGAAGGATTCAGTGGTAAAAGGCGTTTGATTAGTTTGGTCTCCACTACCATCCAAGCCAACAACCAAGCCATAACCAATTAAAGGGTTACTACGAATACCTGAGATACTCGTAATATCTTTAATGCGTTCTGCCATACTCGTATGACTGTGAAAAATAATCGCCAGTATCAGACTAATACGAACAATATATGTATAGAGTAAATTTCTCATTGTTCACCTACTAAAATGGCCACAGTATGCTATTAAAGAATTTACCTAACCAACCCATTTTCTGAGAGTTAGCTAAGTCTCCTGTTCCACTATACGATATACGTGCATTTGCCAACTTAGTAGATGACACGGTATTTTGCAGAGTGACATCTTCTTTACGAATCATGCCGCTAATACGAATATACTCATCACCACGATTAAGAGTCAGCCACTTTTCACCTTTTACAATTAAATTGCCATTAGCTAAAATTTCTGTAATCGTAACGCTAATATTACCTTCTAAACTATTACTTTGATCTGCAGACGCATCGCCAGCGAAAGCGCGACTTTGAGAAGCGTTTAACGGTACGCTAGCATTGCCTACAACGGGTAAATCTTTGTCTGTATCTCTTCCAAAAAATGTATTGTTACCATTTTCTCTAAGGTCAACATCCGATTCTTTATCGATAGCTACGCCGCTACTTTTTTGTGAAACCGTTCGTTCATCTAACATCACAGTGATAATGTCGCCTACACGATGATTGTTTGTATTACCAAATAAAGACAAGCCCTGATACTCTTGATACAAGCTGCCATTTTTAGGGGGTTCTATCACTTGGGGCTTAGGAATAACAGGCGCATATTCAGGATCATCAGGCTTTACATTATCTGATACACACGCGGCCAATAAACTCACCGTAAAAAATAATGAACAGCGAAATACCATGCGTTTTAAAAACTGTATATTCATTACAAATTCTGCGAAATAAACTGTAACATCTGATCTGCGGTAGACACTACTTTAGAGTTCATTTCGTACGCTCTCTGTGTTGTTATCATATTGACCATTTCTTCAACAATATCAACATTAGAGTTTTCTAAAGACCCTTGAATTAATGATCCCAAACCATTCTCACCTGCCGTACCTGATTGAGGATCACCACTCGCTGCAGTTGCAACAAATAAATTTCCTCCCAGTGATTGTAAACCCGCTGGATTCACAAAATCCGTTAAGGTAATTTGTCCTAATTCTTGCGGTTGCACCACACCTAAAATACTGGCCGAAACGGTACCATCCTGACTAATCGTAATATTATTGGTATTTTCAGGAACGGTAATTGTAGGCTCCAATAAAAAGCCATTGGCGTTAACGATTTCACCATTAGCATTTAAATGTAATTGTCCATTACGGGTATATGCTGTTTCACCTGTGGGTAATTGTATTTGTAAAAATCCACGATTATTTATCGCCACATCCAAAGGTTGCTCGGTCACTTGCAAGCTACCTACTGTAAATTGTTTTTGTGTTGCCACTACACGTACACCTGTACCCAACTGTAACCCTGATGGTAATTGTGTATTTTGAGAAGACTGACCGCCTGGTTGTCGCTGTATTTGATAAAGCAAGTCTTCAAAATTAACACGGTCACGTTTAAAGCCGACCGTTGACGCATTGGATAAATTATTAGAAATAGATGTGAGTTGTCGATCTTGTGCCGACAAGCCCGTTTTACTAATATAAAGAGCCGGATTCATAATTGCCTCTACTTGCTGTAAAAATTAGTGTGATTACCCATTGGTTTGCAATAATCGCGCCGATGCTTCTGAATTTTCTTCGGTTGTTTTCATTAATTTAATAGCCATTTCGTATTGTCTTGCTAATGTCAAAATATGTGTTAATTCATTCACAGGATTCACGTTACTGCCTTCTAAAAAACCTGAAACTAATGACACATTAATGTCGGGCTGTACGTCACCGTCTGCATACAGTAAACCGTCTTTACCTTTAATTAAGGTACTTTCATCTGGGTTCACTAATTTTATTTGGTCGACTTGCGATAAGGCATCAGGTGACTCACCTTTAATAACAACACTAACAATTCCGTCTTGGCCTATCTCTAATTTTTGAAACTCAGGAATCGCCATAGGCCCTGAATTGCCGAGTACTGGCAAATTACTGCCTGTACGTAATACACCCGCACTATCAATAGAAAAATTACCTGCTCGCGTATATGCTTCACGCCCATCGGGGGATTGCACAGCAATATATCCTTGACCTTTCACGGCCACATCTAAATCTCTACCCGTTTGAATTAAACTGCCTTCAGAAAAATCTGTTTGTGGGTTTTCTGTAAGAGCAAATGCGCGTGTGGGAAGGCCTTCGCCATAATACACACCCATACTACGAGCTTGTTCAAAGTCACCACGAAAACCTGTGGTGTTCACATTGGCAAGATTATTTGATCTTATGGCTTGACCTAGCATATTATTTTTTGCTGAAGTCATAGCGATGTATAACGCTTTATCCATGAAGTAACCTGCTATTTTTTTGGCTTTTAAAGAGATTACTTAGGAAAGAGCAAGAAGAATGCCAACAAAAAATTGACAATAGAATAGTATGAATAAAACACGAGAAATAAAATGTGACCCATAAAAAAAGAGCGGCTAGGAAAATATACCATTAACCTAACAACTCTTTTTTATGCTGTGTATAAATAGAAAAATATATTGTTTTAAAATATAAGCAGTAATAATTATCGTAAATTAATGATTGTTTGTGTCACTTGGTCTGCGGTTTCAATGGTTTTTGCACTCGCTTGATAGTTACGTTGGGCAATAATCAAATTGACTAATTGTTCAGATAAATCCACATTAGAATCTTCTAAAGCACCTGACTGAATTAAACCTAATGATGCGGTACCTGGCCCACCAATAACGGGCTCACCAGAATCAAATGTTTCTGCCCACGAGGTATCACCTAAAGACTGTAAACCTTGAGCATTCGGAAAATCAGCCAATGCCACCTGCCCTAATATTTGGTTTTCTCCATTTGTGTATCGCGCAAAGATAATTCCTGTATCGTCTACCTCAACACCAACCAAGCGTCCCGTAGTAGAGCCATTTTGATCTAAAGATCGTACCTCAAAATCACTGCCTACCTGTGTAGAATCCGTCATCGTAATCGAGAAGTTAGAGCTCAATGCTGGGGTTGCCACTGGAATAGAACCACCACTGGCAACATTCAATGGCCCTAAAGCACCAAGAACATTGCCATCGGCATCTATTGGTGTCCAATTAGAGACCAACAAATCATCAGATAATGACTCGTTTAATGTGCCATTTTGTGTAAAAAACAAATCATAGGTCGCAAGTGTTGCAACATTGGGGGCAGAAATAACGGGATCACCTATGTTTTCACCATCAATTTGTACTGCCATTTGCCAATGATTAGCGGTAGTGGTGGGATCATTCACATCATATGGCTGTTTAATAAAATATTGTTGCATGACATGTGGATTACCTAAACTATCATAAACCGTAACAGAGGTAGAATGGTTATAGGTTTCAGGTAAACCAGGGTCAAATGCATTATTAACAAATGTTGTAGAAGGATTATCAAATAACGGCGTGCCTGAATTGTCCGTCAGAGAATAATTTTGATCCAGCTCCAAACTAATAATGCCACCAACGGTAATATTATTCACACCTGCCGTCGCTGTGCCAGTACCAATACCTAAATCAGCTGCACTCCCCCCCACAGCGGTTAACGCTACCGTTGACGTATCGCCAGTGGTGGATGAGGTAAATACAAAATGGTCAGTATCATAATCAACACTCACTCCCGAAATATTCGTATCGGCATTAATTGCTGTTTCTAATGCCGATGCCATTGCCGCATAACTCGCATAATCGGCAACAGGTAAACTAATGTCAGCAGCAGAGTCCACACCATCTACAGTAATACTAAAATCATAATCGTTTGCCCCTGCACCCGCTGTTGCTAACCCTAATGGCAGCACAGCAGTTCCCGCCGTAAAAGTACCTGACACACCCAGATTGCCTGATGTCACTAAATCACCAGCGCCATCATATTCTATGGTTTGCGCTGCACCTGTTGCTCCTGCTACCGTTAATATTTGATCCGCTCCACCACTACCTGTAGCTTCAAAGATCAAATCACCAATGGTTGATTCAATAGCAATGGTTGAACTGCCCGCATCATAGGTTGCCGTTAAACCGGGTAAATCATTAATCTCGGTTGCTGTTGCTTGGCTAATACCCGTATTAGTAATACTGGCGCCATTAATAGTGACATTAAGACCACTAGTCCATGCGGATAATGACGCGGTAGCCGTAGCGGTGGCGGTAATGCCTGCTAAGCGATTCAAATCACTCACTGTATCAAAGGTATTTTCATTTAAAGCGGAGGTGAATGTCGCGGTTGTTCCTGAAGGATTAGTAAAATCTAAACTCTGCGCCGTATATCCATTACCGTTTGCTGTAGCTACACCGCCAGAAGATACATAACTTGTACCGCTGGTTTGAATCACGCCTTCTCGTGAATCAACGTTTAAAGCAATATCCACATCGGTAGTTGCGCTTGGCTGTATATTGCTGCTTTGAATTTGAATATCACCAATTAATCCACTGATATTACCGCTGCTATCGGCACCAAAACCCTGTAAACGCGCATTTCCGTTATTAACAATAAACCCTTCTTGATCAAGCCCAAAAGTGCCTGCACGAGTATAATTTTGACTGCCATTAAAACTAGTAACAAAAAAACCCGAACCACTAATCGACAAATCTAATGCATTTTCTGTAAAAGAAATATTGCCCTGACTAAATTGTTGAGACACATCCTGTACACGAACACCACTACCCGTTTGACTTAGCCCAACACCAATTGCTGCGGTAGAATAAATGTCTCCAAATTCGGCTCGTGACTCTTTAAAACCTGTAGTGGATGCATTAGCAATATTATTACCTGTTACACGAAGATCATTATTAGCTGCTCGAATACCACTAAGGGCGATATTAAATGGCATGTTATTCTCCTACTCTATGACAACAAAGAGTGTTATTAATATATAAGGTTACTGTGCGATATACCGAGTACGGTAATTAGTGAAACTGTTTAACATCATTAATACTTACAGCACCATGGCCTGCTAAATTTAAAATAAGCTCGCCCGTGGGTGTGGTTGTTACACTATTTACATTTGCGGTAAGCGAAGTATCTAGTTGCTCGGTTTCGCCGCCTTGAGTAGCCAGCACTTCAAAACGATAGTCACCTGCTGACTGTGTTGTTTCGGATTCCCAATTAGTTAATTCACCATTCACTTCAATAAATCGGCCGTCCCATCTAAACAACACATCACCTGCACTCTGAGCACCTAATGGAATTTGTTCAACCAAACTGCCCTGCTCATTGTAAATATTCACCGACAAATTGGTTGTTGCCGCAGGTAAATCCACCGTTCCCCCAATGAACCCACCGTCAGCTAACGTTGCTTCTGATGAAGGCACTGTCACCGAGCTACCCACTAATGAGGATGCTTGCAACGCTTGGTTAGAAATAAAACTACTACTAAAGCTATCAAAATTAGTATTTAAACGCTCAAGACCTTCGACAGAGCTGAATTGTGCTAACTGAGCAATAAATTCTGAATTTTCTTGAGGGCTTAACGGGTCTTGGTTTTCAAGCTGTGTAATCATTAGTTCTAAAAAAGCTGTCTGACCCAATTCATTTCCACTGGCTACTTCTGCTGCTTCTTCCTCCTCTTGTTGCGTTTGAATGCTTAAGGAATTTAAAAAGCTATTATCAGCAATATTATTAATCATAATTAAGTACTCTTAAAAAAGCAGAATGGTTGACTCTCTAAACAAAATATCATTCGACCTATTGACCAAGACTCAGCGCTCGCTGCATCATTTGTTTGGCTGAATTCATCACTTCTACATTCATTTGAAAAGAACGAGAGGCTGAAATCATATTCGTCATTTCTTCAACCACATTAACATTTGGATAATACACATAGCCTTCATCATTGGATAACGGATGGTTAGGCTCATAACGTGGCTGTAAAGGCGCATCACTTTCTACGATACCTAAAACCCCGACACCAACACTTGCATCGCTATTTTTATCCATTTGCAAAGTATCACTCAATGCAGCAAATACAGGGTGGCGACCACGATATGTTTCATCAATGCTTGATGCAGCCGCATCTGCATTCGCCAAATTACTCGCAGTGGTATTTAAACGTAAGCTTTGCGCATTCATACCTGAACCAGAAATCGAAAAAACACTATCTAAAGACATATTATTTTCACTCGCTATATCATTTATTATCTACAAAAAGGCGTACAAACATACTTAGCCCTTCAATCACTGCTGCCTTGAGTCACTACTCGCCTTTAATGGCAGCCGTTAAGCCTTTAAATTTGCTATTTAAAAAAGTAAAGCTGGACTGAAACGCTAAACTATTTTTCATAAATTCAGCATTTTCAATTTGCTCTTCAACCGTATTGCCATCTATTGATGGTTGTTGGGGCGTGCGATACAAGGTCTCATACTGGCCGCCTACTCCTGAGCTCACAGAAATATGGCGCTGATGTGTTAGCTGCATGGTTGAACTCGTTTTTTTAAATTGCATTTCACCCTTAAGAGCAGATTGAAAATCAATATCCTTTGCTTTATAGCCTGGCGTATCTGCATTAGCCAAATTATTGGCCAACACTGCGGCACGGTTCGAGCGTAACTTTAATGCTTGATCGTGTACTCCTAATGCCTTATCAAAACTGATACCCATGATTTCCTCGTGACGGTTATAATAACTACTACTGTACAAAGCAATCACTATGCCAATCGAAAAAATTATTGAAACACTGATATAACAAGGGATTAGCAATAAAAGAAAAAAACGAAAGAGAAAAATAGCGGCAAGAGTTATCCGATTGTTGCCGCTTAAGGGAGAAAGTATTTATTTAGCTTGGTAAATAATACCTGGATTACAATGTACCATTGTAAATAGATCATTTGCATCAGCAAGGCTTTCTGAAGAGCCCACACACAATAAACCGTTGGGTTTTAAGCATTGATGCATACGGTGTAAAATATCGGTTTTAGTTTCTTTAGTAAAATAGATAAGTACATTACGGCAAAAAATAACATCAAACTTACCAAGACTATCATACGACTCTAATAAGTTAATGGGTTGAAACTGTGTATATTGCCTAATTTCACGATTTATCTGCCATTCATCAGCAGCAGCAGTAAAAAAACTATTTAATCGTGTAGTTGATAAACCACGACCAATAGATAATTTATCAAAACTACCTTTTTTTGCTTTATCTAAAATATGACTTGATAAATCCGTCGCTAATATCTCTATTTTTTTATTGAATACTGAATTCTTTTTATACTCTTCACATAAAATCCCCAAAGAGTACGGTTCTTGCCCAGAAGAACAAGCCGCAGACCAAATACGAATCGTATTATCCTTGTAATCACGACTGGCCCAATGAGGCAATAATTTTTGGGTAAAATACTGAAAAGGATAATCATCACGAAACCAAAACGTTTCATTGGTGGTCATTGCATCAATAATTTCTTGATGCAATACTTTATTGCGATTATTCAACTGAGAAATCAGTTCTGCAAGTGTGTTTAAGCCATGTTCTACCATGATATGACGAATACGAGCAGACACCAGATACGTTTTATTCGGCGTAATCGTAATGCCACTCGTCTTCTGTAGGTATTCACAAAACGCTTTAAAATCTAAGCAGTCTTCCGATATATTTTTTAATGCACTAACCACAAGCTACTCTTCAAGAGGTATACCTGTTAGCTCAGAAATACGATTATTTAATCTCTGGGCTAAGAGGTCAGGGTTAAATTTAGATAGAAAATCATCCGCACCTACTTTTTTCACCATTGCCTCATTAAACACACCACTTAATGACGTATGTAAAATAATATGCAAGTCTTTTAGTTGCGGGTTATCTCTTACTGCTGCAGTAAAGGTATATCCATCCATTTCAGGCATTTCAATATCAGAAATCACTAGCACGAGCTCTTCATTCGGATCTTTACCTTGTGCGACAAGATCCTCTAAATAAGCTAACGCTTCTTTACCATCTTTTTTCAGCGTTGTTTTAATACCCATTTGCTCAACTACTCGCTGAATTTGCTTGCGAGCAATTGTTGAGTCATCTGCAATCAAAATGTGCTTTTTGATCACACGTTCAGCAATACCATCTTCAATAATGCCTTCACTCACGGCTTCATCTAATGGAGAGACTTCTGCAAGAATTTTCTCTACATCAATAATTTCAACGAGCTTATCATCCATTTTAGTGACGGCGGTTAGATAGTTTTCTGAACCTGATCCCTTTGGTGGCGGATGAATAGACTCCCAGTTCGTATTCACAATACGTTCGACCGCTTGCACAAGAAAACCCTGCGTCGAACCATTATATTCTGTGATAATCACAAAACTGTCATTAATATTTTCAACAGGTGAATTACCAATTGCTAAATTCATATCCATAATGGCAATAGTGCCACCACGAATATTAGCAATCCCTCTTACTACATCATGACGCTGAGGTATTTGATGTAAAGGTGGACATTGCAGTACTTCTTTTACTTTAAAAACATTAATACCGTAAAGCTGATTACCGCCTAAACGAAACAACAATAGCTCTAGTCGGTTTTGCCCCACTAGTTGTGTTCGTTGATTAACGGAGTCCAGTACACTGGCCATAGTATTTCCTCACTAAACCTTTAAACAATAAAATCGGCACGTGCTTTGCTATTAAAACAATAAATCGAGTAATAATGCCCTACACGCGATTTTTATTGACGCTAAGTGTTTAACCACCTCGCAATAAACAGGGCTATAAAAAATAGCTGTTTCTAAAAGCATAGGCCAAGAAAATGAAAGTACGTAATATTTTATATATTTTTTCGTTGTATATATTGCACCTTAACGCAGAGGCTGCGAGCTATATGGATTTAAAAGCGCTAACACAAGATGCAAAATTTTATTTGCAAAGCGAAGTCCATAAAGATTTACCTGATAGCGACCATAAGAACGTCAATATTACGAGTTCAACACTAGATCAGCGTTTAAAATTACACCGTTGCGACAAACCATTGACGTTTACACATTCGCGCTCATCAACAATAAAAGGCACCGTTTCCGTTAAGGTCTCTTGCCATTCACCTCATGCATGGTCAATTTATACAAAACATAAAGTCGCATTAGAAAAGCACATTGTAGTTGCAGATAAAAACCTACTAAAAAACCATATCTTATCCAGTAGTGATCTATCCTTTGTAAAAAGAAATATTTACAACGAGCGTGCGGGCTACAGCGATAACAAGGCCTCACTAATAGGCCAACAACTTAAGCGCCCTATCGCTAAAGGCTACGTGATTTATCACAATCTACTCACACAAGCTGATGTCATCAAAAAAGGCGATACTGTCAATGTTATTGCAACCGTCGGGCAGCTATCCGTCATTACATCAGGGATAGCGTTAAGCAATGGACGTATGGGCGAACAAATAGATGTGGAAAATAGACGCTCATCACGCATTATTCGCGTAGAAATAACGGGTAAAAATGCCGTTAAGGTCATTATGTAGCCCAGTGATAGCAAGACTTTCAAGAAAAATTGAAAAAAAGTGCATTTTTTTATAAAAAAACTAAAGCTGGGTCTATAGCTGCCGATAGTAATATTGAGAAAACATAAAACAACGATAGGTTTTCCAATATTTACAAAAGATATTTAACGAATATCCAGTAATAAATGAAACACATGGAAAATAACGCGACTGATAAGTCAACATAGAGAATGATTATGGTTATTCACTCAAACAATGACATTACATCCAATGCGAATACGCATTCTCGGAAAAAAGCGGGAAGTGCTCATTTATCCAATAACAAAGCAGAGCACTCCCCTGCTAGTGATAAAAGTACCGCAAACCATGCTGTAAAAGATGTACAGCTCAGCCAAGAAGCGCAAACGATCAAACGCCTAGAAACAAAAATACAGTCATCGGAAGGTGTTGATACGGCTAAAGTTGACCACATTAAACAGCAAATTGCCGATGGCAGCTATGAAATTAATAGCCAACGTATCGCAGACCAACTATTAACCCACGACGCTCTATTGGGCTAAATATATTTAGCCCCTTTTTTACCCCTATATTCTCGCCTACTCTTGCATTCAATCAATGTTATAAACAATAACATCTCTTTCATATTTTATATTGGTATTACTTTTGCATTTCATTGGATAAGCTACCTTAAATTTTTTAAGGTTTCATTATTCATAACGTCAAGGTTATATCATGAGCCATTCAACGATTGAAGCAATACAAACAATGGTGGCAAAAGACCATTCTATTAGCCAGCAATTACTGGATTTATTAAAAACAGAAACATTATCAATACAACAAAGAGATTATGACTCTGTAAAAAAAATATTACTATCGAAAGTGCCGCTATTAGATCAACTACAAAAACACGCCGAATTAAGAAAACAGTGGCTTATCTCATTGCATAAAATTGCTGATGAACAGCATTGGCGTGAATTTTTAACGTCGTTTAATATTCCTGAAGTAAGTGAGCAATGGGACACTGTTAATCAAACAATAGAGAGCTGCAAAATAATTAATAATACCAATGGTGTATTAATTTCTCGCAGTAACAAAACCCATACCCAGTTACTGAGATTACTTAAAGGCGGTGCAACACAAGATACGCTCTATACAGCCAAAGGAAATAAGCAAGCAACAAGCGCTTACCATACGGTTGCAAAAGCCTAAGTATTGCCATTGTCCTAAGTATTGCGATTGTATCGTGCGCGATTAATCATAAGAATAAGTAGAAAAGTGAATAATATATTCATTATCACTTGTCAGTGGCGGCAAAGTACTTAATGCCGCTAAATCATCATACGAATCAACATCATTTAATGGCGGTAACACATAACAATCTAAGTGCTGTTCTTGTATTTTTTGCATAGTAGATGCAAAGACCGTCTCTGTTCCCCACGCGACATCTGTAAATAATTCAGCACAATGACGCTTCATTGCCAGTAATACATACCCACCATCATTAGCTGGCCCAATAACAATATCACGACCATCATTCAGACACTGAAGCGCTGATTGTAAATACTGATGATCAATAAAAGGACAATCCGTTCCCAGCAGTATCACACCATCCACGCCATCATTACATGTGGTCGTAGCTGCAAATGACATACGTTCACCTAAATCACCTTCTGGCTGTTGCTGTAAGACCATCTTTTTTGTTAGCGCTAAATCCAAAGGCGATAGTATCTTGTGACGAAACGTAGGCAAACAACCACCAACCCAAAGGTTTAACGGACATAAAGCCAGTGATGCCCACTGCTGTAAACAATACTGGGTTAATGTGGTATGTAGTTGAACTGATTCCTCAGGAGTAAGCTGGGGCTGCATACGTGTTTTTACACGCCCAAGCATGGGCGACTTGCTCATTACCAACAAACGATACCGCGGAAAAAGATAAGATGATGTCATATTAAGAGGAATAGTATTTTTTTACGAGATAATGAGGCGAAACGCCAAAAAAGTATAAGCCACGCAAATACCACATTAACGTTATTGTTTTAACAATGCCGCCCTGTTCCCACTTACGACTGGATGTCACAACAGGAGTATTCACAATATAAGCAGAAAACTGACGACGTAACCGTTTACTGATGTCGACATCCTCCATTAAAGGAATATTAGAAAACCCACTCACGGACAAAAAAAGAGAGTGACGCACAAAAAGACATTGATCACCTGTAGCCACTTGCGTCATGCAGGAGCGCCAGTTAATCATTCGCTCAATTACACGAAAAAACCATGCTTTTCCGCTCAGTGCTACACGGTAAAATCCCCACTGTGGGTGCGGGTATGACTGTAAAAAAGAAAATGCATTTTCGGGTAATTGGGTGTCGGCGTGTAAAAAAAGTAAGTACTCTCCTGATGCTTGCTGGGCACCTGCATTCATTTGTGATGCACGGCCTTTAGGCGCACACACCATATAATCAGCGTAAGGTGCAGCCAACGCCACCGTATTGTCAGTACTACCGCCATCCACAATAATAATTTCTATTTGTTGCTCTGAAATAATTCGATGACGTAAGTCTTGTAAATAACGAACAATCGTTTGCGATTCATTCAAGACAGGAATAATAATACTTAATCGCATCACAGCACCTATGGATTGATCATATTCACAAACAATACATTACAAAGCACCACTGCAACTACTACCTTGCCCTGCCGTACAACCATAACAATGCTCACCAATCACGATGGACTCATTGTGTAAATTCACGGCAAGTAAATCACGTATATGCTGTTTTGTTTTGTCGGATCCTATTAAAGGCGTATGTTGATGCGATAATGGCATGTCTAACATTTGGTTAAAGTCACAATCATAGACATAACCTTGCCAGTCAATACTAATCAATGATTTACACATCACCGCATCCATATTTTGTTGAGCAAAATTCTCTTTTAGCAAGGCGATATAATTCTCGTATAACCCCTTTGCCAATAACATACCGCCAAAACGACTAATCGGCATATTGGTAATGGTATATAACTGATTAAATACAATGCCATACTCATCAAATAAACGTTTTTTATATTCTTGCTCAAGCGTATGTTGATTAGGGGGTAAGAATGCACCGTTGGGGTTATATACCAAATCTAATGTTAAGCCCTCTTTTTTACCGTAACCTAATCGATTTAATTGTTGTAAGGCATCAATAGACTCTTGAAAAACACCTTTACCGCGCTGCTCATTAACATTTTGTTCTGAGTAGCAAGGCAACGACGCCACAATATCCACTTGATGATCTACAAGAAATTGCGCCATATCATGATATTCAGGTTCTTGAAGTATCGTCAGGTTACAACGATCAATCACTTTCACACCACGCTTTCTAGCCTCAACCACCAAATACCTAAAATGCGGGTTCATTTCAGGCGCCCCTCCCGTTAAATCAACGGTGTGAATCGCGTGAACATCGATATAGGCTAATATTTCATCGATTGTTTCTTTCGACATTAATTCGGTTCGTTTAGGCCCAGCATTCACATGACAATGGGTACAGCTCAAATTACATAAATAGCCTAAATTCACTTGTAGTATTTGCGTTTTATCGCGCCGAATAGGCGGAAAGTCCGTATCAAGTAATAGTGGTTTCGTATCTAACATACTGCATCCTAACGACATTAATCAGTGGGGTATGACATACCACTATAAAAAAAGTTTTCTTCACGCGTATAAAAACATAAAATGGATGGCGACTATCAGCACAGTATATTCCAACATTTATCGTCTATATACCGCTCGTGGCACAACTGGATAGCGCGGCCCCCTCCTAAGGGGCAGGTTGCAGGTTCGAACCCTGCCGAGCGGACCACTTTATTTATTGGCACTTGCCCTTTATCATGCCACGTAACATTTACTATTTGGAGAAAAGCATGCCTTCAGCAAGTGCACGACACATTTTAGTCGATACAGAATCATTATGTATCACCTTAAAAGAAGAAATTGAAAACGGCGCAGACTTTGCGGCTGTTGCAAAAGAACATTCTACTTGCCCATCTGGCGCACAAGGCGGTGATTTAGGTCAGTTTAGTCAAGGGCAAATGGTGCCTGAGTTTGATACAGTCGTATTTAATGACGCATTAAATACCGTACACGGCCCCATTAAAACGCAATTTGGCTACCATTTACTAGAAACCACTAGCCGCAGCGATTAATCATCCCATCGATGATGTGATAGCCCTAAGAAACACACATATACCACTATGTCTTAGGGCGCCCATAATGCCTATTTCCCTATACAAAGATTCATCGCTCTAAATCATAATTAATGCCGCATAAATACTAACCATCTGTTATAATCGCGCCTTTTCCTATCCCCCATCTCCGTTTGGAGACAATCGCAGGCAATCATGACAGCAGAAATACCCGTTACTCAATCATTTAATGAACTCAATCTTCCAGAACCTATCCTAAAGACATTGGTCGAATTAGGCTACGAAACACCTTCACCTATTCAAGCCGCAAGTATTCCTATTATTCAAGAAGGTAGGGATTTATTAGGTCAAGCACAAACAGGTACGGGCAAAACCGCTGCATTTGCATTGCCGTTATTAGCGAATATTGATCCCAGCAAAAAACATCCGCAATTATTGGTGCTTGCACCCACACGTGAACTTGCCATACAAGTAGCCGAAGCCTTTCAAACCTATTCGCGTTACATGAAATGCTCAGTACTACCTATTTACGGTGGGCAGTCTTATGACAATCAATTACGCCAATTAAAGCGCGGTACACAAATTATTGTAGGTACCCCTGGCCGTGTGATGGATCATATCCGTCGTAAAACACTCGTCTTAGATCAGTTACAAGCGCTGGTATTAGATGAAGCCGATGAAATGCTACGCATGGGTTTTATTGATGACGTGGAATGGATTTTAGAACACACACCAGCCAAGCGCCAAATTGCCCTTTTCTCGGCCACAATGCCTAAAGAAATTAAAAAGGTCGCTAATAAATACTTAAACGATCCTAAGCATATTAAGATTGAGACAAAAACCTCAACCGCAACCACTATTCGCCAACGCTTTTCTATTGTCAATCGCAATCAAAAGCTCGACGCCTTTACTCGTATTTTAGAAGTAGAAGACTTTGATGGTGTGATTGTTTTTGTTCGTACCAAAATCGCCACCATTGAACTTGCAGAAAAACTCTCTGCCCGTGGACATAGCTGTGCCGCCTTAAATGGTGATATTCCGCAAAACCAACGTGAAAACATTGTTGAAAAACTCAAGCGTGGCACGTTAGATATTCTTGTTGCTACCGATGTAGTAGCTCGTGGTCTTGATGTAAAACGCATTAGCCATGTTATTAACTACGACATTCCACTGGATACTGAATCGTATGTTCACCGCATTGGCCGTACTGGTCGTGCGGGACGTTCAGGTGAAGCCATCTTATTTGTTACCAGTCGTGAGCGCCATTTACTACGCGCCATTGAACGCGATACAAAAAGTGTTGTGGAACCAATGGATGTGCCTAGCGCTAGCGATGTAAATCAAAAGCGCGCCGAAACATTCAAAAAACGTATTAACGAAACAATCGAACATAAAGATTTAGCGATGTATCACGATATCATCAATCAATCTATTCAAGAAAATGATCATCCAATAGAAGCGGTAGCTGCTGCCCTCGCCTATATTGCACAAGGTAAACAACCGCTTTTTGTTTCTGAACAGTCCTATCCAAAAGAAACGGAGTTCTTTAGAGACAATCCACGCGGTGATCGTAAAAATAGCCGTGGTGATCGTAAACGTGGCGAACGCAGTAATGATAGAAATTCACGTCGCGACAACGGTGACTCTCCACGCCGAAAACGAAAAGAGCACAATGATGTCAATATGAATAAATACCGTATTGAAATTGGTCGTGAAGACGGTGTTAAACCTGGCAACATTGTAGGCGCTATCGCGAACGAAGCTGATATGGATAGTAAGTTTATTGGCTCTATTAAAATTAGCGATAACCACTCTACGGTAGATCTACCTAAAGACATGCCTAAAGCGGTATTTAAAAAATTACAAAAAGCCTATATTTGCGGCAAACAAACCAATATGAAACCTGTTGATTAACAGGTTTCATATACATTATTTTTTATAATATCTAGACTTAGATGTGTAGCTTATATGATTACAAACATCATTAATGTTGCCGAACTTGCAGGAAAAAACTGGGATTTTATTGAGCGCTTTTATTCTCAACCTAAAACCCCAGAAGCCCCTGCCATTGCATGGAAATACTATTCTGGCGTTGCCAATAATCTTATTGAACGCTGCATTACTCGCCCCAAGATAAGCCGTTATCGTGCTTGCCTACAAGCCACATGTGCTATTGCCAATAATCGCGACATTGTCATTTCTCATCTACCTAGAACCAGTCATTGGCAAAGCGTATTTATGCGCTTAAGCGGCAAAAAAAATCCACACCTTGCCTTTGCCTTTAACTTTACTGATTTACCACAAGGAAAAATGCATCATGCGATGAAAAAAAGCTTTCGTCATATTGATCACTTTGTTGTGTACAGCGAGTACGAAAGAAAAAAATACGCCGATTATTTTGAGATACCCATTGAAAAAATACATATGCTGCACTGGGCCATGGAAACACCCAAAACCGATAACGCGTACACTCCACCTCATCAGCAATACTATTGCGCAGTGGGCGGCGAAGGTAGAGACTACGAAACACTGATAAATACTTTTCGTTTGCTCCCCGAACAGCATTTAACTATCGTTACACGCCCCAATACGATTCATGTAACAGACATACCTAATAACGTCACTGTTTTTTACAACTTACCTAGCCAGCACTTTTGGCGTATTGTTGAAAAAAGCAAAGCCGTGATTGTGCCACTCATTAATGAAGACACCGCCTGTGGGCATATTACACTGGTGGGCGCAATGCGATTAGGCAAAGCGATTATTACAACACAATCACAAGGCACCAGCGATTACGTTATCGATAATTATAATGGCCTCATCGTAGAATCGAATAATTGCGATGCCATAAAAAATGCAGTACTTCAATTCGAGTCTGACCCTGCACTCGTTAATACATTGAGTCAAAATAGTATAGCGTTTACACAAAAACATTGTGAGCCAACGCTATGGGCAAACCACATTGAAGCCTTTATCAATGACCACACAAATCACAAATAATGCATGAATATTATTATACTGTCTCCAGAAGATTTTATTCATGAACACAGCGTTCAACTTAGTGATTATCGCTATCACCATATTAAACATGTACATCGCGCAAGCCTAAACGATACGCTCACGATTGGATTACTGAATGGTGATATTGGCCAAGGGGATATTACCGAAATCACTGACGAGCATGTCACCCTGACTATACGCTATCAACACGCACCACCAGCTCCGCTACCAATCACCTTAACTGTTGCACTCCCTCGCCCCAAAATGATTAAACGCATTTTACAAACCTGCGCAACTATGGGCGTTAAGCGTATTATTTTTATGAATAGTTATCGTGTAGAAAAAAGCTATTGGCAAACACCTCTATTACAGCTAGAAAAAATAAAAGAGCAATTAATTTTAGGCTTAGAACAAGGCAAAGATACCGTACTACCTGAAGTGATAATAGAACCGCGTTTCAAACCCTTTGTAGAAGATCGCCTGCCCGCGTTATGTAAAGACACCTTAGCATTTGTTGCACACCCAAACAGTGATACACCCTGCCCCCACAACATCTCAACACAGACCACCTTGGTGATAGGACCTGAAGGCGGGTTTATTCCTTACGAAGTAGAAAAACTACAAGAGGCGGGATGTCAAAGTATTCACATAGGCTCGCGTATTTTGCGAGTAGAAACAGCAATCCCTGTGTTATTAGCGAAGTTATTTGATTAACGGTACTTGATGCTACACATCAATAACATCACACACAGTCCATTATTTAAATACGATACCTAAACAATATTTACAGCGTCTATTTTATTATTCGCTATATTTTCACTCTCGTCTTTGCCTACCCATAACTCTACCGCTTGATCATGATTACCACCAGTCACCGTTTTATTATCGGCATATTCAGAAATGCGGTCAGCCGCTTGCGAGCGATCAATGGTTAAATCGGTAAAGTTAAATAATTGGGTATCGGCTAATTGCGATAGCGAAACTTTTGATAAGGCAGAAAAAATATTATCGGTTCTACCAGGGGAATCGTTATCCCACTGTTGCAACATTTGCTTAACATGCTGACGCTGCAAGTTTTCTTGAGAGCCACATAAATTACAAGGAATAATAGGAAATTGTTTATGCTCTGCATACCGTTCAATATCTCGCTCACGACAAAATGCCATTGGGCGAATAATAATATTACGTTTATCGTCCGATAATAATTTAGGCGGCATAGCTTTTAAGCGCCCACCATGAAACATATTTAAAAATAGTGTTTCAACAATGTCGTCCTTATGATGACCTAGAGCCACTTTTGTTGCGCCTATTTCTTCGGCAAAACCATATAAGGTACCTCGGCGTAGGCGTGAGCATATACCACAGGTGGTTTTACCTTCGGGCACCAATGATTTCACAACACTGTACGTATCTTTCTCAACAATATAATAAGGTACACCTAAGGATTCTAAATAGTTAGGTAATATTTCTTCAGGAAAACCGGGTTGCTTTTGATCCATGTTAACAGCAACCAACTCAAAATTAACGGGCGCTGTTCGCTGTAAATTAAGTAATATATCTAGCATTGCATACGAATCTTTACCGCCCGATAAACACACCATGATCTTATCGCCTTCTTCAATCATGTTGTATTCTGCAATGGCCTGCCCAACATGGCGGCGCAGTCGTTTTTGTAGCTTATTAAACTCTATACGTTGTTTGCGTTCATTAGTTTCTGACGTTGGCATCATTACTCTGTATCTATCTAGACATGAAAAAGCGGCATTATATACATAAAGGAAAAGCATTACCGCTCTGCAGCTTAAAAATCCAACAAATCGGCCAAATACTTCCTCAATAAATAAGCTCTATAAATTCTTCATTGAGCCTATCACACGATATATCGGTACTTCAGGCATATCACCATAGCTGGCATAGGCATTGCTATTAACAACTCTATAGAACATTCAAGTACACAAAATAGCGTAGTAGGATATTTATGGGCTTATTTAACCAATTTATTGACCGTTTAACACATCACCATCCTGAACAGGTGATGCATCAAATTACACACGACAACGTTGTTAACCATTTCGTGAATTATCATCACCTAATGGAACTGCAAGACGACCGTCAATTAATAGAAGTTCGCTTATCGGGACACAAAAATAGCTTTCAAAGCATGATTATCGGTATCGACTTTGTGGATGCACATTTTAGTCTGGATGAATTTTCTCCATTTTTAGCACAGCCCGAATCATTAGTTCATCAAGAAGTGACCATATTGCACTACAAAAATTGGGAAAAACTAGAAATTCACACCACCATTACAGGATGGTCAGAACAGGAACACTGCTACCAGCTGGCGTTGCCTGATTTTGTCGATTACGAACCTCGTCGCCACTATCCTCGGTTATTATTAGAGAATAGCAATCCATTAAAAAGCCATATCAACCCACTCTATGGTGCCCCGTGGTATGCCATTGTCAAAGATATTAGCCAAGGCGGTATGCGTATTAATGTATCAGGCGATTTACGCCCCCACCTGCATAAAGATCGCGTACTCCCTAAATGCCAAATTATGTTAGATGACAACATCACGATTCAAACCCGTGGTTTAGTACGTGCATTTAGCTATCGCAATAAACCCTATCGACATACCGAAATTAGTATTGAATTCAATCATATGAGTGAAGCCCATAAGATGGATTTAAAACGTTTTATCGATTATGTCGAGGTAGCCGCCTAATCCCTCCAACAACAATACTGATATACTGCGAGCTCTAAAAACAACTAACATCAGTACATTATGGATCTCGCATTTGATCGACAACACATTTGGCACCCATACTCCTCTATGACTCAACCCAGCCCTATATTTCCTGTCATTAAGGCTGAGGGGGTAAATTTATATCTGGAAGATGGGCGCTGCCTTATTGATGGCATGTCATCGTGGTGGTGCGCACTGCATGGCTATAATCATCCTGTATTAAACCAAGCGATGATTGAACAAATACACACAATGAGCCATGTCATGTTTGGCGGGCTAACACACGAGCCCGCGATTACCTTATGCAAAAAGCTCGTTGAACTTACACCCACACCACTGCAAAAGGTTTTTTTAGTGGATTCTGGCTCGGTGGCCGTTGAGGTTGCCATGAAAATGGCCATACAGTACTGGCAATCACAAGCAAAATCCAAGAAAAACCGCTTTTTATCGCTGCGAAATGGCTACCATGGCGATACCTTTGCCGCCATGTCTGTGTGCGATCCTACAACGGGGATGCATCACTTATTTAATGGCGTACTGAGTCAACAATATTTTACAGAAGCCCCTCAATGCGGTATTCATCAAACGTGGGATGAACGCTATATAGCTGATTTTTTACAGCAAGTAGAAACACACCATACTGACCTAGCTGCCGTTATTTTAGAGCCTATTGTGCAAGGTGCTGGAGGTATGCGCTTTTATTCACCCGATTATCTACGCCGTGTACGTGATATTTGTGATGAATACGATGTATTACTTATTGCCGATGAAATAGCGACAGGTTTTGGTCGTACAGGCCGCTTATTTGCCTGTGAACACGCTAATATTAGCCCTGACATTATGTGTGTAGGCAAATCCATTACTGGCGGTATGATGACCTTAGCCGCAACACTATGCACTGAGCAAGTTAGCACAACTATTTGCCAAGGTGATGCGGGCGTATTAATGCATGGCCCTACATTTATGGGAAACCCACTCGCTTGCGCAACCGCCAATGCCAGTATTGATTTATTACTGTCATCGCCTTGGCAAGAGCGTGTCAAAACCATTGAACAACAATTAAATAACGAATTAAGTGAACTCAACAACCACCCTCTAGTCAGAGAAGTGCGTTGTTTAGGTGCTATTGGCGTTGTTGAGCTCAAACAAGCGGTTGATTTACAAACCATTCAACCCTTATTTGTGAATGAAGGCGTATGGATTCGTCCCTTTGGACGTTTAATATATGTCATGCCACCCTTTATTAGCTCACCAACCGATATACGCGCTTTATCAACGGCTATTACCCGTGTGATACAGCAATTATCGTAATATATTATTCAATATATCTACTTTGGCATAAAAATAGACATATAATTGTTGCAATGCAACAAAAAACTATTCTACTATTTACAATATCACACGCAAATACATAAGATTGTCTACACTCATAAGACAGAGCCAGTAGCCAACTGCTGAACAGGCATGCTGTCGCACGACAAAACAAGCATGTCTTACTCACTATACATTAGATTAAGGAGCTCATAATGAGTACCCATTTCACATCTCTAGTCGCAGGCGTTGAAGATTCAGGCAATGTTATCAACGTAAGCTCACCTTACGATAACTCTGTTATTGCAACCGTATCCACAGTTGACGGTATTACAGTAAAACGAGCACTCGCCACTGCTTATGAGATTTATAGTGATAGAAGCAAATGGCTATCTAAAGTGAAGCGTATTGAAATTTTACAAAAAACTGCCGATATTATGCGTGCACGCTTTGATGAGTTAGCAATTGAAGCTGCCCGCGAAGGTGGAAAGCCATTGCCCGACTCTATCGTTGAGGTCAATCGTGCGATTGATGGCGTTGAAAACTGTATCGCCTGTATTCGTAATGACTCGGGCAAAGAAATCCCAATGGGATCAACTGCGGCTTCAGAAGGCCATCTTGCATTTACCCATCATGAGCCAATCGGTGTTGTGGTTGCCGTGAGTGCATTTAACCACCCTCTAAATCTTGCAGTTCACCAAATTTGTCCTGCCTTAGCCGCAGGCTGCCCTTTTATTATTAAACCTGCAGGTGCCACACCCTTATCATGCTTGCGCCTTGTGTCTATCTTGCATGAAGCAGGCTTACCCATTGAATACGGTCAAGCTCTAGTGACCGATAGCAGCTCCACCGCTACGGCACTGGTTACCGATGAACGTGTTGGCTTTTTTAGCTTTATCGGCAGCGCGGCTGTAGGCTGGATGCTAAAAGGCAAACTTGCACCTGGTGTGCGTTGTGCTTTAGAACATGGTGGTGTGGCCCCCGTTATTGTCGAAGCCGATGCCAATTTAGATGCCGCTGCCCCTCTTATGGCAAAAGGCGGGTTTTATCATGCTGGGCAAGTATGTGTATCCGTGCAACGAGTGTTTGCTCATAGCAGTGTCGCAGAAGATCTTGCACAACGGTTAGCCACCTTAGGCAGTGCAATGAAAATAGGCGATCCTACACTAGCCGACACTGAAATTGGCCCACTCATTAATGAACAAGAAATTGACCGTATCGACACATGGGTACAAGAAGCCATTAGTGGTGGTGCAACCGTACTGTGTGGCGGCAAACGCTTACCTAATAACTGCTACGAAGCCACCGTGTTATTAAACCCACCAAAAGACTGTACTATTAGTAAAACCGAAGTTTTTGGCCCTGTTATCTGTGTTTATAGCTACGATGATGTCAACGATGCCATTGCCGAAGCTAATTCGCTTATGTTTTCATTTCAGGCTGCACTTTTTACACAAGACATTGATAAAGCCTTACATATCTACAAACAAATTGATGCTGCGGCCGTTATGATTAACGACCATACCGCCTTCCGCGTAGATTGGATGCCATTTGCTGGATTAAAACATTCAGGACATGGCATTGGAGGTATTCCCTATACTTATGAAGAAATGCAAGTATCTAAAATGTTAGTGATACGTTCACCATCATTATAGATTCCCCATAAAAAAACCTCGCTAACCATAGCGAGGTTTTTTTATTAATAGGTTATTTTCTGTTTACACTAATACCCTAACGTTAAATTATCTTTACCGTATTCGTTACGTAATTTTTGTATTAATTCGTCAGCGGGTTGCACTTGCCATGTTTGCCCTAATTTAATTTTTGCAGCAGCATCTGCGCGTTCATAATCAATCACTACACTACAACCTTTATGCTCGCTGTCTTCTGCAACACGGTAATGATCCAACAGGCGCATCAACTCTCTTGTACAGTTAGATTTAAGATCACAACTTTTCCAATGAAGCGCAATAGTACGTAGTTGCTCTTGCCTTGCCTGCTCTAAAGGAATAATTTTATCCGCACGCATTTTTAAGCCGCCACTATAATCATCATGACTGACCTGCCCTTCCACAATAAGCAATGCGTCTTTCACTAGCTTATCGCTATATTCTGTATAGGTATCGGCAAAGACAGCCACTTCCATACGAGCGGTACGATCATCTAGTGTAATAAAACCCATGGTATCGCCGCGTTTGGTTTTCATAACGCGCATGGCAATCACCAAACCTGCAATTTTAATTGATTTTTTATCGGCCACTAATTGCGAAATACGTGTAGAGACTAAATGCTTTACTTCTTGTTCGTATTCATCAATGGGGTGGCCTGTTAAATATAAGCCGATGGTTTCATTTTCACCATTGAGTCGCTCTTTCATTGTCCAACGACGCGTATTATAAAAATCAATGTAAGCATCGCTATTATCTTCACATTGCCCAGGTAAACTATCCCCGAACAAATCGACCATACCTGCATTAGCATTTGCTTGCTGTTGTTCTGCCGTTTTAACCGCCTCACTTAAAGAGGCCATTAACATCGCTCGTGTATGATCTAAATCACGCTCACTATTTTCAGCATCGGGGCCTATCGTATCAAAAGAGCCACTACGTACTAAGGCTTCTAAGGCACGCTTATTGACCTTACGTGAATCAATACGCGCACAAAAATCAAATACATTTTTAAACGGGCCTTGTTTTCTTGCCTCAAGAATATTATCTACAGGGCCTTCACCTAAACCTTTAATTGCACCCAAACCATAAATAATATTATTGTCTGTATCTACCGTAAATTGAAATTCACCTTGGTTAACATCAGGCGGTAACAAATTCAATTTCATTGAACGGCATTCTTCAACAAAGGTAACAACTTTTTCTGTTTTATCCATATCTGACGACATGGTGGCAGCCATAAATTGTGCGGGGTAATGCGTTTTTAACCATGCCGTTTGATACGACACAACGGCATAAGCTGCCGAGTGCGATTTGTTAAAACCATAACCCGCAAATTTTTCTACCAAGTCAAAAATTTTAATAGCTAATTCAGGATCAATACCTTGATCTTTTGCGCCACCTTCAAATACCGCGCGCTGCTTGGCCATTTCTTCAGGTTTTTTCTTACCCATTGCACGACGCAACATATCTGCGCCGCCTAGAGTATACCCTGCTAATTCCTGTGCGATTTGCATGACCTGTTCTTGATAAACAATAACGCCATACGTTGGCCCAAGAATAGGTTTTAGTTTTTCGTGTTGATATTTTGCATCGGGGTATGCCACCTCTGCACGACCGTGCTTACGATTAATAAAGTCATCAACCATGCCCGATTGTAATGGTCCAGGACGGAACAACGCGACTAGTGCCGTTAGGTCTTCAATATCATCAGGCTGTAAACGTTTAATTAGATCTTTCATGCCGCGTGACTCAAGCTGAAAAACAGCGGTGGTCTCTGCGGTTTTTAACATTTTATATGTGGCGGGATCATCTAATGGAATAAAGGCAATGTCTATCGCGGCTTCGCCTGCTGTTGCCGCGCGACGATTAATCATTTTAACCGCCCAATCAATAATGGTTAAGGTACGCAAACCCAAAAAGTCAAACTTAACCAGCCCCGCAGACTCTACATCATTTTTATCGTACTGCGTGACTAAGCCTTTACCGGTTTCATCACAATATAACGGTGAAAAATCTGTTAGTTTGGTGGGCGAAATAACAACACCACCCGCATGTTTACCAACATTACGAGTCACACCTTCTAAGCGCAGCGACATTTCCCATATTTCTTGCGCGTCTTCATCATCTTTTAAAAAATCGCGTAACACCTCTTCTTGATCGTAGGCTTTTTGTAACGTAATTCCTACATCCATAGGTATCATTTTAGAAAGCTTGTCGGCCAAGCCATAAGATTTACCTTGTACACGTGCAACATCGCGTACGACCGCTTTCGCCGCCATCGTACCAAAAGTAATAATCTGTGAAACCGCATCTTTACCGTATGTATCCGACACGTATTTAATCACCTGATCGCGATTATCCATACAGAAATCAATATCGAAATCAGGCATAGATACTCGTTCAGGGTTTAAAAATCGCTCAAACAGCAAATCATATTCAAGAGGATCAAGGTCAGTAATTTTTTGAGCGTAAGCTACCAAAGAACCTGCACCCGACCCACGACCTGGGCCAACAGGAATATCATGTTCTTTTGCCCACTGAATAAAATCCATTACGATTAAAAAATAACCGGGAAACCCCATTTGCATAATAATATCAAGCTCAAATCGCAAACGGTCTAAGTACGGCTGTTTTTTCTCTGTATAGTCGGCATCGTTTTTATCCAGTATTGTTTCTAAACGTTCATACAAGCCCTCGTAAGATACCTTTTGAAAAAACACATTTGTTTCTACCATAGGTAAATATTTTTCGGAGTCCTTGCGTTCTGCCCAGCTGCTTTCCATGGCTTCTTTAGCCGCATGTTCTAAATCAGCATACGGAATGTATTCTGCAAAAAATGGATCGTTTGAGAAGTTATCTGGAATCGGATAATCCGGTAAATAATAGTTACCTAGCTCAATATCTACGGTACAACGTTTAGCAATTTCAACGGTATTCTCAATCGCTTGTGGAATATCACTAAACAACTCGATCATTTCTTCTGGTGAACGCAAAAATTGCTGCTCACTGTAACGGTGTTCACGACGAGGATCGTCTAGTGTACGACCTTCACCAATACACACTCTCGATTCGTGAGCTTCAAAGTCATCGGCAGTTAAAAATCGAACATCGTTAGTTGCAACAACAGGCACTTGTTGCTCGGCAGCTAATTGCACGGCTGCATGTAAATAGTCTTCTTCGTTTTCTCGGCCTGTGCGCTGTAATTCTAAATAAAAGCGCTGGGGAAAATCTTGTTGCCATTGATTTAAAAGCTGCTTGGCTTCATCAGCATGACCAGAGACTAGAGCGACACCAACATCCCCCTGTCGCCCGCCCGATAAGGCAAGTACGCCTTCATTACATTCAGAAATCCATTCGCGCTGTATATAGGGAACGCCTAAATATTGCCCTTCTTGGAATGCCTTTGATATTAAAATAATAATATTGCGATAGCCCGTATGGTTCATCGCAAATAAGCTGACTAGTGTTGGCTTATCTTCATCACTATTCCCTTTTACCCAAAAATCAGCACCAATAATGGGTTTTACCCCTTTGCCCTGTGCGGCCGTATAAAATTTAATCAAGCCATAAAAATTGCATACGTCTGTTATGGCCACTGCTGGCATATGCATATCCGCCACCGCAGCCACTAAGGGCTTAATACGCACGGTACTATCAACAAGTGAAAATTCAGTATGTAAACGGAGATGAACAAAGGGCTGCGGCATAAATAATATTTTTATAATAATGGATGAACGTAATCTACATGATAACCGACTATTGTAACGAAGATGAGAAAAAGACACCTCTATTTAATTAGACTAATGTCGGGTTACATGTATTACTGTAAACCTGTATTTCTATATCCTACACGGGCTCAAGTTGACGCGATGCCCTAAAACAGTGATGATAAGCCCCGTAGAGCACTAAAATAACCAATAAACACATAGCAACACCGCAAACGTATCGTCAAAATATAATTAACGGGATAAAAAACAAACAAAACACTCAATGATTCAGTATTACGTGCCAGTGCAAAGAGATTGGCACCTATTTTGTATCCATTAGTTTTATGTCATTACTTGTAACCTATTTTTACAATAATTACTTTTACGGAGAAACACTATGAAGAAAATTGCATCCATCATCGCAGGTAGCTTAGCGGTTGTCGCTTTAGGCGCCCAAGCAGGTACCTTAGAAGATGTACAAAAGCGTGGTTCACTCACCTGTGGTGTGAATACAGGTCTTGCAGGATTTTCTCAAAAGGATGAGAAAGGTGTATGGAGTGGCATTGATGTGGATGTTTGCCGTGCTGTAGCTGCCGCTGTATTAGGCGATGCCAATAAAGTGCAATACAAGCCTCTCACATCAAAAGAGCGCTTTACCGCCCTACAATCGGGTGAAATTGACATGTTATCCCGTAATACAACATGGACTCATACCCGCGATACATCACTAGGGATGAATTTTGCAGGCGTCACCTATTACGATGGCCAAGGCTTTATGGTCTCTAAAAAACTAGGTGTAAAAAGTGCTGCAGAACTGGATGGTGCAGCCGTGTGCATTATTGCTGGCACAACAACCGAACTTAACCTTGCCGATTACTTTCGTGCAAATAACATGAGCTACAAAGCCGTCACATTTGATACCGCAGACCAAACGCGTGCAGGTTTTGAAAGCGGCCGCTGTGATATGCTCACCTCGGATCAGTCCACTTTATACGCATTACGCATTGGCTTAAAAGACCCTTCAAGCGCTATCGTATTACCTGAGATTATTTCAAAAGAGCCATTAGGTCCTGTGGTTCGTCAAGGAGACGATGCATGGTTTAATATTGTTCGCTGGTCGTTAATGGCAATGATTGAAGCTGAGTTTTTAGGTATTAATGCTGCAAATGCAGACACACTGAAAAAGACAGGTTCACCAGCACAAAAACGTCTACTGGGTACAGAAGGCGATGCGGGTGCAAAACTAGGAATTTCTGCTAACTGGTCATACGATATTGTTAAACAAGTGGGTAATTACTCGGATATTTTTGAACGTAATGTAGGTAAAGGTTCACCACTCAATATTTCTCGTGGCATTAATGCACAGTGGAATAAAGGCGGTATTTTATACTCTGCACCGATTCGTTAAATCAATAATAAAAAGGGCTATACACATAGCCCTTTTTACTTTTACCCTACAATGTAATTAGGATTCTTTTTTAATAAATTTCATAAAAAAAACAATATTTACCGACCACACAATTTATTAACTGTATTATTTACTTAAAAAGTGACGCTATATGTCAAAACCCTCGACCAGCAAAATGACTACCCCACCAAAGTCATCACCTTCTTTTTTTAATAATCCAAAAAACCGCTCTATCATTTACCAACTATTATTATTGCTGGGTTTAGGCTATTTTTTTTATACCATTGTGACAAACACGTTAAACAATATGGAAGCACGTGGAATTAAAAGTGGATATGCTTTTTTATCAACCACCGCTGGCTTTGATATTTTAATGTCGCTCATTCCCTACGATGCTACTCACACTTATTTACGTACATTTTTTGCTGGCTTACTAAATACAGTTCTCGTATCAGCTATTTCTATTGTTTTATGTACTCTACTCGGTTTTATTATGGGGATCGCTCATTTTTCTAAAAACTGGATTATTCAACGGCTAGCAGTTATCTATGTAGAAACCTTTCGTAATATTCCGTTATTACTGCAGGTATTTTTTTGGTATTTTGCCGTATTAGCCACCTTACCTAGCGCGCGCGAAAGCTTACATATTGGCGAAGTCATTTTTTTGAATGTACGTGGCTTATTTTTTCCTGCCTTAGTTGGTGAAACAGGCTCGGGGATTGTTTATGGCACACTTGCTATCGCAGTGGCTATTATTATTTTTTTACGCCGCTGGGCAAAACAAAGGCAAGCACTTACTGGCAAACAATTTTCATTATTGTATATTAGCCTTGGCTTATTATTCGGTTTACCATTTTTGGCAACACTTGCCACAGGCTTCCCATTCACATGGGATTTACCTGCACTGAAAGGCTTTAACTTTCGTGGTGGCATTACTGTTATTCCAGAGCTTATGGCACTAGCAACAGCCTTATCGGTTTATACGGGTGCATTTATTGCCGAAGCAGTACGTGCAGGCATTCAGTCTGTTCCTCATGGACAAACAGAAGCCGCAAGAAGTATTGGATTACCCGAAAAACGCATTATGTCACTGATTATAGTGCCGCAAGCCATGCGCGTTATTGTGCCCTTGTTAAATAGTGAGTATCAAAGCTTAGTAAAAAACTCGACCCTATCAACTGCAATTGGCTATCCAGGATTATTCAGTGTATTTGCAGGCACTGCACTTAACCAAACAGGCCAAGCGATTGAAATTATCTTTATGACAATGGCCGTTTACTTTTTTGTTAACATGGTCATTTCATTCATTATGAACCGTTTTAATGACAGCGTTTCACTGAGTGAAAGGTAATCGTACTATGAAAATATTTACCCCCCTACCTGCCAAGCCTGCCCCTGTAGAAACCATGGGTATTATTCATTGGATGCGAGAAAACTTATTCTCTTCACCATTAAACTCTATTGCGACAGTAAGTATTTCACTATTACTGCTATCGTTTTTACCCGCATTATTTGATTGGCTATTTTTTTCGGCCAATTGGGTTGGCACCAGCCAAGATGACTGTACAAAAGACGGGGCTTGCTGGGTTTTTATTCGCGCATGGTCTCAGCAATTTTTTTATGGCAGCTATCTCGATGGCGAATTATGGCGTGTTAATTTATGTTTAATCAGTTTAGTTACCGTAATAAGTGCCCAGTTTTTTTTACCTGTACACCTTCGTAACCGTGTTGGTATTCCTTTATTTTTATTATTGCCCTTTCTATGTATTTTACTATTAGACGGTCGACTTTTTGGCCTAAGCTATGTGCGTACAGATTTATGGGGCGGCTTTACATTAAATATTTTAATGGCTGCTGCAAGTATTATTGTTGCGTTTCCCTTAAGCTATTTATGGGCTTTAGGCCGCCGATCAGATATGCCGTTAATACGTAATATATGCATACTATTTATTGAGTTTTTTCGTGGCGCACCTATATTAGCCTTGTTTTTTATGGGCTCTGTGATGCTGCCTCTATTTTTTCCTGAGGGTGTTACTATTGATAAGTTAGTGCGCGTTTGGATTATTTTAATTTTATTTATGGCAGGCTACATGGCCGAAGTGTTTCGTGGCGGATTACAAGCGATACCACAAGGCCAATACGAAGCCGCTGATTCGCTTGGCTTGGGTTACTGGCAAAAAAACCTACTGATTATTTTGCCGCAAACAATAAAAATTGCTCTACCCAATATTTTAGCCACATTTGTTATGGTGTTTAAAAACACCACATTCTTATTAATTATTGGTATTTCAGAAGTATTAAATACAGCACAAAGTGCACTAACCAACTCTTACTGGCTAGGCGGACACGCTCCCGAAGCCTATTTATTTGTAGGCTTACTCTTTTGGGTATGCTGTTTTAGCATGTCGATGATAAGCAACTCTATTGAACGTAAACTTGATACTGGCCATAAACGCTAAAGGATCTATTGTGACTACCCTATCCTCTCAAGATAATACCCGTGATAATAATGACATTATTACCATTACCGATGTGAACAAATGGTATGGTAATTTTCACGTATTAAAAGATATTAATTTAACGGTAAAAAAAGGGGAACGTATTGTTATTTGCGGGCCTTCTGGTTCAGGCAAGTCGACAATGATTCGTTGTATTAATCGCTTAGAAGAATTTCAACAAGGCTCGTTGGTTGTTGATGGTATTGAGATGATTGACGATGTAAAAAACATTGAAACCATTCGCCGTGAAGTAGGCATGGTATTTCAACATTTCAATTTATTTCCTCACCTAAGTATTCTCGACAATTTAACGCTAGGGCCAATTTGGGTACAAAAAAAGCCCAAAGATGAAGCCGAAGCCATTGCTATGAAATATTTAGAGCGGGTTAAAATTCCTGATCAAGCGCTTAAATTTCCTGGGCAGTTATCTGGCGGACAACAACAGCGAGTCGCTATTGCGCGTTCACTGTGTATGGCACCTAAGATTATGCTATTTGATGAACCCACATCTGCATTAGATCCAGAAATGATCAAAGAAGTACTTGATGTGATGATCGAACTTGCCGATGAAGAAGGCATGACCATGCTGTGTGTTACCCACGAAATGGGGTTTGCAAAAACGGTTGCTGATCGGGTTATATTTATGGATGGTGGCGAAATAGTTGAACAAAATACGCCTGAGCGTTTCTTTGATCAACCAGAAACCGACCGTTTACAATTATTTTTAAGCCAAATACTGTCAGGCTAATACATCCTTTACCCGTTGCTGTAATTCAGGAACTACCTCTGCCTCAAACCACGGATTATTCTTTAACCAGCGATTATTTCTAGGGCTAGGATGCGGTAAAGGGATGACATTAGGCCACGTCTTTTGCCAATGAGCTACTGCCTGCGTCACTGTCATTTTTTGCGTATGAGGTAAATGATAATCTAAGGCATAGCGCCCTATCACTACCGTCAATTTCACCTGCTGTAACTGCTGTAATACTTTTTCTCGCCACGTATCAATGCACTCACGTCGTGGCGGTAAATCTCCCGATGTGCCAGTACCCGGATAACAAAACCCCATGGGTACAATGGCAATTTTTTTGTCATCATAAAAAGTATCACAATCAACCCCCAACCAATCACGTAAACGGTCGCCACTGGGATCATTAAATGGGATACCCGTTTCATGCACGCGACGACCCGGTGCCTGCCCCACTAATAAGATCGAAGAATCACTCGAAAACTGTATAACAGGCCGAATACCATGTGGAAGATCCGTACACACCGCACACTGTTGAATCGCATTCTTTAATACTATATCACCGCTATTCATAGCTGCTCTCATGCGTGAGGATAATGGATGCAGACGCTTTTATTAAGGCGCCATGCTACATTGATTTATCTATTTCTTTGCACAATGCCCATCATTTTATACGTGAGTAATGCGGCAGCAAAATCATAGGCATGAAAGCCATTGATCGGCGCAAACTCCATAATATCAAAACCCACAATATTGCGTTGCTTCGCAATACTTTCAAATAAATTTAGGGTTTGGTACCAGCCTAAACCGCCCGGTACAGGTGTTCCCGTTGATGGAAAAACCGATGGATCCATACCATCAACATCGAGTGTAAAAAATACATTTTCAGGAAAATCATCAGGCAAGGTAATACTCTGGCAATTTTGCGGCACAATCTCGTCACCATCCATAAAATGCACACCAAACTCTTCACGTGTTTGCATTTCTTCTTCACAAAAAGCGCGCACCCCTAGCTGATATAACGGCACACCCTGCTCTACAATACGCTTCATTACTGATGCATGGCTATACAGATTATCTTCATAAGCGTGGCGCAAGTCCGCATGGGCATCAATTTGAACAACGCCAATATCCTTCATTCCTGCGTCTAAAAACCCTTTAATCACTCCCCATGTTACCGAATGTTCGCCGCCTAGCAGCACTGGCATTTTTCCCTGTGATAATGTGAGCTTAGTGGCTTCGGAAATCTTATTGATCACCTCTTCCCCTTCACCAAAACAATCCACCACAGGCGCGGTATAAATACCTAAATCGGCAGGTCTGCTTTTACCATCCCATACTTCTAACTGATCCGATGCCTGCAAAATAGCCGAAGGCCCAAAACACGTGCCGCCACCATAAGAAACACTGCCTTCGTACGGTACAGGAATCACATGAAAAAACGCCTCTTCAGGCTTTGCTTGATCAATTTCGGAATGAAGAAAATGGGGGTATGGTAAAGGGGTATGTTGTTCACTCATATTTGTATCGCTATGTATTAAATTTGTATTCACTATTATCGTATTTTACGTATATCTTTGATCGGGTGTTAGCGCAGGTCTATGACGTTTCGTTAAAAATAACCTGTGTAGGCATAGGCCCTAGTGCAAAAACTAGCTTACATAACTCTAAGTCTTCCGCTTTATAAAACATCTGATCTTGAGTACTAAGATAGTCATATTCTTCTTTTATTTTATGTAATTTCTTTTGTATTTGTTCAAGGCTGTTTTTAGTCATTAAACGACTGGTAGTGGTAAAGGCATAATCTGGATTCATTTCATTATTAATACAATGCCCTATATAACGCTGATTAATGCCAATAATTAATTCAGACAATGCACCTCCCATACGCCAGCGCACAGGTAAAGAGATCATAAAACGGTATTTATCACCCGTTAGTAATTCAATAATTTCTAACTTTTCTAAGGCTCGTAATTGCATGTATAACGTTTCTTTCTCTATATTCAATAAACGTTGAATACTACTAATATCTAACTGCGAAAGTAAAAATACTAATAAGATAAATAAAGGTTTATTTGCTGCTAACACACGCTCGGTTGCTTCAGGTAAAAACTCGGGGACTTTCTTGGCGCGCTGCTGCATTTGAATCAATTCATCAACGCTCACGTCAATAATGGAGCAAATTTCAAACAATCGGCTCATTTTGCAATCTTTATCCTTAAATAAGCGTTTAATTGAAACTTCACTCATATTCATTTCTATAGCTAACTGGCGATATGTGTAACCTCGCGCTTTGATCGCTTGCTTCAGTAATAAGAATAAACTCTCTCTTAACTTATCGTCATTTTCACCGTCAGCAGATTTATTCGCTGATACAATTGATAATTTAGTCATTTTGATACTTTACCTCTAAAAAAGTATCACATAAAGATACTTTTAATGAAAAACTTCACATTTAGAATCAAATATATCACAATACAGCTCTCGAAACCTAGAAGGAAAAAATGATGAACCCATTATTACGCTGTACCACTATTGCTTCGATCTCTCTTATTGCTTTGCTATCTCAAAACACTATTGCACAACCAGAAAAAGCGTGGAGCCTAGAAGGCTTTGATGAACCCGAATCAGTTCAACCTCATCCCACTAAACCCTTACTTTACGTATCCAACATTAACGGTAAGCCTACCGAACTCAACGGTAAAGGCTATATCAGCTTATTATCAAGTGATGGCAAAGTGATTCGTCATGGATGGGTAATGGGCGGAATGGATGCACCTAAAGGCTTGGGTATTGACGATACGTACTTATATGTTGCCGATATGCAAACCTTACATATTATTGACCACGAACAAGGTAAGTTAATTAAATCAATTAAAGCTGACAGTAGCGTCATGCTCAATGATGTAGTGGTTGATGATAAAGGGGTTGTTTATATTAGTGATTTACTGGGCGGTGGTATTTATACCTACACGAATGATACCTTATCACAGTGGGTTAGCAGCGCTGACTTACCCCACCCTAACGGCCTCTTTTTTGCCAACAACACTCTCATCGTGGGCACATGGGGCGAAGGGCTAAAAGACGACTTTACCACTGAAAAGTTAGGCAGCTTATACACCATTGACCGCAGCAATAAACGTATCACGCCTTACAAAAATGCAGAGCTTATTGGCAACTTAGACGGTGTAGCCGCCACTAAAAATGCGTTTATTATTAGCGATTGGATGAGTGGTAATATTTTTAAATATGAAAACAAAAAAACATCACTGCTATTTAATGCTGGACAGTTTTCGGCAGATATAGCAATCAAAGGCAAGCATTTATACGTGCCTATGATGTTTTCTAAACGTATTGATACTTACACAATTGGTGAGTAAAACAACCAACCGCTTACTTTTTAAAAGTAAGCGGTTTTTTATAATAACTACTTAGTAATTTCACGATCGTAATTCAGTCTTTTTGCAGCATCTAATGTCAAAATTTGCATGAAAGCCTTAGTTTCCGTATCACTACCAACAGGAGCACCGCCTTGACCAGCACCAAAAACATTATTAGGTACATTTCTGCGTGCAAAAGCATCAGCCCACAAACGCTGTATTTGTACCTCTGCTTCTAGCTTTTGAGCCAGTGCGTTATCTGCTTCTAGAATAACTTTCTTTTGATAAGCTTCGGCTTCGGCTAATGTTCTTTGTGTTTCAGCCTCAATTCTTGCTTTTTCTAAATTAATTTCTGCTGTTTCTTTAGCGATACCCGCTTGAGCTTTTAATTTTTCTGCTCCAGTAATAGCCAGTTGCTTATCTGTTTCCGCTTCTGTTGTTTTTTGTATTTGTTCAACTTTTGCTTTTGCTTGGCGCTCAGCCACTTCACGTTCACCACGAGCAATTGCCAATAAACGCTGCTCCTCTTCTTGCACACGTTGCTCACGAGCAATTGCACGATCGGCTGATGCTTTTTGCTTTAATTGCATACGCTCAATAAATTTTTGGTTTGGATTCATATCTGTTACTAATGCAGAGACTACCGTAATACCAAAATCCACAAAACGTTGAGATTTACGCTTAGGCTGACCGTCACGATCAATTACTTTTTTAACCACAAAAATCGTTTTACTATCTTCGCCATACTGCTCTTGATCTTTACCTAAAGAAGCATTCGCAGAACCTGCTGTAGATCGTGTAGAACGTACCGACACCTCTTCACGCTTAACTAGGAAAATACCACCACTCATTTGATTCTCAAATTCTGAGTTAAATTCCGTTCGACCACCTGCATAATATTCTTCGGCGGCCATTAACGAAGCATTCGCCTGTAATGTTTCTTTAAACGCAGGTAATAGCGCTGTGCGTAATAAATTTTCTGGCGAACGATACTCGTGAGCTAGCTTTAAAAAAGACATTTCATCAGAAGGAATTGAAAAACGTACAGTGGCTTCAGCATGTGCATCAACCTGATCTAAAAACATAATACTTAGCGGCGGCAAGGTTGCAGAGGCATGACCAGAGTCACTTTCGGCTCTAATCGCACCATCACCTGCACCTCTAACAGCCTGTACAGTCATTGCACGTTTCCATGAGTTATAACGACCAAATGGATAAAATTTATAGCCCACTTCAGTTACTACAGCTTCATTACCTGTCACTGTTCGTACATGATAGATATAGCCAGGCTCAGCATAGAAAAATGAATTAGAAATGATATAGAGTAAAACTAGTGCGATGACTCCACCAGTCACGGCTTTAACAATTAAGTGAGGGTTTGATTTAATTAAATCACGCGCTTCAGACATAGTTAATTCCCTTTAATAGTAGTAAAGTTGAATAACTATTATGCACTATTCAAGAATACTCAACCAGTAAAACACGCTACTTAATCCTTTATGACAATCGCCCCATAAAGTCCTCATAAGTAAATTCACGAATCACATTGAGATTACCTGTATCCGAGTTCCAAATCGCGATAGCGGGTAAGGCTACCCCGTTAAAGGTGGTGGTTTTTACCATGGTGTAATGTGCCATATCGTCAAACATTACGCGATCACCTTCAGCCAAAGGCTGCGTGAAGCTATAGTCACCTATTACATCACCCGCTAGGCATGTCATGCCACCCAGACGATAGCTATTCTCGTATTGTGTGGCCTCACCAGCCATCACCCCACGACTTAGAGCTATATCTGCACGATATGGCATTTCTAGCGTATCAGGCATATGACAGGTGGCTGATGTATCTAGTATCACTTGTGGGCGATCGGTGTAATTAACATCTAAGACTTCGCTTACGAGAACACCTGAGCGTATCGCAATGGCTTCACCCGGTTCTAAATACACTTGTACGTGGTGCTTTTTTGAGAAAGCCTTAATGAGTTCAATGAGGCCTTCAACATCGTAATCGGGATGAGAAATATGATGACCACCACCAAAATTTACCCATTGCATATGGGGTAAATAATCGGCAAATTTTTCTTCGATGACTGCAAGCGTACGACGTAAAGGTTCGAGACCTTGTTCGCATAAGGTATGAAAATGTAAGCCTGTAATACCTGTTAGGTCTTGACCTGAAAATTCGCTTAATGGAATTCCCAAACGTGAACCCGCAGCACAAGGGTCGTATATATCTACGCTACCTTCTGAGTGCTGCGGGTTAATACGTAAACCACATTGCACAGACGATGCTAACACTTGTGTTTGGTATTTTTGCCATTGCGAAAAGCTATTAAATATAATGTGATCGGCCATTGGCAAAATATGATTAAACTCTTTTTGACTAAAGGCTGCAGAAAATACATGCACTTCACCGCCAAATTGTTCTTTACCTAAACGCGCTTCGTGGTACCCACTGGCGCAGGTGCCCGATAAATAGCGTGAAATTAGTGGCGCAAGTGACCAGCATGAAAATGCTTTTAGCGCAGCTAATATTTTTGCTCCGCTGCGTACTTGTACATCATGTAATATTTTTATATTACGCTCAATCGCGACTTCGTCGATCACAAAGCAAGGAGACGGTACGCGAGTAGGATCAAAGGTTGTGAACGTATCGGCCTGCATTTTTTTCATATTATGCGCAATCACTTAAGTCAAACGACTCTAATTCTACGGTTGTCCACGGTAAACCGTATTGATTCATGGCTTCCATAAATGGATCGGGGTCTAGCTGTTCCATATTCCATACTCCCGCTTGCATCCAGTGGCCTTCTATCATCATTTTTGCACCAATCATTGCAGGTACGCCTGTAGTATATGAAATGGCTTGCGAATTTACTTCGGCGTAACAGGCTTCGTGATCACAAATATTATAGGTATATATTATTTTTTCTTTACCGTCTTTAAGCCCTTTTACCACGCAGCCAATACATGTTTTACCCTTTGTTCTTGGCCCTAAGCTGGCGGGGTCAGGCAACAAAGCGCGTAAGAATTGAATAGGCACAATATCAGTACCGTTAAAGTTAACGGGTTCAATACCTGTCATACCTACATTACCTAATACTTCTAAATGCTTAAGGTAATTATCAGAAAAACTCATCCAAAATTGGGCACGCTCTAAGCTAGGAAAATGCTTACTGAGTGATTCTAATTCTTCGTGATACATGCGATAAATGGAATATGTACCTACGTTTTCAGGACAGGTGAAATGTGCTTTTTTTGACATGGCAGGTGTTGCAACGAATTCACCTTTTTCCCAATGACGGCATTCAGCAGTAACTTCGCGAATATTAATTTCTGGATTAAAGTTAGTCGCAAATGGATAGCCATGATCGCCACCATTCACATCAATAATATCCAGCTCGTGTATCTCATCAAAATGATGTTTGGCAATATGTGCTGTAAACATATTGGTTGCACCAGGATCAAAACCTGAACCGAGCAATGCCATTAACCCAGCTTCTTTAAATTTTTCTTGGTATGCCCACTGCCATTTATATTCAAACTTGGCTTCATCTAACGGTTCGTAATTAGCCGTATCCATATAATGCACACCCGTTTCTAAACAGGCATCCATAATTGTCAGGTCTTGGTACGGTAACGCAACGTTAATTACCATAAACGGCTGCTCTTTCGTAAACAATGCGATTAGTTCAGGTACACTGTCTGCATCTACCTGTACGGTGCGAAATTGCTGACCCGTTTTTTCTTTTACTTGTTTGGCAATAGCATCACACTTTGATTGTGTGCGACTGGCCAATACAACATCGGTAAAAACATTCGGCAATTGTGCACATTTGTGAGCAACCACGCCGCCTACGCCACCCGCACCAATAATAATGACTTTAGACATTATTGTTTCCTCAATACAATGGTTAATTCATATTTATCTATATCAACGTTTTATCTATATTGACACTAAGAATATAGTGAAAATATTACTCTTCGTAATAGGTATAGCCTTGTAAGCTCGCTGCAAAATCGTTGAGTATTTTTTGCCGTTGACTCACGGTAATTTTTCCTGTTTTCACCGCTTTTTCTGCTATATCACGGAATCGGCGCTTAATCACATCGGGCTGATACTCCACGTAGCTCAGTACATTGGCAATACTGTCACCTTCAAGTTCTGTGACCACATCAAAACTACTGTCGTGGTTGATACGAATACTCGCAACATTGGTATCGCCAAATAAATTATGTAAATCCCCTAGGGTTTCTTGATAGGCGCCCACTAAAAAAACACCTAAATAATAATCTTCATTATCTTTTAAGCTATGTAATGGCAAGGTGTTACGCACACCATCTTCAGCGATAAAGTGATCTATCTTGCCATCACAATCACAGGTGAGATCGGCAATAATCGCCTCACGAGTAGGTTCTGTATTTAATCGATGTATCGGCATAATAGGAAAAATTTGATCAATAGCCCATGCATCAGGCAATGATTGAAACACACTAAAATTACCGTAATAGATATCTGCTAACTCTTCACCTAAACGTTCAAGATCACTAGGAATACGATCCAATGTTGGCAATACATTAACGATGCGATGCATAACACTAAGAAAAATATTTTCACCTAATGCACGGTCACGTAATGAAATTTGTCCACGCCGAAATAGCTCGCGAATTTCATCACGGTAATGTACCGCATCATTGTAATTTTCTTGTAAACGATGCCCTCGAATGGGCTCTACACCTACACCACTGGCCACATGAAATAAATTATGAATTAATTCATGCTGCTCTTCGCCAAGTTGTTGCGGTAATGGTTGTGGATCAAAGTGGCTCACGTCGAGTATGTTAAATAATAATACCGACGAATACGCCACTGTTGCCCTGCCCGACTCGGTAATAATAACGGGATGAGGAATTGATAATGGGTCTAAGGCTTCCATAATTGATTCAACAATATCAACACAGTATTCATCTAATGAATAATTCATACTATGCGTATTGTTACTTTGACTGCCGTCATAATCAACGGCCAAACCACCGCCTAAATCAATATATTGTAATGGCACGCCTTCTTGTACGAGTTCAACATAATAGCGACATGCTTCTAACATACCGCCACGAATGTTACGAATATTGGGTAATTGGGAACCTAGGTGAAAATGCAATAATTGCAAGCAATCGAGCATATCTGCTGCTTTAAGCTGTTCAGTTAATGTCATTAATTGAATGGTATTTAGCCCAAAAATACTACGATCGCCGCTATCTTCACTCCAATGGCCGTCAACTTTTGATGCTAATTTTAAACGCACACCCAATAAAGGGTTAACACCTAACACTTGGCTACGCTGAATAATAATAGGTAATTCGCTAGGCGTTTCTATTACAAAAAAGCAGCGTACACCCAATGTAATAGCGTGCAAACCCAAATCAATAAACTCTGCATCTTTGTAACCGTTACAGATAATATAGGCATCGTTATCCGTAATATGCGACAACGCAATAATTAGCTCGGCTTTACTGCCCGCTTCTAGACCGTGGTTATATCGGCTACCAAAATGAGATATTTCTTCTATCACATGATGCTGCTGATTCACTTTTATAGGAAACACACCACGATAGTGATTTTGATAACCGTAAGAGTCAATGGCTTTAGCAAAGGCTTCATTAAGACAAGAAATACGGTGATCTAATAGGTTTTCTATACGCAGCTGCACAGGCATTTCTAAGCCACGTTCACGCAGGCCAGCGATCACATCAATAAACGATACTTGTGCACTTTGTGCACCTGAAATAGACGGTGCAATAATATTAACATTACCGTCATCAGCAATACGGAAATATGGGTTACCCCAGTTTTTTATGCCGTAAAGATCCGCCGCGTCATGAATTGACCACGGGGTATGTGGAATACTTTTCAAAGATAGATTTCTCCTAGCGAACTAGACAATAATGGCATACACAGGGCTGTGTAATACCACAACTCGCATTCTCGTTTACGAGGCAGTAAACGATAGCATTCTATTTAAAGGCTTCATGGCTTGCTGCCCAAGTACGGTATCAACAAACACTTCATCGTTACCATTCTCTAATGCACTTACCACTTTTTCTAAGCTGTTCATCGCCATCCACGGACAGTTGGCACAGCTACGACATGTTGCCCCACTACCGCCTGTAGGTGCAATATAAAAATGCTTTTCTGGACTTAATTGCTGCATTTTATAAAAAATACCTTCATCGGTAGCCACGATAAATTTATCTTGCGCCATTGTTTGTGACGCTTTAATCAGCTGCGAGGTTGAGCCAACCACATCAGCCACATCAACAACCGCTTGTGGCGATTCAGGGTGAACCAATACCACCGCGTCAGGATGAACCGCTTTAAGGTCTTCAATCCCTTTGGCTTTAAATTCTTCATGAACGATGCAAGCACCATCCCATAACAGCATATCGGCGCCTGTTTTACGCTGAACATAGTCCCCTAAATGCTTATCGGGTGCCCAAATGAGTTTTTTACCTTCACTGTCTAAATGATCAACTACTTGTAAGGCAATACTCGATGTTACCACCCAGTCAGCACGCGCCTTAACAGCAGCAGACGTATTTGCGTAAACCACGACTTCACGGTCGGGGTGTTGATCACAAAAAGCCGAAAAATCATCGACAGGACACCCTAAATCCAGAGAGCAAGTCGCTTCTAAGGTAGGCATTAACACACGTTTTTCAGGCGTTAAGATCTTGGCTGTTTCGCCCATAAATTTAACACCCGCAACAATTAACGTATCGGCTGCATGCTGTTGTCCAAAACGTGCCATTTCGAGTGAATCGGCCACACAACCACCCGTTTCTTCAGCTAAAGCCTGAATAATAGGGTCTGTATAATAATGCGCCACAATCACTGCATTATGTGCCGCTAACAAGGCTTTAATCTTCTCTTTATAAGCTGCGACCTCTGATTCAGAGTATTTATCTTGAGTCACACCAACTAAATGGTTTTTTACCAACTCGCGGGTTTTATCCATATAGGCAGGTACAGTTGAAGAATCAGCAGTCATAAGGGGTGTAGCCATTGGTTTTGGGGCGGGCATTTTATCAATAATATTCTGGATATGCGAGAGTCTACCCTGACTTATATATCGGAATCTATCACTACACTTACTTGTCATCGAAGAGGATAGCCCGACACATTTTCACAAGACTTTTATGACTTTAGACTCTTTAAATCAACCCAGAACGGCCAATATATGGGGATATATCGCATAATAATACGGTATTTTGAAGCGTATAGATGTAGTACATAGATGTAGCGCATAACAACCGCTCACTTGCATCATTTGATGAGCGTAACGGCTGCTATCTCTTTAATAATAAGCGATTGCAATACCTCAAAGCAGCTTTGTCATCGCTGTATAAATACATCTGTTATTTTTTATTCTGTACAAAGGTTTGGGACTGCAACTTTACTGAATAAATGGGGCGAGGTGGTCGCCGATGAGGGGTAGGCTTTTAGAGTTTCTTGAAACTCAGGGTGAGCAAAAGCATTTCTAAAGTCTTCAACTGAATCCCATACCGCGTAGTTCATAAACACAGTGCTGCCTGCTATACCGCGGTGTAACTGAGTCGAAATATATCCGGGCTGTTTTTTCATCCAATTCGCATCGTTTTCCCATGCTTTTATTAGTGCGGGTATATCCTCTTCCGCCACATTAAAAATATTTACAAGTACAACAGGTGATTGCTCTGTATTTAATTGTTCAAATATCGGTACTTTCTTATCAAGAGGGTGTATATCAATCATATAATGTCTCCAGTAAATAAATTAGTAGTATGTAAATTGTTATGAGTGTGAGCACAACCCTCTGCTTAGCTAAATGAGTGGCGTTGAATCTTCCCAGTCATTTGAAAGCCATCCCGTATATTTAACCCCATCAGCGTTAAATTAGTCGCACCTGCTATAAGCTCAACTCCTTGCACGATGTAGAATTTCATATCAAACATACCTGCTGCTGCCCAATGATTTAGAGTAATAGCGCAAGGAATAAGAATAAATAGTCCATTTATCGCAATGAATGGCATGCGCTTTTTTTTATTTGTGATCAACTGACCTTGTCTATTTTTACTCACAGAAAAGCCTGTGCTACCAACCAGTATCATTGCCAACACTAAAACATATAAACCTGGGGCTACAATCCACGTTTTTACTAGGGAAATGGCTTCTTTCGAGCCGAATAGCTCAACAATAATGGTGGATATAAAAAAAGTGGCGATACAAAGCGTAGATACTATAGCGGCAAATAGGTGTATTTTGCGTTTCATGGGGCAGCCTTCTGATACTTAATGATAATATATTGTCATTATGCGCCAACCAACCAAAAATGACAACATGCTGTCATTAAGAGGCTAATCAATGAAACATACACACAAGGGCGGCTTATTAACCGAAGCTTTTTTAGAGACATTCAAACTGAATGGTCTATTGGTCGCGTCGGGGGATCAGCTTATCAAAGAGCTTGGAGTAACTAGCGCTCGATGGAAAATCTTAGGAGCGCTGTCTTATAGTGACAATGCTATGACCGTACCAGACATAGCTAGAACAATGGGACAAACACGACAAGCCGTTCAACGACTCGTTAACGAAATGATAAAAGACCAGCTGCTTGAAACGCTAGACAACCCAAAACATCAAAGAGCAAAGTTGTTGCGTCTTACTGACAAAGGCAAAAATACCTTTAATAAAGTTATGGAAAAACAAATACCTTGGGTTAACGCTATTGCTCAAGACATACAAGAAAAGGATTTAAACTCAGTTGTAGCCACCTTAAAGTATCTGAATAATTATTTAGGTACATAATAAGTCGCTTTAATTTTTATGCTTGGCAAGAATACGATCCAAGTGATTTGCAAATTTTTGCCTATCTGCTTGGCTAAGAGGTGGTGGTCCGCCTGTATTCACCCCACTGGCGCGCATCGTATCCATAAAATCTCGCATATTTAGTCGAGATTTTATGGTATTTTCTGTATAAAGTTCACCACGGGGGTTCAGAGCATAAGCGCCCTTTTCCATGACTTCGGCGGCTAAAGGAATATCAGCCGTAATAACTAAGTCACCGTTATTTGCTCGCTTTACAATCTCATCATCAGCAACATCAAACCCTGAAGGTACTTGTAACATACTAATAAAACGTGACGATGGGTGTGAAATTGCTTGATTAGCAACCAAGGTTAACGGTATTTTTTTGCGTTCTGCTGCTTTAAAGAGAATGCTTTTAATTACTACTGGGCAGGCATCTGCATCGACCCAAATATTCATAATTGATCACACTAGATAGATAAAACACAATTATACGTGATTATTTCTCATGCAGTGACACTTATTCATTAGCACCATCTACATGCTCTCATATGCATTAAAACTAGTTATCTACTTTTTAGCTGAGAATACAATACACCATTAATGATATTTTTTAGAAGCAACCTCACCCCATAAACGTTCTATAGTGGCATCGCGACGACAAGACGATCGATAGTACTGATAACGCAGTGGATTTTTTTTGTAATAATCCTGATGATATTCTTCAGCCAAATAAAAGGTTTCTGCAGGTAATATTTCTGTTACCACCTCTTTTTTAAATGGCTTGCTGTTTTGCAAGGCTAACAAGGAATTTTTAAATAATTTTTCCTGCTCTGCATTTTGATAAAATAATGCCGTTTTATAGGGTGAACCTTTATCACAAAATTGCCCATACGCATCGGTAGGATCAATAGTTTTCCAAAAATATTCTGTTAATTCTTTGGCCGACACTGCAGTGGAGTCATAGGTAATTTTTACCGCCTCATAGTGACCTGTTTTTTTACTGGCCACTTGACGATAAGTGGGATTATCCACATGCCCATTAATATAGCCTGACTCTGCAGCTAATACGCCTTTGAATTTTTCGTAATCTGACTCTACACACCAAAAACATCCGCCCGCCACAATCAATGTTTCTGTAGCAGCCAGTGCTTTTTGCATAGGCAATACAGATAAAAAAGAAGCCGATGCAATACATGATAACTTCAATAAAAAACGCATGAACAATACCTAATACTTTTCTTAACAAAGGGAAAACTATGACAGATAAGCGGCAAGCAAGTTCATTCCATCAATAAAGTAATATCGCCCCGATGTAACAAGGTGTAAAGCATGTCTATAGGCATATCCCTTAATTGTTGAGACGGTATCACGCCTTCGCATATAGCTTTTGCCAGCACTGGATCAATACAATAAGTATCACCATTAACAAATAGGTGTGTTTCTGAAAAAGCTAAACGTGTATGAGGCGGAATATAGAGTTCAAGGTCTTCTTGCATTGCAATACATTCATCAATTGCGTTTTTCAATGCATTTTTTTCGATCACTAATGGTTCATCAAACGCACTATAGCGAGGCTCTGTAACAAGCTCACCAAATGCTTGTTCCGCTGCACGTTGTAATTTTTCGGTACTGAGGTTGTGAAGAAAGTCTGTTAGCTGTTGATGTACCGCTGCATTAATTTTTGCAGGATGCTCATCAATAGAGGCCAAATTATCTTGATAACGACGATGGTCCGAGAATTCATTGATCATATTTTCTAACAGACTTGATAACAACTCTTTTTCGGAGGGCGCCCGAAAGCCTACAGAAAATGTAATACAATCATCACTACTTGCCACTCCCCAATGGGCTTTGCCTGCAGGAATATACAATATATCGCCAGCATGTATTTGGTGCGTTTCTGCTGTTTCAAAATTGGCTAACAGTTTTACGGATGCGTGATCTTGTAAGGCTGTTGTTTCGTCACACATTTGCCCTAAACGCCATTCACGCGAACCCGATACCTGTATCAGAAATACATCATAGTAATCAAAATGAGGGCCCACACCACCGCCAACAGGTGCATAACTTGCCATCACATCCTCTAAACGCCATTGAGGTAAAAATGTAAAATCAGCAAGAATATCACGCACTTCATCAATCCACTGATCCATACCTTGCACAAGTAGCGTCCAATTTTTTTCGGGTAACTGAGAAAAATAAGATGTATCAAAAGGCCCTTGCCGACAAGACCACTCCCCTAGTGCATCGTAACCAGAAATAATACGTGACTCTACCTCTTCTTCACAGGCCAAACCTGCTAGCTCATTACCATCAACTAAATCAACAATATCGTTTTTTGCATCACGAAAGATATATGTTTTTTTTTGCCAAATGTTTGCGAGAAAATCTTCTTTAGAAATGGATGAAAACATTGTCATACACTACAACCTAACATTTAAAATGAATATAAAAAAACCGAAGGTAAGCTCATATAATATTCGCTTGGCACTTCGGTTTTTTATCACGTACTCTAAATAATAATCACATCGCTACGATGACAGATTACTCCCACTCAATAGTCGCTGGTGGTTTACTTGATACATCGTAAGCCACGCGAGAAATATGTTCGATTTCATTAATAATACGATTAGATACTTTTTCTAACAATTCGTACGGTAAGTGTGCCCAGCGTGCTGTCATAAAATCAATGGTTTCAACTGCACGTAAGCTCACGACCCACTCATAACGACGCGCATCGCCGACAACACCTACTGATTTAACGGGTAGAAACACCACAAAAGCCTGACTGGTTTTATGGTACCAACCAAAATTATGTAATTCTTCAATAAAAATAGCATCTGCTTCACGTAATACATCAGCATATTCTTTTTTCACTTCACCTAAAATACGTACGCCTAAACCAGGCCCTGGAAACGGGTGACGATATACCATGTCATAAGGCAAACCCAGTTCTAAGCCGATTTTACGCACTTCATCTTTAAACAACTCACGTAAAGGCTCTACCAGATCCATTTTCATATCATCGGGTAAACCGCCCACATTATGATGTGATTTAATCACGTGAGCTTTACCCGTTTTAGACGCTGCCGATTCGATAACATCAGGATAAATGGTTCCCTGCGCTAACCATTTCACGCCATTTAATTTTTTAGACTCTTCATCAAATACTTCAATAAATGTATTACCAATCGCTTTACGCTTAAGCTCTGGATCACTGACACCTGCCAGTTTATTTAAAAATAATGCTTCTGCATCTGCACGAATCACCTTAACACCCATGTTTTCAGCAAACATAGACATCACTTGGTCGCCTTCATTTTTACGTAACAAACCGTTATCAACAAATACACAGGTCAACTGATCGCCAATCGCTTTATGTAATAAAGCAGCAACCACAGAAGAATCGACGCCACCAGAAAGCCCTAATAAAACTTGATCGCTACCTACTTGCTCACGCACTCGAACAATCGCATCTTCAACAATTTTTGCTGGTGTCCATAAACCTTCACAGCCACATACCGTCTTAATAAAATTTTCAAATAGCGGCTGACCTTGCAAAGTATGTGTGACCTCTGGATGAAATTGAAAACCATACAATTGCTTTTCGGTATTTGCCATGCCTGCAATAGGACATGAAGGCGTTGAAGCTGTTAACTCAAAACCATCAGGTAACGCCGACACCTTATCACCGTGACTCATCCAAACATCGAGCAACGTATTACCTTGGTCATCGTCTTGATCTTTTAGACCTTTTAATAAGCCCCCGTCACCTTCTACTTTAATTTGCGCATAACCAAATTCACGTACGCTAGACGTAGATACCGCACCACCTAATTGCTGCGCCATGGTTTGCATGCCATAACAAATACCCAATACAGGTAAACCTAACTCAAAAATACCTTCTGGCGCTCGCGGCGACGATACGCCTTCTGTAACAGATTCTGGACCTCCAGAAAGGATGATCCCTTTCGGTGCAAATGCTTTTATCTCTTCTAAGGTGATGTCAAACGCACGAATTTCTGAAAACACACCAATTTCTCGAATACGACGAGCAATAAGTTGAGTATATTGCGAACCAAAATCTAAAATCAGGATACGTTCTGCATGAATGTCTTGAGTCATTAAGTTTTCTCTTTACATTAAATAGAGTGAAAATAAAAACGGCTAGTTAAACCTAGCCGTTGGCACTTTTCATACGCCGCTATTCGCGTATCAAATTAGCGTATAGGGTAATTAGGCGCTTCTTTGGTAATCTGTACATCATGTACATGGCTTTCACCCATACCAGCAGAAGTCACACGAACAAATTCAGGCTTGGTACGCATTGTTTCCATATCGATCGAGCCTGTATATCCCATTGCCGAGCGTAAACCACCCATAAGCTGATGAACAATGGCAGAAATAGGTCCTTTATAAGGTACACGACCTTCAATACCTTCGGGGACTAATTTTTCAACCGCACTGCCGTCTTGAAAATAACGATCCGACGAGCCTTGTGTTTTTGCCATAGCACCTAAAGAACCCATCCCACGATAAGATTTATACGTACGCCCCTGATACAGCTCAACTTCACCCGGCGCTTCTTCTGTACCTGCAAACATAGAACCCATCATCACACAGCTAGCGCCAGCTACCACGGCTTTAGCCACATCCCCTGAAAAACGAATACCGCCATCAGCAATCACTGGAATACCTAGATCTTTTAGTGCTTCGGCCACATTCGCTACGGCTGAAATTTGCGGCACACCCACGCCACTAACAATACGCGTTGTACAAATAGAGCCGGGACCAATACCCACTTTTACGGCGTCAGCACCCGCTTCGGCTAGTGCTTTAGCAGCGGCTGCTGTTGCAATATTGCCACCAATAACTTGTACTTGTGGGTGGTCTTGTTTAATTTTACGTACACGATCAATAACGTTTTTAGAGTGACCGTGTGCGGTATCAACCACCAATACATCAACACCTGCGGCTACTAATGCATTAACACGATCATCGGTATCTGCACTGGTGCCAACTGATGCGCCTACTCGTAAGCTTCCCTCAGGGTCTTTACATGCATTAGGGTACTTTTCTGCTTTGTTAATGTCTTTAACGGTAATCAAACCACGCAAATCAAAATTATCGTTAACGACCAATACTTTTTCGATACGATATTTATGCAGTAATTCTCGAACCAATTCTGAAGAGGCGCCTTCTTTTACCGTTACCAATTTATCTTTGCCTGTCATAATGCTGGCAACATCGGCTTCCATATTGGTTTCAAAACGTACATCACGCCCAGTCACAATACCGACAAGATCACCATTTTCTAATACCGGCACACCCGAAATATTATTTGCTTGTGTTAATGCAACGAGTTCACGAATTGTGGCTTTAGAATCAATCGTAATAGGGTCTTTCACTACGCCCGCTTCGAATTTTTTCACCGCACGTACATTCATGGCTTGTTGTTCTATCGACATACTTTTATGAATAATGCCAATACCGCCTTCTTGCGCCAATGCAATCGCTAAGCGTGATTCCGTCACTGTATCCATGGCTGCTGATACAAGAGGAATATTTAACTGAATAGACTGAGTCAGCTGGGTGCTTAAAGAAACATCTTTTGCTGTAATAGAAGAGTAACCTGGAATAAGTAGCACGTCGTCAAATGTGAGTGCTTCTTCAGTAATGCGTAACATAGCGAGTCTAACCTCAAGGGGTAAATGTGAACCAAAATGACGACTGCCATAGGGGCAGATAGCATTATAGATGGTTCGAAGTTAAACGCCTCATTATAGACCTTTACCACATCTCGGTAAATACAATCATCACCTACGACAACAAATAATAAAATATAAGGCTTGCGACGATAAGTAAGCGCTTTACAATGGCACCATGAATACAGAAAAAACGATTTTTACCGTTAGCCAACTAAACCGTCGCACCAAGCAACTACTAGAAACTCACCTGCCCTTAATTTGGGTATCGGGAGAAATTTCAAACCTTGCTAAACCAAGCTCAGGTCATTGGTATTTTTCGTTAAAAGATCAACAGGCACAAGTACGATGCGCCATGTTTCGCAACGCGAATCAGCGCGTGCGCTGGGCTGTAGATTCTGGCCAACAAGTGCTTATTCGAGCTAGGGTTAGCTTATACGAGGGACGAGGCGAATATCAGCTGATTGCAGAACACATGGAGCCCGCTGGTGCAGGTTTATTACAGCAGCAATATGAAGCGCTCAAAGCCAAGCTCGATGCCGAAGGCCTGTTTGATCCCTCGCTTAAAAAAGCCTTACCTGTATTCCCTAAACATATTGGCGTGATCACATCACCCACAGGTGCCGCAATACATGATATTTTAAGCGTACTCAAACGACGCTACCCTATCGCCCCAGTCACCGTTTTTCCTGTGAGCGTACAAGGTGATAATGCTGCAAGCGAGATGGTTCATGCATTACAAAAAGCACAGGGAAATAGTGACTGCGATGTACTCATTATTGGCCGTGGCGGCGGCTCCATTGAAGACCTATACGCATTTAACGATGAAACACTAGCACGCACCATAGCACAGTGCGCCACTCCTATTGTAAGCGCAGTAGGACATGAAGTGGATTTTACCATTGCAGATTTTGTCGCAGATCAACGCGCACCTACCCCATCCGTTAGTGCTGAGCTTATTGCTCCTGATATGCATGAATGGCAACAAGTGGTTGATCGCTTTCAATTACGCTTAGTTAACCAGCACCAGCGTATGTTACAAAAACAACGGCAACGCATTCAGTTTTTGCGCCAACGCTTACGCCATCCTGGTGAACGTATTCGCAATCAACACCAACAATTACAGTATATTAAGCAAGCATTGGGAAAAAGCATTCATGCTTTTTTACACTCACAGCACTCAACGCTCAAACAACAGCAATTCTTGCTGCAAAAGAATCACCCAAAGAGCCTATTACAAACCAATACATCGACAACTGATGCATTAAAACAGCGGTTGCAGCAAGCAATGGATAATAAAATAAGTAAAAAACGGCAGCAATTTGCGCAACAAGTTAATGTATTACATGCCATTAGCCCACTAACAGTCTTGTCCAGAGGCTATAGTATTACCAGCCAACAAAATGGCTCTATTATTAAAAGCCAAACAGATGTCAGTATTGGTGACGAGATTTCGACGAAATTAGCGGATGGTTATATCAAAAGCACTATAAAAACCATTGGCTAGTACATCAAAAAAGAATAATTTACACATTTGTTGTAAAACACCCTCGCTACAGACACCTATATAACTGGCTTATCTATTTAACGGCTTATTCTTTTATCTTCTATAACCAAACAGTTCATCTAGTGGTTTAAGTGGCTGCTATATTTAGTGGTAACAATAATATAGCGACCATTAAATGAAACATCCTCTATTACTTTTAAGCTTAGCCAGTATTGCTTTTATTGGCCCCAATTCTGAAGCTTTGCTCTCTAACACGACCTCATTTGATATGAATGATGCGGGATACCATTGCACATCGGGTCAACAGTATCGTCAAATCAATATCACTTACCAACCACACGATTTGTATATAGAGAGCTGCAAAGTAAACTATCAAAAAAATGCAGGAACAAGCAAAACGCTATGGAGCGATCAGCGTAATGCTATTAATTGCGAAGCAAAAGCCGAGCTGCTTGCACTACGATTAAAGGATAGAGGGTGGAAATGCCAAATTGCAGGTATTTAAGGACATCACAAAATATAACGTATCGCTTGAAAGACCATTAATAACAGCAATAAAGGGAAGATCCATCGCGTCATTTTATGAATTTGCTCTTCACTAGAACGCTGACCGTAACGCTCAACTAAAGGGATGATAATTAACAGAGCGATGAATAATACACCTAAAATAATCAGTAACATATTGATCTCTCCTATGAGCAATCACTCCATTAGTTATAACCTAAGATGGCAATAGCCCATGATTAAGAAATAATAAGCCAATACAACAAACTATTTTTTAGGTTTTTTGGGCGATGTCTTTTTATCTGCCTGATAAGAACGTGATGTTTTTAAACGGCGTTGACGTGTGCGTTGCTTATCACTTAATTCTTTATTGCCAAATGGGTTATCTGCAGTCTTAAACTGCAAACGAATCGGTGTACCGTGCAAATCTAATGCACGACGATACGTTTTTTCTAAGTAACGCAAGTAATGACCAGGAATATCCGAGGTTTGGTTACCATGAATAACAATAATGGGTGGATTATGACCCCCTGCATGCGCGTAACGCAGCTTGATACGATGACCACGTACCACAGGTGGCTGATGCTCACGTACCGCCATCTGTAAAATATTGGTTAAATGATTAGTAGAAAAACGATCGGTTGCAGATGCGTACGCCTTCTCAATCGACGCATATAAATGCCCCACGCCAGTTCCATGCAATGCAGATATAAAATGCGTATCCGCAAAATCAACAAAACGCAGTCTTCGCTCTAACTCGCTTTTAATATACTGCTTAAATTCCGCCTCAAGGCCATCCCATTTATTTAATGCAACAACCAAAGCGCGGCCAGAATCAATTACATGCCCCATTAAATGCAAGTCTTGATCAACAATGCCTTCACTCGCATCAAGCAATAACACAACAACATTTGCGTCTTCAATTGCCTGTAGGGTTTTAACAATAGAAAACTTCTCTACGGTTTCTTTCACATTTTTACGGCGTCGAATACCCGCTGTATCAATAATGGTATATGGCTTATCGTGACGCTCATAATTGATATAAATACTATCGCGTGTCGTTCCTGGCATATCGTAAACAATGACACGATCTTCACCTAACAAACGATTCACTAATGTCGATTTACCCACATTAGGTCGGCCCACAACCGCTATTTTAATTCCTTGGGTAGCGCGTGTATCAACATCGCCCGCTTCCTTTTGTTCGGCTTCTTCGCCTAGCTCTTCATCATATTCTGGTACAGGCTCTGGCTCGGGTTCAGGAAAGCTATCCACAACCGTTTGCATTAGGCGACTCACACCACGGCCATGTGTTGCTGTGGTAGCTTGAATGTCTCCTAAACCTAGCTCATAAAATGGTGCAATCACCACATCAGGATCATGACCATCCACTTTATTCGCTACAATATAAATCGTTTTATTACTGCTACGTAAATGATTAGCAATCGCTTGATCAGCAGGCATCAGCCCTGCTCGGCAATCCACAAGAAAAAGGATAATATCGGCTTCTTCAATCGCTAATAACGATTGCTGTGCCATTTCACCGTCAATGCCCTCTTCATCACCACTTAAACCACCAGTATCAATACAAATAAAACGGCGGTTTTCAAACTCAGCTTCGCCATACTTGCGGTCACGGGTCAGACCAGAGAAGTTCGCTACAAGCGCATCTCTGCGTCGAGTTAGACGATTAAATAAAGTCGATTTACCGACATTAGGTCTGCCCACAAGGGCAATAACAGGAAGCATATTTAGTCTATTCCAGTAAGAATAATGTTAGGCATTAGTCTTGTGTGTAGGTGATTTTAATGAGCAAGCGATGCTCTGCTCATTAAAATATATTTTTAGTTGTGTCGTTTATTACGTCACAAACGCTGGCATGAATGTATCACTCAAAACGCCAAATAAAGAAAGATTACTTACCCGAATTACGTAAGTGAACAGAGATCGATGACAACTCACCATCATTACCCAACAAATACAGATAAGTACCATCGGATACCATTGGTGAACGAATACCGTCACTATCAAAACGATCACGCCCCACAATTACCCCTAATTCAGGGTCAAACACGTGTACATAACCTTCAAAATCAGATACCACTACAAAACCCGCTAAATTTTGGGGTGCAGATAATTTACGGTGTAATAACAAACTATTTTCCCATAATGGCAAACCCGTTTTCGCATCATAACTATGTAAGCTGCCATCTGCAGCGGTTACAAAAACACGATCACCAATAACCAGTGGCGTTTGATGGCTGGATACTTTTTGCGTCCAACGTAAGCGTCCATCGGGAGCAATGGCTGTGATATGGCCATTAAAACTCGTTGAGTACACTGTGCTACCACTAATAACTGGACTACCATCGACATCAACCACGCGATCTAATTGCGTGAGGCCTTGAGGGTATGCAACACGCCTTTCCCAATATAAAACACCATCTTCTGCAGAAAGCGCTACGATTTTGCCATTGGCAAAACCCGTAATTAAGTTATTACCAAAGACTTGTGGAGTTGCTGTACCGCGTAGTGTTAATACAGGTAGCTTGGCGCTATAACGCCATAAAAATTTACCCGTTTCATGCTCCAAACCATAAAGCTTGCCGTCGTTAGTTTGCACAACTACCACGTTACCATTGGTTTGTGGTGGCGCAAGTATTTCACTTGCAATATTGGTACGCCAAATTTCTTGCCCGTCGATTTGATTCAAAGCAATCACATCGCCCTCTAATGAACCAATTAATACGATCGTATCACCTAAACCAACACCTGCCGACAAATCTGCTTTAACGTTTGTTTTCCATTTTTGCTTACCCGTTTGACGATCATAAGCATAAATTCGACCATATACATCATTCGCAAATACAGTATCGATATTAATCGCTGGCTTCACTACTTGATATAGTTCACCAAGACCTTTACCTACCGTACGACTCCAACGCTCTTTAACGACAACATTTTCAGGAATTTTTGTAAGCTCTTTAGGTGGCTCAAGTTTTTCTTTAAAAAATGAACACGACGATAGGCTAACAACAGTAAGTACAGCTACCAATAATCGCATGATTATTTATCTCCAGCAGGTAAATTAGCCAACTTAATAGGAATTAAACGACGACGAAAGCTCGACGATTCACCCAATGCATCCAGTGCTTGCTGATACGAAGCTCTTGCATCATCCCATGCTTCTTGAGCCACCAATATATCGCCTTTTAACTCGGCATTCATCGATAAGAACGAATCTGCTTTTTCAGTATTGAGCAATGCTAACGCCGCATCATATTTTTCTTGTGCGATATAAACTCTTGCCAAACGTATTTCGGCTAACGCTTTTGAAGGCTTATCGGCATTATCAATCACCCATGATAACGCCGTAGCTGCAGCTTCAAAATTTCCATCATCAGCCGCTATTTTTGCTGATATAAAATTAGCATTAATCGCATATTGAGAGCTGGCATAGTCGTCTTGTAACTGTTGAATAAGGTAATTGGCGGTTGCCTTTTTTTCTTCTGATAACGCTTCGCCATTTTGGCGTTCAGTACTATCTAGTAACTCAGAATACAAAACAGAGGCTTGTTCAGCTTTTTGGCGCTGATCATTCTGCCACCACTGAAAGCCAAAATAGGCAATCAAACCAACTAATACGGCAACAATTAATGAATTACCATTTTCTTTCCACCAATTTTTTAATTGTTGTAATTGTTCTTCATCGGTCAAATGGTCTGCCACGTTACGTCTCTCCTAAAATCTAGCGTTAATCGTTGTTATCGTTATAATCACTACGGGTTAATTTATTAATGCAATACATGCATCAAGGGTGCATGTTTGCTGCGCTTTCTCTTCGCGTAAAAATTTTACAGTCAGCTGCTGACTTGCCATTTCATCGTCACCTATAATCAAAGCTATATCAGCACCGCTTTTATCTGCTTTTTTCATTTGATTTTTAAAACTTCCGCCACCACAATGACTTACAATGACTTTATGAGGTAATTTATCACGCAAAATCTCTGCTGTTTTTAATGAATATGGATGTACATTCCCCACAGAGACAATATAAATATCAGTCTTTGCTTGTACATTTTCAGGAACAACCGCTAATGTTTCAAGTAATAAAACTAAACGTTCAACCCCCATAGCAAAACCCACAGCAGGTGTTGGCTTGCCACCTAATTGCTCAACAAGACCATTATATCGACCTCCTGCACAAATAGTACCCTGCGCACCTAATCGATCAGTCACCCATTCAAAAACACTGTAATCATAATAATCCAGACCACGTACTAAACGAGGGTTCACTCGATAAGGTACATTCGCTGCATCTAAAATCGCTTTTAATTCTGCAAAATGTGCTGTGGCTTCAGGCTCAATATAATCTGCCAGTTGAGGCGCTTCGTGTAACAATGCCTGTGTGTTCGAGTTTTTACTGTCTAAAATACGTAACGGATTTGAATCTAAACGGCGCTGACTATCCTCATCTAATTGCTCTTTTAATGGCAATAAGTAATCAACTAAGGCTTGACGATAGGTCGCGCGGGATTGTGATGTTCCCAAAGAGTTAATTTCTAATGTGACCGCATCTTGAATACCGAGCGTTGCCCATAAACGAGCTGTCAGCAGTAGTAATTCTGCATCAACATCAGGGCCATTAAAGCCAAAAGTTTCCACGCCTATTTGATGAAATTGACGCAAGCGGCCTTTTTGTGGACGCTCGTAACGAAACATTGGGCCGTAGTACCACAGTTTTTGCGTTTGATTGTATAGCAAGCCATTTTGCTCGCAGGCACGAACACAAGAAGCGGTACCCTCTGGTCTTAAGGTTACATTATCCCCATTACGATCAGCAAAGGTGTACATTTCTTTTTCAACAATATCGGTGACTTCACCGATAGAACGCTTAAACAGCTCCGTTTGTTCCATAATAGGAAAACGAATTTCTTTGTAGGCGTATTGCTTTAGGGTTGATGACACTGCAGATTCAATGTATTGCCATACTGGAGATTGCTCTGGCAATAAATCATTCATTCCGCGAATTGCTTGTATCTTACTCAATGGATCATCCTAATTGTGTTACTGAAGTGTCATAAAAGGCGGGTATTATAGGCTAAATAAAGGCGGGACTTAAGTCTTATTCACGTTATTCGTTATACAGCCTTATATCAGGCTGCATTCACATTATGACTTTGCGATGACATTTTCCATTAACTTGGCTTTATCATCTGCTTTATCTCTAATCAAACGTTCCAAATCATCAACTAGTGTATCTTTTGATAGTTTTTGGCTCGGCAAACCATCAATGTACACTAAATTATTTGGCGTACCGCCAGCCAAACCTAGATCTGCCTCTTTTGCCTCACCAGGGCCATTAACAACACAACCAATCACCGCAACATCCATTGGCACAGTGATATCTTCTAAGCGTGTTTCTAGCGCATTCATGGTTGCGATCACATCAAAATTTTGTCGTGAACAGCTAGGACAAGCAATAAAATTAATTCCTTTACTACGTAACTTTAAGCTCTTTAATAAATCCCAACCCACTTTAATCTCTTGAACAGGGTCTGCCGCTAATGAGATACGTATTGTATCCCCTATACCATCCATTAACAGCGCACCAAGCCCCACAGCCGACTTAACGGTTCCCGAGCGAAAACCACCCGCTTCAGTAATACCTAAGTGTAAAGGTTGATCAATTTGAGTGGCTAATTGCCGATAAGCGCCTACAGCCATAAAAACATCGGATGCTTTCACACTTACTTTAAAATCGTAAAAATTGAGCTTATCGAGAATATCTACATGTCGCATCGCTGACTCGACTAATGCTTCAGGTGTTGGCTCGCCGTATTTTTTCTGTAAATCTTTTTCTAAAGAACCTGCATTAACACCAATACGAATAGGAATATTTAAATCGCGGGCTTTATCTACTACCGCTAAAATACGTTTTTCTCGACCAATATTACCAGGATTTATACGTAAGCAATCCACACCCAAATCAGCCACGCGTAAGGCAATACGGTAATCAAAATGAATATCGGCAACTAAAGGAATATCCACTTGTTGACGGATTTTACCAAAGGCTTCTGCGGCATCCATAGTAGGCACAGACACACGAACGATATCAGCGCCCGCCTGTTGTATTTGCTGTATTTGTGTCACCGTTGCCTCAACATCGGTCGTTTCTGTATTCGTCATGCTCTGCACGCTAATTGGTGCATCACCACCCACAGGAACATCACCAATCATAATTTGGCGAGACTTACGACGCTTTATAGGGGATTCAGAATGCATAAACAACTCTTAGAATAATGACGATAAGATAAAATATTAACTACCTAGATTTAATCGCAAGGTTCTACCATCACGACTATTATCTAATGCAACAGGTTCATCATTAAAATGTAATGTGGTACCTGAAATATTACCCAGAATAACAAAAAAAGGCGCTTTTCCACGAACAAGTAATTGCGTATCTTCAAAGCGCAGGCTCGATACAATGGTGACATTATCAGCATCAACTACTTCGACCCAACAATCTTCGGCAAAAGTAAAAAACAACTGATCATCATCAACACTAGCCGTATCACCAACACTTTCGACTAACTCATTGATAACGGAGGGATCCTCAGGCAACAACTCTTCGACCTCAACACCCTCCAAAATAGCGTTTGTCTCGACAGGTGCAATAATTTCTTCTTCTACTGCATCACCGTCAGCCTCAAGCTCAACAGCCTCTGATGGCACTAATGAAACACCATCTAATACTGGTAGCTGACTCGGCTCGTCGGTGTTTATTATCACACCTTCATCAGTAGAGTGTGACACACCAGAAGCCGCATTTTCTTCGACAACTGGTACTATATTTTCAGAACGCTCAGTATCTACAGTGTTTGGTGTATTTACGATACCTTGCTGCAAAGCCGTTGCCTCTTCAGGCAGAACGGTTGTTGTTTTTTTCTGGGCATCTAAATGTGAGGACACTACAAACCATAAACAAATAATGATTGCACCAATCAAATACGGTAGCCACCACTTTGATGTCGCTGTTTCATCTGCTGATTGCTCTAAAGCAGTGGCGCACGCATAATTAGCTTGCTGAGATTGATACCCCTCAATCACCTCTTCTTCAGATAAATTAAGTAATTTAGCGTAGCTTTTGAGATAACCACGAATAAAAGTCTCAGATAAAAAGGTTGACTGTCACCAGACTCCAACGCCTTAATTTTAGTTACCGACAGTTTTAGTGTGTTCGCACACTCTTCAACGGTTAAGCCTAATTTTTCGCGTTGCTGCGCTAAAAGCTGACCAGCAACTAGCTGGCAAGGATCAATTGTATTATTCGCAGTCATATTATCTGTCATTAGAACACCGTTTATTATTTGCTGCCTTGTCGTTCTTTTTTATATTCTAAATATTCTTGCGAGTATGGATGCAAATTTTTAAGGGCTAAAGAGTAACTGGCCTCTTTATCTTTATTACCAAAGATTCGTTCAATTCTGATACCCAACCACAAACTACGTGCGGAACGCCCCGCAAGGGCATTATATTTATCTAAGTATTGCTTGGATTTAGCGTACTCTTTTTGGCTAAAGTATAAGTCACCCAACTCAATCATTGGTAGTGCTAATCGATTATTGAGATTAACTGCATGCTCAAACGATGATTTGGCTTTCACTGCATTACCTAATTCTAGCGCCGTTTGACCTAAATATGTTAACACCAAGGCTCGCTTTTTAAACGTTAGGTCTTTTACCCCTTCAGCAAATAACGGGTAAGCTTCTGCATATCGTTTTTGCTCATACAGAAAACGTCCATAATTAACACGCGCCTCTGTAAAGCCTGCATCTGATTTAAGTGAACGCTGGAAAGTTTGCTCTGCTAGTGTAATTTCACCCGTTAATTGATATAGCAAGGCTAAGCCATTTAAGGCCGAAGGGGAATTAGGTTTTATGGCCAATGCTTTTTGAAAATGTCGGCGAGAGGCTTCTCTATTATCTCGCTGTAAATAAGTTAACCCTAAGTTTAAATGTGTATCGTGTGCTTTATTTTTATCTGGGGTTGCAGAAAAAGGCTTGTTTGTCGTCACACAGCCCGCAACAGCCAACGCTATGGCGAAAACAATAATGCTATACAAAGACTTAAACACGAACCAACCCCTACTTCACGAATGAATTTTTATTCTGATACAAATTTTACCGTTTCAATAGCTTCTGCATTCTGCTGTTGACGATAGCGCTCACTGCGCGATGTTTTATCTTTTACCGTGCCCGCTAATTGGCCGCACGCTGCATCAATATCATCGCCACGCGTTGTTCTTACCGTGGTAGTAAACCCTGCTTTAATCAAGATATCTTGAAACGTACGCAAAGCATTATTGCTCACACGTTTATAATTGACCAACGAAAATGGGTTAAACGGAATTAAGTTGATTTTGACAGGAATTTCACGCAAAAGTTCCGCCAACTCATGTGCGTGGTGCGGGCGATCATTCACCTGATCAATCAATGTATATTCAATGGTCATTTTACGACGATTATCTGGCAAGCCGTCAATATAACGCTTAGCAGAATCAAGTAATACGGCGATCGGGTATTTTTTGTTAATTGGTACTAATTCATTACGCAGCTCATCATTAGGAGCATGCAACGAAATAGCCAAACTCACATCCGTTTGCTCGCCTAAACGATCTAGCGCGGGCACCACACCTGACGTACTCAAAGTAACACGGCGCTTAGATAAACCGTAAGCGTTATCGTCCATCATTAAATTCATTGAATCGACAACGTTTTCAAAATTAAGCAGCGGCTCTCCCATCCCCATCATAACAACATTTGTAATGGTACGAGGCGCCTTAGGATCTAATTGGCCATAAGACTTTGCAGCAATCCATACTTGCCCAATAATTTCAGCGGCGGTGAGATCACGGTTAAAGCCTTGCTTTCCTGTCGCACAAAAACTGCAATCCAAAGAACACCCTACTTGCGATGACACACACAAAGTGCCTCTGTCACCATCGGGGATCAATACAGTTTCTACAACATTATTACCGCTAACACCAATAAGAAATTTACGCGTACCATCGGTTGAATCAAGCTGCTTAATGACTTGGGGGGGACGAATCTCCGCAATCACTTTTAAACGTTCACGCAGAGCTTTACTAATATTTGACATAGCATCGAAATCATCGATGCCATTTTGATGAATCCATTTTTGCACCTGAATGGCACGAAAACGTTTTTCGCCTATAGACTCAAAAAAATCAATAAGCTTTGATGTCGACAAACCTAATAAATTTATTTTTTCAGGCACTACATCATTTGAAGTAGTACCGCCGACATCAACAGTAACAGACATGGAATCTCTCAATTAACGAGGGCAAAGCTCGTTATCTTTAAAGAAATAAGCAATTTCACGTGCTGCTGATTCAGTAGAATCAGAACCATGTACTGCGTTTGCATCAATAGATTGTGCAAAATCAGAACGAATAGTACCTGCTGCTGCTTCTTCTGGGTTTGTTGCACCCATTAGGTCACGGTTTTTTAATACAGCACCTTCGCCTTCAAGTACTTGAACAACCACAGGGCCAGATGTCATAAATTCAACTAGCGCACCAAAAAAAGGTCTTTCTTTATGCTCTGCATAAAAACCTTCTGCTTGCTCTTGTGATAAATGAACCATTTTTGCAGCAACCAATGTCAAACTCGCTTGTTCAAAACGAGCAATGATTTCACCAATAACGTTTTTAGCAACGGCATCAGGCTTAATAATAGATAGTGTGCGTTCGACAGTCACAGGATTCTCTCTTAAGTAAGTGTATTTACGGGAGCTTATGCAACAAATTTTGCAATAAAAAAGTAGCACCCATTTCGGGTCGCCATTCTAAGGATTTATAACTACGACAGCAATAGCTAATACATATTTATTCTTGACGCTACAAGAAAGGCACATCAAACCTTTCATATAAAAAATGAAAAACGCACACCGATCAATAAAAACAACATGTCGCCTAATTCATCATTAGGGTATTAAAACGGAAAATCTTATTTAATAAAGGAATAAGAGCGCTTAAGCAAAGAGATAAAAGATGAGTTAGGTGACACGATAAATTAATTTGTCAATTATATTTTACATTTACCCCCAAAAAAGCAGATACTTAGCGCAAAATATCATGACAGATAACGGCAAAAGCGTAAAAAGGGTTTCGAAGTCAATGTCTATCAAAAAAGTAGCCGCTATGGCAGGAGTGTCAATTGCAACCGTATCGCGATCCTTTAGTCACCCCGAACTCCTTAAAAAAGAAACACTAGAAAAAGTAGAACGCGCCAGAACTGCCCTACAGTATTACCCTAATTCTCTCGCCCAAAATTTTAGACGCGGAAAATCTGGCGTCATCATTGTCATCATCGAAAATATTGGCGATCCCGTGTACGAAAAGTTTACGCGAACTATTTCTCGAATAGCACAATCCAAGGGTTATGATATTTTAATAAAAGAAACGAATTTCAAAACTCTGGGTATCAAATACTATCGCGACATACTTAGCAGCAAACAAGCAGATGGGTTAATTGTTATTGTTGATCCACCTAAGATGAACAACAAAAACCAATCGTTATTTGACGAGCTGCCCATTATCTTTATCTCTAATAATGGTGAATCCGCGAGTTATCGCCAAATTGGCCTTGATAATTACGCAGCTGCACAAACGGCTGCCCAGCACCTGATTGATTTAGGGCACAAAAATATGGCCTGCATAACCCTAGATACCGAAAATTCGGCATACGTTAATCGTGAAAAAGGGTTTACCGAAACACTCATGGCAAGTAATCGCATTGCGCCCGTTGTCATCAAAATTGATCAAAAACAACAATCACCCGATGATGCAGTTAATGATATTCTCACTCAACACCCGACTGTAACAGCCATATTTTGCACCAACGACGATATTGCTATTGATGTGCTCGCAAAACTCAAGCAAGAGAACGTTAATGTACCCAATAAAATATCAGTAATCGGCTTTAACAACATTCGTTATTCCACAAAAACAAACCCGCCTCTCACAACCATTGAATACCCATTAAGTGATATTGCCCAGTGCGCAATAAAAACCCTATGTTCCATCATAGACAACACTTTTTCTGTGGATATTGACGAAAATAGCAACAAAAACCTCTTCTTTCACCAACTAATTGTTCGTTCATCGACCACAATCCCACCTAAATAAACAATCTACTTGACAGGAATATCTATTTGACCGAATGTAAACGTTTCCAATATACTGTGTGGCACCAAAATCATCTTTTGCACATATAATAAAAGCACTAAGAGTAACGTATGAGTACCATTAATACCGTTGTTTATATAGAAAACGGCTGTAACGGCCAACCCGTGTGGATTGAAAAACAATCTTCACTTTTTTGGATTGAACAAAACCAACGACAGTTATATCAATATCACGAACCCACTGGCGACATTACACATTGCGAATTAGACAAACCTATTTTAAGTTTATCGCCTAGCATCAAAAATGGATTTATTGCCACTCTCGAAGATGGCATTGGTTTTTTTGACATGGAAAGTCGTAAAGTAACCTATATATCAAAACCCGAACCCTTCTCACCCGAATACAAATCAACAGGCGGCATAGCCGATCGCAAAGGGAATTACTGGACAAATACAAGCATTTCTAACAACAACCAACAACAAAGTCATGTATACCAACTATCGCCCAACTTAGGGCTTAATCGCTTTAGCCATGAAGGCATTGAATCTGCCGCAGAACCTGCTTTTTCGACCGATGGTAAAACGTTATATCAAAGTACTAAAACTGGACGTTATATCTACGCCACACAGCTAGACGAGCAAGGCCGCCCTATTTCAACCAGTGTATTTTGTCGCATCTCTAAATCTGAAGGACAACCTCATGGCTTATGCGTAGATAGTGAAGATAATTTATGGGTGTGCCATATTGGCGGAGGCTGTATTAGTTGTTTTAATAAAGCAGGCGAAAGGATCAAGAAAATCAATATTAGTGCACTCAATGTTATGCACTGCACTTTTGGCGGCGAAGGGCTAAGCACTCTGTACATTGCCACTAATGGTACAGAATACGACCCTTATATTTCAAAAAGACAAACCATGGCTGGCTGTATATTATCGATTGAAATGGATATTAAAGGCCTAGAAACCAATTATTTCTCAGGCTGAAAAATAAAAAAGGTAAAGAGCCAAACGACTCTTTACCTTTTAATTCATGAGTAAGAACACTGACTCTTAGTGATTTTCAGATACCATATTGATGGTATATTTAGGAATTTCAACAACCAAATCCTCATCACCAACCAATGCTTGGCAACTTAAGCGCGAATCAGGCTCTAAACCCCACGCTTTATCTAGATAATCATCTTCTAACTCATCTGCTTCATTAATAGAGTCATAACCTTCACGGATAAGTACATGGCATGTCGTACATGCACAACTCATTTCACACGCATGCTCAATATCGATCCCATTACGCAATGCTGCACGACATATACTTTCGCCCTTTTTGGCTTCTATAACAGCACCTTCTGGGCACATTTCTTCATGAGGTAAAAAAACAATTTTTGTCATGCTACTCTTCTCTTAATGCTACTTTAATTAAATAGATATGCTGTATATACAATTACTCTATTGCATTATCTAATGTTTTACCTGCCAACGCTTTCTTTATACTCATATCCATTCGACGTGAAGCAAAAACTTCTGAGGCTACACCAATGTCATCGATCAACTGTTTAATCGCATCGGCATTATCTTGTTCCTTAATCACCGCTAGTGATTGAATCATCTCGCTCAACACCTCAAATTCATTAGCACTGAGCAACTCTTTACCGTTATCATCTAAAGCGGATTGCAACGATTCAATCACTCGATCCGCCTCCACTTGCTGCTCTCTTAAAGCACGTAGCAAAATATCACTTTGCGCATGCTCAAAAGAAGAAGTAATCATTTGAGTAATGCTTTCATCATCTAAACCATAAGAAGGTTTTACAACAATCGATGCTTCAACACCTGTTGATTTTTCCATAGCAGAAACACTTAATAAGCCATCTGCATCCACTTGAAAAGTGACTCGAATGTGTGCCGCACCCGCCACCATTGGAGGAATATTTCGCAGTTCAAATCGCGCCAAAGAACGGCAGTCAGCAACCAATTCACGCTCACCTTGCACAACATGAATCGACATAGCCGTTTGCCCGTCTTTAAACGTTGTGAACTCTTGCGCTTTAACCACAGGAATTGTCGTATTACGATTAATGACTTTTTCTACTAAGCCACCCATCGTTTCTAAACCTAACGATAAAGGTAAAACATCAAGCAAAAGCATATCGCTATCGGGTTTATTACCCACTAAAATATTAGCTTGAATCGCCGCACCCATAGCAACGACTTTATCAGGGTCGATATTCACCAGTGGTTCTTGTTGAAAAAATTCGCCTACTTTTTCACGCACGCGCAAACTACGCGTAGAGCCACCCACCATAACAATATGATCCACGGCCGTTTTTTCTACACCCGCATCTCTTAATACACGCTTACAAGTACGTATAGTGACTTGAATCAAAGGATCTATTAATTCATGCAATGTTTCTCGTGTAAGCACAATATCTTTTTCTTCATAGCTAACACAATGAGAATCACTTTCACTTAATGCCTCTTTTAATTCACAGGCTAAATTAAGTAGCTGCCTCTCTTGAGAGGGCGTTAAAGCCGTAAGCGATAATTGCTCACAAAGATACTGCATAATGACACGGTCAAAATCATCGCCACCAAGGGCAGAATCACCACCAGTTGCCAGCACCTCAAACACACCTTTAGAAAGGTGCAATAGTGATATATCAAAGGTACCACCACCTAAATCATAAACAGCAATAACACCAGCATCTTGCTGATCTAAACCATAAGCAACTGCTGCAGCCGTAGGCTCATTCAATAAACGTAATACATTTAAGCCAGCTAAACGAGAAGCATCTTTTGTTGCTTGACGTTGCGCATCATCAAAATAAGCTGGCACGGTAATGACAACACCGTCTAACTCTCCACCCAAAGCCTGTCGACCTCGTTCGGCCAACACTGACAATATATCGGCTGACACCTCTACAGGTGTTTTAGGGCCTTGCGCTGTATTAATTGAAACAACACCGTCACCACGAGAATGAAACTCATAGGCAAAACCTGCTGCGTCATTTCTATCGCGCACAACATCGTCTAGGCTACGCCCCATAAAACGCTTGACTGACATAATCGTATTTAAAGGATCATTCACTGACTGCTGTTTTGCGGTCTGCCCCACCACAGTACTATCAGCACCGTATTGCACAACAGAAGGCAGTAACATCTCCCCTGTAGCATCAAGCAGCGTTTGTATGCTTTCATCATGAACAGTAGCGACCAAAGAGTTAGTGGTACCTAAATCAATACCTAACGCACGTTTTTTTTCATTTGCATGAGGTTCTGGTGATTGGCCTGGTTCAGATATTTGTAATAGTGCCATATAAAAAATTTACTCGTTAATCAAACAATGACGCGTCTAAACGTTCTATTTCTTGCAGCATTTTTTCAACAAAATATAATTTAGCTACTATTTGTTTTGCTGCACTTAAATTATTCTCGCGATAATATTGATCAAATGCACTCTCAAACAGAGCCGCTTCTGCACTGACCATTGTTAATAACTCATCTAACTGCTGCTCTGCAGCCACCAAATCACTCAAAGAACCAATATCAGCTAATGACTCACGCCATTCCATTTGCAGCATAAGAAACTGACCGTCACTCACCGTTGTCGATTGGTGATCAATTTCTTCACCCTGTAAAACCAACATGTATTCTGCACGACGCACTGAAGATATTAACGTTTGATAAGCCGTATTGATATACGCCGCAAATTGAACGGCTAAACGTTGATCAGCAGCTGATTGATTTGCATATTTATCGGGGTGAAATTGTTTTTGTAATTCTCGATAGTGCTGTGACAGTATATTTTTATCAAAAAAATATTCCTGGGGAAGGCGCAACAATTCAAAGTAGTTTTGCGTAATATCCATTCATATTCTCTCTATCATTAATAACTACTATGCCGCTTATATCATTACAACGCATACGATATCGTAATTATCAATCACAAATAGTCACTGTTATTTAAAAATAAAAACCGGTGCAAAAGCACCGGATAGTCGTGTTACATATTAGCTTTGACGTTATACGTGAAAACTTTCTCCACATCCGCAAGCATTTTTAACGTTTGGGTTTTTAAACTCAAAACCTTCGTTTAAACCTTCTTTCACAAAATCTAATTCTGTACCATCAAGATAAATAAAACTTTTAGGATCAACAATCAAACTAAAGCTACCCTGATCAAACACATGATCGGATGCTTCTAATTGATCGACAAACTCTAAGACATAAGACAAACCCGAACAGCCTGCAGTTTTAACACCCACACGAATGCCTAATGTTTTACCGTCCCTGCTTTCAATTTGTTTTGCAATGTGGCCTTTTGCCACATCTGTCATTGATATTGCCATGCTTTTTACCTGTATTACTTGTCAATCACACAATTAGTCATTGCGCTTTTGACGAATATCATTCACTGCCGCTTTAATGGCATCTTCAGCTAATACTGAGCAATGAATTTTCACTGGCGGCAATGCTAACTCTTCAGCCAGTTCTGTGTTTTTAATTTGGCTTGCTTCATCCAATGTTTTACCTTTCACCCACTCGGTTAACAGTGAACTAGAAGCAATCGCTGAACCACAACCATAAGTTTTAAATTTTGCATCTTCAATCACACCGTCATCACTGACTTGAATTTGCAAACGCATCACGTCACCACATGCTGGTGCGCCAACCATTCCTGTGCCTACATTGTCAGCTTTATCATCCATTTTGCCAACGTTACGTGGGTTTTCATAATGATCAATTACTTTATCGCTATATGCCATGATTCTTGCCTCTTAAAGTGCTACTTATCGTGAGATACACACACGATCAAATTATAATTAATGTGCTGCCCACTCAATGGTGTTTAAATCAATACCGTCTTGGTACATGTCCCATAAAGGAGATAGCTCGCGTAATTTATTCACCGCTTCATGTACTTGCGCTACGGCATAATCTATTTCTTCTTCTGTAGTAAAACGACCAAAGCTGAAACGAAGTGAGCTATGTGCTAGCTCGTCATTTAACCCTAATGCGCGCAATACATATGAAGGCTCTAAACTCGCTGAAGTACATGCCGAACCCGACGATACCGCTAAATCTTTTAGTGACATAATTAAAGATTCACCTTCAACAAAAGCAAAACTAATATTTAAATTATGCGGTACACGCTGCTCCAAAGAACCATTCACGTGTACCTCTTCCATATCCTTTACACCATCTAACAAGCGATTACGCATTGCTAATGCATGTTGATAATCTTGGTCAAGCTCTAATTTAGCCAAACGAAATGCTTCGCCCATACCAACAATTTGATGCGTGGCTAATGTACCAGAACGCATACCGCGCTCATGACCACCGCCATGAATTTGCGCTTCAATACGTACGCGTGGCTTACGGCGTACATATAAGGCACCCACCCCTTTAGGGCCATAGGATTTATGAGCAGAGAATGACATTAAGTCAATCTTCATTGCATCGACATCTATTGGCAATTTATTCGTACTTTGCGCTGCATCCACATGAAAAAATACTTTACGCTCGCGACACACTTCACCGATTGCACCAATATCATTAATCACACCAATTTCGTTATTCACATGCATTAATGATACAAGCGTCGTGTCTTCACGAATCGCATCAGCTACCTGCTGCGCAGTAATAATGCCTTGATTATCAGGATCAAGGTATGTCACTTCAAAGCCTTCACGCTCAAGTTGACGACAAGCATCTAGTACCGCTTTATGCTCGATTTTTGATGTAATAATATGCTTACCGCGCTTGTGATTAAATTGCGCAATGCCTTTAATCGCAAGATTGTTTGATTCGGTTGCACCACTTGTCCATACAATTTCACGAGGATCAGCGTGAACAAGGTCAGCCACATGCTGCCTAGCGGTTTCAACGGCTTCTTCCGCTTTCCAACCAAAGTAATGAGAACGCGAAGCAGGATTACCAAAATTACCATCCATTGTTAAGCAATCCATCATTGCTTGTGCAACGCGTGGATCAACAGGAGTAGTAGCAGAGTAATCAAAATAAATCGGTAATTTCATAATTATCTATTGTTATCTCAGTGGGGAATATGGGGTTTTATACTAATTGTGATGACTGAATCATATCTAATTCATCACGCGCTATTGCAGTTTCATTATCAAAGCTCGGTGTTTCTTGGCGCTGAGATATTGATTTAACATCACGTCGGGCAACCAATTTTGCCAAACTAATGCCACTTAAAAAATGATGTATTTGATCGCTAAGGTCTGACCATAAATGATGTGTTAAACAGACTTCACCTTGATGACAGTTACCCTTGCCTGCACAACTAGTGGCATCAATGGATTCATTTACCGCATCTACAATTTGAGCAACATAAATATCGTCTAAATCACGCCCTAGCTTATAACCACCACCTGGGCCACGTACACTCATCACCAATGCAGCTTTTCGAAGCTTAGAAAACAGCTGCTCCAAATAAGATAATGATATTTCTTGTCGCTTAGAAATTTCAGCTAAACTCACTGCACCATTGTGGCTATGAATAGCCAGATCCAGCATAGCAGTAACCGCATAACGACCTTTTGTTGTGAGACGCATAAGATAACAACTCTATTTTTCCCGCTCATTACGGGAGCCTGTAAGATAGCCCAATTATCTAATAACCAACCATTTTAGTCAAGTAAATACCATACTATTTTACTTGGTCATTACTTATCTTTAGCCTTTATACGCTCCTCTATTTCTACCAGTTTTTTATTGGTATGAAATACAAAGTTTTGCATCGCTGTTAGGACGCCACGCAAGATATTTAATTCCATTTCATCTAAACGCACACGACTATATAAGCGACGCAGTCGCGTCATTGTTTGGCGCGGGTTATCAGGCTCTAAAAATCCAATCTTTTCTAACGTGGCCTGCAAATGTACATAATAGTGCTCTAGCGCTTCGCTCTTGGCTGGCGGCATATCCCAATCATCAAAATGGATAGACTTACCCTGCTGAGCATTTAAACAAGTCATACGTAACTCATAAGTGATCACCTGAACGGCAGCAGCCAAATTTAAAGAGCTATATTCGGGATTCGAGGGAATATGCACATGATAATTGCATTTATGCAGCTCTTCATTCGTCAGGCCTCGATCTTCGCGACCAAAAACAATGGCTACTGGGTGAGCAGAAGACTCGTGATAACTACGGTCAGCACACTCTCTTGGCGTAACTAATGGCCACGGTATACGTCGCTCTCGCGCACTTGTACCAATCACTAAACCACAGCCCGCGATGGCATCATCTAACGTATCAACAACCGTTGCTGACTGCAGCACATCAACCGCATTCGATGCACGCCATTCCGCCCTTTCCGACGGGTAATCTTTTGGCGAAACAAGATACAATTGCGACAACCCCATATTTTTCATGGCTCTTGCAACACCACCAATATTTCCTGGATGTGAAGTATTCACCAAAACAATGCGAATAGATTGCAACGCTTGCTGCGAAGCTTGTGATAAAACAGATTGATCGTCAGTCATGAAAAAAGCCTAAGGGCGAAGTCGTAAGGCCGCGCATTCTACCAGAGACAACCCTATAATTTCTATTGTAGGCGCCGATTATTCGCAAAACACGCTACAAAATAGCGAATACTTCCGCTATAATCGCGACCTTCTAAAAATCACTGCACTTCACGTCGGTGATGCTTTTTCACAATACCCCATTCGCAAACGAGATTTCCCTATGGAACCTATGATTACCGTTGCTCTTAATGCCGCCCGAAAAGCTGCATTAGTACTAGAAAAAGCCACCCAACATCACGGCCCACAAATGGTCGAACTGAAAGGTCGCAACGATTATGTAACTGAAGTTGACCGCGCGGTAGAAAAAGAAATTATCTACCACCTGCGTAAAGCATACCCTACCCACAGCTTTCGCGGAGAAGAAGGCGGGCTCATAGAGGGCGAAGACACCGATAGCGAATGGATTATTGATCCTATTGATGGCACCACTAACTTTATTAACGGTATTCCTCACTTTGCCATCTCTATTGCTTATGCCTACAAAGGCAAACTGCAACACGCCGTTATTTTAGACCCTAGCAAACAAGAAGAATTTACAGCGAGCCGCGGTAAGGGTGCAACACTGAATGAGCGACGCATTCGTGTCACTCAACGCCCTTCACTAGAAGGTGCGCTCATTTCTACTGGCATCCCGTTTAACGGGTACGCTTTTGACAATATTGACCCCTACCTAGCAACACTCAAAGAAATCGCAGGTCAAACGTCAGGTATTCGCCGCATGGGCGCAGCCTCTCTTGATTTAGCGTATGTAGCCGCTGGCCGCTATGATGGCTTTTGGGAAATGAATTTAAAACCATGGGACATTGCTGCAGGGATTTTGTTAATTCAAGAAGCAGGTGGATTTGTTAGTGATTTTCGCGGTGGCAACTCTATGCTAGAAAGCGGCAATATTGTTTGTGGATCACCCAAAGTATTCAAGCCCCTTGTACAAATTGTGGGTAAAAATATGGGTAAAATAGAACAATAAAAACTGATTACTAAACACGCCATACAAAACACCTGATGCATGCAATTCATTGCAAGCACTGGTGTTTTACTCCCCATACACAACGATATTACACTGCCACACCCATCAATTGCTGGTTTAAAACTCGCACTAAACGCTGCATATCAATCGGTTTAGTCAAATACTCATCAAAGCCCGCACGCACTCCCGTTTCAACGTCATAGGCCATGGCATTTGCAGACAATGCAATCACTGGAAGATGCTGTGTTGCTGTATCTTGCTTTAATAAAGCCACTAATTCTAAGCCACTAATCTCAGGTAAATTAATATCTAAAATAATCATATCGGGCAATTGTGTTCGCGCATAATATAAGCCCAATAATGGATCACTATAGCAACACAAAGACAGTTGAGAATAAGGCGCTAGGAGCTGAGTCATCAAGTGAATATTTGAGGTATTATCCTCTATATACAGTATGTTTTTTGTTGATTGAAAGTCATCGAGTACTACTTTTTCAGACGGTATTGATAAATCATTCAGCAAAGGCACGGTGGTATTATCAGGCGACACTTCAGGTAAGCAGACCTTAAAACATGCACCTTTCGCGGATATATCACAATAGCGAATGTTACCCTGCATTTTTTCTATCAACTCTTTGGTAATCACCAAACCAATACCACTACCGTCCACACTACTATGCTCTGCCCCCAAGCGGTTAAATGGCTGGAATAATTCTCTGCGTTTATTTTGCGGAATACCATGACCTGTATCCCCTACCGATATCACCAAGCAATCATTCTCTTTTGTTAAAACAACATTGACCTCGCCATTGTCTATATTATATTTAACAGCATTACTCATTAAATTTAATACACACTGTTTTAAACGCTTACTATCAGCCAACACGTAATCATTTTGATAAGCCTCGCCATGAAAAACTAAACGTATTGAACGCTGATCCGCTAGTGACACTAATAAATTTATACACTCTTGAATAACACGATAAGGCGACACTGGCTCCATAAAAAGCGAGACTTTTCCCGCTTCTATTTGTGCCAAATCCAATACATCATTAATCAAATCTAATAAATGTTCGCCTGCGTTATATACTTGCTGCGCATATTCTTTTTGTTGCGACGATACATCATCACCATGCATCGATAATTGAGAAAAACCCATAATGGCGTTTAAGGGGGTTCTCAACTCATGACTCATACTCGATAAAAAATGGGATTTGGCATTATTGGCTTTTTCGGCATCTTCTTTCGCTTTACGTACACGCTCTTCTGCCTCTTTCACCTTGGTCATATCAACATTAATACCCGACATCAAAATAGCCCGCCCCTGTCCATTAAATACAGCCTGCCCTCTTGAGCGCATCCAAAACATCTCACCCTCATGGCCAAACATTCGATATTCCATATCAAACGGTTTTTTGAGGATAAAGTGCCGCTTTAATGCTCGCTGCATTTTTTCTAAATCATCGGGGTGAATATGCGAACGCCAAATAGCCAAACGCTCATCTTCAGGTAAAGAATCAACCTCTTCTTCGGTATAGCCTAAGTGCCGCCAGCAACTGTGTGACGTATGAAAACGGCCATCATTATTACTACCTTCAATAGACCACTCCCAAATACCATCATTAGATGCCGCAAGAATTCTTTCATGACGCGCTTCAGATAAACGTAATGCTTTTTCGGTATCTTTAAGGTGAGAAAGGTCAAAGTTGACCCCAGAAATGAAAGTGACACGCCCTTCTTCATTGCGTGTAGAGCTTGCGCAGGCTTGCGTCCACCAATAGGTGCCGTCTTTTGCTTTTATACGGTACACCATATCAATGGGTGTATTGTGTCGCAAGTGACTCAACACCACCTCGTAGACCATTGAGAAGTCATCGGGGTGAACATATTCTTGCACGTTTTCAACGCAGGTTACGGCTTCTTCGATCGTTAAATAGCCGAGTTTTGCCCAAAAGCTACCACCGCAACTATAACTATTGTCGTGTAAACCCCACTCCCAAAAAGCATAACCGCTACCATCTAGCACACGGCGATAACGATCCAGTGCTTGCTTTAGCTCTTCGGGATGCTGAGAAAGAATGTCGTCTTCAGGCAGCCATAAACTCATACTTTCCATGCTCATTGCGTGAATAAATGAAGGAAATGATGCCTAATTTTTGGAGGGATAGCAATAAACCGCACCGAGTAAATAAACAGCGCGGCCAAACATAAAACGAGATTACGGCATTTCGTCTTCTTCGAGGCCTTCTTTGACAGGCTCCATTAAATCTTCTTTGGTCACCTTCATTAATAGCAAAATGTTTGCAGCCACATATACCGATGAATACGTACCCACAAAAACACCAATCATTAATGCTATTGAAAACGCGTGAATTAATTCACCGCCCACAAAAAACAAAGCCAACAATACCAGCAAGGTGGTTAACGAGGTTACCAATGTACGACCCAGTGTTTGGGTAAGAGAAATATTAACCACCTCGATCGCATCTACCTTACGAATCTTGCGGAAATTTTCTCGTATACGGTCAAAAACAACAATCGTATCGTTCAATGAATAACCAATAACAGCCAATACTGCCGCCAATACGGTTAAATCAAAATCTAACTTAAATATCGAGAAAAACCCCAATACGATAAGTACATCGTGCCCCAAGGCCGCTACCGATGCCACAGAGAATTTAAACTGAAAACGTAAGGCTACGTACACCATCACCACAGCCAAGGCGAACAACATACCAATGCCGCCTTGATCACGTAATTCATCACCCACCTGAGGGCCAACAAATTCAATACGCTTAATGATGACATCACCATCGGTTGTAGATTTTAACGCGGCCAACACGTCTTGCTCTACACCCGAAGTTAAATCTTGCTGCATACGCACCATAACTTCGGTTTCTGCACCAAAATACACAATTGTGGCATCTTCAAAGCCGCTATCACCTAGGTTTTTACGAATACTCTCTAAATCAGCACGCTGGGTAAACTCAGCTTCTACTTGTAGACCACCCGTAAAATCCAAGCCAAACTGCAAACCATTTACCGCAAGAGAACCTATTGATCCGATTAACAATACTGCGGATAACGCGATAGCAACAAAACGTTGCCCCATGAAGTTAATACTTTTTTCTACTACATTTTCAGTTTTAGACATTGCACCGTCTTCTTATGAATAATAAATATAAATTTTATATCTAGCTTGTATGACTAAAACTAGATGGATAATTTTTTCACTGGACGGCCACCATAAATAAGGTTGACCACCGCACGCGTTCCAATAATTGCTGTAAACATAGAGGTTAAAATACCAATAGCTAAGGTAACAGCAAAGCCTTTTACAGGGCCTGTACCCACACCGTATAAAATAACAGCAACAATTAAGGTCGTAATATTCGCATCAAGAATGGTCGTAAACGCTCGATCAAAACCTGCACTAATGGAAGCCTGAGGCGATAGCCCGTTCTTTAATTCTTCTTTAATCCGTGAAAAGATCAACACATTCGCATCAACAGCCATACCAACAGTTAATACGATACCTGCAATACCAGGCAGAGTTAATGTGGCACCAAATAATGACATCACTGCCGTTAATAATACTAAGTTAACCAGCAACGCGATATTGGCTGCAAAACCAAATACACGGTAATAAAACAGCATAAATAATAAGACCAGAGCCAAACCTAGCTGCACCGATAATACGCCAAGTTTAATATTTTCTTCACCCAAAGAAGGCCCAATAGTGCTTTCTTGCACAAAGGTCATTGGAGCGGCTAAAGCACCCGAACGTAATAATAATGAAAGTTCCGATGCTTCGGCAGGTGAACCTAAACCCGTAATACGAAACTCTGCATTCAATGCAGTTTGAATTGTTGCCAAGCTGATAATTTTCTTTTCAATAATTTGGATTGGCTTTTCTAACAAATTACCGTTCGCATCTTGCGTGCGTGTTTTATATTCAATAAACAATACACCTAAACGACGACCCACATTTTTACGTGTGCCACGATGCATTTTTGCTCCACCATCGCTATCTAACGCAATATTAACCTGCGGTTGACTGGTTTGAGAATCAAAACTGGCTTGCGCACCCGATACATTTGATCCCGTAATAACGGCTCTACGCTCTAAAAATGCACCGCCTGTGGCTTGCTGTTCGTCTTCATTACGAAAATCAAATAATTCTTTGGTCGCTAATGATGCATCAGGTGCGGCTTCTAGTCGAAACTCTAGGTTTGCCGTTTTACCTATAATACGTTTTGCTTCCGCAGTATCTTGTACACCGGGCAGCTCAACCACAATTCTTGTACGCCCTTGGCGCTGCACAATAGGCTCAGATACACCCAGCTCATTCACACGATTGCGCAACGTAGTTAAGTTTTGGCCTACCGCATAATCTTCAATATCTTTAATCGCCGCTTCAGTCATTTGTGCACGTACATAAAACACCCCATCCCTTTCGCTACGCTCAACAATAAATGGCGCTGTTAATGCACTAGGATCGGCTAGTTCAGAACGAAAAATGGGCATAGCCTTATCGCGCGCTTCTTCCGTAGTAAAACGACCAACTAATTGGTTGTCACTATTCGCTTCAACCGATTGATAACGAATTTTTTCTTTACGTAATTGACGCTTTAACTGTACGGGAATAGATTCTAAGCGATTTTTTATTACTGTATTAGTATCAACTTCCATCAAGAAATGTACACCACCCGACAGGTCTAAACCGAGCTTCATCGGTGAAGCACCCAAATTATCTAACCATTCAGGCGTTGTTGGTGCCATATTCAGAGCAACGACGTAGTCATCCCCTAGCGCTTTTTTAATAAGATCTTTTGCGGTGAGCTGCTGATCTTTATCACGCAAACGAATCAGAGCGCTTTTGTCTGTTAAGGTTTCACCGAAATGCTCAACGTTACCCGCATCTAAGGCTTTTGTTACCGTATTCAGCACTTGCTGATTCATAGTTAAAGAACTAGAAGCACCCGAAATTTGCACTGCGGGATCAGGCGCATATAAGTTTGCAGCAGAAAAAATACCGGCTAAAGTAATAACACCGATTAACAGTAGGTTTTTCCATAAAGGATAACGATTCATAACTCTCTCATTACTATTTTTACTTTGCTAATTCATTGGCACTATTGAATAAGTACCATTTTTTATCATTAGCCTTTAGGGTTGAAACGATTCTTCATACCCACCGTGCGCAAAACAATCACTTAGATTAAAAGCTGGCGATTATACCGATTTATTGGGACATAAACATGACAATTCAACTGCCACACCCATATAAACTCTTATTATTCTTTATTCACCATTAACAATGCATACACAACAATCGCGACTACTCAGTATTCATTTCAGCGTTCATCGGCGGCATTTCCTTGCCTATGCCTTGATAAAAGTCACTTACAAACTCATCCAAACGCTGGTTTGCAATGGCATCACGCAAACCCGCCATTAGTTTCTGATAATGACGTAAGTTATGTATTGTATTTAGCTGTGCACCCAAAATTTCACCGCACTTATCAAGGTGATGTAAATAACTGCGTGTAAAATGTGTACAGGTATAACAATCACATGTGCTATCTAATGGTTCTGTTGAATAACGATGCTTTGCATTACGAATTTTAACCACACCAGAAAAGGTGAATAAATGGCCATTACGCGCATTACGTGTTGGCATGACACAATCGAACATATCTACACCACGACGCACCGCTTCAACGATATCTTCTGGCTTACCCACACCCATTAAGTAACGCGGCTTTTCGGCTGGCATTTGGTGCGCTAAATGCGTTAATACACGCACCATATCTTCTTTGGGTTCACCAACGGATAAACCACCTATCGCATAACCGTCAAAACCCATGGCTTCTAAACCATCTAATGACTCTTGGCGTAAATTTTCATACATACCGCCTTGAATAATCCCAAAGAGCGCTGAAGGGTTATCTCCGTGAGCATTTAAGCTACGCTTTGCCCAACGCAATGATAATTTCATCGATTCTCGCGCTTCTTTTTCTGTCGCGGGATACGGAGTACATTCATCAAAAATCATAACCACATCAGAGCCTAGCTCACGCTGTACTTGTATTGATTTTTCGGGATCAAGAAATATTTTACTGCCATCTATTGGCGAGTTAAAAGTGACCCCCTCTTCTGTGATTTTACGCATTTTGCCTAAGCTAAATACCTGAAAACCACCAGAGTCCGTCAGAATAGGTTTTTGCCATTGCATAAAATCATGCAAGGTGCCTTCGCCATCGCTGCCATCGCTTTTTTTCTGCGCTTTAATCACCTCGGTGCCTGGGCGTAGCATTAAGTGAAACGTATTTCCTAAAACAATTTCTGCTCCAATAGCTTCGATGTCTCTAGGCAGCATACCTTTTACCGTGCCGTATGTACCCACAGGCATAAATGCGGGTGTCTCTACATCACCACGGGGAAATTTTAAACGCCCTCTGCGCGCTAAACCGTCGGTAGTATCGACAGCAAACTGCATAAAACATTCACGAGTGTTAGAAGGTGTGGTCATTAGGCTCTCAAATTATTCTTTACGTGTAATAAACATGGCATCGCCATAACTAAAAAAGCGATACTTCTCAGCCACCGCTTGTCGATAAGCCAACATTGTATGCTCGTAGCCCGCAAACGCGGATACCAACATTAACAAAGTAGACTCGGATAAATGGAAATTAGTAATCAATGCATCGACCATTTTAAAGGTGTAACCTGGGGTGATAAAAATATCTGTCTCCCCTTGGAAAGGAAGCAGCTCATCACCCTGCTGCGCAGCCGACTCTAAGCAGCGTACACTGGTGGTGCCAACAGCAATAATACGTCGACCTTCTCGTTTTGCTTGATTAATGGTGTCGCACACCATTTGCGACACAGTAATAACCTCACTGTGCATCACATGGTCGGCAATATTATCAACACGTACTGGCTGAAAGGTGCCTGCGCCGACATGCAAGGTCACGTACGCAATAGTAACGCCCTTTTTTTCTATTGCCGCCAGCATGGCCTCATCAAAATGCAAGCCTGCCGTAGGGGCTGCAACAGCACCCGGCTCTCTCCCATATACCGTTTGATAACGTTCGTGATCCTCAGGCTCATCTTCACGTGCAATATAAGGCGGCAATGGCATATGACCAATAGCATCCAGCACTAAAAATACATTATGCTTACCAAAATCAATCAAAAAGAGAGCGTCATCTGCGCCTGCTCGCCCAATGACTGTGACCTCAGTCCCGCCTTCTAAAGTAATAACGGCATTCGCTTTTGGGGATTTACTGGCTCGAATATGCGCTAAAATACTATGTTCATCTACGACACGTTCTACCAATATCTCGACTTTGCCGCCACTTGCTTTGTGCCCAAATATTCGAGCTGGAATGACTTTAGTATCATTAAATACCATCACATCACCCGCTGTTAAACTATCAAGCAACTGGGTGAACTGACAATGCTGAATACGCCCTGTATTGCCCTCTAGACACAATAAACGACTACCTGATCGTTCTTCTGTTGGAGCAAACGCAATTAAGTCATCGGGGAGGTCGTAATAAAAATCTTGGCGGCGCATAATTAAAAAGTGGTCAAATAGGAATCAATAAGGGGCGCAAGAGTATAGGAAAATCAGGCAAAATTCCATAATTGCTAGAAAGTCAGTTGACGGATGCCAAGCCGCTGTTATAATCGCGCCTCGCTTTGCCAGTGTGGTGAAATTGGTAGACACACGGGATTCAAAATCCCGCGCCCTTAAAAGCGTGCCGGTTCGAGTCCGGCCACTGGTACCAAAGCGATAACAGCCTCTGATAGCGCCCTTGCTATCACTTTTTAGCTTTTCTAAGGCCTATTTGGTATTTGCCTAATATTTACCTAACACTGACCTGAAATTATTTTAATTAGACAAACAATCGCACAGCGCAGCATTAGTCATGAGAAGAAGACAGGGCTAATCGGATAATCAAGCCCTGTTTTTCAATAATGGTTTAAGCGTGATTTTTGGCTTTTAAAGTAAAAAAGAATTTAGCGCCCTTACCTACCGATGATTCTGCCCATACTCTACCACCGTGCCTAGCTGCAACACGTTTTACTGTTGCAAGGCCTATACCTATGCCTCGAAAATCACTCACTTTATGTAAACGAGTAAATGGAGTAAATAAATTATTGGCGTATTCCATATCGAATCCTGCACCATTATCTTCTACCACGTAAATTCTCTCACCATTTAATTTTTTCTGAGAAAATATAATTTCAGCGCCATCTTTTTTTGCGGTGTACTTCCAGGCATTATCGAGAAGATTAGTGAGCAATAAACCAATTAAGCGTGCATCACACATAGCTTTCACATTAGGCTGAACTCGAATAGAGACATTTCGAGCAGGGTCTTTTTCCTTTAGATTACCTAAATTTCGATGAACAATGTCAGATAACGATATCTCTTCAATTAATAATTCGGTATTCGTTGATTTGGCCAATGTTAAAAAGCTATCAATCATGGCATTCATTTCGTCGGTACATGACTCCATTCGTGCTAAGTAATGCACACCTCTTACACCTAGCTTATTGCCGTACTCCATTTTTAAATTATAACCAAAGCCTTTTACACGTCTTAGTGGCGCACGCAAGTCATGCGATACGGAATAACAAAACGCATTCAACTCTTTATTTGCCGCTTCTAATTCGGAAGTGCGTAACTCTACGCGACTTTCAAGCTCTTCGTTTAATGATTTGACCTTCGCTTCAGCGGACTTACGCGCAGCAATATCTTCTTTTAATTTATTGTTAACAACATGCATATCCTCATACGCCTGCCGTAAATCAACAATCATGGAGTTATAGGCACTGACTAAATGATCAAGTTCGTCGTCTGATTTTCTATCACCACGAGACAACGACAACTGCGATAATGAATGCCTAACATTAACATTACGTAAAAAGTGCTCCATATGAATAATATGCCGCGTCACCAAACGATAAAACAAAAATAATATAAAAAATGAAACGACAAATGTTTTAATCCCCTGAACAATCATAATAGTGACAGCTTTATTAAGTAAACGCTGATAAACCTCACTTAAAGATGCTTCTACATATAAAGTACCTATAAAGAATGCCTCATCACCGTCTTTATACTGTAGATTATATATTCGCGATATACTTGAACCAACGCTCTCGCCTTTTTCAAGAAAAATGGCGTTATCAAAATTCTGGGTCTCTTTTACTATTACCGCTTGAATATCAGGTAAACGAGCAATACCTTCTAGCTGAATATCTAATTGCTCCTTATCAACATTCCATAGACTTGCTTCCACAACACCTTTATAAGAACTTTCAATTTCATCCAAACGAGTATTAATCGTTCCTACTTCAACTTTATAATCAATAAATAGCTGGATAGCACTTAAAGATAATGTAATCAAAGAACTAACAAACACAATCCATACCAATAACGTTTTTGCAATACCTTGTTTACCAAGATATTCAGAAAAAAACATTTCCTTAAAACCTAAACCACTCTTCACATAATCTCCAAAATAAATCTTTAAAAGTTGCTCGCCATAATTTTACTCAGCGTTCCATCTTTTTTCATGCTTTTTATTGCTTGATTAATACTATCCATAAACCTTATTTTTTTAGAATTTTTTGAACACTGCAAACTCACGGGCTGCATTTTCAAAATTAACGGATCTCCCAACAGATCACTCATACCTTCTTGATTTGCCAAATACTCAATAGTTGGTATAGCACCTGCAACAGCATCAATCCTACCATGTTTTATTTTTCTTAAACCTATCCTATAATCGACATCAAACACTTTCTTAATTTTTTTATCGGCTACAAACTTATCCGAAATTGTAATTTTTTTATTTGTAGATATGACATACCCATAAAGATCAGAATATTCATGCAAAATCAAACCTCTTCTTGCAATAACTCCCATAGAATGTTCAAACAGCGTCTCACCTAAAATCACATATTCATTTCGCACTTCATCTTCAATAACAATTGCACAGTCCTGCCTACCTAACTTTAGTTCACGATCAATTCTTTCAAAACTAAACGATGTCATCGTTATTTCAATATGATGCCCTGTACGTCGTTCAATCTCTTTCACAACATCAGGAAACACACCCTTATACCTTTCATTTTTTTCAGACGAATAAGACCAAGGAGCAACCTCTAAAGAGATAAATTTCAAACTTTCCGAGAAGCAAGAAACAGGAAATATAAGGAAGAAAAAACCTAAAACGCACACGCCAAGCCTAAAAAAAGCAGTCACATTACCCCCAAAAAAACAACAAATACATTGAAAATTATGCGTTATTATTTAAAATAAAATCTAACGTAGAGTCATTTTTTATCTCTTCGATTGCATCATTAATATCGTCAATATACTTTACATTTTCAGAACCTTTCGAGCAATGTAAATAAATAGGTTCTTGAGCAAGTTCAAAAGGCTTCCCCAATAAATCTCCATACCCACTCTTATTTGCCAAATATTGAATTGTTGGGATCGCACCTGCAATAGCATCCAAACGTCCATGTTTTATTTTTTCTAAGCTGATTTTATAGTCCGTATCATAATCTTTCTTTAAGTTTTCATCCGCATCAAACCTTCCAGATATTACAGACCCTCTCAATAATGAAATCTTTATACCACTCAAATCTTCATAAGAATTAATACTTAAGGACTTTCTTCCTACAACCCCCATAGGATGATTAAATATTAACGCACCTCTAATTGTTATTTTTTCTCTCTCATCATCACTAATTAGCATCGTACAATCTTGCCTAGCTGCTTCAAGCTCTCGATTTATTCGAACATAAGGCGCCAAAGTTATTTTTATTTTATGCCCCGTTCTTTTTTCTATTTCTTTCACTAAATCTGGAAAAATACCCTGATAATTATCACTACCTTCTTCACGATAAGCCCAAGGTGCAACCTCAAGAGTTACAAACTTTAACTCAGAAGAATAAACATTCCCTGAGAACAAAGCAGTCACTAAATATAAACTGCATAAAATATTTTTATATAAGTTTTCCATCTATTTCCCCTAATTTTTAGATCTATTGTACAGAATTTTGGCCAACATTACCGACTAATGTCGCCTTATTCAACATAAGAAAAATGGATCAATATTTCTCTATGCAAAGGATATAACTATTGCAAATATATTAAATGGCGCCAAAAAATATTATTTTTTTAATCCATATTGACGTCATTAATCATTCATTTAATCTCTTCGAGGATAAAATTATGCTACACAAAACATTACTCATCGTATCGGACAAATTTCATGACTTTGCGACAAGAAAAGATGTTATTACCATTTCTGAACTATATAATTTATTATCATCAAACAACGTTTCAATACCCTACTCAAAAAAAATTCTTTTAATTCCTGGACAGGGATTTAGTGAAAAACAAATCGAAGACATTCTCCGCTTGTCTTCAACCACCAAAAATATCGCATCATTCGATTTCAGCTTATGGCGAAACATACCCAAACGCGCCTCAACTCAACTAACTCACAAACAAAAAAAGGAAAATATTTTAGTTTCCGAACCTAAAAGACAATCCGAGTCAATATTCAACATGAATGTGTTGATTGATGAGAACTGTGAAATGATGCGAGACCACCAAACAGGACTACACATTCAAGGGATGTTATTGGTAGAAGCCGCACGCCAAGCTTACTTAGCAACAATGGAAAAATTTTATATCGAAAATAGCACTGAAAAAAACTATTTCATTTTCAACAAACTAAACGTTGGATATAACAAATTTTCATTCCCTCTCCCATCATCTATACGATTAACAAACCAAAAAGTTGACTTTTCTAATGCAAAACGTCAACACACCATAACTCAAATAGAGCTTATCCAATGTAATGAAGTATCAGCCACGGTTTTTATGGATGTAACCATTATGCCGGGCACCCGTGTTTCAACCATGGAAAGTCGTTTTGCCAACCAATCGTTGGACAACTACATCAATTATGCACTCACTGAAAATGATGCAAATTACAATTATCAGGAGGTACAAAATGCTTAATCACTTAACCTCAAAACCAAAATATGCTTTTTTCGATGTAGACGATACTATCATCTCAAACAAAAGCATGTTCAGTTTTATTAAGTTATATTTTGAGCAATTTCCCATGACTGAATTACAACATCAGTTTACTGAAGAGATTGACCAACTAATTGCCAATGATGTCAGCTGGGAAATTGCTAATAAAATATACTATTCCTACTTTAAGTATTTCCCTATCGCTTCTGTCAACGCCACTTGCCAACAATGGTTTCACAACCACACGAACAACAATCCTCACTTCTACCACAAAAACGTGCTCAAGACTTTGCAAAAGCATCAATCTGAAGGCACAGAGTGTGTGTTTGTTTCTGGCTCATTTAGAGAGCTATTACAACCCATTGCCGACGATTTGGGCGTTGAGCATATTTTATCCATCAATCTAGAGCGCGAAGGGTTACTATTTACTGGTAACATTTTGCCTCCGCAAACGATTGGTTCTGGAAAAGCGGATGCTATTACCGCATTTCTACATCACCAACAAGCCGATGCTAGAATGTGTTTTGCCTATGGTGATGATATTTCAGATGTTCCTATGCTAGAAGCCGTGGGCCATCCTGTTGCGGTTGATGGCGGCCGACGTTTATCTGAATATGCCAAAACCATGGGCTGGCCTATTATGCAGCCCAATTAACCCAATCATTTAGGGTATATATGCCCTCTACTGTTTGAGTAACCCAAAACGCAGTTAAGGATTACTGCGTTTTATACTCACCTTTAAGTTTTTCTAACAATAACGGTAATGGTATGGGGCGGCTAAACAAATAGCCTTGTATCAACTCACACTGCCTTTTCTGTAAAAAGCTCAACTGTTCTGCTGTTTCTACCCCTTCTGCCACCACTTGCATACCTAAACTATGCGCCATACGAATCATTGTTTCGGTTAATTTGGCATTATTGCTGTTGTTTTCAATTTTATTAATAAAGCTACGATCGATTTTTAATGTTGAAAATGGGTATTTTTGCAAATATGCCAATGAGGAATAGCCTGTACCAAAATCGTCTATCGATAAATTAAACCCTGCTTGGCATAATGCTTTTAAATTACTGGCTGTTTCACCCAAGTCATTAATAATCACACTTTCTGTGATTTCTAGCTCAATCATTTCTGGCAAAATGCCGTGTTCTAATAATTGCCCCTGCACAAAAGGAAAAAACTCTTCTGATTGCAGTTGGTTAGGGGAAATATTAATCGCAAATTTCATATTTGGATAAACATGCTGTCTAATATAGGCTAAATCCTCACAGGCCTTTTTAATAACCCATTCACCCAGCGGATGAATTAAACCCGTTTCTTCGGCAATAGGAATAAATACGTCAGGCATAATGTATTGACCATTACTATCTCGCCAGCGTAACAATGCTTCACACAGTACAACCTCATTGGTTTCACCACTAACAATAGGCTGATAAAACAACTCTAGTTCGTCTCTCAGCTCTACCCCTCGCAGCAAACTCTCGATGGTCACTCGCTCATTCAGCTTGGTATTAATATCTTCACTAAAAAACTGGCATTGATTTTTACCCATCGCTTTCGCTTGATACATGGCCAAATCTGCGTTTCTTAACAGCACATCGGGGTCTTTGCTATTTTCGGGATATTTTGCAACACCAATGCTGGCGCTAATAAAGTGCTCACGGCCATTAATGCTAAACGGCTTTGCAAATACCGCCATAATACGGTTAGCCACACCTTGAATAAGAAGGTTATCGTCTATTCTAGGTAAAATGATGACAAACTCGTCACCCCCCATACGAGATAGTGTATCGCTTTTTTTCGTACAGGCGGCTAACCGTGAAGCCACCTGTACCAGTAGCTCATCTCCTATAGAGTGCCCTAAGGTATCGTTAATATTTTTGAAATTATCAAGATCTATGCAGAGTAATGCTGTTGATATATTGTACTGTTCACTATATTCCACTGCTCGATTCAGCTCATCCATCATCAAAACACGATTGGCCAAACCCGTTAAGCTATCGTAATGTGCTTGGGTGCGTAATTGCTCTTCGTACGAGCGTCTGGCAGTAATATCCTCTTGTATTGAAACAAATCGAATGATGTTACCGTCTTGATCTGCGAGAGGGGAAACGTTTACATATTCCCAGTGCAACATGCCGTCTTTATGCACATGGCACAACTCCCCACTCCAACCACCCTGCTCTTTAATGAGCGCCCATAATGTATCAACACTAGGCATCAATATTTCATTATCATCGGCATCTTCATCTTCGGTATGCTTAGGCACTAAATCCTGCATTAAAGCAAAGCCAAAGTAACGACCAATTGCCTCATCGGCAGAATACCCCGTGATCGTCTCAAACTTAGGGTTAACGTATTCAATCATGCCATTGGGATAGGTTATTACTACCGATACAGGGCTTTGCTGAACTGCCAAGGATAAAATACTGATTTTTTCCTCGGCCTGTTTTTGTGCTGCGCGCACGGTAGAGTCTCTTAATTCTCTTTCAATGGCGGGGATTAAGCGTGCTAACGAGTGCTTATTTAAGAAGTCATGTGCGCCTTGTTTTAATAAATACACCACGTCTTCCGCTTCAACCACACCCGATACAATTAAAAAAGGAATTTGCAAATTGCTTTCTTTAAAAATAGATAATGATTTTTCTGCACTCATTTCTGGCATCTTAAAGTCACTAATCACCACATCCCAATGCTGTGTTTCTAGTGCTTCTCGCATCGTACTTTCTGTTTCAACGCGATGAGGGGAAATGTGATACCCGCCACGATGCAGCTCAGCCACTGTGAGCTCAACATCGTCATCAGAATCTTCAACAAATAAAATATTGAGTTTTTTATTGTTCGCAGCCAAGTAACACCTCAATCAATACCTTTTCTTTCATTATGGGATATATATAGCACAAATTATCGCCACTAACGAAAGACCGAAATTTATACTTCTATTAAATCTAGCACCAAATCACATGGAAAGACAGGTCAAGTATTAAAAGGCACTTATGGCGTCAAAATAGGTAGGCTCTTCTATTTATGAACGCGCTATGACACACTACAACTTTTTAATTCACAAGGTTTTCGATTTCGCCATGTTAGCTGCTTATTTTACTATTGCCGCATTAGTTCTGTATGTATCAGCATCAGGTTATTTAGCACGCATACTGATCACACAGCAGTCGTTTACCACACGATGGTTACTTTTATTAGCCAGTAGCGCCCTCATCTTTCATGGTATTGGTTTATATCATATGATCATTAAACCTCAGGGGCTCGATCTTGCCATTCATCACATGGCCTCTCTTGTACTTTTCAGTGTTAATGCCATTGTGATTATTAGAAGTATACGCAGGCCATTACACAGCTTATTTATTCTTCTTTTTCCTATTTCAGTGATCAGTGTGACACTCACACTCTTACCCACACAGACGGCATTAAATCACTTGTCTGTGGGTATTGGGCTGCACGTTTTATTATCTATTGTTGCCTATAGCTTACTGTCTATTGCTGTTTTACAGGCTTTATTGCTCTACTGGCAAAACAGCCACCTTAAAAAGCGACAACTATCGGGGTTTATTCAACGCTTACCGCCATTACAAACCATGGAGTCACTCATGTTTGAACTGGTTTGGGTGGGCGTCATATTACTCACATTAGGTATTGTTCTAGGCTCTTTTTATATTGAAGATATGTTTGCCCAACATTTGGCTCACAAAACTATTTTATCCATTATTGCGTTGAGTATTTTCGCCACACTTTTAGTTGGACGAAGTATGTGGGGCTGGCGTGGCAATCAAGCCATACGATGGGTGCTGTTTGGATTTTGCGTATTGATGCTCGCCTACTTTGGTAGCAAGCTGGTAGTTGAAGTCATTTTGGTATAAATTTACGCCACTAAAATAATAGGTAGTGCTGCGCTACGCCATAACGCACATATAAAAGTACGCCACTATCAATAATAATATTCAGGTTAACAATGCCTCATTCTGAAGATAACAGTCAATTAATTGATCAGTGTCAACAACTGCTGACCGACACTCTGTCACATATCGCCAAAGAAATGCTTGACGATATTGATACCGAACTCGAACAAAATATTGCTAAAGCATCTAGCAACCAAGCGAACATTAAAGCTTGTGAAGATGCAAACCTTTTTCATGTCAATAAAAAAGCGATCAGCGATTGTTTCTGCCAAACAATCAATGAAGGATTTATCGCATTTAAAGACAATAGTTTATTTACTCAGATTAAAGAAAATGATTTTCAAAACAGTGCATGGTCGCTACTGGATGATGATATTTTAGAAGAAACTATTTGTCTTAGTACACTATCCTCGGAAACCAAGTTAGAAAACCAAGAAAAATTATGGCAAGTGGATCAGCGATTAAGCGTATTAAACAATAACATTGAGATTACAGAACACAACAACCCCTTATCACCCGTACAATTTTTTATTGCGCTACGCTCTGCATTACGAGGGCACGTATTTAGCATCACCACAAAACTAACTGCTTATAAGGCACTCAGTCACGTATTACAGCAGCAATATCCTACCATACTGAATAAAACCAATGCCTTCTTTATTAGTAAGCACATATTGCCTGATTTAACATACGAAACAAAACACAATCAAAGCATTATTAATCCTAACCCAATTAAAAAATCACCTGAAAAAAACAGCCGTGAAAAAGAGCGTGTAGATGAAAACAGTAGTGCTAACCCTTCATCTAAAAACACACAAACAACACCCCGCCCAATCGTAGATACGATTCGTAATTTATTACGGCGCGCAAGAAACATTAACCACGATAGTGATACCGTGCCGATAGCGCAACAAAGTCATTTAGGTAAAGAAGAAGTAATAGAAAATAACGAGTCAACGCCAACACATCAGCCCTCTCATAATAGCGTTGTATTCGATGCCTCACAAATTGTAGAAGCGGTTGAAGAGGTGCAAAACTCAGCGGCAACTGCTCACTTTTTTTCTGCTCAGAAAAATGACGATATATTACTCATACCAACAAATATCGCAGAAAATAGTGCGCGTGTTTACAATCAGTTACACAAAGCATCACCGAACGGTTCTATCGATGCAAAAAACATGTATACCATTGACATGGTGGGTATGTTATTCGAATATATTTTGGCAGACGAAAACCTACCTGACTCCATAAAAACTTTACTGAGTCACCTGCATACCCCCTTTCTTAAGCTCGCATTTTTAGACAGCGATTTTTTTGACAATAAAGAACATAAATCTCGTATGCTGCTAGATAGCCTTGCTGAAGCTGGTGCAAACTGGGTGCATCACGATGGTACGGCACAATACGATATGTACAACGAAACCTAGTATCAAGTTTGAAGCGCGACAATAATGGTTAAATACCATGGTACATCTCCTCTGGTGTTTTATAATTAAACCGTTTTCTTGGGCGTGTATTTAATGCGGTAGCAATTCGATCACATTGTTGTTGTGTAACGTTTTCCATGCTCTTTGTTTTGGGAAGGTACTGCCGAATTAATCCGTTCACATGTTCGTTGCTTCCTCTTTCCCAAGAATGGTAGGGGTTCGCAAAGTAAAACCGTACAGGGTGCCTTTCCTCTATTTTTTTATATTGATGAAACTCTGTTCCATTATCGGCCGTGATCGTTTTGAAATGACTAGGATCACGATGAATCAAACCCAGAGTTTTTTTATTGACAGCAGCGGCTGATTTGTCAGAAATTTTCCCAATCATGACATAACCCGTCTTGCGTTCAAGTAACGTGACAATACAGTGGTTGCTGCCGCGTCCATGAACGGTATCAATCTCCCAATGCCCTTTATATTTACGAGTTTCTACGCTGGCTGGCCGTTCTGATATATGTCGCTTGTTAGCTAAACGGCCTCGGCTATCATAGGCTTTATAGCGCTTTCTTCGTATCTTTGACGATTGGCGTAGGTATGTCCAAAGATTACCTCCGTTCGCTTTATCACGCCAAATATATTGGTAGATGGTTTCATGGCTTAATGGTCGAGTCATTAACTGGAAACGACGAATAACGCCAACGATTTGCTCTGGACTTAATCTTCGTTTGAGTAATCGCCTGACTATCTTAAAGTCACAAGGCTTGTAGTGCCGATTACGTCTTGAACGTTTACGCCTAGCTACGGTTCGGTACTGTGCCTTGCTTGGTCTGTAGGCACCATCAATGATAAAGCAACGATTGCGTGCTAGCTCTCTGTATAAGGTTGAAAAATGCCTTCCCATCATGCGGGCTATTTTTCTAATAGATAGACCTTGCCGTTTGAGGGTGGAAAACGTTATTCTTTCTTCATAGGTGAGTTGTTGATATATCATAGTGCTTTTCTACTTCTTGGCGGGAGTGAAAAAACACGTATATTACAGCTCACCTTCTTACTATTAAAAGGTGTCGCGGTTAGTATATGAATTCGGCAAATAAAACAAGTTGTACAACGTGCCGTTAAAGAATTTAAAAATGATGTGAATTTATTTGCCGAGTTACTCATGGAGTTTAACCTGTTAAAAAAACGGGTTAGCCACATGCATAATCTTCGTGAACGCAACAGCATAGAAAAGAAACAAGGCCAAGAAAAACACGAACAAGCCAAATCTATTGCACGACAAGAAATCAAAAAACGTATTGAGGGGCGCCGTGTACCCTCTTCTATCATTAGTTTGCTCTCGCCATGGTTTACCTACTTAACCTTCATTCAACTCAAAGAAGGCCAATCATCCAAAGGCTGGAAAGACGCACTGAACGTTATTGATAATCTCATCACCTATTGCTCGATTAAAACGGTTAAGCAAGACACCTCATTACTTGCCGAAGGCTTTGATACTATTATTATGCAGGTCAAACAAGGATTGACTCATGTTGCTTATAACGAAACTAAATCAGAATCTATTCTCAACGAACTAGAAGAGCTTAAAAATAGCGTACTCAACAAAAAAGCCATTAGAACGACAACAGCAACAGATACTTCAACTAAAAACGCCTCAAATAATAACGAGAATCACGACTCACCCACGGTCGAAGAAGAGCGCGTAATGAATTACATTAAATTGATTGAGCCTGGCACATGGGTCGAATATGACAATAAAACTCGCCTCAAAGTCAGTGGTTTTAGCTCAGAAGCAAAAAAATATATTTTAGTCGATCAAAGCAGCCAAGAAGTGACTATGGTCACTCGTTTAGCCTTTGCCCGTGATATTTTGGCCGAAAGAGCCACTATTATTGATGGTACCGCTAAACCCTTATTTGAGCGTGCATTAGAGCGTATTCATCATAATTTAGACAAACAAGTACAAGCGTCTACAATACAATGATAAATCGATAACTAATGCTTGCGAAAACAAAGAAAATCTTTAACATAGAGTGCTTTAAATATACGAGGTTTTTCCTTTTTTGAACGACATACCCATGGGCTATTTATTTGGCTCCCTAGGCGCATTAATACTCCTTTCCGCTTTCTTTTCTAGCTCTGAAACCGCAATGATGTCATTAAATCGATATCGCCTGCGTCACTTAGAAAAAAAGCATCACAGCGGAGCTATTCGAGCCGCCAATCTATTACGTCGCCCCGATCGCTTAATCGGCATGATTCTTATTGGCAACAACCTTGTTAATAACTTTGCGGCTGCATTATGTACACTGATTGCACTAAAACTGTATGGCGAAGATGCCGTATGGACTGCCAGCATCCTTTTAACACTGGTTGTTCTTATCTTTGCCGAAGTAACCCCTAAAACCATTGCTGCACTTCATCCAGAGAAAGTTGCTTTCCCTTTTAGCTGGGTGCTCAAGCCACTGCTTATTGTGCTATACCCTGCGGTTTGGTTGGTTAATCACATGTCAAATTCACTCGCAAAAGTCTTTGGAATTAATACAACAGATTCACCGATTACCGAGCACCTTCACCCAGATGAATTACGCACTGTATTAAATGAAGCGGGTGATCTTATTCCTGACCAGCACCAAGAAATGCTACTGAATATTCTCGATCTCGAAAAAGCATCGGTCGAAGACATTATGATTCCACGTAATGAAGTCATTGGCCTTAATCTAGACGACAGCCCAAAAAAACTATTATCTCAACTTAAAGAAACCAACTACACCCGTATTCCCGTGTATGAGCATAATATTAATAATGTGGTCGGTATCTTTCATCTACGCTACACACCGCGCTTTCTTTTAAATGACGATGACTTAGCGGCAAAAAATGTTGATATTCATGCATGTATTAAACAGCACATGAGCAAGCCTTATTTTGTGCCCGAGAGTACGCCACTACATACCCAGCTGCTTAACTTTCAAAAACAAAAGCACAGCATGGCACTCACTGTGGATGAATACGGTGATATTCAGGGCATTGTGACTATCGAAGACCTGCTTGAAGAAATTGTGGGGGATTTCACGACCAATACTGCTGAAATTAAGCAGCCTGATATTCGCTCATTAGAAGGTGGTTGGCATATTATTGAAGGCAGCGCATCCATTAGAGACATTAACCGTTCTCTAGAATGGGAGCTTCCCACTGACGGGCCAAAAACACTTAACGGCTTAATGATGGAATACTTAGAAACAATCCCTAAAGGACATATTAGCTTCACCATTGCTGGCTACTTATTTGAAACTCAGACAATATCTAGCACAATGATTGAAAGTGCTAGAGCACGAGTGGTTATCGAACAATAAAACGCTTGTTATCGTTAATCACTGTGTAACCGCTGTTAGCACTATAAAAATGGGTTTACTTTTTTCTCACGCTCATGGCTCAGTGCTAGCACTTCTCGCCGCTGTGCATTGTTATAGCTTCCCCACTCTCTAATTTCATCGCCACTACGAAAACAGCCTGTACAAATGTTATCGCCATCTAAGGCGCAAATAGAGATACAAGGTGAGGTAATGGGTGCTTCAGAATCGGGGGTGGAATGCTTGCTCATAAATCTTCTTCTAATAGAGAACGGTAACAAAAGATGCGCAGTCTACCAGATTTTTTCTGGCGCGTTATTACTTCGTTGGATATTTGCACTAAAGCAACGATTGAGTAATTGAACAATCACCGACGCCGTAAAACCCCATATTTCATACTCTTTGTACTGATACGCAGGCACCCAATACTCAGGGTCTTGCTCTTGACTCTGTTGCATAAAAATATCAGTACGTAAGCGTTGATCCTCTAAAAAGAAACTCAGTGGAACCGTAAAAATAGACTCGGTTTCATCTTTATTAGCTTTTAGAGAAGAGGTATCTGGAATCACCCCCACAATAGGTCGTATACCTGCCAAACGGCGAGTATTTAATGCATTGAGGCCACCGATCAACTCCACCTCATCATGAGGTAGTGCTATCTCTTCATGGGACTCTCGTAGCGCGGTTATCATTGGTGATGCGTCACCTTCTTCCCACATCCCGCCAGGAAAAGCCACCTCACCGCTATGATGCCGCAAATGGCTTGCTCGCAACGTTAACACCACATGCCATTCATTATTTGCAAAATATAATGGCACCAATACAGCGGCAAAGCCTTTAGGCTCATTCGGTAAACGAATATCACATAAAGAAATTAATTGTGATTGCAGTATTTGATAACACTCAATAGTCAAAAATCATCTCTCAATTCATTACACGGTGAATTTTAGTTATAAGCTATTTTACGCTGCAAAGTCACAAAATAGACGCTCAAAAGCACATTTATCTCTTAAAAAATCAAAAATGCTGATTTCTTACCCATAACGTCTGTTTTATGAGCAAGCTCTAATAACAATTCATTCTAAATATGCCTATCTACATAGCTAAGTTTTTTTTGTAGTATAAGAAATAGACAAATGAGTAGTAAAGTATAGCAACGTTTTAAACGACTATACCAAAACTCTGACAAGTTCATTAAATTCTCACTGTCGCTTGTTGTTGAGATGGGGATCTCAAAGCGTTCATACAGAGAAAGGAGTAAAGCAGTATGTCGGAATTACCGAAATTTGACGAGTTAATGAAACTCGCACAAAACAACCCTGAAGCATTAGAAGCACTGCGTCAGGAACACGTTAATGCATTAATTGATAACGCCCCCGAAGCCGATAAAACACGCTTACGTGGCTTACAATTTCAAATAGATGCTCAACGTAAAATTCACAACCACTCACCTATGGGCGCCTGCTTAAAAATTAGCAAAATGATGCAAGAATCATTCGCCGATTTACGCGTTCATCTCAATAACCTAAGCAACACCAACGACCCATTACGCGACTATATTGATACCAGTATGGATCATAGCGATATGAGCCAAAATAAAATGGCTGATATTCTTGCTTTCCCTTCTCGCTAATAGCGTAAACACTCTATAATGTGGGTTCATTGATTCCATAGAACCCACATTATGAAATTTTGCAGTACTTGCGGCAGCCATATTCGCATCGCTATTCCTGAAGGTGATAACCGCGATAGATACATTTGCAGTGATATTGAATGTGCCACTATTCACTATCAAAACCCACGTATTATTACTGGCTGCCTTCCCATATACCAAGATAAAGTATTGCTCTGTAAGCGCGCCATTGAGCCACGCTATGGCTTATGGACCTTACCCGCAGGATTTATGGAAAATGGCGAAACAACAGAGCAAGGGGCGCTCAGAGAGTCATGGGAAGAAGCACACGCCAACCTTCGCGTTGATCACCTCTACACACTATTTAATTTGCCGTATATTAATCAGGTGTATTTTTTCTATAAAGCCGAACTAACCGACACTACATTTAGCAGTAGCACCGAATCATTAGAGGTGGCATTATTTAGTGAAGAAGATATTCCATGGGACCAGCTTGCGTTCTCAGTGGTCAAAAAGACTTTGCAACACTATTTTAATGACCGAAAAACACAGCACTTCCCTTTACATATAGAAGACTTAGAAAGAAGCGCTTAAATGGATTGCCTTGGTATAATATCAAACGCGGGCTCTTCATAAGGGTGCGCACTTACCAAAGCCTCTACCGCCGCCGTTAAACAGCTAGCATCGCACAATAATTCTACGCGATACTCTGCCACCTTTTCTAATACGTGACTCGTACCAATAAATGGCTGGCTTCCTGCTAAGGGGCGAAACTGTCCCACCCCCAATGTTTGCCAACAACACTGCTCGTAATTGCCTTGTCGCCCTGCGCCTGTATCAAAAACCGCTAACTTTACTTGCTCTAAATGACTTTCGGGGACATAAAAAACCAATTTATAACTATCCATTGCAATCCATATCCCCACCCATTAACAAATTAAGCGTAAACGAATCACATGCTCTAATTCGGCAATTGCTGATAGTGCTTGATCACTTGGCAGCGCTTCTAAATCAATAATATTGTACGCCACATCACCGCGACTTTTATTGACCATATCAACCACATTCACTTGATGATTAGTAAACACCGATAAGACTTCACCCAATACGCCAGCGACATTATGATTCGCAAAGGTAAGACGACAAGCCCCCGCTCTCTCCATAGCCACCATCGGAAAATTCACAGAGTTTTTAATATTGCCATTTTCGAGATAATCCATTAACTGATCCGCAGCCATCACTGCACAATTCTCTTCGGCCTCTGCCGTACTCGCGCCAATGTGCGGCATAGCAATAACATCATCACGCCCTAATAAACACGGCTCAGGAAAATCACAAATATACTTCCCTAAATGCCCTGCCTCTAAACTGTCAACTACTGCCTCAGGGTGCACGATGGTCTCACGAGCAAAATTGAGTAATACAGCGCCTTGTTTAATGCCTTGCAAAGCCTCTTGATTAATCAAATGAAACGTAGGCTCAATCGCTGGTACATGCAAGGTTATAAAATCTGCCCCTGCGAGTAAGCCTGCAAGATTATCCATTTTTTTCACATGACTTGATAAACGCCATGCGGCCTCAATAGACAATGCAGGGTCATAACCTAGCACCTTCATTCCTAGCGATAACGCCATATCAGCCACCATAGAGCCTATAGCGCCTAAGCCAACCACACCTAAGGTTTTGCCTGCCAATTCAGAACCCGCAAAACGTTTCTTTTCGGCCTCTAACTGTTTATGCATCACCGCAGGGTCATCAATACCTGTTAGGCCTTGGGCATAGTGCATTCCCTCCACAATACCTCGCGAAGATAGCAACATGCCTGTTAGCACTAATTCTTTCACTGCATTCGCATTGGCGCCTGGCGTATTAAATGCCACCACGCCTTTGGCCGTATAATCGTCAACGGGAAGATTGTTCACACCTGCTCCCGCACGGGCAACAGCAAGTAAACTTTCTGGAATGATTTCGTTATGTAATTTATGGCTACGTAACACAATACCTTCTGGATGCTGATGATCATCCGATAGTGAGTACGAAGAGGAAGAAAAGCGATCTAAGCCTTTCGATGAAATTTTATTATAGGTTCTGATGTTATACATTATTTTTATCCGCTTTTAGTGCAATCTATTGCTGCGTCAGTCTATGAACACCGAGAAAAGTTACTTTTTCTCGGTGTAGGGTTTATGTCATACATTACATCTCATATGGGTATTACTATTAATCAATTAAAAATTAAGAAAGCTATTAAGCAACCATTAAGAAGCTATTAAGAAACTACCGACTGATAAGCCCATGTTAACCACGGCATAAGAGCCTTTAGGTCATCGGCTTGTACCGTAGCACCACACCAAATACGTAAACCCGATGGTGCATCGCGATACGCACCAATATCATAAGCCACGCCTTCGCTATCTAATAGTTTAATCATTGCTTTTACTTGATCAGCATCGGCTTTTAACGTTAAACATACACTGGTATTTGAGCGTAGAGTTTCATCTTGCGCTAAAAATTCAATCCAGTCATTGGCGGCAACAAAATCACTAATCACCTGAAAATTAGCCTGAGATTTTTCAATCGCAGCACTCACACCACCTAAACTACGTACCCAATCTAAAGCATCTAAATAATCTGCAACGCATAACATAGACGGTGTATTAATGGTTTCGCCACGAAAAATACCTTCGATTAATTTGCCGCCTTTCGTCATACGGAAAATCTTTGGTAGTGGCCATGCTGGGGTATAACTTTCTAAACGCTCAACCGCACGTGGGCTTAAAATTAACATGCCGTGTGCGCCCTCACCGCCTAATACTTTTTGCCATGAAAAAGTAACAACATCGAGTTTATCCCATGCCATATCCATTGCAAATACTGCCGATGTCGCATCACAAATGGTAAGACCTTCGCGGTCATCTGGAATCCAATCCCCATTAGGCACTTTTACACCCGATGTAGTGCCATTCCATGTAAATACCACATCGTTATCAAAATTCACCGTCGATAAATCAGGTAATAAACCGTAATCTGCGCTAATGCTATTCACATTAGGTAATTTCAACTGTTTAGTAATATCCGTTACCCAACCAGCACCAAACGATTCCCACGATAATACATCCACACCGCGAGCACCCAGCAATGACCACATTGCCATCTCTACGGCACCAGTATCTGATGCGGGTACAACGCCTACTCGATAGCCTTCAGGTAAGCCTAACAATGCCGCGGTATCTTCACAGGCACGTTTTAACGCTACTTTACCAATCGCCGCACGATGAGAACGCCCTAAGGTGGACACATCTAATTGGCTTACGTCATAATTAGGTCGTTTACTACATGGCCCTGATGAAAAATTAGGGTTCTGAGGTTTAGATTGTGGCTGTGTGACTTCTGGCATTGCATGACACCTTAAGAATTATTGTTATTAAAAAGTAACCGTTACAACGTTCTAGCACGCTAATCGATCACGTTAAAAGCCCCATATTATGACAGAAATAAATCATAGCTTCACGCTAGATATTGCCATTGATCAATCAGGAATATCTGCCGTTCAGTGGCTCAGTGACCATTGCTCATTATCAAAAAAAGTGTTGAAAGAAGCCATGGCAAAAGGCGCTGTATGGCTAAAGCCAACGTCGGGCCAACATCGAGGCAGCGGAGCCATTAGCCCCATTAGACGAGCCAGCAAACACCTCGCTATTGGTGAGCAACTTTTTCTTTACTACAACCCCACAGTACTCGCGCAAACACCCCAAACACCGCAACTGATCTATGACAGAGCAGAATACAGTATTTGGTATAAACCTTCGGGCATGTTTTCACACGGATCTAAGTGGGGGGATCATTGCGCAATTACTCGATGGGTTGCTCAACACCATCAACCACAACGTGATAGCTTTTTAATACATCGACTCGACCGTGCCACCCGTGGACTCATTATGATTGCCCACAACAAAAAAAGTGCCGCTGCCCTATGCCGCCTCTTTGAAACACGAGCCATTAACAAACGCTATCATGCCATAGTGGCTGGGCAATATAATGCTAACATCACCAGTATTCATACGCCCATTGATGGTAAAACAGCACATACGCTTCCATGCGTCATTAGCTATGATCCAGAAAACCATCGCAGCTTATTAGATATATCTATAGAGACAGGCCGCAAGCATCAAATTAGAAAGCATTTATCCAGCGTGGGGTTTCCGATTGTTGGAGATAGGCTCTACAACCCTGAGCCCATTACCGATACCACACCCAACCTACAATTGTGCGCCTACCATTTAGCATTTGAGTGCCCTATCAGTCATCAAACACAATCATTTACACTGCCCAAAGATCGCTTGCTCAAGCATATATAAACGTTTTTAAGGCCAACCACGTTATTCACTATTCCGTTCTTATACCGAGGCTTTATCCATACACTAATAGAGTGATAGTATGTTTATTCAATAATAATTGCTGTCTTAACAGCACCATAATATATAACAGGATGTCTCAATGAATACGATCACCCCGCAGCCGTCTTTTTTTCGGCAACTGCAACAACTTACATTACTGATCATCACATCATTTATTTTTAGCACTGCGAGCTATGCCGACAATATACAAGTACAGCACCCACGCATTACCCCTACCATAGAGGGCATTGCCGTTACCGCAGTGTATTTTGATATTTTGAATCGTGGCGATAATGCCATTAAATTAGTGAATGTAACTGGGGAGATTTCTGAACGTATTGAGATTCACCACCATACAATGATGAATGGCTTAATGAAAATGCAAAAGGTGTCAGAAGGTATTGAGCTACCCGCTCAAGAAACGGTGGCTTTTAAACCTGGCGGTTACCACATCATGGTGATGAACTTACAAAAAGCGATAAACAAAGGGGATTTTGTTGATTTAATATTGCATTTTGATAATGGCAGTAGCCTCACAATATCGGCAATGGCTATCAAAACATCCACACACCAACACCATAGCCATAATTAATGCATTAATAAATTCAGCGCCTGTGTCATATTATCCATATTATACGGGCCTTTAAATAATCCTACATATTGCCCCTGTGGATTAATCACTGCCATCGAATCGCTATGTGTCACAAAATAATTACCTTGCTCATCGGGCTGCTCATAAATAAACACCATGTTTAATTGCTGAGTCAATTGACGAATACTCTCTACATCGCCTGTTAAACCATAAAAGCTAGGATTAACAAACTCAAGGTAACGCTTTAATAAATCAGGCGTATCGCGCTTAGGATCAAAAGTAATATGCACAACTTCAAACGGTGTCACTCCCGCTTGCTGATCCCACTGCTCTTTTAAATTACTCAATAACGACAAATTAATCGGACAAATATCAGGGCATGACAAATACCCCGTATTCACAATACGCCACCCCGAAGAGTGCTCGCTAAATACTCGCTCTTCGCCATTCAAATTACTCAGAGATACCGCAGATAATGTTCTTGGCTGTTCAAATTTATAAAAACCTAATTCAACAAATGCTTGTTGAATTTGCGCCACCTGCTGCTCTTTATTGGCGAGATATAATCGCGCCCCAATGCTTGCAATAATCAACACGCCCAAAATAATAGCGGGTATAAGAAAAGGTTTTTTATGTTTTACGGCTGAACTCATAGGTATTCCATCATTAATTGTTATAGATAAGCCACACGCGATATTACAATATCTATTTACGACATATTTTTAAGACGTACTATTAAGATACACCGTTAAGACAAAGGCCCACTATGAAAACGAAACTCATCGCTTTTTTCGAGTATGATTTCTTTTTCAAGTTCCAAAAATACTGCAATTCTATCATCAATAGGCTTGCCTGCTGCCTTCTTCGCCAAGGCTAAATAATCTTGATAATGTCGTGCTTCTGACTTTAATAAAGACAGATAAAATTTTTGTAATTGCTCATCTAAAAAAGGCGCTAATTTAGCAAAACGCTCACATGAGCGCGCCTCTATCACCGCGCCTACCACCAAAATATCTACCAACCGATGAGGCTCACTGGTTCGAATAGGTCTACGTAAACGCCCAGCATAGGTTGCTGCTTCAATATGCGGATAGTCAATGCCTCGCTTTTTCATAATCGCCATCACCTGTTCAAAGTGACGCAGTTCCTCGCGAGCTAAACGTGACATTTTATTTAGCAAATCGTGATTATCGACATAGCGATACATTAAGTTCATTGCTGTACTGGCGGCTTTTTTCTCGCAGTTTGCATGGTCAATTAAAAGCAATTCAATATTATTTAACGCATCATCAATCCACGCTTGTGGTGTTTCGCAATAAAGAAAATCGTGTATATGGGAAATATCAGTCATACGTGTAACATCTATGTGAAAGCAAAAGAGACATTTTAACGGAAATAAAGCGTAATATCTCTTATATTATCGCCCTACTACACTTACACTCACTCTATAAAATAAAACCATACACGCTTCACATGGGAACTTTTCCTACCTAAATCACTCCTATGCGTCATGCTGAATAAAAACCCCTCGCACAACAGCAACCATATGTAATAGAGGGGAACATAATTAAAAAACATAAAAAACCAGAGGTTATCAAATGGAAACTCTACAAGTCATCGCCAGTACGGTTATCCAATGGAGTGCACTTACACTACTTTTTGTTATCGGTTTAGGCATTTTATATGTGGGTGTTTTATATGTAATAGATCGCACACAAACAGAACAAACTATTCGACGAAACTACCCTGTTGTAGGCCGCTTTCGTTATTTTTTTGAACACCTAGGTGAGTTTTTTCGCCAATACTTTTTTGCCATGGACAGAGAAGAGTTGCCTTTTAACCGTGCAGAACGCTCTTGGGTGTATCGTGCGGCCAAAAAAGTAGATACCACCATTGCCTTTGGCTCTACTCGTCCGTTGGATCACCAAGGCGACCCTATTTTTATTAATTGCCCTTTTCCTACATTAGAGCAAGATGCGATTCCTCCACAACCTATTACTATTGGTGAAGATTCAGCCAAGCACCCTTTTACCACTAGCGCACTGATTAATATTTCGGGGATGAGTTATGGCGCCATCTCTAAACCTGCTGTATTAGCACTATCGAAAGGTGCCAAAAAAGCAGGCATTTGGATGAATACGGGCGAAGGCGGCTTATCCCCCTATCACCTCGAAGGTGGCTGCGATATTGTTTATCAAATAGGCACGGCTAAATACGGCGTACGCGATGCTGCGGGGAATCTTAGCGACGAAAAACTCAAAGCCATTGCCGAACACCCCCAAGTAAAAATGTTTGAAATAAAAATGAGCCAAGGAGCAAAACCAGGCAAAGGCGGTATTTTACCGGGTAAAAAAGTCTCCTCTGAAATCGCTCAGATTCGTGGCATTACTAAAGGGGAAGACTCGATTAGCCCTAATGGACACCCCGACATTCAATCCATTGACGATCTGCTCGATATGGTTGAACGCATACGTACCACAACTGGTAAGCCAACTGGCTTTAAAATGGTCGTGGGACATTTAGATTTTTTTAATCAATTATGCGAAACCATTCAACAGCGAGGTATTCATAGCGCGCCCGATTTTATTACACTCGATAGCGCCGATGGTGGCACAGGTGCCGCTCCACAACCGTTAATGGATTATGTGGGCATGAACATTAGAGAAAGCTTACCTGAAGTTGTCGATATTATTACGCAATATGGCTTACGCCCACGTATTAAAATTATTGCCTCAGGTAAATTAATGATTCCGGGTAAAGTCGCATGGGCATTAAGTGCGGGCGCCGACTTTGTAACGTCTGCTAGAGGGTTTATGTTTGCATTAGGCTGTATACAAGCATTGCAATGCAATAAAAACACCTGCCCTACAGGAATTACCACCCATAAAAAAGAATTACAACGTGGGCTGGTGCCAAAAGAAAAAGCTGAACGTGTTGCTAACTTTGCGAATAAAATCGTTTACGGCGTTGGCTTAATTGCCCACTCGTGTGGCGTAAAAGAGCCGAGAGGGTTAAACCGTAAACACGTACGTATTATCGAACACAGTGGTCGCTCAAAAGTTTTTGCCGATATATATCCCACACCCGACATTAAACCAGAATATATCGCCACTACTGCGCAAGACAACTAAAAATGTTTAGCTATATTAGTCCGAAAAATCAATTATCGGATATTCTTTTGGGATACCGCGTTCTATAGAGTCAACCGCAACCTTAGAACGTATTACAACGGTAGATTCATTATCATTCCAAAGAAATAAAAAATCGCCTGCCCAACCAATATAATAATACTCAGAAATAACACCATTTATTTTAAGTATTTGCGCATTCTTTTTAACTTGCTTAGCATCAATGGCTCCCCAACCAAATGCATATAATAAAATTGAACATAAAATATTCACGATAACAATACGGAGCCGTTTATGCTGAAAATATTTCTCTGCAAAAGATGCATCGCCAATTGCAATAGAAAGAGGAAGAAACAACAAGACTGCAACTATAAACCAGCGGTCATGCCCTATTTCAAAAAATATTTGGTATATTATTGCTACAAATAAAAAAATTCCATAAAAGTAAATAAACCATCTGAAATATTTTGCCTGTGGCAAATCAGCACCTGCACCTGGTGGCATTGCCTTTGATAATGGAATAACCAATATATTACCAATAGCAATTCCTGCAACTATAACAAACGATGAATATAATAAAGGTAAAAGTGCATTTTTTAAAATGTCGCTTAAAGTTATATACTCAAGAATATTAACGCCAAAAGTGCCCCAAAAACCTAAAAGGTATAAAAATGAAACGACCAGACTATAAGAAGTTAAGAATGTTATAATCTTTTGCAAACTCATCTTTATATTCCTAACATTATTTATACGGCTGATGAGAAATATAGCGCTCGTAATGCGCAGACGATAACGTAAAAAAGTCTTGATCTAAGAACTGCTTAATTTCTTCCAAAGAAAAACGTTGCCAATCAGGCTTAAGGCGAAAGCCATATGCTTCGGTATCACTAATTTGCCCCGCCCCTGCACGTAATAATTCATACACCCATCGCGCCGATGACAAATCTTCATCAATTTTTACTTGCTGATACTCCATTTGCTGACGCAGGCGCTGCTCATCAAACACGTCTATTTTATGGCTAACTATTGTCACTAAAAAACCATCTAAACGATCAACCACTAATTGTCGCTGCTCTTCTGTATAGCCATTCCAATCAATCACCTCGTGGCCAAAACGCTTACAGCCACGGCACACACTATCTCCTATCCCTGTAGAACATACGCCAATACATGGGGTTTTTACTTTCTTACTCATCACAAATTATTCACTCTTTACTGACTATTGGCTAAATCAATTAACAGATTACGAACCCATCGGTGAGCACTGTTATGCTGCAATAATGGACTCCACACCATTTTAATTTCGATAGGCTTTACTTGAAAAGGTAATTCAAGCATTACAAATTGCTGGTGTAAATTATAAGAATATGCCGCTCGCGATGGCAACGTCGTCACCAGATCGGTGTTTTCCATCAATAGCGGAATTGTTTGATAGTGACGTGTATATACGCGAATATCACGTTCATAATTTAATTCTGCCAAGGCATCATCAATCCAACCACGCTTATGATTGGTTTTTTGCGACATACCCCTCGCCACACCTATATCTGTTTTACTCACCCAAATATGACCTGAGGCCAAATACTCCTCTAAGGTATTATTTTGAACCAGTGAATGACCTTTATTTACCATACACAAAAAATTGTCTTTCCATACCAAACGCTGATGAAATGACTGGGGAATTTCATCAAAGCGATTAATCACCAAATCAACCTTACCCTTCTCTAAATCCTGAAAACTCGCATCACTCAGGGTTAATACATCTAAGGTAATATTGGGGGCATGTACCTGCAAATATTTTACTAATGCAGAAATTAAGGTGCCTTCTACATAATCGGTCACCAAAATACGAAACATGCGCTGGCTTGTAGACGGATCAAAATCATCAATAGGTGATAACGCCGCTTCAGCAAGACTCAGTGACTGACGCACCAACGGCTCTAACTCTAATGCACGCTCGGTAGGCTCCATTCCTTGGGTTGTGCGCACCAGCAAAGGATCATCCAGCAAACCCCGCAAACGCTTTAAGCTGTTACTCATCGCAGGCTGGCTAATATTTAACTGTATGGCCGCCTTAGAAACATTGCGCTCACGCATTAATGCATCAAAACAGACCAAAAGGTTTAGATCAAAATTCTCAATATTCATACACACACTATAACCTATATGACTAAATATTTAATAGTGTATAAATAAAACAAATAATGCTTATTATGAATAGTGATTAGATGTTATAGCGAATTAATGTAGAATGTCGCCTCTATTTTAAAGTACCACTAGAGTCATTAAGCTGTTATATGAGTCATCATAAAATAGTACGACATTCACATTGATTAGCATACAAAAAGGGGTATGTATGAGCTTGTATACTGAATATATGGCAGAAATTGAAAGCCGTAAGAACGAAGGCTTACATCCAAAGCCAATTGATAATGCCGAGTTATTATCGGAAATTATTGAGCAAATCAAAGATACAGGGAATGCGCACCGCGAAGACTCCCTCAACTTCTTTATCTACAATACGCTACCGGGTACAACCAGTGCTGCAAGCGCTAAAGCGGCTTTCCTAAAAGACATCGCGCTAGGTAAAGAAACGGTTGCCGAAATTTCTCCTGAGTTCGCTCTAGAGCAACTATCACACATGAAAGGCGGCCCTTCTGTTGAAGCACTACTCGACATCGCACTGTCTGACGATGCTCAAGCGGCAGCAGCTGGCGAAGTACTTAAATCTCAAGTATTCCTTTACGATGCAGATACAGCGCGTTTAGCGGACGCATTCAACGCTGGCAATGCCATCGCTAAAGACATTTTAGAAAGCTACGCGCAGGCCGAGTTCTTCACTAAGCTTGACGATATCCCTGAGAAAATTGACGTTGTTACCTATATCGCTGCTGAAGGTGATATCTCTACAGACCTACTTTCTCCAGGTCATCAATCGCACTCACGTGCTGACCGTGAATTACACGGCAAATGCATGATCACACCTGAAGCTCAAGAAGAAATCGTTGCGCTAGGTAAAAAGCACCCTAACGCTAAAGTGATGCTGATTGCCGAAAAAGGCACCATGGGTGTAGGTTCTTCTCGTATGTCGGGTGTGAACAACGTAGCACTATGGGCAGGTGAGAAAACATCTCCATACATTCCGTTCATCAACAACAAACCTGTAGTTGCAGGTACTAACGGTATTGCACCTATCTTCCTTACTACTGTCGGTGTAACAGGTGGTATCGGTCTTGACCTTAAAAACTGGGTAAAGAAAACGGATGCAAACGGCGAAGTGGTACGTGACGAAAATGGCGATCCTGTATTAGAAGAAGCCTACTCTGTTGCAACAGGTACGATTTTAACCATCGATACTCAAGCGAAAAAACTATACAACGGTAGCGAAGAGCTAGCGGATGTTGCTGATTCTTTCACACCACAAAAAGTGGAATTCATGAAAGCTGGCGGTTCTTACGCGGTAACATTCGGTAAAAAGCTACAAACATTTGCGGCTGAAACACTAGGTGTTGCTGCCCCGTCTGTTTATGCGGCATCTAAAGAAATTTCTAACGAAGGCCAAGGCTTAACGGCTGTAGAGAAAATTTTCAACCGCAATGCGGTTGGTGTTGCCTCTCCAACGCCTCTACACACAGGTTCTGACGTTCGCGTTAAAGTGAATATCGTAGGTTCTCAAGACACCACGGGCCCAATGACTTGTCAGGAATTAGAAGCGATGGCTGCTTCTACTATCTCTCCAAGCGTAGATGGTGCATTCCAATCGGGCTGTCACACAGCGTCTGTATGGGACAGCAAAGCAAAGGCAAACACACCTAAGCTAATGGCATTTATGAACGCGTTCGGCGTAATCACCGCTCGTGACCCGAAAGGCGTTTATCACTCAATGACTGACGTTATTCACAAAGTATTGAATGACATCACTGTTGACGACCGCGCTATCATTATCGGTGGTGACTCTCACACCCGTATGTCTAAAGGTGTCGCATTCGGTGCTGACTCGGGTACGGTAGCTATCGCACTAGCAACGGGTGAGTGCGCTATGCCAATTCCTGAGTCGGTAAAAGTGACCTTTAAAGGCAGCATGAAGTCGCACATGGACTTCCGTGACATCGTACACGCAACACAAGCGCAAATGCTTAAGAAGTTCAACGGCGAAAACGTTTTCCAAGGCCGTGTTATCGAAGTACAAATCGGTACACTACTGGCTGACCAAGCGTTTACGTTTACTGACTGGACTGCAGAAATGAAAGCGAAAGCGTCTATCTGTATTTCTACTGACGACACGCTCATTCAATCTCTAGAGCTAGCGAAATCTCGCATCCAGATCATGATTGACAAAGGTATGGAAAACGAAGCGGGCATGCTACAAGGTCTTATCGACTTAGCTGACAAGCGTATTGCTGGTATTCAGTCTGGCGAAACACCTGCTCTAGCACCTGACGAAAACGCTAAGTACTACGCTGAGCTAGTGGTTGATCTAGACGCAATCGAGCAACCAATGATCGCTGACCCTGATGTTAATAACGACGATGTATCTAAGCGTTATACTCACGATGTGATCCGCCCTGTTTCATACTACCAAGACAAGTCTGTTGATCTAGGCTTTGTGGGTTCTTGTATGGTTCACAAAGGCGATATGCAAATCATTGCGCAAATGCTACGTAACATCGAAGCAAAGCAAGGTTCTGTAGAGTTTAAAGCGCCGCTAGTTGTTGCTCCACCAACATACAACATTGTTGACGAGCTAAAAGCAGAAGGCGATTGGGAAATTCTTACCAAGTACGCAGGTTTCGAATTTAGCGATGAAAATCCTAAAAATGAAGCGCGCAAGTCATACGAGAACATCCTTTATCTTGAGCGCCCTGGGTGTAACCTATGTATGGGTAACCAAGAAAAAGCAGAGCCTGGTGATACGGTAATCGCCACATCAACTCGCCTATTCCAAGGCCGTGTTGTAGCTGATTCTGACGAGAAGAAAGGTGAATCTCTACTAGGTTCTACCCCTCTTGTTGTTCTTTCAACGGTTCTTGGCCGCTTCCCAACATTGGAAGAGTACACTGACGCGGTTGAAGGCATTGACCTAACTAGCTTTGCTCCACCAACAGAAGAACTAACGGCAGCAGCAGAGCCTGTTAAGATTGTAGGTTAATACATTAACCCATAATAAATAGCAGCAAACATTAAAACCCACCCTATGGTGGGTTTTTTTATGGCCGATCATTATAGCTGGCTGTAACAGGCTATTGACCACTCCCTCTTATAACATCACACAGTATGAGTCATTGCGCTTGCCACACTGTGTCGCAAAAAATAGGTGGCGACTACGGCAAAACAAGCTTCATCAACTCCAAAGCCATTTTTTCACTACAAAAGTACTACCAAAGGAGTCACTAAGCACATAAAAAATACAGGCATATTTATTGCTTTTCTTATCACTAACAATGATAAAAAAAGGAAAGTCTTTGTGACTCACAAAAAATATACACTATGCTATCTCTTGCCACTATTCTTGCTCACCTCATTCGCGACCCAAGCAAAACCAGAGTACACGTGGAAAAAAGACATTAATTATGTCGCTACAAGTACCTTAAAAGGAGCAAAAAACAATAATCATCCCAATAATATTGCCATTGAAAAGGTTGCTCGAATATTAAGCCAAGTGAATGCAGAAACGGCATCCACAAAAAGACAAGCAGCACGGGTTTTTTCAGATAGTGAAATCGACTTATTAGCCCACAAAATTAACGAAGCACTACAGCAGGTAAAGCCACACGAAGTTATTAAATTCTCAGTATCCTCTTTACGATCATCACTCATAGGCAGAAAAAGACTGTCTAATAGCGGCACCTTCTTCATTAAGAACAATACACTGAATCTCATATTAGGTGGCGTTCAAAAAGATTTACTCGCAAAAAAATTGCGCTCAGGCATTACAGGCACCTACGGTCGCATAAAGAATGACTTAGCAACGGGCAGCATTATCCATGCTCCTAAAAATGACTGGAAACTCACTCTATTTAACGGCGCTACCTACGTTAACAACCGCACCGACTGGATCGCCATTGATCTATCTCAGGGCTATGAATATGCCGTGCAAAAAGCACCAGAAAAACCCAATAAACAAAAATATTTAACCGAAAAACAAAAAATACATTCAAAAGATAAACTCGAAGCAAGAATAGAAAAACTAGAAAAAGAGCGTATAGAAACAACACCCCAAACGACAAATACAGACAATAGTATCGAAGCACGTTTGCGTAAACTCAAAGCTCTATACGACACAGGAGCACTACCAGAAACTATTTATTTAGAAAAGGTACGCGCAATAATGGCCGAACTGTAAAACCGTATATTTTACTTTCAAAACATACAGCCTCTATTAAAAACCCGCATATTCTCGCGGGTTTTTTTATGCATAACACTCGTACTCATGCACATAGCAGCAATCATTATCCACATGAAAAACACACACAAAACTATAGGGTTTCACCACTGTCCGCTATACACATCAATATATCCGTTGCTAGCCCATTAGCGACATGGTATTATGTTGCGTTTTATAGCATTGTTCACAAAACAACCACCCCCCTAGTACACAAACAATAAAAAAACAGCAACGCAATTTCTGAGGACAGAATGGTAAAACTATTATTCACCCTACTAAGTATTATTGCATTACCGCATACTCACATATTTCTGCTACCGATCAAGCAAAAATATTAAATCCGTTGCTAGCCCATTAACGACATGGTATTTTGTTGCGTTTTATAGCATTGGTTCACAGCAAACAACCAAATACCCCTCTAGCACGTACAAACAATAAAAAAACAGCAACGCAATTTCTGAGGACAGAATGGTAAAACTATTATTCACCACCCTACTAAGTATTATTAGCATTACCGCATACTCACACGGTATTTCTGCTACCGATCAAGAAACTGTGCCTTGCTTGGTCTGTAAATATTAAATGCTAGCTCTCTGTATAAGGTTGAAAAATGCCTTCCCATCATGCGGGCTATTTTTCTAATAGATAGACCTTGCTGAGCTATATAGATTTGATATACAGCTTAGGCGCAACTTACTATTAAAACATGTTATCTGGATATGATCACTTATTGTTTTTATTCGGTGTTATGTTTTTTTTAACCCGATTCAGCGATATCGTAAAACTAATCACCGTTTTCACCATCGGCCATTCTATAACACTCATATTTGCCACCTTGCTAGAAATACAAGCAAACTACTACTTAATTGATGCCGTGATAGCCCTTACCGTATGCTATAAAGCATTCGATAATCTCGATGGCTTTAAGCGATATTTCAATATCTCTAGCCCCAACATCACAGGAATGATATTTGTTTTTGGCCTTATCCACGGATTTGGGTTATCTACTCGCCTACAACAACTTCCCCTAGGCCACCACGATCTTGTATTCAATATACTCGCATTTAATATAGGTGTTGAAACTGGGCAAATTATCGCTCTTAGTATCATGTTTGTTGTATTACTCGGCTGGAGAAAAACCGCCTCATTCCAAACATTCAGCAAAGCTTCTAACATCGTTCTAATCATTGCAGGTGGCATACTACTTATTCTACAACTCACCAGCTACTACCACACTCGCACCACCAACGAACATCAACACACTCAAATAATACAACCACAGAATACCGCTACAACAGCCAAAGAAAAAATTATAACTGAACCAGAACATCATCATACCAACGAAGAAAATCACACCCTAAAACCAGCCGTAAAAAATCACTCACATGACGGCGAACATTTTCATACACACTAAAAATCAACTAAGAATAATCTTTCACAGCATACAAATAAAAAAAGCCCAATGACTTGAATAATCATTGGGCTTAATAAAAGTGGTTGGGGACAATCAAAGCAGCTTTGAATATAAAGATTTAAAGCACAAAGCTATTCATCAAAAATACGAGTAAAAGCTCCTATATCTTCTCGCGGCGTGCGGTAGCTATTTACAAGTGCGGCTTTATCTTCGTAGCCTAATGCCATGCCACACAATAAAGTGACCGACTCATCATAGCCTAGTTGTTTTTTTACTATATGAGGGTATTCGGCAAGCGCGGCTTGTGGGCATGTCGCTAACCCTTGATCTACTGCTGCCAACATAATGGATTGTAGAAACATACCGTAATCCATAAATGAACCTTCGGCGAGATCGCTATCAATAAAAAATAGCAACATAACGGGAGCGTCAAAAGCGCGATAATTAGCGAACCATTGCGCTTTTTGGCGTTCGGTATCTTCGCGTGTAATGCCAAGTGTGGAATACATTAATAAACCGCATGCCTTACGGCGGGACTTATAGGGGTCACGCCATTCACCAGGATAGTATTGATATTCAATGGATGATTTTTCGCCTGCATTAGCTGCGGCTACCATCTCATCTTGCAAGCGTTGCTTGGCATCGCCCATCACCACGGCCACTTGCCAAGGTTGTGTATTTACCCCCGATGGTGCGCATCGCGCAACATTAAGTATTTTTTGCACTTGTTCTTTGGATACAGGGGCGTCGGTAAAAGCGCGTACGGACTTTCTTTCTAATAATGCTTCTGCTACGTTCATAATGACCTCAAACTATTATTTTTATTGGGCTTATGCTCTATTTGTATTGTTGTTACGTTAAGAAAAACTGCTGTATGGCGTCCTTTTCCCACATGGCGTCTTGATATCCTAACTCAATCAATTCATTAATATAAGGTTTTACAAACAATAAATAACTAGAAAAAACAGAGCCCCCTCGATGTGCCGTAGCCCCTGATGAACGCATAAAAAAACGGACTGTTTTAGGCAAATTACGTACATTGCGACCTGCAATTTTATCAATCGCTTTAGAGGGAGATATGACTAAACTTTTAACAGGCCGCAGTACCGGCTCATCACCCACCGCTTGATCCATACCCATATCAGCAAGTAATTGATTTATCGTTTCTAGACGCTCTATATCGGCTTCTAAGCTATCAACAAACGCACTATTCAATAAGTGCCCTGCCATTTGCGCCATAGATGGTGGGTGCTTAAAAAGCGATTTTGAGCGTGACTTTGCTGCTTGCCTATTACCGCTCACACCGATAATAAAAATACGGTCGGCACCTAAATGCAAGGCTGGGCTGATCGGCGCTAACTGGCGCATAGCACCATCACCAAAGTATTCCTGCCCTATTCTAACCGTTGGAAACACGCCTGGTATCGCCGAAGAAGCCAACAAGTGCTCCATACCGATGATGGTAGGCACTCCCACTCGATGATAACGCTGCCACGGCTGTAGGTCGTCAGCCCCCTGATAAAAACTAACGGAGTTACCCGATGAGTAAGCCATTGCCGCCACAGATAATGCCTTTAATACGCCGCGATCAATATTATGCTGTATGCCTGAAAACTGAATATTTGCTTTTAAAAAAGCATTTAATGGCGAGTTATCTAATAAACTCAACGGACGGTGATAATCAACACCTTGATGAAAAAAGGAACGTCCAAAACGGTAAACACCGCCTAAAAGATCCTGCCATTCAGTACGAAACACATTATCAATACTGAGCTGACTCCATAGATGGCACAATTGATCAATACTGCCATGAAAATCATCACTATTCGATGCTAATGACACCGCATTGATAGCGCCTGCTGACGTACCTGTGATAATCGAAAAAGGATTACTTTGAGGGGGCAGTAATTCTTTTACTGCCAAGAGTACACCGACCTGATAGGCTGCGCGCGCGCCACCACCCGATAATACTAGAGCATTATTATTGCTTAGCATATTCATTATTAGCTAATAATCGTAGACAAAACCATCGTTTAATCACTACGCAATTCGCGGCGCAATACCTTACCCACCGTCGTTTTTGGTAATTCTCGTCGGTATTCGTAATGATGAGGCACTTTATAAGCCATTAATGATTGCTTACAAAAAGCACGTATTGTTTCATCATCCAAATCACTGGTTTCAGCAAGTACCAAAAATGCTTTCACCGCTTCCCCTGTGCTAGGGTCTGGAATAGCAACCACAGCCGCTTCAATAATTTCAGGGTGCGCTAATAATGCAGCTTCCACCTCATTAGGGTACACATTAAACCCCGATACAATAATCATGTCTTTCTTACGATCCACTATACGAATAAAGCCATCACCTTGAATGATCGCTATATCACCCGTTTTAAACCAACCATCGCTGTCTAAAACTTTGCTTGTTTCTTCAGGTGATTGCCAATATTCACGCATGACTTGTGGCCCGCGAATACACAGCTCACCCTCTTCGCCATTACTTAACGTATTACCTGATTCATCAATCACTTTGCATTCAGTATTGGATAAAGGCTGACCGATGGTACCCAATTGATAACTATCCGGTTTATTGGCAGCCACCACTGGGGATGTTTCTGTTAAACCATAGCCTTCTAAAATGGTCGTACCTGTCATGGCTTCCCAGCGCTTTGCCGTATCATCTACTAACGCCATGCCACCTGATGTGGTTAAGGCTAAAGATGAAAAATCAACCGATGAAAAGTCTTTATGATTCATTAGCGCCACAAACAAGGTATTTAAACCGACCATACCCGTTAGCGGATTGGTTTGAAAAACCTTAACCAAGCTATTTATATCTCTCGGATTCGGCACCAAAACACTATGGCAACCAATAGAGACTAATGCCAAACAATGAAGGGTAAATCCATAAATATGATAGAGAGGTAATGGAGCAGCAAATATTTCTTTTGCGGGCGTTAAGAATTGTTGCCAGTGAGAAATAATCTGTGTTTTATTATGAATTAAATTTTGATGCGTTAATACAGCACCTTTAGCAACGCCTGTTGTGCCACCAGTGTATTGCAAAAAAGCAATATCTGTAGCTTGAATTTTTACAGGTGTAAAATTATCTCGTTGGCCTAACGCCAGCGCTTTACGAAAATTTACCAATATTGGTAAGTGACATGAAGGTACTTGTTTTTTAACGTATTTAACAACACTATTAATGAGATGACGCTTAGGGAAAGGGTGTAAGTCGGCAATTTCTGTAATAATGACTTGCTGAATATCCGTTTGATCAATCACTTCTTCTATCGCATTAGCGACATTAGCCAACACCACTAATGCTTTAGCGCCTGAGTCCTGTAACTGGTGCTGTAACTCTTTACCCGTATATAAGGGATTGGTATTTACTACGACAATACCTGCACGAATAGCGCCAAACAACACCACAGGATATTGCAAAGAATTAGGCAGCTGAATCGCTAAACGATCACCAACAGACAATGTAGTGTGGTGTTGAAGATAGGTTGCAAATTGAAGGCTAAGTTGGTCTAACTCGCGATAAGTCATCGCATGACCTAGGCAAGAAAAGGCATCTAAAGTAGCATATTGTTGACATGCCTCATCAAACATATCAGCAATCGATGAGTGGGTTAATGATGGCTGGGTTAACATAACGCAAGCTCCCTCTTCGGATAATGTGGGCTAAAACGTAGAATACACCTTAAATTCATGGGCTATAAGCCATAGTTATTTGCTTTTAGTATAGCCTATTAATGATAAAAAAATATCCTCAACATACGGCAATATTGCCCTCTTAACCAACCCCCAGCTCATGCTGCCATTCGCAACGAATATTTAATGGTGTATCACTAGGAATGTGTACAGTATCACCGCTATCCCACGTAAAAGTATGCACACCTGATAGCTCTGTTTCTAAATGTACAATCACAAGATCCCAGTACATTTTTTGTAACAATTCTTCAAATTTAGAAATCCATAAACCCCATTCGTATTCGATGCCTTTATACGCATTGCCAAAATGAATGACTGTGGACTGCATACTGTCGTCATGCTGAATAACAGGTGGGGTAGAAAAAATTTCACGCGATAAAAATGACCCTGCATCTAATGTTGGCAAATGAATCAACGCCTTTCGATTAGCGGTATGGGCGACAAACTTATCTTCTGCGGTCATAGCACTGGTATTTTTTATGTAACCATAAACAACGGATTCATCATTCATAAGATATGCTCATTATATTGTGATATTAAAATGGCCATAAGCTTCGGCCTTTAGAAGAAAACTTGGACTCACAGCTACGTAATTGTTTTGCATATTTTTTTGATTGTGCAGCTACTTTTTTAGCTACCGTTTTAAGCCACGGTTTTTTATTATAACTTTTCTTTTTAAAACCACCGTGCCCTTCATGGTACGCTAGATATAAACTATAGGCATTACTTAAACCCACACCGTTCTGTTTTTTAGTTTGAGTGTTATACCAGCCAATAAAATCAATGGCATCCTGAAAATCATCACGATCGGCACTCCAATTACCTGTGCTTTTTTGGTACCACTTCCACGTGCCTGTTTGCGCTTGCGAATAACCATAAGCACTGCTTTTTCGTGGACCAGGAATAAAACCTAGTATTTTTTTTCTTGGCGGCTTTGCCTTAGACACGAAACGTGATTCTTGGTGCATAAACGCCATCATGATAGGAATAGATGAGCCCCAGCGTTGCTCTGATTTTTTAGCCGCTTTATACCAACTTCGTTTTTCGCTAAAAATGCCACAAATATTATTGGTTTGTCGAGGTGGCGCCGTAGCACATGCGCTAAGAAACGATACTGCAACGACAACAATGATGCCCAGCTTCATATATTAACTCCATGAGTACGTAACATATCAATTAATCCATCCTCGTCTAATACAGGAATTTTTAAGGATTCTGCTTTTTTCAATTTAGATCCTGCACTGGCACCTGCGATCACACAGTGTGTTTTTTTAGAAACGCTGCCAGTAACAGCAGCGCCTAAATTTTGTAAATACGATTTCGCTTGATCACGGTTTAGCTGACTTAACGTTCCCGTTAAAACATAGCTTAAACCTGTTAACGGTAATGCGCTGCGATCAATCGTGACTACAGGCCACACCACCCCTTTTTCTTGCAACGTTGTCACCATGCGCTGGTTACTGTCTTGTTGAAAAAACGCAACAATAAATTGCGCTACAATAGGGCCAATATCATTCACCGCCTGAAGCTGCTCAACATCTGCTACCATTAGCGGCGCAATATCACCAAACGTATGTGATAAATTACGTGCGGTTGCCTCGCCCACTTCACGAATACCTAAAGCATAAATAAAACGGGCTAAACTGGTGGACTTAGATTGCTCTAACGCAGTTAATAAGTTCGTTGCGGATTTTTCACCCATGCGCTCCATTGCAGCTAATTGCTCTAGCTGCAAATCATATAAATCAGCAACAGTACGAATATAACCACCATCTACCAATTGCTCAACCAGCTTGTCGCCTAAGCCGTCTACATCCAGCGCCTTACGAGAAACATAATGTTTAATCGCTTCTTTGACTTGAGCTGGACATACCAAACCACCCGAACAACGAATCGTTGCCTCGCCTTCTACACGTACAACCGCTGAGTCACAAACAGGACAAGAGGTAGGAAATTCAATAGGTTTTGCATCAACAGGCCGCTGCGCCTCAACCACAGAAACAATTTGTGGGATCACATCGCCCGCACGCCGAATAATTACGCTATCACCAATATGCACACCAAGACGCTCTACTTCATCTCTATTATGTAGCGTTGCATTTGATACCGTCACACCACCCACAAACACAGGTTGTAAACGAGCAACAGGGGTAATCGCTCCTGTACGCCCTACTTGAAATTCCACATCAAGTAACTGCGTAATTTCTTCTTGCGCAGGAAATTTTTTTGCGATCGCCCAACGAGGCGCACGAGAAACAAAACCTAATTGCTGCTGAAGCTCAAGGCTATTTACTTTAAAAACAATACCATCAATATCATAAGCAAGCGCATGGCGCTTGTCGGCTAAGCGATTAAAATATTCACTACACGCTTGAATACCTTTTACATGCGTCATTTCAGCATTAATACGCAAGCCCCATGATGATAATGTGTACAGCACATCCGTATGTGTCGATGGCATGGTACCACCATCGACAAAGCCAATATTATAGGCACACATTTCTAATGGGCGTTGTGCGGTGATACGTGCATCTAATTGACGCAAACTACCTGCTGCCGCATTACGTGGATTTGCAAAGGGTTTTTCGCCATTAGCAATAGCCGTTTGATTAAGGTCATCAAAACCTTTTTTTGGCATATAAATTTCGCCACGCACTTCTAATACGTCGGGAATATTATTGCCTTGTAACCGTAATGGAATCGAAGGGATTGTGCGTACATTTTGCGTAATATCCTCTCCTGTAGAACCATCACCTCGTGTTGCGCCTTGTACCAATATGCCATTTTCATAACGCAGACTCACCGCAATACCGTCTAATTTAGGTTCACAGGCATACTCAATATCGCTTGTGATTGTAATATCTAATGATTGTAAGCGATCGATAATACGGCGATTAAATTCATTCAATTCATCATCATTAAACGCATTATCGAGTGACAGCATCGGTATGCTATGACTAACTTGTGAAAACGCAGACAAGGGCTGAGAACCAACACGTTGTGTTGGCGAGTCCATCGTTACACATTCGGGGTAAGATGCTTCTATGGCCTGTAATTCACGAAAAAGGCGATCATATTCTGCATCGGGAATAGTCGGGTTATCTAAGGCGTAATATTGATAATTATAGGTAGTAATTTGATCTCGCAACTGTTGTAACTGTGCGGGATCGGGTATCTGAGAAGGGTCAGAGTGATTCGACATTGGAACACTTATCCATTTATAAAAGATATATTAATGCCGCATGAAAAACCTAACGGTTTTTCATGTATGACTAAGATTTATTTTTTTCTAACTGCTGACGACGCGCAAAATCACGAATACGTTCGCGATAATGCTCCATAGTTTGCGCCGTCATAATACTGCGCTGATCATCATTGAGTTCAGCCCCCAAAGATGATGCCACATTTTTTGCCGTTGCTAACATGGTTTCAAAAGCTGCCATGTTTTGATTGTCTGATACAGGCAGTGTTAAAAAGAATGTAACACCTACCGTTGTAAAATGATCAATGCTTTTAAGATCAAAGGTGCCTGGCTTTAACATATTAGCCATACTAAATAATACGGGGCCTTCGCCATCTTCATCGACATGACGGTGAAAAATATTCATTGCACCATAACGTAAGCCATTAGCCAGTACTTGTTCCAAAAGATCACTGCCTTGCAGTTGCTGATTTTTTGTTGCCCTTACATTAATGACTAGCACTTCTGTAATCGTTGATGAGGTTTCTTGTTCAACATTACTGGAAAAATATTTTGATTGATACTTTGGCTTATTCGCCGATCGCGTCTCTAAATTTTCTTCTTCTATGGTGGGTTCAATGGCTGGCTTAATATGCTTACCTACCGAACGAATAGATACATCATCACCAAGGTCAACCTCAGCATGTGATGTTTGCTCAACGTCGGCACCGGCTTGATCCACACTATCTTCTGGCAGATTACTCTCTGTTGAATCAGCGCTATTTGATACGGTACTGTTTGTTGCCGTATTCTGCGCTTCTTCTACTGTGTCCATTAATACAGGAACTGACTCTTCCAAATTAAGCGAGGCTTGTGTAGGTTGTTGTGGCGTTACGGCCGTAGCTTCTTCAACTTCACTCACGCGAATATTATTATCTGGCGTTTTTTCTATTGCCGCTTCTTCGGTGGCTGTTTCTTCTATTTGCGACTCTTTTTTAGGTGCGTGTATTGGTTCGTCAACCGCCGCACGAATCGGTGAACTAACATGCTCTTCAGGAAATTCGTCATCTATTGCATGATTAGCAATAATTGGTTCTTCATATTCTTCGTCCCATGGGCGTGTGAAGTATTCGTCTTCATCTTCGTCATCCTGCCATTGGGTATCATTATCTTGCGTTTCTTTAGATAATTTTTCTTTAGCTTCTTCTAAAATAACCGACATATCACGCCCAAAATCATATTGGCTACGTACTTGATCAATACGGCTTTTATCAATCGATTTTTGACTCGGACGTGCCCCACCATTAGGGAATTCACTGCCATAGCTTTTGGCTTTCTCTTGAGTCACCACCGTTTCTTTGGGGTCTAATGACATTTGCAATGAATCATGGCGTGCCTTACGCATACGCCGAATACCGTCGACAATAATGGCGACAATTACCAATACGATGATACCCACGAACCATTGTTTAGTCGTAAAATCCATCTAAACTGCCTCTTTAACTATCATTCTGTTACTACCTTACACCGCCGCGAGTTCAGCAGCTTCATTAACATCTACCGTTACCATACGCGATACACCTGCTTCGTGCATCGTAACCCCCATCAATTGATGAGCCATTTCCATCGCAATCTTATTGTGAGTAATATAAATAAATTGTACTTGTTTTGACATCTCTTCAACAAGCCTTGCATAACGCCCTACGTTGGCGTCATCTAATGGCGCATCAACCTCATCCAACATACAGAAAGGCGCTGGATTAAGACGGAAGATAGAAAATACTAAGGCGATAGCGGTTAAGGCTTTTTCACCACCTGATAATAGGTGAATAGTACTGTTACGCTTGCCTGGTGGTCGCGCCATGATCGCAATACCCGTATCGAGCAGATCATCACCCGTGAGTTCTAAATAGGCGTGTCCGCCACCAAATACTTTAGGGAATAGCTCTTGAATACTACTATTAATAGAATCAAATGTTTCTTTAAAGCGTGTACGTGTTTCACGGTCGATTTTAAGAATTGCATTTTCTAGCGTCTCTAGTGCTTCACGTAAGTCTGCATCTTGAGAATCTAGGTAATTTTTACGTTCTGATTCAATTTTATACTCGTCGATAGCCGCCAAGTTGATCGGGCCTAAACGCGTAATGCGATTATTGATTGTAACCAATTCATCTTCCATTGGTTTTTCTTCTGCATGTTCAGAAAGACCTTCTAACAATATGGATAACTCTAAACCATCTTCTAACAAGTTTTTCGCAATAGTTTCTCGTTGCACTTGTATGGTTTGTGCTTCTAACCGTTTTTCTGTGAGCTGTGTACGCAACCCTTGTAATTCATTTTCAATACGTGCTCTAAACTGTTCGGCGTCGCGTAATTTTTGCTCTACGGTTTCAACCGTTCTACGGGTTTCGGCAAGCTCTTCTTCAATGCTGATACGTTTTTCAAGCAAGGCTTCTAGTTCGAGTTGTTGCTCTTCTGTGGGATCTTCGGCAGAGCCCATTGTTTGCTGCAACTGTTCTCGGCGGTCGGTTAAACGCTGCTCTTGTTCTTGCAAGCGACGAATGCTGTCACGAATAGAGTGCAATTGAGTTTTTACTGATTGGTGCTGCATAGCGAGTGCGTGTAACTTATCTTTGCTATGACGCGCACGCTGACGAGTTTGATCCAGTACTTCGCGTATTTCATCGCGGCGAGTGAGTAACACCTCTCGTTGCTCAGAATCCTGTTCCATAATACCAATAGCTTTTTCTAATACTGCTCTGGCCTCAGCTAAACTCTCAGCTTCAACCTGTAATTGCTCTTTGGCTTCGCTAATGTCATCTTGTAATTTTTGACGACGTACCGCACTTTGCTCAATACGTACTTCTTGCGCACTCAACTGTGATCGATGTTCATTCAGTTGTTGTTTTGCCTGATCGCTTTCACGGCGATATTGCTCACGCTGCTGTTCTTTCTCTTTTAGCGCTTCACGTTGCTCTTGTAACTCATCGGTTAAGGCTTCCGCACGCGCTTCTGTTTCACTCAATGTAGCGGTCAGCTGTTCTAGCTCTTCTTGTCGCGCCAGTACACCCGATTGTGCATCGGCATCACGCTTCACACGTAACCAGTTTGCACCAATCCAAATACCTTCTGGCGTAATCACTGACTCAGTCGCGGTTAACTGTGGGCGCAGCGCAAGTGCCGCAGACAAGTCATCGGCGGTATATACACCGCTTAATAATGCTTTTACATCGGTATCGCCCGTCACACTATCAAGTAAGCGAGGTGCTTTATTGAGTGTATCGGCATGACTATCTACATTGGCTTTACTATCGAGTAGTACCAAGCTGCCCTGCTCTAAAGAAGACAACATAGTAGCGACAGAATCCATACCATCGACACAAATCGCTTGAATAGCATCCCCTAGTACCGCTTCAACGGCAGCTTGCCATTGCGGAGCTACTGAGATACTCGCCAAGAGACGTGCATTATTGCTTAGGGATTGCTCATCTATCCAATGGGTAAGCTTTTCGTCGCCTCCCATCATGGCTTGCTGTAACGCCTCTAACGACGCATGACGACCGCGTGTGGTTTGCAACTGGTTACGCACTTGATCTAATGTGGTATCGGTTTGCTGAATGGTTTCGCGCAAAACTTCAATATTACTGCGCACATCGTCTGCTAACAGTGTTTTTTCTTCAACCTGCTCCTCGGCTTCTAGCACCATCTCTTTTAGCACGGCCATTTCTTCGCTGTTATCATCAGCAGGAAGTTGTGTGTTTTCATCTTCTAAGCGACGAATACGCTCTAACAAGCGTGTTTGTACTTGTTCTAAATGCTGAATTCGTGATTGTTCAACTTCTGCTTTTTGGCGTGGTTCTGCTGCTTTTAGGTTAAATTCGTCCCATTCTAGCTGCCATGCCTGCATACCTTCTTCGGCATTCATTAATTCGTCACCCGAACCTTCTTCGGATGCTTGGAGCATTTCTAATTCTGGTTCAATTTCGGCTAATTCTATTTCCCACAACGCCGCTTTTTCTTGGTCTGCCGCTAAATTAGTACTGGTTTCTTCTGCTTCTTGCTGCGTACGGGATAGATCTTCTTGTAACTGGCGATTACGTTCTTGAATATGCTGAATACTTTGCTCTAAACGCGCAATTTCGGTACCTACACCATAAAAACGCCCTTGCACTTCATTAAGGCTATCACCAAACTCTGTGTACTCTGCACGATGTTTTTCTATCGCCGTTTCATGACTCACACGCTCAGTCACAAAAGATTCAATTTTAAGCTCAAATTCACTAATACCTGATTGCTGCGCTTTAAACTGCTCATCAAGTAAACGGTAACGCAGCGCTTCTAACTGGGCTTTTAATTCGCGTTCTTCTTTTTTAAATTCGGCGTATTTTTCTGCCGATTTTGCTTGCCGCTCTAAACGAATTAATTGGCGATCTAATTCTTCACGAATATCGGTTAAACGCTCAAGGTTTTCAATGGTACGACGCATACGACTTTCCGTATCGCGACGACGCTCTTTGTATTTTGAGATTCCTGCTGCTTCTTCTACATAAACACGCAATTCATCAGGTTTTGATTCAATGAGTCGAGAAATCATGCCCTGTTCAATAATCGCGTAACTGCGAGGCCCAAGACCTGTTCCTAGAAAAATATCGGTAATATCACGACGACGGCATTTAGTGCCATTAAGGTAGTATATGTTTTGCGAATCTCGCGTGACTTTACGACGGATCGCAATTTCATTAAATCCCGCATATTCACCCAACAAAGTACCATCACTGTTATCAAACACTAATTCGATAGATGCTTGACCAACGGGCTTACGACCACCAGAACCGTTAAAGATAACGTCGGTCATCGACTCACCCCGTAGGTTTTTCGCGGATGATTCACCCATTACCCAACGTACGGCATCAATAATATTTGATTTACCACAGCCATTAGGGCCAACGACTGCACATAAGTTACTTGGAAAAGACACAGTGGTAGGGTCAACGAAGGACTTAAAGCCTGCAAGCTTAATACTTTTTAAACGCATAATTTAATTCAACTACCATCCGTAGAACATTGTTTAATATATATTTTTTATAATTAAAATAACAATAGCTATTGCTAGAATATGATTGCGAGCCACCTAGAGGATACATGGCTCTTAATGCGCTGATTTTACACTGATAACGTGATTGTTACACCCTTTGTGCATGCGATTACGCAAACCCGTTCACTATTCTCGTTATCAGTGAAACGATTACAAGACCTTATCTGCAATCATTAGGGTATAGGGCTGTGTATTATTTTCTATAATTTCAACAGGGCCAAGCGTTGCTTGCCAATCGCCAGCTTGGGGAACGGGTGTGCCCGCTTTAGAAACACGAGCAACTAACTCCACCGCTTTCACCGTATTTAAATTCATCGCAGGAGCCATCGACATTGCATTGGTTAGTGTTAACGTGGTCGGTAATTGAGATACCTGAAGGCGCGCTATCGATAACGGCACTTTAGCCCCTTCCCATGCTCGTGCATAGATAAAGACCGTTGTTTCTGGTTCTACATCTACATTATCAGCTAAAGTAACAGTCACCGTAATACTTGGGTTTTTGACGGTATTAGCAGGTGCAGGTGTATTATCCGCAGGTGCTTCTACATCCACGGTAGCGGTAGTAGGGTCAATACCTAAACGCTGCTGTGCCGCAACAATACCGCGCTGTAAAGCAATAGTGTTTTGCGATTGAGGGTTTTGTAAAGCAATTGCTTTGCGCCAATGAACAATCGCTTGCTCATAGCTTTCTGCCTGAAACGCGGCAATACCCGCTAAACTCAAGGCCACTGTATTTTCAGCATCAAGTGCTAACGCATCTTCCACTAACGATTGCGCCACCGGCGGCACAATATTATTGGCTTTTAAAAACATCGCTTGCGCCAGCTCTGCCATAATTTGGCTAAGTTCTGGCTCTTGCACGAGGATAAGTTGAAAATGCTTAATCGCTAGATCAAAATCCTCCAACCCTACCGCTGTGCGCGCCAACAAAGCATGCATTTGTAAATTATCGGGGTGCTGATCAATCACACGAGTTAGCTTTTCAGCCAAATCACGTCCTGCAGCAGTAATTTGTGGGACTAATTCCGCATCTCGGGTCGCAAAATATTGCTCTTCTAGTGCCGTACGTGTATCTAAGGCATTTTTCACCTGCCATGAACCATAAGCACCTAACTGGGTGTAGATATAAGCTGAAGCCACACACAAAGCAACAACAATACCGACCAAAACTAATGCGCTTTTCGCCTTTGATGTCACAGGCGCAGCATCCATCACTGAAGCTTGACTATCTTCTAGCAAGTTTCGCTCTAACTCCGTTTTTAATTGCTCGTATTGCTCTTGAGTAATCGCACCCGTTTGTAATGACTGGTCAATGTCTGACAAGTGATCACGATAGAGGGAGACATTTGTAAGTTCACGTAAATCTGCAGCCGTTGCAGTCTTTTTACCTATATTCAAGAATGGCCAAAAAATAAATATAACTGCAAGTATTAATAACATTGCAGCACCGATGTAAAACACCATCATGATTGTGATTCCTTAGCCGTTTCTTTTGTGGCTAGTATATGACTTAATTCTGATTGCTCATCAGACGATAATTTTTGATTCTCTTTTTCTTGGAGCGCCTGCTCACTCGCTTTAGCTTTACGTCGACTAACAACAGCCGTTAACACAAAGATACCAGCCACAAACAAGACAAAGGGTAGCACCCACAACACCAAGGTCGCTTTTTGCAAACGGGGCTTATACAGCACAAATTCGCCATAGCGATCCACCATATACGTTTTTATTTCACGATCCGTCTTACCTTCTAGCAGTAAACGATGAAGCTCTCTACGTAAATCACCCGCTATTTGCGAATCAGAACCCGCTAAATTTTGATTTTGACATTTAGGACAACGTAATTCTTCACTTAATGCGTGGTAACGCTCACGCTGAGAGGCAGTATCAAATTCATAAATATCGACTACTGCCATAGAGTTAGCGATAAAAAGCACGAAAACACATGAAACAAGCAGAATTTTGCGACAAAAAGGCAACATTTTGTAGAATCCTAATGATTTTTTTACGATGATCGGCATGAATGAAAGCCGTATTATAGCGGTAACATAAAAAAAATACCCTTCAAAAACAAGAATTTATCGAAAAAGGTATTGACCTTATCTGAAATCACATTATTATACGCGCCCTCAAGAGCAAACATATTGGGTGGTTAGCTCAGCTGGGAGAGCGGCGCCCTTACAAGGCGTAGGTCACAGGTTCGATCCCTGTACCACCCACCAATTTTGCTTCTAATGTGTTAGCAGTATATTTTTTATACCTTGCTAAAAATACATTCTACGGACCGGTAGTTCAGCTGGTTAGAATGCCGGCCTGTCACGCCGGAGGTCGCGGGTTCGAGTCCCGTCCGGTCCGCCATATTTTAAAGCCCCTATAAGCCATGCTTATAGGGGCTTTTTTATTGACTGATATTTATTGTTATACGGTTCGACGGATTATCCAATGCTATAGATCATTCAACCTGATGATTTACCCCACCCCTTTACCAAAAGCACCACCGTTATAAAAACAAGCTTTTCTTTTACTTAATTACGATTTTTAACACTATTTTTACACGAGCCAACTACTCTCTTGTAAGATGCACTCTTTTGTTCTTTCTTTTCTTATTATAGGAATATTCACTTGCTCAGCTATCGACATTCATTTCACGCAGGCAATTTTGCAGACATTATTAAACATATTGTGCTTGTAGAAATACTAGAAAGTCTCACCAAAAAAGATAAACCTTTTGAGTACTTTGATACACATTCAGGCACAGGGCTGTATCACTTACACTCAGCAAACGCACAAAAACTAGCTGAGCATCTAACGGGGATTAGTCAATTAATTCCCGCAGAATGGCCTGAACTATCGCGCTATCTGAGCATTATCAAAAATCACAATCATGGAAAAAGCTTAAGCCATTATCCTGGCTCACCTCTTATTGCTGCCGATTTTTTACGCGCTAAAGATAAAGCTTGGTTATATGAGCTACACCCCAAAGATTATGAGCTACTCGAAAAAAACACACCTAGCCGCAAGATAAAGACATTTCATAGCGACGGGCTTGCTGGCGTATTATCATTGCTGCCACCCACTTCACGTAGAGGGTTAACATTAATTGACCCCTCTTACGAAGTAAAAAACGAATACCGCCATGTATACGAAACAGTTAGCAAAGCATATAAAAAATTCTCTACAGGTATTTATGCTATTTGGTACCCTGTAGTTGACCGAAGCACTATTGACACATTAGAGCGTCAATTTATACGCAGTGGCATTAAAGATATTCAACGTTTTGAATTAGGCCTGTCAGCCGACACAAAAGAACGCGGCATGACCGCTTCGGGAATGATCGTTATTAACGCTCCTTGGGGCTTATTCGAAAAAATGTCACAAATCTTACCCAAGCTCACCCAAACACTCAGCAGCGATCCGCAGGCATTTTATAAATGTGACATATTAGTGCAAGAATAAGTCATCTATCGATACCAAAATATATCACTCATTGCTAAATCTCACTAAAAAATAAAATCATCAAAAAACAAAAGCCACTAATAATAAATTAAGTGGCTTTTTCTCTTTTCTCTATCTTTTGTCCTTATATTTACCTTTAAACATTGAACTTGTGATTCTACAAAACGTCAGAATAGTACTTGCTTCAACATCAACCCTTGCCGCTCATTTCTGAGCGCGAAAAAATTAACTAAAAGGAAACCTATAATGAACATTGCAGTAAAATTGTTTTATTTTTTTATGCTAACACTTGGCATTAATCACGCAACTGTCGCCTCTGGCGGCGGCTCAAGTGCTTATACTCCCGCCCCTGTAGACCAGACCTATGAAGCAGGAAAGGCTATTTTTAAAGGGCGCACCCAACAACATAGCTTTTGTCTTTTTGACAACAATACGAAAGAATTCACAAAAATAAAACGTAAAACAATTAAGGCATTTAAAAAGCGCTCTGCCGACGCTCTCACCAACCATTTATATGCTTGCGAATCACCCAATCCACGCGCAAATACTATCTTAAATAAAAATGATCTTGGCTTTTTAATTTACTACCTCAACAAACGATTCTCTCTTAAATTATCGTAAATATTTTTTCGCTTTATACATACTTTATCGATGTATAAAGCGAAAAATATAATGCCATACTCAAGAATAACTGCCCACACTGGCTGGTCATACCCCATCAAATTCGAGTCATTAATATTTAAACCTATAATGTATGATAGCAATATAGCAATCGACGCTGCCCAAGCCCAAACACTAGGATGAAGAACAGCAAAAGGGAGTAACCAGATTAAATACCACGGATTAAGTGCTGGTATTATTAAAAAGAAAAAACCAAAAAGGTAGTCACCCCTTACTGTAATGGGTGAGCGAACAATACATACACGAGAAACCCAAAACCATAGCTGCTGAATACCCAATCGCCAATCATTATATAAACCAAAAAAACGACAAGTATAATATAGCCAAAAAGCAACAAAAACACTTACCCCAACTTGTTTAATAAGCGCTATACCTGAAAGATAAAAGTCTATAGACATACTGCCAGAAAAGTATGCGGCCACATGATTAAATGCCAAATAAATAGGTGCATTAAACAACCAACTGTCACCCATCGTTTGAAGACTGCGGTATAAATTTAATAAGTCTTCAACAAAAGGAAGAAATAACATGGCGCTACTAATAATAAAAACAATCCAGCTACGCCAACAAAATTGCAATACAAAAGGAATAAGTATTAATGCAAATATTTTACTCCCCACTGCTAAGGCACACAAAATAGCCGCACCACCCCAAGCTAACAATGTATGATTTTTGTTATAATCACGCCAAAAAATAGCCGCCATCATAAAAAACACCCCTATAATATCGGGGTGCCCAGTAAACGCCGTTTCTTTTATCAGCAAAGGACTCCATGCATAGAGCAAAAAAGCCAGCATTTGATACGAGATGAGACTCGATGACCCCACATAAATAGGTGTAATACGTTTTAATCCATAAGCTAGTAATAACAATAAGGCAACATCAAACAAGACCAATAGTAATTTCAGTGGCCATATCTGACCTGGCGAAATAAGATAAGCCAAAGCAAATACACTTTGCGTAACTGGCGCATAAATTGTTGGTACTTCGGGATAATTAATCGCACTTAATATATCCTCAAAACGATCAGACAATTCGGCATCAAAAAATGCAGCGGGCGCTGCAATATAAGGTGACCCAGAGCTTACAAACTGATAACCATCCCATAAAAAACGAAAATGATCGTCCTCTAAAATAGGGTAACTAAACACGCCTATTATTCTGAAAACACAAGCCCAAAAAACAATGTGACTTATTGGCAACGCAAGATTCTTATAAGCACAATACCCCAAAAAGAATAACGTACAGACCAATACCCAAGCACTCACACTTAATAAATCAATAAGGCTTGCATCACCGTACGATTGAGAAGAATACGCCAAACCTAAAAAAGCAAGCGCACACACAAAACCTGTTACGTGCAACAAGTAATCATGCACATACCATCGTTTCTTTATGAATGTAAAAATAGAAAAATATTGAATAGACTTTCTCATACTATTTTATAAAAAATTCACAACTATCAATAAACTTATTGACTGGAATAGAGTCTTAAATTTACCACTAATACTTATAGTAACAGTCATACTGACCTACATTATGTTTAACAAACAAAAAATTGCTGTTGTCATACCTGCATATAATGAAGCATTGAGTATATATCAGGTGATTAGTTCCTTACTTCAGTTAGAAAATTCTGATGGCAGCAAAATTATTGATGAACTGATTGTATGTGATAATAACTCTACCGATAAAACCCCCACTATTGCCAAAAAAGCAGGAGCAACCGTGGTTCATCAAACCACACAAGGGTATGGTATTGCTTGCTTAACAGCACTGAATGCCATACAGAACGCCAACATCATTATTTTTGTTGATGCCGATGGATCGGTGAATAGCCATGAGATTTTGCACTTACTGGGTGCAATTAATCAAGGTTATGATCTTGTTATTGGATCGCGAACACTCGGCCAATGCGAAAAAGGATCTCTTAGCCCACAGCAACAATGGGGGAATAAACTGGCTTGCTATTTAATAAAAAAAGTATGGCGCCATACCTATAGTGATCTTGGGCCTTTTAGAGCAATCACGACCACTGCACTCAAAAAAATTTCTATGAGTGACCCCACATTTGGCTGGACGGTTGAAATGCAAATTAAAGCGTTGCAATACCACTTATCCGTCACCGAAGTTCCCGTTTCTAATTTTTGTCGCATAGGTAAATCAAAAATTAGCGGGACGATTATGGGAACTATTCATGCAGGCATAGGTATATTATCTATGATTTATCAATGCTGGCGGCACGAAAAGAACAACCCTAATTTAAGCCAACATACAGCAAAAAACTAACACTACTGATTTTTATCACTGAGATTATCTATGAATACAAAAAAAATACCGATTAAAAAAAGCATCATTATTGTTGTGTGTGCGTTATTAATACTGGCATTTATCTTTATGTATATCACATACACTCACTCTCAACGAGATCAGTCTGTTACTCCATTTTGGTCAGCACATAATCAACAATCAACCCATATTGTTGACCATCTACATTGGCAACAATTTTTAGATACGTTTGTACATAGTGATGAATTTGGCATACATCGGGTTGATTATAAAAGTGCTAAAAATAATGACTCTTTATTACAACAATACATTGCGCAACTTACAAAAATAGACCCAAGAGAGTTAACCAAAGAGGAACAAAAAGCCTATTGGATTAATGCTTACAACGCATTAACCATTCGTTTAATCCTTAATAACTACCCTACCGACTCTATCGTAGACTTAGGTTCTAGCCTTATCGCATTTGGCCCTTGGGACGATACGGTGATTATATTAGCCGAGCAAACATTAACATTAAATGATATCGAACATCGTATTCTACGCCCGATATGGAAAGACCCAAGAATTCACTTTGCTGTTAATTGCGCAAGTATTGGCTGCCCCAACCTTCAGAAAGAAGCCTTTACTAGTGAGAATATGGATGATTTATTGGAAGAAGCAACAGACGAATTTATAAACCACCCTCGTGGTGTGTACAGCACAAATAATACACTGGTACTTTCAAGTATTTTTGATTGGTATGGTAACGATTTTGGACATACTATCAGTGAACGACTCGCTTGGATGAGTGATTATGCTCAAGACGATCTTGCCGAAATCCTCAGTCACTCAATAGATCATATTAGCTATCAATATGACTGGCAATTAAACGATCACCAGTAGCCCTTAGCTATCTCCAGAGACACCTAAAAAAATCATTACCGATCTGGTTGTCTCTGTATCACCCTTTTGATTAGCAATATAGCCTGTATTTTATTGTATAATAACGGATTATATTCCTTACCGTAGTGACACAAACCCGATGAGTCTTTTCTCCGTCTATCCCGAACAATACCAGCAACAACTTGATGATAAGATAGCCAAATTAACTACCCAGCTATCTACTATCCCCAACACCGTTATTCCCGAAATAGACGTTTACGCCTCACCGACCAGCCACTACCGTATGCGCGCTGAGTTTAAGGTGTGGCATGAAGGCGATACCAGCCATTATGCTATGTCAGATAAAGAAACGAAAAAGCCCGTCTTTTTAACGGAATTTCCTGTTGCCGCTAAAAGTATTAACCAATTAATGCCTCTCATTATGGCGGAGGTGCAAGCCAATGAATATTTGCGTAAAAAACTGTTTCAAATTGAGTTTTTAACAACTCTTAACAATGACACACTAATCACATTTATTTATCACCGCCCTATTACCGAAGAATGGATAGAGGTTATTCGACCCATCAAAGAAAAATTAGGTATTCATGTGATTGGTCGTAGCAGAAAACAAAAATTAGTTGTTGATAGAGACTACGTAAACGAAAGCCTGAACGTTAACGGCAAGGTATTTCATTATCAGCAAAATGAAGGAAGCTTTACACAACCCAATGCGGTTGTCTGCGAAAAAATGCTGGCATGGGCAGTGAATAATAGCAAAAATAGTCACGGCGATTTATTAGAGCTGTATTGTGGTAATGGTAATTTTACCCTCCCTTTGGCGCAAAACTTTAATCGTGTGATTGCAACAGAAATATCAAAATCATCAGTAAATTCAGCACGTAATAACATTATTAACAATGCCGTAGATAACGTGACTATCGTGCGTATGTCGAGCGAAGACTTTGCCGAAGCTATGGATAAAGTACGCCCATTTACCCGACTCGCCGATATTGACCTAGACAGCTACAACTTTTCAACCGTATTTGTAGACCCGCCCAGAGCAGGCTTAGATGATCACACCATAGCCATCATCAAACGCTTTGAACAAATTATTTACGTATCATGTAACCCAAGCACACTGGTTGATAACCTAGAGAGCTTATGCCAAACACACGATATCACCGCCCTCGCCGCCTTTGACCAATTTCCTTACACCGATCATTTAGAAGCGGGCGTGGTGTTAAAAAGAAAGGCATAAATACTTGGCCTTTTATAGTGTTCACATACAAAAAAAGCGCTGTGTATAAACATCAGCGCTTTTTTTGATTACGATTAACGAAGATATTACAGCGTTAAATCACGGTTACTGGCTTTGATAAACTCTTTTTTGAGGTCTTCATATTCATGCACGGCTGGAAATTGCGGGAATTCGTCGATCACATTTTGTGGTGATTTAAATAGAATACCTGCATCGGCTTGGCCGAGCATAGTTGTGTCGTTATACGAATCACCTGCAGCAATAGTGCGATAGTACAAACCTTGTAGCGCAAGAATAGACTGACGCTTAGGGTCTTTTTGACGCAAGGTGTAATCTACCACTTTACCGTTTTCGTCTACTTCCAAGCGGTGACAAAATAGCGTAGGAAAACCTAACTGACGCATTAATGGTTGTGAAAACTCATAGAAGGTATCCGATAAAATAATCACCTGAAAACGTTCACGTAACCAATCAATAAATTCACGAGCACCCGGTAATGGCTCTAAGGTCGCAATCACTTCTTGAATTTCGTTAAGGCCTAGATTGTTTTCTTCGAGTATACGTAAGCGTTGTTTCATGAGTACGTCGTAATCAGGAATATCTCTCGTGGTCGCTTTTAGCGCTTCAATACCTGTTTTATTAGCAAATTCAATCCATATTTCTGGGATTAATACCCCTTCAAGATCTAGACATGCAAGTTCCACACTTATTCCCCTTATTTATCGTCGATAACTGGTGATGGCTAATCACTGTATTCAACAGTACATGATAACCACTCACTAAAAAGCCGCTAGGATACTAGGAAAATATAGATGAAGCCACTATTTAACAAGGAAGAAAGCGTCGATTATAGTTTGCAGGTATATGGATATAGAGGAAAAGTCTTTTGGCTCAAGCAACAGATTTTGCTATCCTGCCTTTCGTTTTATAGTGGCATGGATAATTGTAGGATAATCAATAATATGAAAATCACCTTTGTGAAAAAAATACTGGCTGATGGCTCACCTTGCAAGAAGTGTAATGAGGTCATTGCAAAGATGGAAGCCGCCGATCAACTGCGCTTGATTGACAACATTGTTGTCGCCGATGAATCAAACCCAGACAGCGAAGGTATGGTATTAGCAGCAAAACATGCAGTGACAAAAGCGCCTTTTTTTATTGTTGAGCAAGACGATGGCAGCGTAGTCATTCATACCATCTACTTTAAGTTTGTAAAAGAAGTGCTTAACGCACAGTAACATTACCAATAAGCCGCCTACGACGGTCATTTCTGATTACATGGCTTTCCAGTTAGAAATGACTTTCGTTGCTCCTTCTACCTCGCAAGTCACTTTTTTCTGCTTTACCTCTTCGCCACGCTCAGCGATAGTCTCAAAATCTAAAAAGATTTTATACAACTCAATATCTGACAGATAACGGCTTTCAATATAATTGACAGCCCAACTTTTTCTTACTGGGATACGTTCATGCAATGCGGTTTCACAAATACTGATCGCTTCGCTAATATTGGCAACATAGCCAGATTTTGAGGTGAATTCTGGTAACGGCTCTAAATGTGCATATCTAGCAATTTCTTTTGCTTCTGCTTGTAAGGCCTCTTCTGCGAGTCGTTGCGCTTCTAGCTCTGCTTTTGAGGGCTGCCATATAATGCCTGCTGCATAAAGCGTACCCAATATAGCGCCATTGAGTAAAACAATAAAAACACCAATACCTATAAAAAGTAATTTACGTGACATCTTTTTTATACACCTTATCAACTACCATAAATTGCGATTAATATGATGTAAGTGTAGTAAAAAAAGAACAGTAGAGCGCATAAAAAAAGAGGGAATCAATATTTTTTAATCATTGATTCCCCCCTTTTAAAAACGATTTGATTGCAACTGAAATGTTGCTTAATACGTAGGCAACCTTACATGCTGGAATAATTCATCTAGCTCTAAACGCGATGTACAGCTGTAGGCTTCATCCACCATAGTGCGAGTAAGGTGTGGCGCAAAGTTTTCCATAAACTCATACATAAACCCACGAATAAAGGTACCACGTCGAAAGCCGATTTTCGTAATACTGGGCCTAAATAGCTGGCTAGCATCTAACAATACAAGATCATCATCAAGCTCTTCGTCATAGGCCATACTGGCCACAATACCCACACCTAAACCCAAGCGAACATAGGTTTTAATCACATCGGCATCTGCCGCTGTAAAAACAATTTTTGGTGATAAACCACGCTCCATAAAGGCTTCGTCTAATTTAGAACGGCCTGTAAAACCAAAGACATAGGTAACAATAGGGTGTTTGGCAACTTCTTCAAGTGTTAACTCTGACAAATGACAGAGCGGGTGGTCTTTTGGCACAATGATGCTACGATTCCACTGATAGCATGGCATCATAATTAGGTCACTAAATAGCTCCATTGCTTCTGTTGCAATCGCAAAGTCTACAGTACCATCTGCGGCCATTTCTGAAATTTGCATCGGTGTGCCTTGATGCATGTGCAGCGACACTTCTGGGTATTGATCAATAAAACCTTTGATCGTTTGAGGCAACATATAACGTGCTTGCGTATGTGTTGTCGCCAACGATAGACTGCCTTTTTTATCATTACTGAATTCTTGAGCAACCTGTTTAATACTTTCAACCTTACGCAGTATTTCACCTGTCGTTTGGAGTATCGCCTCGCCTGCTGGTGTAATTCTGGTTAAATGCTTACCGCTACGCGAAAAAATTTCTACACCTAGCTCGTCTTCAAGTAAGCGAATTTGCTTACTAATACCAGGTTGTGAGGTATATAAGCTTTGAGCTGTAGCCGACACATTAAGGTCGTGATGTGCCACCTCCCAGATATAGCGCAATTGCTGAAGCTTCATCAATCGTCTCCACTAGTATTTATGTTATAAAAATAGAAGTAAATATTCTTATCCAGAATAGTTCTAATTCAGTATATTTGCCAATAATTTCTTAAATTTAATTATGACAAACATGTACTTCTATAACTTTAGACTATATCGTCAAGAATAGAAATACACTTACGTGCTTTTACTCGAAGATGTTAATGTAATGGATGCAATTTTTTTACTTTATGTTCTTGCTGGCGCCGTTGTTGGCCTAGCCGTTGGTATTACTGGTGTCGGTGGCGGCTCATTAATGACTCCCCTACTGCTAATGTTTGGTTTTCCACCCAATGTTGCCATAGGTACAGACTTACTTTATGCCGCTATTACAAAATCGGGCGGCGTTATTTCGCATCAACAGCAACAAAATATCCAATGGCCTCTAGTTATTAAATTAGCTATTGGTAGCATTCCTGCAGCCATAATCACATCGATGTCGTTACATTATTTTTTCGATGATGCCGATGATTACAGCGGTTTGCTCACCTCTGCTCTTGGTATTATGTTGGTATTAACCTCCTGTGTGTTATTTTTTCGCCAACGCATCAAACATAAAACCAACCCCGATTCTGCATTTATTCGCTTTACGCAGCAACATTCCTCAACCTTTACGATTGTGATGGGCGTGGTATTGGGTGTATTTGTTACTTTGTCGTCGGTAGGTGCAGGTGCCATTGGTGCGGCTATTTTAATGATACTGTATCCGCTCTTACCCACGCACAAGGTCGTTGGTGTTGATATTGCTCACGCAGTACCACTCACCTTTATTGCTGGATTTGCACATTTACTATTAGGGAACGTGAATTTTGTCTTACTTGGGTCATTATTGGTGGGATCGTTACCCGCTATTTATTTTGGCGCCCGTTTAAGTCGACGTATTCCTAGTCATGTATTACAACCCATCTTGGCTTCGGTATTAATGGGCTTAGGTGTGAAGTTTGTTTTTTTCTAAGACAGTAACGGCTAACATCTTATTTATAAACGTGCATCGGGTCGTTGCTGCGGGATGTTTTGCCATATTGGTTGGGCATGAGGAATAAGATATACCGGCCATTTAGAGCACCCCATCACACGTTGAGATACATTACCCATGTGCCCGCCATGTAACTCTGGTGCATGACTCCCCAAAATAATCACATCTGCATTAATATCTGCGGCCACATCGATAATCACATCAGCGGGTGCGCCAGGCTTTACGATAACGCCTTCTAAGCGAGGCAATTCCATTTCGCCATTCATGTATTCATCGGTGAGAATATCGATCACTTTAGTACGAATTTGCTCCACAATAGAATCCATACCTGTCGTTGTTAACGCTTTACTGGTTTCTGGCTTTAAGTACGTTTGCAATAATGCATGCCCCAATGTTCCTAGGGGTTCAACAGCATGAACAACGACCATGCTAGCGCGATACTGGTTAGATAGACTCGCGGCATGTTGCAGTATGTGTGGCGTATTTACACTTAAATCGACAGCTAATAAAATTTTTTTAATCACAGGTCATTCCCGACATCTGACTACCTATGTAGCCCGAGAGATATTTAACAACAAGGGTATATTTTGTTGCTCTACTTTCAAATAATAGCAGGAGTTACGCGAAAGTTTGTCGCTTTTATAGACAGATTAGGAATAGATGCGAGGAATAATAGTCACTACAGATTTGTCACTCAAACCTTCATTACTGGATGTTTGGATAATCAAAAATAACCATTGAATTATTCATTAGCAATACCATGCGGCACATGTCCTGTAGCAACTACATGCTCTTTAGCAGATTCACAATGCAGAGCTTGATCATCAAAAAATACATCGGCACCATACGCTTTAAGGAATTCACCCTTTGATAAGCCACCCAAGAATAATGACTCATCAATACGAATATTCCATGCTCGTAATGTGCGAATAACACGCTCATGAGCTGGCGCTGAACGCGCAGTAACCAATGCCGTACGAATAGGACAATCGCCCTGCGTAAATTCAGCTTGTAACCGCTGAAGTGCAGATAAAAACTCTTTAAAAGGGCCGCCTGTTAATGGTTTTTTTGCGGCTTCTTGTTCATTTTTGGTGAATGCATCTAAACCATGCTGCTTATAAACACGCTCGGCTTCATCGGAGAAGATAACGGCATCACCATCAAAGGCGAAACGCAATTGTTCATTTTCACTAAGGCTTTTACCCGCGGGTATTAACGTTGCCGCAGCAACACCTTGCTCAAGAGCATGGCGCACGTCTTCGCCATCGGTAGATAAAAACAAATGACAACCAAAGGCCTCGATATAACGATATGGACTTTCACCACCTGAAAATGCCGCCCGTGAGATATCGAGCTGATAGTGTTGAATAGAGTTAAAGATACGTAATCCTGTATCGGCACTGTTACGTGATAAAAGAATAATTTCAACACGCGGGTGGCTCCCACCAATGCTATTTAAGCTGAGTAGTTTTTCTACCAGCGGGAATGCACTACCTGGGCTTAATACTTCATTTTCACGCTCGATCTGGTATTCCGAATACGCTTTTAAGCCATCTTGTATATACACATCATGGCTATCATCTAAATTAAATAACGCACGCGAAGAAATCGCGATGACCAGTTTGCTACCAAATTCTTTTGGCATGGTATAACCTCATTATGACTGTATGGCTTATTTATCTCGCTATCCTAAACCTTATATCTTACCTATTATGTATAGCCTTTTATGCCCTATCTTTTATACGTTACACATTGTGCAAAATCACATAGCTACGGAATTAAGATTAATGACCCTGTTGTAGTACCACTTTCTAATAAACGATGAGCTTCTCCAGCTTTAGACAAGGGTAAACGTTCAGTAATGTTAATATCAATGGATTTTTTATTAAGATGTTCAAATAACGCATGAGCCAGTGCTTGTTGCTCATGTTGTTCGTCAACATAATCAAACAATACGGGGCGTGTAAAAAATAACGAACCTTTTTGGGATAATAATAACGGGGAAAAATCAGGGACAGGCCCAGAGGCATTGCCAAAACTCACCATAAGCCCTTTCTTTTTTAATGCATTGAGTGACATATCAAAGGTGTCTTTTCCAACAGAGTCGTAAACAACATCCACTCCTTTCCCTTGGGTTAGCTCACGCACTGTAGCGCTTACAGCCTCGGCTCCTAGCTCTCGATACAGTAGCACTTCATCACAGCCATTTGCCCGAGCCGTAGCAATTTTTGCTTCGCTCCCTACCGTACCAATAACACGCGCACCTATGGACTTAGCCCAAGGAATAAGAATAGAGCTTACACCACCCGCCGCCGCATGTACCAAAATGGTATCGTTGGCGCTTAACACGTGTGTTCTGAGCAATAAATACGCTGCCGTTAACCCCTTTAGCATCATCGCTGCAGCCATATCAAAAGAGATATTATCAGGTAACTTAATTAACGCCTGCTCTGCCACAACATGGGCTTGAGAATAAGCACCCAAAGGAGCATTCACATACGCAACACGGTCGCCTACAGTATATTGACTCACTTGATCGCCTACGGCTTCAACGATACCAGCAGCTTCTTTACCTAAGCCTGACGGTAACGACAATGGGTACAGACCCGTACGATGATAGGTATCAATAAAATTAACACCAATGGCTCTATTTCTTACCAATACCTCGTGAGGCCCCACTGTAGGTAATGCTACAGATTGGCAACTAAGCACTTGATGACTGCCATATTCGGAAAAACGGATAGCATTGATATGTGTATTCATAAAATCAGAACCATCATTAACTGAGAAAGGGATTAAAAAATAAAAAAGCCACACTATTCATTCATAGCGTGGCTTAAGAATAACGGCTATATGCTTAAATACATATAGCGATAGAACAATACGACGCCTTAAATGGCTTTAATCGTACCTTTTGGTAATACGGCATGAAGTGATACTTTTTGAAACTTAAGCTCAACGTTATTCGATACTTCAAGTATCATATAATCGCCTTCTACCTTAGTCACTTTACCCAAAATACCACCTGTGGTTAACACTTCATCGCCTTTTGATACACCCTCAATCAGTGATTGATGCTCTTTTTGACGTTTGCGCTGTGGACGAATAATCATGAAATACATGAGTACAAACATACCCACAATTAAGAAAATACCAGAAAGATCACCACCTGCTGGCGCTGCCTGTGCATGGGCAGAAGGAATTAAGAACGACATGCTAACCTCTTATTATCATTACAGAAAATCAGATAACACTCTACCGTTTTTACAGTAGTGAGGCAATAAGACAATAGTGACAGGCCAATAAAAAAAACGGCTCCATTAAGGAGCCGTTTTAAGAATTTATGCGGGGGTAATAAAAGGAATCAAACAAAATCTCTATAAAGCTTACGAAAAACACTGGGAGATAAATTTGACCAACGTTTAAAAGCATTAGTAAAACTGGTGCGATCTGAAAAATCTAAGAACTTTGAAGTGGCTTCAATGCTCATATTGTCGATCAATAAACAGTCAATTGCTCGATTAAATCGTACTCTATCTCGCAAGCCTGCATAACTCACCATCTGTGCTTTCAAATGTCTTTGTAAAGTACGCTTTGATACATCCATACTTTTAGCAACATCTTTAATGCCTAAAGTATTAGACCCTACACGCTCTTGCAGAACCGCTAATACGTTTCCTGCTACTCCAGACATAATCGGAATTTTTGCTTGAGCCGTTAAGCGTTCTAAATCCTGATAACCTACATCAACGTACTGTTTTTCTTCAGGTTGAGATACCGCAACGGAAGCCATTGAAGCTGTAGCCATTTGTTCGCTCCTTAACAAAGTCTTTACATCTTTGACCAAAATATATCGGTCATCCTCTGTATTAATTAAGTTATTTTTTAATTAACTACGAACGATTATATTTATATTCAAATAAATAAATAGACTTAAGAAGCTGCCCCAAAAGCCAGAAAGTAATAAGAATTTGTAATTTCACCCCAAAAAAGATGATTTACGCGCCAAAAAGACAGCGGGATGGGAAATAAACCCGTATTCTTATTACAATCCTTATGCTATTTAGTGATAACGGCTAAAAAAAATATAAAAATCTTATTACAATTTTTCATCGAGAAAGTGAATAAGATCTTCATGGTGGCTCTTTGTTTTAAACTTATCCAAGACTCCCACCAATACCGATTCTTTATTAATCACAAATGTAGTGCGTACAACACCCATAAACTCTTTACCCATAAATTTCTTTAACTGCCAAATACCGTATTTTTCGGTTAGCTTATGCCCTTCATCACTCAACAGGTCAAAATTGAGCTCATGCTTATCAATAAACTTTTGTAGTTTTTCAATGGGGTCAGGGCTAACACCAAACACTACGGTGTCACGATCAGCCAATTCTTTTTGGGTATCTCTAATGCCGCACGCCTGTGTTGTGCATCCAGGTGTTAAGGCTTTTGGGTAAAAATACAACACAACATTTTTTTTACCTGCAAAGTCTTTTAATGCAACAGATTCGCCCTTCTGGTTTTTAAGATTAAATACGGGGGCTTTATTGCCAATTTTGGGTAAGCTCATAATGGTTCCTTTGTGAGTAGATAAATGTAAACAAAGATTAACGGCTTATACGCAAAGATTGCCTTAAATAAGTCCATTAAGCTATTAAAAATGACCAATCAATACGCATAAAAAAACGCGAGACCAGCTCGCGTTTTTTAATTTACAAAGAAATGAATCTATTAAGGAAGTAGGTGTGCTACCGCATCACGCTCTTCAGCTAGCTCAGTTTCTGTTGCTTTCATTTTCTCGATTGAGAAGTCGTTTAGCTCAACACCTTGTACGATTTCCCAATCACCATTCTTACATACGCAAGGGAAAGAATAGATAAGACCTTCTTGAATGCCGTAGCTACCATCGCTATAAACACCCATGCTTGTCCAATCACCTTCAGGTGTACCTAATGCCCAATCACGCATGTGGAAGATAGCTGCGTTAGCTGCTGATGCAGCACTTGAAGCACCACGAGCGGCAATAATTGCTGCACCACGTTGCTGAACTGTTGGGATAAAATCACCTTCATACCATGCTTGGTCAATTAAGCTCATTGCTTCTTTGCCTGCAACGCTGGTGTGGTGAATATCAGGATACTGTGTTGACGAGTGGTTACCCCAGATAGTCAACTTAGTAATGTCGTTAATTGAAGAACCTGTCTTCTGAGCTAATTGCGTTTGAGCACGGTTGTGATCAAGACGTGTCATTGCTGTGAAGTTACGTGGATCTAGGTCAGGCGCATTACGCTGAGCAATTAATGAGTTAGTGTTTGCAGGGTTACCTACTACTAATACTTTAATGTCGCGTGAAGCAACAGCATTCATTGCTTTACCTTGTGCAGAGAAGATCGCAGCATTTGCTTCTAGAAGATCTTTACGCTCCATACCTGGGCCACGAGGACGTGCACCAACTAATAATGCGTAGTCTGCATCTTTAAAGGCAACTTCTGCGTCATCAGTTGTTACCATGCCAGCCAACAATGGGAATGCACAGTCGTCTAGCTCCATTGCAACACCTTTAAGTGCATCTAATGCAGGTGTAATTTCTAGCATTTGTAAGATAACAGGTTGATCTGTACCTAACATTTCGCCAGCAGCGATACGAAACAATAAAGAATAACTAATTTGGCCAGCTGCGCCAGTAATGGCGACTCGAACAGGTGCTTTCACTATATTTCTCCATCTATCAAGGATTGTATAAAATAAGATATTGGTACGGTTTGCTGAAAGAGTATCTGCTCATAAGATGTGACTTATTCACGGTGCTCTAAATACAAAGCGGGCATTATAAAGTTTTTCTATGAAATTTCATCCCCATTCTGCCCTATATGCTTTAATTCGCGACAAACCATCGACTAATTGGGGATAAAGATTCCATATATGGTGATTATTTACACACAATATTGTTGGTAGCGTGCCGACAACGCATCGTATAGCGCTTCTTTAAAATTTTCTGCTGTGGTGTCGATTGTTTGTACAACCTCAACAAGATGCTCATTATCTTCAAGACCATTCCATACTTTCTGGTAACTGCCATCTTGATAGCCATGATCTTGGCGGAAGAAGTTCAGTACGTTTTTACCGACATAACCCGTATATAAATCCGTGAATGTCATATTAGTCGCTTGCATTAATACCGCAAATTTGTCGATCGAAAAGTCTTTATTAGAGAGTGTATCGGCAGCAAATACTTCTAATGTGTCATGAAAACCTAATGCTGGCGATTCATTTAAAGCACGCGCTAGCTGATCATTAATATCCGTTGCTGTAATACCTTTAATAAGCATAATGCTAAGGCCAAAATGCCAAATATCAATTAACTCTAATTTTACCTGCTCTATATCTGGTGTTTGCTTCTTCCACCACTTCCAGCCGTAATGATCCATTAACTCGGCACATTCAATCCAAATGGCTCGGTACCATTCAAAGCCTTTTTCTCGCCAATCTGCATTAACTCTTGCATTCATTGCTTCTTGTAGCTCAAGCATTACTTGTAATTGTGTTTGCACGATAGCGCCTCTCTTAATATGTCATTCGATTTACTGGTATATTTTACAGCCAGCCTGTCTTATTTTATCGCGTTATACGCCTTTTTTGCTTTTGGAAATAGACGATAAAAATTTTCTGTTGTTGCCTCAGCTAAAGTTTCAAACGATATTTGCTTCAACTCCGCTACGTATTCGGCCACTTCACGTACATATTTCGGTTCATTCGGCTTGCCCCTATAAGGTACTGGCGCCAAATACGGTGAGTCGGTTTCAACCAGTAAACGATCTAGGGGGATACGCTTAGCAACGTCTTTTAATTCATGGGCATTTTTAAAAGTCACAATGCCTGAAATAGAGATCATATAATTCATGTCGATGGCTTTTTCTGCCATTTCCCAGCTTTCGGTAAAGCAGTGTAATACCCCTGCTGAGCTTTCGCTGCCGTGTTCTTTAATTAATGCTAATGTATCTTCACGAGCATCACGGGTATGCACAATTACTGGCAACTGTGTCTGCGCTGCGGCTTGTAAATGAATCGCAAAACTTTCTTGCTGTAAGGGTTTGTCATCTTGGGTATAGTAATAATCTAAGCCCGACTCGCCCAAAGCAACGACCTTGTCATGTTGTGACCATTCAATTAAATCTTCTACCGTAGCCACGCCTTCTTTAACATCTAAAGGGTGAATACCAACAGAGGCCACTACCTGAGGAAAACGCTCTGCAATTTCAACAACCGCTTTGCGGTTATTAACGCTAATACCAACACATAAGAGTTGTTGAATATCACGCTCTGCTGCTGCTTGAATCGCAGCTTCGAGCTGTTCATCATAATTATCTAGTTTTAAACGGTCTAAATGACAGTGGGAATCAATTAACATGGAAGGGTCACATATATACTTTATGAATACAAAAGAAGATTAAATAACTACATTAACAAACGGCATCATTCGGCGATTACATCGTATGAGTGGGGCGCTCTGAATTCAATAAACCCACCAAATAGGTTTCTATAGTCCCAACAAGCCCCCCTTCTTGATCGGAGAACTGTACTCCAATACCTGCAGAGCGATTGCCCTGTGCTCCCTTAGGCGTCACCCAAATGACTTTACCAGAAATAGGGATTTTCTCAGGCTCATCAATCAAAGAAAGTAGGACAAAAACCTCATCACCGATCAGATATTTTTTATTAGTAGGAATAAATAAACCGCCATTTTCAACATAAGGCATATACGCGGAATACAATACAGAGGCATCTTTAATGGTCAGTGATAAGATTCCCTGACCTGCTCCCCCCAGACTAAATCCACTCATTCTTTATATTTCCTATTTTACGCACGGTGTTTTCATTGGCTTTACCATCATGGATCTATTACGATCGCTGCACAATGACCTGCCAATCTAATAATAATTCTTCTACTAACAACTGCATGTTCGGATTAGCACCTTGCAGTTGCTGCTTTCTTAATAATACTAGTTTATCACTAAATTTAAATAACCATTGCTTATTTAATCGCCGTCCTGATTGCATAATACGTTCGACATAGGCGGTTATATTATGGCCTGTCACTTCATCCGTTTTCAGGTCATTGGCACTCATCGCACGGTCATTAGGCTCCGCCAATAAACGATGAATAATTTGCAGCCACCATTGGGTGAGGTGTGCAACGCTCAACGGTAAATACTGTGTAGCCATAGAAATATCAGGCACCGCACCAGCATGGCTTACCGCTGGAGTAATTGCATGTAGCGTTTTTACAAAAATATGCAAATGCTCTAGATAATCCCCTTCGATCATATCTCTAGCAATTAATGGCGCGCCACCAGCCAAATCTAATAAGGTATGGTTATCTTCAATTTGTAATTTATCTAGCCATTCAATCGCCACTGCACGTGACGGTGCCGACAGAGATAATAACTGGCAACGACTACGAATAGTCGCCATTACTGCACTTTGCACATGGGTAAATAATAATAATACTGTGTCGCCTGCTGGCTCTTCTAAACTTTTTAATAATGCGTTGGCCGCATTCGCATTTAATTGCTCTACAGGCCCTAACAACACAACTTTACGCCCACCTTGTTGTGCGGTTTTAGAAACGTACTGGCTGAGCTCTCTAATCTGCTCTATTTTAATCGCTTTACCTGTCTCTTCAGGTATCACTATTTTTTTATCGGGATGACTCTGAGCCAGCAATAGCTGACAACTGCGACACTGGCCACAAGCCAGCTCTGCTTTTGGTGATAAACACAATAAATAGTCAGCCAAGGATTGCGCAAAGTGCCATTTACCGATACCTTGCTGCCCCGACAATAACAAGGCATGAGGGATTTTATTCTGCACTATTTGTTGCTGAATACGTTGCCAAGCACCTTGTTGCCAAGGGTAAGGAATATTCACCGATGATTCAGTCACAATAAATTAAACACTCTATGATTATAACGCTGAGTTAATTGGCTCATACTACCATTACTTAGGCAGACCCGAAAATATTTTACCTAGGCGTCGCCATATATTACTTAGGAACACACACATACAATGCCATCATCAGACATTATTATTCACTATCAAGATGAACACATTCTCATTGTTGACAAGCCCGCCAATGTACTGACCGTACCTGGGCGTGGCCCCGAAAATCAAGACTGCTTAATTAGCCGCGTATTACACGACTGGCCAAGTGCACGTATTGTTCATCGTTTAGATATGGCGACCTCAGGCTTAGTGATTATTGCTTTAAGTCATCCCGCTCAAGTAGCAATGAGCCGATTATTTGAACAACGCCGCATTCATAAAACGTATATCGCTGTCGTTTCTGGTGAAATCGAGCTGGCTGGCGATATACACTTTCCGCTTATTTGTGATTGGGAAAACCGCCCAAAACAAATGGTTGATGAAGAAAATGGAAAATCAGCCCATACACAGTTTTCACGCATTGAATACACTCACAGTAACAACAGCTCTACCGTTGTTCTACATCCTATTACTGGGCGTTCTCACCAGCTTAGAGTGCATATGCTGGCAATAGGACATCCAATTATTGGGGATTACTTTTATGCCCCCGAAGACATCAAAAATCAAAGTCCACGCTTATTACTTCATGCACATGAATTGGCATTTACTCACCCATTTACCCAGCAAGCTATGAAAATCACATCGCCTATACCTTTTTAAGTACAACAAATACACAAGCCCCAACGACAGATTAGATTATTTGTCATGACGAGAACTTATCGGTGTATTGCATTATCTTGCGGGCAATAAAAAACCCCTACAAGAGACTTATAGGGGTTTTTAAAATATGGCGGACCGGACGGGACTCGAACCCGCGACCTCCGGCGTGACAGGCCGGCATTCTAACCAGCTGAACTACCGGTCCGTAGAATGTATTCTTAACAAAATATCATTAATATATTTGTTCACATCATTCGCAAATTGGTGGGTGGTACAGGGATCGAACCTGTGACCTACGCCTTGTAAGGGCGCCGCTCTCCCAGCTGAGCTAACCACCCCCTGTGCGAAGAGCTGCGCATTCTACGCGATTAACTTTTCTTGTCAATAATTTTACATACTATTTTTATCAAAGACCCGCTAGAATATATATCTTCATTGATTCGTTGATTATTGCCTTATGCGAAATGTACTCTGCTTTCCCTATATATCGACACTTTTAGCCTATATTTTGCTAATAAATCCCGCATTTTCACAATCAGCCCTCCCCCCCTCAACACCAATACACAGTACACACACACTACTCATAGTGCTTTTATTTGTCACAAGTATTGTATTCATTGCTGCGGCTATGTATCTCAATCGTCGTTACAAACAACTACTGGAAAGAGAACTTTCATTGAATACACATTATGAGCAGCTCACCCAAGAAGCCGCCAATAAGAATGAAAAACTCTACGACACTAACAATCAACTCTATAATGAAATAGCCAAACATGAGAGCACCGAAGAATTATTGATTGAAACACGCAATTATTTACAAAGCATTATCAATTCAATGCCTTCGATCTTAATTGGAGTTAACAACGAAGGCATTGTGACCCACTGGAATACAGCCGCTCAAGATAAAACGGGAATACCTTATATTCAAGCCCTAGGCACCTATTATGGCGAGGTGATCAATGAGCCAAATATCAAAATAAAATCCATACAACGCACAATTCAAACACAAAAACTCACGAAGCTTGAAGCTATACAGGAAGGCAAGGGACACAGCGCCCGTTATAAAGACATTACTATCTACCCTCTCACCAGCATGGACTTAGCCAGCGCTGTCATTCGTATTGATGATGTAACCTCACGGGTGCAATTAGAAAACATGATTATTCAGAATGAAAAAATGGGATCATTAGGCGAGTTGGCTGCGGGAGTCGCCCATGAAATTAATAATCCTCTCGGCACTATTTTGCAAAATTTACAAAATATTCAACGGCGCCTATCCGATGATCTACCCCAAAACTCAAAAGTGGCGCAAACACTACACACCGATATAAAAGTTATTCAACAATATTTACAAGAGAGAAAAATATTTTCCTTTTTAGAAGATATTAAATCTGCTGGTGAACGCGCGGCCTCTATTGTGACAAATATGTTAGAGTTTTCTAGTAGTAATACCTTTACCCATGAACCCGTAGAAATGATCACTTTATTAAATCGCAGTGTCGATTTAGCGGTAAGTTCTGCATCATTGAGTAAAGAATACGATCAAATTACATTTACCATTGTGCGACACCTGCCTGATCAATTCCCTGTTATTTACGGTTCATCTGCAGAATTACAACAAGTTATTTTAAACCTCATCAACAATGCCTACCAAGCGTATAGCGATCATTTTTTAAACACAGTCATTGAGAACAACAACACCTGTACTGGTGCATTAACGATTGACGTTACCTTATCTACTGACGCAAACAATGCTGTGATTCAGATTAAAGATGATGGACCTGGGATGGATGAATGGACGCAGCGACATATTTTTGAGCCATTCTTCTCAACAAAAGAAGCCACTAAAGGTACTGGCCTTGGATTATCGGTATCGTATTTTATTATTACAGAACATCATAATGGCTCAATCAGTGTGGTATCAGAAATTAATAAAGGTACCACCTTTACAATTACTCTACCGCTAAAACACTAACACTATATTGCGGCGTATGCGCCATTAACATAGATTAAAGGGTCTACAGGGTCACTCGATACAATTACGTTTTCTAACAAGCCAATCACAATTTGGTGAGTGCCATAAATATAATCTTCGTTATCGACTTTACAGAAAAAATTAACTTGGGCATCGGCTAAATAAGGCATGCCCGAAGCATCTACTTGCCAATCACCTAAATCAAACCGCCCAACCCCTTCACTTCTTGACGCGCAGTTGTTTGATACGTCTTTCTGAGATTGAGCAAGAATATTAATGACAAAAGGCTGGCCTAAATTTAACACTGATTGCATGGCTGTACTTTTATTAATACATACTAATAATGACGCAGGATCATCTGACACAGAAGTGACTGATGATGCGGTCATGGCATATCGTTCACCATTAACACTAGTAGAAATAACACATACACCTGAAGCTAAACGACGCATCCCTAAACGCAATGCATCTTGTAACGCCGCTTCATTTTTCTCCGAACTTACAGCCATTTTTATTTTCCTAAATAAATCTTTATTGTTATATGCTCACATCAAAAAACACTGGCACTCTTAGTATTACTGCCTATTTATCATATACTTTTTTTGCCCTTTAACACACCACCATCAATAGTGATTTTTCCTGTTCGTGCAGAATAACTCATCTTAAAACCACACAAACTGTACAGGGATAACTTTACGTCTTGAAAAAGATAGCCTTGATCCTTTAATGCCAGTGATACTTTTTTGATTCCCATAGCGGGAATCACTCGCTCATTTAATGCCTGTATATATAAATGGCGAAACGATAAATGAAAAATTTCATTGACTTTTGGCCTGACAATAATCTTTCGATAAAAAGCATATTTTTCTTTAACATCTTCAAGCGCATCTCCTAAAAGGCGCTTGGCTGTTGCTCGACCACAACTCGTCTGACTTAATGTATTCAGTACATGATACTGGTCATCTGCCCATGTCACCGCATAATCAATAATAAAATTTCGTTGGTATTTTGCTTCTCTTATCGCATACGTAGATGACGCTGAAATACCTAATTGCTTATGATTGACCTTTCTTTCAATATCAATAAAACGTTCCAACTTATCATGCAGCTTTCCATCTATGACGTTTTTAAACGTTATACTGGATTTTTTAGGCATCAGCGTTGTGTCATCAAATGAATAAATCGACATATTGTCTACTGCCCACATACGCTGATTAAGAGGCAGCTCATCAGTGACACTTATCACTTTACTCATGGGAATATCATCTATTATCCCATCTAATTTTTGCACGGGTATTTCATCTAAGACCCCATCCAATTTGTGGATAGGTATTTCATCCCCAAAACGAGAAAAAAACTTAGCAATAGCGGTAGAGATTGATGCCTCTGCAATAGAAGAACACATAGCCAAAAGAATAATACATACACCGACCTTACGATTCATTGTAATGATATCCCTATATTTTATATGGCCTGTTATGTCGTATTAACAAAACAAAGACAAATGATCATTCTAAGTTAAAAAACTGGCTAACCGCTGCTTTATTTGTTGTTGTACCGCATCTAATGACTGCCCTGCATCTACGATAGCGTAACGGTCTGCATTCTCCTTAGCACGCTGTAAATAAGCCGTTCGTACCTTTTCAAAAAAAGCGACCTGCTCGTTTTCAAAGCGATCTAACTCGCCGCGCTGCCCTGCTCTTGATAGCCCCTGTTGCACATCAATATCTAGTAATAATGTGAGATCAGGTCTTACATCCCCTTGTATACGCTGTTCTAACATTTCAATTAAACCGATATCTAAACCGCGACCACCTCCCTGATATGCATAAGTCGCATCGGTAAAGCGATCACAAAGCACCCATTGCCCTGCATTTAAAGCGGGTAAAATCACCGATTGTAAATGTTGTGATCTAGCAGCAAATACCAATAGAAGCTCTGTTGCCTCATCCATTTTTTCATCGCGATTTTGCAATAACACATCACGAATTTGTTCAGCGAGAGGAGTGCCACCCGGTTCTCTTGTCGTTAGTAAATCAATACCTTGCGCGTGTAAATAACGCTGAATGTACTCAATATTTGTACTTTTACCAACACCTTCAGTACCTTCAATAGTGATAAATTTTCCACGTGGCTTATTCATATCGTATGTCGCTATTGTTGTGGTGATGATTGATATTGCTTACGGCGTTTTTTTATTTGGTATTCTACTACCGCTTTATTATGCTCTGCTAATGTCGATGAAAAGTAGTGACTACCATCACCCTTAGCTACAAAATATAATGCTTTACCTGCTTTAGGATGCAACGCTGCATGAATCGCTTCTCGCCCTGGCATAGCAATCGGTGTGGGCGGCAAGCCATTAATCATATAAGTATTATACGGTGTATATTGCGTTAAATGCTTGCGTCGAATATTGCCTTTATATTCATCGCCCAAACCATAAATAATAGTTGGGTCTGTTTGTAAACGCATACCTTTTTGTAAGCGACGTACAAAAACACCTGCAATTTCTGGGCGCTCGTATGCAACACCCGTTTCTTTTTCGATAATAGATGCCATAATTAGCGCTTCATAAGATGATGCGTAGGGCAAATTTTCGACTTTGTTTTTCCACTCTTCTGTCAACACATCTTGCATACGTTGATATGATTGCTTCAATATATCAAGATCACTTGTACCAGAAACAAATTGATATGTATCAGGAAAAAACCACCCTTCTGGATGAGACTGTTCAATATCTAACTGCTGTAAAATGGATTTTTCTTTGACTAATTTTTTTTCTATTTTTGGGTGATTATGTAGTGCCGCAATAAAATCTTTTAGCGTTTTTCCTTCAACTAACGTCACCTTATAACTAATCACATCACCCGATTGTAATAGATGGAGTAATTGCTCTCGATTACTGCCTTTAGCTAAAAGATATTCTCCAATTTCTAATTTGGTTTTGTCCATTATCTTCGCATAAAGAATAAATAAACGTGCCGAAGATAAGATGCCTTCGCGCTCCCATTGATAAGCTAACTTACTAAGACTATCTCCCTTTTTAACAGCCACAATATAATCCGAATTTAATGATAATGGGGCACGTACCCAATGCTGAATCACAGAAGCACTTATGGTCATCACAGCCATAAATACAATCACTACAATACTTATCGTTTGAATAACTCTTGACATAAATACTACAAACTCTATAAATAATTAGAAAGAAATGAGGATAAAGACAGTGATGTTTCTTGCTTTAAAAACTCATCTACCTGCTGCTGAATATCCGTTGTGGTTGCCCCTACAGACCATACATTATCTTCGCAGGCAATCACTGGCCATAGATAACTGATACTATTTGTTAAGAATATCTCATCCGATTCTATAAGGTCTTTTTTCTTTAATGGGACTTCATGTACAGCAATATTGTGGCTCACCGCAATACGATCAATAATTAAACGGCGCATAACACCCGCCACACCACAATCGCGTAAAAGGGGGGTATATAACGCGCCGTTTTTTACTAAAAATATATTACGTGCCGTTGCTTCAATCAACTGATCATCTTGTGTAAACAATACCCCTTCTTTAACAGGTAATGATTGCCGTTCCTGACTTGCCAACACATAAGGCAATTGATTCAGTGATTTAATGCCTGCCAAAATATGATTAAGCGGTAATACAGTATGACAATAATGTACTTCAACACCCTGCCGCTGATTATGCTGATTATCGCTTATAAAGACGTCATCAAGAAGAGAGATTTGAGAAATGAGCGTGGCATGAAGGTCAGTATTAGGCATATAGCCTCGCCCACCAACACCCCTTGTAGCTATCAACTTTACCACGGCAGGTTGTTGACCTATATGCTCTTTTGTCGCTTGCATGTGCTCAATAAATGCTGCGTGATGCAAAGGTATGCCTAAGCGCTGCAAGCCTTTTTGCAAGCGCTCATAATGGTATTGCCATAAACAAATATCACCATGACATGCCAACATCGTTTCAAATACCCCATCACCATAAGATAGGCCTCGATCCAATACTGAGATATGATTTTGTTGTTGGCTATTAACCAAAATAATAGGTGATTGAGTCATGACAAGAGTGTAAACAAAAATGGCAAGATTTGTTACCAAATCTCGCCATTTTTAGAAGGTGTATCACTTTTAATAGTGAAAAAACAAATTAATCGACTTTGCGGAAAACAACCGTGCCATTCGTACCACCAAAACCAAATGAATTGGATAATACGCCGTCAATTTTCATTTCTTGAGCCGTATGAGGAACCAAGTTAATACCGTTACTAAGCTCTTCTGGATCATCAAGATTGATAGTTGGTGGCGCCACTTGGTCACGAATAGCCAACACACTAAAAATAGCTTCTACTGCACCTGCAGCGCCTAACAAATGTCCTATCATCGACTTTGTTGAACTCATCGCCAAGTGATCACACGCGCCAGCAAATACCGATTTAACTGCCTGACATTCAGCAAGATCACCCGCTGGCGTTGATGTACCATGAGCATTAATATATTGCACATCACTGGCATTCATACCTGCGTCTCGTAAAGCATTCGCCATTGAACGCGCAGCACCTTCACCGTCTTTTGGTGGCGATGTCATATGATAAGCGTCACCGCTCATACCAAAACCCGTCACTTCGGCATATATTTTTGCGCCACGCGCTTTTGCGTGTTCATATTCCTCTAGAACAACAACACCCGCACCGTCGCCCAATACAAAACCATCACGGTTTTTATCCCAAGGACGACTTGCTGCTTGCGGGTCATCGTTACGCGTTGATAATGCACGTGCTGCCGCAAAACCACCCAGTGTTAATGGTCTACCTGCTTTTTCTGAACCGCCTGCCAACATAGCATCTGCTTCGCCATGCTGAATAGAACGCGCGGCCAAACCAATCGCATGCGTACCTGTTGTACATGCTGTTGTTACCGCAAGGTTTGGCCCCTTAAGACCAAATTTAATCGACAAATTACCTGCGATCATATTAATAATAGAACCAGGCACTAAGAAAGGAGATAAACGGCGAGGACCACGCTTATCTAGGGTAAGAGTACCGTCTTCAATAAAACCAATACCACCAATACCCGAGCCAATCACAGAACCAAAACGTGTCGCCAATTCGTCGGTAACTTCAATACCAGAATCTTGCATAGCTTGAATGCCTGCAACCATACCGTATTGAATAAAAAGATCCATTTTACGAGCATCTTTTTCAGGGAAGTAATCCGCTACAGAAAAGTCTTTTACCGCAGCACTAAACTGTGTTGTAAATGCACTCGCATCAAATGTAGAAATTGTTTCTACACCCGTTTTACCATTTAAAATGCCATCCCATGTTTCTGCAACAGTGTTGCCTAATGGAGAAACCATGCCTAGGCCAGTAACAACAACTCGTCTCACGTAAACCCCTAATAATAAATAAATGATATGTTTCTAAATGAATAAAATGTGACATAACTTACATTAAAACGTTCAGTAAGAAAATACATATCACAAAAACTACAAAAGCCGTACTATTAAGATAGATACGGCTTTTGCAATGCTTTTAAAGCTTGAAAATAGCAATTAACAATAGAGCCAAGGCTTAAGCCAAGTTATTGTTAATGTAATCAACCGCTAATTGAACAGTAGTAATTTTTTCAGCTTCTTCATCAGGAATTTCAGTTTCAAATTCCTCTTCTAGCGCCATCACTAATTCAACAGTATCAAGTGAATCGGCACCTAAATCTTCAACGAATGATGCTTCAATTTTCACTTCGTCTTCTTTAACACCTAGTTGCTCAGCAACGATTTTTTTAACGCGTTCTTCTGTGTTGCTCATAATAGTATTGAACTCCTGATCAATGGAAATCGTATTGAAATTATTTTTTCTTACTAACGTAATAAATACGCCGTGTTTTGTTTACGAGCGCGCATTTTACATGGAAAATTCCTCTGTTGTAATGGCTCTCGTACAATTAATTACTATATTTTTAAATTTTATTTAAAAAACAATAGCTTATGACATATACATACCACCATTTACATGGATATTTTCACCCGTAATATAGGCTGCACCATCACTGGCAAGAAATTTAACTGTGTTTGCAATTTCTTCAGGCTGACCTAAACGCGCTAGCGGTACCGCTGAAAGCATGGCTGCTTTATACTCTTCGGTCAGTACATCAGTCATATCTGTGGCAATAAAACCGGGAGAAACGGTATTCACCGTAATATTTCTCGAACCCACTTCTTTACCTAATGCACGCGCAAAACCAGCAACACCCGCTTTGGTTGCCGCATAATTAGACTGCCCTGCATTACCCATTGCTCCCACAACAGAACCCACATTAATAATACGTCCCCAACGCGCTTTCATCATGCCACGCAAGCACGCCTTACTTAAACGATACACCGCACTTAAGTTAGTATTAATAACATCAAACCATTCGTCATCACTCATACGCATCAACAAATTATCTTTTGTAATACCTGCGTTATTGACCAAGATAGTGGGTACACCATAGTTATCTTGTATTTGCTTCAATACATGACTAATCGACTCAGCATCCGTTACATTTAGCATCATCCCCTGCCCTTTAATGCCTTTTTCAGCCAAGCGTGCAGTGATTTTTTCTGCACCAGATTCTGTTGTTGCCGTACCAATAACAATAGCCCCTTCTTGGCCTAAAGTATCTGCAATAGCAGCACCAATACCACGACTGGCACCTGTCACCAAGGTGACTTTTTGATCAAAACTCATTTATCTAACCCTTATACTGAAAATTATTATTGTGCTAATGCCGTAGATAATGCCTCAGGCTTATCTATAGTCGCCGACACAAGCTCACGATTAATACGCTTAATTAACCCCGTTAATACCTTACCTGGGCCGCATTCAATAGCGCTTTTTGCACCACCAGACACTATATGATTTACACAATCCACCCATAGTACGGGATGATAAATCTGCTCAATCATTAATTGCTTAATAACACTAGGATCTACTTCTGTTTTCGCATTCACATTGTGAATAATCGGTGTAGTTGGCGCACTGAATGTAACATTTTCCAAATCTACAGCTAAACGATCCGCCGCAGGCTTAAGCAACGCAGAATGAAACGGTGCACTCACCGCTAAAGCCATTGCTTTCTTAGCACCTTTGGCCTTACACAGCTCAATAGCGCGCTCAATAGCACCCACATGACCAGCAATTACCACCTGCCCTGGTGAGTTAAAATTGACTGCCGACACCTCTTCCCCTTGTGCAGCTTCAGCACAAGCGTCAATAATAGCCGCATCATCTAAACCTATAATTGCTGCCATACTACCAACACCTGCTGGCACAGCTTCTTGCATGTATTTACCGCGTAGCTGCACCAACTTAACTGCATCTGCAAACGCTACAACATCAGCACACACCAACGCTGACCACTCGCCTAAACTATGACCCGCCATCACCGCTGGCATATCACCACCTTGCGCCTGCCATACACGCCAGATAGCAACACTAGCCGTAAGCAATAAAGGCTGCGTGCGCTCCGTCATATTCATTGTTTCTTGTGGGCCTTCTTGTGCCAAAGCCCATAAGTCATAACCTAATACTGCTGAAGCTTCAGCAAATGTTTCTTGAATCACTGCATACTGCTCTGCCAGATCTGCCAACATACCCAAAGCTTGTGAGCCTTGACCAGGGAAAACAAATGCGAGTTCTTGATTAATTGCCATTGATTGAGCACCTATCATTAATAAAATTTATGAAGTCATCACTGCTTTTAAGGACGTATCCATAGAGCATATATTCTGTTTTTGTAACTGCTGAACTAACATATCCAGTGCATAAGTAAATTGCTGCTGATTAGCCGCACCATGACTCTTAACAACCGTACCTTGCAAACCCAATAAATAAGCACCGTTATAACGATCAGGATTCATTTCTGTCTGCCAACGACGCAGCATAGGCTTAGACAATAGAGCCATTAAACGCGTATATACCGTACGATGGCATACTTTCTTAAAACTATTTGTCACGAAGCGCGCAACACCTTCGCTGGCTTTTAAAGCGACATTCCCAGCAAAACCATCACACACAATAACATCTGCAATACCTTGGTAAATCTCATTACCTTCAATAAAACCTTGATAGTTTAATGTTTTGGTTTGCTGCAAGCATTCTGCGGTTTCTTGTATTAAGGCCGACCCTTTTAACACTTCACTACCAACGTTCAACAAGCGTACCGAAGGTGACTCGATATGCTTATTTAACACCGAGCATAATGCCACGCCCAAATAAGCAAACTGCTGTAACTGCGCAGGCGAACAATCTACATTAGCCCCTAGGTCTACCATATAACTGGGTGTTTTTGCGGTAGGCAATGCCTGACATAACGCGGGACGATCAATTCCTTTATAGGTTTTTAAATAATGCAAACCCATGGCCATTAACGCACCCGTATTTCCTGCACTAATACAACCATCGGCTTCGCCATTAGCGACGGCCTGAATGATTTTAGCCATAGATGATTGACGCTTGTGACGCAAAGCATACACCGGAGAATCACTCATGCTGACATTATCCTCAGCAAGAACAAAAAGGATATTATCAGGAAAAGCATGAATAGATTCTGCATGAACGGCGGAGTCGCCATAAAGCTGAAATTGAATATCAGGATATTGATTGGCTAATGTTAAAACAGCGGGGATAGTCGCTTTTTCGCCGAAATCCCCACCCATAACATCGACTGCTATGCGTAGAACACTCATAAACAGTTTTCTGCTTGCTTAAAGCACTCTTTACACCCAAGTTGAAAGCAACGTTCGGTCTTAAGAGCTAAAAAAAAAGTCATTGCAAGTTATTTTATATGCGCATCTCTGTGCGCATATAAAAATATCTCTAAATTACTCTGCGCTGTTCGCAGCAGTTTCAATCACTTTTTCACCACGGTAAAAACCGTCTGGGCTAACATGGTGACGTAAATGTTTTTCACCTGATGTTGGATCAACTGTTAATGTTAATTCCGTGCTTAAAGCATCGTGTGAACGACGCATACCGCGACGTGAACGAGTTTTTTTACTTTTCTGTACAGCCATGATGGACTCCTACTATTTAATCTTTAATTTAAGTCGTTAGACTTTTAATCATCTAATCTCTATTGGATACATCGCTTGATGTATCCGAATCTTTGGTCTTTTCTAGCGAATCTGCCTGCAATGAACCTTTTAACTGTTCCAGTACTTGGAATGGATTCGTTTCTGCAACCGTTGCCGCTATGGCTTTTTCTGCCTCTGCTTCACCACTTGAAAAATAAGCATGGGGTACACACTCATCATTGTGGTAAGACACTATCGGTAAGCTAAGTAATAGCTCATCTTCTATAATCTGGTAAATATCGGTTTGCCCTTCACCTATAATCCAAGGTTCATAATGCTTGGGCAAACGCTCAGCATGTTCTTCTTTCCAAAGAATAGCTAAGTTAATATCACAACTTAACGTGACTGGCGCGGCATCTAAGCAACGCTGACATATATTATTTACATTCGCATCGATATGCCCCATCACATGCAATGTGCGTTGCTCACCAATACCAAATACTAAATTTGCGTAAACAGACCCTTCTGGAGAGAATAGCAATTCACTAAGCCTTGTCAGCTCACTGAGTGCTACAGTGCCTTCAATTTCGATACCCTGCTGTGCAAATTTGCGGGGATCAAGTTGCCTTGGCAACGGGCTGTCAGAGGGGGTGTTCAACATAGGCGCGCAATGATAGGGAGTTGTGATGCTTGTGTCAAAAATTATCGTTAAAAAATGATCAAAAAAGTGATTTTTTTGATGAATAATATCAATATCTAGTATAAGACGCTAAAATCACACCTATTCTCACTTAAAATCAACTGTATAGACTCCAACATGCTGCCGTTAATTCTTGCCTCTAGCTCACCCTATCGCCGTGAAATATTACAAAAGCTCCACGTAGACTTTAGCTATGATTCACCAAATATTGATGAATCCATAAAAACAGGTGAAACACCTACCGAGCTTGTTAAGCGCCTAGCCTTAGAAAAAGCACAAGCCGTGAGCACAAAACACCCCCATGCACTCATCATTGGCTCTGACCAAGTCGCTGTACTCGACAATACTGTGATGACGAAACCTCATAATCATGAAAATGCCATGAAGCAACTGCAAGCCTCTAGCGGTAAAAAGGTCACCTTTCTTACCAGCCTGTGCTTATTCAACAGCAAAACAGAAGAACACCAGATAGCATTATGCCCCTATTCGGTTGAGTTTTTGTCGCTAACTAACGCTCAAATTGATGTTTATTTACAAAAAGAACAACCCTACAACTGTGCGGGGAGCTTTAAATCCGAGGGATTAGGCATTACCTTATTTAAACGCTTTGAAGGTGATGACCCAAATAGTTTAATTGGTTTACCATTGATTGAGCTCGTTAAAATGCTAAGAAACGAAGGGGTTGAACCACTAAGCTAAAAAATAAAAAGCCGCTACACAAACATGTAGCGGCTTTTTTTAGCATCAAGACACATCATCATTTAACGTAATTGAACCGTACTATTCATTACCTGATTCAATACCGCGCCAACACCTTCACCTACAGACACACCAAAGCGTTTCGAGAACTCTTCAAATGGTGTTGGACGTACGGTGTAGTCGTATATTTTTTCATGATGAATAACCTCGCGCGCCACATAACCCGCACTGCCCAAGCCATCAATCAAGCCCTTTTCTAACGCTTGCTCGCCATTCCAAATAAGCCCTGAGTATAGTTTTTCGTCCGCTACCAAACGATCACCACGACCCGACTTCACAGCTTGAATAAATTGCTCATGCGTGGATTCCAGTACACTTTCCCAAAACAATGTTTCATCTTGGCGCTGCGGCATAAATGGATCTAAAAACCCCTTGTGCTCACCACTGGTATACGTGCGACGCTCAACACCCAATTTATTCATTAAATCAACAAAGCCAAAGCTAGATGCCGTCACACCGATAGAACCCACTAAACTCGATTTATCGGCATAAATATCATCGGCGGCTGCCGCAATGTAATACCCGCCTGAAGCACCAAGATCACTAATGACCGCATATAATTTTTTACTCGGATGCAAAGTACGTAGGCGTTTAATTTCATCGTAAATATAACCTGACTGTACAGGACTACCACCTGGGCTATTAATCGCCAAAATGACAGCTTTTGAATATTCATTCTCAAATGCATCGCGCAGAGCATGGGCAAGATCATTTGCATTAGCAGGCTGATCTGCTGCAATCACCCCCTCCAAATACACGATAGCGGTATGCTCGTCTGTTGTCGCATAGCCCTCATCTGACGTTTGCTGAGTAATGCCTACAAAAATAAAAACCACATAAAAACAAGCGAACAACTTAAAGAAAATTCCCCAACGCCGAGCCCGCTTTTGCTCTTTTAATGACTCTTGCGCAATCGCCGACACTAACTGCCAATCGCGGTGTTCACTATTAGGGTCAACCTTCTCTTTACCACCAAAAAAACCCATTGATTACTCCTAAAAATTACTCTTTTTTGTCTGTAAAACCCATTCCACCAATTCTGAGAACCGATCAATGCACACACTTGGCTGATAAGGCATCATACGATCAATATGATGCGCACCATAACTCACTGCAGCACGCGGCATATTTAGCTGTTTTGCCATATCCATATCATATTCAGTATCGCCAACCATTACTGCCTGATCAGCATTGATAGAAAATTCATCCAACAATTCTTGCAACATTAAAGGATGAGGCTTTGACGCTGTTTCATCAGCACATCGACTCGCATCAAAAAAGTGCTGCATGTTCAAACGGTCAAGTACACGATTCATACCACGGCGACTTTTACCCGTTGCCACTGCCATTCGATAACCCGCTTTTTTTAAATGCTGTAAACCATCTTCAACACCATCAAAAAAAGGCGATGGCGACTGATCCACCTGTAAAAAGCAATCAATATAGGCTAAACGAATGCGCTCTTTTTCTTCATCATTCAACTGGGGATACAGCACCTGCATGGCTTCAGGCAAACCCAAACCAATAATATTTAACACAGCATCATCACTCAACACTGGAAAACCCGTGCGGTAAGCCGCTTGCTGAACACAATGCACTATTTTAGACGTAGAATCACTTAAAGTGCCATCCCAATCAAAAATAATTAACACTGGTACATCCCCATCAAACAGGTGCTATAGATGATGACACAAGTACTACGCATCACTGATATCTAACTGTTTAAACACCGCAGTTAAATCGTCACCCAGCGGCGCTTCAATATTCAACTGTGTTTTATCTGGCAGGCGAAAGGATAACTGGTATGCATGTAAGAACAGGCGCTTTAACCCTAAAGAACGGTAGTGCTTATTAATTTCGCCATCACAATATTTATCATCACCGATAATTGAACAGCCTACAGACTGACAATGCACTCGTATTTGATGCGTTCTCCCTGTAATTGGCTTGGCTTCGACTAAGGTGCAGCCTTTATAGCGTTCAACAATACGATATTCTGTTAACGATGCTTTTGCGCCCTCGGTGTCGGGTGTAGCAATACGCACAATACGCTCACCACTCGACAACTGATTTTTAACCAAGGGGGTATTAATTGATTTACGACGATTGGCCCAACGCCCATCCACCAACGCACGATATATTTTTTGAATACGCCCTTCACGTAGCTCTTGCTGAATATAACGCAAGCTACTGCGCTTTTTAGCAATCATGATACAGCCCGATGTGTCTCGATCAAGGCGGTGAACTAACTCTAAGAAACGGTTATCTGGGCGAATTTGTCGAAAGCTTTCAATTAAACCTAAGCTGATACCACTGCCGCCGTGCACAGCCAAACCTGAGGGCTTATTGACGACAATTAAGTCATCGTTTTCAAATAAAATAGACGACTCTAATAAGCTAGACAATTGCTGACTTGGCTGAGGCGGCTCATCTCGTTGACTCACTCGCACTGGCGGGATTCTCACTAAATCACCATCACGCAATTTATACTCAGGCTTCACTCTGCCTTTATTAACTCGCACCTCACCCTTACGCAAAATACGATAAATACGCGACTTAGGCACACCTTTAAGAAAAGTTAATAAAAAGTTATCAATACGTTGACCAGTATTTCCAGCATCGATAGTGACAAATTGTACAGTTGGGGCAACATCAGGTAGGTTCATAGGCGGGATAATAACAGCTTGTTAGGGTAATTTCCCCTGCGTATTCAAACCCAACACCTACTTTTTTATGATTTTCGTAAAGCGATTGACCTAGCCTTATGTTTATGATTGAGATTACACCAAACTACTGCTATGATTGTCAGGTGGTCTACCTGCGATTTCCGAGCGGTATAATGGCGAATTGATGAATTCTTGCGTTTACGCAAGCACAACAAGCCCAGATATTGCTTCAAGGAAACACCGCATAGCCGCAACGCTTGTTACAACTGGATATAAACATCCAAAATAGTAGCTAAACAAGCAAAAATACTATGGCGCTTGGCTCCCATATATTATTTGAAATAATCAATTAATAAGATGCCATTCACCATGCTAAATATTAATTATGCGATACAAAATTAAACGTGCTTGAAATGCACTAGTGATACCCCTTTGATTTTTATGAACTAGCCGCTACCAAAGAGTAGCCCTAGCAAACGAAGGGATAAAGACAAGATATATTGTAATACTGGTAGGTTACGACTTAAGACCTACGCTTAAGCCCATTGCTTAAGCACAAAGATAAAGATTTATATTCTGTTTGTGATAACCGCTGAATTATTCGCGATTAACACAATAGAAATTAGCGTACAGCGCCAATACAAAAGCCCCGTACGTAGATAATTGTTACCTTTTTGCTGAAAGATACAGCAAGAGTAAGGCAGAAAAACTGATAAACAGGCTGTAGCGTGCAATATAATACGCACCCATTGATCACCCCACACATACTGGGCCATCAACTACACCATAACGCTCATTAGCATTTACCAGATATTCGCCCTCTTTTATTAATACATAACAATTATCACCGCAGAGCTAGACTCTCAATCTTTATCTTCCCATCGTATTTCATCTTGCCTTTCATCATTACTGGTTCATAGTCACTAGCACCTAAAACTAGGAAGATTACTATGAAAAGAATGCTCATCAATGCCACCCAACCAGAAGAACTACGCGTTGCTCTTGTTGACGGCCAATGGATGTACGATCTTGATATTGAAAACCGTACCCGCGAACAAAAAAAAGCCAACATTTATAAAGGCAAAATTACCCGTATAGAACCCAGCCTAGAAGCAGCTTTTGTCGACTACGGTGCTGAACGCCACGGCTTTCTCCCTTTAAAAGAAATTTCACGCGAATATTTTTCAAAACAACCAAAAGATATTGAAGGTCGCTTCAAAATCAAAGATGTGCTTAAAGAAGGCACAGAAGTGATAGTTCAAGTTGATAAAGAAGAGCGCGGCAACAAAGGCGCGGCACTCACCACCTTTATTAGTCTTGCTGGACGCTGCATGGTCTTAATGCCAAATAACCCACGCGGTGGCGGTATTTCTCGCCGTATCGAAGGTGAAGAACGTAACGAGTTACGCCAAGCATTATCACAAATTGATGTACCTAAGGGTATGAGTGTGATTGTACGTACCGCAGGTATTGGTCGTAGCACCGAAGAGTTACAGTGGGATCTAAACTACCTACTACAGCTATGGACATCAATTAAAGAAGAATCTGACAAAACCAAAGCACCGCACTTTTTATTCCAAGAAAGTAACGTCATTATTCGCGCTATTCGTGATTATCTTCGTCCAGATATTGGCGAAGTGATTGTTGATAACGAAGACACGTACAATTTAGCCACGGCTTTTGTTCAGCAAGTAATGCCGAACTACAAGAGCAAAGTAAAGTTTTATAGTGATGAAACACCGCTATTTAACCGCTACCAAATTGAAGGCCAAATCGAAAGCGCCTATGAACGCGAAGTAAAACTGCCTTCTGGCGGCTCTGTTGTTATTGATGTAACTGAAGCACTTATCGCTATCGACATCAACTCAGCTCGTGCTACAAAAGGCGGAGACATTGAAGAAACTGCCTTACAAACCAACCTAGAAGCGGCGGATGAAATTGCACGCCAACTACGCTTACGCGATATTGGTGGTTTAATTGTTATCGACTTTATCGATATGCAGCCAGCACGTAATCAACGCGCCGTTGAAGAACGTATGCAAAATGCACTCACTATGGATCGCGCACGTGTACAAGTGGGTCGTATTTCTCGCTTTGGTCTACTCGAAATGTCACGTCAACGTCTGCGTCCTTCACTTGGCGAAACAACATCAAAAGTGTGCCCTCGCTGTAGTGGTCACGGCTCTATTCGCTCAACAAAATCTATTGCGCTATCTATATTACGTTTAGTAGAAGAAGAAGCTCAAAAAGATCGCAGCGCAGAAATTCGTGCAATTACCCCAGTAAAAGTAGCCACCTACTTACTGAACGAGAAACGCAAAACCATCTCAAACATTGAGCTTAACAACAACACCCGTGTTGTTATTGTGCCTAATGCTGAATTAGTAACACCGCATTATGAAGTACAACGTTTACGCGATGACGAAAGCGAAGGTTTTGAAACCAGCTATAAGATTACCGCATCGCAAGAAGATAATTCATTAGATGAAAAACAACCATCGGCTCCATTACCGAAGCCTGCCGTACAACAGGTTATGCCTAACCAGCCTGCCCCACCATCGACGGAACTTCAAAAAGAGAAAGAGCCAAGCCTACTAACTCGCATTATGACTGCAATTTCTTCATTGTTTGCATCGCCTGAACCCGAGAAGAAACCCGAAGAAAACAACCAAAGAAAGCGTCATAACAATCGCAATAACCAAAATCGACGCAACAATCGCAATGGTCGTAGAAATAATTCTCGTAATGATCGTAACAATAACGAGAGAAACAACGATAAAAATACCGAAACTGATGCGAATAACGAAAGAAATACGCATAACAACGAAGGTAATGGCAACAATGAAAGAAACCGTAACAACCGTCGTCGTAACAATCGTAAACCAAGAAACGACAATCGAAACACAGTAAAGGATGAGTCAGCAACAAACGACAACTCACCACAAACTCAAGACGAAAACACAGGTAATCGTCCAGAAAAACGTCCAAACAATCGTAAGCCACGCAACCAGCAACGCCAACGAGGACGTCGTACCGAAAACAAACCTCAACAAGAAAATGTGAAAGAACAGCAAGAGCTCAATCAACAAGTGAATGCTGCTATTGATCAACAAGAAAATACAGCAGCGCAACAAGCTAAACCCACAGTAGAAGCCAAGGCTGAGCCTGTAGCAACCCCAGCACCACAAAAAGAAACTGTTGCAGCTGCTGCCCCAACAACATCTACAGAAACGCCTGTTGCAGCGGCCAAAACTCAAAATGAGCCAACTGTAAAAGAAAACACCCAACAACCAGCTACCACTGAAAAGGTAACAACAAACACTGATACAAGCACTGAAACCTCAGCAACAACACCTAAAACAACACCTGTAGCAACATCTGAAACAGCAGTTGAAAGCGAAGAAAAAGTAGTAATAGCTGAGAAGCAGGCTTATGTACGTGCAACAAATGACCCACGTGTTAGCCCAAAACCTGTCACTGATATTGGCCTACAAAGCCAAACCCTAGAATGCTTTACTGGTGAATCACTCAATACTGCACTACCTGCTAATATTGAACACTCACCACGCGCACTATTACGTCCAGCCAATGACCCTAGAGGCCCTAAAACAGCCACTGTGGAGTCTATTGAGACAAATACAGACGCTAACGAAGCATTAAAAGAAGCATAAGAGCGATACGACTGGCTAGGCTTTGTACACTTACATGGTCTAGCTAGCTATCACGATGATTTATATAGAGAATTCCCAATAAAATTACTTTTTTTGGTTGCTGTAAGGTAAAACCTCTGTATAATTCGCATCTCTTTTGGAGAGGTGGCAGAGTGGCCGAATGCGGTGGTCTTGAAAACCATTGAGTGTAACAGCTCCCAGGGTTCGAATCCCTGCCTCTCCACCATATATAGAACGCCTGTTTAGCAATAAACAGGCGTTTTTTTATGCCTACTATTTACCCACATGATTATTCATGTCATACAATCATTGCCGCATCCCGTATAAGACACTATTTAGGCTATAACGAAAGACATTTTTAGTCTTTATTAAATACGAAATGCACTTGATTTAAACCGCTATTCTCGTATCATTAGCTTGAAAAATATATCGCTAAACCCCATATATTATAAGGCTTTAGTGATTAACTAAAGATTGACACTGATTACTTTTATTATCCACTTAAATTCAGCAGAGGTTACTATGCAGGACATTTACAATCAGCAAGCTACGGCTTCAACGGGATCGTTGGAAACCAGCAAAGTATTAAGGAACACCTACGCTTTATTAGCAATGACGCTACTATTTAGTGCGGTAACAGCAGGCATATCGATGAGCCTAGGCCTAGGCCACGGCGCGGGTATGATAATGAGCATTGGTGCACTATTATTAGTATGGTTTGTGCTACCACGCACTGCGAATTCTGCAACAGGTATTTTTGTTGTATTTGGCTTTACAGGCCTATTAGGTGCCGCTCTAGGCCCTATGCTTAATCATTATCTAGCAATGGCCAACGGTGGCTCTATTGTTATGCAAGCGCTAGGCGGCACCGCTCTTGTGTTCTTTTCGCTATCGGCTTATGTATTAACCACACGTAAAGATTTTAGCTTTATGGGCGGCTTTTTGTTTACAGGCCTCATGGTAGCGATTATCGCTATGGTAGGCATGTTTGTCGCATCACTATTTGGTGTACAAGTATCTGGCTTTAGTTTGGCAATTAGCGCATTAGTTGTATTGTTAATGTCTGGTTTTATTCTATACGATACAAGCCGTATTATTCATGGCGGTGAAACTAACTACCTATTGGCAACCACTGCGTTATATTTAGATATATACAACCTGTTCACTAGCCTATTGCATCTTATCGGCATGACTAGCGACGACTAATTAACGTTGCTGCCATTACCTTCACAATAAGGTAAAAAGTTATCGCTAAAAGCCCCATTATTGGGGCTTTTTTAGTTACAATTCCCCCATGATTTTTTCTCTTGCTATTTATGCGTCACCCTCTACTCAAGCCAGTGATAGCGCTTATCATTTTGCACGTACCTTGTTAGCACAAGGGCATACACTGTATCGCGTGTTCTTTTATCATGATGCGGTACATTTAAGCTCCAAACTAAATACGCCGCCACAAGATGAAAGCCACGTAACAGAACGCTGGCAAGCACTGGCAAGTGAACACTCGCTTGATTTAGTTGTGTGTATCGCCGCAGGATTACGCCGAGGCATTCTTAATGAGAAAGAAGCCGACCGCTATAACAAAAATCACCATAATCTTGCTGCTCCTTTTGAATTATCGGGCTTAGGCCAGTTAGTTGATGCGGCTGTACATTCTGACCGTTTAATGACATTTGGGCACTAATCATGAAAAAACAGCTGCTCTTCGCCCTTCGTCATGCCCCTTATGGCAACTCGCTTGCTAAAGAGGCACTGGACGCTATATTAGCCACATCGGTCTATGATCAAGCCTTATCCATTGTTTTTATGGATGACGGCGTATTTCAACTACTTAACAACCAGCAAGCCGATGTTATTGAAGCCAAAAACTTCATTAATATTTTAGCGGCACTACCACTGTATGATATTACGGATTTATTTGTTTGTGAGCAGTCGTTGATTTCTCGTGGTATTCAGCCCCATTCAATCCCTGATAATATTCAACGATTACATGCAGATGACATACAACGGTTATTTCACCAACAAGATCACATATTGAGTTTCTAATGGCCGGTTCTATTTTACATACAGTCAACAAATCACCGTTTACACATACAACACTCAAACAATGTATTGATCGCTATACAACAGGAGATGCCCTGCTCTTATTAGAAGATGGGGTATATGCGGCGCTAAATAGCCATACATATGTAACTGAGCTGGCAAGCGTTACCCCCTGCTACGCCATAGAAAAAGATATTATCGCGCGAGGCATACAACAAGAAGTATTGGCTGAACACATTACGTTAATTGATTACAAACAGTGGGTTGCCTTAGCCATAGAATATCCCTTAAGCCAAAGCTGGTATTAGCATGTCTTTTGTTATTAATAACGAAACCATAGAGACAGACAAAGAAGGCTACTTAGAAAATATAAATGATTGGTCTGAATCTATCGCAGAACATATTGCACAAGCAGAAGCGCTGATACTCACACAAGACCACTGGGATGTTATCCACTTATTACGGCAGTTTTACCATGAGTTTGAGCTATCCCCCGCTATGCGTCCATTGGTCAAATACGTGGGATTACACTTAGGAAAAGACAAGGGCAACAGTATTTATTTATTAACGTTATTTCCGCCTAGCCCTGCAAAGATTGCGAGTAAAATTGCGGGCCTACCTAGACCCGCCAACTGCTTATAAATGAGTAAAACGCATTATGATATTAAGCGCGCTGCAAACCATATTTACGCATTTTTTCAACCAGGGTCGTTCGGCGAATCATTAAGCGTTCTGCTGCTCTCGCCACAACACCACCGCTATCGTCTAACGCTTGCTGAATTAAATCTTGCTCTAAGCCTGTAAGATATTCTTTTAAATCAATACCCGCTTCAGGCAACAGTGCGGTGGCATTCATATTCACTACCGATGGAGTATTTACTTGCTCTTCAGGAATAACAATCTCTTCATCGGTTGCATCGACATGTCGATACTTTACAGGTAAATCATTCACGCCAATAACGCCATACGGATGCATAATTGCCATACGCTCAACCAAATTAGCCAGCTCACGTACATTGCCCGCCCAAGGATGTTGGCATAAAGACATTATAGAGGTGGAATTAAAGCGTACAGAACCCCGCTTTTCATTTTCTAAACGTGCTAATAATTCGTTCAACAATACAGGAATATCTTCTCGACGCTCATTAAGTGATGGCATTTCGATCGGAAAAACATTCAAACGATAAAACAAGTCTTCACGAAAAGTACCCGCTTCAATCATATCTTCAAGGTTACGATGGGTAGCGGCAATAATGCGCACATTGGTTTGTTGTGATTTATTACCCCCAACTCGCTCGAAACACTTTTCTTGCAATACACGTAATATTTTCACCTGCATAGCGAGTGGCATATCCCCAATTTCATCAAGAAATAAAGTACCGCCCTCTGCCATTTCAAAGCGCCCTGCGCGAGCATTAATTGCCCCAGTAAACGCACCTTTTTCATGGCCAAACAATTCGCTTTCTAATAATTCGGCAGGGATTGCACCACAGTTAACAGGAACAAACGGCTTATCACTACGAGACGAGTGATAGTGTAAATTACGCGCAACCACTTCTTTGCCTGTACCCGACTCGCCTGTGACCAACACCGTCACATCTTTGTCCGTTACCTGTGACATCATCTCACGTACTTGCTGAATACTGCGACTATTGCCAACGAGACTACGAAATAAATGCGGAGGACGACGTGTTGATTGACGTTTACTCATTTGCTTGGCTTCACGAAAACATTGTGCGCGGTGCAAGGTATCAATTAATTTATTATAGGTGGGTGGCGTGTCCAATGTTGCAATAAGCTGCTGCTGGATAGAGGTGCTTAGCGATGATTTATCAATCTCTACCTCTTCAGGGGTACCCAGTAGAACAATCGCCACCGAATCATTCCATTTATGAATATCTTGTATTCTTGATTCTAACGAGTGCTGACGACGGCAATAACCCACAATAACAGCGATGAACTCTTCATCTTCACATAGCGATACTTTTTCTTTCCACTCAAAGTCGCCAGAAATGATTGTGGATTCACCTAAAAATTCTAAAATAGTGTTAAGGCTTTGGCGGCGCTCTTCATTATCATCAATAACGACAATCTTACTCTGTTTCCACATTTCATTATTCCTACTGCTATAACTACTGGAATTCACATTGTCGACGTAAGCAAGGTAACGACAACAATGTGACTAAACTATCTATAGGAATAGACAAGAAATACAGAAAGGTCAAATTAATGACAGATAATTTTTATAATAATATCGTATACAACAGACAATATGTGACAAAAAACTGACTTAAGAACAGGCGCCATAGTCAACGCCCAAGCCACCTAGGCCGCAATAACCGTTAGGGTTTTTAGCTAAATATTGCTGATGATATTCTTCAGCAAAATAAAATGCAGTTGCAGGCACTATTTCTGTGGTGATGCTTACATCGCTTCCTTGTGCAGCAATCGCTGCTTGATATTGCTGCTTAGATGCATCGGCATATTGCTTTTGTTCATCGCTATAATAATAAATACCCGAACGATATTGTGTACCACGGTCATTACCCTGACGCATACCTTGGGTCGGATTATGTGCCTCCCAAAAGATTTTTAATAATTGCTCGGTTGTCACCTCACTTGGGCGATACACGATTAACACCACCTCATTATGACCTGTCATACCGCTACATACTTCGTCGTAATGAGGATTAGGAGTAATACCCGCGCTATATCCTACCGCCGTTGCCACTACGCCTTCTACTGCCCAAAAACGCTTTTCTGCACCCCAAAAACACCCCAAGCCTACGACAAGCTGTTCTGTATCTTTGGGATAAGGCGGCAGCATACTCGTACCCAGTACATAATGTTTACCCGATATTTGTAACGGCTCGTTTCGCCCCTCTAATGCAGTCTCTGCGGTGGGTAATTGATCTTTCTTAAATGTAAACATGATACATACCTATTATTTATGACTACGTTATTGCTATCACAGCGTCAATTTCACTTCTCTTTTTCATGCTTCGTCATATTACCCAATATCTAAAACTAAGCCTGAGATATTATAAGGATGAGGCACCGACCAATTTTCGTACAAGGCATCAAATGTATCAACACACTGTTCGGCCATATCTCGAAACGGTTGTCGTCCAGGGTCAGTCATTACCACACGCTGAACACCTGCTTGATAACAGCGATGTATAAGTGCAACTAATGGCTGAGTCATTTCGTCCCAAAAACAAATATCAGAGGCAATAACCACATCAAACTCCGCAAGCATGGCTTCGCTAATGTCTTCATAACGTAGTGCAAGCGTCTCTACACTAACATTGTTTAATGCTGCGTGATATTGCATATAGGGGAACACACTCGCATCAGCGTCCAAGCCTGTCACTACCGCCTGATAGTGTTTTGCACAATACACACCGCTGATACCCCAACCACAACCCACTTCTAAAATACGCGCGCCTAACGGTAATGGATTTTCTTGTAAGTAATCAATCATTAAGCTCGTAGACATCCAAAACTTATTACCATGAATACTTGCATCACCTGATGTTCTTTTTAATTTACGAATATCTTTATGACTGTTTTTACGGACTATAATTCCAAATACATCTCGTGTATGAGCGTCAACATTCATCTTTTCTTCTATCTCTACGTCATCATTCATCATATTTTTCACTGCAGTACTTATTTCTAGTGCTTGTTTTTTTAGTACTTACACTTATACAAGACTGTCACATTATTGAATGTGCTATCAACACTACCATAAATCAATGGCGTTCATGTGCATATGGCATTACAATTTATTATCATCTCTAGCGCCTTGTTACACCATATGATGGAGTAACAGAACCTTAATGCTACGAGCGACTTACAGACTCTTATGTGACACTGACCATGCTTCAAATTTTTGTTATTGTACTTACGATTATCGCTATAAAAAAGATTCGCCAACAGCCGCCTGAAAAACGCTCAGGCCTCATCATGCGATATACACTCTATGGCCTTGCTATCATTGCGATTGGTTTAGTCATCACTGGTCGCTTACATTGGATTGCCGCCGCAGTGACAGCTCTATTGCCTGTCGTGCAACGTGCACTTCCCTTTGCTATTCGCCTATTTCCTTTTTTACAAAAAGCACACGCCAACGCAAAAACAAAAGCCCCTGTTGAAGACGTGGTTAATATGGATATTGCTGAAGCACTGCAAATTTTAGGTGTAGAAAGTCATGCGAGTGAAGAGGATATTATTCAGCGCCACCGCCAACTGATTCAAAAAAATCATCCTGATCGTGGCGGCAGCGATTATTTAGCTGCGCAAATTAACAAAGCAAAAGATGTATTATTAGCGCAATTAAATAAACCCCAATAATCATTAGCACTTAACATTTCACGATATGTGGATAAAAAAAACACCTCACCAAAACTACAAAGGGCACGTGCGTGAGTACCCAAAATGACCTATCCATATCATGGTGTGTGTATATTTTATATTCCAGTGACCACAAGCTTTACACGGGTATTACAAACAACATGCCTGCAAGATGGCATCAGCACTGCAATAAAACAGGCGCTAAATTTTTTCGTGGCCGTCGACCTATCGCGTTATGCTATCAAGAGCCTAATCATTCTCGCAGTAGCGCGAGCAAACGTGAATACGCCTTAAAGCAGTTAAGCCGCCAAGAAAAACAACAACTGATTATTCAACATTACGGGCCTCACTTGCCGTAATATTCACCGACGTTTTCGTGATAGGTTCCTTAATAATAGACACCTCGGTTATCGCCTCTGACTCTAAAAATTGCACGTATTCTTTTAACACTTTATACGGTCGCGATGTGAATTCACGCAAATATAAAACCAACACGACCAACGTAGTCGACAATATAAACAGCCACGGTGAAATAAACCACGGCAAAATAGACAACGAAAAATAATAAGCGCGTAGGCCATAATTATAAGCATGACCTGCCATATCAATCACTTTGGCACTGGTATAAATATATTTTTTCTTTAAGGCTAAATGATTATTCGCTGCTGTAACTGTAGGCGCAGAACCAATCATTACCGATGCAAAACCATATTGTCGCATTGACCATGTCAATGCAAAAAAAGCATACACATAAATTAAAATCAGACACAATAATTTAACATGAACCCAAAAAACGGAGGCTTCTTTCACGGTATAAAAAGGCAATGACTGTAGAATACTATCAATACTATCCGCAATACCTAAAGCTGTTAATAGACCTGCTAATATCAGAATGCTGGTAGACGCCAAAAAAGACGTATTACGCTCCAAATTGGCCACTAATGCCGCATCAGTAATTCTTGTTTCTCGCTCTAAGATTTGCTCCATCCAATTTCTACGTTGGCGATTCAATACAGAAGAAAGATTCACACCTTGTTTTGCTTTATACTTTGCAAACGATGCATAACCCAACCACGCAAAGCAAAACCAAGTAATAGCCACTATATTAAGTATTGAATATTCTGACATGTATGCCTCAAATGCTAAGTGTGTGCGAATATAAAACGATCATGACATGTGATTATAAACTGAAAATAATTGTATTTAGCGATAAAATACCAAATAAACCTGTATTATCAAATAATCGATTAAGCGACCAAGAGAGTAAGTAATGCCTCATACTACCCACCCTAGCTTTGAGTGGCTACGCAGCAAAACCATAGAATCTTTAAATATCACCATCAGTGAATACCAACATCGAAAAACAGGTGCCCAGCATATTCATATTAGTGCTGATAACAGTGAAAACATCTTCTTAGTCGCATTAAGAACAGTACCTGAAGATTCTACGGGGGTGGCACATATATTGGAACATACCGCCCTTTGCGGTAGTGAGCGTTACCCTGTACGCGACCCTTTCTTTATGATGATTCGTCGTTCACTCAACACCTTTATGAATGCTATGACCAGCTCTGACTGGACAGCATATCCCTTTGCCAGCCAAAACAAGAAAGATTTTGATAATCTACTCGGTGTATATCTTGATGCGGTTTTCTTTTCTCGCCTAGACCCTCTCGATTTTGCCCAAGAAGGCCATCGTCTCGATTTTAGTGAAGCAGGTAATAGCGATAGCCCTCTTGTTTACAAAGGCGTGGTATATAACGAAATGAAAGGCGCCATGAGCTCCATTACAACGCAGCTTTGGCAGCAGCTTAATAAACATATGTTTCCTACCAGCACTTATCATCATAATAGCGGTGGCGAACCCAAAGATATCCCTAAACTCAGTTACGACGAACTCAAACAGTTCTATCAAACCCATTATCACCCCAGTAATGCCACTTTTATGACCTTTGGTGACATTAGTGCCGTAGAGCATCAAGAAAAGTTTGAAAGCCTCGCGCTACACCGTTTTGACAAACTGGATGACATCATTGAAGTGCACCCAGAAAAACGCTTTAAGGCACCTATTCGCGTTGAAGAAAGCTATGCTTATACACATGCCGAAGGGGATGATGCCAATAAACAATCACATATTGTCATGGGCTGGTTACTCGATAAAAGTATTGATCTCAAGCGTAACTTAGAAGTTCATTTATTATACAGCTTACTCTATGACAACAGCGCATCACCGATGCAGCACTTCCTTGAAACATCAGATTTAGGCACATCGCCATCGCCTTTATGCGGCACGGATGATTCACAATATGAAATGCTCTTTATATGTGGCCTAGAAGGCTGCGCTGCTGATAGTGCTCCTGCCTTAGAAGCCAATGTGGAACAGCTACTGAATGAGTTAGTCACCAATGGTCTACCTCAAGAACAAATTGAAGCCTCGCTGCACCAATTAGAACTCCAACAAAGAGAGATTGGTGGTGACGGCTATCCTTATGGTTTACAGCTCATTATGAGCGCGCTATCACCTGCAACCCACCGCGGTGATACCTTAAGCTTTATGGATCTAGAATCTGCATTACAAGCACTACGCGAAGACATTAAAGATCGACAATACATTCCTCAACTCATTCAGCGTTTACTTGTCGATAACCCCCATCGTGTCACCTTAACGTTACGTCCAGATCAGCAACTACAAGAAACTCAACGCTTAGCAGAAGAAGCCGAATTAGCTGCCATAAAGGCAACATTAAGCGAAGATGACAAACATGAGATTATTCAACTTGCCGCGGCACTCGACCAACGTCAGCAACAAGAAGAAGACATGGATATTTTGCCTAAGGTAGGCCTAAGTGATATTCCAGCCGCGACACCATCGCCTCAAGGAACACAGCAAGCAATTGCGTCAAATCACCACACACTCACCCACTACTCTGCTGGCACCAACGGCTTAAGCTATCAACAAGTCATTTGCCCACTACCAGATCTAAGCCACGAAGAGCTTATCGCACTTCCCTATTACAATTTATGCCTAACAGAAATGGGGCTAGGCGATCAAAGTTATTTACAAGTACAACAACGACAAGCCGAAGTTGTGGGAAATATTAACTCTTATTACAGCTTACGCAATCACACCGACGATGCGGAAAAATATTACGCCTATGTAGTATTATCTGCAAAAGCATTAAGCAATAACCAAGAAGCCATGAGCCAGCTCATGTGCGATACCCTAATGAACATTCAGTTTGATGATGGGGATAGAATAAAAGAATTAATATCACAGGCTAAATCTAACCGCGAACAAAGCATTACCGCCAATGGTCATAGTTATGCTATGCAAGCCGCAGCAGCGAATTTGAATACGGTAAGTACAGCCGTACAAAAGCTCATGGGTTTAGAAAGCATCAAAGATATGAAGCATTTTCACCATGAAGCACAAAACAACGATTCTAAAGCACTCATCAAAACCTTAAAAGCTATACACCAAAAAGTATTACAAACAAAAAAAGAATTACTATTAATTTCTGAAGCGCAAGGCATTGAACAACAACTGCCTGTTATTGAACGAGTGTGTGCGCCGCTGTTATCTGAGAATACAACTAGCGCATCGCTAACTTTAGCCCCAGCCAATAAAGAAAAAATTCAACAAGCGTGGATTACAAATTCACAAGTTCACTTTTGCTCAAAAGTCTATCCAACCGTTACTATGAATCACCCAGATGCTCCTGCACTCTCTGTATTAGGTGGCGTATTACGTAATGGGTTTTTGCACCGTACTATACGTGAACAAGGCGGTGCTTACGGAGGCGGCGCAAGCCAAGACAGTAATTCTGCGAGCTTCCGTTTTTATTCATATCGTGATCCACGTATGGCAGAAACACTGAATGACTTTGACCGTTCGATTGAATGGCTATTAGAAAAAAATATTACCGACTTGCAGATTGAAGAATCTATATTAAGTGTTATAGGCTCCATGGATAAACCAGGCTCACCTGCAGGCGAAGCCAAGCAAGCCTTTCATGCAGGCCTAGCAGGTAGAAGTGACGAATACCGTAATCTATTCCGTGAACGTATTATTAATGTCACTGCTGAAGATTTATACCGTGTTACCGAGCAATATTTGCAAGCTGATAAAGCCAACACTGCTGTTGTAACAGGTAATCATGGTAAAGACGAAGCCGAGAGCCTAGGCTTAGAGATTGTTCACCTGTAGTTTTTCACCTACAGTTGTTCATCTCTCGTAGGTCACACCTCATTACTCACGTCCCTTATAGGGCTAAGGATCTGAGGGCTAGGAATCTGAGGATTAGGGATTCGAAGGGTAGAATTCTTAGAGTTAGTTATCACTCATCGCCCGCACAATGGGGATGAGTGAGCAAGCCTTTACGGAATAGTAATTCTAAAAACACCGCCACCAAGTGCACCACCATTAAATAATTCAATACTTCCTTTACGTTCTTTTTGCTGATGAAATTCAGCAATTTTTGCCGCAAAAAACAAACCGAGCTGCGTACTACTACCATCTTGATGCGCATCACTTTCTAATGATGCGGCATCCATCATATTGACAGGAAACCCTTGCCCATCATCCGAAATTTCTATCACTAATTGCTCATCTTTAATAACAGCACTTAAGCACATTTTTTCTTTTGCGTAACGCGCCCCATTGACCAACACATTATGAATCACACTGCCAATTAAGTCATCGTCGTAATACCACACCAGATCATTGTCACACTCAATAGAAAAATTAATTTTTTGTGTTTCAAATAGCATATCATTGCGTGCTGCCTGATCTTCGATGGTATCGTATATATAGTGTTCTTCTATTTTCACAATCGGTGTTTGATGCTGAAAACGGTACAATGATAACAATTGAACAAGCTCGGTATTAATACGCGTTGCTTCGTACTGTAAAATAGAAAACCGATGTTTTTGTTCTTCACTTTCAGACTCAGATTCTTTAATCACTTCTTCTAATGAACCTAGCAACATACCTAAAGAATTTTTCATATCATGCACACTAGATGCTAATACAAAAGAAAAATCAAGATCTTGATTAGTCTGTAAAGCGGAATGATGATCTGCAATACTTACCATTTCATTCATAGTCTTTTTTCCTCGTTATGTTGATTTACAATATTATTATCTGCTTGTATAACCACTTGGCGATACATTAGCTTTAATTGTTTATAACGTTGATATTTGTCACTATCAGAACCTACATAACGCTCAACAACTTTAAATGTACTACTACAAATATTTTCGTATTCTTCGGTAATACCACGCTCTTTAACTTCACCAATAATGGCTTGAATAAGATTTAACTTTAAACCGATGTAGCGTGGATATTTTTTTTGCGCTTTTAAAAAATAATTAATTGATTGCGAAAAATCACCCGAACTATAAAAATCAATGCCTTTTTTATTAATACTACCAATGAGTTTTTTACCTTTTTCACTAACAGGCTCTTCTAATAATGGATCTATTTTTTCTAATGCCAACTGGTCATGCTGATAAAAAATCAGCATCTCTTGAAGAGCTTCTTTGGCTTTCACAAAATTTCCGCTTGCCATTAAGGCATTAGCCGCTTCAATTTCATTAATCACATTACGTTCAGGGCTATCATCAATGAGCTGTTTTGCTTCGGTAAATAACTCATCAGATATGCGTTTATTCCCATTCATTGCATTAATTTGGCTATGTAATAATTTTGCTTGTATTTTTTGCTCTTCGTTAATGTTGTATTGGTTATCAATGCCGTTAAGCAATTTAATCGCATCTAAGCTTGCGATTTGCGCCTTATCAATATCATTATCATATATTTTAGTAATCGCACGCGCTAAATTAAGATGATTATCAACGGTGTCATAGTGCGAGTTAGCACCATATTTAATGGTTTTTTTATAGGCTTTCATGGCAATTTCTATATCACCATTGGCTAATGCTGTATCCGCTAGATTTTTTTGTCGACCGATCGACATAGGCGAAATAGTCGCAGCTTGTTCTAATGTCAGCTGCAATTTTTCTGAATCACCCAAGGTGGTATACGCTTTTGATAAACAATCATAGGCTTTTAAATAAGCAGGATAGTCTTGCACAATATAATCTAGCGCATTAACGGCATCATCTAATTTACCCCGTTCTAGATCCACATTCGCTAAACCCACTTGCGCCCAATCTAAATCTCTCGCTTCTAAGACTTTAATATACAGTAACTCCGCATCATCATAGCGCTGTTCCTGAATATATAATTCACCCAGTAATTTTTGGCAATCTACGGTATAACGCGATTGTTTTAATAAGGCTTCTTCGAGTAAACGAATGGCTCGGCTATTATTATTATCATCTATTGCCTGATAAATATTTACCAACTCCGTACGTTTGGCCATTTGCCGCTTAATACGCTGCTCTAAGGTTTTGCCTGTAATCGGCTTACTCAAATAATCACTAGGCTCACAGTCATAACTTGCCATCACAACATCACGACTGGTATCGGCCGAAATTAACATAAATATATCTGAGCGCTTCACCATTTTGCGAAAGCGCATTTCTTCTAAAAACTGCTGCCCTGTTTTACCCGAGCCTAAATTATAATCCGACAAAATAACGTCATAATGGTTTTTGCGGCACAGGTTAATCGCCTCATTGCCACTAGACACACTATTAATAGAACGAAAGCCAAGCGCATACATATTTTTGGCAAGCGTGGTGCGAAAATTATGAAAATCATCAACAATTAACACACTCAAATTAGCATAATCTGGCGAAGACATAGGTAAACATCACATATTTATGGGTATCACACTATGAGAATAGACCATTCTGCCTAGCCTGCTGAAGATTCCCATGACCATGATCACAACTAATAGAAATAACATCCCACATTCCTTTCTAGGTGTTTTTGAGTATAAAAGCTATAATCTCACCCGCGATAACGCATTGACTCCCTAGAGCATTGATTCACAAAATTACATGACTAATTCAACATTACCGCCTGATACATCGCGTCAAGACAGTATTTTTTCTGAGCCTATGGGGCAAATCAGCCCTTTTAGCTTTGATGACAGCGTGGCCAGCGTATTTCCCGATATGATTCAACGCTCGGTGCCTGGCTATAGCGCTATTTTAAGTATGATTGGGGATATTTCTGAACGTTATGCCCAAGAAAACAGCTATTGCTATGATCTCGGCTGCTCACTTGGTGCGGCCACACTGGCTATGCGACATGGTATTAAGGTCAAAAACTGTGAAATTAGAAGTATTGATAACTCTGCGGCCATGATTAAACGCTGCCAGCCGATTATTGATGCCGATACACAAACCGTGCCCGTCAATCTGCAATGTGCCGATATCAGCCAAATAGCGATCGAAAAAGCTTCGATTGTCGTACTCAATTTCACGCTACAGTTTATTGAACCCAAAGCACGACAAACCTTATTGCAAACTATCTACGATGGTTTATTACCGGGCGGCATTCTTATTTTGTCTGAAAAAGTGCATTTTGATAATCCGCCACATCAAGCGTTAATGACAGACCTTTATCACAATTTTAAACGCGTGAATGGATATAGTGAGCTGGAAATTTCACAAAAACGTACCGCTCTTGAAAACGTACTACGCTCAGACAGTATTGACACCCATCGCCAACGACTTAGCCACTGCGGTTTTTCGAGTGCCGACCTTTGGTTTCAGTGCTTTACCTTCTGCTCGCTTATCGCCATCAAATAATCATACGATTTACACCTTATTATGCTCAATTATTTTCAATCGCTACTCACGGCGTTAAAAGACCCCGAAACTACAACCAACACTTTAAGTGCATGGGCCGAACAATTGCCCGAAGATATTCGCCAAGGGCTGTGTGAAAAACGTTTTGGGGATTTAGCCCAATGGCGTACAGCTCTCGAGCAACTCCCAACCACCACCCCCAGTCATATCGAACTATGTGATAACGTAAGTATTGGCCTACAAGAAGATTGTAGCGATGAAGAATACCAGCACATTCACACACAACTTGCTGCTCTAATTCCTTGGCGAAAAGGCCCCATGAGTATCCATGGAATTCATATTGATACCGAGTGGCGATCGGATTGGAAATGGCAACGAGTCGTACCTCATCTCACCTCCCTAAAAGATAAAAATATCTTAGATGTAGGCTGTGGTAACGGCTATCACTGTTTACGCAGTTACGGAGCAGGCGCCAATCGCGTTATCGGTATTGATCCATCACCGCGCTTTGTTGTGCAGTTTTATATGATGAAACACTTTTTAGGTGATATACCTGTCGATGTGTTACCTATAGGTATAGAAGCTTTACCCGCTCATTTAGCCAGTTTTGATGTAACCTTTTCAATGGGCGTACTCTACCACCGACGCTCGCCCATGGATCACTTACGTGAACTCAAAGCGACATTAACCACTGGCGGACAATTAGTATTAGAAACACTGCTTATTGATGGCAAGCTCGGCGATGTACTCGTACCTGAGGGTCGCTACGCTATGATGAATAATGTGTGGTTTTTACCCAGCGCAGACACACTGATTAGCTGGCTAAAAAAATGCGGCTTTAAAAATCCTCGCGTTGTCGATTTAGAAAAAACCAGTATAGAAGAGCAACGAAAAACCGAGTGGATGAAGTTTCATTCTTTGGCCGAGTTTTTAGACCCCAATGACAATACAAAGACCGTTGAAGGGCACCCCGCGCCACTCAGAGGCGTATTTATTGCTGAAGTATAAAGCGTAAACACGATGACTTACGTGGGTATTTTTGTTATTTCTTGCTTAATAATACGCAATGATTCCTGTAGCCTGTTTTCATTAAGCGAATCATAACGATAAAAAACAGACTCAAACTCAGCCTGAATAATAGACAAAGAAGCGTGTAAACTTGGATGCGCTGCGATTGCTTTCTGACAATAAATACCCACCGTATCACCTGCACAATAATCTATCCCCAAACGCTGCAACTTTTTTTGCAACATTAAAAATAATTTTTTTTCTTTACTCACCCCATGAACTGGTAAGCCAAATAGGCTGAGACAAATCACTACGATAACAATAAATAAAGGAATAAAGATAAGCAGTAACATGGTCAACGGCGTTAGCTCACCAAAGTAGCGTTCTAAAAATGATTGCTGCTGCTTTGTATCATAGGATAAGACCCAGCGCTGCCAGCGATAATCTATAATTTGCCATTGATTTCTTACATGGTTCAACCATGCCAACGAAGACTTTGATCGTCCGACTAAAGCACGCTCCTCTTGGGGCAATGCAGCAACCACCCCCTGCTCGGCACGTTCTACAGCGACTGCGGCGGTAGGATCAACTCTTAGCCACCCTTGCCCATCAAGCCATACTTCGGCCCATGCATGTGCATCGCGCTGATAAACACGTAAATAGCTATTACTGCTATCCCATTCACCACCTTGATATCCAACAACAACACGCGCAGGAATACCCACACTGCGCATTAGCACAACAAAGCTACTAGAAAAATGTTCACAAAATCCTTGCTGAGTAGAAAACAAAAATTCATCTACCGTATGTAGACCTAATCGTGGTGGTGACAATGTATAAGTCAATGACTCACGGTAATAGTCTAATACCGCAGTAATATACGCACGTGTATTACTCACACTACGACGCCATACCCAAGCCTGTTTTTGTGTTTGCGGATTATATTGTGCTGGCAACGCCGTATAGCGACGATACTCTCTTAAAGACAAAACAGACTGCGGCAAAAAACCATGAAGATAAGAAACCGCCGAGTATCGCATACGCTGATGAATGCTGTGCTTCTGTAATACTTCATACTGCGATGTATAAATAAAAGGCTTATCGCGAGATTCAAATACAGCCTGTGGAATGCCATAAAGCCAATGATTTTCTGTAGCTTCTAATAGCACCTCGTAAGGAATACCATTGCCTGCCACTAATGGGTCTTTACTCCCCACGCTGGGTTGTAACACCAATTGCGAAACAGGTGTTGAGCGCTGCCAGCGCCTGCCATCAAAGTCGTCTAATACCAAGCCACGCCAATACATTTTCTCTCGTGGAATACGTTGTTCTCCAAAAGTAACACGAAACGCTAAATCGTCACTTTGAATCAACGCATTAAATTCACCAGGCGACATACTATCGCTCATACCTACCGTCGCCGAATTTGACTGTAAAGGAACAGACCACAAAGGACTAAGACGGGGTAAAACCAACATCATCACCCCAGCCAAAACAGCGCTTTGCAATAATATTTTACAAACTAATCGTATGATCTGAGAAAATGGCAAAAGCCGACTATATACTTGTAATAAGGTCGCCGTCGTAACAACAACGGCAAGCAAAGCAAGTAACGTATGCAGCACTGATTGCTCAAATAAAAAACTACATGCAATGGCAAAGTACGAAAGACAAATAAGAAATACAATATCGCGTTCAGAGCGTAACTCTATTAACTTTAAAGTTAACGACAATAACAATAAGGTCAGCATAGGCTCTAATGCAAACCATTGCGCATACTCAACATACAGCAATGCTGTAGTTACACATACTAATAGCGTTTTAAACCAAAGGCTCGGCGCTCGCCACACCTCACGTAAAATATTTATACGCCAAATACATATCACCCCAGCAACCAAAAACATCCATAGGGGTAACTGAGAAACATGTAATAGCATCACTAATGCAAAGACAGCGAGTAAACTGAATAACAGTGGACGTGGTAGTAAAAAAACAGATTCAGACATTACACCTGTCCCCTATCAAGCACATCATCACCGCTATAACCCCATATAGCCAATGCTGTTAACGCCTTATAGCGATGATCACTTCCCATACCTAAGGGAATCGTTTGATCAGGCAACACTAAACCATAGAGAATTTTTTTGCGCTCCGCTTGTAACACACAATCACATAAACGCGACAAACGTTCTTCAACTGGCAGCCCTAAAAAATCATCCCAACAAAGCCACTGCTGTCGCTCGCGTTGCTGTACATTTTCATACACCTTTGTGGCTAACCCTTGCCCTTTTGCATATGTTTTCCATGCGATATGACTCAAAGCATCACCCGCCTGATATTCGCGTAAATGTGACACATCATCATTGAGCGCTATAGTTCGTTGTGTTTCGTGGTGACTATGATTATGTGCATCACTATCAATCCAATGGGCTTGAGGTAAGTCACTCGATATAGGCTTGGGATATACCCATAAAGTAATATCCATATCTAATGTTGCCCATGCCCGTATTAACCCTAAAGGGTATCGTGTCATTATCGTTAATCGTTCAGCACGATAACAACCACGAGTGGGTGCGGGTAACCATAGTGTAACGAGTTGACTGCTGCTATCAATTGCATCCACCATGACCAAAGAAGACATATTCCAACCTATTTCTATACTACGATGCATAAAACGGTGTTGTGAAGAAGCGCACGTCAGTAAACACTCCACTTTTATGGCCTCACCTGCAAAACATGGTGTTACACGCTTAACGGTAATAGATAATCCAGAAAAATTAGCATAAGTATAAAAAATACAGGTATGTAATACTGATAACAAAAGAAAGCTTAATAAGAGCACAACATTATTTTGGTAGTTTGTACCTAATAACCACAACAAAACGACCGTGATTAAAAAACTAACACCTACTTTTGAGGGAAAAATAAAAATATTTTTTCGGTGTAGCGTATGCGAATAATGTGCAGGGATACGCCGTGTTAACCACGCTTGAAAACGGCGATAAAAGAATGATGCTTTAACAAAGCGCGACATAGCCATGTTAATCAATAACGGGGACTTGCCGCATCATCGTTTCTACGCTGGTTTTCACAGAAGACAAACTATCTTTAGGTAATAAACGATGCCCTACAACAGCCAACATCACCGCTTGTAAATCATCTGGAATCACGTAATCTCGCTGATGAATTAACGCCCACGCTTTAGCGCAATGCAACCAAGATAACGCTGCTCTAGGCGATAATCCCGCTGGGTATTCTGCACTCTCACGTGTATAACTTAATAAACGCTGTAAGTAATCTAATACATGATCACTGGCTTTCACATTAGCCACACTTTTTTGCAACGTGTGTAATTGTTCAAGTGTTACGATAGGTTCTACATGTTTAAATAATCCACCAGCATAACCTTGTGATAACAACATGCGCTCGGCTGCCTGTGAAGGATATCCCAAAGATAAACGCATCATAAAACGATCTAGCTGAGACTCAGGTAAAGGAAATGTACCTGATTGGTGTAATGGATTTTGTGTGGCAATCACAAAAAAAGGCGAATCTAATGTGTAGGTTTGGCCGTCGGCTGTAATTTGTCGCTCACCCATGGCCTCTAGTAATGCGCTTTGTGTTTTCGGTGACGCGCGATTAATTTCATCTGCTAACAACACTTGTGTAAATACAGGCCCCTGTCTAAAGGTAAATGCCTCTGTCGACGATTGATAAACTGAACTACCAATAATATCTGCAGGTAATAAGTCGCTAGTAAATTGTACGCGCTGATAATCTAAACCAAAAATATTAGCCAAACCGTGCGCTAATGTTGTTTTACCCATACCGGGTAAATCTTCCAATAATAAATGACCATTAGCCAACAAACACGCTAATGCTTGTTTAGTGATATCCGCTTTGTCATAAATAATATGACCTAACGATTCGTTAAGAGCATGGATTAATTCTTTTGTTGTACTCGACATAGGACTTCTTATTGATCATTAAAAGAAAGATATACCGCATTGGATACCGTATGAATAAATACCGTATAAGTAGAACCCATATGGAGGGATACCGTATTAGATAGCAAGATAAAAATATGATGGGACATGCGCCAACACTAGATGCCTAAATCATAAACACTATGCGTTAGCCATTCATCGTTATAACTTAGGCGCCCCGCTAAATTCACCTTGAATTTGTACACACCATTGGTCAACGCGTGCGCTAGTAAGTTCCTCTTGCTGGTCTTCATCAATGGCTAACCCCATAAATAAATCAGTACCCGCAACTTCTGCTTTTGAAGCATCATAATCGTAACCATCCGTTGGCCAATAGCCGATCATCTTTGCCCCATTAGCCTGTACCACATCGTGTAACATACCCATGGCATCTAAAAAGTAATCCCCGTAACCAAATTGATCACCCAAACCAAATAACGCCACCGTTTTACCTGTAAAATCCACCGATTGAATATCTTCCCAGAACTCTTCCCAATCCGATTGTATTTGTCCAAAATCCCACGTGGGAATACCTAATATAATGTGCTGATATTCAGCAAATTCGAGTTGAGTCACGTCGGCAATATCATAAACAACCACATGCTCTTCGCCCAAACGCTGCTGAATAAGCCCTGCAACGCGCTCGGTATTTCCTTCATCACTACCAAAAAACAAACCTATACTAGACACACTCACTCCAAAAAAATGCCTGAAAGACAAAAACGCGGCGATTGTCCCAAGGTTTATTCCCAATCGCAAGCGGCAAAAAACTGCCACTTTATCGAAACCTGTCACCTAACACATCAAAACAAGTGTGCTGAGCTGCGTCAACTTATTGCCACGCCAATGCTAAGAAAAACAATTAGCCATATAAACCATTGATTTTAAATGAATAAATTTAATAGAACAGCTATTGGTACAGTTTTCGCATTATATTGGGTGCAACAAGCAAAAATATTATCTTCACTTTTTGCTAAAACATAATGGCATATAGCCGATAGGGTGTTTTAGCATCTAACTAGTTTTAATGGGTAAGATTATGGCTACAACGGTTCACAAATCAACAGACACGCACAATCATGCGCCGCGCGTAGGTAATACTATGAGCTCTCAAATGAAAAATGCTGCTCTCTCCCAAGATGCTGCTCAACACTTTGTGAATAATGGTGATATTGAATCTCTCCACCACCAAAGCAAAGAACCGAATATACAGTTAAAGCTGACCTCGCTTTTGCAAACCACGTTAAAAATAGAACCGTTATTTGATCTATTTTTTGGTCAGCTACAACATTTAATCAAAGCGCATAGTTGCCATTATTGCTATCCCGAAAAAAACCTAGATATTAAACTCGGTAAAGCCGCGACTCATACCGCTGATTACTCCCTAAAGCTACAGGATGAAATATTAGGTAATATTATTCTTAGCCGTAAACAGCGATTTACCGAATCAGAATTACTACATATTGAAAGCTTACTTAGCATTCTCATTTATCCACTACGTAACGCGCTTAGCTATCGTGATGCGATACAACAAGCACTCAGCGACCCTCTCACAGGGTTAGGTAATCGCGGCGCTCTTGAGCAAGCTATTAATCATCAATGGCAAATGGCACAACGTTATGATCAACATTTTTGTGTACTGATGCTCGACATTGATCACTTTAAAAATATTAACGATACCTATGGTCATGCCGTAGGCGACGAAGCCATTAAAGCTGTTGCACATAGTATTAGCGCTACCACGCGCCAAACCGATGTGGCCTACCGCTATGGTGGTGAAGAGTTTGTAGTAATATTAAATAAGAGCGAATTACTGGGCGCATCTATTATTGCCGAACGTATTCGTGAAAATATTGCTGCACTAGAAATTCCCGTAGATGATCACGGTAATCATATTCAGCTAACAATTAGTATTGGCGGTAGCTGCTCGGCACACAGTAAACACCCGAGTGAACTGATGAAACAAGCAGATCAGGTGTTATACCATGCGAAGAAAAGTGGTCGTAATCGCGTTGAGCTCTCTGAGATCGAAGATAAAAATCGCACACAACGCAATCTAGAAGTGCCTATGAATAAGCATTCAGTATAAGTGTAAAAAGTGCGATTAACGTTTCGCTTTTCTGCGATTAGACGTGGTTTGACGACTTGCTCGTAACTTACGATGATGCCGCTCACGTATCTCTTTTTGTGCTCGCGTGAGTGGCTTCGCCGAAGGCGCTTCAACACCCGCAGTTACACATAAGTCAGCAATTTCTTGGTCATTTAGCTCAATCCACTGCCCTACACGTACATGTGAAGGTATAAAAATATTACCATAACGAACACGCTTTAAACGGCTTACTACCACGCCCTGTGATTCCCATAAACGACGTACCTCACGATTACGGCCTTCCATCACAACACAGTAAAACCATTGATTACGGCCTTCACCTGCACCGTCTACCACATCAGTAAACTTGGCAATGCCATCATCTAGCTCAACACCATCACGTAAACGTTGCTTCATATCGTTATCAACCGTACCTTGAATACGTGCAAGATACTCTCGGTCAATCACCGATGACGGGTGCATCAGCTTATTCGCCAATTCACCTTCGTTAGTAAACAATAATAGTCCACTGGTATTAAAGTCTAAACGACCTACCGAAATCCAACGATCGCCTTTAATGGGCGGCAAACGTTCAAACACTGTGGGGCGTTTTTCGGGATCAGAACGTGTGCAAATTTCACCTTCTGGCTTGTTATACAATAAAACACGAATGCGACGCTTTTCAGGCTTTTCAATCGTCACTCGACGCCCGTCAACATCAATTTTATCGGTCACCTCTACGCGATCACCTAGGCTGGCCACTTCGCCATTAACCTGCACTTTACCTTGGCTAATCACGCGCTCCATTTCACGACGAGAACCTAAACCTGCTCGCGCTAATACTTTTTGCAGTTTTTCACCTTGCGGGCCTACGTCACTGATTTCTTCTACTACTTCATCATTCATTAGTGAACAACCTGCTCATCGCTATCTGTATTGGAAGGGGTATCTGATGCATCATCTACTTGATTATCAGCATCATTTTTTTCGGCGTCTGCCGTATATAAATCTTGTTCTTGAGAGTCAACATGCGTTGTTTCAGCATCTGCCACATGGTTATCGGCCGCTAACTCAGCGATAGATGTATCGTCTATATCAAGATCTTCTTCATCTTCTGTAGGTGGTACATCAACCGTTTGCAAATTCAACTCGGGGGTGAGGTTTTCAATATCGGTTAGCTCACGTAAAGACGGTAATTCTTCAAGGCTTTGTAGATTAAAATAATCTAAAAATTGCTTTGTTGTTGCGAACAAAGCGGGACGCCCAGGTACATCACGATGACCTATCACTTTCACCCACTCACGCTCAGTGAGTGTTTTAATAATATTACTACTAACTGCTACGCCACGAATTTCTTCGATATCACCGCGAGTAATCGGTTGACGATAAGCAATAATGGCGATGGTTTCCATCAATGCACGTGAATAACGTTGCGGCTTTTCTTCCCATAAACGGTTCACCCATGGTGCTGTTTCTTCACGTACCTGAAAACGCCAACCACTGGCTACTTTTTTAAGCTCAAACCCATGATCAGCGCAGCTATTTTGTATCTCTTCTAAGGCATCAACGATGTCTTCTTTTTCTACTTGAGCTGCCGCAGGTAATTCATCACCTTCTTCTGTTTCTGTCACTTCTGTCACAAATAAGGCGTGTAATTTATCGAGCGACAACGGTTGAGCATAGGCTAATAAAGCGCCTTCAATAATTTTTTTAAGTTGCGATTTTTCTATCATAATCAGTTAACTGTTCTGTACAAAATCAATAGAAAGAGCGTACTACTCTGCTCTGGCTTTAACGTGAATAGCACCAAACGATTCGTTTTGTACAATATCCACCAAGGATTCTTTAATCAGTTCCATCACGGCCATAAAGGTCACAATCACACCCAAGCGCCCTTCTTCTACCGTAAACAAGCTCACAAACGGCACAAAGGTTTTTTCATCACTTAAGCGTTCTAATACCTGCGTCATACGCTCGCGAGTCGACATACGCTCCATTTCCACTTGGTGGCTCTCAAACATATCAGCACGGCGTAACACCTCAGATAATGCTAATAGTATTTCTTTAAAATCCACCTCTGGATCAGGGCGCGTTAAATTGCGATCGGGAGCATCGGCATTCGCCTGATGAATATCGCGAAACATGCGTGGCACTTCATCAATGTCTTCTGCTGCACCTTTAAACCGCTCGTATTCCTGCAAACGACGAATCAATGCTGCGCGAGGATCGTCTTCTTCCTCTTCCTCTTCTTTATTGCGCGGTAACAACATACGCGATTTAATTTCAGCCAGCATAGCAGCCATTACCAAATACTCTGCGGCCAGCTCAAATTGCAAAGTATTCATCATTTCAACGTAGGCCACATACTGATGAGTAATAGCCGATACGTTAATATCAAGAATATCGAGGTTTTGACGTCGAATAAGGTATAACAAGAGGTCTAAAGGCCCTTGGAATGACTCCAAAATAACCTCTAGTGCATCGGGGGGTATATATAAATCTTTAGGTAATTCTGTATAAGACTCACCATTCACCAAGGCAAAAGGCATTTCATCTTGCGATGGAGAATGATCAAGCTCTTGAACAGCCGCCGCATTTGGCTCTGCCGTCACGGTGGACTCTGTATCTTCGTTTATAATCGTCATCACATCCCAGAATATTATGGACTCTCACGAGTCGGGTCATCTAAGCGCGATTATAACTATTTTTTGCACAAATCACAGCAACTAACGCTACCTGTCAATAAGCCTTCACAAATAGCGATTATTATAAGAAAAAAGATGGCTAACCACACCGTTATTCTCAAGCAATGTAGGCTATATTTACATGAATAAGCTATATGAATACGCAAAAAATAAACGCGAAATACACAATAGCATCTCTCAAAATGCCTGATTTATCTCAAAAGCCCCCTTTTGGTTCAAAACTTGCTATTTCTACTATTATTAGCAATTGTATTAGATTATACGGCCAAAAACGCACCATAAAAGCGCATTAATTATGATAACTGCCATAACGTACATAAAAGCGAACCAATATGACACGTACGACGCTTAAGCAACTGATTAAAAACCATGGTTTACCCGACAGTTTTATTAACACCGTCAACCAGTGGTATATGCCTATTGCTCAAGATATTGCCACTTTACGTCAACGTGATTCAACCGCCTTATCGCCCGCACTGGTTATTGGTATTCAAGGCTCTCAGGGCAGTGGCAAAAGCACTTTCGCGAGTTTTCTGCAGCATTTACTACAAGAACATCAATTATCTGCCGTTACTTTATCAATTGATGATTTTTATTTACGTCGCTCAGAACGCGAAACATTGGCTCGTCAAATACACCCCTTATTCGTCACCCGCGGTGTACCTGCTACCCATGACGTAACACTGGCACGCGATACCATCCTGCAATTACGCACTCAAGGCACAAACGATAGCACGCGAGTCGTACGCTTTAATAAAGCCATAGACGATAGAGCAGACCCTAGCGAATGGGACGATATACACGGTGCTATTGATGTGATTATTTTTGAAGGCTGGTGTGTTGGCGCGCCACCACAGAAACCACAAGCACTGAACCACCCTGCCAATACTTTAGAGCAAGAAGAAGATAATCACGGTACTTGGCGACAGCATGTTAATCAGGCTCTTGCCAATGAATATCATGATTTATTTGCACTGATCGATAAGCTCGCCATACTCAGTGCACCATCGTTTGAATGTGTTCACGAATGGCGCTGGCTACAAGAACAAAAATTGGCTCAACAATGGCAACGCCAACATCCACAAGAACCCGCACGTTTACTGGATCAACAGAGTGTGGCGCGCTTTATCGCCCATTACCAACGCCTAACCGAACATTGCCTACATACCTTACCGAAGATCTGTGATTGGGAATTGGTACTGAATCCGCAGCACGCGATTACCGCGCTCAAACAAAAAAGTATTCAAAAAGAGGGATTATGAGCCAAACATCAGCCGCCACACTTCTTGTTTCAACCGATTTAGATGGCACCCTGCTCGATCATTATAGTTATTCTTGGGAAGCTGCAATCCCTAGTATTAACACACTTAAAAACATGGCTGTTCCCATTATTATTAACACCAGTAAAACACTGGCCGAAGTCACCAATTTACAAAAAGAACTCAACTTAGACGCCCCCTTTATTGTTGAGAATGGTTCGGCCATCTACGTGCCACAACACTTTTTGAGTCCATCACAAACACCTACGCGCTCTGAAGATACAAGCCATACACCATTAACCCGTATTGTGTGTGGATGTGAACGTCACAGCATTATTGCTTTTTTACAATTATTACGCAGCGCCAATCACTGGCAGTTTGAAAGCTACAATGATTGGCATACCGAAGACATTATGCGCCATACAGGCTTAGATAAAGAGAACGCCAAAAAGTCTCAAGACCGAGAATTTTCAGAACCTTTATTGTGGTATGACACCGAAGAAAATTTTGCTCTCTTTGTGCAAGCCATAGAAGCCAGCCCTTATAGAATCATCAAAGGTGGGCGCTTTATTCATATCTTAGGGAAAAGTGATAAGGGCGCAGCGTTACGTCAACTACAACGGCAGTTTCTCAATCAACGAAACACTCAACTAATTTGCTTAGGTGATAGCCATAATGACTTAGACATGCTCAACATCGCCGACATTCCTGTATTTATTCGTTCACCTGTACACGACTTTCCAACGTATACAGGCGCAAAACAACCAATATACACCACACAATATGGCCCCAAGGGCTGGCACGAAGCCTTTACACACATACTTAATGACTAGGAGAAAACCCAATGGGTGACTTTTACCAAAACGGCATTATTACAACGCTCCACGATCTCTCTCAGCGCTCATTAGAGGATATGGAATCCGAGCTACGCACGTTTTCTAAAACGCGGCCCATGGGCTTAATACTCCCGTCGTTATATTCCGAACTAGAAGGCGATGCCTTAGCCAATATAGTGCAAGAAATTTCACATGTGGATTACCTTTCGGAAATTGTTATTGGATTAGACCGAGCCAATGAAGAACAATACCGCCATGCACTAGAATTTTTTAAGCCACTCAAACAAAACTTTAAAGTACTCTGGAACGATGGGCCACGACTACGCAGTATTGACGCACAATTAAAAGACGAAGGCCTTTCACCCATGGAACCAGGAAAAGGGCGTAATGTATGGTATTGCATGGGATATACTTTAGCGTCAAACAAAACAGAATCCATCGCCTTGCACGATTGTGACATTCTAACCTATGACCGCTCTCTGCTTGCACGCTTACTCTACCCCGTTGCCAATCCTAAATTTAACTATGAATTTTGCAAAGGCTACTATGCCCGCGTTGCCAACGGAAAAATCCACGGTCGTGTCAGTCGCTTACTAGTTACCCCATTAATACGTGCATTAAAACGCACCATAGGGCATTCAGATTATCTGGATTTTATTGATAGTTTTCGTTATCCACTCGCAGGAGAGTTTTCATTTCGTGCCGATGTTATGACCGACATACGCATCCCCAGTGATTGGGGGCTAGAAATTGGCGTACTCTCTGAAATGAATCGAAACTATGCCAACAACCGTTTATGCCAAGCCGACATTGCCCAAACATACGATCACAAACATCAAGATCTTAGCCCCGAAAATGCTGCTGCGGGTTTATCAAAAATGTCTATTGATATTAGCAAGGCACTTTTTAGAAAACTGGCTACGAATGGTGTTGTATTTAATTCAGAAACTTTTCGCTCTATTAAAGCCACCTACTTTAGAATCGCATTAGATTTTGTAGAAACCTACTATAACGATGCGAGTATGAACGGTCTTAACTTTGATACTCATTCCGAAGAACAGGCTGTAGAATTATTTGCCAGAAATATTTTAGAGGCTGGACACAACTTTTTAGAAAACCCAATGGAAAAACCCTTTGTGCCTAGCTGGAACCGTGTCACTAGCGCCATCCCCAATATTCTAGAGTCCATTCATGAAGCCGTAGAACTAGATATGCAGGAGTTTGGCCAGTAAACAAAAGTACTGAACATAATCACCACCATTAACACATCAGTAATAGTAGAATATTTATGACAACAACTATCGAAAAAGAACTCAAATTTATTGTAGAAAGCCACTTACAATTTATTTATCCAGAGCATGATGCCACGCTATTAGCCAAAGAACTGATCGATATTATGGGACTCGACGCCCATTGTGAGAAACCACTCACGCACGAAAGTGCATGGTCAGAAAAAGATGCGTTTATGATTACCTATGGTGATTCAATCAAGAAAGATGGCGAAGCCCCATTAAAAACACTCGCTAATTTTTATCATCATAGACTCGCCAACGTCATCAACAGTATTCATATTTTACCGTTTTTTCCTTACAGTTCTGATGATGGTTTTTCTGTTATTGATTACATGCAAGTAAATGATGAACTTGGTCAATGGGATGATATTGAAAATATTGCGCAACAATGTAACTTAATGAGTGACATGGTTATCAACCACTGCTCAAGCCGTAGTGGTTGGTTTGATAATTTTAAACAACGCAAACACCCAGGCAAAGATTATTTCTTTGAAGCCCGCCCTCAAGATGATTTATCGCACGTTGTACGCCCAAGAACATCGCCACTATTACGAGAAGTAGAAACACTTGATGGCAAACGCCATGTATGGTGTACATTCAGCCATGACCAAGTCGATTTAAATTTTGCCAACCCCAAAGTATTAAGTGAAATCACACGCATTATTAAATTTTACTTAGATAAGGGAATACGAACTTTTCGTTTAGATGCCGTTGCCTTTGTTTGGAAAGAAATTGGGAACAGCAGCATTAACCACCCCAAAACACATGAAATTGTTCGTCTACTACGCAGCTTAATTGAGCATCATAGCCCGCAAGCTATTATTATTACCGAAACCAATATCCCCAACCACGAAAACTTATCGTACTTTGGTAACGCCAACGAAGCCCACGCTATTTATAATTTTTCTTTGCCGCCTTTAGTATTACATGCACTTATCACAGGCAATAGCCAACACCTTAAACGTTGGCAAATGTGTATGCCACCTGCACAACAAGGCACTTTTTATTTTAACTTTTTATCTTCACATGACGGCATAGGTCTACGACCTGCCGAAGGCCTATTATCAGAAGAGGATATTGGCACACTAGTCAATACCATGCATAACTTTGGTGGCCGCATTACGCGACGTACTACCGCTAACGGCCAATCAAAACCCTATGAAATTAACATTACCTATTTTGATGCCTTACAAGGTACGCAATACGGTACTGACCAATATCACATTCCACGGTTTATATGTGCGCATGCCATTATGACATCACTTGAGGGGGTACCTGCTCTTTATATTCACAGCTTATTAGGTACGCACAATGATCAAAAAGGTGTAGAAACATTCAAACATAATCGTGCCATTAACCGATACAAATGGGATTTCGAAGACATTAATAGCAAGCTGGATGATGATAATACTCATCATGCCCATGTGTTTAAACAGATCACATCATTGCTAAATATACGCTGTAAACAACCTGCTTTTCACCCTAATGCTACACAATTCACGTTGCATTTAGGTGATCAAGTGTTTGGTTTTTGGCGGCAAAGCATTAAGCGAGATCAAAGTATTTTTTGTATTCATAATATTAGTAATCAAAATATTGCAATACCACTGGCATCCATCAACCTAATTAATCTAAACGATTGGACAGACATTATTAGCGGTACTGTTTATACTAATCTGCATGATGACCTTGAACTTACTCCGTATCAATTTGTATGGCTAACAAATAAGCCCTATGAGTAATAAAAATAAAAAATGCCATACAAAAAATTAAACACCTATTATAGTCGCTCTATCACAGCGACTATTTTTTAGTATAAAAAAACAATAAAAAAATAAACACTTATAGCTCTCGTGATTAAAAACATACACATAAAACAAAAACAGTAAAAAACATACAAGTACTTGATAGCAGCAAGCTATAATTCGTTGATTTTTTGTTCATTTAAGTCTATACCTTGTAATGAAAAGATAACATTTTCATGTTAGGAGGCTTGTTTGAATAGAACAGTATGCTTTTTATTTTTCATCGTGGTTGATATTTCATTCGCCCAGTTGAGTTATAGCATTGATAGCACATCGGCTATCATGCAAAACACTGGTAGCACCTTACCTTCTAGCAGCCCCGAACAATCCCCTTTGCTTTACCATACGCAAACATCAACACTCACGCTTAAAAACATAAAAATTACTGGCACACGTGCACAACAGCACAGTTTTATACGTTGGCTTAATGGTATTGCCGAAACCTCGAAAGGACGACATACGCTCAATGCCATTATTCAATCAGGGCATCAACTACATATTCGTCACTCAGCACACGCGGTATTGTCGGCAGGTAGAACGATTGCCCCAATGACTGAAGACTTAATTAATGGAAAAGGCGCTAGTGTTGATATTATTTTTGATGGCAATATGCGTGATCGTGGCAGTCACTTTGTTTACAACGAAAAAATTAAATTAATTGAATTTACAGCGCAACAAAATTTATTTCACGAACTTGCTCATGCTGTTCACCAGATGAATGGCACATGGCGTTATTTTGATTCAGAAGCGCAAGCCATAGAAGAAGAAAATATTTTTAGACACGAACTCGCCACCATCAATAATGAAACACCAACAAAACGCTATGGAAAATGGGGCGAAAAAATCAGTGATGTCGAACAGCAATATACACAACGCTAATCATACGTTAACGACTATTGAGTACACGCTATCCGTTACACTACACTGCCCGCTATGTAACTCGTCGCTTAAAAATATCGACTAAAAACTAGTCTCTGACTAAGCGTACAAATCTATCAACATCTTGCTGATAACGTTCTTGTATATACCCCTCTTCGCAGTTGGCATGAATGTAACCACCATATTGCATACCCAGGTAGCGAAATGTATCTTTTAGGGAATTCATAAATGAGTTATCGGCGTCACTGCTAATTGATGTACAGACAATATATGCCACTTTTTCACGTAACTGACGACCAATATCCTTTAACTCATCTACATCTAAAAAATCAGAGGTTCTATCAATAAATACTTTCATTTGAGCACTCGGCGCATACCAATAAACAGGGGTTACAAAAATAATTTTTTCGTACTCAAGTAATTGCCGCATCAACGGGATAAAATCATCATCTATATTTTTATGATCATAGTCATAGGCCGAAATGTTTTTTTCGGAAAGATCAATAATATCAATATCGAGTTCTCTGGCAATCCAGTCAATCAGCTTTCCTGTATTTCCATTTCGTCTTGCACTTGCAAACACTGCTATTGCATTATTCAACTTGATCTCCTAAACAGTTATAACACCCCAAAAGGTACTCAAAACATTACTGAAATAACGCTACTAAAATAACATCACTAAGATAATAGCACCAAAAGAAACGCTCTATACCAGTTTGTCTTTTTCTGATTAATTAAGCATTTATCGATTTTTATTTAACACTGTATTTTATTTTTTAGGTTTGAACACTCATCATCAAAAACCCAGAGAACGCCGCATTACTTGGTGAAAGGTCTGGATTCACTTGCGTTTTAGCATGATTAATTAATTGGCGATACTTTTGATAAAAATCCCATGTCGGTGCGGGTTTATATACGGGGTCGGTAATGCCAAAATGTTTTAGCACACCTTTTGCTGTGGTAGGTTTAACAAAGACTTCGTCATTGGGAGAGAAATAGGCAGGAATAATTGAAACAAGGCTCCATTTAGCGAGTTTTTCAGTACGTAATATATCTACCATCGCCTCAAAACCCATTTGCTGCTTGCCATGTAACATGTTGTATAACGCTTTTACTAAAAATGCTTTGTCGTTTTCACTCAAGTTATTAACAAAATCTCTAAACTTAGGTTTTTCAAACATGGATACCATTGAGGCACGACTCACCACTTTTACCATATTATCTGCGGTGGTATGAATATTACCAAATGCGCGTTTTTTAAAGCTCGTTTGTGCCAACTCAACCATTTTGCTCATTTTATGTTTTTTAGCAATGGCGAGCATTTCAGGGTCGTTAAACCCTTGGGGATAGCGCATTAAGAAATCGCCTTCTAGCTGCTTTAATGTGGTTAGATCGAGACACGTAATATCCATCGTAGCGGTTCCTGATTCATTATCAATTAAGCAAGCGTACAGCCATTGGTCGATATGTTCTTGTTATTGTGAGAGGACCCCATCCTAACAAGAACATACGAAAGCGTATTATTAATCAACAAATACGCGGGCATTTCTAAACAAACGCAGCCACGCGCCGTCTTCTTTCCAATCGTCGGGTTTCCACGAATTAGTCACCGCACGATACACACGCTCTGGGTGTGGCATCATAATGGTCACACGACCATCTGCAGACGATACACTGCCTATGCCATTCGGTGAACCATTCGGGTTGGCAGGATAAGTATTCGCCACACTCAAGTCATTATTGATATAACGTAAAGCGACCAAACCACTGTTATCACATTCTGCAAGTGCGCTAGCGTTTTCAAATTCTGCACGCCCTTCGCCGTGAGCGATGGCAACAGGTAAATGTGAACCCGCCATACCTGAGAATAAAACAGAAGGTGTATCACCCACTTGTACAAGGCTAAAACGCGCTTCAAATTGCTCGGATACATTACGCACAAAACGTGGCCAATGATCCGCACCCGGAATTAATGATTTTAAGTTCGACATCATTTGGCAACCGTTACATACACCTAAGCTAAAGGTATCGTCACGGTGGAAAAAGGCTTGAAATTGGTCACGGGCAATGGTGTTAAACAATACTGTTTTTGCCCAACCCTCACCTGCACCAAGCACATCACCGTATGAGAAACCACCGCAGGCCACAAGACCTTTAAAATCATTCAGCTGTGTACGGCCTGTAAGAATATCGCTCATATGTACATCAATAGCGTCGAAGCCTGCACGCGTGTATGCCGCAGCCATTTCTACGTGACCATTAACACCTTGCTCACGTAAAATTGCCACTTTAGGGCGTACACCACTAGCAATATAAGGCGCTGATACATCTTCGTTAAGATCATAACTGAGTGATACGCTTAAGCCTTGATCGGCCTGTTGGATACGGTCAAACTCTTGTTGCGCGCATTCAGGGTTATCACGTAACGACTGCATACGGAAGCTAGTTTCACTCCACTGGGCTTGCAGTACGTTTCTTGGCGCTTCAAAAATCACCGAACCTTGATGGGTTAAACGCACTTGGTCGCTATCATTCAGCGTGCCTATCTGATGGATACAATCGGCTAAACCTACCTCTGCAAAACGTGCCGTCACCGCATTCACGTGCTCGCTAGCAACTTGAATAACGGCACCCAATTCTTCACTAAATAAGCTCGCGATCACATCATCACCTTGCGATGACAAATCAATATCAATACCGCAATGCCCTGCAAAGGCCATTTCAGTCACAGTAGCTAACAAGCCCCCATCACTGCGGTCGTGGTAAGCTAATAATTGCTTGGCTTCTAGGCTCTCTTGTATTGCATTAAAGAAGCCTTTAAGGTCATTAGCGTTATCAACATCCGCCACCACATCGCCCATCGCGTTATAGACTTGTGTAAGAATAGAAGCACCTAAACGTTGCTGGCCACGACCTAAATCAATTAATAAAAGTTCGCTATTAGGTATCGTACGTAGTTGTGGCGTTACCGTTTTACGTACATCCACAACAGGTGAAAATGCAGTAATCACCACCGACATAGGCGCAGTAACGGCTTTATCTTCGCCGTCTTGCTGCCATGCGGTACGCATCGACATAGAATCTTTACCTACAGGAATAGTGATACCTAGCGCTGGACACAAATCCATACCGATAGTTTCTACCGTGCGGTAAAGTTTTTCATCTTCCCCTTTATGGCCTGCAGCACACATCCAGTTAGCCGATAATTTAATATCTTTTAAACTGCCAATGCGTGTAGAAGCAATATTAGTAATGGCTTCGGCAATGGCCATACGACCCGATGCAGGAGCATTCAGTAAAGCCATAGGGGTACGCTCACCCATCGACATGGCTTCACCTGCATATTGACCCAAATAAGTATCGTATGCAGCCGTCGTTACGGCACAATCTGCCACTGGCACCTGCCAAGGACCAACCAACTGGTCGCGAACAACCTGCCCAGTCACCGAGCGATCGCCAATGGTGATTAAGAATAATTTACTCGCCACTGAAGGGTGTTTAATCACACGACTAATAGCATCGCTAACATCAATATCGCTGGTATTAAATGCTGTACTTTCCGCTTGGTACGTATCTGCCGTGCGGTGCATTTTAGGTGGTTTACCAAACAATACGTTCATAGGAAGGTCTACAGGTACAGCATCTAATAACGTATCGTTAACGCGAAGATGCTGCTCTTCTGTGGCTTCACCAACAACAGCAAATGGGCAACGTTCACGTGCACAAATAGCTTCAAAACGTGGTAAATCTTCAGGCATTACAGCCAGTACATAGCGCTCTTGTGATTCATTACACCAGATGGCTAACGGGCTCATACCGGGTTCGTCATTAGGTACATTCCGTAATTCAAATGTGCCGCCACAGCCGCCATCTTTTACTAATTCAGGAAAGGCATTAGATAAACCGCCCGCGCCCACATCGTGAATAAAGGCAATTGGGTTTTGATCCCCTTTGTCGCTTGAACTTAACTGCCAGCATTGATCAATCACTTCTTGGCAACGGCGCTCTATTTCTGGGTTTTGACGCTGTACCGACGCAAAATCTAGATCTTCAGACGATGAACCCGAATCCATTGACGATGCAGCCCCCCCTCCCAAACCAATCAACATGGCTGGCCCACCTAATACGATGAGTTTTGCCCCTGCTGAGAATGGCGGTTTATCGACATGCTCGGATTTAATATTGCCGTAACCACCTGCCAACATAATGGGTTTATGATAACCGCGACGCTCACCACCAAAGCTATCTTCAAACGTTCTAAAATAACCACAGATATTAGGACGACCAAATTCATTATTAAAAGCAGCGCCGCCAATCGGCCCTTCTAACATAATATCCAACGCGCTCACGATACGATTCGGCTTGCCGTAATCCATCTCCCACGGTTGAATAAATTCAGGGATTTGTAAGTTAGAGACAGTAAAACCTGTTAAACCCACTTTTGGCTTAGAGCCACGACCAACGGCACCTTCATCACGAATTTCGCCACCAGAACCTGTACCCGCCCCTGCAAATGGTGCAATGGCTGTAGGATGGTTATGGGTTTCGACCTTCATCAAAATATTAATGGCTTCTTCATTAAAGCAATAAGCTTTGGTGTCAGCATTGGGATAAAAACGACCTGCTGTTGCACCTGATACCACAGCCGCATTATCAGAATATGCCGACAGTACGTTATCACCGCCCACTTCGTTAGTATTTTTAATCATTTTAAATAACGATAATGGCTGATCTTGACCGTCGAGTGTCCACGAGGCATTAAAAATTTTGTGTCGGCAATGCTCAGAATTGGCTTGCGCAAACATCATAAGCTCAACATCAACAGGATTACGCCCCAACGCTTGGAAACTTTGCACTAAATAATCTATTTCATCGTCGGCCAAAGCCAAACCCAATTCACTATTCGCTGCGGCAAGTGCATCGCGACCGCCATTTAGAATATCAACCGATGTTTGTGTATCTGGATCATGGTGCGCAAACAATGATTCGGCTGCGGCAAGATCATATAAAACACTTTCTACCATGCGATCGTGTAAGCACACCGCTATGGCTTGTTTTTGCGCTTCAGTGAAATTCACACCCGTTACGTAATAAGCCACGCCACGCTCAATACGCTTTACCTTATCTAAGCCCGCATTATGAGCAATATCAGTAGATTTTGATGACCACGGTGAAATGGTTCCTGCACGAGGCACAACAAGAAATAAGGTGCCTTCTTCACTATTACCCGCGTCATCTCGTGGGCCGTATGTTAACAGTTGTGCGAGTACTGCTTGCTCGTCATCACTGAGGGTTTCAGCAATATCTACAAAGTGCATATAACGGCTACTTAAGCCAGCAATAGCAGGCTCTAATGCGCGTAAATCGTGTAGTGTTTTTTCAATTCGGAATGAAGAAAGCGCTGCAGCGCCCGCAAGAGTCAACATAGTGGTTGTCGGCCTTTTAGAAATTAAGATCACGGTGAAGATGGTCGGGAATACCACGCGTACAAACGCATAAGGGTAAGCCCCAAAAAAGGACGCTATTGTACTGGATTTACATGCATTAGGCAGCAAAAAACATCAGCTATTATTGAATACAAGGCGAGTTTACACATGAGAAAATGTCGATTTAGGTGTAGTATTAGGACAAGACATTTAAAATATCCCCCCCTATGCATAATGACGATATAACAACCACATCAACCTACCCTCAAGAACCCCGTGCGGTGAATCGGTTTATACGTACTGTTGGTGGGCTTTTACTGTGTTTTTTGCCATTACTTATGTCAAGCAGTACGCCTCCTACATTACTTGAACAAGTCAAAGAAGAAGGCTTTTTACAAATGCTCACCCTAAATGGCCCTTCAACCTATTATGAAGGCCCTTTTGGACATGCTGGCTTTGAATACGAGCTAGCTCATGCGTTTGCTGAAGATTTAGGAGTAGAACTTGCCGTATTGGATAAAGGCAGCTTAAAAAACATATTAGAAGATATGAGCACTACCGATGCACATTTTGCCGCAGCGGGTTTATCGATTATTGATGCTCGTAAAAAAATCATTCACTTTAGCGCGCCATACACCACCGTCACACAACAAATTGTGTACCAGCGTGACACTCAAAAACCTAGAAAAATTGAAGATTTAATTGGCAAAGATATTGTTGTAGTAAGCCAAAGCTCTCACGCAGCCACACTCGCACAACTGCAAAAAGACTATCCCGAACTTTCATGGCGAGAAAAAGAAGGCGCCGATATTTCAGAAATGTTAGAAATGGTGCACAAGGGCGAAGCTGATTTTACACTTGTTGATTCTAATATTTTTATTACTAATAGCGTGGTTTATCCTCGGGCACGTATCGCCTTTAACCTAACCGAACCAGAAAATATAGCGTGGGCATTCCCTAAACAAAGCGACGACAGTTTATTAAATGCCGCAAATGCTTTTATAAAAGAATATGCACTGGCGGGTGAAATTGCTAAGTTAGAAAAAAAATATTTCAGCAAACCTGTAGTAGATGAAGGAAATGCTTTGGCCTTGGCAGAACGCATCGAAGAAAAATTACCTCAGTGGGTAGATTTTTTTCAAGATAGTGCAGAGGCAAACGGGTTAGATTGGTTATTTTTAGCCGCTATGAGCTACCAAGAATCGCTATGGAATGAAAACGCAAAATCATTTACTGGTGTACGTGGTTTAATGATGCTAACCAATGATACCGCCAAAAGCTTAGGTATTGAAGACCGTACAGACCCACAGCAAAGCATTGATGGCGGCGCACGATATTTTGTACAAATGCGTAATCGCATTCCTAAAGACATTACTGAACCAGACAAAACATGGATGGCTTTAGCCGCATACAATGTGGGCTTAGGTCACTTAGAAGATGCTCGTATACTCACACAACAACATGGTGGTGATCCCGACTTGTGGGATGATGTTAAAGAATCTCTGCCCTTATTAACACGCAGAAAGTATTACAGTAAAACCCGTCACGGTTATGCCCGCGGCTGGGAACCTGTTCACTATGTGGAGCGCATTAAAAATTATCATAATATTTTAGTTTGGCATTATGAAAATAAACAGCGCCAACTCGCATCGGAAAGCGAGGCAGAAATAGACAGCTTACCTATTAAAAAGCCTGCTGAATCCATGTCACAACTTTAACTACTCTTGTCATAATATAAACCATTCAAAGTCGTTAATAAAAAACCGTTAAGCATGCGTGTTATTGTTTTTTTTAATTCGTTTTTCTTCTCTACGACGCGCAAAAAAGTGACTCACTATAGTCGAACACGCTTCGTGACAAACCCCACTCGTGTATTTTACTTTATGATTTAAATGCTCACCGTCTAGCTGCTGCGTTTTACTTACTATCGCGCCCGCCTTAGGCTCTGTAGCACCAAAAACCACTCGATCTATACGACTATGCACAATAGCGCCTGCACACATAGCGCAGGGCTCAATAGTCACATACAAGGTGGCGCCAACAATACGATAATTACCCACTGTTTTTGCTGCATCCCGCAATGCTAATATTTCTGCATGTGCCGTTGGATCATGTAAACCTATAGGCTGATTAAAGCCCTGCCCAATCACTGTTTGATCTTTTACAACAATCGCGCCTACAGGCACTTCATCGCATTGCCCCGCCTGCTGAGCCAACAACAAAGCTTGTTGCATCCAGTATTCATCATTCATTTCAGTCATTATTTACTGGCTCAACATAAGCAAAACGGGGAACTTCTTTACCATCAACAACAACCGTTTCAGTGAACATATCGAAAGGGCGAATCCATATAGAATAATCACCATACAAGCATTGGTACACCACAAACCACGCCTCCGTTTCACTATGGCGAGCCACGTCTATCACTTTATAATCCTGCCCTTTATAGTGACGATAACGCCCCTTGGGAATTGTTTTCATGAATACAACCTTTTCTTATTTTATGTGTTTACCCGCACACTATATGCACTTACTGAATGTTTTGCGCCACCGTTTTACAGACAATGGTTTTACCAACAGGCGCCAAAGAAATCACAGCTAATTTAATATGCTGAATACCAAACGGAATGCCAATAATGGTAACAAAACATACGATAGCAGATGCGATATGGCCAATAGCCAACCAAATACCCGCCAATAAAAACCAAATAACATTGCCTAAAAACCCAAGCACACCCGTGCCCATATCAGCCTCACGAGTTAGCTCTTCTCGACACACCGCCTCTTTACCAAAGGGGAAAAATGAAAAAAATCCAATGGTAAAGCAAGCACGCGCCCATGGAATACCAATGATGGTAATAAATGCTAACACACCCAATAACCACCACATTACCCCCATGAAAAAGCCACCCAGAATAAACCAAAAAATATTACCTAATAATCGAAGCATCATCCGCGCCTATTGTTTTCTCGTTTTATACTATGCGTTACCGCTATTAACTTCGCCGCCCACATATAACCATTTACCATGAATACGTTTAAAAACGGAATGCTCGTGGTGGGATTGCCGTTGTTGGTTAGCATCTAAATATATCGCATTAAATTCAACCGTTGCATCATCCCCCGATTGCGATTTACTGAGCACATGTAGCTCACGCCATTGGGTATCTTTTTGAGAGAGCGATGTGACGGTTAGCCCTTGGGTCATACTGGGCAACCATGTATCTAGTAAATATTGACCATGGCCACCTAATGCAAATGCGCTATAACGCGAGCGCATCAGTTTTTCGGGCGTTTTGGGGTATTTTTTACCCTGTAGATACGGAGCACAACATTGTTGGCTATTTTTTTGGCTGCCACAAGTGCATAAATGAGAATGAAGAGAAACCACAAATACCCTATAAATAATCACTGTGATTAATAATAAGCGTCACTTTATAGGGTTTTTGATAAGCTGACCAGATCTGTCTACATAACTATCTGCATAACTATATAGCTATACGTTTACATTGATCACAGGTCTGTGATGATCTTTACGACGATCGCCTCCCGTTCGAGAATCGAGCAAGGGCTTAATATTACGCTGGCGTCGATCTTGGCCACGTTTTTTAGGCGCTTCGTGTTTTTCTTTTTGCTCCCGCCGCTCGTTTTCTTGCCGTGCATGAGGGGCATCTTTATTGGTTTCCGATCCAGCAACTGCAATCTCGCTACGCTTTGGTTGTTTTAACGTCGCGGTATTTACTGGAGGAATTAATGAACTGATATTCATAATGTATATCCTCCTTTGATAGATATGTTTTATCGATGGTAACCAGCAACCATCGTCACGAGTATAAAAATGACCCGCTTAATAAGTATAGCGGCTGCTAAGATATTTTCTTGACAGTTAAATATGGTTTTTTTTGATAACTTATACCTTATTGATTTATATAAGGTTTTATAGGTAATCCCTGATCTATCCAGCCCTCTGTAAAAAAGCCACCGACCATACCTTCTTGCACGTCTAGCACATGAGTAAAACCATGTTTTTGTAAATATTGCTGAACTCTTGAGCTACGCACACCCTTCGCACAAATTAAAGCGACAGGCCGTGTTTTATCGCCCTCTAAAAGTTTGGCCAACGCGTGAGAGAATGCAGGAATACCTCCGTCTCTGTGCATGGTTAAAGGGATTGCCTGTGTTGCAACACCTGTTTTTTCCCACTCACCGACAGAACGTATATCAATCATTACAATGGCATTTTTCTGCAGTAATTCGTGCGCAGCAAGTACCGATATTTTATCCTTATCCTCTGCACCAGCCAGATGACTCCACAGACCAAACAATAAAAATAAGAAAAAGAAAAAATACGGATGTATCAATTGATTCTCACCATGGCGTGAGAAGATATAAGAGTGCCCTGCCATACAATATTACCCGCAATATATTTATGATTTACCGATCATTATTTAAAAAGGCCATAAAACAACCCCCATAAAAATCACTTTAACCGCTCTACGACTATATCAATAGGAACGGAAAAACCCGTTATATTATATTCGCGGTTATGTATATTGATCATAAAAATTAAAAATAGTTGCTAAGTTCACAGCCATGCCTACACGCATATTTACACAATAGCGCCAAGCCGATGAGACAAACAGAAAGGCCTTAGGACAAAAATAATTGACGGAATAAAATTGACGGGCTGAATGCGCGATGCAGTGGTTTATTTATACCACTGCAACTGTTCGTGTAAGCTCACCACACCACCAATAATTAATAATGTGGGCGCGCGTACAGACTGCCCTGCGATCAAGTTTGGCAAGGTGTTTAAGGTGCCTGTTATCACACGCTGATCGGGCGTTGTGCCTTTTTCAATCAATGCGGCAGGTGTGTCAGGTGAGCGGCCTCGCGTAATTAATTGCGAGCATATTGGCTGCAAATTCACTAAGCCCATATAAAACACCAATGTTTGGTGATCATCTAGCAGTGATTCCCACGGTAAATCTACATTGCCTTCTTTAGTATGCCCTGTAATAAAACGCACCGATTGCGCATAATCCCGATGGGTAAGAGGAATACCTGAATAGGCCGAACAGCCTGAAGCAGCTGTAATACCTGGTACCACTTGAAAAGGAATGTTGTTTTCGGCAAGTAGTTCGATTTCTTCTCCACCACGACCAAAAATAAATGGATCGCCACCTTTTAAACGTAAAACACGCTTACCTTCTTCTGCTAAATCTACCAGCATTTGATTAATATCTTGCTGTGGCACGGCATGATCGCTGGTACGCTTGCCCACATAAATTCTATCGGCATCACGACGTACTAAATTCATCACAGGCTCGCTCACTAAGCGATCATATAAAACAACATCGGCTTGCTGCATTAAACGCAAGGCTTTAAAGGTAAGCAAGTCAGGATCACCTGGCCCACCACCCACTAGGTATACCTCACCTAATAATTCTGCATTTGCATTATCATTTAATTGATTTTCGATGGCTTGTTCAGCTTCGTCTAGTTTACCGGCAAAAGCTTTTTCTGCCGCTATACCATTAAATACCGTTTCCCAAAAACGTAAGCGCTTCGGCTCTGACGTTACCGTTGCTTTTACACGATGACGAAACTTACTCGCAAGACTGGCCAATGATCCATAAGCGGATGGAAACATCACCTCAAGTTTAGCGCGCATTTGACGCGCCAATACAGGAGCATCGCCGCCACTAGTAATCGCGATCATTAATGGTGAACGATCAACAATTGCTGGCGTGATAATGCTACATAAGCTCGGAGAATCTACAACATTAACAGGTAGTTTTCTGGCTTGTGCTTCTTCTGATACGCGCTGGTTAATATCACTATTATCTGTAGCACAAATAATAACGACACCCATGTCTAAATCCGAAGTGTTATATTCACGAAAAAAACATTCGCCCTCACTCGCCTTTACCATGGTTTGCATTTCATCAGAAATATAAGGAGCCACCACCATTAGCTTAGCACCTGCTTTTGCTAACAAGCGCGCTTTACGTGTAGCGATACTACCACCACCGATGAGTAAGCAAGGTCGACCTTTAAGGTCAAAGAAAAAAGGCATGTAATTCATAGTAAAGCCGTTCTGTAAATGTGTTTAAAGCGTTAATGAAAGTAAAAAACGTGGTGAGCTAAACAATTAATCGTCTAGCGTTATCTTTTGTAGCCCACCCATATAAGCTTGCAACACTGTAGGCACTTCAATACTGCCATCGGCTTGTTGATAGTTTTCCATAATGGCTAGCAGTGTACGACCAATCGCCAAGCCTGAACCATTTAAGGTATGTAATAATTCTGTTTTACCTGTATCTGGATTTTTAAAACGAGCTTTCATACGGCGCGCCTGAAAATCATTAAAACTACTGCATGAAGAAATTTCACGATACTTATCTTGTGATGGCAACCATACTTCAATGTCATACGTTTTTGCCGCTGAAAAACCAATATCACCGCCACATAAAATCACGGTGCGATAAGGCAGTTCTAACTTTTGCAAAATCGCTTCTGCACAGGCGGTTAAATCTTCTAATGCTTGTGCCGAATCTTCTGGTTTTACAAAATTAACAAGCTCTACTTTTTCAAATTGGTGTTGACGAATCATGCCGCGAGTATCACGACCATGGCTCCCTGCCTCACTACGAAAACACGGCGTATGACACACTAATTTAATAGGTAATTGTGCATCGCTTTGCAATAGCTCATCACGTAATAAATTAGTCACTGGAACTTCTGCTGTAGGAATTAAATATAACTCACGTTCGTCATTGGTTTTAAAAAGGTCTTCTTCAAATTTAGGTAATTGACCAGTACCATAGAGCGAATCTTTATTGACTAAAAACGGCACATATACTTCTTGATAATCATGTTCTGCAATATGCGTATCAAGCATAAATTGAATTAGCGCCCGATGTAAACGAGCAATACCACCGCGCATCACAGCAAAGCGAGAACCCGTTAGCTTGCTAGCCACATCAAAATCTAAACCGTTATACGTTTCACCTACTGCCGCACCAAGATCAACGTGATCTTTAATCTCAAAATCAAAGGTACGTGGCGTGCCCCAACGACGCAACTCAACATTATCATCTTCGTCTGTACCTTCAGGCACTTCATCTACTGGCATATTAGGTACAGCAGAGAGTAAGGTATCGAGCTGTTCTTGCAATTTTTTTAATTCATCATCGGCTTCATTTAATTGTGCTTTTAAATGTTCCACTTCTTGTAATAGCGGCGCAATATCTTCGCCTGCGGCTTTTGCTTTACCAATATTTTTTGAACGACTATTACGCTCTTGTTGTAACGCTTCTGTTTTTACTTGAATGACTTTGCGTTTTTCATCAAGTGAAGCCAGTGCTTCTACATCCAATACATATCCACGCTTAAGTAATGCTTTAGCAACACGCTCTGGGTCGCTACGAAGAAGTTTCGGGTCTAACATAAATAGTTTCCGTTTCTTTTATTTCAAAAATTCAAATAATAAATAACTTAATTAAGTAATTTAGTGGCTAAAAAAATACTCGCACTCACGGCCAATACACAGCCCACCAGTGACATGGCGGCATAACTTATTGCGTAATTTATTTGGTCTTGTTGCCAGAGTAAAAATGATTCCAATGCAAAACTAGAGTACGTTGTAAAAGCACCTAAAAAACCCGTCATTAAAAATGGACGCCACGCAACAGCCAGCCATTCTTTTTCAATAATCAATACATAGCATAGACCAATGCAGGCCGAGCCAATAATATTAGCGGTTAAGGTTCCCCAAGGAAATTGCTTTGCCCCTACAGGCATTAAATAGGTTGTTAAACCAAAACGCATGAGTGCGCCAAGTGCGCCACCGAGAGCAACTGCAAGCCAGATCATCTTGTATTATCTCTACTCTTTCATCCTAGGTTATTAGGGTACTGTATATTGCCGCTGTTACTCTTTTGGCGTTTTTCTTTGCGCTTCGTTTGGCGATTCATATCGCTTTAAGTGACTCGCCTTATCTAATTGATGAAGATAATCGAGTTTTTCTTTAATCTTTACCTCTAGGCCTCGCTCAACAGGGTGATAATAGGCTTTATTGGCAATAGCCTCAGGAAAATAATTTTCTCCTGCTGCGTAGGCACCTTCTTCATTATGCGCATAACGATACTCTGCGCCATAGTCGAGCGATTTCATCAGTTCTGTTGGCGCATTACGCAAATGCACAGGTACATCATAATCGGGCATTTGACGAATATCTGCCTTAGCAGAATTAAACGCATTATACACGGCATTACTCTTAGGTGCTGAAGCCAAATAGATCACAGCTTGCGCGATGGCTAGCTCCCCTTCGGGGCTACCTAAGCGCTCTTGCGTATCCCATGCCGCCAAACTGATTGATAAGGCTCTGGGGTCAGCATTGCCAATATCTTCTATTGCCATGCGTACAACACGCCTTGCTATATACAATGGGTCACAACCGCCATCTAACATACGCATACACCAATACAAGGATGCATCGGGCGATGAGCCTCGTACGGCTTTATGCAAGGCAGAGATTTGATCATAAAAAATATCTCCGCCTTTATCGAAGCGCCGCACATCTCCCCCAAGTACTTCAGTAACGATAGCCCTTGTGATGTGTTTATCCGCAAGGTCACTTGCGATCTCTAATAAATTTAATGCTCTACGTGCATCACCATTCGCTGCTGATGCCAATAAGGCCAGTGTATCGTCGTCACACTCTAGCTCTCGCTCACCTAAACCTTTAACGTTATCGCTTAAGGCACGCTGTAATAAATGCTGAATATCACCGTTTTCTAAACTGCGTAATACATAAACACGGCAGCGAGATAATAAGGCATTATTTAATTCGAATGAGGGATTTTCGGTGGTGGCACCAATAAAAGTAATCGTGCCGTTTTCTACATAAGGTAAGAAGGCATCTTGTTGTGATTTATTAAATCGGTGCACCTCATCAACAAATAAGATAGTACGCTTACCTGAGGCTTGCTGATGAAGCTGTGCTCGCGATACAGCGTCGCGTATATCTTTAACACCCGCTAAGACCGCTGATAGTGACTCAAATTCTGCATCGATAACGTGAGCTAACATTTTAGCTAAGGAGGTTTTACCAACACCGGGCGGCCCCCAAAAAATCATGGAGTGAATCTGGCCTTTGTCGATGGCTTCTCGTAATGGTTTACCTTCGGCCAATAGGTGCGTCTGCCCGATATATTCATCCAAGTCCTGTGGGCGTAGCCTTGCCGCTAACGGCATATACATCGCATTATCTGCTTGTACTTGCTCATCGGATTCGTGTTGCTGAAATAAATCGTCACCCATTGAATGATCAACCATATGCTTAGTTGCCAATGATCACATCGGTGCCTTCAGGTGGAACAAATTCAAATAAAGCGCGATCGATTGCTTGATTGTAAATACCATCGATAAAACGAAATGTGGTTGTTTGTCCTAAGGCGTCAATTAAACGCATATCCGATAATTGACCATTCATAAAGCTCACCGTTAAGCGTGTAAATAATTCTTGCGGTTGCAATGGGGTCAATACATAACGCTGTGCTTGCGTTTGCTCAACGTGATAATGCTCTTTTATTTTTGTCACATCACCACTCAGTAATAACGCAGGAGTGGCAGATACATTATTATCGTATGCACGTACGGTCACTTGCTCTAAATCAGGGTCGTACATCCAAATAGATTGTAAATCAGACACTAATAATTGCGGAAACGGCTCGGTAGTATTCCAACGAAAATATCCTGGCCGCTGCAAGAAGAAATCTCCCGACGAGGCTTGTAACTCTTCACCTTTATCATCCGTTAAGGTTTGCTCAAAAGCGCCCGAAAAAGTATCGAGCAACGCCAATTTTTCTGCCAATGTATCTGCATCATCCGCTGTACTGGCGACACTAAAAAACAAACTACAAACACAAATCAGTCCTAAGCTCACATGCTGTATATACGCCTTTACTGCCTTCACATTCGCGTTAAAACGCCACACATGATTGCTTTTTTGTCTATCCATTATTATTTATGCTCTACTGTTAATGTCTGGGTGGCGCAGGCGCTAACACTTCTCGACTACCGTTATGACCCGCTTCACTAATAACACCTGCGGCCTCCATCGTTTCGACTAAACGCGCTGCACGGTTATATCCAATACGCAATTTACGCTGCACCGATGATATCGATGCCTTACGTGTTTCAGTCACAAAAGCGACGGCCTCATCATATAACGCGTCACTTTCGTTATCGCCATCTTCACTTTCTGCTGCCAAGCCAGGAACAGGAATCGAATTGGTGCTTTCATCCACAATACCATCAATATAATCGGGTTCACCGCGACGCTTCCAATCACTGACCACCTTGTGTACTTCGTGGTCATCAACAAAGGCACCGTGCACACGAATAGGCACACTTGTACCCGGTGGCAAGTACAACATATCACCGTGCCCTAATAACTGCTCGGCGCCACCTTGATCTAAAATAGTTCTAGAATCAATTTTTGACGATACCTGAAAAGCAATACGCGTAGGCACATTGGCTTTAATTAAACCTGTAATAACATCCACCGAAGGACGCTGTGTTGCCAATAGTAAATGAATACCTGCAGCACGGGCTTTTTGTGCGATACGCGCAATCAGTTGCTCTACCTTTTTACCCACAATCATCATCATGTCGGCAAATTCATCAATAACAACCACAATGGCAGGCAAGGTTTCTAAGTTAGGCGCTGTTGGCACCTCTTCACCCGCAATAAACTCTTCTTCTGGGCGCCATAACGGATCGGGAATCGGTTCACCGCGCTTATTAGCCTCGTCTACTTTACGGTTATAACCCGCTAAGTTACGCACCCCCACAGAGGCCATTAATTTGTAACGACGCTCCATCTCTCCCACACACCAACGTAGGCCATTAGAGGCATCTTTCATATCGGTAATAACGGGCGTCAGCAAATGCGGAATCCCCTCATACACAGAAAGTTCTAGCATTTTAGGATCGACTAATATTAAGCGCACATCTTTCGGGGTTGATTTATACAGCAAACTTAATAGCATCACATTAATGCCCACCGACTTACCCGAACCTGTGGTACCTGCTACCAATAAATGAGGCATTTTAGCGAGATCAGCAACAATGGGCTCACCCGCAATATCGTTACCTAACGCTAGGGTTAAAGGCGATTTAGAATCATCATATACAGACGACGATAACACCTGTGTTAAGCGCACCATTTCGCGATGCTCATTAGGAATTTCGATACCCACAACGGATTTACCCGGAATCACCTCAACTACTCGCACACTCACAACAGCCATTGAGCGGGCTAAATCTTTAGCCAAATTGGTAATACGACTGGCTTTTACACCTGCCGCTGGTTGTAATTCAAAGCGAGTCACCACAGGCCCAGGTAATACAGATACGACTTCTACGGACACGCCAAAATCTTGTAATTTAAGCTCTAACAAACGTGACATTGCCTCTAAGGATTCGTCAGAAAAACCTTTACCATTCGACACATCCGCTGGGTCTAAAAGATTTAATGGCGGCAGCTCACCTGTCACTGGCGTATCAAATAGTGTTGTTTGTTTTTCTTTCTCTACACGTGGACTAGGCTGAGGCTTGGTGATAGGTTTCTCAATTGTAGGCGGTATGCGGTCTTTCATTTTTTTGGTTTTTTGCACCACCGACTCTTGGCGAGATTTTAACGATGCCTTAGCTTGTTGTTGATCTTGTTTTTTCTGCGCATAACGCGATACCAACACACTCACATAGCGAATAGATTGTTGGGTTAGCAACAAGCTATAGCGGCCAATCGTATCAACAAGGCGTACCCATGACAGATCGGTATAAATCGTAAACCCAAATAAGCCCACAGCTAAAAATAATAAGGTCGCACCAACAAAACCTAACCCTTTTTCTAAGGCTTCGGCAATAGCAATACCCAACAACCCACCACTCGAAAATGGCAGTTCGCTAGTGTCGCCCATTGTTTGAATACCTAACAAACCCGTACCCGCAACCACCACCATTAGCAAACCTAAAGCGCGCAATACAAAAAGTAAATTATCAAATGGTAAAGGGTTATGACGCAAACGAAACGCACACCATAAACGGTAAGCGATCATCAATGGGAATACATAGGCTATATAGCCAAAGAAAGAGAAAAAGCGATCCGCTAACCAAGCACCCGTAGAACCCAAGGTGTTTTGCACCACCGTATTTGTACCCGTACTAGACCAGCCATGAGGATCGGCTGGCGAATATGACGCCAAGGCCAATAAAAGATAAGTGCACAATAACAGCCAAGCTATCAATGCGCCTTCCTTAAGAATACGCACAATAAGGCGTTGAGCTGATGATGGCTCTGTCTGAGTTTTTTTAGTTGTTGAGTTCACAGCGTAATCCTTAGCAGTTCTAACGACTATTCTACAGAAAAATGATCCAAAAATCTGACTATAAGTGCCCTGCATGCCATGTTATTATTCGATGCATTGTAATAGCGGGAACAGCACTCTACTTTATTGAACACACCGACTAAACGCGCTCGATCACCACGGTTTTAAACCGCCATAACGTGACAATCGCTCTTATAGGTAATATCGAATATAAATTCGACATATTTGTTTTTATATACGCACTAACAGTATTTCATCTCAATAAAGCCAAGACCTATTCTTACCTACACGCTTTACTCATTAAATACAGGTTCTTATTTAACGCGCTTACCCCGAAGTAGCGCTATGGATCCGCTACGGATAGACCACACAGACACGAAAGAAGGTATTATATGACGTCGAACAAACACCACCGTTTAATTATTTTAGGTTCTGGCCCTGCGGGTTACACAGCGGCTATTTATGCAGCAAGAGCTAACTTAAACCCTGTGGTCATTACAGGCATGCAACAAGGCGGACAATTAACCACCACCACTGAAGTTGAAAATTGGCCTGGCGGCACACACGACCTACAAGGCCCTGACTTAATGGTGCAAATGCAACAACATGCTGAGCGTTTTGATACTGATATTATTTTTGATCATATTAATGAAGTCGACCTTAAGCAGCGTCCTTTCGTGCTCAAAGGTAATGATACCTATACCTGCGACGCATTAATTATTGCTACTGGAGCATCTGCTCAATATTTAGGCCTCGAATCAGAAAAAGCCTTTGCCGGTAAAGGAGTAAGTGCCTGCGCGACTTGTGACGGCTTTTTTTACCGCGATCAAAAAGTGGCTGTTATAGGCGGCGGCAATACCGCTGTTGAAGAAGCGCTTTATCTATCGAATATTTGTAAAGAAGTGGTTTTAGTCCATCGTCGCGACACATTACGCGCCGAAAAAATTCTACAAGACAAACTTTTTGACAAGGAAAAAAATGGCAATATCACTATCGAATGGAATCATCAATTAGATGAAGTATTAGGTGATCAAAGCGGTGTCACAGGTATGCGTATAAAGAGTATGCTTGACAACAGCACAAAAGAAATGGATTTACAGGGTGTGTTTATTGCTATTGGCCACAAACCCAATACCGATATTTTTAAAGACCAGCTTGAGATGAATGATGGCTATATTGTCATTAATAGCGGCTTACACGGCAACGCCACACAAACCAGTATTGAGGGTGTATATGCTTCTGGCGATGTGGCTGATCACATTTATCGTCAAGCTATTACTTCCGCAGGATCAGGCTGCATGGCCGCGCTTGACGCTGAAAAGTTTTTAGATCAATAAATACGCTCAAGTTTACGTAATCAGTAATCGAGCGTATGTAATATAAGTTATATCCGTGCGATTACTGGCGTAAACGTGAATAGATAGCGGGCAATTTGATCGCATTTCCGCTATATCGTTTCACCAATCGCAATGGACTTTGCACCATACGATAAAACCACTCAAGATGTAAACGCTGCATCCATAATGGCGCTCTTACTTCTACACCGACAATAAAATTAATCGATGCGCCAATACATAGCGCCACGCCTGTATTCAACCCTGCTTCTTTTAATTTATAGGCAAAAATTTCTTGCTGTGGTGATCCTACCGCAAGAAAAATATAATCTGCACGTTCCTTTTTTAAACACTCAATTAACGTTTTAACCTCATCGGGTTTTTTAATAAACCCCATAGAAGGATTAATATGAGTGATATTCAATAACGGATATTTTTGGTAAAGCGATGCCATTTCTGACTCACCACAACCAAACACAAGTACGCGATCTTCTGGGGTTACTATATGGTCAAAAACGTATTGAGTTAAGTCGCTGCCCGGCACAACGGCCTTTACTGACCGTTTAGATAACGCCAATAATTTTTCAAATATTCTGCTATCACACAAAGTCATATCTGCGTGCTGATAAGCTTTTGCAACATCGCTATCTGAAGCGACATCACACAATCGAGAAAGATGATCAATATTGGGAGTGACCACGTAAGAAAAACATGGTTGTTTACATAAGGATAAAATATGATTTGCCGCTTCGGGCAAATCATAATTATCAAGAGTGACCAAGGATGTTTCTATTTTTACAGGGTTCATAGATCTAACTACCACTACTTAATACTTTAAAAAAACATCCTTTTATACTATTCGCCCTGATTACACATGTATTTTATTCCACCTTTTCTTGGTGACTACTTAGTCACCAACCATAAGGCATGAACAACGCCTGGAAAGAAAAAGACTAAGCATAATACAATATTAATGATAAGGTCTTTACCAACGCCCGACTTTAAAAATACAGCTACTGGTGGCAGTAATATCGCTAAAATAATGAGTACAATTTTATTCATATGAATTCCCCTATTAAATATAGTCAATCGTTTTTATTTATTATGTGCGTTATACACTATTTTATTAACCCGTGTAATTTAACACATCGTTAATTTTTAACATACAGACGCACCACAATCATAAGGGAAACCACCTCGAATACAAGCTCATAAATCATTTTAGGCTGATCAACGCCGTCTATCACCAAACCCAAAAAGCGCGGCAATGCAAAGCTAAGCAAAATCACTGCCACACAAAAAAGCAATGGTTTTTGATCATGCAAGCGATATGCAAAATGCGCTAATAAATAAGCGATACCACAACAAAAACCACCTAGCACCCTGACTGTTGTTTTAGCATCGGGTTCTAAAAAGGCCATGCCATAATAATCACCTACCATAGCAGGAAACAAACACGCGACAACACCACAAACACACAACACTATGCTCGCGATAACATTGGCAGATTTGGCCATATTCATAGGTATTTACCTTACTAACAAGCTATACGTTTCGATTCATTTAAAAAGGAAAAAATATCAATAAATACTATACACTATCGCTATAATTGATTGATCACACAGTAAACGTATTACATACATGATGACCCCTCTAACATGGCTGGACTCAGATACCCCAGCGTTTCCCGACACCAATACCGCGCTCACCTACCCTGACGGATTATTAGCCGCAGGCGGGCAACTAAGCCCTGAGTGGCTTATTCATGCTTATACGAGGGGTATATTTCCTTGGTTTAGCGAAGGCGAACCTATTTTGTGGTGGTCACCTTCCCCCAGAACCGTTATTCCTATTGATCGTTTACATGTCAGCAAAAGCCTCAAGAAAGTAATTCGCAAACAAGCATTTCACATTACATTTGATCACGCGTTTACAGAAGTCGTCGAAGCCTGTGCCGAACCCAGAGCCAATTATCCAGAAGATGGCACATGGATTACCGAAGATATACTCAACGCCTACCATGCCCTACATCAACTGGGGCATGCTCATTCTGTTGAAGTCTGGCATAACGAGCAACTTGTGGGCGGAATATATGGTGTCGCCCTTGGTAAGATGTTTTTTGGAGAATCCATGTTTAGTCGACAAAGTAATAGTTCAAAAATTGCACTATTTTATCTGGCCGAGCAGCTCAAACAATGGCAATATGTCGCTATTGACTGTCAGGTTCACAATAATCACTTAGAGAGCATGGGAGCGATTCAAATGCCTAGACCCACATTTGAAACACTCCTACAACAGCATGTAGTAAATACCCCATGCCACTGGAATAGACAGAAAACGTAATATTGGCATAACTATCTGCCGCACAAATAGAAAATATAACGTATGAGCCATTTCGACGAAAAAATCGACCTTATTGAAGAAGTCTCTGATCTTGAATCATTGCAGTTTTTTCAAACCCAGCCGCACCCTTGCAGTTATTTAGATGACGAGGAAGCAGCCACGGTCTTTCTCAGCCCCAAGCAAACGATTAATCGAGCACTCTATTCACAATTATCTGATTATGGCTTTCGTCGTAGTGGCACACACATTTACAAGCCCCTGTGTGCTGACTGCAAGGCTTGCGTGCCCATGCGTATACCTGTCAGCCTATTTATGCCAAGTCGCAGCCAAAAGCGTACTTGGAAGCGTAATGAAGACCTCACCATTAGCACTACAGATTCAATCAACACCGATGAACATTACGCACTGTATGAGCGCTACATTAATCTACGCCACCACGATGGTGATATGTACCCGCCATCTAGAGAACAATTTAACAGCTTTTTAGGTGGACAATGGCATTCCACCTGTTATTACGAATTTCGTAAAGATGGCCGACTCGTTGCCACGGCTGTAGCCGATATCATGGATAATGGTATATCCGCTGTATATACCTATTATGACCCTAAGGAAGAGAAACGCAGCCTAGGTGGCTTTGTAATTTTATTTTTGGTGAGAGAAGCGAAAAAACACCATCTCAACAGTGTATATCTAGGATATTGGATTAAAGAGTCTAGTAAAATGAACTACAAATCTGCGTATCGCCCACTTGAAATCCAGTCTGGTGATCGTTGGATTTTAGTGAATTAGTTCTTTTTTGCCTTTTTCAAAGAAATTTCCCCTTAAAACCCATCTTTACTTGGCTATTCATGTATTTTCAGGCAAAATGCAGCGCTTGAAATTTACCGCTTAGGATACATCATTCGGATGGCAAAAGAAGATAATATAGAACTAGAAGGTGAAGTGATTGATACTTTACCAAATACGACTTTTCGCGTGAAATTAGAAAATGGTCACGTGGTTACTGCGCATATTTCTGGAAAAATGCGTAAAAATTACATTCGTATCTTAACGGGTGATAAAGTTAAGGTAGAAATGACACCTTACGATTTATCGAAAGGCCGTATTACTTTCCGCGCTCGCTAAAAAGTATTTTAGAAATATAAAAAAGAGGCTATATGCCTCTTTTTTCGTTGCTGGTATGTAAGCCTATTGAGCGAATCTAAGCGTCTACTAGCTCTTTTGCCAGCTCAATGTGCAGCTCGTCATTCTCTACGGTTACCTGTACCGATCCCCCGTTCGATAATTCACCAAACAACACCATTTCAGCCAATGGTTTTTTCAGTTTTTCCTGAATTAAGCGAGCCATCGGTCGAGCACCCATTTTTTCATCGTAACCACGAGTAGCCAACCACTCTCTAGCATCATCTTCTACTTCTAAATGCACTCGTTTCTCATCCAACTGGGTTTGCAATTGCACAAGGAACTTATCCACCACGGTTTTAATCACATCTTTAGACAATGCAGAAAATTGAATAATGGCATCTAAACGGTTACGAAACTCTGGCGTAAATACTTTTTTAAGCGCTTCTTTACCATCAGAACTATGGTCTTGAGTTGAAAACCCAATCGAGGCGCGACTCATTTCTTCCGCACCTGCATTAGTTGTCATAATAAGCACAACATTACGAAAATCTGCTTTACGACCATTGTTATCCGTTAGCGTACCGTGATCCATCACCTGCAATAATAAATTGAAAACCTCTGGGTGTGCCTTTTCAATCTCATCTAAAAGAATCACACTGTAAGGATTTTTTGTTACCGCTTCAGTGAGCAAACCACCTTGATCAAAGCCGACATAACCTGGAGGTGCGCCAATTAAACGAGAAACCGTATGTCGCTCCATGTATTCAGACATATCAAAGCGAATTAATTCCACTCCCATCGCATCAGATAGCTGGCGACATAATTCTGTTTTACCCACACCTGTAGGCCCAGAAAATAAGAACGAGCCAATAGGCTTCTCTTCTATACCTAAACCTGCACGCGACAATTTAATCGATGTCGTTAGCGCATCAATACCCTCATCTTGACCAAACACCGTCATCTTGAGCGTAGTATCTAGCTTACGTAACTGATCTTTATCACTACTCGAAATCGTTTTCGCTGGAATGCGTGCAATTTGTGCCACAATATTTTCAATATCATGTACGCCTAATTGTTTTTTACGCTTACTGCTTGGTTGCAATTGCTGATAAGCGCCCGCTTCATCAATCACATCAATCGCTTTGTCTGGCATAAAGCGATCATTAATATAGCGATCAGATAACTCTGCTGCTGTACGCAAGGCAGTATCGGTGTATTTAATATGGTGATGCTCTTCAAAACGAGACTTTAAACCTTTTAAAATTTTATAGGTATCGTCTACTGAAGGTTCATTCACGTCTACTTTCTGGAAACGGCGCGATAAGGCACGATCTTTATCAAAAATACCGCGATACTCTTGAAATGTAGTAGAACCAATGCAACGCATCTCACCTGAAGACAATAATGGTTTTAACAAATTAGAGGCATCCATAACACCACCCGATGTAGCGCCAGCACCGATAATAGTATGAATCTCATCAATAAATAAAATGGAGTCTTCGCGTTTTTTTAGCTCTGCGAGCAAGGCTTTTAAGCGTTTCTCAAAATCACCGCGGTATTTGGTACCCGCCAATAGTGCGCCCATATCCAATGAATACACCACACTATTTTCTAATACTTCGGGCACCTTACCATCAACAATGTGCTTTGCTAGGCCTTCCGCTATAGCGGTTTTACCCACACCTGACTCACCCACCAATAATGGGTTATTTTTACGGCGTCGAGATAGCACTTGGCTAACACGCTCCACTTCTAAATCTCGCCCAATCAACGGGTCTATTTTACCCTCTAGCGCCAACTCATTTAAGTTAGTGGCATAACTCTCTAGTGGATCTGTTGTAGATGCACTTGCATCAGCATTATCTTCTGTATGCGTATGATGATCCGTTTCATCCAGCGGCGAAGTAGTGTTGTCACCTACTTTAGAAATACCATGAGTGATGTAATTAACCACATCAATACGCGCTACATTTTGCACTTTTAAGAAATACACAGCCTGGCTTTCTTGCTCGCTAAAAATGGCAACAAGTACATTTGCACCCGATACCTCTTGTTTGCCTGAAGATTGCACATGAAAAACTGCACGTTGTAATACACGCTGAAATCCAAGCGTGGGCTGTGTTTCACGCTCATGCTCATCTACAGAAAACAGGGGTGTTGTGCTATCAACAAATTCTGTTAGCTCTTTACGCAAAAAGGCAAGGTCTGAACCACAAGCTTTGAGTACGACAGAGGCAGAATCATTATCAATTAATGCAAGTAGTAAATGCTCAACCGTCATAAACTCATGGCGCTTTGAACGCGCATGGGTAAAAGCATCATTTAATGTTTGCTCTAAGTCTTTACTTAACATCTTACTTCCTCAACTTCGCTAATACTATTCGTCTGCAACGACATCAATTTCACAGAGTAAGGGGTGCTCATTATCTTTAGAACACTGGTTCACCTGCTCAGCTTTTGTCTCTGCAATATCACGAGTAAAAATCCCACACACGGCTTTTCCTTCTGTATGCACCTGCAACATAATCTTTGTTGCCTGCTCTCTGTTCATGTTAAAAAAACTTTCTAACACATGAACAACAAATTCCATTGGTGTGTAATCATCATTCAACATGACCACTTTATACATTGGAGGTTTTTTCATTATTGGCTTTGATTCTTGCACCAATAAATCATCTCCGTGATCATAATCATGCTCGTCTTTACTTAATCTTAGTTGATGATTTATAAGATCACCCATATTAAATTGTGATAAAAACATTATTTTCTAGTCTGCTGGAAAATTGTCATGGAAACTATACGCGACAAGCGATACAAAGCGATCAACAAAAATTTGACATTAGCGCTATGATTGCGTATAAAATGAACACCCGATCATTTTTTGAGCGGGTTTACCAATAATAATAACACGTAAACGCTTGTTCTAATCACTTGTTTCATTGATTAGCCTGCAGAGCAAGAAGGAAGTAGCCATGGCAACTGGTACCGTTAAATGGTTCAATAATGCGAAAGGCTATGGGTTTATTCTGCCAGATAATGGTGGTGAAGACCTATTTGCCCATTATAGTTCTATCGAGATGGATGGATATAAGACTTTAAAAGCAGGTCAAGCAGTGTCTTTTGACACTATTGGCGGTGATAAAGGCTTACACGCCACTAACATTACAGCAAATGAAGATAGCTCTCTCGACAGTGACGCAATCAGCAGCAAATTGAACACAAACGACACAGGTAGCAACCTTAACGAAACGCACTTAGAAACTGCTTAAACGTTAATTGATACCACCAATCAGTGACTGTACATAATGTCACACTTTTCAAGTAGCCTTCGCTAACTTGCTAATATTCTTCGCCTTAAAATTCCCTATTCGTAACGTAAAAAGCCAACACGTCTCGCTATATAAGCAAAATCGCGCTGGCTTTATTTGAGCTGAATAGAACCCTTAATTTAGCATTTAGATGGCATCGATAATGCGATTAAATGATGCACTTGGGCGCATAGCCGCAGCGGTTAATTCAGGATTAGGTTGGTAGTAGCCACCAATTTCAACGGTATCGCCTTGCGCAGCTTTTAACTCTTCAATAATAGCCGCTTTATTATCAGTAAATTGTTGCGTCACAACACTAAAGATAGACTGTAATTCGCTATCGTCAGTTTGCTCAGCTAACGCTCTTGCCCAAAACATTGATAAATACAAATGACTACCACGGTTATCTAGTTCACCCACTCGGCGAGAAGGCGATTTATTTTTTAATAGAAACTTAGCCGTTGCTTGATCTAATGTTTGCGCCAACACTTTTGCTCTAGGATTATCAAACTTTTCTGATAAATGCTCTAACGAAGCGGCCAATGCCAAGAATTCACCTAAAGAATCCCAACGTAAATGCCCTTCTTCAACAAATTGCTGTACATGCTTTGGCGCTGAACCACCCGCACCCGTTTCAAACAGACCACCACCATTCATTAGCGGCACTATAGATAGCATTTTAGCGCTAGTTCCGACCTCTAAAATAGGGAACAAATCAGTGAGGTAATCTCGTAATACATTACCCGTCACAGAAATCGTATTTTTTCCTTCTCGAATACACTGTAAAGAGAATTTTGTTGCCGATACAGGGTCAAGAATACGAATATCTAAACCTTCGGTATTGTGCTTAGGTAAATACTGATTCACTTTCTCAATTAAACGCGCATCATGTGCTCGCTCACTATCTAACCAAAAAATAGTCGTATCACCGGTTGCTCGCGCACGGTTAACCGCTAATTTTACCCAGTCTTGTATAGGCGCATCCTTAGCCTGACACATACGCCAGATATCATTCACTTCAACGGCTTGCTCCATTAGCACATCGCCAGCATCGTTGATCACACGTACGGTACCTGCCGCAGGCATTTGGAATGTTTTTCCGTGAGAACCATACTCTTCCGCTTTTTGAGCCATTAAACCTACATTAGCTACGCTGCCAATAGTAACAGGGTTTAATGCACCATTCACTTTACAGTCTTCAATCGCTGCTTGATAAACGCCAGCATAACAACGATCTGGAATAACAGCTTTAGTATCTTGTAACTGGCCGCTGGCGTCCCACATTTGCCCAGAAGAACGAATGGCTGCTGGCATAGACGCATCAATAATTACGTCGCTCGGTACATGTAAATTAGTAATGCCTTTATCAGAATTCACCATGGCTAATTCTGGACGTGTGGCATATACGGCCTGAATCGCCGCTTCAATCTCTTCTTTTTGTGCAGTAGGTAACGTTTTTATTTTGGCGTAAACATCACCTAAACCATTATTGGCATCAACACCTAACTCTTCAAATAATACTGAATACTTTTCAAATACATCTTTATAGAATACTTTAACAGCCAAGCCAAACATAATGGGGTCTGAGACTTTCATCATGGTTGCTTTCAAATGTAGCGACCATAAAACGCCTTCTTTTTTAGCATCTGAAATCGATTTTTCAAAAAATTCACTCAGTGCTGAATAACTCATCACCGATGAATCAATAATTTCACCCGCCAATAAAGCCACGTTTTCTTTTAACGCTGTCACAGTGCCATCGGTTGCCACGTGTTGAATATGCACGGCTATATCGTTATCTATAATAACGGACTGCTCGCTGCCGTAAAAATCGCCGCCATTCATATTTGCCACATGGCTTTTAGAACTTTGTGACCAAGCACCCATTGAGTGTGGATTATTACGCGCGTATTGTTTAACAGATGCAGGAGCACGTCGATCTGAATTACCTTCACGCAATACTGGGTTTACCGCACTGCCTTTAATTTTATTGTACTTTGCTTGTATTGCTAACTCTTCTTCTGTTGTCGCATCTTCGGGGTAATCGGGTAAATCATAACCTTGTTGTTGTAACTCTTTGATTGCTGCTTGTAACTGAGGAATAGAGGCACTGACATTAGGTAACTTAATAATATTCGCTTCGGGGGTTTGCGCTAATGCACCTAGCTCTGACAAGGCATCTGAAACCTTTTGATCATCCGTCAAGCAGTCAGAAAAAGCAGCTAATATACGCGAAGCAACCGAGATATCTCGTGTTTCTACTTCAACTCCAGCCACTTTGGTATACGCTTTAACAATAGGTAGAAACGAATATGTCGCTAATGCTGGCGCTTCATCTGTATGGGTATAAATAATGGTGGGCCGCTTACTTGACATCGTATATCTTTCCTCTTTATCCAAAATTAAATCACAATTTCAATATTGTGAAATTGATCGGTCTAAGTGTAGCTTACTCGCAGTAAGTCACCACTCTCCTTAAAACGATTATTATGGTGAGTGATGCTACCATAAAACGCTATTCACCACAGTGATAAGGTACATTCCTCATCTGAATATCTCATGACAATATGCCGTATAAAACGCTAAAATACCTTATGCCCACATTAATACTATTCAACAAACCTTTTAAAGTACTATCACAATTTACCGATGATAGAACTGCGCCTAACGAGAAGCGTGACACACTAGCTAACTATATTACTCAGAAACACTGCTACCCCGCAGGGCGCTTGGACTATGATTCTGAAGGATTATTATTACTAACCGATGACGGCGCATTACAACAACAAATATCTAACCCCCGCTATAAACTCGCAAAAACATATTGGGTGCAAGTCGAAGGTAACGAAGACCCTAATGCCGTTGAACAACTACGTAAAGGCGTTACCTTAAAGGACGGTGCCACTCTGCCCGCCATTGTCGATATCATGACAGAACCTTCTTTATGGGCACGCACACCACCCGTACGCTTTAGGCAATCTATACCGACACATTGGCTGTCTATCACAATTAGTGAAGGTCGTAATCGACAAGTGCGCAGAATGACTGCCGCTGTTGGCTTACCTACATTACGCTTAGTGCGCGCTCAAATTGGTGATTGGTCATTAGATACGCTACTACCTGGCGAATCTCGCTGCTTAACAGTTCCTGCCCCACCCACACCACAAAACACTAAACAACCACGCCGCCAACAAAAAGGCATAAAACAACACTATAACAGTCAGAGAAAACGCCGATGATTCGCTGGAAACCTAACGTCACCGTTGCCACGGTAATAGAACGCACGAACGCCAGCGATAACAAAGAGTACTTACTGGTTCATGAACTACGTGATAATAAAAAAGTATACAACCAACCCGCAGGCCATTTAGACGAAGGGGAAAGTATTATTGATGCAGCAAAAAGAGAAACCCGAGAAGAAACAGGCTGGGATGTTAGTATCACTTCATTAATTGGTATTTACCGTTTTATTGCACCCAATGGCACTACTTACTTGCGCCATGCCTTTAGTGCGACACCGATCAAGCATCACCCCACACAAAGCCTAGATGAAGGCATTATTGAAGCGGTATGGCTAAGTTATGAAGACATTATAGAAAAGGAACACGCCATGCGAAGCTCAATGGTGAGACAAGCTATTGATGATTTTCAGCAAGGAGATTGTTACCCATTAGAAATACTAAAAGAATAAATTAATCTCTCATTCACATTTATCAATCAATACACGCTGCAAAATTGTTTTTAATTTCACAGGCTGTGACGATACCTGTAATACATAAACATCCTTAAGCATTAGTTTGTCTCGCCACACAGACAAATTGCCCTCAACAAACACCACTATCGGCCTTGTATTATTGCATGCCAACCAATTCACGGATAAAGACGAGCTGTAACGGCTATGAACAATACATACATCGCATGTATCATTTATCGCCTTAGGAAAACTTGTTTCTAGAGTTACTGTACCACCCCATTGCTCAACTAGACTCTTAAGAGTCTCACTTGCTAAGTCATGCGCACCCAATAAAGTGATTTTTTTACCTTGAAACGGCGTTTCGGATACCTTCTGACTCACTACATCTCGTGTACTGTTATCCCTCGCACTACCGTAAGGTACAAGAACAGAAAAAACTGACCCTTTGCCCAACTCTGAACGGCATATAATTTGATGCCCTAACAATTCCGCAATTTTTGCAACAATAGCCAAGCCCAAACCCAACCCTTGATCGTGAGTATTTGTATTAGTACCCCGCGTAAACTCATTAAAAATTGTCGCTTGAGTATCACGAGAAATACCAATGCCATTATCTATCACCTGAATTTCTAATCCATTAACTCTACGACGGCAGCCTAATAAAATGCGTCCTTTTGCGGCATAGCGAAATGCATTATTTAAGAAGTTTCTCAAAATACGCATCAGTAATTGACTATCTGAACGCACCCATATATTTGAACAATCAATGCTACGAAAACAAAGGTTATGATTATCTGCTTTTAATGAAAATTCTGCTGACAAGTGCGCTAACAAATCATGAATACAGAATGACTCTTGGCGAGGTGTAATACCATGGGTGTTTAATTTAGCAATATGAATGAGCGAGTCTAGCAATGCGCTCATATTATTCAAAGAAGAGGCTAACGAACACAAGACCTCATCATTCGCTACATCTTTATGCTTACCAATCAATTCCGTTAAAAATAATTTGGCCGCATTCATCGGCTGCAATAGGTCATGACTTGCCATCGCAATGTGAGTAGCCTTAGAAGCATTAACCGCTTCGAGTTCTTGTTGAGTCGTAATCAGTTGCTGTTCAACTGCCACTTGACACTCTAATGCCTGCGTAAGCTCTTTATTTGCGACTTTAAGTGCTTCGTTTTCACGCTGCAACTGATCCAACAAGCTAGCATTAGCTGCTTTTGCAGATATTAACTTGTCAATAGATTTTGACATACATCACCCTAATCTTAGCGCCATAGGCCATCAGTAATAAAAATAACTGTTAGCCATATACATAGCTGATTAGTGTAACCAAGCGCTACACATTATGCCACTAAGATGAAAAAGGATAGAAACAATCCAAAAATCATAAGAAAGTATTATTCGATACGGCCATTCAGCAAATAAGGATATTGTTGTAAGAGCTGCTGCTGGAAAGCTTGTACGACTTCGCAGGAGGATGAACCTGGCCTTTTGTTTTCAATCGGGACTTCAAGAATCACATTAGCTGGCGAAGCTGAAAAGAATAAGATTTTATCTGCTATTGCAATGGCTTCTGAAAGATCATGAGTAATATATAACACTGAAGAATTTGATTCTTTCCACATGTTTAAAAACTCTAAGCGCAACGCTTCAGCAGAAGGTAAATCAAGTGAAATAAATGGCTCATCCATTAAAACCAAGGAAGGGCGAGGAAAAAAAGTTCTCGCCAGTGCGGCTCGACGCTGCATACCACCCGATAGTTGCTTAGGGTATACATGCATAGAATCTTGCAAACCCGCCATGGTCAACAATTGCTCTGCTCGTTCGCGCGCATCACTCTTATCGTTATCAACCAAAGTGACATTATCAAACACCGATAGCCACGGTAATAATCTAGGCTCTTGAAACATATACGCCGTATTGACATGACCACTGGCTAAAGAATCAAAAGTAATCGTTCCATCATAGGCCGTATCGAGACCACTAATAATATTAAGCAGGGTAGTTTTACCTGCTCCAGACGGCCCTACAATTGCCGTAATTTCATTACGTGCAAGTGATAAATGAAGATCTTGAATAATCGTATTGTTTTGGTATTGCTTACGCTCAATTGTAATATCAATCATATCGCCACTCAGTTATTTTTCGCTCCCACGGCTGTACAATGAGCGCCTCGATCAATAAAACAACAATTGCAAAAGCAAATGTATATGCCAAGATATTTGCAATGTCAAAAAACTGAAAAAATATACCTAGTTGAAACCCAACACCGTCACTACAACCGATTAATTCAACCACCAAAACCACTTTCCATATCAGCGACAAACCATTACGAATGCAAGTGAGAATATAAGGATATAACTGAGGAAAAAATACTTTCCAAAAAGTTTTCCAAGCCCCCAATTTAAAGACTTTGGCTACTTCTAATAATTTATAATCTATTGACTTAACGCCCTCACGAATAGTAACTATCACCAAAGGCGCCTTATTAAGAATTACCGCTAAAATAGCTACCCAATCATGTAAACCTAACCAGATATAACATAAAATAATGACAACCAAAGCAGGAATATTAAGCGCTAATGTAACCAATACATCTAACAATAAATCAATCCAGCGAAACCATCCCATTAAACAGCCAATAAGAAAACCAACCGATAATGCTACAGCAAAGCTGATACCCACACGTTTTAATGTAATGAATAAATGATGTTGTAATTCACCACTACGTATATTTTCTAATAGCTGTTGAAAAACAACGAAGGGACTGGGCAACATATCGAGAACAATGATTTGAACAGACAGTTGCCATACAAGAATAAAACCTAGAAATACTAAAAAACGTATTAGGTTATCGGGAAGCTGGATTCTCATTAACTACATCACCTTTATACCAGAATACATCTTCTGGAAACTCAGCATCAGATGCCTTAACAGAATTAAGTAACCCGTACTGCTCTTGCAATAATTGATTGGTTTTTTTTATATTTAGAATTTCTGGCGCGCCAAATGTTTGGGGGATACCAGCACGAAAACGATCACGTAATCGTTCAAATTTAGCATCAGTATCTGCACGCATCAACTTACGTAATGGCAACCAAGCCTCATCTGATTGCAGCAAAAGATCTTTTGTTTGGCGAGATGCTAACAAAAAACGATTAACCAATGCTGTGTTATCACGTGCCCAGTCTTGCTGAAAAACCCACCCCAACATTGGAATAGGTGTATCAACACCTAATTCATTTAGCATTTGATCCACACTTAAGACAGTGTGAAAACCTTCTCCTTCTAATTGTGCATTAAAATGCCAATAATTAAGGCCTGCATCAATTTTGGAGGTTTTTATTAGCGCATTTACAATAGGGGGAGCTGCAAATTTAATGGTACTTTTTTCGCTAATATCCAAAGCGTATTTATGCTGCGCATAGGCTTTTAGCACTAACCATGATTTACCTTCAGGCCCACCAGCAACCCCCAGGCGTTGCCCCACAAGGTCTGAGACTGAATTTATAGGTTTATCCACTTTGGCTAAAATACCACCCGTTGCTGTCGAAAAAGGCGCAAAATTAAAAAATCGCTGTTTCCAGTATTGATTAGCAACCCACGTCCAATCGCTAACAACAATATCTACAGCTCCGCCTTGTAAAGCAACCAGTAAAGCATTCACCGAACCTAATAATACGGGTTTTACTCGGATATTATTTTTCTTATCAAATTCATGGTTGGTTAATGCTTCAATTTCCCAATGAACAGAGCCTGAAACTAATACACCAACACGCACTTCATTTGATGCCGACGACTCTGAAAAAGCAAGAGAATGCCAACAAAGCAAAAATACAGAAATGCAAACAAAATACTTTTTAAACATTCAATCCCTCATTAATGAGACAGTTTTTACATAAGAAGCAAAGAAATAACTATATAGGTTAGTGGCGCCCTTAATCGAACGCCAACAAATATTCTAATAGATACGCTGGTTTAATATAAACTAGATTTTTATTATTTTGTTTTATATAAAAAATATAAAAACCAGCTGAGGTGGATTATAGCATTAGCTAAACTTTTTTGAGTTAGCTGTATTCCTGAATAACATGGGCTTATTGCCCTCATGTTCAGTGATATGATCACCACTAGAATCAATATGCGCTTTAGCGATCAAATTTCTTTGATCCGACTTAATACATACTGGATCTGTATTTGCGGCATCTCCCGTTAATAAAAACGCCTGACAACGACAACCACCAAAATCATCACCTTTTTTAGAACAACTACGACAAGGCTCCTTCATCCAGTCATCACCACGATACATGTTAAAGCCGTTAGACTCATACCAAATATCTTTTAATGGTGTATCTCGTACATTCGGGTATTCAATGGGTAATATGCGTGCTGAATGACACGGTAATGCCATACCATCTGGCGCCACCGACATAAATACAGAACCCCAACCACCCATACAAGGTGTTGGCTCATCTTCAAAATAATCAGGTACAACAAAATAGACCTGCATTTTGCTTTTTGTTGTCTCACGAAATTTATTCGTCGCTGCCTCTGCTTTTAATAGCTGTTCTTTTGTAGGAAGCAAGTGATCTCTATTTTCCAACGCCCAGCCATAATACTGCGCATTAGCCAGCTCAACATAGTCGGCTTCTAAATGCTCAGCAAGCTCCAACATTTTATCCACTTCATCTACATTTTGACGATGCACAACGAAATTAAGCACCATTGGATAGCCGTGTTTTTTAACCGCTTTGGCCATTTCAACTTTATGGGCATACGCTTTACTGCTACCCGCAAGTAAGTTATTTAAGTCTTCTGAACTCGCCTGAAAGCTAATTTGAATATGATCAAGACCTGCTTCTTTTAAGGCTTTAACACGAGCTTCATCCATGCCAACACCAGAAGTAATGAGATTTGAGTAAAAGCCTAATTTTCGACCTTCGGCCACTAACTCTTCCAAATCTTGACGTACCAGCGGCTCACCACCAGAGAAACCTAACTGCGCAGCTCCCATGGCTCTCGCTTGCTGTAACACAGATTTCCACTCATCAGTCGTTAACTCTTCCGACCATTTTGCATAGTCCAATGGATTAGAACAATAAGGACACTGTAGTGGACAACGATAGGTAATCTCGGCAAGCAACCATAGTGGCGGCTCGATGCTTTTAAAGCTGGATCCAATTGTTTTCAAGGGCTTCCTCCACAAATGCTAATACATCATCTTCAATTGTTTCTGCACCTTCAAACTTTTCTTTGAGTGCTGCAATGATGCTATTGATATCTCGCTTACCATCTACTTGAGACAGAATCTCACCAGCGGCTGGATTTAATTTAACCATACCTTCTGGATACAGTAACACAAAGCACTGCTGGGCTTCTTCCCACTGAAATCGCAATCCATTGGTATATGTTGGAACTAATGTAGCGTCGATCATTTTATATCTCCGCAGTTATGATATGGCGGCTGATGATTCACATAAGCCATGGTCATAGCATCTAACATACTCCACAGAACATCTAGCTTAAATTGTAAAATAGTCAGTGCTTTTTCTTGTAATTCTCGAGTATTAAAATGATCTAATGTGATCTGCAAGCCATGCTCAACATCTCTACGTGCTTCACCTAAACGATTTCTAAAATAGGTTAAACCCTCAAAATCAATCCACGGGTAGTATTCAGGCCAGCCGTCTAGGCGCTTTTGATGTATCTCTGGAGCAAACATTTCTGTTAACGATGAACACGCAGCCTCTTGCCACGTTGCTTTACGTGCAAAATTCACATAAGCATCTACAGCGAAACGAACACTAGGCAATACATGCCTTAAATCAATGATTTCTTCTCTATCTATCCCGCAAGCCTCAGCCAATCTAAGCCAAGCTTCAATACCACCAACATTACCTTCACTACCATCGTGATCAATAATGCGCTGCACCCAATCACGACGTACTGCTTGATCATGGCAATTTGACAATATTGCAGCATCTTTAATGGGAATACTAATTTGGTAGTAATATCGATTCGCTACCCAGCCACGTACTTCTTCAACTGTACATTGACCACTATTCATTCTTATATGGAACGGATGGTTAATATGATAGAAACGCCCTTTCGCTTTAAGCTGCTGGGTAAACTCGGATCTATCCCAAGCCCGTAGAGAAGTGCTCATAGAAACTCCTAGGAAAAAGGGATTTTATAATTATTATTAGGCTAACTTAGGTATGAGATATTTCATCCCATACCTATAGCCATGACTACGATTTTATTGATTACTCAAAAATTAGACGCATGCCATCATAGGCGACTTCAACGTTTAAGTCATCCAATATCTTTCTTTCTGGGGAATCTTCAATAAGAATTGGATTCGTATTATTAATATGAATCAATACCTTACGCGTTTCCTCAGGCAAGCCTTCTAGCTGCTTAAGCATGCCATCTTCACCTGATTGCGGCAAATGCCCCATATCACTCGCTTTTTTAGTACCGACTCCTGAAAGAGACATTTCATCTTCACACCAAAATGTACCGTCAACCATCACACAAGTGCTTTTTTCCATATAGCCACGCACATGATCTGTCACGGCAGCCAAACCTGGAGAATAAAACACACTTTGATCTGTCGCTATATCGCGGATATAAAAGCCTAAATTATCACCAATATGGGGATCATGGCGATGTGGCGAATACGGTGGCGCTTTACCATCAATAGGTACCGCCGTAAATTCTATGCCATCAATGCCTGGAATAGTAAATGGCTTCTCATCTGTTGCTAAACGATGAATATCTAAGCCGCCATTCCAGCTTTTTAAAATTGAAAAAATAGGAAAACCTGTTGTCAGGTCCTCTTGCACCATATCAGTAACATATACTGGTAAAGGGCAGCCTTCACGCAACATCAACATACCTGTAGTATGATCAATCTGGCTATCTGCCAAAATAATAGCGGATATGCCTGTTCCACGCATCCCTCCTTGAGGGTGCATTTCAGGGAAACTTTCAAGCTGAGCACGAATATCTGGTGATGTATTAAATAGCACCCAATGCTCATCATCCATAGACACAGCTATAGACGATTGCGTACGAGCATGCGCATTAATACTGCCATTACGTACACCATTACAATTGTAACAATTACAATTCCACTGTGGAAAACCACCGCCTGCTGCGGAGCCTAGAACCCGAATCTTCATAAATCACTCTCTATATAACAAAAAAAACGCCTTACATATTAAGCAAGGCGTTTTATTTTCGATTAAATCTTTAGTTCTTATCTGTAGCTGAAGTAAAGATTGATTTCGAATCCAAGACGTAAATCAGTATAGCTAGGTTTTGTCCACATATTATTCACCTTATTGTTTTGAGTAGAATGTTTATTTATTTTTTGTTACTTACGTTTACTACGCAAATAAAGTATAAGCAATACCTCTATACTGGGGTATCCTACTTTAGATGTATATACGAACTATTTTGTTTTTGGACGAAAAATTAATGCACTAAATTTTAGCCAAAACACAAAATAACTCAAAATTACACATATTTAAGCCATAAAAAAACGGTCATTAGGTATTTTCATACCCAATGACCGCTTTTCATGCTAAATAAAACTTCTTAATAAAGATTAGAAGTTAATGATAGCACCTACAGCGATAGTATCAACTTCTTCTACCTTATTAAATTCACTCTTAGAGTACTCTGCCGCAATCGTAAGCACAGAGCTTACAGTGTGAAACAATGCTACAGTTTGGTTTTCGTTTTCTGTCTTAGTAGTACCAATCTCTAACTCACTTTCACCACGAGAAAGAACAAAACGGTTTTTACCAGCAGTATAAGAAAGCTGAGTCAAAATACCACTTGAATCAACCTCAGCACCACTGCCCGTAGCAACAAAACCTGAAACACCTAACGCAGCCAAAGCTTGTGCATCGGCAGGACCAATCAACAAACCAAGACCTTCGCCATCATAGCCTGATACATGACCAGAAAAGCCACCAGACTTTATTTTGAAACCATAAGAAAAACCTTCTGACTCAACACTTACAGTATTATCAGACTTTTGACTTAATGCACCCAACCAGCCCGTAAAAGCACCAGAAGCATAAGTTAGCTGCGCTTCTAAACGAGGGGTACTTTCTTCACCACGAGTACCAGCAGTAGTAGCAGTACCACCATTACCAGTAAGGTTACTTGTTGTATTAGTAGGGTCAACCAAAGCTACTTCTAGCTTAAGGCCACTTGCACTAGGAGATGTATAGCGAATTTGAGAAGTAGGTAAAGGGTAAATATAACCCGCACCAATATTACCAAATGATACGTTATTAGTATCAATCAAACCCAAAGAATCTGAAGAATAACCATAACCTATTAAAATTTCGTCCAAAAAGATATTATTACGGTTAAAAAGTGTAAAGTCTTTACCCACTAAGATCTGACCCCAATCACCATCGATAGTACCGTAAAATTGACGAGTATCAATCAATGAATTAGTTGCATCACTGTTGCTACTGTTAGTCGAAACCCAAAAAGATGCACGACCACCGTACTTTAAATCACCTACTTGCTTACCAAAGTTAAACCCAACCCAGTTAGGAAGAAAGCCTTGTTTAACACGAGCTTGATCACGTTCACTAGTTGCTGTTTCGCTTTTGCTTTTAACTAAAAAAGTGTTGAAAGATGCATCAATAGAAACTGTTGTGTTATCTGCATCATATACAGTTACTGCTGCTGTTGCTGGCATTGCTGCTGCCGCTGCTACTAGCGCTGCTGCTGCTGCTATTTTAAAGTTGTTCATATTTTTTCCTCACTGCTAAGAGTATTATTAATTATTATTTTCAATATTTGCAGAAGCATCCTAAGTCATCCATCTGCTACTACAATATTTAGCCAAAATTTAAATAACAATTTTCGCAATGTGGATGGTACTCTTATTCCGAATTAGGCCAATTAGCCATTATGGTCAATTTAGTCAATCTTAAGGATGAGAAAAAAGAGGACAGCTTTTTAGCGCCCCGTAAACTACAGAGCCAATAACACCCAAAAAATCTTAAAAAATATGCTTATCAACTCTCTAAAAACCCCACCCTCCTACGGTATATTCCAGACTACATATTGCTAAAAACAATAAATAAGAATGACAACCTGACCCCACAAATCACCTATACTTCTATCAATCACTCATAAAAACGGCATGGTAGAAGGTGCAAAGAAAGTAGATAATAGGTAAAGAAAAGATTAAATAGCGCCAAAAGTACTATAAACAACCATCCTTTTAGCAATTGTGCTAGAACATGATAAAACTGTACCTTATAATCTATCTACTAATAAATATAAAAATAATTAAGGTTATAAAATAAGATGTTTAGCAGCCCCCAAATCATCCGAATTATTTTAACAACAGTCCTACTCATCCTCTCTTCGTTTTCATTCAGCAGTGATGATGAGCACATCATTGAAGAGGTTAATATTGAGGAGGAAATTCAACGCTTTTTCCCCGAACTCACGGTCATTGGTGAACCTTTAGCAGACCTACCCATAACGCCGATCTATCAATTACAGGAGCTACTGGGTTACGTATTTTCCTCCAATGATTTAGTCAACATTCCTGGATTTTCTGGCAATCGCGTCAACTTACTGATTGGTATGGACGTAAAAGGCACATTGGTTGGCTATAAAGTGCTTGAACATCAAGAGCCTATATTTCTTCATGGATTAGGTGATCCACCGCTACAGAAATTTATACAGCAATTTATTGACGTGAAAGTCAGTAACCGAGTGAGAATTGATGGTAAAAGTAAGGCCGCAGGTAAAGAAACGCCGAATACGGTGTATATCGACGGCATTGCTCGAGCCACAGTATCCGCTATTGTGATTAATGATACGATTTTATCGTCGTCACTAAAAGTTGCTCGCCAAGTACTCGACGAATTTGCTCAAGCGCCATTAGCCGAAGCAAAACCTGACTTTTTTGAAGCTCTAAATTGGGATCAATTGATCAAGCAAGGTTACGTTAAAAAGTGGACTATCCCTAGAACACAAATAGAAGAAGCATTTAATAGTAACTTAGAAGATTTTCCTGATAGCTCTTTAAATCTAGATAATGGCGATACTATCGATGTGTATTATTCATACCTTAACACTCCCATCAGCGGGAAAAACTTATTAGGCGAAGAACTCTTTCACCAACTATTTAATAGTTTAGCGCTCGCCCCTAACGAACATGCCTTACTGGTTGCCTCAAAAGGCTTTTACTCCTATTTGGAAAATGAATTTATTCCTGGGTCCATACCAGAAAGACTAAGCATGAACCAAAATGGTTTACCCATACCATTACGTGATGTGAATTTTTATGATGCCTCATTAGCCTCACGCATAATAGGGTCACCTGACTTACCCAATGTGAGAATCTTTAAAATCAAACCACAAACTGGTTTTAACCCAAGCACTGAAATTAATCTTCAACTCAACATGGGGCTTAGAAAGAATCACCTAGTTAAACAAGATATTACCCTTGAAGATAAACATCAACTGCCCAAAAAATTATTTACCATCAGTGAAGCAAAAGCAGAAAAGAGAACACCATTATGGGTAACCATTTGGCAAAACCGAATAGTAGATATTATTATATTAGTACTTTCTTTAGTACTCGTATCTTTTATATTTATTAAGCAAGATGCGGTATCACGTATGGGAGCATCTTTTTATAAATTACGCTGGGCTTATTTAATATTTACATTATTATTTATTGGTTATCATGCCCAAGGGCAACTATCCGTTGTCAATATATTTACATTATTTATTGCCATGGTCACAGATTTTGATTTAACCGTATTTTTGTTAGATCCCATGCTATTTATATTATGGAGCTTCACCTTTATCACCCTATTTTTATGGGGGCGTGGCGTATTTTGTGGATGGCTCTGCCCTTTTGGTGTACTACAAGAAATGGCGGCATGGGTAGCTAGTAAGCTATCTATAAAACAACTTAAAATACCCCCAGCATGGCATAACCGATTACAGAAAATAAAATATATTGTACTTGTCGTATTAGTAGGTGCATCATTTTATTCGCTAGAAATTGCTGAGAACATGTCTGAGGTAGAGCCATTTAAAACAGCAATTACTCTTAACTTTGTTCGCACATGGCCATTTGTGGTTTATAGCGTATTACTGCTAGTTATCTGCCTCTTTATTAATAAATTTTATTGCAGATATGTTTGCCCACTTGGTGCAGGTTTAGCCGTACTAGGGAAATTTCGTATTTTTGAGTGGCTTACACGACGCAAAGAATGTGGCACCCCATGCCAAACATGTCATCACGCGTGTGGCATTAATGCTATTGAGAAAAAAGGCGATATAGATTATGACGAGTGTATTCAATGCTTAGAATGTATCGTGATCATTAATGATGTCACACGCTGCAGCCCTGAGATTGTAAAAACCAAGAAAAATAAAAACAAAAATACAGATATGGAGACTGTAAATATAATAGAGCCTTCGGCTTAGTAATACACTACACTGCCTACCCTAAAATTCATTAGTGGTAGGTAGCCCCATAATAGCTCGTTATTTCATATAACATAAAATAACTTTTAGCTGCGCATACACAAAAGCACTGTATTTTATGGAGTATTAAACTCATAAAATCACCAGCACTTTATATGTTTTAATAAGAATATTTTATGATGAATATAAGCGAGTATTTCAAAAAATAACAGGCGACTTAATGACTTATTAATTAAGATTTTTTAGTCCGTAAACTTCTTGAGTTCAAATGTACGCACACCACCTTGATAAACTGCTGCACTAATAATCTCACTTCTAACCATTTTCACCATTCCAACATTAGGGGCATACCACTCGGTTTGTATAACAGGAATATCAATATAGCCTAACTTAGGATCAGCATAAAGAGTGACACTGGCATACCCTTCAACACGAATACAATTTTCAAAAACTCCAGCGGGTACATCTACAACATCATCCAAAGATTGTATTTCAAATACCATATTTAAGTTTTTTTCACTGAGATCAATATTTGTATTAAATTCTGGTCTACCCGTTACGACATATAAACCCGTGTCTACATTCCACAGCTGCCCCACCTCTAACACATCATGACTCGGAAGCACTTTTCGTAGCTCCTCATCAAAACGTGGCTGAAATTCCACTACAGTTCGCTTAGCTACGCGATGTATACCTGTATCATCATTCAGCAAGTAATATGTATTACCATCACTCCCTTGCCTCATATAGGCATCAAATGTCTTTTTCTTATTTTTAATCGTAGAAACACCTAAGTTTTCCATAGAAAAAGAAGTTTTTTTAATTGTGTTAGTCCCTGAAAATGTTTGGCTAACTTGATACTCCCATTTTAGCCCCTCATCAAGGGGGAAGTATGGAGTACTCGATACGGTTGAGTCACACGCTTGTAAAAAAACCAAGGGCGACAGCAATAATAATTTTATCGACACAAAAGGTTTCATCATCATTTCTCAGGTAATGCAGGATCAGGTAAATCAGAGAATTGTATTTTTTTCGCTCCTATTTCGCCCAAACGATTATTAAACTGGGCGGTTAAACGATTGTTTTTTGAACGATTAAACTGTCCTACCTGTAACTTTCCGTCGCGCATTTTACTTAATGCTTGTTGTATATCGACATGTAATTTTTCTTCGTAAGCCAAACGATAAGCTCTAGGCTCAGATGATAATTTATTCCCTTCCAAATCACTTAGCCATAAGAAAATATTACCTTCATTTCCCTCTTCAAGAATAGGCTCTTCGACTACCGCCCCATTTAACAAAAAGCGCGCAGGCACATCTACTTTTGCTGGCCACCCTTGCGCCTGTTTCCAACCATGATAACTATACCAACTGAATACCAGCACTAAACACACAAGCCCAAATTTTAATAGCCAATGCCAACGGCTATAAATAAGTGATAAAACGGCTATACCGATTAACGAGGTATAAGCTAATGCTAAACTAAAGAGTACTTGATTCATTTTTCTGCCGCTGTTGCTATACTTTTTTGTAATTGATTAATGTTAGTCACTTCACCCGATGGAGTAATAGTAAAACGTAACGCTGTTTTTTCATCACCACTGCGCTTAAGCACAGTGGTTGTGTAGTGCAATACTTTTAATGTTGGGTTCACTTCAGCTAAATAGACGGTAACTGGCACCTCTGCTCTATCTTCTGACTTAAAATAATGTACATTCACAATATACTCACCAGGCGATCTACCACGAATAGTCAGCACTTCTTGATTGAGTGGATTAGTGATTCTTTTTCCATTAACGACCTGTGTATCATTAGCCATACCACGATCATCTCTATCCAAATGTATTAACCCAGCTTGCGGGCGCTTATACCAAATTCTTTGCCCTTTAGGCCCTTCAGCCCATACATCAATATCATTAGGGTCACCATCTTTCCAGCTGATAGTAACAAGAAATTCAGCTTTAGGATCTACAATGCCCGTTTTAGCGGGTGGATTAAGCAGCAATAATGCAATTAAGAATAAAAAGGTAAAGGTAAGCAATACATTAAATAAAATATCCGTAAACGGATCAATATCATTCCATTGCTTCTTTTTAAACAATGCCATGTTTTATTAATCTCTTGCCGTCTGCGAAAACGGTTCTATCTCTAAAATATTCACCAACAAACGATCTGAAAAATAATCTAACACAAAATATTGCAAGCCTAATAACACACTACAGATTAAACCAATAATTGTCGTATTCATTGCAACACGCATACCGCCTGTCATTAACTGCATTAAATTTTTAATGTCGGATACTTCTAATGTTTCAACAGAAACAATCGAGCCAAGCATAATAGCAAAGCCTACTACCGTACCTAGCAAGCCAAATTTGATCATCAAGCTGGCACTAAACCAACCGACTTGATTACCACTACGTAATTTTTCTGCCAGCACTTCACCTTGTATGGACTCTTGTGCACCGCTTCTTTTACTTTTAGATGAGGATTCATCACTCAACAATAAATAATCTTGAGCAAATGATTGCCCTTTTAAAAACATAGGCATTAATTTTTGTTCGCGCTGAACCACACGCTTAACCAATAAAAACATATTATATTGCTGAGATATACGCCAACTTTGCCAAATGGAATGACAAAGCGTTAATATAAATAACACAAGAATCAATAAACTAATACGCGTTGAATCACTATCTAATATTTTAATAAAAACACCTAAGTCATAGGCAACATAAAAGCCACAAAACATAAGCGAAACCATGAGAAAGCTCACTAAAAAAGGCGTGTGGGTTTCTTGATTATTGTTATATACCATTCGCTACTTCACTCTAAAGGTAAAATTATTAACTCAAAAACTGACAAAAACATTCATCAAGCCACAATAACACTATACGGATTATTTATCAGGTAATGCAAATACCAGTAACTCATCACCTACTGGATAACCAGCCACTTTATTACCCCCTGCCGCCACAGCAACGTATTGCTTACCAGCTATTCGATAAGTAATAGGTGGGGCATTAACACCATAAGCCGCTTGATATGACCACAATTTTTTTCCGCTATTTTCATCTAAGGCAAAAAATTCACCGTTGCCTCTACCACTAAACACTAAGCCACCTGCCGTATGCAACACACCGCCAATTAATGGTTCTATCGTTTTATGCTGCCAACGAAGACGCCCCGAATTTAAATCTATAGCACTTAATAAGCCATACGATTCTGACCTATCAAACGTAAAGTAACTATAACTTTCCCAAGGCGCGTCTGGAGTGGGTTCTGTTTCTTGCTTATAGTAAATAGCGGGTAGATGTATTCCTGCAATAAAAACGGTTTTTGAATGAGGATTAACAGCAACAGGGGACCAATTACTCCCACCAGCAATCGCTGGTGAAATTTTAACGCCTTCAGCGGTTGGGCTGGCAAACATATTATGCTGAGGCACAAAAGCATCGGACTTATATAACAGCTTACCTGTGGCTCGATTAAACACATAGAACCAACCTGTTTTACCCGCTTGCCCTACTGCCTTAACTGTTTCGCCTTGATACTCTACATCAAACAAAACAGGAGGGCTCGCCACATCATACCCCCAGCGGTCATGAGGCACTTGTTGATAAGCCCATTGAATAAGTCCCGTTTTACTATCAAGTGCCACCACACTCGCTGTATTAAGATTATCGCCGGGGCGTGTAGAATCATCCATGTTGGGGGCAGGATTACCTGTACCAAAAAATATCCAACCAGTTTCAGTATCTATTGCGGGTGTCGTCCATATCGAACCTCCACCTAGTTTCCACGCATTTGGAAAGCGCTTCTGCTGTTCTTTCTCTGAGGTAATATCCCTATTTAATGAGACGCCATCTTCTGTGGTTTCAACCCAATCACCAACCCATTGCTCATCCTTAATGGTGTACCAACGCCACAATTCCTCACCTGTTGTTATATCATAGGCAGCAATAAAGCCTCTTAATCCTGTGCGGCTATCACCCAAGCCTACAACAGCCAAACCATGCTCTGTATTTAAGTGTAGGCCATAACCTGCTCCCGTACTCCCTATTAGCACCATATTTTCATAAACCTGCGGCGCCATATTAAAGCTATGTCCCGTACCACCAATGACATTAACTTCGCCTTGGTTAAGATCTAAATTTAATGCATCTTTTAGCGTTTCTTGAATATTGACCGCCATATCTTTTACAGCAATATCCCATAACTGCTTACCTGATGCCAAATCTAGAGCAATTAAACGGCCATCAATGGTCGCCTGAAAAACCTTTCCTTGGGATACTGCAACACCTCTATTAGCAGAACCACAACAACTCTTTTGTGTACGCAAATCATGCGTATAACGCCACAGCTCAGACCCATTAGTTGCATCAACGGCAACCACATCATTAAACGCTGTGCTAAAGACCATGACTCCATCCAATACGATGGGGCTTGTTTGAAAAGAGCCAAATTTACCTGTTTTATATTTCCATGCTAAATCTAACTTATCAATATTTGCTGTATTAATAGTATTTATCGAGCTATGACGCTGATTATGATAGCCATTGCCATACAAGGCCCAATCATCAGAATTAGCGCTATAATTCTCACCACAAGCAACCAATGTCACACATGTCAAAAATAGACATAATTTAAAATACTGTAATTGAAAAATTTGCTTGCCTTTTATATACATATTTTCACCTTTTAATACATATTGTATTTAGAAATAGGGGAACACTGAATCATTACAACATCGACAATAAGATTAATGGTTAGCTATTATCAATATAATTGTAAGAAATTTGTAATTATGCGAGTGTTATACAACATGTAAGATTATAGCCAAACACTACTATTAATTAATTTTGAACAATGGCTTATTTTGAATAAAAAGAATATATCAAAGCCACAAAGGGCTTCAATAAGCCCACATAGAAATGAAAATTAAAAGGGAAAATAAAAACTATTTTCTCACAGGCTCAATAAGCAAGCGAGGCAACCAAAACCTTTCATGTTCTGCTTCCGATAAATCACTAGCTGCAATAGGCCTATACCTGCCATCTTCTGGTGGCGCTGCTAATATATCCAAATCTGCCTCATATACCTCACCTATAATATTTTCCCCTTCCCATCTCATTTTATAATACGATCCAAACCACGGGTCGATACCATAATCGGATGCCTTACGACGAATAAATAATAAGTCATATTCGAGATCACCTAAATCAGTCGCAGAAATTATGCGGTTATTTTTATAAGGGTAATTTAAATAGCACAAAGAACGCTTAGTCTCACTTTCAGTAATACAATTAAAGGGGCGCATTGATAAAAAATAATTTTGAAAAGGTGCCTTTGTTACCATATTTAATTCATAACGATATTCACTACCTGCTGGAATCAACAAAAGATCCGCCACTTTTATAGAAACCCCATCATTATCTAACAGCGCAACGGTATATAACTTACCCGCATTTTCTTCTGACACTGCCTTTACTGAAAAAATACTCAATAAAAGCGAAAAAGATAAACATAATGCAATAGGCCAAGAGCGCAAGATAACCATAATTAATTCCGCCATATAATTTTTAAATACTCATAAAAAAAGGCAAACCCAATAAATTGGATTTGCCTTCCTTTTACTTCTTAATAATGTTTGTCAAAAAATAACCATTATTTTGGTAATTTAAATGTCCAAACAGTACCACCTTGGTTGAAGTCTTTAACTAGCTTAGCTACTTCACCACCCCAAAGAGGTACAGCACCACCCCAACCAGCAACAACACTGATGAATTGTTCACCATCTTGTTCCCAAGTAATAGGAGGAGCAACGATACCAGTACCAGTGTTGAACTTGTACACTACTTCACCAGTAGTATCGTTTAGACCCATTAAGTAACCTTCAGGAGTACCGAAGAATACAATGCCACCAGCGGTAGTCAATACACCACCCCATAGAGGTGATTTGTTTTTGTATTCCCACTTAGTTTTACCTGATACAGGGTCAATTGCTTTTAATGCACCAATGTGATCATCAAAGATTGGCTTAATAGTAAAACCAGCACCTAAGTATGCAGCACCTTTCTTATATGATACTGGCTCGTTCCAGATATCCATGCCCCATTCGTTTGAAGGTACATAGAATAAACCAGTTTTCTTGCTATAAGCCATTGGCTGTTGGTTTTTACCACCTAGGAAAGAAGGTACAGCAAAAACTGATTTACCTTTATCGCCTTTAGCATCACTTGGGTTACCTGGACGGTTGCTTTCGTTATAAATTGGACGACCAGTTTTAGGATCTAAGCCGCTAGCCCAAGTAATGTTGTTAACGAAAGGAAAACCACGGATGAAAGAGCCATCTTCACGGTTAAGTACATAGAAGAAACCGTTACGGTCAGCTGTTGCTGCAGCCTTAACAGTTTTACCATTTGCTTTATAGTTAAACGAAACAACTTCGTTTACACCATCAAAATCCCAACCATCATGTGGAGTAGTTTGGAAGTGCCAAACAATTTTACCTGTGTCTGGGTCGATAGCAATTCTTGAACAGCTATATAGGTTATCACCAGGACGCATGTGTGAGTTCCATGGAGCAGGGTTACCTGTACCAACGAAAATCAAATCAGTTTCTGGATCATAAGTTGATACTAACCAAGGAGCAGCACCACCAGTTTTCCAAAGATCACCAGTCCAAGTTTGACCAGCTTTACCACCAGTAATACCATTCTCTTTACCGTTTAAGAAGCCCATGTGACCTTCAACAGTAGGACGAGACCAAACTAGCTCACCTGTTTTTGCATCACGTGCATCAACTTTACCAACAATACCGAATTCACCACCAGAGTTACCAGTGATTACTAAACCTTTAACGATTAAAGGAGCGGCTGAATAAGAGTAACCAGCTTTGTAGTCACCGATGGTTTTTTTCCAAACAACCTTACCTGTTTTTTGGTCTAGAGCTACTAATTTAGCATCAAGAGTACCAAAGATAACTAGGTTGTCATAAAGCGCAGCACCACGGTTAATTACGTCACAGCAAGGAACGATGCCGTCAGGAAGACGTGCTTCATACTGCCATAACTCATCACCTGTTCTGCTATCGATAGCATAGATACGAGAGTAAGAACCTGTTACATACATAACGCCATCTTTAACTAGAGGCTGTGATTCTTGACCACGTTGCTTTTCACCACCGAAAGAATATGCCCATACTGGGTGGATATTTTTCACAGTGTTAAGGTTTACTTTAGCTAGTGGGCTAAAGCGCTGACCTTGCTGACCTAGACCATTATGAACAACGTCATTAACTGTCTCAGCATCTTTTAAGATGTCTGCGTTAGTTACTGCCGCATTAACAGATCCAGTGCCAAGAACAGCAGCGGACATCACTGCTAACACTAGAGATTTACTAGAAAAATTTTTCATACTATTACTCTCCAACCATTTATTTTATTAGGATTATTGTTTTATTGCTCAATTTTAGGTGGGCCATACAAAACTAGTTAGCAAGTGACGCTGTAAACACAATAAGAAGCTTATTTTTACCTATGCTTATTTAGTTTTTAATTATTTTCTAAATAAGAACAAATAAAATGACAAGCGACCTACGCAAAATCATTTACATCAACTCTGCTAAGGATCAAGTATCACAAAGATCTTTTTCCCTAACAATGACACGTACAGCCTGTATTTCTAATCATTTGGTAGTACTACCGTCTTAAACCAAAAGCTTAGACTACATTTACCCAAAAAACACTTTTTGACTCAAATATTTCAAGCCAACTCTTTATTCATTTATTGCAGAAGCACAGTCACAATAAGCTAAAAATCGCTTATTCACTATAATAAGCTGGCACCTGATACTCAGTTCCATATTCCGCTAGAGATAGATTTCATTTTTCCCGAAGAAATTAAACCTTCAATAATACGATTAATCACATGAGATAGCTGACGAAATTCGTGCCTAGCAGCAATACCAATCATCCACGGCTCACTACCCATCTCACCCAAACCATCATCATCAATATCAAAATCTTTTGCGTTTTCACCCAAAGACCAAACAACCTGGGTATGCGTTCCAACGATTGCAGCCAAATCACCCTTAATTAATGCTTCAGCAGCTAAACCCAAACTAGTAAAGTGAACAACATTATTACGCAAAGCACCACGGTAGGTACTTAATAGGAAGGTATCAGGAAGGGTGTCAATTTCAACCCCTACTTTTTCAAAACGAAATATAGCAAGATTTCTCTCAGGCCCTACTTTTTCCATATTACGAGCAATACTCCAATGCTCGGTATGATAAGGCGCAAACATGATTACAAGCTCATTTCTAGGCAAGCCATAACCATCAACACCATAAGAAAATCGACTATCAAAAGGGGCACGCATCATAATATCGGCCTTACGGCGATCAATTTTACGCCCCTTCCAAATAGCATTACGCAGATCATCCTCTACGGTTTCGTCAGCTCCAATCCACAGCCAACGCACCTCAACGCCCATGTCTTTCGCTATTTCTTTAGCAACATCAACGTCAACACCTGCTGCTTCACCTCCATCATCTAGATAAGAGTATGGAGGGAATTTTTCATATAATGCCACTTCAATGTAGCCTGACTCAATCACATCATCATAGCTACGAGCCACAGCACTAGTTGCGCCCAATAAACTTAAGCCAACTAGCACACCTAGCAACATAACACTCAAACGCTGATGAGACCAGCAGTACAACATTTTATGCATCATAGGATCAATTATTCTTCATATGGTCTTGTTGCAATATAAGCACGAATTGCCCACATAGCTTGCTGGTTCATAACACTCTCGAATGGAGGCATATAAACACGGCCATTTACAACAGCACCATAACGAATACGCTGCATAAACCAATCATCTGATTCAGCAACAGAGTCCCACTCATCTTCTTCATTTAATTTTCTAAGATCTGGAGTAATACCACCAGAAATAACATCTAAACCATGACAACGTGCACAGTTTTGGTTGTAAGCTGACGCACCCACTTTAATAGCTTCTTCGTCGCCACGGTACGGATTTTCCGCTAACCACTCATCACCGATTGGCTTAAGGTTATCTGTATTTACAGGCTGAGGGGTAACGTCACCGTGAGCCAATACATAACTAACATTAGCACAAAGACCTAATGCTAAAATGCTGTTTAACAATACATTATTTTTTTTCAAAGCGTTTCTACCTCTATTTTTTGTTATCAACACGAGAACAATCATACATCCCATGAACCGCTAGCAGAGAAATCAAAAGCTCAATATGGAGAATCAGCACACCAGTACCCATTATGGAATATATACACTATATACGAATAGAACACTCTAGATAGATGTTATTTTTCTTTGCTAGAGGATTCAAACTTACTATGTTTGGCGCTGAAAGTTTTTATTATTACTTAGAAAACCCATTACTACGGGCAAATTCTAATTGAACTAAAGAATAAACAAATTAAACTTTAGTATTATTTTTTAAGCACTTTTTATGTATTTGACCCCAACTAAACAAGAACCTATAATGGCTCTCGCCCTAATCGGCGATAAAACCAAGAAACCAGAATAACTTAACATTCAAAAATGTTATAAGGGTGATACTTTCGGATAATGCACTATACGAAAAGTATGAAAACTCAACAAATATAATAAACGCTGGTTATCTACCATAAAAACAAATATACAGGTTTTATCAATTATTATTAGGCCTGCTGCTACTTAGCATATATAAGTAGTGGTAAAACGGATAGGCAGCTTTATATTAATAACAATACTAGCAATAGGCGATATTAACGACTATGAGCTAGCGTTATAAACCAAAAAATAAACACGGTATAGATTGTAGAATTAGAGAAAGTAATCCAGATATACTTTATTAAAACGTATATCACGGGATAAAACCGACTTTATATTGCAATAATACACCGTTTATTTTTTTAACACATAGAGACTTAATAATGCCTACTATCCGACTAAATTCACGCTTAGTGAGTTTTGCCTTGCTATTTTGCTTATCATTTGGAGCCAACGCAGCAAAACTAACCATCAACATGCTCTATTTAGAGCAACCAAAAGAAGCCATCTACGGCCTTGCAAACACGCTAACCCCCCCAGAAGACCAAGGCTTGCAAGGCGTTAACACAGGTATTGCAGACAGTAATAGCACTGGTAAATTTTTAGGGCAGAAATACCAAGCCGAAACGTTTATCAACGAAGACCCCAAAGCACTGATTGAACATGCGAAAACATGGCTTGCAGGTGCAGACAACCACACAATTATTGCCAACGTTTCAAAACAAACACTACTTGAATTGAGCAAAATAACGGCCGCCAATAAGCGCCCAATCGTTTTCAACGTTGCCGTAAAAGACAACATATTACGACAAACACAATGTGAAAGCGGTTTATTACACACTATCCCAAGTCGTGTGATGCTAAGTGATGCGTTAGTACAATTTTTAAACCGTAAACGCTGGAAAAAGGTACTCTTAATTAACGGTACACAAGCCGAAGACACTCTATACTCCGATTCACTCAAATACTCCATGCGTCGCTTTGGCGGAAAAATCATTAAAGAAAAAACATGGTCGTTTGACTCAGACCTAAGAAGACTGGCTCAAAAAGAAGTTCCCCTATTCACCCAAGCAAAAGACTATGACATTGTGCTTATTGCCGATGAGCTGGGTTACTTTGGCGACTATATTTTATACAACACATGGTTGCCTCGCCCTGTTGGCGGAACCCAAGGCTTAAAACCTACAGGCTGGCACCGCTTAGTTGAGCAATGGGGGGCCATTCAGCTTCAAAATCGTTTTCATGACCAAGCCAATCGATGGATGACAGAAATAGACTATGCCGCATGGGCTGCTGTACGCTCAATTTCTGAAGCTGTAACGCGCACAAAATCTATTGATAGAGACACGATATACAATTATTTACTCAGTGATAAATTTGAACTTGCCGCTTTTAAAGGCCGCCCCCTAAGCTTCAGAAACTGGAATGGTCAGCTCAGACAAACCATTCCACTGGTTCACCCTCACGGGCTTGTTAGCCTTTCACCTCAAGAAGGTTACTTACATCCTGTTTCTGAACTCGACACATTGGGGTTCGACAAAACCGAAGTATCTTGTAATTTTAATTAATTACACACAGCTATTTACCATTAATAGTTATTTAATTACCATTAACAATAATAAGGACTAATAATATGAAAAAATACCACTCGCTTCTTTTAGCTTGTATGTTAAGCGTACCTGCATATGCAGAAACAGCTTACATATCAAATGAAAAAGACAACACCCTATCTGTGATCGATATGGCAACACTTGAAGTTGTTGATACCATTGAAGTTGGCCTACGCCCTCGCGGTATTACGTTTAGCAAAGATTATTCAAAACTGTATATTTGCGCAAGCGACTCAGATACCGTACAAATTTTAGATACAAAAACTAACAAAATCATTGACTCTCTACCTTCAGGTGAAGACCCAGAGCAATTCTACCTTCACCCTAACGACAAACACTTATATATTGCTAACGAAGACGATGCCATTGTTACCGTTGTTGACGTGACCAATAAAAATGTTTTAGCGCAAGTCGATGTAGGTGTTGAACCTGAAGGCATGACTGTTAGTCCTGATGGCAAATGGGCAATAAACACTAGCGAAACATCTAGTATGCTTCACTGGATTGACACTAGCACTTATGAAATTGTTGAAAACACATTGGTAGGTCAACGTCCACGCCACGTAGAATTCAACAAATCAGGCGATACTTTATGGGCTTCATCAGAAATTGGTGGCACAGTTGCAGTTATCGACACAGCAACAAAACAAATCCAAAAAACACTATCGTTTAAAATCCCTGGTGTACACAAAGATAAAATCCAACCTGTTGGCGTTAAGTTAACTGATGATGGCAAATGGGCATTTGTTGCTTTAGGGCCTGCAAACCACATTGCGGTTATTGATGCAAAAACATTAGAAGTGGAAAAATACATCTTAGTAGGTCGTCGCGTATGGCATATGGATCTATCTATTGACCAAAAAACATTACTTACTAGTAATGGCGTAAGCGGTAACGTATCTGTTATTGACGTTCCTCGCTTAAAAGTAAAAGACACGATTAAAGTGGGACGTTACCCATGGGGAATTGCAATTAAACCATGAGTATAATCATTAGAGCTCAAGACCTTAGCTATTGTTACCCAACAAAAACTGCGCTAGATAACGTCAATTTTGAAATTCGCAGAGGTGAATTTTCAGCGTTACTTGGGCCTAATGGTGCAGGGAAAACAACATTGTTTTCCCTGCTCTCACAATTTTTAAATGCAACATCGGGTACCCTTGAATATCTTTCTGAAACGGGAAAGCCCATATATGGACGAGAAGCATTAAAAACTATCGGATTTGTATTTCAACAAACCACGCTAGATCTCGACTTAAGTGTTGAACAAAATCTTTATTATCATGCGTCGCTTCACGGAATTAGTCCCAAAGAAGCCAAAAAACGCATCAAAGAAGAACTTTCTCGCATGGACATGGGAGAACGTCTCACAGAAAAAGTACGCAACCTCAATGGTGGACATAAACGACGCGTCGAAATCGCTCGCGCTTTACTCCATCGCCCCAGTATTTTATTGCTTGATGAACCCACGGTAGGTCTGGATATGACAACAAGGGAATACATCAATCAATACATTCGCTCACTAAGCAGTGAACATGGCACCACCACACTGTACACCACACACTTACTCGACGAGATCGACTTAAGTGACAATGTTATTCTGCTTGATCGCGGAAAAATCAAAAAACAAGGGACTTGCGCCGACATTATTAATGGTGACGACACCAAAGATCTACGCGCACTATTTTTTAATGACAAGAGCCTAAACCAGTGAATATGTATCTATATTACAATGCATTTCGAGGCATACTCGGACGTGAATTTTATCGCTTTGTACAACAAAAAGCGCGATTGGTTAGCTCTTTAGTTCGCCCCCTTTTATGGCTATTAGTTTTTGCATCTGGATTTAGAGCCGCGCTAGGCTTAGCTATCATCCCACCCTACCACAGCTACATTACCTACCCCGAATATATTGCACCAGGCTTGGTCGGTATTATTTTATTATTCAATGGCATGCAAAGCTCATTATCTATGGTATATGACCGTGAAATGGGCAGTATGAAAGTATTACTTACCAGCCCTATGCCACGCTCATTTTTGCTATTGAGCAAACTCATCGCCAGTGCTATTGTATCTGTACTACAAGCGTATGTGTTTCTCCTAATTGCACGTTTATTTGAGATTGACATTCCTTGGATGGGATTTATTTATATGCTGCCTGCCGCATTACTCGGTGCCATTATGCTTGGATCACTAGGGTTATTATTATCATCCCTCGTGAAGCAATTAGAGAACTTTGCAGGCATTATGAATTTTGTTATTTTTCCATTGTTCTTTTTATCGTCAGCACTATACCCACTATGGACGATGAAAGAGGCTAGCTTATGGCTTTACTATATTTGCCAATTCAACCCATTCACACATGTTATTGAATTAATTCGCTTTAGCCTCTATTCACAATGGAACACAGAAGCACTTATCGTAACCATAACAGCAACTGCAGTATTTATGAGCCTTGCGATTTTTTCATACCAAAACAAAGGGGGAGGCAAACCCAAAAAGCCCTAAAAAATAATTACTAATAACACAAGAATTACTGGAACTTAATACAATAAAACACATGGCCATATGACAATAAACAATGGCTCTATAACTTTTCATATGGATGCATTACGTTATAGATGATTCATTATTGCCTAACAAAGCCAAACAAATATAATAATAATTGTAGAGTAATAAACGTATGCATAATGTAGTAATCGCTGACGACCACCCATTATTTCGCGACGCTATTCGCGGAGTTTTGCTAAATATATTTCCCGACGTCAATGTTTTTGAAACCCAAAATGTTGAATCCACATTGGCAGCGACGCAAGAAAACCCCGACATTGATCTCATACTATTAGACCTTAAAATGGAAGGTATGGATGGTGTAAACGGCATTATTAAAATCCGCAATATACACCCCGACATCCCCATTGTTGTTGTCTCTAGTGAAGAAGATAAATCAATTGTGCTACAAACTATTACCTGTGGCGCGATCAGCTTTATCTCAAAATCCACCGAAGGCAAAAAAATAGGCGAAGCACTGATCAACATTCTGAATGGGCAAGTGTATTTACCTCCCGATATCATCAAAAGCGGAACTGAAGTCAATAATGCCGATGACGGGAAAAACGAAAACACCCTCCCTCCCATCGACATATCTCTAGTTGTTGCCCTAACACGCAGACAATTACTTGTACTTGAGCACATTGTTCAAGGGCAATCAAACAAACGCATCGCATATGATCTTAATATTGCAGAAACCACAGTAAAATCTCATGTTTCTACCATATTAAACAAACTCAACGTGAATAACCGTGTGCAAGCCGCATTACGCTCATCCAATCTAGATTTTGATCAATTACTTAATCGCGTATAAATACACACCACAAATATTAAAAGGCGCTCATACATCAGTATCGCGCCTTTTTTAATGGGCATAAAAATGTAATGGATGTAGCAAAATAAAGAAATGGTTTGTATATCGTTATATACAAACTAAAAAAATAAGAAGAGTAGAAAAAATGGGGTGACTGACGGGGTTCGAACCCGCGACCACCGGAATCACAATCCGGGGCTCTACCAGCTGAGCTACAGTCACCATCGAACAAGTAGAATAAGAAGTGGTGCGCCCGAGAGGATTCGAACCTCTGACCGTCCGCTTAGAAGGCGGATGCTCTATCCAGCTGAGCTACGGGCGCATATCTTATTCCCGTAACATTAGCTGTTCTATTAACAACCAGCTCCTGTCGACCTTCATCTTACCACTAAAGAAAAACATCATAGATGTTCTATAGTGAAAAATTGGTCGGAGTGGAGGGATTCGAACCCCCGACCCTCTGGTCCCAAACCAGATGCGCTACCAAGCTGCGCTACACTCCGATAAATGCTGACGAATCAAGCAAGTCTGAACTGACTACAAACGGCCATGTTTCAGGAGCTGCGCATGATACCCATGACCTTCCTTTGCGTCAACGATAAATTAACAGTTTATGAAAAAAGTTATACTTAAATCAGACATTTAGCGTTTTAAGGATTTCAACCTTGGCCTTATGAGAGCAGCTATGGGAAAATAACCTTTTTTACTTTCAGGACAACCAATCATGAGCGCACTCCTTCTAGACGGCAAACTCATTGCCAAAAAAACCGAAGCAGAACTTAGCGAGAGAGTTAGCACCTTAAAAGCACACAGTGGCCGCACACCTATTTTAGCGACTATTCTTGTAGGTAGTGATCCCGCCTCGGCAACCTATGTGAACATGAAAGGCAATGCTTGCCAACGCATAGGCATGGATTCACTGAAAGTAGAATTAGACGAGAGCACCACCACAGAAGAACTGCTTTCAACCATTCATGATCTCAACAACAATCCAGACGTGCACGGCATTTTGCTTCAGCACCCTGTACCCTCTCAAATTGATGAACGCGCCTGCTTTGATGCTATTGATCTCAGCAAAGATGTAGATGGTGTTACCTGCTTAGGTTTTGGCCGTATGAGCATGGGCGAAGATGCTTATGGGTGTGCAACCCCTAAAGGCATTATGCGCTTGCTAGAAGCTTACGACATTCCTCTAGCTGGAAAACATGCCGTTGTTGTAGGTCGCAGCCCTATCTTGGGCAAACCTATGGCTATGATGATGCTAGGCGCCAACGCCACCGTCACCATTTGTCACTCACGCACACAAAACCTCAGCGAACACATCAAACAAGCCGATATTGTGGTTGGCGCTGTCGGTAAACCCGAATTCATCAAAGCGGAATGGATCAAAGATGGCGCCATTGTCGTCGATGCTGGCTATCACCCTGGTGGCGTAGGTGATATCGAGCTTACCCCTCTAATCGATCGTGTAGCGGCTTATACGCCCGTTCCTGGCGGTGTTGGCCCTATGACCATCAATACACTGATTTATCAATCAGTCGATTCTGGCGAAAAGAAGATTAACGAGTAAATCCATCGCCGAACATCACGCTATGCGCCTTGATAAATATATTGCTTCTGTCACCGATTATTCTCGCACCGAAGTCAAACGCTTACTCAAACAACACGCCATTGAAATCAATGGCGTAGTCGCGTTAAATCCAGCAATACACATTAACGAAAATAACGACAACATTACCTTACAAGGCATTATTCTAACGGCACCTGCACCACGCTATTTTATGCTACACAAACCTAAAGGTACGGTATGTGCCACAGAAGACAGTGAACACCCTACGGTTATCGATCTTATTAACGAGCCTAACAAAGAAAAACTACACATTGCAGGCCGATTAGATAAAGACACCACAGGCCTTGTATTAATTACCGATGATGGACAATGGAGCCACCGCATTACCAGCCCCAAAACATCCTGCTTTAAAACATACAGAGTCACACTCGCCACACCATTGAACGATAACGCCACTAAACAATTAACCGATGGTATTACACTCCGCAACGAAACACGCCCCACACGGCCAGCCCATGTGCTTCCTCTTGATTCGCATACGATTGAATTAAGTATTCAAGAAGGTAAATATCATCAAATAAAACGCATGTTAGCCGCCGTAGGCAACCATGTAGAAGGCTTACATCGCCAACAGATCGGCCATATTCGCTTAGATAGCTCGCTCTCAGCAGGTGAATACCGACACCTACGTGCAGACGAAATATTATTAGAACAAGAGGTAAACACATAATGGATACTTCTTTTTCAACATTACTACCCTATTTACAAAACCCCACAGTGCCCACACTGTGGCTGGCAGATGAAAATGCGCTAGATACATTGCATACTCTAGCCCCCCACAATAGCCAGCTGCTACACATTGCTACTAACCGATATGACATTTACCAACTCGCGCGTGAGAAAAACATAAGCGCCGAATACAATGATTTTACTTTTAAGGAATTGGCATTTACACCAGAATGTATTGTGTATCGCATTTCAAAAGAAAAGCCATTAACCCACTATCTCATCAATCAAGCCACTCAGCGCTTATGCCATAACGGCACGCTGATTATTAGTGGACAAAAACAAGAAGGTATTAAAAGCTATGTTGACAACATCAGCAAACATATCGGCTGTAAAGGAAAACTAAAAAAGCTAGGATCGCACTACTGTGCCAGCCTCAGTCACTTTGACAACCACACACCACTGGACGATAAAGAATACACCGTATTTCAGCAGCCATTTACAGATCACCCCCAACATAAACAGCTATATAGCAAACCTGGGGTATTTGGCTGGAACAAAATCGATAAAGGTACCGAGCTGTTACTACAAACATTACCCAAGATCATCAAACAATATCAGCACAAAATCAGTACCATCTTAGACTTGGGCTGCGGCTACGGCTGGATATTTGCTAACTTGCCTAATTATTTAGATAAAGAAACATTATCTAACACCCAAATTACAGCGACGGATAACAATGCTACAGCCATTGCCTGCGCCGAAAAAAACGCCTTATTAACAACCCAACAGGTTCACGTTGTTGCCGATGACTGCGCCACACATATTGCACAAACCTTCGATCTCATTTTATGTAACCCGCCGTTCCACCAAGGGTTTGCTCACGACAAAACATTAACTCAAAAATTTTTAGAGCAAACCAAGCAGCATCTAAAATACAATGGCATGGCCATATTTGTTGTGAATGAATTTATTCATTTTCCCAAGGAGCAATTGCAATTATTCACGTATAATGACACTTTTATTAAGGATCAAGGTTTTAAAATCATCGTATTGCGCTAGGCTAAAAATAAAGATCGGCAATGTGTATCGTCACACCTATTGTCACCTTTCTGTCACTCTTATCTAGCACACTAACAACCGCTTACTTATATACTAACGTTTACTCAATACACTTATGACCGCTCTACATTCGTTAATTTATACTTTAATCATACTTACCATCACATCATGCTCTACTGCACCTAATAAAGAGCAATGGCCAACAAACATTCCCACTAGAGACACATTTGTTAATTACTACAATCAAGATATTGCACACCAAGAAGCACTCGCTGAGGAAGATTACTTAACTTGGGTGCATCGATTTTATTTTGGGTGGGAACTGTATAGACGAGGATGGGTAAGAGCGACTCAAGAACTAGTTGATAGTCTTGAAAACGAAGCAGACAAACCACTCGCCAAACAATTGATGACCGATATTGGTAATCGCATTGCTCCCGAGTGGGCAAAAGATAAGCGCTTTCACCTTATCAAAACACGCCACATTGTTATTTGGGGCAATACCATTAATGCCGCGATTACAAAGAAAGAACAAATGAAAATACTGCCGAGGATACTGAATGACGTAGATGCGCTATTAGATAAGCAGCTATCTGCCAGTGTTATTCAAGCGGATAGATACTACCCGCAACAAGTCTTCGGCAGCACCGAAAGTCTTGAGGATTTTTAAGGGGTATGAGGAATACCCCCTGAATATAAATCAATAACCTAATGAAGGTCTTAGCCAACGCTCAGCGGTATCTATATCCCAACCTTTGCGTTCAGCGTAATTTCTAACCTGATCTTTAGCAATTTGACCCAAACCAAAGTAGCGCGCTTCTGGCTGAGCAAAATACCAACCACTCACAGACGATGCAGGATACATAGCGTAACTATCCGTTAGCTGGCTTCCTATGCTATTTTCAACGTCTAACAATTCCCATAAGGTCGCTTTTTCACTATGCTCTGGGCACGCAGGATAACCTGGTGCAGGACGAATACCGCTGTAAGATTCCTTAATTAACGCCTCATTGTCTAACTGCTCGTTCGACGCATAACCCCAGTATTGTTTACGCACTTTTTCGTGCATCAACTCAGCCATTGCTTCTGCAAAACGATCGGCAATAGCTTTAATCATAATGGCATTATAGTCATCTAATTCTTCTTCATATTGCTTTGCCAATGCTTCTGCACCGTAACAACCCACAGCAAATGCACCCATATAATCACTAACACCAGATTCTTTAGGGGCAACAAAATCAGCTAATGAACGATAAGGACGATCAATAGGACGATCGACCTGCTGTCGTAAATGATTCAACGTAGCAATCACGCCTGTACGCGTATCATCTTGATAAATCTCAGTCTGGTCATTATCAATGCCATTGGCTGGAAATAACCCAATGACCGAATGACACTGCAACAAATCTTTTTCAATAATTTCTTGCAGTTTGCTTGTTGCATCAGCAAATAATTTCGTGGCTTCTTCGCCAACCACTTCATCGGTTAAAATGTCGGGATATTTACCATGCAACTCCCATGTTTTAAAAAAGGGCGTCCAGTCAAATCGTTCTGCTACTTCAGCTAATGACCAATTAAGAAATACCTGCTTGCCTAGCGTTTGTGGCACAGTAGGTACATAGTTCTGCCAATCAATAACCGCTGCATGGCTACGAGTTTTTTCTAATGGTGCAAACACCTTTTTAGATCGACGATTAGCATTTTGAATACGTACTTTTTCGTTGTCTTCTTTAATTTTTGCAATGGCCTGCTCTTTATCTTCACTCAGTAAACCACTCGCCACGGGCACCGACTTTGAGGCATCCAACACATGGCAGGTAACACCACTATATTTTGGCTCAATCTTAACAGCTGTATGCACTTTAGATGTGGTCGCACCGCCAATCAGTAGCGGCATTGTCATACCCCGCTCTTCCATCATTTCGGCAACGGTGACCATTTCATCTAGCGATGGGGTAATCAGACCCGACAAACCTATAATGTCTACATCGTGCTCAACAGCAGCATCAAGGATTTTTTCTGGTGGCACCATCACACCAAGGTCAATCACTTCATAATTATTACAAGACAGCACAACACCAACAATATTTTTGCCTATATCGTGCACATCCCCTTTTACAGTAGCCATAATAATTTTGCCGTTATTTTTGGTTTCATCACCCGACAAACGTTTTTCTTCTTCGATATAAGGTAAAAGATAAGCTACGGCTTTTTTCATCACCCGTGCGCTTTTCACCACTTGCGGCAAAAACATTTTACCTGCACCAAACAAGTCACCAACTACGTTCATTCCGACCATTAACGGCCCTTCAATAACGTGCAAAGGTTTATCCGCTTGCTGGCGCGTTTCTTCTACATCCTCTTCAATAAACTCAGCAATACCTTTTACCAAAGCATGAGTAATTCTTTCTTGTAATGGGTTTTCACGCCACTTTAACTTATCACTTTCTTTAACATTGGCAGATTGACCTTTTACTTGTTCAGCAAAATCTACCAACCGTTCGCCCGCATCTTCTCGACGATTCAATACGACGTCTTCAACGGCTTCTAACAGATCTTTAGGAATATCATCATATACCGTTAACATGCCTGCATTAACGATGGCCATATCCATACCATCTTTAATCGCATGATAAAGAAACACTGAATGCATCGCTTCACGTACGGTATCGTTACCACGAAACGAAAACGATACATTCGATAAACCGCCTGATACTTTAGCACCCGGTAAATTTTCTTTAATCCATTTAGTCGCAGCAAAAAAATCAACGGCATAGTTATCGTGATCACTAATACCTGTAGCAATAGGGAAAATATTAGGGTCGAACACGATATCTTCTGGACGAAAACCAACTTCATTCACCAATATATCGTAAGACTCTTTACAAATATCAATACGACGCTGATACGTGTCTGCTTGCCCTAGTTCATCAAAGGCCATCACAACCACGGCAGCACCATAGCGTTTAACAATATTGGCATAACGAATAAATTCGTCTTTGCCTTCTTTCATTGAAATAGAGTTAACAATGGCCTTACCCTGTACACACTGTAGGCCAGCTTCGATAATTTCAAACTTTGATGAATCGATCATAAACGGCACACGACAAATATCGGGTTCCGCAGCCAATAAATTCAAATAACGGCGCATTGCTGCCACACCATCCAACATGGCATCATCCATGTTGACATCAATAATTTGCGCACCGTCCTCTACTTGCACACGCGCAATTTCAATTGCCGCATCATAATCTTCTTCTTGAATAAGGCGCGCAAATTTACGCGAGCCGGTCACGTTAGCACGCTCACCAACATTCACGAATCCTGTCGTTTTATTCACCACCAAGGGTTCAAGACCACTCAGCACCATATCTGGCATGTTTTGACTCATGTTCAATTCTTTATCTTAATGATTGATCGTAATTACTGCTTTATTGCGCGAGGCGCATGTTGGCTGGCTAATTCAGCAAGCGCGGCAATATGCTCGGGTGTTGTACCACAGCAGCCCCCTAAAATATTGACATGCCCACCTTTAACAAATAACTCAACCTGCTCTGCCATTTGTTCGGGTGTTTCATCATATTCACCAAATTCATTCGGTAAACCTGCATTGGGATGCGCCGACACATAAGCGCTGGATATAGCATCTAAGCGCTTAACGTAAGGCAGCATCTCATTGGCGCCTAGTGCACAATTTAACCCTACACTCAATAATTCACCGTGCATCATAGAAATCCAAAATGCTTCGGCTGTTTGACCCGATAACGTACGGCCACTAGCATCCGTAATAGTGCCCGAAACCATAACAGGAATATCGCCCCATTTTTCGCGTATCTCTGCCATTGCGTAAAGACCCGCTTTTGCATTGAGCGTATCAAATACGGTCTCAATCATCAGAATATCCGCGCCACCTTCTAACAGGGCATTCGCTGCTTGCAGATAAGCTTCTCGCAATTCATCAAACGTCACTAAACGTTTACCAGGGTCATTCACATCGGGCGATAATGATGCCGTACGGTTCGTAGGACCTAAAGCACCCACAACAAAGCGAGGCTTATCGGGTGTTTTTGCTGTCCAAATATCGGCAGCTCGTCGAGCGCATTGCGCTGACTGGTAATTAATATCGTATACATGCGCTTCCATTGAATAATCGGCTTGCGCAATAGTTGTGGCATTAAATGAATTTGTTGTCGCAAAATCGGCACCGACTTCAAAATAAGCTTCATGAATAGATTGAATAATCTCTGGGCGCGTAATCGCCAACAAATCGTTATCGCCCTTAAGGGGAGATGGATGATCGTCAAAATGCCCTTGACGAAAATCGTCTTCGCCTAGGGTATGCCGTTGAATCATTGTACCCATAGCACCGTCTAACAACATAATGCGTTCAGATAATATCGTTTTTAGGGTGTCCAGTGTCGAAATACTCATAAGTAACTAAATAATACCAATGCAATAAAAGGGCGTATTCTACCTGAACACAGCGATTTTACGAGGAATATTAGACACCTATAGACACACCAGACGCACTGACCGCTTCTAGATTAAGGGAAATAAAGCGCAACAAGCACCGCTAGCCATGCATTCGGCGCTGCACCAATGAAAATGCCCACTGTATTTTATGAAAGCGTGATTCATCCCCACCTTTATCAGGGTGATGAACCATAGCTAATCGACGGTAACTCTTTTTTATCTCTGCAAAGCTATTTGAAGCACTCATATTTAAAGCCGCCAAGGCTTGAGTGTAATCTTCATCTGCCACATATTGCTGCCAAAAACCATTCAACAAAGCATCAACCGAGTCTGTTGTTGCTGCATCCAAATTTGCCCAATCAAGATAATAAGCTGCTAACTTTTCCATTTCTGCATGATTGTCTTCGGCTAATATTTTTACATCTTGCCCATTAGAGGGAGCCTGCCGACACGCTACCCACCCAATAGCCAATGCAGAAATATGTAAATGCCGACTATTTTGAGAACAACGACAATCTTCGCTTATCTGATACAACGCGTTATATACCAAAAAATGCACACTATATAACGATAACGAATCTCTCGAATCCATAGACTCTAGCCAACCTTGCGATTGTAGGCATTGAATCAATTCATATTCAGAAATCGTCTGAGAGGCCGCCTCTAAAACACTCTTTATTGGCTCAATTAAGTGATTATCACGCATCATACATTTCCAAAAAAATTAACTGCAAGCTATTTTGATACTGACAAATATAGTAATTTTTCACTATCTACGTATAATCGCGCGCAAAATAAATGAGGAAATATTATGTTAACCGTAAACAGCTATTTTGATGACAAAGTAAAGTCCATCGGCTTTAAAGGTGAAGCACTACCTGCCACTGTTGGCGTTATTAGCCCCGGCGAATATGCCTTTGATACCAGCAAACACGAAACCATGACTGTGGTTAGCGGTACGCTTACCGTACAACACCCAAACACAAGCGAATGGGTTGATTATACTGCTGGGCAATCGTTTGAAGTACCTGCCAATACGGTATTTACAGTAAAAACAAGCGGCGACACTGCCTATTTATGCACATACGCATAAACGCATTATATTGTAGGCCATGGCAACAGCCATGGCTTTTGATCACATTGCGCAATACCTTGGGTTAATGATTCGGCAAAACCTTCTCTTAACGAGCTCTCCTTCCAACCCTTTGGCTCATCAACAAACACGTACTCTTTTTGCTGATACATAAACTTCAATGCATAAGCATGCAAATAAATACCAAGCGCCAACGCATATGGATGACCATATAGCCGATCCCCAAAAATGGGAGCGCCAATACTTTTTAGCGCTACCCGAATTTGATGTGTTTTGCCTGTTTTAGGCTTTAATACAAACAAACGTTGGCCACTACCCAAACCATAACTAAAAAACTGCGTTATTGCAGGATTCACTGTAGAGTGACACAATTTCCAGCTACCTCGCCGTGATTTTTCCATATCACCTTGAATGAGACCCTGCTTTTTTTTCGGTTTTTGATCACTCATCGCCAAATAATACTTCTCTATCTGGCGCTGTTGAAACAACTGAGACAATGTACTTGCCGCATCATGATTTTTTGCGCACATCAATAACCCCGACGTTACCTTATCGAGGCGATGCACAGGTAGTAAAGTTTCATATTGTAAGTCTTGCTTAAGCTGAGCAATTAACCCTACTTGCCCAGGCTCGCAATGCACACAGACCCCTTGATGCTTTGATAGCACCAAAAAATCATCATGCTCAAATACTACGTCATACACTACTTAAATAACGACTTTAATTTATCTGTCGACAAGTTCTCTTTAAGCTTTTCTTTTATTTTTTCTTTCGCTTTTGTTTTTACTTCATCTTTCAATAAAGCACTCAATTCTTTTTTAACAGCAGCTTTTACTTTAGCCATTAATTGTTGAGTAATTTGCTCACCCGCTTCTTCTGGTGTTACCCCTGTTTTAGCATCGCCAATATTGCGTAAGCTAAATGCAGGTAATGTAATTTTTTTACCGCCTAGCTTCTCGGTTTGCAAATCAATAACTGTTGCAGCAAACGTAATTTTTTTAATCGCTATCCGCACATCACTAGCAGAATCACTAGACGCTGTTTCTTTTTTTGCGCCACTTGCAGACTGCATATTATCTAACAATGCCTGTACATTCGTATCTTTTACATTTTTTTGCTCAGCCAACAAACTAATCTCACCAATACTGATACTATCAATCACTTTCACTGGTTTTGTGAGTGACTCTATATTCAGCGCCAAAGCAATAGATTTAGCAGCAAAAAGAGGGCTAGATGAGTAGCCTTTAGGATTGGCTATCGACAAATTGTATATCGCGCCTTTACCTTCTAAAACCTTAATATCAACACTGCCGACATCAACACGCGTTTTAGTGATATCTGAGCCTGTTTCTTCAATGATTTTTTCTACAAAACCATTAACATTATTTAGCGCATAATAAGCACCACCAGCAATCACTAATGCCACCAACACCACTAAACCGATAATTATCTTTATTGCTTTCATAAAAATTCCTTGAAATATATATGTAAAAAATTATTTAAACGACTATGTACGTTCGCCCTGAATAATGACAGGCGCGTCTTCCTCTTTATTTTGCGGTTTTACAGTCTCACCCTCTGATGATTGTTTTTTTTGCTGTATCATTTCTCGTGCTTTATTTAATTCTTGCTCTACAGTGTTAAGTAATGTTTCCCACCCCGAAACAACCACTTTATTGGTCTCACGCAATAAACCTTCTACGCTTTTTTTCTCTAGCACTTCGTTTTCAGCTACCAAGCTCTCTAAAGACTGCTTAGCCTCGGCCAACGCCAATACTAATTGCTCATTCTCTGCCTGCAAGCGTTGATTCTCTGTATGACCTTGATATAAAAACCATAGTGATACACACAATAAAACAACCACTACCTTAAATGCTAAACAATTCATGCTTTTCATATTTTCTCCTCACTGGCTCAACAAAAATAGCTTTTTTAGCATCCAGCCATCGTTCACACATTATCACATTAAACATACGTATAACCAAGGGCATCCCTGATTCACTAAATGATAAAACATATATCATTATCACCATTACAATCGACCTAAAAACTCTACGAATCACATACACTAAAAAAATCTTACAAATATCCCTTAACTATTGAAATTGGGTTTTTCTCGCACTAGACTGAGCATGGTTTTGAAAAATACAAGCGAATACCTATTGAATAACGCATTGTATTTCAGATAAAACCATCCACATTTTTCAGTGATACTTTTTAATAGGTTATACCATGTCAGAAAAACTCAATGGAACCGTCAAATGGTTCAACGAAAGCAAAGGTTACGGCTTTATTTCACGTGATAACGGCTCAGATTTATTTGTTCATTTCAGTAACATTGCTGCAGAAGGCTTTCGCACACTAAAAGATGGCCAGGCAGTCACCTTTACCGAAGGTACTGGACAAAAAGGCCCTCAAGCTGAAAACGTAGAAATCGTCTAAGCGCTTTTTCGTTTGCATTAGGTCGCGAACATTGACGTCTAAGCATTTACGCGACCTTCACACATCAGACTGACACACATATTACCAAACCACTCATTGGTTTAGTAAGGCAGCCTTTATCGCTCAATAATTCATCCACCTGACTACCATACAATCAAGTATGACAAAGATACGCATTATTACGCTAAATCTATGAATAAATTCATAAAAAGTACTAGGCATATCCCATATGTTGGTATAGAATGCGCCGCTCTTTTGGTGGAACAAGAGAGGCAGTGATGCTTCACTTAGCCGATGGATATTAGGCGCGGTGGCAGAGTGGTCATGCAGCGGACTGCAACTCCGTGTACGCCGGTTCGATTCCGACCCGCGCCTCCAAAGACTCTAGCAGCTTTAAGCTAGAAGTAGGTAAACCAAGCCTACTATAAAAAACTTCTCGTTTGCCCGGGTGGTGGAATTGGTAGACACAGGAGACTTAAAATCTCCCGATAGCAATATCGTGCCGGTTCAAGTCCGGCCCCGGGCACCATTTTAGAATCCACTACACTCCCCCATCGTCCACAAAGCCTTATATTTCCTAGCATTCACAGCCTTTTCAGTCCAAAGAAGTCCATCACTGTCTAACACGATCTACAAATAAATGCTGGTACTATTGCTGGTATTCTGGTTCAATTCATATCGATACCAGCATTTGGCTAGAATTTACGATGACAACCAAAAAATACCTCACTGAAAAGCTTTCTAATCTGGAAATCAAAAAGGCCGTGGCTAAAGATAAAGACTACTGGCTGGATGACGGTGGTAGCTTGCGCTTATTAGTTAAACGAACTGGTACTAAGTGCTGGCGCTATAACTACCGCTTTGGCGGAAAACAAAAAACACTGGCGATAGGCATTTACCCAGAGATAAGTTTGGCGAATGCAAGAGCAGCCAGAATAGAGGCCAAGAACAACATTGCTAACGGCGTTGACCCCGCTCAAAAAAAGCAGGATGAAAAACGTAATACACATAAAGTTGGCGAATTAACTTTTGCACTTATGGCAGAGGAATGGTGGAACCATCAAAAAGGCAGCTGGAGCACAGATCATGCAAATCGAGTATGGAAACGATTAAAGGATAATAGCTTTTCAATCATCGGACATCGCCCCATATCAGATATTTCACCTCAAGATGTTATTCTTATTGTTAGAGGTGTAGAAAATAGAAATGCTCTCGATGTCGCGAAGCGTGTATCACGAGACATAAGCCGAGTTTTCCGTTTAGCCGTTCAAACTGGCCGTTTAAGCCATAACCCTGCTAGCGAATTAAGCAACATTGTAAAGCCTAAAAAAACCACTCATAGAGCCTCCCTACCCCGTGAAGAAATGCCCCAATTTCTAAAAGACTTACAAACTTACGAAAAGAAAGGTCGTTTAATGACTAAGCTAGCCATAGAGCTACTCGTTCTTACCTTTGTTCGCCCCGGTGAACTACGAGGAGCTACGTGGAACGAGTTCAACCTAGAAGAAAAGCTTTGGCGCATCCCTGGTGAACGAATGAAAATGGGCACCGATCATATCGTGCCGTTATCAAACCAAGCCATAGGTATTATTAATCAATTAAAGCCTATTAGTGCCCACTATGACTTGGTATTCCCTTCCGAGCGTTCACGGTTCGATTGTATGTCTGATAACACCATGAGACGAGCTATTTTTAAGCTCGGTTACGACGGTAACACCAAAGGGAAAAGTAAAGTCACTCCTCACGGCTTTAGAGCAACCGCATCCTCGATCCTGAATGAAACAGGCTACAACCCAGATGCTATTGAACGACAGCTCTCTCATATGGAAAGGAATGGCGTCAGGGCAGCCTACACACATCATGCTCGTTATCTTGATGAGCGTAAGAAAATGATGCAGTGGTGGGCTGATTATCTTGATGAAATGCGTGAGAGTGGTAACGTTATTCCTATTCGTTCTGGTCAAAAATAACTTAAAATGCTCTCTTAGGTTGGCCACTGTCTTCTTGCTAGTTAGCCCTAATCTAGACATTGTCGTTTACTAAAATCGTTTTGCTAGGCGCCCCATAACAACAGAAAAGAAAAAATAATTATGGAACTAAATACAGTCTCTAGATTCGAAAAAATTTAGCCATAGGTCATTACTATCGGCATACGAATAATCATGAATGTTACCCACAAGCCAATCCAATTAATTTAGCCGAATAGGCCTGCTCAGGTTTCACGATATTTCGATGATGCAGTTCGCGCTCAAGCACTGTTTCTATTTCATGCAAATCTATTTTGGTATTCCCTAAACTAGTCTCCTTACTAAAAATAATATCTATTTGCTTTTCTAAATTAGGTAGGCGATTGCTCTGTGCATCTACAGCTAGTTTCATTACTGAATGTACTGAGTGCCCTTTATCATTTTCAGCTCGGACCTCCCAAATAGAAATAGATTCTCCTGAATTCAGTTCACTGGAGTAGAAGCCCAAAGACTCCGGATCAATATTCCTATATTTATCCAGCTGTTCTGAAATAACTGGGTGATCTAAACCAATTAAATGCAACTTTTCTGAATTAGTCGCCTCTTCACGATCTGTCGTGAAAAGCATTTGCTCAGAACCATCTTTTACCAAAGCGAATTGTTTGCTGCCTCGTATTTCTATCGTTTCACCCTCGTAAGGAAAAGACTTCTGCATAAACTTTACGAGATCATCAATTGATTCATCAGTGTCTGACAACGGCGTATACTCATCTAAACTAAAGCCATCTAAATCCTGAAACAAATCCAGCACAGCATCTTTAGCGTGCCGGGCATTATCCATGGCCGCTTCCAGTTCCAGTCTAGTACGCTTCAGTTCCGGGTCTTGTAATGCTTGTGAATAGAGCTGCTGGTAATTTACCTGCTCTGACAATTGCCCCAGTATTTGGGACCGAAGATCTTCTTCTACCTGGCCCTTCTCATCTACTTTACCCAGCGCCTTAGCGATCTCATCCAGCTTTTCATCAAGAAGAAGGAAAATACGGCCTTCGATGGTGTCACCTAGAACCAAGTTATAGACCTGAGCTGTATCGGTTTGACCATAACGATGAATTCGTCCGATACGTTGCTCCATATCCATTGGGTTCCACGGCAAATCAAAGTTAAATAACACACGAGCATGCTGAAGGTTGATACCTTCTCGACCCGCTGCTGTGCAAATCATGACTCTTGGGCCATTTGGTTGTTTGAAGCGGCGTTCTGCCGCAAGCTTCGTTCCGTGATCTCCACCTTTAAGAACCACGACACCTTGCCCTGGATAAACCTTATCAATCTGCTCGCCCAGCATTTCGACTGTGCCTAGGTAAGTCGCAAATATGACGATGCGCTCTTTAGGGTTTTCTTCCCAGAGGACGCCTAAAGCACCTATCAGCTTTTCGACTTTGGTTTCTCGCGCAGCGGGGAATAGGCCCAATAACTCTTTAATTCGGAAACGCTCTTCGGGCAAAGCATAAGCAACGGCGTCCATCGCTGCATCTTCGGCGGCTGCTGTTTCTAATTCATCCGTAAAGGTGTCGGACGCAGCTGCTAACTGCTCTTCATTTAACTTCTTAAGAAGTCGCCGTTTAATATCATTCAGGATTCGATCAATTTCTACATCAGCAAGCCGATCAGACCCAAGACCAAACTCAACTCGAATCTGTTCTTTAGCTTCGTTAAAGGCATAGTCTCTGGCATCGATATCAAGATTATCATCGTGCATTAGCCCTTCGTGAACAGTGAGTGCGAGCAGCCGGCGCCTAAGGGTACGATTAACAGCGGCGAAGCTTGAGGCTGCTATTTTTTGGAAAATAGTCATTACAAAACCTAGCGCCGCTCCTTTACCACCTTGTTTCTTGGCCAAGGCAAATCCATCACGTAAGTACTCATTCAATGCTTGATAGAAATCTCGTTCTCTTTCCGACATAGAAAATGCTTCGGTATGCACCCAGCGTCGAGCAAATAAGGTAGAGCCATCGGCTTTACAGGCATCGGCTTTAGTGCGCCGGAATATAACAGGGTTCAGTCGATGTCTTTCTTCCACCATTTCTGTCTCACTAGAAAACAGCGTCGGGTCTAACAGGTCAACTAACTTCCAAAACCGGAAATGATCACCTTGGTGGGGTGTCGCAGAAAGTAAAAGCATGTCGCGACTATGGTCACGCAATGCCTCAGCTAATTTATAGTTTTGTGTTTTGCGTGTTTTCCCACCTTGTTTGGATGCTGTGCAATGTTGGGCTTCATCGAAGACAATCAAATCCCAGCGGGGAGCATCAAGGATTTTCTTAATTCTTGCGGGCCGCTTTAGAGTATCGATACTTGCTATAAGCAGATTATGTTTCGCAAAGGCATTACTGCGCCGGTCACTAACGTCACCTTCGCGCCCAAAGACTTCAAAGTTCAAATTGAACACTTCATTCAATTCACGGTGCCAGTTATTCACCAAGCCAGCGGGTACCACCATCAATGCTCGATTTAATTCGCCCCTACTAGCCAGTTCCCTGAGTACCAAGGCAGTTTCGATGGTTTTACCTAGGCCAACCTCATCTGCTATCAAAAAGCGTCGGGGGCTTGCACAGGCAATACGATGAGTTAGAACGACTTGGTGAGGCAGCAAATCGATTTTGGCAGAAGTTAAAGAACTCGCGGAATCTTGTAATGGTAGTTCGTGCGCTTTCCAAGACAACCATGCCTTGGTTCCGTTATCTGCTTGGTCACCTATATTGGCAACGACACGCTCGTTATGACTAAGCGCCTCCACCAAACTATTAAATGGTACCTGCCGCTCACCCTGAGGGAAAAACACTCGGGCGTAACCACCCGCAGATGAGATGACAACACCTTGCCCAAATTCATGATGACTAACGCGTTCACCGGGTTGAAAATTCATGCTCACTCCTGCTAGCTGATCCGCTCCAGGTATAGACCCAGCCATTCATTATTTTTCTTACCATCAAGGCTAGACTCAATTCTGCGAACATCTTTTTGAGCGCCATTCCAAATACATTGCCCCAAAGGGAAGACTTGAGCATCGTATTTGCCCGCTAGGCACCAATGGTAGTTGCTTGTAGTGACGTCCTCTTTCCAGCGGCCCTGATCAGGCATCCAAAAGACAAGCGCCGCATCAGCATGGTTCTGAAAATCGTAAATCATTTCGTAGATATCTGACTCTAACCATTCCAGTGCATCATCAGGTGATAGAGCATCTACAGCAACATCCAAACCCGCTACATACAAACCGTCATCGTTGACCAAGGGCATATCATCCGGCCAGCCTGCCTCATAAAAAGCTATGAACTGGCGCAGACTAACTACTTGGCTGGCGGCATTAAGCTCAGCCAAAGTATTGCCACACCAGAGAACTGAGATACCACGTCGCTTCCATTTGTCGTCTGTCAGTACACCACTCATAATTCATCTTCCATATCGAATAACGAAATCTGTTGCTGCACTACTGCTGGGTGATCTGCTTCCCAGCGGTTATAAAGCTGACGAGCCGTAATACAGGCATTACGCATAGCGCTGTCAGCACCATTGTGAACCAACCAATCCAGTAAATGACCTAAGGCTGGATGAGGCTTAAAGTCATCATTTAGAATCTTATTGGTATTGATGCCGCTCTCTGAATAGCAAGCTCCGACTAAAAGCATTGCTTGATCAAAATCACGACTAGCATTTCTATTGCTGGTCATACGCTCCTGTGCGAGCTCCATTGGCGAGCGCCAGTGGAAAGCCTTAGGCCGAGTCGTTTCAGTCGCCCACCCTAGGGCAACAAAGGTTGATGGTGCTATACCACTACCGCGTAAGAATTTTTGCATTTGGTCACGATCAACCGATGTTTGTCGCGCAAAGATCCGCAAAAACTGACGAGTATTCGGTTCGCAGACTACTGGAGTTCCGCCGGATTCTGATTCTGATTGATCGTCTAATATTTGGTTAATGCCTACTAGGGCTTCACTTACAGTAAATTCACGCCCCTCTTCCACGTATACCTGCCCATAATGACGTGAAAAATACTCTAACGCCTTACCACGCTTAATTACTTGGGTATCCGCAACCGGTAAACCTTCAGCTTGGTGATGTTCTAACAAACCCTGCAATTGACGAACATCCGCCAAAATCTTTCTACGCAGCCTTGCCCAGCTGATTTTTGAAGGCTCTTCAGTGCGTTTGCGGCAAACATGGATAATGTCATATTCGATAGTCTTTGAACCAAACTCACCCTTACCCTTAGTTTCATCACTACGAATAGGATAAGTGGCTTCGAGGTAATAACCCGCATCGAACAAGCTTTCTAATACATCAACCCAAGGTTCGTCTTCACTATGGTGGAATGTAAAGGAGAGTATGCCGCCCGGTTTCAATAGGCGATTTGCTTCTCGCCAGCACTCTGTAAGTAACCGCTTATAAAACGCATCAGGATCATCTGGATGACGTGCTTTATTAGAAACCGCTTCCAAGGTCTTGGGCGTATATTCACCTGCATAAACTTCGGGATACTTGTCTTTCAGTAGTAATCGCAGCCAAACATAGAAGAAATCAGCCAATTCGGCGTAGTGCAATAGGCCACCAAAAGGCGGATCGGTAATGACTAAATCATAAGATTGATCTGCATATTGACTTAGTTCTGTAGAGGAACCGTTAGTAACTAAAGTGCCAGGTAGGACCGGGTCATTAGGCAGTGTTTTTGAGCTTTTACCACTAACAACCTTTGCCAGCTCAGGGGACATTTCTGCCAACATTTCATTAGAAACTGTCTCCCACGGAGTTTTACACCACTCCAGGCCTTTAAAAGTATTTGCTCGACAGGAAGCCCAGTTACCACGGCCTAAATTGGCAAACACACAATTTTCCACAACATTAGATTTAGGGTGGTAATTATTATTACTCATCATTGGGACTAGCTTGTCATAACCAATATCCCAAAAACAAAACATATTCTGATTGCGTATATATTGCTGAAAACAACCCAACAATATCTCTTTGGCTGTATCTGAAAAACCATATGCTTGATCAATCGACTTGAGAAGCAGTGAATTTACTAGTAACTGCAAGGGGTTGAACATTTTATCCCAAGAACTAAAACCATGTCCGGTTCTAATATCACCATTGGCCATCCCCGTCATAAAACCAAATGGAACCTCAGAAGATGGCCAATACCCGTTTAGATCATTAACTTTTCTAACTTCCCATTCAGTAACGGCCTGATTTTTCCTCTTGACATCCTTTTCTGTTAGGGCTGAAAAATAACGGCCTTTGTATGGCGCCCCTTGTTCTTTTCTTTTTGGAGAAAAGCATTGCAGCGCGTAAGCTGCCATTGGCCCAGTAGTTTTCGTGGATTTAATGCTGTCCAATACATCCTGCTGACGACCACATGTACTTTCTTGGCAGATAAAAGTAGACCTTTTTGGAATAGTGCCTAAAGAAGTATCAATAACTTGACCAGTGTCTGGGCATGCAACCTCAGCAGGCAGTTTCCCTCGCACCTCAAATAATTTTAAGGTTTTCTCTCGAGCATCATTCCACCTCTGAGTTGACTCAACGGTACTTGTAACCGTCCCACCAAACTTCCCTTCAGAATCACCGGACGAGATGCCCTTAAGCCAATCTGGATGAACAAGAAGAGTAAGATCAATTTTTTTATTCTTACTCGCCTTTTTAGGCAACTGCGTAGAATCACCCTTTAAGGCAGCCACCTCATCACAAAACTGGTGCTGACAATGAGGGCACTGATAGTTACCCTCATCATCCATAATCGTGTAAGGGGCTTCTGTCTCGCTTACGACAAGCGGCACATCTGGCGCCATGCGTGCTTCATGACGTTCAATATCAAACTCATCATCACAATGGTGACAGGGGATACCGTGCCAAGTCTTTACTGATAAGGTTTTAACCGCGACAACGGGTGAGCTCATTAAAGGGGTTCGATGACCACAGCCCGGAGCGGAACAAGGACCATGCTTGGCCCAGAAAGTATAAATGACTTCTGGCCCTTCGTAGTCATAGTCCTTACGCTCTTCGGGTGTTAGCGCTAAAGGATCAAAATCCTCACTCATGACTTGATTAGTAGATATTTTTGTCCACTTACCCTTTTCACCGTTCGGGCCTTCACAAGCATAGAACGGCATGATCTGTGGTTTAACTTCTCGCTCGATGTGATCGAACAGTTTGTTCACTTCATCCAGGTCAACATCTGCCAGTTCGTTCTTCACAACCAACCAGGCAACCGGATTGAGATCGTTACCCGTCATCTGTATACCCAGGCGAGCGCCTTCCACAAGAGTGGTGCCACCACCCATAAAGATGTCGGCGACTTTGAGCTTTCGAAAAGCTTCATTTTCCTGATGGTTCGCGTAATAGTTGTCCCATACGATTTTTGATGCTTCAGAAGGATCATCTGGAGCCTTTGTGGCAGCAGCAATCAGCATAGAGCGGAAAACGCTTGAACGTCGACGCGCCCACCACTTTGACATTTGATAGATTGGCTTACCCGCATTGCCTTCGATCTGGGCAATCTGGTTTATCGGCAGGATAGGAAAATCCACCTCCAAGCAGGTTAATGGTCTATTTGGATCTGAGAAATCTACTGTTTCTAAATGCGCTTTTTTACCGGCACCAACAGCTTCTGCAACCAGTTCTGCTGTAATTTCTGCTTTCGTCTTTTTTGATATTGCCATAGGAATTATTTTCCAAAGGTCAGCATATTGTGCTAACCGTTAATTGTTTGGTTTCGATAGTTCAATAAAAGGTACGGCCACCTCTAAAAGACTAAGACCGCCATGGGCTAGACTGGGGTAGCCGCCTTGGCTGCGCCACTTTTTACGCCCTAGTACAATATTCCAATTGCCGTGTTGGGTCGTTAACGCTTGTGATAATGGCGGCACCCAATGTTGTTCTTCTTTAGTGCCGTTTATCGCGCTATTCCGGCCAGATTTAAATTGCGTTTTTAGGTAGCTCTTCTGGTCGTCTGGATAGACATCCGGAAACAACGCTGGGTTGGAGTAGCCATGATCGGCAGTAATAACTAATCGACGACCAGTAGCCAATTTGTCTATGAACGCCCAAAATTCGTCGCCGGTTAATACCTCTGCGGCTTCTTTTGCTAAAACACGGTAGCCATTGCCTTGGTCTGCTAAGTGATGCATGCGCTCATCGGGCCAGTGATGCCAAAAGATGATATTAGGGTCGGCCTTAATTAATGAAGCACAATCTTGCCATGGCAGATCCGTTGACTCCGTAAAAGCTCCACTGAAAGTATCACTGTTGCCTTGGTTGTTTTGAAGCTTTGTTCTCTGGCCAAAACCCATTGCCTTGGCAAAAGGAGTGGTATCGCCAGGTAACTCAGAAGCGGTTGCTCCGGCCCTGAGGATGGTATAACCCCTTTTCTCTGCACCTTCGAGTATCCAGGGCGTTTCTCGAAGTGACAGGGCATCAAGAATTAAGATTGCTTTGGGTGTATTTTGGCGTTTCCAAAACTCTTTTAGGGCATTAACCGTTTTGGGCGCAGCATTTTCAAACTGTTCCCAAAGCTCCCATGCACTTCCGGCAAGCACGTCATCTAACGGTTTAATCGATAGGTCTCGCTCATTGGTTTTGGCATCGGCCAGGTCTTTGCGGATAGGCTCTGCGAATATTGGCCACAATTCCGAGTATATTTTCGGCCACACCTCTTGTGCAGGTAGCCTATGTATATCTGCGATCAACGACTTATTCATATATGCTTACTCACCCAATCAGACCTATTGTTGTTCTTTATCTAAATCCAGAGAGTAAGTAACACCGTCTGGAAGATTTTTTAGTAACTGCTCTAATTGAGCACCTGTTAGCTGAGAGGTTGAAATCCTCACATCGGATACTTTACTGCCCTTGTTGATACCCCAATTCTCTAGCTTGCCTAGCAAGCTCAGTGTTGAGGTATTTTCAGCGCTATGATGCGCAACTGAAGAAGGTGCCGATGAGCCACCAAAGAGAGAACCAGGGTTAGGTCCAGGCGATCCACCCGGGCTAGGTTGAGGTTCCGATACTCCAGGCACTGGAGACGGTTTAGGAGCAGAGCCTCCTGAACCGACCGAACCACCGGGTAGATGCAAAGTGGTTTCTTCCAAATCTTTTCCGCTTCCCAGCCGGCCTTTCACCCGATGCCATGCATCATCTGAGGTTTCTGATGGTTTTTTCTCGTAAAGGCTACCTTTTGCATTGATGGCAATTTTCCCGTCAGCGCAAGATCGAGCGATACGTTCTTTAACAGCGGTTTCCCCTAACCATGGAATACTTTCAGCCCCTTTTGGTGCAGGCTCTTTTAGCTGCTCAATCAAGTCAGCAACACTGCGGCTGTTTGTAGCCGCATCAATTAACATTGCATCGAACTCTTCAGGGATGAAAAGCTCGCTGTGAATTTTGTCGTCAAGCTTTTCGAGAATTTGAAGCCCCTCAGCACCATGCTGTGATATCTCAAATTCGCACTGTGACGGATCTGCAAAATTCCAAACGACCAAAACGGCAAAGCGATCAAAACGGGATTGTAGTTGCTCTCTCAACTCTTTCTGGTATTTAAGGTGCAGCTGGACATACTCACGCTCTGAATTCTTCCAATCACTTGCCAAGTAGACTGCACGCGCGAGCACCAATAAAGACTTGTCGAAAAAGACATCACCAGTTCCAATCCTTGGTAAGAGAAAACGCAGTGTGTTTCGAGATTTGGGCACGTGTTTTTTAAGCCATTCACCCAGCTCTTTGTTGTCGAGTGTAGACTTGGGCATTACGACTACCGGTATACGGTTGTCCCAATTTACTGGGTGATCTTTCTCCTCTACATCGTCCCAAGGGCTTGTACACCACTGCTTTTTAAGCACGATGGTTCGATAGATATTCGACTGATTGCCATCACCGACCAAGGCATAACGAATCTCTTTGGCTAGATGTTCAACGTCTTCATCATTCTGGAATAATTTATCGTTTTTCGCATGAGCGAGTAGTTTTGCTTGCGGGTTTACTTCATTTTTGAACACGAGGCGATTTGCCTGCCTGTGAATATTGAAGCTGTTGTCCTCTATCACCGCTAACTCAGCAGAGAATAAATTGTCATCTATCGCTTTGGACTCTGTAATATCCAGCTGCAACTCGGATGGTTCTGCTCCGGCATGAGTTTCCAATGACAAAGAACGAAGCCATAGCGCTGAAAGAATAGCTTCAAGGTGTGGCACTTGAGTCGATGGCACACCGTTTTTTACTGCCTCTAGGTTGCGTAGTGCATTTTCCCGTAGGTCTCTATGGAGTTGGCTAGCGACAGAATCTAACAATGAGGTGACACCGGATTTTTCACTGGTCAAACTGAAATTGGCCGGGGTTAAAATAGCGGTATCATCACCGGATGCTTTAAACAAGTCGACAAGAATTCTTAATAAATCGCGCGTTTCTTGTGTCTCAGCTGCAATAAGCACCTGATCATCTAAAAGCTGCAAGAGCTTTGGAGAATAAGGCCAAGCCTCGACATACTCTTGCCGATGCTTCTCTTGCTCTGAACCGGAAACATGATTAAGTCTAAGCGACTCAGTAATGTGAGTATTGATCAACGAATCAATATCCGACTTAGGAATATTCATGCGATTTTCGAATATTCTATAAAGCAGGAGGCGCTGGCGGTCACGCTTTGCTTCAGGCCCTTTAAAGTCTACGCGAACTGGGTTTACCCGGAACACCTGTTGTGCAGCATCAGAATTGCCTTCACGCACCGAAACAACAAGCGTTAAAAGCTCTGGATGCCTTTCGGAAATCTCAGATAAAATTTGGATGAAATTAAAAGCCCAATTCTTTCGCTTATGCTGATTCGAATTTGTCAAGCCCTCAAACCACGTTTGAAATTCATCCAAAATAAGTATGAATGGTTTCTTTTCTGCCATCTCAAGTATAAGGTCATAGCTCGGAACATCTGTACCATGCACGTCCCATTTCGCTTTTATAATCTCACCATGCGGATGTTGATCAAACAAGACATCCCAGACATGTTTGAATCGCTGGAGGTGCAGGCTTTCGGTAATAACATGCATTCCAGTCTGCAATTTTAGGCTCGCAATAGCTGGATTATTTAAACGCATAGACCAATCACTTAGCCAGTTACTGGTCGCATCTTGGTCCTTATGCATATGCGAGAGCGCAGCCATTAAATGCGATTTACCTTGCCCCCTGGCTCCGATGATCACGACAGGCTCGGCACGCCCAGCTTGAACAGCTTCGATCGTTTTTAGCATATCTATGGATGGGTAGGTAATCTTGAGAAAGTCGCTTGCAGTCTTATCGAGAGCTCCAGTACCATTTCTGTTATGCATTTCGATCATCGTGCCTTTGATACGGCGACCAGAAAATTCCTCTCGTAGCTTTAGACCCAGCATGTTTAGCTCTCTTTCTTATTCGTTGATTGATTGTGTTGCTGCTCTATCCATGTATCGATTTCTTCTTTCTTAAACCGCCAAGACGTCCCAACTTTAAACGCCGGGATCTTTGCTGACGAGGCCATGCGATACACAGTACGCTCGTTGAGCTTGAGGTAAGACGCGACATCCTTGACTGCCATTATTTGATCACTCATGAGCATTGTCCGAATTAATGTACAAGTGTTATATTGTGTCGAAATAGTACATGGATGTCTAATCTTCAACAAGGGTCAGCTAATAACATCTCAAATCTGGCTCGATTATGCTTTTACGAACCAATTCCCCCCCTTTCCAAATCAAAAGGCACGACATCTAATATAAAGCCATTTTCGTAGTGAAACGCTGGCAGTGGGACTTTAAAACGATCTGTCTTGGGGTATATCAACATTAGTCGCTTCTCATCTTCGCTTTTTAGGTATTTATGGCCATAGGCATATAACTGGTACATATCCGTTTGTGATATGCCGTATTTATGCTTTCTGTTGGATGAGTCTAGTAATTTCCATTTGGTATCCATAACGCAAACCGTTCGATTTCCGTTGACTACCAATAAGTCAGGTTTTAATTTAAAAATAGGATTGCCATCATGCTGCTCGACCAGTGAATGCTTGGCTGCCTGAGTTTTAAGTGTACTGCCTAAATCAAAATAATCGCTTAGCTTTACCTTTAAACAATGCGCGACGTAGTCTTCAAAAATACGTTCCATGGGATATAACAATGAAAGTGTGGTGAAGTTTCCAGTGGAGGCTGTGGGGCCTTGGGCGCTGAGCAATAAGCGGCACCAGTCCAACACTGGCTGATAATAGTTCATCCCCCTCTCTGTTTTTACTTTTTGAAAATCTGTACGAACATCGCTACTGTGTTGCACCTCTTCAAATACAAATCCCAATTCACGCGATAGACGCTGATTTTTGGCGCTACGTGAAACACGACCTACTAGCGTTAAGGCTGTTTTAATCAGGCGATTAGCAGGCCGATCTAATAAGTATTCGTCGCATTCAATCGCAAAACGTTCGGGGTGCATAAAGTTACTACGAATTTGCTGACTTACCCGCAAACGGCCTTTTAAAAACTTGGCATTTTTTTGTTCACGAATGTAATCAGAACGCACTCCACGTTTAACAAGCTTGTTGGTTAGCGCGAGAAACTGGCTGATATACACTTCAAGCAGAGGCATACTAGTATCGCGAACACTAGCATCACCAGCTTGCTTATAGGGGGTTTTTCTTAGACAGCGCAACATCGTTAGCAGTTGGTTGCGTGTTCGTTCCTCTGATGCTTCGCGTCCAGCCTCGTACAATTTTGGAAGGACTTCGATCTGTGTGCCACAAGGTGTTTGCAACACTCCCACGTAGTTTTGAACTTTGAGCGCTGTATTGCGCTTGAAGGTCGTAAGCCGTAAGAATGGAGCAAAATTTTCCTCCCTTTCTTCACCCTGCAGATATGCCAAGAGATAGGTAAACGCACTTTGCGGTATATTTACCACATTGCGGGACGCTGAGTGGCCTTCACCGCACACTAGATAACCGTATTCACGAATACTGTAAGTATGCTTAGCTTTCATAAATACCGATATAAGCAGATGCACGCGTTAGCGCTTGTTCGTTACGGCCATACGCTACCGTGTTCTCTATTTCGTAGTCGAGTTCGGTGTTGCTGCCAAACAATTCAGTTGCGTTATATCCTTCTTTTTTAATGCTAATAAACTGATCATGGTCAGTCTTTTGATTATCTCCCAGTACAAGGCGGATTTTTTCCCAATCTTCAAAAAAGTATTCTTCTAATAAAGGCAAAATCTTGTTAGCAAAAATATTTTGCAACTCGTCAAAGGCGCTTGGCTGATCTTGGAGTTTAAGTAGCGGCATAAAAAACGCGTGCCCCAACGCGTGCTCCCTATCGTAAAGTACTTCGATGCGGCGATTCATTTTCAATAACATCTTGGCAATATCGATTTCGTTGATAATTAGACCTTGAAGAAGCCCTACCTGAGGCATCATTTCTACGAAATCAAAACGACGACGGAGCGCTGTATCCATAAGCGCTAGTGAACGATCAGCAGTATTCATTGTGCCGATAATATATAAATTCTTAGGCACCTGAAAGGGCTCTTTAGAATACGGCAAGGTCACTGTAAGCGCCTCTTCTGCTCCGGCTCGTTTACTTGGTTCGATGAGTGTAATTAACTCACCAAAAATACTGGATATATTACCTCGGTTAATTTCGTCAATGATTAAAACAGATGGCTTGCTCTGAATTTTATTGTTAGCACTATCAGAATATTCAGGCAAACCCAGTTCGGCTTTTAGAAATATCAGAAGGCCTTCAACGTATGACTGGTTATATAAGCCTTGCTTTGAACCAGTCATGTAAAGCTTCTTAACATTGGTTATAGAAGCAACATAATTAGGGTTTTCGTTTTCAGTTGACTCAGGAAAAACCTTAAACGTGTCCCCACCTGAATATTCAATTGAAAAAGCCTTACCCCTAACTGTAGACAGCTTTAAGCGTGTGGCTGACTGCTCACATTTATCTACTAACGAAGTTATTGCTTGTTCAAAAGCATCTAGCTTTTCACTAATATTTATATTAGCTCTGACACATGCAGACTTAAATACTCCGGATTCAACTGAATAACTAATACCGCCACTGCCTGTTGTTGCTTTAATACCCTCAACAAAATCTTCATAACTAAAACTTTGGTGAAAAGTTATAAAGCTTATTCTACCTTCCCCACTTAACTCACCAAAGCGAGAATTCAATAACGCTCGTCGCTCTCGGTTTTCATCGTAAAAACCAGGGTCAATAACCTTTAATGCGGCATCAACTGTATTAAAGGTTTTTCCTGTTCCAGGAGGACCATAAAAAATTTTATTTAGGCTTTGATTATTCATAAATAATTCATCACTCAATATATTCTCACATTTCTCTTCGTTACCTTCATCACAGCCTGCGTCACTACTGGCCGAAAATTTATCTGCGTATATTCGCCAAAGATATCGGTTGGCATGCCGATACCCGTCTTCGTCCTCAGCATACTGATTAATGATCTCTGCTAATTGATGATTCATGGTAAACCAATCTTTACCGGCTACTATATCCAGAGAAAAAGATTTACTGAGAAAACTTATAAGCTTTTTACAGTCATCTATTTTTATTACACAGGTATATCTTTCCGGTGATATGGCTGCATAAGTACGGTTTATAAGCGCATAAGATACATACCTAAAGGCACCCTCACCGACCTTTTTCTGCCAACTAGAAACTATCGTATCTATTGCATCCTTAGAATCTGGCGACTCTATAATTTTATAAGTAATATCGCGTAAAAAATCTATATTTTCTTCATATTCTTTATAGCTCAACACACCCTGCTTCAAACTAGAAATACCGTTATCTCTTCTTTTCCATAAATTACTAATAAATTCATCATCTACTAAGTCTTTGTTTTCGCGTACAGCTCGTGACTGCGTGATGATTTTTTCATAAGCTTTTCGCCATGCCAAATTCCCGTCGTTTTTTGAATGCCAAGTTAAGAGTTGAGTAAGGCTATGTTTAGATTCCCCAACTTCCCACATCTCGTTAAGCTTTACTAAGACTAGAGGTTTAATCGCAATACCTGAAGCCTGAGGCGACCACTCCTGCTCTGGAAAGCATAATTTAAGAAGGTATGACGAAAGTAAGCCTTGTTCGCATGTTTCCCTTATTTCCTCAATTTTAAAATCGACAACACGCCTCATTTCCCCGTCAGATTCGGCGTCTGACTTGTCGTAGTACTCGCTGGTAATAACACCTCTTGCGACAATACCTTTTGGCTCAATACCAGCACCCACACGAAGAAGATAAGCAATATCACCGATTTTCACACCTGAATTTAGACAGCGCCATGCTTCAACGTCTCCCACATTAAAACCTAGCGAGTACTCTTCCGTTCCAATACCGCCTACATTATATTTTTTTGGATTCCAAGTAAGTAACCATGCCGCGACATTAGGCTCTTTAGATATGATCATCAACACTTCCCACTAAATTATTCTATTATTATCATTTACTTTTCTATCTTTTAAGATACACAAGTCACCTTAATTGACCAACCTTAAACAACCTCTACCAAACCACCCGTGATAGCAAAATGAATCCAGCAGCTTAGTACGGGCTTACCACTTAGTTGCTCAATAGCGGCCTTATAACAAGCCAGCTGGCCTGAATAAGATAACGCATTTGCCTCCCAGTCAGTGCGGGGCGCTGGTGATGATTTATGATCGATAATGATCCATCCGCTTGGAGTATCAATTAATAGATCAATAAAACCAATCGCTTCTTGGTTTTTATCATTCAACAACTGAATAGGATATTCTGGATAGAATGCCGTTGCATTAAATTGTTTTGAGCTTGCGCTATAAAATCTTCGAGCAATGTCGATGACTGCTTTCATATCAATCGATTGATCTACGCCATAGGCTTTTAATGTTGGTAATACCTGCTCCGATTTTAGATTGCCCTTCTGGTTAATCGCTAAAGCAATCAAGCTGTGTAAGGCATTACCTAACGTAGACATGTCCTCAACTTTGCCAATAGCCATTCGCTCGCCTAACTCAAGAACAGCACCTACTGTTGCATTTACAACGGGGAGCATGGCCGATGGATTAAATTTACGCAGTAATATATCGCCTTCTCTTCGCGTTGGTTTAAACCAATATGGGGTAAAGCTTTCATTAGTCTCGCCTACCTCTAAAGCGGGATCATGACTCGTTGAAGCGGTCGGTATGGTCGCCCCTGATGGCAATTCAAGGCTATTACCGTTTGGAACCATCCAGTCAGTATTCAATACACCCAATGATTGATGAACGCCTTTACTTGAAAGCGGCATGACTAATAAGTCTCGTGGCCGAGTCAGACTAACATAAAGAAGTCTTTTTTCTTCCTCTATAGCAGCATCAATTGCAGCCTTTCCAGCTTCACTAGCTACGATACGATCACAGACAGGGATGCCTTTTTTCTTAGCACCAAAAGCGTAAGGCCAAAACCTAATTGAGCGACCTGCCAAAGGGGCATTGACATCTAAAGTATCGGATCGAGGCAACACAGACTGCCCCCAAAGACGATTCCGCACTTCTTTTTCTAAATCAACAACAATAACAACAGGCCACTCTAATCCTTTCGACCCATGATGGGTAACGAGCGTAACAGTGTCGTCATCTTGGGTCACTGCCTGTGTATCACCCTCTTCTTCTGCTAACTGATTTAGCCACATGACGAGACCTGAGGCAGTGGCTGCGATATTGCGCGATTCACAATGCTGCTGATATTCCTCGGCCAAGCACTGCAAGCTATCAATGTTAGCTAAGCGAGCTTTTACTCTGTACTCATTCGCCCCCCACTGACTGACAACCTCTCTCACCCGCCCTTTTGCAATGGCTTCTCGCAACACTTCTGTAGGGGTTAATAAATCAATAGCGCTTCGGGTCGCCGCTAAATCAGCTAACTGTTTAAGCGCGTCTTCACCCTCTTCGCCCCAACGCGATGGCTTGCCGCCCTCTTCTAAATAAGATAAACGATTGGCTAACCAACTATCTGGGGCGTCACATTTTACCAAGGTTATAATTTCTGCACTTGCTAGGGTATCCGTTGGATCCACCAATCTACGTAAACACGCCAAGGTCAACACCCCCTCAGGGGTAGACAAAAGACCGGCGCGTTTAAACCCTACATTAATACCTGCGGTAAAGCAGGCATCAGCAAGCTGTGCCAATCGATCATGCGAACGGCACAATACGGCAATATCACCATATCGTACGGGACGACTTAGTTCTGTCTCTTTATCTACCACTGGGTACTTTTCATTTATTAACTGCTTGATACCAGCTGCAACGGAGGATGCCTTAACGCTCCAATTACCTGATAACGACCAGTGCATGACTGCTGGGGCATCATTAACTTCTTCACGCTGGGGATTTAGTCGAACCTTCTGTTTCGATATGGTGTTGGCAAACGCGCCTGTGAAAACTTCATTGCAATACTTAACTAAGGCGGGCCTTGATCGCCAAGAATCTTCTAGAACTTGTGACCCACCTCCGCTGGCTAAAATAGCGTTCAAGACGGACGACATTAATAATGGATCCGACCCTCGGAAGCCGTATATCGCTTGTTTTATATCCCCCACCCAAATCACTTTATCCGCCAGTGCTGCCATGCGTACGAATAACGCCAACTGTATTGGGCTGGTATCCTGAAATTCATCTACCATGAGTAGTTGTAGCTCATCAGACAACACTGCTTTCACATGTTCGTCATCAAGTAACTCATACAACTGTAATTCTTGATCAACAAAATCAATTAAACCCTGCTTAATTTTTAGTTGTTTGTACTCATCCAAACAATTGGCAGCTAGTGAAAACACTCTTTCAATATATTGCTGAATATCTTGATGTAACAACGGGTGTGATTCGTAATCACCCGCAAGAATTTGAATAGGTTCAGCATGCGCTCTGCTTTTTGCACCGGGTGCGTTATTGTGCAAGCTAACCCACTCTGACCAAGTTAAGTTATTACTATTTAACTTAGTGCTAATTTCTTGAAGAAACGCGACATAACCTTTAGTTACTTTTGTGGTGTCAAGAGTAAGATCAATCGAATCGAGTGCAGTAGCGATCAAACTTAATAGTTCATTATTTACATCTCGCTTTATAGGTTTTCTGAAGTGTGCCAACAGTGATTCGGCACTCTCTTCCGCAAAGACAGGTAATTGCTCTAAGCTGCAATTATTTGCCCTCGCAGCATCGGCGATACTCCTGACATCAGAACGCCACGTCGGCACCCCTTTGTCAAAAAAGCCCAACCGATAAGCCATTGTATTGAGCGGTTCAATCTCATCTCTGTTTCTGTCCAAGACTACATCGACCGCCTCTGCAAACAGTAGCTTTGCTTCACCGTCTTCCAATACAACTTGCTCTGGTGACAATCCAGCCTCAAACGCGAAGCGTTTTAGCAATTCGCCGCAGACGCTGTTAACTGTATTGATAGCTGCCTGCCCCATTTGATTTGCTAGATCACGTTTACCTGACTGCATTAACGATTCACGAACGCGCTCACGTAATTCACCAGCAGCTAGGCGAGTGAAGGTAGTTGCAACTACTCCTTTAGGTGTTACTTCACCACTGTCTAAAACAGCAGATAGCCGCTGCATCAAACTATAGGTTTTTCCACTACCCGCACCCGCACTAATAAACTCTACATTTTCAAAACTCATGAGTTTTCTCCCCAACCTACCAGTGCAGTAAACTCACTAAAAGATTCGTAGGATTCATGATTCAATAAGCCCGCCTCATCAAACAATAATGATTGATTCACTTCCGTTCCTGTCACATTGACTTCAATTAGTCCTCCATCTAGCTGCTGCCTGCGTTGTTTCCAGCTATGTTCAAGGCGACAAAAAAGTTCTGCAATATTTTCTTTCGTCGATGGTGATACGATAACGGCGTTAGGAAAAAAATTAGCTTTCGCCATTAACATTTCCTTTGATGAAATAATAAAATATCCAACAGCTGGATAGACTTTAGTTTCTTGTTTTCGTAAATGTGCATAGATGGCCAGCTGAAGATGGCTGCCCTCTTCTATCGACTGGCGACGATACTTACCACTTCCCCACTTAATATCGATGACTGCCTCTGCACCATCAGATCGTATTGCTAAAAGATCTACATACCCACTTAATCTTCCACCCACAAAGAGTCCTTCTGAATGACTTTCCATAATTACGGAGACCACATCTGCATCTTTTAAATGTTTAATCAACTCTGATAATGACGTGTGCACATCACGCATGAAGTGTTCTTTTTCTGCAGTTCGTCCAGCACTAAGTAACACAGCACCGGATGTCGATAGTAATATTTCCAGTTCTGGCAGCACCCAATGACCTATCGAATTTTCATCAATAGTCTGTATTTCAGTATGGCTATTAAAGAAATTCTCAAATAACTTATGAGCAACAGAACCTTTAAGACGATTTTTATCACTCACACTAAGCATTGATCCGGTCTTTAATTTCGCTTGGTAACGAAGCACCCACATATACGGACCATATAAAAAACTTTCTAGACTGGAGAATGATTCTACATCACGCTTTTTAAGCCGTGTGGTATCAGGTAATTGCCAGATACGTTTTTTAGCGGGGAGTTTTTTCTGGTCAATTGCTTCTACTCTGCTAATCGACACAAGCGATTTCTGATCATTTTGCTGAATGATAGTTAACAGATCCACTGAAGGTATAGCATCCACTAAAGCATGAAAATGGTCGAATACAGGATGATGCGTTTTTGAAGACGAATGAACAACTAGAATGATTTTTTCTTGTGCCATAAGCACTGGCCGCAACCAAGTTTTTGTTTGCCAATCAATGGATACATCTAAAGGGAGAATATTGACTCTGTTGCTTCTCAAAACCGCTAGTTCTTGCTGTGTCCAATCATAGCGACCCGAGATAGGTGTCTCATCACACGCCCACCAAAAAACAGTTTTTACAGGCGCAATCATTCCTGTTGCACAATCACTATATCGATATTTATTTTGGCATGAGATTGCCTGTGCTGAATGACCCGGTCTAATTGAACCCTCACCTCTTACGGATTTTACTAACCGTCGAACAGTATAAATATCCAGTGACTCCTTACCGCCGTCACGTAAGCTGTTAACAGCCTGCCTAAACTCGACGATTTGATTCTGAGCTCGGTAATAGACATCCAGTGTATTATGATCATTCGCTTTGCGAGCGTTATCAATTAAACCACTAACCCATTCATTGAGCTGATGACTACGCTCTATCAAACAATCAATCGGTGCGCATGCTTGCGAGTATCGATCACACTCCAGCCAAAAACAAATATCTTCACGCAGCTTGGAAATTTTTTTCTCATAACCCTTCTTTTGCTTTAGGCTTTCTCGCTCAGCATCTAAGTAGCAATTAATTTCGTACTGCCAGTTATCACCACCGATACCTGGCTCGTTAGCCACAACTTCAGCCAAACGCCGCTTTAACCGTCTAGGTAATGGGCCTACTGGGTGCGTTAAAAATTCTAACAGGGATCGGGGATTAAGAGGACTCCACAATAAATCTAGCGCCAAAGGCAAAACCTGAAAAATAGGACGCCAAGGAGAACGATCCGTTGACGAAAGCATTGCAATACCCGCATGCTCAAATGCCAAGTTCAACTCATCACCGCTTCCCTCGTAACACAAGCCAATATCGTCATGATTACCTGCTTCTAAATCAGTAGTCAGCAAAGACGAAAGCCAAGCCGACGAAATACCCTCGGAGGGCGCTATGACTCTAACCACCGATCCATCACCCAAAAGGGGGATGGGATCATCAGAAAAGGAATCGTTAAGTAATAATGATTGGAGTTTACCTAAATCAATGTCGGCACTTGCGTGGCATTCTGAAAACATCTGAATCTCTTCAGTGCCTAGCTGCACAAGTAAGTCTTGCCAAGCTGATGCATACTGTTCAATTGCATCAATTGATTTAACTGTAACGGGGAGATCCATGACTTTTAATCGTACGATCACTGCTTGAATGCGCTGACCGATATTGTGCGGAAGCATCGTCTGAGCATGCTTTTCTACATCCACCATATCTTGTAACCGTCGACTAGCACCTGAGAGCTCTTGGCCTTTCCAGCCTGCCTCATACCAGCTGTCTCGCCAACCTAAAAGCCGTCTTGACACACCAATCTCATCAACATTTAGGGATGCATGATAGAAACGCTGAGGGGAATCACACTTTTTCAAGCATGATAAATATTGTAGGGCCCGAGAGGTAAAGCTGACATCGGGGGACTCTAGGCCACACTGGCCTTCCAACCACTGTAACAAACGATGCGGCCCAAACGTTAGCTCCCCAGCAGACGTTTTATGAGAAGTTGCTATCTGCCCATCGAGCTGTAAACCGATAGTTAAAAAAACTGACATGAATGACCTTTATCCTTAATTTTTTAACTTCATGCAACCTGTAAACGTTCAGTTAACACGCCTATTTTTTTATTGATACCTAAAACCCACGAGGTTGAATCCTCTCGTTCTAACACCCGTTTTATGATAGCTCGTGTGCTAAAGCTAGCAGCAAATACAAGAGTAGATGTGGGAGGGCCTCCTATCCAGGCTACCTGGTTAAGTATCATTTCCACACTCATGCCAGAAGCGAACCCTGCTGCTGAAGAAGTGGTACTTTTTGTTGTATCGGCAAGAAGCATTTCCGATACCTTAGAACCCTTGTAAACAAGGAATGAATTTGTAATAGCGTGCACTGCAGCGGCTGTAAGCGTAGAGCCGAGAAGCTCTCCAAAGAGGTTTTCCATTGCTCCTGGACCCATATTATCAAAGCCTTCTCGAACAACTACCCCCGCTTCACTTGCTGTCGTATTAACTGAAATTATATTTATATCAATACCAAGCTCTTTAGCTTTAGACTCGACAGCATCTGCAATATCTTTCGGCACCGCAAAATCAATGCTAGTGACAAGCTCCCCATTTTCACCAAGAATAGCACCTGCTTCAACTTTTTCATTTACCTCTATCATTTTTTGAATAACTTTATTAGGCTCACCGTACATTTTTACTTGAACGTATTGCATGCTGCCATCTGCCTGAGTAATGGCAACGTCCCAACCTTCTTGACTACCACTATTCGCAAGAGTTGCCGACACCCCTTCTCTCGCACATGCGTCCATAAACATATCTTCTCCAACTTGCCCCTTAATTTTATTTATCATTCCCAAAACAGAAGCGTCTCCATTTTCTAACTTCTCTAGTAAAATTTGATGTATTTTAGAGTAACTATCAGCCTTTTCACCCATAAGCGCTTCAAACGCATGCTTTAATTCGGGGCTAACTTGATCTAGGCTTCCATCGCCAATCATTAAATCTATAGCCATGAGTCCAGACCCAACTTCCATTCCAAGGAAATCTTCGACCTGCTTTTCTTTTTCCCATCGATCAAAAATAATTTCTACAGACTGATGAGGCTCATTGCTAAAGCGATTACAAAACTCTTCGATATTCATTTTCCGTCAAGACTTTCTTCAATATTTCTAATTCTTTCCAATGCTTCGAAAAGTTTATTTGCAAGTATATCGTTGTACTGGTCTTGCTTGGCCATATAGTCTTGAATGGCTTGAAACATTGCTTGCCCGCTTACGATATCAAATTGATCTGAAACCGTGTCTGAAATAGCTTTTGCCTGATCATTTAAACCACTTTCATCATAGTGCTTTTTAGCCGTAGTAGTGAGGGTATCTAACTGTCTTTTTGCCCCGCTTTCTAAGTACAGCTTACCCGTCGAATTCGCTAATTCTTCTACAGAGTCTGAAGCTTTACTAGCGAAAGGCTGGACCGATTCAGATGCTGTTTCAGTGGCTTTTTTCGCTGCATTTTTTGCTTTATCAAAAAAATTACTTTCGGTCATATATCTCTTTCTCACAGATGGTTAAATATTTTTGAATACTTCCTATTTTATCTTCGCTTAAATATCCATGCTATATACTACTCTGGATAAACTGCCGCCCACCGTTTGCTTATGTAATCCGCTGATTGTAGCAGTTGGTTTTTGCAAAACGTGCACTGTCTATTTACTCAGTAGTTACTATAAAGGCTCAAAGCCCCACGTAATTTGTCCTTAATCGCTTTTCGTAGCTTGGCTGGCGCTATCACTTCCACATTGTTACCGAACTTCAAAATATCCATCATTAGCTCATTCGGGTTGTTGTAGGGTATTTTTAACAGGTATTCCCGCCCTTCAATTTTCCACTCACTTTCTTGCTTCGGGTGCCACTGCTGTTGCGCTACATCTCGTGCAGTTTCATCGTAGAAGAGTAATTCAGCTACTTGGCTGGCCTTGCCCGAAAAGATGCCGTAGGATTGGGTATAGTATTCAATCAGCTCGTTTTGGCTTATATGTTTGGCTTTATCTTTGGTGCTATTGATATGATCAATACGCGCCAGAACGAAGGTGCGCAGCTCATTACGTAAGTGACACCAAGCATCTAAATGCCAGTTTTCCCGATAGTAGATAAGTGTTTGGGGGCTGATAGTGCGATGAGTCACACGGTTTTTATAATCGCGATAGTGTATGTGCAGCTGCATGTTGTTCAGCAAGGCCGCTGACACTAGTGAGAATACAGAGTGATTTATTTGGCGCTTAGCCATAGGAAGGTATTTGATTTTCTTAACGAAGCTCTGCACATTGACATTTCGTGCTTGCAGCAGTTTGTCAATACTACGCGACACAAAGCTAAATTCAGCTCCGACGATGTTGTCGTCTAGCGACTCAAGAATCGCCAATAACGCACTTAATGCCTGCAGCTCTTCAGCGGTCAACCACAAGCCGGGGAGTTCGTACTTTTCATCATCAGCTACCTGCTGATAGTGCCAACCCCTTAGGGCTTCATTGTATTCAATAGGCGCTTGCCAAATATCACGCAGATTGTAAATACAGCGTCTGGCCGTAGCTTCGCTACATTCTAATTTTTCCGCCACGACTCTAAGTGATACTGGTCGCTTACGGCTATTGAGTAAGCGATGCAATTGTTGAAAACGATCAAACTTATCCATGTATCAACTACCAAATGATGGAGTCAGATACACTATAAGAGATAGATTAAAGCTGCAATCGTTTATTCGAGTATGCGCTAAGGGAATTTACTCTAAAATAAAATCACCGTTAGCCTTTTGTCACCTTATATAACATTTTAATTGAATCTAATACTACTTACTTTTATCACGCCCCCCTATGACTTACAGTCCCTCGCTTCAATTTTTTCCTGAATCCACTCCTGCACTTCACTCTCTACCCAAGCCACTGCTTTCACACCTAAAGAAACAGGCTTGGGGAAACTTCCGTCAGCAATGTATTTATAAATAGTTGATCGAGCTAATCCCGTTGTATTTTTTACATCTATCAATTTAATTAATTTCATGACGACCTCGTTGTTATCGTTCATAAAATCAATCGACGTTGTTAAAAAAAATGACTGGGCAATCTCTCCGTCATCAAAGCGAATCAACAATATTTAAAACCTATATCACCTTATTGATAAGAAGGCTTATCACTCGTTTTCATCATCAATTAAGGTAATTATCATGATATTACAATGTCCTAAATGTAAATCTGTACACATTAACGTTAGAAATCACGCACGCAAAGTGGGAGGTACTATTGGCGCTATTGCTGGCACTTTTGGCGGACTGTCTGCCATAGGGTATGGCGCACGAACAGGAGCGACCGCAGGGTTATTATTCGGCCCTTTTGGTTCAACTATTGGTGGTATCTCGGGAGCGATATTAGCGGGACTTACGGGCGGTGCTGCTGGCGGCAGCGCAGGACTGGCGTTAGGGGAACTCATCGACAGAAAAATTCTTAACAATCTACAGTGCATGTCCTGTAATCATAGCTTTAGTACTGACAGCCATGGCATACCTCAAGAGTATGAGCATCATTCAGATATGGATGACGATGAAGAAAACTATCTTATAGAGCATGATCACTAGTTCACCCCCCTGACCATTCAAACATTCTCATACACCCACTCTCTCACCATGAATGCCATGGTGAGAGAGTACTATCGCAAAAAGGTAAACACATGAATCAAAAAATAGATAAAAACAAGAAACCAACTCAAGCACATGATGATAATACTAAACAACCAAAAGGTATTTCTGAACCTCAAATTTTGATGTGGGCAGAATCTATTCTTGAAGAGCGTTTTAGACGGAGTAATTATATTACTTCCCCCACCCATACTCGCGATTATTTACACGTCACGTTAACGGATAAAGAAAGAGAAGTGTTTGGAATAATTTTCTTAGATAGCCAACACGGTATTATCGACTTCGAAATTCTATTTCATGGGACGATTGATTCAGCCTCCGTCTATCCCCGCGAAGTCGTTAAGGCCGCACTCAAGCACAATGCAGCCGCTGTTATTCTAGCGCACAACCATCCTAGCGGATCACCTGAACCTAGCAATGCCGATAAACGCATTACTAACCATATTGTTACTGCGTTAAAAACCGTGGATATTAGAGTGCTTGATCATTTAATTATCGGCGGTGCTCAATCAATCAGTTTTGCTGAGCGAGGCTTGCTATAGCTTACTGCATTGCCTCACTAAAACCTCAACTTCCCATATTACCCTTTTGGGAACTTGCAAACCCTTATATGACGGGGCTTTGCGGTACTCACCCTCTCTGAAGTTCTCAAAAACACCATATTAATCCAAAAAAGGAACCTCGTTATGATTGAAGTTCAAGCAATCAAAGATGCTGATACGATTAAGCTAATCAGCCATTTACTCAATATTCGTTTTAGTCAACAAATGTCTGATATCTGGAATATCGGTATTAACCTCGCTCTACGCATCTCTGACCTGTTATCAATTAAATTCACTGATATTGAAGATGGCCGCATACTGATCAAAGAAACAAAAACAGGCAAGGTGGCGAGTATTGCCCTAAACACTAAATCACAACAAATCATTAATGATATTAGTGAAAGACACCCTAACCATACTTACCTATTTCAGTCCTACAGAAACCAACAATCTATCAGCCGACTAGCCCACCCCCTATCGAGACGAGCGGTTAGCAATGCTTTCTCCTCTGTAGGCCAAGAGCTGAATATACAACTAGGCACACACTCCATGCGTAAAACCAGAGGCTATCACCTGTATCAGGCAACCAAGGATATCGCTCGCGTGATGAAGATGCTAAGACACAGCTCTGAAGGTGTTACGCTTCGCTATATAGGGATTACACAGCAAGAAGTGGATGATGATTATAGGGAGTTGGTTTTGTAGGTTAGCCTATCAATATTGACTGCACCCAAAAGAACGAGAATGGCTGCTATATACCTTTGTTGCCTGTTTTGCTAAATAACTCGCGCGATACATCACCTTGCTGATCATACAGTCTAAGTCATCCTCTGATGCATTAATATTGATATGATCATAAGGATTTTTAGGAAAGTGAACCAATGTTCTATTCGTATCATAATCAACATCTAATGCGCTACACCATGCTGCCTGTATTCTGGTTGCTAGGTTTTTATTATCCGAATCATAGTCTCCTAGAAATGCATAATTTTGTTTATTTAGAAAAATCATTACATGATAGTGAGGCTTACCTTCTTGATTATACTCTCTGACCCACGCATACCTAAAGCGATGAGAATATACCTGCTTACCCTCCTTCCTCCTGTTTTCAAGATCACTCCATAGCCTTTCTTTGATTTTATCTATAAACCTAGAAATAACTTCAGGCTCTGTCTTAGCAAAGTTTTCTGGCATATCTGGGTCTACAGAGATAAGCAACCTTAGATCAAACCTAAAAACTGTCACTGCTGAATGTTGATATAACGCTTTATCTAACACATCCCTGATTCTTGATAAGTAATAGTTGTTTATTTCACCGTGTGATTTTATAAATGAATTCATTCTTGTCTCCTATGAGTTAATGCTCATAGGAGAAGTAGGCATTGTATTTTTTTATTAGCTAGTTTTGAATGAAGAGCCTATATACACAGTAATATCTATATGTATATATTACTAAACCTGTATGAATTGCTTGGTTTGTATTACCTTAAAGCCTTTAAGTATTTAGCTTTGAGGCTTTATTTTAGTAGAAACTCGTCGTGGAGTTAGTTGTTTTTTTGCTTTTGTCGTATAGAGAATAATTGATGACCTATCTAGTATCTCCATGTAAATAATATTTACTCCTTTAGGGGAAGTGAACTGTATCCAATCCTTATTTTTAATGATTACTTGGGCAAAGCTTAATGAAGCTTTAAAAGTTGCTCTAGCCAAAATTACATAGTCTTTTTTGGTAAGAGTATTTGCTTTCAAGTTTTTAGCATAAAGTTCTTCCAGTATTTTTTTCTGTAAGCATTTATAGAATCGGCTTTTATTTGATATTAAAGTATTAAGCTTGATTCTTACTATTGATAAAGCATATTCATTCACTTTAAGCGTTAGCATTTCTATTAAGCATGTATCAATGTCTTTGTGAATGATGTTGAAAATATGGGATAAGCTTCTTCTAGGTTTAATATTAGGTTTACTGTGATCCTTTTTTTGTAGAAATGCAAAGCTTGAGCCCAAAGTTATAAAGGGTATATTTCCGCATTCCAAGACAATTTTATTTATATTTTCTTTTTTCGTGATTGCTTGAATATCTATTAGGTACACACTTTTCACCATTACAAATAGTGGGTGGTTATTAAACCCTGGTAAGTATTTAAATAAGTACTTTGTTTTAGATAGTAAGCGTATCTGAGACTTAAGACGTTCTTTGCTCATTCCTGTTAATTTCTTCAGGTCGGCTTTTCCTAAATCTTTTACAACTCCTCGTTTATCTGCGTGTAACAATAAAGCAGCTAATAACACTTTAGTCGGTGCCTTTAGTATATTTTTATTACTTCCTTTTTTCTTAGAGGAATTCTTGCTTAAAATTTTTTCTATGAGATATTCATGCTGGTTTACATTATCGGACTTTTCCCATTTTTCTAAGTAGCCATTCAGTTTATCGCCATATTTATAAGTAAAGCTTGGCCTTCCTCCATTTTTATTTTTAAGCGTTGCTTTTTCTTGGGTCAAAAAATTTTTATCAACCAGCATATCAATGCACTTCTTCACCATTCGAGTATTCATACCTAGAATTTTAGAAAGCTCTTGTGCTTTGAGGTTTATACCAGATTTAGCTCCAAACTTTTTCAAAAAGATTGCCAGAAAGTACTTGGCTTCAGCAGGTAAATCTAGCTCTAATAAGCGAGAATAGTGTAATTTTAATTTGTTCATTTTTTAATCTAATTATAGGGTTTAAACTAGTATAAACCCTATAATTAGATTGTGCTAGAGTTTAATATTTGTTACATGTAACATTGCCTCTATTAAACAATTTATCGTTAAATAGGCGGCTAAATTTTGAACGAAATTAATGGCGATAAGCTAACTAAATGGATTGATACAACTGACTTTGATATGTGCAAATGGGCGTATCGCTACTTAAGCGATATTGGTTTTTTGCCTGTTATTGATATCCATGCTGGCGCGAATAGGAGGTCTATAAGGGGGGAGGTAAAGGTATTTAAAAATATTCAGGGTGAGCTATCCAGCAATAGAGAGTTTATGCGGAGGATGTATAATTCTTGGAGGCAAGAAAAACACAGATTAAAGAATAAAAAGAGCTACAAAAAACAATATAGTTTTGTTCTATATGAATCCACTAATGATGAGCTTAATGAAATCGCGAAAGAAGCTGGGAAATCGCGTGTTGAAGCTTTAGAGCTTATGATTGCAGCGTATTACGATGTGGTTGAAACTAAGTTGGCTGATGTTGAGCGGGAAAAATTCTGGAGTAAATTTACAGGGAAAGTTTTAGAGGCTGATGAGCTTAAAGATGAGCTGCTAGAACTTGATGATGAAATGAAAGTGCTCAAGGAAGAGAATGATAGCTTAGCTAAGGAGCTTCAAAGCTTAAAGTCATGCCTAAATACTATGCAGCTTGAAAATCAGGCAAAGAAAAAAGCAAGCAAGAAAATAGATTAATTTGTCACTCTGGTTGCTAGTAGATAATGTTTTGACCTATTGACATTGATTTATTTGAGATTATTATAAGCACAATGCTTTTGTAGAAGCTAGCTAGCCCACACTAGGTAAAGTCTGTAACAGATACTACGCTATCCAATTATTCTCTAAATTTGTTAATGTGCAGTGCACTTGTGGGCGGTGTATAACTGAGCATTACAAACTTAGAGGACTTCTCAATGAAAATTCCGCGTAACCTCGTTAAAGCTATTTATCGAGAGGCAAAGCAAGCCCGTAAAAAAGACAAGTCGTTGACACTTTGCCAGCACAAAGAGCTTTATGCTCGCAAATATGGCTTTGATAGCCTAGATCATCTACAAAAAGATTACACTATTCGCGCTCTGAGGGCTTCATTTGAAAATAGACGGCTGGCCTGCTTACAGTTAAAGCCAAATGATAGTCTCAATGATTACTATCAATTTGACATTGATGAGGAAGATCAGTCTATTGGTTACTATTCCCATTTTATGGGGTATGACGACGAGGGTTATGAGTTACGTTCTCCGAGTATAATTAAAGGAGAAATTCTCATTAAGCACTTTCGTGAAGACTTGGACAAAGAGGCCTATGTGATCGAGGATTTGGAGAGCCTTTATCAATGGCGCTTTGTTTGGTCTGGGATAGCAATTATTAATGCTGGGCTAGTTGAAAGTAATGTGCTGTTTAAGAGAACACTTAAGCCTACTAGAAGTCATAATCCATTGCATACACGGCTTACAAAGGAGCTGACTAAAGATATGCCGCGTATTGATGGTTAATTTCCTGGAAAGTTATTGCAGAGAAAGGAGTCTCTGCGGTAGCGTCGTTTGCTTTTCGTCTTTGTGTATTATTGGGGGTGAAAAAAGCTGTTCTAAGATCAGAGAAAGTTAAATGCTGGTATCAATGCTGGTACTGTAAAAATAAAATTATTAAATATTCATATTTAACAGTTACTTAAGTTTATTTTTCAAGTCCGGCCCCGGCACCATTGATTACTTCTAGTCATTAGCCCCACTCATTACCCCTAAAAAGTCAACGTCATACCTCGTTGTTTACACGAACAACAGGCCAAACCATTGATTAAATTTTCTTCCACACCCCATAAAAAAGCTCTTCGCTATACAGTAAGCACAAATGGGCAGCCCACTATCAAACTGATAGCAGGCAATAACTAATAAACCAAAGGGGGAAAAGACGAAGCAATAAAAACGCTAGCTACTGGCTATCTGCCATTAAGTCTGGCCATGCAGCTTTCAGATAAACCAACATCGACCACAGGGTCAGTATTGCGGCAATATAGAGCAGTACATAGCCCACACTGCTAAGAATGGTCGGGGCTGATGGGTTTTCGAAGAGAAGCACAGCAATAGCGGCCATTTGAGCCGTTGTTTTAAATTTACCCATCATAGATACCGCAACACTTGCGCGTTTGCCCAGCTCGGCCATCCACTCTCTTAATGCAGAAATCACAATTTCACGACTAATGATGACAATAGCAGGAATAGCAAACCACGGTGTTGCATGTGCCTCCACTAATAATACCAATGCCGCAGCCACCATCAACTTATCGGCGACAGGATCCAAAAAGGCACCAAAGGGCGTCATTTGGTCATAGGTTCTAGCGACCCAGCCATCCAGCCAATCCGTAAGTGCTGCAAGGCAAAATATGCCCGATACAACAGGGTAACGCCAATCGTAGGGAAGATAAAAAATAATCACGATTAAAGGAATCAATAAGATGCGTAATAATGTGAGTTTATTGGCTATATTCATGAATGACTCTTTGCGACAAAAGGAAGTGATCGACTTTACTCGTGATCGAACTGCTCACGTTACTCACTATGCAGGGCGCTGTAAATATCTTCCGCTATTTTTTTACTAATTCCCGACACTTTTGCAAGCTCGTCTACTTTGGCTGCCTTTACTTCTTGTATTCCACCAAAATGACGTAACAATTCACGACGACGCTTTGCTCCTACACCCGCAATACCTTCTAACGTAGAGGTTTTGCGTTTTTTATCACGGCGCTGCTTATGGCCTGTAATCGCAAAGCGATGTGCCTCGTCGCGAATTTCTTGCAAAAGATGAAGTGCGGGAGAATCCGAATTAAGCACTTGCTCTTTACCTGATTCGAGCACAAGGGTTTCAAACCCCGCCTTACGGGTTGTACCTTTGGCAATACCAATAATCATCACTTGATTCACACCCAATTCTGCCAGCACCGCTCTAGCGGTATTAAGCTGACCTTTACCACCATCAATCAACAACAAATCAGGTAGAGCACCCTCACCTGTTTGTAAGCGTGTGTATCGCCGCGATAACGCTTGCTCCATAGCGGCATAATCATCCCCCCCTGTGATATCGTCAATATTAAAACGTCGATAATCTGATTTAAGGGGGCCTGTTTGATCAAAAACCACACACGATGCAACCGTGAGCTCACCAAACGTATGGCTAATATCAAAACACTCAATGCGCTGCGGCAACTCTTCCACGCCCATCATTTCTTGTAGGGCGGCAAAACGCTGCTGTAGATTTTGTTTGGTATTTAAATGCGCCACCAGATTTTGCTCGGCCGCAGTTATCGCTGTGACCAACCATTTATTACGCTGCGCCCTCACTTTGTGGGATATGGTGATTTTTCTGTTATGACGATCACTTAATGCTTGCTCTAGCAATGTTTTCTCATCTACCGCCAATGGGTAGTTAAGAATAATCTCTTGGGGAAATTCGCGATTTTCATGGGCTATATAAAATTGCTCCAAAAAGGCCGCCAAAAAATCACTTTCTGATAAATCCAACTTATTTTTTGGAAAAAAACTTTTACTACCTAAAATACGCCCATGACGAATATATAGCAGGTGAACACATAAACTGCCCGCCTGCTTCACCATACCAAAAATATCAATTTGCCCACTGCCCGATTCAACATCATGGTCACTTTGTATTTGTCGTAATGCGGTAATCTGATCACGGTAAACACCCGCTTGTTCAAATTCAAGATCCGCAGCAGCGGCATCCATATTATCCGCCAATTGGTTCATTAGCGCTTCGGATTCTCCCTTTAAAAACAAAGCGGCATGTTGCATATCTTGCTGATAAGCCGCCTTATCAATAAGCTCAACACAGGGAGCGGTGCAACGATTAATTTGATACTGCAAACATGGGCGTGCACGGTTTTTAAATACACTATCTTCACATTGGCGCACTCGAAATGTTTTTTGAATAAAATTAAGAGATTGATAAACCGCACTAGAATTAGGAAATGGGCCATAGTAATTACCCTTTTTATGCTTCATGCCTCGATGTGAGCTAATACGCGGATAATCGCCATCAGAAATAAAAATATGAGGGTAGGATTTATCGTCTTTCAGTGAAATATTATACGGTGGCCGCAATGTTTTAATGAGGTTTTGCTCAAGAACTAATGCGGCCGTTTCGGAGTCTGTAATGGTGACTTGTATATGCGCAATTTTATCAACCAGCACTTGAGTTTTTATAGGTAAACCCGATTGGCGAAAGTAGCTACTGAGCCGATTTTTAAGATTTTTGGCTTTGCCGACATACAATATTTTGTCGTCGTTACCAAACATTTGATAAACGCCAGCCTGCTGGCTCACCGTTTTTAGGAATTGCTTTGAATCAAATACATCACTCATGGAATGAGAGTGTAAACGGCTTAGGGAAGGATTTCGAGTGTTCTTTGAATTTTTATATTTAGGGTTTTACTCTAAAGAATCCACATCAAAAAACTTATGCTTTACGGCAAATAAAACTAATTCTACATCGCTACTAATCGAAAATTTCTCAAAGATACGGTAACGAAAACTATTAATTGTTTTTGCACTAATATTGAGTATTTCAGCGATTTCGTTTGGCTTTTGGCCGCGAATCGTCATCGTTGCCACTTGTAATTCTCGGTCAGATAACGTTGAAAAAGGAGAGTCATCACCAGTTACACCAATAGAGCTGCGTAAGGCCAATTGCTGCGCAATTTCGGTACTAATGTAGGTTTTTCCTGAAACGACTTTATTCACGGCCTCGATCATTTCATCTGGTGTGGCACGTTTGGTTAAATACGCCGATGCGCCAGCACGCATCAATTTGCTAGGATATAAGTCGTCATCACATGAGGTGACCGCAATAACCTGTATATTTTTATTCGCTAATTTAATACGTTTTGTGGCTTCAACACCGCCCATACCAGGCATTTTAACATCCATCATCATCACGTCGGGTTCTAGCTCTTTTGCTAGTACCATAGCCTCCTCACCACTACTGGCTGTACCCACGACACAAAAGCCCTCGGTATCATCTAAGATACGAGATAAGCCCATGCGCACTAAGTCATGATCATCAACCACTAATATTTTAACCAAGGAAACCTCAACGCTTATTTCATTTAAATCGCTTTTAACACTCGTATTCAGCATTTGTACTATACGAATAATGCAGAATAATCATTTTCCGTTTAATAACTATCAACTATTATTAACCGTTATGCGATTAACTTTCAGTGACTATGTGTTTTAAATGCCAAAATAGATACATTTTGGCGCATAATGCCACAAAAAGGGTAATGAAAACCATTACATTAGCCATTTTTATGCACAATATGCCGAAAAGTAATACTAATACGTTCACCTGTAACGGTTGTTGACTTAGGTATTTGATGCTGCCAATACCGCTGTGTATCACCTGCCATTAATAACAAATCACCGTCGCCTAGCATGATTGTTTGTTTTTTATTATTGGATCGCTCGTTATGGCGTAGCTCAAAAACACGCTCCGCACCAAGACTAACGGAGGCAACCAAAGGCTGGCTGCCTAACTCTGGCTCGTCATCACTATGCCACGCTACACTATCTTGTCCATCACGATAGCAGTTCACTAAAGCACTATTAAACACAACACCATTCAGCTCATCGCTCAACGCTGTTTCTACAGCCTGTTTAATATCCAATAATATAGGTAGCCACGGCAATGGCTCAAAATACCTTGCAGAATACGTGTAACCGCATTGTTTATCACCGTACCACGCGTTTAGCCGAGGTATCAACATCGGTTTACCGTATAAATAAATAGTGGATTGCTCCCACGCAACCTGCTGTCGCAGCGTGTTGTATAAGGCAGAGTAATCCGTCGGTAACTCAATAGCTTGTAGCCACTGGGGAAAATACACAATATGCGCATTAGGTAATACAATGTGCTCTTTGCTCGCAGAAGAAAATAATGAGGATTGAAACGGCATATTCACTCCATTAAGCGTGGGGGGAAACACCCATCGTTAAGCCCTATAAATACGCGGCTCTACGTCTAATTCTAATGTGTATTTTTGATGGATATCGGCTTTTACTTGTGCGACAAATGCCAATAAATCTGCTCCCGATAGACGGTGAGGATTTGTTAATACCAAGGCTTGATCTTTGTGCATTGCCACTCCCTTTACCTCTGTTCCTTTCCAACCTGCCTGATCCAATAACCAGCCTGCGGCTAATTTATAGGTGGGTGGCTGGGTGTCTTGAGCATAGGCAATAATATGAGGATATTGCCGTTTTATATCACGATAGCATTCCGCAGAAACAATAGGGTTTTTAAAAAAGCTGCCCGCATTCGGAATATCGACAGGGTCTGGCAATTTACTACGACGAATATCAATCACGGCCTGCGCGATAACAGCGCTACTGAGTTCACTTGTCTCTATAGCCGCCAGCCGCTCTTGCAGCGCTGGGTAATGTATATGCCATTGTGACTGTTTAGATAATGCTAATACCACACGTGTAATTACATATTGATCTTTGGCTTGCTGCTTAAACACACTATCGCGATAAGCAAACTGACAAGCATCACGGTCAAAACGTTGTACCTTACCCGTTGATATTTCAATGGCTTCTAGGTAAGAAAAACACTGCGTTAGCTCAACGCCATAGGCACCAATGTTTTGTATTGGCGCAGCGCCCACACTCCCTGGTATTAGTGCAAGATTTTCAACGCCACACCAAGACTGTTCAACACAGTACATCACCGTATCATGCCAATTTTCACCTGCGGCAACCGACAGCAACACTGTAGTGTCGGTTTCGTTTTCAATCGAAATACCACGGGTATTCACGTGTAATGTAAGCCCTGCAATATCGTCCACCAATACGACATTGCTTCCCCCTCCCAACACCAGTAAGGGGCATTGTTGTTCACGTACAAACGCTAATGCAAAAACAATATCTTGATGGGTATTTGCTTCAATAAACCAACGTGTTTTAACAGGTACCGCTAATGTATTGTATGCCTGTAACGACACCTGTTCTTGCACAATCGGGTTTGTCATTACAGTTGATGATCCACTTTAATACGCTGCAATAACCCATCAACCGCATCGGTTATTAATTGCATCGCATGTTCAAAGTGTTGCTCATCACCGTAATAAGGATCGGGCACTTCACTTGCTGCCGTCACACCCGCTTCGGTTAAGAACAACCCCAAGACACCCTGATAATTATCAGGCCGCATTACAGTGAGGTTACGAAGGTTTTCTTTATCCATACCCAAAATATAATCAAATTCTGCAAAATCCGCAGATGTGACTAAACGTGCTTGTAAGTGGCTCATATCATAACCATGGGCTAGCGCGGTTTTTTGTGCACGCTTATCGGGTGGTAGCCCTAAATGCCAGTCGCCTGTGCCTGCCGAATCAACAATAATGTTTTCTGATAAATTTTCTGCATTAACACGCGCTTGAAATAAAGCGTGCGCGGTTGGCGAGCGACAAATATTGCCTAAGCACACAAATAATACGTTTACTGGCATTGTCGCACCCTCTCTAAATCTTCTTGTGTGTCTACACCACCAGGCACCACTTCACAGGCTTCTGCCACATGAATATGCTCACCATAAAATAGAATACGCAATTGCTCTAAACTTTCTAATTGCTCGATGGGTGCTGGTTGCCATTGAATAAAACGGTGCAATAATGCAACGCGATAGGCATAAATACCAATATGGCGCTGAGGATATAACCCCGCGTTTGCCACCAATTCATCAGCACTGATATCACGCGGAAAAGGAATATTAGCGCGTGAAAAGTACAAGGCAATACGCTGTTGGTTCGCCACCACTTTAACCACATTGGGATTACTAAAATCGTTCGCATCACAAATAGCTTCCGATAAGGTTGCAGCGGCAGCTTGTGTATTATTGGCTAAATTATCTGCCACCTGATTGATGACCTCAGGGGGAATGCACGGCTCATCGCCCTGAACATTCACGACAATATGGTCATCATGTAATTGATACTGTTGCACTACCTCTTGAATACGATCAGTGCCTGATACGTGATCGCTGGCAGTCATACATACCTCACCCCCAAAGCCACGCACAACATCCAGTATTTTTTGGTCATCCGTTGCAACAATGACCTTATCAGCCTTGCTTTTAAGCGCTTGCTCATACACATGCTGAATCATTGGTTTATCATTAATCATCAATAAAGGTTTACCCGGTAAACGGGTAGATGAGAAACGAGCGGGAATAATAACGGTAAAAGACATAATAATTTATTCTGTATTAATGAGTGACATCCGCCTTGTCGACCGATGAGCGTAGCTGCTGCACAATGCGTGTTACTAGCACACTAGGCAACACCATATTGACCTGTAATGACCAAAGCTGCGAATGGTCTATCTCGTGGCATTTTACAGCATCTTTTTCGGTCATTAATACTACGCGTTCTTGCCACAAAGCAAAATCATTATTGGTATATTGGTAATGGTCATCAAAAGCAAAACCATCCCCCTCAATACCCATGCTACCTAGGGTATTAAAAAAGCGTTGCGGATGACCAATACCTGCCATCATCACAGGTAGCGAATCTGTAACCGTACTTGATGTTAACCACGGTAGCGGCTGTAATGGGTATTCCTGTTGAGATGCCACATGCCGCCATGCGGTAGGTGCCAATGCAATAGGTAGCAAACGATGCGGCGTATGATCTTGAGATACTGTACTTTCTTGTGAAGATTCGTCTGATGAATCTGATGGCGGCTCTATTGCATCGTCCAGATGCTCGTGATGCAGTAATACCCAGTCAACGCTGGCTAAACGTTTAGCTGGCTCTCGTAACGGCCCCGCAGGCAAACAAAAATGATTGCCTAAACCACGCTCACTATCTACCACTACAACTTCGATATCACGCCCTAATCGATAATGCTGTAAACCATCATCACTCAGTAACACCTGCACCTGTGGATGTGCCTGTAACAAACTCTGCGCCGCAGCAACCCGATCTTTTGCAATCACAACAGGGCACCCTGTAGATCGCGCAATTAATAAGGGTTCATCACCCGTGACTTGTGCATAATCATTATCAGCCTTAACAGAGTAAGGATAATACGGCGCATCGCTACCATAACCACGGCTAATAATACCCACTGCAATACCCTGCTCTTCTAGCGCCTTAGCCAAGGCAATAATGACAGGTGTTTTACCTGTTCCACCAACGCTAATATTACCAATCACAATAACGGGTACGGGCAAACGTATGGTTTTTTTCTTCTGAAAATAGCCATGAAAAAAAGATAGCAACTGGTACAGCCATGCAATAGGCAATAATAACCATGCCCACCAACGCTTGCGGTACCACGTATCTAAAAAGAAAGATTGCCAGAAGGATTGTTGGCTAGATTGAGACATCAATCAGTACACGAATAAATAGTAGTGACAATAATCACAACACATGATTATTGTTCAACGGGTTGTCGAGTAGTAATACGTAGCTGAGAAAAGCCAACTTGCCCCGCTACATCCATAGCGCGCACTACCGATTGATGTGAGGTGTTCGCATCGGCAGTAATGGTGAGAGGCTTGTTAGTATCGCCCGCCGCCACAGTTTTTAAAGCGCGTCGTAATGTTACTTCTTGTTGATTAACCAAGGCTTTACCATTCACAACATAATTACCATTTGCTTGTACCACTAAATCAATCACCTCGCTGGTTGTAACTTCTACGGGCTCAACCGAGGCTTCTGGTAAATCGATTTCTAAATGAGTCTCTTTAGTAAATGTAGTAGAAACCATAAAAAAGATTAACAGTAAAAACACCACATCAATCAGTGGTGTTAAGTTAATGCTTTCATCTTCTGTGGATTGACGTCGAAATTGCACGATACACCCTATTCCTATTTATCTGACGCACGGTCACCGTGTAAAGCATCCACCAGCTTGACTGATTCCTGCTCCATCACTACTACTAAACTGTCTATTTTACGTAAAAAATAACGGTGCATAATCATCGCTGGTATCGCAACACACAAACCCGCTGCAGTGGTAATAAGAGCTTCTGAGATACCACCAGCTAAGGCACCAGCATTACCTGTGCCTTCTAGTTCAATCGAAATAAAAACTTTAATCATACCCAGTACCGTACCTAGCAAGCCTAATAAAGGCGACACGGCGGCAATAGTACCTAACGCACCCACATAACGCTCCATCGCATGAATCACTTGGCTGGCAGCTTCTTCGATACTGTCTTTCATCACTTCGCGGCTCACTTGCGCATTACTCAAACCTGCGGCAAGAATACGCCCTAGTTCTGAGCTCTTGCGTAATTCACGCAATCGTTCCGCATTAATTTGATTGTTTTGCACCCATGTCCACACTTGAGCGAGTTGTTGCTTAGGGGCTATTTTATTCGCATTTAACGTCCATAACCGTTCCACCGAGATAGCCACTACAGCGATTGAACATAAAATGATTGGCCACATTAACCAACCGCCCGCTACAATAATATTTTCCACAACGATGCCTACTCCATCAAAAATAACTACAGTTACGCAAACGCGTTAACCCATAAAAAGATTGAATGCGGGCACTCTATCATATTAAGAGGCACTCTAAAACGCACACAACCGCAAAACTCATCGGTATTACATGCCCACATTATGCAAGAATAATCGTGTCTTTTACCTGCTGTAAAAGAGACTCAATGTGATCCACTGACGCCCCTTTTTCTGACCAATACACACCCACACTATGCTGGGTCACTTCAATACCCACTATGTGTGAATCGGCCTGTTGAATGTATTGCTGTAATCCTTCATGCATACGACTTGGCGCAGGGGGTTTGCTGCTATCCCAATCCCACTGACCTGAAAAGTGCATTTCATGAGTAAACGATTGATGTATCAACAACCATTCATCGTAGGGGGTATCACTTGTTGGTAGCGAAAGGCTGTATACCGCCAAGTCTTGTTTGCCTGAGGCTAATTGCAATGACGCCAAACGCACGCGAATGCCTTTTTGTGCTGCGACTTGGCGCAATTCAGTTAAACGGCGATCTCGCTTGCTAGGCTGCAACATAGCAACAGGCCCTACAACCATAGCAATAGTCACAATAATAATGGCAATAACCCAGATACTCATGTGTTTTCTAACTCTTCCCAGCGCTCATATAATGCATCCAAACTTGCCTGCTGTTTTGCCAAGTCTGCCAATGTTGCACTCACCGTATCAGCATCTAACTGATAAAAGCTAGCATCTGCCATTGTGGTATTAATCGCCTCAACTACTTGCTCTTGCTTTGCAATTTTCTCAGGAAGTTTATCCAACTCTTGCTGTAGTTTATAGCTAAGTTTTTTAACGGGCGGCGTGACTGCAACAGGCGTCGAAGCAACCGTAGCAGGTGCGTCACTGGATTTTTTAGACGATGTTTTAGAAACACGTTTTTGTGCGAATTGTTGTTGCCAATAGCTGTACCCGCCTACATAGCTTGTGACTTGACCCTCATCTTCAAAAGCAATGACATTAGTCACAACATTATCTAAAAATTCACGGTCATGGCTCACCAACAAAATAGTACCTTGGTAGTCCAATAAGCGTTCTTCTAACAATTCTAAGGTTTCTACATCCAAGTCATTCGTCGGCTCATCGAGTACCAATAAATTACTTGGCTGGCTAAATAGTTTGGCTAACAAGATGCGATTACGCTCACCACCCGACAAAGTACGTACCGCTGTACGTGCTCGTTCACCCGTAAACATAAAGTCTTTTAAGTAACTAATAATATGCATATCGCGGCCATTAATCGTAATGGATTCTCGACCACCCGCAATATTATCAATAGCATTTTTATCGAGATCTAATTGATTACGTTGCTGGTCGAAATAAGCCACCGACAATTTAGTGCCTTGTTTTGCCGTACCTTTAGAGGGCGACAACTGATCGAGCATTAACTGTAATAACGTACTTTTACCCGTACCATTTTTACCAATAATACCAATGCGATCGCCACGTAAAATACGTGCAGAAAAATCATCAATAATCCAATCGTCACGTTCAGGCCAACGAAAACTCACATTCTCTAGCTCAAAAACAAGTTTGCCTGACGACTCACCTTTATCGATAACAAATTTTGATTTACCTTGCACTTCTCGGCGCTGTTGACGTTCGTTGCGCATTTTTTCTAGTTGACGTACGCGCCCTTCATTACGTGTGCGACGGGCTTTAATACCTTGACGAATCCATACTTCCTCTTCTGCTAAACGCTTATCAAACAAGGCATTATGTCGCGCCTCTTCTTCTAAGCGCTTTTCTTTGCCCGCAATAAAATCATGATAAGTGCCGTTATAAAACCATAATAAACCACGATCTAATTCAGCAATACGGTTGCCTAATTGTTGTAATAAACGTCTATCGTGACTAATCACAACCAAAGCACCATTAAATGCTGCTAATTGCTGTTCTAGCCATTCGATACTTTCAATATCAAGATGGTTTGTTGGTTCATCTAAGAGCAGTAGTTCGGGTTCAATCACTAATGCTTTAGCCAGTAGTACACGACGGCGCCAACCACCTGATAACGACCCCATAGTGACATCGGGTTCTAAATCAAAACGTGATAATGTGGCATCAATACGCTGCTGTAGCAACCAACCATCTTGTGACTCAATGGTATGCTGTAATTTAGCGAGAGCATCTAACGCCGCCTCATCAAAGGCTGTCATTGATAATTCACGATACTGTGTCAAACAATGGCCTAATTCTGCATACGCAGAGGCAACCACTTCATACACCGTCAGCTCGTCCGCAGTAGGAAGGTCTTGCTCTAAATAGGCCATTTTAAGACCTTGTCGGCGCCATATGCTGCCGCCGTCGGGTTTTACATCACCCATCATCAATTTAAGTAACGTAGATTTACCCGTACCGTTACGTCCAACAAGACAAATTTTTTGCCCTTTTTGAATGGACAAATCTACTTTATCCATTAATACTTGTTCACCATAATGTAGTGAACATTGATCGAATTTAATGAGTTCCATATTGAGTCAATATTACCGCTAGAGATAAAAGAAACAACCTGTTACATTACTGTAAACTGTTGTTATATATAATTATAAAAAGTATTGGCTGCTACATAGTTAACAACACTTGTCTTACTCAAAAATGCACCGCAATCATGCAGAGTAATCGACAACCAAGCACAAGGCAGGCGCCATCATCGCTTTGTTAAAATAGCCCGTACAACAATGGTAAAGGAACCCTATGCTTATCGCTTTACTCAAAACCACTGTTATTGCATTACTGGTCGTCAATAACGCGTTAGCGGCAGAACAGCTACCTGCAAATGATGAGGTCAATACACAGCAACGTCAGCTATATCTTGCTGCCAAGCAGGCCATGAAAAAAAACGATGTGCGCCAATATCAACAACTCAAAGCACAGCTCACACATTATCCCCTCTACCCCTATTTAGAATATTCAGAAATTAGCAAAAAGCTCAGTACGTATGTCGCCAAATACAAACACAACAAACGCCATTCTAAAAGTGAATATCAGGCACTAAGTCAAAATATTGATGACTTTCTAAGCCGCCAAGACAATACCTATTTAGGTTCGCGACTATTAAGTAAGTGGTTAACCCATTTAGCCGCAACAAAAAACTGGCGGGATTATAAACGTTATTATCAACCATATGTTAAAAAAACCACATTGGCTTGTTTTAATATTGAAGCCACGATTCATCATCGCGCACCTTTTCCCAACAAAGCCATTGAAGCGCTTTGGCTCAATAAAAAATCACAACCCGATGCCTGTAACCCCATCTTTCAACAATGGGAACGTAAAGGGTATTTAACACAAGATCTATTATGGCAACGACATAAACTCGCGGTAGATAGTAAAAATTACAACCTAGCGAGTTATTTACACCGTAAAATGAAACCATCAACACAGTATTTAGCCAGCCTATATACTCGTATTCACAAGCACCCCGCACGTATCAAAGGGGCAAAAGAGCTATCATCACCACTCTCAAAGGCAGATTCTGCAACACGTAAAAAACTTAAAGATATTACCTACAATGGCCTTTATCGTTACGCCTATAGTGAACCTGTCGCAAGTATTGCCTTATTGAACAAGCTCAATGCCTCATATGGTTTTAGCACTGACGAGCTAGCCACGCTGAAAAACCGCATTGCTTCACGTCTACTGAGCAAAAAACATATTAACGAAGCCATTGATGTTCTCAATACCATTCCTACAGAACAACAAAATAGCAATATAGAGAAACTATTGCGTGTATTTTTAGCGCAGCAACAATGGGCTAACATTGCACACTGGATTGACAAGCTCCCCTCAGAAGAGGCTGCATCAGACCGCTGGAAATACTGGAAGGCGCGCGCCCTAGAAGAATTACAAAAAACAAAGCAAACCACTCAATACGCAGACACAATTAATACACTGTATCGCGACCTTTCTGGCTCACGCAGCTTTTATGGATTTTTATCTGCCGACAAACTTAATACACAATATCAACTTGTTGATAAGCCAGCGCCGATTGATTTAGACACCATAAAAAAAATACGTTTGTCACCTGGTATGCAGCGCGCCAAAGAATTATTTTTACTAAACGAAATGCACCTTGCTCGCACCGAATGGCGCTATAGCATTAGAGGATTTAATCGAGAAGAACATGTCGCATCAGGACAATTAGCGCACTTATGGGGTTGGAATCGAAAAGCAATTGAATCAATGGCTAAAGCTTCATATTGGGATGATTTAACTATTCGCTTCCCAATTGTGCACGATGATATTATCCATAATAAAGCGAAGAAAAATAATATTCCTACATCATTAGTTTTTTCTATTGCTCGGCAGGAAAGCGCATGGGAGTTTGATGCTCAATCACGTGTTGGCGCACGAGGTCTTATGCAAATTATGCCCGCCACCGCCAAGCAAACTGCACAGCGCGCAAAACTACCGTATGCCAAGCACAAGCTTTTTGATCCCGAATACAACATTACGTTAGGCAGTCATTATATTAGTGGCTTACTCAAGCGCCACAATAATAATCGCGCACTGGCTATTGCCTCTTATAATGCTGGACCACACCGAGTGAAGCAGTGGCTTGCCAGAACAGAGGCTTCACTGCCTATCGATGCTTGGATAGAGGTTATTCCCTTTAAAGAGACACGAAAATACGTACAAAACGTATTATCTTATGAGGTTATCTACAATTATCGCCAAGGTAAAACATCAAATTTATTAACCTTGGCCGAAGCCAACACGGCGCTATAAAATGACTGTAACGGGTATTTTATACCCGTTACTTATCATAAACCTCACGAATACGCTCTTGCACCAAACGCGCTAATTCATCAGGTCTAAATTTAGACAAAAAGCCATTACATCCTACTTTTTCAACCATGGCTTCATTAAAGCTACCACTTAATGATGTATGCATTACAATGTGTAAATCTTTAAGTCTGTCATCATTACGAATTTCGTGAGTCATACGATAGCCATCCATTTCTGGCATTTCGGCATCGGTAATAATCATAAAGAATTTTTTACTCACATCCACACCATCAGCCGCTAAATTTTGTAACAGCGTTAATCCCTGCAGCCCATCGTGTGCGGTTGTTACTTTTACATTGAGCCCTAAATTTTCTACGGTTTCAATAATTTGTCGTCGTGCTGTACGTGAATCATCTACCGATAAAATTTCTAGCTCTTGCCCTTGCACCATGTCATGCAGATCTTTCTCAATAATATCGTCTGATATTTGTGTGGTTGGCGGAATAATATCCGCTAGTACACGCTCAACATCTAAAATTTCTACAATCACATCATTGACGCGCGTAAACGCTGTTAAAAAATGCTCTTTACCCGACGCCTTTGGTGGCGGCAAAATAGTCTCCCAGTTTAAATTAATAATTCTATCAACAGGCCCCACTAAGAAGCCTTGTATTGATTGATTATATTCCGTCACAATTAAATTACAGGTTTCGTCTTTTTCTAAAGGCGTACGCCCTATCGCTACATTCAAATCTATCACAGGAATGGCTCTGCCACGCAAGTACGCTGCGCCACAAATTGCAGGATGACTATGAGGCATTAAACGCAACGGCGGCACTTGAACCACCTCTTGTATCTTAAATACGTTAATTGCAAATATCTGTCTCGATTTAAGACGGAACATTAATAGCTCTAATCGGTTTTCACCCACCAGCTTTGTTCTTGAATCGATACTTTTTAATAGATTTGACATAGGTGTAACAGCCCTATTTTATAAATGGTTATATTTCATTATGTAACATCTATTTTTCAGTGTAGACGATAGTTGATATAACACATGATAATTGCTCCCTTTTTTATAACATCAGCTACACTCAATACATATCAATCGCAACCTTATACTCCCATGAAAAAAACACATCTTATTGCACGGCAACCTATTTGCAATGGCGCACTCAAAGTGGTTGCCTTTGAGTTACTCTATAGAATGGAAGGTAATAAAAATAACGCGGTTATTGATGACGAAGATAGTGCAACCATTGATGTACTACTTGCTGCCTACAACGACTTATCTATAACAGATGTAGTAGGCGAACAACAGGCATTTGTTAACTTCACCAGTAACATTATTATTAATAAACTGCCGCCTCTACCACCTAAACAATTAGTGATTGAGCTCTTAGAAGACCAGGAAGTCACACCTGAGCTCATTAAAGCACTTAAACAGTTACGCCATCAGGGCTATAAAATAGCCTTAGACGATTTTTGTCTAACGAAAGAAACCTTATCACTTATTGAATGCGCCGATATCATTAAAATTGATGTACTTGATCAGCCGCCTAAAAAGTGGGCCAGCTACATTCCTAAGCTCAAACAAAAAGGGATTACCATGTTGGCAGAAAAAGTAGAAAACTATGCGATATATGAAGAATGTAAAGCCATGGGCTTTGATCTTTTTCAAGGGTATTTTTTTGCCAAACCCAAAATATTGTCGGGCAAAAAAATGTCTAGCAATGAAATAGCCATACTTAACTTATTAAATGTACTCAATAGTGAAAATGCAGATTACGATGAAATCATCCAGTTAATTTCAGCCGATATTAGCCTGAGTTATCAACTGTTACGAACAATTAATTCTGGTATGTATTCGCTTACAACTAATGTTGAGTCCGTTAGGCAAGCGGCTGTTATTCTAGGCCTTAATCATCTTAAAAACTGGATTAACTTACTCGCGCTAGGCAGCTTAGATAACCAGCCACAAGTATTAATCACTACTGCCATGACCCGTGCTAAAATGTGTGAATCTATTGGCAAGCATATAAACCAATCCGATACGGCTGAAGAATATTTTACCGTCGGTTTATTTTCTGTTATTGATGCCTTTTTTGATACACCGCTAGAAGATTTAATTGATAAACTCTCATTAAAACAAGAAATGATTGATGCCTTATTAATACAAAAGGGAGATATTGGCTGTAGTATACACGCAGTCATACAGCATGAGATGGGAACTATTGATGATGCGACCCTTGATTTTCTTAACCGTCACAACATTCATCAAAAAATGCTAACACAATTATATTTTGACAGCGTGCTATGGGCAGAGAACCAGCACATTCATTAAGATATAAATATTCTATTTATATTTTTCTACTATCTTAATCATCTTCTCTAATAACTTTTTAATCGCTTACCTTTAGCAACTTCAGGAAACAATACATACCTGTATTTATTCCAGAATTTCACTTGCTGTATTTACGCTATACGATCAATTTCAATAAATCGATTATCACTATCAAAATAAATCGCAAACGTTCCTACCACACCGTCGTGAGAAACAAACCGCTGCAAGATATTCACAGGAAAACTAATACGCCGCCCTTGATGATCAATGGCGGATACTTTTTTAGCGGCTCCTTGATAAACACGTAAATATTCATCGGCTGGTATCGTTAACGATACCAGCACTTTTTTTGATTCAGATAACACAATGAATACACATCCTACACACTAGTCACATGCTAACTTATCACAAGATTGACACACTTCAGCAAGTTCAGTGAGTTCACGCATAGCCACAGAGAACATAGCAAAATCAGAGCCCTGCGTCGTTTGTAGTTCATGAGCAATATCACGCCAGCGTGTGACTATGACTGGGTACTCGTGCATCCATAATTGTAAAGTCTCTTCATGGCCAAAACGATTACCTGCTAAGCGTAATAAGGCTACCGTCATGACACGTAACGATTTATCAATGTCATCAATAAATGATTCTCTCGCCATTGCCTGCCAATAATTTTCTACTTTTACATCCGTTACAGCATGAGCAAACCAATACAAGCCCAGCTTATCACCTAGCAAGTGATGCATTTCTACCACGCCTGGAATCGCCTGCTTGCTTTGTAAACCTGCTTCGGCAATACCTAAACCAGAGAATAAATGACCTGGCATTGACATCACATTTGCTAAATCATGACTGAGACCTAAGCCTTCAAAATGCACACATTTGTCTTGCCATACTTGTTGTTCGGGTTCATTTAATACCGCGGGGGTTTCTTTGATCGCACTAGATACCGCGGCTTTAAATACATCAACGGTTTTTTGCAGATCCATCGAACTATGACGATTACGTAAGAACCAGCGCGTACCACGGCGCACACGACTAATCATAGAAGATAGCAATACCAACTGATCTTGCGCGGGTACTTTATAATCCAAGGCTTCTACATTTTCTTTAAAACGTTCAAACTGAAATACATCTCGTGCAACCACATATGCCATAGCAACTGCGGGCGCACTCTCACCTGTTGATTCCATTAAACGGTGACAAAACGTAATACCCATATTATTAACAATATCATTGGCTAATTGTGTTGCTATAATTTCTTTACGTAAAATATGGCTATGAATATGGTGTTTATATTTATTCACCAACTTTTCTGGAAAGGCCTTTTCAACCCAAGAAGCCAAGTAAGGATTGTCAGCGATCTCATCAACCGCTAACATTTCTTTTAACTGTACTTTAACGTAACAATTAAGCACCGATAGTTCTGGGCGAGTTAAACTCTGTTGATCTGCCATACGATCAAGTAATTCTTGATCAGACGGTATAAACTCCAATTCTCGATTTAAACGACCACTTGATTCCAGTGAATTAATTAATCGTCGATACTCATTCACCCGTGATAATGCTTCACGTTCAGATAAGCTAATAGATTGTGTTTGGTTATAATTGTTACGCAAAACCATATCTGACACAGTATTCGTCATACTCGCCAATAAGCGATTGCGCTGCCCTTGCGATAAACTACTGTTGCTAATAATATCGTTTAATAAAATTTTAATGTTCACCTCATGGTCAGAGCAGTCGACCCCTGCGGCATTATCAATAAAGTCAGTATTACATGCGCCACCATTCATACAGAATTCAATACGACCTAATTGACTAGCGCCTAAATTGCCACCTTCACCAAAGACTTTACAACGTAGCTGAGAACCATTGATTCGTAAGGCATCGTTCGCTTTATCACCAATATCTGCATGGGTTTCATTGCCGCCTTTCAAATAGGTGCCAATCCCTCCATTCCAAATCAGATCAACAGGTGATTTTAACAGCGCAGTAATAAGATCCGTCGGTGTTAAGCTATTTGCATCAATATCAAAACACGCTTGCATTTCTGGCGTAATCGTAATGGATTTAGCATCGCGAGAAAAAATACCGCCACCTTTCGAAATTAATTTTTGATTATAGTCTGCCCAATTGGTTCCTGGAGTGGTAAATAAGCGTTCACGCTCTTTATAGCTAACAGACGCATTAGGGGTAGGATCAATAAAAATATGCAGATGGTTAAAGGCCGCCGTTAAACAAATATGTTTTGACATTAACATACCGTTGCCAAACACATCACCCGCCATATCGCCAACGCCTACTACGGTAAAATCTTGTTTTTGTACATCGATGCCTTTTTCTTTAAAGTGTCGCTGTACGGATACCCATGCGCCTTTAGCCGTAATACCCATCGCCTTATGGTCATAACCAACGCTTCCGCCCGAGGCAAAAGCATCACCCAACCAGTGGCCATACTCTACAGAAATTTCATTCGCTATATCAGAAAATGTCGCGGTTCCTTTATCCGCTGCAACGACTAAATACGCATCGTCTTCATCCCGTCGAACCACATTTTTGGGTGGAATAATTTTACCTTTTTCTAAATTATCCGTAACATCTAACAAGCCTTTAATAAAAGTTTGATAACAACGAATACCTTCTTTCATAAACGCATCGCGGCCATCAGACATACAGGCTTTTTTCGCCACAAAGCCACCTTTAGCGCCGTTAGGTACAATCACTGCATTTTTTACACTTTGTGCTTTCACTAGCCCTAACACTTCGGTGCGAAAATCTTCTGTTCTATCTGACCAGCGTAAACCACCACGAGCCACTTTACCGCCACGTAGATGCACCCCTTCTACACGGTTTGAGAATACAAAAATTTCATACAATGGACGCGGCTCAGGGATATCGGGGATAGACCGTGGCGACATTTTTAACGAGATATATTCTTTATATTGGCCATCAACCTGCTGAAAATAATTGGTACGTACTGTGCCTTCGATTAGCGCGATATACTGACGTAATATACGATCATCATTTAAATTAGCCACCGTATCTAATTCTTCGCAAACCGCATCCTTTAACTGATAATAATCGCGTTTAGATGATTGACTATCCATGCTAGGGTCAAAACGAAGATAAAATAACTCCACTATTTTTTGGCTCAGTACAGGATAAGCCATTAATGTTTTAATAATGGCATGCTTACTAAATGGAAATGTGATTTGCTTCATGTATGCCGCATAAGCACGTAGCACACCCACATCACGCCAACTGAGTTGAGCGGATAGGACTAAGCCATTAAAAAAATCATTTTCAACCGAGCGCTGCCAAATATTGGTAAACGCATCTTCAAATAATGCTCGCACATCACCTAATTGAACCCCTTCATCTAAACGGGTATGCAATAAGAAGTCATGTAACCAAATGCTCTTTTCCACCTTATTAATTTTATAAGGGTGTTCACCAATCACTTTTAGATTCATGCGTTCTAATACAGGAATCACATCCGATAGTGGTAATGGCGACCCATAATTAAACACTCTAAAGTGCACCACTTTACTATCATTTTCATTAGGTTGAGAAAAACATAAGGCTATAGGGTTTTCATCGTTCAAATGACTAATAGTACGTATATCACTTAATGCCGTTTTAACCGAAAAGCTGTCTTGGTATGCGATAGGAAATGCATTTTTATAAGACTCCGCTAAACGCTTGCCTTCATCTTCATCATAATCGATAGATAAATGACGCGTTAACGAGTCTGTCCACGAACGTGCGAGATATTGTATTTTTTCTTCTAATTCAGATTCTGACCACGTAGCTTCTTGTGATTCGTCTAAACGGAAAATCATATAGGTACGCGACAAAATAGATTCAGAATACGAGCTATAAAACTCACTACTCTCGGCACCGACAGCACTCCCTAACGTTTCAATAATATTTTCGCGTAAATTTGTAGAAAATTGATCTCTAGGTATATAAGCCAGCACATTCACAAAACGGTTATCTGCTGATTTACGCATAAATAAACGTACAATACTGCGTTCATTAATTTGGGTAATTTCTAATAGTGTTTGTTCTAGCTCATCAATACTACTTTGAAAAAGCTCATCACGGGGAAATGTTTCCAGCACCTGACGCAACACTTTACCGCTATAACTGCGTAAGCTTAGATTTGCCTGTTGGTAAATAGATGTGACTTTTTGACGAATCACAGGAATATTTTTTACACTGGCACGATAGACTTGCGATGTATATAACCCCACAATGTGGTGAACACCAATAAAGTTTCCGTTTTCATCAAATGCCTGCACGGTAATATGGTCAGGATAAGCGCGACGATGAATCGTAGAACGTGTTGGGGATTTACTAAATGTCAACAATGGCCCTTTAGGGTCACACAAACATGAATGATCCGTAGGAAAATAATTATCAATATCGGTTTCTTTATTCAGCAAGCCATAGGATTTACGTAAACTCACTTTAGCTGCTTTATTTTTTGCTTTTGATTCATTAATATCGTAAAACGCGTATCCCAAAAAAGTAAAGTTTTTTGCCATTAACCAAGCAATAAATTGATTGGCCTCATTCACTTCTTCATTGGCATGATGACTTTTACCTACGGCAACACTTTCTCGTAGGTCTTGCAACGAATCGACAATATGCGTGTAATGATTATTCACTACATTCACATCGGTGATGGTTTTACGAATCGACGCTGCCATTGCCGTTAAATCTTGTGATTTACGATGGCGATTCACTTCAATATAAATTAATAATTCTTTATTTAACTCTGGATCAGGTTGTGCGTTCGCATGGTCTAACGAAGAAAAAGACAACAAGTCACCTTTCTTATCGCGGCGTGTTCCTAACATTAAATTTTTAATACTTTTTATAGATAAGCCTTTATTCGTCAGTGCCATACGCACCGAATCAATAATAAAAGGCACATCGTTATAGTGCATCATTACTACGGTATTTTTACTTGTCCACCCATCCTCTTCTATTTTAGGGTTGAACACTTTGACCTTGGCACGCTTTTGTTTAAAAGGTGTTAAAAAGTCATAACTTGCTTTTATCATGCCAATCACATCATTAATATCATGCTTACTTAGTTCATGAATGGGATATTGTTCAAAAAACAAATCGGCATAAGCTTGTAAATTCTTAGCTTCTTGAGCACTAAATTTTGCTGAAATCGTATCCGATATCTGCTGAAAAAATGCTGATTTATTGGCAGTTATAACAAGACTCATGTCCATAATTGGCTCCACTTAAAATAGATACTAAACATCATATACATTGTGTTTAGGTAAAAGACTTATAATCAGCATAGCCTATGCCTACAGACATGCCAGTTACCCACAATAATGAAGTCTGTAAGCCGCAGTAAAAGAAGCATTGAGTATTTAGCAAGCAATCCCATTTTCAGGTATCATGACGCCCTTTCTCCCACCGTGACAATATCAAGGCATATTTATGGATTTATCGGCTCTGACTGCAGTTTCCCCTATTGATGGGCGCTACGGCAGTAAAACAAGTGATTACCGCTCTATTTTTAGTGAATACGGGCTTATTCGTTATCGTGTAGAAGTGGAAGTACGCTGGTTGCAACAACTCGCAGCGCACCCACAAATCGACGAAGTCCCTGCACTCAGTGATACGGCTAACGCCTATCTAGATGCTATCGTGACAAACTTTTCTGTTGAAAATGCACAAAGCATTAAAGATATTGAAAGCGTAACGAATCACGATGTAAAAGCCGTGGAATACTTCATTAAAGACGCATTTGCGAATAATGCAGAACTCGATGCTATTAAAGAGTTTGTACATTTTGCATGTACCTCTGAAGATATTAATAACCTATCACATGCACTCATGTTAAAAGCAGGGCGTGAAGTACTGCTAACCCAGCTAGACACGATTGTTTCTACCTTAGCGAACATGGCTATAGATTATGCTGAAGTACCTATGTTATCTCGCACACATGGACAAACTGCATCCCCTACTACGGTAGGTAAAGAGATTGCGAATGTAGTTGCCCGTTTACGACGTCAACAAGAGCAAGCACAAGCTATCCCATTGCTGGGTAAAATTAATGGTGCCGTTGGCAACTATAATGCGCATCTTTCTGCATATGCCGATGTTGATTGGCAAAGTAATGCCGAAGCCTTTGTAACGAACCTAGGCTTGCAGTGGAACCCATACACCACACAAATCGAACCGCACGACTATATTGCCGAATTGTTTGATGTGATCGCACGTAGCAACACCATCTTAATCGACTTTAGCCGAGACATTTGGGGCTATATTTCTTTAGGTTACTTTAAACAAAAAACCATTGCTGGCGAAGTTGGTTCATCAACTATGCCGCATAAGGTTAACCCAATCGATTTTGAAAATGCCGAAGGTAATTTAGGAATAGCCAACGCGGTATTTGGGCACCTAGCCGCTAAACTACCCGTTTCTCGCTGGCAACGTGACCTGACAGACTCTACCGTATTACGTAATATGGGAGTAGGCTTTGGTTATTGTGGTATTGCTTATGCGTCACTACAAAAAGGCTTAGGTAAGCTAGAAATTAATGAAGCACTCATTGCAGCCGATTTAGATAACAGCTGGGAAGTACTTGCCGAACCTATTCAAACCATCATGCGTCGCTACGGTGTTGACGAGCCCTATGAAAAACTCAAGGCGCTTACTCGTGGTGTGACCATCACTCCAGAGATTTTAGCTGAATTTGTTGAAGGTCTAGATATTCCTGAATCAGCAAAAGCAGATATTCGCGCGATGACACCTGCCAACTATATTGGTAATGCTGTCGCTCAAGCAAACGCAATAAAATAACTAACCGAAAAATAATACCCATTCCCTCCTATCAAAGGAGGGAATATCACTCCAGTCTCTTTTTCACATCAGCATCCCGCCCACTAAAACCTTATCTACTTCGCATTTCATCAATAATAAGTAATGAAATTGAGTACACCAAAAACAGTGTACCTATACAGTTTTGGCGCCTATTAAAACAAAAGCGAAAATAATGGCGCGCATTAAAACAAACGAGACATTAAACATATTGCATGAATATACAACACATATGCTTTTTAGTAATATCAAATGAATATTAGCAATCGATATGTTTGCTTATCAAAAAAATACAAAAATTTAATCAAAGGAAATAATGATGAAAAACTTTTTAATCGGTAGTTTTATACTATTACTATCCTCTTCTGCTTTCTCAATATCTGAAGATCGTGACTTATTTGTTAGCGTAACATCAACAACAAACCCAAATACTGGCACTGTTACTGAAAGACTAGCGGGTACGTTAGCTCTTAATGATGGCCTTGGTACTAATTCTTTTATTGCTGTAACAAGCAGTAGCGATGGTTATATTTATTTTAGCGGTCGCGATGCGGGTATTAATTTTTCATGTTATGTACATGAAAGTGTAAAGTCTGCAGCCGAAATGGAAAACTACAGAGCTATTGCAGCTGCATTTAATAATGGATCACGTATTATTGTATCTAAATTTGGTCACATCAGTAGCTGTAAAGGTGTTTACTTAAAAACCAATAGCTGGCAGCACCTGAACTAATAATATAATAATACTTACGATATAAATATAAGGGGGCATATGCCCCCTTTTCAAGACATATACTTATGAAATTAATCACTACTATCCTATTGTCAACGCTCTTATTAATCGCTTCTCAATGGTTAAGCCAAGCATGGCTATTAAATCAAATACATATTTCTCATCAATCTCTTGTTCATCACATAAACTCATCAACAATAGTGCATGACAACAACCCAATTGCATTCGCAATAAAAAGCCAACCTAAAAGTACAGAACCTGTAAAGCCAGAACCATCTACATCAACAATTAAAAACACCGATTTTGAAGAAAAAATAACATTACTTATTCATAAAGAAATTAATCAAGCACTTAAAAATAACACTACAAGTAATACTATAGAAAAAAACATAGAACAAGAAACAGTAACCAATGAAGAATCTACTCATGCTTATTACTCAGCTTTAGATATCGTATCAGAAGCACAATCTTATGGTGTTTGGGACGAGAGCATAAATATGAAACTCTCTCCTTACAAAGAAAAAATGACTCGATCTCAGAAAAACCTAATTGTTGAGCAATACATAAAAGCTTTTAACGAAGGCCTTATTTCACCGAATGTATCCCCTCCGTTTTAATTGTTAACCATGCTCAGTTTTTAATATCGATAACGATGACACCGCTACATTATTTTTCTCACAATATATTTACTCTAAAAATTGTGTAACAAGCATTAATAGATTACCCTATTATTCATGACTACTCATCACCCTTCACTTGGAATTCACTATGTATCGAGTCTATGGCGACAGGTTATCAGGTAACTGTTATAAAATTAGTTTACTCATGGCATTGCTTAATATTGAGTATGACTGGCAAGACATTGATATTCTTGCCGGCGAGACACACTCCTTAGCATTTAAAGCGATGAATCAAAACGCCAAAATTCCTGTATTGCAAATTAATACATCTGAGTTTCTTTACGAGTCTAATGCTATTCTTAATTATTTGGCGGAGGATTCTGCCTTTTTACCTTGTTCAAAGATAGCGCGAGGCAAGGTTTTGCAATGGCAGTTTTTTGAACAATATAGTCACGAGCCCTATATTGCTGTTGCGCGTTATATTAATAAATACCTTGGCTTACCCAAAGAGAGGCAAGACGAATACAACGCTAAACAAGAAGGCGGGCATAAAGCACTTGCGGTTATGGAAGACCAACTATCAAACACCGCATTTTTAGTTGGCGATACTCCTACGATTGCAGACATTAGTTTATATGCTTATACCCATGTTGCACATGAGGGAGGATTTTCATTAACACGCTACCCTCATATTGAGGCATGGATACGCTCTATAGAGGCCTTACCAAACTATGTCGCTATGAACTCATCCAGTCATCAATAGTCATTCCCCCCATAAAAAGGCGCTTAGAAAATCTGTGATGAGCCATTTAACTAACACTGGCTATAATGATTGGTTTACCCGCAAACAGAGACCAAACGGATAGCACATCAATTCTGCTTATGCACCAAAAGGAATAAAACTATCTGTCGCAATATCGGCCATGCTAGCACCCGATAAAAAGCATTGTTTGCGTAGTTTTGTCACAAAACTTTGAGCACCACATAAAAATACTTTATACCCCGCTAGCGTAGAAAAATGTTGGGAACAATATTGATACACATCACCCTGAGTAATCTCAACATCATCACATGATTCCGCTTCGTGTAAACAAACAAGATGTAAAGAGACATTAGGGTGTTGATCCACACACTGCTGTAATTGATCCAGCAAATAAAAATCGGTGGCATACTGAGCTGCAACAACAACATCAATTGAACCATGATGATTGTGTTTTAAAGCATCTTGCAGCACACCCCATATGGGTGCCAAGCCTGTACCTATGGCCGCCAACAATATAGGTTGTTCACTGCATGGCGTATAAATACATTGCCCTAATGGGCCTTGTACTTCGATGGTATCACCCATCGCGACCTCATCATTAACCCACGATGAAAATTGACCATTAGGGTATTGTCGGATATGTAAATCTATTAGCCCATCATCATTTGGCAGTGATGCTAACGAATAGCTTCTCGCCAGTGATTGATCTTTCCATAGCGTCACATATTGGCCTGCCTGATAATGCATATCAGCCTGTAAACGCAAGAGAATAACACGTGAATTTAATGCTTCTTTTGCGACCACATGAGCCACCACTCGACTATTAGATGCATCTGCACGCTGAACAGTCATTGGCTCTTTAGGTATACACTGACAACTCAAAAAATAATTGAGTTGCTTTTGTGCATCTGACAAGCCCGACTGCGCCGCAGTAATAGGTTCATCAGTATCTGAACGTAATAAACACGATTGACATACCCCCGATCGACAGCCATTAGGAATATCATGCCCGTCACGTAGCAACGCATCAAGCAATGACTCCCCTTCTGCACAGTCGACCGTGGTTGTTTCAAATACAACTGTTGTCATAATAATTATACGTTTAGTACATCATCTTTTACGGATAAACAAATACCAATAATTTCATCGATAATGTCTTGCGGTACACTTAATTCTTCTAATGTGGATGTCAGGCATTCTGCCACAGCATTAAAATGTACTTCGGTTAAATTCATGCCCTTGTGTGCTTCTCGCATATCTTGGCCTGAATAATTATTAGGCCCACCAAAAGCCATAGTTAAGAATGCTTTTTGTTTCACTAACTGAGCATCCATATCAACCGTATCAAAAAAATGACTAATACGATCATCACTTAATACTTTACGATAAAAAATATCTACCGCAGCATTTACGGCAGCTTCACCACCAATTTTTTCATAAATAGACATAACAATTTCCCAATTTACTAGTATTTATTTGTTAGTTATTCAACTTTTGACAACATATATCCAACCACGGCAGATATATCGTCTTCGGTTAAATGTGTTTTACCGCCTTTTGCAGGCATTAAACCAAACCCATTGATTGCATGACTCACCAGTACATCCTTGCCTTGCTGAGCACGCGGCGCCCACATTTTTTTGTTGCCCAACATAGGCGCACCATTAATGCCTTGAGCATGGCAAACTTTACAATTTTTCTTATACAGCGCTTCACCAACCGAATGATCTTCACTGGCCACAGCCGCATTAGATGTGCCATTTTTAGCGTCACATCCCATTAATAAAACACTCAAAAAAATACCCCATGCAAATGTCTTCATGCTCTATCTCCTTAATAATATATAGGCATTAATAAAATTACTTATAGTGGTACACGAATAACAACACCACCCATGACTTCACCTAGAGCAAAATCTGTTTTAGGTGAATCTTTGTGTTCGTTATGGCATTTTGTACATGCGTCTGATACAGCCACATCAGGATATACCGCTGTAAAATATGTGACATCACCAAGCTTTTCTTCACCGTAATAATTTTCACCCGGATTATCAGCAATATATTCTAAGCCTGCTTTTTCCATTGGTGTTTTAGGTGCATTCTGTGCATTAATCGGCCAAATAGATTGCAGGGTATAAGTAAAATCATCGGTCATTTCTGCCACTGCTTCTGATCCCGCACGGAACATTTGCGCAGGTAATAATGTACCGTTGTCATACTCTTCCCAATGTTCATCAGGCTTAACAGCACCACTCCCTGCAGGCCCAAGGCGCTTAACAACTAGCTTGGTATAATTCGTACGGTCTGCTTTCATTACCGCAAATAAAGAATCAGTATATATTTTTGGATCAATACCTACTTTTTCTTCTGCTCCACATCCTGCTAGAGTGAGAACTGAAGCAATCATTGCTGTTGAAATTAATTTCTTTTTCATGGTCTTTCCTCTTTCGGTTTTAATGACGTATCAATTACTCAACACGTTGTTTAGCCCAATCAATAGACGGGACATGGTTTTTGGGTTTCCCCGTAAAATTATTATTAATGAGTGCTTGGTCTGCCAAAGCATCAATTGAAAAACTTAAGCTATGACAGCTCATACACACTGGTCGAATCATTTTTTCATTGGGTCTTAGCATATCGTTTTGGTTATGCTGCACTTTAACGATCACGTCGCCTTTAGCACTGCTATTCGCATTAGCGATACTTTCGACATCTACTTGCGAATTTTCTTTACCGTGCAATAGTCTTGGCATATGGCATGTAGCACAAGTCACTGCTTGCCCCCAAGGAATGTCATTATTGAGTGCTTGCTGTGTTAATTGTCCGTGGGGGGATTCATTAAATGCTTGTGTATGCTGATCATCATGACAGCTCATACACGCCGTTGTTGCTGCCGCCTTTCTATCAATGTTATGCGGGCCATGACAGCTAGTACAACCGTGTTCAGCATCAAGCATGTCATCTTTAAAAGGCAGTGGTGACATACTTGGCATTAGTGGTTCAAGCCCTGCAGCTAAACGCATACCGTGCTTGCCCGCTAGAAAACCTGTTGTTTCGTCTTGATGGCAAGATTCACATTGCTTAAATGTGGGTTTTTCCATCCATTCACCCGATGTATTGGTATGGCAACCATTACAACTGACTCCTGCATCGGCATGTTGACTGGCTAACCACTCCTGCTCTATTTCTGGATGCTGCTGTCGCTTTTGCAAAAATTGATTCGTCGCTGGCGATGTTTTTTTCGCTGTTTTATTGGCTGCATTGGCTGCGACCAATTCATTAATACCCGATACCCAAGGCGCATCAATACTATGGGCTAAAAAGTCTTCAAATAATGCGCGGTTATCATGATAGTTATGGCAACCTGCTGTAGCACATGAATCAAAAGCCAAATCTTTATGGCTATCACGCTCTTCGAGTACTTTTTCGTGGCAATGAAAACAATAGTCCTGTGGTAGCGTTAACCCCATTGCATGAGTTTGCTCGCTCTGGTGTTCGGTATGGCAGCTTACGCAATACCGCGCATCTAAAATATTTACAAGATCTGCATTACGCGGACTTGTAAATTTCTTTTTGGGGTGAGAATCTCGTGCAACCTTAAGGTCATCGCCATGGCAAGTAACACAAGCATCTTGCAGCACTTCTTTACCACCAAAGGCATCGGTGTGACATGATGAACACGACATTTCTATCTGATAATGCCCATGAGTAGCATCACCAATAATTAATTCACTTTTATCTTCAGCATAAAAAATAATACTAAAAAAATATCCCGCTATTGCTAACGTGATGACAACCCATAAGAACCAGTAAACTTTTTTCATTACAGCCCCTAAAAGAAGTACACAGTAAAGATGTGAATAATTAATAAAATGGGTAATGGCCATGCCACCAACACATGTAAGAAGCTCCAACCTTTTTGTACACGTTGCGCACGAGAAGGACTTAAGGCATGACTCAGTGATGTTACAAAGCCAGCCATTGATCCCATAATTAATACCGCCAAAAATGTAATCATCAACAATCGATTAAGATTGTCACCAAAATGAAATCCTGTATGAAAAATAATAAGTAAGGCAGAAATAGCACCTAAAAAAAGATGGGCTAAACGCCAGCCAGAGAAACTGCCTATCCATGACCAGTTAAGACGTTTGCGTAAGGACATCAACATGCCAATAGCCACCATGGATAACAAACTGAAACCCGTGACTTGCTTCCAATATTGATCGTTCCAAATAGATTCAAAAATATTGTTAACTTGCACTGTCTCAGATACTTGCGCTTGAGGAATAACCACAACAGCTATTACTGTGCATACCGCAATCAAACTCAATGCCATTAACCATTGCCAATGGGCGAGTTTTTCTTGCACAGAACCCACTAACTGAGCCAGTAACGGCTTACAAGACCCACAGGTTGTTCCTGCACGGGTTTGTGTACACAATTGTTCAACGCTCTCGCAACCTTTGGCACGGGCTTGTAATAATTCACCCTGTGTCACTTGATTGCATTGGCATACAATCGCTGCTGCAGGCCATTTTTTAACGTCATCCGCGCCTTGAAAAAGCCACAATCTACCTGTTAGCCAAAACCAGATTAGCTGCCACAACCACAAGGTTCTCTTAGACTGATACAGTTCTTGCACTCGTGTAAATTCAGGCCAATGACCATAACCTACCGCACCAATCACTCGCCCTTTATGCACGACTATTTTTCGATATATACCTTGCTTTTTTTGACGAAAACTTATCTCATGCTGATGAGGACGTTGAACTAAATCACTCACCTCACCTAAATTAATTACATCCTCATCGATCACTTTTAAGCGACTAATCGTTGTTGACCCTAAATAAGCAGAAGCTCCACCGGTGAGAACATCAGCCGCAATAGCCGCTTGCTCAAGACCTGGAGCAACTAAACCATACGTTTTACCACGATGCTCACTACACTCACCTATTGCATAAATATCGTCACTGGATGTACGTAGTTGATCGTTAACAACAACCCCTGTTGCTGTTTTTAAACCTGACAATCGAGCCAGTTCAATATTAGGGCGAATACCCACACTGAGTAGTACCGTATCGCATTCGATTTCGTCGCCTGAATAAATTCTGACGCCTGTCACACGACCATCCTCATAGATTTCGCGTACACCCGAATTCGTTATAACGCGAATACCGCTATCTTGAATTTTTTGAGATAACATATTGGCCGCTTCATCATCGAGCTGACGATTCATTAAGCGACTGCCTTGATGAATTAAAGTCACTTTTGTTTTTAATTGAGATAAGCCTTTAGCCGCCTCAATACCAAGCACACCGCCACCCACCACCACCACATGGCGCGCACTGGCAAGACGTGAATATAGCGCTTGTGTATCTTGCATATTACGAAAGGTATACACTCGATGCGCTTGATTTCCAGGAATGTTAGGGATATGCGCTCTTGCACCCATCGCTAAAATTAATTGATCGTAATCGTGATAATTACCTAAGCTATCTTCAACACATTTTTTAGTGGTATCAATATATTTTATTGCTGCAAAGGTATAGGAAAAATGAGGATGCGCTTCAATAGAAGGCATGGATATTTTTAATTCTTCAGGATTTTTTTCGCCAGAAAGTAGCGACGACAATAATACTCGGTTATATGGCTGAAAAGGTTCATTACCAAACAAATGAATATGCGCATTGGGTTCTCTACGTAACAATTCATCAACAAAGCGCATACCTACAGGGCCGCTACCGACAACAATCACTTTTTTTAATGGTGTAGATTCAAGATTTTTTTCTGGCTGAATAACAACAGCTTCTGCACTTGAATACCCCTGATGATCTGTAGAAAACATAACGATGTGTTTTATACCCCGAAAAAATAATCTGTTTTATTTAAGCGTTTATTTCTATGAATAATTTGCCTTTATCACCCTAGAGCAATAAGCGTACCATTTATTTTTTTACTGGAAATACGCGAAAACAAAACCGATTAAACCTATTTTTTGCAGGGATAATGTGCACACATTAAAAAAATGCACCATAAGAAAACGTATTTTTACACCTATAAACGCACCCTATAAAAACACTTTATAAAATGTGCACTATGAAAAACCACGAAAGATAAGCTAGGGGATACGATGTATTAATACATTAGTACTATGAAAACATATGATTAAATGCATCAAAAAAATAAAATGGCATCACATTTTAAAAAAAGGGAATACTACTAAAGATAAGTATCTTGCTATTTTTTAACTGCCATTGAAGGAATAACCAAAGACTCGGCATGATGACTCAACAGACTTGTTGAGCCGAAGAAATAAAACGTTATATACAAAAGGAGATAACGATTAAGAGTGGCAGCACTTAAAGTGAGGATTTAAAACGGTAACACCTAAAAAACACCACAACCTTGTCGTGTCACCGTAGGTTCATCGCCTGTCATATCAACTACTGTTGTGGCTTCCATACCACAAAAGCCACCATCTATAACCAACTCTAATTGATGCTGTAATGTTTCTCGAATATCGTAAGGTTCTGTCAGGGGTTGAGTATCATTTGGCATAATCAACGTACTGGTCATCATCGGCTCATTTAATTCTTCTAACAACGCCAGCGCAATAGGGTTATTCGGTACGCGTAAGCCTATAGTTTTTCGCTTGGGGTGTTTAAGGCGTCGCGGAGTTTCTGAGGTAGCTTCTAAAATAAAGGTGAATGGGCCTGGGGTAAAATTCTTTATCATGCGAAAAACTTGATTGTTCACTTTTGCATAGGTGGCGATTTCAGACAAATCACGACACAGTAGCGTAAAGTTATGATCCTTATCTAATTGTCGAATACCTCGTATACGATCTAAGGCAAACTTATCGCCAATATGACATCCCAATGCATAAGCCGAATCAGTGGGGTATGCCACTAAACCGCCTTTACGAATAATATCAACGGCTTGTGTAATATATCTTTTTTGCGGGTTCTCAGGATGAATACTAAATATTTGCGCCATGTTAACTACTCACTTTTTCCATCTACAATGACTAATGTTTGCGTGATTCCATCACTCTATTCACGCTATGTAATTATACAACTCAGTATAAATGACCCACACTAAGTATTAAACCGCTGCCATACTGGTTCACAAGTATCAGGTAATGGAGAGTATTTACCCAGTGCTTGCCATGGCTGATTAGGTCCATGAAAATCGCTACCGCAAGAGGCAAGTAATGAAAATTCTTTGGCAGCACGTGCCAGCTTATCTGTCACACCACTATCCTGTTTACCGCTCACCACTTCTAAAGCATGACCACCCGCATCAACAAAATCATCTAATAATTCATACAATTTAGTGCGAGTTAAATCGTACTTATCAGGGTGAGCCAGTACAGCAATACCTCCTGAATGAGTAATCCATTGAATCACCGTATCAATAGTTGGCCAGCCTTCTTTAACATCGCCAATTTTACCTGCACCTAAATAACGTTTAAATGCTTGGGCAAAATTGGCAACATAGCCTTTTTCAACCATATATTGTGCAAAATGTGGTCGGCCAATCGCCGCACCATTCGCATATTTTTCTGCACCTGCTAAAGCATGCTTTACGCCGGCCTTTTCTAATCTTTGAGCAATCTTTTTCGCCCGATCATTACGGACTTGTGTTTGCTGGCTCACCGCGTTTTGTAATACCACTGAATGAATATCAACTTGCAATCCTACAATATGAATGCCCCGCCCTCGCCATTGTGATGAAAACTCGATACCAGCAATCACAGTAATATCATCACCTGCTGCCGCTTGAGCTTCTGCAATGCCTTGCGTGGTGTCATGATCGGTCAGCGCTAACACTGTTACACCACTGTCTTTTGCAAGCTGAACTAATGCTTGTGGCGATAGCTTTCCATCAGAACAATGACTATGGGTATGTAAATCGTACACTTAGGTATTTCTCCTCTTTCCCTCAGCCTATAGCTTACGTAGAATGACTACCGTAAGATAGACACTGGGTAGATTAGCCTACCACTTAGGATGCCTCATTATGGCTGAGTTGATGTATTAATCAAACCACCTAAGGCATTCCCTTTATTATTCACTATATGATTTCGACTATGACAGATACAAAAACAGCACCTGCAGCACCCCAAAAAGAAAATCTATTACTCAATATCGCCATTAATATTATTATCCCTACGGTCATCCTATCAAAGTTCAGCGGTGAAGATTCTTTAGGTGTTGAGTGGGCTATTATCGTTGCACTTAGTTTTCCGTTAGCTTATGGCTTAAGAGAGTTTTTTCACGTTGGCAAATTTAATCTTTTTTCGGCAATAGGTATTGTCAGTATTATGCTCACTGGAGGCATGGCACTACTTAAACTACCGCCCGAATATATTGCCATTAAGGAAGCAGGTATTCCCGCCTTGTTTGCGATTTTTACATTACTCTCTCTCAAAACGCGTTTTCCGTTGGTTAAAACATTTTTATACAACGATAAAATTATGCAAATTCACAAAGTCGATGCCGCATTAGAGAAATTAGGCACCAAGCAAGCATTTGAGGGTGCATTAAAAAATGCCTCGTATTTAATTGCTTTATCCTTTGTTGTTTCATCTGTACTGAATTATATTTTAGCGATTGTCATATTAGTCAGCGAACCCGGTACCGAGGCATTTAATGCCGAGCTTGGAAAAATGAATGCATTAAGCTTTCCTGTTATTGCTGTACCTGCAACTATTGTGATGATGTTTGCGTTGTTTTATTTATTCAAACAAATAAAAGCACTCACCCAGTTAGAATTAGAAGATATATTAAATCAACATTAAAAAACGAACACACGAGAACAAAGATTATGTGGTACGCCTTTATCTGTGAAGACACCCCCAACTCACTCGCACTACGCATGGATACACGCCCTGCACACCTTGCACGCTTACAAGCGCTCAAAGCAGAGGGGCGTTTATTTGTTGCGGGCCCCTGCCCTGCAATTGATAGCGAAGACCCAGGCGATGCTGGATTTACGGGCAGTATTGTTATCGCAGAATTTGCCTCACTCACAGAAGCACAAGCATGGGCTGATGCAGAACCCTATTTAGCCGCAGGCGTATATGAAAAAGTCACTGTAAAGCCATTTAAAAAAGTATTACCTTAAGCAACAGGATATATATCGTTATGGCTACTGCTCTCAGTGTCAACCTCAACAAAATCGCTTTATTACGTAACTCTCGCGAGGGTAACTACCCAAACGTTGCAGAATTTGCTCAAGTTGCTATTGATGCTGGCGCGAAGGGTATTACCGTTCACCCACGCCCCGATCAACGCCATATTCGCCCCAGCGATGTTTACACACTCAGCGACCTTGTTGCCAAGAATGCAGGGATTGAATTTAATATTGAGGGAAATCCTTTTGAAAGCGCATTGGGCAGTTATCCAGGGTTTATGGCATTAATTGATGCTACACGCCCACATCAAGCAACGTTGGTACCCGATAATAATGACCAACTAACATCGGATCACGGCTTTGATCTCGTGGCTGATGGCGAAAAGTTAACTCCCATTATTCAACAATTACAGCAATGGGGGGTACGTATTAGCTTATTTATGGATCCCGATATTGCTCAAATAACTGAAGCTAAAAAACTAGGGGCTGATCGCATTGAGTTATATACAGGCCCTTATGCTGCACATTTTAATGGCGAACATCATCAAACCACATTAGCCCGTTATAAAGCCGCTGCATTACATGCACAAGAGATTGGTTTAGAGGTTAATGCGGGGCATGATCTTAACCTAAATAACTTAGAGGAATTTCTAACAATCCCTCATATTATCGAAGTATCTATAGGCCATGCACTGACTGTAGAAGCACTAGGAATGGGGTATAAAAATACTGTTGCTGCCTATAGTAAAATCTGTTAATTGCGTTACACTGTAAACACAATAATAAAAGATAACGGAGTTTACTATGCATTCAATTCTTGTAAATGATTTTATGGACCGTGACCCTCATGCGGTATCTTCGTCAACGAGTATCAAAGACGCTGTTACGCTAATGATACAGCACGGCATTATTGGTGTGCCTGTAACCAATGAAAACGATGAACTCATTGGTTACTTATCCGAGCAGGATTGCGTTAAAGATATGTTGAATTCAGCTTTCTACTCAGAAGAACCTGGCCCAGTATCTAGCGCGATGCAATCTAACGTAGTGAGTGTATCGCCTGAAACGAGCATTGTAGAAATTGCCCAAACGATTATGGCAAACCGCCCTAAAAACTACCCTGTTGTTAAAAATGGAAAATTAGTGGGCCTTATTAGCCGTAGTGATGTATTACGTGCATTATTAGAACACGAAGAAGACGCGTACTTTAGCAAACCCGCAGCACTATAATATCTCAGGCTTGCCTATGACAGGCGAGCCTTTATCTTTCTTAATAATATCCCTTATTTCTCTGGCTTAACAAACACAGACCATCATCGCTATCAAGGTCACTAGGTCTTACTTACCCCAGCCAAAATTGCTCCCCCGATATTATCTATTACACAAAACACGTATAATTCACGACTTATCTCTTATTAACCGAGTGCACCGTGCCTAAGACTACCCCACAATCATCACCACCTAACGACAGCAAAGACTATCAGCAAAAAAAACAATTTTTTAGCCAAGTAGTGACTCTGTATGGGCGTAAACCCGTCTTAGAAATTTTAAACGACAGCACATTAAATATTTATCGTCTTCACCTTGCCGACAGCAATAAAAAACAAGGGATTATTAATGAAATTATCGATATTGCGCAGCAACGAAATATTGAAGTGCTCTATCACGACAGGCAAGCATTATCGCGCATATCAAAAAACAGTAAACAAGACCAAGGCGTGTGCATTGATATATTGTGCCCTCAGCACAAACCTTATCAAGACTTTTTATATCAGCGCCCCAAAAAGAAACCACTACGCCTCATTGCTTTAGACCGTATTACGAACCCACAAAATTTAGGCATGATTATACGCTCGGTTTGCGCAGGTAATATCGACGGGTTACTGATTCCCGAAAAAGGCTGTGCAAGTATTGATTCTCTTGTTGTAAAAGCCAGTGCGGGCACACTATTTAGAGCACCACTTTTGCACTGCAAAACACTGACAGAAAGCTTAATCGCGTTTCAGCAACAGGGAGCCAAGGTGTATGGCTTATCGTCGCATTCAGCAGAACCTATACACCACAAAAATGACGATGATTTTATTATTTATGTCTTAGGAAATGAAACCGAAGGAATGAGTAAAGAAATAGCTACGCTATGTGACAGAAGAATTTTTATACCGATGAATAACCAAGTAGAATCACTGAATGTGGCCGTAACTGCCAGCCTGCTTGCGTTTAAAGATGTGCTTAACTAAATATGGCTTAACTAAATATGGTCAAAATAAATACGAGAATGCCAAGTGTTAGGGCTGACGATCAACAATACCAGGTAAAATTTTATCGTATTCATCAAAACGGTCATGGGCTTGATGCACATATTGCTCACTAACACTGACTGAATGCGTTTCTACTTGCGACAGATAATGCGCACCCGAAGCGGTAATAACCCCTGTCACCAATGATGCGACAATAATATTAAACATTCCAAAACACCCCAATACGACTATCTAGTTCAAAAAACTATAGATAAATGGTCAAAATACGATAATGATTATAATACGCTTATCGTAACTTTGGAGCGATTACTTTTCAACCTAAGAGGTTTGTTTTTATTCTTTTTGGTTAGAATTTATACTTATAAGTACTAGTTAAGCGGCCTAGCTAACTATTTACTTCTACATCCCATAATGCGCGTGTTGTCATAGTAGCCATAAATACCACTAAACTAGCGATACCACTGATTTTTAGTAGTGTTAGCACACCCCATAATTCGATGGCGTAGCCTGCAAATAGTGCCCCTAAAGGCGCACAACCAAACAACGCTAATTGATACAAAGAGATAATACGCCCTCTTGAGGCCTCTGGCGCCAAACTTTGTACAACAGAGCGTCCCATATTCGACGATACCCCCACTACCACACCCCAGAAAAATACCAAAGTAAATAAACCTACTAACGTTGGCCTTGCACTTAGAGCCAATAAAATAACCCCACCATATAACAAGCCAAAAATAATGCGGCGCCCTGCCGAATCTAAACCTCCGCGATACACCACAACTAAAGTGGTAATAATCGTCCCCATCACAAACGCAAACTGCAAACCACTATAGAAGAGAATATTTTCTCCATATACCTGCTGCACCATCAAAGGTAATGCAACAATAAAAACACCAATATGAAAAAAGCCATTAAAAGCCACCACCGCAATTAAGGTACGCAGATCAGGCAGGCGCCAAATATCTTGGATACCTAACCATATACCCGAAAACAATAATGCCTGCGATGTTTCGCTTTCTGCCTTCACATCTTGAGGTTCCGCTAATAATAAGCGGCGTAACTGCATAAAACTGATAGCACCCAATGCAACCATCATGGCCTGCACCAACAATAGTATATCGGCACCGACTGTATCCATCAGCGAAGCGATAGCAATACCAACCGCCTGCCCGATGTAGAGACATAAACTGCTTTTAGCTACTAGCTTTTGTAGTAGCTCACTCCTATTATCCTCTTTAACTTGCTTTAATAAATACTCTCGCCACGGTTGAATAAAAGCATTACTCATACCTAACAAGGCGGCATATACTAATAAAATAATAATACTCAAAATGCCTTGGTAAACCAACGCTGACAATACAGCATGTATCAATACATTCACGAATAATAAAGGTACAAGCCAAGGTAATACTTTGGCTTTATCTGCCAAAGCCCCACCAACTAGCAAAAAAAGTAAATTAGGTACAAGCACCATAGCCTGTACCCACCCTACCCATACAGAACCCAATGACAGTGCATCAACAACGAGCCAAGGTAATACAATAATCTGTATACCAAGCACCACAGCTAATACAGAAATACCCAGTAAATAAAGAAAAGGCGCTGAAAACAAGAAAGGCATTGAAAGCAAGATAAACCCTATAAGACGTAAAATAAGGCCTGCATCATAGCAAAATTACGATCTATTGGGGCTTAAGAACGAGAGAGGTATCCAAAATAAACCAACGAACACTAAAAAGGCGAGATATAAATCTCGCCTTTTTAGTGTTCGTATAAAAACGAATTACAATTTATAACCAGACTCTTCGTGCAATACGAGATCCAGACCTTGAGTTTCTTCTTCTTCAGTTACTCTCAAGCCACCTGTTAGTAAACCGCTCACTTTTAATAAGATATAAGTCACAATAGCCGTATACACACCCGCAGCAACAATACCCGTTAGCTGTATACCTAACTGCTCGGCAATACTGACATCCAGACCCTGTCCACTAAAAATGCCCAGCTCTGAAGAGGCAAAAATAGCCACTAAAATAGAACCTAAAATACCACCAACACCATGCACTGGGAAAACATCTAGCGAGTCATCAATTAAGTATTTACGCTTAATCAATTGCGTTGCCCAATAGCAAATTACACCTGCACTTAAGCCAATCACAACGGCACCCATTGGACCAACAAAGCCAGAAGCAGGTGTAATTGTACCTAAGCCTGCCACCATACCTGTCACAATACCTAAGACACTTGGCTTACCATAGCGATACCATTCAATCGCCATCCACGCTAAAGAACCCGCAGCCGCTGAAAGATGTGTCACTAACATCGCCATCGCTGCATCACCATTAGCCGCCAATGCACTACCTGCATTAAAACCGAACCAACCCACCCATAACATGCCTGCACCACATACCGTCATAGTCAGGTTGTGTGGAGGCATGGGTGTTTCAGGAAAACCGCGACGATTACCTATCACAATAGCCGCCACTAATGCCGCAACACCTGCAGTGATATGTACAACAATACCACCAGCAAAGTCCATCACTCCTTTATCGGCTAACCAACCGCCGCCCCATACCCAATGGCATACAGGTGCATACACAGCCACAATCCATAGAGCACTAAACAGCAGCATCGCAGAAAACTTCATGCGTTCAGCAAAAGCACCTACGATCAAGGCTGGTGTAATAATCACAAACGTCATTTGAAACATAGCAAACAAACTTTCAGGAATGTCACCGCTTAACCCGTCTTCGGTCATGGATGCAAAGAACGCGAGCTGTAAATCACCTATAAATGCGCCATCACCAGAAAAGCTCAGACTGTAGCCTACCGTTAACCAAATAATAGATGCGATACAAGCAATCGCAAAACACTGCATAAGTACGGACAATACGTTTTTAGAGCGTACTAAACCTGCATAAAACAGCGCTAAACCCGGTAATGTCATAAACAAGACCAACGCTGTCGAGGTTAAAATCCAAGCGGTGTTAGCACCATTGAGGGTATCGGCATTAGCCGCTGAAGGTAAACATGCAGCAATGGCCAGTAATGACCACCGAAGCATCATGTGTAAACGAGAACGAAACATACTAACTCCTATTTATTATTATGTGTCTCATGTATTCATATGGGGCAAAATACTTTATTTGCACCAAAATGGCAAAAATACATTTTAGCATCATCATAAGACAATGATATATAAGCATTTTATATTGACGCAAAAAATACTTTACGCACCACAATACAATAACCGCCCCACAAAAAGGCAAACGGGCAAATGTAAAGCTCAGTAAGTAGTAAGAACGCCCAGAAATAGTCCTGTTGAGAACGCGAAGAAAGTCAATCGCTAGATAAAACGAATCACTAAATAAAACTACGACGCGGCTGACGGTAATATCGTCTTATCGCCATTCAGATTTTTAGCAATCAACATGTAAATAGAAGGAATTACAAATAACGTAAAGAGAGTACCAATTGCCATACCACTTACGAGAACAATACCAATTGAATTACGGGCTTCTGCACCCGCACCTACCACTAAAATCAACGGAAAGTGGCCTGCCACAGTAGCAACACTGGTCATTAATATAGGGCGTAAACGCGTAATGGCAGCCTCGCGCACGGCCGCTAGTTTCTGTACCCCCTGCTCTTGTAGCTTATTGGCAAACTCGACAACTAAAATACCGTTTTTAGCAACTAGACCAATTAATGTCACCAAACCCACTTGGGAATAGATATTTAATGTGGTTGTCCACCCGTCAGTCCAAAAGGGCACTTGAGGTGCTGGCATTTTTAAAAAGGTGAAGATCAACGCACCAAACATTGCCAAAGGCACAGACCCTAAAATAATAACCAAGGGGTCACGAAAGCTATTAAATTGCGCCGCTAACACCATAAAGATTAATACAATCGCCAACATAAATGCTGGCAAAAACTTATCACCTTCTCGTCGCAACTGTCGTGACTCGCCCGTGTAATCAATCGTGTAACTGGCAGGCATAATTTTTCGTGCTTCTTCTTCTAAGAAATCTAAGGTTTGCCCCAACGACTGAGTGCTCACACCGCTAAACTTCACTGCATTTTGTTGCTGAAAACGATTAAGACTACGGGGCACCACTGTGTGCTTCACTGTGGCTACTGTGCCTAACTTAATAAGGCGATCATTAGGCCCTGTAATATAAAGATCATTCAACTGCTCTGGATACAAACGCCCTTCCCGTTTTACCTGCGGAATAACACGATAACTACGGCCTTCAATATTAAAGCGATTCACAAAATTACCGCCCATCATGACGCCAACATCAGTACCTACCTGCTGCAAAGTTAATCCTAAATCGGCCACTTTATTACGGTCTATCATGACGATTGATTGTGGTTTATCAATTTTAGTATCCACAATCGGCGGAAATGGAAATAATCCGGCTTCTAAGCCTTTTTCTTTAATGGCCTCAGCTACCTTAAGAATATCCACCGCCTCATCTGTGGAGGTTAAAACAAACTCCACTGGAAAGTTACCACCACCAGGTAAGGCTGCTGGCGTAACAGGAAACATATTAATGCCGGGTATGCTTGCCAATTGCACTTGCACATCCTGTAACACCTCAAACACACTACGCTCACGTTCATCCCAAGGTTTAAGTACCATACCGCCAATACTGGCACCCGGTGAAATAATTTGAAAAACAAAATCTGCTTCTTCTGGAGAGGATAATATCTTTTCCGCTTTATCCCCATAAAACACGGCTTGATCTAAATTGGTCGTTGCCGAATCTTCAACAATCCCAAAAATAATCCCCTGATCTTCTGTTGGCGCCAATTCGGAAGTGGAATATAAAAAGAGAGGGATACATAACAAACTCACAACCAGCCATACCGCAATCACTAAAGGCCGTGCACGCAAAGTGGCATCTAACATATCACCATAGCGCACCTTCACTCGATCAAATACATCGTGCACCTTATGAGCAAAGCCACTTTGCTCATCGCCTTCCTTTAGTATTTTTGCCGACATCATAGGGGATAAGGTAAGCGCAACAATACTCGAAATAATCACAGCACCCGCTAGAGTGAACGTAAATTCTTTAAACAAGGAGCCTGTTAACCCGCCTTGTAAACCTACAGGTAAATACACCGCAATCAACACGGCTGTTGTTGCAATCACAGGGCCAATCATTTCACGCGCCCCTTGTATTGCAGCCTGAATTTTATTTTGCCCTTCACTAATATGTCGCTGAACATTTTCGACAATAACAATCGCGTCATCTACAACTAAACCCACCGATAATACAACGGCAAGCAAGGTTAACAAGTTCACACTAAAGCCCATAAGGCTCATTAAAAAAACAGCACCGATCAATGAAATAGGAATAGCAATCACAGGAATCAATACCGTACGTAGCGACCCTAAAAATAAAAAGATCACTAAAATAACAATCAATAAAGTTTCTGTTAACGTTGAAATCACCTCAACAATAGAGGTTTTAATATACTTAGTTGTGTCGTAGGTAATACGCGCTTCCATACCCGAAGGTAATGTTTTTTGTATCTCGTCCATTTCTTCACGAACTAACGCAATCACATCCAATGAATTAGCATTAGGTAATGGCCAAATCCCCATAAATGTCGCGGTTCGCCCAGAAAATCGCACTTCCGTCGCATAAGACTCTGACCCTAACTCCACATCGGCCACATCTTTTAAACGAATCACTGCCCCTGTATCCGACGTACGCAGTACCAATTCTTCGAACTCAGTGACCGTTTGTAAATCAGTATCTGCAGATAAATTGACTTGAACTAATGAACCTTTCGTTTGGCCAAGTGCCGACAAAAAGTTATTTGCTGCCAAGGCATTACGCACTTGCGTAGGACTCACATTATGTGCCGCTAACCGCTCAGGCTTAAGCCAAATACGCATAGCAAAATTACGGGCGCCCAATACATCTGCACGCTGCACACCTTCAAGAGTGGATAGCCGTGGCTGAACAACACGAACTAAAAAATCCGTAATTTGATTATTATCTAATATATCTGAAGTAAAACTCAGGTAAGCCGATGCAAATTGGCTATCTGCAGATTCAATATTAATGATGGGAACTTCTGCTTCTGCAGGTAAATCATTACGCACCTGATTCACCTTGGTGTTGATTTCAGATAACGCTTTGATGGGATCGTAATTAAGCTCTAAACGAATTTTAATCGTTGAAACACCCAAACTACTCGAGGATTCAATATAATCAATGCCTTCCGCACCCGCCACAGCACGCTCAATAGGCGTTGTAACAAACCCGCGTACAAGCTCCGCACTCGCACCAATATACGCAGTTTGAATAGTGACCATAGCGTTGTCGCTACGAGGATATTGGCGCACCGACAATGAATAAATTGCCTGAATACCAGCAATAATAATAAGCACACTAACCACAATGGCAAGTACTGGTCGCTGCACAAAAATATCGGTAAAACGCATAACTCTACTGATCCTTATAGGCCGCGTATGATTAATAGCGGAGGATTACTGATCATCTAATGAAGGGGTTAAACTAAATGAGGGCACAATGTCATTATTAACGATGACAGGCGAACCATTGCGTAATTTAAATACACCAGCACTAACAATCGTTTGCCCTACAGATAAGCCTTTTTTAACAACCACATAATCTCCGCGTGTTTGACCCAAACGCACAAATTGCTGCCTCACAACAAAACCGTCTTCTGCGGGTTCATCTTGAACATTATTGTCTTGATCGCTGCTATTTTGAGCCAATTGATCTTGTGCACTATTGTCAGATGATGCGTCTGTTGCATCATCAGTATCTAATGACGTTGATTTGGGTTCGATAACAAATACCGATGCACCGTAAGTAGCGTATTTAATCGCGGTAACAGGAATAATTAATACGTCTTCTCGTTCAGGCATAACCACATCAATTGTGGTGAACATTCCCGAAAGCAACTGATTTTCTGGATTGGCCAGTAAAGCCTGAATACCCACACTGCGCGTGTCGCTATCTATCTCAGGGTTAATTGCATTAATCGTTCCTTCAAATACCGCATTAGGCACAGCGTCTGATTGCAAACGCACGGTAAGGCCTTTTTTTAATAGAGGAAGGTTTTGTTGCGGTAAAAAGAAATTCACAAACATAAGGTCAGTTGATTGCAAGGAAACGACAGGTTCCCCTGCATTAATTGATTGACCTAAATTGACTAAACGAATACCTAAACGCCCACTAAAGGGTGCTCGTATGCTTTTTTTCTCAATTGCTGCTCGTATATTATCCGCAGATGCCAACGCAGATTGATAGGCACTTTCTGCATTATCGTATTCCGATTTTGACGCGACTTTACGTTCATATAATTGTTTAACGCGATCAAAATTATTCTTACTCAGTGCAACATCAGATTTAGCTGCTCGTAACTGTGCTTTTTCTGTTGAGGTATCTTGCTCAACTAATAAATCACCCGCTGATACTTCTGTACCTGCATCAAATACAATTTTAGTAATACGACCAGATAAATCAGCTGTAACCTCTAAACCTTTAGCGGCCTCTAACGAACCAATAGCCGTGAGAGTAGACTCCCATGAATAGGGTTTTACATTAACAGAAGAAACCGTCACAGCGGGTTCAACACTGTTTTCACCCATTTGTATGAGCGCACCAATTTGTAATGCCTTGACCCCAGCAATAACACTCACTACGATCAACAAGCCCAATACAGTAAGAATAATACTTTTTTTGGTCATTAAAAACATGCTCTCCATATAGCGTTTTTAATCATATAAACAATCATTAAAATGGTATTACGAGAACAAAGGTCTTAGGTATCATATTGACGACGATAAAAAGAAATTCTAGCTATAGCGCCGCTATGCCTCGCTCACAATCCTGAATAATATCTTTAATATCTTCTAAACCTACGGCAATACGAATCAAATTATCCGTGATTCCACCTTTGGCTTTATCCTCATCAGATAAACGACCGTGAGTCGTCGTAGCAGGATGCACAATAGTGGTTTTCGCATCACCTAAATTAGCCGTTAACGACAAAATTTTAGTTGCATCAATAAAACGCCAAGCTTCTTCTTTGCCGCCTTTTACGCGAAATGATAATACACCGCCAAATGCAGCTTGTTGCTCGCGAGCAAGTACATGCCCCTCATGCGTTGGCAAGCCAGTATAAAATACTTTTTCTATTTGCGGTTGTTCGTTAAGCCACCATGCTAACTCTAAAGCATTTGATGAATGCGCTTGCATACGCAAACGTAGTGTTTCTAAACTTTTTAATAATATCCACGCATTAAAAGGGCTGAGAGAAGCACCACAGGTACGAATAAAACCTAATACTTCATTCATTTCTTCTTCACGGCCAACCACAACACCGCCCATAGCACGGCCTTGTCCATCGATATATTTGGTTGCCGAATGAATCACAATATCAGCTCCAAAATCCAAAGGACGTTGTAATGCAGGCGTACAAAAACAATTATCCACGACCAATAAACAATCGTGGGCTTTCGCGATCGTCGATAAACGACGAAGGTCTGCCACTTCACACAAAGGATTTGAAGGCGTCTCTAAAAACAATAATTTTGTTTTGTCATGTATAGCCGCTTCCCATTGATCGTAATCACTCAAAGCAACAAAGCTAACATCTACACCAAATTTTTGCAGATACTTTGTAAATAATACGGTAGTTGTACCAAATACACTGCGAGAACATACCACATGGTCGCCCGCCTTTAATAAGGCTAAACAAGTGCTGAGTATCGCGGCCATCCCTGACGATGTTGCCACTGCCGTTTCGGCACCTTCTAAGGCGGCAATACGATCTTGAAATGTACGAATGGTGGGGTTGGTATAGCGTGAATACACATTACCAGCTTCATCACCAGAAAAGCGTGCTGCCGCTTGCGCCGCCGAATCAAAGACATAACTTGACGTCATAAAAATAGGTTCGCAATGCTCACCTTCACCAGTACGTGCAATACCTGCTCGCACCGCTAATGTATCAAGACCTAATTCTAATTCATGGTCTTCAATAAAATTATTTTTATCAATATCAAAACTGTTTTCGTCTTTCATTATAATGATCTTCGTATTTTATGACATGCAATACTTTTTAATGGCTGTCGGATGAATCATTATGAATACCAACCACATTGCTATTATCCAAATCTAATTCCCGCTGCTTTGTTTGCGCTTTTTCATTACGCTTTGCCGCTAATCGGTCAAGATAATCTTGATCAACATCATGCGTAACATACTCACCGTTAAATACAGCACAATCAAATGCCGAAATTTCAGGATTACCTTCTGCAGATGCATGAATTAAATCGTCTAAGTCTTGATATACCAACCAATCTGCACCAATTGCCTGACACACTTCTTCCGTAGTACGACCATGTGCAATCAATTCTTGCGCTGTAGGCATATCAATACCATATACATTCGGATACTTTACTGCTGGTGCCGCCGATGCAAAGTATACTTTTTTGGCTCCAGCCTCACGAGCCATTTGAATAATTTGCTCGCACGTTGTTCCCCTAACAATAGAATCATCGATTAGTAGAACATTTTTACCTTTAAATTCTAGGCTAATAGGATTGAGTTTTTGTCGCACCGATTTTTTACGCTGCTGCTGCCCCGGCATAATAAAAGTTCTACCAATGTAACGATTTTTTACTAAGCCTTCACGAAACTTCACTCCTAAAGTATGCGCTAATGCTTGCCCTGCAACACGACTACTGTCAGGAATAGGAATCACTACATCAATATCATGCTCTGGAAATTCACGCTGAATTTTCTCAGCAATTTTTTCGCCTTGGCGTAAACGGGCTTTATATACAGAAATGCCATCAATAATGGAATCAGGACGAGCAAAATATACGTGCTCAAAAATACAAGGCGTATAGTGTATTTCTTCTACACACTGGCGAGAATGTAACTCACCGTCAGTGGTCACATAAATTGCTTCACCCGGTCTAACATCACGCGTTAATGTAAATCCAGCCACATCCAGAGCAACGCTTTCGGATGCAATCATATACTCGGTGCCCGCTGGTGTTTTACGCTCACCAAACACTAATGGACGAATACCATTAGGATCACGAAAAGCCACTAAGCCATAATTGGCAATCAAAGTAACAACTGCGTACCCACCAATCACACGTTTATGTACGCCTTCTACGGCCTGCATAAAATCATCTGCTGTTGGTTGGTGCTTATGTATTTTTTGTAGCTCTTGGGCAAATACATTCAACAAAACTTCAGAGTCTGAGTCTGTATTCATATGTCGTAAATCATCACGATACAAATCGTCACATACCGCTTCTGCGTTTGTTAAATTACCGTTATGCGCTAAAGCAATACCGTAAGGTGAATTCACATAAAACGGCTGCGCTAAAGCAGGCCCCGAACTCCCCGCGGTAGGATAACGCACATGCCCAATACCATAGTTACCTACTAGGCGTTGCATATGACGCGTACGAAACACATCTTTCACCAAGCCATTGGCTTTTTGCTGAGAAATTCTCCCTTCATCACACGTTACAATACCCGCAGCATCTTGGCCACGGTGCTGTAACATGGTTAACGCATCATACAACTGAAGGTTGACGTCACTTTTGCCAACAATACCAACAACACCACACATATACTTTTCTCTTAATAAAAAATACTAAATAAACTGAACAAAAAAATCTGAAATTGCCGTCGTTATTTCATAAAACACATCTTCCATACCTAAAAAATATGGGATAAGTAACGATTCTTGCCACCAAGGGTCTTGGTCAATAGGGAATACTAATGGAGCATAAAGCACCACAGCTAAAATAATAAATACGCCACGACAGCCACCAAACACCATACCAAAAACACGATCAGCGTGAGACATGCCTGCTGCTTTAACTAACGATCCAATCAAATAACCCAATACGCTACCAAGCAATAAAGATACAACAAATAAACTCGCAAAAGCGGCTCGTTGTTGCACGATAGGTGTTGCTGCATAAGATTCTAAATGAGGAGCTAGTGAAGGGCTAAACCATGTCGCTATAAAAAAGGCCGCAACCCACATAAATAATGACACCGCTTCTTTTACAAAGCCTCGTTTCAGACTAATAAAGCTAGAAACGACCAGAATAAGAATAATTACCCAATCCGCCCAGTTCATGGTGTGTTGCCTCTAAAAGCCCAAGATGTCTTTAAAAGCGGCATTTTAACAGAGGCCGCCATGGGTTTATAGCCAAGTTTACGAATAACACGCGCAAACGAATAATTGCTGCCCTTTACTCAGGGGCAAAGGTTAATACTCGGCTTTTAACGCGATACGCTTTATCTATGCTAGCTTGTGCCTTTATAGCACGTGACTTGTCGATATAAGGACCAACAAAAACACGGAAAAACTTACCTTTACTGGTATTCACCGCACGGGTATATGATTTGTATTTTGCCAACAACTTATCTTTAAGCTCATCGGCACGCGCTTGCGACTGAAAGCTACCCACTTGCACCACCCATGCCTTAGGTACACCTTTATCACTTAGGTGAGGCTTAACACTAGGTACCGCTTGTGTTGATACAGGTTTTTTAGGCGCTGTTTTCGCAGTATCATTCGTAGATATTTTTGGCTCAACCACAGGCGGTTGAAATGCACGTTCTGGAGAGGGTGCAGACGGTGCCGTATTCGGGCGTACCGCAGGTTCAATAATCACGGGCTCCACTGTTGGCTTAGGTGGAATCAATGTTGTGGTATCAACAGCTATACGAGGCTCATCTCGATGAAACAACGACGGTAGAAATATAATGCCTAAAGCTAGCAACACCATAATGCCGACTAAACGCTGCTTTAATTCTATACTCAAGATATTATCCCCACACCTAAACGACTGTGCCTAAAGCCACCTTCGTATCTTGTAATTGTTGAATACATTCAACAGTAAAAAATGAACCAAACACAACAATTCTATCACGCTCACCGCTATCAGCTAATGCCGCTCTATATGCTGCCACTATATCATCGAATGAACATTCTGTTTGTCCTTGATTTTGCAAGGATTGAGACATGGATGCACCAGTTGCTGAACGCGCATTATCTTTTATTGGCCCATGATACCAAATATCAATAGTACCCCCTAACGCAGACACTATATCGTCAATTGCCTTGTCAGACATAACCGAAAAAACAGCGATCGTCTTTTCTTCTATTGTTTCAGAAGCCAACAGCTTATCCGCAAGCACGCGCGCCGCCGCAGGATTATGCGCAACATCAAAAATAATAGACCGTGATTGAATAGACGCAAGTTGAAAACGCCCCGCTAGTTGCAAATGAGGTAACACATCGCACAAAACCTCTATCGTTGGCATCAAGTGAACACTGTGCAATGCCTGTAAACCTGCAGCCACACTAGTGAGCGGTAAGGCTGGTATAGGCAAAGATATTGCTGTTGAAGCGCCCGATGGTCGCCAATCCCAATGTGTATTAGCACAAGGGGCAGCCACAAAGTCCTTCTGAATAGTATACGTAGAGGCATGTGTTGCGGCAAAATCAATCAGGCTTTGGGTTAAATTCTCTTCTGCGATAACCACAGGAATATTCGCTCGCGTAATACCTAACTTTTCCAGTGCGATAGTTTCTCTATCATTACCTAGCCATTCTTCATGATCCACATCAATTGAAGTCACAACAGCAATATTGGCATCCACAATATTAACGGCATCAAGTCGCCCACCTAGCCCTACTTCTAACAACACATAAGGCACTTGCTGCTGACAAAAAATCCACAATGCCGCTAGGGTACCAAATTCAAAATACGTTAAAGAAATGTCGCCACGCGCGTGATCAATCGCCGCGAACGCATCACAAATCCATTGTTCTGCAACAGGTTCGCCATTAATACGAATGCGTTCAGCATAGTGATGCAAATGTGGAGAGGTATAACTACCCACGTTACAATCTTGAGCCAGTAAGCACTGCTCCATTGTTGAAATACACGAGCCTTTACCATTCGTACCCGCCACCATAAATACCGTACTATCGGTGATGGATATAGCACCCGAATATGCGTGACTGTATGTACTTGAGGGTTGAAGGATGTGTAACTGTGTTGCCACACGATAAACACGTGACAAACCAAGATCAATAGCGGTGGGATGCAATGTTTCTAGCCACGCTAACCAGTCTGATAATTGTGAAAAGCGTGGCATAGATGTTCTTAAAATGAATGGCTATATTTATAGCGGTGAATATTATTCAGCAGCCACTATTAAGCTGCTGAATAGTGTGTAAACTTGGCTAATAAGCCTGCGATTTTTTCACGCGCATCTTTACGATGAATAATCATATCAATCGCACCATGCTCTAATAAAAATTCACTACGCTGAAAACCTTTCGGCAATTTTTGACGAATAGTTTGCTCAATAATATTAGGCCCCGCAAACCCAACACGCGCACCTGGCTCTGCTGCGTTAATATCACCTAGCAACGCCAAACTTGCCGATACACCGCCATATACGGGATCTGTCATAAAGGATACATAAGGCGTACCCTGCTGTTTTAAACGCTCCACAACCGCACTGGTTTTTGCCATTTGCATTAGAGAGATAAGCGCTTCTTGCATACGTGCACCGCCCGTAGCAGGAAAACAAATAAAAGGAATATTTTCTTCTAATGCTACTTGTGCTGCACGAGTGAATTTTTCACCCACCACATAGCCCATTGAGCCGCCATGAAATGAAAACTCAAATGCAACAGCAACAACAGGCTGACCATTGAGTTGCCCGCGCATAGCGATTAACGCATCTTTTTCGCCGGTTTCTTTTTGTGCTGCCGACAAACGATCTTTATACTTTTTAATGTCTTTAAAATTAAGACGATCTACTGGCTCAACATCTTTCGCTAGCTCTTCTCGACCGTCTTCATCAAAGAAAATATCTAAGCGACGACGAGCGCCAATACGAAAGTGATGGTCACATTTAGGACACACATCTAAATTGCGCTCTAACTCGGGTCGATACAATACCGAGCCACATTTAACACATTTTTTCCATAAGCCTTCAGGCACTCGGCTACTACCGCTACTGCCTTTAGTGCCGCTTCTACTTGGTACAATTTTATCTAACCAACTCATCGTATTATCTATCGCCTATTAATTATCAAGACCCTGGCGAATACCCGCCGTTAGCTCACCGACAGCACTCGCTATTGTGTGCTGGTCTGCATTTTCTAATGAACCCATTTTATCAACAAATACACTACCTACAACAGCACCATCTGCAAATTCTGATACTGCCTTAGCTGATTTGCCATCTTTGATGCCAAAACCCACGCATACAGGTAAATCCGTATGCTGACGTATTAACGTTAATTTATCTTTTACTGATGCTAAATCTAAATTACCCGCACCAGTGACGCCTTTCAATGAGACATAATACACGAAGCCACTGGCTAAACTAACAATATCACGCACACGTTGCACGGTTGTTGTCGGCGCTAATAAAAAGATATTCTTCATATCTACAATTTTTAATTGCTCATTTAATAACGCAGCTTCTTCTGGCGGCAAATCTACCGTTAACACACCATCAACTCCAGCCTCAGAGGCTATCGTCGCAAATGCTTCATACCCCATACGTTCAATCGGATTAGCATACCCCATTAACACAATAGGTGTCTCATTATCTGTTTCACGAAACTGCCTAACAACATCAATAGTACTTTTTAAACTTACGTTATGTACTAAGGCACGCTCATGACCGTGCTGAATGACAGGACCTTCTGCCATAGGATCTGAGAACGGAATACCTAATTCAATAATGTCTGCACCGTTAGCCACCAAGCCATGCATGGTCACTAAGGTAGCATCAGGTGTTGGATCACCACTCACAATATAGGTAACCAATGCTTTACGATTAGCTTTTTTAAGCGCAGCCATACGCTGATCAATACGATTCATTATTTTTTATTCTTAAACCTCAATTCCATCCATTGCCGCAATGGTTAAAATGTCTTTATCACCACGACCCGATAGATTTACCACGATCACTTTATCTTTTGGCAGATCTTTTGCCATTTTTTTCGCATAAGCCAGTGCGTGGCTACTTTCTAGTGCAGGCATAATACCTTCAACTAAGGTTAATTCACGAAAAGCAGACAGCGCCTCTTCGTCAGTTACCGCCATATAATTCACACGACCCAAATCTTTTAGCCATGAGTGTTCAGGCCCTACGCCTGGATAATCTAAACCTGCTGACACCGAGTGAGTCTCAATAATTTGACCGTTTTCATCTTCCATCAAGTAAGTACGATTACCGTGTAATACTCCAGGGATACCGTCGTTTAAAGGCGCTGCATGGCGACCTGTTTCAACACCATCACCACCCGCTTCAACACCGTACATTTCAACAGTGTCATCATTTAAAAATGGGTGAAATAGACCAATAGCATTAGAACCACCGCCCACGCAAGCCACCAGCGCATCGGGTAAACGACCCACTTGCTCTAAGCATTGCTCACGAGCTTCACGACCAATAATGGATTGAAAATCACGGACTAATTTAGGGTAAGGATGAGGCCCCGCAACGGTACCAATAATATAAAAAGTATCATCAACATTCGTTACCCAATCACGCATGGCTTCATTCATAGCATCTTTAAGCGTTTTGGTACCCGATGTTACCGCATTAACTTTTGCACCTAGCAACTTCATGCGATAAACATTCAACGATTGACGCTGAACATCTTCTGCGCCCATAAATACTTCACACTCTAAACCCAAACGTGCTGCAACGGTAGCAGTTGCTACACCGTGCTGGCCTGCGCCAGTTTCAGCAATCACACGGGATTTACCTGAGTATTTGGCCAACAGTGCTTGACCAATAGTGTTGTTCACTTTGTGAGCACCTGTATGATTAAGGTCTTCACGTTTTAAATAAATTTGTGCGCCGCCAATTTCGTCACTCCAACGCTGCGCATGATAAAGTGGCGATGGTCGACCCACGTAATGTGCCATATCTTTATCAAATTCCGCTAAAAATACAGGATCATCTTTTAGGCGTTCATACATTTCAGATAGATCATCTAAAGCAGAAATGAGTGTTTCTGATACAAAACGTCCACCATAGATGCCAAAATGGCCTTTATCATCAGGAAAACTCGAAAAATCGATATCTGACACATTGGTTAAATCGTTCACTTAATCTTTACTCCACATGTATAGCGAATAATCGTCCGATTATTCTGCTTTTGCATTCTTAATAAAATTCATTACTTTCTGCTGATCTTTTTTACCCGCTACCTGTTCAACACCACCACTCACATCAACACCATAAGGTTGAGTTTGCTGAATAGCTGCCTGCACATTTTGCGGGTTAAGCCCCCCTGCCAACACAATAGGCGGTAAAGAGCTGTTTTTTGACGATGGCACACGCGCCCAATCAAATGTTTCCCCTGTGCCACCGGGTACACCTTTTTGATAAGCATCCAATAGAATACCCATTGCATTCGGGTAGCGCTGTATCACACGCTCTACATCAAGATCTGGCTTCATACGGATCGCTTTCATGTACGGACGCTGAAACTGATCACAAAACTCAGCGCTTTCATCACCATGAAATTGCAGTATCTGTAAAGGCACTGCCGCTAAGACCTCTCGCACTGTGTCTGCATCGGCATTAACAAACAATCCTACCGTAGAGACAAATGGCCCCGCGGCAGAAGCAATATTAGCTGCAAGCGTGGTAGACACATAACGAGGACTAGGCTCATAAAACACCAAACCAATCGCATCCGCACCTGCATTCACAGCTAACAAACCGTCGTCAACAGAAGTAATACCGCATATTTTTACGCGCGGCAGACAAGGATAGCTCAGTGTTTCACTCAAGTTGAACCCAACTATATTCAGAGAAAATTTGTAACCTAAAAATAAGACGCCGATTTTAACAGAATTCTTTATGCTAAGAAATAAGGCCCTTTCGCTCTTACAGGTAAATTATAATTATTATCATATTCAACCGAGACCAAATACAAACCATCAGAAGGCGCGGTCACTCCACCTTGCTGACGATCTCGGCTAGCTAACACCTCTGCTGCCCATGCCACTGGCTTTTCTCCTGCTGCGATACTACTTAACACCCCCACAATATTTCTTACCATGTGGTACAAAAACGCAGTCGCCTCCACCTCAATCACGATAAAATCATTATGCCGCGTAATATCAATACGCTTCATGCGGCGCACAGGATTATTCGCTTGGCATTGTATAGCACGAAAAGCGCTAAAATCATGTTCACCCAATAATGCCTGACTCGCGTCAATCATTCGCTTAAGATCCAATGTACGCCGATCCCAAGTAACATAATGATTAAGCAACGCCGAAGGTGTAGGAGTGTTATATATCACGTAACGATACGTTCTTGAGCGCGCACTAAAACGAGAATGGAAGTCAGGTGTCACATGCTTGACCCAACGAATCGCAATTCCTTCGGGTAACTGCGTATTCGCCCCTCGCAACCACGCTGTATCTATACGCTTAGCCATGGTATCAAAATGAATAACCTGATTTGTTGCATGTACGCCCGCGTCTGTGCGCCCTGCACACACAAGCTTAATCGGCTCATTCGCAATAGCACTTAACGCCTTTTCTATACCTTCTTGTATCGTTTGAGGGTCATGAGGCTGAGACTGAAAACCATGAAAAAAACATCCCGCATACTCAATCCCTAATGCAATTCTTTGCATGCCTTCAGGAAATGTAATATCACCCCCTGTAACCACTTCACAATTACGTTTGTACTGTTTTTTTTCGGGAGTATCTGGCGAGTTGTTCATAACAATAATATTCAAACATATATAACATGGAAATTTTTAAATCAACCAAACAAAAAACGACCGTATAAACGATCGTTTTTTACATTGATCACAAGCGAATTTTACAGATCATCTAATAATTGCTTGGCCTGCTGCTTTTGATCATCACGGCCCTCTTCAATCACTTCTTGAAGAATATCTTCCGCACCTTCTTTATCGCCCATATCCATATATGCACGAGCAAGATCAAGCTTTGTTTCTACCTCATCAGAATCTTTAAAATCATTCAGATCATCATTATCCATTTCATCACCTGACATTGACATATAATCTGGCTCTGGCTCTGGCTCTGGCTCTGGCTCTGGCTCTGGCTCTGGCTCTGGCTCTGGCTCTTTAGCATCCTCATCAAAGAAAGCAGCCATATCATCAAGTTCTTTATCTAATGATGCTATATCAATATTTTCAGGCGGCATATCTAAGTCAAAACTATCTTTTTTCTCTAACAGCTTTTCTTCTACCACTTCATCAGAAGACGAAGGCACATCGGCAACATCATCTATATCAAGATCCAAATCAATATCGAATGTTTCATTTGTCTCTTCCAGATCAGCCAACTCTTCTTCGGGAATAGTCACTTCGCCATCAAAATCTAGATCCAAGTCTACGCCTAAATCTTCTGGTTCTGGTTCTGGTTCTGGTTCTGGTTCTGGTTCTGGTTCTGGTTCTTTAGCATCAACATCCTCTACCGAAAAATCAAGATCGGCTACATCATCTAATGCTGATTCGCTAATATCTAACGCTGTGTCAGCCTCTTCTTCATCCATATCAAGATCAAGAAGGTCTAAATCAAGATCGAGCCCTTCCTCTTCTTCTGGAATACTCAGGTCTTCTTCATCTTCTATCGATAAATCAGCTAATAAATCTTCATCCAAATCAAGATCAAATGCATCTTCATCGCTCGCACTAGCAACATCACCATCATCAATGTCTAGTGTTTTTTTTTCACTATCACTTGAGGATAGATCGGCTAATAAGTCTTCATCTAAATCAAAATCTACATCTTCTTCATCAAGATCCAGCTCTGCAAAATCATCGCTATTATCAGAATCTGTTAATTCGCTTAGTAGGCCTTCGTCAATATCTAACTCAAGCTCATCATCGCCATCAAACAATGTTACATCATCGTCTGATGTTAAATCTGGCATTTCCTCATCGTCATCAAAATCAAGATTTTCAAGATCACCTACTAAATTGTCTTCATCTTTAAAATCAGGCTCTTCTAACGAATAAGTGTCAACATCAAAAGAAGATATTCCTTCAATATTTTCACGTAACGCTTTTGCTTGCTGGTTAGCGTCTGTATCACCTAATGGTAATAATTGAGCATATTGATCATCAAACGCATCCACATTATTGGCTTGAGAGTATATAGACAGCAATGCTACACGCGCTTTTGCATTATCAGGATTTTGCTGAATTTCTTTATGTAAAATTTCTTCAGCATTCGCTATTTGACCTAAACCAACATAGATTTCAGCTTCTGCAACTGCATCATCCGTTTGCGCCTCAACACCTACATCGTCACCATCAAGATCTAATCCATCTAAATTATATAACTCATCGTCGTTATTAATATCATCAAAATCATTTTCGTATTCAGAGTCCAAATCATCCATACCCGCAACAGGCATAAAATCATCGTCCTCATCATCATAGCGATCCTTCTTAGAACGCAGTAAGAACCAAATAATTAGCAATATCAGTAAAAAGCCAATCGCAATAAGTTGTAAATAACTCATAACAAACTCAATAACACGATCAAGTAACGATACTGTTTTTACGTTTTCATCACTCGTTGATGCAGACGAGTCTTTTGTGAGCACACGATCCGCATCGGCCTCTGCTTTTTTATCAAGTGACGCATCACCCGCTTGTTCCGTATCTGCTTGGTTCTCTTGAGCCTTGTTATCTGCAACTTGCCCTGTCGCTACTTCTAATGCTTTTAACTGATCACTTGTTAAAGACATTAAGCCTTCTAAGGTTTGAATTTGCTCTTCTAGCTCCGCAACACGTGTTTTTAAATTACTATTTTCACGGGTCGCTTTATCTAACTCTTCTTGGGCGATAGATAATTCATTCTGTAAAGACTCACCACTACCGCTGGCACCCGATCCCTTAACCACTTTATTTTTATCAGCACTATCTGCCGAACCTATGGTTAAACGACCTTCTTTTTTGGTGGCCACAGGTGCTGTATTTTTCTGTGGTTCTACTGCAGATAATACAGGTGGTTGTGTACGCTGCTGCCAATCTTGGGTTTGCTGCTTAACCGCAGCAACCGCTTGCCTAAAGCTAGTACGCTGAATTTCAGCTAACGTAGGGGCACGCAACACCTGACCTTTACGCAGTAAATTAATGTTGTCATCAATAAAGGCATCCGGATTAGCTTCTTGCAAAGCCAGCATAGTTTGCTGAACACTCACCGACGAACTAGGACGCAATTGCGCAGCAATACTCCACAAAGTATCACCATTACCAACTAACACACTGTCTTTTTTAGGTTGCACTACCGCAGCTGCTCTCTTCGCAGTCTGATTTGGCTGAGATCTTGGCTGAGGTGATACCGCTTTAGGTTCTGGGGCTTTACGCACAACCTTACGCTCTACAGGAGGAGTAGAGACTGATGGCGCGGGTGTTGCAGGTCGTGTAGGTTGAACTTGCTTAATTTCTTTAACCACACGCTGAGGTAAAGTTTTACCTGCCGAAACCGTCTTACTCGGTGGCGCCTGAATTTGGAAAGAAGATTTACGCTCAGCCGCTTGGCGAGATAAGTCACGCAAGAAAGAGTCAGCCGCTTCGTCAACATCTGCGAATTTTCTTGTTGAATTTGATACTAATTGACGATCGTTTAATGTCGGTAAATCAGTCGGTTTATTATCTTTAATTTGCTTAACAACACGTCTTACCTTTGGCTTTTCGGCTTCAACCACTGGTGTCGTTTCTACAGGAGTAGCAACAACAGGTTCTGACACAGCAGGTTCTATCACCGGTGCAGGTGGAGCAACGGGCTCTGAAACAGCAGGCGCTTCGACAACAGGCGCTGGAACTGAAATTGGTGCTGGTGCAGGCGCTGGAGCAACATCAACAACAGGTGCTTCTATAACTGGTGCTGGAGTTTCCTCAGCTTCAAATACAGGAAGGTCGAGCAACACCGTATATTCACGTAATAAACGACCACTAGGCCATTGTGCATCTACTAAAAAATTAAGGTACGGTTCTTGAACAGGTTTACTGGATGTGATTTTAATATGTGGGTTGTTCGGGTTATCAAGAGAAACTCGAAATTTAAGGTCGGTAAGAAAAAAATCGCGATCTAAACCAATACGCGCAAAATCTTCTCTAGAAGCAAGCCCTGCTAAAATATCACCTGATGATAGGTCTTGTGGCTGTAATAAACGAATCTCAGCATTTAACGGTTCATTATAAGATGATTTTAATACCATCTCTCCCAAGCCTAACGCAAAGCCCAACGTTGGGGCTAATAGGCCAATGAGACCGACAACCTGAATACCAAAACGGCGCAGTTGCATGGTGTTACCCTTATCATTGATCATCAAGTGATTCTGCCAATATTATTGTTTTTTATCGACCCATTAATCTCGCTAAAATATAACGAATAGATAACTAACGTGTCGACGTTTTAAATTTGATTATATTTAACAATATCGAGCACAATCTCGAATAAACTTTCACTATCAACGCTAAGTATTCATTATAAATAGCTTTTTTTCAACTCCTCAGCAATAAGAATAGAATTTAATGCCGCGCCTTTTCGCACATTATCAGCTACCAACCATAAATTGATACCTCGGCTATGCCCCATATCATTACGGATACGGCTCACAAAAATATCATTCTTACCCGCTGCGGTGGTCACTGGCGTTGCAAAACCTTGTTCTTCGTTATTATCTAAGACTTTGATTTCACTATTTTTTTCAAGTAATTCACGCACTTCATCAGCCGTTATTGGATCACCTGTTTCTATCGTAACCGCCATACTGTCTGCATAAAATACAGGAACCTGTATACACGTTGCATTCACTTGTAATTGCCCATCTCGCAAAATAGCTTGAGTTTGCTCCACAAGGCGAATTTCGGCATCAGAATGGCCGCTTTCATCAACACTGCCAACACTTGGCAATACATTAAAGGCAATTTGTTGAGAATAAAATTTAGGGTCTGCACCTTGCCCGTTCAATAAACTCGCGGTTTGAGTCGCCAATTCATGTATCGCTTTTTTACCATGACGAGATACCGAGTCATAAGCCGTTACATTGATACGCAAAATACCCACTGCATCATAAATAGGCTTTAATACAGTCAGTAAACTCACCACCGAACTATCTGGGTTAATAACTAATGACGGCTGATCATCCGCAGCCAACACATCGGCGTTGACACTAGGAATTATCATTGGCGCTGTTTGCGATAAAAAGGCTTGGCTATTATCAATCACCAAACAACCTGCCGCTTGCGCTTTAGGTACATACTCTAAAGAAATCTCATCTGTGGCTACAAAAATAACCATATGCACCTGAGAGAAGTCAAAAGTATCTAAGACATTCACCATCAATGGCTTACTGCGAAACATTAAGCTTGTACCCGCGGTTCGCTCACTGGCTAATAAATGTAATTCTTGAACTGGGAATGTACTCTTTTCTAATAGCTCAACAACGGCCTCACCTACTGCACCTGTTGCGCCTACAACTGCTAAATTAACGGTATCCACACACACCTCTTTATTATCATACGAATGATCGCATGATCTATCACGCGGGTTGCCACATGAACAAACACATGGATGAAAACGACATAATAAAAATTATATCGTCTATAGAATATAGTGCTTATTAACGCTTAAGCAGGATTTGTAGCATTCGGCGCAACGGCTCTGCCGCACCCCATAATAACTGATCACCAACAGTAAAAGCCGTCAAGTATTCAGGGCCCATATGCATTTTACGCAAACGACCCACAGGCACAGTTAATGTACCAGTTACGGCGGTAGGCGTTAAATCTGCCAATGTTGCTTCTTTGTCGTTAGGGACTAATTTTACCCAATCATTCGCATTTGCGATAAGCGCTTCAATCTCACTCATGGGTAAATCTTTGTTTAGCTTAATCGTTAAGGCTTGGCTATGACAACGCATAGCGCCCACACGCACACAAATACCATCAACAGGGATATGGGCTGCAGCATCATTATCGAGACCACTGATAATTTTATTGGTTTCAGCATCGGCCTTCCATTCTTCTCGACTCTGACCACTGTCTAACTGGCTATCAATATAAGGTAATACGCTACCTGCTAGTGGCACACCAAAATTATCTTGTGGCAAACTACCATCGCGCATTTTATCGGCAATTTTTTTATCAAGATCTAATATTGCCGACGCAGGATTCGCTAATTCATCGGCCACGGTATCGCGCAACTCACCCATTTGTGAGATAAGCTCACGCATATGGCGCGCACCGCCACCACTCGCGGCTTGGTATGTCATAGCCGACACCCACTCTACGTGACCCGCATTAATCAAACCACCAATCGCCATGAGCATTAAGCTAACCGTACAGTTTCCACCAATAAAATTCTTTGTGCCCGCTGCCAGTGCGTTATCTATCACCTCTGAATTTACAGGGTCTAAAACAATAACGGCATCGTCATTCATACGCAGTGACGATGCGGCATCAATCCAATAACCCGCCCAACCTGAAGCGCGTAACGGTTCAAAAACAGCCTTAGTATAATCACCGCCCTGACAAGAAAGGATAACGTCCATTTTAGCCAGTTCTGTAATATCATTCGCGTCTTTTAATGGTTCAATGGTTTTGCCAATTGCTGGCCCTTCGCCACCCACATTCGAGGTGGTGAAAAAAACAGCATCAATATCTGCAAAGTCATTTTCATCTTTCATACGCCCCATTAACACAGAGCCAACCATTCCACGCCAACCTACAAAACCCACTTTCATGAACACTTTCTCTCTCAGTAATTTCTCTCGGTAAAAACAATATCAAGCCGCCTAGTTTACCGTAGAACGGAGGGATTAAAAACTAAAAGACTTAAAAAGCATCGACTTAATCGTATAACATCAGCATTATGTTAGAATGCGACACCTGTTACATAGCAACCACTCCTTTTAATTAATCATCACAAATACACCATGCGTCGCATCCAACTATTGCTTATTCAGTGCTTAATGACTCCACTGGCTTTTTTGCCCCTCCGCTGGAGCCAAGCAATGGGCGCATATTTAGGTATTGCCCTCATTAAATACAACAAAAAACGCGCACATATTGCACTGGCTAACATTCGCACCTGCTTTCCTGATAAAACATCCGCAGAACACCAAGCATTGCTACGCATGACCGCCATGGAATCAGGCAAATGGTTAATGGAATCAGCGTATATTTGGTTTAGACATCCGCGCTATCTCATTAACAAGGTTAGCGTGACGAATCCAGAATTATTAGAAAACGCCTATCAAAAAGGACGCGGGGTTGTTATCGTGCTACCCCATCAGGGCAATTGGGAGCTGTTAAACTTTTTTATTCCGCAACGTTATCCCTTTGGTGCGATGTACCGCCCGAGTAATTCACCGCTATTAGAAAGCATTATATTAAAAGGCCGCTTACGTTTAGGTGGTGATATGTTTGGCGCCAATTCACAAGGTGTTCGACGAGCACTCAAGGCATTAAAGAAAAATAGTGTACTCGCTATTTTATCGGATCATTTACCGTCTGAAGAAGCGGGCGTATACGCTCCTTTTTTTGGTCGACCTGCCCTCACAGGCAAGCTCACACACTCACTCATTAAACGTAATACATCAGAAGTATTATTGGCTTCTGTACTCAGAAAAAAACAGGGTCAAGGATTTGAAATTCAATTTCAATCTATTTCGGGCATGGATACAGACGACACTATTGCCGCAGCAACAGCGCTCAACCAAGCCATAGAAAAAAGCATTTTATTAGCACCAGAACAGTACCAATGGGTCTACCGACGTTTTGCAAAACCACCAGCAGACCTAGAGAGTATTTATAACGACAGCTAATCCATGCCGTCGATTTTTTACCCTTGTGATAGCGCCTTAACTACCGCATCGCCCATTTCAGAAGTACTCACTTTGGTAATACCTTCAGATTGGCCTTGCGGAAGAATATCAGCTGTACGTAAACCTTGGTCTAGCACTTCACCCACAGCTTTTGCTATCGCATCCGCAGCATCACTCATATTTAGCGAGTAACGCAACAGCATTTCTAATGACAAGATAGTCGCCAATGGATTCGCAATACCTTGGCTAGCAATATCAGGCGCAGAACCATGTACAGGTTCATACATACCTAGCCCATCAGCATTTAATGAGGCCGATGGCAACATACCGATCGAACCCGTTAACATCGCTGCACAATCCGATAAAATATCGCCAAATAAATTACCTGTCACAATCACATCAAACTGTTTAGGTGCGCGCACCAACTGCATGGCTGCATTATCAACATACATATGCGAAAGCTCTACATCAGGGTAATCCCCTGCGATACTTTCCATAACTTCGCGCCACAAACCAGATACTTCGAGTACATTCGCTTTTTCTACCGAGCATAAACGCTTACCACGCTTTTGCGCAATCTCAAACGCATTACGGCCAATACGTTCTATTTCACTCTCGCTATATACAAGTGTGTTATAGCCTTGTCGCTCGCCATTTTCTAATACGCGTACACCACGCGGCTCACCAAAATAAATGCCGCCAGTTAATTCGCGCACAATCAAAATATCTAAACCTTCAACCAATTCTTTTTTCAAAGAAGAGGCATCTGCCAACTGCGGGTACAAAATTGCAGGACGCAGGTTAGAAAATAAATCGAGCTCCGCACGAATTTTTAACAGGCCTTTTTCTGGGCGAATCGCACGATCTAATGTATCCCATTTAGGACCACCAACAGCACCTAATAAAATACCATCACTGTTTTTTGCTTTAGCAATGGTCTCATCAGTAAGGGGGATGCCGTGTACATCAATCGCACAACCGCCCATTAAATCGTGTTCATAGCTCACATCTAAATTCATTCTTTCGTTTAAGCAATCTAGCACTTTTACCGCTTCATTAACGATCTCAGGGCCAATACCATCGCCCGCTAATAACAATATATTTTTTGACATATTTCGATAACCTTTATTTCGATAACTTTTATTTTAACAATCTTTTTACAAGTACTTTTATCGGTTTAAAAAACCGCATCCACTAGCCCTTAATGGCATTAAATAACCAAGGGGAGTTTTCTTTTAATGTGTTTTCATAGGCACGAATGGCATCTGCATCTTCTAGCGTTAAACCAATATCATCTAAGCCATTTAACAAACAATGGCGACGAAACTCATCCAGCGCAAAAGGAAAACTTTCACCTGACGGCGTAATGACTTGTAAATTTTCTAGATCAACCGTTAGCGCATATCCTTCTTCGGCGTACATTTCGGCAAATAATTGATCGACAATTTTTTCATCCAAAATAACGGGCAACAAACCATTTTTAAACGAATTATTATAAAAAATATCTGCATAACTTGATGCTATAACCGCTCTAAAGCCATAATCGTCTAATGCCCAAGGAGCATGTTCACGACTCGAACCACAACCAAAATTTTCTCTCGTTAATAGTACCGAGGCACCTTGATAACGCGCAAAATTAAGAGGGAATTCTGGATTTAACGGGCGCCCTTCACACGATTGGTCTGGCTGCCCCTCATCTAAATAACGTAATTCATCAAAGCAGTTTTTACCAAAACCACTTCGCTTAATCGATTTTAAAAATTGTTTAGGGATAATCATATCCGTATCAACATTGGCGCGATCCATGGGAGCGGCAATGCCTGTGTGTACTGTAAATGCTTTCATGTTTTTTCTCGGTATTCGTTGTTATTTCACCAGTAAAAGAGTCATTATTACTAATTAAAACTCTCGCACATCAACAAAGTGGCCTGCTATTGCCGCCGCTGCTGCCATTTCTGGACTCACTAAATGCGTGCGACCACCATAACCTTGGCGACCTTCAAAATTTCGGTTAGAGGTAGATGCACAATGCTCTCCCGCACCCAATTTATCGGCATTCATTGCCAAGCACATAGAACAACCTGGCTCACGCCATTCAAGCCCCGCTTCCACAAAGATTTTATCGAGACCCTCTGCTTCCGCTTGTGCTTTCACCAAGCCTGAGCCTGGTACAACAATCGCTTCTTTTACACTTTGTGCTTTTTTACGCCCCTTAACTACTTGTGCCGCTGCGCGCATATCTTCAATACGTGAATTCGTACATGATCCAATAAATACACGATCTAATTGAATATCTGTAATAGCTTGCCCTGCCGACAAGCCCATATATTCAAGTGCACGTTCCATACCTGCCTTTTTAACAGCATCATTTTCCTCTGCTGGGTTTGGCACCACATCCTGTACCGACACCACCATTTCTGGAGAGGTGCCCCAACTCACTTGCGGCAAAATAGCACTACCATCCAGTTCGACCACCACATCAAATTGCGCATCGTCATCACTCACTAACGTTTTCCAATACGCTACAGCCGCATCCCAATCACTGCCTTTAGGCGCAAAATCACGATCACGTACATAGTTGATGGTGGTTTCATCAACAGCAACCATACCCGCACGGGCGCCCGCTTCGATCGCCATATTACATACGGTCATACGACCTTCCATCGACATATCACGAAAAACTTGGCCGCCAAACTCAAGCGCACAACCATTACCACCTGCGGTTCCGATTTTAGCGATAATAGCTAACACCACGTCTTTTGGTGTCACACCTTTACCTAATACGCCCTCAACTTTTACCAGCATATTTTTCATTTTTTTCGCAACTAAGCACTGAGTTGCCATCACATGCTCAACTTCGCTGGTACCAATACCATGCGCCAATGCACCCAATGCACCGTTAGTAGCGGTATGCGAATCACCACATACCACAGTCATTCCTGGTAAACACGCGCCCGACTCTGGCCCAACCACATGCACAATACCTTGGCGACGATCATTAATTTTAAATTCTGTAATACCAAAACTGTCACAGTTGTCATCTAAGGTTTGCACCTGAATTTTTGACACTGGATCTTCGATACCCGCAACACCTGATGCACGCTCTACCGTTGTTGTTGGTACATTGTGGTCAGGCGTCGCCAACACACTATCGGTACGCCATAATTGACGACCCGCTAATCGTAGCCCTTCAAACGCTTGCGGACTCGTCACCTCGTGCACAATATGACGATCAATATATATTAATGCAGAACCATCATTGCGCTGCTTTACCAAGTGCGCATCCCATAATTTATCGTATAAGGTTTTTCCTGCCATGATCTTTACACTCTCAAAAAATAAAATAAAACTAAAAAGAATAACGCTAGTTTACGCCGACGCCATCTACAAAACAAATTCATAGTTATAATAACTTGCATTCCCAAAAGGAATAGACAACACTGCATATTATGGACACTCAATTACTACGTGCTTTTATTGCGGTCACTCGCACACAATCTTTTTCTGCGGCAGCCGAAGTGCTTCACCTCACTCAATCCGCTATCAGTAAACGCATTGCCTTATTAGAACAACAATTATCACTCTCGTTATTTGATCGTATTGGTCGCAATATTTGCTTAACAGAATCAGGAAAAACGCTACTACCTAGAGCTCTTGCCATTATTGAGCATATTGAGGACACCGAGCGTTTTATGGCACAGCAAAATAGTCGAATTGAAGGCGAGTTACGTATCGCAACCAGTCATCACATTGGTATTCACCGACTTCCGTCTATTTTAAAGGCATACCGCCAACAATATCCCGATGTGCACTTACAATTACACTTTATTGATTCCGAACATGCGATTCATACTGTTATGCAAGATGATTGTGACATAGCAATTACAACGCTCCCTGCCACACTATTAAATAGTGATGATGGCAGTAGCCACATACAATATCACCCACTATGGAAAGACCCTATGCAAATGGTCGTGGGCCAACAGCACCCTCTACAGAAAAAGAAAACAGTCAATTTAGCGGATTTATCACAACACCCAGCTATTTTGCCCGACTTAGAAACACGCACCACACAATTAGTACAGACGCTGTTCTCTACAAATAAAAAGCCATTAACCATTTCCATGACCAGCAACCACTTAGATGCCATTAAAATGATGGTTGCCGTAGGCCTAGGATGGAGTGCATTACCCGAGAGCTTAATTGATGACAGCCTACATATATTACCTGTAAAGAATGGCCGCATCGTACGAGAGCTAGGCTGTATTCATCATCGACATCGCACCTTATCAAATGCAGCAAGAGCCATGTTGAGCTGCTTAAAAAAAACTGCTAATACAGAATCCTCTTGAATATAGCTAAAAAAATCAGCGCAATATGCTAACCTCTATCCTATATTTTACGTACACCTAAATACATCAACGTCTATGCTTAACAACATAGACAGGAGCACAGCACGACATGAGCAACGAATTTAAATACGGCGACATCACCTATAGTGATCTTACACTTATCAACAGTCAATCAATGGCAAAGAGCGCTCTTAAAACAAACCCTTGGTTAGATGCCGCCAAAACCGCACAACTTATCCCTATCAATATTACCGAGTGCAAACCCGTATGCACCGAGATGCCCATTATTTTTTCGCCCATAGGCAGACCCATGCCTATTGCCATGACGAGCTTTCTTTCAGGCACCAATTCATTTATAAAAAATGGCGAATGGCAAGCCAACACCTATGTACCCGCTGCATTGAGACGCTACCCATTTGTATTAGGTAACGTTAACTCAGAGGGAAAACAGCCATTATATATAGACTCAAACGCAATAAGTGATGATCATGAACATCCATTATTTAATGAGACTGGCAACAGCGAAAAAATATTAGAAAACGCGATAAAACACTGTAAAGAATACGATGATCACCTAAAAATAACAGAAAACATCATCGATGCTATCGACAGTCTAGACTTATTCAAAGAAACCCAACTAGTCATTACAAACAAGGCGGGCGAAGAGAAAAAAACAGGTATTTTTAAAATTATTGATAACGATAAATACAAAAATTTAAGTGACGAACACATCGTTACATTACAAAAAAATCATGGATTATGGGTCATACATACACACATTATTTCTATGAGTAAAACGCAGAACATAGCCTCTAATTTACTCTAGATACACCCTTATTTACCATGCTGGGGCTACTGCAGAAAGATTTTGTAGCAAATTACAAAAAAACGTCTATAACGTATAGCTTATTTAATTATTATGGCGCCAATATAGAACACGATCGTGCCCTCGGTAAGTTTTAAAACTCATAGTTGCTGTTGGCAATACAGCATCATCATTATCATTATTGTTCTGGTTCCAATCTGATCTAAACCAATCTAATGTACTTGTATCTATATTAACGATAAAACTTTTCGTGGTAATACTCGCACCTGGTGCAGAAAACGATAAGTTCGCATCTCCACTCAAAAACCCTACATGACTCGTAGTCAGCGCATCAAATTGCGCACTTGTGTTACCGCCGATTAAGTTCACCGTCAAATCGTTTGATGTAAGAATAGGAGTACCATTAAAGCTAATAGCGCTACGAGGAATCACAGAACAGCTATCATATACATTGGTCAAAAATTGTGTGCCATCCCAATATTCTGTTAATAGCTGTGCAGGTAATGCCGCTGTTTCAGGCCCGTATGCATCGGCTAATGTTAGCCGACCATAATAGAAAGAAGCACTGCCTATACTCACGGCATTACAGGATGTACTCACCTCACAATCATCATTTGTACTCGCATTCATATTTGCTGCATTCATTGGCACATCATCAGCATCATCAATACTTATCCCTAAAACTACATCATTCAATGGGGCTTCTCGAGTATTGGTGCGAGCAAATGCTGCCGCCACATCAGATACACTATATTCACCCGCGGACCATACTGCTGTAGCTACCGACATACGTGTACCTAAGTTATTACCGTCATTATTATCCTCTGCAACATATACTGCTGTGCCAACTGGATAACCTAAACCTGCATCATAGTTCGTTACCGTATCACCATCACGAGTAATCGCTGTCACGGTATACATGAGCGATAAATCGGGTTGTGATAAATACGTAAAGCTACTGCAGCTATTAACCACACTATTACCACTCACAAAAAAATCATAAGGATAAAAACGCCCAATAGCACCGCTTGCGGCACTCGTCACATCACCCGCGCCCAAATAATTAGCATCTGCAATAGAAGCCAATAAACGTATGCTGCCTGCTTCGCTCCAATGAACAGCTTCATTTTGAAAAGAGTTATTCGCTATTTTAGTAAAACTATTTGCGTTGCTTAATACACCTAAAGAACCCCCTGACGGAAACACTAAAGAGTCGAGACTGAGGGTTACACCCTCAGGTACTTGTTCATTACCGTAATTTGGCGTTGCATCACCTAAGGCATTTAGAGCTTGAACCGTGACCGTAAAAGCTTCGCCTGCGGCGATAAAACCAGTGCCTGATGTAGTGGTGGCGGGATTATCGGTCACATTAATAGAAAAATCTGTGGGTTTAACAACAAACGTATTTGACTGGCCTGTCATATTGGCACTGGTATCGCTGACCGTTAAACTAATTTCACCCACATCGTTATATTGTGTCGTTAATACTGCTTGACCCGCAGTAAAACCAACAATGCCTGAACCAGATGCCAGTAAAGTGCCTGCTGTTGGATTGCTGTAGTTTGTAGTTAACGTAATATTTTTATTGCCTGTATAGGTTTCAATAATTCCACATTGACCATTATTAGGGTCAACACCATAAGCAGCCACCGCAATCGTAAAACTCTCGGCTGAGTTTTTCGGGCTGCTCACAGGATCATTAATTGGTGTCACGGGGGGATTAGATAATGGAGTATGCGTTACGCTAAAACCAGTAGCCAAAAACGTTAAATTGCCTTCGCTATCGTCGTCACGGGCATCATCATTGTAGGCATCAACATCTACCGCAAGGTTGCCTTCGGTATAACTGAGTGCAAAACTCGCTGTGCCATTATCACTTTCTGCAAATGTATAAATAGCCAAGCCGTCATTACTGATTGCATCAACTAAGCTACCCCCTCCACTCACTAATGACCACGAGCCAGTACCCGTTTGCGTATCTAACGTAATAGTATCATTGTATGTTGTTATGACAGCTCCATCACTATCGCGAGCAGATACCGATATGGATTCATCCAAACAATATAAGCCCGAGTTATCGTGTGCAATTAAAAAAGAGCCTACCGTGGTACTGCCGCATGGGTGTGTTTGGTTCATCACCTCAACAACTTGTGACTGGCTTAAACTACCGTTATAGATTTTTACTTCATCCAGTTCGCCATAAAAACGATAGCTACTACTATTACTAGCACCACCAATACGAAAATTGCTGCCTGCTGAACGATAAGAACTACTCGGTATACCCACGCGCTGCGATAAGGATTGCTCGACACCATCCACCCACAAGCGATTAGATGTAACAGGGCTATAACCATTGGTAAATTCTGCCGTTATATGATGCCAGCCACCACTTAACGACGAAGAGCTAATCCCATAAATATCATTATTCCATGTATTAAAGCCAAAGCTGCCGTTATAAAACCATAAGTCATAATAGCTCCAGCCAACAGGCATCGCAGAATTGGTGCCGTCCCAGCGCATCCAAAAACTCACCGTTGTTTTTGCACCCGTAGCAGTACTAGCAGGAAGGTCACTAACGGAAATCATTCCTCGGGAAAAACTGCCGTAACCACAAGTACCCGAACTGCCCGACAAGGCTGGGCTACTACTTTGCAGTGACGCCCCTGACACTAATTGCCCATGATAACCATTGCCGCTCGAATCCGTTACTTCATCACTATCACCAACCCAGCTTTCATCTTCAAAACGCCATTCGGCGGTAGGTAATAGACCATCTATATTTTGTAACTTCACATCATCAATGCCCGCACCTTTATAATCACTAGACAGTGAATTAAACCCTAAGCTATGGTCACCTGACTCTAGTTCGAGATCAAATATATACGCCTTCGGTGCATCAACCGTAATCGTTTGATGCAATACATTATCAATATAAAGCGCAAAGGTATTGTCCTGATCACTGTCCCCGCGGCGAGTCGCATCAAACGCTAAGCGATAAGTGCCTGCATCTGTAATAGTGACCGTTTGACGAATATAGACTCCAGATTCAATTTCAACAATCGCATCTCCCGTTGCATTACCATGCCCATAATCTTGCTCATGTACCTGCGCTGGAGCTGAACCAATATCAACCCAACCCGAATTTAATGCATTAGATATTCCAAGAGATGAAGTGTTATCCGTAACCACATTGTCTTCAAAATCTCCATTAATAATTAAGTTCGTACCTAAAGTACAAAGACCATCAGACCTTTCCGTAGCGCTATCGTTAGGACATTCCACATCGGAGCTACTCGCATTTGCTAATAGGCACAACACTACCACGACAATACTATAAACATACGGCCAGATGATTCGCATCTTATAAACTCGCCCCCACTTCAATTTTATGTTTTGCCAACATAGGCGCTACGCCACACTGAGCCGCGCTATCTATGGTATAAAAACTATGACTAATTCCTGACATACCTAAATAATGTGTACTATCTGTTTGGTCACACACATCACCATTTTCATAATGGCAAGCACAAGCAACTGTTACCGTACAATTTTTTAAACCATCCACATTTAATGTTCTAGAAATCGCCATTGCTTCACATCGGCCATCCACTAACTGCCTATCGGTATCTAAAAAAAACAACTCGTGTAAACCCGCTTGGGCACCACTTTCTGCAGCATAAAATGTTTGTACCGAAATACCATTAAGCACATAAGACGATGAGCTTTGTGCAACCTTTTTACTCACCACTAAAGACATACTGCCTAATACCACAATAATAAATAATGCTAATGGCAATAAAAAACCTTGTTGCTGCCGACAGCTTTTATAATTAAGGGACATTACGTATCACCACTTGTTTAATCGTTTCTAAACGATTATCGCTGTCGGAAAACACGAGAGATAAGGTAATACGAATATTACGATCTTCGATCGCAGAAGAGATACTAAACGCTTGAGCAAAAGCGGATACCGAATGTGATAACACATCATAATCATCCGATGTATTAATAAGAGTATCGCTAATAGACACTTGACGATAAAGGCGTAGCTCATCATTAATAAGACAAAATGCACTGGGGGATTCAACAACATAAAAACGATGATTAATAGAATTACGTAACCATTGCTTATCTTCTAATAAAGTAATACTGGTTGCCGTCATCGAATCAATAGCGGCAAGCGAATCAGGGAACAAACCATACACTTCGTCTGAACCACTTGCGGCTATCGACAAATAATCAGCATCACCACCAGAGACAGTAAACGGTGAAACAGCAATAGGGGTAATACTGCCAATAGCAATTGCGCCATTCGCTACACTGGGTAATGGGTTCATATATAAGCCGCTCGACACGATAGGCATAAACTCTATACAGGTATCATCATTCGTTATTCTTACACTATACGGCAAGGCATTACGTAAACGCCGCACCATATAATCCGTAGCTAATCGACTCTCTGCCAATAATTTATTTTTGCTACTCACCGAGGTAACGCTTTGCATCACCTTAACCACAAAAGACGTACTAAACGAAGCAATAACACCTAAAATTACGATCACAATAATAAGCTCCACTAATGTAAAGCCTTTTGATTTTTGTGCTAATGCCATCGTTTTTTTCATTACTGCACACTCATTAAAAATTAAAGCGATACACAGCTACGCTCACTGATTGCCCTTGGGGAGCAGTTACCGTGACCGTAATACGTTTTGCATGAGCGGCCGTAACTCCAAAATCGGCACCCGCATTAACGACACTTATCGTACGCTGGTAACCCGTTTGAGGAATATCTTGATAGCCATTAAAATCATCCACATCATCCAGTGTGCTCACGGTTGTTAACACCTCACCTGCATCTAAGCCTATGCCTGCACATGGCGTTAATGAACCGCAAGCAGGCACACCACCTGTAGGCGTGTTTTCATCATATCGACGCGACAAGGTTTCATCTAATTGAGATTGCGCCATACTGACTAACTGGCTATGAATTAACGGGTCTTGAATACGTACAACCGAATGCTGAAAAACAATACCGATAGCTGTAACACTAATGCCAATCACCACAATAAAGGCAACCAGCTCTATTAATGTAAAACCACGCTGTTGAGCATACATATTAATAGGCATAGCCTGTACCACTCACAGTAATTGATTCGGTAAAATCCCCTTGAGACAATGAGAAAGAATGGCTATCAGTTTCGCCCAACCGATTAAATGTTAAACTGCCTGTACCTGAAGATAATGTGACATTACTGATAAATGTAATAGGATAAGCTACCGCAGAACTTGCCACACTCACATTATTTACACGTACATCAACCGTTGTAGCGGTGGTAATCACAGCTACCGTATCACTCCCGTCACTGCGTGCCATCGCCACCTCACGTGCATAAATTAACGCCGCCATTACATCTGCTTTTGTAGATTGAATATCAATATCTGATGGCGAAAATTTTACCGTAACGGTTGCTGCCAAAATGCCAGTAATAATCATTACTGTCACTAATTCGACAAGAGTAAAACCAGACTGTAAACGCTGTATTTTCAATGAAAAACCACCATTCATTGTGAAATAAAAAAATTGAGTACATACAGTAAAAGTATAGACAAGGATTGCTGGTTAACAGGAAGGAAATAACAATATAGAAGGAAAGGTAATAAAAAAATATAGGTTAATCGCTACAACCATCAGTACTACGCTAAAGAGGATTGTAACGATTAAAAACTAAAAACTACTGCACACCGTAAGCGGTAAAGCTTGCATTAATCGTGCTGGTGGCATCACTACCAAAATACACTGTACATGTTACCGCTGTGCCATCGGCAACGGCTGTTGTTGGTAGAAAATAATCACTATCTAAACCACCATCCAGTAAGCTGGCAACATCATCACACGTATCTACTGTAGTGGCCGCTGTTGCTGTTAAACCTGCATCGTTCGCTATATTTTGCGCATGGTTAAGGCTTGATGCGCTTGCTAGAGCACCTGCTACGCCCTCTACGGCTGCATTTTTTGCTGCACCTGATAAATCTACAAATTTAGGAACGGCCGTTGCCGCTAAAACACCTAAAATAACAATAACGGACATTAACTCAATTAATGTAAAACCTGCACTTTTTCTAAGCATGTGATACTCCACAACTCACTAATAAATAACATCTACAATCACTTATAGACAAACCAAGACTTCTATTAATAACTATAGCGCCATCACATTATGCTGCCACGGTAAAGTTAGACAGATATGGAATATCACAAGAATAAGAAAGGTAAAAAAAATATAGAAATAATACTCAAGAAAAACAAAAAATGGCTTTATAACTAAAAATGGCTTTATAACTAAAAATAGTGTTGTTAAAAATAACAATGCAAAAACCACTACAAACCCGAGTATAAAATAAGACTATGTAACTACTGTTGAATACTAAACATATCCCACATTGGTAAGAAAATACCTAATGCAAGAACAACCACAAAGCCTGCCATAACTAAAATCAACAGCGGCTCTATTTTTGCACTTAAGCTTTGTAAGTCGTAATCGACTTCGCGCTCATAAGACTCTGCAACTTCCATCAACAAGGTATCCACTTGGCCACTATTTTCCCCAATATTAATCATTTGTAAGACCAAGGGAGAAAACATATCACTACGCAAATGAGTACGATAAATACTATCGCCACGTTCAATATCTGTTTTTATTTTTTTAATTTTTACAGCCAAATAACTATTTTCAATAATTTCTGCACATAGTCCAACAGCCTTGTTTAAAGGCAAACCTGCCGACAACATTAAAGAGAAGGAGCGCACGTAACGCGACATAGCTGCTTTATTGATTAATGGGCCAACAATAGGCGTTTTTAATTTACAACGATGCCAAAAATATTGACCATCTTTTGTTTTTACCCAATACAGTAAACCACCCATTACCGCTATCAACAGAATAATAACCAACCACCAATAATCGACAAAAAAGTTTGATGTCGCTAGTAACACTTTAGTTGGCAGTGGTAATTCAGCACCAAAACGGTTAAACATATCGGCAAAAGCAGGAATTACCATTAAATTAACAACAAACAATGCAACCACCATGGCACTCATCACAAATGAAGGGTACCGCAAGGCTGACTTAATCGCTTTTTTGGTCTCAACATCACGCCCAATATAAATACTCATTTGTAAAAATATTGCATCGAGATTTCCTGTTCCTTCACCTATTTTAATCATGCCTATAAATAAGCTATTAAAAATTTTAGGGTGATGCCCCATCGCCTTAGACAAACTAACACCCGTTTCTAAACGATGAATAATATCTAGCAAACACTCTTTTAACACGCCCTCTTCGATACTAGAGGACAAGCCATCTAAGCCTTGTATTAAGGGTAAACCTGCTTTATTAATCGTGTACATTTGTCGGCAAAACATGATGAGTTCTTCATCGGTCACTTTTTTTGCAAACCATGTATTATTCGTTAAGAAATGATTAATCGAGGTTTCTTCTTCTACCTCTTCAATTTTAATAGGGATAATTTTATTTTTAGATAGATAAGTAACAACATCACTCTCTGTGGAGCGTTCAATACTCCCGCTAACCGCTCCGCCTTTGTTGTCTCTACCGTAATATGCAAAATTCGCCATAAGCCATACAACACCCCCTAATTAGACGGTAATACGTTGCACCTCGTCTAAAGATGTTTCACCTGATAGCGCAATATCTAGCGCACTCTCTCTCAATGTTTTATAACCTATTGACGCTGTAGCAATATCAGTAAAACGAGAAATATTGCCCTCTCGCAATGCCGCTGCCATGTCTTCTGATACATTCAAATATTCAAACGCACCTAAGCGCCCTTTATACCCTGTATTTAAGCAATGCACACAGCCTTTGGCTTGATAAAATGTTGCTTGTTTTTGCGTTTCAGACAATAAGTAATCGTACTGATGATCAACCGTCATAGGCTCTTTACAAGACTCACATAACCGCCGTACTAATCGTTGTGCAACAATAGTTTTTAAGGACGACGCCACCAAAAATGGATCAACCCCCATATCAATTAAACGCAATGCCGAGCTGATTGCATCATTGGTATGTAGTGTCGATAACACCAAGTGCCCCGTCATGGCTGCGCGCAACGCAATTTCGGCAGACTCTGCATCACGTATTTCACCCACTAACAATACATCGGGGTCTTGACGCAATGTAGCACGTAGCACTTTTGCAAAATCTAAGCCTATTTTTGTATTAATTTGTACTTGGCTTAATCGAGGTAAACGATATTCAACAGGGTCTTCAACCGTAATAATTTTTTTATCGGGTGTGTTTAATTCAGAAAGTGCAGCATATAGCGATGTGGTTTTACCACTACCTGTTGGCCCTGTCACCAAAACCAAACCATGAGGGTGAGTAATTGTTTGGCGAAACTGAGCCACGGTTGCGGCATCCATACCAACTTCGTCTAAGTTTTTTACGCCGTCATCTAATAGTAAAATACGCATCACTACAGATTCGCCATGCTGTACAGGCATCGTAGAAATACGCACATCAATATTTTGCGTATGTACTTTTAAGTTAAATCGGCCATCTTGTGGAATACGCTTTTCAGAAATATCTAAGCTCGACATTAGTTTGAGCTTTACCACTAATGCTGCCGCCACACGTTTTTCATTCAATACTTGCTCAGCAAGCACACCATCAATACGTTGACGAATACGCAGTACTTTTTCATCCGGCTCGATATGAATATCAGACGCATTATATTTTATGGCTTCTTCAAATATTTTTAATAATAATTTTGCTACTGGCGCTTCGTCTTCGTCAGCACTTTCGAGCATCTCATCAATATCGAGCAACTCTTCGCCAAGGTCATCATTAATCTCTTCAACCAGCGATGCGATATTTTCAGATTCACCATAAGAGGTATCTAAAACTTCTAATAATTCTGACTCACGTACAATGACAGGTTCAATAGGAATATCAAAATAACGCCCCACCTCATCAAGACAAAAAATATCCGTGGGGTCAGACATGCCTAAAATAACTTTTTCGTCTGTTTTTTTCAGAACAGACACACGAAATCGCCGCGCAATTGTCTCTTTGAGTGAACGCACATCATCTCGTTGGTAATTAAAGGTTTTAATTTCAACAAAGGGAATATTGAGCTGCTTTGACAATATACTTAGCAGTATTTGCTCATCCACAAAACCTAAATTAACTAAGGTTTTACCGAGTTTACTACCTGATATTTTCTGCTCTTTTAATGCATAATCTAATTGTTCTGAAGTGATAACCTGCTCTTGAACCAGTAAATCACCAACACGTATTTTTTTTGGTATAGATTGCGCTAACGACATGATTGACCTACTGAGAAGCGTCTGTTTGACGAATATCATGAAACCGTTGATGGCTTTTATTAAAGTCGTCAACCCAAGAATTTTGATCCACGACAATAGGTTTTAATAAAATAACCAACTCAGACTTTACTCTCTGGCTGTTTTCCGTTTTAAATAATTCACCCGCAACAGGTACATCACTTAATCCTGGGCGCTTTCCTTTTACACTACTGATGCGCTCTTGCATTAAACCACCTAACACAATCACCTGACCGCTTTCTGCTTTAACAATACTGTCTGATTCTCTAATGTCACGTAATGCCAACGGTAAAGAAAATGCAGCATCACCGACTACAATATTTTTTTGCTCTTCGGTTACAGTGCTAATTACAGGGTGTATATGTAAAATCACTCCGCCTTCATCTGATATTTGAGGAGTGACATCTAACGAAATACCACTAAAAAATGACGACAATTCAATATCGGGGGAGCTCGTTGTAGATGATGCATTAGATACGGTAGAACTTGAAATACCCGTTACAAAAAATTGATCAGAGCCTACACGTATTACTGCCTTTTGGTTATTTACAGTAGATACTCGCGGGCTAGATAACACCTGCATATCACCCTGCGTTTCTAACAACGATAACAAGGTACCAATATCCGATATACGCACCAGTGAGGAAAACACCTCGCCCACACCTTCTGAGACCTCATCAATACTCACACCAGCATCAAAACTACTCACATTATTGCCAAGCAGTAGCTGCCCATTAATAGCATTCCAGTTGATTCCCGTTTGTCGACTGCCACTTAATTGTATTTCTAATATTTTCGCTTCAATAATCACCTGTCGCTTAACACTTAAGCTGGTTTTATCTAAAAATTTTCGTACGGCTTCTAGTTCATTAGGCATGGCCGTAACAATAGCAACCCCCGTTTGAGAGTTAGTTATCACCTTTCGTTGCAGGCCATTGTCGTCTTGTGATGATTTGGCAGGCGCTTGGCTACTCACACCAATTAATTGTGAAAGAGAACGATTAAGTGATGTCCAAAAATCTGTTTCACTGCGTGTTTGAATACGTGAACCTGGATTAATTGAACTGTTATCAGCACTAGAATTGGTGGATGATTTAGCAGAGGTTTGCGCTGTTGACTCTACATTACCCGTTAACACGCTGGTATCTGATACACCCACACGCTTTACATTAATATAGTTAATTGGGTATATTTCTGTGCGTAAGGTACGCGGAAACACCGTGTAAATGGCATTTTTCTTCTCGTAATCAAAGCCATAAATATCTCTCACCACATCGAGTACTTCATTCAGGGTGACATTACTTAAATTTAAACTGATACTACCCGATACATCGGGGTGAACCACAATATTGGTTTCTGTACCTGTCATCAAATTAATAAAAAATAACCCAGCATCTAAATTATCGGTTTTAACATCAAAGCGATATTCGTCAACCTCCGCTTTGTTATTATTATTTGCCTGATGGATTTTATCGACTTCATCTCGAATACGTTGTTTATTTGCAACCGACTGCTGATATAACTCAATCTCAGATTTTAAGCGATCTACTTCGCTCTCAACCACTGGATTTACAGTTTTTGACGAACACCCAGCCAACACGGATAAAAAAGTAAAGCCCAACCATATGCTTTTATTCACTGATATCACCCGTTAGTTTATTAATATATACTTTTTTTGAAAGCACAACTTTCATGCTGTTGTCCTTATACTTCACCATGACATGATGTTTATGAATAGACTCCATTAACACCCCATCAATCACATCGCCTTCTCTAAACATATCACCATTAATAACTGCAATTTTTGCATGATCCCCATATAGAATAGATTGCAATAATATAATCTTATTCTCTTTAATGACGGGATTGGTCACAATACTACTGTTTGCATTCTCACTATAAATAGGTTTTGTTGGATCATTAATCGCAGCACTAAGTATTGGAGAAACACATAACATACAACAGCCAACAAACGCTTTATTTAACCGCATAACGTTCACCTTCAATAATAGACAGCGTATACAAATGAATAACGACTGTGGCTTCTGGGTATTGCTCTACCTTGTATTTCACATCTTGCCAAAACACATTCCACTTTAATGACTCTATTTCTTTAAGGTAATCAAACACACTGGCATAACTACCTTTTAGAGTGAGTGAAATCACATTTTTTTCAAATATATTAGTAAAATCCCCCGTAGACGACTCCTTTTTCTTAATCAATTCGGCAGGATATACTTTAAGCGATTCAAGCGATAAATCATTATTGGTTGACAATAAATCTCTTAACAAAAGAACAATCTCACCAATCGCAATTGTTTCATCATTAAAACGTTGCAAGTCATCGTCAATCACCGTCATTTTAGATTTTACCGATGACATACGCTTACCAATAATCGCTATATTTCTATCTCGACTATCTTGGCTACCTAAAACCTCATACTTTGACATAATAGATTCAGACATAGAGAGTAATGCTTCTCTCTTTGTTTTTGCGGCATCTACCGCATTTTCTATAGAAAATCCCCAACAGACATACCAAATAAAAAATACCACCGCACCCGATAAACACAGTAGAGAAGCACGCTCTCTAATCACCAGTGCATTATATTTATTGGCTATTTCATGCAGTGTTAATACCTTCATTGCGCCACTCCTTGAGTCGACACAGAATGATTGCTTACATCACCCACCACACTCTGTTTCTTTAATACCGTAGCCAATGACATTTTTAGTAAATCAGACACGTTAATGCTTTTATCAATATTGCCATCAATACTTTCTTTCTCTTCTTTTTTATCCACCTTTTTCTCTAAGGCAAAGCGCATCACCTCATGCCCTTTTAATTTTTCTATGGATAAATCACCAAAAAACACCTGACTAAATTCATCTTTGTTTTTAAGATCATTAATATAAATAGGAATATACGCCGCTTTTCTTGCATAACCTTTTAAGGCTAAACGAGTACCACGCTCATAAATGTCAATTTCATACAGCGATAAATTGTTATCGGCTAAGTTTGCAATATGATAAAAATGCGTAGAAAACCCATTTTTTCCTGCGTCTGTGATTTTTTTATAACTCGCCCACAACTGATATTTACTTAATAATTGCGCCTCTAATGCCTGCAATTGCGTTTGATGCTTACTAATATCATCCGAATTTAATGCCGCCTCTTGGCGGAACGAGTTATCTTTTTCAATGGTACGAATATCAACAAGAATGTCTCGTAAGTCTTGCTTTCCTGACCATGCAACACCTACCAACAGCAAAAAAAACACCGTCAGCAACAATAGCAATACCGTGAATGACAAACGAGGTACATCAGGAACAGGGGGAAATTGCAGTAGGTTAATTTCTTGTCTCATGATGCCCCACCCATCGCAACACCCGACACTAACTCTCGTCGCAATGATGCGCCGTAAGTTGCCATTAGCCGAGCAGAGGCCAAGCTATCTTCTTCAGAAAAATTAAACCCAGCCACATGCTCTACTGTAATCTGCTGATTAAAACTTTCTCGTGTGATTGTTGTGATTTTATCTTCAACAAGATTATCCCCCGCAAAAACAACCGTGGTAGGCATGACTTGGCGCATTTGTCGCTCGTAATAATCTAAAGAGCGCTGAAGTTCTAATACAATGTCATTTTCGGGAATGTCATCAAACAAACCACCACCATAGTTAACAAAAAAACTACGTGAAAAACAAACATTACCCTTATTAATAACCACCAACTTTCCGTACGATTGCTTAATAAGTACCAAAGCAACATTGGCTTCTTGATGTTCGCAGGTTTCAAAGTAATTGCGATACGCCAACTCAGGAATATCAATTGCCACTAACTCTAGCCCTATATCGTGAATAAATTGCGCTTTGGTATCCACAATACTTTTATTAGCCACCACCACATCCACAATCTCTCGATTAGCGTCGTGACTTTCAGGCTGAGAAAACACGTCAACCACAGCATCGGTAATAGGGAATTGAATAAGATCTTTTACCTTCCACTTCACCGCCTCTGCCATTTCGGCTTGAGGTACTTTAGGGGGTTCTACGGCTAAGAGTTGATAATCCTGATCATCGAGTACTAAACAGCAATACGCTTTTTTCAGTGATTTTTCTTCGATATATTGTTTAACTTGCTCTTTTAAAGCTTCTGCTGATTCGTATTGATCCACACGATAATTTACATAATCCAGAATTTGTGGCTGCTTAGGGTCTTTAGCGTCAAGCACCAACACAGAAATATAGGTAGCAGTTAATTGAATACCTACAGTAATAGGTGGTTTTTGTTTACGGAAAAACTTCAGCATAATCACATACATCTAATCGAACTTACTATAAGCGTAGACTTAATATGCTGTAGCGCTAGGAGATTATTACTATTTAGATCAAAAATTTTGGCCAACAAGAAAAAACCGCCAAGAACTTGACAGTGAGAAAAGAAAAAACAAAAAAAGCGATAGCAATCGCCAAAAGACTAACGCAAAAAATGCGTTAAGAGTGGTACAAAAATACGTGCACCATCATCACAATAAATAAAACCAATGAAATACCCTGCCAAACAAGTACAGGGTTGCGTTCAATAAGCGGTGATTGATGACGACTTGCTAACAACTGAGGGTTAGGCTGCGACATGTCTACAACAAATTCTGACAAACTCTCATAGCGACGAGCAATATTAGGGTGTACTGCTTTTTGTAATGCACAATCAATCCAATCAGGAATATCGGCTTGATGCTCTTTAATTGATTGGTATTGCCATTCTGTAATTGACGTTGGCATACGACGATATGCATGATCCATTGCATAAGGTAACTTACCCGATAGCATTTCATAGGCGATCATACCAATCGAAAAAATATCAGAGCGAAAATCACAACGGTCATCTAGCAAATATTCAGGTGCTATATAATTAACCGATCCCACAGGAATACTTTCACTAACAGGCGAGTTAATTTCATGCAAGCCTTTCACTTTTACCGTACCAAAATCGATCAATTTAATATGACCATCATCGGCAATCATAATGTTTTCAGGCTTTAAATCACGGTGAACCATTTCCATTCGCTGCATCACGCGCATACCTTTCACAATACCGTCGAGTATATCGCGCATCTGTTGTAATGATGCATTCGGGTGATCGTACATCCACTGACGTAACGTTTGGCCTTCAATATATTCGGCCAGTAAATACAAAAACTGGCTATCATTACTCGAAGGATATATTTTCATCACACTCGGATGATCAAGGCGTAAGCCAATCCACTGTTCTCGTACAAAGCCTTCTAAATACTGCGCATCATCCACAAAATTTTCGGAGGGTGCTTTTAATACATAAGGGCAACTATGCTCTGGATGCTGTACAAGATACAAATGACTGCGTGTACCGCTATACAACACACGCTTAACCTCATAACCATCTATACGCATACCCACATCTAATACAGGTGGAATCGCTAAACTGGTTAATTCACGGTGCACTTCTTCTAAGGTGGCAATAGGCAGCTCATCTACCCGTACCAATAAACAAGTTAAGTTATCGTCGCTGCCGCAACGTTTAGCATGCTCAACAATTGTTTTGGATACATTCTCTAAATTATCATCCGATTCAATGGCTTGGCGAATCTCGGCAGGGCTAATAAACTCATGTACCCCATCGCTGGTCAGCACATACACATCGCCAAGCTCTACTTCTTCTTGTTTGTAATCAATATCAACACTGCTATCAATACCCAGAGCACGAGTTAATAGCGAACGCTCGCTATTTTTTTGCACATGATCACGGGTTAAACATAAAAGACGGTCGGCATTAGGACGATAACGGTATAAACGGCTATCGCCTACATGAAAGATATGCGCCGTATTGGATTTAATTACTACACTAGTAAACGTAGTAACAAAGCCATTGTGTCGCGCCAAGGTATTTTGACCGTGGTGAAATAACCACGTATTTAAAGACGATAATATTTTAGATGCGGCGGTACGTACTTGCCACGTATCGGGTGTGGCGTAATAGTCATCAATAAATTGAGACACGGCCATCTGACTCGCTTGCTGCGCATTTTCGCTACAGCTCACACCATCGGCAACACAAGCCACAATTCCCTTTAAATGGCGTACATCGCCTTTGGGTTGTAATGCCCCAAAGGCATCTTGGTTTTCTGCTTTTACACCCGACGAACTACAACCGCCAAAAACGGCCTTAAGCTTTTTTTTATTGTCTGGTATAGCCACATCAATTCCTATGTATTATTACTGCATTCTTATTGTTAACCTAAGCAGTGATGGTATAGGTTCATCACCGCTTAGGCTATATCACTTATTTCACATCAATAAGCTCTACAGAACCATCTTCATTAACTTCTGCCATTTGACCTTTTGGCTCTTCCATAAAGAGTAATGTAATAAAACCAACAACCGCAGTCGCAGCAATCACCAAAAAGAAAGTACTGTAATCAACAAAAGAAAGAATGGTTAAGTACACAACAGCACCTACATTACCATAAGCACCCGTCATACCTGCAATTTGCCCCGTTAAACGACGCTTAATTAATGGAACTACTGCAAATACTGCACCTTCGCCCGATTGAACAAAGAACGAACATGCCATTGCTGCCACAACCGCTAACCACAATGCCCATGCGCTATCTACAAGTGACATTAAGAAATAACCAACCGCAAGACCCGCGGTTAAAATTAACAATGTTGATTTACGACCAAAGCGATCAGAAATTAATCCCCCTGCTGGACGTGACATTAAGTTCATAAAGGCATATGCAGAAGCAACCATACCCGCAACAACAGGCGTTAACTCAAACGTTTCAGCAAAGAATAAAGGCAACATAGACACTACCGCCAATTCTGAACCAAAAGTAGCAAAGTACAGAATGTTAAGTACTGCGACCTGCTTAAATTTATAGCGATGCATTTCTGCCACAGGCTCAACAAATACTGTTTTATTCAACTGCCATGTTTTATACACTTCTAAAACATAAACAGACAATAAAATAGCATAAATCACCGTTACAACACTTTCGCTTAGCATAGCAACACCATTAGGTGATAACTTCCAAGCCAATAGCGCTAACGCTGCATACATAGGCACTTTCATAATTAACAGTAAAAAGAAATCGCCTTTACTGGTTACTTCCATTGCACCTAAGTTTTTAGGGCGAAAATAAGTAGACCCCTTAGGAGTATCCGTTACATTTGCATAATAAACAAAAGAAAACAGTAAGCTCATTACACCCGTTACACCTACCGCATAACGCCAGCCATTCTCTTCACCACCTAACCATAACGCCAATGCTGGTAAAGTAAACGCCGCTGCCGCAGAACCAAAGTTACCCCAACCACCATAAATGCCTTCTGCAGTACCTAGCTCATTTGCTGGGAACCACTCAGACACCATACGAATACCAATCACAAAACCCGCACCAATAAACCCTAATAGAAAACGAGCGACTGCTGCTTCAACAAAGGTATCTGCCATAGCGAACATAAAACACGGTATGGAACATACCGCCAACAAAACAGAGTACACAATTCGTGGGCCATATTTATCGGTTAACATACCAATAATTACCCGCGCAGGAATCGTTAAGGCAACGTTTAATATCAATAACGTTTTAATTTCGGCCGTTGTTAAACCAAGCTCAACCTTTAAATACTGTAATAATGGTGCAAGGTTAAACCAAACAACAAACGTAATAAAAAAGGCCATCCAACTTAAATGTAATACTTTCATCTTTCCACTAAATGAAAATATGTTAAATCGCTCTGTAGTCATACTATCCCCTCTCATTGAGAACATGCCTAAATAGGCTGCTTATCGTGTTATATGCAAAATATGCTTATGTGTAAAACACCTACATAGCAAACCCCATACCAACATGTAACACTCTGTTTTTAAAAGAAAAAATAAGACTAAAGCATAATACCATCCAAATGACGCACTATTTTCGCGCTTAAAAATAACAATTGAACCAATAAGACACACAAAAATTATACATTGCATCACCACAATGCTTTTTAAAATAATGAAAAATAATAACCCTTCAAAAATTATGGCTTTTATTTTTACATCCCTACAAATAAGCACTATTTATTTTCATTGGCTTAATAAAACTATAGTAAAACACAACTAATGCACCAAAACAGACAACCAACACCGAGAGCAATATCAAGCAGCATAAAAAAATGCACTTATTTGAATAAAGTTACAGCCAAAAAAAAGCGCAATTCTATAAAGAATTGCGCTTTATGCCTTGGATATTATTAACCGTTAATCTAGCTGGTACATACTCTTATATGCCGCTATAGCATGTGTAAAAAACGAATAGGAATAAATTACTCAGAATGTAATTGCTTAAATAAAGTATGCAGGTCAAGCACATCCCAATGTTCGGCAAGCTTTCCGTTTTCTACTCTAAAAATATCGACCGCATCAAATGCATACGACTGATGCGTGGCATCAATACCTAACCATGAATGGCTGTGAGTACCAGAATAAGTGCCATACACCCATACATATTCATCATTAGCAATGATGTTTTTAAGCTTGTAACTAAAATCTGGAATAGCCGTAAACCATTGACTAAAAAATTCACTAAACCCTGTAATACCTTGCTCAACAAATGGATTGTGCTGGATATAATCTGGATGCATAAAGTGATCTAAATCCGACAGGTTTTTCTTTATAAACACCTGCTCTGCAAATTTTCCTAGTAACTGTAAGTTTTCTTCCGTTTTATCGGCAGCCATCGCTTTACCTCCAGACATACATAAAGTGACCAATAATAAAAAAGTATTCGCGCGTGTTAATTGCATTGTTAACTGCATAGTTAATTTCCTTGATGAATTAAAGTGACCCATGCATACTAGTTACCACAGTACCCATTCGCAAGAAGGCACTTAAATGTTATATAGTTACCAAAAAGTAACTTATTTAAAAATCAATAACTTACAGACCTAAAATTAACACACAGGAAAACCCATGCCTGCATTTAATGTATATAACAAAAATTGCCCTACACGTATGGTACTTGATCGTATCGCCGATAAATGGACGGTGCTTGTTATTGGCCTACTGGCTGACGGTACAAAGCGGTTTAATGAATTAAGACGAGAAGTTGATGGGATTTCTCAAAAAATGCTCACACAAACATTAAGAGCGCTAGAAAGAGATGGCGTTGTAACACGAAAAGTGTACCCAACCGTACCACCCAAAGTAGAGTATTCACTCACGCCATTGGGGCATACATTAATAGAATTATTAGACGGAATTTCGCATTGGTCAGAACAAAACATCACCCGTGTTTTAACTGCACAAAAAGCCTATGACCAAAGACCTAAAGAAATGTAACTGCGTTTTTCATGGTAGAAATTTATCGATAAAAAGCACTACGATAAAAAGCAATTAGAGTAAAAAGTGCCTGTTTAACACGTTTATTATATGAACGCACCTATGTCCGAAAAATTATCAGAATATTTGCTGGGTACAAACTCAGTAATTTCATAGTGAGCTACGTTAGCTTTGTAAAAAGGGTCTTTGGCTAAAATGGAACTCAACTCTTCTTTGCTATCAGCCACAGCTAAAATAACACCGCCCGTTCTAGGCACTTTACGCCCAGACGCAAGAAATTTACCTTTTTCATAAAACTCATCTAAAAACTTACTATGCTCTGGAATGAGTTTATCAACCTCAGCTAAATCTACTTTGTACTCTATTGAAACTACAAACATTCAACATTCCTATTTACATAAAAACAATACAATAAAAACCAATAACTCTGACTCTATTGATTGCTATGATTTTGGTAATTTTCCAATTAATTCTGCTATTGACTTAGTTTTATTGATTTCTTCTGTAGTCATAAGCACATCAAATTCGTCATTTTCCTTATAGTGCAAAACGGTAGGAAAGGTTAGCTCTACTTTTGGCTGATATTTTATTTTAAATTCATCTTTGTGCAAGAACTCAAGAGTGTGATTACTGTTTTCTTTATAATTCGACCATTCTTTTTTCTCGTTAAATAACCCATGAGTAATAGAACAGAGATTACATGAATATGTACTTGGGCTAACAGTTTTATGCCCTATATCAAGCCATGTATTAACTAAACCACTATTAGCATTGTAGATAAATATAATTTTCATAAAACGCATAATTCCGTTATAACTTGCTGACTAACGCGCAGCATAAGGTTGTAAAATTGATGACTTTGTTACACCTACTCACCAAACTCAATACCATAATCTATAAACAGAGTAACTTGCTTGTCATTTTTTTGTCTAACTATAACTGGGTTTTCTAATCCCGAAATTGATACTTTATAACCTTCACCTAAAACAGATTTTGTGTTTTTTATCTCTTCTTTAATGAGGCTGAGTAACTGACTACGATATTTTTTCGGTGAACTTATTGCTAGAGTAGTGTTGCCAAGTCTAAGTGCGGTATCTTCTGGTTTATTAATGCCGCCAATAAAACTATATATTTCTTGTGTCGCGGTATAAATGCCTTTGCTACGATCAAATTTAGCCAGTATGTAAAAGCTAGAACCAGAACTTCTGCCATAGGACTTGGAGATAGAGAAAGATGATTTTTCGCTTGGAGAGAGTGAGATAGCCCCTTGCTGAAATTCTATATTCGCGTTGGTGGCAGCTGCGCCACTTATTGTTGATTGAAGCTTGCTTATAAGTTTTGCTCTTTCAGATGGGTATTTAGCATCACTTGATAAAGCTACCGACATTGCTACGTATTCAATTCAGCATCAACATCTATAGAACTACTTACTGGAGTCTTTCCTGTGCCATATGCAATAACTATGAAAGAACCCCCTGCGTGAACATTAACTGATAAAAATAAAATGACACTAATGAGTAAATTTTTCATCTGCCCTCCGTAGAAATACAACAACCTACTCCACACAACAACCTTAAACCGCACACTAACGTGACACATTAAAAACCAATGACTCTGACCCTATTGATTCCGATATTATTTCTGGCATGTGATATTCCTTTGTCTATTTTAAAATTCTGGTTGTTCAGACCAATATTAAAACCTAACGCCCAGCTCACCGGCTTGTCCGGTGAAGCGTCTTGTTAGCAATTTTTTATTTCTTCACATAGACCGTAACATTGTGAATATGCAAATTTACAGCGTTTCTTATCGCTCTCTCCTGAAGAGTACATTTCACGCAACCACTTCTCAGTAACTAACTCATGCACTTTTGGCATCAGCTTATTCTCAAGCTCATCTTCTGTTAGCTCAAATTCCACACATAGTTTAATTAGCTCTTCCTTCAAAAGATCTCTCATACTCTCCGTATCATCTTTATGCAGCAAGTCTAAAGCTTTTTTCGTGCCCTTTTGTGCGACTGTTGAAGTTATTAATGAGCCAGTTATAGCACCAACGATACCACCTACTGCTGTACCAACTATAGGCACAGCTGATCCCGCCGCAGCTCCAACGGCCATACCACCTAACCATCCCCCTATACCTCCTGCCACCATTGCTCCATTTGTAGCAAAATTTTTTGATACTTGTTTCCATGATACTGATTTATCGAACATAGCTCGATATAGATCAGGGCCAGTTAGAACCGCTGTTGTTACTGTACCAACTACAGCATTCCCTCTAGCTAGCTTTGATACATGATTTATTGCTGCGCCACCATAAGCTGCTTTTCCTAATGAGTTGCGAGCTATTGTTTCAACAGCCTGCTTTCCAATTTGAGTAGAATACACAGAACGCACCCCGCTTTTAATACCTCCTCTGGCCGCTACCCCAGCACTTTTCGCCAAAGTGTTTTTTGCTATAGGAGAACTTGCCAATTCACCAGCTATAGATCCAGTGTATTTTGCGGCAGTAGCTGTTCCCTTTGCTCCGATCTCGAATACCTTTTGCCTTATATGTTTCCACTGGCTATTTCTTAAAAAGATTTCATCAGTTGATTCAAAGCTGTAACACTCCCTAGCAAAGTGCTCACAATTTCTGAAGAAAATATTGTACTTCCCATCAAAATCATTCAGTACAGCAAGAAACTCTTCTGCTTTGGCTACAATTTTCTCAACATGATCTTTTGAATCAGGGTATTGCTTCACTGAGATTTTATTTATACCCCCTGCATCCCCTAAAAAGCCATTTATATCTGTTTTGATTATTTTATTCTCACTAGGGTAGCCAAAGTGAATAACATGACCACCTCCAACAAAAATCCCTATGTGATCAGCTTTGCCATATAAGCTTTTAATCGGTCTTTGTAGCATTGCACCTTTCGAAAACATAACCACTTTACCCCTATTTTTTGATTTGCTAACGCCCGCATTTGCGGCTGATTTGGAGCGAAGCGGAAAACCAGTCCGACAACATGCGCTGTTAGATTTTGTTAATCTTTTGCTTAAGCGGATAGCAGTTTTCAACAACGCTCTCAATCTCTACATCACTAAAGCCGACAACTTTCAAAAAGTGCAACTGGAATATCACTTCCATTTTTTGGCAGAGTCTACAGAGTTCTTCGCCGCCAGCAGCGTTGTCCTTTAAGTTTTCACTGTAATGAGTAAGGTAATTCCTTGTATCCACAATTTTTCTTAAAAGCTTACTTCTTTCCTTGCTGCCGCCTAACTTACCCTTAAACGGTTCAATAATTCGTTTCAATCTTTTCCCTAAATTAATTTCATTTCCATGCATTAGGCGACCACTTAGCCATTCGGAATGTTCCTCTGGACAACCCTCACTAATTGTTGAAACAAGCGAGTCAAATTCAGAAGAACCCATGAGCTTTTCATCGCTTGTTCTTCTATGGTACGTTTCCAGCCCTTGTGCCAAAGCCAAAAATTTACCATCAAGGTATTTTTGTGCCCCATTTTTTGTGGAAAAGTATAAGCTGAGTGCTGGAGCCATAATCTCATATGCACGAAGCCAATTATTAAAAACCTGCTGAGCATTACTTTTTATCGTTCCGTAAGTAAATAACATTCTATGCCAGCTCTTGTCTGGCGCTTTTTCCGTGAATGGAATGCTAGGGTAAAAAACCTTTACAGGGACAGGATATTTTTTTCCATCACCACCATCTCTTTGTATTTCTTTTGATGTGGCAGACAAATCTTTCAATGTAACTGTAGTATCTATAGCAAAACACAAAAAATTAGTTAATTTATATGCTATTTCTGTAAAGTCACTCAATGGCCTTGAATCATCAGAGCTCAGCTTAAAGTACACGCGCTGTGTAATTTTAGATTCAGTAGTGCTAGAAGAGCTTGGGAGAGTATATGCGAAGCAAATTTCTAATTTTATGCCGCTATCTAGCACATAGGATATATTTTCAGGGGGCGCATAACTAATAGTGGCTGTTCTGCTATCCCAATCACTATCGACGCGAATGCCACTAATACCAACCCACTCATCCAGGCAATCAACGGAAAAGGACAAAGTATTAAAGGTTACAACTTCATTTTGGTCATAAGCGACACCACTTAAAACTTTATTCACACATATTTTTGACTTTGATATACCTTCAAAAGATATGTTCTTTTTGGTGTAAAAACAGTTCTCCAGAGTTACTAAACCGTCCTTTTCAACATGTCCTATTATTCTATTCAGATCATCATCACCGTTTAGTGATTTAATACTTTCATCGAAGAGGCCTACAACTTCCAGCTCGATATCACCTCCATTTTTGATGGTTAATACCCCTGGAATTTTTTTCTCATCTCGCTCAGGAAGCCAAAAATATCCTGTTTTCACATATTCATCTTCGATTCTCATGTGATCCTCTTGAGAAATCTAACGCCAAGCTCACCTGCAAATATTGCGGAGAGCGTTTTTGTGTAAAATGGAGCTACGCGACATACACAAAAATGAGCGTAGCAATATTTGTCAGGTGCAGCTTTTTGTTAGGGCTTTTCATTACTGCTCCTAGCCCTACGATTGAATTCCATATTTAACTTTAGCTGTTTTATAATATTATTTATAAATGTATATAAATTAATCACCCCAAGTATTAACAACCATAAAGTTGCCAGCGCAAATATTTCATTGTTAATTTTTGGTGACAAGACCAATGAAACAGTCAGGGACGCGTAAATTGCTATAGCCGAAACATAAGCGACCAAGTATACGTTGTATGCCCCCTTATCATATAACCATTGATAGAATGGGGTGTCAGATTTTGAATAAAATGCCCATAGAAACGCGATAGCACTTGCCAACATTATTCCAGAAAAGTAGGTGGCAAAATCTGAAGCCGCGTTTTGTATAAAATGGGACAACGTAGGAGTGTCAGTAGATAGCAACAACCCACCCAAGAACAAAGATGAGAAAATAACCTCCGATCCATATGCCCACAAAATTTCTATTTTTTGGCTAGTCATCTTCAACGAGGACTTCTTTTGGATGAATTCTATCTATCTCTTTAGCAATTTCTTGTAGAACTGTCCGAGTTTCTTTTGCCTTTGCGTTGGCACTTAACCCTCGAACAAAATCCTTTAAAGACTTAATCGCACCTCTCGAAGCAACGGAGCCAGATGTAACTTTTTCAAACCCTTCATTTCGATACCCTTCTAGCTGGACATCTCCCTTTTTATAACCTTGCTGAGCTAATACAGCAGTGGCGAATGGTCTTGCATTCTCCGATTTGGAAAGGCCGCTAGGGTTTTTCATATCCTGTGTATACTCTCGGACATCGCTATTTTTCAAATCTTCAAATAAATTTTCTGTATAGCGAGTGAGCTCAGGATTGGGGATTCGTAATGTAGCCTTAATTCGAGTTATCCTATCGAAACTTTGAAAAAGGCTTATTATTTCGTGCTTTTCGGGTACAGGTTCTAAACTTATAGCAGAAGATTTCCCAAGAGACAGGGCAACATCACCAAGTATTTGTTCGAGGAAATCCTTCCATGCAACTTGACTTAATTCACCTGAATGCTCCACCGCTACAAGATGTCGATTCATATCTAGGAAAACCACCATTGTTGACGCAGGTGGAGGGAAAGAAGTTGATGAACCACTCGAAATACCGTCATCAGTAACAATTAATGCATCTTTTTCCAGTATTGAACGAGCCAGCACTACTGAAATAAACCATCGCCCATCATCAAAACTTGAGTGATTATTGTAGTACCTAAGACTCCACTTATACTTTGCAGAGCTTGTTTCCTGCTCTTTATCAAAATCTGAGTCACATGACTTTTTCAACACCTCATCAATTGCCTCATTTCCTCTGAGTCTATGATCTGAACCCGGAAGAAATAAGTCATCAACATCTATAATATTGAGCCTAAATAAGTCAAAGCTAAATTTTCTTCCCAAAACATTAATCCTTAATTCGATTGAGGAGCATCACCCGAGGCCCTAACGCCTCACATCAGCCGACCGAAAAACGCGCAGCGGTTTTTGGGTCGGCTGGATGTGATTGTTAGACATTGACTATTGAATGGATGCAAAATCGCCAGAAAATGGGAGAAAGCAGCCGCCAGCATGCTTCATTACAAAGCGCACAGTTATGACTTTACCTTTAGTAAGATTGTACCCGGCCTTTTTGTCCGCAAAGTCCACTGCCAAATCCTGCGTGCCTTTTCCATCAATATTCAGTGAAGCTTCATCTGCTTCAGCCAAGACAACTTCACCACGCCAAGTCATCCAGTGATTTTTGTAACGCGACTTGAAAATGTCATCTTTCTTATCATCGCTGTATTTGCTGTCACAACCCACCTCTGAATTGAGTTCTTCGTAGCTTGCGCTGCTATTCGGGTATGAAGATGGATCTTCGGAAGAGCACCCGCTCAACGCGAGAGCCGCAACAGCAAAAGTTATAAGTTTAAGGTTCATTTTTTCTCCTTTTGATTGCCTAACAACTTATCCCACATAATAACAACACAATAAAAACACGTCGCCACTACATATATACATTAGCGACACGTTTAAACACGTCACTCAATTAATTTTCATTATTCTATTTATCACTTTACTCTTCAAGCATTTAAAACTTAATGCGGTATTGCGCGCCATAAAATGACTATTATTTTGTATGATGTTTTATTAAAAATAATGTAAAGGTTTACACGAAGTGATGCACTCACCGAAAAATAATTTTTACGATGCACAATTATTGCTGCCAACAAACACCCCATTAAAAAACCAAGAAAATACTTAGTAAAAAAACTGGCTTAATTAAATAGGTAATCGGTGAATATAAGGTGGTTTAATTGATAAAAAACTACAAATCAAAAAATAAAAACGAGAGACTAAGTATAAGAAGAGAAAATAAAAGGCATAAAAAAAGGGGAGGTAAACCTCCCCTAAATAGTGCAGAGAACACTAGAAACTACGCTATAGCAGAATAATAAACATATAACTGGCTTAAGCTATTTGCTTAAGCACTTTGTACTTGAATTTTGCCAGCCTCGATACGTGCAGGATACGATTTAACAGACACTTCACTTTCTTCTAAGCACTGGCCTGTAGCTAAATTAAAGTGTTGTTTGTATAACGGTGATGCAACGACTAGTTCGTCGCCTACCGACCCTAAAATACCACGGGATAATACGTTGGCTTTACCAATAGGGTCGTAGTTGCCGATAGCATATATTGCTTGCTCTTTACGTGTTTTAAATACGGCCACTTGCTCACCACCCACCAGTGCACATACACCTGTACCCGCGACTAAATCACTTTCGGCACATACATTGATCCATTCACTCATAAATTTTTCTCTCTTAATTAATAACGTAACAACATGATGCTAACCTTGCGGTTACCATTACCCTACAAGCTTAATCGCTTCTGCTTTTTCATCTTCAAACGCAGGGCGGCGTTGTTCACGCTCAACTACATAAGCAAGGCTGTCGTCTTCTTGATCTGAATTAATAAAATGCGCAAAGCGCTTTAATTGTTCTGGGCTATCTACGGTGGTTTTCCACTCACACTGGTAGTTAGCTATGTTTGCTTTCATTTCGGCTTCTAGTTCGTCACAAATCGACAGCTTGTCGTCAATAATGACTTCTTTTAAGTAGTCTAGGCCACCTTCTAAGTTTTCTAACCATACTGACGTGCGCTGCAAGCGATCGGCCGTACGAATATAAAACATTAAGAAACGGTCAATATATTTAATTAATGTTTCGGCTGTTAGATCGGTAGCAAATAAGTCGGCATGGCGTGGACGCATTCCTCCGTTACCGCATACATATAAGTTCCAACCTGTTTCGGTCGCGATAATGCCCACGTCTTTACTTTGTGCTTCGGCACATTCACGAGTACAACCCGATACACCAAATTTAATTTTGTGAGGAGTACGTAAGCCTTTGTAACGGTCTTCGGCGTTAATGGCTAAACCTACACTGTCGTCTACACCGTAACGGCACCATGTGCTACCCACACAAGATTTTACTGTACGTAACGATTTACCGTAGGCGTGACCTGTTTCAAAACCCGCATCAATCAGTTTTTTCCAGATAGCAGGTAATTCATGCAGTTGCGCACCAAATAAATCAATACGCTGTCCACCTGTAACTTTGGTATAAAGATCAAATTCTTTTGCCACTTCGCCTAATACAATTAGTTTTTCAGGTGTGATTTCGCCACCTTGTACACGAGGCACTACTGAATAGGTGCCGTCTTTTTGCATATTGCCTAGGAATATATCGTTGGTATCCTGTAGGCCTACATGCTCTTCTTGTAGGATGTAATCGTTCCAGTACGACGCCAAAATAGATGACACGGTAGGTTTACACACTTCACAACCGTGGCCTTTACCGTGGCTTTCTAATAGTTCGTCAAAGCTTTTTACTTTGGTTGCACGAATAATATCGGCAAGCTCTTTACGGGTATAAGCAAAGTGTTCGCACAGGTCGTTGTTAACCTCTACGCCTAATTTAACTAGCTCACTATCCATCACTTGTTTGGTTAGTGCCGCACACCCACCACAACCTGTTGATGCCCCTGTCACTTCTTTAATGGCACCCATATTGGTTGCACCATTTTGTACCGCGCCACAAATATCACCTTTGGTAACGGCATAGCATGAACATACAGTGGCGCTATCAGGTAATGAATCAGCACCTAGGCCTATCGCTTGCTCGCCTTCAACGGCAGGTAAAATAAAGGCTTCTGGTGAATCAGGAAGGTCAATTTCATTAAGCATGTATTGTAATAACGTGTCATAGGCACTGGTATCACCAACTAATACGGCACCCAATAATTTTTTACCGTCGTTGGATACAATAATGCTTTTATATACTTCGGCGTTTTCGTCACAGTAGGTATAGCGCTGCGAGCCTTCGGTGCGGCCATGAGCATCACCAATACTGCCAACTTCTACACCAAGTAATTTTAACTTGGTGCTCATATCAGCACCCGAGAACGATACTTTATCGTCGGTTAGCTGCGATACTGCGGCTTCTGCCATGCGATAACCTGGCGCCACCAAGCCATAAATAAAGTTACCTAAAGAGGCACATTCACCAATGGCAAAAATATCACTGTCGCTGGTACGGCAATGGTAATCCACTACAATACCGCCGCGCTGACCCAGCTCTAAGCCAGCATCTTTTGCCAGTTGATCGTATGGGCGAATGCCCGCAGAAAACACGATCATATCGGTTTCAAGTGCTGTTTCGTCGGCAAATTCCATACGTAGGCGGCTATCTGTGCCTTCTGTAATCACTTGTGTGGCTTTACCTGTGTGTACAAATACACCAAGGGCTTCAATTTTTCGACGCAGCATTTTACTGCCACCATCATCTAACTGTACGCCCATAAGGCCAGGGGCAAATTCTACTACGTGCGCTTCTACGCCAAGATTTTTAAGGGCATTGGCACATTCCAAGCCTAATAAACCACCGCCAACAACCACGCCTTTTTTGCCTTCGGCTGCTGATGCTTTAATTTCTGCAAGATCATCAATCGTACGATAAGCCAAGCAATGCGCTTGATCACCACCAGGAATAGGTGGAATAAATGGATAAGAGCCTGTCGCTAATACTAGCTTGTCGTATTCAAACGTTTGGCCACCTTCGGTTGTTACCTTTTTTTCTGTGCGATCTATTGAGGCAACAAAATCACCAAAATGGGCATGTACACCTAGCTCTTCGTAGTGTTCACGCGTTGTCATAGCGAGGTCTTCTGGGTTTTTGCCGTCAAACACTTCGGATAAGTGTACACGGTCATAGGCAGGGCGAGGCTCGCCACCAATCACGGTGATATCGGCGTCTACGTCACTATTCGCTAAGGTTTCTACATAGTGGTGCCCCACCATTCCGTTACCTACGACTACAATGCGCTGCTTACTCATACTTACCCTCTGCTTTAATGTGTGACTTATCAATTATGTATTTACTGGGCTTCCAGAAAATGTATTTTGATATGTAGTTAGCAAAATAAATGCCACAAAAAAAAAGCAATCGAGCAATAATCCTTATAGTGCTTTATAATCAAGGACTTACATAATAAAATACACTTCAATAAATTATAACCCAAAACAAAACCTCTAAAAACGCACCAAAAAAATACAAAATTACCCGCCAGCCAACAATAACCATACAAAAACAATTGTTATTTAAGTTTTATTTTGGTGCTTACCCACCTGTGGCGCACCACAATAAAGCAATTACTCATTGCAAATTATTAGCCGATAAATAAATTGATATATTTTTCAATAACTTACAAGAAATATTAGTATTTTTAGGAGTTGGTTTAGATATTGCTACATAAGTTGCAGAGCATGTATTAACTATTATTTTGAATAACAAGGATTCATCCAACGTGTCATCAAGCGCCTTATCAACAGAGTCTAATAACCCATGGATCAAAAGCACCTGCCCTTATTGTGGCGTAGGCTGCGGTATTGAAGCCAAAGTAGATACGCAAGCCAATGGTGACACTACCATGACTGTGCGCGGTGATAGTTCACATCCATCTAATTATGGGCGTCTATGCTCTAAAGGCTTGGCACTGGGCGACACCGTTACTGATGACGGACGTCTCACCACCCCCAGCATTAACGGGGAAGAGGTGCATTGGAATAAAGCATTAGGCTATGTGGCCGAGAAATTTCAGCAAACCATTAAAAAATATGGCCCCAATTCTGTGGCTTTTTATGTTTCGGGGCAGTTATTAACCGAAGATTATTACGTCGCTAACAAACTAATGAAGGGCTATATTGGCAGCGGTAATATAGATACCAATTCACGTTTATGTATGTCGTCGAGCGTGGCAGGTCATAAGCGCGCATTTGGTTCAGATACGGTACCTAATTGTTACGAAGATATTGAACATACCGATATGATTGTATTAACAGGGTCTAACTTGGCATGGTGCCACCCTGTATTGTATCAACGTTTAAAAGCGGCAAAACTCGCCAAACCATCACTTAAAATTATTGTGATTGACCCCCGCGAAACCGATACCTGCGAACTCGCAGATTTACACCTCGCAATACAACCCGGTACGGATGTCGCACTATTTAATGGGCTATTAAATTATTTAGACGAAAACCAGCAAATTAATCAAGAGTATGTACAACAATATACCAATGACTTTGCTGTAGCGCTTGCCGCCGCTAAACAAGACACAGGTAAAGATGGGGTAGATTATCTACAGCTATCGCGCATTACGGGTATACCTATTCCTTATTTAGAAACGTTTTACCAATGGTTTGCCGAAACAGAAAAAGTAATGACTTACTATTCGCAAGGGGTCAATCAATCCAGTGCAGGCACCGATAAGGTTAACAGCATTATCAATTGCCACTTTGCCACAGGCCGTATTGGGCTTGAAGGCGCAGGGCCTTTCTCGGTGACAGGCCAGCCGAATGCAATGGGCGGCAGAGAGGTAGGCGGTTTAGCTAATACCCTCGCGTCGCATATGGAATTTGGCAATAATGATCACTACAACACCGTCAGTGAGTTTTGGGAAACCGCCACGCTTGCCAAGCAACCCGGGCTAACGGCTGTTGATATGTTCGACGCCATTGCCGATGGAAAAATCAAAGCCGTATGGATTATGGCAACCAACCCTGTGGTTAGCCTACCTAACGCCAATAAGGTAAAGGCGGCATTAGAAAAATGCCCACTGGTAGTAGTGTCTGATTGCATTGCCGACACCGATACCACTCGCTGCGCCAATGTATTATTACCCGCTAAAGGCTGGTCAGAAAAATCGGGGACTGTAACTAATTCAGAACGTCGTATTTCTCGTCAACGAGCACTTATCGCCAGTAGCGACAGCATCACCAACCAACGTTTGCATAGCCCTAAATCCGATTGGTGGATTATTTGCCAAGTCGCATTACGTATGGGCTATAGCGGTTTTAACTTTACCTCTGAAGCGGATATTTTTCGTGAATATAGCCGTATGACGGCTACAAATAACAATGGTAGCCGCGACTTAGACTTAGGGGCTTTAGCGAATTTATCCAATGAGGAATACGACCAACTTAGCCCTCAACAATGGCCGCTAGATAGTCAGGCAATCATTCACGACGACACCTCATCATCTCAAATAGCTATTGCACCTAAACGCTTTTTCTCCAAAGGTCAGTTTTATACGCCATCAAAGAAAGGCAATTTTGTTGCTGTTAATTACCGAGCGCCCGCGACAAGTATTAGCAAAGACTACCCTATGACGCTAAATACAGGCCGTATTCGCGATCAGTGGCATACCATGACACGCACAGGGTTAGCCGTAACACTAGGCGCTCATAAGCCTGAGCCTTATATTCAGTTAAACCCACAAGATGCACGCTGTTTTGATTTAAAAGAAGGCGATATTGCCACTATTCACAACTCGTGGGGCAGTGCCAAAGCTAGGGTACAGCTAAGTAGCGAAATGAATGCTGGCCAAGTTTTTATGCCTATTCACTGGTCAGATGTTGAGTCTAGCCACGGTAAAGTGTGCAATGTGGTTAGCCCCGATGTTGACCCCGTGTCGGCACAACCAGAGGCTAAATTCACCCCTGTTGCGATTAAGCGATGGGCATATACTAGTGAGGGCTTACTACTAAGCCGCACACCAATTAATACAGATCATTTTGAATACTGGGTGAAACGCCGTGTTAACGGTGGTTACTTATATTATGTAGCGCAATCTCATAGTGAACCCTTACTTATTGATACCATCAAGTCCCTCAGCATTGTTGATACCGACAATACGCGTATTGAATTTAATGATGACAGCCAGCAACAGTATCGCTGTGCGACCATGGTGAACGGCGATGTAGATACCTTATATGTTGTTGCGCCACGCCTTTGTGATACCGATTATGCATGGTTAGATAATTTATTAGTTAATACGCTCAGTGTCGATGCACAACGCTCGATTTTGAGTGGTAAACCTGCCGCATCACTCATCTCAGGCAAACAGATATGCGCGTGTAAACAAGTGGGCGAAATCACAATTAAACAGGCCATTCAAGATGGCGCCAATAGCGTAAGTGCAATTAGTGAGTGCACTGGAGCAGGCACTGGCTGTGGGTCTTGCCTACCTGAAATAGCACAAATATTAGATAGCACAGACAGCCACGCTGACAATAGCTCTCTAGGTGTTGCCGTATAAACGACGGTGCCCAAGGAGTATATTTTCATTAAAAATATGTGCCATTATCACTTGGCACATTGTTTTTATCTATCACTACACAGCCTAATTTAAAACCTGATTTAAAAATTGTGTTGTGGATAGAATCATCGTATATTACTCGTTCACATCTACTAATCGGTAGATTTATAAAAACGATAAAAACATCATATAGGATACCTCCATGAAAGCATTATTCTCTATCGTCGCGCTTACGGCATTATTTAGCTTTTCTGCTTTTGCTGCGCATCACGCAGAACCCGCGCCTGCATTAACTGTAGAAGAAAAAATTACCATTAACGCCCCTGCCGAAAAAGTGTGGAACACGGTAAAAAACTTTAATGACTTAGGTGCTTGGCATCCTGCGGTTGCCAAAACTGATCTAATTGGTGGTAAAAATAACGTACGAGGCGCAATACGTTTACTCACCCTACAAGATGGCGGCAAGATTACTGAAACATTATTAGCGTTTGACGAAAGCAAAAAAACGTATAGCTATGCAATTAATGATGGCGTATTACCCGTTAGCCAATATTTTGCAACTGTCACCGTTACTGCAATTGATGCAAAAACAACAGAAGTAGTATGGCAAAGTAGCTTTAAGCGTCGTGATTTATCACACACACCTGCCGAAGGCCAAGACGATACGACAGCAACAACGGTTGTAACTGCGGTATACCAAGGCGGTTTAAATCATTTAAAGAAAATTAGCGAATAATATTTTTCGATACAGGCTAAATCATACAATAATGATTTAGCCTTTTATTTTTTATTATGTTCAACAACATCACATCCACAGGAATGAACTAAGCACACAGTCGTTGTGTCTTATCTTTATGTCACTCATTGACGGCTTTGGCCGCCCTATTCACTATCTTCGCCTTTCGGTCACTGATCGATGTGATTTTCGCTGCGTGTATTGCATGGCGGAAGATATGCAATTTTTGCCCCGTGATCAAATATTAACGATCGAAGAGATGACGTGGTTAGCGCAAGCCTTTACCGAATTAGGCGTACATAAAATTAGAATTACGGGTGGTGAACCGTTAATTCGACGCAACATCAATCAATTGTGGCGTAACTTAGGCGCGCTTCCTCTATTAAAAGAATTAACCCTAACGACCAATGGCTCACATCTAGCACAGCATGCGCAGGCATTAGTTGATGCGGGTGTGAAACGTATTAATGTTAGCCTTGATAGTCTTGATGCCAATAAATTTACTCAGCTAACCCGTACAGGTAACCTTGCTCAGGTACTGGGTGGTATTGACACTGCTATAGCCGCAGGTTTACACATTAAACTGAATAGCGTGATATTAAAAAACCGTAACAGTGATGAAATACTACCGCTGGTACGATATGCCGTTGATAAAGGAATGGATATTAGCTTTATTGAAGAAATGCCTTTAGGCGTTATTAATGATCACGCGCGTAATGAAGAGTTTATTAGTAGCGAACAAGTGCGCCAAGTGATTGCGCAATCTTTTGATCTAACCGCATCCAATAAAAATACGGGCGGCCCCTCTCAATATTGGCAAGTGAATAATTCTGCTTCTTTTATTGGGTTTATATCGCCGCATAGTAATAATTTTTGCAGTAGCTGCAATAGAGTACGGGTGACCGCAGAAGGTAAATTACTCTTGTGTTTAGGTAATGAAAACAGCGTAGATTTACGCGCAATTATTCGTAACAATCCGAATAATATGGATGTGTTAAAACAACATATTATTGATTCAATGACGCACAAACCCGAAAAGCATCATTTTGATCACAATAGCGATGAACCCGACATTGTGCGTTTTATGAATATGACGGGCGGATAAGAGATCTCAATGACCGCTTGTATTTATTGATTAAGTACATCACCTTTGGTGCTACACACCAAACTCATCACTTCATTTTTTAAATCTTCTGGCACATTAAGTTCATCGAGTGTCGCCATTAAATGTTCGGCTACCGCGGTAAAGTGTGCTTCGGTTAAGTGCATGCCTTTATGGGCTTCGCGCATGTCTTTACCCGTGTATTTATTAGGCCCTTCAAATGCCATAGCTAAAAACTTTTTTTGTTTATCGATTTGACGAGGCATATCAATAAAATCAAAAAATTCATTTACCCTATCATCGGCTAATACTTTTTTATAAAAAATATCTACCGCCAGATTAACCGCTTGCTCTCCACCAATACGCGAATAAATAGACATGTTAGCCTCTCATACCTTTTTGTTTTTTTAATCACACGACTGCTATATAACAACCGTATTCACAAATAACGATGGTTCTTAGCTTAAGAATAGACAACATTAAAAAATATACGAGAAAGGAATAAAACAAAATGGCATAAAAAAATATTTTATGCCACTAAATATTATGCAGGTAGCTGTTGCTGATAGGCAGGTAACGCGGCTAATAATGATTTACCGTAACGTTTACTCACTAAACGTTTATCGAGAATGGTAATGATACCTGTGTCATTTTCACTGCGCAGTAAGCGACCACATGATTGTATTAATTTAATCGAGGCATCAGGTACCGAGATTTCCATAAAGGCATTACCGCCACGCGATTCTACCCACTCGGCCAACGAGGCTTCTACGGGATCATCGGGGACAGAAAAAGGCAGTTTAGCAATCACCACATGTCGGCAATAATCCCCCGGTAAATCAACACCTTCGGCAAAGCTGGCTAGGCCAAATAAAATACTCCCTGCGTTATTATCAATACGTTCTTTATGTTGGGTAAGCATTGCCTGCTTGCTATGCTCACCTTGCATTAAAATCATATCTTGCCAATGCGATGACAAACTATTGTAAACCTCTAACATTTGACGGCGTGATGAAAACAATACTAAGCTGCCTTCTTGCCGATCTAATAATGTTGGTAAATACTGCACCATGTTTTCCGTATGTTGTACGGCATTGTTTGCCTCTATCGCAAACGGCGGCACTTGCAGGGTAGCCTTTGAAAAATCAAATGGACTAGGCATAACCCCATAGTGATGGGTACTGTCAGTACCTGCGCGCATCATAAAACGATCAAATCGCCCCAATGCGGCCAAGGTTGCCGAGGTAACAACGGCACCATAGCAGTGATTCCATAAACTGTTTTTTAATGTGTACGCGGCTAATATTGGACTAGAACAAATTTCAAAATCAATAGAGCCGCTAAACTCTACTTGTGTGACCCAACGGGCTAAGGGAATTTTTTTATCTTCTTTTTGATCAGAACCACAGTAGCTATACCATAGTTCTTTATTGGCTTCTGTTCGTGCTTGCCAGCCGCCAACAACGGATAGCCACGCTTCTAGGTCTACACGCGGCACTGAAGAATAACCGTCTTCTAAGGCTGCCTGAATTTCAGTCACTACTTTGCCTACGAGCGTATTTAAGCGATCAAATTCTTGATGTAATTCAACAGAGTAATCGGATAAGACCGTATCAACGACGCCTTCGGGAAAACGATAACGACGCGCGTCCCCTTCTCTACGAAAGGTATTGTCCTCTATCAATAATTGCTCATCGAATAACTGTTGGCAGTAAGGATAAACGCGATCAAGAATTTTTTTGGTACTTAAAAATGCACTGGGTAATTGCTCTGCATAGCGATCTACATTTGCCGCCCCACTGATTGCTCCCAGCATAGAGGATAATACTTTTTGGTTTTGCTCTAACCACTTGCCTGTACTATTCACGCGCGTGTGGTAGGCAAAATGACCAAGGGCTTTTTCGGGTAAGTGGTGGCCTTCGTCAAAAATATAAATTGTTTCTTTTGGGTCAGGCAAAATAGCACCACCACCAAGGGCAAGATCAGCCAGTACAAGATCATGATTCGCAACAATACAATCGTAAGTATCTACGGCTTCGCGCGCTTTAAAAAAGCTACAGCTGGTCACATTAGAACAGCGGCGCCCCGTACATTCACGATGGTTGGTGGTGATAGGTGCCCATACATCGGTTTCGATTTCATTTGGCCAGTTATCTCGATCACCGTCCCATTTACCCGCACTCATAGCATCGACCATACTGTTATAAATAGTCACCGCCTGATCATCTACCGAGGGGTATTCGTCTTCATACAATGCTTGGTTAAAGGTGTTATAGGCATCACTATCCATTAATAAGCGATCGAGTTTACTTAAACACAGGTAACGACCGCGACCTTTAGCCAAGGTGAAATTAAAGGATAAATCGGTGTTACGTTTTACCTCGGGTAAATCTTTATGAACAATTTGTTCTTGTAATGCGACAGTGGCGGTAGAAATCACCACTTTTTTTCCTAGGGCTTGCGCAACAGGAATGGCTGCGAGTAAATAGGCCACGGTTTTACCTGTGCCTGTACCCGCTTCGATCACACAAATGTGATTATCACTGTCGCGTACGCCCTCGTCATCACAACTAATGCCCGACAGCGTGCGAGCAATATCTGCGATCATTAATTTTTGACCGTAACGAGGCTGTAATGATTTAGCGTCTAGGAATTGACTGTAAGCCGATTGGATTTTTTCTTTAACTGCTTTAGCAACCACAGTTATACCGTTGGTTGCTTTTTAAGCGTTTGTTGGCTTACCACAGGATTAGCGTACATTGAGATCAACACATCTCGCCAGCGACTATCGCACTTAGCAACGCGTTGTTCAAAGCGCTGTTTGTGTTCTAGCATAGCGGCCGTATGAAAATCTGGAATGTTGAGTGCTTCATCATCACAAGGGCCATGTAATAAACAATACGCAACCATATTACTGGGGTGTACATGATAGTTACTAATAATGGCTTGATCTAACTCTTCAACCACATCATCAGTAGATTGATAATCGCCTTTTAGCACTTCACCAAAATGAATATGCACGTTGCCTTTAAAACCCACAATGCCTTTTGCAATACTCGACGCGTCTTCGTGCTCTTCTTTATCGTATTCACCAAATTCACTGTGTGAATATAATTCTTTGGCTTTGGCTTCGTCGCATGGATCGTATTCATAAGAAATGGAAACAGGCACAATATTTAATTCTTTTACATAATCGGCTAAAGACACTTTTTTAGGTTTACTTAAACTCAACATACCAATGACCGCACTGTTCGTACGATCTAAACCATCTTTTGCTCGCCCTTCTTTTTGGGCAATCCACACACTGGCATTATCATCTACAACGGAGCTGTGTATGTATGCCGATAAATGTTTTGCTGCTTTTAATTTTTCACGTGGGGCTGTTGCCGAACGATTAACAATAAAACATTTATTGAGTCGCATAAGATCGGACACATAGGGCTTGCTGAGTAGGTTATTACCTATCGCGATGCGTAATGTTTTATGTTGATTACGATGTAATACCCAGCTTAATAGCGCAGGATCCATTGCGATATCGCGGTGGTTACTAATAAACACATGAGGCTGATCGGCGGTGAGGTTTTCGAGACCCGACACGTGTAAGCCCGACATACTGTCGTCACTCATACGCTCCATATAACCTTCTAGCATGGTTTGTAAATCATCAACATTACGAATCGCCGCCGATTGGCGTTTTAAAAAATGCTGGATGAGTGGTTTTATTAAAAACAATAACCATTCAGGCGCCCAAGGAAAACGAAAACGACCAATGGTCGTAAGTAGTTCGCTATCAACTAATAGGCGTTCAATAACGGGTCTTACTTCGTCGTCATTATAAGGACGAATATCATCAAATTTACTCATTTTATTATTATCTTCTATGACCTGAAAACCACGGAACGTCGTATGCACTTTTATCAACAAGATGGGCAACATCTAACACTAGAGCAAAGAGTGCCATACGCACCAAGACCCCATTATCGGCTTGTCTAAAAATAGCCAAGTTAGGATTTTCGTCAAGATCGCAGTCAAGCTCATTGGCTTCTGCACGAGAATCTCTTGGCAAGGGGTGCATAATAACCGTATTGGGTTCGCAAAATTTTGTGTAGATGGATTGATTTAAACGAAAGCGCCCGCGATATACTTCGGACTCTTCTTTTGAGTTAAAACGCTCTTCTTGAATACGTGTAGAGTATGCAATGTCTACATGTGAAATATTGGGTGTTAGCTCTTCAGAAATAATCACCTCATGCCCTGCCGCACGTAGTGCTTCAACAAGATATTCGGGCATAGCTAATTCTTTAGGCGACACGAGACTAACGTGTACATTGTTATACAGACATAACAGCTGACATAAAGAGTGCACGGTGCGGCCATGTTTTAAGTCACCGATCATGGCAATACGAAAACCATCAACATCGACACCTTTCGATGCTAATTCATTACGGATGGTATAAAGATCTAATAACGCTTGAGTGGGGTGTTCATTAGCACCATCACCCCCATTAATAACAGGGACTCGGCTGGCCTCAGAAAATTCACTCACAGACCCTTCTTTGGGGTGGCGCATACAAATAACATCGCTATACCCCGAAAGCACTCTTGCAGTGTCGTATAATGATTCGCCTTTTGATATCGCCGAGCTTTCAAAGCCAGTGGTTTCTCGTACTTCACCGCCTAATAAGTTAAATGCGCTACCAAAGCTAACGCGGGTACGAGTACTCGCTTCAAAAAACATATTGCCTAAAATAGCGCCTTCTAAAACACGTGTTGCACGTTTGCGTTGTGCATATGGCTTCATGGAGTCTGCTACCGAAAATATTTTATCGATGTCATGTCGCTCAAATTGCTTAATCGATAAAATATGTGAGCCAGTAAAAATCATGCGGTATCTCTTATAATATATGTTGCTCTGGGCGCTATTGTAACGGGGTTTATGCGTTTCTCAAAACACTCTATTCGCTATTTATTGGTAAGGTTTAGCACCTACACACTATTCCAATAAGCCATCGCCATAATCTAATAGCGCTTGGATAATATGTTGATCAACGTCGGGGGTGTCACTATAGGCCGAGAGACGTTCAAAATATTCATCTAAAACGATGCTGGCTCCCGCTTCTGCATCGGTTAAGCGTTGATAACGCCATTGCTGCCATTGTGTTTTTTCTTGCTCGCTGAGTAGATCAAAAAAGTGTCTGGCACGATAACGAAACAATAATGCTTTTAATCGTGGATCTTTAAGTTGCTCATGATAAGCGGGTAAGGTTTCTGGCGTAGCGCCTCTAATCGCTGCGAGTAAATGTTTATCGTGGCTATTCATAAAGCCATCATACAATTGCTGCTCGGCATCTGTTTTAGGGGGAAAGCGATGACTCGCAAATACTTGCTGTATTTTATCGGCAATATCGGCATGACGTAGCAATTGCCAGTGCTGTTCACAACGTGTTTTATTAATGCCTAGACGCGATGCCGCAGAGTCATCAAGGAGTTTAGGCGTGGCAATAATCGGCGATTTGTTGAGATGTATTTCTTTTAATGGGATACGTTCACATCCTTCAGGCAGGTCTTGTTGCTTTACATATAAACGTTCACAAATTTCATCGACCGATAAGCTTAATAACGGCTGTGGGTCTATCGACAGGTCATAGGCAATCACACTATTTTTATTACTTGGGTGTTCAACCAAGGGCACCATTAACGCAGCACAGCCTTGCGCCGCTGGAAAACGCGATGATATATGCAGTAATGGTTTACGCTGTTGTACATCAATTAAGCTGGCCACTTTACGCTTGTCACGTAAGCCATAGGCATAGTTATATAATTCGGGTTGCGCATCTTTAATAAGTTTAGCAACGGCTATGGTGGCATACACATCGGATAACGCATCGTGTGCCGACTCATGTAGCAAGCCATTGGCTTGGCTCAAATTTTCTAGTTTAAAACTCGGTGTGCCATTATCATTTAATGGCCATTGCATACTGTCTGGACGTAGGGCGTAGGTTAAACGCACCATATCAATAATATCCCAACGTGAGTTGCCATTTTGCCACTCACGTTCGTATGGGTCATAAAAATTACGGTATAAACCATAACGAGTCATTTCGTCATCAAAACGAATACTGTTGTATCCCACACCACAGGTATTGGGTTGGGCAAGCTGTGCATGTATGCGCTCAAAAAATTCAATTTCTGATACCCCCTCTGCCAAGGCTTTTTGTGGGGTAATGCCCGTGATTAAACACGCTTCTGGCTGCGGTAAACAATCACTGCTCGGCTGACAATAGATCACTAAGGGATCGCCAATAATATTAAGGTTTTCGTCCGTGCGAATACCTGCAAATTGTGATGGCTTATCTTGACTAGGCGAGGCTCCCCACGTTTCATAATCATGCCAATACAGTGTTTTCATAGTGTATTTTCCGTATCTTATTCTCGTATCAATTCAACCACATTTGGTTAATTGAAGGGCGTTATATTCTCTAGTATCGCTGTTTTACAGGCAAAAAAATACCCCGCCAGAGACTGACGGGGTATGACGTGTTTTTTACGATCAGCGAATTACTTAGTAACACCTGTTACTGTAATATCTACACGACGGTTTTGTGCACGACCTTCTGCTGTATCGTTAGATGCAACAGGTGCTGTTTCACCTTCACCTGAAGCAAAAATAATATCTTCGTTGATACCTTTGCTCACTAGGTAGTTTTTAACAGACGCGGCACGACGAATAGAAAGATCCATATTATACGCATCTCTACCACGGCTATCGGCATGACCAACAACGTCTAATTTAGTCACATTTAATGCTGATGCACGGAAAGCAAAATCATCAAGTGCCGCTTTACCTGCATCACTTAATTCTGCGCTATTGGTTGCAAATAAAGCATCACCCGCAAGAGAAGCTACTTTAGATACAGGCTTTGGTGCTGGTGCAGGTGCTGGTGCCGGCGCTTCAACAACTGGCGCTGGTGGATGACAATCTTCATCAGATGAACCATCAACAACAACAATACACTCTTTATAGCCATCTTTAACTACATTGCCTGATCCGTCGGTTAAAACGCCGCCCGCTACATGAGCAGATGCGCCTGTAGCTGCTAGTGCCGATGCTAATGCAATTGCAGTAACAGTCATTAGTTTATTCATCATGATTCAGACCTCCAAAGCCCTAATAATTATCATTACCTAATCGTAATTTTTCTATTTTTGCCCATATACGGGCATTGGGGGGGAATATACAACAGCTAAGAAGTATTTACAGCAAAAATACCGCCTGAATCGCCAAAAAACACCTATCATTAGTCTATATAGAGCGCTTTTTAACCCGTTTTTTTGCTTTTATACGACTTTAGTCGTTACATTACACAAGATGGCGCCAAATACCTCCCCATGAATCGTAAACAGCTTATGTGAGTTAACACGACAAAAATGATCACTTAGCAATCGCTCAAGAGAATCAATTCATCCGTTTTTGCCGCTAAAATAAAATCATTTTTATGTAGACCATGCACACGATGTGTCCACCAACGAACTTCGACTTTACCCCACTCAATAAGCATTGCAGGGTGATGATCATATTGTTCCGCAAGTGTACCTATACGCTGAACCAAGGCCAATGCCGACACATAATCACGCAAAGAATACACTTTACATAGCTGTGCTATGTCGTCTTGATACACTAGTTCCCAATCGTTCAACATTGTAAGAAACTGTGCTTGTTCTATTTTATTTAGAGGTACGACATGACGATCACATGCCTCACAAGATTGTAGTGCGAGCTCTTTCATATTGGCCTCGGGTATTTCGATGGGTAATATATGAAACCATTCAACAAAGAACGGCAATGGTATAAATGATATAAATGATATAAATGATATAAATGATATAACAATAGAATAAAAAGAATTTAGTAAAAAGCCGCAATAGAATACGATAAAGAAGGGATCGCGAGACTCATAGAGCCTCGCGTTGTAACACAATAAAAGCTAGATTATCAAAGGCTGTTACTTAACTGTAATTGCGCCTTCTTCGATTTTTGCTTTCCATATTTGTGGCCCTGTTTTATGCACCGATTCACCTTGTGAATCAACTGCTACGGTCACTGGCATATCTTTCACTTCAAACTCGTAAATTGCTTCCATTCCTAAATCAGCAAAGCCTACCACTTTTGAACCTACAATGGCTTTAGACACTAAATACGCCGAACCACCTACAGCCATAAGATATACTGCTTTATTATCTTTAATAGCCGCAATAGCCGCATCGCCGCGCTCAGCCTTACCTACCATGCCCAACAAGCCTGTTTTTTCTAACATAGTGCGTGTAAATTTATCCATACGTGTGGCTGTCGTAGGGCCTGCAGGGCCAACAACTTCGTCACCAATAGGGTCTACTGGTCCAACGTAATAAATAAAACGGCCTTTCATATCAACGGGTAATTCTTCGCCGTTGTTAATCATATCGACCATACGCTTATGCGCTGCATCACGCCCTGTTAACAACTTGCCTGATAACAATAATGTATCACCTGGCTGCCACTCTTGTACGTCTTCTGGTGTTACGGTATCTAAGTTAACTTGTCGTGTATTGCCGTTATCTTCACGCGCGATTTCAGGCCAATCTGATAAATTCGGTGGCGTTTGTAATGATGGGCCAGAGCCATCAAGTGTGAAATGCGTATGTCGTGTTGCTGCACAGTTAGGAATAATTGCCACAGCTTTATTGGCAGCGTGCGTTGGAAAATCTTTTACTTTTACATCCAGCACGGTTGTTAAACCACCCAGCCCTTGAGCACCAATACCTAGTTGATTCACTTTTTCATACAATTCTAAACGCAGCTCTTCTGCACGATTGTCTGCACCTTTTTTCTGTAGATCTTGAATATTAATTGGCTCTAGTAATGATTCTTTTGCGAGTAGCATGGCTTTCTCTGCAGTACCACCCACACCAATACCTAAAATACCCGGTGGACACCAGCCTGCGCCCATAGTGGGAACAACTTTAAGCACCCAATCAACAATAGAATCTGATGGATTTAACATGGCAAATTTTGTTTTCGCTTCACTACCGCCACCTTTTGCGGCAACATGAATATCTACTTTATTACCAGGTACAATTTTATAATTAATAATCGCAGGGGTGTTGTCACCTGTATTTTTACGTGCACCATCTGGATCCGATAAAATAGAAGCACGCAATACATTATCAGGGTGCATATACGCTTGACGAACTCCTTCATTAATCATTTCTTCTAAAGGTAAATCACCTTCAAATAATACGTTCATACCCACGTCAACAAATACCGTAACAATACCTGTATCTTGACAAATAGGACGGTGGCCTTCGGCACACATGCGTGAGTTAATTAAGATTTGTGCCATCGCATCTTTTGCTGCGGGGTTTTCTTCTTTTTCATAGGCTTGATGTACAGCCTGAATAAAATCAACGGTGTGATAATAAGAAATAAATTGTAAAGCATCTGCAATACTAGTAATTAAGTCGTCTTGCTTAATAATAGTGGTCATAGTTAATATCTCTTCGATAAATCAATCAATAAAAAGCCCTGTAAAATCACCTGATGGGCTTACAGGAATACGGTAATGTATTGCTAGCAATACATTATTATTGGGGTTGTTTTAGTTGTAATAAATCACGATTAACATTACGCCTAAATGCATCAAACGATGTGATCGCTTCTTCGGTGTTTTTAATACGCTTGTCTAAACGTTGCTCAAGTCCCTTGGTTTTATTAATGACTTGAGCATTGGCATTCACTTTAGGCGATAAGGTTTGCACCGCTTCACTATTATTAGCTACTCGCTCACGTACCGATTGCAACAATAAATCATGCTCTGCCACACTTTGCGATGTGGAATTTAGAGATGATTTTAACGATGCTAAATCAGATACTTTTTTGTCTAAGCTTTTTAAGCTTTTAGGTAACGTTTGCAATGATTTTTGCTGTTTTTCTAACGAGGCTATTTTTTTATCACTGTTTGCAATCGCTGTGCGGTTTACCTTGCGCGTATCCCATAACTTAGCAATCTCTGAAGCATTGGCCACCGACTTGCCATTTAATTCATTCACTTTGACTCCAAGTGAAGCCAATGATTGTGTTGCACTATCGTCAGATACTGCTAATTTATTTTCTAGTTGTGCAATACGCTGGCTTTGCGTTTGCATCACCTGCTGCGCTTGATTGAGCTGCCATAACGCATAAGCCGCTCCACCCACAGCAATTAACGTAATCAAAAAGGTAAACCATACAAACCCTGACGACGACTGTTGCTGTACAACGACACGTGATGATGGCTTTGATTTAGGTCTAGACGACTGCGGGGATGCGCTGCGTCGCTGACTGGGTCTAGTACGGTTGTCGGATGGTTCTTCCGATGTATTAAGTACTGATGATACGGTGGGTTCTCTACGTTCGCTCACAATTTAGACCTTTAAAGATATTAGATAACAATAGAACTCGTACTAACCTTAAAAATAATAGGCTTATTATACGAGATATTGACCCTAAAACCCTATCTACAACAACAAAAAACTGGATATATGCTGTCTAGTTGCTGAAATTCAGTTAGAATGCGGCAACATTTTTAGCTTAATGGCTATAAATAGATTGCTATAACAACAATTTTTAACCATTCACTTATAAAGGGGTAAGTCATGGATTTCGTTGATTTTCTTGTCCGTTGGGCGCATTTATTATTCGGTATTACTTGGATTGGTATGCTGTACTACTTTAACTTTATTCAAGGTGGCTATTTCAAATCAGCTACCCCTGAAGCATTAGCTGACGCTAAAGCAAAATTAGCACCGAGTGCGCTATGGTGGTTCCGTTGGGGCGCTATGTTCACGTTTGTTACTGGTGTTTACTTACTGTATTACGTTGGCAAAATTAACGCATTCAACGACTATATTGCGATTGGTGCATTAATGGGTACATTAATGTTCTTAAACGTATGGTTAATTATTTGGCCAAACCAAAAAATTGCTTTAGGTATGGTTGAAGGTGATGCTCCTGCAGCGGGTGCAAAAGCATTATTAGCATCACGTACTAACGTTCTATTCTCTGCGCCGATGGCTTTTGGCATGTTAGCGGGTCCACATTTTGTTGGCCAAGGCTATGGTACAGGTGCTGGTGGCACTGACTTATGGATTGCTATTGCGATTATTGCTCTATTAGAGATTAACGGTCTAGTTGGCAAACAAGGCCCATTAACTACCGTTAAAGGCGTAATTCATTGCAGCCTTGGCCTAACTGCGGTATTAGTTGCCATCTTATACTTTTTATAAGATATAGTGTTCATTCTACTAAGAATGGCTCTATCTAAATAACGGCTCTTTATGAGCCGTTTTTTTATGCGCCAAAACCCACTACAATGGAATGAGAAGCCGATCAATTAAAAGAGAGCCTCATATGCATAACACGCTTTTTTACATTATTTTAATGCTTGTCGCTGGATTGGGTATTCCAACAATGGCTGCACTCAATGCTGGATTAGGAGCAAAGCTCAATAGTCCAATACTCGCAGTTACCATTCTATTGTGTGTTGGTTTAATGATAGCCGCGACCTTGTTGCTTATATCAGAAGGCGTACCTAAAACACTGTATGTAACGGGTACTCCTTGGCACCTTTATTGTGGCGGCGCATTGTTTGTATTTTATATTTTAAGTGTAACGTGGGGCATTCCTAAGTTTGGCGTTGCCAATGCGATTGGTCTGGTTCTATTTGGCCAACTGATTGCCATGTGTACCATTGACCATTTTGGATTGTTTGGTGCCCTAAAATATGAAATGGACTTTAAACGCTTGTGTGGATTAATCTTAATGGGTGCAGGGATTTTTTTAGTTGTGAGTAAAACCAATACCAATTAGCTTTTTATTGTTTACCGCACACTCGTCATTCATTCTTCTTGCTGCAATCAAACGCTGCGTTGAACACGCGTAAAAAACACACGCTAAGCAAGTATTCCAATAATGTTTACGCTATAATTAGGAAGATTTTTACCTATACTGGAGTCATTCAAATGAATCTCGAATACTACATCATCCGCGGTCGCGGCGACGGCGGTCAAAAGTTTCAACTTGCAAAACTAGAAGACGAAACAGGAAATAAATATAAAGGCGAATATGATATGGCTCGCCACTTTTCTGATCTTGATGAAATGAAAACGTACATCGCAAACGATGTTGTGAAAAAGCCATTGGCTGAATTATCTATCTCAGCAATGAACATCTAAATAGTTGTACTTCAGATAATAAAAAAAGGGTGCATTAAGCACCCTTTTTATTGTCTGAAGTATTTATGCTCTTAAGCAAATAACAACATACCGCCCCATACTAAATATAATGCGCTAACAGCGATCGCCACTGCCATCATTAAGCACGGAGGAATATTAAATTTTTCTGCGTAGTCACCCGTAATCTGCCAACCCGCTAAAATAGAGTTTGCACACGCTAAAACAAGCGTGACTAAAGCGTATAGCTTAAATGCTGTTGAAGCAAACAACTCTGTTAATGCATCATAGCTAAGGCCATTCGATAAAATATTAGTTAATAAAACTAAACCAAAAACAATAAATACAGCATTTGAAATACGCTGAAATACCCATTGCTGAACACCGTTTGTCATTATGCCCATACTAAAACTCCCGCTAACACAGTCATTACTAGACCTACTACAATTGCAGCCCATGAAATAAGCTTTCCGCCTGCAAAGTCTTCACAAAAACCAAAATCTTGAATTAAGTGCTTTAATGTACCTGCACAATAATACGAAAAGGCACTTAATAAACCCCAAGCAACAAATTGCACTAAAAAGTTATTTGCTAGCATATCTGCAAGCGCAGCATACTCTTCAGCCGAGCCTAGCGCGTAGCATAGACCACATAATAAGAAACCCAGACCAACCCAACTAATAACAGCACACACACGATGTAAAATCGATGCTATAGCTGTAATTGGAAAACTGACAGTTCCCAAATCAAGATTGACGGGACGTTTATCACTCATTTGATGCCTCCATTGAGGAATTATTATAAAAAATTATTACTTTATTTCAGGTAACGATAAATCATTATCGTTACCTGAATACTATCCTAGTGGAAGATTACCAACCAGTAAGTTCTTTTAGCGCACTACCAATATCAGCAAGGCTACGTACAGTTTTAACACCTGCGTCTTCAAGTGCAGCAAACTTTTCATCTGCTGTACCTTTACCGCCAGATACAATTGCACCTGCGTGACCCATACGCTTACCTTCTGGGGCAGTAACACCTGCAATGTATGATACAACAGGCTTAGTCACATTGGCTTTAATAAATGCCGCAGCTTCTTCTTCTGCTGTACCACCGATTTCACCGATCATTACAATCGCTTCTGTCGCTGGATCTTCTTGGAACATGGTTAAAATGTCAATAAAGTTAGACCCTGGAATAGGATCACCACCAATACCAACACATGTAGATTGACCAAAGCCATAGTCTGTTGTTTGTTTTACCGCTTCATAGGTTAAAGTACCTGAACGCGACACAACACCAACTTTACCAGGAAGATGAATATGACCTGGCATAATACCAATTTTACACTCACCTGGGGTAATAACACCCGGGCAGTTAGGGCCAATCATACGTACACCTTTCTTCTCGATATACTCTTTAGCCACCAACATATCTAATGTAGGAATACCTTCGGTAATGGTAATGATTAATTCAATACCCGCATCTGCTGCTTCAATGATTGAATCTTTACAAAATGCCGCTGGTACGTAAATAACCGTTGCTGTTGCACCTGTTTCTGCTACAGCTTCTTTTACGGTATTAAACACAGGTAAACCTAAATGCGTTGTACCACCTTTACCAGGCGTAACACCACCTACCATTTGTGTACCATAAGCAATCGCTTGCTCAGAATGGAATGTACCGTTAGAACCCGTGAAACCCTGACAAATAACTTTCGTATCTTTGTTTATTAAAATAGACATTATTTGCCCTCCGCTGCAGCAACCACTTTTTCAGCTGCATCTGTTAATGATGTCGCGCCCACTAAGTTTAATGTGCTCGCATCTAATATTTTCTTACCTTCAACAGCGTTCGTACCTTCAAGACGAACAACCACAGGTACCTGAACACCCACTTCTTCAACCGCACCAATAATACCTTCGGCAATCATGTCACAACGAACGATGCCACCAAAAATATTTACTAGTACCGCTTTTACATTGCTGTCAGAAAGAATCAGTTTAAATGCTTCAATCACGCGCTCTTTAGTAGCACCGCCGCCTACATCAAGGAAGTTTGCTGGCTTACCACCGTGCAGGTTTACGATATCCATTGTACCCATCGCTAAACCTGCACCATTAACCATACAGCCTACGTTACCATCTAACGCAACATAGTTAAGCTCAAAAGAAGCCGCTAATGCTTCACGCTCATCTTCTTGCGATGGGTCATGCATTTCACGAATTTTAGGCTGACGATACAGTGCATTCGCATCAATGTTGATTTTGCCGTCTAGGCAATGAAGATTACCTTCGTCTGTAATAACGAGTGGATTGATTTCTAATAATGCAAAATCAAAGTCTTCAAACATTTGCGCTAAGCCTAAAAAGATTTTAGTAAATTGCTTAACTTGCGTTGGGTTTAAACCTAACTGAAACGCTAATTCACGCGCTTGGTAAGGCTGTGCACCCACTAATGGATCGATGAATGCTTTTAGAATTTTTTCAGGTGTTTCTTCAGCCACCTTTTCAATTTCTACGCCACCTTCAGTTGATGCCATAAAAACAATACTACGTGTTGCGCGATCAACAACAGCACCTAGATATAATTCTTGTGCAATGTCGGTGCAACTTTCAACTAAGATGCGGCTAACAGGTTGGCCGTTTTCATCTGTTTGGTAAGTAACTAAGTTTTTACCTAACCAATTATCAGCAAATGCCTTTACGTCTTCTTTAGTATCTACTAATTTAACGCCGCCCGCTTTACCACGTCCACCTGCGTGAACCTGTGCTTTTACTACCCATTTATCACCACCAATGGTGTCGGTTGCTGCTGCAGCTTCTTCTGCTGTTGCTGCTGCAACACCAGTAGAAACAGGCAAACCGTATTCAGCAAACAATTGTTTAGCCTGATACTCGTGCAAATTCATAACTTTTTCCGTTGATTGAATGTTTAAACATTAATAAATGCAAAAACCTTTTACTAAAACAAGTACTTTTCATGTGTTGCACTTGCACCTAAACCGTCACAACAAATATCCTCTTGCTGACTCGCAATGTCTCGATAATTGTTGAGGGTATTTATTCTAGATATCTCTACTCACTATCAAATGCACTACCGCTTATTTACGTTTTTTGCGGTTTGGCATATGAATCGCGTGACCATGCACTGCTAATGCAGCTTCTTTTACTGCTTCAGAAAATGTAGGATGACCAAATACAGTCATACCAATATCTTCTGATGTTGAACCAAACTCCATACCAATCGCTACTTGCTGAACAAGGTCTGATGCACTTGGACCAACAATATGGCAACCTAAAATACGATCAGTTTCAGCATCGGCAATCATTTTTACCATGCCGTCTTGTGAATCGGCAGCTACTGCACGACCAATCGCTAGGAATGGAAAAACACCCACATTATATTCAACACCCGCTGACTTTAACTCTTCTTCTGTTTGACCAACAGAAGCCACCTCGGGGTGAGTGTAAATAACATTAGGAATAATGTCGTAATTCATCATCGCTTGCTGACCTGCAATACGCTCAGCAACTACAACACCTTCTTCTGAGCCTTTGTGCGCGAGCATCGGCCCACGAACAACGTCACCAATTGCCCATACTCCAGAAGCATTCGTTTCACAGTTTTCATTCACGAAAATGAAACCGCGCTCGTCTAAGTGCACACCACAATCTTCAGCTAATAAGCTTTCGGTAAATGGGCGACGACCAACACAAACAATTAATTTATCAAAAGTTTGCTTTTGTTCTTCGCCTTTTGCATCAAGGTAAGTGACTTCAACTTCTTCGCCGTTGATTTCAGAGCCTGTCACACGACAGCCTAAACGAATATCTAAACCTTGCTTGGTTAAAATCTTTTTCGTTTCTTTCGCAATTTGCTGATCCATCATAGCAAGGAAGCTATCCATGGCTTCAAGGCATACCACCTCAGAACCTAAACGCGACCAAACGCTACCTAACTCTAGGCCAATCACACCTGCGCCTATAATACCTAAACGTTTAGGTACTTCTTGAAATTCTAATGCGCCTGTTGAATCAACAATAATATTGTTTTCAGCTGGATTTACGGGAGCAACAGGAATGTTAACGGGAACAGAACCAGAAGCAAGAATTACATTGTCTGCATCATATACTGTAACGTTACCGTCTTTGTCTGTAACTTCTACTTTTTTACCCGCCAATAATTTTCCGTAACCAAAAATTGAGGTCACTTTATTCGCTTTAAATAAACCAGAAATACCGCCTGACATTTGCGCAACGATTTTTTCTTTACGCTTAATCATCGCAGGCACATCAATACTTAACTCGCCCGTACTAATACCGTGGCCACTAAAACCATCATGCGCATCATGATAACGATGAGAGCTGTCAAGTAACGCTTTTGACGGAATACAACCAACATTCAAACAAGTGCCACCATTAACTAGCTTACCTTTTTCATCACTCCATTTTTCTACACAGGCTGTCTTTAAGCCGAGTTGCGCAGCACGAATAGCCGCTACATAACCTGCAGGGCCAGAACCAATTACTATCACATCATATTTTTCAGACATATTTTTTCTCAACATTAATAATGTAGTAAGACCGCAATAGCCTTAGCCTAGTTTTGTATAAACGGGGTTTATACTTCTAATAAAAATCTTGCTGGATCTTCAAGTAAATCTTTAATAGCAACTAAAAACTGTACCGCTTCTTTACCATCAACCATACGGTGATCATAAGAAAGAGCCAAGTACATCATAGGGCGAATCACAACTTCACCATTTACTGCCATAGGGCGCTCTTGGATTTTGTGCATACCTAAAATAGCTGTTTGCGGTAAATTCAAAATAGGGGTTGATAATAATGAACCAAACACACCGCCATTAGTAATGGTGAATGTTCCACCCATCATCTCTTCAATAGCTAATTTACCGTCACGTGCACGTAAACCAAAGTCACGAATTGTTGATTCAACTGTTGCTAAGCCCATATCTTCTGCGTTACGCAATACAGGGACAACAAGTCCACCCGGTGTAGAAACTGCAACACCCACATCTTGGTAACCGTGATATACCACATCGTCACCGTCAATAGAGGCGTTAATAGCAGGGAATTTTTTCAATGCTTCAACCGTTGCTTTCACAAAGAAGCCCATAAAACCTAAGCGTGTACCGTCGTTTGATTTTTCAAACAAATCTTTGTACTTAGCGCGTAATTCCATAACTGGCCCCATGTCTACTTCGTTAAAAGTAGTGAGCATCGCCGTTGTTGATGTCGCTTCCAGTAAGCGCTCAGCAATACGCTTGCGTAAACGCGTCATTGGTACACGTTTTTCTACTCGACCGCCTTCATTACCAACAGGCAATTGCGGTGCTGATGGCGCTTTAGCTGGCGCTGACGGAGTGGGTGCCGCAGCTGGTGCTGGTGTAGGTGCTGGCGCCGAAGCTGCTTTTTCGACATCAGACTTTGAAATCAAGCCATTTTTCTCTGTACCTGTAACAGTCGCCAAATCAATACCTTTTTCAGCCGCTAACTTACGCGCTGATGGACTGGCGATTGCATCGTCTGTAGATGTATTCGTTGTACCTGCTTCGGGTGCAGCAGCAGTAGCCGCAGGACTAGCGCCTTCCATGATCACGGCTATCGTTTCACCACTTAATACGACATCACCTTCGCCTTTAATAATTTCACCCATCGCACCATCAGCTGGCGCAACAACTTCTAAAACAACTTTATCGGTTTCGATTTCAACAATAAGATCATCGCGAGATACCGCTTCGCCCGTTGCTTTGTGCCACGTTGCGATGGTGCCATCTTGTACTGACTCAGGAAATGTTGGCGCTTTAATTTCAACACTTGCACCACTCGGCGCTGGTGCAGCGGCGGCTACTGGCACACTAGCTGCGACTGGAGCTGCAGCATCTGCTTCAACGATAGTCGATAAGACTTCATTACTTAATACCGTTTCGCCTTCGCCTTTTAAAATTTCGCCAAGCACACCATCCGCAGGGCAAACAACTTCGAGAACCACTTTGTCGGTTTCGATCTCAACCAAAAGTTCATCACGTGTTACGGTATCACCTGCTTTTTTATGCCATGTTGCCACGACACCATCCTGTACAGATTCAGGGAATGTTGGTGCTTTAATTTCGTTAGCCATTGCTTATGATTCCTATTAGTAAATCAAATGAATAAATTATTTAACGGTTAATGCTTTATTAATTAATTGCTTTTGCTCTTCCAAATGTAATGACATATAGCCACACGCTGGTGCTGCAGAAGAAATACGACCGGTGTATTCCACAGGCATATTAAAATCAATTTCTGCTAGCGCATCTTCAATACGGTGCCTAATTTGGAACCAAGCGCCCTGATTTCTTGGCTCTTCTTGACACCAAGTTATTTCTTGCACGTTAGTATATTGCGCTAACACATCGAGCAACTCTGCTTTAGGGAAAGGATAAAGCTGCTCTAAACGTACAAACGCAACATCATCTTGCTCTGATTCCATTCGTGCTTCTAACAAGTGGTAATACACTTTACCGCTACATAGCACTACTTTTTTCACATTTTCAGCAGGCACAAGGTTATCGGCTAATACATTATGAAATTTACCTTCTGCTAATTCTTCTAAAGAAGAAGTGGCCAACTTATGACGTAAGATCCATTTTGGACTCATAATCACTAGCGGACGACGCATTGGACGTATCACTTGGCGACGTAATATATGGAATATTTGTGCAGGCGTTGTAGGGATACATACCTGAATATTATGCTCGGCACACATTTGCATAAAACGCTCTAAACGCGCCGAGGAATGCTCTGGCCCTTGCCCTTCATAGCCATGAGGTAGCAACATAGTTAGGCCACATAAACGTCCCCACTTGTGCTCACCACTGGTAATAAATTGGTCGATTACAACCTGTGCACCATTAGCAAAATCACCAAATTGCGCTTCCCAAATGACCAAAGAACTAGGGGTTGTTGACGCATAGCCATATTCAAAAGCTAATACCGCTTCTTCTGAAAGTAATGAGTCATAAATATCAAAATTAGGCTGATCTTCGAATAGGTTATTTAAAGGAACATAACGTTCCGCATCTAACTGGTTATGAATCACTGCATGTCGATGCGAGAAAGTACCACGCCCAACATCTTGCCCCGTTAAACGAACGCCTGTGCCATCTTTTAATAAAGTTGCGTATGCTAATGTTTCCGCCATACCCCAATTAAAAGGCAATGCGCCATTGGCCATTTTTTTGCGATCTTCATAAATTTTTGCAACCTGTGGCTGCACTTTAATGCCATCAGGTACCACACACATTTGATTGGCCAAATCTTGTAGCTCTTTTAAAGGATAGCTAGTATCGCCATCTGCCACCCAATCATGACCTAGGTAAGGGTGCCAATTCACAAATAATGATTTATCGGGTTCAGACACAAGACCGTGTGCAACGTGGTCACCACGATCTAATGAAGCGCGATAATTTTTAGCCATTTCAGCCGATTCTTCTGCGCTAATTACACCTTCTGCCGCTAGTGCTTCTGCATATTTTGTACGTGTGGTTTTTAATTTTTTAATCACCTGATACATCAACGGCTGAGTTGATGATGGCTCATCAGTTTCGTTATGACCACGACGGCGATAACACACCAAGTCAATCACTACATCTTTTTTAAATTCGTAACGATAATCAACCGCTAACTGAGTGACAAACATCACCGCTTCAGGGTCATCACCATTCACATGAAGAATTGGTGCACCTAAGAATTTAGCCACATCGGTACAGTATTGACTAGAACGCGCATCTAATGGGTTGTTAGTTGTGAAACCCACCTGATTATTAATCACGATATGTACCGTACCACCCGTTTTATACGCACGAGTTTGTGACATCTGGAATGTTTCGAAAACAACACCTTGACCAGAAAAAGCAGCATCACCATGTATCGAAATAGGCACAACCAGATCACCCGTATCGTCATTACGACGATCTTGACGTGCTCTAACAGAACCCACCACTACAGGAGACGCAATTTCTAAGTGCGACGGGTTAAATGCCATCGCCATGTGTAATTCACCACCTGGCGTCATAACGTTCGATGAAAAGCCTTGGTGGTATTTTACATCACCCGAGGTATCAACTAATTTTTTACCTTCGAACTCTTCAAACAAGTCAGCAGGGTTTTTACCAAAAATATTCACCAACGTATTTAAACGACCACGGTGAGCCATGCCCAGTACGATTTCTTTAGCGCCATAAGTACCTGAACGCTTAATGATGCCATCAAGCATTGGAATAAGACTTTCGCCACCCTCTAAGCCAAAACGCTTAGTGCCTGGGTATTTACTGTCTAAATGTTTTTCTAATCCTTCTGCGGCGGTCAAACGCTCAAGAATACTGCGTTTTGTTTCAGGAGAATACGATGGGCGTCCGCGCGCACTTTCCATGCGCTGCTGTAGCCATTTCATTTCTTTGAGTTCTGTAATATGTGTAAACTCAGAACCCACAGAACCACAGTAGGTATTTTCTAGCTCTTCAATAATTTCTTTTAACGTCGCCGTTTCTTTACCAAAAAACAGATCACCTGTTGAAAAAACAGCATCTAAGTCGGCAGGTGTTAAACCATGAAAATGAAGATCTAAATGTTCTAATGAGGGTGGTACGGCCAAACCTAAAGGATCTGTTTTTGCTTTTAAATGACCACCACGACGGTAATGTTGAACTAATTGAGTTACATGAGTTTGTTGCGCATGATCATTTTGCGCCATAACACCTGTAGGGGATGAAGTAGATGCAGACGGACGGTATTTTGCCAACAAACGAAATTGCTCACGTACCGTAGAGTGTGGCGTATCTTGCACACTAGAAGAATCACTAATACGCGGCAATTGATCAAAATAGTCTCGCCACTCACTTGGGATGCTCGTAGCATCGTATAGGTAAGCGTCATAAAGCTCTTCCACATAGGCGGCATTTCCACCCGATATATGGCCCGTACTCCAGAGTTGTTCCATTGAACTTTCGTGCATGACTCACCTGCTCATATGTCATTTATGCAAAACAAACTATTCACTTAACGAATAGCGTCTACTTTATTTCTTTACCCCTCCGAATGAGGGGTAATACATATCTACATTCAAAAATTACTAGTGCTACTTAACGATTACAGCAGCATGCTTCTAATATGACCAATCGCTTTGGTTGGGTTCAAACCTTTTGGACATACAGACACACAGTTCTGAATACCATGGCAACGGAACACGCTGAAAGGATCGCGTAGATTATCTAAACGTTCGGCTGTTGCGGTATCACGGCTATCGGCCAAAAAGCGATAAGACTGCAATAAACCAGCAGGGCCGATAAATTTATCGGGGTTCCACCAGAACGATGGACAGCTAGTTGAACAACATGCACATAAGATACATTCGTATAAGCCATCAAGTTTTTCACGCTCTTCTGGTGATTGAAGACGCTCAATACCATCAACAGGTGTTTCATTTTGTAGGAAAGGCTCGATCTTGCGATATTGCGCATAGAATTGCGACATATCGATAACCAAATCACGAATAACAGGTAAACCTGGTAACGGACGCAAGATCAAGGTATTGTCTTTAACGCAGTCTGATAATGGCGTGATACACGCCAAACCGTTCTTACCGTTAATATTCATACCATCAGAACCACAAACCCCTTCTCGGCATGAACGACGGAATACAAGGCTGTTGTCTTGTGCTTTTAATAACTCAAGAATATCCAATACCATATAATCACGGCCACCTGTTTCAATCTCATACGACTGCATAAAAGGCGCTTGATCCGTTTCGGGATTGTAACGATATATTTCTACTTTCAACATTTCATTTATCTCCAATGACTTTCCCGAAATTAATAGGTACGAGCTTTTGGCTCAAAGGTGTCAACTGTAGTTGGGTCAAAGTTAACACCACGTTTGGTCACTTTTTTCTCTTCTGGGAAGTAAAGTGAGTGACACAACCAATTCTCATCGTCACGTTCTTGGAAATCATCACGAGCATGTGCACCGCGAGACTCTGTACGTATTTCTGCAGGAATAGCTGTTGCTTCAGCCACCTCTAATAGATTCTGTAACTCTAGCGCTTCAATACGTGCAGTATTAAATGTGTCACTCTTATCAGAGAAGGTCACATTGCTAATACGCTCACGTAAGTCAGCCAGTTTCTTAATACCTTCAGCCATAAAGTCACCACGACGGAATACACCGAAATGGTTCTGCATCACTTGCTGTAACTCAGCGCGTAGCACAGATGCTGACTCACCACCCGTATTCGTGTTCACACGGTTAAGGTTTGCCATAGCTGCTTCAATGTCTGACTCAGACGCATCGCGATGCTCAATGCCTTCTTTTAATGCTTTTTCAATATAGAGACCTGATGCACGACCAAATACCACTAAATCGAGTAAAGAGTTACCACCTAAGCGGTTCGCACCATGTACAGATACACATGCAGCTTCACCACAAGCATAGAAACCTTCAATAACCGTATCTTTACCGTTTACCTGTGTTAATGCTTGTCCATCAACATTAGTAGGAATACCACCCATCATGTAGTGACACGTTGGAATCACAGGAATAGGTTCTTTCACAGGGTCAACACCCGCAAAGGTACGAGATAATTCAAGAATACCCGGCAAACGCTGGTTCAGTGTTTCTGCACCTAAGTGATCAAGCTTCAACTTAACGTGATCGCCATTTTCACCACAACCGCGACCTTCTAGAATCTCAAGCACCATTGAACGTGCAACCACGTCACGGCCTGCGAGATCTTTCGCGTTTGGCGCATAACGCTCCATAAAGCGCTCGCCGTCTTTATTGATTAAGTAACCGCCTTCACCACGGCAACCTTCTGTTACTAGCGTACCCGCACCATGAATACCCGTTGGGTGGAACTGCCACATTTCCATATCTTGTACTGGGTAGCCCGCACGCAATGCCATACCAATACCATCACCTGTATTGATGTGTGCATTGGTTGTTGATGCATAGATACGACCTGCACCACCTGTCGCAAAGACAGTCGCTTTTGATTTAATGTGTACGACTTCACCATCTTCAATATTGATAGCAATAACGCCCGTTACTACACCATCTTGGTTTTTAACAAGATCGACAGCAAACCACTCATTAAAGAATACGGTATTATTTTTTACATTGCCCTGATAAAGGGTATGCAGTAAAGCATGGCCTGTACGGTCTGCTGCGGCACATGTACGTGCTGCCTGACCACCTTTACCAAAATCTTTAGATTGACCACCAAATGGGCGCTGATAAATACGGCCTTCTTCAGTACGAGAGAAAGGCAAGCCCATATGCTCTAATTCGAAAACAGCTTCTGGCCCTACTGAACACATATATTCAATAGCGTCCTGATCACCAATATAGTCTGACCCTTTAACAGTGTCATACATATGCCAGCGCCAGTCATCATTTTTATCGGCACTACCAATGGCACAAGTAATGCCACCCTGAGCTGACACTGTGTGTGAACGGGTAGGGAAAACCTTTGTGATAACCGCGGTTTTGAAACCCGATTGCGCCATTTGTAGCGCCGCGCGCATACCAGCGCCGCCGCCACCGATGACAATACCGTCAAAGGAAACTGTTCTAATACCAGCCATAGGACTTACTCCAAGTAAAAAGCATATATATTTGTTGTGTTGGTTATTTCAACATCACGCTTACGCAAATGAGTTATCAATAAAACATGTACACAATGAGAGAAATGGGATGCGAATATCTTCAGCATGACACCAATGAAAATTAAACTATCAAAAAAGGCGACGCGCGCACTAGTAAATAGTACGATAATTGCGCGGGAAAAGCTCACCGCAAAACCAACAATGTCACGTTCACTCACTTTGAAAAGACCTTCTGTATAAAATAGTTACAACAAGGTAGAAATTAAAGCTCAATAAAAAACATGACAGCCTTACAGTTTTCTATAGGAATTATTACTGCAAAAACTCATGCCAAATAAGTCACGTTATTTGCCGCTCATTATTTGAACAACCTTTTGCCTCATTGAGAATAGACAATAAAAACGTAAAATACCAATTGTGCTTGAAAATAACGGGCGCGATTATAGTGAGTGAAACGCCAAAATACAAACAAAAAGCCCAGTATTTAGACCAATAGATGACATCCCACCGAAAGATGTTTAGTTTTTATACTACGCGATAATTGGCGCACCGAGACAGTGCTATCGCGAATATAATATCGCACCGAATTGCATCATGATTACTATATTTTTCTGATATTCGAAAAACCAGAAATATTTTGTACAATTTTTTCAATAAACACTGTAGTATTATCGCATAGAAGACGTTAGATCTTTGTATTTTGCATGAAACCGATTATTTATTGAACAACTAAACGTGTCGTTTTGACCAAAAATAACAAAACACATCCGTAGTTTTCAACGTGTCATATTTATTTCTTATAAATATGACAACATCATTGCTCACATAACAAATTAAAAAATAGACGCTAAAGCGCACCCCTCACTTTGCTATACCACGACGATGGTATAACACGAAGGGTCTTTTTGTATCAAAAATGCAAAAGCTTACGTTTATTCTATAATGACTACCTATATAAATGTGTTCAGCAATTATAGTAATTTGGTTTTACGTATAGAAACACGGGTTGCATTATATTAATAAGCAGCCTCGCACTAACATAAAAACCCTTATACAGCTAAGGGATTGCTTAACCGAAACAGGAGCTCCTATGAGTAATAAAACAGCCCAATTAACGATTGATGGTAAAACAATCGAGCTACCCGTATTATCTGGAAATACTGGGCCTGACGTTATTGACGTACGCGCTTTAGTCTCTGAAGGCTATTTCACTTACGATCCAGGCTTTATGTCTACAGCCGCTTGTGACTCCGCAATCACCTATATTGATGGTGGAAAAGGCGTATTGTTACATCGTGGTTACCCTATTGAGCAACTTGCTGAACATTCAGATTTCTTAGAGACTTGCTACTTACTACTCAACGGCGAACTACCAACTAGCGCAGAAAAAGAAGCGTTTGTAAGTGATATCACCATGCACACCATGGTAGATGAAGCTATGGCTCGCTTATTCCGCGGCTTTCACCACGACGCGCACCCAATGGCGATGATGTGTGGTGCTGTTGGCGCACTGTCTTCGTTCTATCATGATGCATTAGACATTAGCGATGCGGAACACCGTAAAATTTCAGCACATCGCCTGATTGCAAAAATTCCTACATTAGCTGCCATGTGCTACAAGCACCATATTGGCCAGCCATTTATGTATCCAAACAACTCATTATCGTTCTCAGAGAACTTTTTACACATGATGTTTGGCACACCTTGCGAAGAGCCAAACGTTAACCCTGTACTTGCTCGCGCAATGGATAAGATTTTCTTATTACACGCAGACCACGAGCAAAACGCATCAACCTCTACTGTGCGTTTAGCAGGTTCATCAGGTGCTAACCCATTTGCATGTATCGCATCAGGCATCACTGCCTTATGGGGCCCTGCTCACGGTGGTGCAAATGAAGCTGTATTAACTATGCTGAATGAAATTGGCAGCGTTGAAAATATTGATGAATACGTAGCGAAAGCAAAAGATAAAGATGATCCGTTCCGCTTAATGGGCTTTGGTCACCGTGTTTATAAAAACTTTGACCCACGCGCTAAAGTGATGAAAGTTGCTTGTGACGAAGTATTAACTGAACTAGGCCTAGAGAATGATCCTCTACTTGCTATTGCAAAACGCTTAGAGCAAATTGCACTAGAAGATCCTTACTTTATCGAACGTAAGCTTTATCCAAATGTTGACTTCTACTCTGGCATCATCATGAAAGCAATTGGAATTCCTACCGATATGTTCACTGTTATCTTTGCGACTGGCCGTACTGTAGGTTGGATTTCACATTGGGCAGAAATGATTAATGGTAGTTATAAAATTGGGCGTCCTCGTCAGCTTTATACCGGTTACACACCTCGTGACTACACTCCAATAGATAAAAGATAAGTTAGCTTATCGTTATCAATAAAAAAAGCCGTACATATGTACGGCTTTTTTTATATCTACATAAAACATTTTCCAGGAACACATCGTGTTTTACATTAATTCTTTATTAATCCGTTGTGTTAACTTACCCCAACTGGGTAAATTTTTTGACAAATTATTACCTGATGCTAATTTTTTAGTTGATTTAGCCAACCAAATACCATCGCCATTAAAACCATAAATAGGCATTAGGTCTTTACGTTCTGACGCTCGCATAATCGTTTGCTTAATATTATCAAGTATCAATGGCTCTGCATCGGGTTCAGGGTAATACGCTAAAACCATATGCGCTAAGTTTTGGTCTAACGCCTTCACATAAGTAATACGCAGCTTATCGGTTTCCATACCCATATTAATCAAAGAAAAGTATTTTCCAATAGAAAAGTCTTCGCAGTCACCTGCAAACGTACCTAATGTTTCAATAGGCGTTGCCCAATAATCTTCTACACCCCAGTGCTTAATATCCCACTCCCAGCGAATTTGATTAAAATAATCATTCGCAAATCGCGTCATTGAGTGATCCGCCATCTTACCCTCAACCGCAACTTTGTTAAGCACCCGACTCCATTTCGAAATACGTTGACTCGCCGCAGCACCATATTTTTTCTTAATATTTTTTAACGCTCGATCACTAAGATGCCGATACTCTGACGAAGCGGATACCCATGGCGCAATAAACATGAGCACTGCCAAAAAAACAGCAACAACATGCCTAAATACCGCTGACGATATAACTAACGACCCTAACAAACTGACTTACCTCAAAGATATATCACTATAATTTGAGTATAGACAAGCCATGTAACAGCGTTAGAACATTGAGGACTTAATAAATAATAATGTAGAGAATTAACTAATGAACTACTGATCGCATATCAAATAAGACTTAAGCGATCATAAGCATCACGTAAACGTAAAATTGATTTTTCATCTTTGTTAGAGCAATACACCGCTTCGAGTAAACCAATATCTAATTCGCTTCTCTGCGCAAGAGAGGGTAACAAATCCGCTTCTGCCACCTGCTGAAAATCCAATATAGTACGTACCCCAGCATGACGAATACTATTAACATGGTCTTTAAATTCTTGGCACAATTTTGCCTGCGCCATCCAATCCACAATAATACGTGGCGCAAACGGTGTTTTAATAATTAGCTCAACCAAACTGGCGTGTGCTAAATTCTGTACATTATCAACACCAAGCTCGGACAAGCGTGCCTTATGAAAGCTATCCATACCTTCAATCATATCTAACGGTAGATCATGCGCCATTTTTGCATTAGAAGAAAAAATATTGCCGCTTCTTTCCTTTAACCAATTTAATAAACGCTCAGGGAATATACCCGTTAAAAATGCAACCAACGGCAAACTAGATGCTAACAATTGATCATTGGTGTAGGTAAAGTGGCTATAAATTAAAATAAGAAATGAACTAAACACTAAACGCGTAGCAACACTATAGTATGCGCCTGGTGGCAAATCTAACGTCACCATACGCCGAAAAATATATTGAATGGCCCATACATAAGCCCCCAAAAAAGCAAAGCTACACGCCACTAGACTCGTACGGTAAGCCACCTCACCTTTTACGGTAATATCATTCACATCGCCCGAAATCATATCCACCCAAGCCATCGCTTTAAATAGCACTTGCGCATTACCACCCAGCAATATGTAAAACCCAATAATAGAAAATAAGGTCACAAACAGTACAGGTAAAAAATAATCTGAGCTTTTGTATTCAGAATCAACAACAAAAGAGTCAACCTCAACACCATGTTCTGAGGAAGATAACGCCTGCAAAATATCATTAAATTCTTTTTGTTTTTTCGGTAATCGATAGTGTAAAAATGATATGGCGGTTAACGGCATAAAGACAACCAAGGTTGCAATACCTAACGGAACCAACCAGTGCACAATACCCGATTCACTATGAATGGGAGTCACCATCATCACAATAGAACACCCCACCCCCAAAATAATAATCAGGTTAACAAGCACACTTAATGCTTTGGTTTTATTCACATGCTCTAGTAGTTCAACTGCGACTTCTTTGACTAATTGGGTCATCCGTACACGCCTTTATTATTAAGGAACTTATAAATATCGCTAGGCTTATAAAGTCGATATTTAAGATAAAAGCTCACCATAACGAAAAACCACTGCCCAAACAAGACAAACGCCCTATCCCCTAAGAAAACAACACACCCAGCTGACTCTATGGGATAATAAACATTATCAACGAATTACATTGAGCGAGAACATGATATGCCCAACACCCCACTAGCCATTGCAGTATTAACGGTTTCGGATACTCGCACATCAAAGAACGATACCTCTGGCGACCTACTGGTAGAATGCATTAATGAAGCAAATCACACACTCATTGATCGCCATTTAGTAAAAGACGATATTTACCATATTCGCGCCTCCGTTTCACAATGGATAGCAAACGATAAGGTCAATGTCATTGTCATTACTGGCGGAACGGGATTTTCAGGGCGAGACAGCACCCCTGAAGCAGTAGAACCATTATTCGATAAAACCATACATGGATTTGGTGAGCTATTCAGAGCAGTGTCTTATCAAGAAATTGGCAGCTCCACTATTCAATCACGTTGCGTGGGTGGCTTAGCCAACAATACCTTAATTTTTTGTTTACCAGGATCAAACAATGCTTGTTTAACTGGCTGGAACAATATCCTTAAAGAGCAACTCGATAACCGACACAAACCATGCAATTTTGTTGGTTTATTATTGAAATAATACACCCCATAAAGGCATATACTTTATGATCTCTATTGATGAAGCCATTCAGCGACTCGTTACGCAAGCCAAACCAGTAACAGACGTAGAAGAAGTCAATTTACATGATGCTTTAGGTCGCATATTAGCAGAAAACATCACATCGTCCCTTTGCGTTCCTCCTGCCGACAACAGCGCAATGGATGGCTATGCTGTTAACATCGACGACCTTGATCACAATAGCTCTCACACCACACTAAATATCAGCCAAACCATTACTGCTGGGCATCCTCCAAAAGCCTTACAAAAAGGCACCGCCGCGCGCATATTTACAGGGGCAGAAATACCCGCTGGCGCCAATGCAGTTATCATGCAAGAACAATGCACTACACACACAGATGACAACGGCCACACCCACAGTGTGGCACTACCCTCTACAGTTGCGATAAATAATAATATTCGCGCACAGGGGCAAGACATTCAGCAAGGCCAGCAAGTACTCCCCAAAAGCCGCTGTTTACAAGCGCAAGATCTTGGTTTACTCGCCTCCATTGGTATTCATCGCGTACCTGTTTTTCGCACCTTATCCGTCGCCATATTATCCACAGGAGATGAACTAGTGGAGCCAGGAAAACCGTTAAGCGCAGGAAAAATTTATAACTCAAACCGCTATTTGCTACATGGTTTTTTATCTAAAATGGGATTCAAGGTCGTGGATTGTGGCCGTGTAGAAGATACCCTCGATACCACTATTCACGCATTAAAAAAAGCCGCTGATTGCGACTGTATTATTTCAACGGGCGGCGTCTCTGTAGGCGATGAAGACCACATTAAAGATGCCGTCACCGCATTGGGAGCATTAGATTTTTGGCGCATAGCTATCAAACCCGGCAAACCTGTTGCGTTTGGCAGCATTCATCACCCCAGCGGTGCTACACCTTTTATTGGTTTGCCCGGTAATCCATCGTCAGTATTTATGACCTTTCTATTACTTGCGAACCCATTACTAAAAGCCTTACAGCATCAGCACTACAAAAAACCTTCAGGGGTTCACCTACCTGCAAATTTTAATTGGAAAGAAAACCCAAAACGGCAAGAATATTTGCGTGCAAAAATAAATGCGGCCGGTCATATTGATATATACCCTAATCAAAGCTCGGGCGTTTTATCATCAACCTCATGGGCTACAGGTGTTGCAGTTATCCCAATTGCAACCACAATAAAAGCAGGGGATGTTGTAGAATTTATTGATTTTAATGCTTTTATTTAACGAACATTGTATTAAAAAAATCCGTGTTATCACGTGATAAATAAACAAAGGAACACAAAATGAGCCAACAAACCGAATTAGAAGCCGCGGCATTTCGCCGTTTATTACAGCACCTAGACTCTCGTAAAGATGTGCAAAATATTGAGCTGATGAACCTAGCAGGATTTTGCCGCAATTGCTTAAGTAAATGGTATAAAGCCGCTGCCGATGAGCAAGGTATTGAAATAGACGATGCGCAAGCACGTGAAAAAATTTATGGCATGCCGTACAGCGAATGGAAAGAAAAACATCAAACACCCGCTACACCCGAGCAACTCAAAAAAATGCAAGAGCTGCAACAAAAATAAACCACCACAAGGAAGAATGTAAGAAACAATCATGCATATTAGCCAATTATTTATTTACCCCGTAAAATCATTACGGGGCTTCACTGTGACAGAAGCAACACTCACGCCACAAGGCTTACAGCATGATCGTCAATGGATGATCATTAACGAAAAAAATACGTTCGTCACACAACGAAAAATACCGCACATGGTATTAATACACACACGTATTCATAATCAGCAATTAATACTTTCTGTTCCCACACAGCCTCAATTGCCTCCCCTCATTATTGATATGCAAACACCTTCTGTATCAACAGAAACAATCGAAGCAACGATCTGGAAAGATACCTGCAAAGTCATTGATGAAGGAATAGAAGCCAGCCAATGGTTACAACAGGCTCTTGGAGAAACAACACCCACATTGCGTTTAGTGCGTATGGCAAATACACCACGGCCACAATCAAAGCCCGAACTGCTCGGTGAAAACACCCATACCTACTTTGCAGATGCAGCGCCTTATCTCATTGCAAACGAGGCATCCCTCAAACAAGTAAATCAACAACTACTCGCCGCTGATCATGAGCCTGTACCCATGGAAAACTTTCGCCCTAACATTGTTATTACCGAAATGGCCGCTTTTGAAGAACACAATATAGCGCACTTACAACACCCTGATTATCAATTTAAACATTGCTACCCTTGTCAGCGCTGCATCATGCCAACCATTAATATCGAAACGGGTAAGCGCCATCCACAGCAACAACCATTCTCATGTATTGCAAAAATCAATGCTATGCCAAACCAACCCAAAGCTCCTGCCTTTGGTGAAAACGCCGTATTACTGCGGGGTAACGCCGCAACAATTCGTGTTGGAGATACCCTCACCACATAACAGCAGCCATCAATATTACGGTAATACGTCTACTTTCATCCAAACACTCTGTTGTTTATCCCCAAACGTATCGGTGGAATACACTTTACGCCGATCATTCAACGTGGGGCGATGAGAAAAATGCACATGCTCACTCACCTTTACCCATGACGATAAAGCAAACGTTGAGAGTGTTTCAATACTTCGTGATACCACAATATCTTCCACATTTTGCGAACTATCCACCCGCGTGTTGTCAACAGCACTTACCACCGCTGCCGCGACTCTAGCCTGCTTATTTCCAACAAGAGTAACGCGAAGGTGTAAACCTGTTGGTGCCGCTATCCATTTCTTGCGCTCACGCTGCAATACCTCTGCCGCTGCAATATTTCCATCATGATCCAACACCAACTCACCCAACCCTACATCCTCGTCACCACCAACAGCATCGTCTGCTATTGCCAATTGTCCATTATTCACAACGACAGTGGTCGATGACGATGCCACAGGGTCTACGGCTACCGTAGCCCCTGTATTATTCACATATTGCGTGTGCTCAACGCTTAATGCCAATACACGCTTTTCTTCCACGACTAATGTTTGCCCTTCTTCTACACGAATCGTTTGTGATTGGTTAAGCCCCGACTGCGTTGTTGCTAACTTTACGCCTTTTTTTTCAGGATATTTTCCTCTATATATTGACACTAGCAACTGCACCTTGGGTGTATCTATTGACTGAATCACGCGCCGTATTTTTTTTAATTCTACTGCTGGTGCACTCACAATAACGCTATTATTATCAATCGATACTCCACTCCCCTGTGACAACAATGGCGTAATGATATCTTTTACAGTGCCTGCGTCACGATATTTTAATGGCACAACAATGATGCTATTCGCATAACTAACCAATGGTAAAATCATAATAACTACAGCGAAAAAACATAATGCGATAGCAACAAAACAAGAGCGATCTTTTAACAACATAATCATGTTCCTAGGGTTTTCATTAAGTATAGATGCTTACCCAACATAACGCTGACTCTCACCCAATATTCACACACGCGCCATCGCCGTACTTTTATTATTTTTAATAACTTTTTTTTATAAGTCAGTCACGAAATACGCAATAGACAAATAACATCATTCTAAATTTAGGCACAACGAATAAATATGGTTATTTTTTGTCAAATTTCGTAGCTTTTTGGGCAGTATTTTCTACACTTAAACAATATATTTATATCCATCACGAGGATTCTGCCGCAATGAAAATTAGTACTAAAATGATTATTAGTGGCGGGCTTCTCACCGTTATCCCCGTATTAATGAGCGGCATAATACTCGCCAATATTGCGATTAATAAAGGGCAAGAAGCATTAAAGGAAGATGCAAAGCAATCACTGACTGCCATACGCGACATTACCGCCACAGAAATCACCCACTACCTACAAACTATCGAAAAACAAGCCGCCTCTCTTTCTGAAAACCTCATGGTCATTGAAGCCATGCGTAATTTTTCATTGCACTTTGCGAGTTACACCAACAATCATGACGACAACACGATAGCCGCACAAAAAAATCATTTACAGCAATATTACGAAGAACAATTTGGCACAGAATTTAAAGCGCAAAACAATCAGCAAACCGCCCCTATTGAGCAACTACTCAACGGCCTCGATAAACAATCAATTGCCTTACAACACGATTTTATTAGTAATAATAGTCACCCCTTAGGCCAAAAACACCGCTTAGAAAAGCCAAATAATATTTCATCCTACGCACATAGCCACGAAAAATATCACGCTGTATTTAGCCAATATATCGAGCGTTTTGGATTTTATGATTTATTTCTTGTTAATCATCTCACTGGCGACATTGTTTACTCGGTCTTTAAAGAACTTGATTACACTACCTCGCTAATTGACGGCCCCTATGCCAATAGTGGTATTGGTAACGCCTTTGCACTGGCCAACAATGCCAATGATAAACAGTTTGTTGGGCTCACCGATTTTGCACCTTATATTCCTTCTTATAATGCACCCGCCTCTTTTATTGCCACCCCCATTTATTCTGGTGACGTAAAACTAGGGGTGTTAATTCTGCAAACGCCTATCGATAACATTAACGCGATTATGACGCACGATGAAAAGTGGAAAGATACGGGACTAGGGGATACTGGTGAAAGCTATCTTGTAGGCAGTGACTTTACAATGCGTAGTAATGGGCGCTTTATTATCGAAGATAAAGCCAGTTATTTAACCCTTATGAAAGACCACAATGTCAGTGACGACGTAATAGCTATTATGAACGCCAAAGGCACAACCATTGGCCTACAACCCGTAAAAACTGAAGGAACTATTGCAGCACTTGAAGGCAAACAAGGGTTTGGAATTTTTCCCGATTACCGAGATGTCAATGTTATCTCTGCTTATAAACCCTTAAACATTAACGGCTTACAATGGGCGCTGATGAGTGAAATCGAAGAAAAAGAAGCCTTTGCGCCAGTAAAATACCTCACCGAAACCATCACCAAAACTGTACTGATTATTTCACTGTTTGCACTCGCTATAGGCCCGCTATTGGGTTGGTTACTTGCCTCTACGGTCACAAAACCAATTAAAGAATTAACTCACGTGATTCATTCAATGGCCGACGGTGAAGGAGATTTAACCCAACGCATTCACGTTAACGGCAACTCTGAATTAGATGAATTAGCCACATGGTTTAATACCTTTATTGCCCAGCTTGATGAGACATTCTCAACACTCATAAAATCAGCCATGCGCCTAGTACCAATGTCTGCCGACTTGGCAGAAGGCAATAATGTAGTTACTGGCCTTACGAACGAACAAAACAAACAAATCAAAACCGTAGAGTCATTACTAGAGTCTGCACAAGCATCTACGCAGCGCGTTAACCAAGCCACCGATGACATTAACAATAACAGTAAAAAAGGCGTACATATCGTACAAGAAGGTTTATCGATATTTACCAAAACCCATACACAAATGCACCAGCTCAAAGACATTATCTCTGAAACATCCGCTTCAATTGATCATTTAAAAGATGATAATGACAAAATTGTTAGCGTGATTGGTGTGATTAATAGTATTGCCGACCAAACCAATTTACTGGCACTTAACGCTGCTATTGAAGCCGCACGTGCGGGAGAGGCTGGCAGAGGGTTTGCGGTCGTCGCCGATGAAGTCAGAGCTTTAGCTTCTCGCACCAGTGAAGCCACACTAGAAGTATCGGCCATGATTGATACCATTAAAGAAGGCACAAATGCGGTCGTAAAAACCATGGAGCGAGGTAAAGAATCCACATTAGAATGCAGTGCACAAGTCAACGAAGCCAAGGAAATGCTATCAACCATAGATACCAGTATTGAAAATATCAGTACAGCAGCAAAAATGATTGGCTCAGTGGTGAAAGAACAAGGCAATAACTTTGATCAAGTGGCCGATAACTTTAAAGAGCTCGACGATAAATTTAATCAATCAAAAGACGCCAGTGCGGTTACTGTTCAAGTCGGTGCCGATATGAGTACTATGAGTATGAAACTGCATCAAATGGTCGATAAATTTAAGCTGACCGATCAAGATTGGAGTACAGCTCGTCGCGATAAAATCCGTATAGAGCTTGATAATATTCATTAATCGATGAATATTATCAATAATTCCTATTATCACGGTAAACAACTTGGTGATTAGCAACGTAAAAAGGTAAAATACACACTCTTTCAGACCTTTTTTGTTGCTTGCTAATGATTCCAAATTTACGTACCACCTCGCCTATTCAACAACGATATTTACACTTTATCGATACACTAAGCACCTATGGCTTTTCTGGTGACTTATGCCCTGATTATGCCAATAGAACCGTACTTTCAACGGATAATTCACTTTACCAAGTACTGCCTCAAGGGGTTATTTACCCAAAATCAATCGAAGACCTCTGTACGCTCGCCGAACTGAGCAATATGAGCCAATTTCACGATATTGTATTAAGCCCTCGCGGTGGCGGTACTGGCACCAATGGCCAATCATTAACTGACGGCCTTATTGTTGATATATCAAAGCACATGAACAACATTTTAGAAATTAATGTTGAAGAGCGCTGGGTACGCGTACAATCTGGCGTGGTAAAAGACCAACTCAATGCTGCCATTAAGCCCTACGGCCTATTTTTTGCTCCCGAGCTATCAACCAGTAACCGTGCCACCATTGGCGGCATGATCAATACAGATGCATCGGGGCAAGGTTCATGTGCTTACGGCAAAACCCGCGATCATGTCTTAGAGCTAAAAACCGTACTGCTTGACGGCAGCATATTAGACACACAAGCCATTGATGACGCCACATTAGCAGAACAACAACAGGCACCGAATCGCACAGGACACATTCACAAAATCGTGGATGGTATTCAACAAAAATACCACGCACAAATTAAAGCCACCTTTCCTGCATTAAATCGCTGTTTAACGGGCTACGACCTTGCTCATATTCGTAACGACAACAACGAATTTAACCTCAACAGTATTCTTTGCGGTAGCGAAGGCACCCTAGGCTTTATTGCCGAAGCCAAACTCAACTTACTTCCTATTCCAAAATGTGTCGCGCTGGTCAACCTACAATACCAAAATTTTAACGCCGCGTTACGCGACGCAAAATCTATTATGTCTGTTGGCCCCACCTCGATAGAAACCATAGATTCAAAAGTTATGGGGTTAGCGAAAGACGATATTGTTTGGACCACCGTCAGCCAGTTTTTTCCAAGTGACGAAAGCGAACCATTAGAAGGTGTGAATTTTGTTGAATACACGGCAGATAGCGAAGACGAACTGCAACAAAAAATGCAGCCCTTACTCAACCAACTTGACCACGGCGAAAACAATATTAGCGTAGGCTACACCATTGCCTACGGCCAAGATGTTAATAAAATTTGGGGAATGCGCAAAAAGTCTGTTGGCCTACTTGGCAACATTCAAGGCGAAGCCCGCCCTATGCCCTTTGTTGAAGATACCGCCGTTCCCCCTGAGAACCTTGCCGATTTTATCGTTGAGTTCCGTGCGTTACTTGATTCACACCATTTACAATACGGTATGTTTGGCCATGTTGATGCGGGGGTACTGCACGTACGCCCCATACTTGATATGAAAGACACCGAACATGCAAATATGATCAGAACCATCACCGATCAAGTGGTAGAACTTACACATAAATATGGTGGCTTATTATGGGGAGAGCACGGTAAAGGAGTACGTTCAGAATATGCCCCTAAATTTTTTGGTGAACTCTATCCTCAACTACAGCAAATCAAAAAAGCCTTTGATCCACGTAACCAACTGAATCCAGGCAAAATTGCCACCCCAGCAGCCGATATTCCATTACTCAAAATTGATGAAGTTACTACTCGTGGCGAGTTAGATCGCAGCATTAAAGTAGAGAGCTGGGAAGGTTATAGTGAAGGCATGTTCTGTAATGGTAACGGCGCCTGCCATAACTGGAATCCAAATGATGCCATGTGCCCATCATGGAAAGGCACTCGTAAGCGCACACATACACCCAAAGGCCGCGCATCACTTGTACGTGAATGGTTAAAACAACTCAGTGAACGAGATGTTGATGCCATTAGTGCCAGCCAATCATTACATCAACAAACATGGTACCAACAACTTTTTGCTTTTTTACCGCGCATCAGAAATACCGTTAAAAAACAAAAAGGGGAATACGATTTTTCTCACGAAGTACACGACTCAATGATGGGATGCCTTGCCTGCAAATCATGCGTAGGACAATGTCCCGTCAAAGTGGACGTACCTGAGTTTCGCTCCAAGTTTTTAGAACTTTATTACAGTCGCTATCTACGACCACTAAAAGATTATTTTGTGGGTAGCCTAGAAGCCATGCTACCTTTAGCCGCCAAAGTACCCAGAGCATACAATGCCATTATGGGTGCCTCATGGATACAAAAAACACTGGCTAAAACCGCTGGATTAAGTGATAGTCCGTTATTAACAACAATCCCCTTCGATAAAGAATTACAACAAATAGGGGTGCGCTACGCCAGCGTTGAAAATATTAATAGCTTAAGCGATGATGAAAAAAACAACGCCGTTATTATTGTGCAAGATGCGTTCACTCGTTACTTTGAAACACAATTTTTACTCGACACATTGGCTCTATTAAAAAAATTAGGCTTTACGCCACTAGTTGCACCGTTTTATCCTAACGGTAAACCATTGCATGTTCACGGTTTTAGAAAAGCCTTCACTAAAACAGCCATACGCACCAGCAACAAACTCAATCGATTAGCCGAGGCTGGTATTCCACTTATTGGTATAGAACCCTCAATGACTCTCGCCTATCGTGGCGAATACACTAAGGTCGTCGATAACGCACCGCAGGTTATGTTGATTCAAGAATGGTTAGCAACACAAACCGAACATTTACAAAAACAGCCCACCGACACACCAAGAACCTACCAATTATTGGCGCACTGTACTGAAAAAACCAATGCCGCAGCATCAATCAACGATTGGAAATCTGTTTTTTCTGCACTTGGGCATCAGTTAAATACTGTTGAAGTCGGTTGTTGTGGTATGGCTGGAACCTATGGTCACGAAACACAAAATATGGAAACATCTAAACACATTTATTCCTTATCATGGGATCAAGTGATCAATAACCCAGATAACCAAGACTCACTGGTAGCTAGTGGATTTTCTTGTCGTAGCCAAGTAAAGCGTATCGACGGAAAAAATATACAAAACCCATTACAAGTATTACTCTCTCACCTATAAGTAACACACCACGTATTTATAGGCATAAAAAAACCGCGGGTAATCAACATTACCCGCGGTTTTTTACAATCATGTGCAATCACACAATACAATAACATGCGCTCAACACATTAAGCGCATCGGTACATCGCTACAGTGATCAATCAGTTACAGTGCCTTGATCATTACCCGACCCCAACATCACACCCAACCAATGGGTATCAGGTGAATTTTCTAAGGCTATTTTCACCATCACCGTCAAAGGCACCGACAGTAACATACCTACAGGCCCTAAAACCCAGCCCCAAAATACTAATGACAAAAACACGACCAATGACGAAAGATCTAACCCCTTCCCCATAAAGCGTGGTTCTAATATAGAGCCAACAACAATATTCACTGTCACATATAAAGTTGCTGTCATAATCGCTTCACCCACCCCCAATTGAACAACCGCTAATAATACGGGAGGAACGGCCGCCAAAATAGAACCAAAAGTAGGGATAAAATTAAGCATAAATGCTAACAAGCCCCACAATACAGGGTAATCTACACCAATAAGCATTAATGCCAACATGACCAATAAACCTGTTGCTAAGCTCACCAATGTTTTAATCGCCATATAGGTATTAATACTCTCTGCAAATCGGCTCAGTGCATCTAAGGTTTTTTCACTAGAGCGAGAGGCATGACGAAATTTATCAACAAAATTAACCTCCTCCGCCAAAATAAACATAACAGTTAACAGTATCAAAAAGCCATCGGTCATTAGATTACCAAACGACGTGAGCGTATTACCTGCAATCGTTAATGCAGCACTAGGGTTCACAATTTCTTTCCATAACTGAGGATCAATCACCACCCCCATACTGACTAGCCATTCTTGTAAACGTAAAGAAATCTGTACCAAACGTGCTTGGTATTGCGGTAAATCTGCCGTAAAACTCGTAATAGACGAGCCCACAATGGCGCCAATAAAAATACCCGCAACCACCATCATCACCACAATTAAAATAATCGCTATCCCCGTAGGAATACGATAGCGTTTCATCGCACTTAATAACGGCGTACAGATAATGGCAATAAATAAGGAAAGAAAAAATGGCACCAACAATGACTCGGCTGCTCGCATACCAGCAACAACAATAATAAATGCTGCTGTCACCATTAAAAAACGAGAAACAGGTGATGGGGTGATTTGCATAATGTATCCTTTAAAAAATAAACGCTCTATGTCATTTTAAGCGTGTATAAATATGATGTAGCCGCTCTAAACCCTCTGCCGAAAATAAATACGGGGGGCGCTGGGTACCAATATAACATTCTTCTTCTATATCAACACATTGTAAACGTATCGCTTCTAATTCTGGCGAATGACGAATCACCATGCCAAACGTCATTTGCCATTCGTTATCTGTTGCCTGCCCAGTAAGCACCTTCTCAAGCACATGCATCATGCGTACTTTATCCACGCGATAATACGGCGTTTTAAGACGCACAAAGGTATAAAACAATAAACTGACAACTAAGAAAGTAAAAATCAGCGTAAATACTGTGGTCATTATCCGTTACCCTATCCGTTACATTATGTGTAAAGACATCGTTCATCTAGGCACCAATATTGTGCGTATTATGTATAGTTTACTCTCTTGGCCATACAGTTCCCATAGACACTTTCCACCTTAAGCAATATCGCTGTACGACAAAACAAATAACAAAAATTACATTTATTTCCTATTTATGCAAATTGATACGTCACCCCTGTTTGGGATGAAATATTTTTTACTAATAACGTTAAAAACATCACACAAAAAAGGGGCAACACTCAGCAAATAGATAATTAACGCTATTATCCCTTTTTTGGTTATGGTAAATTTCATCGCGGGAAAACAGCTCATTATTTACTGCTATTTAAAGTTCAATGAAAGAATTCAATGAAAACATCCATTGAAACGATCATTCTTCTTTAAAAGAGCAGATGAGAAAATAACAAAACCTCACTGTTTTAATGATAGCCATACACGGAGATAAACTATGTACATGAAAAAAACATTACTCGCTAGCGCGATTTTAGGCACAGCACTGATTATTACTGGTTGTGAAACCATACCAAAAGAGCAACACGAACAAGCACTGTCTGATCAGCAAGCGAAATATGAGCAGCAACTCAAAGAGTTACAAGCAACGCAACAATCAGCCCCTATCCCAGCGCAACCATCAGCCGTTGAAAATCAACTATTTCCACCTAATGCGCAGCCAGGCCATTGTTATTCACGTGTACTCACTCCTGCTGTTTATGAAACAAAAAGTGAACGTGTACTAGTTAAGCCAGAAACAGAAACAGTATCTATCGTGCCATCAAAATACGAAGATGCGACTGAACGCTTACTCGTCAAAGAAGAAAGCACAAAAATTGTTGCTGTACCCGCAACATACAAAACAGTATCTGAGCGTGTTGAAGTAAAACCAGCACACACACATCTAAAAACTATCCCTGCTACTTATAAAACCCTAGTATCAAGTTTGAAGCGCGACAATAATGGTTAAATACCATGGTACATCTCCTCTGGTGTTTTATAATTAAACCGTTTTCTTGGGCGTGTATTTAATGCGGTAGCAATTCGATCACATTGTTGTTGTGTAACGTTTTCCATGCTCTTTGTTTTGGGAAGGTACTGCCGAATTAATCCGTTCACATGTTCGTTGCTTCCTCTTTCCCAAGAATGGTAGGGGTTCGCAAAGTAAAACCGTACAGGGTGCCTTTCCTCTATTTTTTTATATTGATGAAACTCTGTTCCATTATCGGCCGTGATCGTTTTGAAATGACTAGGATCACGATGAATCAAACCCAGAGTTTTTTTATTGACAGCAGCGGCTGATTTGTCAGAAATTTTCCCAATCATGACATAACCCGTCTTGCGTTCAAGTAACGTGACAATACAGTGGTTGCTGCCGCGTCCATGAACGGTATCAATCTCCCAATGCCCTTTATATTTACGAGTTTCTACGCTGGCTGGCCGTTCTGATATATGTCGCTTGTTAGCTAAACGGCCTCGGCTATCATAGGCTTTATAGCGCTTTCTTCGTATCTTTGACGATTGGCGTAGGTATGTCCAAAGATTACCTCCGTTCGCTTTATCACGCCAAATATATTGGTAGATGGTTTCATGGCTTAATGGTCGAGTCATTAACTGGAAACGACGAATAACGCCAACGATTTGCTCTGGACTTAATCTTCGTTTGAGTAATCGCCTGACTATCTTAAAGTCACAAGGCTTGTAGTGCCGATTACGTCTTGAACGTTTACGCCTAGCTACGGTTCGGTACTGTGCCTTGCTTGGTCTGTAGGCACCATCAATGATAAAGCAACGATTGCGTGCTAGCTCTCTGTATAAGGTTGAAAAATGCCTTCCCATCATGCGGGCTATTTTTCTAATAGATAGACCTTGCCGTTTGAGGGTGGAAAACGTTATTCTTTCTTCATAGGTGAGTTGTTGATATATCATAGTGCTTTTCTACTTCTTGGCGGGAGTGAAAAAACACGTATATTACAGCTCACCTTCTTACTATTAAAAGGTGTCGCGGTTAGTATATGAATTCGGCAACCGTAACAGAGAAAGTCATTGATAAGCCTGCGCATACCGCATGGAAACGTGGCGCTGGTTTTCAAAGCAGCGCACTAGAAACACGTATTGATAACGGTACAGGCGAAATTATGTGCTTAGTAGAAGTACCTGCCACATACAAAATCATTAAGAAAACAGTGATTGATACACCAGCACAAACAATAGAAGAGCATCACAAAGCAGAATACAAAGTGGTTCAAAAGCGCATAGTGAGCACTCCAGCAACGACAAAAACAATTGTGATCCCAGCTGTGTATAAAGAAGTACCTGTTAAACGCTTAGTGTCTCCAGAAAAAGAAGCACGCACAACTATTCCTGCTGTTTACAAAACAGTAACATCGAAAGAAAAAGTAGGGGATGAGCAACTAATGTGGGCAGAAGTATTATGTGAAGATAATATGACGCCAGCAACAGTATCTAACTTGCAGGAGCTACTAAAGAAAGCGGGCAAATATAATGGCCCTATCGATGGTGTTTACGGACCATTAACTGAAAGAGCTGCAAATAGCTATGCGAAAGCAAATAACTTACCTACGGGTTCGCGTTTAATTTCGCTAGAAACTGCAAAGCATATTGGTTTAAACATATAAGCTAATACGCTGTCACTTTGTGACCATTGTGTTGTAATCAATACCTGATAACAACACGACTGACCAATAAAAAACGCCCACATATGTGGGCGTTTTTTATTGGGGTATAGGGAGCATGACTAATATTTTGTGCTATTAATGCTCTCTCGTTGCTCTAAACTCTACATCGGGATAACGCTCTTCTGTTAACGACAAATTAACGCGCGTAGGCGCCAAATAAGTTAAGTGACCGCCGCCATCAATCGATAAATTATCTGCACACTTGCGTTTAAACTCTTCTAGTTTTTTAGCATCGTCACATTCAACCCAACGTGCGGTAGTCACGTTTACAGGCTCATATATCGCTTCTACTTTATATTCATCTTTTAAGCGATATGCCACCACCTCAAATTGCAAAACACCAACAGCACCCACCACAATATCGGTATTACTCACAGGAAAAAACACCTGCGTAGAACCTTCTTCTGATAGTTGCTGCAAACCTTTTTGTAATTGCTTTAACTTTAACGGATCCTTCAAACGAATGCGGCGAAATAACTCAGGCGCAAAATGCGGAATGCCTGTATATTTTAGTGCCTCACCTTCGGTAAAAGTATCGCCAATCTGAATAGTTCCGTGATTGTGTAAACCAATAATATCACCAGAGGTAGCCTCTTCAACGGCACTACGATCGCCCGCTAAAAATGTAACAGCATCAGCAATTTTCACATCTTTGCCGAGACGCACATGCTTCATTTTCATGCCTTTCGTATACTTACCTGAACACACACGCATAAAAGCAATACGGTCACGATGCTTAGGATCCATATTGGCCTGAATTTTAAATACAAAACCAGAGAATTTTTCTTCTTGTGCACTAACCTCACGTTCTTTAGTCATTCGTGGCAAAGGTGTCGGTGCCCACTCAACAAAACCGTCTAGCATTTCACGCACACCAAAATTACCTAAGGCAGTACCAAAGAAAACAGGCGTTAAACGCCCCGCTAAATATTCCTCTCGGTCAAATTCTGGCGTTGCTCCGCGTACTAACTCTATCTCATCGCGAATATCTTCGGCATAAGCACCCAATAACTCATCAGCTTCGGCACTATCTAAACCCTGAATGCGAATGTCATCATTCATTGTGTGTCCCATACCTTGCTGATACACATGGATGGTATCGGTATATAAGTTATATACACCTTTAAACTCTTTCCCCATGCCTAACGGCCAATTAATGGGTGCGGCTGCAATTTTCAGTACGCTTTCAACCTCATCTAACACATCAATAGGGTCACGAATATCACGATCCATTTTGTTAATAAATGATAAAATCGGTGTATCGCGTAATCGGCACACATCCATAAGCTTAATGGTGCGATCTTCCACACCTTTAGCTCCGTCAATAACCATAAGCACTGAATCGACAGCCGTTAAAGTTCTATAGGTATCTTCTGAGAAATCCTCATGCCCTGGTGTATCGAGTAGATTCACCACACGCTCTTTATATGGAAACTGCATTACAGAAGAGGTAACCGAAATCCCTCTTTCCTGCTCCATTGTCATCCAGTCTGATTTTGCATGAGGGCCGCGCTTGCCTTTCACAGAGCCCGCTAATTGAATAGCCTGCCCTAATAGCAATAATTTTTCCGTAATAGTGGTTTTACCCGCATCGGGGTGAGAGATAATGGCAAAAGTACGGCGTAGCTGTACTTCATGCGTAAAATTATGGTCTGACATTCAGTGACTTTCCCAAAATACACCCCGCCTCACATGCAAAGATACAAATGCAGGCAACGCGCGAGCAAAAGGGCATATTATACCCGTTAGGCTTGCAAACCACACCTACAGCCTGAGCTTACTCATCAAGATTTATCGGTATAATAATATATTACCCATTTTGCACGAGTATTTACCATGAGCTTTACCCCAGCCACACCTGTTACCTCACCACAGCATGGGATACATAATAATTTAGAAAAGGTCGTGACAAAGCATCTACACACACGCAGCTTAAAGCCCATCGCGGCGCATAATCAAACAGCCTTTGAACATGCCTATCAGTGGTGGCAAGACCAAGGCAGCCCTTCTCAAGTCATTCTCGACAGCGCCTGTGGCACAGGTGAGAGTACACGCTATTTATCACAACAGTATCCCGATCACTGGGTGATCGGCTTAGATCAATCCATTAAACGCCTACAAAACAGCCAAAATGATCACTTGCCTGCCAATTGCTTATTGCTGCATTGTGAATGCACAGACTTTTGGCGCTTAGCCGAGCAAGCACAATGGCGCTTTAGCAAGCATACATTGCTATACCCTAACCCCTATCCAAAAACGCAGCATTTACAGCGACGTTGGCATGGTGAAGCAGCCTTTCGTAGTTTGCTTAATATTAGCCAAACCCTCGAATTAAGAACCAATTGGAAAATATATGCCGAGGAGTTTCACCAAGCACTGCACATTGCCCAAGCCACGGGAATAGCACTCCATGACATGCATATCAATGCCTATCATCCCCACACAACAATAACTGCTTTTGAGAGAAAATATCTTATGAGCCAACATGAGCTATGGCAAGTCATAGCCAGTAACAAAACCGCAACACTCGTTGACTAACACATGCATAACCAGATGCTCTCATCATTCACATATCCCGCTATTTTTATCTATACTCAAATCGTTCATTGAGGCATATAGCTATGCCAACATGGCTATCTCAGCATAGCTTTTTAAATATAACGACCCCATCGACAGGACGAAACAATGAAGAAATATTACCAGCCAACCCTCTGCGCCGCCGTAATGATACTGGCAGCATCAACCGCGCAAGCAGATAATGACAACCGTAAATTTGCACTAGGAATAGGTGCAGGTACCACAGGCTATTCAATTAGCGGTACGTTTAACCTAAGCAAAACAACAAATATTCGTGCCATCTATGCAAGCTATGACGATACGCTCAATGAGACAAGTAGTGGCATTGATTATGTATATGACCTTGATCTAAGCACTACGAGCTTATTGCTTGACTGGCACCCCTTTAAGGGCAGTTTTCGGCTATCTATAGGCGCCGTGAATAATGGCAATGAATATCGAGCAACCGCTTCACAAAACACGGGTAGCATCACCGTAGGTAATCAAACATTTTCAACGGCACAATTAGGTACCTTAAGGGCAGAAGTTGATACCGATAGCGTGGCTCCATATTTAGGTATTGGTTGGGGCAATGCTGTCAGTAACAAAGGCGGCGCATTATCTTTTTCTGCGGATATTGGCGTAATATTTCAGGGAGACCCTACGGTAACCTTAACCACCGAAGGCACCAATGCGGCCATACAGTCACAAGTCACCACACAACTTGCCATCGAAAAAGAGCAATTAGAAGATGACCTTAACGATTTTAAATTTTACCCCGTTATTAATTTAGGTCTGGGGTATCGCTTTTAAAATACACCCTAAAGCTTTTAGAATATAATGTCTCTGCTGCTTTTACAGACGTAAAGGCAGCAGACACTCACTCAACGATATTCGCGCACTATGCCAAACAACGACACCTTGCTGACACACGACAATCTTAAAGCACTTGTGCATGAAAAAATGCCCTTCGGACGTTACAAAGGCCGCGTAATAGCAGACTTACCTGAAGAATATTTATTGTGGTTTGAAAAAAAAGAATTTCCTAACGGCCGATTAGGTGATTTATTAAAGCTGGCCTTAATGCTTAATATCGACGGCTCTATTGCCATACTAGAGCCTTTACGATAACTCCTATCACTCTATAAATGAATGATTCAGCCATAGGAAAGTGGTATTTAACGATAGACACCCCCCATAGATTACAGCGATGCTGCCGTCACCATAAGAACATCATCTTCCACCCATAAACTCACCGACACACCACGATTAACCGTAGTAATGGGCTCTTCTTGTGAGGGCAAAATACCGTATACATCTTCTTGATAACGGGTTTGAAACACTGTTGCCGATGCGGCATTATCAGGCTGATAACGTAATTGCGCGGCTGGCATACCAAGAATAAAGCATGGCCTAGCTCCCACTAACTGACCATAACTTTTTGTTAACAGTGAATTAATCGGCGCAAAACCCAAGTAAGAAAATGCTTGCGCTAATGTGTCAATCGACTGGGTTTTATATTCCAAAACATTATGCAATACGTGGTTATCAATGGCATCAGCAACAATCGCATCCACTTTGATTTGACTATGCATCAACTGATGATTCATTGAAAACCATGTTAATGATACTGCAACAGTACACACCATCGCACATAATGATAACACTACCGTATTCCAACGACGTGTCACGGCATGACTAACGGCTGGCTTTTGAGGCTCATCCGCTGCTAATGATTTAATATCTTGCAGTTCATCGGCTGACAATTGAATATCACTATACAGATCATGCATTGCTTGTTTAATGGGTTTGTTCATATTCAATGCCCTCTGATATATTTTTACTCGCTACTTTTTTACGAATTCGATGCACTCGAGACAACAGCGTACCGCGTGGAATATCCGTAAGCTCACTAATTTCTTTCATTGTGTACTCTTCAATCGCCCACAAATAAAGTAGTTCTCTTTCTTCTGCGGTGAACTCCAGCCATAAGGTGGCCAATATGTTTTGATTAATCGTTATCGACTCTAATGTATCTACCGTCATATCAACGGTATTATTTTTAGCCTCTTCATCGTCATCCACAATCATTGACCAGCGCTTATCTAACCGCATATGATCAATAAATACATTGCGAATGGTGCGCAAAAAATAATAATGTAGATTATCCACATGCCCTGTGTGTGTTTCTAACACTTTCACATATGCAGAGTGCACTAAATCTTTCGCTAAATCATGATCATTCGATAAAGACATCGCATAGCGATAGGCTCGCTGCAACGTTTCATCATCCAAAGATTTCATAAATACATGCCTATAACTACTCTCTAAAAATAGACATATTATTGATGTATGCCCTCTTCATTTTAAGTCTCAAGTATTAAAATAGATAAATTTCATCCTAAGTGCAATCTTTTTTATTGCTCGTTCGTCTTTATAAATTCATAGGTAAATTTATAACTTTATTGATTAAAAACAACAAACCTTAGGTGTATTACATGAAAAACTTTTTACTGGGAGAACATCGCCAAATCGATTCTGCTGCCATGGTGCTGCGTATTGGCTTAGGCTTAGTCTTTGTTATTGGTGGCTGGAACAAACTTTATCAACTATTAGACCCATCAACAGAAGCTGCTATTTTAGCAAGTTACATGGGTACATCTGGCTATATCAACCAATTTTTTACTGACTATTTATTTTCTGGTGCTTTAGGCAATGTGCTCACACCTTGGTTATTTCTCACAACACTTTCTGCTTTTGAGCTTGTGAGTGGATTCATGCTTGTGGCTGGTTTATTGGTACGCCCTCTTTCATTAATTTGGGCATTATTATTATGGACGTTTGTTTTTTCGTTACCTGTTGTCACTACACCTGGCGTTGACGCACTGGTTAAAACCTATACTTCACCCGCTTTATTTGTACAGATTCGTGATATTGGCTTATCGGGTTTATTTTTCATGCTATACAACTTAGGCTCTGGTCGCTTAAGCTTAGATGAAAAACTCAATACAGGTGTAGCCATTCTAGAAAGAAACCACCTCAAAGAGTGGAACGAAATGGGTTTGTTACTACGCGTATCATTAGCCTTACCATTCTTGATTGCTGGATTTTTTCACGGCTTAGATTATATTCAAACGTTCAAGCTACCTGCATTCATCAGCCTAGTTCTAGGTATCGCTATTTTAGCGGGTGTACAAACACGTATTATTGGTGGCGCCGTTGCTTTAGCGATGATTTACTATATTTTCCAAAAATTAAATATTGATAAATCATTCATTGCCAACCTTAATGGATTTAAACGTGAACTAGGGTTTCTCGCGGCAGGCATTGTATTGCTTCATGCGGGCGGCGGCAGCTATTACACACCAAAGGCATTAACAGCAAAAACAGCCTAATGTATGTCGCTGACACTGCATAACAATTATGTGTTAGAGGTAAATCTAACTAAAACCTGAACGGTGCATAATTATAATAATATATGCTGTGTTAACGCACAGTGTATGAACCGTTCACGGCTATGCATATAGTAAGACCTCCAAATATATGTATAGCTTTTCACCTATGAATGCAATCATGGTTGCCCCCTTATTAGTATTCATAGTTTTCAATGAGTATATTCATTGCATCATCGATGGGTATGCTCATTTTTTAGCTTTATTCATTCATCAACGCTTTCCCTTTGAATAAACTCTTCGTCCCCCATTCACAATTGCTTTAAAACCGATATAATCGCTCACCTCTTTATTCACCATGAGCAACACGCAACATTTGTTATGACACAACTAAAATATATTGAAGTAGAAACCCAAGCCAACCCTACTGCCTCCGTTATTTGGCTACATGGCCTTGGCGCTAGCGGCAATGACTTTGAACCCGTTGTACCAGAAATGCACTTACCTATGGGGGTTCGCTTTATTTTTCCTCATGCTCCCAATAGAACCGTCACGGTGAATGGCGGTATGGTAATGCCAGCATGGTACGATATTATTTCTATCAATATAGACCGCGTAATTGATACTGAACAAATTATGGAATCAGCCCAACAAATAGGTGAGCTGATTGAACAAGAAATAAGCCGTGGCATTCCTAGTGAGCGTATTTTTATTGCAGGGTTTTCACAAGGCGGCGCCGTTGCCTATGAGGCGGCATTAAGTTACCCCAAACCACTCGGCGGGGTTATTGCACTATCAACCTATTTTGCCACACACAAAACAATTGCATGGCATGATGCCAACCGTAACACACCGCTATTTATTGGGCATGGTACCTACGACAATGTGGTGATAGAAACTCTTGGCCAACAAGCTGTTGAACTATTACAGGGCGAAGATTACTCGGTAGAATATGCTACCTACCCTATATTGCATAGTGTGTGCATGGAAGAAATCACCGACATATCAACGTGGCTACAAAAGCAGTTAAGTCAATAACGATAAGAAGAATTATAAAAACAGAAATAACTCGCTTAAAAAACCCATAAAGCGATACTCACAGATGTGCTCGTACACACTTGTACACAACGAACGCGTACACAACAAAGCATACACAACAAAAGTATCGCCTATTCCGTATTAATCACATCCACTCATTTTCACTAAGAGCGAAAATATAAACTTAGACCGCTAAAAAATCGCTCTAACACTTCGTCAGTGCAGGCGACAAAGTGTTTAGTACCTGGTTTACGAAAAAATGACGATATTTCGTGAGGCGATAGCTCACAATCTGCCAACATAAATGCATTATCTAAATCTCTTGCTTCAAGCTCTAAGGCAATGCGCACTTTCTTTAAAATAATATTATTTGTTAAGGCAACAGGATTACGTAACCCCTCTTTTGATGGCCCTCGACGAAAAATAATTAAACCATCTAAAAAACGTGTCATTTGCGCGTCATCACATAACTGATATAGCTCTTCATCCTCGGCTTTAAAAAAAGCCAATACGCCGTCAACGGTCATCGAACAACCACCCAAGGTAAAGCACTCAGCGATTGCCGTATCGTCTACATCTAAAATAAAACGCAAACGCTTAATCATTTCATTATTGTTCATGTATTTCTCTCATTCTTTCCTGTATTTATGCACGCTCTTTAGAGATAACATTAATAAATGCACCCGCCAAAATAAGTGCCGCCCCTAAAAATGTCCAGATTGTTGGTATCTCATCAAAAAATAATGCGCCCAATATAATAGCAAATACAACCTGCAAATAAGAAAAACTCGTTGCCTTACTCGCACTCGCAGTTTGCATAGCTTTTGTTAATCCTATTTGCCCTACCTGCGTTGCCACCCCCACAAGTAATAAACTACACCACGCCCAACCTTGGGGCATCACCATATTATCCCCCAATAACAATAGAGATACAGGCAAGGCGATAATGGGAAAGTAAAAAATAATAACCGATGCATCTTCTGTAGCACTCAGCTTTCTTACCAATACATAAGCAATGGCACTTCCCAATGCGCCAGCAACGGCTAATGCAATAGCCCATAGTGGATATTCGCCACTCCAACCGCCAAATAAAAATTCTGGCCGCACAATAATCAACAAACCAATAAAGCTACACACAATACATATCAGGGTAGATAGCTCGACACGTTCACGTAAAAAAACAATGGCTAATAACGCAGTAAACATCGGATGTAAATATTGCAATACTGTTGCTTCTGCAAAAGGAATATTAACCAGCGCCGTATACACACACACCAAAGCCAATGCACCTGCAAGACCTCGCGCCATTAATAAATTTTTACGGTTCCCTAAAAGAGAAATACCTTTACGCCGCACATCAAGATAACTGAGTACCGCTGAAATAAATGCTCTTGCCGCTACAATTTCTAATACAGGAATACCTTGGAGGTAGGCAACTTTAACGCTAGCCCCCATGACAGAAAAGCCCAACGCACTCATGATCATATAACGTGCGCTTAAGGGAATTGCCCAAAAAAAAGATGCCATTACAGACTCAGTGGTTTAGCCATGATCAATGCATCTTCACGACGACCATTTTTATTTGGGTAATAATTAGGCCGCACGCCCACTTCATTAAAATACAAGGCATCGTATAAGGCGATAGCCTGAGTATTAGAGGCTCTTACCTCTAAAAATAATGTATGAATCGAATCATTAAACAATGCACTGATCTGCGTTAATAATAAACGCCCTACACCCTGCCGCTGGTATTGAGGGGCAACGGTAATATTTAATAACTCCGCTTCATCGGCTGCCGTAGAGGTAATCGCATAAGCAACAATAGCGCTTGGCTCACATGCTTCCAAAACATAACATTGATGTGACGATGACAGACTAGAACGAAAATGCGCTTCGGTCCAAGGATGTGCTTGTGCGTTATTTTCTATAGTAATTATTGCATTAAGATCCGCGTCTTGCATTGTGCGCAAGCAATACTGTTTTTGCTGGTGATCAAGTAATACATTTTTCATATTATGCTGAATATGTATCTGAATGCATCCAGTGTTGTAACGCTTGCCACGTCACACGCTTTTGCATAGGGTCTTGCAACATATCGATCAAGCTCGGTGCAATCAAAGCGGTTGTATTCCATTGCGTTTGCAAACACGAAGAACCCTTATGTTGCTCATAAAACGCGTGACTATCGCCTTCAATACTCAAAGAAAAACGTACCGCATTTTCACCTAATAATAGAAGCGCTTGTAACGGTGCCTTTGCACATTGCGCCGAAATAAATGCTTGCACCATTGCGCGGGCTTCTGACTCAGGATGACTTAAACGATCATCTTTAATCAGTGGCCAGCGTAAAGTATCACTCGGCGGTAGTTGCGCTAAAGAATACCCTACACTGCGTAATATATTTTGCAGTAGTCTGTCGGTGGGTAATGCAGTGCGAGGCTGGCGAGAATCAATAACCATAATGTCGTTATTAATACGCCACACACTTAATGAAAATCGAATATCTTCTTGTGTTTGCTCAACAGCAGATGGCGCCGATACCTGTGTGACGGTAGCAGAAACATCTGCTTGTTCATTAACTTGATGACTCGTTTCTGGTATTGAATCAACGGTAGACGGCAACGTTGCGGATACTGCGTCTGATGTTTTACCCAGCAAGGCGTTTAACGCATCTAACGCACTGGCATCAGCGGCGGTATCTTTCGGGGCAATGCTTTCTTTAGACGGTATACGAGTATTTGTCTCAGCACCCGCTGCAATACCTGATTGCGTTAACTCGTCATCTGCCGTCGAGAATGCAGTGGGCTCCATTAATGCTTCATCGGATAACAGCTGCGAAGGCAACGCGTTAGGCAATGCTCGGCGAGGCATATAATTATCAATGCCTAAATGATCAAGATAGGTCAGGCGATGTTTTTCAAGCATATAAAATTCCAATGGCTTTACCACAGCAAACACACATCATGTGATAAACAGTTTTCATGATTTTTTATCTACTGTTTTACACACCTTCGTGTTGTGGATGCGCTTTATGAGATCCAACAGCTAACAAATTAAGGGCATGAAGATACGCCTTTAGCGATGCTGTAATCACATCAATATCGGCACCTACGCCATTCACGATATGCCCGTCTTTTTCTAAACGCACGGTCACATCGGCTTGCGCCTCGGTACCTGCGGTAATGGCGTTAACGGAATACAATGTTAGGTCTGCTTGACTATTAACATGTGACTCTACGGCTTTAAAAGCAGCATCCACAGGGCCCGAGCCATGTGCTGTCATGGTGATGGCATCACCATTATCTGTCATTGTAATTGTGGCTTGTGGCTGCTCACCGGTTTTACATACAACTTCCATATTCGTAAAGCCGTATTGGTCAATCACATCGGCTGAGCCGTCACTCACTAACGCTTGTAAGTCTTCGTCAAAAATTTCATGTTTTTTGTCTGCTAATGCTTTAAAACGAGTGAACACCGCATTAAATTCATCTGACGATGCAAAACTAATATCTAAATCTTCAAACCGCGCTTTCACGGCAGCACGTCCTGAATGTTTACCTAACACGAGTTTATTGGTGTTCCAGCCCACATCTTCTGCGCGCATAATTTCATACGTTTCGCGATGCTTTAAAATACCATCTTGGTGAATACCAGATTCGTGAGCAAAGGCATTCACACCCACAATGGCCTTATTAGGCTGCACAGGAAACCCTGTAATACTCGATACTAAACGTGAGGTAGGCACAATATGCGTACTATCAATGCCCGTGGTCACAGGGTACACATCTTGTCGTGTGCGAACGGCCATTACGACTTCTTCTAACGACGCATTGCCTGCTCGCTCGCCCAAGCCATTAATTGTACATTCAATTTGGCGAGCCCCATTCATCACCGCAGAAAGAGAATTAGACACAGCCAAACCTAAATCATTATGACAATGGGTAGAAAAAATCGCTTTATCGGCATTCGGTACATTAGCAATCACACGAGCAAACATATCACCGTATTCACCCGGCTCACCATAACCTACGGTATCTGGAATATTGATCGTGCCAGCACCCGCAGCGATTGTCGCTTCGATAATACGACACATAAAATCAAACTCTGAACGACTGCCGTCTTCAAGAGAGAATTCAACATTATCGGTATATTGACGTGCTTGGGTCACAGCTTTTACTGCTTGCTCTAAAACAGCATCGGGCTGCATTTGCAGTTTATACTTCATGTGAATTGGTGATGTGGCAATAAAGGTATGAATACGACCGCTATTGGCAGGTTTAATCGCTTCGGCAGCACGTTCAATATCTGCAGGTACGGCACGAGCCAAACTGCACACGGTTGATTCTTTAACAACCTCGGCCACGGCTTTTACTGCTTCAAAATCACCTTCACTGGCAATCGCAAAACCTGCTTCAATAACATCAACATGCATTTTGTCGAGCATTTTAGCAATACGCACTTTTTCGTCTTTGGTCATCGAAGCCCCAGGGCTTTGTTCACCGTCACGTAATGTTGTGTCAAAAATTACTAATTTATCTTTACTCATACACCTAACTCTTATCTTTCATCAGCCATATTTTATAAAGCAATGGCCGTGTTTATTTTTACGGTTTCAAGGGCGACATCATACGTTATCTCGGGGTGTACTGCATGTAAGATATCGGTTAATAAATGTAGACCTACGCTATCTACAGGAGCGTGAGATAGGTATAAGCCACAATACGTTGCTATATTTTTTACCGCGCACACGGACTGATGCATACACATCGCGTTTATAGCGTCAGTATCGGTAGTTTCTTGATGATTATGGGCATACACCTCAACATCATTTTTAATCATTCGTTCCAGCGCCTCAAGTAACTGCTGTTCAGCAAGTAATTCCGCGGCCTTAACCTCATCACGCACATGCTGCCACGCAGAAGAATGAGGTGCATTGGGAACGTCAGTGGATACGGTATCAGGTATTGATTGCTTCATGACTTGGCGAATATGTCGAAGGGGACGAATACATTGCACCGTCCAAGACTCGGTTAACGAATGAACTTGCACCCACTGCGAAGGCGATAATACAACTGAATGCTGGCCAGCCCAAAAACAAAACAGCAATACAGGGACATCCGCGCTATAGGCGTCTTGCAGAGATAAACAAGCCTTCTCGACTTGCGACTGCTGATAAAGATTGCAGGCAAACGCCCACAAAGATATGATTTGCCCCATGAATACACCCAAACAGCCTACGGCCGAAACATCAAACATTATTTTAATCGGAATGCCTGGCTCTGGCAAAAGCACACTCGGCGTGCAGCTTGCTAAAGATTTAGGCCTACAATTCCTAGATACGGACATATTGATTCAAACACAGCAGCAACAATGCTTACAATCTATTGTTGATACTCATGGTTATATGGCCTTGCGCGCGATTGAAGAACAGGTATTGCTCTCACTCAATACTCAAAAAACACTCATTGCCACAGGTGGCAGCGCGATATATAGCCATAAAGCCATGCAACATTTACAATCCCTAGGTACCATTGTTTTTTTAGATGTTGACTTACATACCCTAGAATCACGTATTAATAACGAAGAGTCTCGCGGCATTGCTCGCCCCGAAGGGCAAAGTTTTACTGATCTATTTGCTGAGCGCACTCCCTTGTATCAACAATATGCGAATATTGTGTATAACAATACAACACGTGAAGAAACAAAAACACTCATTGAGCAATTACACCTTTATTCATCCAATACTTAAAATAATAAACTTATGAAAAAACTGTACAACTATCGAAAAATACAAAAAATTTGCGCGTTACTTAGCCCCCTAGCAGTATTAATACATCAACCTGCATACGCAGGAGGATTTCAACTATCCGATCACAGTATTACCGCATTGGGTCGATCACAAGCAGGCTATGGAATTGTTGGCGATGATGCCTCTGCTGCTTTTTTTAATCCTGCAGGACTTTCTTTACTGAATAAAAAACAAATACAAGCGGGCGCCGCGCTCATTAGAGCCAAGGGGCATTTTACTAATAACGGTAGCACAGGTGCGAATGTGGGTAACGATCATGATGGAGCACAAAACTCTATCACCCCCAGCCTGTATTACGTCACGCCCATTAATAAAAACATACATTTCGGTTTAGCCATTAACTCACCGTTTGGTACACACACTCATTACGATAATGGCTTTGTGGGGCAATACAGCGGGTTAAAAACTAAAATTGTTACCATTAATATTAACCCCTCGTTCGCCGTTAAAATTAATGACTCTATTAGTATTGGCGCAGGTATTAGCTACCAAAAATTTGATGCTTCAATTAGTGCAGCAGGTAGCCCTCTAGCGCCTAATTCAACCCTTACCATTGAAGGCGATAGTGATAAGTGGGGCTATAATGTGGGCGCTATGTTTAGCTTTGTGGATCAGTCACGTCTTGGTATTAGCTATCGCAGTAAGATTGAACACGACATCGAAGGAGAGGCTATTTTCTCGAATTTCAGTCCCCTTGCAGACGGCAGCTTTGCCGCAACGGCAGGTTTTATTTCACCCGAAACAGCCTATCTCGCCTACACCAAACCTGTATCAGACAAATGGCAGTTATCACTAGGGTACCGTTGGACACGCTGGAGCCGCTTTGAGGAACTGGATGTGCAATTCCCAACAGGAGTTGCAACACAAAATTCCACAATTAATACGCAGTGGTCAGATGTAAAAACAATAGCCATTGGTACTGACTATACACTCAACAGTAAATGGACATTACGGGCTGGCTACGCACAAGATGACAGCCCCGTACCTGACGCTACACGCTCAGTAAGAACCGTAGATTCTGATAGAACATGGTATAGCATTGGCGCCAGCTATCACGCCAGTAACAATATACAGTGGGATGTGGCGTATCGCTATATTGCCTTTGATGATGCACCCGTTAGCCAAGATATTACTCGAAGTAACGGCACCGTAGCATTAGGTACATTAAATGGTGATTTTAACGATATCAATATTCACACACTGGCCTTTCAAATCAATTATCAGTATTAATTTTTATATCAATACATGCGCGCCTTTCATATAACGCGCATGTATTGATAGCATGATGATTAGGACTCTTTTTTATTCGTGCTATTTTTTGCCGTAGTATTTTTTCAGAACTGCTCTTTTTAGAACTACTTTTTCAGAACTATCTTTTTAAGCATCACTTTTTGCAACACTCTTTTTGTAACACTCTTTTTAGGTGCTCTTTTTAGGTGCTCGTTTTTTTACAACGGGCTTAGGTCGTACCAACTCCTTCTCTGTAAAATGATCCACATGGATCACTTCCATTAATTGCTTATCGTAAGCGCTTAATTTTTTTGCTTCTTCCGCAGTAATAACATCGGCAGCCTGAGCCAACGCTATTTGTTGGGCACCCACTGCTTTGGGTATTTGTTTATGTTTAATCGCCGTAATCACTTTTTGAAAAATCGGCTTTAATTGATCTTGCTGTAAAAATACCGCATTAGTTTTTCCCGCGGGGTTAGCCGCAATATTTTCACTAAACACATTCGCCAAATAACGTTGGCGCAATGGTGTATTGTGTGTAAACAACTGCGCAACTTCGGTATCCAAATTATCTTGCGGCGAACGATACGGCTGACCCAAAGGAAAAATTTGCCAACGTAATTTAAACGCGATAAAACGATGGGGGTAATTATGTAATATTTCATCCATTGCCTGCTGATAAGCGCTGGTTAAATGTGCCATACTCCATTTCACTAAGGGGTATTCATCCTCTGGGCAACCTTCACTCTCGTAATGTTTAAGCACCATGCTGGCCATATATAAATAACTTAATAAGTCACCTAAGCGTGCCGACAGCATTTCTTTAAATTTTAATTGTGACTGTAAAGACAGCATTGACACATCGGCAATTAATGCAAAGGCGGCGCTCAAGCGGTCAATATCCTGATAGTGCTGCGCTAAACGTGTATTACCTGGATTTTTACTCAGCCATTGACCTGCAATACCCAGTACAAATGCTCTTGCCGCATTACCTATAGAAAAACCAACATGCGCGAAAAACACCTCATCAAACGCATCCACCGTATGATCACTCACCTCTTGTTTTGCTAATTGCATTTCTTGCAATACATAAGGGTGACTACGTGTGGCACCTTGACCAAAAATCATCAAGTTGCGGGTCATAATATTTGCACCCTCAACCGTAATTAGAATAGGGATCGAACTATAAGGATCAGCCACATAATTTTTCGGGCCTGTCATAATAGATTTACCACCATGAATATCCATCGCATCTATCACACACTGACGAGCCATTTCTGTTACGTGATATTTTAAAATTGCTGATGGAACACTGGGCTTTTCACCGTACGACAAAGATTGAATCGTATGCGAACACGCTGCATTTTGAATATAACTAAAACCAGCAATACGAGCTAACGGCTTTTGCACCCCTTCAAATTTCGCAATAGGTAAACCAAATTGTTGACGCACCGCTGCATACGCAGAAGTGCCCATTAACATTTGTTTTGATAAGCCATTACCAATACTCGGCAAAGTAATGCAGCGCCCAACCGATAAACAATTAACCAACATCGTCCAGCCCATACCCGCCATGGCCGCGCCACCAATAATATAATCGAGCGGAATAAATACATCTTTACCAAAAATAGGGCCATTAATAAACGCATCACCAATAGGCTTATGACGGCGACCAATACGGATCCCCTTGGTTTTTCGTGGAATCAACGCACAGGTAATACCATGCTCATCTTTATCCCCTATTAAATGATCGGGGTCATGTAACTGAAACGCCAAACCAACTACCGACGCCACGGGTGCTAAGGTGATATAGCGCTTTTCAAAATTTAATGTAATGCCTACGACTTCTTCGCCTTCAAACTCCCCTTTACACACCACGCCCACATCAGGCAACGATGTAGCATCTGAGCCAGCCAATGGCCCTGTTAAAGCAAAACAAGGCACATCAATCCCTTTCGCTAAACGCGGCAAATAATACTCTTTTTGTGCCTCGGTACCGTATTTAATCAGCAACTCACCTGGGCCTAAAGAATTAGGCACACCAATAAAAATACTAATGCATCCACCCACCACAGAAATACGACTTAACACCTCCGCCTGTGCTGTGCCCGAAAAGCCAAGACCACCGTATTCCTTAGGAATAATCATGCCTAAAAAACCATTATCTTTAATAAACTGTAATGTATCGGGCGGAATATTCGACAAGTTATGGTTAATGTTCCAGTTATCCATTTTGCGACACAACTCAACGACAGGGCCATCTAAAAAGGCCTGCTCTTCTTCCGTAAATGTGGGTTTAGGTAACGACAATAACTGGTTCCAATTGGGCTTTCCCGAAAACAACTCGCCATCCCACCATACCGTACCCGCATCAATCGCCTCTTGTTCGGTTTGAGAAATAGCAGGCAGTACACTGCGAAACCACGTAAAAATACGACGGCTCAAGTATTTTTTACGTAGTGATTTTTGAGCTAGCACTAACAATACAGCAGAAATTATTAGTAACAGAGAAGAAAAAATACCACCCCCCACTGTCACCCATTGCGCTATCGCCAACACCGTCAACAAAACTCCTGTCAACAATAAGGATATTTGGAAATATGCACAAAACACAATGACAACAAAAGTGAATAACAAGAAAAATACCGTCATACTTTCTCTCCAAAAAGGGATTGGTTTTACTACAGATAATCACTGATTCTCATACGCTATTCACACGTAACAGTGCTATTATCTTGCTATAAGAATAGCTTATTTTTTATTATTTATACGCACAATACCGAGTATAAAGGTCTATTATGAAAGATAGCAACAATAAGAATAAGGATAGCCACCATGCCTGATCGAATCGCCATTGTTTCTGGTTTACGTACCCCTTTTGCACGACAAGGCACTTTTTTTAAAAAAAGCAATGCCATTGATCTGGGTCGAATGGTGGTTAAAGAGCTTATAGCACAAACCAATATCGCTCCCGATGCTATTGAACGACTTATTTATGGGCAGGTTGTTGCCTTACCAAAGGCACCCAATATCGCACGAGAAGTGGTATTAGGTACGCCATTACCTGTCACTTGTGATGCCTATAGTGTCTCTCGTGCTTGCGCTACAAGCTTTCAGTCAGTGGCCTCTATTGCTGATAGCATTAAAACCAATGATATAAAAATTGGGATTGCTGGTGGCGCAGACTCATCCAGTGTTATTCCTATTGGTTTTGGCGATAGTGTCGCCCACAATTTGGTACAGGCCAGTAAAGCACGTACATTTATCGATAAACTCAAAGCATTCAAGGGCACACGCGTAAAAGACTTACTACCTCAACCACCTGCCATTGCAGAATACAGCACCCAATTGCGCATGGGCGATAGTGCAGAACAAATGGCAAAAGATTTTGGCATTAGCCGCGAAGCGCAAGACACGTTTACATTACGTTCTCACCAATTAGCCCACCAAGCATGGATAGATGGCAAATTAGATAACGAAGTAATGCCAGCATACGTTGCCCCTTTTAACGATGTTTTTATGCGCGATGAAACTATTCGCAACGATTCAACCCTCGAAAAACTATCATCTCTAAAACCTGCTTTTGATAGACAACACGGCAGTGTTACCGCCGCTAACAGCACGCCACTCACCGATGGTGCTTGCGCGTTATTAATCATGAAAGAATCCGTTGCAAAAGCGCTAGGCTATACGCCGCTGGGCTATATTAAACACTATGGTTTTACTGCAAATACTGTTGAGAAAGATCTACTGATGGGGCCAACGCAAGCCTCATCAAAGGTATTAAAAAAAGCACGAATGCAATTAAGTGATCTTACGTTAATTGATATGCACGAAGCCTTTGCCGCACAAACGCTGGCAAATATTACAGCGTTTTCATCTAAAGAATATGCAGCCACTTTTTTACACCGTAAAAAAGCATTGGGCGATATTGATATGGATACATTTAATGTAATGGGAGGATCTCTGGCCTACGGTCATCCCTTTGCTGCAACGGGTGGACGTATTATTACGCAAACACTGTACGAACTAAAACGTCGTGGTGGCGGTATTGCTCTTACTACGGCTTGCGCTGCGGGTGGTATTGGCGCTGCAATGATTCTTGAGTCAGAATAAGTAATGGGTATTGAAAATATGAATCCTAAAACACTGCATACTGAATGCGATAGTGACGGCATACTCACCATTACCATTAATGCCAATGCCGATACAATGAACGTGCTTAACCAACAAGTGATGCAAGAGTTTTTCGACATCACAGAAGATATTAAACATAACGCTGACATTAAAGCAGTCATTTTTATCAGCGCAAAACCCGATTGCTTTATTGCGGGTGCCGATATTCATATGCTGCAACAAACACAAACAGCAGCCGAAGCCACTGATATTGTGCATCGTGCACATACATTATTACAGTCTATTTCTCACAGTAAAAAACCGTTTATCGCCGCTATTAATGGCGTATGTTTAGGCGCAGGCTATGAACTATCACTGGCTTGTCATTATCGTATTGCCACGAATGACACTACAACAAAAATTGGCTTACCCGAAGTCATGTTAGGCTTATTACCAGGAGCAACAGGCACAACAATATTGTCACGGTTAATTAGTTTGCCCGCCGCATTAGACCTCATGCTTACTGGCAAACAACTGAATGCCAAGCGCGCTTTACGTTTAGGCATGATCGACGAAATAGCTCCTTGCAGCATATTACTTGATGCCGCAAAAAAAGCAGCAAAGCATATCATTCGGCATGGCAACAAAAAAAATAAAAAAACAATCGCACAACGTATTACCAAAAAAATAATGTCATGGCCTGTGCTGAGCCATTACATTATTTATCAAGCCAAAAAACAGGTACTAAAAAAAACTCAAGGTCTCTACCCTGCACCTCTGGCTATATTAGATGTGGTAGCACACGGTTTGCATAAGCCCCTAAAAACAGCCTTACAGTATGAAGCCAAACGCTTTGGGGAATTAGCAATGACACCTCAAGCTAAACAACTAATCCATCTGTATTTTGCTACAACCCAGTTAAAAAAAGACACATTTATCACCGCAAATATCACCCCCAACACCATTGATCGTGTTGGTATTATCGGTGGCGGACTGATGGGAGCAGGCATTGCTACCGTCTCTATAGACAAAGCCAATGTGAGCGTACGCATAAAAGATATTCATGATACGGGTTTACTGTATGTGCATCGTCATGTTCAGCAATACTATAACACCCGAGTCAAACGTAATATTTTATCGTTAGAACATGCTAAGAGAAAAATAAATCATCTGTCTAGCGGAAAAGACGATCAAGGGTTTTATCAATGTGATTTAGTGATTGAAGCGGTGTTTGAAGATATCAATAGTAAACACAAAATACTTAACGATATTGAAGCCTTAAATAATGAAAATATTATTTTTGCCAGCAACACCTCGTCGATCCCTATTAGTACTATCGCCGCTAAAGCCAAGCACCCCGAAAACGTGATTGGCATGCATTACTTTTCGCCCGTAGAAAAAATGCCATTGCTTGAAATTATCAAACACCCTCAAGTATCAGATCAAACGATTGCAACCGCGGTACAGTTTGGTCGTCAACAAGGTAAAACCGTTATTGTTGTCAATGACGGTGCGGGATTTTATGTCAACAGAATTCTTGCTCCGTACATCAATGCCGCTTTACAACTAGGTGTCGAAGGTGTGCCCTTTGATACAATAGATAACGCGTTGGTGGCCTTTGGGTTTCCTGTTGGCCCCATAAAATTACTGGATGAAGTGGGTATTGATATAGGCAGTAAAATCACCCCTGTATTAGAAGCCGCATTTGGCGAACGCATGAAAAGTTGTGGAATACAACAGACCCTACTTGATCACGGGCGCTTAGGCAAAAAGGCCAATAAAGGCTTTTATCGATATGACAACAGCAAGCACAAAGGAATTGATGAAAGTGTGTATACCGATCTTAATATTCACCATCATATTGAGATGGATGACGCAACGATTGTAAAACGCTGCTTGTATCCCCTACTTCACGAAGCGCAATTATGTTTACAAGACAACATTATCAATAACACACGAGATGGTGATATAGGCGCAATATTTGGCATTGGCTTTCCACCTTTTTTAGGTGGCCCTTTTCGTTATATGGAAAGTATGGGGATTGCAGATAAAGTAAGTAACAATACATAACGATGTACATAACGTAAAAATGATGGCGCCTATTTAATCATTAAGACCTAAGCATACGTAACATGCAGTAATATCCCCCAATCATATACTTAAGGGGTATTTAAAATGGATGGTTTTAGTATTTTATTGTTTATCGTAGGCGCAGGAGCCATTATATTCACATATCAAAATCGCCAATCTATTTTAGATGAAGCCAAAGCAGAGGCAACAACTCTTGTTCAAGATGCCAGCATAGAATCTGAAACATTAATCAACAATGCAAATGAACGTATCAACCGCCTAAAAGCCACAGATAAAGAAATCACCTCCCGCTTAAAACAGTCTCGTGCAATCATCGAAAATATTACCGACAAAAGCTGCCTTTACGCAGCCAATATTGAACTGCTCACCGAAGACGATTTATTATCGAGCCAAAGTTATCAAGAAGATAGAAAGCGAGTGAAATCACAACTCAAAAAACTTGCTATCAATGCCATTGATGGCGTTAAAGGCAGTAATGCAGACGTTAACATTACACGGTTTGTATCCATTGCAGCCAAAGCAGATATGGCTGGCGCTTTACTACTCACAACAGTCGAAATGTTATGTTCCAAAACCACAGCCAATAATGGCCACCAAGGGCTGGAAAAACTAGCAGAGTCCATTATCGCAACTGAAGCACTCATAAAATGTATCGACAGTAGAGCCTATATTAATAAAGAATTTAAAGAATTATTAGGTGAAAGACTAGAAATTGAGATTCACTTTCAAAAAGCAAAACAATTAGCAAAAGAGAAACAAAAAGAACTCAGAGAACAAGAACGAGAAGAGAAAAAAGCACGGCAAGAAGCTGAAAAAATACAAAAAGAAGCCGCCAAAGAAGAGCAAATTAAAAATAATGCCATTGCAGAAATAGAACAGGCCATGCTAGAAAAATCTGATGCTGAACGAGCTGTATTTCAAGAAGAACTTGATCGTCTAAAAACTGAATTGGCAGAAGCGCATCAAAAATTTGAACGCGCCAAAAGTCGAGCGCAAGAAACTAAACAAGGGCATGTCTATATCATTTCAAATATTGGTAGTTTCGGCAAAGACATTTTAAAGATAGGAATGACTCGTCGAATGGAGCCAATGGATCGTGTAAAAGAATTAGGTGATGCCAGTGTTCCATTTACATTTGACGTACATGCTTTAATAGAATCTGATGATGCACCACAACTAGAAACAACATTACATAATATATTCAGTCATAAACGTGTCAATAAAGTAAATCATAGAAAAGAATATTTTTATGCCTCTATCCATGAGATAGAAGAAGAGCTTAACAAACTAAACATTAACGCCTTGATTAATACAGTCGCCAGTGCAGATGAATACTATCAATCATTAAAACTCAAACATCATAAAGAAATAGCCACCGCATAAGCCCCAATAAAAAGAAACCTATTAGCTACAATGGTGAATAGTATATAAACCTATTTTATTTTATGATGGATTATTAATGTATTAGCAACACCCTACAGGCAAGTGATACATAGACCATATAACACGATAAAACTAGGTACCCATTATGAAAGCGAATACGATTTTAGATACCATTGGCAACACCCCTCACATTAAAACTCAGCGTTTATTTGATGCCGATGCCTCTGTTTGGATTAAAAGTGAGCGCAGTAATCCTGGTGGCTCGATTAAAGATCGTATTGCTTTGGCCATGATCGAAGCCGCAGAAAAAGACGGTTCTTTACAAGCTGGCGCCACTATTATTGAACCCACATCAGGTAATACGGGAGTAGGATTAGCAATGGTCGCTGCCGTAAAGGGTTATCAACTCATATTAGTGATGCCCGAGAGCATGTCGATAGAACGCCGACGACTCATGTTAGCTTACGGTGCTACATTTGAATTAACCCCTAAAGAAAAAGGGATGGGAGGCGCCATTGCCAAAGCCAAAGAAATGGTAGAAAACACGCCCAATACATGGATGCCACAACAATTTGAAAATCCAGCCAATATTGACGTACATGTTGCAAATACCGCACAAGAAATTCTTGCCGACTTTCCTGATGGTTTAGACGCAATAGTCACTGGCGTGGGAACAGGTGGACACATTACCGCCTGCGCACGCGTGTTAAAGCAAGCATGGCCAAAACTAAAAGTATTTGCTGTAGAGCCTGAGGCATCACCCGTTATTTCAGGTGGCAGCCCCAGCCCTCACCCCATTCAAGGTATTGGCGCAGGGTTTATTCCTAAAAACTTGGACACTGAGTTATTAGATGGTGTGATTAAAATAGATGGCGACGATGCAAAAAATATGGCTCGACGCTGTGCGCTAGAAGAAGGAATGCTAGTAGGTATTTCTTCAGGTGCAACTCTCGCCGCTATCCAACAAGTACTCCCACTACTGCCGAATAATCCGCAAGTATTAGGATTTAACTATGACACTGGCGAACGTTATTTATCCATTGATGGCTTTTTGCCACAAGAATAGCTATTCAATGCTTGTTAGGCCATTTTTATGAATGATATTCCAGCTACAATTTTTATAGGTCTGGGAGCCGTAGTTGCGGCTATCATTACTGGACTTATTACATTTATCAATTTAGTTATAGCTAAAGATCAAAAAACATCTGAGTTCAGACAGGAGTGGATAAACTCCTTAAGAAGTGATGTATCCAATTATCTAGGCTATTTTGCACAGATACATGCAATTTGGCTTCATAATCAATACACAAATGAGAGCATGGGGCAATTTGCAAAAAGTGCAGCTGAGTCATTGCAAAAATTACACTCGTTATTTACTCAAATATCACTTAGGTTGAATCCTGATGAGCATAGTGACTTTATTTTATGCCTCAAGACTCTTGATGATTTAGCCGCAGACGCTAACGGTTTGTCTCAACATAAAAAAATTAAAGAGTTACACACAAAAATCACGTCACATTCTCAGAAAATACTAAAACAAGAATGGACAAGAGTAAAAACTGGTGAGCCCGCTTATAGAAAAATAAAAAGGCATTTAAAGATTGGAACATCCATCTGTTTTATTATCGTACTTTCTTTAGTGATAATTGCCTAACAAGGCATTCAAACGAACTATCACCAGCCACTTACCATCAAGTTATAAATGCTATCTACTCATCAATAAAACTATACTGGAGACACCGCCATTAAAGTTAATAATTTTACAACCATTGAATCTGAATACGGCCCATTTATTGTTAATCGTCACTGCGCCTATCAAGCCGATGTATTAATTAAAACTGGGAGGCCTCATATTCAAGAGGAGCTAAATAAGATTCTCTCTATTGTTAATACCTTACCCGACAAAAGTGTCATTGTTGATGCGGGTGCAAATATAGGCTTAGTATCAATACCCCTTGCTCATCTTGTTCGCCCAAAAGGTGGAACCGTATATGCTTTTGAGGCGCAACGCATGATGTCTTATGCACTTTGTGGTGCTGCTGCGCTGAATGATTTAGAAAACCTTATTATTCACAACCAAGCTGTTGGTTCTAAAGCTGGCAGTATTCATATAGATACGCCTAACTATCAACAACCTCAAGACTTTGGCATGTTTAGCTTAGTTAATGACCAATCACTCCCTGAAAATACAGAAAAAGATAAAAAGAGTAGTCTCGTTGATATTATCAGTATTGATTCGCTGAATTTACCACGCTTAGATTTTTTTAAAATAGATGTAGAGGGAATGGAAATTGATGCTTTAAAAGGTAGCCGCCACACTATTGAACAACACCTTCCGTGGTGCTGGATTGAATACTGGAAAGTAAATATTGAAGATATTAAGGCACAATTTGCTGGCCTAGATTATACCTTTTTCATCATGGATAAATTAAACATGCTATGTGCGCCCACGCAAAAACTCGCCGAGTCGCCTTTAAGTATTAACGCAAAAACATGCTAACAACATACACTCTCGCAATACCATCACCGTGATTGTTGTCTGCGCTGCTGGATAAACGCATCAATCATCATGCCAGATAATGTATTTGCGGGGGGTATTTCTGGCAACGCGGTATAATGAAACCATTGGGCATCTGCGATTTCATTATCATCAATACAAATATCGCCCGAGGCATATTCTGCAAAATAACCAATCATTAATTGGTGAGGAAAAGGCCATGCCTGTGTCGTAAAATACGATAACGAATCAACGTGTAAACCCACCTCTTCCATGACTTCTCGATGCACCGTTTGCTCAACACTCTCTCCAGCTTCTACAAAACCTGCCAAGGTTGAATACATACCTTCTTTATGGCGCTGATGGTGAGCCAATAAACAATAATCTCCCTTTGTGACTAAACACATCATACACGGTGAAATACGTGGGTAGTTTGATAGTCCGCAAGCCTCACAATTAAGGGATTGCTCTTGCACACAATAGGTATTTTTCTCTCCGCATTGCCCGCAAAATTGATGTTGTCGATTCCACGTAATAAGCTGTAAACCTCTACTCACTAAGCGTGAATCTAATACAGGAATACTCCCCATAATCTGCCGAAAATGTACACATGATTCTCGCATTACATGATCAATAACCGAGGTAATATCAACAACATAACACTGCCCTTGTTGATAATCACCCACATAAAACAACGGCACACGCTGTAAATATTGCTGTAAGCTATGCGTCACATGAGAGACCACAACAAAGCCATTGTGAATACCATGGCCATCAATCACTGATTGCTCTGAAACAACAATAAGCCAATCATTTTCGTTAAGTAATGAATATTCTATCAACTGATTACTCCCGTAAGACATAGACCGAGGTTGAAATAACAGCATACGATGCACGGCAAATATGTTCCTATTTTACTGCCATTTAACTGTCATATTATGGCGGCATTATACGCATTCATTTTTATTTAAGACTTTAAAAAGGCATGAAAGCTATGAAGACTACACTTATTACCAGCGTGTTGCCATTGATTACTCTAATGGCCGCTAGTTATACCCATGCAGATACATTTCAACGTGTATCGACATGGACAACAGCAAATAACCTCGCTATGGCGGGCAAAGATTACCAAACAGAAACATCCGCAGAAATTATTACCGCAAGCCATGATGGAAAAACACTCATCTATTCTGATAGCCCTCTTGGTGGTATTGGCTTTGTAGATATTAGCAACGCTTCTGCCCCTAAAGCAGCAGGCTTTTTGGCACTTGATGGCGAACCGACCTCTGTATCTGTCACAAACCGCTACGTACTCGCGGGTGTTAATACTTCATCAAGTTACACCGCGCCTAGTGGCACATTAGCTACCGTAGATCTTGCCAAGCAAAAAATTATTTCTCGTTGCGACCTTGGCGGACAACCTGACTCCGTGGCTGTATCTCGCGATAAAAAGTATGTAGCCATCGCCATTGAAAACGAACGTGACGAAGATTTAAATGATGGCGTATTACCTCAGTTGCCCGCGGGTAATCTTGTTATTATCCCTCTCAAAAAGGGAAAACCTGTGTGTCATAAAAAAACCATGGTTGACCTCACAGGCCTAGCAAATATTGCACCCTCAGACCCTGAACCAGAATTTGTTGATTTCAATAACAACAACGAAATCGTTATTACACTTCAAGAAAATAACCATATTGCCGTTGTTAACGCAAAAACAGGGAAAGTTATCAACCACTTCTCAGCAGGTACTGTTGATCTAGTCAATGCTGATACAAAACGTGACGGCGCATTAACCTTTAACAAAACACAAAAAGATCGCCGCCGTGAACCTGATGCGGTTCAATGGCTAGACAATGATCGTTTTGTCACTGCTAACGAAGGCGACTATGAGGGCGGCTCTCGTGGTTTTACAATTTTCAATAAAAAAGGCGATGTGTTGTTTGAATCAGGTTTAGATTTAGAACACCGTATCGCAACCGCGGGTCACTACCCAGAAAAACGTTCAGGCAAAAAAGGAACGGAGCCCGAAGGCCTAGAAGTGGCCACTTTTGGTAAAGACACCTATATCTTTGTATTAGCCGAGCGTTCAGGTGTGGTTGGCGTTTATAAAGACACTTATAAGGAAAATGGCAACAAACCTGAGTTTGTACAGCTACTACCCGCAGGCATTGCTCCAGAAGGCGCTATCGCTATTCCTAGTCGCAACCTAATCGCCGTAGCGAACGAAAAAGACCTTATCGAAGATAAAGGCCCGCGTTCACATATTATGATGTATGAATTAGGCAACAAGGGCATTAACTACCCGCAAATCGAATCGCTTATGAACGATGGAGCACCGATTGGTTGGGGCGCACTATCAGGCATGGTTGCTGATGAAGAAAAGCCTGGCATTATGTATGCGGTTAATGACAGCTACTATCGTAGCCAACCGACCATCTTCACTATTGATGCCAACCAAACACCGGCAAAAATCATTAAAGCAACACCCATTACTCGTGATGGTATGCCTGCTCAGAAGCTAGATATGGAAGGTATCACCACTGATGGTAAAGGCGGTTTTTGGATTGCTTCTGAAGGCAAAACCAAGAAATTAACGCCTCACGCGCTATACCATGTAAACGCAAAAGGTAAGATTGACAAAAAGAAAAGCGAATTCTCTTTACCATCAGAGTTATTAGTGAACGAGAAACGTTTTGGTGCCGAAGGGATTACTCGCATCGGCAAGACCTTGTGGATTGCTATTCAGCGTGAGTGGAAAGACGACCCTAAAGGCTTAGTCAAACTCGTTGCCTACAACACCAAAGAAAAATCATGGGGTGCGGTTCACTATCCACTAGAGTCTACAGAAAAAGGCTGGGTGGGTTTATCTGAAATTACGGCTCACGGTGACTACGTTTACATTATTGAGCGTGACAACCAAATTGGTAACAACGCTAAAATTAAACGTTTATACCGTGTAGCTCAGTCAGAACTTAAACCTGCAAAATTAGGTTCTACACTACCTGTCGTTAAGAAAAAGCTTGTTCACGACTTTATGCCTGAGCTAAAAGCACTCAATGGGTATGTTACCGATAAAATCGAAGGCTTTGCTATCGACGCCAATGGAAAGGGATATGCCGTTACCGATAACGACGGCGTAGATGATAGCTCAGGCGAAACCTTATTTTTCTCTATCGGAAAAATGTAAAGGCCTCAATCATCATCTAGGTTTAAGCAGCCACCCAGCATCGGCTGCTTAAACCGCTATTCACACACTATACGTTACCCCACTTTCATTTAGACTATTCCCTTTAGACTCCTCACTTTATTTTCCAATAAAAACATCTATTCACAATTCTGTAACAAAAATTCCTTACAGTAGCCCCGCTGAAAAAGATCGCTATAGGCAACAAGACCTAACACATTGCATCTTTACAGCAACGAGACAGGGCAGATTGCTTGGCAACCAATACGGTTCACCGACAATCATTAAAACAAAAAGTTCAAATATTTATTGCCAATGATAAGTATTATCATTATCATTAGCGCTTAACAATTAAACATTAGGGGTTTACCAATGAAAAAATTATCACTTGCCTTAGCGATTAGCTTGGCTTCTATGTCTAGTGCTGTAAACGCGGTTACTATTTTAGAAACCAAAAAAGGCTTTAAATACGACCTTAAAGGCGATATTCAAGTACAACTTCGCCAACGTGCAGGCATAGATGAAGACGTACATGTTGATTTTGACGATTCTGAATTAAAAAACCGTTTCAGCTACGACATCGGCAATGGCTACACTGCATTTGCTGAAACTCACATCGACACAGGTAAAGATGTAGGTGGCGATGTAGAAGCTGAAGAAACATTTGTAGGTTTTGACGGTGAAAACTTTACTGTTCAGTTAGGTCGTATGGATTACGCAACAGACGAATTCGCAACTGAAATTGGTATTGAGCATCTTGGCCCTGAATCAGCATTTGATGCTGCTGATGCCGTTGGTGGTTCAGATGTATTATTAGCCGCATTTGAAGCTGGTAATGTTGAAGTTGTTATTTCTCACGATTTTGGTGAATCTAGTCGTAATACTGAAGCATCGTCAACTGACATTTTCGTCGCGATTGAAGTTGCCTCTAACTTAGTATTAGGTCTTGCTGGTCAGTCTTATCAAGAAGACGCAAATGCTGATGACTCTACAGGTTATGGTATCAGCATTTCATCTGAAATCGCTGGTGCTGAATTTGCAGTTGACTACAGTAAATTAGATGACAAGCGTAGTGACCCAGATCTTGTTGATTTAAAAGTGACTAACGCTTGGGTTAAATTTCCAATTGCAAACTCAACAAAATTAGGTTTAGGTATCACTAACCAATCAAACCGTGCCGACACTGTTGATGATAGCTGGTATGCTAATGTGGTATACAAGTTCCCTAAAGCGAAGAAGGTAAGTGTATTTGCTGAAGTACAAGACAGCGACGCAGATAACGGCGGTGACGTAGGCTTCTTAGCGGGTATGCGTGTTAAATTTTAAGTAATAAATATAAAATATTGCCCCCAATATTTTATATGAAGACATAAGCCAGCTTTTTAGCTGGCTTTCTTTTTATTTAACTAACCACCAATTACAACCATCTATCGACAATTTGAGATTATATAACAATGCCATACACTCCATTAAAAACACAATTTTTAGGCTTTTTAACTGGGTTTTTACTCATTATTAGCCCGTGCATTTTTGCAGATATTGCTTTGGTTTTACCCGAAGACGCAGATTTGCTAGCACTTAATGGCCGCTCTGTTGAAGATAGAGATGATCTTATTAAAAACAATACCCTAACACTGCAAGATGGTACACACCAGATTGTATTTAATTACACCACTATTATAGAAAAATTAAGTGGTAATGATGAGTTTGAAACAACCGATGTTTTTGTCATAGTGTTTAACGGTACTGATCAAAAACTCACCTTATCTACACCTACATTTAAACGTACTGGAGATATTAAACGGTTTAACCGAAACCCCACATGGACAATCACTGATACAGCAGGAAACACGATTGATATAAAAATATCACCTTTAAAAAAAGGTGGGCTGCAAATCAACCGCGATTATGAACAAGAGTTAAATATATTTAATTCAAAAAATGAATTAGCCGCTCTACCCTCGCTGTCAACAAAGCCACGTTACACTGTAGAAAAAAGCGTAACTGCGAGCGCATTGCCTGCGCCTGTAACACCAAGAAAAATTTCTACTAAAGCTGTTGTACAAAAAAATGCATCTGCTGCGCCTGCTCAACCTCAAAAAGTATATGGCATTAGTTCAAGAACCTTAATTGAGCTTTACCAACAGGCTTCACCTGCAGCGCAACAAGAATTTATTGATTGGCTTCAACAATAATCGTGTATCAATTGGAGTGCCCATTTATAGGTGCTGTCTTATAGGTGCTCCAATGGCAGCGCGGTGCTATCAACGACTTTTCGCATAACAAAGCTCGAATGCACGCCTGTCACCCCCTCTATTTTTGTCAACTTACCTAATAAAAAGGCTTGGTAGGCTTCCATATCAACGACTACAACTTTTAATTGGTAATCTGCGGTAGAGCCTGTGATAAGTAAACATTCTTGCACCTCAGGGTAACTCGCAACCGCACGTTCAAATGTTTCAAAGCGCTCTGGCGTGTGGCGATCCATACTAATACTAATAATGGCTGTCAGTGTTAAACCCAGTTTTTTTTCATCTAATAAGGTAACGGTCTTATGAATAAGACCAGCATCTTCCAGTGCTTTTACACGACGCGAACAAGGTGATGCCGAGAGGCCAACCTTATCGGCTAGCTCTAAATTACTAATAGACCCATTACGCTGTAACTCAACTAATATATGTTTATCTATTCGATCTACTATCATGTTTTATCTCACGCTACGCATTCATATTAACAAAAACAAATATACAGCAACAAACAGCTAATAAAAACAAAAATATTAGATTTTAAAATCAAAAAAAACCTATTTATCAGAAAAAAAGCAATATAAAACCCTCAGTTAGAGACTAAAATAACTTATATAGATCATCTACATTATCTATGGCTTATCGCTATAACAATGCAGGATTCTCCCAAAAAGAGGGTCTTATACACATGCCCACAAAGCATAAAATACAGATGATTCAATACATTGCACGTAAGAGTGCAACTCGAACTACAACGTTATCAACCTGAGCTAGCTTTATTATGAAACCATCAACATTACAAACAGCATCATTTGATCACACCAAGTATCGCCCTTCGCCTGTGATCAATAAACCCAACAGACAATGGCCTTCAAAAACCATTAATCATGCACCGCTATGGTGTGCTGTTGATTTGCGTGATGGTAATCAAGCACTCATTGAACCCATGAATGTTGCCCAAAAACAAAAAATGTGGGCGTTACTTATAAAGCTTGGTTTCAAGCATATAGAAATTGGGTTTCCATCTGCATCACAACCCGATTTTGATTTTTGTCGCTGGTTAATTGAAGAAGATCAAATACCTCACGACGTCACCATACAAGCATTAACACAAGCCCGTGACCCATTAATTGAACGTACGTATGAGGCATTAGTTGGTGCTAAGCAGGCGATTATTCACGTGTATAATTCCACATCGCCTGTGCAGAGAAATAAAGTCTTTCACCTTGATAAAGATGGCATTATCGAAATAGCTCGCCACGGTGCACAAAAAGTATTAGAGGAATCTACAAAATACCCTGATACCGCATGGTCATTTGAATATTCACCTGAGAGCTTTTCAAGTACTGAAATTGATTTTTCTATTGATGTTTGCAATGCCGTTATTGATATTTGGCAGCCTTCACCCACAAATAAAGTGATTATTAACTTACCTGCTACGGTTGAGTGCAGTACACCTAATGTATTTGCAGATCAAGTTGAAACTTTTTGTGAAAATGTACACCAACGTGAATCAGTCATTGTCAGTTTACATACTCATAATGATAGAGGTTGTGGCGTAGCTGCCGCTGAATTAGGCGTATTAGCTGGTGCAGATAGAATTGAAGGAACCTTAATGGGTAATGGCGAACGTACGGGCAATATGGATATTATCACCATGGCAATGAATTTATACAGCCAAGGTATTGATCCCCAGTTAGACTTATCCAATGCCGATGAAATCACCAATACAGTAAGTGAGTGCACACAAATTAGCACTCATCCAAGACACCCCTGGTTAGGCGAGTTAGTATACACTGCTTTTTCGGGTAGCCATCAAGATGCTATTCGTAAATGCCTTGCCCAACAGGAACCAGATCAACCTTGGGACGTGGCTTATTTACCCATTAATCCCGCCGATATTGGTCGTGACTACCAATCGGTCATTCGGGTCAATAGTCAATCAGGTAAAGGGGGCGTGGCTTATATTTTAGAAAGTCACTATGATTTAAGCTTGCCACGCTGGTTACAAATAGAGGCCAGCCGTGCGGTACAAGCCTATAGTGAGAGTGAATCTACAGAAGTCACTCCAGAAAAAATCTGGGATATTGTTAACAACACATTTTTTGCTCAACAAGATGAGCAGCAACTACAAGATTACAGGTTAGAACGACAAAAAAACACTGAAAGCATACATGTAACACTGGTAGAGAAAGGCGCGATCACAAATATTAGTGGTGAAGGTGATGGTGCTTTGTCTGCATTTTGTAAGGCTTTAGAACAGCATTTTCACTGTCATATAGAAATCACCCATTATGATCAACATGCAATAGAATCAGGGTCTGACGCAAGTGCAGTTGCCTACGTACAAGCAAAAATTAATGGCCAACGGTACAATGGCATCTCAAAAGATAATGACACGATAAGCGCTAACTTAAACGCCATACTCACATGCCTTAACCAGTCCATTGCATATAATGAGCAAACCTTAGCTAGCTAAAATAAAAAAGCCCAACCCATAGAATACGGGTTGGGCTTTAAACACCACGATCCATGTAGTGCTACGGAATAATCCTATTCCCTATATGCCAACCTTGGCTATTTTTCACATCCTGTGAACATCCCTGTAACGCCATACTGACAAATTAATAATGAAAGGTATGTAATCATTCACCTAAATAGATGTAAGCCATATCCTACAAATAAAAAAGCGTGATACAACACTTAAAATACTGACGCTATTTTCAACCCAACAAATGACCGACATTACGCACAATAAATATCTCTTGTTTTTACATCTCATCCTCTGATAGCATCTACCTACAGATACATAGATATAATTACAATCTGTATATTCCCCTTCCACTGACTCTTGATTGGAGATTTACCATGTTTGATTTAAATAACTTACAAAAAATATCAAAACTTGCGAACGCCGCCCCAGAAGCGATGAAAGGCTTTGAGGCTCTAGATAAAGCAGCACTTGCTGAAGGCGCTATCTCAAAGAAAAACAAAGAATTAATTGCACTTGCCGTTGCATTAACCACCCAATGTGGCTATTGCCTAGAAGTACACCGTAAGGCAGCGATTGAAGCAGGCGCCACAGAGGAAGAAATGGCAGAAGCCACCTTTATTGCCGTTGCTTTACGTGCAGGTGCTGCGCTCACCCATGGTACACATCTGATGGAATAAGAAACTATATTAAGGCGATGATCATATATTAACAACATCATCGCCTTAGATTAACCTACCCATACTTTCTACCATCCTTTTCTATCTTCAATACTCCCGCAAAGCACGCCAACTATAACGTCATTAACACATTCCATAAAATCATTAACAAAAACATATGATTGACAAATATAATAAATACACATAACCTATCTATCGATAGATAATTTATTATAACTAACCATTGAGAAGAGAAATAATGATGAAAATTTATGATATTGAAGGCTTTCCAAATCCAGCACGTATTCGTATTGCGCTGGCAGAAAAAGGCGTTATTGATCAAGTAAAATTTATACCCGTTGATGTTCTTGGTGGTGAACACAGACAACCTGAGTTTTTAGCCAAAAACCCCAATGCGGCAGTACCTGTATTGGAATTAGATTGTGGGACTTGTATCTCAGAATGTACCGCAATTACCGAATATATTGACCATACATATGCAGGCATTTCCCTAACAGGCACATCCGCACAGGAGCGTGCAATTATTCATATGATGCAACGTCGTGCAGAAAGCAATGTACTGGATGCGATAGTTGCTTACTTTCATCACGCAACTGATGGCTTAGGACCAGACATTGAAATTTATCAAAACCAATGCTGGGGTGAAAAGCAAAAAGAAAAAGCATTAGATGGCTTAGGTTATTTTAATCGCGTACTTGAAACAATGTCATATGTTGCAGGTGACAATTTTTCAGTAGCCGATATTACGCTTTATGCAGGTGTCAATTTTACAAATTTTATTAAAGTACCCATTCCTCAAGAGTATACCCATTTGCAAGCATGGTTCGATCGAGTATCTAAACGAGCAAGTATTGCAGGGTAAAATTGCATTACGGCTTAGTATATCTAAGCCGTAATGTTAAACAGATTCTAAACACGCACGCCTACTCTACAATAACGAGTCATGCTATATTACATCCCACTATTCATTAATAGACCAGATGACTCATCATGACTAAAAAGCGAGACCAATTAGAAAACGCTGCTACTAAAGCTATTCAATATGGTGGATTTAATAGTTTGAGTTTTCGTACCTTAGCAGATGAGGTAGGTGTAAAATCCTCTAGTGTACATTATTACTTTCCAGAAAAATCTGATCTAGCACAAGCGTTAATTAAAAAATATACCGAAGATTTTTTAGAAACTCTCGCAAATATAAGCAACAGTAAAAAAACACCCAAAGAACAACTAAAACAATTTATTCATATTTTTGAAACACTCATTGATGAAGAGCGCATGTGTTTATGCGGTATGTTAGCCGCAGAGGTTAATCACCTTAATGATACAAATAAACAATTATTGAGTGCTTTTTTTACAGAAACAGAAGAATGGCTATGTCTATTATTAGAGTCGCATAGTTCTCAAAGAGAGATACCACATACATCCAGAGAACTTGCAAAAATCATCATCTCTAGCCTAGAAGGTGCCATGCTCCTAGATAGAGCAGAAGGTAGGATGAATAGAATAAAAGTACAATATGATTTTATCGACTATTTGTTAGGTTAAAGTATCTCTATATTCAACTTATCTAGACTCAATTGTATAGCTCTCAATGATATATAAAAATAAAAGTCATTAAGCAATACACGCCTATAGTATTTTTTATAAACTACTTATCTGCAATTACCACACAAAATTCACCTGTAGCGAAACCTAATAATGAAGCCAATTTAAGAAATGAAATTAAAGATTTTGATAAATTTTTAGTATCAACATCAGTGGCATTAGCTTTGTGAACAATTTCTTGTGACGCTTTTTCGGAGAGTTCCATACCTGCTCCACTAGTAAAAGAGAACACGCTTTTAAAACCAGCCTGTTTAGCAAGATTTTTAAGCGTTTGATGAGGGAGTAGTATAAGATGCCTTGGAGGTTCAAGCCCCCTCCAAAATTGCCTATAGCGTTTATGTAATATACTGTTAGGGTTTGGTGAAATTGAAACAAAACGCCCCCCATCATTCAAAATCCTATATGCTTCCTCCATTAAAGATAAGGGATTGTTTAAATGTTCAATAACATTGCTTAAGGTAACTGCATCAAAACTATTATTTGCATATTTTATAGATTGCAAATCGCCAACATCAACTTTCACATCAAACGCTGTTTTAGCAACCTCAACTGCAGCGCTATCATAATCACACCCCTGAACCTCCCAACCATGGTCCTTAGCTTCTTTCAAAAACATGCCATTGCCGCATCCAACGTCTAACAACTTCCCAGTTTTTTTGCGGCTAGATAAATATCTAAGATCACTCAGGTACTGATGTGCTCTCCAAAAAAACATCTTACTAAGAATCACTTTTAACAATTTCTTTTTATCGTTAACAAATCTTTGCTGAACTACAGGTGATTTTTTAACTGCACTCTGGGTATAATAATTTTTATAAAATGTTTTAATTAAACTCTCAGATGGAATAGGGTTTAATTGAATCGCCTTACATTTTTGATTAATACATTCAACATAATTCCACTTCCCTTGAACACCAAATGTATAATCTTGAATATTCTTATATAAAGGTTTTATCGCCTCACCACAAATAGAACAACTCATAATCCTTATCCCAACAATCCATTATGCATTTTAACTTCCAATTTTTTAACCATGGTGCATTTAGCTAAATAGTCAACATAGCAAATAATACCAAGGCTACCCTCTCATTTTTCAACAACTGTAGTATGACAATAGATTATTCTACGTACAATAGTCCTTATGTGAATCAACTAGCAAATAACATCTCAGAATCCAATCAAAGCACTCTCTAAGAAGCACATACAATATTCTCCCCATCCCCCTATAAATTTCAACCATAAATCCCACCCATAAAAAAAGGGCTATCCGTTAGGATAGCCCTTTCTTAAAATAAAAGCTTGACGATGACCTACTCTCACATGGGGAAGCCCCACACTACCATCGGCGATGAATCGTTTCACTTCTGAGTTCGGTATGGGGTCAGGTGGTTCCAATTCTCTATGGTCGTCAAGCAAACTGGTTTGGCAGTCAGAGGTTTATTCACTCTCACCACCTAAATTAGATGCAAGCAATATGATGTTACTCATATTATTCGTTGTTTACGTAATACTCTCTATTGGTTATGCACTGGATAATCGCATATCTATCCAATTTTCTTATCGTACTCTCTACATATTTTCTCTAATAAAAAACATAGGTTCTTAATTATTTCAATTATATGGTCAAGCCTCACGGGCAATTAGTACTGGTTAGCTCAACGCTTTACAACGCTTCCACACCCAGCCTATCAACGTCGTAGTCTTCGACGGCCCTACAGGATTCTAAAGAATCAGGGAAAGCTAATCTTGAAGGAGGCTTCGCGCTTAGATGCTTTCAGCGCTTATCCCGTCCGAACATAGCTACCCGGCAATGCGATTGGCATCACAACCGGAACACCAGAGGTTCGTCCACTTCGGTCCTCTCGTACTAGAAGCAGCTCTTCTCAACTTTCCAACGCCCACGGCAGATAGGGACCGAACTGTCTCACGACGTTCTAAACCCAGCTCGCGTACCACTTTAAATGGCGAACAGCCATACCCTTGGGACCGGCTTCAGCCCCAGGATGTGATGAGCCGACATCGAGGTGCCAAACACCGCCGTCGATGTGAACTCTTGGGCGGTATCAGCCTGTTATCCCCGGAGTACCTTTTATCCGTTGAGCGATGGCCCTTCCATACAGAACCACCGGATCACTATGACCTACTTTCGTACCTGCTCGACTTGTCAGTCTCGCAGTCAAGCACGCTTATGCCATTGCACTAAACTCCTGATTTCCGACCAGGATTAGCGTACCTTCGTGCTCCTCCGTTACTCTTTGGGAGGAGACCGCCCCAGTCAAACTACCCACCAGACACTGTCCGCAATCCCGATAAGGGACCGACGTTAGAACCCCAAACATACCAGGCTGGTATTTCAAGGTCGGCTCCACTATGACTGGCGTCACAGTTTCAAAGCCTCCCAGCTATCCTACACAAATAGGTTCAGAGTTCAGTGTCAAGCTGTAGTAAAGGTTCACGGGGTCTTTCCGTCTAGCCGCGGGTACACGGCATCTTAACCGCGATTTCAATTTCACTGAGTCTCGGGTGGAGACAGCGTGGCCATCGTTACGCCATTCGTGCAGGTCGGAACTTACCCGACAAGGAATTTCGCTACCTTAGGACCGTTATAGTTACGGCCGCCGTTTACCGGGGCTTCGATCAAGAGCTTCGCACAAGTGCTAACCCCATCAATTAACCTTCCGGCACCGGGCAGGCGTCACACCCTATACGTCCACTTTCGTGTTTGCAGAGTGCTATGTTTTTAATAAACAGTCGCAGCCACCTAGTCACTTCGGCCAGCATCAGCTTAGAGAGCAAGTCTCGTCACCAACACCGGCGCACCTTCTCCCGAAGTTACGGTGCTATTTTGCCTAGTTCCTTCACCCGAGTTCTCTCAAGCGCCTGGGTATTCTCTACCTGATCACCTGTGTCGGTTTACAGTACGGTTCTTTATTATCTGAAGCTTAGAAGCTTTTCTTGGAAGCATGGCATCAACCACCTAGTTCAAAAAAGAACTGGTCATCACCTCTCAGCCTTAAGGAAACCCGGATTTACCTAAGTCTCCAGCCTACGAGCTTTCGTACGGACTACCAACGCCGCACTGGCCTAGCCTACTCCGTCCCTCCATCGCAATAATAAAAAGTACAGGAATATTAACCTGTTTCCCATCGACTACGCATCTCTGCCTCGCCTTAGGGGCCGACTAACCCTGTCCCGATTAACGTTGGACAGGAAACCTTGATCTTCCGGCGGGGGAGTTTTTCACTCCCCTTATCGTTACTCATGTCAGCATTCGCACTTCTGATACCTCCAGCAAACTTCTCAATTCACCTTCAACGGCTTACAGAACGCTCCCCTACCATGCACAAAGTGCATCCGCAGCTTCGGTTGCTAATTTAGCCCCGTTACATCTTCCGCGCAGGCCGACTCGACTAGTGAGCTATTACGCTTTCTTTAAAGGGTGGCTGCTTCTAAGCCAACCTCCTAGCTGTCTAAGCCTTCCCACATCGTTTCCCACTTAATTAACATTTGGGACCTTAGCTGGCGGTCTGGGTTGTTTCCCTCTTCACGACGGACGTTAGCACCCGCCGTGTGTCTGCCATGATTGTACTCCTGGGTATTCGGAGTTTGCATCGGGTTGGTAAGTCGGGATGACCCCCTAGCCGAAACAGTGCTCTACCCCCCAGGGTAAGACATGACGCACTACCTAAATAGTTTTCGGGGAGAACCAGCTATCTCCGGGCTTGATTAGCCTTTCACTCCGACCCACAGCTCATCTCCGCATTTTTCAACATACGTGAGTTCGCGCCTCCAGTTGATGTTACTCAACCTTCACACTGGCCATGGGTAGATCGCCCGGTTTCGGGTCTATTGCTAGCGACTCGCGCCCTATTAAGACTCGATTTCTCTACGGCTCCCCTATTCGGTTAACCTTGCCACTAACAATAAGTCGCTGACCCATTATACAAAAGGTACGCAGTCACAGAACAAGTCTGCTCCTACTGCTTGTACGCACACGGTTTCAGGATCTATTTCACTCCCCTCACAGGGGTTCTTTTCGCCTTTCCCTCACGGTACTGGTTCACTATCGGTCAGTTAGGAGTATTTAGCCTTGGAGGATGGTCCCCCCATCTTCAGACAGAATAACACGTGTTCCGCCCTACTTAATGTGTCAATGATGCGTTTTCGTATACGGGACTATCACCCTCTATCGCGGCACTTTCCAGAGCCTTCTACTAACAACATCATCAATCGGCTGGTCCCCTTTCGCTCGCCGCTACTAAGGGAATCTCGGTTGATTTCTTTTCCTCCGGGTACTTAGATGTTTCAGTTCCCCGGGTTCGCCTCATACACCTATGTATTCAGTGCATGATACCCGCAAGCGGGTGGGTTTCCCCATTCAGAAATGTGAGGATCAAAGCATGTTTGCCGGCTCCCCTCACCTTATCGCAGGCTCCTACGTCTTTCATCGCCTCTAACTGCCAAGGCATCCACCGTGTGCACTTAATTGCTTGACCATAT
>CBDDBR010000011.1:1585000-2356605 GCA_965225895.1 Candidatus Endobugula sp.
AATTTCATTAAAGTTTAAAGAAATTAATCAGTGATTCAAAAACCATCAAATCACTCACAAACACACCAGCCATTGAACAAAAAACCAACTCAACAACCTGCATCACTGTCGTTACCGACAAGCGAGGCGCGCATTATACGGACACATTCAATTCGCGCAAGAGCTAATGTGAGATTTATGGGAATTTTGTGTATTTAATCTCGCGACTACCGAACTACCGCGACATACACCAAAAGATTTAAAAGAATAACGACCTGAACAGGTCGTTATTTATACAAAAATAAAAAATTACTTCGCTAGTCGCTTAACAACATCTAGCAACCAAACCACCGGCCCCGACAAACTATAGAGCAAAACAATAGTTAGCAACATCGCTGGCGGGTCACTCGCTATAATCACAAAGAAGAAGATAATCGCCAGCATAGCTATAAATGGCACACGCCCCTTAAAGTCTATCCCTTTAAAACTATTATATTTAAAGTTAGAGACCATCATTAAACCTAAGAAAATCATCGCTACCGCAACGAGCACTGCCGCCCCCGATGTCACCTCCACACCGTGCCACAGCCATACTATTGCCGCGATCACTGCCGCTGCTGCAGGACTAGCCAACCCCACAAAGAATCGTTTATCCGTGAATTCTGTTTGCGTATTAAACCTTGCTAGGCGCAAGGCGGCACAAGCAACATAAGCAAAAGAGGCAGCCCATGCTAATTTATCAAGGGACAACAGCCCCCAGTTTAATGCAACAATCGCTGGCGCCACACCAAAAGACACCATATCGGCCAAGCTGTCGTACTGTAAACCAAAAGCACTTGTCGTATTTGTTAGCCTAGCTACACGCCCATCCAAGCCATCGAGTATCATAGCCGCAAAAATCGCTATTGCTGCCGCCTCGAATTGACCCGACATACTAACAACGATCGCATAAAAGCCACTAAACAATGCTCCCGTGGTAAATAAATTAGGTAGTAGATAAATACCTTTATGCCTTACCTTTTTACCACCTTCTATTACCTCTTCAACATGCTCATCTAATGGCAACAGATCATCAAAGGATCCCTCAGCTGTATTGCCTACACCGTCCTTTTCATTTTTTGCTTCAGCCTTATCTAATTCAACAGAATCCAATGGCGCCTTATCTGACATTACTTACCCCAAATTAATCACTATGCATTGCCCAATGATACGCACTATCACTAAAAAACCAAAATCATTCACGATAAGAATTTAACACAGCACATATAAACATAACCACATCAGTATAAATCATACACTGACTCAGCTAATAACACTGCACAGCATCAAAACAACATCCATAAAAAAACGCAGCGCCACTCAAGGTGAGGCTGCGTTTTTTATGATCCAACAAAAACTTAGTTTTTATCTTTATCAATAATTTTCTCAGAAGTAATCCAAGGCATCATTGCGCGCAATTCAGCACCTACTTTTTCAATGCCGTGTGCCGCATTGTTACGACGGTATGCCGTCATTGATGGGTAGTTTGTTGCACCTTCGCTGATGAACATTTTTGCGTATTCGCCATTTTGAATGCGGGTTAATGCATTTTTCATTGCAGCACGTGATTCAGCATTGATAACCTCAGGGCCTGTCACATACTCACCGTACTCCGCATTATTAGAGATTGAGTAGTTCATGTCTGCAATACCACCTTGGTACATTAGATCTACGATCAACTTCAATTCATGTAAACATTCGAAGTATGCCATCTCTGGCGCATAACCGCCTTCTACTAATGTATCGAAACCTGCTTTAACCAATTCTACTGCACCACCACAAAGTACTGCTTGCTCACCAAATAGGTCTGTTTCAGTTTCATCTTTAAACGTTGTTTCGATAATACCTGTACGGCCACCACCAACACCCGACGCGTAAGATAGCGCAACATCTTTCGCTGAACCCGAAGCATCTTGGAATACAGCGATAAGGTCTGGGATACCACCACCGTTAACAAACTCACTACGTACTGTGTGACCTGGCGCTTTTGGCGCAATCATAATAACGTCTAAATCAGCACGTGGAACTACTTGGTTATAATGAATAGAAAAGCCGTGAGCAAATGCTAGTGTTGCACCTTGCTGAATGTTTGGTTCGATCTCTTCTCTATATAACTGGCCTTGAAACTCATCAGGCGTAAGAATCATAACAACATCTGCAGATGCTACAGCGGCTGCTACTTCAGCCACTTTTAAGCCGTGAGCTTGTGCTTTAGCGACTGATGAAGAGTTAGCACGTAGACCAACGGTTACATCAACACCTGAATCTTGAAGGTTACATGCGTGCGCATGACCCTGTGAACCATAACCAATAATAGATACTTTTTTGCCTTTAATGATCGATAGATCACAGTCCTTATCGTAGAAAACCTTCATGAGAGTTACCTTAAGTAATTAAATATTGAACCAAAAAATGTGGGGGGCATTATAAGGAATGTCATGTATTGCGTAAAATGATATATTAGCAAAATACTATTTCATATAATGAAATACTCGGCGCACACCATTGAAAGAGTAAAGAATCATGGACAATAGAAGCCTGCAATTATTTTTACATCTGTGCGACACCCTACATTTTGGCCGTACCAGCCAAGCTATGCACATTAGCCCCTCGGCACTCACGCGTAATATTCAGCAATTAGAGACCTCACTTGATACCACGCTTTTTGAACGTGACAATCGATCAGTCAAACTCACTAAAGAAGGGCTTTTATTTCAACAATATGCCAAAGACTCTCTCGGCTTATGGCAGGGCTTTCGCCAATCATTAATGGAAGAAACCCAAGAGCTTCAAGGCGAGCTCAGTATTTATTGCTCCGTCACTGCCAGCTATAGCTTTTTACACGCCATTCTTAGCGACTTCCGTAAAGCTCACCCCAAAATTGCCATCACACTACGCACGGGGGATTCTGAAGATGCGATCACTCACATACTAGTAGATGAAGATGACCTAGCCATTGGCGCAAGGCCTGATCGCTTACCCAGCAAACTCGACTTTAAACGTATTGCTACCTCTGCATTAGTCATGATTGCACCGCTAGATGAAAACCGCAGCAATGCATGGGAAACCGCCCCGATGATTTTATCTGAGAAAGGGTTAGTCCGAAAACGCATTGATGCTTGGCTACAAGAAAAAAACATTAAACCCACAATTTACGCGCAAGTATCAGGTAATGAAGCAATTGTTAGCCTAGTAAGTCTAGGTTTTGGTATTGGCGTGGTGCCCAAAATTGTTTTAGACAATAGTCCTCTTGCCACGCAAGTTAAGGAGCTGCATCACACCCCCATGCTCGCGCCTATTGATGTGGGCTTATATGCACAGAAAAAACGTTTACAAAACCCAGTGATTCGCGCCCTTTGGGACTCATTAATCGCATGAGTTGTTAAGCACCTAGCCAACGCACAGAGACCACAGAATCTGTGACCTTAGGCTGATACGCTTTATTTACCCATAAATCACCCACAGCCACTAACTCATCACCACAATAAATTAACGGCACACGATCCCGTAACCACGCTTCTAAACCGTATTCTTGTAGTAACTTTTTTAATGTTTGTGAATGCTGACGATCCGATGGCGTACAACGCTCGCCGCCCTGTCGCCAACGAATAGAATAATTTTTTTGCGGAAGAGACAAGCCACCTTCCTTCACACACTGCAGTGAACCCGCGGTACCCAACTGGATAGTATCTTTAGCATCCCACTCAACAACCAATGTTTGAGCATCAAAGTCAGCCAATATAGGTAAAATATACAGCCGCCCCGCAAATTGGCGCATTTCATGGCCGCCCCACGAAATACAAGCTGAACTCAACAAAGCCGTACGACTAAAAAACTGAGTACTCATCTCGGCTAATATATCGGCACTGGGTATAGCGCAAGCAATCAACTCACACCAATAGCGAATACAGTTATTTCTTCTTGCCTGCGGGAGCTTTTGCATCTCAGCAAAATTTACACTACACCCCCATCGCGCTGGCTGCTGATCTAAGTTTGCAATATCAGTTTCTGCCATTTCATTTAATAACGCATGAGCCTCTACCATTCGTGCGGCAGTCTTGGTTAATTGCTCATCAACCGCAGGCCAACGAGAACGCAATAATGGCACCACGCGATGACGTAAAAAATTGCGATCATAATCTTCTTGGGCATTGCTTTCATCGTCTACCCACGACAATTGATGCAGCTGCGCATAGGATGTAATCTCTGTTTTTGTTGCACCCAATAGCGGTCGCCATAAATGCCCTGCACCCAACACCCGCGAAATAGGCATGGCTTGCAAACCCCGTACGCCTGCACCACGAAGCAAACGTAACAAGAATGTTTCAGACTGATCCTGCTGATGATGCCCCAATAACAATACATCACCCATTTGTATATATTGTGTAAACACCCCGTAACGCGCATCACGCGCTGCCGCCTCAAGCCCTTTGCCTTGCGAATTCACCGTAACCGACTGAGCAATAAAATCCACCCCTAGCGCCTTAGCAAACAACGCGCAATGTTGTTGCCATTGATCCGCTTGCGTAGATAATTGATGATGCACATGAAGCGCTATCACTGGCAACGGCTGAGGTAAACGCTGATTAATTGTAGCCACCGCATGTAACAATACCGCCGAATCAATACCACCACTAAAGGCAACCACCCACCGCTTAACGGGGTGAGGGATTTGCGACAATTGTTCAGAGATATAGGCTAAAATAGAATGATCTGGCACTCGCGGCCTCTAACAGTAATGATTAAAAGGCAATTCTACGATAAACCATGTCTAAAACCTATTCGCACAACACCACAGACAAACAAGCCTCATCGAGTTCTCTCAATAAAACCATTGCCCCTTTTGGCGCATGGCCACCCGAAATTAACAGCACATTATTTACCGCCAACACCGTAAAATTTAATGAGCCGCAACTCGACCAAGGCAATTGCTACTGGCTAGAACAACGCCCCGAAGAAAAAGGCCGTGGCGTAGTGGTATGCCAAACAATAAACAATGGCATTAAAGGGGAACGTTACGACCTCACCCCAGCCAACGTGAACGTACGCACCAAAGCTCATGAGTATGGTGGTGGTTGCTATAAAGTCAGCGGAGATACCGTGTATTTTGTTAACGCCGATGACCAGCGCGTTTACCGAATGCCTGTTGATCAATCGAACGAGCCTATCGCACTCTCTCCAGAAAGCAATAAAAAGACTCGCTATCGTTATGCCGATTTTTTTGTTGATCATGAACGCGAGCAACTCATCTGCATTTGTGAAATTTATCGCCTAGAGTCAGCCGAACCAGAAAGTAATATTATTAGCCTGCGTTTAGATGGCTCGTCTACGATTGGTTTTAATGTATTAGTATTTGGTAACGATTTTTATTCTAATCCCAGCGTATCGCCCGATGGCGAAAAACTCACATGGCTCACATGGAACCATCCCAATATGCCGTGGGATAATAGCGAATGCTGGATCGCCGACTTTAACAGTATGAACATGTTACACAAACATCGTAAAGTCGCTGGCGGCAAAGGCACTGCCAACACAGAAGACAAAGGCGAATCTGTTTTTCAGCCACAATGGTCACCCACAGGCGATTTATTATTTGTATCCGACCGCAACAACTGGTGGAACATATACTCTTACAACACCTACAATAAATATACCGAAGCCCTAGTAGACATGCCCGCCGAATTTGCCACACCACAATGGGTATTTGGTATGTCGACCTACGGCTTTCTTAATAGTTACACACTATTTTGCACCTATGCCAGCGAAGGCCAAAGTCATTTAGCAACCATCGATTTAATGTCAAAAACATTTACTCCGCTTGACTTACCCTTTACCTTAGCCGAAGGCATTGCCTGCCAAGATGATGACGATACCGCACTATTTATTGGCGCATCATTCACATCGCTACCTGAAATAATTCGCTGGAAAAAAGACAGCTGGCAATCGATCGCAAAAAGTAGCGACCTTACAATGGCAACCGAATCAATATCAATGCCGCAAGCCATTCACTTTACCAACTCATCAGAACAAACAGTACACGGCTTCTTTTATCCACCCATGCACCAAAACTACCAAGGAGAAACCGATAGCAAGCCACCGCTCATTGTTATGTGTCACGGCGGCCCGACTGGCAGCACTAACCCATCATTTAACTTAAAAGCACAATATTGGACAAACCGTGGCTTTGCTGTTTTTGATGTGAATTACAGCGGCAGCACAGGCTATGGGCGTGCATACCGTCGCCGACTTTACAAACAATGGGGTGTCGCCGATGTTGATGATCTATGTAAAGGCGCCGAGTACCTTATTGAACAAGGGTGGGTAGATAGCAACAAAATCGCTATTCGTGGCAACAGCGCAGGCGGCTATTCCGTACTTGCCGCGCTCACGTTTCACGATACATTTACTGCAGGTGCAAGTTTATATGGCGTAGGGGACTTATCGGCTCTCACCGAAGACACCCATAAATTTGAGTCACGCTATTGCGATCAACTGATTGGGGACTACCCCAAAGAAAAAGCACTTTATGAACAACGCTCACCCATTAATTCTATTGAGCAACTCAATTGCCCCGTGATTTTTTTACAGGGGTTAGAAGACAAAATCGTTCCCCCCAACCAAGCAGAAGCTATGGTGGATGCATTACATAAAAAGAACATCCCTGTGGCTCACGTGACCTTTGAACATGAAGGGCATGGCTTTCGACAAGCCGAAAATATCTGTTACGCCATAGATGTAGAATATGCATTCTATGCCGATATTTTTGACTTAACACCCAGTGAAAAACTACCGACTGTTCCGTTTAAACACGTAAAAACTAAGGTCGAATAATGGGGCGCTGGCGACCACCACGAGAAAAGGGTTCGGCCTATATCACTGCCGCAGGTGCGGCAGCCTTAGAAAGCGAACTCAAACAACTTTGGAAAGTAGAGCGCCCTATTGTTACCGATGCCGTACACGAAGCTGCAAAAAATGGCGACCGCTCTGAAAATGGTGACTACATTTACGGTAAAAAACGCCTACGCGAAATCGACAGCCGTGTACGTTTTTTAACAAAAAGGCTCGAAGCTCTCACCGTGGTTGATCGCATACCCGACGATAAAAGTACCGTTTACTTTGGCGCATGGGTCACACTCATTGATGACAACGACAACACCCGCCGTTATCAAATCGTAGGCCCTGATGAATTCGATATAAAACACAACAAAATCAGTATGGACTCCCCCATCGCAAAAGCACTACTCAAGAAAAAACTTGATGACGAAGTAATGATAAAAACACCAAATGGTGAAGTGATGTTTTATATTGATGGGATTGAGTATGAATAATAAATCAATTGTAAAACCTTACATGATCATGCATTAATAGCCATCAACTGAAAATAAAAAATAATATAGTAATTGTATTTTTTATTAATACACACAGATTTATTTTGAACCTTCCAGAGCATTCAACCCCATAATATATACCACCGTATAGGTTAAGCTAACCATTAAACCAGGTAGTACTGTCCATAACACCTCGGGGGTACCCGTGAGCATGTTAACGCCAACAGAGGTAGAGGCTAACAATATTGCAGCGACTAAAAAAATCCACAGGCTGCGTAAGTAAACGTTGACTAAACGTATAAACAACCATTCAACAACGACAGCCAATAATAGTGTGATGGTAAAACTATACGTTCCTTGAGTTAGGCCTGCTGTTATTGCATAGTCCCAGCCGTGAGAATAATTCACCCACATAGCCCATGCGCCGTAAAATAAAAAACCCGACACAGGGGGAACAACAATACGGATAATGGGATATTGTAAAAGAATGCGTTGTAAGTAATGCTTCATATATTTTATAGAGGGTATGTCACTATTCACTATGGCGCTAGACGTTGAATTTTCCAACAACTATCATCTTGTCGCGTGTATTCAAAACGGTCGTGTAAGCGATGCTCACCACCTTGCCAAAATTCAATGAGCGCTGGTGTCACACGATATCCTCCCCAAAAATCTGGCAGGGGAATATCATTATTTTCATATTGCGCTTTTAGGTCTTGGTATTTTTCTAACAAATAATCACGCGAAGGAATCACGCGACTTTGTTCTGATGCCCATGCGGCTAATTGGCTTTCTTTAGGTCGTGAGGCAAAATACTCTGCCACTTCATTATCACCCAGTAATTCAACCTGCCCCATTATTTTAATTTGTCGCTCTAATGGATACCACGGAAAATGCAAACTCACATTTGGGTTTTGCACCATTGCTTGACCTTTATGGCTATTTTTATTGGTAAAAAATACAAATCCCCGATGATCCACATGCTTGAGCAATACAATTCGCTGGCTTGGCTGACCTTGTGCATTAATAGTCGCCAAGGTCATAGCAGTAGGGTCTGATAGTTCTGCATCTATTGCTTGCTGCATCCATGCCTCAAACTGTAGAATCGGATCACTATTGAGTTGATATCGACGTAAACCCGCTTTAAGGTATTCACGGCGATGATTTTGTAACTTCATGTTATGCCTACTACTTACTCTATGGAACTCGCTCGTTAAACAATGATAATACACCAAAAAGATGTGCTTGGGATGGTTCTCGCAGGAGGCGAAAATCGTCGTATGGGGCATGAGCCCAAGTGGCAACTACCAATAGCAGGAAAATCAATAGTAGAACACATCTTAGCGCGCCTAAGCCCTCAAGTGGAACACGTGATTATTAACGGCTCAGCGCCCGCATTACATGACTACTCACACACCGTGATTCCCGATTTTATTGCACCTAACACAAAAGCCGCTAACACATCGCAAGGCCCTCTTGCGGGTTTACTGGCGGGTTTACAGTATGCCAAAGCTCATGGATATTCTTGGTTAGTCAGCTGCCCCTGTGATACACCATTTTTACCACTTAATTACGTGAGCACACTATTACAAGCCGCAGAGTTGCAAACCACACAAGAAAAACCTTCTCTGTGCTATCTTGCGGAACATCAGCAACAGCTACACCCTGTTTTTGGTTTATGGTCAATACAATTAATACCCTATCTTGAAGACACCCTAAAAAACAGTGATTTACGCGCACTTGGCTTTTGGGCAAAGCAATTACAACCCAGCGCCACTATTGTCACGTTTACAGAGCAACAGATAACCAATAAACACGCCTTTATGAATATCAATACCCCCGATGAATGGGAGCAAGCCAAACAATTGTATCGCCACTCATCTTCGCACTTATAACACGTATACCAGCCGCTCTATCTATGTAGCAATAGAACTTATTTAAAAAAATAAGGTCTAGAGTTTACCCTGCATATTATCTGTGTACCTACATGAAAAAATATATTATTGGTTTAGTGTTCTTAATTATAGTGGGCGCCGCTCTTGCCTATTTATCTTATGAAGAAAATAAAGCCTTAGACAACGACGTATACCTAAGCACAACACTATCTATTCGTAACTTACGTGCTATTGATAATGATTTAAATATTGCCTTATTTAATGTGCATTATAACAATCAACCTGAATCAACGATTGATGCACTCACACTCCAATTATCAGAAGAATTTGATAACTTACGTTTTGAAGCATTATTTGAAGAAATTGAAGCACACCCCGAACTTGACCGTGCTGTGACCCGCTTTGAAAAAACATGGCTAGCCAAACTCGACAACATAGAAGATTTTATTCGCAATTATCGTTTACTGACCGAAGTGAACAATGCATTTATTCAAACTGCAAATAATGAATCTGATATTCATTTAATTGCTGAGCGTTTGTTATTAGAAGAAAAAATCAACAACATTAACATTAGCTTTTATCGTTATCTAGAAAACAACCAAGCAAGCAATAAAGAAAAACTCAATGATGACATTGCCAGTGTCGTGAATACTATCGAGCAATATGCAACAAGCGATCAAGTCATTATTTACGGTTATATTAAAACACTCACTGACTTTATTTTATTTACCGAGGAAACAGACAAACATTTTCATGCATCAGTACAACAAGAGACTGGAAATACACTTAACGCACTCGCCTCAACGTATGTTAACTTTCATAATGCCGCGATAGAAAAATCAGCTACATTACGTAACGCCTTAATTATATACGGGGTAATACTACTGATACTATTAATCATTTTTGCCTTTTTACTGCGCAAACATTATCTTAATCTAGAACAGCAAGTCGCTGATAGAACCGAAGAAATACAGCAAGCCTATACTGACCTAAAAGAATCACAAGAGCAGTTAATACAATCAGAAAAAATGGCCTCACTCGGCGAAATGGTGGCAGGTGTTGCCCATGAAATTAACACACCATTAGGATATGTTAATAGTAACATCAGCACTATTCAGCTCAACCTTAATGATGTTAATAAAAGCCTATCGGCATTAGACAGCATCAAAAAAGAAATACTATCTACAAAGCGTGATAACAAAAAAATATCATCACTACTCATGTCAGCACTAAAAAGTCACTCAGCCATACAACAGGATGAAATTTTTGATGAAAGCCAACAGCTCCTGGATGATAGCGCGCATGGCTTAAATGAAATATCACAATTAGTAATGAGCTTAAAAGATTTTTCTCGGTTAGATCGTCAATCTACTGATGAGGTAGACATTCACCACTCAATAGAAAATGCCTTAAAAATTGCCACTAATCACATTCGTGAAAACAATGTAGTAGTGAAAAAAGAATTTTCTAACTTGCCTCATATTGTGTGTATGCCATCAAAGCTTAATCAGCTTTTTCTTAATATTATTACTAATGCATCACAGGCGATGAAACTCGATGGTGGTGAATTACATATTAAAACACACTTTAACGATACCCATATTGCCGTGGCATTTACAGACCAAGGAATAGGCATGGATGAAGAAACCGTACAAAAAATGTTTGATCCTTTTTTTACATCAAAGCCTATTGGAGAAGGAACAGGGCTAGGCATGTCTATTGCCTACAAAATAGTAGAAGCGCATAAAGGAAAGATACAAGTCAAATCAAAACCCAATATAGGTACTACAATCGCTATTCAATTACCAATACAAGCAACTGTAGAGTAATTTTACACAATACATGTTCATGACTATTTGAGTAAACACTATGTCTAAAGCCAATAAAAAATACAGCATTCTTTTTGTTGACGATGAAAAGCGTATTTTGACTGCACTACGATCTATCTTTCGTCGCGAGTATCATGTGCACATTGCAAACAGTGGCGATGAAGCGCTCGATATTTTATCGAAAAACACCATTGATGTTATTGTAAGTGATCAACGTATGCCAAACATGTTGGGTAATGAGCTACTTGCCAAGGTTCATCAACAATATCCCAAAACCATGCGTTTATTACTCACTGGGTTTATGGACAAAGAAGCCATTATTAAAACAATTAATGAAGGGGAAATTTATCGCTTTATTAATAAACCATGGCGCAACGACGAAATTCATCAAACCATTGCTGAAGCAGCACTAGCCTCTGAATTTGAAATAGATACATTAACCAAAGAGGACGATACCCCTTCACCCACTTTGGTATCTACGCGACAAAGTTCATCTAACCATTCCTCGTCTAAAGAGCAACATCAACTAGATCATACAGGGCAAGGCATATTAATGATGGGAAGCAACCAGGGGTTGCGCAATCAGATTCGTCACTTATGTCGCCAGCACGCTATTAATATTTATGGTACGCAAAGTATTCCTCAAGCCATTGGCGTTGTGGCTGCTCGCCCAACCATTGGGGTATCCATTATTGAGATGCCCGTTAACCCTGACGAAGCTATTCACACTATCAACTTACTCAAAAAACAGCGCCCTGAACTCATCTCAATCGTACTCACCGATGAGACTGATGCTGATATTGCTGTAGAACTGATTAACTCAGGCCAAGCATTTCGCTATTTAGCGAAACCCCTAGAGACTAGTACCTTAGAAAAAGTAATTAATCAGGCTTTTATTCGTCACCATACATTAAAATCGAATATTAATGCACGTAAACGTTATGCAGTAAAACACCCTTCACGCACGATTACATCGGGCTTGAAAGATTTATTCTCATCGCTAGGATTTACCAATAAGAACGCGTAAATGACTCACATAACCATATATAACATCATGAAAAAACATTTATCTTTTTTAATCAAACTACCATTATTACTCATGCTCTATCATGCAGACTCAAGAGCTATTGATCCCATTTATACTAGCGGCTCATCAAACATAGCCATTAAAGGCTATGATACTGTTGCTTATTTTACGGAAAATAAGGCCATCAAAGGCGATAAAGAAATGAGCGTAGAATATCAAGGCGCCGTATGGCATTTTTCGTCTGCCGAAAACCTTGATACCTTTATTACACAACCTGAAAAGTATATACCGCAATATGGTGGTTATTGTGCATACGCAGTCTCACGAAATACAACCGCATCAATCAATCCTAAAGCGTTTAATGTCTATGAAGGTAAGCTATATCTTAATTACAGCAAGGGCGTACAAAAACGCTGGATAAAGGATTTAGAAGCAGGCATTAAGAAAGCAAATACCCACTGGCCTAAGCTGCTAAAGAAATAGCGGAAAACCATTGCATCTTCGCCCCACAATGGGGCGCAACACACCCTACCTGAATATTTGACTCAAGAATGATCAAATACATTTTTTAATGCTATGCATTTTCTCTCAAATTTTGCACCAAACTAAAACAAACGCATCATTTCTTTTCACTCTTTCAGTCATTTTAAAAACATCTAGCACCTCAAAAAAGCATTTACTCACTACATTGTCAGCGAATTTTTATTTAAAAGGCATAGGTAAGACATTGATTTAAAATAAAAAAATAAATAAAAAAACATACAAATATAAAGTTGGCAAAGGTTTTGCTCCCTACCCAGTATCTCAACTATTTGAGAATTCACTGTTTAGGAGAAAACATTATGTCCCACCCGACCTTTGTAAAGCGCATAATGGGTGCAGCAAAATTTGTTACTGCTGCTGTTGCCATTAGCCTTGGATCACAAACAGCTCTAGCGGCTGAGTTAGAATTAGAAAAAGACACATTAAAATTCGGCTTTATTAAATTAACTGATATGGCGCCATTAGCCATTGCAAAAGAACTGGGGTATTTTGAAGACGAAGGTCTTGAAGTTACGCTAGAAGCGCAAGCAAACTGGAAAGTACTATTAAACGGCGTAATTGATGGCCAATTAGATGGTGCTCACATGTTAGCAGGCCAGCCAATCGCGGCCACTATTGGTTTTGGTACCAAAGCACATATCATTACCCCATTCAGCATGGATTTAAACGGTAATGCAATTACCGTATCTAATTCCGTATGGAGCGAAATGAAAAAAATCGTTCCTCATGAAAACGGCAAGCCTGTTCACCCAATTAAAGCCGATTACTTAAAGCCTGTAGTTGATAAGTACAATGCCTCTGGCAAGCCATTTAATATGGGAATGGTATTTCCAGTATCTACGCACAACTACGAGCTACGTTACTGGTTAGCGGCGGGTGGTATTCACCCAGGATATTATGCGCCACATAAAGGCGATACCAAAGGCCAAATTGATGCACAAGCATTCTTATCGGTAACACCACCACCACAAATGCCAGCAACATTAGAAGCAGGAACTATTTATGGTTACTGCGTAGGTGAGCCATGGAACCAGCAAGCTGTATTTAAAGGTATTGGTGTTCCTGTGATTACCGATTACGAAATCTGGAAAGATAACCCAGAAAAAGTATTTGGTATTACAAAAGAATTCTCTGAAAAATATCCAAATACAACAACCGCTGTTGTTAAAGCGCTTATTCGTGCGGCGATGTGGTTAGATGCCGACAACAATGCCAACCGTCCAGAAGCCGTTAAATATCTATCTAAGCCTTACTATGTAGGTGCCGATTATGATGTGATTGCGAACTCTATGACAGGTACGTTTGAGTACGAAAAAGGTGACAAGCGCGATGTACCTGACTTTAACGTATTCTTCCGTTATAACGCGACTTACCCGTACTACTCAGATGCTATTTGGTACCTAACGCAGATGCGTCGTTGGGGTCAGATTTCAGAAGCTAAAGATGATGCTTGGTACAAAAAAGTAGCAGCCGATGTATATCGCCCAGACCTTTATGCTGTTGCCGCTAAAGCTCTAATCGAAGAAGGAACAGCCGATGCAAAAGACTTTCCTAACTTTGAAACAGAAACTGGCTTTAAACCACCACAGCCTGACTTTATTGACAATGTAATCTTTGATGGTTCTAAACCAACAGAATACATCAATAGCTTTACTATTGGTTTAAAAGCAGACCAAGTGCTTTAAAACAAACCACTCCCCACTCATTGCGAGTGCTTGCCTCCGCATCTATTGCGGAGGCTCTTTTAATACCGTAAAAATATCCGAAAAGGGATTGAAGCAATCATTTTTCAGATATTTTTAAGTGCTTATCCATCAAAAAAATGTGGATGAATTGCGCATTTAAATACATCGTCACCGTATAGCCTTTATCGTTAAGTCTATAACAAAGAAATAGCAAAGGAACACAACATGAGCTTAACCGCGAACTTACAGCAACCATTAAAGCCATTAATTAATATTGCTAAAGAGGGGCTTTCAAAAAACGGCTTATTGTCGTTATTAAAAGCGATCACATTTCCTGCATTAGGTCTCGCCATATTTTTATTATTATGGCAAACCGCAGCACAAAATATTGTGACATCACTAGGTAATTTTCCTGGCCCTATTGCGGTATACCAACAAACACAAGCTCTTATATCTGAACACTATGAGGAACGCGAAAAAGTAGAAAAGAAATTTGAAAAACAACGTATTCGTAATGAGAAAAAGCTTGCCGCCAATCCTGATGCTAAAGTGAAATGGCGTGAATATAAAAGCCGCATTACTTTTTTTGATCAGATAGGCACCAGTTTAATTACCGTATTGTGTGGCTTTCTCGTGGCTAGCCTTATTGCCATCCCCGTGGGAATTGTTATTGGCTTAAGTGCAAATAGCTACAAAGCAATTAACCCGATTATACAAATCCTTAAGCCTGTTTCACCACTCGCATGGTTACCACTGGTAACAATGGTAGTGAGTGCTGTTTACGTGACTGACGACCCGATGTTTTCTAAATCATTTATCGTTTCGATGATCACCGTATCATTGTGTTGCCTGTGGCCAACAATGATTAATACCGCTGTTGGTGTTGCGGGTGTAAGCCAAGATCTACTCAACGTTAGCCAAGTACTACGCTTAAACTGGATTACCCATGTTAAGAAAATTGTTTTACCTTCGTCTATCCCACTTATGTTTACGGGTTTACGTTTGTCATTAGGTATTGCTTGGATGGTATTGATTGCCGCAGAAATGCTCGCTCAAAACCCAGGCTTAGGTAAGTTTGTATGGGATGAATTCCAAAACGGTAGCTCAAACTCTTTAGGACGCATTATGGTTGCCATTCTGGTTATTGGTTTTATTGGTTTTGTATTAGATCGACTCATGCTGTCACTACAAAAAATTGTGAGCTGGGATAAAAACGCCATTATTCGATAATGTTAAGCGATCACACACTCACTAATAGATATTTATTCCTGTAAAAGATAACGAGGATATAACAATGAATTTTTTAGAACTTACACAAGTCAGCATGGAGTTTCCTACTCCCAAAGGGGCGTTTAAAGCGCTTGATAACGTGAACCTAAACATTGCTGAAGGCGAGTTTATTTCGCTTATTGGTCACTCTGGCTGTGGTAAATCCACTGTACTTAATATTGTTGCTGGCCTTTATGAATCAACGGTAGGCGGTGTCATTTTAGAAGGCAAAGAAGTCAACGAACCTGGGCCTGAGCGCGCGGTAGTATTTCAAAACCACTCGCTATTACCGTGGCTCACGGCTTATCAAAATGTAGAACTTGCCGTAAATACTGTATTTAGTAAAACAAAAACCAAAGCCGAAATTAAAGATTGGATTGAGCATAACTTAGAGCTTGTGCATATGTCACACGCCTTACATAAGCGCCCTGATGAAATATCAGGGGGTATGAAACAACGTGTAGGCATTGCACGTGCACTCGCAATGCAACCTAAAGTTTTATTAATGGATGAGCCCTTTGGTGCACTTGACGCACTAACTCGTGCTCACTTACAAGACTCGGTCATGGAGATTCAACAAAAGCTAGGTAATACAATCATTATGATTACCCACGATGTCGATGAAGCGGTGCTATTGTCTGATCGTATTGTGATGATGACCAACGGTCCTGCTGCCACGATCGGCGAAATATTAGAAGTGAAACTAGAACGCCCAAGAAATCGCCTAGAACTAGCCGACAACCCAGAGTACAACCGATACCGCTCTGAAGTCTTGCGCTTTTTATATGAAAAACAACGAAAAGTGGAGCCTATTACAGCCAAAAAAAGCAGTGATTCTAACAAAACTAAAGTCGCTTAAGCGGCTTTAGCCCCCCCCATTACCAAGCTGCGGCTCCTTTCCATCCACCTGTTAATTGGCGCCAAAATCATCCTTTTGACAACTTGCTTTTATAGGCCTTACTACTACGCTTATAAATACTAGAAAGCCTATTCATAGGCCATTAACAACATATGCCAACCTACCGTGTAAGCACATAGTGGGTATCTCATTGTACTTTTGCCGCACTGTCGCCACAGTACCGTATTACATACTGATTAAATATAACGACTAGGAGGTGCCAATGAAAACACATCAACGTATTTATATCGATAATCAGTGGGATCAGCCCTTAAAACAAGATAGTTCAATACAACTAATTACAGTATTTGGTAATCGACATACCATCAGTGATGATGCCATTCGGCAAGATATTATGCAGCACTACCCCAATGCCGATATTATTGGCTGCTCAACTGCAGGGGAAATATCTGGAACAGAAATTTACGATAGCAGCCTATGCTTAACAGCAATGAGTTTTCACTCATCGACCGTCGCTATTGCCACCACATCCGTCACTGATACCTCGCTCGACGCAGCCATTAGCCGTTTATTACAACAAATGCCTACCCTCAATTTACAATACGTTATGGTGCTATCCGATGGACAACACGTTAACGGTACGCAGTTAGTCAAAGGGTTAAAAGAGAACCTACCTAATGATGTCTTAATAACGGGAGGACTCGCTGGAGACGATACGCGCTTTGAAGAAACCGTCGTTTGGCATAACAATGATATTAGTTCGGGGAAAATACTGCTTTGCGGCTTTTACGGTAATGATTTAATTATTGGTCATGGGTCTCAAGGTGGATGGGATAGCTTTGGCCCTACTCGCATCGTTACACAATCAACAAATAATGTACTCCAAGAACTGGACAATAAATCGGCACTTGAGCTTTATAAGGAATATCTAGGCGACCACGCTAAAGACCTGCCTGCATCTGCCTTATTATTCCCGCTGCTGGTCACTCTCCAAGGAGAAAATGATGCTGTCATTAGAACCATACTTAATATTGATGAAGACACTGGCTCTATGATATTTGCTGGCGACATTCCCGAAGGTGCCACTGCACAATTGATGCGCGCCAACTTTGACCGCCTAATTGATGGTGCCGAAGCCGCTGCGGAGAATGCACTAAAAACACTCTCTAACAGTGTTAATGATGGGCTTATATTGATGATTAGCTGTGTTGGGCGGCGTTTAGTCTTAAACCAACGCACAGAAGAAGAGCTAGAATCTGTACAAGAAACCTTTGGTGACAACATGGCATACACGGGGTTTTATTCTTATGGTGAAATCTCACCATTAGTACACACTAATTCTTGTTCACTACACAATCAAACAATGACAATAACGGTGCTGTCAGAGAAAAATGCATAAACTCCTTAGTCGTATTATTAGGAAGAATAATAAAGGGAATCTTGACCTATCCCCTTACCAAAAATTATTTGATGCTATTTCATCGGCCTTCAATCAATTTGATGAAGACCGTAATATGCTTGAACGATCACTCACACTCACCTCAAAAGAACTTAATGCAATCAATCAACAATTAAGCTGTCAGCTAGACGAAGTCAATAATTACAAACAAGCGATTGAAGTATCATATATTAAACAAGAAGCACTGTTAAATTCTAGCCGAGAAGCGATATTCAGCTTTAGTAAAAATGGAAAGCTAGAAAAAGTAAACCGCAGTGGTCTATTATTTTTTAACCTAAAAAAAGATGAAATAGAAAACAAAACAGAAAAACAAATCGTCAAGCTATTACTTAAACGTATCACTAAAAAAGTGAGATTTGAAAAATCCATTAACAAACTAGAAAGTAACAAATTAAACTCTATTCAAGGATACTTTGAAACCAACGACCATAAACATTATGAGTATTACAGCATTCCAGAAATTTTAAATGGTGAATACATTGGTCGTGCTTGGTGCCTGCGAAATGTCACAGAATTAAGAGAAAAACAAATTCAACTTTCTCACCAAGCCAATCATGACGCCTTAACGGACTTACCAAATAGACCTTTTATTCTAGAATCACTAAAACATGAAATCATCAATGCAAATAGGTGTAACACCCAAGTATCAGTGTTATTTATTGACCTAGATGACTTTAAAAAAATCAATGACAGTATTGGCCATGAAGAAGGTGATCTATTTTTAATTGGAATTTCAAAGAGAATTCGCAGCACGCTACGCAAAGAAGATGTACTCGGACGCTTAGGGGGTGATGAGTTCATCATTATTCTTAAAAATTTTTCCGACAAAGGAGAAATCAAAGATATTTACCAACGTATATTAAGCATATTTGAAAAACCATTCCCCATTAAAGGCAATGAATATATCATTTCTTGCAGTATAGGGATGAGCACATTCCCTAAGGATGGAAAAAACCCAGAAGAACTGATTAGAAAAGCCGATATGGCCATGTATCAAGCCAAGAAAAATGGTAAAAAAAATATCCACTTTTATAACGAAGAACTAGAAAAAGATATTATAGAGAGAATTTCTTTAGAGTCTAAATTACAAAATGCCATTGCTCACAATGAATTTATATTACACTACCAACCTAAAGTTGATTTACTGAATGGACAACTTAAAGGCTTAGAAGCATTAATTCGATGGAAACAAAAAGATACAGGACTCACCTACCCTGACCACTTTATTCCACTAGCAGAGAACATGGGATTAATCTCTAATATCACCATGCTCGTTGTTGAGATGGTATTCAACCAACTTGAATTATGGAAAAACACTCCACTAGAAAACACACCTGTATCGATTAATATTTCTGCTATTGATTTCTCAAATAAAAATTTTATTGATTGGATTTTCAATTTAATACAAGCTAAAAATATTAAACCTGGCACTATCGAGTTTGAACTAACAGAAACCGTTTTATTTGATGATATTGACTATGTAAAAGAAATCCTTAAAAAATTACACAACCATGGCATAGCTATATCTGTAGATGATTTTGGTACGGGATATTCTTCATTTAGCTACCTACGTGATTTAGATATTGATTATCTAAAAATTGACAAAAGTTTTATCCAAGATATTGAACATAACTCACAATCAAGAGCCATTGTAAAAAGCATTATTGACATTGGCATTAACTTAAACGTAGATATTATTGCCGAAGGCATTGAAACAGAATACGAAAAATATTTTCTGCGAAAAAGTGGCTGCCTAATTGGTCAAGGTTATTACTTTAGCAAACCCCTTCCACCACAAGATTTATTGAAAAACGAGTACTCAACACCCCAAAACATATAACATTTTACAACCCATAAAATTTATCAAACGCTGCTTGACTAAAACCCTTCATACTTTTTTTACCCATCGTGATAACAGGCACACCACTACCACCTATCGCATCATACTCTCGCTTGGCTTGAGGATTTTTCTCAATATCATATTCCACAAAAGGAATACCTTTAGCCACAAAATATTTACGTGCTTTTTTACAATAACCACACCATGATGTGGAGTACATGGTAACTTTTTTATTTTTAGTGAATGTTTTTTTTGCGGATGGCGATACGTTAACAGCATCAAATGTAGTGATCGTACTATTCACTTTTTTAGAGGGGGCGGTTGCACTCGGTTTATCACCATAGTGCACTCGACCAGATTCATCTACCCATTTATACACCTCTGAGGAGGCATAAGCACTAGCACTCAAACACACAATGATTGTAATGATTCTACATATCATAAGTTTTATCCTTGTTATGAACCTATGGTAATCACTACCTGTAATACAATGGGCAGCAGCAACTAATCTAAAGTGTTTGCATGAGTGACGCAACCACGTAATCCATATTTTGAGAACTTAAGCCCGCCACACTAATGCGACTGGAGTTCACCATATAAATACTATGCTCTTGCTTTAAACGCTGCACTTGCTCTGGCGTAATACCCAAGAAAGAAAACATGCCTTTTTCTGCTTGAATATAATCAAAGCGCGACCCCGCACCAGCAGCTTGTAATTTACTCACTAACTGAATACGCAATTGAATAATACGCTCACGCATATCGGTGAGTTCTGTTTCCCACTGTTGCCTTAGCAGGGCATCATTAACAATAATATCAACCAGTGCCGCACCATGATTAGGCGGCATAGAATAAATACCCCGTGCGATACTGAGCAACTGTCCACGACTGATCTCTGCTTGCTGGCGATCTTTTGCAATCACCAACACAGCTCCTACCCGCTCACGATATAAGCCAAAATTTTTCGAGCACGAGCTGGCGATAATCATTTCGGGGCAATATTCGGCTAAATAACGTAAGCCCCATGCATCCTCATCCAAGCTATCTCCCAAGCCTTGATAAGCCACATCAACAAAAGGAATAGCCCCTTTATCATTCAGCAACTGCGCAATACTTATCCATTGCGCTTGTGTTAAATCTGCGCCTGATGGGTTATGGCAACAGCCATGTAATAACACGACATCACCAGCAGCAAGACCTGACAGGCTCTCTAACATAGCCTCAAAGTTAATATTATGCGTATTCGTATCGTAATAGGCATATTCCTGTAATGATAATCCACAGCTCGCAAGCAAAGGTATATGATTAGCCCATGTAGGCGTTGATACCCATACCGTACCTTGAACACCTTGTTCACTATGGCAACGGTGTATTAAATGCCCCGCTATATTTAATGCGCCGCATCCTCCAGGGGTTTGCACACTCACCACACGTGAATCACTAACCGCAGGGTGTGCCACACCTAGAAGTAAACTCACCATCGATTGATTAAAACCTTCTAACCCTGCTGGCCCCACATACGTTTTGCTGGTTTCTTGATGCTGTAGCTGTGTTTGCGCTGCTTGCACTGCAGCCATAATCGGTGTGTGGCCTTGCTCATCTTTATAAACACCCGCACCTAAATCGACCTTATTGGGGTTGTTATCATTGTTGCACTCTACAACAAGATTAAGAATAGGATCTGCGGGTAAAGGGTGAAGCACATCAAACATGGTATATCCTGCATCGTCATAAAAGGTATTGTATTCAGGAAAAAGAACTTTTTTCACAAAATAGCGTCTGTAGAAGTGAATTATAAATCATAAATGGATGAATAACAGAAGATGAAACCCTTACTTTCACGACGTAAATTTGTTCAATCAGGTCTTTGTGGTATTGCAGGCTTCACATTATTGCCTTTTTCCTTTCATTCACAGGCTCAGTCTGTACGCGGAGGTAAACGTGCACCAGAGTTAGACGTGCCTTACTGGATTGACGGGCAAGGTAATCCTAGTAAGCCATTTAGCATTCAGGAACACCGCGGCAAGTGGATATATTTAAAATGTTTTCAGGAATGGTGCCCTTCCTGCCATTCGGTTGGATTTCCGAATTTACAAAAACTGGTGGCTGCATTCCCTGACGACAGCCTAATCGTGAGCGCGGTGATTCAAACCACGTTTGAGGGCGGTGCAACCAATAATAAAGACGCATTACGAAAAAACCAATTGCGTTATAACTTAGATCTACCCTTTGGTCACGATGAAGGTAATTTAACACTACCTAATAGCGACCCTAAACGCTACCCCACGACAATGACTGCTTACCAAACGGGGGGGACTCCATGGGTTGTAGTCATTAATCCTGAAGGGGAAATTATGTTTAATGATTTTCATATTGATATCGATAAACTCATTGCGTTTTTAAAAACACAAACTGTATAGCCGCTAAACACAACAAATAGTTTTATTAAACAAAAAATACTCACATAAAAAAAGCCATCATAAATGATGGCTTTTTTCGTGAACAAATAACAAGATTGCTCCGTTATATTTAAACTATAAGCTCAATACTTTTTCGCCACGGCTAATACCAGAGATACCTGTACGCACAACTTCTAGTACGACCGCCTCACCCACTGCACGAACAAAAGCTGTGAGCTTTTCGTTATCACCAACCAATTGAACGGTATAAATATTTGGTGTTACATCAACGATCTGGCCACGAAAAATATCAACACTACGCTTGATTTCTTCACGTGCATTACCCACCGCCTTAAGCTTAACCAACATCAATTCACGCTCAATAAAAGCACTTTCTGATAGATCGATTAATTTAATCACATCAATCAACTTATTCAGTTGCTTAGTGATTTGCTCAATTTTTTCATCATTGCCAAGTGTGGTTAAGGTTAAACGCGACATAGATGAATCTTCTGTTGGCGCTACACTGAGTGATTCAATATTGTAACCACGCTGTGAGAACAAACCCACAACACGCGACAAAGCACCTGGTGCGTTTTCCATTAGTATTGAAATGATTCTTTTATTCATTTTGTACGCTCCGTCTTGCTTAAGAACATGTCACCAACTGATTCTAGTGGTACTTGCATAGGGTAAACGTGCTCGTTTTGATCCACGTAAATATCCATAAATACCACACGATCTTTCATCGCAAAACATTCTTCTAATTTACTTTTTAGCTCTTCACGCTTGGTGACTTTCATACCTACGTGACCATAAGCTTCTGCTAATTTCACAAAGTCAGGTAAAGAGTCTTCATATAAGGTTTCGGCGTAGCGGCTTTCGTAGTTCATATCCTGCCACTGTCTTACCATACCTAATGCTTGGTTATTAATATTAATAATTTTAATCGGCAAATGGTATTGCGTGCATGTTGATAACTCTTGAATACACATTTGTACACTACCTTCACCAGTAAAGCACACTACACAATCATCACGGAAAGCAAACTGTGCACCCATAGCGGCTGGAATACCAAAGCCCATGGTACCTAAGCCACCCGATGTTACCCAACGACGTGGCTTATCAAACTGATAGTATTGTGCAGCAAACATTTGATGCTGCCCTACATCGGTCGTTACAATCGCTTCGCCATTTGTGACTTCATATACCGCTTGAACAACTTCTTGAGGCTTGATCATGTCAGTTGAGGTATCAAAGCGATTTTTTGTGTACAAGCCGTGCTGATCACGCCACTGATTAATCTGCGTCCACCAGCTATCTAAAGCCGCTTGATCTAAAGACTCATCTGCTTGATCAATCATCGCTAACATTTCTGTTAATACCGATTCGACTGAACCCACAATAGGGATATGTGCCGTAATAGTTTTTGATATAGATGTCGGGTCAATATCAATATGAATCACTTTTGCCTCTGGGCAAAATTTATCGAGTGCATTGGTCACACGGTCATCAAAACGTGCACCAATGGCAAAAATAAGATCACTATTGTGCATACTGGTATTGGCTTCATAGGTACCATGCATACCCAGCATACCCACAAACTGCTTATCTGTACTTGGGTAAGCACCTAAGCCCATTAATGTACTAGTCACAGGTACATTTAATGACTGCACCAGCTTTGTTACCAGTTGCGGCCCTTCACCCGTAATAGAACCGCCACCAATATAGATCATCGGCTTTTTAGCGGCTAACAATGCTTTAACGGCTTTACGAATTTGTCCGCCATGGCCTTTCACATTCGGTGTATAAGAACGCATAGATACACTTTCTGGGAAGTTGTATTCGAACAACTGCGATGGATCCGTCATATCTTTAGGAATATCAATAACCACAGGCCCAGGTCGACCTGATGAGGCAAGATAATAGGCTTTGCGTACAATCGTAGGAATTTCGCTAGGATCTTGCACAAGGAAGCTATGTTTAACAATAGGGCGAGAAACACCGATCATATCGGTTTCTTGGAACGCATCTTCACCAATTTTACTGGTAGGTACCTGACCAGAAATAACAACCATAGGAATAGAATCCATATAGGCTGTTGCAATACCTGTAATAGCGTTAGTAGCACCAGGGCCTGATGTTACAAGTACACTACCTACACGCCCCGTTACACGAGAATATGCATCTGCGGCATGCGTTGCCGCTTGTTCATGACGTACTAATATATGCTGTACGCTACTTTGGCGAAAAATCGCATCGTAAATATGCAGTGCGGCACCACCAGGGTAACCAAATAAATATTCTACACCTTCGTCTTGTAAGGCACGTAGCAATAAATCGCCACCAGAAAGCTTTTCCATTGAAGAAACCTCTATATCATTAAATAAAATATAAGCACGCAAAAAAACATGACAATACAAGCGTGTATCGAAATTAGTGTGTTTTTTTACAGTGTAAAAGGCAAAAATGCCTGCGGTAGGGCCTCGAAACTAACCGGTAAGTCAGTCGTCTAGAAGAACTATCAACATCAGAGGTAACCGATGCAACAGAACTCATAAACCTTCAGCTTTGAATGGTTTACGCCACACGCCGCGCTCATCCTAAGATGAACAAGTGTTCGTAAGGCGAATTATAGCGCTATTGATCAAAATATGACAAGCGCTTGTTGCGCTAAAGTCAACAAACACCTGTCGTATACTCACAATTACTCGTTTAAGAACTGTATTTTGTCGTTATCAAGGCGCACATGAATAGTGGCGCCGCCGATAAAATCACCTGCCAATAATCGCTGTGCCAATGGGTTTTCAATCAGTTGCTGTATCGTGCGTTTTAACGGTCTTGCGCCATACACAGGATCAAACCCTGCTTCTGATAGTTTATCGAGCACATCGTCATCTAATCGAAGGGTAAGATCTCTCTCTGCCAAGCGAGCGGTTAAACCACTTAACTGAATATCGGTAATATGACGAATGTGTGATTGACCTAACGGGTGAAACACCACAGCTTCGTCAATACGGTTGATAAACTCTGGGCGAAAGTGTTGCCCTACCACCTCCATGACGGCATCTTTCATGGCTTCATATTTATTTTGATTGATCGCATCGGCATTATCGTCATCATTCACAGCGGGTGTTAAATCAAAGCTCACACTATCAAACGCGCGATTTTGTGAAATATCTTGTATGGCTTCGGAACCTAAATTTGAGGTCATCACAATCACGGTATTTCTAAAATCTACTGTGCGCCCTTGGCTATCGGTTAAACGGCCATCTTCTAATACTTGCAATAAAATATTAAATACATCGGGGTGCGCTTTTTCGATTTCATCTAACAATAAAACCGAATAAGGGCGACGACGAACCGCTTCGGTTAAATAACCGCCTTCGTCATATCCTACGTACCCTGGTGGCGCACCAATTAAACGAGAGACGGAATGCTTCTCCATAAACTCTGACATATCTAAACGTACGAGTGAATCTGCACTATCAAATAAAAAATTAGCCAAGGTTTTACATAATTCTGTTTTACCTACCCCTGTTGGCCCTAAAAATAAAAATGAACCATTCGGTCTATTGGGATCAGACAGGCCTGCTCGCGAACGACGCACAGCATTAGCCACAGATACCACTGCCTGCTCTTGCCCAATCACATGCTTATGTAACTCGTCTTCCATACGCAATAATTTATCCCGTTCGCCTTCTAACATTTTGGCGACAGGAATACCTGTCCATTTAGAAACTACCTCTGCAATTTCTTCATCCGTTACTTTGTTACGCAGCAATGTCATTTCCATCATTTCTGCTTGGCCAGCCATATCTAACTGTTTTTCTAATTCGGGAATAACACCGTATTGCAATTGCGAGATGCGCGCTAAGTCACCTGCACGCTTAGCTGCATCCATATCAACACGCGCTTGCTCTAATGTTGTTTTAATTTCTTGTGTGCCATGAAGTGCTGCTTTTTCTGCGCGCCACACTTCATCTAAAACACAATATTCTTGCTCTACATCTGCAATCATTTTATCCATAGAAAGTAAACGTTGACGCGACGCTTCGTCATCATCTTTTTTAACCGCTTCACGTTCAATTTTTAATTGAATTAAACGGCGCTCCATACGATCTAGCGCTTCAGGTTTGGAGTCTATCTCCATACGAATACGGCTGGCGGCTTCATCAATAAGGTCAATGGCTTTATCTGGTAATTGACGATCCGTAATATAGCGCTGAGATAATTTTGCTGCTGCAATAATGGCGGAGTCTGTAATATCTACGCCATGATGCACTTCGTAACGCTCTTTTAATCCACGCAAAATAGCAATGGTGTCAGACTCTGACGGTTCATCCACCAATACTTTTTGAAAACGTCGTTCGAGTGCCGAATCTTTTTCTATAAACTGTCGGTATTCGTTTAATGTGGTCGCACCCACACAATGTAAATCTCCACGAGCTAATGCAGGCTTTAACATATTGCCCGCGTCTAACGCACCATCACCTTTACCTGCGCCAACCATAGTATGTAGCTCATCAATAAAAATAATAATGCGGCCTTCTTGTTTGGATAATTCATTAAGTACCGCTTTTAAGCGCTCTTCAAATTCACCTCGAAATTTTGCACCTGCTAACAGCGAACCTAAATCTAGCGACAGTACGCGCTTATGCTTTAAGCCTTCTGGCACTTCGCCATTCACAATACGCTGTGCCAAGCCTTCAATAATCGCTGTTTTACCCACACCAGGCTCACCAATTAATACAGGATTATTTTTAGTACGACGTTGTAAGACTTGAATCGTACGACGAATTTCATCATCACGGCCAATCACAGGGTCTAACTTACCTGATTCGGCTTGACTGGTTAAATCAATGGTGTATTTTTCTAACGCTCGCCGATTTTCTTCGGCATCGGGGTTGTCGATCGTCTCGCCTCCACGCATGGCATCAATCGCCGTTTCTAATGCGGGTAAGCTGCCATAACGTAATAATAATTTACCCATATTAGTGGATGCATCTTGCATCGCAACTAATACGATACTTTCGCTAGAAATATAAGCATCACCATTATCTTGTGATTTTTTATCCGCCAAATTAAGTAAACGCCCCATTTCAGGTGACATTTGTACATCGCCATTGTGCGATTGTATTTTAGGTAAATCATCGAGCTGTTTAGCTAATTCATTCCGTAACACAACGGTGTCAAAGCCTGCTTGCGATAATAACGGATGTAGCGTGCCACCTTGCTGGTTCAACATGGCAGAAAATAAATGTAATGGGTCTAAACGACTATGATCGCGCCCCAATGCCAATGACTGAGCATCAGAAAGGGCTGTCTGTAGTTGGTTCGTTAAACGGTCTATACGCATGTCATTCATCTCTTTAATGCTATCTATTACTTATTAATATAGGGGGCATCGCCTCTAATTCAAGTGTCACAAAAAATTCATATACATTTGTCAAAATATTCATTGCGGTAACTATACTCTAGGTAACGTGACACCCATCCTATTTAAAGGTTTTCTACATGATTACCCAATGCAACATTGAGTCAATGATTGACCAAAAGTTGGTAGAACCTCACTTTCAAGGTTTAATAAATTTTTACACCGAAGACTACTTTGCATTTGAATCGCTCATTCGAGTAGCACCTACGTTACCAGCAATAAGGCCTGATCAATTATTTTCAATGGCCGAGAATGAGGGCTACTTACTAGAACTTGATAAATTGTGTGTGCAACAGGCAATTGCCGATTTTTCTCGTTATCAATTACCTGGGCATGTGTTTGTGAACATTTTGCCGATTAATTTAGGAAAAATACTCCCTGAGATCACACACACAAATAATGCCTTACCGCTGCAAGGTATTGTATTTGAAATATCAGAAAAGCATCCATTACCCAATATTGATGAATTAAAAGAATATATTAAAACTCTCCGCCAACATGGTGCGCTCATTGCTATTGATGATTTAGGTGCTGGACATTCAGGTCTTATTACCTGGGCAGAAATCAAACCTGACTTTGTAAAAATAGACCGGCATTTTATTAGCAATATTCATAACGACAGTATTAAACGTGAATTTGTTCGGTCTATCGTAGAAATAGCCAAGGGCTTACGCTGTAAAGTCATTGCTGAAGGTATAGAAACCATTGAAGAACTTAATGTATTACATCATTTAGGGATTCACTTAGGGCAAGGATTTTTACTACACCGCCCAGAAAGAAAACCTGCACACACCTTTAGGCATAAACGTTTTTTTTCTGTTACCTCTAAATTTCAGCCACATATTCACATGCGTCATTCGGAGACCGCAGAAAGTCTCATTGAACCTGTAACGGCAATTTCACCGACTACACACGCCGCCGAAGTTAATGATATATTTCAACGCACACCTAATTTACGCTGTATACCTATTGTTAGCGAATCAATACCGATTGGTATTATTTCACGTACTAAAATTTTGGAAACATTCTCTGGCCGCTATTCATATCCACTGCATGGAAAAAAAGAAATTGTGATGTTTATGGATAGCAATCCCATCATTGTTGATCACTTAGAAACCTTACACGGTATATCAACCAAAGTAACCAACGATGCTTCCACTGACTTAAACGCTGATTTTATTATTACCAAAAACAATCATTATTGTGGTGTGGGTAAAGTCAGCACCTTATTAAAGCTACTCACAACAGTACAAATTAAACGTGCTCGACACAGTAACCCACTGACTTTATTACCCGGTAACATTCCTATTTATGAGCATATTGAAGACCTGATTGCACAGCAACAGCCATTCCATTTGGCCTATATAGATATAAACCACTTTAAGCCGTTTAATGACTATTTTAGTTTTAGTGCGGGTGATGAAGTGATTAAACAATTGGCTGATATTATTGTAGAAAAGTGTTCATCCAAATTAGAAATGGTTGGCCATATTGGTGGCGATGATTTTGTTGTTATTTTTCGAAGCAGTGATTGGGAAAGAAAATGCCAAGACATTTTAGCTGACTTTAAAAGCTTTACTCTTAAATTTTATTCAAAAGAAGAAATTGCACAACAAGGTATTTGGTATCAAGATCGAAAAGGAGAGCCAAATTTCTTTCAATTATTATCACTCGCTATCGGTGTTGTACAACCTGATTTATCACACCCTATCACACACCACGATGTAGCAGAATTAGCGAGCAAGGCTAAAAAGCAAGCCAAGCTCACGAGTGGCAATCATTTATTTATTAGCGCTTGTCATACACAACATTATAACAGTGAAATATCCATGCATTAACATACACAAACACTACTGATCTGGCCCAATAAATGTGGCAGATTCTTGCGCTGTAATTTCACTATTTTCTACTGCTCTCACAATAAAAGTGATTTCTGTTTTAACATCGTTAAGCTGCTCTTGTGGAATGGATACACGCAGCGGCACACTAAACAGCTCGCCCTCTTCCAACAATACGGGGCGATATTTCACAATCGTAAACGGTAACTCTGCATCTAATTCAATATTATAAGTATGGCTTTGACGGTCCATATTATGAATTTTTATTGTATATACGTTTTGTATATTCCCGCTACGCACACGGAATAATTGTGCACCACGATCTCGACTCACGTCTAAGGTCACAGGTTTACGGTCAGCAACGGTATACACAAACAACCCTGACATTAGTACCAAGATTGCAATATAGGCGAATACACGTGGACGCAAAAATTGTGTTTTTCCTGTTTCTAACTCATCATCACTGGTAAAACGAATTAATCCTCTTGGATACTCCATTTTATCCATCACTGCATTACACGCATCCACACATAAACCGCAGTTAATACACTCGTATTGCAGACCTTCGCGAATATCAATATCAACAGGACATACTTGCACACACCATGAACAATCAATACAGTCGCCTTTGCCTGCTGCTTTATAGTCTTCATCTGCTTTACGTGCACCACGGGATTCACCACGTGCAGCATCATAATGCACCGCTAATGTATCACTGTCGTACATCACCGACTGAAAACGCGCATACGGACACATATATTTGCACACTTGCTCACGCAAAAAGCCTGCATTCATATATGTCATGCCAGTAAAAAATAATGTCCAAAATAGCGCTGTAAAACTACCAACAACTAAAAAGCCCGAATCATCAAAGTACGGAACAAAGCTAGATAACAATTCTCGTATTGGAAAAAAGTATCCAACAAACGTCACACCCGTAACAAAAGAAATGAGTAACCACAAAGCATACTTTGCTGTTTTTCGATAACACTTTTCTAGATTCCAGCCGCTTTTGTCTAGCTTGATGCGTTTATTTCGATCACCTTCACAAAAATGCTCTGCCCAAATAAACATGAGCGTCCACACTGTTTGCGGGCAAGTAAAGCCACACCACACACGCCCTAAAAATGCTGTAATCGTAAATAAACCAAACGCAGATATAATGAGCAACCATGCGAGTAACATGCCGTCTTGAGGACCACAGGTAATCCATAAAATATGAAATTGTCGTGCAGGAAGATCAAACAGTACTGCTGGTCGCTCATCAATCACTAGCCAAGGCATTAATAAAAAGCCCAACATTAAGGGCAAACCAGCATAGCGTCTTAATGACTGATAGAAACCTGAGATTTTTCGAATATAGACTTTTTCTTCTGACTCATAAAGATTAACGTAACGAATGGCAGGGCCAGATTCATCAGGCGGCGTCTTTTTATCAGAAGGGTCAGTCATTATTCATTGCCTCTATCAATACAGAATGTATAGGTATGGGTATTACATATAGACTAGATGTCATGTGTAGCTGTAACGACACATGACTTGCAAACGCATTGCAAAATATATCGCTAAACTCTTAAGGTAGGCTTAAAAAGTAAGAGTTTAGCGAGTACACAGAAATAGAAAATTTCTTGCGTATTATTCTAACGATAAACTGTAAACATAGGCCGCTAATAAGTGAATTTTATCTTCACGTAAACGATCTTTTTGTGCTGGCATATGTCCATCGCGACCTGCACGTAATGTTTGACGAATACCCGCTGGAGTTCCTTCATATAACCAAATATCGTCAGTTAAGTTAGGCGCACCTAAACCGTGATTACCCGTACCTTTACGGCCGTGACAACCACCACAGTTTTGACGGAAAAGCTTTCTGCCTTTTTTCGCCAAGGCGCTATCGTGCTCTTGACCAGAAATTTTTAATACGTGGTGAGTCACTAAGTTAATCCCTTTCTCTCCTAGCGTACTAGACCATGCTGGCATTGCTGCCTGACGCCCATTCACCAACGTTTCTTTAATGTTTTCTGGCTTACCGCCGTACAACCAATCGTTGTCCGTTAGGTTTGGAAAACCTAATGCACCACCACCATCAGCACCGTGGCATACCGCACAGTTATTGGCGAAGATACGTGAAGCCATTTTCATCGCTTTTGGCTCTTCCGCTAATTCTTCTACCGACATTTTAGAGTAAATGCCATAACTGGCTTCATGTTGCGCCAATGCTTTTTTCTGTTGTTGCTCAAGCTGGCGAACAGCCGTCCACTCACCTTCTTCAAAGAAAGGGAAATAGCCTTTCCAATTACCTAGACCCGGGTAAATTGCAAGGTAGATAACAGCAAAAACCATACTAAGAATAAACATTTGAAACCACCACTTAGGCAGTGGGTTATCATATTCTTCGATACCATCATATACATGGCCAGTGGTTCTGTTCTCTGGATCCTCGTCGTCTTCTACTGCTACTTTTCTATTCGCTAACAACACCCAAAGAATCAAGGCTAGATTCGTTAGCGTAAGACCAATAATCCACAAACTCCAAAACGTACTCATAATTAATCCTACCTACTGTAGAGTCAATACGATGATAAATACTACTTTTATTGGCAAGTATTCATTCATCGATAAATTTAATTCTTCGTTACAATAATATGTACTATTTTAACGAACGATCATGATGCTCTTCGTCAGCAAACGGTAAATCTGCTGCATCATCAAACTTTTTACGGCGCGATGGCGAAAATGCCCACCAAGCAATACCTAAGAACGCAACCATCACTAAGATGGTTGAAACACCTCGCATATCATTGATATCCACTTTCGCACACCTCGTTTATTAACGTTTTTGCTGCAAGATAGGTAATGTGCCTAAGCTCTGCAAATAAGCAACTAAGGCATCAATTTCTGTTGTACCTTTTACTGCCGCTTCTGCACCTGCAATATCTTCGTCGGTATAAGGCACACCCACTTTACGCAATGCAGCCATTTTCTTCGGCGTATCTTTACCTGTTAGTACGTTGTCAAATAACCACGGGAAAGAAGGCATATTTGATGCAGGTACAACATTACGCGGATTATACAAATGCGCTTTATGCCATGTATCACTATAACGACCACCTACACGTGCCAAATCTGGCCCTGTACGCTTAGAACCCCATAGGAATGGATGCTCATAAACAGACTCGCCCGCTACTGAATAATGGCCATAGCGTTCAACTTCTGCACGTAATGGACGTACCATTTGTGTATGACACACATGGCAGCCTTCACGAATGTATATATCACGCCCTTCTAGCTCTACAGCCTGATGCGGCTTTAAACCTTCAATAGGTGTGGTAGTTTCTTTAATAAAAAACTGTGGCACGATTTCTACTAAGCCACCGAAGCTAATCGCTACGATAACCAGTAATAACATCAAGCCAATATTCTTTTCTACAATGTCATGATTCTTCATTGCATTATCTCCTTAAACGGCTTGAGCTTGTGAAGGTGATTCAACAGCCTCGCAAGGCTCATCATCACGAACAGTACGATAGGTGTTATATGCCATAACTAGCATACCAATGAAGAATAATCCTCCACCCATAACACGTACAATATAACCACCTCGACTCGCTTCAACAGAATCAATAAAGCTATAGGTCAACGAACCGTCTTGGTTAAATGCACGCCACATTAAGCCTTGTGTAATACCGTTTACCCACATCGCTGCGATATAAAGTACCGTACCCGATGTAGCTAACCAGAAATGAGTGTTGATCAGGCTAACACTCCACATGGATTTTTTGCCGAATAAAACAGGAATTAAGTGGTAGATAGAACCAATAGAAATCATCGCTACCCAACCTAAAGCACCTGAGTGTACGTGACCAATTGTCCAGTCCGTATTGTGCGATAAAGCATTCACCGTCTTAATAGCCATCATTGGCCCTTCAAAGGTCGACATACCGTAGAACGAAAGCGATACCACTAAGAAACGTAAGGTAGGATCTGTACGTAATTTATGCCACGCACCTGATAACGTCATAATACCGTTAATCATACCGCCCCAGCTTGGCGCTAGTAGAATTAATGACATCACCATACCTAAGCTCTGCGCCCAATCGGGAAGTGCAGAATAATGCAAATGGTGAGAACCAGCCCAAATGTACAACGAGATCAATGCCCAGAAATGTACAATAGATAGCTGATAAGAATATACAGGGCGACCCGCTTGCTTAGGTACAAAGTAATACATCATACCCAAGAAACCCGCAGTTAAGAAAAAGCCTACTGCGTTATGACCGTACCACCATTGCACAATAGCATCGGCAGCGCCTGCATAAGCAGAATAAGATTTAGTCAATGTGACTGGAATTGCTGCACTATTCACAAGGTGCAAAATCGCAACCGTAGTAATAAAACCACCGAAGAACCAGTTAGCCACGTAAATGTGCGATGTTTTACGCTTAATCACTGTACCAAAAAACACAATGGCATAAGAAATCCACACGATTGCAATTAAAATATCAATCGGCCATTCAAGCTCTGCGTATTCTTTAGTAGAAGTTAAACCCATCGGTAACGTAATTGCCGCTAAAACAATAACTGCTTGCCAACCCCAAAAGGTAAATGGAACAAGCCAGCCACCATAAAGCTTAACCTGACACGTTCGTTGCACCACGTAATAAGATGACGCAAACAACGCGCTGCCACCAAAGGCAAAGATAACCGCATTAGTATGCAATGGACGTAAACGACCAAAATGCGTATAAGGCGAAAGAATGTCATTAAGGTCTGGCCATACTAATTGCGACGCAATCAATACACCGATACCCATACCAAAAATTCCCCACACAATCGTCATGATCGCAAATTGACGAACCACGTGGTAATTATAAGATGATTCTGAATTGGCAGTTGCCATATGATTACTCATAGAAACTTTCCTAGATGGTTAGAAAGTGAACACAAACACTCTCGGCGACTACCGAAATGCCCTAAGGCAATACCGATAAAAGCCAATAATGTATCAGAAGTGCTTAACCTCTCAATTGATCTAAATCATATCTCGAAGATATGATTTACCCCAATATATTATCAAACAGACGAAATATCGTATTCGATAAGTGTAGGCTAAATACTCACATTTGCGATATAAATAGCAATCAATCTTGCTAAATTATCATTTAATCCAACGGGTAGCCTAGTAATTTACTGAGCGCCGATGGTTTTTAGCATCCATGAACATGGATATTCTCTTTGGAGAAGCGTTTTAAAAACTCCAAAACACCTATTCTTTCGACCAAAAAAGAACAGGCATGAGAAATAGTTAATTTACCGATCCTACAGTAAACTTCTGCCTTTATTGGCAGCGATTCGTAAACGTAAAGCGTTTAGTTTAATAAAGCCCGCAGCATCTTTTTGATCATATGCTCCTGCATCATCTTCAAAAGTAGCAATGCTTTCATCAAATAATGTGTCTTTTGAACGACGGCCTACGGCACTTACCGAACCCTTATATAGCTTAATACGCACATCACCATTCACGGTCTCTTGAGACTCATCAATCATGGTTTGTAACATTTTACGCTCTGGACTCCACCAATAGCCGTTATACACAAGCTCTGCATATTTAGGCATGATTTCATCTTTTAAATGAGCCACTTCACGGTCTAAAGTGATCGACTCAATAGCGCGATGCGCTTTCATCATAATGGTGCCACCTGGTGTTTCATAACAACCACGAGACTTCATACCCACATAACGGTTTTCAACGATATCTAAACGACCTACGCCGTTATCACCGCCAATTTTATTCAATGTTTCTAGTACTGTTGCTGGCGACATAGCTTCACCGTTAATCGCAACAATATCGCCTTTTTCATACGATAAATCTAAATACGTCGGCTCATCAGGTGCGTTCTCAGGCGATACACTCCAGCGCCACATATCTTCTTCGGCTTCGGCCCAAGGGTCTTCAAGAATACCGCCCTCATATGAGATATGCAGTAAGTTAGCATCCATAGAATACGGGGATTTTTTCTTGCTGCTTGAATAATCCACAGGGATATCGTGTTTAGCACAATAATCCATTAGTGTTTCGCGCGAAGTAAGATCCCACTCACGCCAAGGTGCAATCACTTCAACACCCGGCTTAAGCGCATAAGCACCTAGCTCAAAACGTACCTGATCATTACCTTTACCTGTCGCACCATGAGAAATGGCATCGGCACCTGTCTCATTGGCAATTTCAATCATACGCTTGGCAATTAATGGGCGAGCAATCGAGGTGCCCAATAGGTATTCACCCTCATAAATCGCATTAGCGCGAAACATTGGAAAAACATAATCGCGTACAAATTCTTCACGCAGATCATCAATATAAATTTCTTTTACGCCTAAGGCCTCTGCTTTTGCACGGGCAGGCTCAACCTCTTCACCCTGACCCAAGTCAGCAGTAAACGTCACGACTTCACATTGATAAGTTTCTTGTAACCACTTAACAATCACCGAAGTATCTAAACCACCAGAATAGGCTAAGACCACTTTATTTATAGATGACATGTATTCTCCCAGAAGCAAAACAGCTTAAAAATAATACAGATAATAGTGAAAAAAGCGCAATAACACCTTAATCACTGTAAATCACGGGCGCGAATTGTATCAGAAAAAAGACGAACGAAAAAAAAAATTAAAGGGGAATTATCATTTCACCATCGGTTCGGATGTTTTTTGTACAACTGGAGAGGTGTTACTCCCTGCTGTATTGGCTGCAACAGGCTGGACTGGTTTAATTTTATTCACTTTAGGCGGCAACTTACTTAATCGAATGGTTACCCTGCGATTTTTTGCCTTGCCCGATGTGTTTTGATTGCTCGCCACTTGATAACGCTCACCATGCCAGCGCACAACCAATAATGACTTATTAACTCCCTGAGACAACAGGTAATTTTCAACACGCTGCGCGCGCTGTTGAGACTTAAGCAAGTTTTCGCTTTTTACCCCACTACTATCTGTATGGCCATCAATATAAATGGCTTTTACTGATACATCTTCTTTAATGTACGTTGCCACTTTTTCTAAATAACGCTTCGTGGCATTAGTCAGATCAGTTTCTTTATTATTGTAATATAACGATTTTTTCTCAACCTGTGAAAAGTTAACAGGTAACAGCCCGCTTAAGCACTGCAAATAGTTACTATAGGTTTTACTAAACCCCACACTCGGAATAACGACTTTTAATGATTGCTTATCACCGTACCAAGACTGGCGCACCACATGAAGATCCATCCCCTTTTGTAACTCGGCCAACATACGCTCAGACATTTTACGTTTAATTTTTACGGGCGTTTCACCTTCGGTCACTGTGACCAGCGCAAGACGCTCCGATGGTTCATTGAGTAACCACACTGGCGGCTGAGACAGCAAATCTGCTTTTCCTGATTTCATTTTTGGACTTTGTGACAACAACATAAATCGCGTAGATAAACCCGCTGGGCGCTCAAATACAGCCGTACCAAAATTATCGATCGTATGACGTAGCTGACAGCTAAACTTTGAGCCTTCAAATGCCCAAGATACGGAATCGATGCGAGTGGCATAAACAATAGAGGGGTTAGCAACAGCTACTACAGGTAATAACACCACACTTGTGATGATACTTAGCATACACACACTATAACGCACACAAGCACCACCCCAGTTAAGGAGATGATACAGCAACCATTGTCTTATTTTTACAGGCATCATAATCATATTATCGGCGATAATAACCTGTGCTTTAATGCTGTTTTTTCGGTAGGATAAGTATTCATTCAATAACTATAGTATGAATTTCATACTTTAAGGAAAATCAGTGCCCAATACAGAACACGAATCATTAATGGCTGAAAGGTTTAGAGGCTTTTTACCCGTAGTGATTGATGTAGAAACCGGTGGCTTTAATGCAAAAACAGACGCATTACTCGAAGTATCTGCTGCCACACTCACCATGGATGATGAAGGCATACTTAGCCTAGATAAAATTTATGAATACCATGTCACCCCTTTTGAAGGAGCCAACCTCGAACAGTCGGCCTTGGATTTTACAGGGATTGATATCGACGACCCTGATCGCATGGATAAACCCGAAGAGGAAGTACTTACCGAGCTATTTCAAGTCATCCGTAAAGCCGTAAAGCGTAATGACTGTACTCGCGCAGTGATGGTTGCACACAATGCACACTTTGATTTAGGGTTTATTAATGCAGCCGCTGAACGCTGCAATATGAAACGCAATCCGTTTCATCCTTTCTCATGCATGGATACCGCCACACTCGCAGGCCTAGCCTTTGGTCATACGGTATTGGCACAAGCCTGCCAACTAGCCAACATTGGCTTTAGTAATAAAGAGGCGCATTCCGCTGCTTACGACACACGTAAAACTGCAGAACTTTTTTGTTTAATTGTTAACCGCTGGCAAGAACTCGGCGGCTGGCCATTAATACGATAAGTAATACACATAAAAAAAGGGCGTATAACACGCCCCTTTATCAATACAAACCAACAAACGGGAATAATACTATTCCCGTTTTTTATTACGCCATACTGCTAAATAATGATTCGCTGTCTAAGCCTTGCTGAATCATAATATCTTTTAAACGCTTTAATGCTTCAACCTGAATTTGACGAACACGTTCACGGGTTAAACCAATTTCACGCCCTACTTCTTCTAGCGTGCTGTTTTCGTGGCCGCGTAAACCAAAGCGACGACATAACACCTCACGTTGTTTTTCTGATAGATCAGACAACCACGTATCAATACTTGCACTTAAATCACTATTTCCTAGTATCAAGTTTGAAGCGCGACAATAATGGTTAAATACCATGGTACATCTCCTCTGGTGTTTTATAATTAAACCGTTTTCTTGGGCGTGTATTTAATGCGGTAGCAATTCGATCACATTGTTGTTGTGTAACGTTTTCCATGCTCTTTGTTTTGGGAAGGTACTGCCGAATTAATCCGTTCACATGTTCGTTGCTTCCTCTTTCCCAAGAATGGTAGGGGTTCGCAAAGTAAAACCGTACAGGGTGCCTTTCCTCTATTTTTTTATATTGATGAAACTCTGTTCCATTATCGGCCGTGATCGTTTTGAAATGACTAGGATCACGATGAATCAAACCCAGAGTTTTTTTATTGACAGCAGCGGCTGATTTGTCAGAAATTTTCCCAATCATGACATAACCCGTCTTGCGTTCAAGTAACGTGACAATACAGTGGTTGCTGCCGCGTCCATGAACGGTATCAATCTCCCAATGCCCTTTATATTTACGAGTTTCTACGCTGGCTGGCCGTTCTGATATATGTCGCTTGTTAGCTAAACGGCCTCGGCTATCATAGGCTTTATAGCGCTTTCTTCGTATCTTTGACGATTGGCGTAGGTATGTCCAAAGATTACCTCCGTTCGCTTTATCACGCCAAATATATTGGTAGATGGTTTCATGGCTTAATGGTCGAGTCATTAACTGGAAACGACGAATAACGCCAACGATTTGCTCTGGACTTAATCTTCGTTTGAGTAATCGCCTGACTATCTTAAAGTCACAAGGCTTGTAGTGCCGATTACGTCTTGAACGTTTACGCCTAGCTACGGTTCGGTACTGTGCCTTGCTTGGTCTGTAGGCACCATCAATGATAAAGCAACGATTGCGTGCTAGCTCTCTGTATAAGGTTGAAAAATGCCTTCCCATCATGCGGGCTATTTTTCTAATAGATAGACCTTGCCGTTTGAGGGTGGAAAACGTTATTCTTTCTTCATAGGTGAGTTGTTGATATATCATAGTGCTTTTCTACTTCTTGGCGGGAGTGAAAAAACACGTATATTACAGCTCACCTTCTTACTATTAAAAGGTGTCGCGGTTAGTATATGAATTCGGCTTTTGTAACAAGGTCACAGGATCTGAAACCTGCTGATCAGGAATCGTATCAGATAATGTTTTATCACCCTGCGGCCCAATGTTAACATCGATAGAATTAACACGTTCATTAAGACCTAGCATTTTTTCAACATCAGCCACAGGCTTATCGAGTAAAAATGCAATATCTTCTGCCGAAGGCTCATGATCTAACTTTTGAGACAATTCTCTTGCCGCACGCAAGTAAACATTTAATTCTTTAACAACATGAATCGGCAAACGAATCGTACGCGTTTGATTCATGATAGCGCGCTCGATGGTTTGACGAATCCACCATGTAGCGTATGTAGAAAAACGGAAGCCTCGCTCGGGATCAAATTTTTCAACCGCTCGGATCAACCCCAAATTGCCTTCTTCAATTAGGTCTAGCAATGCTAAACCACGATTGACATAACGGCGAGAAATTTTAACAACTAAGCGCAGGTTACTTTCGATCATACGCTTGCGCGCAGCCTCTTCACCCTTTAGCGCTTTACGTGCGTAGTACACTTCTTCTTCAGCAGACAGTAACGGAGAAAAACCAATTTCATTTAAATAAATTTGTGTTGCATCTAAACTCTTTTGAACAGTGCCTTCTTTACTCGGCTTTATTCTCGACGATTCAGCCTTTGCTGGCTTTTCGTTTATTTGATCGTCTTTCACCAAAAGAGATACATCATCTTCCGTAACAAAATGGTTCACGTCATCACTTTTATTATTTTGTATAGCAATGTCTGCTGTTGTCATTTTAATTCTCCTACCTTATTGCAGCTTATACCACTGCATATAAACTCTTGAATATAAAACTGAATGTTGACCTTAAATGGTTAAAGCATTTACGCCAAGGTTATCAAACAGTGCCTAAAGATAATGTTTATAGAAGCTCTACCAACGGTAAGCTCAACGTGCCATATAAACCTTATCGGACAGATTGAAAAATAATTTAGGTTTTTCTTTTAGGTAATATTGTCAATGGATTTATCGGTTGACCGTTACGCCTAATTTCAAAATGCAGCTTCACACTTTCTGTTCGTGAGCCGCTAGAACCTATATCGGCAATATGTTGCCCAGCTTTAACTTTTTGTCCTTCCTTAACACGAATGCGGTCATTATGGGCATAAGCACTTAAATAGACATCGTTATGCTTAATAATGATCAGCTTTCCATAAGCCCGTAGGCCACTTCCTGCATACACAACCGTTCCTGTTGCAGCAGCAAATACAGAGTCCCCCTTTTTACCTAAAAGATCAATCCCCTTATTTTTGGCATTTCCAGCAGAATAGTTAGTAATCACTCTCCCCTTCGTAGGCCATTGCCATACCAACGTCTTAGACGATGATTTACTTGTGGTTATTACTTTTTTAGGCGATGATTTTTTTTCTGAACGCGGCCGCGATGCGGATGTATTTTTACGTTGAGATGTTGACTCTCGTGAAACACTGCGAGAAGAAGACGCAGATTGTACTTTTTTAGCGGAAGAAGAAGAGGATGCAGAAGCGCGCGATGGCGTATGAGTAGCCGAAGATCGTGGTGTTGTTTTTATTGACTTACCCGATAAAACAAGGGATTGGCCAGCATAAATTAAATGGCTATTAGCAATACCATTTATTCTCGCCAAGTGCTTATAATCTAAGCCATAACGCCAAGCAATAGAATAAAGTGTTTCACCAGATTTGACCTTATGATGATTAGGTTTTGTGGTTGCCACCACAGGCTTTCTACTAAGGTCGAACGTCGGTGCCTTATTATCCGAAAAAATACATGCCGACAACAATAACGAAATGATCATTATATTGAACACTGGCCACAGCATTTTGATTAACTGTAAAAAACTTGTGGATAACTTGGTAGCTTTCTGTGATCTCATTGTTATTCTTTATTGTGCTTAAACATTTTCATTTATGCGAAAACACTCTAAAATTTCTATAAGAAGATGACTTACATCAATAAAAAACGCCATTTCAAGTCACTGTTTTAGTTAAAACCTTATTTAATTTGCATTACTTTTCTTGTTGCGCGAATTTTTCCAATACAAAAACGATCAAAAAACCAACAAAAGCGATCAAAATAGCAATCCATAATTGTGCATTTTCACCCACTAATTCAGCATAAACCAGAGGAGAAATATTCTCTTGCACCAACGGAACAATCTCCCCATGGCGATCTACCATTGTTTCCAATACTTGCTTCCATGGCCATAATACGTTGAGTGAACCCAACAAAAAACCCGTTAATAGCGCAAGCATAAGAGAAGCGTATTGGCGCAATAAAAAGCTGAGTATATGACTAAAGATAATTAGCCCAGCCACGCAGCCCACACCAAAGCTCGCTAGCAGAACAACATCTAACGTATTCAATGCATCAATAAAGACACGATACATCCCCATAAGCAATAAAATAAAACTCCCTGATATACCCGGTAATATCATCGCGCAAATAGCAATAAAGCCCGAGAGCATCATCATCCACCACGTATCGGGCAATTGTGCAGGACGTAACAACGATATAGTTACAGCTATTGCTGTGCCTAACACAATAGCTACAAGCTCTTGCCAACGCCACTGCGTGACCTGCCGAATAAGATAAACAATAGAAGCCAATACCAAGCCAAAAAAGAATGACCATACAGCAATAGGGTAAGTATCTAAGGCAAAATGAATCAGCTTAGCTAAGCTAACTATACTCAGCACAATACCCGCAAATAATGTCAATAAAAAACGGCCATCAATAGCCGTCCAGAAAGCCAGAAAACCTTGCTGAAACAGTACATTAAGCGTGACAGGATGTAAGGTTTTTAATGCATCGAGTAAACGCTGATAAATACCTGTAATAAAAGCAATAGTGCCTCCAGATACACCAGGTACTACATCGGCAGCCCCCATAACAATGCCTTTACAAAACAGCAACAACCAATACGATGCTGGTGATATTTTTTTTATCATACTAGCGCGTTACACCCTGTAGCAGTGGCACAAATTTAACAGGCTCTAGTAACTGCTCATGAAACTCATCCGTATCGCCCTTGCGTATAATGAGTGTAAGTACTTGCTGCTCTTCTCCCACAGGAATCACTAATACCCCGTCAGGGCCTAACTGTTGTTTTAAATCTTCGGGAACACGCGCTGGCGCCGCCGCACTAAGAATTGCATCAAACGGGCCCTGTTTAGGCAAACCAAATCCACCATCAGCATGGTGTAAACGCACATTATAAATACCCAGTTTACGCAATATTTGTCGTGCCTTATCTTGTAAAGGCTTAATTCTCTCAACACTGTATAGCTCGCCCACCACTTGCGATAAAACCGAAGTTTGGTAGCCTGAACCCGTGCCAATTTCTAGTACTTTATCTAGCTTGCCTGCAGCACCAATCAGTATTTCTGTCATTCGCGCAACAATATAAGGCTGAGATAATGTTTGGCCATGCCCAATGGGTAATGCCGTATCTTCATACGCCCGATGGGATAGCGCTTCATCTAAAAACAAATGACGAGGAATATTACGAATTAAATCCAAGACTTGCGGATTACTCACCCCCTGATCAATAAGTCGCTGAATAAGACGTTCGCGTGTACGCTGCGATGTCATACCCACACCCTGAACCTGTAAATTGCGTTGTAAATTATTCAATGATGCCTACCCTAATAATCTTTAAGACACGTTATAAAATCAGTTTTTATTATCTCTAATATACTAATACCCAATATACCATAGTCACTACATAAGTGATTGCGGCTTATAGCGGGCTATTCATTTGGTTCTCTAATACTGCAATCTCAGCCAATACCGCTGTGGCAAAAGTGCCCGATGGTAAATCAAACGAGACAACAAGGTCGTTACTTTGCCAAAAGCAAGAGACATTATTGGGTAACAATACTAAGTCTCTTCTCTCTTGCTTTAAGCCTTGGTGTTCCAAACGCTCACACCATACCGCAAAAGGCGATAGTATCTTTTCCTCTAAAGCGAAAGCCTCATCAGCTGTCGCTAAACGACCACGCCCCCACAAAGGCCCTGTAGGGTACTGATGGTAAGCACTTACAATGTCGCCATCCATCACATGCTGCCACTGCTGCGTAGATACCCGCTCTGCCAACACACAATTAAACAAATACGAACGCGCAGCCGAAAGCACCATAGAACGCTGCTTTCTTGGTGGTGGAATTTTTCGCTCTAACCAATCACTGGCTAACTGTAAATTTCCCCCTTCTCGACCAAAACGCTGCACACCAAAATAATTGGGCACGCCCTGAGAAAGCCGCTGCTGTATCGCTAAGGTTACATCAGCTTTTTCCGCGTCGCTTAATGCCTGCGCAGGCGAGCACGCTGTACTCACCACCTGCCGTAAACGAATCACAAACCGATTGGCTGCATGACTGCCCAAACGTAATTTTTTATGGTGACGTTTGATGGCAATAATTTTGGTGCCTTCCATGTCAAACTGTTCCCAGTCGATGGGTTTACGACTAGGGTCGTAAAGGCTAAACCATTGACGAGTAATCGCGTGACGATCTTTGCGACCACACACGCCAATATCACGTTCACCAATACCAGCGTATCGCGCCAGCTCTGCTGTTACCCAGTGCGTATTATGCCCCTGCTTTTCAATATACAAGCACAGGTGCTCGCCTTCTCCAGACAGAGAGTCACCAAGTATTTCTTCAACATAAAAATCTTCAGGGCGAGTACGAAAATGTGCCGATAGGCAAAGATCATCATAAGCCGTTGAAAACTGTAGGGGGAATGGTGTGTTAATCGCCAAAGTCATCAAAACGTAGCAACACCACTGCTTGTGCAGCAATGCCTTCTTTACGCCCAGTAAAACCTAAATGCTCTGTCGTTGTCGCTTTCACATTAATAAATTGTTTGTGTGTTTGTAAATCAGATGCAATATGAATACACATAGTGTCAATATAGGGCGCCATCTTTGGCACTTGCGCAATAACGGTCATGTCGGCATTCACTAGCTGATAATTCAGTGCTCTCACTTGTGCATATACCATGCGCAATAACGCACGACTATCTATATTTTGATACGCCGCATCAGTATCGGGAAAATGCTTACCTATATCGCCCAAGCCACAAGCACCCAGCAAAGCATCACATAGCGCATGTATTAATACATCTCCATCAGAATGAGCCACCAAGCCTCGCTCATAAGGAATGGCAACACCGCCAATAATTATTTTATCGATGCCTTGCTGACCATCATCAAATGCATGAACGTCATAACCTTGCCCAATTCTCATTTCCACATATTCACCTATTGATTGACGAATGTTTATGATGATTGCTGGCGAGCTAATATTGCCTCGGCCATCCATAGATCATCAGGGTGAGTAATTTTGATATTATCCGTACGACCTTGAACCATTCTAACGCAATAGCCTTTTTTCTCAACTGCCGACGCCTCGTCAGTAATTGCTCCCGCACCCGTGGCATTATTATTTATTGCTTGCTCCATTGAAGCCTGCAAAATACCATAACGAAACATTTGTGGCGTTTGTGCTTGCCAAATCGTAGTGCGATCTATGGTTTGCTGAATCCGCCCATCACTATCGCACTGTTTCAGCGTATCACTGCTACTCACTCCCAATATACCGCCGACTGTATCCTCCGCTAACGTTGCCACCATATGCTCAATAGTATCGGGGCACACACAAGGACGCGCCGCATCATGCACTAACACCCAATCGTTAGAATCAACCATTGGCTGTAAATAATGTAACGCAGATAGCACCGAGTCACAGCGCTCACTACCCCCTGTTACCGTATGCACTTGCGCGTGCTTTGCAATTGCTAGCGTTGACCAATAACTATCATCGGGGTGAATGGCAACCACAATACCTGCAACATGCTGCACTCGTAGCAAAGCCTGCAAGGTGTGTTCGATAACAGACGTATTCGCAATCGTTAAATATTGCTTGGGTCTATCGGCACACATACGCTGGCCAATACCTGCTGCGGGCACAATAAACCATCGTTTTTGGGCGGAGGGGGAGGAATCAGTGCTCATGCGTTTGAGAATCCGATGTTTGGGAATCAATAATCATAAAAAACGTTTCGCCTTCTTTGATCATACCCATTTGTTCACGTGCGCGTTCTTCGATAGCACTTAAGCCTGATTTTAACTCATCAACCTCAATGGCCAATACGGCATTACGTTCTCGTAAACGTGTATTTTCTGCTTGCTGCTTTTCAATCTGTTCTTGTAAGGCAGCACGATGAGATAGGCTACCTTCGCTAATCCATAAACGGTATTGCAGCCCAATAAGCAGTATCACTAATACGGCAATCAGCCATTTCATGAATAAATAATCCAGCGCGCGGTTATTATCAATGTTATGCCGCCTTTAACAATATAAGAAACAAACCATCAAAAAACATAAGGCCTACATAATAAAAATAGACCTTACATTTTTTCAATTGAGAACTTATCGAGTAAACTCTTCCATGCCACGATAAGGTGCTGTGCCGTTAAGCTCAGCTTCGATCACCAATAAGCGGTTATATTTAGCAACACGATCGGAACGACATAACGAACCTGTTTTAATTTGACCCGCCGAAGTAGCAACGGCTAAATCAGCAATTGTGGTATCTTCTGTCTCACCTGAACGGTGAGAAATAACAGCAGTATAACCCGCATCTTTCGCCATTTTAATCGCGTCTAATGTTTCTGACAAAGAACCAATTTGATTAAATTTAATCAAAATAGAGTTGGCAATATTTTTATCTATGCCTTCTTGTAAAATTTTTGTATTGGTTACAAATAAATCATCACCCACTAGCTGCACTTTGTTACCTAGCACTTCAGTTTGATATTTCCAACCAGCCCAATCTGATTCATCTTGACCATCTTCAATAGAAATAATTGGGTACTGATCACATAAATCCACTAAGTAATCACTAAAGCCTTCTGCAGAAAAAACTTTACCTTCGCCCTTAAGATCATATTGGCCATCAACATAAAACTCCGATGAGGCGCAATCTAAAGCCAACATAATATCTTTACCCAGCACATAACCTGTTTGCTCAACAGCTTCTTTAATTACCGCTAACGCATCAGCATTTGATGCTAAGTTTGGAGCAAAGCCTCCCTCATCACCTACCGCTGTATTTAGGCCTTTAGCCGTCAATACTTTCTTCAGCGCATGAAATATTTCTGCACCCATTTGTAATGCTTGCGTAAATGTTTTTGCCGAAACAGGCTGTACCATAAACTCTTGAATATCCACATTATTGTCGGCGTGCTCACCACCGTTAATAATATTCATCATAGGTACAGGCATGGTGTACTGCCCTGGTGTTCCGTTCAAATCAGCAATGTGCTGGTATAAAGGAATATTTTTTGAAGCCGCTGCTGCTTTAGCCGCTGCTAGTGATACTGCCAAAATAGCATTCGCACCAAATGTTGCTTTATTTTCAGTGCCATCCGCCTCGATCATCATATTATCAAGCGTGCGCTGATCGCTCGCGTCTTGACCGACTAACAAATCTTTAATCGTAGTATTTACATGATTTACGGCTGTTAATACCCCTTTACCTAGATAACGGGTTTTATCGCCATCGCGTAACTCTAACGCTTCGCGAGATCCTGTTGATGCACCCGATGGCGCACAAGCAGAACCCACAGCACCACATGCTAAAATAACATCGGCAGAAATTGTTGGGTTGCCACGAGAATCTAATACTTCAATGGCTTTAATGTTAACAATATTACTCACTGGTTTTTCTCCATCAGTTTTCAATTAAACAATATGCAGCGGTGGCAATGATTTAATAACATCATCCACGGCTTTCATTTGTGTTAAAAAGGGTTCTAATTGATCGAGCGCTAGCGCACTAGGCCCATCACACTTCGCTTTATCAGGGTTCGGGTGTGCCTCTAAAAACAAACCCGCCAAGCCAACAGCCAAACCTGCTCGCCCTAACTCAGCCACTTGATGACGACGACCGCCCGATGCCGCACCCATAGGGTCACGACACTGTAATGCATGGGTCACATCAAAAATTAATGGCGCACCGTGACTGACTTCTTTCATTGTACGAAAACCTAAGGTATCAACCACTAAGTTATCATATCCAAAGCAAGTACCACGCTCGCATAACATCACTGTCTCATTGCCGCATTCACTAAATTTATCGACAATATTTTTCATTTGCGCCGCACTTAAAAATTGCGGTTTTTTAATATTAATGACAGCCTGTGTTTTTGCCATTGCCTCCACCAAATCTGTTTGGCGAGCCAAAAATGCAGGCAGCTGAATAATATCGCACACATCCGCCACAGGTTGCGCTTGATGTATTTCATGTACATCTGTGATCACAGGCACATGAAATGTTTGTTTAATTTCTTCAAATATTTTTAGGCCTTCATCCATACCCGGACCGCGATATGAATGAATAGATGAACGATTCGCTTTATCAAACGATGCCTTAAAAACATAAGGAATGCCTAATTTTTCAGTCACCGTCACATAGGCTTCTGCCACCTGCATTGCCAGATCTCTAGACTCTAATACATTCATTCCACCTAATAGAACAAACGGTTTATCATTTGCTATTGATACCGTATCAATGGCCAGTGTTTTCGACGTCATAAAAATTATCTCTACAATAAAATAACACTAGCTATTGGCATTATCTAACGCCGCTGTAATAAAGCTAGTAAATAATGGATGGCCGTCACGAGGATTCGATGTGAATTCTGGATGGAACTGACAAGCGACAAACCACGGATGATCTGCAATTTCGACGACTTCAACAAGGCTATCGTCAGATGACCAACCACTAATGGTTAATCCCGCCGCTTGCACTTTTTCTAGGAAGTTATTATTAAATTCATAGCGATGACGATGACGTTCTACAATCGTATCAGACCCATAAATACTAGCGACTTTAGAATCCGCGACTAAATGACAGTCCTGCGCACCTAAACGCATCGTACCGCCCAAATCTGATTCATCGGTACGTTGTACAACAGAGCCATCTGCCTCTGTCCATTCAGTAATAAGGCCAATAATAGGGTTCGCCGTATCGGCATCAAATTCCGTACTATTGGCATCACTTAAGCCCAGTACATTTCGTGCAAATTCAATCACCGCCGATTGCATACCTAAACAAATACCTAGATACGGAATTTTATTTTCACGTGCATAACGTACTGCAGTTAATTTACCTTCTAAACCACGGCTACCAAAACCACCCGGCACTAAGATAGCATTAGCTGTTTGTAAAATTTCTACGCCTTTCTCTTCAACGTCTTCGGCATTAATGTAGAGTACATTCACTTTCGTGCGCGTATGAATACCCGCATGAATCAGCGCTTCGTTTAATGACTTATAGGCATCCAGCAATTCCATGTATTTACCGACCATGGCAATTGTCACTTCATGCTTAGGGTTTAGTTTAGCTTCGGCTACGGCATCCCATTCAGACAGATCAGCTTCAGGTGCCGATATATTAAACTTGTCCAAAACAATAGAATCTAAGCCCTGCTCTTTTAATAAACGAGGAATAGAATAAATCGTATTCGCGTCTGCTAAAGGAACTACTGCGGGATATTCCACATTGGTAAATAACGCAATTTTACGACGAGAATCGTCATCAATCGCCACCTCTGAACGGCACAGCAACACATCGGGTTGCAAGCCAATAGAGCGTAATTCTTTTACTGAATGCTGAGTGGGCTTGGTTTTGGTTTCACCTGCTGTAGCAATATAAGGCACTAACGTGAGGTGCATTAACTGTGCACGCTGCGAGCCATACTCCACTTTTAATTGACGAATCGCTTCTAAGAACGGCTGTGATTCGATATCACCCACCGTACCGCCAATTTCAACCAATGCAATATCGTAACCTTCGGCACCCGCCAATACACGACGCTTAATTTCATCGGTAATATGCGGAATCACCTGAACAGTACCACCCAAATAGTCACCGCGGCGTTCTTTACGAATAACCGTTTCGTACACACGACCCGTTGTAAAGTTATTGCGTTTGCTCACTTTGCTACGAATAAAACGCTCGTAATGCCCTAAATCAAGATCGGTTTCAGCACCGTCTTCAGTAACAAATACCTCGCCGTGCTGAAATGGACTCATGGTGCCTGGATCAAAATTAATATAAGGATCAAGCTTGAGGATCGTCACTTTTAAACCACGCGCTTCAAGAATAGCGGCAAGAGAGGCTGAAGCAATGCCTTTCCCTAAAGAAGAAACAACGCCGCCAGTGACGAAAATAAATCGAGTCATACTGTACCTTAAAAAGTCCTAAAAAATGATATGTCAATGCAACTTCATAGACCGCGCAATCAGATATAGCAATAGGCCATACCATAGCTGCGTTTTACGCTATGAATTCACCAATATGATGGCGGCTAATGACAAAAACTAACACCTTGCCAAAAGCCAGCTAAGATGGGACGTCAGATTACCAGAAAGCCCGCTTTTGCTCAATCAAAAACATTTATACCAAACTTTGGCTAAACCCCATAAACCGACCTATTTGGACGACCACATAGACACACCAAAATCAGCCAGCAATGCCGATGTTTCAAACAACGGCAAACCAACAACAGAAGAATAGCTTCCCTCAATATGCTCAACAAATACGGCACCTAACCCCTGAATACCGTAAGCACCCGCCTTATCTTTAGGTTCTCCGCTCAGCCAATAGCGGCGTGCCTCAGCGTCACTAATCGCTCTAAAAGTCACCGAGGTTACGTTAATACACGTACGTTGTTGCGCCTGAAAAATAAGACTCACCGCCGTCATTACTTGATGCGTATGCCCCGACAAACGCAATAACATAGCTACCGCCTCATCCTCTGACGCTGGCTTTTCCAATACCTGATTATCAAGCACTACAATCGTATCAGCTCCTAGCATCGGTTTATCTGGCTTTTTTGCCGCGCCCGCTATAGCCTTATCTAAGGATAAACGGCGCACATAATCAGCCGCCAATTCGCCTTGCTGCTGGCACTCTTCAACATCCACTTGTACAACTTCGTAGGGCACACCAATCTGCGCCAACAACTCACGCCGTCGAGGGGACTGAGAAGCCAAATAAATCGATTCATGCAAAGCCATCACTTTCTCCATTATCAATATATCAACCAACAAAAAAGGCTCGCATATGCGAGCCTTTTTAAAATACCACGGTATAGCTAAAACCACACGGCGATAATACACCACCCATTGGCTTATAGACTTTGGCTTTCATACACATTAAAGCATTTTTTCTTCACCCTTTATTTTGGGTGTCACGATACCCACCACAACACAATAAACGCAGGCAATCATTGCTAAACTCCAAACAATCGTTGCCCCTGCGGGTAAATCAACAGCAGCAGATATTATTAATCCCACAACGTATCCCACCACCCCCAAACCATAAGCTTTAACCAGTGGATTGCGCTGATACAATGTGCAAACACTGGGAATAATAAGACTAGCAAACACTAAATACACACCCACCACCTGCGTTGATAAGGTAATGGTGATCGCAAAGAGTGGATAGAAAAGCCAGTCACCTACTTTATCTCGACACAATAACCACACGATGAATGTCACCGCATAAACAACAAATAATTGCACCAGATCACTAAGGTTTAACCAGAGAATTTGCCCCACTAACATTTCTTTAAGACGCTCACCACCGTGGGGGTCGGCCGACAGCAATAAAACAATACCTGTTGCCATAAGCACAAATAAAATACCAATAAAAGATTCTTGCAATCGCACTTCGAGCTTACGGATTGAATACAGTATAAATGAACCTATGATTGCCGCCATTACTGCTATACATGTAGTTAATATAGCTGAATAACCATTCCCTTCGTCCATCCAAACAGTACTCGCAAAAACAACACCAAATGCCGCTGTTTGCGCAATCGCCAAATCTAAAAAGATAATACCCCTGTGTAATACTTCTCGTCCCAGTGGTACATGCGTAGCCAATATAAGCAAGCCTGCCAATAAGGCAGGCCAAAGTATTTCGAATTGAAGTAGGAATGGATTCACTACTGCGCCCCATAGTGGGAATTGACCAATGTGGAAAGCACCTCTTGGTATAATGAAAATAAATCACCCGCGTTTTTATTACCACCCACAGTGAAGGGCAAATTAAGCACTGGCATATTCGTTTTCTTACTTAACCAACGTGCACCTTTATCATTTTGGTAATTCGCCATAACGATATAATCCAATTTTTCGGCACGTGTTTTTTGTAATAAGTTCGCAAGATGTGCACTAGTTGGTGGCAACCCAGGCTTAGGCTCCAAATCACCCACAACATTGATCCCTAACCAACGCATCAGATAACTCCAGTTTTTGTGGTAAACAATCACTTTGCTATCTTTTAAGGGCGCCATCATAGTTTCCCATTCACGTATTTGTGATTGCCACTTAGCCTCAAAAATACGATAGTTAGCTTTATAGTCTGCTGTATTATCACCATCAATCAGCGCTAAACGTTCAGACAATGCTTTTGCAATAATTAATAAACGATAAGGATCCCAGTGAACATGAGGATTACCCGAAGCATGAACATCACCTTGGCTACGATCCAGTTGTGTGGGTATTTCAATACGCTCAACCTGTTCGGCAGCCATAAAAAATCCCAGCCTGCCTTCTTGAATCGATGCGTTACCTGATTGTCTTAATAGCAGGGGCAGCCAACCTATTTCTAGCTCGGCTCCCGTACAAATAACCAAATCAGCCCGACGCACTTTTGCAATAAGCGACGGGCGTGCCTCGATAAAATGAGGGTCTTGAAAAGCGGTGGTCGCAGAGGAAGACGTTACATGCTGCCCACCCAACGTGTTTGCTAATGATTGCCATTCTGGCTCACAAGCAAATACATTGACCTTGGCATTCACGTTAACCGCCGCAGATACTCCTACCCATAACAGAACAAGATGAATACCTAATTTAGTCACATGGCTATTCACGTTATACTCCAATTAAAAAGGGTGAGCGCCATGAGAACCTAAGCTCATAGTATATTGAAGCGTAACAATGTCGTTCGTTTCAGCATGACCATTATCAAGCTGACTAAACTGTAAACGGATACGACTAAAGTGACTAGGTGAGTAATCTACCATGATGCTCGTCTTATCAGGGTCACTCCCTTCTGTACCCAAGCTAGACTCTTCTAAAAATTCCTCTTCATCAATACCCGAATCAACAAAATCGGTAATCGTATTATTGGCAGACAATTGGTCATAACGAAGCCCCACTCTCCACGCAGGCTTAAACTGATAAACACTTTGGATGTACCAGCCTTTTTGCTCACCATCATAATTTGCGGTTGCGCTATCCGCACCTTCCGTAAATTCTGACTCGCCCGATTCATTTTTAACAAAATATTCTGCCTGAAGCTTAAAGTTTGTATTTTTACTATTGCCATTCGGTGCCCATTTATAAACAAAATCGATGCCCGTTACATCAACTTCACCATTCAGCAATTCATTATCTGCTGCTGCAGTTTCACCGCCATGACTATGCCCACCCGCTTCACGCACATCAAATTCAGATTCATAATAACTAGCACCTAATTGCCAACTTGAGCTAGCGCTCATATCGCCACCCGTTTTAATAAAAAAGGCAAAACCATTATTATTATCTACATTATCACCACCAGGAAATTCGGTGCCTTTTGTTATTTCTGTCCCTAAACTCAAGTACATATCCGTAGGTGCTACCCAACGTGCTTGCACACCGGTATCCACTAGGTGCCCACCAAAAATGGCATCGTAAACTAAAGGACGATCAGCAAAATCATGAGCATGATCATGAATACCATTCAGGTAACCTACACCAGAAAAAAATCGGCCGCCTTTAATAGTAAAACCAGAACCTAATTTCAGCGTTTCAATATATGCTTCTTCAAGTTCAACTTCTGTACTACCGTCTTCATGAACAATGGCCGATGTCATTGAGCCATAAAATTGATCATCAATATTAGCTGAAATCGATAATTCATTGTGACCGGTAGAAAACCCATTGTCAGGTAAACCTGCTTCACCGCCTAATTGAAAACCTGGCAATTCCAACTCACTACTGTCAATTTCGGTATAGCGTCCATCTAAAATTAAACTAATCGCTGGGTTAAATTCACTACCTGATATTTTTCCTTCGCCGTAAGAATAAGAGGCAACGGATAACGCAAGTAATGTTGCGCTTGTAAGCGCTAAAGGGTGTTTCATTGATTTCTCCAATAGGGTATTTTTAATTAAAATCTAGGGTCATGAGTAAGCGACGCTGATGCTCACTCTTTATTGATGTGGGCGCTTCGGGCATTAATAACGATGGCGAACGGTGCACTAAACCCGCCCCTTCATTACCATCCCAGTTTTCACCTTTAAGCAAGGCCACTTCGCCTTGATGCAATTGATGAATGTCATCTAGATGCTGGAAAAGGCCTGATTTTTCATCCGACTTGCCTTCGTTACCCGCACCCAGCTTGCTACGATTCACGCAATGATGAGGCAACCATTCGGTTGCAATACCTTGATAAGTCGTTACGAGTCGGCAAGGCACTTTATCAACATGAAACCTTGGACACATGGCATGATCAAGAACCGTTAATCGTAGACCTGCTCGCTTAAGGTCAAACAAACAGCAAAACATATCTACCAATTGCGCAATATCTTCACTTAATACAACGGCGGCAGCGCTTTCTCCAAGCGCACTACAAATACTCGCAAAAGCACTCTCAGGCGTTACACTTAACGAAACTTGAAGTGTCGGCTTTGTCTGAACAATATCCCCAGCAGCCGCAGCTAATTGACTCGCTAATTGCCGCTGCCAAATAACAATATTAGTATCGTCTTGATAAATATCGGGTAACACCTCATGGCTACTACCCGTAATAGAACGCCGAGATAATAACGACGATTCATTCATGGATGCGGATAAACTCATGCATTTTCTCTCCATGCTGGAAACGGGTCACTTAACGTTTGCCAATACTCTTTGCCTTTTAGCATTTCATCTTCCGTTAGTAGGCAATCATTCAACGCTTGTATCATCGCGTCTTGATCTAATTGTTGACCAATAAATACCAACTCTTGACGCATATCTCCAAAAGGCTCCACCCATTGTTTTTCTATACTGGCTAAGTATTCCTTATCTGTAGGCCAATCTTTTTTCGGAATAGCTTTCCAAAACATACCTGCAAAACCATAATGCGCTGTTCCGCCTGCTTGACTCCATTGCCCTGCAAACTCTGGTCGAGAAGCCAACCAAAAATAGCCTTTCGAGCGAATGAGCTTGCCAAAATGTTCGGTGTTATGAAGTAATGTATGAAATTTTTTCGGATGAAATGGACGTCGAGCGCTGTAACTAAAACTAGCAATACCGTACTCTTCAGTTTCTGGTACATGCTCCCCGCGCATTTCTTTTAACCAACCTGGCGCTTGCTGTGCACGCTCAAAATCAAATAAACCCGTGCTCAGTACCGAAGCAGTGTCCACTTGACCATTTTCAATAGGAATAATGCGCGCATGAGTATTGAGCGTTTTAATAATCGCTATCAAACGATCCACGTCGGTAGGTGTCGCTAAATCGGTTTTACTGATCAGAATAATATCGGCAAACTCTACTTGGTCGACAAGCAGATCCGCTACACTACGCTCATCGTCATCACCCAGCGATTCACCCACGTCCTGTAAATATTTTGCCTCGTCGTAATCTTTTAAAAAATTTACAGCATCAACAACGGTTACCATCGTGTCTAAGGCGGCAACATCTGATAGCGACAAGCCATCTTCGTCTTCAAAAGTAAATGTTTCTGCAACAGGCAGCGGCTCAGAAATACCCGTTGACTCAATCACTAAATAATCAAAACGGCCTTCTTTCGCCAGATTATTTACTTCTATTAATAAGTCTTCTCGTAACGTACAACAAATACAGCCGTTACTCATTTCTACGAGTTTTTCATCGCTGCGATTAAGCGAGACATCATTATGAATCATCGCTGCATCAATATTGATTTCACTCATATCATTCACAATAACCGCCACTTTTTTGCCTTCGCGATTATGTAAAATATGACTGAGCACTGTGGTTTTACCCGCGCCCAAAAAACCTGAAAGCACCGTAACGGGCAATCGCGGCTGACAACTATTATTCATACCAAGATACCTTTTAATACGCTGTAGAATTTTGCGGAATCGACAAGAGACGACGGCGATTAATAACATGAAGTGTTATTAATAAAACGCCCCCAATCACTGTTGCGGTTTGCTCAAAACCTTCACCAAAACGCTCTTCAAAAACAATCGCCGATAACATAGCGCCAACACCACATACGGCGAGTACTAATAATGTCCAATCTGATTGGCGTTTGATAATTGATAGCACCGCCAAGAACGCCAATATCACAACAGGAATGAGTAACAGTTGATGAATCCACTCGGACTCCAACAGAAGTAAACCACCCCCAAAAAAACCAGATGCCACCAACAGCGGCGTTAATAAACAATGGCATACACACAACCCCGAACAGGCTGCACCCGCTATATCTTTCATACAAACAACCTCAATACATATCCCAAACCAAGAGAAATGTTATAACATAACAAAATAAAAACGGGATACTACCTCAAAACAAAGCATTGCGTCTACATCAAAAAAAGAATGTTATAACATAACCACTAAAAATTAGTGCTAACGTAGCCAAACATCAACGTGAAAAACACATAAAGATAGATGTAGCGAGCACGCAAAAATACAAAGGGATTAATTATCGGTGTTGTAGAAGCCATTGAACATTATTAAAAAGGGAGTGATGGCCGCACCCCCTCATTATTTTGGATTAATTATATTAAGCAATCACTGCAAATACGCACGCTAAAACCACTCTCGTTTTACCCACCAAAAGCCTCATTGCAAAAAATTGCTAATTTCAACCTCAATGAGACTCGTTATTTTGTGATAGACATTAACTATTCTACTTACTTATTTTATTCATCAGGTAATTTCCATTTTAATTTTTTCTCAATAGCTGTAATCATCAAACTGGCAATATCTTGCTCTGTTGCCGTCTCAATCCCTTCCAAACCAGGGGACGAATTTACCTCAAGTAATAACGGCCCTTTGTTTGAACGAATAATGTCAACACCTGCAACCGACAAGCCCATCACTTTGGCAGCTTTAACAGCCAGACTCCGCTCTTCTTTCGTCACCTTAACAATTTTAGCGGAACCTCCCTGATGAATATTAGCCCTAAACTCTCCTGGTGCCGCAGAACGTTCAATAGCGGCAACCACCTTCCCGTTAATCACAAAGCAACGCAAGTCTTTCCCTTCTGCTTCCTTCACGAACTCCTGAACCAACAAGTTAGCTTTTAATGATTTAAAAGCATTAATAACAGACTCAGCTGCCTTGCGAGTTTCAGCTAACACAACGCCTCTTCCTTGCGTGCCTTCCAAAAGTTTTACAATCAAAGGGGCACCGCCAACCATATCAATTAAATCATTGGTATCAACAGGTGAATTCGCAAAACCAGAAGTAGGAATATCTAAACCAGACTCTTGCAATAGCTGCAAAGAAAACAATTTATCTCGCGACTGGCTAATAGCAGCAGAACCATTTAGCGCAAAAATACCCAAACTTTCAAAATGTCGCGTCAATGCACAACCATAAAAAGTCATACTAGGTCTAATTCGAGGAATAACAGCATCCACATCATTAAGGATTCTTCCTCCTCTATAATGCACTTCGGGTGTTTCGGCATCCAACTTCATATAACATTGCTTGATATTAAAAAACTCTACTTCATGACCACGAGCAAGCCCAGCTTCCACTATACGCTGATTACTATAAAGCTCAGGATTACTCGCTAGAATGCCAATCTTTAGCCCAGAAGGCTTAATAAGTTTTTTTCCGTAAAGCGCTTTTATTTCTTCAGCTGCTTTATCGCCCAAAAGAAAACTCGCCGAAGGATCAACGAGCATACGGTTTTGCATTGCCTCTCTCCCGAGCAACATTCGATACCCCATCGAGTCACGATTGGTTAACGTAACCTCAATATCAAAAACATGCTCGCCAATTTCCATTGGGACTTTAATCACATAACGCTTTTCTGATGTTCCTGATGAACTTTTTACTGTTCGTCTATCAACAATTGGGGCTTCGCAGCGAATAGCTGTCTTGCGATTAAGCTGTAAAGGATGAATCTCAAAACTCACCCATGTTTGCATATCGCGTGTAAAGGTACGAATATCAAACGCATGAATAGACGATGTTTTCGCACCAGAATCAACACGCGCCTTGACTGCAGAAATTCCCAAACTAGGAAATGCGCACCACTCCTCACTACCAATAATTATTTTTTCATTAAGCATACTAAAGCCTCCCCATATAGGGCTGATTCTGCAAAGAAAGAAATTCTGGAAACAAATAGAAAATCACAAAAAAGTGATTAACAGAAGTGGCCTTAAGAATTCACACAATTCGAGCAGAAGGTTGTTATTGCTTACGCGCCTTCTGAACGATGAGAAAACGCTTGGGCTAGATATTCATATATTCTCTAAAAACAATAAATTTTCAGCGCGGATTTTATGCCGTTTTTTTACAAACTGACAACTATTTTTTAACTTATATAAAAATAATGACTCTTCTAAATTGTTAAAATACACACCCACATAAAAATATGCATCTCTAATAGAAACAAACACCCAACTAAATACTCTCATTGCCAACAATTGCCACTCTCTTTCACTAGTAAATAACCTAAACCTAACACCATTGTCGACAATAACCCCCGACATAGGGACCCAAAAGTCAAGAAATCCGTAATTTAACTTGCAAAACAAACCAAAAATGGATTATTGTCGACAATATGATTTTAAGAAACACATTCCGCCTTTTTAAAAACACGTATAAAATAGCTATTAGAGTATGAACCTCAATGAATAATGTCATCCATTTCGAACCGTCTGATTCTATAAAAAACCTTCCAAAAACAGAGCTGCGCTTTCATAGCTTGCCTCATACCGCGGAATTATTTGGTATTAAACTTGATGAATTACCTTTTTCACTACGCCCTATACTCGAGGGCATTGCCCGCAACGTAGGGCAAAACGGTGTCACTGAAGAACAAGTTAAGGCACTTGGAAACTGGGCGGAACATCGAGGAACACAGCCTGTAGAAATTCCCTTTACCGCAGGGCGCGTCATTATGCATGACCTAAGCGGCACACCTGCCATTGTTGATTTTGCGGCTATGCGCTCGGCGGTTCAACGACTCGGCCTAGACCCTACAATTATCGAGCCTCTCGTACGTGCAGACCTTGTTATCGACCATACGGTTACCATGGACAATACGGGCAGCCCCGCTTCTCTTAGAATTAATGGTGAACTAGAAGCAGAAAGAAACAAGGAACGTTATGCCTTTTTAAAATGGGGCGCGCAGGCATTTAAAACCATTCGAATTATCCCTCCACAAACAGGTATTGTTCACCAAGTTAACTTGGAATACCTAGCAAAAGGTTATCTCGAAATTGATGGATTAATAGTGCCAGATACGCTGATTGGCATGGATAGCCATACGCCGATGGCTAACGCTTTGGGCATTGCTGGTTGGGGCGTTGGCGGTATTGAAGCTGGCGCTTCCATGCTAGGGCAACCCATGCAAATGCTCGCCCCTGAAGTCGTCGGTGTTGAACTCACTGGCGCATTACGAGAAGGCGTAACCGCCACAGACTTAGTGCTCACTATTACCGAAATGCTAAGAAATTACCCTGCGGGCGTCGTCGGCAAATTTGTTGAATACATTGGCGAAGGAACGGCTAACCTCTCCCTGCCCGATCGAGCAACCATTGCCAATATGGCGCCTGAATATGGCGCAACCATGGGCTTTTTTCCATTCGATGAAATCGCTGCTGAATACTTAACAGCAACAGGCCGAGACGGCGATCTACCGCTGGCTTTTTACAAAGCACAACATATGGTGTGGACACCCGACCAGTCGTTGCCATGTTACACCGACCTTCTTCATCTTGATTTATCCACTGTTGAACCGTCTGTAGCAGGCCCTAAGAAACCTCAAGACAGATTACCCCTAACTGAAATAGGTAATGCTTTCAAAAAGGCGGCCGCTGAAAGTGAGCGCAGCCCCGAAGTCGCCAAAGTCATCCCAATGAAAACAGACGAAGCAGGTATTTTTGCACCACTACCCGAAAGAGAATTAAAAGACGGCGACATTGTGATTGCAGCAATCACAGCCTGCACCAACACCTCTAACCCTGGCTTGCTCATTGCCGCTGGTCTACTAGCGAAGAAAGTGAATGAACGCGGAATGAAGGTACCTGACGGCGTTAAAACATCACTCGCCCCAGGGTCGCCTGTTGCCACTGACTTTTTAACCAAAGCAGGCTTACAACAACATTTAGACGCGCTAGGATTTAATACCGCAGGCTATGGCTGTACCACCTGCGTGGGTAATTCAGGCCCATTATCACCCAGTATAGAAACAGCATTGCAAGAGCACGACATCATTGTCTCCTCCGTGTTATCGGGTAATCGAAATTTTGAAGGTCGTGTACACCCCGATGTTGACACCAACTTTCTAATGTCGCCACCTCTAGTCGTTGCTATGGCGATAGCAGGCAATGTCAATATTGATGTAAGTACTCAACCCATTGGGCAAGACGCGAACGGCAATAATGTTTTTCTTAAAGACATCTGGCCTAGCAATGCCGAAGTCATCCAAACCATGGGGGAGTGTATAGACCCCAAAGCCTTCAGAGAAACCTATGAGAATTCATTAGATGGCCCCGACACGTGGCAAAATCTAGCATCGCCCACTGGCCCTGTTTATGACTGGGATGCCAATTCAACCTACATTCAAGAAGTTTCTTTTTTCGATGGTTTCTCACTGGATACACCTAAAGACTCGCTAAACAATATTGCAGGCGCACGCATGTTAGTGATGTGTGATGACAACACCACGACTGACCATATTTCACCCGTCAGTCGTATACGCCCAGATTCACCTTCTGGCGAATACTTGAGCTCACAAGGTGTGGCAGAGGGTGAGATGACATCGCTAGGCGCACGCCGAGGTAATCACCACGTGATGCTACGCAGTATTTTCGGCAATGTTAAAGCCAGAAACCTCATGTTGCCAAATACCACAGGCGCAGTAACCCACTACTATTCTGATAAAGGCCAACCAAGCAAAATGTCAATTTACGATGCCGCTTCTCGCTACCAAGAAGAAGGCACCGACACACTTGTGTTTGGCGGCAAACTGTATGGCACAGGATCGTCACGGGATTGGGCGGCAAAAGGCCCTGCCTTACTTGGCGTTAAGGCCATTATCGCCGAAAGTTTTGAGCGTATTCACAAATCTAATCTAGTAGGGATGGGCGTATTACCGTTGCAATTACCGAAAGAAATAACGCTCCCCTCTCTCAAGCTAGATGGATCAGAAACCTTCGATCTAAACGGTATTGACACACTTGCACCTAGAGGCTCAGTGGAACTAACCATTCACAGAGCGGATGATTCATCACAAACACTCGAACTTCTATCGCGTGTGGATACCTCATCCGAACTCAATCAAATACGCCACAAAGGTATTTTACCCATGGTGCTGCGAGATATTATTTCCAAGACAAATAACACGTAAACAATCAGGCCGAATATCACACTCCTCTTCAATATTCGGCAACTAAAATCAATGCCCTCATTACACCCATAAGATGAAATTGACATTCAATGAATGACAGAGCCAACATTATGAATAGCATTAATAAACAATAAAATTAAGCGATACAAAAATAAAAAAGCCCGAAGGCGTTAACCTTCGGGCTTTTAGTATTGATAGGTTTTGGAGCAGTTTACATCATGCCGCCCATTGGCTTGTAACCAATTGTTTTTACAACACATTTTAAATAGAGAAAACAAAGATACCCCACTTGTACCCCACCTTCAAGCTCGTTGTAAACAGTGCCAATATCTGGTTTGGACGATAGTGTCGTCTCATCATTCACAAACAAATATTACTATACTATAATCTGGGTATGAATATTTCACACCGCCAATTCAACGAGGTATTTTTCATGAGCATGGTAAAAAAAACGTATTCAATAACAGAAACTCTCAATCAGTATGTAGGCCAACGTATCAAGTCTGGAGAATATGCCACTGACAGTGAATATGTCCGTGAATTGATTCGACGTGACCAACAAGAAAACAAAGAAATTGCTTATATTCGCTCAAAGTTAGTCGAAGCAGAAAAAAGTGGTTTCACAGATCAAACAAAAGAAGAAATTTTGGAAGAGTTCAAAACGGAATTGAAAGCTAATGGCGAATTATAAACTTAGCCAAGATGCAAAATCTGACCTTAAGAGAATTTATAAACATGGTGTACGTGAATATGGTGAGGCACAAGCGGATAAACATTTCGAAGCTCTTTTTATTCGTTTCGAAGACATAGCGGAAAACCCTTACCACTATCAATTGGTCGATCATATCAAAGAAGGCTATCGCAGAAGCCCATGCGGTTCAGATAATATTTATTATCGAATTAAAAATGATATAGCTGAAATAATGAATATTATTGGCAGACAAGATATTGAAAAGAGTTTAAAAAATAATTAATTTTGTAAACTCCAAACAAAAACCCCGAAAGTGTTAGCTTTCGGGGTTTTATAGTCTTCACATATGGCGCGAAAATCTACTACATCATGCCGCCCATACCACCCATGCCGCCCATACCGCCCATATCAGGCATTGCAGGTGCTGCACCGCCTTCTTCGGCAGAGTCTGCAACCATTGCTTCTGTGGTTAGCATTAAGCCCGCGATAGAACCTGCAGCTTGTAGCGCAGTACGTGTTACTTTTGCTGGGTCAAGAATACCCATAGCTAACATATCACCGTACTCACCCGTACCTGCGTTGAAGCCAGCGTTACCTTCTGCTGATTTCACTTTATCAGCAACAACCGATGCTTCTTCACCCGCGTTAGTTACGATTTGGCGTAAAGGCGCTTCCATTGCACGTAGTGCAATACCAACACCAGCCGTTTGCTCTTCGTTAGCACCAGCTAAATCAGCAATCGCCGCTGCTGCACGAATAAGCGCTGTACCACCACCAGGTACTACACCTTCTTCAACCGCTGCGCGTGTAGCGTGTAACGCATCTTCAACACGTGCTTTTTTCTCTTTCATTTCAACTTCTGTTGCTGCGCCAACTTTAATCACTGCAACACCGCCTGCTAATTTAGCCACACGTTCTTGTAGTTTTTCTTTGTCGTAGTCAGAAGATGTTTCTTCGATTTGCGCACGAATTTGAGCAACACGTGCTTGAATGTCTGCCGCTTGACCCGCGCCATCAACAATCACACTGTTTTCTTTGCTCATAGTTACACGTTTCGCAGTACCTAAATGCTCAAGCGTTGTAGCTTCAAGATCTAAACCGATTTCTTCAGAAATAACAGTTGCACCCGTTAAGATAGCAATATCTTGCAACATCGCTTTACGGCGATCACCAAAACCTGGTGCTTTACATGCAGCAACTTTAACAATACCACGCATGTTGTTAATCACTAGTGTTGCTAACGCTTCGCCTTCAACATCTTCAGCAACAATCACTAATGGCTTACCTGCTTTTGCTACTGCTTCTAGTACAGGTAATAACTCACGGATGTTAGAGATTTTCTTATCCACTAAAAGAATAAATGGGCTTTCAGATTCAACCATCATGTTTTCTTGGTTAGTTACAAAGTAAGGCGATAAGTAACCACGATCAAACTGCATACCTTCTACAACGTCTAATTCGTTATCGAAGCTATTACCTTCTTCAACCGTAATCACACCTTCTTTACCGACTTTTTCCATCGCTTCTGCGATGATAGAACCGACTTGCTCATCACTGTTTGCAGAAATAGTACCTACCTGAGCGATAGATGTAGTATCAGTACACGGCTGTGCAATAGTGTGAATGTGCTCAACGGCTGCAGTCACGGCTTTATCAATACCGCGCTTAAGATCCATTGGGTTCATACCCGCTGCAATCGATTTTAAACCTTCAGTTACAATCGCTTGTGCTAATACAGTAGCGGTTGTTGTACCGTCACCCGCATCATCAGAAGCTTTAGATGCCACTTCTTTTACCATTTGCGCGCCCATGTTTTCGAACTTATCTTTAAGCTCGATTTCTTTCGCAACAGAAACACCATCTTTAGTTACTGTTGGGGCACCAAATGATTTATCTAATACTACGTTACGACCTTTAGGGCCTAATGTTGTTTTTACTGCGTCTGCCAAAATGTTTACACCTGTTAACATTTTTTGACGAGCGCTATCACCAAATAATACGTCTTTACCAGCCATGATCTTTTACCTTACATTTATCTGTATGTTTATCGAAGGGGTTGTTATGTAGCGGTTATATAATAGCTACTTTACAACTACTGCTTTAATATCTGATTCGCTAAGAATCACTAATTCTTCACCGTCAACATCAACAGTGTCGCTACCTGCATATTTACCAAAGATAACCGTATCACCTACTTTTACATCAACAGGCTGAACATCACCGTTATCTAATACACGGCCATTACCTACAGCAACAACCTCACCTTGGTTAGGCTTTTCTTTTGCTGAAGCTGTTAGCACAATACCACCGGCTGACGTTGCTTCTTCTTCTTGGCGACGAACGATAACACGATCGTGAAGAGGACGAATATTCATTATTAATGATCTCCAATATTTTTATTTAATGTTCAGCCCCGCTGCTCTCATCAATGCTTATTATGAGTAATAAAATAGCAGCATGGCATTGAAAACTGTGTAGTTCGCACTTGTAAATGGGGACTGTGCTTTCCATTTCAAGTGATTAGTATGATTAAGTGATGATTTTTATTGCTTTAGTCTTTATGACGCTCAAAATCACCCTCTAAAACATCATGACCACGAGTATTTGCTCCTTTTGAAGCACCTGATGGCGCGTCTTGATGAACATGCTCCCCCTGCTGAAAACGGCCATGAAAACCACGAGATGATGCCTGAAATTGGCCACGAAACAGGTTTTTACCAAAAAAGCCAATAATCACGGTACGAATACCTGGAGTTAAACATGCAAATCCTATCGCATCAGTCACAAAACCAGGCGTAAGTAATAATGCCCCGCCCACAGCAAAAAATAATCCATCGGCCATTTCACGAGCTGGCATTTCGCCCGAACTCATCTTCATGCGCGCTTTCAATAAAGTCATTGCCCCTTGATACCGCAACAACGAAATACCAATGAATGCAGTCAGCAATACCAAACCAATCGTAGGTAATGTACCTATTTGCTGACCAACCGTAATCAACAGCCACATTTCAACAATAGGCATAATGACAAATAATAAAAATAATGCGCGCAAAATATACTCCGAATCGTCTAATCAATAGAGATATGGGGTTATAAGCGATAAATACAAGGAGAACACCAAGAAGCGTGCAGGAAAAGTCTGTATTCGCTATTCCTGCTGATCTTTACGATAAGCCACAATAGATAAAAGCACCATTCACATTATCGGCACTAATCACTATGGCTAAAAATCAATGGGGCAGAGTCGTTGACCTAATACTTTTCAACTGCCCTTTAAATAATTGAACTATAAAATCATAAAAAACCGACAATCATCTATAGCAAAGTTTTAAGTTTGAAATAAAAATCAACGACTCTGATTACATTGATTATCGTGGACTCACCTCCTGTGAAGTCAATCGTCCCTTTATATCGTAAGTGAACACCGTTTCCCGTTCGGGCTCGGTGATTTTTGTGCGCAGGTTAAAATTGGGGTGCCATTCAGTGAGAGTGATTCTGGCCTCTGAGGTGCCACTGGCTTCAGTACGAGAAACTTCTAAGCCTCGATCATTATTAATATAAGTGGTGACATTACCTTTCCAATCCGTTTTACTGGCCATAAACCCATTAGCATCGTAGGTATAGGCCTGATTAGCTGACGCACAATTTGCCGAAGGGTGCCCTTCCACCTGTGTCATTTTGTATTCACCATTAAACTGAGTGAAGTGATAGGTGGCTTGCTTGCCCAAACTATTAGTTAATGTACGAGAACCGTCAGCGTGATATTCAATCTCAGTACGCTCTATACCAGAGTTCGGTACACCTACTTCACTGCTGATAGCACGACCCTGAGCATCATATTCAACCGAAGAAGTACGATTACCACTTTCGTCAATAATACCCGTTATAAAATGAGGGTATATCGTATTCTCATAAAGATAAATACGGCTTGAATCATCCTTATAAGTAACTCTAAGTAAACGATCAACATCATTCACAGTGTCATATTCAAAGTACATCGAATCACCGCGATAACTAGCAAAAGTAATATTCTCATCGGATAAACTTAGGCGTAAAGTTTCACTGAATACGCCATCATCATCCATTCTAGAAACATAAATACGATCCATTCCACTAGTCGGACTGACTGAATATAATACTTTATGTGAAATACCACTGGGGTATTTAACCAAAAGTAATTTTCCCTCTTCATTATACGACTCTACCGTTTTATCTTTCAGTGTTAACCGATAAACCGTTACAAGCTGACTATTATTTTCAGAGTTTGATACTTTTAATAGTTTTTCTGTACGACCAGGCAAGCCTACTATATACCCTTGGTTATTTGCAAAACGCAACACTTGTCCATCAGGTCGTTTCGCCTCAATACTATTACTGCTAACCTCTAATGACTGCGTATAACTGTGCGTCCAAGGTTTACCTGTTGTATTAGTATTATAATACAGTGCAAACCTCAATGGATTGATACCTTGCCCCCTGAAATAATGCTGATAAAAATACTTACTGCCAGTAGCAATATTAATAGGGTTAGACGTGTAATTACTTGGACAATCATCATTTCCGTTATTAATACTGGAGGCTAAGGGACCTTCTGGCGGTGCTGGCGGTATACACAAATCAACATCCTCTCCAGAACAATCAACATGCCTAAAATAACAATAGTATCTATCACCCGGAATAGCTTGAAAAGAATTTAATATAAGAGTCGCATTATCCAAAAAAAAAGTTCCTGAACAACTGCCTTGCTGTGGTATTGCACCACCGTGCACATGGTAACCAACTCCTTGAGAGTAACTAACAGGCCAACTACTATGAGAATAAACATTAGATGAAGAAAATGCAGTAATGAGCAATACAAAAACAATAACTAACGATACATTTGATATCCATAACGTCTTAACAACGCCACAATCATGAGCCTTATTCAACATACCAAAAATTCCTTTTTTTATTTTTAAATGCAAGACTAAATCGAAAAACATTAAAAATCAATAAACGTTATTATCACTTTGATGGAAAATTAAATACGGTCAAAAAACTTACATCAATAGTAAATTCATAGATATTGGAGATAAGCATTTATTATTTTTAACATCATCGGTGTAACATAATCACCAACACAAAAACGCCCAACAACCTCACGCAAATAATGAAAGAAATGCATCGATAACCATGCCGATAAAAAAATCTATCAGTCAATTAAATCAACGGCTCTGACCCCATTGATTCCAGCCTGTGAAGGGTGGGTTTTGGTTATTCAGTGGTGTCTACCCCGCTTAATTTACTGCTCTTTAAATACAATTAAATCGGGAGAAGATTCATCAAAGTCAGAAGTATAATCACTAAAGTGTTCATGCTCCCAGCCTTCATCGCTTTCAATATCATCAGCACACTGATTTAAAAAAGACGCTAACTTTCTTAATTTCTCAGGTGATGCTTGCACTGTCATTTCAATCAATTCTAACAACTCATCATTAGTACTTTTTGAATAACCAAAAAAATTCATTTGCTATATTCCATAGTTTTCTAGTTTTGTATTGGACAAAATTTAAGATCATCATTCATGCTTATATTAAGACTGGGGTCATTTTCAGGTGAACAAGCTGCACCGGAAATAATACCTTGCCTACATGCCTCCTGAGTAGCTTCCCAAAAAAATGCTGGCCCCCATACAGGGCTCTTTATATTAAAGCCTTTATCTTTTAAGTATTTCTTAACCTTTTTATTCAAATTGTCCATTTTTCCCTTATTTTTATGACTTTGTGTACCATCTTGGTTAATAACAGCATTACCTTTAGGCGTTTTAACATGCGCATGTTTTTGCTGTCCAGGAACATGGGGGCCATCGATTCTTACACTATTACCACCACCAAGATTTGTAGGTTTTCCTGAAGGAAGTAAGCCATATGGATCTGTATAAATTATTGGGTTAGCATTAGCGTAAAGATAAGTATTTATACCCCCATCTAATCCAATAGGATCACTCTGCGTATATCTTCCCGTTTTGGGGTCGTAGTAACGAAAGTAGTTGTAATGCAGGTTTGTCTCTTGGTCAAAATACTGTCCCGCAAATCGTAGATTTTGCTCTACTAACGCCATTGTAAGTATGGCTTCGCCAAATGCAGTATACCGCGCTTCCCATACTTTTTCTTGGGACTCATTTGTCATCACTATTGGTGTACCTAAGTGATCATTATGAATATAACTTCTTTTCGTTACGACTCGGTTTAGCGCTGTAATGCTACGTTGCGGAATCAGCTGTACTGCATCGGCTCCTATGTAACCATACCCTGTATTCTCTGCTGTAATTGTTAGAGTCCCTTGTGGAAGATAATGCACACCTAAACTATTCCATTGCCCTCCATAATGTTTCTGATTAAACATACGAGTCTGGTTGCCATCAATACTCACAAAATGATAACTCACACTATCAGTGAGGTTCTGATGAGTTATCCAACGCGCTTGTAGTTCATATTCACCCGCAGCCTCAATAGGGATAGACCAACTAAAACGCGCAGCATCATCATAAGAGTATTGAGAATGCCCATTGTACGGATCAGAACCAGAGTAATTACGCCATTCACCTTCTATACTAACTTGGGAGTCATCAAGATCATCAACAATAACAACCTCTCCTGAAACAATATTGCTATCCTGCACTGCTATTGCTTGCCCATTAAGATGAATGTATTGACGATGTGCATGAGCGTCTTGCTCCACTTCACTTAGCAGTTGCCCGCTCACATTATAAATATAGTGAGTAGTAACGTCCCCCTTATCACTAACTACATGCTTACTAACACGCTGCCCCAATGCATTGTAGCGATAATTCGCCTCTATAATGCCGCCCACTGTATTCGTAATTGCTGTAACAGGGCGATTAGCTGCGTTATAGCTATAACTCGTATGGTGGCCCGAACGTATATCACTCAGTGTATTTCCTACTGTGTCTAGCTCATACTGGCTATCTCCCAGTACTGTAGCGGTGTTGCTTAATTGCGGAATCACTTGTATAGCGTCAGCAGCTAATACACCATAACCACTATTACTTACGGTCACCTCTACTGTACCTGCTGCAAAACGATGTACACCTAAACGGTTCCATTGATTACCATTTTCTAGCTGGGCCACACTATGATATTGCTGACCATCCATACTAGAAAAACTAAATGTTGCACTATCGGTCAGTGCATAGTGATTAAACCAACGAGCCTCTAATGCGTAATCCCCTTCTGCTGGAATGTCCACTTGCCATGTGAACGTTGCAGGCTTATGGTAACTAAATTGCGCATGCCCACCATAGACGTCTGCGAAGCCTGTATAACGATGCCAATACGTACTTTCATAAGGATTGCTGCCCACATCATCAACAATAACGGTTTGTCCTGACGGCGACAATTGATTACCTACACTTACGCCACTATCTAAACGATCAATACGACTCAATTGATTACTGCCCGAAACCTGATGGTATGACTCATCAACATTTTCACGGCCTATAGAAGATGATAAAAATTGCTGTCTACTACGGTTACCTACAAAATCATACGCATAATCAAATTGACCACTTGGATTATTAACTTGTTCTAGGCGATCCAACATGTCGTAGGCAAAATCTTGCTGTTCTTGCTGCTCCCCATTATCAATTTGTATAATATTATTATTGGCATCGTAGTAGTAATTCAAGCTCACTACATCATGATCTCCTTGGCTAATCAGAGAATAAAGCCGATAGTCTTGATCATGGTGTAATGTGGTGGTGATACCATTGCCATAGGTCATACGGTTCACCCCGCCAAAGGGTAAGTACTGCACATTGTCAACAACGGTGCGGGCAATTTCATCATTAGCTGCTTGTGTCGCTATGCCACTGATACGGCCTAGGTTATCTCGTGTATAAGTGGTCACTAAGCCATTAGGGTAAGTCATTTGAATGCGTTGATCGGCAAGATCATACTGATATTGAGTGGTGTAACTTACTGTACTTGGGTCATTCAGGTCTTGACCAATCGTTTGAGTGTATCGAATCACATTACCACGATGGTCATAATGGTAGTGGCTACGCCCACTCTGATCAATAATATTCACTAGACGCCCGATGCCATGAATGAGGTTGCCATTTGTATCCATTAATCGATCATATTCGTAGGTCACATTTTCTTCTGGGTAATCTGGGTAATGTATGTGGGTTAAACGGTTAATCGCATCGTAGGTGTAATTCACTGTAATACCGCGTGCATCGGTCATACGAATACGGTTATTGGCGCTGTCGTAAGAGTATGTAGTAATGCCAGTATCAGGACTCCGTTGTTCAATCACATTGTCGAAGGCATCATAGATATACGCTGTAATGTGCCCATTCGCATCGGTAACGGTGGTGAGGCGATCTTGATTATCATAGCCAAACTGAGTCACACCGCTATTAGCATCGGTGGTATGGGTTAAACGGTCGAGAGGGTCGTAAGTATTATGGCTCGTATAGTTTCTGGGGTTAATCGATTGTACGGCATTATTATTCACATCATAATTAATATGTGTGGTTTGCCCTTCAGCACCCACAACCTCCATGACTCGGCTCAATTCATCATACGCACGCGTCATACTATAGCGAAGGCTATAACCACTATCTCGTATCGTTTGGCTTAAACGATTGCCAGCATTATCAAGGGTGTAACTTATCTTCTCCCCTAAATTATTGCTTATTGCCACTAAGCGGTTACTGGTATCGTAGTCGTAATTAAGAAACACCCCATTCGGCAAGGTAATACGCGTAATATTACCCACATGATTATAGGTGTAGTCGGTACGAGCATTCAAGCTACCATCCCCTGTATCTGCAGGGTCAACCACTTCACTACTGAGCAACCAACCGCGAACATGGTAGGTAAGGCGAGTATCAATACCATTGGCATCGGTGATGAGTTGCGCTTGGCCACGTCCATTAAAATCACTCAGCGTGATGATATGCCCTAACGCATTGGTGATGGAAGCACGGTAGCCTTCTGCATTATAAGTGTAGCTACTAATATCACTCACATCAGTACGTGAGCCATCAATAGTAAGAATTTGACCGTTATCGTTGTAGGTATAAGACACCGTTTGCTGGGCGTGAAGATAGCTAGCACTCATGAGAAGCATACTAGCCATACTAAGAGCTAATGGTTTTTTAAGAATATTCATCGTGGGCTCACCTCCTGTGAAGTTAATCGTCCCTCTATATCGTAAGTGAACACCGTTTCCCGTTCGGGCTCGGTGATTTTTGTGCGCAGGTTAAAATTGGGGTGCCATTCAGTGAGAGTGGTTCTGGCCTCTGAGGTGCCACTTGCTTCAGTACGAGAAACTTCTAAGCCTCGATCATTATTAATATAAGTGGTGACATTACCTTTCCAATCCGTTTTACTGGCCATAAATCCATTAGCATCATAGGTATAAGCCTGATTAGCTGACGCACAATTTGCCGAAGGGTGCCCTTCCACCTGTGTCATTTTGTATTCACCATTAAATTCGGTGAAGTGATAGGTGGTTTGTTTGCCTAGGGCATTGGTTAAGGTACGTGAGCCATCGTCGTGGTAATCAATCTCGGTACGTTCAATACCTGAATTGGGCTCACCTACTTCGGAACTGATAGCTCGGCCTTGAGCATCATATTCCACCGAAGAAATACGGTTGCCGTTTTCATCGATGATACCAGTGACATAATGCGGGAATGAGGTGTTCTCGTAAAGGTAAGTGCGTGTGGTATTATCTGCATACTCAACTTGAATAAGGTTATTAATATCACCCGAGATGTCCCACGTGTAATTAATTTCTGAATTATCAGGTAGCATAGCCTTAACCACATTACCATCCAGTAAATCTAACACCAGTGATTCATTTAAACGAGAAACAGTAATGGTATTACCACTGCTTGAATACTTTACATGATGTGTGATACCAGAAGGGTATTGAATGGATTGTAATTGACCAGAAACGTTATAAGTTTCGATAGTGTTATCTGCCAAGCGCAAAACATACATATTGTCATCAAACGACAATGCTTCGATACGTTGAGAAGGCGCGAAAAAAGCATTATTAGTAACGGTAAAATTAATGATTTTCCCATCGCCACGCTTAACACCAATCAAATTATCGGCAATAACCAATTGATGATCATAAGGTGTTGACCATAATCTAGGACGTTGATGGCTATTAAAATGCAATGACCAACGTAGTGGACTAATATTAGAATCTGCAAAATCTTCGATAAAAAAATATTTATTCCCCGTAGGGATGTTGATGGGGTGGCAAGTATTATTAGTACTCACTCCATGATTGCCCAAAGAAAAAGAGCCATTTGGGTTGCGACCATTTTCGATAGCTTCAGCAATAGAACCATAACAAGTATATGTACCTGGTGGACCTGAAGGGTCAGTACCACCACCACCGTGGCAACCTACATAGTGATCGGTACTATTAAGATAAGCAATAAGTTCTGCACATCGATAACATTTTGCGCTTGAAGCAGAATAAGAAAAGCTTGAATAAAAAGCTAAAAAAACAATAGCTAGAAAAAACTTATAAAAAATCTTTAAAATAGATTGGCCTAACAATAGACTAGAGTAACAACGAATACCTTTTAAACACATGATGAAAGATAGAAAGAGTGAGCGGTATGTATACATAATAATTCCTTTTAGTTTTTTTACTGTATCCTACATTTAACGTATTCTTTTTATTATTAAAATTATTGACTATAAAGCCAGACTATAAGTAAGTAGTTTAAGAATCAAGCCATTTTGATATATACCGATAACCACACAGTAATTTCACCACAAAAAAAAACTTACAGCTATTGCTAACTTGCAGATACTAAAGCGCAAGCTTTTATTTCCCCCCCCCCTTTTTTTTACGCTAAGCCTGCTGATCTTTACGGTAAACCACAACCGCCAATATCACCGCCGGAATTCCTAATAGCGCCGCATAAATAAAGAAATGAAAATAACTGGATGCATCAACAATAATACCGCTAAACCCACTAATAAATTTACCCGGCAAGGTCATTAGGGAGCTAAATAAGGCATATTGTGTCGCGGTGTAGGCGCGATTTGTTAAGCTGGATAAATAGGCAATAAATGCCGAATTGGCAAAACCACCACTCACATTATCGGCACTAATCACTATGGTTAACCACGAAATATCAGCACCAATTAATGCTAATTTAGCAAACAATATATTCGTGAATGCTACCAATACTGCACCTGCAATTAAAGGTCTAAATAAACCATAACGCACCACCATTAAGCCGCCGATAAATGCGCCGACCAAGGTCATAACAAACCCATAGACTTTACCTATAGTGGCAATGTCGCCTTTGCTAAAACCCAAATCCAAATAGAAAGGGTTGGCCATAATACCCATCGTAATATCGCTTAATCGATAAATCGCAATCAAGCATAAAACCGTAATAGCAAAGCGCCCATTACGCTGAAAAAAATCCACAAAAGGCGCGATCACGGCCTGCTTAAACCATTGCATGGATCGTTGCCAGTAGCTACCCGACGAGTAATAAATATCGCGACTTATCTGTTGCGGCTCATCAATCATTAATACGGTCACTACACCTACAATCATGCACAACGACATGCATAAATAAGCCAGCGACCAACTCCAATCTTCTGCAATAAAAAAAGCACCAGCACCTGCCACCAACAAGGCTACACGATAACCAAAAATATACGATGCCGACATGGCACCTTGGTATTCTGGCACGGCAGCTTCAATGCGATATGCGTCTAACGCAATATCTTGTGTGGCAGAAAAGAAAGCCACCCCCACTGCCACCAGCGCCAAAAGCACTAATTGTTCACTGGGGTTAATCAACGACATGATAAACAAGCCCAAAGCAATCATTAGCTGCGCTAACAACATCCAGCTACGACGCTGCCCTAGATTCTTTGTGAGTAAAGGTAATGAAATGCGATCAACGATAGGTGCCCAAAATACTTTAACCGAATAGGTGATACCCACCCAGCCAAAAAAGCCGATGGTACTACGGGCGATTTCCATATCCCGTAACCACGCCGACAAGGTGGAAAACACTAATAACAGAGGTAAACCCGCAGCAAACCCGAGAAAGAAAATCGCAATCACACGCGGGTGCTTGTACACCATAATGGCTTCGCGCCAGCTATTTACCCCTTGAGAGCTCATCTATCACTAATCTCTAAAGTTAGTAAATTGTAACGGCATATCTAATTCTTCTTCACGTAGCATTGCCATTACTGATTGTAGATCATCACGTTTTTTACCTGTGACTCGTACCTGATCACCCTGTATTTGGGATTGTACTTTTAATTTTTTTTCTTTAATTAGCTTAACAATTTTTTTGGCCAATAATGATTCTAAACCCGTACGAACGGTAATATCTTGCTTCACTTGTTTCCCCAATGGCGTAAAGTCTGCAATATCAAGGCATTTAATATCCAGCTTATTTTTGACCATGGTGGATTGCAAAATATCGAGCATTTGCTGCAATTGAAAATCCACATCCGCCCATAATGTGACAACAAATTCTTTGCGCTCAAATTTAGCGTCAACACCTCGAAAATCAAATCGTGTATCTAACACACGATTTGCCTGATCAACGGTATTAGTTAATACGTGTTTATCCACCTCGGATACAATATCAAATGCGGGCATGTGTTGCTGTCCTCTGTTATTACTTTTTATTTATCTCTTTTTATACTATTTTTACGCTATTTTTTTACACTGCTTTTTACGTTATTGCATAATAATGTACGGTATCTAGACCAATCAAATGACTCCCCTGGATCCGTTTTACGCCCAGGTGCTATATCACTATGCCCAACGATATTCTCATCAATGATACCCGTATATTCTTGCTGTAGTACCTGAGTAATTTGCGCAAGCACGGTGTATTGCTGATCGGTATAAGGGATAGTATCAGTACCCTCTAACTCAATACCTATCGAAAAATCATTGCAGTTTTCTCGACCTAAAAAATGTGATTGGCCTGCATGCCATGCACGCTGATCAAAGGGTACAAACTGTATGATTTCGCCGTCTCGTGTGATCAATAAATGCGAAGAGACTTCCATATTCGCAATAGATGCAAAATACGGATGCGCCGTACTATCCAATTGGTTGGTAAAAAATTGTTCTATAAAACCTCCACCAAACTGCTCAGGCGGTAAACTAATATTATGTATTACCAACAATGTAACACTTGTACCCTGAGGACGCGTATTAACATTAGGGGATGGAACACGACGAGCCAAAGAAAGCCAGCCTTGCTGAATAGTAGTATTAATACGCATACGCCATCATAGAAAATGTATTAGTGAATGCGTATGATAACGGGTAACACGAGATGATAGAAGCCACCGACACAAAACAAGTAATAGACGGCTTGACGCACCTCTATCCTTATATAAGCCCGTTTATCATTAGCTACGCAACATAAATAGTCACCCGATGAATCAGATCCCCGAAAACACAACAAAAAAAGCAGGCCGCACAATGATGGTTCTTGCTTGGACTGTACTGTTAGGCTTATTAATCACTTTTTTTTCTCACTGGGAACAGCAAGCCTACAACCCCAATGCCTCACCCACGAGCACACAAGATGCAGCAGAAAACACGGTAACGTTACAGCGTAATCGCTATCACCATTATGTCACGACAGGCACCATTAACGATCATTCCGTTGTTTTTCTGTTAGATACAGGGGCAAGTGATGTGGTGATTCCTGAAGCGCTAGCCAACACTATCGGTTTATCAAAAGGCGCCGCAGAATACGCTCGCACTGCCAATGGCACGATTACCGTTTACAAAACCCAACTACAACAACTCGCTATTGGACGTATCACACTACATAATATTAGTGCCAGCATTAACCCCGCCATGAAAAAAGACGAAGGCATACTTTTAGGTATGAGTGCCCTAAAAAACATTGAATTTACCCAACGGGGCGATCAACTCACCCTGAGGCAATATCGTTAAAGAGCGCTAACTTTTTTCTCTATTCCGCTATATAATTCGCCTTTTATATTGCCAATACCCTACGGACACCTGCCATGCCTAAGATCAGCCCATCATTACAAGACGATATTACCCGTATCGTGACCGAGACGTTACGAGAAGATGTAGGCGATGGCGATATTACTGCCGAGCTTATCCCAGCAGAGCAGCGCTCTAATGCAACGATTATTACTCGCGAAGATTGTACTTTGGCTGGCCAAGCATGGGTGAACGAGGTATTTACCCAACTCGACAGTAATGTACTCATCACATGGCATGCTAATGATGGCGATACTGTAAAAGCCAATAGTACACTATTTGAACTTGCAGGCTCTGCACGCAGCCTACTCACAGGCGAACGCGCCGCACTGAATTTTTTACAATTGTTATCTGCCACAGCCACCATTAGCCAGCACTATGCAAATTTGGTTAAACACACCTCGGTACAGCTACTTGATACTCGCAAAACTATTCCAGGATTACGTACCGCACAAAAATACGCTGTGACTTGTGGGGGCTGCTACAACCATCGCATTGGCTTATTTGATGCGTTTTTAATTAAAGAAAATCATATTGCCGCTTGCGGCGGCATTACACAATCAATCACCACAGCAAAAAATAATCACCCCAACAAACCTGTAGAAGTCGAAACAGAAAATCTAGAAGAGTTTTACGAAGCACTCAATGCCCAAGCCGACATTATTATGCTCGACAACTTCTCATTAGATGACATGCGAACAGCCGTTGCATTCAATAAAGATAATGGCAGCAAAGCTAAATTAGAAGCCTCAGGTGGGATAACACAAAAAACCTTAGTATCCATTGCAGAAACAGGCGTGGATTTTATTTCGATTGGAGCATTAACGAAGGATTGTAAAGCGGTGGATTTATCGATGCGGCTTTCCTAAATAAAACAAACCCCGAAAACCAAAGTTAACGGGGCTTCCTTTTATCAAACACCACTTATAAATAGCTAAAACTATTAACCAGCGTAATCAAAACCTATAATAGCGTCAGTTGCAACTGTTGCACAGGTGCCTGGCATAATAGCGGCAACATCATCAGAACCAGACAGGCAAATCCAACTTACAGGTGTGTCACCAGCTTCCAGATGATCAATATCCTGATCAAATGAGTCTTCAGATGGAACAAAGTAAAGAAAGTTATTGCCCGCAGCAGGAAGAACTGCCACATCAAAACCTGTTATTGCAACTCTAATCACGCCATTCTCTGCTGTTGTTATCGCGCCAGCATATGTACCATTAGCATCAGTATCCTCACACCCCCAAGCACCTTCAGTAGGCAAAGCTGATAAAAAAGGAGACTTTTCAGATATGGCATTACGACATACCGTAGCCGCAGACACCACTTCTGATGCTCTCGCTTTGTTTTGGTAACTATCATAAGCAGGCAACGCTACTGATGCCAAAATACCAATAATCGCCACCACGATCATTAATTCAATTAATGTAAAACCTTGTTGATTTGCTTTCATGTTATTACCCTCTAATTGGAAATACGTGTTGTTATTTTGTACCCAAGACTTATACACAGAACATGCCAACTATAAAAACATTCTATTTTATTAGGCTGTACACTCACAGCGGATAAAAACTATGCATTCAGTGACAAACAAATTGACAAATATTGTCAATTTGTGACAAATATATAAAAATAATAAGCCAAGTAACATTTTTTGACTATAGACTAAGGTCTCTAAGCACAACCCCAACTCCTTATACTGTTGATACATTCGTGCAAAGACGGCCACAAAATATAGTTAAGATACTTGGCGAAAGCGCTTTAACATTAATAAGCCATTGATTTATCTATGCTTGTCCTACAGAATTAGGAACATATTATCACTACCCTAATGTACATATTATGAATGCTTCCGCTTTAAGCGGTCTTGCGCGACGCTTAGTACAAGACAACTTACTGAATACCGAAGATGCCATTGGCTACTTGGCTACAAGTAAACAGGCAGGCATTAACTTTGTTAGCTTTTTAGTTAAGGAGTCCATACTAGACGCACTTACTATTGCTAGCATTGCCGCCGAAGAATTTGGCACACCGATATATAACCTTGATGTACATAACAATCAACTAATTCCACAAGACTTAGTCGACCCCAAATTAATTCACAAATACCAAGCATTGCCCTTATTTAAACGCGGTAATCGTTTATTTTTAGCGATGACAGATCCAACCAATCTACAAGCCCTCGATGATATTAAATTTAATACGGGCTTAAGTACCGATGCCATTTTAGTTGAAGCCGACAAGCTTGAAGCGGCTATTGAGCACTTTCTAAATGCACAGGAAGAAAGTCTAGGCGATACATTAGGCGGGCTTGATGAGGAAGGTTTAGGGGATTTAGATGTTGAAAACACTAACGATAACAATGATGACGATGCCGTAGAAGTTGACGAAGCTCCGATTGTAAAATTTATTAATAAAATTTTACTCGAAGCTATTCGCCAAGGCGCCTCAGATATTCACTTTGAGCCTTATGAAAAAACCTACCGCATTCGTTTTCGTACCGATGGCGTACTCACAGAAATTCAAAAGCCGCCTTCTAATTTAGCTACACGTTTGGCCGCACGCTTAAAAGTGATGTCACAGATGGACATTTCTGAACGTAGAATGCCCCAAGATGGACGCATTAAGCTAAAAATATCACGCAGTAAATCCATTGATTTTCGCGTAAATACCTTACCCACCCTATTTGGTGAAAAGATCGTATTACGTATTTTAGATTCGGCATCCGCCAAAATGGGGATTGACGCCCTAGGCTATGAAGATGAACAAAAACAGCTTTTTATGGAAGCCCTACATCAACCACAGGGAATGATATTGGTCACAGGGCCTACGGGCAGCGGTAAAACAGTATCCCTATATACGGGCTTAAATATTTTAAATACCAGTGAACGCAATATTTCTACGGCCGAAGATCCTGTAGAGATTAACCTAGAAGGTATTAACCAAGTACAAGTCAATAATCGTGTAGGGCTCACTTTTGCTGAAGCACTACGTTCATTTTTACGCCAAGACCCCGATATTGTCATGGTAGGTGAAATTCGTGACTTAGAAACCGCCGAAATTGGCATTAAAGCCGCGCAAACAGGTCACTTAGTATTATCAACATTACACACAAATAGCGCAGCAGAAACGCTCACTCGTCTATTAAATATGGGCGTACCAACCTTTAATGTCGCGACAACCGTCAGTTTAATTATTGCACAACGATTAGCCCGCCGACTTTGCACCCACTGTCGCAGCCCCATGGAACAGCTACCCGATGATGTGATGATACAAGAAGGGCTAACCGAAGATAAAATCGGGATTCCTCGCGCCGAATGGCAACTATATCAAGCTAATGGGTGCTCTAAATGTATTCGTGGTTACAAAGGTCGAGTGGGTGTATATGAAGTAGTTAAAATTACACCTCGCATATCTCACCTTATTATGGAGGGCGGAAATTCACTCGACATTGCACGGCAAGCAAAAGAGGAAGGGTTTAATAATTTACGTACGTCTGCATTGCGCAAAGTTGTCATGGGATTTACCAGCCTTGAAGAAGCGAACCGAGTGACAAAAGATTAACGAAAAATAACAAGCAACAGAACCTATTGACACAAATACTGACTAATTCTACTGATATAAAACCAGCACGACCAACCGAGAAGAGTAATGGCAGCCAAGCAAGCAACACTATTCACCTATAAAGGCGTCGATAGAAAAGGCAATAAAGTTGAAGGCGAACTAACAGGCGCATCACAGGCTTTAGTTAAGGCACAATTAATTAAGCAAGGAATACGCCCCAAGATTGTTCGTAAAAAAACAAAACCTTTATTTAGTAGTGCAAAAAAAATCACGCCTTTAGACATTTCAAACTTTACTCGCCAACTGGCCACCATGATAAAAGCTGGCGTTCCTTTAGTGCAAAGCTTTGATATTGTCGCCGATGGATCTGATAACTCGACCATGAAGTCACTCATTGACAATATACGCAGTGACGTTGCTTCAGGGACTGGCTTTGCCGTATCACTACGAAAACACCCAGAATATTTTGATGATCTATTTTGTAACCTTGTTGAATCGGGTGAACAGTCGGGCGCACTAGAAGCATTATTGGATCGCATTGCGATATACAAAGAAAAAACAGAGGTTTTAAAAGCCAAAATTAAAAAAGCTTTGACCTACCCCATTGCCGTATTAGTGATTGCACTTGTGGTGACCATTATCTTATTAGTGAAGGTAGTACCGCAATTTGCTGAGACTTTTAGCAGCTTTGGCGCAGAGCTACCCGCCTTCACTTTATTTGTGCTTAATTTATCAAATCTTGCTCAAGAATACTGGCTAATCATACTTGGCAGTATTATTGGTAGCGTATTTGTTTTGCGCAATTTACATAAAACCTCACCCAAGTTTCGTAAAGCCATTGATAAGAATTTACTACGCCTACCCGTTGTTGGCAGCATTATGTACCATTCCATTCTTGCACGGTATGCTCGCACCCTATCAACAACATTTGCCGCGGGCGTACCCTTAATTGATGCCCTACAATCTGTGTCGGGTGCCGCAGGCAATATGATCTATCAAGAGGCAATTCTTAAAATACGCGATGATGTTTCTACAGGCATACAACTGAATGCTTCCATGAGGTCGTCCAATCTTTTTCCTGGAATGATGCTACAAATGACATCTATCGGTGAAGAGTCAGGGGCTTTAGATGCTATGCTAGATAAATCAGCCGCATATCATGAAGACCATGTAGATAATATGGTAGATAATCTCACATCATTATTAGAGCCTTTAATTATGTCGGTACTCGGCGTATTAGTCGGCGGTCTACTAATTGCCATGTACTTGCCTATATTTCAAATTGGGCAAGCGGTATAACACAAACTATTAAGTAAAACGTAATCGCTTTGCTCTTGAGACCCCATTATGTTCACTGATATTCATGTTTTATTATCAACGCTAGAAACACTCCCATTTTTTTATTTTTCATTGATAGGCCTTATTGGTTTATTAATGGGTAGTTTTTTAAATGTTGTTATTTTTCGCACACCGAAAATGATGGAGCAAGAATTTCGTAGTGAATGCTGCGATTTTTTAGATGTACAAAACACAGAAAAAGACCAAAGAAAGCTCTCTCTATCTACACCAAATTCAACTTGCCCAGAATGCCAATCCCCCATTAAACCTTGGCAAAATATTCCTGTTATTAGCTACATTTTTTTAAAAGGCAAATGCGCTGAATGCAACACACCGATTAGCCTACGTTACCCAGCCATCGAATTAGTAACCAGCTTACTGAGCGTACTGACGATAGGGGTCTTGGGCCTCAATATAGAATCACTCGTCGCTTTAGCACTGCTATGGACATTAATCACCTTAACCATGATTGATATAGATACGCAGTTATTACCCGACAGCATAACTCTACCTTTATTATGGCTAGGGCTTATTGCCAATAGTTTTGGCTTATATACTGACCTAACCGATGCAATATGGGGTGCGGTATGGGGTTACCTTTCACTATGGTCCGTTTATTGGCTATTTAAAATAGTCACGGGCAAAGAAGGGATGGGTTACGGCGATTTTAAATTACTGGCTGCCTTAGGTGCATGGATGGGCTGGCAATTATTACCGTTGATTATTTTATTATCATCACTGGTTGGTGCAGTCATTGGTATAGCTGGCATTATTATTTTAGGGCGTAATAAAAATATCCCCATCCCCTTTGGGCCTTATTTAGCGATAGCAGGCGGCATTGCATTCCTATGGGGCAATGACATTATTCACGCCTACTTTCAGTATCTAGGTGTATAAACATGCCCTTTATTCTTGGTATAACAGGTGGAATAGGCAGCGGAAAAACAACGGCAACAACCCTATTTGAAAACTTAGGTATTCAAGTTATTGATGCCGACATTATCGCAAAAGAAGTGGTGCAAATAGGCTCGCCTTCACTACACGCCATAGCCGAGCATTTTGGTAACACAATACTATTACCATCGGGAGATTTAGATCGAGCGGCATTACGTGAATGTATTTTTAAGGATGCCCAAGAAAAAAAATGGCTAGAGCAATTACTTCACCCCGTTATAAAATTGGCCATCAAAACACAACTGCAAGCAGTGACATCGCCTTATGGTATTTTGTCCTCGCCTTTATTATTTGAAACACAGCAAGACCATTTAGTCTCTCGCACATTGGTTATTGATTGTTCTGAGCAACACCAACAGCAACGCGCCATACAACGAGATGATGTATCGCTTGAGCAAGTCAATGCTATTATGGCATCACAGCTATCCAGAAAAGAGCGCAACAATAAAGCGGACGACATTATTACAAACAACGACAATATCCAGCATTTAGAAAAAGCCGTACACCATTACCACACGCAATTACTCACCCAACTTGCGAGCTCATCGCATACAGCTTAATGATATTCTTATGACAAGTATTACAGAATTACCCTGTCCACAATGTAAAAAAAACGTATTGTGGAATGATGATTTTCCCCACCGACCATTTTGTAGCAAGCGCTGCCAACTCATTGATCTAGGGGATTGGGCAGAAGAAAAATTTAAAATTCCTGTGAGCGGAAATAATGAAAGCGATGGTGAAGAGTGGGAGTAACGAGTAGGAGTAACTACAAAGTACGTAGCTTTTCTACAATCACTTGGTTCGCTTTAGGGAATTCATACTGATCTAATGCTTGAGGCGATACCCATTCAATCAGTTGAGACTCATTACTTTTAGCCTTCCCCGTAAACTGCGAACTAATCCACACATCAAGCAGCACCTGTTTATCACCGTAATCATGCGCTATCGTTAATAATGGCTCCGCATGGTCAATAGTGATATTAACCTCTTCTTGAAACTCTCTCACTAGGGCATCAAACACACTCTCGCCTTGCTCCACCTTACCACCAGGAAATTCCCACAAACCACCTTGATGTAAATGGTCAGCACGTTTAGACAACAATATATCGCCCTGATGATTGCGCACCACACCAACCGCGACATGAACTTGAGAAACGCTCACATGCATACCTTATGTTCTATATTCTGCATTTATTGTGACATATTCATGAGAAAGGTCGGTTGTCCAAATAGTTTCTGTCATCTCTCCACGACGTAAAACTACACGCAACAAAATATCTTCTTGATCCATTACCGCCTGGCCTGCCGCCTCAGTGTAACTACTCGCTCTACCGCCATTTTCCACAATCAATACATCATTAAGATACACCAGTACATCATTCGCCTGTAACGATTCGATATTCGCATAACCGATCGCGGCGACTATACGCCCCCAATTAGGATCCGACGCAAATAACGCCGTTTTTACCAGTGGGGAATGCGCAATCGCATAAGCCACCTGTAAACATTCATTTGCGGTATGACCTTTCTCAACACAAATAGTAACAAACTTGGTCGCACCCTCACCGTCTTTAACAATCGCTTGCGCCAAACTGCGATAAACATCAAATACAGCGGCTTCTAACAAACCGTATAACGGGTCATTTGCCGTTGATATGTGTAACGATGATTCTCCACTTGCCATTAGCATACAGCTATCATTAGTGGATGTATCACCATCAATTGTAATACGATTAAATGATTGATTTGCCGCATTAAAAGATAACGTATCTAACAGCTCTTGGCTAATATTGGCATTCGTAGCAATAAACCCAAGCATGGTTGCCATATTGGGATTGATCATTCCAGCACCTTTAGAGATACCATTAACAACGATGGTTTCACCTTGGTATTCAAATGAACGAGTCGCCCCCTTAGCTTGCGTATCGGTGGTCATAATACCTTTTGCTGCCAAAGACCAATGCCCTTCGTCTAAACCAGACAATAACTCAGGCAGTGCCGTTATGATCTTTTGTGTAGGTAAAAGCTCACCAATGACCCCCGTAGAAAAAGGCAGTACTTGCTGGGCCAACACAGATTTTGATACCTGCGCTACAGCTTCACAACACTGAAAAGCATCTTGCATACCTTGCTCGCCCGTACACGCATTTGCATTACCTGAATTCACTAATAAATAACGAGGTTGTGAAAGTAAATGCTGCTTACATAACGTCACTGGCGCAGCACAAAATGCATTCTGCGTAAAAACCCCCGCTACTTTTGCAGCCTTGGGCAATTCGATCAGCATAAGATCTAACTGATTATTTTTTTTAATGCCTGCGCTAATAGCATTTAGCTTAACCCCATGAATAAGGGGCATTTCAGGAAAAACACATTGGCCAACTGCCATAAGCTCACACTCTTTTTAAACAATCACTGTACACTTTTTACCACAATATTTGTCACAACTTACCGTGACATTGCTTGTATTTCTTACCAGATCCACAAGGACAAGGATCATTACGCCCCACTTTTTTAGTGCCGCGAACAATAGGTTGATCACTTGCTGGGGGAGCCTCAGCCTCTTCACCTTCTTGAGTGAGTGATGGCGCTTTTGCGTGCGTGGTTTTCATTTTTTGTAACATTTCTTGCCGTCTTTCTTCTTCTACTGCGGCCATTTCTTCTGATGATACAGGCTCTACACGGGCAACAATACGGATGGTTTCTTCTTTAATCGTTTGTAACATATTTTGAAATAACTCAAACGATTCACGCTTATATTCTTGCTTAGGATTTTTCTGAGCATACGCACGTAAACCAATACCTTGGCGTAAATGATCCATATTCAACAAGTGTTCTTTCCATTGCATATCGAGCACTTGCAACATCACTTGTTTTTCTACATCAATCAAGCCTTCACCCAAACGCTCACACTTATCGTCATAGCTTTTTTGTACTGTTTCAATGATCTTAGCTGTTAACGTTTCTTCATGTAAGCTTGAGTCTTCATCTAACCAGCGCTGTATCGGCATATGTGAGCCAAATTCAGCCTCTATGTGCTGTTGAAGCCCTGCCACATCCCATTGTTCTTCCATACTTTGAGGAGGAATAAAGCCACTGACAATATCGCTCAGTACGTCGTAACGTACATTGGTAATCACATCACGAATAGAGTCAGATTCTAAAATTTCATTACGCTGACTATAAATCACTTGGCGTTGATCATTTGCCACATCATCAAATTCTAATAGCTGCTTACGAATATCAAAATTTCGCCCTTCGACTTTACGCTGGGCTTTTTCAATGGCATTACTCACCATGCGATGCTCAATGGCTTCGCCTTTTTCCATACCCAATGCTTGCATGAAATTACGCACACGATCCGAAGCAAAAATACGCATCAAACTATCTTCCATTGAAAGATAGAAACGTGATAAACCTGGATCACCTTGGCGACCAGCACGACCACGCAATTGGTTATCAATACGTCGTGATTCATGACGCTCAGTGCCTAAAATATGTAAACCACCTGCAGCCATCACTATGTCATGGCGTTTTTGCCAATCCGCTTTTGCCGCCGCAATTTTCTCTTCGCTCACATCACCTAAAGCAGCTAGCTCTACTTTTAAGTTACCACCTAATACAATATCAGTGCCACGACCAGCCATATTAGTCGCAATGGTAACCGCACCAGGACGACCTGCTTGCGCTACGATTTCAGCTTCTTTTTCATGAAACTTAGCATTCAATACATTGTGCGCGAGCTTATCTCTCTTAAGACGCTGAGAGAGTGCTTCTGAAGACTCTACCGATGCCGTACCAACTAAAATAGGCGCATTGTTTTTTTGGTATTTTTTAATATCTTCAACAATCGCATCGTATTTTTCTTCGATCGTTAAATAAACAAGATCATTTAAATCCTGACGCTGAATAACCTTATTTGTAGGGATAACAACAACATCTAGATTGTATATTTGGCGAAATTCAAATGCTTCAGTATCAGCGGTACCTGTCATACCCGATAAAGTTGGGTATAAACGGAAATAGTTTTGGAATGTTGTTGAAGCCATGGTTTGCGATTCATTTTGAATCGACACCCCTTCTTTCGCTTCAATTGCTTGGTGCAGTCCCTCCGATAAACGACGTCCAGGCATAGTACGACCAGTATGCTCATCAATCAGCAACACCTCACCATCTTGTACAATATAATCCACATCTCTTTGTAGCATGGCATGTGCACGTAACGCTGAATACACATGATGCAATAAACTCAAATTGGTCGCGGCATACAAGCTTTCATCTTGCTCTAATAAATTTGCCTTAATCAATAACTCTTCAATACGTTGATGCCCGCCTTCCGTTAATTCTACATGGCGTTGTTTTTCATCAATGGTGTAATCAATACCTTCATCCACTACCACAGGTTCTTTGGCAGATTGCCCTTCATCTGTTATCGCTTGCCCTACTAATTGGGGAATAATTTGATTCATTTGACGATACAATTCAGCATTATTATCGACTTGGCCAGAAATAATTAGCGGCGTTCTTGCCTCATCAATTAAGATGGAATCCACTTCATCCACTACAGCAAAGTGTAATGGGCGCTGAACACGTTCTTCTTTCGACAACGCCATATTATCGCGTAGATAATCAAAACCAAATTCGTTGTTAGTTCCATAGGTAATATCTGCCTGATACGCGGCTTGTTTTTCGTCAAAATCTTGCATGGAATACACCACGCCTACACTCATACCTAGAAATTCAAATACTGGCGCCATCCATTTTGCGTCACGGCTCGCCAAATAATCATTTACAGTAATGATATGCACACTGCCTGTTAATGCATGCAGGTATGCTGGCAACGTAGCAACCAAGGTTTTACCTTCACCAGTACGCATTTCAGCAATGCGCCCTTCATGCAAAGTCATACCACCAATCATTTGCACATCAAAATGACGTAGACCTAGCACTCGCTTTGACGCTTCACGTACAACAGCAAATGCCTCTGGTACAAGACTATCAACTGTCGCACCATCGGAAATACGCTGTTTAAATTCGTTCGTTTTCTCAGTTAACGCTTCATCGCTTAATGCGCTAAGGCTCTCTTCTAGTTGATTAATTTTATCAACTACCTTTCCCATACGCTTTAGTTCACGTTTATTTTTTGATCCAAAAAGAGTACGTAATATTTTATTAAACATAACTAACCTAAATTCTTTTTATCTTGCCTAATGCAGGAATGTAATACGGTAAATCACCAATATAAAATTGATAAACAATAAATAAGATAATAACTATTAAAATAAGGCCGCTAGTAAATAATAGTGCGCCTTATTTAGCAAGTCATTATGCGTGAAATGCTCTATATAACAGAGCGAGAAAGGATACTAACGATGGGTGCGATTAATATAGCTGGCTGGGTCAACAGGACGACCGTATTTGTAGACTTCAAAATGCACATGAGGCCCAGTAGATCGACCCGTGCTACCCATTAATGCGATGACTTGCCCTTTTTTGACGACATCTCCCACACTAACGAGATTCTTTTTATTGTGCGCGTAACGCGTTTGAAAACCACCACCGTGATTAATGTTAATCGTGCCGCCATAACCATTACGCTCGCCCGATTCAACAACAATGCCTGATGCTACTGCAATAATCTCAGAGCCTTCTTTACCCGCAAAGTCCACTCCGTTATGCCAAGCCACCTTACCATTAAATGGATCTGTACGACGGCCGTAGCGTGATGACATCCAACCCTTTAATACTGGGCGCCCAGCAACAAAAATATCATCTTGCACGCTGCGGTTAGTCATTAAAGACTCCAGCGTATCTAGTTGCTGTTCTCGATCACTGATTTGATCTGCAAGCTGATTAATAATATCAACAAATTGGGGAGGACGGTGCGCTTCGCCAATTGAGGCTGTCTCTGGGCCACCAACAGCGGGGGTTTGATCAAAATTGAACTCACCATTATCAAGGTGCGCCATGGATGTTAAACGCTCACCCAAGGCATCTAAACGTACTAAACGCCCCTGTAATTCGGCCATACGTAATGTGATAGCAGACAGTTGCGTCTCTGAATGCTCTTTAACTTGATCAACTTCGTCTTGCTGTTCTTTAAGTATCTCTGCCCATGCATTACTTGCATCTTCAGTAAGCACACCATTGCTATTAAGCTGATTGGCAGAGTGGCCAATATACATACCCGCACCAAGGGGCAAACCTAGGAAGCACAAAGATAAAAATGCGCGTGTCCAACCCGACAATGTAAATTGACGCGTTTTACCATGATGATTGCTAACAAAAATTATTTTCACAACACTATTTACATCACATGCTTAGCTTGAATAAGTTGAAAGGTATCATTTACCAAAGCACTTGTTTTATCGAATACCTTTATACGTCTAACACCTATATTCATCATAGGCTATATCTGCATGATATGCCTTAAAACCTTCGTGACGAACAAGCATCACACACGATTGTTATAAACACAGGTATATATTACTAGCGGCCATGCTAAATATAGCTTTAGGGCACACCGAGTTAATTGGATCAATATAGCCTAGATAGTCATAAAATAGAAGCCATTATCCACAATAATAACTTCTATTTCAGCTAGATAAGAGAGAAAGAGGAGAGTTTACTTAAACTGCCAAGATAGGCTTGGCATATGAAATAGGGGCAGTTGCCTCATCTTCAAAGGTGACCACTTCCCACGCATCTTCTTGAGAAATTAGCTGACGTAGTGATTGATTATTTAAAGCATGGCCTGATTTATGAGCACAGAACTCACCTATTAAGCTATTACCTAACAAATAAAGGTCGCCAATAGCATCCAATACTTTATGTTTCACAAATTCATCTTCGTAACGAAGACCATCTTCATTAAGTACACGAAAGTCATCTACGACAATCGCATTATCCATGCTACCGCCTTTAGCTAAGCCTTTAGAGCGTAAATACTCAATTTCGTGCATAAAGCCAAACGTACGCGCACGACTGACTTCTTTCACAAAAGAGGTGCTAGAAAAATCAACCGATGCTTCTAATGAACGATCCTGAAATGCAGGGTGGTCAAAATCAATACTAAAGCTCACTTTAAAGCCATCAAAAGGTAAAAAGCTGGCAGTTTTATCGCCATCTGTCACCGATACAGGCTTTTTAATACGAATAAACTTTTTAGCTGCTGACTGCTCTTGGATACCTGCCGACTGTATTAAGAATACAAAAGGGCCTGCACTGCCGTCCATAATAGGCACTTCACCAGCGCTAAGCTCAATAATAGCATTATCGATACCCATACCCGCCATTGCCGAGAGTAGGTGCTCTACTGTCGATACTTTCACGTCACCATTAACTAATGACGTAGATAAGGTGGTGTCACCTACGTTTTCTGCTTTCGCAGGGATATCAACTACAGGATCTAAGTCTACACGTCTAAAAACAATTCCATGATCTTCTGGTGCTGGTTTTAAGCGTAAATAAACCTTATCACCTGTGTGCAAGCCAACTCCGGTTGCTTGAATTTCATTTTTAAGTGTACGTTGACGTATCATTAGATGAGTTTTTCCTCAACAAAGGGGCAAAATAATAATGCCTAAGCGTTTAAATTGAATATATGTGGTAAATAAATAAGAAACTACAACAAATAAGAGGTAACAAGAAGTCTAGCTAACTGCATAACAATGATACATTCTAGCAGAATTATCACTTATCCTCTATTCCCACCATGGGTTTATTGCACTTTTCTTATACTTCTATGAATATTCCATTAAATTGAAACAAACAAACACCACCGCAGTATCCAGAGGGGACCAGATACTACGATTGTATTTATTGCTCTATTCAAGTGACTATAAAAATCACAAATAGTTTCACGCTATAGATAAAATGAAAGCCTTATCTATTAATCTGCCTGATTTCGCAAAAAGGCTGGAATATCTAAATATTCAAAGTCTTTATCCGATACAGGATGATCTTCTTCAAGTGACTGCGCTTGCTGCTGCTGACCAACTGCTTTACGCATCACAGTAGGCTTATCAAGGTCACCATAGTCTGACGCTGATGCATAACTACCACTTGTTTTACGTGTATTATTTACCACCATACGAGCTTCAGGCGGTGCTTTTTTAACGGCTACCGTATCTTGTAAACCCGTTGCAACGACGGTTACTCGAATTTCATCAGATAGCTCAGGATCAATCACTGTACCCACGACAACCGTTGCATCTGGTGAGGCAAATTCTTCAATGGTTTCACCGACTTCGTTAAAGTCACCTAACGACAAGTCTAAACCTGCAGAAATATTCACAAGAATACCTCTAGCGCCCTGTAAATTAACACCTTCCAATAATGGACTACGTATTGCAGCTTCTGCAGCTTCGCGTGCACGACCTTCACCTGCAGCAAAACCACTACCCATCATGGCCATACCCATTTCAGACATTACAGTACGTACGTCTGCGAAATCCACGTTAATCATACCTGGACGCATAATAAGATCAGCAATACCTTGTACCGCACCTTGTAATACATCGTTTGCTGCTTTAAACGCTTCAATCAAGCTCGCATTAGAACCTAATACAGCCAATAGACGCTCATTAGGAATAATAATTAATGAATCTACGTGTTGCTGTAGCTCATAAATACCTTCATCAGCAATACTCATGCGCTTACGGCCTTCAAATGGGAACGGCTTGGTAACTACAGCCACAGTTAAAATACCCATTTCTTTTGCCACTTCTGCAACAACAGGTGCAGCACCTGTACCCGTACCACCACCCATACCAGCAGTGATAAATACCATGTCTGCGCCTTCAAGCACTTCGGCAATACGATCTCGGTCTTCCATTGCTGACTGACGCCCAATAGCAGGGTTTGCTCCCGCACCAAGACCTTTAGTCATGCCGCCGCCTAACTGTAGTGCTGTACGCGCATCAATATCACGTAATGCTTGCGCATCGGTATTTGCACAAACAAATTCAACACCCTCAACATTAGAATCAATCATATGACGAACTGCGTTACCGCCGCCGCCGCCAACACCTATTACTTTAATCACCGCATTTTGCGGAACGTTATCAACTAGTTCAAACATATCATTTCCCCTCTTGTGTAAAAACTGTATTAAATGTATTTAAAAAATGTGCACGTCTATTATTTATCTTATCTGGCATTTACATACCTCCCTGAAACCATTGCTTAATTTTTTGCCACATATCTACTTTTGCTTCTCGATAAACTTTTCGGCCATCGTCATGCTGTTTTTGTGCGTAATGCAGCAAGCCAACGCCCGTAGAATAAATAGGGTTATTTACAATATCTGCCAAACCACTCACATTTTGTGGCGAGCCTAAACGGACTGGCATATGAAAAATTTCTTCCGCTAACTCGACAACACCTTCCATTTTTGATGTGCCACCCGTGAGCACAATACCCGCGGCCACTAAATCTTCGTAACCACTACGACGTAACTCCGCTTGCACCAGCGTGAATAATTCGTCATAACGTGGCTCAACAACTTCTGCCAACGATTGCCTTGATAAACCTCGTGCGGGGCGATCGCCTACACTTGGCACCTGAATCGTTTCATCTTCGCCTGTTAATTTAGCGAGCGCACAAGCGTATTTAATTTTTATATCTTCGGCATGTAAGGTCGGTGTACGCAGTGCCATTGCGATATCATTAGTCACTTGGTCGCCTGCAATCGGAATCACACCTGTGTGTCGAATAGCTCCTTCAATAAAGATCGCAATATCGGTTGTACCGCCACCGATATCTACCATACAAACACCTAGCTCTTTTTCATCTTCTGTTAATACCGAATAACTGGATGCCAGCTGTTCCAAAATAATGTCTTCAACATCTAAACCACAACGGCGAATACACTTTTCAATATTTTGTGCCGCATTCACAGCACAGGTAATTAAATGCACTTTTGCTTCAAGACGCACACCCGACATACCTAGAGGCTCTTTCACACCTTCTTGGCTATCAATAAGATATTCTTGCGGCAAAATATGTAACACCTGCTGATCTGCAGGAATAGCAACCGCTTGCGCGGCGTCAATCACTCGATCAATATCTTGGTTAAATACTTCGCGATCTTTAATAGCAACAATACCGTGTGAATTCATGCTGCTAATATGGCTGCCAGCAATACCTGCATAGACTGAATGAATCTCGCAGCCAGCCATCAATTCCGCTTCTTCTACTGCGCGTTGAATCGATTGCACGGTAGATTCAATATTCACTACCACACCTTTCTTTAACCCTACTGAACGATGCGAACCAATACCGATAATTTCTAATTGGCCACTCTCATTCAGCTCGCCGACAATCGCGACTACTTTAGATGTTCCAATATCTAAGCCAACAATTAAATTGTTTTCTTTTTGCTGTGTCATCACTCAACCCCTTGCATACTTTATACCGTGCAAATCACGTAACATCGCATTTGCCGATGTATTGTTCTTATCATCTTTTACTTTTTGTTCTAGCTGCTCACTTTCCTTTCCCCATTGAACCGCTAGACCATTGCTATAACGAATATCAATGACTGCTATATTCGCTGTTTTTTCTAACAACTGCTTATCTAACAAGTGCGTTAAACGCTGCACTTTTTCAAACGTTTCATCACGCCCTAATTTTACTAACCAGTGATTACTTAAACGCAACTGCCACACGCCTCTACGATCTTTTTCTAATGTGTTCACCGATAAACCATATGGCTGAAACACATTCGTTAAAATGGCATATTGTTGCATAATCATTTGTGCATCTTCGTTATTCCCTGACAACTTAGATAGGTGATTAATTTGTGTATTTTCACCGACACGAACTAACTCACCTCGCACATTAATAAAACTATTATCACCCCATCTCGCAATAGGTACCTGTTCTGTAATATCAACTAACAAGCGATCAGGCCATTGCCTCACTAAATTCACATTATCGATCCATGGTGTGGATTGAAGCTGTTGTTTAATTTTGTCAATATTTTCCCCAACAAAACTATCGCCTATCATCGTTTGTACTACACGATTCACATTTTCTTTTTTTACGTAATTAAATTCACCCTCAATAATCACTTGTGCTATTGGGCGATTCAAAAACTGTTGTGTCATTTGAGTACCATAAAATCCAACAACACCAAAAACCCCTGCGCCGACTAATACCACCAGTAGCAAACGACAAAACGCAAAAAACTTTTTAATCCACAAAAAATTTCTAGGTGCTTTTTTTTGCTTTTTTATACGTCTATTTGCTTTAGCCATTTTGACCACCGCCCAGCACTATTGCTGATGTCTTAATACAGCCGCTTGCAAAACCTCAGCCACCAACGTTTCAAAACTATACCCAACGGCTTTAGCTGCCATAGGCACTAAACTATGACTGGTCATACCTGGTACGGTATTGACTTCTAACAATTGAAAGTCGCCATTCTCATCTGTCATTACATCTACCCGTCCCCAATCTCGACATTGCAAACTAGAAAATGCCTGTAAAGCCAGAGTCTTTAGCTCGGCTTCTCTTTCTTCACTCAAACCACAAGGACACAAATATTGTGTGTCGTTATCAATATACTTTGCTTGATAATCGTAAAACGTATTATTGGTTTCTAACTTAATGGCTGGTAACGCCACACCATTTAAAATGGCAATAGTATATTCATCACCCGTGAGTAATTTTTCTGCTATGACTACAGCATCATATTGTGCAGCGGCAACATAAGCGGCCTCTAACTCTTGCGCGCTATAAGCAAATGCCATCCCAATACTAGAGCCTTCATGGGCAGGCTTAACCATCGCACTACCACCTAAGCACTCAATAGCTGCAGCAAAATCTGTTGCACGATCCAATACAACAAAGGGCGATGTTGGCAATTGAATACCTTGCCATAGCTGCTTGGTTAGCATTTTATTCATTGCTAGTGACGACGATTGTGTATCACTCCCCGTGTATGGAATATTCATAATTTCGAGCAATGACTGTAAACGACCGTCTTCACCAATACCGCCATGCAATGCAATAAAGGCAAAATCAATATTTGCTGCCGTTATTTGACCAACAACATCGTCTTGTAAATCAATGGCTACCGTCGTTGCACCCAAAGTATTAAGTGCCGACAATACTGCCTGCCCACTATCTAACGAGACCGCTCTTTCTGCAGACACACCGCCGTATAAAACACCTATACGACCTAATGTAGAAAAATCAATCTTACTCATATCCTGCACTTACCATTTTTGATCGTTATAATAATTTTCGTTTTGCTAATGTTGTTGCCAAACTGCCTACGTTACCTGCACCTTGTGTAATCACAATATCGTTTGGCAATATCATTTCTTGTACTATCGCTGGCACGCCATCTACACCTTCAACAAAAATAGGGTCTACCTTGCCACGATTACGAATACTGCGACTTAAATGACGGCCATCAGCACCAGGGATAGGTTCCTCTCCTGCTGAATACACATCTAACAAAATCAACACATCAACTTTTGATAACACATCAACAAAGTCTTCATATAAATCGCGTGTACGTGAATAACGATGAGGCTGATACACCATAACCAATCGCTTATCTGGCCAACCATCACGTACGGCCTGAATAGTGGCATCCACTTCTCTTGGATGATGCCCATAGTCATCAACCAGCATTGCACTACCGTCACCCACTGGGTATTCACCGTAAATTTGGAATCGACGCCCAACGCCTTCAAAATTTTCTAAACCTTGTTTGATTGCAGGCACATCTACATTTTCATCAACCGCTATCGCAACAGCCGCTAACGCATTTAACACATTGTGTCGGCCTGGCATATTTAACAAAATATCAATGGACTTTTCGTCACCTAAAATAGAACTTTCAACAGTAAACTGTGTTTGCGTTTGATTTTGCACAACATTGACCGCACGATAATCATTACCTTCATTAAAGCCATACGTAATCACTTGGCGAGAAACATCAGGCAATAGTTCTTGAACAATAGGGTCATCACCGCACACCACTAACAAACCATAAAAAGGCAAATTATGAATAAATTCCATAAAGGTTTTTTTCAATCTTGAAAAATCGCCTTCATAAGTATCCATATGATCAGCATCAATATTGGTAATCACCGATGTCATTGGCTGCAAGTGTAAAAATGAAGCATCACTTTCATCTGCTTCTGCTACAAGGTACTGACTAGAACCTAACTTTGCATTACTGCCAGCACTATGAACCAAACCACCAATAACAAAAGTGGGATCTAGATCCGCTGCCGCTAATATAGCGGTGACTAAACTCGTGGTCGTCGTTTTACCGTGCGTACCTGCCACAGCAATTCCGTGACGGTATCGCATAAGTTCTGCCAACATTTCAGCACGACGTACAACAGGTATGCGATGCTCTCTCGCACTGACAATTTCAGGGTTAGCCTCGTCGACTGCGCTAGAATTAACCACCACATCGGCACCCACGACGTTTGACATTTGATGCCCAATAAATACTTCGGCACCCATACCTCTTAAACGATTAACCACTGCTGATTCACGTAAATCTGAACCTGATATTTGATAACCTTGATTAAGCAACACTTCGGCAATACCACTCATTCCCGCACCACCAATACCAATAAAGTGGATACGTTTAATACGACGCATCTCTGGCACACAAAAATTAGGACTAGCAAACATGGCATAGCTCCTCACAGTGATTAGCTACTTGATTTGTCGCATCAGGTAGTGCTAATTGCTTTAATGTTTTATGCATTTTCATTAACTTTTCTCTATTTTCATGTAAGGCGATTAATTGCTGACATAGACTGTCTTTTGTTAATTCTTTTTGTTCAATCACAATCGCCGCCTCATGATCAGCCAACCATCTCGCATTAAATAATTGATGATTATCAATCGCCGTTGGCAAAGGAATAAATATTGCTGGTGCACCTGCAGCGGCAACCTCGCTCACTGTTAACGCTCCCGCACGACAAATAACAATGTCTGCCCATGCGTATGCTGCGGCTACATCATCAATAAATTCTTCTACTCGTGCTTCAATTTTTTGCTCTTGGTATGCTGCACTTACAGGTGCTTTTTTACCCTTTCCTGTTTGATGCCAAATAGCAGGCCGACTCTTAACATTCATACCCGCTAAAGCAAAAGGCGCGACATCATTAATCGCTTTAGCACCCAAACTGCCGCCCATAATAAGCACACGTAATCCCGCATGCTGATGCGATATAAAATCATGCTGCACGCAACTCACCGTCGCTCTTACAGGGTTTCCTACATGCACCGAATCATTGAGAGCATGAGGAAATGCAACCAGCTTTTTAGTTGCTATTTTTGCTAACAATCGATTACTGCTACCTGCTATAGAATTCTGCTCATGTATCACTAAAGGCTTTCGTAATATTCTTGCTGCTATACCGCCTGGAGCGGCAACAAAACCACCAAAGCCAATCACAACGGAAGGCTGATATTGGCGAATAATTTTCATTGCCTGAATCACTGCACGGCATAATAAAAAAGGCGCTAATAACTTAGCGATAATGCTTTTTCCACGAAAACCTTTAATTGTCATTGTATGAAAATCTATTTTTTCTGCCGTAACAATATTAGCTTCCATACCTTGCGCAGTACCTAGCCAAGAGACCTTAGCGCCGCGCTGCATAAGTTCTTTTGCCACTGCCAATGCTGGAAATATATGCCCACCAGTACCACCTGCCATAATCAAATATCGACCTGCACTCATGCTTGCACACCTCGCTTATCGATCAATGACATCTCTAAGTCATACTGAATGCGCAATACCAGCGCAATGAGTAAACAACTAATAATAAGACTACTACCACCGTAACTAATAAAAGGAAGCGTTAAGCCTTTAGTTGGCAAAAAACCCGACGCCACACCAACATTAATAATCACTTGAGACGTCATTAAAATAGCAACACCAAATACGGCTAAAGCACTAAATACGTCATTATGTTCCATTGCTTTTTTTGAAATACTAAATATTTTTACAATGAGTAAAAAGAAAACACCTAACAATAAAACACCGCCAACAAAACCATATTCTTCAGAAAAAATAGCAAAAATAAAATCGGTATGCGCCTCAGGCAAATACAGTAGTTTTTGAATACTATTGCCCATACCCAAACCAAACCATTCACCACGCCCAAAAGCGATAAGCGATTGAGTTAACTGGTAGCCACTATCAAATTGATCTTTCCACGGGTCTAAAAAAGTCACCAGTCGCTTCATACGGTATGGCGTAAATAATGCGAGTGCCGCCAAAATGCCAAGGCCTGAAAACAACAATAAAATACATTGCCATAATTTAGCGCCCGCTAAAAACAACATACCACCAACAGTGGCCGCCAATACCACAGCACCACCAAAATCAGGTTCTAATAATAATAACCACATCAATAGCACCAACATGAGCAAAGGCTTAAATAACTCTTTCCATTCTGTTTGCAATACGTACTGGCTATTCGACAAATAACTGGCAAAAAATATGACACCACAAAACTTAACCAATTCTGATATCTGTATCGTAATGGGGCCAAACTGTAACCAGCGTTGACTACCATTCACACGTTTACCGACACCTGGAATTAGTACAACAATCAATAAAACACACGCACAAAAAAATAATAACCATCCATATTTTCGCCAAAACGCCGTGGGAATACACAACATAACCGCACTTGCTGTTAGCGCTATTAATAAATACACAATATGTCGCGTGACAAAAAACCAAGGCGTTCCATGATTAACCGCAGAATAATCAATAGACGCCGATGTAATAATCACAAGCCCTATAGACAGTAGCATCGCTACAAGTAATAGCAGTGTACGATCCAGAGAAATATTCGTGTGTGCGCCTGATGAGAACGGAAACTTAAATGAATACATCATGCTGACAACCTCTCAACACATGCTGCAAATTGCTCACCCCGATCTTCAAACCCAGAAAACATATCAAAGCTGGCACATGCAGGCGAAAGCAGTACTACATCCCCTTCTTTTGCCCGCGCATGTGCTGTATGTACCGCATCAAGCAACGTATCTGCATATTGATGATCAGTCACATCATTTGCTACAGCCTGAATTTTGTCGGCATCACGCCCAATTAATACCACGCAACGCACATGCTTTTGCATCGCGTTTTTTAGCGGCATAAAATCTGCGCCTTTACCATCGCCACCAGCAATGAGCACAATATTTTTATCTGCGGCAAAACCTTCTATTGCTGCAAGTGTGGCGCCCACGTTTGTTGCTTTGGAATCATTAATGTAATTCACACCATTAATACTTTTAATAAATTCGCAACGGTGCGCCAATCCTTTATAGGTTTTTAAGGTGGCCAACATAGAAGTAAAATCAAACCCTGCAGCAGCACCCAACGCTAAAGCGGCCAGCGCATTCACAGCATTATGTTTACCTTTAATGAGTAATTCGCTCACAGGCATAAGCGGCGTAAATTGATGCGCTAAATACATTTCGCCTTGTGATGGCATCAAACCAAAACCATTCATATCTGGACGATCATTACCAAAGCTAAACACCACCGCATCTTTTGCTAATGGCGGATGTGTTAATACATCCTGTCGATTAATTAATATTTGTTCGGCATAACGATAAATACGCTGTTTTGCCTGATGATACGAAGGCAAAGAATCATATCTATCCATGTGATCTAAACTCACATTCAATACTGTCGCGACTTTAGCTTTTAAAGAACATGTTGTTTCTAGTTGAAAACTGGATAATTCGAGAACAAAAATATCCACATTTTCGTCTAGCAATAAATCCAATACTGGTACACCTATATTGCCACCCACTGCAGGCCTAAAACCTGCGGCTACTGCCATTTCACCAACAAGGCTTGTTACTGTTGATTTTGCATTAGAACCCGTAATAGCTATCACTGGGCACGTGACTTCTCTAGCAAATAATTCAATATCACCTACAATTGAAATACCTGCTTCGGTCGCTGCTTGCAACTCTGGTATTTGTAAACTCATACCAGGGCTAATCACAATCTCGCTTGCTCGCAACAACGTGGATAAAGACAAGTCGCCAAGCGCCAATGGAACATCAGGAAATTCTTCTTTAAAGAGTTCAAGATTAGGTGGCGACTCACGAGAATCCATCACCATAAAGGTATGATTTTTTCTCTTTAAATAACGCGCAGCCGACATTCCGGTAATACCTAAACCGATAATGACTGTAAATTGGCTACTTGCTATTAATTGCATACGCTTACTTTTTTATCCTAAACATTCATTAACGCAGTTTTAATGTCGCTAGACCTAACAGCACTAGCATCACGGTAATAATCCAAAAACGTACAATCACTCTAGGTTCTGGCCAACCTTTTAATTCAAAGTGATGATGTATAGGTGCCATACGAAACACACGTTTCCCTGTTAACTTATAAGACGCTACTTGAATGATGACAGAGGCTGTTTCCATTACAAAAATGCCGCCCATAATAAAAAGAACTATTTCATGACGAACAATAACAGCGATAACACCCAAGGCCGCACCCAAGGCTAGTGCGCCCACATCACCCATAAATACTTGCGCGGGGTATGTGTTAAACCACAAAAAGCCTAAACCTGCTCCGCCTAATGCGGCACAAAATACTAATAACTCACCAGCGCCTGCAATATAAGGAATATGCAAATAATGCGAAAACTCAACATTACCCGCTAAATACGCAATAATACCTAGCGCTCCACCCACCATTACGGTCGGCATAATTGCTAGACCATCTAAACCATCTGTTAAATTTACGGCATTACTTGACCCAACAATTACCAAGTAAGTCAGCACAACATAAGCCATGCCTAAATCGATACTCACATTTTTAAAAAACGGAATAATGAGTGCTGTTTCGGCAGGTGACATGGCGGTTTGATATAAATATATAGCCGACCCTAAACCAGCCACTGATTGCCAAAAATATTTCCAACGAGCGGGTAACCCTCGCGTATTTTTCTCTACAACTTTTTTATAATCGTCGACAAAACCCACCGCACCAAATACAGCCGTTACAATGAGCACAACCCATACATAACGATTACCTAAGTCCGACCACAATAAAGCGCTAATAAAAATAGCAATCAGTATTAAAGTGCCGCCCATTGTTGGCGTGCCCGCTTTCGTTAAATGCGACTCGGGGCCATCATCACGAACTACTTGGCCTACTTGTAAAATATTCAAACGCGAAATCATCCACGGCCCAAATAAAAGGCTAATACCCAACGCCGTTAACACACCCAATATTCCACGTAATGTTAAATATTGAAAAACAGCAAAACCGCTATAATATTGTTGTAAATACTCAGCTAACCAAACTAGCATTATTATTTTCTCCTCGTTGAATCAACGCCTGCACCACTTTGTCCATGCGTGAACTACGTGAACCTTTTATTAAAAAAACAGTTTGGCTATCCGCCATTACTTTTGCCGCTTCGATCAATTGATCCATATGATCAAAATGAAAATTATTTACCGCAAATCGATCAGAGGCCGCTTTCATGTGCGCACCTACCGTTAACAAGTAATCAATATTTTTGTCTCTACCGTATAAACCAATGTCTTGGTGGGCTTTTAATGTGCCACTTCCCAATTCAGCCATATCGCCCAGAACCAATATTTTTTTTGCTGGTATATCAGCTAATACATCTATAGCCGCACATACCGAACTAGGATTCGCGTTATAACTATCATCAATAATCGTAGAATCATTAATACCGTGTAAACGCTGTAAACGCCCTGCGACACCCGTGAAGTTTTCTAAGCCTTGAGCAATAGCCTGCACATCCATTCCTAAAGCATAAGCACAGGCAGCTGCGGCTAGTGCATTAGCCACATTATGCAAACCTAAGACATTGAGTGATACCGATACCTGCACACCATTAATATGCAGTTGAAAACACACACAACCCGTATTGTTTTGTTGAATATTATGCGCTTGAATATCCGCTTGAGGATGCTGTGCAGGGTTAACACTATAGGTCAACGTTGAGCGATGCTCATTTTGCAATACCCATTGCGGCGCGTAATGATCATCAACATTAATAATGGCAATACCTTGTTCAGATAAGCCCTCATATATTTCGCCTTTTGCGATGGCAATATTATCAATAGAACCAAAACCCTCAACATGGGCAGCCATCACATTGTTGACCAACGCGACATGGGGTTTTGCCATATGCGTTAAATAATCAATCTCACCGACGGCACTCGCACCCATTTCAATAACGGCATATTCATGCTCTGACGTCAGTGACAATAATGAAAACGGCACACCAATATGATTATTTAAGTTACCGTGTGTCGCAAAAACTTTTTCATTAAATGCCGTTTCTAATACGCTAAACAACATTCCTTTAACCGTTGTTTTACCACCACTGCCTGTAATGGCGACTAACTTACCTGCAAACTGATCACGCTGCGCTTGGGCTATATGCCCCAATGCCAACGTAGTATCGCCAACAACCCACTGGGGCAACGAAATATCACTGATTGCTTTCTCTACAACCAAACCGCAAGCACCTTTATCAACAGCTTGCTGCAAAAAGTTATGGGCATCAAATCGCTCACCTTTTAATGCAACAAATACATCTTGGTATACGAGATCACGTGTATTAGTGTTAACGGTTTGAAAAACTACATCGCCGTGAATAACGTCGCCACCAAAACGGGATTGAAGATGCGCAAATGATAAGGCATGAATCATAACGAGGCTGCCTCCATATCTCTTAGCGTTAAACGTGCAACCGCTTGGTCACTAAATGGAATTTTTGTTTCACCTATCAACTGGTAATCTTCATGTCCTTTGCCTGCAACAACAATAATATCGCCAGCAGATGAGGTATGAATTGCGGCATGAATAGCGCGCTCACGATCACGAATAACTTGGTATTTCGAGGTTAAAAAACCCGCACAAATATGATCAATTATTTGCTGCGGATCTTCATTGCGTGGATTATCGTCCGTTACAACAACATGGTCAGCATAACGCTCGGCAATACTTGCCATCACTTGACGCTTATCTTGATCACGATCACCACCACAACCAAATACGCAATACACCTTTCCTGTCGCATATTCATTCACTGCTTGTAATACATTCTTTAATGCATCGGGTGTGTGAGCATAATCAATGATCACTTGTCGATTCACTGTATTATTAATCGCTTCCATACGCCCTGTGATAGGTTGTACAAATTCGATCAATGATAATATTTTCTCAAATGCCGCCACATTATTTTGAATGCATTTTTCAGCATAAAATGCGCCCAGCACTGCCAACAAATTACTTAAATTAAATAAACCGACCAAACGTGTAGACAAGGCATAAGAACCAATAGGACTATGCAGCTCTGCTTGTGTTGATGATGCCTGATAAGTAATGTTTGATAAGTACAAGTCTGCAGATGAGTCTTGAGTACTATAAGTAATTACACGTACATCATGATGAATTTTTGCTAACAATGCTTTCGCAAAAGCATCATCCAAATTAATAATGGCAAACGACAATGATGGCGATATAAACAACTTTGATTTTGCCTCGCCATACGCGGCCATTGTTCCATGATAATCTAAATGGTCGTGACTTAAGTTAGTAAAGATCGCGCCATCAAAATCAATAGCGGCTACACGATCCTGCTCTAAACCATGTGATGACACTTCCATCACAATATTTTCACTACCTGCAGCAGATAATGATGCGCAAATAGATTGCACAGTAATCGCTTCTGGTGTGGTCATACCCGTTGATGTTAATTCTGTATGAGCACTGCACATACCATCTGCCGTCTTACGCACACGACAAAGACCATAACCATTAGTACCTATCACACCTGATAATTTTCCATCCAATGCAGAAATTTGTGCATACAATTGCGAGCATGTGGTTTTGCCATTAGTACCCGTGATACCAATAACAGGGAGTGATTGTGTAGGATGCCCATAAAACTGCCCTACAATATGACTTAATATTTTTCCTAATGATGGAAGAGCAATAATTGGCGTGTTATTTTCATAACGAACAGACAACCCATTGCCAGCATTGACAAAAACAGCAGACGCACCCTGATCAATAGCTTGCGGAATATATTTTTCACCATGCACATGCACACCCGCCATAGCGACAAAAATATCACCCTGACCAATGGCTCGGCTGTCTATCGAAAAGCCACGCACCACAATATCACCGATAGTATCGGGCAGCGTAAACACAGATAAAACCTGCGTAAGCGTCATTGCTGGAGGCACGTAAGTCGATACCATCACGTTAATGGCTCCGTTTTCGGTGTTTCATAATTAACAACATTTTTTGTTGATGCATGATTTAGCGATTGCACTTGACGTTGCTGCACCACGGTAGGCGGCACTTGCAATAACTGAAGACTGCGCTCAACCACTTTGGCAAAAACAGGCGCTGCCACCTCACCACCATAATATTTTCCACGACTAGGCTCATTCACAACAACAACTGCAATCAATTTTGGATTATCCGCAGGCGCAAAACCTGCAAACAATGAGGTATAACGATTATCGGCATAGCCTTCTTTGCCCACTTTATGGATCGTGCCCGTTTTACCCGCGGCGGTATAATTTTCAAGATTTGCTCGTTTTGCTGTACCACCCGGCAGCACTACTGTTTTTAGCATGTCGACTATTTGCTGTGTGAATTTAGCATCAACCACTTGATCGGAAACTTGCGCTTGATCGAGTTTTAAAATGGATACAGGCTTTTTAATACCGTTATCAGCAATAACCGAATATGCCTGCGCCAACTGCAAGGCAGTTAACGTTAAACCATAACCGAATGAAAAATTCGCCTGCACAATGGGCTGCCAACGCGCATAGTTTGGCAATAAACCTAAAGCCTCACCTGGAAAACCTGTGCCTGTACTTTGACCTAAACCCATACGGAAATACATATCGCGAATATCATTTGCCTCTAAATCCAAGCTCACCTTGGTTAAACCTACCTGACTTGATTTAGTAATAATTTTCGTAAGATCCATCACGCCATAATTCACAGGATCTAATAATGTTTTTCTGCCTACTTTAAAATAACCTGGGTTTGTATCTATTGTACTTGTCGGTAAATAACGCCCCGATTCTAATGCTGCCATAATCGTTAAAGGCTTCATTGTTGAGCCTGGCTCAAACTGGTCTGTCATGGCTCGATTACGCAATGCACTGGCTTTTAAACGGCTACGATCATTAGGATTAAATGATGGCTGATTAGCCATCGCTAATACCTCGCCAGTTTTAGCATCTAACAAAACAATAGAACCTGACTTAGCAGCATGACCTTTTACCGCAGCTTTTAATTCTCTATATGCTAAATACTGCAACCGTAAATCAATACTTAAGGCAATGTCTTTTCCTGAGACGGCCTCTTTCTTTAAAGCAATATCTTTAATGACACGCCCCGATAAATCTTTTAACACCTGCTTACTACCAGAGCTGCCCGCTAACCAATCTTCGTACGCAAGCTCTAAGCCTTCTTGACCCTTATCATCAACATTTGTAAAACCCACAAGATGTGCTGCCACTTCTCCTGCTGGATAAAAACGCTGAAATTCTTGTTGAGCATACACACCTTTTACACGCAAATTCGTAACTATCTTGGCATCTTCTGGCGCCATTTGCCGACGCAAATACATAAACTGTTTATTACGATAGCGATGTAATTTTGCTTGTAGCTTTTCGCTATTCATCTCCAAACTTTTTGCCAAAACAGACACTTTTTCTGGAGCATCTAGTAATTCTTTAGGGTTAGCCCATAAAGAAACCACAGGGGTACTGATTGCCAAAGGCTCACCGTATCGATCAGTGATTACACCTCGATATGCGGGAATAGACTCAGTGCGCAGCGTTCTCGCTAAACCTTGCCCCTGTAAAAACTCATAACCACGATATGTATCTGGCAATACTTGCAACTTCACCAAATGCCAAACCAGTGCAACAACAACCAGTAATAGCACAGCCGCAACACCATAAAAACGCCAACGATATATCTGCGCCTTTTGTGTTCTCGAACGTAACGGTATTGTTACTGCATCACTCATGAATATTCACCACCACCACTTGTTTCATTGTTGGCACTGTCATCAATAATTTTTCTGTTGCTATTTTTTCAATACGCCCAAAAGAAGCATGCGCACTTTCTTCTAATAAGTATTTTCCCCAATCAACCTGCAATGCGTTTTGCTGCACACGCAAAACCTCTAATGCACTAAATTTATTACGCGTATCGTGCGCAGAATAAATAACAGCTAACGCAGAAACCAATACAGCAATCCACAGTAAAAACACCCACAACAACTGCTGTCGAAAGGTGTTTTTATTATTGGCACTTTTAGCTTTTAATACGCTTTGCATACATATCTCACGCTATTTTTTCTGCTACACGCATTACCGCACTGCGCGCACGAGGATTACGCTCTAATTCAACAGCACTTGCTTTCACTGCTTTGCCAATACTACGTAGTCGTTTATTAAGCTGCTCTTCTCTAACAGGCACACCAATCGGTAATGGATCACCTTTTACCTGCTGACGAATAAAACGCTTAACACGACGATCTTCCAGCGAATGAAAACTGATAACCACTAAACGGCCACCAACATCTAGCACATCCAATGCCTGACCCAGCACATCATCTAAGTCTTTTAATTCATCATTAATAAAAATTCTGATTGCCTGAAACGCTCTCGTCGCAGGATGCTTACCTTTTTCCCATGCGGGGTTAGCCTCTGAAACAATTTTCGCCAATCGTTGCGTGGTCACAATAGGCTCAACCGCTTGCTCAGACACAATAGCTCGCGCAATACGTTTAGAGAACCGCTCTTCGCCATACTCTTTTAATACACGCGCAATATCCGCCTCACTCGCATACTCCAACCACTCTGCCGCGGTTTGTCCTACCGCTGTATTCATGCGCATATCCAGCGGCCCTTCTTGCATAAAACTAAAACCTCGTTCAGCTTCATCTAATTGCGGAGAAGACACACCCAAATCCAATAAAACACCCGTAACCGAGCCCGCTTTATCTAGACCCATTAACCACTCTTTCATTTGCGCAAATGAACCATGCTGAATAAAGAATCGAGCATCATCCGCAAATAGTTTTTCAGCTTCTGCGATAGCAACTACATCTTTATCAATAGCCATAAGCTGCGCATCAGCAGATAATTTTTGTAATATTTTTTGGCTATGCCCGCCACGACCAAACGTGCCATCCACATAAAAGCCACTATCATCGGTAATTAGCGCATCTACCGCTTCATTAAGCAGCACACTGATATGTAATTCTTGATTTTTCATCACAGCGCCAAATTCTGCATGCCTTCCGGCATCGTTTCGTCATCAATTGGCGAATCTATATAGCGAGAAAACTGGTCTTCACACCACAGCTCCATGCTTTTTCCCTGCCCAACTAACATTAATTTCTTTTCCATGCTGGCATATTCACGCAATGTGGGTGGCAGCAATACTCGACCATTAGCATCTAGCTCCAACGGAGAGGCATGCCCCATTAACAACAGCTTTGCTCGACGGGATATTTTATTAAAACTAGGGAACGCCTCTATCTTGGGCAGAATCTCTTCCCATTGAGGTTCTGGAAATACGTGTAAGCAGCGGTTTTCTGTATGCGCAGTCACCACAATACGGCCGCCACAAGCTTCTTGTAGAAGCTCGCGAACGCGCGTTGGAATCGCAATGCGTCCCTTTGCGTCCATATTGATTGAATGACTACCGTAAAACATGGTTAATCCACTATTCTCCACAAAAACATTAATTTATTCCAAAAAACCCACAAAAATCTACTTTTCCCCACATTGTTACACTATATTCCGCACCGATTCAAAGCACAAGCTAAGTTCGTGAAAAATGAGACGAAAATTCGATAATTTGTGGGTAAATTTCATTAACGTGCAAGAAAGCACAAGAAATAAAAACGGGATTTTCTTTTTAAACAAGAAGATAGAGGCAAAACTTAAAGTAAAGTATTAAGAGAGGAGCTATTTAGTCTTTTTGGTCATATAAAATGATTTTTTGAGACAAGAATGTCATATAAAAACATTCTAAAAGAAGATATTTGGAGTCGGCCTATAAGCCGGGTTCTGTCGTGGACAATCATTCATCTACAATGCATGTCACCATACATCTTTAGCAATCTACCCGAATCCAGCGCGAGTCACGCCTTATGCCCTAAGACAATTGGATTCCTATTTGATCTTGCTCCGAACGGGGTTTACCATGCCACAAGCTGTTACCAGTTGCGCGGTGCGCTCTTACCGCACCATTTCACCCTTACCCTAGTTAGAAAACTAACCATGGCGGTTTATTTTCTGCTGCACTTTCCGTAGGCTCGCACCCCCCAGGCATTACCTGGCGCTCTACCCTATGGAGCCCGGACTTTCCTCTTAGCAGCACCTTAAATAGCCAAAATGAATATTCACGTTAACTGCCAAGCGATTGCCGAGCCGACTCCAAATAAGAAGATAACGCGCAATTCCAATAAAAACAAGTCATTTATAACGAAGACATCAACTTTTACAATACCAATATTTGATGATGCGCAACACCAATGATATGGTTACATAATATACGAATAATAGCGCTTAACATCATCCCCACCAAAAAGCGGGATAAATAAGCTGCATTTTTCGAGAAATAATAATAAAAAAACAATATATCGGCATCACTTTAGCAATACCGAGTCATGACCGTAACAATCACTATGAATACAACAATCAATACCGCTCAAATCATTAGCGAAAAACATCACGCTAAAACCACTGGCTGTCTATTTTTATTGGATAAAGAAGAACAGCTCTTAGAGGTTTATTTTACCAAAGGCGAAATCACACATCTAAAAGCCAAGAACGCAACAGGTATAAAAGCACTTAAAAAACTTACCTCACTACACCCCACCACCTCTCAATTTCATGATGGCATAGAAACATCGCACCAACAAAATATTCCCAATACATGCGATATTATTCATTCAATACAAACAACCAAAAATGACGGTCAGCCTACGGTATTACCGAAACATATAATGGATAAAGCCAAACAGTTATTTGCAGAATATGCAGGCCCTATTGCAACCATTATTTTTGAAGAGCAAATAGAAAAAGGCACATCACTTACGCACTTAATCACTACATTATCATCTTATATTGATGATGATAACGACAGGCAAGCATTTTTAAATTCAGCAAAGAACATTAATCTGTAGATTTAAGCCCCAGCGCCCATTGATACAATTCCCGCTTTTGCACGCCAGTCACCTTGGCCGCTATCGCCGCTGCAGTTTTAATGGGCACATGCTCTAGCAAGACTCGCATAAGCTTTTCTGCTTCGGCAGTTACCAAAGTAGCATCATGTTGTTGCTCACACCCTTTCACCAAAACAACAAATTCACCGCGCTGCTGATTAGTATCACCCAGCACCTGATTAAGTACCGTTACCACACTACCTGATAAAACTGTCTCGTAAGTTTTGGTGATTTCTCTCGCTAATACAATGTCGCGATCATCACCTAATACCAACTGAAAATCCTTAAGCGAATCAACAATTCGATGGGGAGACTCGTAATAAACAACCGTACGGTGCTCGCTTAAAAGCTCTGTAAGCACTTTTCGACGTGATACTGATTTAGCAGGTAAAAAACCCTCAAAAATGAATTGATTGGAGGGCAGACCCGATACAGATAATGCAGCAATTAAAGCGCAAGCACCGGGAATAGGAACAACCTGCACCCCCTGCTCTCTCGCAACATGCACTAGCTCATAGCCTGGGTCTGAAATGAGAGGGGTGCCAGCATCAGAAATTAAAGCAACAGACTGACCCGATAATAATGTATCTATAATCTTTTGCAGACGCTGCTCATTACTATAATCATGATATGCAATGAGCTTGGTAGAAATACCAAAATGTTGTAGTAACTTGCCACTATGACGAGTATCCTCAGCAGCAATAACATCAACCATTTGAAGTACCTCTATCGCTCGGGGTACCATATCACCTAAATTACCAATAGGCGTGGCCACAACATATAACACGCCACTATTTGAATCATGCATAATCGATCAACATTCCAGAGAAAATTAATGCTATTGAAACATATTTTTTATTCTGCTTCCGATATAAAGCCAATATTTATACGCCTTGCTTTAGCCACCTTTGTTGTCACAGCCATCAGTAACTGCTCAACCCCTGTACAACCAAGTGATCATTCTCAAACAGCTTCTGGGATACAAGCGCCAGATTCACTGAGCAGCTTAATGCAACTCGCTAAGCAAGCCGAAAAACAGGCACCTTCAGCAAGAGCATCGCAATTAATTAATATTGCACAACGCTTGCTTACTATTGGCGAATTACAACAAGCGAAAAAGATTATTACCTCTATTAATAAAACATCGCTAAGTGATAAGCTATATGCCGATTACTCACTTACCGCTAGCGATATATTCTTAGCGGAGCAATCGCTTTTTTCAGCAAAATCGCTACTGTCAGATAGCAAATTTACTCAACTATTGGATACACTATCCATACAGCAACAGATACGCTTTCATCGCAATAGAGCTACTCTCTTCGAGCAAATCGGCGATGTATTAACCAGCCTAAATGAACGCATTGCACTCGGCACTCTGCTTTCTAGCGATGCCGACATCAGCGAAAACAACAACGCCATTTGGCAACAACTAAGCCAACTCACGTACTCTGAGCTCACTTCATTACATACAGAAGCCAATGATCCTATATTGCAAGATTGGCTAACGCTTGCCACACTCAGCAAGCAACCTCAATCCAGCCTACAATCACAAAATGCTTCCGTACTACAGTGGATCAATACACACCCTAACCACCCCGCTAGCCAGCATTTACCCAATGATTTAGCCCTACTGCAACAGCTCACAGACACTCCACCCAAAAATATTGCGCTACTGCTTCCGCTACAAGGAAAACCTGCAAAAGCAGGGCAAGCCATTCGTGATGGTTTTTTAGCGGCCTACTTTACCCATCAAGATACACATAGCAACACTGACCAGCCGCTTGATCAACGCAATCATCCTGCCGTTGTTTTTTACGACACCAGCACCGAAGATATTCATTCACTTTATGACAGAGCGGTCCTTAATGGTGCTGATATTGTGATTGGCCCGTTATCAAAAACGAATGTTCGTGCTCTATATGAAAAACCAGTACTTAGCACCCCCGTGCTGGCGCTTAATTATGTTGACACTGAAACCGCTAACGACAGCATATCAAATACACCTATTTATCAATTTGGGCTTTCATTAGAAGACGAGGCCATTCAAGTGGCCGACCGCGCATGGCTTGAAGGGCATCGCCAAGCTCTCGTATTATCTTCATCTGCAAATTGGGGGCAACGCGCAGCCACTGCATTTATGAATCGCTGGGAAGAGTACGGCGGCACAATTGTTCTTAAGCGCTCACTAAAAGAGGCTGGAAGTTATTCAAAAACCATTGAGTCGATGCTGGAAATTGATAAAAGCCACCAACGATCAACTCAACTAAAACGCCTTTTTGGCCGCGGCTTTGAATTTGAACCCAGAAGACGAACAGATATTGATATGATATTTTTAGTTGCTCGCTCACAAGAAGGTAGACAAGTTAAGCCCACACTAAATTTTCACTATGCCACGGATATTCCCGTGTATTCTACAAGCCAAATTTATTCAAGCACGAATAATAGTAATAAAAATAGTGACCTAAATGACATTCGCCTGACGACCTCACCATGGGCTTTAAAGTCCGATATACCAGAGAAAGAATTAATCACCAAACACCTGACAATTAACCCTGCGTACGAACAATTATATGCCTTGGGTGTTGATAGCTTTTCGCTCTATCCTCGCCTAAAGCAATTACATCAGCTAAACGATCAAAAAATGGCAGGCACAACAGGGCAACTAAGTATCGATCAAAATAAACGCGTACTACGCAAACAGTTATGGGGCAGAGTTCATCGAGGCCAATTAGAAAGTCTGCAAACCCTCACGCTATCAAGCGAGAATGCTTTGTAATATACTCAGCAACACCTAAGCACGATCAACAAGCACATAAAAAGGATTTTTATGCTAAATACACAAGCAATAGGAAAACAAACAGAAGCTGCTGCCAAAAAATTTTTACTCCAGCAAGGGCTTCGCTTTATTGAGGAAAATTACTTCTGCCGAAAAGGAGAAATTGACCTCATTATGCAAGACAAGCAACAACTTGTATTTATTGAGGTGAAATTTCGACGCAACAACAGCCATGGCTCAGGAGCAGAAGCTGTCACCCACCAAAAAAGATTAAAAATTATTAGCGCTGCCCGCCATTATTTACATCAACATCATTTAACAGAGGTCATTAGCTGTCGATTTGACGTAGTGAGTCTTAACCCTACATCAAATAAACGCGCACCATTCAATATTGAATGGCTTACCAGTGCTTTTGACCTCAATTAACTCTAATACGGATACCCTATGTTTGAAGAACGTATTTATGAAATATTTCAACGCAGCGTTGAAGCAAAAATTCAGACAAGTGAGCAGCTACTACCACTTATTGTTAACGCCAGCGAAACTCTCGTAAATTCACTGGTGAATGACGGAAAAATTTTGGTTTGTGGTAATGGCCCTTCAGCTGCATTAGCACAACTATTTACCAATAATTTAATTAATCGATACGAAAGAGAGCGACCAAGCTTACCAGCCATTGCTCTTGGCTGTGATTTAACGAATGTGACTTCCATTGCTTATGAAAGCAGCTTCAATGAAATCTTTGCCAAAGAAATACGCGCACTAGGCAATACTGGCGATATACTGGTTATTCTCTCGTCAAGTGGCAATCCATCCAATCTTATACAGGCAATACAAGCCGCTCACGAAAGAGAAATGACTATTATTGTTCTTAGCGGACGAGATGGCGGAAACCTTTCATCATTACTCGATGTCAATGATAGAGAAATTATTGTACCGATTGATTCTCGGTCACGTATTCACGAAATCCATTTGCTGATACTCTTCTGCTTGTGCGATCTTATTGACGAGCAATTGTTTGGCCCTAGCGAACCTTAATACAGTTAACGAGACATTTTATACATGAAAAAATATACATACTTCACATTGTTACTCATACTTACAGTGAGCATATCTGGATGCACTACCATTCTTGACACCACCACGAGCAAGCCTATAGAAACCGACCCCGGCAAACGCACATTTGGCACTTACTTAGATGATCAAAAACTCGAAGTCATTGCTGGTGTCAACATCAATAAAGCAGACCCCGAGCTTAAGCTTGCACACATTAACGTTACCAGTTTTAACAATATCATTTTGCTTACAGGGCAAGTACCTAATGAGCAATTAAAACAATTAGCACAAGAAACAGCCGCCAAAGTAAATATGGTACGAAAAGTCTTTAATGAATTACAAATTAAAGGTAATACAGCATTATTGGTAAGAACGAATGACACATGGCTAGCAACAAAAGTAAAAGCGGTTTTTATTGCTGACAAAATCATTAATAGTTCTAAAATTAAAATTATTGTCGAAGATGGCGTGGTGTATTTAATGGGAATAGCAACACAAGCCGAGGCAGACTACGCAACAGAGGTTACTAGTAATATTGCTGGCATCCAAGAGGTTGTTAAGGTTTTTGAATACATTCAATAAACTCAACTTGTCACACTCAGGCTAGATGCGTGACAAAACAAGTAAAACCTGCGTTTTAGCTTTTATACTTATTAGCATCTCGACCAAGTAAATCCTAATAAGTATTAGACATAAAAAAACCTGAAGCATGTGAATGCTTCAGGTTTTTTTATGTTTTTCAATCTATGTAGTGCTAATCAACATATACAGGGCCAACACCCAAGTTCCATAAGATAACAGCCGCTACACGTACAACCACCATCATTACCAAACCTACCATCACAACAGAACTCGCATACATAAATGCCTGCTCTTTGCTAATATTCATCAGAATAGGAATACCTTCGTAGATAAGATATACCGCATAGGCACCCGCTATACCAGTCACTACGGCGTTCAACCAAATATCTGGGTAAATACCAAAAATACCCACTAAAAAGACTGGTGTCGTCACATATACAGCTAACGCGGTTCCTTCATAATGGCGCTTTTCTGCAGAATCTTTAACACCATAGGTTTTACTCATAAAATTAATAAATTCACCCAAAATGAACACACCAAACAATAGCGAGAAATATGTTAAACCACATAGCTCCATCGCACTCATCATTGTGAGACGAACAGGCTCTCCGCTTCCTACACTCCATCCCACCTGTGTCACACCAATAAAAAATGCAATAGCTGGAATTAATGCCAATAACGGCACATGACTTAAAAAGACCTGTCTAAACGAGTGTTTCTCGTTACGTATTGCTTTCCACTCGCTGTCAGGATGCAACATAATACCAAGCGTATGTTCTAGAAATGCCATGGAAATGACCTCATTGTTGGTTGTTTTAATTTATTATTATTCGAATGTTTACGCATACAGTATTGATGACAATAGCTAATATCACCAATAAATAATCGAAATTAAAAAAATATTTTAGATAGCGATAAGAAATATAGGTATCGCCAAAGAATAACAGGAGGTAAAAGGTAGCTTACTTCACTACCTTTAGACTAGGACGGCTTTTACTCGACGGCTTTTGAGTAGGCTCTGGAGCAGGAGGTGGATTTTCTGGCTCAGGCTCCGCCTCAAAAATCATACCCTGCTGATTCTCTTTCGCATAAATACCCAAAATAGCAGCACAGGGCACAAAGATATCTGTAGGCACGCCACCGAAGCGTGCACTAAAACACAGGCTGTCATCATTCATCACAAAATCATTCACCGCCGAAGGGGCAACATTCAACACAATTTGCCCATCTGGGGTTACATGATTTTGAGGAACTAATACATCTCTATGCAACGCGTTAACCAATAAATAGGGCGTACATTGATTATCAATAATCCAATCATATAACGCACGCACTAAATAAGGCCGACTTGATGTCATCGACATAATACATTCCAAGATAATAAAGTTGATCTATTAAACATAGCAGATCAGATTATTCTTGCATTTCACGCTCTTGCTCGGTCAAACTTTCTTGGAAAGCTTCACGTGCAAACAAACGTTCCATATAGTCGTGCAAAGGCTTAGTTTGACGTGTATTTGGCAATTTAACGCCGTAATACTCTAAACGCCAAAGTATAGGCCCTAAGCAACAATCCACTAAGGTGAACTCTTCGCTCATAAAATAAGGTTTTTCTGCAAAAATAGGTGCCACTGCAGTAAGACTTTCTTTTAGCTCTTTCGTTGCACGAGCAACATCTTCTGCATCTTTTCCTGCCGCAATAGTATCAACTAAAGGCGACCAGTCTTTTTCTATGCGATGCATCCATAAACGACTCTGAGCACGAGTAACAGGGTAAACAGGTAGCAAAGGTGGGTGCGGGAAGCGTTCGTCTAAATACTCCATCATCACTTTTGATTCGTAAAGTACTAAATCACGATCAAGTAAGACAGGTAAAGAGTTATAAGGTGTCAATTCCGACACTTCTTCCGTTAACTCATGAGGATCGATATCTTCAAGATCGAAGGTAACTCCCTTTTCTGCTAATACGATTCTAACACGATGACTGTAATGATCCTGAGCATCAGAAAAATACGTCATTGATGAGCGTTTGGTGACAACACCCATTGATTCACCTCAATTATTTAGTTGATAGAGTAAAAATAGAAACGGGTTTACCGTTTAAGTATCAACTTTTATCTACAAAATTGATACTAAGCAGTAAACCCGCGGGATTTTAACACAAATTCAAACGTCTTAGTGGATGCCTTTCCAGTACTCGCGATTTAATAGGAAAACAAACACAAATAGTAATACTAAAAACAATAACACAAAGACACCTAGGCTTTTACGTTCTTCAGCCATTGGCTCGCCTAAATACTCAACAAAGTTAACCAAATCATACATGGCTTGATCAAACTCTTCTGTTGTCATTGAGCCTTTTTGATCTCCTTCGATCAGCGCACCACAATGCTCATCCATCACAGGCTCACCTAATGCGTTACGCACGGTTTTGCCATGAGAATCTAACTTAGGGCCAGGTCCACATTCTAAAAGGCCTTGTAACTCAGCGGTTACATTCGGCATACCTACATTGGCAAATACTCGGTTATTTACACCTGTAGGACGTGAAGGATCTTTATAGAAATTACGCAGATAGGTATACAACCACTCGGGTGAACGTACACGAGCCACCAAGGTTAAATCAGGTGGTGTTGCACCAAACCATGCTTTCGAATCATTAGGCTCCATAGCAATAGTCATCAACGAACCAATTTTCTGATCACTAAAAACCAAGTTATCCATCATAATATCGTGTGGAATACCCAAGTCATCAGCAACACGACCATAACGCGAATACTGAGCAGAATGACAACCCATGCAATAGTTAATAAACCACTTTGCACCACGCTGTAGTGATGGCTTATCCGTTAAGTCTGCCTCAAACTCATCACAAGGGATTGAGCCACATGCAAAAGCACCACCAGCAGCTACTGCTTTAATAGGCACTACAGTCATAACAACAAAGAACAATACACCCAACCATACCAAGCCTAACGGCAAGCCTTTAGCTTGTGTACGCTCTGGCTCAGGGCTTACTGAATCTTTCGCTGTCAACATTGGTAATAACAAGGTCAACACTGCCAATGCAAGACCAAAGACACGTACGAATACAGGTACATCTTTGCCCCAAAGGCTAAATGAGATCATTGCTAAGAAGAATGCTAATACCGCACAGATCACCCAATTCAAAATTGACTTCACTTTAGGACTGTCAGGATTAGTCCAAATCGGCATAGTAATAAAGAAAACAAAGTAGAACATGGTGCCTATTTGAGACAGAACCGTTCGACCTTCTGTTGGCGATTTAACACCTAAATAACCTAAGATCACAAAGATAGCCGCAAACAATAACAATAGAATTTTTGGCAACCAACCCTTGTAACGGATAGATTTAACTGGGCTTTTGTCTAACCAAGGCAACACAAATAACACTGCAATTGCCGCACCCATTGCCATAAAGCCCAGCAATTTCGCAGTAAACACACCACCTAGATCAATAGTTACCGCACGCAAGATCGCGTAAAACGGCGTAAAGTACCATACTGGCGCGATATGCTCAGGCGTTTTCAAGTTATTTGCCGCTTCAAAGTTTGCATACTCTAAGAAGAAACCACCCATCTCTGGCATAAAGAATAAGATAAACGAGAACACAAACAAAAAGACCGTAATACCGACCAAGTCATGTACGGTATAAAACGGGTGGAAAGGAATACCATCTTTAGGTATACCATTTTCATCTTTGTTTTTCTTAATTTCTACACCGTCAGGGTTATTTGACCCAACTTCGTGTAGCGCAAGAATATGCAATACCACTAACGCTAAAATAACGATAGGCAAAGCAATAACGTGTAACGAGAAGAAGCGGTTAAGCGTGATACCTGAAATCAGATAATCACCACGAATCCACTGCACAAGGTCTTCACCTACATAAGGAATCGCACCAAACAACGATACAATAACCTGCGCACCCCAGTAAGACATTTGCCCCCAAGGTAATACGTAACCCATGAATGCTTCTGCCATTAGCGCAAGATAAATGGTCATACCAAAAATCCACACCAATTCACGCGGCGCTTTATACGAACCGTACAATAATCCACGGAACATATGTAAATACACAACAACAAAGAACGCTGACGCTCCCGTTGAATGCAAATAACGAATCAACCAACCCCAGTCCACATCACGCATGATGTATTCTACTGACGCGAAGGCACCTTCTGCTGAAGGCTCATAACTCATTACCAACCAAACACCTGTCAGTAACTGATTAACTAATACAAGAATGGATAAAACACCAAAAAAGTACCAAAAGTTAAAGTTTTTTGGCGCATAGTATTTACCCATATGGGTATCCCATGCACGAACAACTGGAAGGCGAGCATCGACCCAACCTAATAGCGCGGTTAACATATTCATTATGCTGCACCTCCATCTACGCCAATAACGACAATGGAATCTGATTGATATGAGTGAGGGGGAATTTCTAGGTTCACAGGCGCTGGAACACCTTTAAATACACGACCTGCTAAATCAAATTTAGAACCATGACAAGGACAAAAGAAACCACCCTGCCATACATCACCGCCTAAGTCTTTAGCGCCCACATCGGGTCTAAACTTAGGCGCACAGCCTAAGTGTGTACACACACCTAACATGATCATAAACTCAGGGTTAATTGAACGACCTTCTGTTCCTACAACATAGTCAGGCTGAGAAGATTTTTCAGAATTAGGATCACTAATTTCTGATTCTACTTTTTTAAGACCGTCTAAAGCTTCTTGCGTACGACGAATAATATAAACAGGCTTTCCTCGCCATTCTTCAGTGATCATCTGCCCTGGTGCGATCTTGGCAAGATTTACCGTAATTGGCGCGCCTGCAGCTTTCGCTTTTGCACTAGGATTCCATGAACCAACAAATGGCACCATAAAACCTACCGCTCCCGCGGCACCGACTACAGATGTCGCAGCGGTTAAAAACCGACGTCGACCTTCATTGACTACTTCGTCATCACTCATGACGCTATTCTCCCATCACTACTGATTTCTAACTGGCATTCACCCAGCACCCTTAAGACTTTCATCTTTCAAATACTAAAATGACCCGTATTTAATTGTATTGCTACTGATAAGGCAGCTTATTGTTGTTATCGCGAAAAAGTGCCACATGGTAATGAAATTAGACCATACTGACAAGAATCGCCACACTTTTAGTACGTTTTAATTGTAAACAGACAAAAAAAATGCTCAGACCGCAACCAATCTGAGCATTTTTTATACGATAGCAAAAAATTAACGCTTCGAGAACTGAGGCTTCTTACGTGCTTTACGTAGACCCACTTTCTTACGTTCAACTTCACGCGCATCACGAGTTACATAACCCGCTTCACGTAGAGCACCACGATTTTCTTCATCATATTGCATTAACGCACGAGTTAGACCATGACGGATAGCACCCGCCTGACCAAAGCTACCACCGCCTTTAACAGTTGCATTAATATCAAACTGCTCTGCGGCTTCTAATAGCTCAAGTGGCTGACGCACAATCATACGCGCTACTTCACGACCGAAGTATTCGTCAATTGAACGACCATTAATGTTAATTGTACCTGTACCCTTTGTGATAAACACACGAGCGGTCGACGTTTTGCGTCGGCCAGTACCGTAATATTGAGTAGCTGTCATCATTCGCTCCTGATTATAGTGTCAGTTCTTGCGGTTGCTGAGCAGTATGAGGGTGCTCGGCTCCAGCGTAAACTTTCAATTTTTTATACATTGCACGACCTAGCGGGCCTTTAGGTAACATACCTTTAACCGCGCTTTCGATCGGGCGCTCAGGCGCTTTTTCGATCATTTTCTCGAAACTGAGTGACTTAATTCCACCAACGTAACCAGTATGGCGATAATACAGTTTGTTTTTAGCCTTATTGCCCGATACACGAACTTTTTCAGCATTAATAACAACGATGTAATCACCAGTGTCTACGTGTGGAGTGTACTCAGGTTTATGCTTACCGCGTAAACGGGTGGCAATCTCTGCAGCCATACGGCCTAGAGTTTTACCGTCAGCATCAATAACATACCAGTCACGTTTTACCGTTTCTGGATTGGCACTTATAGTCTTCATGTTGTATTTGCCTTTATTGAACCTTGAATTACTGTACCTTGAATGAATTCGAATAGGTACATCCAAAAAAAAAGAGCGCGAATCTTATATGATTAGGCCGAGCGACACAAGCTGTTTATGGGCTTATTTATAAGCAGGCTTTTGTAGCTAACAAACTGCACCGAACAAAAACAATGAGCAACACATAAAAATACACAAACAAAAAGACAGAACATAGCATACATTGTTAAGCTCACCTTATTAGAATCACACCACCCCATTCACAGCACAAATATTGGGCATCATGGCAAATATTATTCAACATTTACAAAACAACGAGTTTGAGCGCGTACTCAACTTTTGTAATGAAACATTAAAACAAACACCCAATGATCACCAACTCATCATTATTAAAGCATGGTGCCTATATCGCCTAGGAGAACTAGAGCAGGCCAACACATACTTTTTGCAATGGCCAAATGCTTCTGAGCTACACCCTATTCCCCTAGGCTTACTACAAGACTTCTTTTTTATCACCGACAATCACGAACAAATGATTGCCCTGTGCCAGCACTACCTACAAAAACAGCCAACAAACACCACGCTATGGTATAAATTAGCCTTATCTCAGGGCTTATTAGGTCTAGAAAATGAGGCCATCACCACGTTCAAAAAACTACTTTCCCTTGAATCTCACAACAAGGCAAAGGTTAACCTTGCCTGTCTATTATTCAACCAAGAAAATTTTACCGAGGGTTTAGCCCTCTACGAATCACGGTTTGATGCCTTCGACCACTCCGATTGGATTTTTGATAAATTCTCATCCGTACCGCTCTGGCAAGGAGAACCACTAAACAACAAAACGATTGTCATATGGGCAGAACAAGGATTGGGAGACACAATACAGTTTTCACGCTTTGCAACCGTGCTAGCCCAACAAGGCGCCCAAGTGCATTTGCTATTGCATAACCAACACAATAGCTGCTGGGAGTTAATGAACACCATTGAGGGGGTTACTCAGGTTTATCGCGTTGGGGAACAGCCCTTTCGCATACCCGATATACACTATCATTGTCCCATGATGGGAATACTAAAAAGAATACACTTTACTAACGCATCTATCCCATCTGCCACGCCATACCTACGAGCAATCACAGCACATGAATCTCAATGGGCATTTATTCAACAATCAACGCAGCCTAAAATAGGGCTGGTATGGTCAACAAAAACCAAAGTAGATGGACACAAAGAAAAACAAGCGCTCGGCACAGGCCAATCTTCTAAGAATATTCCACTTCATTATTACGAGACCATCATAACCCAATTCAAGCACATGACATTTTATAGTCTTCAATACGATATTTCAGACGATGATGCGCAACAGCTCAAACAATGGGGCGTCATTAACACATCCAAACATATCAATAATTTCAGCGATACCGCAGCTATTATTGAGCACATGGATTTGATTATCAGCATTGATACGTCAGTCACTCACTTAGCAGGCGCAATGGCCAAACCAACAATCACTCTATTACCCACAATAAATGACTGGCGCTGGCAAGAAAACAGAAACGACTCACCTTGGTACCCAACAATGACATTAATACGCCAACATAAAAGAAATGATTGGTCAGAAGCGATGGCTGAACTACAGCAACAAATCGAAGAAAAATTACCGTCTCACAAAAAATAATGTCATAACAAAACCCACCCGCATAGGGGTAAGTTACTACCCACTATGTAAATAAAATCGATAAAACAATCATAATTGTGACAATTTATACATTATTTATGTGGCCTTATTTTTGCTTTTACCACCAAATATATGACAATATTTTTGAGACTGCACTTATGATGACACGCTTCGCTCTGCGCAAAACCACCTCCATTCCTACCACCCCTGTAGGTAGCAACATCAAAAGAGGCATTAGCACATGGTTACCCACAACCAGCTCTGGTAGCAATACCACTCTCAGTAATGAGCAATTACAATTTAACGCAAAATCTGTAGCGAAGCACACAGGCACCACCTATGTCAGCCCAAGCGATTTCCGTAAAGGTAAATTTACACCTGAACAAGCACAAGAACCATTTAACTATATTGCAGACCAAGCAGACATTAGAAAACAAGGCAATATGGAGGGGGTGATTGAAAATCACCAAGCGGGCTTTAATGCTTTAAAAGGGAATACACGCGAAGGGACAATCTATTCTTGTCATGCTGGCACCACATCTGGTAACGACAGCCGCTCTAGCGTACTTTCTCGCTTTTTAAATAATGCTATGATTACCGCCCCCAAAGGCCAACTCAAAATGAACGCCGATGAGTTTGACCCATTTGAAGCACGCGTAGGAAAAATGGATACTCTAACGTCACCATTCACAACATTTCCTGCTGATAAAAGCCTAACAACCGTCAAGGGACGTGAAGTAGTACCTACACCAAAAGATAACGCGCTTCAAAAAGCAATTACTGAAACGCTAAAAAGACCTAAAGTCATCGACAGTATTGATCTTTAAAAACGCACATTATGGTTTATGGGGCAGAGCTAGATATTCATGACTTTGCATTTCTAATAAACGGCTCATCGTACGCTCAATTTCAAAGCGTAAACGCACACCGCTATAAATATCATGTAACGGCTTATCTGCCGAAATGATCAGCTTAACGCTACGATCATAAAATTCATCCACTAAATTAATAAAACGACGCGCCTGATCTTCTTTATCAGCGGTCAATTCTGGAATGTCTGAAATCAATACCGCATGATATTCTTTTGCCAACTCAATATAATCATTCTGTGATCTTGGGCCATCGCACAGCGCTTCAAAATCAAACCACACGACATCTTCAGCATGGTAACGGCAAGAAATCGAACGCCCTTCGACCTCTAAAGAAAACTGTTTAATAATTTCTTCTTTATCTGGAACCAAACTGTAAAAACTTTTATATAAACTCTCGTCTGCCGCATCATCTAAAGGGTAATGGTATAATTCCGCCTGCTCTAAACTACGCAAACGATAGTCTGTACCACCATCAACATTCACCACCTCTGTATGCTGATTTAATAACGCAATGGCTGGCAAAAAACGTGCACGCTGCAAACCATCTTTATATAAACCATCCGGCACAATATTGGAGGTAGTCACCAACGTTACCCCTCGGCGGAACAATCCATCTAATAAATTTGCCAATATCATGGCATCGGTAATATCGGAAACAAAAAATTCATCAAAGCAAATCACCATCGCTTCTTGAGCAATGCGATCTGCAACAATTTCTAAAGGGTCTTTTTCGTTATCTAGAGACGCCAGTTCTTGATGCACACGTTTCATAAAACGATAAAAATGCGCCCGCATTTTTTTCTCGAATGGTAGACTTTCATAAAAATTATCCATGAGGTAGGTCTTACCACGCCCCACGCCCCCCCAAAAATAGAGACCGCGCACAGGCTCTACCGATGAAAAAGAAAACACACTTGATAAGCGCTCAAGTAGCCCCATTTTATGTTCTTGTCGAAGAATTAATTGCTCATAAAGCGCCTGTAACTTTTCAACAGCCATCTGCTGTGCCGAATCAGGAAGAAACTCTGGGCGCATTAAATCTTTTTGGTAACGTTCTATAGGGCTTAAATTCATAAATAAAGCATCGTTTTTTTAATGATTAACGTATTATACGACGATAGAGAATGTTTTACTCAAGCCAAACATGAGCGTATTATCGCAACTATGTATTTTTTAAGGAGAAAACTGTGTTTTCATTAGCAACATTACTCATTACTGCCATCACAACCTTTATTATAGGCGGCCTATTAAGCTTACTGCTAACTCGCTCATTTTCTTCTAGCGAGCAAAAAACACGCACTCTAGAATCTCGTCTTGAAGAGGCCGAACACAGCTTGGCCAATTACCAACAGGAAGTCACAGAGCACTTTGCCGAAACGGCACAATTAGTAAATAATTTAACCCAAAACTATAAAGAAGTGCATGAACACCTTGCGGGTAGCGCTCTTAAATTAGCCAACGTGGATATTAGCCGCCAACTACTTTCAACCAACCCTGACGACGATGGTAGCGAACTCAATATCAACGAAGAAACATTTCAACCACCTAAAGACTGGGCTCCTAGCGAAGGCACACTAAGCGAAGACTACGGTTTAAACGACGAAGACGATACACAAAACCCTAGCGCTGCAAAGGCATAGCACTAGGGCATCACGCGATTATGAGCATATCTTAATTATGCGTAAACTCATTAGCTTTATTGGCTGGCCTATCGTTATAGGCCTTTTAGTAGGCTTGGCTATGATTCTCGCCAAACCCAATCTACGCTATGCGTTAGGTCAGCAATTCAGTCATTTTTTTATCCCCCCAAATCAACAGCCCGTATCCTATGCCCAAGCGGTTAATCGAGCGGCTCCCGCTGTCGTTAACATTTTTACTCGCAAGCGCATTAACTCACCCCGCAATCCGCTATTTGATGATCCTTTATTTCGACATTACTTCAATAGCGCCGACGTACCACAACAACGACGCATGTCATCCGCTTTAGGGTCTGGCGTTATTATCAATAAAGAAGGTTATTTATTAACAAATAACCATGTTATTTCTGATGCCGAAGAAATTATTGTGTCTCTTTATGATGGCAGAGAAGTGAAGGCAACAATTATTGGCTCTGATCCAGAAACCGACTTAGCGGTACTTAAAATTCCCGTTAAAGGGCTTCGCTCTATTACCCTAGGCGAGCCCCAAAAAACGCGCATAGGCGATGTTGTACTCGCTATAGGCAATCCGTTTAGTGTTGGCCAAACAGTTACCCAAGGTATTATTTCTGCAACAGGCCGCCACGGTTTAGGCATCAACGTTTATGAAAATTTCTTACAGACTGATGCCGCCATCAATCCAGGTAATTCTGGCGGTGCACTCATTGATAGCAACGGTAAGTTACTCGGTATAAATACGGCAATATTAAATAACAAAACTTCGGGCTCTGCCGTAGGTATAGGTTTTGCCATTCCAGCGGATATTGCTGTTAATATCATGAATGACATCATCACATCTGGACAGGCTATTCGAGGCTGGCTAGGTATTGAGGCTCGTACACTCAACGAAAGTATTATTCGCACCTATAATTTACAAAATAGTAGCGGCGTCATTATTACCAGCACATACCCTAATGGCCCTGCGGATAAAGCAGGCATTAAAGCTGGCGATATTATTACGCATATTAATCAGCAACCTATTATTAATGGACGAGAAGGCATGAACCTTATTGCCAATGTACGCCCCAATGATAGCGTACAAATCACTATCGCTAGAAATAAGCAAAAGCTACAACTTAATGCGATTGTTGGCACACGCCCAAAAAGTATTTAAATGAAAATAACAGAGCCAGAAATGAATATTTCTGGCAACTAGCAACCTACACGCTACGAAACGCTATCCTGATCATGGATACGATACTCTGCAGAACGTGCATGCGCCTCTAATGATTCACCTCTTGCCAAAACTGAAGCCACTTTGCCTAGCTGACTTGCGCCCGATTTTGAGCAATGAATAATAGAACTACGCTTCTGGAAATCATACACCCCCAAAGGAGAAGAAAAGCGCGCTGTACCCGATGTAGGCAACACATGATTCGGCCCTGCACAATAGTCACCTAGCGCCTCAGAAGTATAAGGCCCCATAAAAATAGCCCCCGCGTGACGAATATCATCAAGATATGATTCGGGATCTTCAACCGATAGCTCCAAATGCTCTGGCGCAATACGATTAATTAACTCTATTACCTGCGCCTTATCCGCCGCATGAATTAACGCTCCACGATCTTGCAACGACTGCCGAGCAATATCGGATCGAGATAAGGTTGGCAATAATGTTTCTATACTTTGCAATACGGCATCAATAAACGATATATCCGTGCTAATAAAAATAGCCTGCGCCTGCTCATCGTGCTCTGCTTGAGAAAACAAATCCATCGCAATCCAATCAGGATTGGTTTTGCCATCACATACCACTAATATTTCTGATGGCCCCGCTATCATATCAATCGCCACCTCACCAAACACGGCGCGTTTAGCTGTAGCAACGTAAATATTGCCTGGCCCAACAATTTTATCCACCTTAGGAATCGTAGCCGTACCGTAAGCTAACGCAGCCACCGCTTGCGCGCCTCCGATAGTATAAACATGATCAACACCAGCGATGGCAGCCGCCGCCAACACCATAGGGTTAAGCTCACCATCGGGTGCAGGCACCACCATTACCACTTCAGGAACACCCGCGACTTTTGCAGGTATTGCATTCATCAATACAGAAGAAGGATACGACGCTTTTCCACCTGGAACATAAAGACCCACACGATCCATTGGCGTCACCTTTTGGCCCAATACCGTGCCGTCAGACTCCGTAAATTGCCAAGAATCTTGTACTTGATGCTGGTGATAATGACGTACACGTTCTGCCGCCACTTCAAGCGCTTGGCGCTGTGCAACAGGTATGCTTTCTAAAGCTTGCTGTAATTGCGCCTGAGAAATTGTTAACTCAGCCATCTGGCTAATATCACGGCGATCAAACTGATTGGTATAATCCATCAACGCCGTATCACCTTGGCTTTTTATTGCCTGAAGGATCTCTGCCACTGTTGCTGCAACCGCAGGATCAGACACCGAAGACCAAGCCAACAAAGCATCTAATTGCTCACTAAATCTCTCACTATTCGCATCTAAACGTTGAATAGTCATTGTTCACTCGCCGTTACTGCTTCAGCAATCGCATCAATAACGGGTTGCATAAGGCTGTGCTTCATTTTCATTGAGGCTTTATTGGCAATCAAACGAGAGCTAATATCGGCTATTTCGATACGAGACTCTAAACCATTGGCGCGCAAGGTATTTCCTGTATCAACAATATCGACGATTTCATCGGCTAAACCCATAATAGGTGCTAATTCCATCGCTCCATACAACTTAATAAAATCGGCTTGACGGCCCTGCTCGGCATAAAACTGTCTTGCCACATTCACATATTTAGTAGCTACTTTAATACGCCCTGTTTTTTCAGGGGCACCCTTAATCGCTGCCGTCATTAACTTACAGCGCGCAATGCCAAGATCAACCAAAGAGTACAGACCATCACCGCCATGCTCCATCAAGGTATCTTTACCTGCTACGCCCATATCCGCTGCGCCAAACTGCACATAGGTTGGCACATCACTGCCTCTCAATATCAACAAACGAACATTGTCTATATTGGTATCAAAAGCCAATTTACGGCTTTTCTTAATATCCTCAGCAGGGACTATACCCGCTGCCGCCAATAGCGGTAATGTTTCTTCTAAAATACGCCCTTTCGTTAAGGCTATAGTTAATTGAGACATGATTCACTCTATATTCATTAATAACGCAAGCAACAGCTAGCCTGGCACTCGTCGGATATTAACACCCAACAATTGTAATTTTTCTTCAATACATTCGTAGCCACGATCAATGTGGTAAATACGATCAACCACGGTATCGCCATCGGCAACAAGCGCTGCAATCACTAAACTTGCTGAAGCACGCAAATCCGTTGCCATAACAGGCGCTGCATTTAAACGTTCAACACCTGTAACAATCGCTGTATTACCTTCTAGCTTTATTTTGGCACCCATACGATTGAGCTCATGTATTTGAATTAAACGATTTTCAAAAATCGTTTCAATCACTGTTCCAGTACCTTCTGCTACAGCATTCATTGCCGTAAATTGCGCCTGCATATCAGTAGGAAAAGCTGGGTATGGCGCCGTTTTAAGACTAACGGCTTTAGGTCGTCGACCTTCCATATCTAGCTCGATCCAATCTTCACCAATTGTGATCGATGCACCCGCTTCTTCTAACTTATGAATGACCGATTCTAAAATACTGGCACAGGTATCTTTAAGCTTTACACGCCCACGAGTTGCAGCCGCCGCAGCCAAAAATGTTCCCGTTTCGATACGGTCTGGCATCACTTTATAGTAACAACCGTTTAGGCGTTCAACACCTTGAATCACCAAAGTATCTGTACCCACACCACTGATTTGTGCACCCATTGCTTGTAAACAATGAGCTAAATCTACCACCTCGGGCTCTCGCGCTGCGTTTTGTAATATGGTTTCACCTTCAGCAAGCACGGCCGCCATTAATAAGTTTTCTGTGCCACCCACAGTGACCGTTTCCATTAGGATATTAGCGCCCTTTAAACGACCATTGCTGCGAGCACGAATATAGCCTTCATCCACTTCGATGATGGCTCCCATCGCCTCTAATCCACGCAAATGAATATCAACGGGGCGACTACCTATTGCACAACCGCCAGGGAAAGAAACATTGGCTTCACCGTAACGAGCCAGCATTGGCCCTAATACTAAAATCGAAGCACGCATGGTTTTCACTAATTCATACGGCGCTGTATATTCAGCAATGGTATTTGCATCGATTTCAACACTCATTTTTTCATTTAACGTCACCGACAACCCCATGCTACGCAATAATGCCAGCATGGTAGTAATATCGTTTAAGTGCGGTAAATTACCGATTTGAATGGGAGTTTCAGCCAGTATTGTGGCCGCCAAGATAGGCAATGCTGAATTTTTAGATCCCGAAATACGAATTTCGCCATCTAAAGGGCCACCGCCCTTAATGATTAATTTATCCATGAATCTCTTATCTATTAATGAGCACTAGGCTTCTTGTGGTGTTAATGTTTTCATATTTACAGCGTGTATTGCACCGCTCGCAATATGCTCGGACAGTACGCCATATACTTTTTGCTGTCTTTTTAATGTATTTAAACCATCAAACACATCACTAACAATTGTTAAGCTAACATGACTACCTTCAACGACAACATCCACATCCGCTCCCGTTAACTGCTCTGTAAGAAGTGATTTAATCGCTTCAGATTCCATAGTAATACTCTAATAAAAATTAAATTTTTTACTCTGCTATATCAATATAAAAGACCGTAAATACGAGCTTTGCAGAGACTGTTATAAATAGAAAGGCTCGCCAGTGTAATAAAAAAACACTATAGATGCACTATCGTAATTACGCATACAACTTATCAACAAGTCGCACTAACTCACCCAACAACAACTACTGAACACCCTGTTCCCATTGCTGGATAGTTTTATCGAGGTCGCCTTGATTCTTTGCCACTGCTGCCGAAAACTGACCACGAAATGTTTTACCGAAGTTAATGCCGTTTAGCACTAAGTTAATCATCTTCCATTGCCCTTGACGATTTTTCGCCATGGAGTAGGAAACTTTTGTCACCCCAGAAGCACTTTTAATTTCTTGCACTACCGTTGCTCGACGAGCATCACCCACAGGCTTAACTGGATCCAGTACTTGAATCTCTAAGCCTTGGAATCCAGAAATACCCTTTCCATAGGTGTTCACTAAGCCTTTTTTAAAGGCGATGGAAAACTGCTTGATTTGTTCTGGTGATGCTTTCTCAGCGTGTACACCCAACACCCCCTTAGCAATATATTCAAAGGCCACGACAGGATCTAAGATGGCAGATATTTGATCTACAAATGCTTCTGGCGATTTAACAGGGTCAATGCCCGTTTCAAGCAAACCCAAGACTTTTTCAGTGGTTGCTCTGACCAAATCATGCGGCTCAGATGCCACATTTTGCGCAGAAACAGAAACAGCACCCAATAAGATCAAACCACCCAACAAGGCATGTAACGATTGTTTAATACAAAATACGTTATTTATTGTCGATTTTATCCACTGCATGTTTCTCTATTCCTCAATTCATTTCACGCATAAAATACAATATTGAGCCGTCACATATAAAGCCAATCACTGAACTTGGCTTCTGTAACAATACCCAACACCCTTTAACATTACCTTTGCCGCTATTTTCACCACTCTACAGATTAAACCTGAATAATAGCTGACATTTATAGCCGCACACTATACCATTTACGGCCTTTATTAGATAAGCAATTAAACGCTCTATTTTACAATTCAACGCAGAAATCACCCAATAGGAACATAAATGACTCAGCTATTACCTTGGCTTGCTATATTAGCGGGCTTTGTCGGGCTTGTATGGAGTGCAGATCGCTTTGTTGACGGCAGTGCCGCTATCGCCAATAACTTTGGCGTTCCCAAACTACTCATTGGCTTAACCGTAGTCGCCTTTGGTACATCCGCTCCCGAAATCGTCGTTTCAATCAGTGCCGCCCTTAAAGGCACAGGCGAAATTGCCATCGGCAATGCTATTGGTTCTAACCTCGCCAATGTAGGCCTAGTACTAGGGATCACCGCACTCGTTGCACCCATTACCGTAAAATCCTACATACTCAAACAAGAAATTCCTATTATGCTGGGCGTTATGGGCATTACTGGATGGTTTTTATACAATGGCGAATTAACCCGAATAGAAGGTATTACCCTTGTATCATTAATGATTCCGCTGATTGGCTGGCTGATTTACAACAAAAAGCAACACCCAGAAGAAGAGGAAGACATTGCTTCGATGGAAACATGGATGGCTAGCATATGGTTTCTTATAGGCCTTGCTTTATTAATTATCAGTGCCGAAAGCTTAGTATGGGGCGCCACAACAGTAGCCATAGAATTTGGCATTAGCCCATTAATTATTGGATTAACAATTGTTGCCATTGGTACCAGCTTGCCCGAATTGGCTGCTTCAGTACTTAGCGCTCTCAAAGGACATCATGATATTGCTCTCGGCAATATTATTGGCTCTAATATTTTCAATTTACTCCTTGTTGCAGGTATACCCACCATCATACAACCACTTGATATGGGAACAGATGTTTTCTATCGTGACTATATCTCTATGATCGGCATTAGCTTACTGTTATGCCTAATGATGGCATGGGGGGTGTTATTTAAAAAGAATGCGATTCTTGGACGTTTTTCAGGTATCTTACTCTTAATCGCTTATGCAGGGTATTACACACTGCTAATTTGAATGTAAAACACGCTGAACCTTTGACTTAAATACGTATAAAAATGACAACACACACACACACAAGCAATCATATTGCTATCGGCAAGCGCACAATTAAAATGGAGCTCGATGCGATCAACGCTCTAAGCGATCGCATTGATGACACATTTCAACATGCCTGCGAACTCATTCAGCAATGCTCTGGCAAAGTTGTAGTCACAGGCATGGGAAAATCAGGCCATATTGCCAATAAAATTGCCGCCACATTAGCCAGCACAGGCACTCCCGCGTTTTTTGTACACCCCGGCGAAGCCAGCCACGGTGATCTAGGGATGATAACAAAAAATGATGTCGTGATTGCCATATCAAACTCAGGTAACTCCGCTGAAATCAATGCCATTTTACCGCTATTAAAACGGCTACATATTCCACTTATCAGCATGACGGGCAATAAAACATCGGGCCTTGCTCAAGCCGCTAACGTCAATCTCGATGTTAGCGTCGAGTGCGAAGCTTGCCCTCTTGATCTTGCCCCCACCTCTAGCACAACCGTTACCTTGGTCATGGGGGATGCACTCGCCGTTGCCCTATTAGAAGCCAAAGGGTTTACTGCTGAGGATTTTGCTTTTTCTCACCCTGGCGGCGCACTCGGCAAGCGCTTATTATTAAAAGTGGCTGACATCATGCAACAAGGTCAACGCATTCCGCATATCGCAACAGACGCGACCCTGAGCCAAGCACTACTAGAAATGACACAAAAAGGATTAGGAATGACAACCATTCTTAATGCCGATGGCACGCTTGCGGGTATTTTTACCGACGGAGATCTGCGACGCACCATTGATTCAGGCTCAGATATACGTGACATACGTATTAACGATGTAATGAACACTACACCGCGCACAATAAAACCATCAATACTCGCTGCCGAAGCACTCGGCATTATGGAAGAAAAATCCATTACATCACTGGTTGCCGTAGACGATCAACAACAGCCAATAGGCGTTATACACCTACACGATTTATTACGCGCAGGCTTGATATAACTTGCGCCAATGCCACACACTACGGATAAACACACCATGACTACCACTCAAACAATACCTAGCGATGTATTACAGCGAGCAAAAAATATTCGCTTACTCATTCTTGATGTCGATGGCGTATTATCCGATGGAAAGCTGTATTTCAGTAATAGCGGTGAAGAAATAAAAGCATTTAACTCTCTCGATGGTCACGGCATTAAAATGCTTCAAGCCAGCGGCGTACATGTTGCCATTATCACGGGGCGCACGAGCCACATCGTAGCAAAACGTGCGAGCGACCTAGGCATTCAACACTTAATACAAGGCCGCGAAGACAAATTAAATGCACTCAGCGAGCTACTTACCGATTTAAACATAGCCCATGAGGCCATTGCACACATGGGGGACGATTACCCTGACCTTCCCATTATTCGACGTGTAGGCCTGGGGCTAGCTCCCGCCAATGCTCATCCTGTAATAAAACAACACTGCCAATGGCAAAGCCTGCTCTGCGGTGGTGACGGTGCGGTTAGAGAAGCCTGCGATATGATCATGAGCGCTCAAGGCACATTTGATCACGCCTTATCGGCCTATCTATAGCTACGACGCCATTAAGGATAAATGAAACAATCATGAATAAATGGCATTATATTCTCGTTGTTATTGCACTGATGGTCATATTAGCCCTCACCGTATGGCAAGCGCCTCCTGCTATACTATTAGAGCTATCTGAACAGGTAAAACAAACAGAAAAACAGTTTCCTGACTCCTATCTGATACAAACAAAAACAACACAGTACAACCTACAAGGCAATATTTCTCACATACTGCTTGCCGATAAAATCAGTCATTTTGAAGCTAAGGACAAAACACCACCTTACTCTTTGCTGGAACGCCCTATATTCACTTTTTTTAACGAATCGCCTAAAGCCGCTGCACCGTGGAAAGCCTCGTCACACACTGCACGCAGTATCAACGGTGACGAAGAAGTCATATTTAAGGGTGACGTAGTCTTAATACAAAACACAATCGACAGCGACATACCCACAACCATCACATCAGAAGAGCTGCGCGTAAAACCTAACGAACAATACGCCGAAACCGACAAACCTGTTATTATAAAAAACACTGCTGGCACAACACACGCCACAGGCTTAAAAATGTCGCTAGACAATGAAACCATCGAATTACTCTCTAATGTGAGGAGTCGCTATGAAGCACAGCAATAATTTACACCGCTTATTTATTCTGCTTACATTAGGCACATGCCTTAACATCAGCCAAACATTCGCGCTACCTGACGACAGAGAACAACCCATTAACGTGAGTGCCGACAAAGCATTTAAAAGCGAAAAATTAGGCACCACAATATACGAAGGTAATGTACTTATTACCCAAGGCTCCATACGTGTTTCGGGTGACAAAATAAGTATTTACGATAAAGCAGGCACAGTCACAAAAATGATTGCAGAGGGCCAACCCGCTAAATTCAAACAAAAGCCAGACGTACAAAGTGCTGATGTTATTGCCAATGGATCAACCATTGAATATGACATTAATGCCGAGACATTATTATTGCTAGGTGACGCCTTATTAAAGCAAGAAAGCAGAACGACAAACAGCAACAAAATTACTTATGACATGAACACAGAAGTCGTCAATGCAGGTGACAATACTGGGCGCGTCATCATGGTACTTGAACCCTCACCAAAAACCCAAAAATAACTCACTATGTCTACCCTACAAGCTTCCAACTTAGCCAAGAGCTATAAAAAACGCACTGTCGTTATCGATGTATCTATTGAAGTTAAACGCGGTGAAATTGTTGGCTTACTCGGCCCTAATGGCGCAGGCAAAACCACGTGTTTTTACATGATATCGGGACTTGTTGCGGCGGATAAAGGCACTATTCAAATCAACGGACAAGACATTAGCCAACTCCCCATGCATGGGCGGGCACGAGCAGGTATAGGTTACTTACCGCAAGAAGCCTCGGTGTTTCGCAAACTCACCGTCTCTGACAACATTCTTGCCATTTTAGAGACACGTAAAGAACTTTCGCGTGCTCAACGACTCGAAAAACTAGATACGTTATTACAAGAGTTTCACATTACTCACATCAAAGATTCTTTAGGCATGGCATTATCTGGCGGCGAAAGACGACGAGTAGAAATTGCTCGCGCGCTGGCAACAGAACCGCAATTTATCTTACTTGATGAACCCTTCGCAGGCGTAGACCCCATATCCGTTAATGACATCAAACAAATCATTACTCACTTACAAGAACGAGGCATCGGCGTACTCATTACCGACCACAATGTACGTGAAACCTTAGCTATTTGCGAAAAAGCCTATATTGTAAGCGAAGGACATATTATCGCCCAAGGCGATGCCGAGGCGATTCTTGCCAATAAACAGGTTAAAGATGTCTATTTAGGCAATGACTTCTCACTTTAAAATCAATAAAACACACACTACATTTTACGCTCTGTCAACCATACAAAACAAATAGGCATAAGTTTTGCTTATGCCTTGCTTATCCCTCAATGACTGACTAAAATTGTAGACGTCAGTATGCATGAAGCAACACCCGCTCGGTGTAGATCAAGGACTCATTTCACCCATATCTATAGGATCAAGACAGTCCATAGAGCACCAAGTTAAAAATTAACATTAAGAGCGATTAAAGCAAGACAAAAAAGCAACGAGATATTGCCAGCCGTATGAAACAGTCCTTACAACTTAAAATGGGTCAAAGCCTCACCATGACCCCACAGCTACAGCAAGCTATACGCTTACTACAGCTATCTACCTTAGATTTACAAAATGAAATCCAAGAAGCACTAGATACTAACCCTATGCTAGAAATAGCCGAAGACAATAAGGGTGACAGCAAGGAAAGTACAGAAAATAGCAGCAATAGCCAATCAGAAAAGCCGCAAGAAGCAACGATCAACCACAATGAAACTAGCAATGAAACACAACAAAGCGATGAACAAAACAACGAGTTAGAATGGTCACAAAACATACCAGAAGACCTTCCCGTAGATACCAGCTGGGACGATGTGTATCAAAGTGCGCCAGCAGCAGCGCCTTCATCAGCCAACAATAATGATGACGAACATTTTGAAGCTCAAAGAGGCAGTACAGAAAGCCTACAAGACCACCTAATGTGGCAACTCAACTTAACCCATTTTTCTGATAAAGATTACTCTATCGCACTCACGATTATTGACGACATTAAACCGTGCGGCATGCTATCGAGCAGCGTGAGCGATATTCATCTATCACTACAAAACAGCTTAGAAGACGTTGACGAAGATGAAGTTTTTGCAGTACTTCATCGCTTACAACAATTTGACCCCCCAGGTGTTGCCAGCCAAAACCTCGGGGACTGCTTACTCATTCAACTCAAACAATTTGAACTACAAGCCAAAGAACCCATTCCTGGCTTACAAACTGCCAAGATGATTGCAACCGACTACCTCGAGCTACTCGCAAGCCGCGACTACAAAACCTTAATGCGTAAATTACGTATTAAAGAAGAGGAACTCAAAAATGCCATCACATTAATCCAAAGCACCAACCCTCGCCCTGGCGAAGATATTGGTAGCAATAATACGGAATATGTTATTCCAGATGTTTTTGTTACCAAAAAAAGTGATCGCTGGATGGTTGTCTTAAACCCTGACATTGCCCCCAAAATACAAATTAACAACCAGTATGCAGGATTAGTTAAGCGCGCAGATTCAAGTACTGACAACACCTATTTGAAAGATAATTTACAAGAAGCACGTTGGTTCATCAAAAGTTTACAAAGTCGTAACGAGACCTTACTGAAAGTCGCCACCGCTATTATAGAAAAGCAACGTGGATTTTTAGATTTTGGTGAAGAAGCAATGAAACCCTTAGTGCTGCATGATATTGCAGAAATTGTTGATATGCACGAATCAACAATTTCTCGTGTAACCACCAACAAATATATGCATACCCCTAAAGGTATTTTTGAATTAAAATATTTTTTCTCTAGCCATGTCAGCACGGACTCTGGTGGCGAATGCTCCTCTACTGCAATTAGAGCAATTATTAAAAAGCTTATTGCTGCCGAGAACGTCGCCAAGCCTTTAAGCGATAGTAAAATCACCACGTTATTAGCGGAGCAAGGGGTAAAAGTAGCGCGACGAACGATCGCAAAATATCGTGAGTCAATGTCTATCCCCCCTTCAAATGAACGCAAACAATTGATTTAATTAGCATCACCGCATAGAAGGCAACACAATATATTCTCTACACCAATAGCTAACGTAAACATAACCAAGACGATATTTACTATGGATATAGCATCACTTTTATCGCCAAGTTTTATCCTTTGCAAACATTCAAGTAGTAGTAAAAAACGCGTACTTGAAGAGATCGCCGAACACCTAGGCGAACAACTTCCCAAACTGCAAGCCAATACAATATTTAAAGCGCTAATCGCACGAGAAAAACTAGGTTCCACAGGAATAGGCAATGGCATTGCCATCCCCCATTGCCGAATACCGCACTGCGATAAAACCATCGGCATGCTAGTCACACTAGATAATGGCATTGATTTTGACGCCATTGATAATGAAAATGTTGATATAGTCTTTGTATTGCTTGTACCCGAAGGCGCCAACGAAAATCATTTAAAAACACTAGCCAACATTGCTGAAGCATTTTCTAACAACGAGATCTTACACAAAGTACGTCATGCAAATGACACGCAAATGTTATTAGATGCGATTAATACATAGTATTTAACGCATCATTTTTAATGCTCAACACGCTAATAAACAATATATTTAACAAACAGTAAAAGCACAACCTAACAGTCACTTTATAAATGTAACGCAATAACAGCCACTAGGTAAACACGTAATGAACACGCAATTAGTCATTATTAGCGGACGCTCTGGATCGGGAAAAAGTACAGCGCTACATGTACTAGAAGATATTGGCTTTACCTGTATAGACAACCTTCCCGCATCGCTACTGCCATCATTAGCAGAAAATAGCGAACGTCTTAGCGGCATGCGTTATGCTGTCAGTATTGATGCGCGCAACCACACGTGTGATTTACAGCAAGCACCCGAAATTATTTTACGTTCACCCATACAACACCTCAGTTATAAAATATTATACTTAGACGCTAACGATGACACACTACTCAAACGCTTTAGCGAAACACGACGCAAACATCCATTAAGCGATGAAAAAACCGATCTACACCAAGCGATCCAACAAGAAAGCCAGCTCTTAAAACCTATTTTTGAACTCGCTAACATCTCTATTGATACTAGCGAGATGGGCTACCATGACTTACGCGACTTTATTAAACAACGCTTTTTGAGCACGAATGAAGATAATGCAGCGGTTTTATTTCAATCATTTGGCTTTAAATACGGTCTACCAAAAGATGCTGACCTAGTATTTGACGTGCGCTGCCTACCTAACCCCCACTGGCAAACAGAGCTACGTTCACTCACAGGACAAGACACGGCCGTAAAAAATTATTTAAGCCAACAACCGCAAGTGAATGATATGCTTCAAGACATACAACAATTTCTTGAACGTTGGCTACCTCGCTATAAAGAAAATAATCGCAGTTACATCACCATTGCCATTGGCTGTACTGGTGGGCAACATCGCTCAGTGTATTTATGTGAACAACTCAGTGCGTACTTTTCTCAAGCCAGCAGTAATATACAGTTACGCCACAGGGAATTACTTAAAAATGATTAGTAAACCATTAGTAATTATTAATAAACTTGGCTTGCACGCAAGAGCGTCAGCAAAGTTGACGAATCTCGCCGCTAAATTTTCTAGCACGGTAGAATTAACGGCCAACAATAAAACGGTTGATTGCAAAAGTGTAATGTCTCTCATGTTACTCGCCGCTAATCAAGGTACCAATGTCGAATTACGTGTTGATGGAAAAGATGAGAGCGCAGCATTTGATGCCATAGAAGCATTAATTAATAATCGATTCGACGAAGCAGAATAATAAATAAGTGATAACACCATGCCTTCTACCGAACAAGAACAACTAGATAACACGCAAGCTCACCTTAGCTACCTAAGCGATATTTTAGATAATAATGGTGAAATGCGATCGGTTAAACGTATGCTCAATGGTTTAAAACCCATTGATATCGCTCGCCTACTAGAATCATCGCCGCCTCCTTCTCGTAAAATTATTTGGTCCATGATAGAGGACCACAAACGAGGAGAAGTACTACAGGAAATTTCGGATGAGCTAACAGGGCAAATACTCAAAACCATGAATACACAAGAGGTCGCGGATATCACCGAAGACCTCGATGTGGATGATGTCGCTGACATATTACAACAGCTACCCGATCGTATTATTCAAGAAGTATTAGAAGCCATGTCCGAGCAAAATCGCTCGCGGGTAGAAACCGTTCTATCGTACGAAGAAGATACTGCCGGTGGTTTAATGAATACCGACATTATCACCGTACGCCCTCGCTTTACATTAGATGTAGTCATTCGTTATTTGCGCCGACATGATGAAATTCCTCAATCAACAGATCAGTTATTTGTCGTCAATCAGCATGATGTATTTTTAGGTACATTATCCATGAGTAAACTACTCACCTCTGATCCCAATATCACTGTACGGGAAATCATGAGTACTGACGTAGAGGCTCTGAACGTCAACCTTGAAGACAGTAAAGTAGCGCAATTGTTTGAAAAAAATGACTGGATATCCTCTGCCGTCGTTGATGATAACAATAAAATCATGGGTCGTATTACCATTGATGACGTAGTTGACGTTATCATAGAAGATGCCGATCACTCATTAATGAGCCTCGCAGGCTTGGATGAGGATGAGGACACGTTCGCTCCTCTTATTCGTACAACCCCTAGACGCGCTGTATGGCTAGGTATTAACTTACTAACAGCCATTTTAGCTTCATCAGTTATTAATATTTTTCAAGATACTATTGATAAAGTCGTTGCACTCGCCGTACTGATGCCTATTGTTGCCAGTATGGGCGGCGTTGCTGGCAGCCAAACATTAACCGTTGTGATACGAGGTATGGCTCTAGGAAAAATAGGCCCAAGCAACCAAGGCTGGCTATTAACACGCGAAATACTTTCAGGCTTTCTCAATGGCTTACTATGGGCTGCCGTATTAGGCGGTGTTACTGCATGGTGGTTTAACGATATAACGATGGCTCTCATTATTGCAGCAGCAACACTCATCAACTTACTGACCGCCGCTATAGGGGGCACGTTACTCCCCGCCATTTTAAAACGCTGCGGCGCAGATCCCGCATTATCTGGGGGCGTAGCACTTACCACACTCACTGACGTGGTAGGGTTTTTATCATTTTTAGGTTTAGCCACCGCGTTTTATTTATAATGCATTTATAGCACGCTGCTTATAACTCACTGACAAGCAAAATACTCATCAAAATATTTAATTAAAGGGTCATCTTAATCATGAACAACGACAATACATACGATGATGAAGATGATTTCATTATTAGCCGTACCGCACAAAAAAAATCTATGCAGATTTATATTGCTATCGGTGAAGAGCTACTCACATTAAGCCCATCTCAACTCAGTACCATCCCACTTGTAAAAGAATTAGATGATGCCCTACTCGTCGCCAAAAAAATTAAAGTCGGCAACGCTTTAAAACGACAAATGTCCTTTATTGGAAAACTCATTAGAAACAATAATCACGAAGACATACAAACTGCCCTCGATCGATTAAAACAGAAAAATGCAACATACGAGCATGTGACAAAATCAGCCGAGAAATGGCGCGATAAAATACTCACCGAACCAAGCGCCCTCTCTGATTTTATTGCCACTTATTCACAATGCGATCGTCAAAAGCTGAATCAACTCGCACGCAATGCGATAAAAGAAGTGAAAGCACAAGAAAGTGCAGAGCAAAACGGCACTGAAAAAACACCATCCAAACACAAAAAATCACTATTTAAACTGATTCGTGTTGTCATGGTAGAACATGAAACAGAATAAATAGTTAACGGACTATTCTCCGCCATTCTCTAATGACTCACCGGATGGAATAAGCACTTCATCCGGCGAAACATTCACATCATTATCAAACAGGCGAATAAACTTTACATCGGGGTCATTCCAACTCCCCTTAATGGCATAAGTTAAACTAGATACTTTATCGACTTGAGGCTTAAATATTTTACTAACAATGTACACCCCCGCTGCCGCAGGTAAGCCCGCCGCAAACGCCGCCGCAAATGTTAAGTTACCCCCAACAGGCAAGGTCGTTACCAACACACTATCAATACTTTCATTGGGGTAATCAATTTGACCCGCCAGCGTAAACTCACCCGATGGCCCCTTAAGAAATAATGGCTCTTGAAAATAAATAAAGCCGTCATCAAATACTAGTCGACTAGTTACATTGTCAAAAGCCATACCTTTTTTATAAAGATCCGAGAAATCTAACTTTAAGCGACGCGCCCATGTATTAAAGTTAAATAAGCCTAAAAGACGTAAGGCCCCTGTTGATGATGCGTTATTAGTTTGCACAAACAAACCATTTTTTAATGACAGATAAGTATTACCTGTTAATCTCTTCACAGCAAAATTAGCAGGCGAACCCTGCCAAGCCACATCAATAATTAATTCTGTTTCTTTACTTTTTACCAACGGGGGATAACCTAAATCCACAAAAAACTGTTCAATACCGCTACCCGATATCTCCCCGTTAAATTGACTATAAGACACAGAGTCTGCCGCATCTTTTTGCTTCACCCACAACAATGATGCCCCTTCACCTTTAGCAGCACCCAACAATGACATATCACTCTGGTTTCCATAAATATCGTGAATGTGAATACCATTTTCAACGGGCGTGATATCAAAACGCCACTGGCCTAATGCTTTGTTTTGATAGCTCAAATCATCAATACGTATTTTGGCTCGCTTCACCAACGACACATCTACATCCGCTAACGGATCCACTGTATCATTCGCCGCCTCATTCACTGCTTGATCATCCTCTAGTGCAGCAATATGCAGGTAATCCAATTCAATATTAATTGGTTGAGTAAACGAATCATCGAACGCCACATCACCGGCTAACCAATCATTTTTCACCTTTGCTCGCCATTGATTCTCTCGCTTAGTACCAACGACATGCACTTTCGGTATTTGCTGGTCATTCATTTGTAATATATCGGCGAATAGATCATAGCGAAGTATCGAAGCAGCACTTGATTGCTCCCGTGTATCATACTGGCTACGCGCCGCTTGACTCAAAATATATACTTGTTGCCACTCATCAACCGCAACGTTATTTAACACAGCGGCAATAGATACCGTTTTATTTTCAATAGGAGGGAGCTGGGCTCGTTGACCTAAAGCCACAGCAGCCGAGGCGGGTTGATCGCCTAATACCAAGTGTGCATCTACCACATCATCTAACTGAAAATGATAGTTGGAAGCAGCAGAACGCAGATAAGCATTCACCGTTAAATGACGAGTCTCAGCCGTTTTTTTATTTAACGGCTCAGGCAGTACACTTAACACCCCCTGTAAATTCGAGGTCATCACGAGCTTCGCCAAGTAATCATTATTTTCTATCGACTGTTTTTTTCTACTCTGTTGGGAAGTTTCTTGACGATTATCTAAAGGCACTTGCAATTCTAAAGCATAAGGTAAACGACCAGAAAGCAGACTTAACTCAGGCACCTCTAGCCATTCAGACAATGGCTTAATCGCAACTTCACTACGCCCTTTCACTGAGATGTATTCGCCGTCGCCTTCATTATCCATCGTCTGATTTACGGTTATCGGTAGTAACTGATCAAATAAAACCAATGACAAATTATCGGTATACAGCCCCTGGGTTTCTGAATAAAACAATTCACCCTTTACATGCTTAAAGGATAATTTTTGCTGTGTTAAATGAATATTATTATCTAGAAACTGAATATCAACCTGTTGTTTAGGTGCAATGCCATCACCCACTGCGGTATCTAATAAGGGAATATTGATATCTACATCAACACCAATGCGGCCATCTGCCGTCCATGTGGAAAATGTATCCCCCACTTTTTTACGTAAAAACGTATTATTTAAATAGTACAAACCCAGATCTGCTGACACGGTACTTTTTACAGCTACATTCAATTCTTTTCTTTTGTCGCCTAGCCATGTTACCTGCAACGCTTCAACTGGCTCATCACGAATATTCGCTTGATTAACAATCACCTGCGTATATTCGTTATCCACTAAGACATGCCCCGATGCATCCGTTAAGTCAGGCCAGTCTGCACTGTATGCTAAATCCACATCATCTACATCTAAAAATAATTGAATACTACGCGCATTATTTTCATCAGAAAAACCACCACGGTAAATAAAACCCGCTTGTTCAACATTGCCTTTAAGCACACTAGCCGATAACCACTCCCTTAATGATTCAGGAACTTTTGTTGGAATAAATTGAAACGCATGTTCTGACTTACTCTCTTGTACGCCTATCTGTAAAATGAAATCACTTTTACGGCTATCTTTTTCCCATGGCAAATCCAGAAAGAAATATCCATTTGCCTGACCAAAAATAGAATCGCTAGTTAAATTGCTACTGTTAACAATAATTTGATTTCTGTCAGGAAACAAATGCCAAGCTACTTGCCCATAAATACTATCAAACAATAACGGCTGCTCATAAACATTCGCAGGAAAAAACTGCAATTGCTTTGAGGACAGATCAATAAACCCACTCGACAAACTGGAAGAGAGATATCCATTCACACGCTGAATACCAGGAATATTTTCAAAGGGCTGTACTGAAGCGTCGTGAATATTGGCTGACACGACTGACGCTTTCCAGTCAGTCATATTTATATCTACGGAAAGCTGTGTTAAATGACCTTGAGGCGCCATAGTATCAATCACAGCCTGCGCCTTTTCTTGCGTTAGTATATGTTTCTTTAGCCACGGCAACCATGCATCAATCACCAAACTATCAACCAGCAATCGCCATTGACGCTCATCAGAACCATCAGGTATGACTGCCTCTAACGCCGCCTGATTGACCATTAACGTGTCATCTAACAAGACATCACGTAAACCTAAAGACCATCCATTCACTGCGTCAAAACGCCCTTTCACCTGACTTGATATAGGAAAATTTAATAACGACGGCGTGGAGGTATCAGAAAAACCCGCCAGAGAAATATCACCCACAACATCAAAAATATTCTCTGATGTAAAATCAAACCACAAAGATGTACTCACTGTAGATGCGCTTGGCAGTATAGCAACGGAAGCCGACTTGTTTTCAGTCAAGCCACTCACAATATCCTCAATAGGAAACTCGTCTAAGCGCACAAAGCCCGACATATAATTGTCTTTTTTATCTCCACTTTGCTCTTCTAACACCAAAGTAAAAACGTCTTTGTTTTGCACCGATGCCGACGCTGTGAGCCGATGAAAATCGTCGGTATTTTCTATAGCTATAGAAGGAATTTGTGTATGAATAACTTTATTATTTGAAAAAGTAATATGTAAATTTGCGTTATGCAAATCAATTTGCGCTACTGTTTTAAATAACTCTGAAGGATGACGATAACGCCAGCGCGAGTTTCCTTTTTGCGCCACAGGTAAACCTGCTATGCGCCACTGCCCTTGAGGGTTTTGTTCAAGATCAACATGAATATCCTTAAATACAACGTTACGCCATACCCACTGATAATTCAAAACACTCTGTAATAAATCAACGGTAAAATCCGCATAAGCAACACGTAAATGTGCATCGCTAGTATAATCATCCATGCCGCGTACAGATAAATCACTGACTAAAACATGAGGGCGCAAACCGTACCAGCTTGCGTCAACATGACCAATGCTCACCTGAGCATTCAATTCTTCGCTTAATAATTGCTCTATTGAGGGGCGTAAACTATTTATTTTAGGCGCGAGTAAACGCAAGGACTGAACCATGACAGCAATAACAATAACTGTAATAGCGAGTAAGTAATAATAATAGCGCGGGGAATGTGCAAAACGTTTTGGCATAACTAGCTCTCAAGATCCAGTACGGCACGTTGGCACTCATAATGTTTCGAGTATGTTCTCATTGATTAATTCCACGCATTTACTGAAACACAATTATCTATCCAGAAAGCTGAACAATCACTGATAGCACAAGCAACATCACAAACAAGCATACTAAGGGATTCGCCAATAAATTTTAATTTTACGTAATGTAACCACTAAAACAGGCCAAATAACAGCGGTTAAAAGTGCAGTAAATAAGAAATTAGAACCCTCAACAGGCTTACCCATAAAACCACTCACCCAATTAGATACTAATTGGTAAATACCTATTAACACAAACACCCATGCTGCTTGCTGCCAAATATTATAACCACGGATGCGCTGGTACGAAACGTGAGACACATATGCCACTAAGATCAAACCAATAGAATGATAACCCAGCGGCGATAGTGTGATAACGTCTAAGGCAATACCAAAAACCCACGCATAAAAAACACCAAAATAATCGGGCGAATACGTTGCCCAATATACAACCAGCAGAGCAACAAACTCAGGACGCCAAGCTCGCCACTCAAAAGGCAAAGGCACCATAGATAAAAACAAGGATAGAACTAATGAGGCCAACACTAACCAACGCATCGCTACGGTTCCTTATTAGCTGACTCAACCGCATCATTAAATACTAACAACACATATCGACTACGGTTCAATTGCGCTGTAGGCGTTGCATACACTGTAGCAAAAGACTGTCCAGGATCATTTTCTAGTGACTGCACGGTAGCCACAGGATACCCTGCGGGAAATCGGCCACCCAAACCTGAACTCACTAACAAATCACCTTCTTTAATATCCATAGTACTGGGTACATAACGTAATCGTAAACGGTATAAATCACCCGTTCCTTCTACGACAGTACGTACGCTGTTACGGCTAATCTGTACTGGAATTGCGTGAGAATCATCCGTAATAAATAACGCCTCCGCCGTGTTATAGGTGACAGAAACAATCTGCCCCACCAAACCAAAAGCATCAAGTACCGCCTGCCCTGCATAAACACCATCTTGGCTGCCTTTGTTCACAATCACTTTATGTACTTTAGGATCAGGGGAAATGCCAATTAGCTCTGCAACCAGCACCCGATCTTCCAATAATTCAGACGAATTCATCAAAGCACGTAAGCGGTTGTTTTCACTGGATAAAGCATGCATTTTTTGTAACTGCCCACTTTGTACCAACACTTGCTCACGCAACTGTTCGTTTTCGGTCATCAGTTGTTGACGAGAAGATACATTTTCTTCAAACCACTCAACAACATACTGGGGCGCATGGCTCACCCAATAAAAAGGCGTAGCAATTGAATTTACATAATTACGTAAAGGCGAGAAATAATCGGTATAACGCCCTATGCCTAAAAAAATCAACGACAATAGAACGAGAACAACTAATCGAGAAAAGTAAGAAGGGCCTTTACTGAATAACGGTTTTATAGCTTATCTCCTGGCAACACAATCTGACAAAATATAAGTTGATACCACTTAATCTTTCAGCCATTAAGACCCTAGGATCATCACAATAGATGACAGGTTAATTTAAAATTCTAGAAAATCCATACTGCGGTCATCCATCCACTCCATTGCTACACCACCACCTCGGGCAACACAAGTAAGAGGATCATCAGCAACAATCACAGGCAAGCCTGTTTCCTCTGCCAATAATAAATCGATGTCGCGTAATAACGCACCACCGCCCGTTAATACCATACCGCTCTCAGCAATATCAGACGCCAATTCAGGTGGCGATTGCTCTAAAGCACTTTTTACTGCTTGCACAATACCCGCTAAAGGCTCTTGTAACGCTTCTAAGACTTCACCGCTGCTCAATGTAAAACTACGCGGCACACCTTCTGCCAAGTTACGACCACGCACATCAATATCGCGCGACTCGCTACCCACATAGGCGCAGCCTACTTCTTGCTTAATTCTTTCTGCCGTAGCATCACCAATCACACTACCGTAATGACGACGTACATAATTGACAATAGATTCATCAAAGCGATCACCACCAATACGGATAGAATCAGAATACACCACACCGTTCAGTGCAATCACCGCAATCTCAGTCGTACCACCACCGATATCAACTACCATTGAACCGCTAGCTTCGGCAACATTTAAACCCGCACCAATCGCTGCTGCACGGGGCTCTTCAATTAATCGTACTTCACGAGCGCCTGCACCTAATACCGATTCACGAATCGCTCTCTTTTCTACTTCTGTCGATAAACATGGCACACAAACCAATACGCGAGGACTCGGTTGAAACCAGCTATTTTCGTGTACTTTGCGCATAAAGTGCTGCAACATTTTTTCAGTCACTTGAAAATCGGCAATCACACCATCTTTTAACGGGCGAATCGCTGTAATATTACCCGGCGTACGACCCAACATACGTTTAGCTTCAGCACCTACCGCCTGCACTTGTTTTTGACCATTGTGTGTGCGAATAGCCACCACAGATGGCTCATCTAGAATAATGCCTTTTTCTCGTACATAAATCAGCGTATTCGCTGTACCCAAGTCGATAGAAAGATCGTTAGAAAACAGACCTCGAAGACGTTTCATTTTAAACATGTAATAATTTCACCTAAATTGACGAGTGGCTAAACACTGCATTCGTTAACGACCACTGGTAATTGCTTATGCATTCAGTTTATGTACTTAATATTGTTACGCTTTATTGTTTTACTTATCGGTACTATCGTTGCTTATTATCAAGCCATTAAAAAATGGAATAATACCACTATTAAGACATGAAATATAAATCACAACAAAATTGATACAAGACTCTAACAATGCCAGCCATTTTGAGCAAGAAGCAAATGCCTAGAGGGCTTTATTTTTACTTCTTTTCTCTGAATTTTATGATTAAAAACCGTATTTTAGCAGATGAAACTGAAAAACCACGTTAAATACGTTAAAATGCGTCTTTAAATTTTTAGAATAGTAGATCGCCTTGCCAGCAATGCGCAAATAACCATGGAGAATTAAGTGAAGCACGAAGATATTACTGCACTCGCTCACCTTGCTCGAATTAATGTCAATGACGACATGGTAGAAGACACTACCAACAGCATTAACAACATTCTTGCACTTGTCGATCAATTACAACAAGCCAATACCGATGGCGTAGAGCCCATGTCACATCCATTGGATGCCACCCAACGATTACGTGCTGACGAAGTCAGCGAAAGCGATCAACGTGACACACTACAAGCCAATGCACCCGCGGTTGAATCTGGCCTATTTTTAGTCCCCAAAGTCATTGAGTAATCATTAACATATCACCCAATGACACTCTACACCGACACATATTTAGCAGGAACTGCAGCACATGCATCATCTTACTATTGCTGAACTCATTACTGGTCTGCGCAATAAAGACTTTTCGAGTACTGAGCTCACACAACACTACCTCGAACGCATACGCACACTCGATAGCCAATTTAATAGCTATATTAGTGTTAGCGAAACACAAGCACTTGCCAGCGCACACGCGGCAGACCAACAACTAGCCAATGGCGACGCTGCCGACTTATGCGGCATACCTATTGCCCATAAAGACTTATTTTGTACCCAAGGCATCCGTACTAGCTGCGCATCAAAAATGCTCGATAACTTCATCCCGCCGTACAACGCCACGATTGTTGAAAACCTCAACAACGCAGGCGCTGTCAGCTTAGGCAAAACCAATATGGATGAATTTGCGATGGGTTCATCAAATGAATCTAGCTTTTATGGCGCCACCAAAAACCCATGGAATACCGATTGTGTACCTGGTGGTTCTTCGGGAGGTTCCGCTGCTGCAGTTGCCGCACAACTTGCCGCCGCCACAACAGGCAGTGATACGGGCGGTTCTATTCGCCAACCCGCTAGTTTTTGTGGTTTAACTGGCCTTAAACCCACCTATGGACGCGTCTCTCGCTGGGGAATGATTGCTTACGCATCAAGCCTAGACCAAGCAGGGCCTATTACACGCACTGCCGAAGATGCAGCGATTATGCTTAATAGCATGGCCAGTTTTGACAGCAAAGACTCTACCTCTGTAGATGAAGCCAAACCCGACTATAAAGCCAGCCTGAACGACTCTATCGACGGTTTACGTATTGGCGTTCCTGAAGAATACTTTCAAGACGGCCTCGATAACGACGTGGCCACACTGGTACGTGCAGCCTTATCAGAATACGAAAAGCTAGGCGCAACACTACATAGCATTTCATTACCACACACACATTTAGCCGTACCCGCCTATTACGTCATTGCACCAGCCGAGGCATCCGCCAACTTATCGCGATTTGATGGCGTACGCTATGGCCATCGCTGTGATAACCCTAGCGATCTGATGGATCTATACAAGCGCTCCCGTGAAGAAGGCTTTGGCGAAGAAGTTAAACGTCGCATTCTTGTTGGTGCCTATGCTCTATCCGCAGGCTACTACGACGCTTACTACCGCAAAGCGCAACAAGTCCGTCGCCTCATCAAGCAAGATTTTGTTGATGCATTTAAAGAGGTTGATGTTATTGCAGGCCCTGTAGCACCCACCACTGCATTTGCCATTGGCGCAAAATCAAAAGACCCTGTCTCTATGTATTTAGAAGACATTTACACCCTACCCACTAACCTTGCAGGTCTGTGTGGCATATCAATACCCTGCGGAATAAGCGCAGGTAAACCCGTTGGATTGCAGCTAACAGGCAATTATTTTGCCGAAGCAAAACTGCTCAATGTTGCTCATCAATTTCAGCAACACACTGACCACCACAAAAAAACTGCAATTAAATAAGGCCGTCATTATTATGGAATGGGAAACTGTTATTGGCTTAGAAGTGCATGTACAACTAGCCACCAAAACTAAAATATTTTCTGGTGCCAGCACACAATTTGGCGCCGCCCCTAACACACAAGCCTGCGCAATTGACCTTGCCATGCCTGGCACTTTACCCGTTGCTAACGAGCAAGCATTTCGTCATGCCATTATGTTTGGCCTTGCCATTAATGCCGACATTGGCAAGCGTTCGGTATTTGAACGTAAAAATTATTTTTACCCTGATTTACCCAAAGGCTACCAAACAACACAGCTAGATGAGCCCATTGTAGGCGCAGGCACGGTTGAGATCACATTAAGCGATGGTTCTACTAAATCAATTCGCATCCACCATGCACACCTAGAAGAAGATGCGGGTAAATCATTACACGAAGATTTTGAGGGCATGTCAGGTATCGACCTTAACCGTGCTGGCACACCATTAATCGAGATTGTCTCGGAACCCGATATCAGCAATTCAGAAGAAGCCGTCGCGTTTGCTAAAAAATTGCATTCACTCGTCACCTCTCTCGGTATTTGTGATGGTGAAATGTCGCAAGGCTCTATGCGTTTTGACGTTAACATTTCTGTTCGCCCTAAAGGCACAGAAACCTTAGGTACACGCACAGAAACAAAAAATTTGAATTCATTTAAATTTATGGAAGAAGCCATCGCATTAGAAGTTGAGCGTCAAATTGATGTACTTGAAGATGGCGGCAGCATAAGACAAGAAACCCGCCTCTATAATGCCGACACCAAAACTGCACGCGCTATGCGTAGCAAAGAAGAAGCTAATGACTACCGCTATTTTCCTTGCCCCGATTTATTACCCGTGATTCTTGACGATGAATATATCGAGAGTATTCGCGCACAAATGCCAGAATTACCTGTAGCACGCTGCCAACGATTTATCGAGCAATACGGCTTATCCGAATACGATGCCGACATACTGAGCGACAATACTGCTACAGCTAACTTTTTCGAAAAAACGGTAAGCATCGCAAAAGATGCAAAATTAACTGCTAACTGGATGATGGGCGAGGTCAGCGCACGTCTAAATACAGACGAAAAAACCATTAATCATAGCCCTATTTCTCCTGAGCAATTAGCCAACCTCATTGAGCGCATCAAAGACAACACCATTTCTAACAAAATTGCTAAGCAAGTGTTTGATGGTTTATGGCTGGGCGAAGGCGACACTGCCGATGCTATTATTGAAGCCAAAGGCTTAAAGCAAGTATCTGATAGCGGCGCACTTGAAGGCATGGTTGACGAAGTCATTGCCAACAGCAGCGCACAAGTGGATAACTATCGCAAAGCGGATCCTGACAAGCGCCCTAAAATGCTCGGCTTTTTTGTGGGGCAAATAATGAAGGCATCTAAAGGTCAGGCCAACCCTAAAATGATTAATGAAATATTACTAAAAAAACTCAACGACTTACTATAAACACTTGCGATGACAGATAGCTTGCAATGTATTACATACTACCAAGCTATCAGTCTCGCCATATTCGATGCAGGAAAACACCATGTCACTAAAAAAAGACAAACAAAAAGTATTAGGCGAATTTTTTGATGATGCTCGCATTAAAACATTCTTAAACAATGAAACAGCTGGCAATAAAAAGTCTGATTTTGCCTTACTCGAAAGAGCATATCGAGGCATGATCGCTGAAAACTTTGCCACATTCGTCACCTTTTTTATTGAAGCAGGTCACGACATTAATGCTACCGATACGGATAACAACACATTTTTACAGGTGATTAAAAATCATAAGCAAGCCGAAGAATATATCGCAACACTGACGGCATCTGGCGCACAATAATCATAAATCGGTAGAGATACCTCTCTACCGATTTATACTCTCAATACTCAATAAAAACGCCTATCTATAAAAACTTCATCAACACTCATCAAAGGTAAATCCAGTGACAGCACCCCCTAAAAACAACATGCTCTCTGGCCTCAGCTATCTCACTCAAGGCTCAGGGTTTCTTTTACAGTCAGGAATGAAGCGCTTTGTATTAGTGCCATTTTTAGCAAACTGCGTGGTCTTTGTATTTTTAACGTTATCACTACTCAATAATTTCAACAGTATTCAACAAGGCATAGAAGATTTTTTTCCGTCTTGGTCATGGATCAGTTACATCGTTGCATTTTTATCGGGCTTATTGATTTTTTTCATTTTATTGATTTATGGCTATAGCTTTACACTACTCACCAACATTATTGCCGCCCCATTTTATGGCCGCTTGGCTGAAAAATTAGAAGAGCGTGTAACAGGAAAAGCTATTCCTGCTGAAAGCATTAGCAGTATGATCTTTCGTACTTTACGACGTGAAATGGTGAAATTATTTTACTTTATTAGCAGAGGATTTTTGGTACTGATTGGCTTATTCTTTTTATCGTTTATTCCATTACTGAATTTATTTGTCCCTATTATTGCCTTGCTATGGGGTACATGGGTGATGACCTTACAATATGTTGACTACCCTGCTGACAACCATCAACTATCATTTACAGCATTGCGTAACCGTATGAAACATCAACGCTTTTCCTCTATCGGATTTGGTGGCGTTATTATGCTATGCAGTATGATACCAGTGATTAATATTTTTATTATGCCTATCGCGGTCGCCGGGGGCACCTTGTTTTGGATTAACGAATTGCGTCAAGACGCCTTAGACACACGCGTTATTGAACACTAATCATTTTTTGGTGTGGGAGGGGAGTGAAAAATTATTCATCATCCCCCATGACAATATTTTTTCCTGCTTGTTTAGCACGCTGCAAACATGCCTCTGCTGTAGCAATGTGATCACTGATTCTTTCCCCTTGATGATTAGACACTCCCGCACTCAAGCTTACCATCACATTTTCACTGCCCGACAAAAAATAAGTATCTGCCACATTACCACGCAAACCATCAATCAGCGTCATGGCTTGATCATTCGATAAACCTGGCATTAAAACATAAAACTCTTTTCCCGATGAGCGCGCCACCAAAAATCTGGGCAAGGCCTGCTCAATCATTTGGGCAAATGCCTGCAATACCTTGTCACCTACTTCGGCACCATAATGATCATTAACCTCTTTAAAATCATCAATACTTACAATGGCTAAAGCCAACGGTGAACATTCGTCTTTTGCTGTTTGATACGGCGCTTCGCTTTGCACAAAAAAATAACGGCGGTTATATAAGCCCGAAATATAATCACGATTAGCCGCATCCTTAATTTGCTCAATCAAATCTAGCGATTCTATATTGTGATTAATGCGACAATAAAACTCTTCGTGATTAAAAGGTTTACTTAAAAAATCGTTAGCGCCTGTTTTAATAAATTTTGCCGACAAGCTTTTATCGCCTTCTGCAGACAAGCCTATAATAACCAAGTCGAATTTTTCATACTTACTACGCAAGGTTTTTACAAGTTCAAAGCCATCCATATTTGGCATATTGTAATCTGTAATTAATAAGCGAATATCGGGGTGTTCTAACAATACCTTAATTGCATCTCTACCATCTACCGCCTGAAAAATCTCAAACTTATGACACTTTAATAGCTTAGTAATATATTTTCGTGTGGTGCTGGAGTCTTCAACAACCAATACTTTGATCGACTGATTTTTCTCCAAACGATGAATTGTATTCACCGCATACTGATAAGAATAACGCCCCTCTTTTGCGACATAATCAACGATTCCTTTCGCCAATATTTGCTCTCTGTGCTTATCATCAATGGCGTCGGTAAGTACTATCGTGGGGATATTATTGGCCAACGTAAAATCAACAACTTCACCATTCGGTGCATCAGGTAACGATAAATCGACTAAGGCCGCAAAAATACTACTCTGATGCTGTGTAAGTAAGGTTTGTACTTCAGCAAACGTGGTTGCCAGTAACAATTCAAAATTTAGGCTTTGTTTTGCAATATGCAGCAACACTTTTGCTACTATGGGGCTATTTTCGGCAATTAATACTTTGTTGGTTGCATTATTCATCGGACTATTCACTGGGTTATCCTAAACAATGTGGCCTAAAAAGACGGCCTAATAGAGAAGACCTAAACAACAGGTATTCTTTCCAGTGTAGTCAATATATAAAAAATAGACAGTAAACGCGGGGAATAAGAGAGCGCCATAGCCAGTGTATGGCGCTAATATATAAAAGAGTTATAAAAGATTTTCGGGAGGCTGCTCACAGTTTAGTTTTGCACCCAACAATTCCTCAATGGCAGGCAATAAAAAAGCGTCATCTTCACAAGCAAAACTAATAGAAACACCCTTTTTGCCTGCTCGACCTGTACGACCAATACGGTGCACATAATCTTCAGGCTCTTCAGGTAATGTAAAGTTAACCACGTGGCTAATATTGTTAATATGAATACCTCGACCTGCAACATCAGTAGCAACCAATATTTTTAAGCGGCCTGACTTAAACCCCTCTAAGGTTTTCATCCGTTTATTTTGAGGCACTTCACCAGATAATAAACCCGCAGCAAAACCATGTTTAATTAGCTGCTCACTCAAGCGACGACACTCATCACGACGATTCGCAAACACAATCAAACTTTCCACATTGGGTTCACGTGCCAAATTCGTTAATAAGCGATATTTTTCATTTGCAGCCACCAAATACACATGCTGCTCGACCGTATCGGTTGCGACACTTTCGGGCTCAATCTCAACAGAGCAAGGCTCTAGTGTCCATTGTTCCGCAAGACGCATAACATCATCCGTAAATGTTGCCGAAAAGAATAAGGTTTGACGATTTTCACAGCGAGGCGTTAAACGCACAATACGACGTACCTGAGGAATAAAGCCCATGTCTAGCATACGATCTGCTTCGTCTAGCACCAAAATTTCAACTTGGTCTAAATGAATATCTTTATTGCTGGCAAAATCCAATAAACGACCTGGAGTAGCCACTAAAATATCAACATGCTTATCGCGCGTGGCTTGCTGTTGCTTGGCATAATCCATACCACCCACCAAAGTGTGTACAGTGAGATCGGTATACTTGGTTAAGGCTTTTGCATCATCGGCAATTTGTACAACCAACTCGCGGGTAGGTGCAATCACTAAAGCACGGGCTTCACCAGCATAACGCTCACCCTCTAACGGATTTTTAATCAAATCATCAATAATCGCTGTTAAAAATGCAGCCGTTTTACCCGTACCTGTTTGCGCCTTACCCAACATATCATGGCCATTAAGGGTATTAGGTAACGATTGTGCTTGAATCGGCGAACAATATTCAAACCCTAAATCTGCAATGGCATGCATCAACTCTACAGACAAGCCTAAATCATGAAAGCGTGTTTTACCTTTGACCTCGGGTACAGAAAATTGGCTAATATCCCATTCGGGTTTAGGCGCTTTTTTATGTCGAGGTTTGTTGTGGTGAGCACGAGACTTTTCAGAGTGAGTTTTTTTAGCCGTGGCTTTATCATCGATAGATTGCGATGTCTGTTGCGTGGGTACATCGTGAGAAATAGCAGATTTTTTTTGGAATAGTTTTTTAAACAAATGAAATACCTAGTCAATCGATCAATGAAAGATGGCGAGTATAACACACTGTTCGATTAATGATCATTGCTATGAGAATGATTAAACTTTTCTATACGCTCTTGCAATGAAGGATGGGTAGATAAATATCGCGACCAATAGCCACTAGAAGCATGTCCCTCTGGATCACACTTTTCATCTTCTATAGGCATCTCTGTAGATACCCCTGTAGGCTCCTCAACTAACTCCGCATTTTCGTGAGACTCTATTGGCGCAGCACATTTCCTATAAGCCATTTCAACACGTGTCATTAAACGAACAAACAATTGCTGATCCATACCCTTTTCATTCATATAAGCCAAGGCATAGTCGTCGGCCTCATGTTCAAAGTTACGCGAATAACCTAACTGTGTCAGTAATACAGGAATCCCCAAGAACAATTCAGATACCGCCGATGTATCACCCGACATTGCCATTAATATAAAGCCTAATAACGAGCCTTGAATCACACCTTGCAGCCCATGTCGATGCACAATATGACCAACTTCATGCGCCATTACTGATAATAATTCATCATCATTGTGTGATAAGCGCACCATGTCATCGGTAAATACAATACCCCCACCCGGTAATGCAAATGCATTAGCACCTATATCACTAGCACGAAAATAAAGCTGCAAATCATATTCACTATGCTCATTCATAATTGGCAAAAAATGCTGCCTAATTCGTGCTTGTACCTGTTCATCAAGGTCGGAAGGCGTAAACAGTTGTTGATCAAGGGCTTTTAACGTTTGCTCACCTGCCGCTTTTTGTATATCAACAGGCAAACTATAAGCAATCGCTTTTGCCGTCATAGGAATACCATAGCTTGCCGCCCAGAAACCCACCGCCAATACACAAAGCGTTGCCATGAATACATAACGCCAATTAGATTCTAAGCGGTACAACAAGGTATTAAATATACTTGGTGAAAACTGCTGCACAATATCATCAATACTATCGTTATCGCGCGTTTCAAATTTTTCGCCCGCAGGAAAATAAACATAACGTGCACTATTACCTAAACGACGTCCCCACTCGATAGTATCGTAATGCCCCGTAAACAATGGCGTGCTTGTCTCTTGATTAATAACATTCACATAGCCATCACTATTGATATTTAGCACCACTAATTGCTGCGCCGATTGCTCACTGTTATACCAATAGCCCTGAATAGTTTTCATTATTTTATTCCGTCATTATGACTATGTGTCGCGCTTAGATACCCACATTAATATCAAACACGTCGTGCGCATCAGCAAAACCTTCGGCTAAGGCATTCACCTGTTCTGACTCCGCTTGTGCAAAGTCATTTAAACTTTCACTAGCCACTACCGTAATATGATCCGCTTTATATTGCGCTGTTCGTACGTGCGCCCAAGGGGTATATAAACCTAAGGTCAATGCAATACCCAAGGTATTCGTAAACATTAACCATGCATAGCTATAGGTATCGTAGTTCGCCACAAAGCCATTGGTTTTTAACAAGCTATTGCTATACATCAGATTCGTGGTATGTGAAAAATAATACGCCCCAATTAATACATACACGGCAATATTCACAATCGGAATCCACACCACGACTATTGCTGCAAGACTAATTAATATCAGCTTACCAAAAATAGAATAATATTCTTTTACCTCGGCACTAAACTCAAACTGTGCTGTGCCATAACCACTATTACCGACAAAAAATTGCGCGCGGCGATGCCAAGAATATGGAATAAAAACAATCAATATGCCCGCTAAAGGCCATAGAATAAATACTCTAAAGGCTTCTTTATAGGTACCATTAAATGTAAAAGATACATTTCTGTATTGGCTATAACGCGCATTAAACTGCAAACCTTTAACGACAATCCACGGAAAAACAGCAATAAAGAAAAGAGCAAATGCACCATAAACATAAGGTAAATATAGCGGTGGCACATAAGCCGTTAAGGCGTAATATAAGGCGATCACTACAAATGCTAGAGCGCGGCCTTTAAGAATAGTTAATGGTTTTGCCGTGTACTCAAAGCTGGCACCATCCAATAATGTATTACCATAAAAATACTGCTTATTACGTACCTTGGCCCAAGCAGAATAAATACCGAGTGTTAAAATACTTAATACAATATTAACGATCCAAATATTAAAATATTCTCTACCATTACCCGAAAAAGTAAACGGCAATTCTTGCTCATTGAGCATTTCATTTTTTGAAACACTCTCCGTACTAACAGATTCTTTCGCTGAGAGATTTTTTGGTGAGAGCGCTTGTTGTGAACGCTCTTCATCACTACTTGCTGGCACCTCGCCCTCATGCTCTGCTGTTTCTACAATAGTAAACAACGAGTCATCATCGCTCGGCGTGTCTGCATCTGTAATCACCTCTAAGGTAATCACAACGCCATGATGAAACAATGCTTGCTGATATTTTTCGGCCATGGCTTTATCAACATCACGACGAATCACTGAGCGCATAGACAATAATTTTTCTGCTTGCGCTTCGGTCAGCTTTAATAATTTGGCGACATTTTTTTTGATTTGCCCAATAGAATATCCAGGGCGAAGCTGTTGCTCATAAACAACGTTATATCTGGTTGTGCTCATGTTATATCCCTATTGTTGTTATTGTCATACTGATTCATCAACTATTATCAATGATCTCTTTACCCATTAACAGAACACAGTGCACACAATGGATCTTTAGCTAATGCCATTTCGCGCCATTGATGGCTTTTGGCATCAAACAAAACTAAGCGTCCAACCAATGATTCACCCACACCTGTCACGAGTTTAATCACCTCTAATGCTTGCAGACTCCCCATCACCCCCACCAACGGTGCAATCACTCCCGCTTCTGAGCAGGTAAGATCATCACTGGCTTCAGGGCTATATAAGCATTGATAACAAGGTGAGTGACTATCGCGGTGATCAAAGACACTCATCTGGCCTTCTAAGCGAATAGCTGCCGCCGATACCAACGGTTTTTTCTGTTGATAACACGCAGCATTTACAGCAAAACGCGTTGCAAAATTATCCGTACAATCCACCACCACGTCGACATCAGCAATCACACATTCCCACTCATCCACTTTATACTCTATGGTTTGCACATTAATAAGGGGGTTTAATGCCAACAATGCTGCTTTCGCTGACTGGGCTTTATTACTGCCGATACTATTTTGCTGATGAATAACTTGTCGCTGTAAATTCGATAGATCAACACAATCAAAATCCACTAGACATAAATGCCCTACGCCTGCCGCACCTAAGTACATAGCAACAGGGCTACCTAAACCACCTAAACCCACAACTAAAACACGCGCATCACTTAAGGCTTGTTGTCCACCGACATCAATATCGGGTAATAAAATGTGGCGACTGTAACGTAATAATTCATCATCATTCACAAGGGGTTTGTCCTATAGTGATCCTTGGGTGGCCAGAAATATCTTTGACTGTAAAACAGCTATGGTATTGATATGCTTGTAATACTGCGATCACTTGCTCTGCTTGTTGATAACCGTGCTCAATCAACAAATAACCATTAGGTAATAAAACAGGCTTGGCTTGAGCCACAATTTTTTCAATATCTGCCATACCGTGATTATTAGCAACCAATGCAGAAAGCGGCTCAAAACGTACATCCCCTTGCGTTAAATGGGGGTCACATTCATCAATATAAGGCGGGTTACTCACAATCATATCAATGTGAGTTTCATCAATCGACGCCAACCAGTCACTGCACACAATAGACACATGATTATAACCATGTGCTTGTTTATTGCGTTCTGCCAAACTGCACGCTTGCGGGTTATTATCAACAGCGATCAATTGCCACTGGGGCTTTTCACTCGCCAATGCTAGCGCGATTGCTCCTGTACCCGTGCCTAAATCAATCACACGTCGACAGTGCGCTGGTTCATCATTAGCAAAAAAGCTTAGCGCTGTTTCTACCAATATTTCTGTGTCGGGACGAGGAATTAATGTGCTGGGGTCAACGGCTAAACTGAGCGACCAAAATTCTTTTTCGCCAAGAATATATGCGATGGGCTCGCCATTTGCTCGGCGAGTCATGCCATCAGTAAATTCTAATTGCTGAGCATCCGTCAGCGGTTTTTCTGGCCATGTATATAAATAACTGCGATCTTTTTGCAACACCGCAGCCAATAACACTTCAACATCAAGACGCGCACTGTCAGACACTTGCTGCAGTTGAATACTTTGCTTTAACGCACCAGCAATCGTCAATGTCGACGTCATCATGTCTTCTTTTATGAGGATAACGCAGCAAGCTGATCGGCTTGATGCTCGTTTACTAGAGGCTGAATAATTTCATCGAGTTCACCTTCCATCATTTCGTTTAAGCGATATAACGTCAGGTTAATACGATGATCCGTTACGCGGCCTTGCGGAAAATTATAGGTACGAATACGCTCGGAGCGATCACCACTACCCACCAAGTTTTTACGCTCATCAGCCAACTCTTGTGCTGCCACATCATCTTGCGCACTTTGTAAACGCGCAGCTAATAATGACATCGCACGAGCACGGTTTTTATGTTGCGAACGTTCATCCTGACATTCAACCACAACACCAGTCGGGATATGCGTTAAGCGAATCGCTGAATCTGTTTTGTTTACGTGCTGCCCTCCCGCGCCACTGGCTCGAAAAGTATCCACACGTAGATCTGCTTTATTAATAGCAATTTCTGCTTGCTCGTCTGCCTCAGGCATCACTGCAACAGTGCATGCTGAAGTATGCACTCGACCTTGAGATTCCGTTTCTGGAACACGCTGTACACGATGAGCACCCGATTCAAATTTTAATTGCGAATACACACCCTGCCCTACGACACGAGCAATCATTTCTTTATAGCCGCCTTTTTCACTGCGATTTTCGCTAATTATTTCTACACGCCAGCCACGCTTTTCTGCATATTTGCTATACATACGAAAAAGATCACCTGAAAAAATAGCCGCTTCATCACCGCCTGTACCTGCTCGAACTTCAAGGAAAACATTCTTGTCATCATTCGGATCTTTTGGCAGTAATAATTTTTGTAGCTCTAACTCTAAAGGCGCTTGATCGGCCTCTGCAGCTTTCAACTCCTCTTGCCCCATTGCGCGCATATCGGGATCAGAGTCTTTGAGTAATAGTTTCGCTTCTTCAATATTATCCAATACCTGACGGTAGTTCGCATAACATTGCACCACTGGCTCTAGCTCAGCATATTCTTTGGATAATTCACGAAAGCGATCTTGATTAGAAATGGTTTCTATATCACTCAGTAACGCGCCTACTTCTACATAACGTTCTTGTAAAAGGTCTAATTTTTCTAAAATAGAGAGTTTCATAAATGCCTAAAAATACGTGTATGGTATGGACTATATAAGCTCGCCGATAGATGGCATAACCATCACAACGGACTCATTTACCGATTATAAATATTATTTTTTGTTGGCTGAATTATCAGCCGAATTATCTACTGCAAATAATTTTTGCGTTAAATTTAATAGCGCATGATCACCGTCGGTGCTCGCTTGTTTTAATTGTCGTGTCGGCGTGTGCAACAGCTTATTCGTTAAACTATTCGCCATATACTGAATCACCTCATCAGCCGATACGCCATTTGATAAATCACGTAATGCTTTTTCCAGCGCTTCATCGCGTAATTGTTCTGCATGTTGGCGATATGACTTGATAGCCGATACCGAATGTCGCGCCCGCGTTTCCTGCATATACGTTGTGACCGCCTCATCAATGATGGCATATGCCTCATTCGCTGCATTTTCGCGAGATTGCTTATTTTCATCAATCACTTCTCGTAGATCATCTACCGTGTATAAATACACATCGGCAAGATCGCCCACTTCCATTTCAATATCTCTCGGCACAGCAATATCTACCATAAACATAGGCTTATGACGGCGCTGTTTTAACGCGGATTCAACCGCTCCCTTACCTAAAATAGGTAGCTGACTAGCCGTTGATGAAATCACAATATCAGCATGCACTAACTGCTCTGGAATATCAGATAGCAATACCGCTTTTGCAGAAAACTCTTGCGCCAATCGTTGCGCTCGCTCTAATGTACGATTAGCAAAAATCATCTGTTTGATACCCTGCTGGCGCAGATGACGAGCAACCAAATCAATGGTTTCACCTGCACCAATCAATAATGCGGTATCTTGCTTTAAATCGGAAAAAATTTGCTGCGCCAAGCTAACCGCCGCATACGCAACCGATACAGGGTTTTCACCAATCGCTGTATTAGTGCGTACTCGCTTGGCTACACCAAATACTTTTTGAAAAACACTATGCAGTTCACTCGATAATGTATTGGCACTTTGCGCTACCGCATAGCTTGATTTCATTTGACCTAGAATTTGCGGCTCACCCAGCACTAGCGAATTTAACCCGCTCGCCACACACATCATGTGCTTTACCGCGGCTTCATGGGTATGACAGTAGTAACATTGTTGTAGTATTGATATATCGAGCTTGTGATGACTGGCTAACCAATTAAGCAGCTCCGTCACGGCAACATCTGTAGGTATTGACGCATCCAGCACTGCATATAGTTCAGTGCGATTACAGGTCGACATTATCGCTGATTCAACCGCAGATGTTTGTTCAACCAAGTGCTGCAAAGCATCTTCTATTGACTCTGGGGAGAAAGCCACACGCTCACGCACTTCAACCGAAGCACTATCGTGGTTAATACCTAGAACAAACAATGGAATCATATACATCTATCTAAATTAAGTTGGAGATATGGCCTCCAACAATACATGACATGCCGACACATCAACGTTAGCGTGCGTTCACATGAATACATCGCCACACTGACTATTCTGGCGACACTTTGAATAACGTCGTATTGTAACGTAAAAATAACCATAACGAACTACTTGGATTGCTCCGCTAGGCGGTTTACACTGAAGGCATGAATAAATTGCTTGCTATATGCTGCTCTTTTGTTGGCTTAAGCCTTTTACAAGGCTGTGAATCACTACCAACAGAGACAACGACAACAGACGCTCCCAATACAGTGACTATTGCAGCAGCACCAACAAAGGCACCCTCCAAACCTGCTATTGAATATCGTAGTTTTCCTACCGATACGCTGTACTCGTTATTAGTTGCAGAACTTGCCGCCTCACGTCAGGATTTTGAGCTCACCCTCGAACGCTATGTAGAACAAGCACACCGCACCAACGATAAAGCCGTTATTGCTCGCGCTGCGCGTATTGCACAATTTTTTCGCGCTCATCAAACAGCTTTAGATATGGGGTTGCTATGGATACAACACGAACCAACTCATCTCGAAGCAAACACACTGGTTGCTAATGCTTATTTAGAACTAAAAAAACCATTACTCGCACTCGACTATACAGAGCGCTTTTTACAGCAATTACCTGCCGAGGTATTAAGTGGCGCCAGTGCATTTACTGAAACCATCGCCAATTTGAGCAAAGGTACCGACAAAGATACACTCAGCCAACTCATTGAGCGCTACCAAGCATTAACTACACAATATCCAACACTCGCCAGCCCTCAAGTTGGTCTTAGCGTACTGTTACAAGCAAACGGCGAGACTGAAGCAGCACTCACAGCGGTACAATACGCAATGACCTTAGAGCCGAACAAAGCCTCGGCTCTTACACAAGAAATCATATTGTTACAGCAAAACCAGCAAACCGATATTGCCATTAGCAAACTCAAAACACAGCTCGAACAACAACCCAACAATAATCGCTTGCGATTACTCTACGCTCGATTGCTGACAGAAACAGATCTTAACGAGGCCTACGCACAATTCACCCTACTCTCTGAAGCATCGCCCAAACAGCCTGAGCTCAAATTCTCTCGAGCCATTCTAGCTGCTGAATTAGGTAAAACAGACATAGCCAAACAACTGTTCTTAGATTTACACAAAGATAACTACCAAGCAGACACCGTACATTTTTACTTAGGGCGCATAGAAGAATCCCAAAAACAACTTTCCAATGCACTAGACCATTATCTATCAGTCACACAAGGTGATAACTTTTTACCCTCTCGCAACCGTGCTGCGCGCGTACTGATCACCCAAAATAAAGTACAAGAAGCGCAACAACTTTTTGCGCAATTACGCCAGCAATTACCTAACCAACGAGCCACCCTCTTTTTAAATGAATCAAATCTGCTCATTATTCATAGACATGACAGCATAGCGCTAACATTACTAAATACAGCTATTAACGAATATCCTGATCACCCTGAACTCCGCTATAACCGCTCAACCATTTATGAGAAACAAGACAAAATTGACCTAATGGAACAAGATTTTCGTCATGTGCTCAGTATCGAACCAAATAATACCAACGCACTGAATGGCCTAGGGTATTTTTTAGCAACCCGCACCGAGCGCTACGAAGAAGCGTATCAGCTCATAGGAAAAGCGTTATTACTGACGCCAAACGACCCCGCCATTATGGATAGCCTAGGCTGGGCAGCCTTTAAGCTAGGGCGCCTAGACGAAGCAACCGCTCACTTACAGAAAGCGTTTGCACTATACCCAGACCCAGAAATCGCCGCTCACTTAGGCGAAGTACTATGGACAAAAGGGCAAAAACAAGCCGCCAAAGAAATATGGAAAACCAATCTTCAAGCAAACCCTGATGCTGAAATTATTATAGAAACTTTACAGCGCCTTGGCGTTTCACTTTAATTTTTCACTTTAAAATAACACGCCAACCCACCATGCTTTTATACATTACCCATTATTTACAACGCGCCCCCATTGCTTACGGCTATCTTATTATTCTATTGTGCTTATTAAGTGCATGTAGCCAACAAGTAACAAAACCCGCACCCGATATAACACAAGCACACACAGCCATCCCCAACACATGGCATGTCAGCGCTAAATTGGGCATTCGCAACACCCAAAAAAGTGGCAGTGTCACGCTAAAATGGCAACAGCAAAATAGTGACTACACACTTCGCGTATCAGGCCCATTAGGTCAAGGCAGTGGCGTACTATCAGGTAATGAACACGCCATATCCATACAGCGCGCCAATAAAGAAACCTTATATTCAAATCAACCAACCGAATTAATTTATAATACCTTTGGCTGGAACCTGCCATTAGCGCATATGACATATTGGATCCGCGGTTTAGCGAGCCCTCTACTAGATATAGATGACCAGCACCGTACCACTGCAGGCACCCTAGATCGACTGACGCAAGCAGGATGGGCGCTACGTTACTCTCGCTACCAACAAGTCCATGACTGGCTTATGCCACACCGCATTGTAGCGGCGAAAGAGGATGTCACCCTCACACTCATTATCAAACAGTGGACGTTTCCTGCTCATCAAGCAACAACAACCAAAACGCCGTAATTTGACTGAATACAGACTATGACCAGCCTCGCCCTTTTCTCCCCCGCCAAGATCAATCTATTCCTGCATATTACTGGGCGACGCCCCAATGGCTACCATGAACTACAAACCGTATTTCAACTACTGGATTACGGTGATGACATCACTTTTGAAAGCCGTACGGATGGACAATTACAACTAAGCCCTACATTTGATCAGGTGGCTACTGAAGATAACCTGATCATCAAAGCCGCCCGTTTGCTACAACAACACTGCGGTTCATCACTAGGGGCAAATATTACATGCACCAAACGATTACCGATGGGTGGTGGTTTAGGCGGCGGCAGCTCAAATGCAGCGACAACCTTAGTTGGGCTCAATCATTTATGGCAAACCCAGCAATCCGTCGACGAACTAGCAGACCTAGGATTACAGCTAGGCGCGGATGTTCCTGTTTTTGTTCGCGGTCATTCAGCATGGGCAGAAGGCATCGGCGAGACCCTAAACGCTCAAATATTACCCGAAAATTGGTTTTTGGTGATAAAACCTTCATGTAATGTGTCTACAGAAGAAATTTTTTCACATGAAGAATTGACAAGAGACACCGCCGCCATTACAGTAGCGGCCTTCTTTGAGCAGGGTGGTCGAAACGACTGTGAATATGTCGTTTGTAAGCACTATCCTGAAGTGAAAAAGGCATTATTATGGCTTCGGCAATATGGTGATGCCCAACTCACGGGAACAGGTGCGTGTGTGTTTGCCACTTTTGCCAATCAAGATCAGGCTAAAGCAGTGTTAAACAAAACACCAACCGAATGGGAATGTTTTATTGCCAAAGGCATTAATCGTTCTCCACTTCAACATCTACTCCGTGACTAAATGACTATCGGAGAAAGCAGTTTTATTGGGGTGTAGCCAAGTGGTAAGGCAGCGGGTTTTGATCCCGCCATGCGGAGGTTCGAGTCCTCCCACCCCAGCCATATACAATAGAAAGATGAAGACCGTTCATCTTATCTCGCAGATTGCGCTTAAACCGCTATGGTAATAAAAAGCGTAATCAAACCCACATTTGAAATATGATTAATTAAAGGTACTTTTCAGTGGCTGACTTCATGGTATTTACTGGGAATGCAAACCCAGAACTTGCAAAAAACATTGTCAACAAGCTAGGGATGTCTTTAGGGAAAGCGCAGGTTAATCAATTTTCTGACGGTGAGATCGCCGTAGAAATTCAAGAAAATGTGCGCGGTCGCGATGTATTTGTTATACAACCTACATGCGCACCTACCCATAAAAATTTAATGGAATTATTGATCTTAGTTGATGCACTACGTCGCGCATCTGCAGGTCGTGTAACCGCAGTAGTTCCTTATTTTGGCTATGCTCGCCAAGATCGTCGCGTACGCTCAGCACGTGTACCTATTACAGCAAAACTTGTTGCCGACATGATGGTAGGCGTAGGTATTGATCGTGTATTAACACTCGACTTACACGCAGAACAAATCCAAGGTTTCTTTGATGTACCTGTAGATAACATTTATGGTGCACCGATATTGCTAGACGATATTCGTCGTCAAAAACATAAAGATTTAGTCGTTGTATCACCAGATATTGGCGGTGTGGTACGTGCCAGAGCGGTTGCCAAAGAATTAAATATTGAATTAGCCATTATTGATAAGCGTCGCCCTAAAGCTAATGTTGCCGAAGTGATGAACCTTATCGGTGATGTAGAAGGCCGCACCTGCTTATTGGTTGACGACATGGTCGATACCGCTGGCACATTATGCAGTGCCGCTAAAGCCTTAAAAGAAAGAGGCGCTATTAAAGTCGTTGCCTATGCGACCCACCCTGTACTATCAGGCAAGGCCATAGACAATTTAAATAACTCAGTAATGGATGAGCTAGTGGTAACTGACTCTATTCCATTATCTGCCGCTGCTCAAGAATGCACGCGCATCAGACAACTGTCGCTACACCATACATTGTCTGAAGCGATGCGCCGCTTGAACAACGAAGAATCCTTAAGTGCTATGTTTAACTAAAACATTCACTTTGGAAGACCCCGCCACTCTTGCATATATACAAGATAATGGCAGAAACCCATATTTATAGCACTCAATATTCTGGTCGCGGATAGCTATAAATTCACTTAACTTATATGAGGATCTTACAATGTCATCAACAGACTTTGTAGTTGAAGCAAAAAGTCGCGAATTAACAGGGAAAGGTGCGAGCCGCCGCCTGCGTCGCGAATCATCACTAGTTCCAGGTATCATTTACGGTGGCAGAAACAAGCCAGAAATGATTACGGTACTACAAAAAGAATTACTGAAGCATTTAGATAATGAAGCGTTTTACTCGCACATCATTACTGTTAATGTTGATGGTAAAGAGCAAAGCGTTATCTTAAAAGATTTACAACGCCACCCTGCAAAACCAATGATTTATCACTTTGATTTCTTACGTGTATCTAAGACTAAGAAATTCACTACCCGCGTACCGTTACACTTCATTAACGAAGATACGGCTACGGGCGTTAAGGTACAAGGCGGCTTAGTGTCACACAGTATTTCTGAATTAGAAATTAGCTGTCTACCTGCTAACCTACCTGAGTTTATCGAAGTAGATCTTGCTGACGTTGAAATCGGTCAAATCGTACACATCTCAGACCTTACTTTACCTAAAGGCGTAACATCTGTTGCATTAAGCCATGGTCACGACCATGACCTACCTGTTGCAACAATCAACAAGCCTAAAGGTTCAGCCGCTGAAGAAGAAACCGAAGCTGGCGAAGACGCGACAGAAGAATAATCTCTGCGCCTGTACAAATTGCCATTCTATTTCTCTATTAGAGACAGTAGAATGGCAATCTCTCTCCTTAAAATACATCTTACAGAATGAACACACCAATAAAATTAATCGTTGGCCTTGGCAACCCAGGCAGCGAATATGCGCATACTCGACATAACGCAGGCGCTGATTTTATTGACGAACTCGCCCGACAATACGGCACTACCTTAAGCCCCGATAGTAAATTTTTTGGACTTGTTGGCCGCGCAACGATTCAAAATCGCGATGTGCGCTTACTGATCCCAACGACATTTATGAATCTCAGCGGTAAAGCCATTGCTGCTATCGCGCAATTTTACAAAATAGAACCCGAAGCCATATTAGTTGCTCACGACGAATTAGATATTCCCCCTGGTAATGCACGCCTTAAAATAGGTGGCGGACACGGCGGACACAATGGCTTACGCGATACCATTAAATGCCTCGCCAACAACAAAAATTTTGCCCGACTACGTATCGGCATTGACCACCCTGGCAATGCCAAACTGGTCAGCAACTATGTACTCAAAAAAGCGCCCGCGAATGAATACCAACAAATCACAGAAAGCATCTATGAGGCAACGCGCATCGTTCCACTTCTACTAGAAGGCCAATGGAATGAAGCCATGAAAGAGTTACATACAAAGAAATAACCGCAAACGGCTCCCCCTAGCCACCAATAGTCGCTAACACCACAAAACACTTGACGGACACCCTCAAACCTATAGCATACGCACCTTCCAAATGTTCTCTTATAGCGACGAGAACACAACATCAACAACAGAGCTACTCTCGCAGGATACAATCATGGGCTTTAATTGCGGCATTGTTGGGTTACCCAACGTGGGAAAATCCACCTTATTTAATGCATTAACCAAAGCAGGTATTGGGGCAGAAAACTTTCCGTTTTGCACCATCGAACCCAATGCAGGCATCGTACCCGTACCCGACCCACGCATGGACAAACTCTCTGCGATTGTAAATCCCGAAAAAACCATTGCCACCACGATGGAATTTGTCGACATTGCAGGCTTAGTTGCTGGCGCATCAAAAGGCGAAGGCCTTGGCAACCAGTTTTTAGCAAACATCCGCGAAACCGACGCCATCGCTCATGTTGTTCGCTGCTTTGACGATGAAAATGTGGTTCACGTAGAGGGTACAATCAACCCCGCTGGCGACATTGACGTGATTAACACGGAACTCGCTCTCGCTGATTTAGATACAGTAGAAAAAGGGATTCAACGCTTTTCTCGTGCTGCAAAAGGCGGCGACAAACATGCGCTCGTCATGAAAGCATTATTAGAAAAAATTCAGCCCCACCTCGATGAAGCGCAACCGTTACGTGCCATGTCACTAACAGAGGACGAACTCGAGAATCTACAGTCACTCAGCTTACTCACACTAAAGCCAACCATGTACATTGCAAATGTTGATGAAGACGGCTTTGAAAACAATCCCTATCTCGATACAGTCAACGCCATTGCCGCTGCCGAAAATGCCGTTGTTGTGGTTATCTGCAACAAACTTGAAGCTGAAATATCAGAGCTAGACGACGAAGAAAGAGACGAGTTTCTAGAAGACCTTGGCATGGAAGAACCTGGGCTTAACCGAGTTATTCGTGCAGGCTACGATCTATTAAATTTACACACCTACTTTACCGCCGGTGTAAAAGAAGTACGCGCGTGGACAATTCCTGTTGGTTCAAGCGCACCTCAAGCCGCAGGAAAAATTCATACAGATTTTGAAAAAGGCTTTATTCGCGCAGAAATTGTTGGCTATGACGACTTTATCACTCACAACGGTGAAGCTGGCGCAAAAGAAAATGGCAAATGGCGACTAGAAGGCAAAGACTATATTGTGTGTGATGGCGATGTCATTCACTTTCGATTTAATGTTTAAACCGTCAAATAAACAATAAACCGAGCAAACAACAAACCAACAACAAAAAAGGGCTACGATATCGCAGTCCTTTTTTGTTGTTGTCGATGTAACCGCTGCCGATCCAACGGCTAGCTAACTCAGCGAGCTATCCAAAAATACTCTCGCCTACTAAACAATCGTTCACTATAAGCAAGCATTCACTCAATTTTAGTGCGAATAGTGACACAAGATTAAAAAAAATTACTTTTTACTCCCAGTTACATAAACGGCTCTTGACAGCACCTATGCAGGTCGCGATAATACGCGCCCTCAGCAAGCAGGCCTTCGGGTCTTATACGATGGCTACGTAGCTCAGCTGGTTAGAGCACAGCATTCATAATGCTGGGGTCGCTGGTTCAAGTCCAGCCGTAGCTACCACTTCTTTGTTATCTCAACAAATTTCTATACCAGTAAATCTTACACTCAATCACAGCATTGACTGACTGCAATAATGCAAACACGAAACATGACAACGGCAAATCACACAACGTGAGCCGCTTGCTCTTGCCTCTTCTGATGACAAAGATCATTAACATATTCCAAACCACAGCGCAGTAATTGCGCCTGCTTTAAAAAACTCATACCATTGGGTGCCACGGGCTTAATTTCTTTAGGGTGAAACCACGTACCCCCCAACAAAAAAATCATATAGCCTGTTTTTTGCTCTTCAAGAGTGTTGCTATCGACAAAACGCCAATCCATTGTAATCACCTTTATTCTTTATATTTGATCTACTTATAAACAAAACGTCTAACTCATAAGCGGATTATGGTCACTTTATAGAACCGCGTATGTAGGATATCTGCCACACTTTCTGTGGGAGATAGCCCATAAGATGAAAATTACGCCAAGCAAAATATAAGACGCCATTCTTATCTCATTCCCCACCATAAAAACCGATCTGCCTTATCTTTATGCTTTTTTATATGAAAAATCGATAAATTTATGCCTTTTTTTACGCTTTAGATGATTTTAATGCCCCTATTTATAGTAGTATGCGCACCGTTGTTAACCTCTACTTTATAGGCCAGAAAAAATGTCTCTATATACTTCCTTTTTTGCAGTTCTTGCCTGCTTGATATCACCCATGGCGCTAGCCAGTGGTTCGGCAGATTTAACCTCGTCTAGCATTGGCTATATTTGCCTTGCAATTTTTGCCATGGCTTACATATTAGTTATTGGTGAAGAGTACTTACATTTACGTAAGTCGAAGCCCGTATTATTAGCAGCTGGCTTAATTTGGATCCTCATTGCCATTAGTACACTCGGTACCGATGCTGCACATAACGTAGAAGATGCGTTACGTCACAACCTATTAGAGTATGCCGAGCTATTGCTCTTTTTATTAGTTGCCATGACTTACATTGCCGCACTAGAAGAAAGAAAACTGTTTGATTGGTTACGTGTCTGGCTAGTATCTAAAGGCTTAAGCTACAAACAATTATTCTGGACAACAGGCTTTTTATCCTTTTTTATATCTCCTATTGCCGATAACTTAACGACCGCTCTCGTGATGTGTGCCGTGATTATGGCTGTTGCTAAAAACAACAACGCTTTCGTTAGCATTAGCTGTATTAACATTGTGGTTGCTGCCAATGCAGGCGGTGCTTTCAGCCCATTTGGTGATATCACTACACTGATGGTTTGGCAGAAAGGTATCGTTGACTTCTCTCAATTCTTTGTACTGTTCTTCCCATCACTCGTGAATTTCTTAATTCCCGCAGCGATTATGAGCTTTTTCATCACCTCTGATATGCCTGAACAATCTGGTGAAACTATCGAGATGAAACGCGGCGCAAAAACAATGGTGTTATTATTTTTAGCGACCATTCTTACCGCTATCTTGTGCCACACATTCCTACACTTGCCTCCAGTTTTCGGCATGATGACAGGCTTAGCATACCTTCAATTCTATGGCTTCTACCTGAAGAAAACGCTACCTAAATCACTTGAGAAAAAACGCCAAAAATTCTCTAACGACCCTAAGAAATTAGAAAGCTTGAATGAAATTGCGCCATTTGATGTGTTTGCTCACGTACAACGCGCAGAGTGGGATACATTAATGTTCTTCTACGGTGTAGTGATGTGCGTAGGCGGCTTAGGTTTCTTAGGCTATTTATCACTTGCGTCAGAAGTAATGTATACACAATGGAACCCGCTATACGCCAACATTACGGTAGGTGTACTTTCAGCGATCGTTGATAACATTCCTGTTATGTTTGCGGTACTTACCATGCTGCCTGAGATGGACTTAGGCCAATGGTTACTAGTAACTCTAACCGCTGGTGTAGGTGGTAGCTTACTATCTATTGGCTCTGCTGCTGGTGTTGCCTTAATGGGGCAAGCCGCAGGCAAATACACGTTCTTTAGCCACCTAAAATGGACACCTGTGATTGCACTAGGTTATATCGCAAGTATTTACTGCCATTTATGGATCAATGCAGAACTGTTTACCTAATATTTAAATCATATACCCCTTTATTGGTACTATTCATGGTATCAATAAAGGGGGCTCCCCACTCTTTTTTCTACTCACCGTTCCCGCCTTAATCCAGAAAAATATTAGCAAATCATCTGATCTGAACTATCCTAAAAAGTACACCTAGCATTAAGTAGTAGAGGATATTTTTGTGGATCTAAATCATCTTATTTCAAACGCACAACACATGCCTAACATTCCCAAAGTTGTACAAGAGCTCATAGAAAGCTTTGGCAATGAAAGCGTAGATAGCAACGAAGTCGCTGAAAAACTCAATAAAGATCAAGCCATGACCGCCAAAGTATTGCGCATGGCAAATTCATCAAAGTACGGCGGTCACCGCAACATTGGGTCGGTTAATGATGCCGTCGTATTACTTGGATTTAACGCCTTACGCACCATGGTATTATCATCAGGACTCACCAGTGCATTCCCAACCCCCGAAGGCTTTAACATTAAAGACTTTTGGATCAAAAGCTTTACTGTCGCATCTATGTGTAAATGGCTGGCAAAGCACGTACCCAATACCGATGCTGAAATTGCATTTACCTGCGGTATGATTCACGACATTGGCGGTTTACTTACCCATATTTTAGTCAGCGATGAAGCGCAAGAAATTGATCGAGTGGTTGAAAAAGGCGCCAACAGGGTTGAGATGGAAGACAGCCGCTTAGGCTTTAATTTTACCGAAGCAGGCGCAGAATTAGCGCATCGCTGGAAATTCCCTGAAGACATTGTGAATGGCATTAAACACCAATTACAGCCTCAGGTTGATGATGAAACGTATGAAAAACTGGCAGGCATTGTCTATATTGCGAAATATCTCTTCGAAAACAGAGAATTAGCCGATGACGAATTTATTGCCAACTTTCCATCCGAGCAAGGCAAACTACTGAACATGAACATGGTTGCTGTATTAGATAATATTGATGAAGTGAAAGCGCTCGATTCGGGTATGGACGACCTATTAAACTAAACCCATTAATGAATAATGGCAAAACCCAAGTTTAACTGAATCAGCGTAATTGCATATAAGCAAAAACTCAAAAACAAACCCGTTATCCATAATACAGATAACGGGTTTATTGTTTGGTATATCGTCACAACAATCGTATTAGACGATAAAGCATTAACACCATATTGCCTCATGACTTGTACTGCCACAAGCACCATAAATATACCTGATACTAACGCAGCTATACCCCAAAAATGCTGAAGATTCTGCAGCCCATGCCATAAAGCATTCCATAAGCCCATAAAGAACAAAATAGCCGCAATAGCACTTGCCAAGGTTTTATTATACCGCTGACGACCAAGACTGAATCGAGAAAACGGAGATGCCATAAGCAAACCTAACAGCATAGATACAGTAACAACAAGCCCCATCATACGCCCCCTTTAGACGACTCCACTCGTAACAGGTACTATGATGTATCACCAACACGCAACACTTTCATACCATTAGTACCCCCCTGAAGATTATCGTGATCACCTTTTGTCACAATAACCAAATCACCATCTTCGACTACGCCACGCTGCTTAAGTTCGTCAATTGCACGTAAGTTGGTTGCATGAGATGTGACATCATGGGTTTCAAACGCAACAGACTCTACCCCTAAAAATAAAGATACTCTCGCCTGTGTTTTTGGAATACGCGAAAACGCATAAATCGGTAAATACGAATTAATGCGTGACATTAACAATGTTGTTGAGCCGGTTTCTGTAAAGGCGATGATCGCTTTCACACCCTCAAGATGATTAGCGGTATACATTGCCGCCAAACCAATAGATTCATCAATTGCATGAAATTGCTTATCGATACGGTGAGTAGAATGACGCACACTCGGGTCAATCTCTGCACCGCCAATAGCGCGGCTCATCGCCTTAACAGTTTCTACAGGAAAATTACCTGCTGCCGTTTCACCCGATAGCATCACCGCATCTGTACCATCAAGCACTGCGTTTGCCACATCAAAAACCTCTGCTCGTGTAGGCAAGGGGCTGTTAATCATAGACTCCATCATTTGAGTCGCGGTAATCACGCATTTATTTAACATACGGGCACGAGAAATAATGCGTTTTTGCACTACCACTAATTCAGCATCACCAATCTCTACGCCTAAATCACCACGCGCCACCATAACAGCATCAGACGCTAAAATGATGGCATCTAAACTTTCATCATTGGCAACAACTTCGGCACGCTCAATTTTAGCGACAATACCTGCATTACCACCAGCGTCTAGCAATAAATCACGCGCTTGATTTAAATCATCGGCAGTACGAGGAAAAGACACCGCCAGATAGTCAACATCGATATCCGCAGCTAAATGAATATCACGCAAGTCCTTCTTTGTAAGTGCTGGCGCAGACAAGCCACCGCCTTGCAAATTAATGCCTTTATTATTCGATAACACCCCCGCCACTTCTGAACGACAATAAATTTTATTACCATCTATCGCTTCGATCAGTAATACCATACGGCCATCATCTAATAATAATAAATCACCCACAGAACAATCTTTAGGCAAGTCTTTATAATCAATACCCACCGCATGTTGCGTGCCTTCATCTTTGCCCATATCGGCATCAAGAATAAATTTATCGCCCACCCGCAAGATAACAGAGCCTTCAACAAAACGAGAGATTCGAATTTTTGGCCCCTGCAAATCACCCAATACTGCCACTTGCCGATTATGCTTTGATGCCAACTCACGCACTAACTGCGCTCGTTTTTTGTGATCTTCTGCGGCACCATGAGAAAAGTTCATTCTCACTACGTTAACCCCAGCAATAATAAGAGACTCTAAAACACCCTCTTTGTCGGTTGCTGGACCTAATGTGGCGACTATTTTGGTACGTCGTTGCATAAATTACTCTCAAGTAAAAGTTTTTAATCGTTTATAGAACAGGAAGGGGCAAGATGAATTTTGCTAATATGACCCACAATAGTCAGACTATCGTTAACATCTTGCCATACTATAATTTCAGTATATGACACCACGATGAAAAAAGTGCTTATAGTCTACAATAAATGCATCAAGCTATTCTAGCTTACATAAAAAATTATCGCGCTACACCGCATAAATACTGAAAAAACAGTTATTATCGTTCAAAAAAAGCTCTATAATAGCGTCCGCTTAATTAAGTGCCTTCTTTTCTATTTTTGCATATCACTGAGGACTAACCTTGAACCTGCAACATGCTTCAACTGAAGAGCTTCGCCAATGGGAAGCCGAACTGTCAAACGAATATAACCAGTATTGCCAACAAGCCATTGCCCTTGATTTAACCCGCGGGAAACCATCGAGTGATCAATTATCACTCTCTGATGATCTCGACGGCAGTATCAACAAGGATTATAAAGCGCTAGATGGAACCGATACACGCAACTACGGCGGACTAGACGGCATTACCGAAGCACGTCAGTTAGGTGCCGATGTACTAGGCGTTAAACTCAACGAAGTATCGGCACAAGGTAACAGTAGCCTAACGCTCATGTTCTACGCTATGTTTGCTGCTCGCGACTTTGGTTTAGCCTCAAAAACACCATGGAAAACACAAAACACCATTAAATTTATTTGCCCCGTACCTGGTTACGATCGCCATTATAGTGTGTGTGAAAAACTAGGGATCGATATGGTAACGGTTCCAATGACCGCCACTGGCCCAGATATGGATGCTGTAGAAACGCTCATCAAAGAAGATGACAGCATTAAAGGCATGTGGTGCGTTCCTAAATACTCTAACCCTACGGGTGTGATTTATAGCGACGATACCGTTGAACGCATTGCTAAGCTGGGCACAATTGCGAGCAATAATTTTCTTGTATTTTGGGATAACGCCTATGCTATCCACGACTTTAATGACTGCAAACCATTAGCCAACGTGATGGACTATGCGCGAACTTATGGTACAGAAAACTCTATTGTACAGTTCGCATCTACATCAAAAATTACTCATGCAGGTGCAGGCGTTGCGTTTATTGCCTCATCGTCAGAGAACCTAGCAGCATTAAAAGAAGTACTCAGCGTACTGACTATTGGCCCTGATAAAGTCAATCAACTTCGTCATTTACGCTTATTCCCCGACTACTCTGCGTTACTTGCACACATGCAAAAACATGCAGCTTTACTTAAGCCACGCTTTGAATGTGTTCTCGAACATTTAAACAAAGCCTTTAGCGATAATGATTTAGGCGAATGGGAAAGTGTAGAAGGCGGTTACTTTATTTCATTTAATACGCAAGCTGGCCTAGCGAAAAAAATTGTTCAACTCGCTGCAAATGCAGGTGTAAAACTCACTCCTGCTGGCGCTACATTTCCTTATGGTAATGACCCTAGCGATAACAATATTCGTATTGCACCATCAGTACCTAGCTTAGACGAAGTAGACCAAGCTATGAAAATTTTTGTAAACTGCGTGAAATTAGCTAGCGTTCAAAAACAATTGGCTCTTTCATCATAATCAAACATTACTGCCACTATATTTTTTATAGTGGCAGCAATATTAAGGAACAATAATGAAAACTTTTTTACGTAAAGTCTTTAGCCCTTTGCTCAATATTTTTGAACAAGGCGATGAACCTTATATGTATAGAAGTTTAAGTCGAAAAATATTAATTGTAATGGGACTTTTATTTGCTGGCATTGCCGCATTTGTCATTACCTATATTATTCGTAATGAGGCTTACGGATATTTTGCACCCGCCATTATATTTTCTGGCGTAGCCTTAGTCGCTATTATTGTAGGCGGCTTAGGAACAGAACGAGCGGTTGCAAAAATATGGGGCAATAAATAGTTATCACGCTTCACTAGTGTTCTTTATTGATATACCCAGCATTTATTATTCAACACGTCACCTATCATCTGTAGAGAAAAAACATGTCATTAACATGGGCCGTTAGCCAAGACACAAACACCTCGCAGCGCATACATTACACACAATGCGCAGGTACCGAAGCCGATACACTCAAACACGCTATCGACACAAGCATAGAACAAGCAATTGATTTATTGCCAAAAAATATACAAGATGATTCACTGTACTTTTTGGTGGAATGGCTACAACACAACAACACACTACAAATTGTAGTTACCGATGACACAAAACAAAAAGAAGCGCCTGAAGTTGTACGCTGCACCATTGCACTAGACGACAATAAATGCAGTGAAAACATAGAAAAAATACAATTTTTAGTGAGAGATCACCTGACAACAAGCGGTGGTTTTATTCGCTTTTCACTTGTCGCCATTTTTGGTTTAGGCGACCGTAGTAATATCGACTTACTCTAAAGAGCATCACTTAAAAATTGATAAAATTAACGCATGACGTTACGATTTTTTTATTGCCGTTAGCGCGCTCTCAATAGTGGAATATTGAAATTCAAAACCTGCTTCAGTTAACGCTTTAGGAATAACTCGCTGCCCTTCGGTTAAAAGCTGAGCTGACTCTCCGAAAATAAAACGCAATACAAATTCTGGCATTGGCATAAGGTGAGGACGACACAATATTTTAGCTAATGCACGAGTAAACGTATTATATTTTACTGGCGTTGGTGCCGTTGCATTCACTGGGCCTTCCATAGATTCAGTGTGAATCATAAATTGAATCAATCGCACCATATCGTCTAAATGCACCCAAGAAAACCATTGCTGCCCTGAAGCAACATTGCCCCCTAAACCTAAATGAAACGGCAACCACATTTTTTTCAGTGCGCCACCGTGCTTATCTAACACCACACCTGTACGCATCAAGCATACACGCACACCCAAAGATCGTGCTTTTAAGGCCTCAAACTCCCATTCTTGGCATAAAGAGCTAGGAAAACAACGATGGGCTTTTCCCTGCTCATCTAAAACCGTGTCATCAGGGTGATTACCGTAATAACCAATAGCCGACCCCGTAATCAACACCTTAGGGGGCTGCTCTACTTTTGACATCCACTTAACCAAATGGCGTGTCACATCTAATCGACTGGCTCTCAGTTGATATTTACGTTTTTTACTCCAGCGCTGATCCATGATCGGCTCACCCGCTAAATTAATAACGGCATCTATCGGCGTATTAATATCACGAAAATAATAAACATACTCAACTGAAGAACCTAATATGCGTTTTGCTTTTTCAATATCTCGACAAAAAACAACCACCGTATGGTGATTGTCGCGCAAGGCTTTAACCAAGGCTTGACCAATAAAACCTGTTCCACCTGTGATTAATATATTCATTATTGCAATACCTCTGCATACCGCTATAAGAGCCAACCTTTTATAGTGGTAATATTCAATCCAATGAAGTTAAGAAACGCCTCACTACTCTCACAAACATACTGGGTTTTTCTGCATGTAACCAATGATGGGTACCTGCAATCACTTTTACGTTTGCACGAGGAAAAAGGCTGACTATTGCCTCTCGATGTTCTGACAATATATACGGCGAGAGTTCACCCTTAATGAACAGTACCTCGCCATCAAATGGTGGGGTATCAACTGTATTAGCACCAATTAACTGAGGGTAATCTGAGATCAGCCCCTCAAGGTTCATACGCCAACACCAACCCTCATCATTTTTTTCTAAATTTTTAAGCAAAAAACTACGTACCGATGCTTCCTGCACATGGACTTGCATCGCACTATCAGCTTCTTTGCGCGTATGAATATGGTGCAAATCAACCGCTCGAAAAGCATCAAAAACATCTTGATGGCGATGCGGGTAAGCAATCGGAGAAATATCCGCCACAATAAGCTGATTGACCTTATCGGGATGGCGCAACGCAATTTCCATAGCGACTTTTCCACCTAAGGAATGACCTAGAAAATGAGCGCACTGTAATTCTTGCTCTGCCATCCAATCCACTATGGCATGTGCCGTATTTTTTAACGTCATGTCTTTCAAATGCGATGAGCGACCATGATTTGGTAAGTCTAACGCATAAATACAATATGTATCGGATAATTGTCGAGCAACAACCCCAAGATTTTCTAGCGAGCCAAATAAGCCATGTATAAGAATTAAAGGCGCACCGCTTTCTTGCCCCATACGCTGGTGGTGAATCGACAAGGACATAAATTAAGAATCGCTATTGGTAGGTTTAGCTATAAAATTTTCACGCGTAGGAAACTGAGCCACCTTATCGGTACCCTTAATATCAGACACTTTAACTTGGCCTTCTTTTTCTACTTCATCAATACGAATAATAGATTGCATCGGGATGTATGAACGCTTCACACCCGCAAATTCACCTTTTAGTTTTTCTTCTGCAGGGTCAACAATCACCTGCGTGTGCTCACCAAATAAAAATTCTTCTAACTCAAGAAAACCAAACATATCACTTTGATAAATACTGCGGGCATAAATTTCGTACACTTCGCCTTCGTTATAGAAGATCACTTTAAAAATAGATTGCTCTGACATAACACTCTCAATACACCAATATAATTGTTACTCAAATAATTATACCTATTATTAACAGCGATAGCTGTAAAGCAACACATCGTAATTGAACAAAATATCAATAATTATCAATTACATATTGATATAAGACGCCGTATTAGGGTTAAATAGCGACCTCTATCAGTACAGCGTCATCAAACATTGGCTGATTAGAGAATATTACCTTATGCATCCGTAGCTCAGCTGGATAGAGTAGGTGGCTTCGAACCACTTGGTCGGGGGTTCGAATCCCTCCGGGTGCACCAGTTTCACTCTCCGCATCATAAAAACTATTTTCATAATCCCCTTAGATCCCTTGTGGATACTAACCAATTGTTACCCTCTCTCTACAAAAACACAGTTATACGTTTTTATAAACAGATCCCTTTTATTTATTAGAATTACTTATAACACAAGCAAAGCAATGACATAGCCAATGCCACAATCTTGTCTATACTCGATTCATACGTACTAATAATATATAGGTGATGAGGAATTTTCATGGGCTGGTTTAATTTTAATAACAACACACAGCTAGATAATGCCGCTGAATATGAGGTAAGAGTTGAAAGTATTCAAAGCAATGAAATCAATGCCTCTCGTTTAGAAGGCCTACAGTTTTCATCGGGGGATAGCCCTCTTGTGATTGCCTTTGTGTCGCCAAATATTGATTTTGAATCAACTATGCAGCAATTAAAAACAGCCATGCCATTTGCCAAGAAAGTGATTGGCGTCATGACTGCGGGTGAATTAAGCTCATGCGACAACTCTCTCTATCATTCTACCAATGACAATTGGGATAACATTGTCATTCAAAGCTACAGTGGCGACCTGTTCTCTCAAGTAGAAGTACGCTCACTCCCTCTACATTGCGAAGATATGCGATCGGGCAATATTACGCTTAGCCAAAAAGAGCGTGTCAGCCGTATCAGCGAAGAATTTAAAAAAATATCACTGCCCTTCGATGTCAGCTATCAAGATACTCTCGCCATCACATTTTTTGATGGCTTATCGGCAAGTGAAAGCTTTTTTATGCAAGGGCTATATTCCAGCGATCAATTCCCCTGCTATTTTATTGGTGGGTCTGCAGGTGGAAAATTAGATTTTCAAAGCGCGCTAGTATATGACGGAGAAAATATCGTACACAACCAAGCAGTACTCATTTTTGCTAAATTAGCACCTGATGTACGTTATGGTATTCTAAAATCACACAACTTTGAGCAAAGTGACATTTCATTTACTATTGCTGAATCTGATGTACATACACGTACGGTATCTTCTGTACTACGCAATGGCAGCAATCAAATTATTCCTTTTGTGGATGCCTTATGCGAACGCTTACACTGCTCACCTGAAAACCTACAAGATACGATTGGTAAAAGTTCATTTGCTGTAAAAATTAATGGTGAACTATTTATTCGATCTGTCAGCGCGATCAATTTAGAAAACAAAAGCATCAGCTTTTTTTGTGATCTAAATTTTGGTGACGAATTATTTTTTGTTAATCCACAAGACTTTTCTCAATATACAGAACGCGCATTCACAGAATTTATGCACGGAAAACCTGAACCTATCGCCATGTTAGCCAACGACTGTATTTTACGTCGCCTTAACAATGAAGAAAGCTTAAACAGCATGGCTGCATTCAAAAATACTACCGTAGCAGGCTTCTCAACGTTTGGTGAATTGCTTGGTGTACATATGAACCAAACGCTAACTGCATTGTTTTTATTTCATGCACCCCAAGGCACCCCATTTACGGATAAATTTGCTGATAATTTCCCGATTAACTACGCATACTTTCGTGAGTACTATTTACAACTACGCATTAACAGCCTAGAACGCATGAGCCAATTACAAGAACAGCTTGTTACGTATATGGAAAATTATCGCGTACTCCTTCATAGCGTTACCGACAGCTTTACCAATGTTGCAGGCTATGCTGACGAAACAGGTTTTGTGCTATCTAATGTACAATCTTATTTTACAAATTTTTCAAATGATATCGAAACCAATAGTGCAGAGCGAGGTCGTTTACACGACACTGTGACAGAATTAAGAAGCAGCTCAGAAGAAGTATTAAAAATTATTAATGTCATTTCTGTTATTGCCGATCAAACCAACCTACTCGCACTCAACGCAGCCATCGAAGCGGCACGCGCAGGCGATGCGGGACGTGGTTTTGCGGTGGTCGCTGACGAAGTAAGACAACTATCCCTAGTATCAAGTTTGAAGCGCGACAATAATGGTTAAATACCATGGTACATCTCCTCTGGTGTTTTATAATTAAACCGTTTTCTTGGGCGTGTATTTAATGCGGTAGCAATTCGATCACATTGTTGTTGTGTAACGTTTTCCATGCTCTTTGTTTTGGGAAGGTACTGCCGAATTAATCCGTTCACATGTTCGTTGCTTCCTCTTTCCCAAGAATGGTAGGGGTTCGCAAAGTAAAACCGTACAGGGTGCCTTTCCTCTATTTTTTTATATTGATGAAACTCTGTTCCATTATCGGCCGTGATCGTTTTGAAATGACTAGGATCACGATGAATCAAACCCAGAGTTTTTTTATTGACAGCAGCGGCTGATTTGTCAGAAATTTTCCCAATCATGACATAACCCGTCTTGCGTTCAAGTAACGTGACAATACAGTGGTTGCTGCCGCGTCCATGAACGGTATCAATCTCCCAATGCCCTTTATATTTACGAGTTTCTACGCTGGCTGGCCGTTCTGATATATGTCGCTTGTTAGCTAAACGGCCTCGGCTATCATAGGCTTTATAGCGCTTTCTTCGTATCTTTGACGATTGGCGTAGGTATGTCCAAAGATTACCTCCGTTCGCTTTATCACGCCAAATATATTGGTAGATGGTTTCATGGCTTAATGGTCGAGTCATTAACTGGAAACGACGAATAACGCCAACGATTTGCTCTGGACTTAATCTTCGTTTGAGTAATCGCCTGACTATCTTAAAGTCACAAGGCTTGTAGTGCCGATTACGTCTTGAACGTTTACGCCTAGCTACGGTTCGGTACTGTGCCTTGCTTGGTCTGTAGGCACCATCAATGATAAAGCAACGATTGCGTGCTAGCTCTCTGTATAAGGTTGAAAAATGCCTTCCCATCATGCGGGCTATTTTTCTAATAGATAGACCTTGCCGTTTGAGGGTGGAAAACGTTATTCTTTCTTCATAGGTGAGTTGTTGATATATCATAGTGCTTTTCTACTTCTTGGCGGGAGTGAAAAAACACGTATATTACAGCTCACCTTCTTACTATTAAAAGGTGTCGCGGTTAGTATATGAATTCGGCATCTCACACAACACAAGACAGCTTAAGTAAAACAGGCGAAACCATTAATACGGTAACAGACTCAATTGGCTCTATTGAAGAAGCCATTAATGGTACAGAGAAATTTTTATTGCACATTGCCAAAGGCAATGAAACATTAAGTGGGGAATTAAGTACGCTACTTACATCGTCTATTGATGCTGGCAAAGAGGTACGCGAAACCAACGCTCGCATTAGCGGAATCATTCAAGAAATTGATCACATTGATCAAGAAGTTGTTTCAATTCAAAAGCTCAATGCACTAAGCCGCGCACAAAACTAATATAGACATAACACCATGCTGTGCTGCCTATTTTTTTATTCTAACGGGTAAAAAAATAGGCAGCATATTTATTCATGTCACCACTCGGTCATTACTCTTTCTTTTTCTTGCTACCTTTATTCCACTTTAAACTTACCTGATGAATCGACCACCACACAATTAACAGTGTAAACGGAATAGATATTGCCGTTAGCATCACATATGAATAAGGCACCAAGCCTGATTTTTCTAAAAACTTAAAAAAGTACGATAGCAAACCTATTGCATAATACGTAATCGCAATCGAAGACAAACCTTCTACGGCTTGAGAAATGAGTAATTGCTGATGGTGGCGATTATCCATCGATTTTAATAAATCTTGATTTGACTGATGAATATTAATTTCAATACGCGTTCTTAACAACGTTAACGCATGAGTAATATCATCCGTTAATGCTTGTAAACGACGCTCAACACTATAAATGGTTGCTTGCGCAGGCTCTAATCGTGAACGTAAAAAACCCGAAATTGTTTGCAAATGCGAATTGGGTAATTCATACAACATACTAAGGCGCGCATCAACAATATCAAAATAAGCATGGCTCGCGGCAAAACGATAACGCGTTTGAATACGCTGCGCACCCAATTGCTCAGACAATGTTAGCAGCTCATTAAATACCGCCTTATCCGATAAGCCATTCGCATGAATCGTTTCCATGCACAGCACAATCTCTTTTAAACGCACTTCAACTTCGCTCAGGCTTTCGGCTAAACGGCGCGCAACAGGCAAGCCAATTAATGCCATCACACGATACGTTTCCACCTCGATTAAGCGCTGTACTCGACGCCCTAACTCATGGGGATCTAAATTTTCACTTTGAACAATATAAGTAACAATATTTTCATCATCGGGTTTTAATGTAGTGCGTACTTGCATTTGTTCATACATCACACCGCCCAACATGCCCTTATCTAATGCGCCGTTTTGGTGAGACACATGCTGCTCTGATGTTAATAAGATATGGCATATAGAAAACACATTAATATTTGCGCCTTCTAATAAAAACGACTGAATACTTTTAAGGTGATGCTCGTCACAGCCATCAGGAATCACCAACGTACACGAGACAAACTCGGTGTGTTTTTCTATTTTAATGCGCACGTCTTTTACTTGACCAATCAGATGCCTTGGCCCCGTTTTTGCCATTTTGCTATCTATGCGCTCAAAGATCGTTGTAAAGTCTTCATTACTGCAATCAAAAGTGAGATGCACAACTTTACACGGCGATAAAATATCCAATGCGGGTCTTGCATGAACCTCTTCAATCGCATTCTGCCTATCTTGATGATAAGCATATTGATCATCTACTTTACTGTCTTCTGCACTCATGGCGTTATCCATATCATTACCTTCAAATAATCTTAACAAAGATTGCACGTTCAATATAGGTAGGGAATCGCCCCAACGGATAATTTTATAAGCAACGTCGCCAACTACGATGAGCAGCCCTCTTCAAATAACACCCTTAGCCATGCAACCGAGCTATATCGCCTACTAACAACCCAGTAACACCCCTTAATACCGCACCTCACGTTGCCTATTTAGATAGCATTTTATTCGTTTTTCCTAGCTTCACACCCCCATAAGCTCTATAATCGCCACCCCATTTTGATCAAATAGCACACAAAGTAAACGCATTTATGTCTCAAGACTTAACGACTTCAAACGACATTCAAACCGCCGAAAACTCGACGGACAAGCCACAGAAAAAGCTCTTCATTACCACTCACGGGTGCCAAATGAACGAGTATGATTCATCACGTATGCGTGATTTATTAGGCGAAAGCCACGACATGGTGACAACGGATGACCCTAACGAAGCCGATGTGCTATTAGTAAATACCTGCTCTATTCGTGAAAAAGCCCAAGAAAAGCTCTTTCACCAACTGGGTCGCTGGAAACGCCTAAAAGATAAAAAACCCGATGTGATCATTGGTGTTGGTGGCTGTGTTGCCAGCCAAGAAGGTGGCGCTATTGCAAAACGTGCCCCATTTGTGGATTTAGTCTTTGGCCCGCAAACGCTGCACCGCCTACCAGAAATGATCGAAACACCCCGCAAAGACGGCGCGGTAGTGGTAGATATTAGTTTTCCTGAAATTGAAAAGTTCGACAAATTACCCGAACCTGTTGCCGATGGCGTGTCTGCCTTTGTTTCGGTCATGGAAGGTTGCTCTAAATATTGTAGCTTCTGCGTTGTGCCTTATACTCGCGGCGAAGAAGTCAGTCGCCCAACAGCAGATGTACTGGTAGAAGTCGCACAGCTAGCTCAACAAGGCGTACGCGAGGTGAATCTTTTAGGCCAAAATGTTAACGCCTATCGCGGTGAAACAGAGGATGGGCATGTTGTTGATCTTGCTGAACTCATCTCTTATGTGGCCAATATCGAAGGCATAGATCGCATTCGTTATACCACCTCTCACCCTGTTGAGTTTTCGGACAGCCTAATACAAGCCTACAAGGATATTCCTGAGCTCGTTAGCCACATTCACTTACCCGTACAAAGTGGTTCTGATCGTATTTTAATGGCGATGAAGCGCGGCCACACCGTACTAGAATACAAATCTAAACTACGTGCGCTAAAGAAAATACGCCCTAATATTAGTTTTTCTTCTGATTTTATTGTGGGTTTTCCTGGCGAAACAGAAAAAGACTTTGAAAACACCATGAACCTTATCCAAGACATGCACTTTGATATGTCGTTCAGTTTTGTCTACAGCGCTCGCCCGGGTACACCTGCGGCAGATTTAGTCGACGATACTCCCGAAGAGCTTAAAAAACAGCGCCTTAAAATACTGCAAGATCGCATCAATCAGCAGTCATTTTCAATCAGCCGTCAAATGGTAGGAAATATTGAACGTGTGCTAGTGACGGGATACTCAAAGAAAGACCCAGGTCAGTTATCAGGTCGCACCGAGAACAATCGCGTGGTGAACTTCCGTTGTGATAATGCTGATTTAATCAGCCATTTTGTGGATATTGAAATTAAAGAAGCGCTACCCAACTCACTGCGTGGCGAGATGGTAGGTAATGAGTTAGATGGCACATTACGCGCGAACAACATTCCCGCTGAACCTACAGAGAGCTAAACACTTGTCGACGACTCAAACACCTAAAAAAACCAATAGCGCTAAAAAAAATGCAGACAAGGGCGCAACAAACCACGCGCAACTGCATCAAAAAACACTGAGTTTAGACAATGCCTCTCCCCATCAACTGGCCGCCATTAGCGGGCAATTTGATAGCCATATACAACAAATAGAACAGCGCTTGAGTATCCGCATCATACATCGTAGCGGACAATTTTCGATTGAAGGCCGCAGAGAAAATGTCGTCTCTGCCACGCGTATTATTCAACAACTTTTTACCGACACAGGTAAAGGTGAAGACATTACCCCAGATCACGTACACCTCACCATTCAACAGTACTATGAATCTTCCGACAAGAGCGCAACACCTGCGGTACACACCGAACTAGAAGCAGACATAGACCGCCTTACGGTGATTCGCACAAAAAAAATGTCGGTAAAACCGCGTGGCAAAAACCAGCAATCCTATGTGCATTCGGTGCTCACCAATGATATTAACTTTGGCATTGGCCCTGCGGGTACAGGTAAAACGTATTTAGCTGTTGCCTGTGCGGTACAAGCCTTATTAAACGACGAGATAGAACGCATATTATTGGTACGTCCAGCCGTAGAGGCAGGAGAAAAACTCGGGTTTTTACCGGGTGACCTGTCTCAAAAAGTCGACCCTTATCTACGCCCACTCTACGATGCACTTTATGAAATGCTAGGCTTTGAAGTGGTCGACAAGCTCATTGAGCGCACTATTATTGAAGTTGCCCCATTAGCCTATATGCGTGGGCGCACCCTCAACAATGCCTTTATTATTTTAGACGAAAGCCAAAACACCACGCGCGAACAAATGAAGATGTTTCTTACCCGTATTGGCTTTGGCTCAACCGCAGTCATTAATGGCGACCCTAGCCAAATTGATTTACCTAGAGGCCAACTGTCGGGGCTTAAACATGCCCGCGAGGTACTCGACGGTGTCAATGGTATTAGCTTTACCCATTTCACCTCGAATGATGTCGTACGCCACCCATTGGTACAACGTATTGTGGATGCTTACGATGCCTTTGGTGATGATCGCTCATGAGCGCTATCGTAGACATACAACAAGCATCAAGCGCAAAGAATATTCCTAGCGAAGAACACTTTGCCCATTGGGTGAATCACACCTTACAACACCCAAGCGTACAAGCAGCTCACACTTTATCACCTGATTCAGAACTCAGCATCCGTATTGTGGATACCGCTGAAAGCCAGCAATTAAACCGTGAGTATCGCCAGCAAGATAAACCCACCAATGTCCTGTCTTTTCCCGCAGATATTCCTGATTTTATAGACACGCCATTGCTAGGGGATCTCGTGATTTGTGCCGCTATCGTTGCCACCGAAGCCGAGCAACAACATAAAACATACCAAGCGCATTGGGCACATATGACCATACATGGCACCTTACACCTCTTAGGCTATGACCATATTGATGATGCAGAAGCCGATGCTATGGAAGCGCTTGAAGTTAAGTTATTGGCAGCATTAGGTTTTTCGTCACCCTATGAAAATGATCATTCTGATACGACGAATAGCTAAAGGATTATCACGAATAATGATTGACTCCTCCCCTATGTTTCTCATACCATAATCGACCCTAATGACGAAAAAACACCTTCAATGAACGAAGAACCCCCAAGTAGCGCTCAGGAGAAATCCTGGTTAAATAAGCTCATCAGCGCCTTTTCAGGCGAGCCTCAATCACAAGAAGAATTGCTCGACATCATTAAAGATGCTGCAGCCAACAAACTTCTTGATAAAGAAGCCCTAGATATTATCCAAGGCGCACTAGAAGTCTCTGGACAACAAGTGCGTGAAATCATGATTCCCCGTACCCAAATGGTAACGGTCGACATTGATTTACCAACTGAAGACCTCCTCAGTAAAGTGATTGACTCTGGTCACTCACGTTTTCCTGTTGTGGGCGACAATCTCGATGATATCCGTGGTATTTTGCTCGCAAAAGATTTACTACCGCTCATACTTAAAGGCCACGAAGGATTTCAGCTCGACTCCATCATTCGTCACGCCACTATCATTCCAGAAAGTAAACGACTGAATATTTTATTACGTGAATTTCGTGAAAACCGTTATCACATGGCTTTGGTCATTGATGAATATGGCGGTATCTCGGGTCTTATTACTATTGAAGATATTTTAGAAGAAATTGTTGGCGACATCAGCGATGAAACCGACGATGAAAATAACGATGCCTTTATTCGTAAAGTAGCCGACAACGATTACATCATCAAAGCACTCACGCCCATTGAAGAATTTAATGAACATTTTTCAGCGGCGCTCAGCGATGAAGAATTCGATACCATTGGCGGCCTGCTAATGAAGTCCTTTGGTCATTTACCACAACGTAATGAAATTACCACCATTGATGGTTTTGAATTCCGTGTTCTTTATTCCGATAGCCGCCAAGTGCACCTATTACGCTTATCTGTTATCAATACTGAAGAAGACACCAGCGAACACGTTGAAGCATAAACCGTGACTGTGTTTGCTGCCCAACACAGCATCATTGATCGCCACCCTTGGCTGGCACGTATTGCGTGTCTATTATTGGGAGCGATCACCCCACTCAGCTTTGCGCCATATAATGAGTGGTTCACTTGCCTCATTAGCCTTGCATTGTTTGCTGCCATACTCGGTAAAGCCTCGTCAGGCAAACACTACTTTTTACTCGCGCTCGCCTTTGGCTTAGGCTATTTTGGTACTGGCGTATCGTGGGTTTATGTCAGTATTTATCATTTTGGTTCAGCGCCACTCCCTCTTGCGGTTTTACTTACCATACTATTTGTAAGCTTTGTTGCCACATTTTTCGCCCTACCTTTTTATGCACTGACATGGCTAACCCCTTCACTACGCATGTTAATAGGTATTCCACTACTGTGGGTATTGAGTGAATGGATACGCACATGGATATTTACAGGCTTTCCATGGTTGTTTATTGGCTACGCCCATACCGATACATTACTGGCTCATTGGGCGCCCATAGGCGGTGTACTGATACTTAGTTTATATAGCGTGTTTTCAAGTTGTATCCTTGCTGCTATTTTTTGTCGACAGTTATCACTTCATCAGGCTTTACTCGCTCTTGTGTGCGTAGCAGGTATTTGGGGCAGTAGTTGGCAATTACAAAATATAGAATGGACACAAGCGATCGATGACAATATTAGCGTAGGAATGGTACAACCCAACATTCCCCAACATTTACGCTGGTCACCCGAATATCAAACCATCATTCCCGAGCGCCTACACACATTAAGTGAACCCCTATGGGGGAAAGACTGGATCATCTGGCCTGAAGGCGCGCTACACAATGTGTATCATCTCTCTCTCGATTTTATTGAAGCAACACAACAGCGAGCATTACAACATGACTCTACCGTGATTAGCGGTGTCATCTATGATCAACCCACTCACAATGATGCAGAACGCCAAAAATATTTTAATAGCATTATCAGCATGGGCAGCAACAATGATGAAAACATATATCACAAGCAACGCTTAGTGCCCTTTGGAGAATACGTTCCTTTAGAAGACTGGATACGCGGGCTCATTACTTTTTTTGACTTACCTTTTTCAGTCATTTCATCAGGCACTGCTGCACAAGCACCTTTAACATTAGGTAATTATTTACTCGCCAATGCTATTTGCTACGAAATAGCCTATCCCACACTGGTAGCCACACAAGCACGCCAAGCACATGTATTACTCACGGTAAGTAATGATGCTTGGTTTGGTGACTCTATTGGCCCATTACAGCATTTTCAAATGGCCAGAATGCGAGCAATGGAAATTGGGCGCTATGTTATTCGCGGTACCAACAATGGCGTTAGCGCGATTATTGATCCGAATGGCAATATTCAAGTACAAGGCGAACAATTTATTGCTACGCAAATAGAAGGGAGTGTGATCCCTATGACGGGAACAACACCATTTATGCGTTGGAAGAACATACTCGTGCTCAGCTTGCTAGGTATGATGGGGCTAATCAGCCTACGCAGAAAATCAACTGCGTTTTAGTATCAGACTTTTTACTCACCACCTAATGCTCTCACTAACAGACTTGCTGTAATTCTGTGTTTGAATTAAGCAATGACAATTGAATAACATCTATTTTAGATTGCGACAATAAGTAACGCTGCCCGCTTAGCGCTGTTCGCCCAACCCAATTAAAGCGCCACTGCCACCATTCAACCGCACTATCTGCTTTGTGATGACGATCGGCGTATTCAACAATAGAAAACCCAAGTCCTTCTCGGGCAAAACGATCCTTTAACTGAAAGGCGATATGCTCAATGTTCTTCGTGACAGATGTTCGATGATAAGCATCATTCGCTCTTACAATGACGACAACTTCATTCTTAATCAGCAAATGACGAACATCTACTTTAATATCCATATCTAAACGATTACGTAACACCATCGTTTGAAATCCATAATTTTTTCTATCCACAACAACACCTAATACACTCACTACTGATTCAGGCACAGAATTCTAGCTCCCTTATATCTCATTTTTGTTACAACCAATGGAAAACATACGTACTAAAAAATTCCAATGCAGCGGTAAGACTCTACAATGCGCTAATGGTTCATCAACAATAACAATTATTTTACACACCAGCGTTCAACCGCTTCATCTTGCGCATGATGTAATACATCAATGCCGTCATCAACCACACGCCAATAAACATCCATAATTTCTGTCGCCATTGAAAACAACGTATCACTGGATAAACAAATCTTCTCTTGACCAATCACTTGCTGTGTCACTTTATCGACAAATGCATCGACCTTAAAACCATAAGTTTGCAATACCAACAACGCAGGTAAAGTAGAACCCATCGTGTGATGCAATTGCTCTGCAACACGAATCATTTGTAGTTTTTCTGCTTGTACACACTGGCACAAGTATTTTAATTTTTTATCATGATCTTCAATATGGTGACCAACTGTTGCGGAATGAGACGCCAATGCTCTTACCATACCTAAATACTCGATCATTTTAGGCAGTTGCCCACAAATAAAAACGAGCAATTCATCTTGCTGCGTAACCTCGGCAGATGTTTCGTTAAATAAATACGTCGGCGTGGCTGCATCAGACTTCAAGCGATGCGTTAACGCCGTTACCATTTGTAATAGCTGTTCAACAAAATAATTATGAAATTGAAAATTTTCTAATACCGAATCGTCATACCAGCCTTCTCTGATCGTAGCCCACGCTTCGTTAATTTTTCCCATATCACTATGCGTAAATACATGACTAAAAGGCGCGGCCATATCACGAGAAAATGCAGACAATAAATATATGCGCCGTGCCATTTGTTTTTGCAAAACATCAAATGGCGCAGCAAATTCTTCATTACCCGCCAGCAGCCCCATTCCCAAACCACGATGTTTTTGAATGTCGCGACATAAGTGCATAAGCTGTTTAATAAGTACTAGCGCCGAAAGCCGTAAATGATATTCAGCAACAACATGATGCTCGTCTAATGAATAACTCAGATCAGTATGCACTGATGATTCGCCAGAAACGATCACAGCAACATCGTTAGTATTAGTGGCCATACTAGAGGCTACAAGAGGTTCTTTCTTCATGTTTTTACATTTTTACTTTTGTTAATTAACACAACGGTGTATATCTACTAGAGCAAATCTCGCACCAAGTTTTTACCGCTATTTTAACCAATCTTATCGAAATTTCGCACCAAAACAGATCAATATAGAAAATATACGAGCTACTTCATCCTATAAAAGAGCAAACCCATATATTCATGCAACGCCAAATAACTACGCTGCAACGCTGAAGCCGAAGGTAACCAATGCAACCAATACGTTGATTTTGCTTGGTGAGAAACAAAACCTGTTGGCATGGGAATAGGCTCAATACCTGCCTGTTGAAATGCAAACATAGCTCGCTGCATATGATAGGCGTGAGTCACCAAAACAACGTTAGACAATCCCTTTTTATCTAACAGTGCTTTTGTTAGCAATGCGTTTTCCCATGTATTACGGCTATGTTGCTCAGGCCATGCTTGCTCTATTCCCAACTCGTTACGTAAAAAATTTACGCCCATCTCTGCCTCAGACACCACATCAAAAGGCCGTACATTACCGCCAGATACAATCACGGGTAAATGCCAACGTTTAGCCAACATACCCCCATAACGTAATCGCCATAACGCGCTATGGCTGACCGTATCACCCCCATATTCTGTCGCCCCATAATGTCGACCCGCACCCAGCACAACAACTACTTGGGCACCTTCTGGCCGCTGTTTTTGAGCTGGCGTGTTATATACGGCTCCCATACGCTCGGCCATAAAAGGCGATTCCAAATTATGGTGTAAATAGGCACTGACTACAGGTAGTGACAACAGCCACAAACTCAATAAACCACAAGCAATACTGACAACAGCCACTCTACGTGCGTATTTCCATACCAATAACCCGCCTAAAATCATAAAAATTTGCATTGCAGGGGGTAATAATAAGGTTTTCAGGAGTGTGCTTAACATCATTTGATTAAATCCGCTTATTTTCTATAACAATCGCCGCGCTTAAGCTCTATAATTGCCTATTCGTTTTTTGACTCACTTAATTAAGGCAAGTAGCACCAATGGAAGAACAATACCATCCGTCAACAGTAGAAACCACCGCCCAAACCTACTGGAAAGAACATCGTTGCTTTGAAGTTACCGAAGACACCAGCAAAGAAAAATTCTATTGCTTGGCTATGTTCCCCTACCCCAGTGGAAAATTACACATGGGGCATGTGCGTAACTACACTATTACTGATGTTATTTCACGCTACCAACGTATGCAGGGTAAAAATGTATTGCACCCTATGGGCTGGGATGCGTTTGGTTTACCTGCCGAAAACGCCGCCATTCAAAACAATACCGCGCCTGCCAAATGGACTTATAGCAATATTGAGTACATGAAAGAACAGCTCAACTCGTTAGGCTTTGGCTTTGATTGGACACGTGAATTAGCCACCTGTCAGCCAAGTTATTACAAATGGGAACAATGGTTTTTTACACGCCTTTATGAAAAAGGCTTGGTGTACAAAAAAATGGCCACCGTTAATTGGGATCCTGTTGACCACACCGTACTTGCCAACGAACAAGTTATTGACGGTAAAGGCTGGCGCTCAGGTGCCGTAGTAGAGCGCAAAGAAATACCACAATGGTTTATTAAAATTACCGACTACGCTGACGAATTACTCTCGTCACTTGACCAGCTACCCCAATGGCCTGAGCAAGTAAAAACCATGCAGCGTAACTGGATTGGTAAATCACGCGGCATTGAAATTACGTTTGATTTAGCGAATCCCATCAATAACATCAACAGCTTCGATGTTTACACGACACGCCCCGATACCTTAATGGGCGTCACCTATGTCAGTATCGCAGCAGAACACCCTATTGCACTTGCATTAGCTGAAAACAATAGCGAACTAGCTACATTTATTAGTACCTGCAAAAAACAATCTGTATCAGAAGCAGATATGTCTGTTGTTGAAAAACTCGGTCTTGATACAGGCTTAACTGCTACTCACCCCATCACAGGCGAACCTGTGGCAATCTGGGTAGCCAACTATGTATTAATGGATTACGGCTCTGGCGCTGTCATGGCAGTACCCGCTCACGATGAACGTGATTTTGAATTTGCACAAAAATTTGATTTGCCGATTACCCAAGTGATTGCCCCCAAAGGCGATGCCACATGCGATATCACACAAGCCGCATTTACTGACAAAGGCCTATGTGTTCACTCGGGTGAGTTTGACGGTTTAGATTTCAAACAAGCGTTTAGTGCCATTGCAAAAAAACTAGAATCATTAGGCAAAGGCAAAGTCACCACCAATTATCGCTTACGTGATTGGGGCGTTTCTCGCCAACGTTACTGGGGTACGCCTATCCCCATGCTTAACCTACCTAAAGGCGGCGAAATTGCCGTACCCTTTGAGAAACTACCCGTTTTACTGCCCGAAGACGTACAGATGGATGGCGTGCAATCACCGATTAAAGCCGACCCTGAATGGCGTAAAACAACCATTAATGGCCAAAATGCAGAACACGAAACCGACACCTTTGATACCTTTATGGAATCGTCGTGGTATTACGCGCGCTACACTTGTTCTAACTTAGAAGGTGCCATGCTAGACCCCAGCAAAACTAACTACTGGTTACCTGTTGACCAATACGTTGGCGGAATCGAGCATGCGATATTACATTTACTCTATGCCCGCTTCTTTCATAAACTCATGCGTGATGAAGGCCTAGTTGATTGCGACGAGCCGTTTAAAAGCTTGCTATGCCAAGGCATGGTATTAGCCGAAACCTATTTCCGTAAAAACGACGATGGCAGTACCACATGGTTTAACCCCGCCGACATCACTTTAGAAAAAGATGACAAAGGCAAACCCATTTCTGCCACCTTAGCCAGCACAGGTGAACGTGTCGAAATTGGCGGCACAACCAAAATGTCAAAATCAAAAAATAATGGCGTTGACCCACAAACTGCCGTTAATTTATACGGTGCCGATACCGTTCGCTTATTTACCATGTTTGCCGCACCACCCACACAAACATTAGAGTGGAGCGACTCGGGTGTAGAAGGTGCCAGCCGCTTTTTACGCCGCTTATGGAAAACCGTATATTCACATATTCAAGCGGGTACGCCTGCACCACTTACTACCAACGGCCTTGCACAACAACAGCAAGACCTGCGTCGTAAAACCCATGAAACCATCGCAAAAGTCAGTGATGATTATGGTGTACGCCAACAATTTAATACCGCTATTGCCGCTGTCATGGAATTGATGAATGAAGTCAATCGTTGCGCCGATCGCAGCACGCCTGAAAATCTAGCGGTTGAACGTGAAGCCATTGAAGCAGCTATTATATTACTTGCACCCGTGGCGCCACATATCGGCCATACCCTATGGGAAGCCCTCGGACACGACAGCAATATTATTGACCAAGCATGGCCTACCGTTGATGAAGCTGCCCTTGTAAAAGCCAGTATCACCATCGTAATTCAAGTAAATGGTAAAGTACGTACAAAACTAGACGTCGCCAATGGCATCAGTAACGAAGACCTTGAAGCAATGGCATTAGCAAACGACAATGTAAAGAAATTTACCGATGGCAACACAGTGCGTAAAGTTATTGTTGTGCCTGGCAAGCTTGTTAATATCGTTGCCAATTAATTATATCCATACTCGTTAAAAAGCAGGAAAAACAATGAAAAAAATAGCCTATCTAATGATACTTACACTATCTCTTTCACTGTTATCCGCTTGCGGATGGCGTTTACGCGGTAGTGATGCAGGGCTAGATATTCAGCAATCAATTTATCTCGCATCGGCTACAGGTAAAGTATACGAGCAAATTAATCAAATGCTCAGCAATAAACAAGCGCTAACCAATGCTGCCGAAGCCGATATTCAACTCGTGCTAGGTGACGAATACTTTGAGCGTCGTAGAGCATCGGTGAATGATCAAGCACAAACTACGCAGTATCAATTATCTCTATCTGTTTCCTACGAAATTTTTAACAATGCAGGCACTCCATTAATCAAAGAATCCCGCGCAGACTTAGAACGCTATTTCACATTTGACCAGAATGCGATCAACAGTGCCGATAAAGAAGAGCAGGCATTACGTAAAGAAATGGTTCGCCAAGTTGCCAGACAAATTTTATTACGTGTTAACTTTATTAATCGTAATAACGCTAACACACAGTAAATTATTCGATGGCAAAACTACGTAGTGATCAATTAGCCAAAACACTAAAAGGCGCATTAGCGCCTGTTTATTTAGTGAGCGGCGACGAAACATTACTGGTACAAGAAGCCTGCGATGCCATTCGACAAGCAGCAAGAAACAATGGCTTTACTGAACGAGAACGCCATCATGTTGATAAACAATTTGAATGGGCACAACTCCTATCATCTGCAAATAACATGTCACTTTTCGATGATAAAAAAATTATCGAACTGCGAATAGAAAACGGCAAGCCAGGTACAGAAGGCAGTAAAACTATCTGCCAATACCTTGAACACATCAGTGATGACAACCTACTCATTATTGTTACCCCCAAACTCGACAGTGGCACACAACGCTCTAAATGGGTAAAGCAAATAGAAAAAGCAGGTTATTGGATTCCTATTTGGCCAATCAATGCCGCTCAACTACCTCGCTGGTTAGGGCAACGAATACAACAGGCAGGGCTTAAAGCCGACAGCCAAGTCATTGAACTCTTGGCTTCCCGTATCGAAGGAAACCTACTCGCAGCTCATCAAGAAATTGAAAAACTCAAATTACTGGCTAATGACGAGTGGCTATCCCCCGAGCTTGTCGCCAATGCCGTAGCCGATAGCGCACGTTACGATGTATTCGGCTTAGTCGATAAAGCTTTACTGGGTGATGCTCGCGGTGCGGTAAAGCACCTAACTGGCTTAAAATCAGAAGGCACCGAACCCATTACTGTTCTGTGGGCGCTGGCACGAGAAATTCGCGTACTCCTTGCCATTGCACAATCCTGCGAACAAGGGCAAAACTTCCAGTGGGCTGCAAAAAATGCAGGCGTATGGGATAACCGACAATCATTAGTGCAGCAAGCCATTAAACGCCTACGCACACCACAACTCACATCGCTTATACGCCAAGCCAATGGTATCGATAAAGCCATTAAAGGCCTGCGTAATGCTGATACATGGAACGAACTCACCGAATTAATTGTTAATCTCTCTGGTGTACAAACCCTTAGCCCAGCCAATCACAAGTTGTCTTTACACACGTAAGAGCTATATTTACTCTATGATTAAAGTAAAAACAAAAAAGCAAATTCGCCAAGAGCTCGATGATGAAATCAATCGCTTTATCTCTTCGGGCGGCGAAATTAAAGACATAGAGCAAGGCGCCAGCGGCAAAGATATTGGAGTCAACATCAATAGTGCCATTCCATTTAACACGGAAAAGCAAACCCGCACACCATTGCTAGACGAAGTCAACGCACTGGATGAACGCAAAAAGTCCAAACAACACGGCACAAAGAAAGCATCCCCCGACAAACCCAAAAAGAAAATCATCTACGATGACTTTGGCGAGCCACTACGAGAAATATGGGAATAAGCTCACTCCGCTTTCTCCAGCATTCCCTGAATAGCTCACTAGCCAAGCAAATCCGCAATACAACCTGATAAACATAAAATGATTAAAAACCAAACGCTTACCTTAGAATGAATATTATTATAAAATAGCCGCTGGTATGACCCACCGTTATTTAGGTATATATGCGTACCACTAATAATCTACCCTCTCTTTAAACAAGAAATAAAACAGGTATTACTCCTATGAGCCAATATATCAACAAAAATGGCCTACAAGTTTCGACAATATTAGATCAACTACTTAACGATGAAATATTACCCGGTTTATCGGTAAACGCAGATGCAATATGGGCTGGCTTTAGCCAGTTAGTACAAGACCTAGCACCTGAAAACAAAGCCCTGCTAGCAAAACGTGAAGACTTACAAAGCCAAATCGATGCATGGCACAATGCCAATCCTAACGGCTTAAATACCGACGCCTATAAAACATTCCTAAAAGAGATTGGCTATTTAGTAGAAGAAGGCGAAAAATTCTCTGTTACCACCGAAAACGTTGATGACGAAATTGCCCGCATTGCTGGCCCTCAATTAGTGGTTCCTGTTAACAATGCCCGCTTTAGCTTAAACGCAGCCAATGCACGCTGGGGCAGCCTTTATGATGCACTATACGGAACTGATGCCATCGCAGAAGACGAAGGGTATGAGCGCAGCGGCGGTTTTAATGAGCGTCGTGGCTCACGCGTTATTGCAACAGCGGCGAGCTTTTTAGATAAAGCCATGCCTCTAGAAAATAACATTAGCCATTCGGATGTTACAGAATACCAATTGACCCAAGGCGATACAGTGGCATTAACAATGACACTTAGCAACGGTCAAACCGCAACACTAGCAAACACTGAGCAATTTGTTGCCTACACTGGCGAGCTTGCTGCACCTCAAGTATTACTATTTAGCAACAACGATTTACACATCGAACTGCACATTAACCGTGACCACCCTATTGGCAAAATGAGCCCATCAGGTGTGAGCGATGTCGTTATCGAATCTGCAATCAGTACTATTCAAGACTGTGAAGACTCTGTTGCCGCAGTTGATGCCGAAGATAAATCAGTGGCTTACCGTAACTGGTTAGGCTTAATGAAAGGCGATCTTGCTGAAACTTTTGAGAAAAATGGCAAGACTCTGACCCGCGCATTAAATCCTGATCGCCAGTACCAAGGCAAAGACGGACAAGCAGTAACACTACATGGCCGCAGCTTACTATTAGTCCGTAACGTGGGTCACTTGATGACAACCGATGCCATCTTAGACGCTGAAGGTAACGAAATCCCTGAAGGTTTTATGGATGCATTATTCACTACCCTATGCGCCATGCACGACTTTAAAGATGGTAACGCGATCAATAACAGCCGCACCAAAAGCATTTACATTGTAAAACCAAAAATGCACGGCCCTGAAGAAGTGGCTTTCAGCAACACGCTATTTAATCGCGTAGAAGATATTTTAGGCTTACCGCGTTTCACCATGAAAATTGGTGTAATGGATGAAGAGCGTCGCACCACTGTAAACCTAAAAGAATGTATCCGCGCCGTGAAAGAACGCCTTGTATTTATTAACACTGGCTTCTTAGATCGCACTGGTGATGAAATGCATACCTCAATGGAAGCAGGCCCTGTACTGCCTAAAGAAATGATCAAACTACAATCGTGGATTGGTGCATATGAAAACTGGAACGTTGATATTGGTTTAGAGTGTGGCTTACCGGGTCATGCACAAATCGGTAAAGGCATGTGGCCTAAGCCTGACGAAATGGCACAAATGATGGCAACAAAAGCAGCGCATCCACAAGCAGGTGCAAACTGCGCATGGGTACCTTCACCCACTGCAGCCACATTACACGTTACTCACTACCATGAAATGAGCGTACGTGAACGTCAAACAGAATTGCTTTCAAGAGAACGTGCAAACCTAGACGATATTCTAACGCCACCAATGCTAGGCGACTACTCACTAACTAGCGAAGAGATTCAAGCTGAGTTAGATAATAACGCACAAGGTATTTTAGGCTATGTGGTACGTTGGATTGATCAAGGCGTAGGTTGCTCAAAAGTACCTGACATTAATAATGTCGGCCTTATGGAAGACCGTGCAACACTGCGTATTTCTAGCCAGCATATTGCTAACTGGTTACGCCATAACATTTGCACAAAAGAGCAAGTAATGGAAACCATGAAGCGTATGGCTAACGTTGTTGATGAGCAAAACGCACACGACAGCGCTTACACACCAATGGCACCAAACTTTGACGGCATTGCATTTGAATCTGCATGCGCACTTGTATTTGAAGGCACTGTACAACCTAGCGGCTACACAGAACCTCTACTACACGCATACCGTGCTAAAGCAAAAGCTGCAGTATAAGTAGTTTACATTCACACTTCCTGCGGGTGCTGTCGTTTATTGCGGCCACCAGCGGGGAGTGTATTCCTCTCGATAGCCCTTCCAAAAAAAACACGTCACAGCACCTGAATTCATTTATTCTTTAGCGTTTATTTCACGCCCTAATGCAAACGTCATTTGCATCAACCACAACTGAAAAACTATAAAATAAAAAACAATGCCGCTGGCACAATTAACACACTTGCCATATTACCGATTAACACAATAGCAGCAACATGCTCTGGTTCTTGCTGAAAACGTTCAGCCACCATGTAATTTAAAATGGCAGGCGGCAATATAGAAAACAGCAACAAATATTTTTCTTGTTGTGTATCGAAAGAAAAAAACGACAACAATAACAATGCAATCAACACACCACTGAGCGGACATAGCAATGCGCCTATCATGCCTATTTTCCAGTGTGAAAAATTAACACCTACCATTCTCACTCCTAATGCAAACAGCATGAGAGGAATTGCTATTTGACCCAGCATGTCAATCGCCGTACGAACAGCAGGATATACAGGCAAGGAAAAATAACTCCAACACAAGCCTAAAAATGTTGCCAAGATCATTGGCATTTTTAATACAGATAGCAAAGGTGTCTTTCGATTTAATACATAGACACCCAGCGTAAAGTGCAAAATATTTTCAACAATAAATAAAACCACTGCCGCAGGTAATGCCTCTTGACCAAACGCTAACACCGCCAATGGCAAACCTAAATTGCCACTATTATTAAACATCATAGGTGGTAAAAATGTTTTTTTATTCACACCCAAAAAATGACAGAAAGGCAATAACACCAAACCAGAACCCAACACAATAGCTGCGGCCGCGAGCGCCAAAGGGCCATAAGACGTAAACTCAAATGATTCTGCAGATAAAACAGAAAATAACAATGCGGGAATAAAAATATCTATATTCGCTGCATTTGCCGATTGTAAGTCGACTGATTTATTTTTTGCTGATTTTCTCGCGTAAATATATCCCACACTCACAATAACGAGTAAGGGAAAAACGGTTAACAATATACGTTCTGCAATCATACTAACCATGGCCTCGTTATTTTCACAGGTTTATATGCTTCATTCACTATAGGAAACACCTCTCAACAAGCATCACACATTGTAACAATGCACCAATAAAACACCATCTAATTAGCCCCAAAACACATAATCAACCACTGTTACAAACTGTGCCAAAGCTGATGCATCCTGATTCAGTTACATTTTTATTACTTTTATCCAAAATAATAATTTCATATAAAACAACAGCTTAAAAAATGGCTTATATTTTGCGTAATATCCATAAACATAAAATAAATAAAACACAACGAGTCATAATATCAAGGAGCATGTCACCTCGACATGATTAAATACTATGTCATCATCTGAAGCTTGCCCTACTCAAAAAATTAACGAGCTCTATTGGGGATTCACTATATCGAGAGCCATTCACGTCGCAGCAAAATTTGGCATTGCCGATTACGTTGCACAAAATGGCACATTGATTAGTGAAATTGCCAAACGCACATTACTCAATGAAGATCGCCTTTATCGACTAATGCGTCTACTGGCTTCGTATAAAATATTTCAAGAAACCGACAAGGGTATTTTTATTGCCACACCGCTATCCGATGCTATCAGCACACATCAGGAAGGATCGATTCGCGACGCCGCACACATGGTCACAAAATCAATGTGGGAAGCCTACGGACACCTAGAGCATTGTATAAAAACAGGGGAAGATGCTTACAACGATCTTTTTGGAAAAGGCATTTTTGAATATCTTGATGAAAAAACAGATGAAGGCGAACAGTTTTCTAAAGCCATGCATAATTATGCGGAGCTTGAAAACCCGATAATAGCCGACAACTGTGATTTAAAAAATGCAAAATCTATTGTAGATATTGGCGGTGGTCACGGTGGGTTTTTAAAAGAAATTTTATTAAGAAACCCTAGAGCAAACGGCACTCTTTTTGATCAACCACAAATTGTTCGCGATGCCATAAACATGGATGACACTCCCGAACTGCACTCTCGATTTGACAAAGTGGGCGGTGATTTCTTCAAAAAAATTCCTGTAGGCGCTGACGCTTATTTTTTAAAACGCATACTACATGATTGGAATGATGATGATTGCTGCAAAATATTGAGTAGCATTAAAAACTCAATGACCTCCTCCAGCACTCTCTACATCATTGACGCCGTTGTTCCCATGAATAACGAACCTCATTTTTCAAAAGACCTAGAAGCATTTCTAATGACTTGGGGAGGACAGGAACGCGATGCAAAAGAGTTTGGCGCATTATTAAATAAAGCAGGATTTGTACTCGAAACCATAACAGACACCTCATCCACGCTCTCTATTATTGAGGCAAAAGTATCACACTAACAACACAGCAATTATGGATAACAAAGCTATCTCGCCCCCCCCAAATAAGGTAGCTTTGTTATCCCCCTTAAAAATAGCTGCAATAAGCCACAACAAACCACACGGCTATTACGCAATATCATCCCCTCCCCAAACAAGCCCGCCCCTACAAACTGAACACGCGCGCTAGCGCTCAACGCCCCCATCTAATAACGACACGCAGCTGCAACAGAGTGTCGCAAAATTGCGTCAGCCTGAAGTAAGCAAATAGAGATAAACCCGAAAAATACAATAAAACCCTTAAAAATCAACACCTTAAGTTTATGGCACAAGGCTTGCAATTTTCTACCGACACAGCATAGCAATTGCCTTTTTAATGTCAGATGTTATTGGGTTGTTAAACAGTATTGATTATTTTGGAGCTTGAAATGATACCTAGCCAAGAACAAGAAAAATGGATGTATAAACACATGCTCGTAAGCCGCTTCTTTGAAGAGGCCATCGAGAAGATTTATATGGAAGGGAAAAGCCCTGCCTTCAATATGGCTAATGGCCCTATACCAGGCGAAATGCACCTATCTAATGGACAGGAGCCATGCGCAGTAGGCGTTTGCGCTCACCTAAACGCAGAGGATGTGGTTACCTCAACACACCGTCCTCACCACGTTGCCATCGCTAAAGGGGTTAACCTCAAGGCCATGGCTGCAGAAATTTTTGGTAAAAAAACAGGACTTAGCGGTGGCCGCGGTGGACACATGCATATCTTTGATGCCGACGTGAATTTTTCATGCTCAGGCATTATTGGCCAAAGTGTTGGCCCTGCTGTTGGCGCTGCATTATCGCGAGTCATGCAAAAGAAAAGCGGTGTTGCTGTTGCCTACTTGGGCGAAGGAGCCGCCAACCAAGGCGCCTTTCATGAAGCCTTAAATATGGCTGGCGTATGGAAGCTACCCGTTATTTTTATTATCGAAGATAACTCATGGGGAATATCTGTTTCTAAACGCGCAAGTACTGCCGTTGAAAGAAACTCTGATCGCGCATCATCATACGGTATGCCCGGTGAATTTATTGAAGGCAATGACCCTATTGCTATCTTTAAAACCGTAGGCCTAGCAATAGAACGTGCGCGTAGCGGTTTAGGCCCCACGCTCATCGAAATTGAAACTTCACGCCTTGCAGGTCACTTTATGGGTGATGGCGAAACCTATCGTCCAGATGGCGAAAAAGAAGCCCTTCAAAAAAGAGACCCTATTCCTTTAATGAAAGAACGCCTTGCCGAAGTTTACAACTGGAGTGACGACGACGATGCACAACTCGCTAAAGAAGCTCATGCCATTGTTGATGAAGCCATACAGTTTGCTCGAGACAGTGAGTACCCTGAGCCAGAAGAAGCAATGGAAAAAGTATTTGTCTAAATAAAAATGATGAAGACAGACCATTCAGGGCCAAGAATTAGGAGATAAAAATGACAGAAGTAACAGAAAAAGAACGTAAATTAACCATCGCGCGCGCCATGGCTGAGGCTATTTCTCAAGAAATGCGCACCGATGAAAAAGTATTTGTAATGGGTGAAGACATCGGTGAACTTGGTGGCGTTTTTGGTAACACCAGAGGTTTGCATGAAGAGTTTGGAGCCGAACGTGTACGCGATACGCCCATATCAGAAACCGCCTTTATTGGCGCCGCTGTTGGCGCTGCATCTGACGGCATGAAGCCCGTTGTAGAACTCATGTTCGTTGATTTCTTCGGCGTTTGTTTTGATGCTATTTACAATATGATGGCAAAAAACACCTATTTTTCTGGCGGTAATGTCACAGTGCCTATGGTACTGATGACCTCAACAGGTGGTGGATATTCTGATGGTGGTCAACACTCTCAGTGTGTTCATGCAACATTTGCTCACTTACCAGGAATGAAAGTAGTCGCACCCTCTAATGCCTATGATGCGAAAGGCATGATGATTGCCGCTATTCGCGATCCAAACCCAGTGGTATTTATGTTTCACAAAGCCTTACAGGGCATGGGTTGGTTAGGCACAGAAAAAGACGCCATTGTGCATGTACCCGAAGGGGATTATGAAGTGCCTCTCGGTAAAGCGGTAGTTACTCGCGAAGGGACAGATGTCACTATCGTAGGTATTACATCTGGCGTGCACTACGGCCTTAAAGCTGCTCGCACACTCGCTGAACAAGGTGTTAGCGCAGAAGTCATCGACCTTCGTTCACTGGTTCCACTTGATCGCGAAGCAATTATCGAATCCGTGAAAAAAACAGGTCGCCTGATTGTTGTTGATGAAGATTATCATAGCTACGGCATGACGGGCGAAATTATCGCAACGGTTGCAGAAGCAGGTATTCCACTAAAAGCCGCGCCACAACGTGTCGCCTACCCAGACATTCCAATTCCATTTACTCGGCCAATGGAACAATGGGCACTACCAAGCCCAGAAAAAATTATTGCCGCATATAACACAATGAAGGAAGTATAAAAATGACAACAGATGTAATCGTACCCCTAGACCTTTGGGAAGAAGACTCAGAAGCCGTAATCACATCATGGCTAGCCAGTAATGGCGCCTCAGTATCAGAAAATGATGTGATCGCTGAGCTTATGGTTGAAAAGATTCAATATGAACTTTTAGCACCTGCCAGCGGCACACTCGCCATAATAAAAGATGCCGATGAAATCGTTGCTAAAGGCGATAAAGTTGCCACTATCGGGTAACTTTTAGCTAGGGAGTTCACATGACAGATACAGAAGTAATCAAGGTAACTCCTCTTAAAGGATTACGAGGAATGATTGCAAACAACATGAGACGCAGCCTCGACGAGGCTGCGCAACTCACACACCATGCAGTGTGTTCAGTTGACAACATGTGGTTACGCAAAGAAAAAATGGCTGAGCAAGGAATCAAAATTTCTATTGAAGACTTACTCGCCGACTACCTTATTAAAACGTTAAAAAAACACCCAACAATGAACGGACGCATTGAAGAAGGTGAAATTCGCATTTGTCGTAATATCGACTTGTGCTTTGCCATTGGCTTACCTGGCGGAAAATTAATGGCTCCTGCCCTATTTTCCGCAGACCAAAAAGAACTACAAGAAAGAGCTGTCGCACGAAAAGATGTTCTCAGCAGAGCAAAATCAGGAAGCCTAACCGTTTCTGAGATGCGTGGTGGTACTTTTACATTAAGCAATATTGGTCGTAGCCGAGTACGCTTTTTTACACCGATCATTAACCTACCTCAACTTGCTATTCTTGGTATTGGAGAAACCTATACCGAATTAGCTACCGAAGCAGGACAAATCGTTGAAAAAAGAATGATGGGCTTATCACTCACGTTTGACCATCGCGGTATTGATGGTGGTCCTGCCGCTGATTTCTTGTCTGATCTTTGTCAGGAAATAGAAAGTGAATAACCCTGCTCACTATGTTGACTATGGATCTATGAGCAAAATAAAGATCCCTACACCGATGAATATTCAAGCAGGTCTTGATCTTGAGCAACATTTACTAGATCAAGTATTAACTGGTGAGATATCATCGGGGTACGCCTTATGGCGCAGCCAGCAGGCCTTAGTCGTTCCCAAAAGTGCCACGCACCGCGAGCATTATGCAGAAGCGTGTCGATTTTGTGAAACGCTAGGCTGGCCTGTTGTTGCCAGAAGCACAGGCGGGGAGCTCACGCCACAAAGCGAAGGATTTATTAATCTTTCATTAGTGATTAAATGCAAAAGAAAACAATTAAATATCAAAGATAGTTACCACATAATTTGCGATGCGATTATGCAGTGGCTTGCTAATTACAAAATACAAAGCCATTGCTCCTCAATTGATGGGGCTTTCTGTGATGGCGATTTTAATATTGTCATTGGCAATCAAAAATTAGTAGGTACCGCTCAACGTTGGAAAAAAATAACCGACCCTCTAACACGAGCAGATGGTAGCGATATGGCAATTTTAATGCATGCCGTTATTTTGTGTGACGGTGACTTACCTGCCATGTGGGATATTTCTAATTCTTTTTATAAAACGTGCAATCTAGAACCTTTTATTAAAGGCAACAAACATACTTCTCTTGCCCAATTATTTAATAAAGAAGGCGAAGACTTTGTTTTAGAAATGCTTGATAGCTTAGATTCATCAATGAGCAAATATATAGATACACTATTAAGCCAGTCTTTTAACTAAAATTTACATAGCACTAACCATAAAAATCAACACTATTTTAAAAAACATAACTGTCAATAACAATAAACAAAAAGAGGACTTAAAATGGATCGTCGAAAATTTTTATCGAATGCTGGCGCTGTCGCATTAGGTACATCCGCTGTTGTTATTAGTGGGGGGCTATTTTCATTAGATAGCGTCGCCGCTGAAAAAATAGGCGCTAACGCTAACGTTACACTACTCAAACTAGCACGTGACATTTACCCTCACGATACTCTAGAAGACAAATATTACACACAAGTAATGTCTCCCATGGCGTTAGAAGCAGAGAACAACAACGACCTCATGAAACTATTATCTGAGGGCGTTAATGATTTAGATAAAACCTCTATCGCTTTATTTAATAAAAACTACACAAAAATAAAAAATGAATCTGATCGTGTCATCGTATTAAAAAAATTAGAATCTTCAGCTTTTTTCCAAAAGATTAAAGGCGCACTCATGATGGGAATTTACAACAACGAAGAGTTGTGGCCCCGTTTTGGATTTGGTGGTTCTGCATGGGAAAAAGGCGGTTATATCAACCGCGGTTACGATAAAAACGATTGGATCTAAGCTGAGGAGTAATACACATGTCTACAAAATTTGATTTAAATGATGACAGCTTAGTTGTCATTATTGGTTCTGGCGCTGGCGGTGGTACATTAGCCAATGAATTAGCACAAAAAGGGATTCGTTCTGTTGTATTAGAAGCAGGTAAACGCTTTAAAATGAGCGATATTGAAAATGACGAATGGAAAATGTTTGGCAAAATTTCTTGGCTCGACAAACGCTATGTTGAAGGCCCAGCACGAATTGCAAAAGATTTTCCTAACTTACCCGCATGGATTGTGAAAGGTGTTGGTGGTGCTACGGTACACTGGGCAGGCGTAGCTATGCGCTTCCAAGAACATGAATTTAAAATGAAAACAACCAATGGCACAGTCGCTGGTGCAAACGTTTTAGATTGGCCGATTACGCTCAAAGAAATGGAACCTTATTACGTTAAAGCTGAAAGCAAAATGGGCGTATGTGGAACAGAAGCAACAGGCATGCCTTATCACGGTAAGAGTAGCCACTATAAAGTCGTCGCCGAAGGTGCTAAACGTATTGGTGCAGAATGTGAGCAAGCAAATCTTGCAATTAACACCAAACCGCGTGACGGTCGCCCCCCTTGTCAAGTCAATGGCTTTTGTATGCAAGGCTGCCGCATTGGCGCAAAATGGTCAACCATGTACACAGAAATTCCCAATGCAGAAAAAACTGGGAATGTTGAAGTCCGTCCAGAATCAATGGTACTACGTATCGAGCATAATAAAGCGGGTAAAGTGACAGGCGTTTTATATGCCGATAAAGATGGTAACCAACATTTACAAAAAGCACGTGTTGTTGCCGTTGCTGGTAACTCGATTGAATCACCTCGCATGTTACTCAACTCAGCCTCATCCATGTTCCCCGACGGCCTAGCCAACTCTTCGGGTCAAGTGGGTCAAAACTATATGACGCATACCACGGGTGGTGTATATGCTGAGAATTTGATAAACCCGTGCATATGTACAAAAGTACTGTAGTACCTGGCATTGTGCATGAATGGAAAGACAACGATCCTAAACGCGGCCACCTCGCAGGTTATGAATTAGAAATACTGCATCTTGGTTTACCATTTATGTCTGCCTTTTTAAATCCTGGCCAAGGCGGATGGGGACGAGAACTCGCAAACTCGTTAGAAAACTATGAAAACATGGCTGGCTTTTGGATTTGTGGTGAAGACATGCCCGTTGAATCCAACAACATCACACTGCATAAAACAGAAAAAGACCAATATGGTTTACCTGTTCCTGTTGTGTATAAAGCAGATCATATTAATGATACTCGTATGCGTAACCATGCCTACGATCGCTCGAAAGAGTTATTTGATTCTATCGGCGCGACTAAAATCAATAATCTTCCGCCGTACCCTGCAAGTCATAATATGGGAACAAACCGAATGAGTGAACACGCCAGAGATGGTGTAGTGAACCGCTGGGGACAAGCCCACGATATTAAAAACCTGTTTATCTCGGATGGCAGTCAATTCACCACTAGTGGTACAGAAAACCCGACTTTAACCATTGTGGCATTAGCCATTCGACAAGCTGATTATATTTCTGATCAAATGAAACGAAAAGAAATATAGTGCACAACTGCCTCTCACGTTGTGTCAACGTTTAGCACGCCTTTGGGCGTGCTTTTTTATGGGTGTTTGGTTTTAAAAAAGTAGAAAGGGCGCGCCCTCAAAACAGGTACAGACGCAGGCATACAGAAATAAAACGTTATTTATCGGCTTCTAAGGCATATTGATTTTCTAACAAACCATATTTCTTAATTTTACGATGCAATGTTGATCGACTCACACCCATCGCTTTTGCCGCACGAGTGACCACCCAACGATGCTGCTCTAAAATATGTTCGAGTTCTTCTTTCTCAGAAAGTTTTACTTCACTATTACTCAATGGCAACACTCGTAAAGGCGCAGGAAATGGAGTCTCTGCACTTGTTTTAACAATCGGTTCACTTGCAAAGACTTCATCGGGTAATTCATCGGCTGTAATCAAATTACCATCACGCATACATAAGGCATACTGCAATACATTTTTTAACTGACGAATATTACCCGGCCAATGGTACTGACATAACACTGACATTGCGGCTTCATCAATAAAAATCTCATCCGTTTCGCCTTCATCAAGGCATAACATATGTAATACTTTTTCAACCAATAGTGACTTATCTTCTCTTGCATGAAGACTAGGTAAACTTACCTGAAAACCACTAATTCGATAATAAAGATCTTCTCTAAACTCGCCACGCCCGACATATTCTTTTAAATCACGATGCGTTGCACAAATCACATTTAAGCTAACTTGTATTGGTTGTACTTCACCCAATGGAATAATTTCACTTTCTGCCAATACACGTAATAAACTAGCCTGCAACTCTAGTGGCATATCACCGATTTCATCAAGAAATAATGTACCGCCACTACTGGCTTGTATCTTACCCATTTTTCCTGTTTTTAATCCGCCAGTAAATGTACCTGCACTATAACCAAATAATTCACTTTCAATTAAAGACTTGGGAATCGCGGCACAATTTAATGTAATAAAGGGCTTATCAGCACGATCACTGCTATCGTGCAACGCGCGCGCCCAAACCTCTTTACCTGTACCCGTTTCACCTTGTAATAAAATACTAATACCTTTGTTAACAATGCGTTGACAACGGTTTGCTTGCTTTAACAAATTGGGTTCTTTACCTGCCGCAGAAATAAGCGGAGAAAGGCTAATGCAATCACCAGAACGAGTGGGCGATAAGGCAGTTTTAGGTAAGGGCTGAGTTTCTTTTTTCAGCGCAGGGTTTTTTAATAATGCCGCATGAAATTTAAAAGGCTTACCCATAACATAAAGATAGTGCTCAACCGAAGCAGACATGGTTAATTGGTCAACACTTAATTCAAATACATCTTGAAATTTTCGCCCCACCATTTCATAGCGATCACGACACCCCATAGTTAACAATATAGGCGTTGTAGCTGCAACAATAGTATCGTTATCATTAATAGCCACTAACGCATGCGTAGTGGATATCATTGGAGAAATAGATAAGCTAATAACACGCTGATTTTGATAGGCGTCTTTAAAAACTAATGCTTCAATTTCGTCCGCTGTTTCACAGACAAGATTGAGCGCCAATGTTTGCCCTAAACGATTACCTGACGCAAATGTTGATACATCTAAAGCACCAAAGGGGGTTCCATCTGGCGCAATCAAAGGCGCTGCAGAGCAACTAAAATTATGTAGGTTTGTTCCATAATGCTCGTCGGCGTATACCGTCACAGGGCTGCACTCGGCTAAACACACGCCTAATGCATTGGTACCAACCACATTTTCTGTCCATAGGCTGCCTTGTCTTAAACCTTTATCCACAAGATCATGCCCAACAGGAGAATCAGCAAATGATTTAACGACCACACCTTCTTCATTACTAATAAGAACGGTATAGCCACTATACTTTGCCAAGGTGCGAATTTTATCAAATACAGGCTCTGCGTCTGTTAATAACTTTTCTAACGGTTCTCTGCGCTCTCTTACTTCAGAGTCAGTTAATGATACTAATGTAACATCGCTATCTTCAGATATTTTATAACGATCTCTGCATCGCTCTCTGGAGTTTTGGATAAAATTATCTGTCACACCACCAATAGCGGGTAATGTAATAGCTTCAATATTAGTACTTTTAGTTTCATCTACGTTATTAAAAGACATCAACTCACCTCTCTGTTCCGTCTCTTACAGCATTATGTAAATGCACGGATTATTTTTATATTTTAGGTGTCTTAATTTGTAAAATTTTTATGCGGAAAGAACGAATTCATCGACGTTATTAAGTTTACAAAATACCTTGTATTATTATTATATTTAAGGCAATAGTGTACCATAAAAGCCCTTAAAAAAATCTTGTAAAATCACGCGTTATACTAATTGTGTACATCCGTCACCACAGTTATTGCGGGCTACAAAACAAACGTACGTTCCATTTCGCGCCACAGCGCGCATGAAATCTACACTTTATATTTTCCACTTTTTTTTGTTATTTTTATTTCATACAATTTTAATATATAAAAACGCTATTGACGTAACATTAAAATCTAAGCGCATAAGAAAAACACTAACAATTATTTTACAAACACTCACCTACCTACTAGTCAAATAAAACAACACCAACAAAAAAGTCAGTGCTTAAAAACTGCATGATTTACTTTTTCATAAACGCTTACCCACGAAAAAAAGCGCGTAAGACGCGCTAAAATCTGCAATAAAAAAAGCAGATGGAGGGAAAAACTTAAGCATTAATTATAGGCAATACCATATTTATCAAAAATATCCATTAATGTACCGTCGGTTTTCATTTCTAACAATATTTTATTAAATGCCTGTTTTGTATTTTCATCGGCTTTTCGCAAACCTAAAGAGTAGTTATAATTTAACGGCACACTCAATACTTCCTCGGCATCAACTACGTTAAAAACATTACCGTTATTTTTCTGAAACCACCCACTAGACACGTTTGTCACAATGGCTGCGTCAATTAGACCATCGGCCAATGCTTGTAAACGACTCGCCTCATCTCGGAAACGGTAAGCTAAATTTACACCACTATCGCTAAGTGTATGCGATGCAATACTACCAGGCGACACACCAACAACCTTAGTTTTAAGGTCATCTATTGTTTTAATATCATGATCACCATTGCGCGTTACCACTTTAAATTCTAAACGCATATACGTATCGGAAATATGCATATATTTTGAGTCGCCCTTACCCAAGTTGGCAACGCCCGTATAAAAATCACAGCCTGTTTTTTTTGCTTGTCTTCTTGGTCTAATCCAAGAAACATTGAGAGAAACATCCAACTTTTGTGCAATCGCCTTAGCCATGTCTACCTGAAATCCTTTAGGCCTTTCAGCTCGCAAAGAAAAAGGCATTTGATCAGGGTGAACGCATAACTCTATCTCACCAGTAGATTGAATATGCTCGATACGCTCAGCTACCGTTATTGGACTTAATAAAGCAAGACTTAAAATACAGATTTTTTTTATTGTAATTAACATATTCCACCCACCTATCAATTATTGCAATTACTGCTCTTCACTTAACGACATAATATAAGCCACTAATTCCCAACGCTGCTCTGCATCAAATGCTCGCTTCCACGGCGGCATAACTAACGCACCACGTTTTTTTCCTTTGGTAATTGTTTTGAACAAATAACTCGGTCTAAATTCACGCCCTTGTAATTTACGCGCTTTACCACCAGACCCTTTATTACCATGACAATAAACACAAGACTGATTAAATCTTGTCTCACCATTAGCAATAGAAACACGTTGATTACTAAATACTTTAGCTTTCATCTCAGCAACATGCTCAGGCGTTTCTTTAACTCGTTCTTTTTTACTCGCTTTTTTTCCTTGATCCGCTGGCGGAGCTACCGCACATGCCACACCACTCACTAGAGATAATGCAATAACACTACCACGAATATATTTTACAAACGTACTTGATACCATAGCTACTTACTCCTACTAAAAACTGATATCGTAAAAACAAAGAGGCAACACCTTGTCGCCCCTTTGCTTTAGTGAATTAATCTTCTAATGTAAATGCAACTAACGCTGCACCACCAGGTAATCCACCCACTTCAGGGAAAGCACTTGCCATAAAGCCTGGGGCATGTGAACCAAACCCTGTGGCCGCCAAGATATACTGCTTACCGTTTACAGCGTAACTTACGATACCACCGCGTAAACCAGAACCTGCGTTAAAGTTCCATACTTCCTTACCATTTTTAGCATTGTAAGCATGAATTACACCATACGGGTCGCCATTAAATACAAGGTTACCACCTGTCGTTAATACGCTACCTAAACCAGGTAATGGATAGTCAATAGACCATTTAAGTTTACCCGTGATAGGGTCACGCGCATCAAGACGAGCCGATGCTTTTTTGCCTGGAGGCGGAACAGCAACGAGTTTGCTCACACCTAAATACAGACCAGCAATACCAATATTTTCATGCTCCTGAGGCGCAGGCACTACGATATTGCACACTTCCATTGCATTGGTATACCAGAGACCTGTTTTAGGATTATATGCACCGTGGTTCCAACTACGCGCACCTAAAAGATAAGGACAAATAGTTGTTTCTTCACCGACAGGCATTGGTTTACGGCCAATCAGCTCACCAGTTTTAGGGTTAATACCTTTTACAAAGTTAATGTTTTCTGCCAATGGCCAAACATTTTCAACTTCACCCGTACTTTTCTCTAAAACAAAAACATAACCACTCTTATTCAAGTGAACAAGTACTTCTTTACCGTTATGTTTTAAGCTTAATGCTTCATAAGAGGCATCATAATCCCAGACATCATGAGGAATTTCTTGACGAGCCCACTTTAACTTACCTGTTTTAGGCGCAATCGCTAAAAGACTAGCACTGTGCTTATTGTCGCCTTGACGCTCAGCACCATAAAAGTCAGGAGCAGCGTTCGCAGTACCGATGAAAATAGTATCGCTCTTTTCATCATAAGTACCTGGCAACCAAGCACCACTGCCGCCTACCTCACCTGAGTCACCAGGCCAGCTTTTAGGATCATCTTTATTCAAGATATCAAAGGTCCACATTGGCTCACCTGTAATCGCATTCACCGCAAAGATTTTACCTTGCGTTGGCTGATCACCACCTGTAGTACCACCAAATAATACATCACCCGCTAACTGTGGCGGAGATGAGAACAAGCAACCGTAGCACGACTCTAAATCCGTGATTTGAGTAGACCATTTTTCTTTACCCGTTTTTTGATCTAGAGCGATAAAACGACCATCTAAAGAACCGATATACACATTACCATGACCTACTGTTACACCACGGCTAGCCGCAACATAAAAAACTTCTTCAACAATAGTGTCTAAATCCGTTTGATAATGCCAAATCTTTTTACCCGTATCCGCTTCCAAAGCAAATACGTTATTATTAGGCCCAATATAATAAGCCACGCCATCGATAACGATTGGGGTTGCTTGCAATCCCATTTCAATATCACCTGGCTGATGAATCCACGCTACTTTTAAATTTTTAATATTACGTGCGTTAATTTGGTCTAAAGGACTATAACGCCAAGCATCAGATGTTCTATGATACTGAGGCCAGTCATTAGGGCTTTCGGCGGATGAATCCGCTGTAACTGTTGCAGCTACACCAGATAAAGTAATGCATGATGCAATACTTGCAGATAACACTAGTTTTTTTATTTTAATCACTTGTTATTCTCCATTTATAAATATTATGCGGATGTTGCATACTCTAATGGTCGCTAGTCCACGCTCTACGTACATCCACCAAGCAGCAAGATGCAGGCCAACAAAAAACAAGAACAGAGAAATCAAATGCAAGCCTTTGATATATAAGCAGTTTATCAAAAAAGCAATACACCAAAAACATGATTATATAAGGCGAAAAAAATGAAATAAAAAAGATTCGTCACATACTGTATCAAGCACTGAAACAATATGTAGTGGCATCACATTCAACTCAAAAAACTGTATTAAAATACTCTCTTTATAAGCATAAAACCTAATACAATTATTTTATTTACATGCTTTCCTTTTTTAAAAAAGAGAAATCAACTTTCTTAAATAGCAGGCTATGCACATCACCCTCCCTTATTTAGGCATATAAGCCAGCAACACCAACCTACACACCCAAAGTGACACACTCTGTGTCACACGGGTGACACACTTCGATGCGAATACGCCCTGACGATTAAACACTTAATTTATATATCACGCGCAACCTTCACTAAAACACCCAATAAAAATATCTAACCATTAAATTCATAACTGGCATAAAAAATGTATTTATGTGTTGATACATTTATATAACCATGGAGAAAACAATGAGAATAATAACAACAATCGCCGCCATAGCTTTTTTAGCTATCACTGCTCAATCATCACATGCTGGCATGCCTGGTATGCGAGGAACGCAACATTTAGGCATTACGGTACCTAATGTAAAAGAAGCTACCGCTTTTTTTACAGATGTTATAGGTTGCGAATCTTTTTATTCTATCGGCCCATTTGGTCCATTTGATAATGACTGGATGACCGAAAACCTTAATGTACATAAAAAAGCGGTCATTAAAACGGCTCATTTAATGCGTTGTGGCAACGGCCCTTCATTAGAAATTTTTGAATACACGTCACCCGACCAAAAAAAGCAACCGCCTAAAAACAGCGATATTGGTGGTCATCACTTAGCGTTTTATGTTGATGATATGGATGCCGCAGTGAAATTTTTAGAAGATAAAGGCATTACTGTATTAGGTAAGCCACATACTTTTACAGATACAGGCATGAAAGGCTTAACATGGGTGTATTTTATGGCTCCATGGGGCATGCAATTAGAAATCGTTAGCTACCCTTATGGTCAAGGATACGAAAAAAATACAGGGCGTAGAATGTGGGATCCACGCTACTAACCCCTCGTTGCCATCTATGAATAGCTCTACAAAAAGTAGAGCTATTCACTCCTAACAGTCAATTATTATGAAAAATATACTCGCTCTATTCTTACTTATCTTTAGCTCTACACTCCACGCTCACTTCACACATTTTGAACCACGCATTATTCATCTGTATCAAGAGCAAAAAGACACTATTATTTTAATGCGTATGCCACTGCCACTTATTTTATTAAATGAGCAATGGGAAGGCATTGATAAAGAACAAAACATACCTTACACAAACAAAATAAAAGATGCTAATGGCGTTAATTATATTGTTGACCATCAATTTATAAGAAATAATTTAGATACATTTAAAACACTGATTCACAAGGGTTATAAAATAGAGAAAAACAGTCAACCACAAAATTATCTCGTGGATTCTATACACATATTTAACACCGACAAAAGAAAACCATTTAGTAGTCTAGAGACAGCACTCGATAACTTTAGCGGGAATATTACAATAAAACCCGATGCACTGGATCTTTTTGATAGCGGCATTGATATCGCTTTACGATTGCCAAATACCTCTATCATTAAAAATGACATTTCTATACATAGTATTCTTGGCGATAAATTTAATGCGATTAATCGACTGGCCAACATTGTGAACTTACACAGTGCACATCTCAACACATCTGAAACCACGGTAGGCATTCTCAACTATTCATCGATTCGCCAAGCATCAACTATTAAAAAATTACTAAACAGTTTTTACGATGGCGTAAAACATATTCTTATTGGTTTAGATCATGTATTGTTTGTTCTGTTGTTATTTTATAGCGCACCCACTTTTTTAAGACTACTATCGCTCGCTACAGCCTTTACTATAGGCCACTCGTTCAGCTTGGTATTCGGCAATAATATACTCATATCATCCCCCTTATTCACGCCCAGCATAGAGCTATTGATTGCATTTTCAATTATGTTAAGCGCTGTAGCACTACTGACTAATAAAACAAAATTAATTGGCACCACACCCTTATTAATTATTGGAATCATTCATGGGTTTGGGTTTTCTTTTGTTTATAAAGAATTACAAAATGTAGGCGCAGAAACTAGCCTAGGAGAGCTTTTCTCATTTACTGCAGGTATTGAGGCAGGGCAAATCATTATTTATTGTATCGCATTTATAATCACACAAATTACTCAAAGCAAATTCCCTTTAATCAAACCGCTTAAATATCAAGTTTCTCTACTCGCCATTATTATTTCTATCTACTGGATACTGACACGCGCCACGCCTATAGTGCAGCACTTCGCTTAATCGTTTCGCATTCATACAAACACCAATATAGCCAGCATACAACACGGCATATTGGTGTTTCTTACCAAAAGAAACATATTACAAACCAGTTAACACGCCTCACACGCCGAGCCATCATCTCCCTGCACTTATATACATACGATAGAAACATTACTAATAGTAAATAAGGCAAAGACAATCACAGAAAAATATAGCCTGGCTATACAATGCTATTAACACAGGCAACGATAATACATACGTTAATAATACGTCATATCACAACATGTATAACGAACGATTCTCTACGCTCATAAATCTAAAAACAATAGCAATACCTATGGCCATAATATACAGGCAAAAAAAAGCCGGTGACATTTAACACCGGCTTTTAATGAAACAGTGACGATTAATTTATCGATACACATTGCATGTAAAGGTAACTATCTACACTGTTTCGACCCAGACGTAATACTTAGAAAGCAAAGTTAACACCTACGTTAAGCAATGTTGTCTTTTCACCCGTAGGTGCAGGACTCGCTACAATAGAGGTTGCAAATTGCGACACTGTAGTCATGTTTGCATCTGCATCAACATAAGCCATTTGTGCATACAATGTTGTTGAATCACCCATAGTGTATTCATTACTTAATACTAATGATTTAGTTTCTGAACCAAATGTAGGTGCAGCCGCTTTATCTTCATTAATATAGTAAGCAATTGTTGCTGTATTTTTAGTTGACCATTTGTAATCAATACCAAAACCTAAACCTTCTAAATCTAAGTTCTGAGTGCCAGAAGCATTGTTGTTCTCTGTACCTAAGTAATTAAGCTTTAAAGCAACATCACCTAAATTAAGTGCGATACCAAGACCCGTACTTTCAACAAGGTCTGCACCTGTTTGGTCATCTGTCATGTTTTGATATGAACCTGATAACGTCACTGCACCCGTTACATACGAAGCACCTAATGCGTAAATATCACCTTCATTCAATGAACCTTCTTGACCACCAAACGAATAAAGAATACCAAAGTCTACACCACCTACGTTGTTACGGTACTGTATAGAATTATTAAAGAAGATACCTACGTCATTATTGGTATTACGGCCATCACCACTTGCTGAAGAATTAACAGTTGAAAATAGCTGACTGAAAGCCCATGCATAAAGATTAGAGAATTGCTCTTTAAAAATACGAGGCTCAGTGCCCAAATGCGCTAGCAATGCTGGACCATATTGACGACCCGCGATTACCGTACCCCAATCACCCGTTAAACCAAGGTTCGCTTGACGACGAAAAAGAATAGATGATCCATTTTCTCCCGTTTCAGTTGCCGCATCACCTGTTGCATGTAGTCGACCATCATTAAGATCAAAATGCGCTTCTAAATTAAAAAATGCGCTGGTGTCGCCATCTAATTCGCGTGCACCTTTAAAACCAAACACGGTTTGTCTTAAGCCACTAGTTTCAATACTGGTTTTTTCTTCGCCATTAGTACTTGCATTGTCTTGGTAAAGCATACCTATATCAATAATACCGAACATAGACAATTTAGTCGTATCAGTTTCACCGATTAAGATATCAGCTGACGCTGTACCTGCCGCACTTGCTAAAACTAGCGTAGCTGCTAAAGACTTCAGCGGACGGCTCATTCCAAGCTTCGCTTGAGACATTTTTTTAACATTCATGTAGTACTCTCCAAAGGAATTTTATAGTTAGATTTATCAATGAAACTTATTAACAATGACCTTTATTTAGCTAAATCACTAATAATAAATATTCATCTATCCGCAGGAGTATTTGCAGATTACATGCCAATTACATTTGACACACAAAAACGAGCAATAAACCCATTAGCAAAAGTGCTTTATTTAATATTTTTTAAAAAGAATATTGGAAAAAACTATTAGAGAAATAGTGGAAAATTAATATTTACATGAAAAAAAATCACATGAAAATCAAAGACTTGAAAAGAACGATAAAAAATAAAAATTATCGGAAATAAAAAAACTGAGAAGAATTGAAAATTTAAAAAAAATACAGAGGGGAAATCATTTAAAAACAAAAAAATTACATAAAAGCAAGATGTGAAACAGGTTGTATCACGCAACGCAACACACTGTGTCGAAAAATAGCTTCATATTGACAGGTTATACAGAGTGTATATATAGGATTACCAATTAAAAAATTAGTTCAAAAAAACATTAAAAAAATTTAACAAAAATGATTATAAAAATAATAACGCTTAAAATCGTACACAAAAATATTAACTATAAAACAACAAACAATAATATTATAACGTTTTAAAAATAACGTAGAAAATATTATTGTTCATCTGGCTATAAAACCGACCTTTCAATAGAGAGGCGAACATGACATTGACATAACGTTACAAAAATATAATGTAGCATCATCCAACATGAGACAGCCCTTACCAAAAATACAACACCAAACAACCTTAATATATTTTTATGTACATTAATTTTTAGTCAGCATCGTACATCACTCGATGTAATGTGCTGCGATCTTCATGCTTAAAGTCTTTTCCATAAATATGTAATGACATTATCTCGTGATAACTTAATTCATTATCGTTTACTGTGAGCATCATGGTGAATGCGTGAGTTTTTGCTTTTTCAGACATAAATGGCGATTGCACAATACCGTACGTTTCACTACCTGCCTGCGCCTCAACAACAAACACACTATCACCGTCACGCTCTTGATATTGGCCGCCAGCAAGAACACAAACCCCTCTAGGAATAGTAAGGGAGTGCATAATCACCCCTGTTGCAGGCTCATAAATCCAATGACCTATTTGATCATGAAAGATTAATCCATTTTTTGCGCGTCGAACAACGTGGTGATATTTTAATGCCACCAACGCTTGTTCTTCTGCGTTTTCTGCACTGCCTGCAATAGAAAACGTCATTTCATCCGTAAACTGACTTTCATCTACATTCGCTTGATTATCAGGCGCTTTATCAATACCTTTATTACCCGACCAGCGACCAATTAATTGCGCTAAAGGGCCATAATCAACACCGTCAATTACTGTATTCATTTCACTTTCCTTTCTTACATATTCATTATATAAAACACGCTCCATCACATATCATTCAATAATATAGACAGAATAAAAACGACAAAACACAAGTTACTTACCAAAGAACAAAAAGCATATAGCCAAAAATAGCAGCCTTAAAACGAAAAAAACAATACAAATAGAGCAGCTACTTGTATTGTTTTTTGATTCGCATTAAATGCGAGTAATAAGGCTATTTAAGATAACTTAACATCACACCTGCAGCAACCGCCGAACCAATGACACCAGCTACATTAGGCCCCATAGCATGCATTAATAAGAAGTTTTGACCATTTGCCTCTAAACCTACCTTATTAGAGACCCGCGCCGCCATGGGCACAGCTGATACGCCTGCCGAACCAATTAATGGATTAATCTTATTATCGGGCGAGAACACATTCATCAACTTCGCCATTAAAACGCCACTCATAGTACCAATACAAAAAGCGACTAAGCCCAGCAATAAAATACCAATGGTTTCAACGTTTAAGAATGAGTCCGAGCTTAACTTTGCACCCACCCCCAAACCTAAGAAAATAGTCACAATATTGATTAATGCATTTTGTACCGTATCACTTAAACGATCCACCACACCCGATTCTTTCATTAAGTTACCAAAACAAAACATGCCTAATAGTGGTACCGCACTGGGTAATAGCAACGCCACGAGAATCAATAATATTAAAGGAAAACAAATTTTCTCTGTCGTAGACACTACGCGTAATTGCTTCATCACAATTTTACGCTCTTCTACATTTGTAAACGCCTTCATAATAGGCGGCTGAATCATAGGTACCAATGCCATATAAGAATAAGCAGCAACGGCAATAGCACCAAGTAATTCTGGTGCTAACTGACTAGATACAAAAATAGATGTTGGGCCATCTGCGCCGCCAATAATACCGATGGCAGCGGCTTGAGCAAGACTATAGTCAACAAGCCCTGTTTGACTTAATGCCATCGCACCAATGACCGTAGCAAAAATACCAAACTGTGCGGCCGCACCTAATAATAAGGTTTTAGGGTTCGCCAACAACGGACCAAAGTCTGTCATAGCGCCCACACCCATAAAGATTATCAACGGGAAAATACCCGTTTCGATACCAATATGAAACACGTAGTACAGTAAACCACCCGCTGACTCTAAGTGACCGTCTGCCGCATAGACTGGCTCGGCATATAAGCCTGCACCTGGTACATTCACCATTACACAGCCAATACCGATAGGAATAAGTAACAAGGGTTCAAACTTTTTATGGATGGCTAAAAACAACAACAGTAAGCCAATAAGGATCATAAATCCTTGCCCAAACTCCATGTTGGCTATACCAGAATCCATTAATAAATTATTTAATTTTTCCACAATCTTTCGCCTCTATTAATGCTATAGCGCTAACAAAATATCATCAACAGAAACGGTGTCACCCGGCTTCACTGATACTGAACTTACAACACCATCGTGTGGCGCTTTAATTTCAGTTTCCATTTTCATGGCTTCTAAAATAATCAGTACCTGACCTTCTTTTACAACAGCTTGTGGCTGCACTAATACTTGGAAGATATTACCCGACAGTGGCGACTTGATCAGCTCACCTGTAGCACTTGTGGCTTCACCAGCACTTGCCACACTCGCTTTATCGTTACCGCCAATATGAGTGATAAATGTTTGGCCATCAACAGAGACATGCACTTCGCCTGTATCACCTTGTACCTGTGCACTATAGGTTTGACCATTAAGGTTAACCGTATAAGCACCATTGCTAGCCATATGACTCGCGCTAGTATTAGCCGCTTCTTCTAGAACAGGCGCTGGCTCAAATGCATCAGGGTTTCCTCTGTTCTCAAAGAACTGCAAACCAATTTGCGGGAACAACGCATAAGTTAACACGTCATCAATATCCCCTTCGCCACTTTCATTGGCAAACACCAAGCCTTTTTCGGCCGCAAGACCACCTAATTCAGCCGTTAGCTTATCCATTTCAGGCTCTAACAAATCCGCAGGACGACAAGTAATCGCTTCGCCGCCGTCTAGCACTCGCGACTGTAATTCAGCATTGAACGGAGCGGGTGCCGCACCGTACTCACCTTTTAAAATGCCTTGAGTTTCTTTTGATATGCTCTTATAACGCTCACCCGTCAGTACATTAATGACTGCTTGCGTACCAACGATTTGCGATGTAGGTGTTACTAATGGAATATATCCAAGGTCTTCACGCACGCGAGGAATTTCTTCTAGCACAGCATCAAACTGATCACTTGCACCCTGCTCTTTTAATTGGCTTTCCATATTGGTCAGCATACCGCCAGGCACTTGAGCAATAAGAATACGTGCATCTACACCACGTAGCGTTCCTTCATAACGGGCATACTTTTTACGAATATCACGAAAATACGCTGCAATCTCTTCTAATGCCACAAGATCTAACTCAGGATCACGATCCGTGCCTTGCAAGGCTGCCACTACCGATTCTGTTGGCGAATGACCATACGTCATCGACATAGATGAAATAGCGGTATCTACATGGTCAATACCCGCTTCAATGGCTTTTAAAATTGTCATCGACGATAAACCAGCCGTCGCATGCGCATGTAATGCAATAGGAATATCAATACTGCTCTTTAGCTTTGATACCAGCTCATAGGCTTCATAAGGCGTTAAAATACCCGCCATATCTTTAATCGCTAAAGAATCGGCTCCCATATCTTCTATCTGCTTAGCAAGGTCTAACCAGCATTGCTGGTTATGTACAGGGCTTGTGGTATATGACAAGGTTCCCTGCGCATGCCCACCTTGCTTTTTAACGGCCTGCATCGCAGTCATCATATTGCGCGGGTCATTCATTGCATCAAACACACGGAATACATCAACACCATTGGTGACGGCACGCTCAACAAATTTTTCTACAACATCATCAGCATAATGACGATAACCCAATAAATTTTGCCCACGTAACAGCATTTGCTGTTTGGTATTAGGCATCGCTTTTTTAAGCTCACGGATACGATCCCAAGGGTCTTCACCCAAGTAACGAATACACGAATCAAATGTTGCGCCCCCCCACGTTTCTAATGACCAATAGCCAATACTGTCGAGCTTAGCGGCAATAGGTAGCATGTCGTCGATACGTAAACGAGTAGCAAAAAGTGATTGATGAGCGTCGCGTAAAACAACGTCTGTGATTTTTACAGGGTTCTTAGTCGTTTTCATACTATTGATACTTTATTGAAGTTAAACGTAGCTAAATAAAACTGAATGAACTAAACGCGGCAAAGTTAGCCGTGTGTAGATTGGGAGTGATGATGTTGAGCGGCTGCAGCTACTGCCACAATAGCAGCAGAATTATCGGACACCTCAACAGCAGGCGTCATACGCTGAATAATAGCGGTCATTGTAAGTACAGAAACAATCAATAACAGTAAAAATACAAACACTGTTCCCATACCCAACCCCATTAACAATAGGGTATCTAACCATATATCTGACATTTGCTACCCCGTTTATTAATGACATAAAAAAGCAATTTTAATCAAACCCATACGAAAAGTCACTATTTACTCTACATATTGATGCTTTATTGATCAAACCCTAAGTACTCAGGAAACAAAACCAGCAGTACAACCAAGAGGATTTGTATCGCAATAAATGGCATTACGCCCTTATAAATCGTCGCCACTTTCACATTCGGGGGCGACACCCCTTTTAGGTAAAACAGGCTAAATCCAAAAGGCGGCGTCATAAATGACGACTGTAAATTCATAGCTATTAAAATGGCAAACCACACCATATTTAACCCTAACAACTCAGCAATAGGCACTAAAATAGGCACAACAATAAAAGCAATTTCAACAAAATCGATAAAAAAGCCTAATATAAAAATAATCAGCATGGCGACCAATAAAAATGTCCACTGCTCTCCTGGTAGAGTGCTCAAATAGGATTCAACAATCGTATCGCCCCCTGAGTAAGTAAACACCATAGAAAATGCTGTTGCGCCAATTAACACCGCAAATACCATAGAGGTCACTTTTACCGTTTCCTTGCCTGCATCGGTTACCACGCACCACGTCAACTGACCATAATACTTTGCCAACAACATAGCCCCTACTACACCCAATGCCGATGATTCCGTTGGCGTTGCCACCCCCGATAAAATTGAACCCAACACAATAACAATTAGCGCTAAGGGTGGAATAATATTAGCGAGAGCCTGAATAATTTGCTGTGTTTTTCGCTCTTCAGAGCAAGGGACAGGAGGCGCGACAAGCGGGTTTAGAGTGGTGTACACCACAACATATAATAAATAAAAGCCAATCAACACCAATCCTGGAATCATTGCGGCTTTAAACAGATCGCCAACAGGCACCCCCATGACATCACCCAAAATAATCAAAATAATAGAGGGTGGAATAATTTGCCCTAGTGTACCCGCCGCACAAATAACACCAGTTGCTAACCGCTGATCATATCCATACTTGAGCATCACGGGTAATGAGATCACCCCCATCGCCACAACGCTAGCACCTACAACGCCTGTTGATGCAGCTAAAAAAGCACCCACAATAATCGTTGAGACTGCTAATCCTCCTGACAAAGAACCAAACAGCTTGCCCATGGATTCCAACAACCGCTCGGCCAATCCTGTTTTTTGTAGCAGCACGCCCATTAAAATAAACATAGGAATGGCCATAAGAATCGTATTATCCATAATGGAATATAGGCGATAGGGAAAAAACGCAAAAAGCTCAATTCCTTCGACCCAGAACCCCACCAGTAATGACAAACCTGCAAATGTTAGCGCTATAGGGTAGCCAACAAATAAAAAAAGCAGTGCGATAAAAAAAAGAAAAAGACCAATCATTTACGGCTCTCCTCTACAGCGGTTTTTTTCTCTTCTTGAATAACCAAAAATTCACTCAGCATCACCGTGACAACACTTAAAATAAGAAATACAAACGCCATTGGTATTAATAACTTACCGGGCCATAAACGTGGCAAGCTGCCAGGATCACCTTTGTTTTCCATACTTTCAAACGACTCATAAAAAAAGTCTGCACCGTAATACACAATCAATAAAGCAAACGGCAAAGTAAAAACAAAACCACCCACAATATTAATCCATGCTTGTGTCGTGCGAGAGAATCGCTCATACAACACATCAACACGTACATGGGCATTATCGCGCAAGGTATAACCCAACCCCAATAAAAACACAGCCGAAAAAAAGTGCCATTCCATTTCTTGCATGCCGACACTGCCCAACCAGCTCACATGCTCATTAAACCAATCAATCGCGGCGATCCATTGCAAGTGCCGAAACACATCAAACACCACGTAGCGCACCAATACATCAATAAAAATATTAGCTACCATCAATAACAATGCCGCGATACAAACATAACCCGACACATCGATAATTTTATGCAATATGCGTAATACCACTTTCATTATTGTATTTTTTCACCTGTTACTTTGTTAATTCACACTTTACTTATTCTTGCAGTGAATAGTCGCTGTTTTCTATCTGCTCTAATAAAGGCATATCATAACACTACCCATGAATCGCCATAAAATACACAATATGCACTTGTAACAAAAACTATTACATCAACAAATAATGTAGACATTAAAAAAGCGAGACTTTAATAAGGCTCGCTTTTACATTTATTTTATATCACTCATTGCTGTTATTTTTTTGTTTTTAATGCCTTTAACAATGCGCTAATTTCTCGCTTCAATTCATTATCACTCACATTTGGCGCGGATTCATTTGCCTCTGCAGCTAGTGTATATGCCTGATCTAGCAACCCACTTTCTTTTGACAACATGGCCGCAGAATAGGCGATAGATGCAATATAATCGTGGGCATCTATTGCTCGCGCATAAGCCAGTGCTTTTTCATAAATCACCAAGGCCGCATCCGTATCATCGGTAAAATCGGCTAATGCTTCCCACTGTACAGGATGATTTTTTTCACTGTGCTCATTCTCTTCACATAGCGTTTTAAGATCGGCATAAATAGCCATAAAGCGCACCTCATCATCTTTGTCAGCCGCTTTCAGTAGTTCAATGGCATAAGCATGCACTTGCTTGTAAATTTTAGTGTTCATAATATATCTCTTTATGGTGCGCCAGATATCGCACAACAGAATTCTTGGGGATAACAGCATGAATCATACAAGCATTCATCATAAATACCATCACCACATCACAATAATGTCATTTGCTTATCGATAATTCCTTCGAATGAATCCCCCAAAAAACACAAAATACTATCGGCAATAGGCTTTAATTGTTTATCAATATAATGCTGATAATCCATTGGGCTTTGTCGATACTCAATAGGCTCTGGGCCATGCAAGGTAATCACATACTGCACTAAATCGCCCTTGCCTAATTCGGTTTGACTATGCGCCTCATATTTTTTAGCCGCTTTCACATGAGGCGGGTTACTTTTTTCATAACCAGCAACAACACGCCGCAAACGCTTGCGGTACACCAAATCAGCGTCGCGCCGACCTGTTAACACCTCTGTAATCATATTTTTCACATAGTGCTGGTAGGCTTTTTTATCAAAGATCATTTTGTACAGCACTTGCTGAAAGTCCTTTGCTAAAGGCGTCCAATCGGTTCTTACCGTTTCTAGTCCTTTAAAGACCATTTTTTTCTCATTATCACTATCAAGCACGGTTCCCGCGTAACGTTTTTTGCTACCTTTTTCGGAACCACGAATGGTTGGCATTAAAAAATCATGGTAATGGGTTTCAAACTCAATTTCTAAAGCACTATCGATCGATAGTTGTTTATGTAACTGTTCTTGCCACCAACCATTTAACCCTTGGGCTAAACCCTGACCAATAGCAGACGCCTGCTGACACACATCGGTATTTTCATCAAAATCTTCACCTAACCACACGAATAACGAATCGGTATCTCCATAAATCACTTGGTAGCCTTGCTGCTCTATCCACTCATGACTTTTACGAATAATATCGTGACCACGTAACGTAATAGAACTGCATACACGAGGATCAAAAAAACGGCAACCCGTAGAACCCAGCACACCGTAAAATGAATTCATAATAATTTTTATGGCTTGTGACAGGGGCTGATCATTATTAGCTTTAGCTACATCTCGCTCTTGCCATAAATCACGAATAATATCGGGAAGAATATATTGCTCACGAGAAAAAAAAGCACCATTAAATCCATCCACTACATGTTCTTTCGATAAATTTTGGTGATCCGCATACCAAAAAGCATAAGGGTCAATGGAAAAGGTACGAATAATACTGGGATACAAACTTTTAAAATCTAAAACCAATACATGCTTATATAACCCAGGGAGAGAATTCATCACATACCCACCAGGGCTCACAACATCAGATTCCAACTCGCCTAAATTAGGTGCCACATAGCCTTTTCGATGTAATGGCGGCAAGTAAGCATATTCAAAACTGGCTACCGAGCCGCCCATTTTATCTAAAGGCATACCCGTTAGTCGTGAACGCGCAATAGCAAAATCCAACAACTTGGTTTTTTCAAAAATACGCCATACTAATTGACAGTCTTGTAAATTATATTTTGCCAAGGCAATAACATCGTTCACATCATTCGATAAAAACATATCCGTAATCGCTTGCCCACGGTCATCGTTATCCAATAATTTGCTTTCACCCAATAAAGCATTGGCAACCGACTGTAAACTAAAGCTATCAAAATGATAAAAAGCTGTCCGTAACAACTCAATACCATCTAATACGACTCGACCCGGCACCTGAATATAACGACGGTTTCTATCAAGAATAGAGTTTGTGTTTTCATTTGCGGTTAAGCCATCTACATTTTTGGCATCCATACGCCAATGTGGCAACTGCTTTTCACGCCCTAATGTAAAGGGCACACGCCAACGCTCACATAGTTTTTCTAACACCCAACAATCAAATTGCACTACATGCCAACCCAATAAAACATCAGGGTCAACGTGGTCTATCCATGCTAAAAAGCGCTGTAAACAATCACGATCATCTTTACAAGCAACCAACGTGACTTGATCATCTAACATGGATGGCAATACATGATGACTTATCATAAACACCACAGAAATACTCTCACTGTACGCTGCGATAGAATATAAACGCTGGGCATTCATTGATGTTTCAATATCAATAGATACCGCCTTAAGCTGAGGCTGATACGTAACAGGTTTAACTTTCTGTGTATGTGCATACGCCACATTATTTTTAGTGCGCAAGGCAACATCATGAGGAATCTGCAAACTACTTGTTACAAAACGTTCCATTAAAAAACGTTCTGGGGGGCGAATATCTGCTTCCCAGCAAGTGATGCCCTCCGCCTGCAAACGATCACTTAACTCTCGCAACTGACGCTGCTGTGTACAATACACACCCACAACAGACTCACCGTGAATATTTTTTAATGCTAATGCTTTCATCGAAACAGAAAAAGAGGCACCCGCCACATCGCGCACACACTGCTGATCACTTTCACGAATAAAAAATACAGGCGTTTGTGCAGGCACGGTTAATTTTACCGCACCCTGATCAGAAGCAAGCCATAGCTCCAACATGACACCTGTTGATGTATCTCGCCAATGGCGCGTTAAAATAAAACCTTGCAAAGATTAGTTACCATTCATATTTGTTCTACAGATTAGAAAATAACACAGATACAAAAAAGGCGCATAATCTGCGCCTTTTTCTTTAAATACCAAACATCTTAGTAACAATTTAGCTAAAAAACTCTTTCATACCTTCAAACCAACTGCTTTGACGCGGCGAATGTTTTCCGCCTTTTGTTTCTGCTTGAAAGTCTTGCAAAATAGCTTTTTGTTTTTTCGTGAGATTAACAGGGGTTTCAATGACCACACGGCACATCAAATCACCTTTGGCACCACCACGTACAGGTTTTACACCTTTACCACGTAAACGGAATAATTTACCTGATTGCGTTTCCGCAGGCACTTTTAACTTCACACGACCATCAAGTGTAGGCACTTCAAGCTCACCACCCAATACCGCATCCGCAAAATCAACAGGCACTTCACAATATAAATTTGAACCATCACGCTCAAAAATATCGTGTTCATTCACAGAAATTTGAACATACAAATCACCTGCAGGGCCATGAGCACTACCCGCTTCACCCTCACCAGATAAGCGAATACGATCGCCTGTATCCACACCTTCTGGTACTTTTACAGAAAGTGTTTTTGATTCTTCAACACGGCCTTGGCCATGACAAGAGTTACAAGGATCACTAATAATTGTGCCCTGTCCATGACAGTTAGGGCAGGCCTGCTGCACAGAAAAGAAACCCTGCTGCATGCGCACTTGACCCACACCACCACAGGTTGAACACGTTACTGGCTTAGAACCCGATTTAGCACCCGAGCCATTACACGGCTTACATGCAACTAATGTAGGCACACGAATTTTTGCCGTTGTGCCTTTAACGGCTTGCTCTAAATCAACACGCAATGTGTACTGTAAATCAGAACCGCGCTGTGGTCCGCCACGGCCTCGGCCACCGCCGCCACCTGCACCGCCAAAAATATCACCAAACACATCACCAAAAATATCGCTGAAGTTATTAAAACCAGCACCGCCGCCACCCATTTGTGGATTAACACCGTCGTGACCATATTGATCATATGCCGCGCGCTTTTGTGAATCCGATAAAATTTCGTAAGCTTCACTCGCTTCTTTAAATTTTTCTTCGGCTTCTTTATCGTCAGGGTTTCTATCTGGGTGAAATTTCATCGCCACACGACGATATGCTTTTTTCAGATCTTTCTCTGAAATATTTTTATCGACACCTAAAATTTCGTAATAATCGCGTTTTGACATAGAGATGATTTACCGTAAATAATTCACATTGTAGATACAACAAACGCGAACTAAAAAGTCCGCGTGTTGATAAACTAAAAACAAATAAGGTCAGAATAAACTGACCCTATTTATAACAGCAATAATTAATAATTATTTGCTGTCTTCTTTCACTTCTTCGAACTCAGCTTCAACAACACTGTCATCTTGTGGTGCCGCTTGCTCAGCGCCTGCTTCACCCGCCGCACCTTGTGCTGCTGCTTGCTCGGCATACATTTTTTGCGCTAAAGGACCCGAAGCTTCTGTTAGCGCAGTCGTTGCCGCTTCCATAGCTGCTTTATCGTCGCCTTTCACCGCTTCTTCTGCTTGTGCGATTGCTGCTTCGATTGCTGCTTTTTCTTCATCAGTTGCTTTATCGCCCGCTTCTTCTAACGTTTTCTTCGTTGCACTAATTAAACCGTCAAGCGTGTTACGTGCAGTCACTAGCTCTTCAAACTCACGATCCGATTCTGCATTCGCTTCGGCATCAGCTACCATCGCTTCAATTTCATCATCGCTTAAACCTGATGATGCTTTAATCACGATAGATTGCTCTTTACCTGTACCTTTATCTTTGGCGCTTACGTTCAAGATACCGTTCGCATCAATATCAAAAGTTACTTCGATTTGTGGCATACCACGTGGTGCTGGTGGAATATCGGCAAGATCAAAACGACCTAGCGATTTGTTTTGAGCCGCTTGTTTACGCTCACCCTGAACCACGTGAATAGTTACCGCTGATTGATTATCGTCTGCCGTTGAGAATACTTGTGACTTCTTAGTAGGAATCGTTGTATTTTTCTCAATTAGTGGCGTAGCAACACCACCCATGGTTTCAATACCCAATGTTAATGGCGATACGTCTAATAGTAGAACGTCTTTAACATCACCCGCTAGTACCGCACCTTGAATCGCTGCACCCATTGCTACTGCTTCATCAGGGTTTACATCTTTACGTGGCTCTTTACCGAAAAATTCTGCAACTTTCGCTTGAACCAATGGCATACGTGTTTGACCACCTACCAAAATAACATCGTCAATTTCACTGACAGAAAGATCGGCATCAGCTAACGCTACTTTTAGTGGTTCGATAGAACGCGTGACTAATTCTTCAACTAATGATTCTAACTTCGCACGGGTCAACTTAAGCACTAAATGCTTAGGCCCTGTTGCATCTGCCGTAATATATGGCAAGTTCACTTCAGTTTGCTGACTTGACGATAATTCGATCTTCGCTTTTTCCGCCGCTTCTTTTAAACGCTGAAGGGCTAATGGATCGTTATGTAGATCAATGCTGTTTTCTTTCTTAAATTCGTCGGCAAGATATTCGATTAAACGCATATCAAAATCTTCACCACCTAAGAACGTATCACCATTGGTTGCTAATACTTCGAACTGGTGCTCGCCATCAACATCGGCAATTTCAATAATAGAAATATCGAATGTACCACCACCTAAGTCATATACCGCTACTGTGTGGTCGCCTTTGGCTTTATCCATACCATAAGCAAGCGCTGCGGCTGTTGGCTCGTTAATAATGCGCTTAACTTCTAAGCCTGCGATTTTACCCGCATCTTTTGTTGCTTGACGCTGAGAATCGTTAAAGTAAGCAGGAACAGTGATAACCGCTTCAGTCACTGTTTCACCTAAATAGTCTTCAGCCGTCTTTTTCATTTTCTTAAGTACTTCGGCAGAAATTTGTGGTGGCGCTTTAGTTTCACCTTTTACTTCTACCCACGCATCGCCGTTATCGGCCGCTACAATACCGTATGGCACCATAGAAATATCTTTTTGCACAACGTCATCTTTAAACTTACGACCAATTAAACGCTTAACCGCGTTTAATGTGTTTTTTGGGTTAGTCACTGATTGACGCTTTGCGCTTTGACCAACAAGAATTTCATTATCGTCAGTGAATGCAACAATCGACGGAGTGGTGCGATCGCCTTCTGCATTTTCAATAACTTTTGACTTACCACCTTCAAGTACAGATACACATGAATTCGTTGTACCAAGGTCAATACCAATAATTTTACCCATTGTGGGATCTCCAAACTGTTCGACTATAAAAAATACTGTATGCAATCACTGAGTGGGCATTTTGCATTGAATGCTTACTTCACTTTCGCTGATTACTTGCTTACCTTTAATATTGGCCTGAGTGTGACAATTTCAAGGGCAATATTAAAATCATTACTAAAATTGTGTGAATATTTTACGCAATTTCTTAAGCGCGACGATTACGGCGCGCTTGATACAACAACCATAGCTGGGCGAACCAAACGGCCATTCAAGCTATAACCTTTCTGAAATACATCTAACACTGTATTTGGTTCTACATCAGGGTTAGGCACCATGGTCATTGCTTGATGTAACTGCGGGTCAAACGGCTCACCAGCAGGGTTAATCATTTCAACCTTATATTTCTTTAAGGTATCTAGCAGCGACTTTAATGTAAGCTCAACACCCTCTAATACGGCTTTTTGCGTTTCGTTTTCGGTGTCTCCAGCCGCAATCGCACGCTCTAAGTTATCCGCAACAGGTAGTAAATCACTCACGAATTTTTCTAATGCAAACTTACGCGCTTTTTCTACATCCTGCTCTGCACGACGACGCGCGTTTTGCGTATCAGCTTGTGCACGTAGCACCTGCTCTTTTAAATCGGCAATTTCTTCTGTTAACACATCAGATACAGAGTCTGACTCAATATCGCCCTCAATCGCAGCTTCCAACTCTTCGGCGGTTACATCTTCAACTAACTCTGGGTTGGCTTCTGATAGCTTATCTTCTGGTTCGTTAGACACACTATTCTCCATTAACAATCATTATTTAACTGCGCCATATATAAGGACGATTTGAGCGGTTTCAAGCATATTCTGTATTTTTTTGGCAATTTATCACCGGACTTGGCAACTGACAAAATATACTGTATAAATACACATGTTCATTTAAACAGTAAAGGGCATCAATATGCTTACCCACATCACTATCAATAACTTCACCCTTGTTGAACACCTTGATCTTGATTTAAATAAGGGAATGACCGCCATTACTGGCGAGACAGGCACTGGTAAATCCATTCTATTAGATGCACTCGCCATGACATTAGGCGAGCGGGCTGATGGCGACAAAGTACGCCACGGCCATGACCGTGCCGATATTACCGCCACCTTTTCACTCGACGATTTACCCAAGGCGCGTGAATGGTTAATCGAGCACGACCTTTGCCATGCCGATGAATGCTTATTACGCCGTGTAATTAATACCGAAGGGCGCTCACGCTCATTTATCAACGCCCAGCCTGTTACCTTGCAACAAATTCGCGCACTGGGCGAGCTACTGATTGATATTCACAGTCAACATGCCCATCAATCATTACTATTAAAAACCACACACCAACGACTACTCGACGATTTTGCACAACACCGCGAATTAGGGCATACCGTGGCACACTGCTATCAAGACTGGCAGCATCTACAAAAACAATTTATTGCCCATCGCGACAACGCCGACGAGATGCAAGCCCGCTATAAACTACTGAGCTACCAAGTAGAAGAACTCGACCAACTCGGCCTTGAGCATGATGAGTTATCTCAGCTAGAAAACGAACAAAGAACGCTTGAGAACGCAGAATCAATTATTGTAAAAAGCCAACAGCTAGCAGAGCATTGCGATCACGACGAACACGGCTTACTACACAATTTACGCCAAGCGCTTAAAGTACTTAACGATATTGAACCCAAAAGCGACGCACTACAAACGACAGAGCAACTGCTCAACAATGCCTTTATTCACATAGAAGAGGCATCACTCGAAATCAAACAACAAATCACATCAACAGAGATTAACCCTGAACGCCTACATGACGTTAATGAGCGCCTCTCTGCCTGCTATGACATTGCTAGAAAACATCATATTCATGCAGAAAACTTGCCCGAAAAACATCAGCAATTACAACAAGAATTAAGCGAAATATCAGGTGGCGATGACGCCCTTGAAGCCCTTGAAAAAGCCGCTCAAAACGCAGAAAAAGCCTATTACAAACAAGCACAAAAACTATCGAAACAACGAAAGATCGCTGCACAACAACTCACCGAGAGCGTTAACCAACAGCTTTCAACACTCTCAATGAATAACGCCGATTTTTCTATATCACTTAATAGTGACGCGCAACAAGCCGGCATTCATGGTATTGATGCTATCGAATTTTTAATTAGCACCAACCCCGGGGCACCCCACAAACCATTAGGTAAAGTCGCATCAGGGGGTGAGCTTTCGCGTATTAGCCTTGCCATTCAAGTCGCCACAGCACAAACCTCTCATGTGGCAACATTAGTCTTTGATGAAGTTGACGTAGGTATTGGCGGCTCTACTGCCGATGTGGTTGGCGCACTTCTAGCGCAGCTAGGTAGTAAAAGCCAAGTATTATGCGTGACTCACTTAGCCCAAGTTGCCAGTAAAGCGCATCAACATTGGCAGGTTAGCAAACAAAGTAAAAACAACAGTACCGAAAGTACAATCACCGAGCTTAAACAACAACACAAGGTAGAAGAAATCGCACGCATGATTAGTGGCAGCGAACTCTCTAAACAATCCCTTGCTCACGCAAAACTCATGCTTCAGCAGCACTAACCTAAATTTAACGCACCCATCGTTAGCAAGCGCCAACACACAACAAGATTAACCCTACTTATAAAAGGGTTAATCTTGACTTACCTTTGAACTCCTATACTATTCACACCCGATTAAAAACAACTATAGGCGCCAACACACCACGATAAGCCAAGGCTATACAGCACTACTTATTATTGGTTAGCCCTAGAGATAGAATTCATCTATTATTATTTATAGCGCGCCAAGCATGACAACAATTTCTGAGGCCACACGCATGACACAACTGGATATGTCCCACTACAACGACATACTACCCACCGAAAAGCTCTATCGCCTAGCCGAAGAAAATCACGACGCATATAAAAATGCAGCACCCCATGCGCATGGCGTATTTGATGATGTGTTTCCACCCGAGATTCTTAAAAATGTGATCAAAGAATTTGATTTAAAAGAAAATCAACAATGGAAATCATTTGATACTAAATACGAAAAAAAGCTACAACTCAGCACAGACGACACACTCGGCCCCAATACCCGCGCCCTAATTAGCAATCTAAACTCTGGTAGTTTTTTAACTTTTCTACAAAAACTCACAGGTATTCCTAGCCTAGTGGCAGATCCCTACCTTGCAGGTGGTGGGCTACATAAAATAGAACCCGGCGGCAAACTAGGTATTCATGTTGATTTTAATCGTAACGATAACTTACAACTGCATCGCCGTATTAACGTGCTTGTTTATTTAAATGAAGACTGGGATGAATCGTATGGCGGGCATTTTGAATTATGGAATGATAAAAGCGGCTCAGAAAAAGTAAAAATACTGCCTATTTTTAACCGCATGGCTATATTTAATACGACAGGAACTAGCTTTCACGGACACCCTGAACCTTTAACCTGTCCACCTGATCGCGCAAGAAAATCACTTGCGCTTTATTACTACACCGCAGAAAAAGACAATCTACAATCAAAAAATAATCACGGCACAGTATTTGTTGATGAGAATGGCAAAGCCGATGAAATTGGCAAGCCCACTCTCACCAGAAGAGTGAAAGATAAAATTAAAGCGCTGATTCGTTAGCGCTTATTCAGCCTCTAACGGCTTCACGTATAACACAAGGCTATGTTCTACCAACTCATAGCCATTTTCTTTAGCGATTTTCTGCTGAAGCTGCTCGATTTGCTCGTTATGAAACTCGACAACTTTACCCGTTTCAACACACACCATATGGTCGTGATGCTCGCCACGGTCTAATTCAAAAACAGAATGACCGCCATCAAAATTGTGGCGCTCAACCAAACCCGCACTTTCAAATTGCGTTAACACGCGATATACCGTAGCCAAACCTACATCTTCATCGGCCTCAAGCAATACCTTATAAACATCTTCGGCACTTAGATGGCGTTGATTAGAAGTCTCTAATATTTGCAGTATTTTCACGCGAGGCAACGTGATTTTTAATCCAGCCTTACGCAGCTCACTATTTTCAATTGACATAGAATTTATCCTACTCTTTACTATCAGATGACTTCAAATTAGGGTATAAAGTCGGGTATTATCACCGATCAAACAACTTGGCGAAACCCTAATGACTCAAAAACTCGTACTTATTCTCTCTATTATTTGTATAACCAGCCTTGCAGGGTGTTCAAGCTGGCTTCCTGATGCCTATAGAATTGATATTCCTCAGGGCAACTTATTAACCCAAGAGCAAGTCGAGGCCGTAAAGCCTGGCATGAACCGACGACAAGTGCAAAACCTGCTTGGTTCGCCATTACTTGTTGATACCTTTAACCAAAACCGCTGGGATTATTTTTATAGCGTGGATACAAAAGAAGGCACCACTATCGAACACCACATTACCATCTCTTTTAAAGACGATGTGGTATCCGACATTACTGAAAATCTATAACTCTCAGTTTTACTCTATTAGCTACCCAAAGATGCTTTTTCGGCACGTTTACGACGTGCCGCTTTAGGATCTGCAATCAATGGGCGATACACCTCTACTCGCTCTCCAGCCTGCAAAATATGCTTAGCAGGCGCTTTAATACTTTGACCAAACACCCCCATTTTTGCGCTATCTAAATCTATATCGCCAAAATCCTTCAAAATAGCAGACTGCTTAACCGCCTCTAATGCCGACGTACCACTCTCTACCAACAAACCGTATATCTTCTGTTTTTCTGGTAAGGCATACGCCACTTCTACTTCGATCATATTACTATTAGACATTACTTTTCTCTTAACTGTACACAACACTGGCGCGGTCGCACAAAGCATCTACTTGCTGACCTGCCGTTTCTTCAAACCATTTACCCACCGTCATGGCTACTATCGGGTTTGCAAACTCAAATTCAAGCTCCAAACTCACCTTACACGCCGTATCGCTTAAGGCTTGAAACTGCCAATGCCCTTCAAAAAAACGAAACGGCCCTTCAACAAAACGCATCACCATGCGCTCAGGCGGAAACAATTCATTTCGCGTTACAAAACTTTGTTGAAATGTAGACTTACCTAAGGTTAACCTCGCCTCCAGTATGACATCGGTTTTTTCTATCAATTCCGCCGCCAAACACCCTGTCATAAACTCAGGGTAAGATTCTACATCATTAATTAAATCAAACATTTGCTGCGCAGAATATTCTACTAACGCAGATCGAGAAATCGTAACCATAATAACTTCTTAATAATTCTTAATAACTTCTATGAAAATTTATCACTAAGTGACATCACAAAAACAACTGCCACCAATACAGGTGATACATAACGTAATATGCGCAACCAATATTTATTGGCTCCACGATCAATCGCCCCTAATTCATCAATAATGGCTTCTTTTTTCATAAACCACCCTACAAAAATGGCAATAAAGAAGCCACCTAAAGGCAGCATAATATTCGCGGTTAAAAAGTCTAAGCCATCAAAAAAGGTCATGCCATAAAACGTAATGTCTTTCCAATCGTTAAATGAAAAAACCGTGCCCAAGCCCACTAACCAAACCAATACACCCAAATACAAAACAACCTTAGCGCGAGAGCAACGTCGATTTTCTACCAGCCATGCCACCGTTGGCTCAACAATCGAAATGGCCGAACTCAATGCAGCAAGCGCAATTAATGCGAAAAATATTACCGAAAATAATTGCCCACCCAACATTGATGCAAACGCAACAGGCAAGCTCACAAACAACAAACCTGGCCCCGCACTAGGCTCAATAGACACATTGGCAAACACAATAGGAAAAATCACTAACCCTGCAACGAGCGCTACTAGCGTATCTAATATCGCCACCGTCAATACCGTACGCCCCAAAGAAATAGAACGTTCGGGGGAATCACTTGGCATATAAGCCCCGTAAGCCATAATAGCGCCCATGCCCAAGCTCAAAGTAAAAAAGGCATGCCCCAAGGCTACTAATACCGAATCCCACTCTAAATCAGACGCATTAAATGCAAACAAAAAATTCCAGCCTGCAGCAAAGTCACCCAGCAATGCGCTATATACCAACATCACCAACAACAGTAAAAACAACAGCGGCATCATCACACTTACGGCTCGGCCTAAACCTTTAACCACCCCAGCAATCACAATTCCTAAGGTCAACAACATAAACACCGTATGCCATGCAATTAATGCACTGGTATTTTCTAACAATGATGAAAACACAGCACCCGAGGCCTCGGCTGTCACACTATGCAGCTCACCGCTCGCCGACAAAAATAAATAATGTAACGCCCAACCAGCAATCACACTATAAAACGATAAAATAAACACGCCCGCCAAAATACCCGACCAGCCAATACCCGACCACCAACGAGATGCATTCGATTCGCGCGCTAAATACAGCATCGAATTAATTGGGCTCATGCGACCACGGCGCCCCAATAGCGTCTCGGCCATCATAATGGGCACACCGATTAGCGCGATACATGCCAAATACACCAACACAAAAGCACCGCCGCCGTTTTCGCCTGCAATATACGGAAACTTCCAAATATTGCCCAAACCTACCGCGGAACCCGTCGCCGCAAAAATAAACGTCCAACGGGTCGCCCACATGCCATTTACGCCTTGTTTACTGTTCAAGCCAACACCTATCTATTGCCATCATCATACTATTTGCCATTGTACACCACCCTAGGCCATCCCTTAACATACAGCCATAAAAAGCATATCCTTTACCTACCGTAACCGATATAATCCGCCGCCATGGCTAAGAAATCAAAAACCCCAGACAATACAATCGCGCAAAACAAACGCGCACGCTTCGACTTCAACATTAATGAGCAATTTGAGGCGGGCTTATCCCTGCAAGGCTGGGAAGTAAAAAGCCTGCGTGCAGGCAAAGGGCAAATTACCGATAGCTACGTTTTCTTAAAAAATGGCGAAGCATGGCTACTTAATGTACAAATACAGCCCATTGACACCATATCAACTCACTTTGTCGTAGAAGCCAATCGCCAACGCAAACTACTACTTCATCGCAAAGAAATCAGAAAACTAGAAATCGCCACCGAACAAAAAGGCCACACCGTGGTTGCCCTCGCCCTATACTGGAAAAAACACATGGTGAAATGCAAAATCGCCATCGCCAGCGGTAAAAAGCAACACGACAAGCGCCAAGATGAAAAAAACAAAGACTGGGATCGCCAAAAACAGCGCATCATGCAACACAACCAACGATGAACACCCGCGCACTACTCACTCAAAAATCAATCCATTTACGCGCCCTTACCATTGCCCTAATCGTTGGCACCCTTCTATGCCTCATTAACCAAGGAGATATTATTATCTCAGGCAACATCACCAATATTCAGTGGACAAAACTCCTACTCACCTACCTAGTACCCTACGGCGTATCACTCTACAGCGCCATCAGTGCACTCAAAAAGTAAACACTCCCCAACCTCAACACAAAAACCAACGATAAAACCCACAGTAGTCAGTGCTAAACCCAACAATACGAGGTAGAATAACCCTCTGGTCAACAAACACTGAGCAGAACGCCGTATTCGGCAATATTAAGAAAAAACTTTCAAAGTAGAATGTTACTAATCAAGGCACGTAAGGTGAAAGAAGCGAAATGTACACCAGCACATAAGCACCCTGAATCCCAACAGCAACGCAGAGTAGCAACATTATACAAAAAGAATTTCGAAGTAGTTTGCCTCTAATCAAGACGCACCCGCAGTGCAACGCAGAGTAGAAGTAAACTACTAAGAAAACATTTCGAAGTAGAATCGCCGAAGACAAGGCGTGCAAGGCGAAGAAAGCGGAGCGTACATTAGTACATGAGCATTTCTGAGACCGCAGCACAACGCAGTATTCGGCGATTCTACAAAAAATTTCGAAGTGGTTTGCTTCTAATCAAGGCGCACAAGGTAAGCAAAGCGGAGCGTACAATTAGTACGTGAGCATTTGTGCACCCGCAGTGCAACGCAGAGTAGAAGTAAACTACCAAGAAAGCATTTCGAAGTAGAATCGCCGAAGACAAGGCGCGCAAGGCGAAGAAAGCGGAGCGTACATTAGTACGTGAGCATTTCTGAGACCGCAGCACAACGCAGTATTCGGCGATTCTACGAAGAAAGGGGGCGATTAGGATTCGACGCCGGTGACAAAACCCAAGGTGCATGTCGTGATGGTAGCAATCACGTAAATCCAAAGCTGCAAACTTATAGTTGCAAATGATGCTAACTACGATGGTGCTCAACTAGCTGCGTAAGCAGTTCTTTGAAAACCATTTCTAGTGACTACGGTCCTAGCGGTCTTTAGCAAGGTGTCTGTATCGCGCTACTGACTGTCATATAGAACAGAATCGCAGCAAAGCATACCTAGGGTTGCGCTGTTAAACTTTATCTAGGCTCGCCAAATACGTCCTGCCCGTTGGGCTGTATGCGGTTCAATTAATTAACGGAAACTAAACATGTAGAGCCAAGGGCAGAGTGCTGACGGACGGGGGTTCAAATCCCCCCGCCTCCACCATTTTTAATACCCACCAAGTACCAAACCATACCGAAACCCCTTGAATAAAGGGGCTTTCACCACACCTCTTGTACCACCACATCCCATACGATACTATTACATACCGTCATTTTTAACGGTATTTATGTCGGTATATTCATTGACGGTACATCACATACCGTCAAACGGTATTTAGCAGGGGATGGTATGGGATTAACGAACCTTGAGATAAAGAAGGCAGCCGCACAAGATAAGGCTTACAAGCTATCGGATGGTAAAGGGCTGTATTTATACATTACCCCTAAAAGCCAAAAATATTGGCGCATGGATTATCGCTTTGGCGGTAAACGTAAAACCCTCGCCTTGGGGGTGTACCCCGAAACCACCCTCGCCGATGCTCGCCACCAATGCGACGAAGCCAGAAAACTCATCAAAAACGATATAGATCCCTCGGATGTTAAACGAGCCAAAAAGATCGCCAAGGCGCAATCACAAGAAAACAGCTTTAAAGCCCTAGCGCTAGAATGGTTTGCCAAAGAAACCCCGCACTGGTCTACACATCATATTGACCGTGTAGACAGAATGCTCAACAAAGAACTTTTCCCTTTTATTGCCAACCGCCCCATAGGTGACATCACCGCACCCGATCTACTGGCTTGCCTACGACGAGTAGAAAGCCGTGGCGCAATAGAAACCGCTCACAGAGTCAAACAAGTGGCAGGGCAAGTATTTCGGTATGCCGTGGCCACAGGCAAAGCCGACCGTGACCCTAGCGCCGATTTAAAAGACGCACTAGCCACCCCCATCAAATCGCATTTTGCCGCCGTAACCGACCCCAAAGAAGTGGGCAAACTATTAATCACATTAGACGACTACCAAGGCACACCCGAAGTCGCCACCGCCTTAAAGCTAGCCCCGCTACTCTTTTGTAGACCCAAAGAACTACGCCACATGGAATGGTCAGAAATAGAGTGGGATAAACAAGAATGGCATATTCCCGCCAACAAAATGAAAACCAAAGCCGATCACATTGTGCCGCTATGCAAACAAGCCATAGAAGCCCTACAAAGCCTTTACCCGCTTACAGGTAACCGACAGTACGCATTTCCTAGCGCAAGAAGCCCTAAGCGGCCTATGAGCGATAACGCCGTATTATCGGCACTACGGCGGCTAGGTATACCCAAAGAGCAAATGACAGGCCACGGCTTTAGGGCAATGGCACGAACACTACTAGATGAAGAGCTAGGCTATAGAATCGAGTGGATAGAATGCCAACTCGCCCACGCCGTAAAAGACGCCAACGGTAGAGCCTACAACCGCACCACGTATTTAAAACAGCGTAAAGAGATGATGCAGCATTGGGCGGATTATTTGGATAACCTGAAAGCAGAAAGCGTTAACGATAACGTAGTAGCGGGTAATTTTACACAACGGCATTAATTAACACATTAAAGATGGTCGCAACATTCGAAAAAGGACAAATTAAATTTGTTAAATATACTATGAGCAAATTAAACGAGTATAGAGAAACGATTATAAGCTGGGCTGAGAGAGCTTATACCGACACAAATCACCCATTACATTCGCTATCTCAACATACAGAAACACGGGAATTATTTTTTCGTCTGGTGCTAAATACCACTATTATTTTAATTCCTGTCGCTATGATAGAGACCTTAAAAAACCCACAAAAAAAGATCAATAAAAACACTCTATTCGAACGATACCCTAACTTAGAAAAAACAAAAGAGTTTGAAAGCTTAATCGACGAACTAATATTTTCTTATTATTCCACTCAAGAGACACCATTACAAACACTACTACTACACCCTATCATCAGTACATTTGGTGCGGCACAGGACACCAAACACGAACTCCACGAAGCAGTTTTGAACGCCACCATTAACGCAATGGGAAAAGCCTCGGACGATATAGCACACGCAATCACCCACCTTTCTCTACACGAAGCGGTGAGCCAATGCAGCGAACATACAGTAACTGCGCTAGCCACCAGAAAAGCCTTTGACAATGAAATAACACAAGGAAGAGATAAGAAAAAAGCAAACCATGCTGGAGGCCAAGCCACAAAAAATAAGAAACAAGAAGAAGCGAAAGAAACTGGAAAAATAATAAAAGAAATATGGCAGAAGCTAGAACAAACACCAGAACATAATCGAGCTGCTATCATATCCAAAAGAATGGGAATAACAGAGAAAACTGTACGAAAACACATTAATAAATTAAATTTAAAAAAAGGGAAGTAAGCGAGGCTTCCGTACGCTTTAAAACATTTAATGACCTTGTTCTAACAACAAATGACAACAAGGTATCTATTATGACAACCCTACTATCCAGCAACAACGCCGCTAATTTTCTTGGCTATTCAGACAACACCCTTCGCAACTCCCGCTACACTGGCACACTCGCAGGCGTAATCGCACCTACCCACATCAAACTCGGAAAATCAGTTCGATATTCCATTGATGACTTAAATGAATGGCTAATACAGTTTAATCATTCGGCCAATACCGATATGGCAGAGGGAGAATAATCATGGATATCATCAAAGAAAAAATTGCACATAACACCGCAAGCCATAGAAAAATTATTCTAAGAGACTTACAGCTAGCTGGTGACGTAGGCAAAACCGCTTTAGCGTTTAGAGAAGACTACAATATTGTCGATGTACCCACGGCGGTATCTAAAATCAATCATAAAGCGGTATATATCCGTAGCTCTTACCCTGAAAAATATACCGTCTTAGACAAAGATAATGTGCCTAGGCAAACGGTCAAATATTGGTTAAGTGAATACGCCGAAAACACAAAGGGGGCGACGATATGAGCCACCGTTATTTAGTGCAAATACACACGCCTACTATCACACCTGTGATTGTCGTTGCTGATTCGCCACAAGATGCCCGTGACAGGGCATTAAATGGCGAAGGCAAGCCTAGCGAGTCATGGACAGAAGAGGCCGACATTAAACACATTGTAAAACTTGAGGGATAGCCGTGAACGGTTTACCCCTACTCCCTCGCATTATTTCGCGTGGTGATCGCTTGTGTATTCATAATGGGAAACTACAGGTTATTTTAGCCAGTGGCGAGGCGTTTGATTATGCAAACTATGGGCAGTTTCTTATTGATGAAATTATTGAGTTAATAGGCGTACCCGTTTTTGAATATATTGGCTACTCCACAGGCAAGTATGGCGGCGGAAAATATGCAGGCGTTACCTTGCAATTTTATAATGTGCGAACAGGGCAAAGTGGGTTTGCCTGTTTTAATGCCGTGGTCAATTATCAACGCACTACACCAGCCTACAAAAAAGGTTCGCCATTGCCTAACAGACAATTCCGCTTAAAAAGCCAATCGCTTTTCCACAAGTTTTGGAAAAAAACAGGCTTACCTAAACCGCCACGCTACTATGACCGAATGGGCAATCTAAAAGGCATACTGTTCACCGCTAGTTATGTGGCAGATGAAAAGTTTAAAAATGAATCTATAGCGCCACTAAACGTGACGTTTGAGCAAATACAGCTAGCGACTCACTCACGACTAAGCCACGACCAAGCCGCACCTAAACCACAACCAAACATCACACCCAAGAAACACCAAGAACCCCAAGCGCATCAAGGCTTACAAGCACATATCACTACGGGTAATACTAACTACGGTAATAAGGCTAATAGGGTAAAAGGAGACAAGGGGAATGTATTACCCATATCTATATCCCCTAAAGACCAAACCACAGATGAATGGATACACGATTATGAACAGCCATAAAGCCCTAATGATTTCGGATAAAAAGAGAGGTCACACATGGGCGGTATAGGTAGCGGTCATTGGCATCGCTGGAACACTCAAACAACTATCGAGCAAGCAAGAAAAATAGATATTCGCTACATGAAGAAAAGGGGCTTTTTGCAACCCAACACTACTGGCTCGCTATCGTGGGAGCGTGCAGGCGAACCTAGCGGGAGTATTAATTATACCATGTACCACGACCGCTTAATATTATCGTTTCACTACAAAGCACACGGCGGCGAATGGCAACCCGTCACACAAACCATCATGTTCGACCATACCCCTTGTCACTACGGTAAAACTCGAAAATGGTTCTTATGCCCCAAGTGTAATAGACGTGTCGCCGTACTATGTGGTGAAGCCCACCTATTCCTATGCAGGCATTGCAACCAACTATCCTACCGATCACAAAATGCCGATAAACTAGAGCGTACGAGGCTCAAACGCAACAAACTGGGAAACCGCATATTTGTAGATTACGATAACGGCTACGGCTACAGAAAAATTAAGGGAATGCACCAGAGAACCTTTGAGGCATTAAGACAACAGCACAGCGAACTAAACCAAGAGTACGAGGTGCTTTTTCACGAAGCGTGTAGTCGTTATTTCAGATCACCCAACACCATAAAAATATAAAAGGATAAACCGCTTAAACCTATGACGGGGGTTCAGCTTCCAAAGGGGGAACTGAACCGAAGTATTGAGCGATAAACCCCAAAAAATAGCACCACCGCAACCACCTGACGGTATTTATGTCGGTACAATTTAAAACCCTAAAAACTAAAACATTATTAATCAATGACTTACAAGAGCTATTCGATAGCCCCCGCCAAAAAGCCCCATTCGTTTTTTCGAATGGGGCTTTTTTATTGATGGTTGAAACAGGCAGTTAAAGCCAATACTCGCAGGGCTCATAAAACGGCAGGACAATAAAAAACACATCACTTTTTATGTGAGGATTTTATCTGACCCTACTATTCACGAAACAGAAGCGCTAACTGTAACTGTTTGTTTTATATAAACAATTAACTTAGAATACTTGCGAATAATTACTTTTAGGCGAGGCGAGCCACTAGCGCTTTAGTTTAGCTTGCGCAATAATGGTTTTTTGATCTTCACTAGCTCTTTTCAGCACTTCTGTGAATACACGCTTTTTTTCACTAGAACGTGCATTTCTAACGAAGCTGGAAAATGATGTAGACTCGATAAGTTTTGGCTTGGATGTAAACATACCTTCACTCTAGTCTATTCCTATGATTTGTTCAAGCATTTGTCTAGTGTACTTTTCAGGGATATGGTTATCAATATCATCCACATTAATCTTATAAAACCGATTAGAACCATCGTAATCCTTCATAAGAAGATCAACTTTAACGGACTGCCCAAATACCTGTTTTAAACATTTAACATTGTCTCTAGCAGCAAAATAGTGAGCAATGAAATTTTCTTTCTTAATTTTTCTACCTTCCAATAGCTCCCTCTTCTGCACTACGTCCCAAGCTAAAAGAGGCTCTTGATAAACATAGTAAATCTGAACAAACCTACCCTTACATAAAGATCTTTCTATATTTTTCTCAGCTTTTGAATATTCACCACCCAACGTTCCATCAAGTATAAAACTTTGATTCTGCTTGAATGTATAATCTAGAATCTTATCTACGAGTATAGAAATAGGGTACTGAAATAAGTGAGAATTTTGGCCGTTATAATATTCAAATTCTGAGCGCAATTCGTCTGGATCGATTCTCACAATTTTAAATTGATTGATACCTTCATAATCTAACAACCGTTTTGACGCCTCAGTTTTACCAGCACCTGGAGACCCAGCCATAAATACAGAAACAGGAGCTTCTTCTGGCAAATAAATGCGAGGGTCTGTCAATTTTTTTGCTATTAACTTTTTATTTCTTTTTGCAAAACGAACCGACCTTTCAATTATTTCTGCATCGAGCATAAATTAATAAACCAAAGATTAAAAACAACCTAATATTAACACTAGATTAAGTAACAGTAACGCCGCCCCAAGACCAGCAGGCTAACACTATACAATTGACAACAAACACTATTTATTAGCCAATTCATGTTCGCCCACAATATATTACTTAAAATTGAAAGCTAAATAACTATGACCAGATACAACCTTTACATACAAATAAAACTATTATCCAATTCCAATTTTTAAATCTAACCCCAAAAACACCTATCACTTACCCTCAACACGCAACAGCGTCACTAAATTAGGCGATAACACATCTGCACTTACGCTGCTGATATGGTCTATATGTTGGTTAAGTGTTTGCTGCCAAGGAAGTTGATCAGGCAGGTCGGCGGATGTGTGTGGCATAGGCCACGGTAGGAGTTGGTTAAGTTGGTATAGGGTGATGTCGTGTAGGTCGCGGCTGAGCATGTATTCGCCCTGCTCTGTGCGTTTAACAATATCCCCCGCCATGAGTAGTTGTTGGTAGTCGTCCCAGCGGTTTTGGTTAAGCCCGCTCACCTGTTTTAGTAACACATAATCGGGTACTGATGCGCCACGTTGCTGTGCTTGCCATAGGTGTTCTAGTACGGCGATAACGGTGTATAGGTGCGGTTCTTGCGTACGTACGCCCGTTTGGGTATATACCGTAACGGCTCTGGTGAGTTCGGCGCCCATTAAAATAATAATCCAGCTCAAAAATACCCACAGTAAAAACAATGGAAAAGCCGCAAACGCGCCGTAAATTAATTGGTACGAGGGGAATTCGGCCACAAATAGGGTAAAACCACGTTTGGCACCTTCAAATAATAACGCCACTACAATGCCCCCTAGCGCGGCACTTTTAAATGGCACTCGGCAATTGGGAACGGCCATGTATAACAAGGTAAATGCCATACACGACATCACTACGGGCACTAGGCTTAACACCCGCTGTTTGCCCACCAGCTCTGTGGCACTAGAGATAAGCGATAAAGAGGTAATATAAGAGGTAAGCACCAAGCCTAAACCAATTAAGATTGGCCCCAAACTTAATACCGCCCAGTAGAGTAAAAAGCTCGATAGGCCTTTGCGCGGCTCCTTGACTCGCCATATAAAGTTAAAGGCATTCTCGATGGTTTTCATCATCATAATCGAGGTGAGAATCAACATCGCAATACCCACACCCGTGAGCGACTTGGCTTGATCAGCAAAGCCCGATAAGTAATCCTGCACCACCTGCCCCGTTGTGGGTACAAAGTTATCAAAAATCCATGCTTGCAACCCATCACCCGCACCCTGCACAGAAGGAATCGCCGCTAACATGGCATAAGTCACCGTCATTAACGGCACCACAGCAAACAGCGTGGTATACGTTAATGCCGCCGCATTACGCACACCTTGGTTAGCCACAAAATGCTTAAAGACATTAACAATAAATAAACTATAACGGTGCTGAAGTAGAGTCATACGTATTTCTTTTTTGATGAAGGTAATTCATTATTTAAGATGGCAATGATATTAGAACACAGCTATTGGGTATATGGCAGGCTTTGTATCATGGAACGTTACATCTAAAAAAAACACTCATTACACCCTTTACGTTTTATGCCCTTGCTCGTTATAACATTCATAAAAATTTATTACCCTCAACAAATATTATTCAAATAAACAGCCCAAAGAAAAACCCGTAAAACACACTATCTGAAATATGCCAATGATTCTTTATATTGCCAAAACCTAGCCTTGGTAGAACGCTTACCGAGGCGCGACTTAACACACCTAAACCTCACTGGGTTTATTACAGTGAGGGGATGTGTTTAGTCATCAGCATGATTCTTTATTGCTCTTTTAAACTTGTTAAACTTTACCGCCCACACCTTTAAACTTTTCCACAAACACAGCGATCTTTTGGAAAACGCTCTGTTTCTTTGTGAGGTATTGAGAATTTAACGGGCTCATCTTGGGCAAAATGGCATTAAGCTCTGTCCCTGCATCGCTGGCGTACTCCCGTTTAAGAGAGGTCGTGATATATCGCTTCGCGGCTTCTTGATTCAGGTTCTCAGTATTAATCAGCTCTTCTGCCTCGCGTTGTTGTTCAGCTTGTGCGAAGGAGAAGAAAGCTTCGGTCACACTAGATTTTTCGCCAATCTGATCCAGGTCGGTTTGATTAATAAAATCTACGACTAAGCTCTCTTTAGCACGGTTGCCAAGGCTGGCTCGGATCACTCGACGCACCTCATCAACCAAATCGACTTTGCTTTTGGTTTTCTTATTATGTTCGAAAATTAGTTCCAGAATATAATCGAGGTTGATCTCCTGCGACTTCAACAAATCGACCTCAAACACCACATCATCCCAATCGATGGTGGATTTTTCTTTTTCCTCGGCTGACTTCTGACGGCGCTGCCAATCGCGAATGTCGTTGTAAGTCGAACGATAGTCCTGAACCTTACGCTCGGCAGGCAGGCGAATAGTTTGCAATTCAGCCAGTTTCTCATCATCTAAATAGTGCGCAGTTTTAAAGGCGTCAACTGCATCTGGGTCATTCATGTCTAGGCTTTGCAGGGATTTCAGGCTGGCAAATTCATCATAGTTTTGCAGCACGTTCTCTACGCGCAGGTATTCGCCAAAGAGTTTCGCAAAGTCTTTTTTATCAGCCTCTTTTTCAATGGCGGACGGATCAGGAAAACGTTGTTCCAACTCGCTCACCACCTCCATAAAGCCTCGCCTCGCTTCACCGGTTACTGCATCGGTAAAGCCATCCATGTATTCTTTGTAGCTCTTTTCTAGTACCACGTTTTTGGTGTTTTTATCGCCAAACAGGGTAATAGCATCCACCGTGGCCTTCTCTAAATTACGGAATGCGACAATATTGCCAAAGGTCTTGGTGGCGTCATAAATGCGGTTGGTGCGCGAAAAGGCTTGCATCAAACCGTGGTAGCGCAGGTTTTTATCCACGAACAGCGTATTAAGCGTTGGGGCATCAAAGCCGGTGAGGAACATTCCCACTACTATGAGCAAATCGATTTCCTTGGTTTTCACCCGCTTCGCCAAATCGCGGTAGTAATTCTGGAAGCCGTTGCTATCGACACTGAAGTTGGTTTTAAAGAAGGCGTTATAGTCGCTTATCGCCGCGTTTAAAAACTCTTTGGCACTGCTATTCATCGCCGAGACATCAAAGCTTTCATCTAGAATATCGCCCACTGCATCCTGCTCTTCGTTGGCAGCAAAGGAAAATATAGTGGCAATTTTCAGCGGCTTTTCGCTATTTTTATTAGAAGGGTCAGCCTGCAAGCTATTTAGCGATTCATAATAGAGCTTAGCGGCATCCACACTGCTCACAGCGAACATGGCATTAAAGCCCTTGGAACTCCCTTTACCAAAGCCCTGCAATCGATGAGTCTTCTGACGATAGTTGTTCAGTATGTACTGAGAAATTTCTCGAATACGCTCTGGGTGCAACAGCGCCTCTTTGTTTTCAGCGGCAGAAAGCTTTTTCTCATCCTGCTCGGTTTCAATGGCCTTAAATTTGTGGCGTACATCGTTGTAGTCCACCTTGAACTTGAGCACTTTCTCATCGCGTATCGCGTCGGTAATCACATAAGAATGCAATTCACGGCCAAATACACTGGCGGTGGTTTCTGCACCTAAAGCGTTTTGCGGGAAGATGGGTGTACCGGTAAAGCCAAACTGATAGAAACGTTTAAATTTTTTGTTCAAGTTTTTCTGGGCTTCACCAAACTGGCTGCGATGGCACTCATCAAAAATGAACACCACCTGTTTCTTGTAGATGGGTAGATCGCCTTCGTTTTTCATCAAATTGTTGAGCTTCTGGATGGTGGTGACGACGATCTTGTCATCATCTTTATCTAGATTACGCTTTAAGCCTGCGGTACTGTCAGAGCCGTTCACACTATCCGGCGAAAAACGTTGGTATTCTTTCATGGTTTGAAAATCTAAATCTTTTCGATCCACCACAAAAAAGACTTTGTCGATAAACCCAAGCTCAGTAGCCAAGCGAGCCGCTTTAAAGCTGGTTAACGTTTTACCCGACCCAGTGGTATGCCAGATAAAACCGCCGCTTTCTGGCTTACTCCAAGTTTTTGCCTCATAAGAACTTTTCACCTTCCACAAAATACGCTCGGTAGCAGCAATCTGGTAGGGGCGCATTACCAGCAATGTATCACTCACATCAAACACCGAATAATGCAGCAATACATTAAGCAAGGTGTGCTTCTGAAAGAACGTCGCGGTAAAGTCTTTCAGATCTTTTATGAGACTGTTATCGGCTTTCGCCCAGTTCATGCTGAAGTCGAAGCTGTTTTTGTTACGCTGGGTGGTATTAGCAAAATAACGACTATCGGTACCGTTCGAAATAACAAATAATTGCAAATATTTATACAGCGAATCCTCGCTATTAAAACTCTCTTTGCTGTAACGATGCACTTGGTTAAAGGCTTCACGAATGGCAACGCCACGCTTTTTCAGCTCAATTTGAACCAGCGGTAAGCCATTCACTAAAATCGTGACATCGTAGCGATTGGCATGACTACCCGTTTGCTCAAACTGTTTAATGACCTGTACTTTATTGCGGGCTATATTGGCTTTATCTAATAGATAAATATTTTTAATACGGCCATCGTCAAACACAAAGTCGTGAATATAGTCGTCGTGAACCTTACGGGTTTTATCCACGATAGTGTCACTGGGTTTATCCAGATAAGTCTCCACAAAACGCCGCCACTCACCTTCGGCAAACTGCACATTATTGAGCGTTTGCAACTGCTCGCGCACATTGGCCAGCATCGCTTTTGGGTTATTAAGGCTCGGCAGGTACTCATAGCCTTGATCTTGCAAGTCCTGAATCAGCTCGCGCTCTAAGGCATCTTCGCTCTGGTAGCTTTCGGCCACTTCCCAGTCTTTGTTATATTTATCCAGAACGATAAAGTTGTTCGATTCGGCAATGGTTTTATAATTCATCATAGGTCGTAATCCTTTTTAAGCCGTTTTTTAACTTCCCGATCAAAGTCTGATTCAATGCGTTGTTGCTTGTTAAATTGGTCGTATTCCGCACGAGCTTTTTGCTCCGCTAGCTTGCGCGACACCTTTCCGTAACCTTCAAGAATTTGATACTCATTGAATGCCAGAAACTTGTTCACGCTCTCGGTAAAGCTTTCCATGGTAAAGGTATTACGCCGTTCGATAATGCCCTCGATGTAATCAAAAAATGCCGACACGGCACGCTCCAGCTTTTTAATATCATTTTCACTGAGATAATTTTTTGCGATCATCGCATCCGATTTTAATACCCGACCTTTCGGTGCATTTTTATAGGTGCTCATGCCCATCAGCGGTTTGTTGGCATCGGCCTTCAGCGAAATAATTTCGGCGGCGGTATGGCCGGTAATAGCAAAGTGAAACTTATCCTGCACATGGGCGTAGAACTGCTGGGTGGTTTGGGATTTTGGGTCGTAATCGATGCTGCACTCGGCGAAAATATCGGTAATCTGTTGATAGATGCGCCGCTCGCTAGCGCGTATAGAGCGCACCCGCTCCAATAACTCACGAAAGTAATCTTTACCAAAAAAGCGGCCATTTTTTAAACGCTCATCATCCATGGCAAAGCCCTTGATGATGTACTCTTTAATGAGTTTGGTGGCCCATATCCTAAACTGAGTGGCTTGGCTGGAATTCACCCGATAGCCCACAGAGATGACCGCATCCAGGTTGTAGTATTTCACTTGGCTGGTCTGAGTTTTACCCGAAATTGCGCCGTGTTCAGTGGTATGTTCCAAAATGGAACATACCACATCTTCTTGTAACTCTTTGCTTTCAAAGATGTTTTTCAGGTGCTTAGTGATGGCAGGGCGCTGTACGCCAAACAGCTCGGCCATGCGTTTTTGGGTTAACCAAAGGGTTTCGCCGCTCAGTAGCACCTCGACTTTTACTGCGCCATTGGGTGCCGTATAGAGCAAAAATTCCGTGGTTTGGTCTTGCAGGCTTAGATTGGGCATTAAGCAACCTCCATGATGCAACAATTAGCCTCAGTCTTGGTTTGGTAATCCGTCACGGTAGAACCTCCCAGTGGCCGGTTTTCTTAGCACCAGAGCGCTTAAGTAAGTTGTGTTCTTTCAGTTTTTTTATACGGCGTTCAATAGTACTGATCGCCTTACCAGTTTGCTCAGCCAACGCCGCATTAGTGATGGTCGGGTCTATTCTCATAAATTCGAGGATGGTCTGATCGAGAGGAGACAATTTTAAACCCGCATTTAAACCCGCATTTAAACCCGCGTTTTTAATGGGCTGTGCCGAACCCTCCCTGATAGCATCCCGTATCATGTGCAGCATAAATTCAATAAATGGCGAACAATCCGTTTTGGCAGTACTGCTGCGGATGGCCAGGTAGTACGCCTGCTGATGCTGATACACCAGGCTTTCAACGGGGATATTGATAAAGATAGGCTGCCACTGCGACAGAATCAGTGTTTGCCATAGCCGCCCCATACGACCATTACCATCAGAGAACGGATGGATAAACTCAAATTCGTAATGAAAAACGCAGCTGGCAATCAGGGGGTGTAGGTCAGTCTCGCTCAGCCAGGCCAGCAGTTCCTGCATCAGCTTGGGCACACGCTCCGCCTGCGGGGCCATATGCACCACCTGATCGCCCGACATCACACCAACACCCTGACTGCGGTATCTGCCCGCTTCGTCAATCAAGCTTTTCATCAAAAGCCGGTGGGCGGCCAACAGATCCTTGTTATCAGCGGGCTGCCAGGTGCTGATAGCATCATACGCCGCAATGGCATTCTGCGCCTCCAACACCTCTTTGGGTGGTGCAATCACCCGCTTACCGTCAAGCATGGCGGTAATTTGCGTTTGTGACAGGGTATTGCCTTCAATCGCTAACGACCCCTGCACCGTGCGCATACGATTCACTTTGCGCAGACGCAGCAGTTTCTCCTGTTCAAACTCAGCGGTTAAGCGACCAACCGCCTGGCTGATAGCAGCCACCAGGTTCAGGATCTCGGCGGTAATGGTAAAAGGCGGTTGGTAACTCATATTAGGCCGCCACCTCTGAATCCGACTTAGGAAAGCTCAGCAGCAAATCGCGGTAATATTCATATTGTTTTTGGCGCAAAGCAATCTCGCGGGGTAAGCCTTCGGTGATTGAGCTGGTTAGAGCGTCGAATTTATCCAAGATGGCGACGATACGAGCCTGTTCGTCTAGTCGTGGGATAGGAATATTTACTGCACCAATTTGTCCAAAAGTTATTGCTGGCATCGTTGAAGTTCCGCCATTTGAATTTAAATTATTATAAATACTAGGCAGAGACAGATAGGCATATAGAAACTTAGTTGTAATTAAGTCCGTTGTTAAATTAATTTTAAACATATTGTTTGCAATGGCGCCGCTATGGTTTAAGAAAACTTTTCCTGCTGCACTTGCGCCATAACGAATCATTATTAATTCACCATCTTCCTTTAAGTATCTTTGTCCTGGATTTTTTATATATCGTGGAACTTCATCGTCCTTTACAAAATCTACAATCCGTAAAAAGCGAACAAAGTTTTCCTGGTTTTCAGGAAATTGATTCGATACATCAACCTGTATACCTTGTGAAAAGGTAGCGAAAGTACCCAACGTCTTCCACTCCACTTCCCCTTCTTCAAAACTTAACAAATGGTCACGATAGTAGTTGTATTGTTTTTTACGGGCGGTGAGCTCGGTGGTCAGCTCGGTGGTCAGCTCGGTGAAGGTGTCCAGTATGCGGACGATTTCGGCTTGGATTTCCAGGGATTTTTTTGGGTTGTCTGGGCAAGGGATGGGAGTTTTAATATTTTTAAGCATTGGCTTTGTAAGCTGAGGGATACCTGCTGGGGCAACTTTATAATTATTTTCAATCATTTTCATAAAGTAGTAAGCATACTTTAGATTTACTTCAATTTTAGGTGTTAAGACTAATAAGCGAACGATAGGAAAAAATGGTCGTTCTCTATAACTAGTCCATCCGATTGTCCCTCTGGCAGATATGGTTAAGCTAGGCTTTTCAATCTTCGCTTGGTTAGTCCAGCCATAAAGAGATTTATCACCAATTCCATTAGAGAGAATAGGAATATTGTATTCATCAGTTTCAATATCCGATAAGGCGCCTTTAGGCACATCACCTCCAGCATAAATAGTAAAAACCTCATCAAGAGGCTCCCATTTCACCTGAACCCCATCCAACAATTTTTCCATAAAGCTTACATTGCTCATGACTCCAGCTCCTCGCCTTCAATCTCCGCCACAATCGCATCAATGTCTTTACGCAGTTGGGTAATTTTAGCGACAGTAATTTTTAGATCAGCATTCAGCTCAACAATATTAGTCTCTTCACGCATGTCTTTGGCTTCTACATAACTACTCACCGACAAGTTGTAGTCGTTAGCGGCGACCTGTTCAAAGGGTATGGATTGGGCGAAGTGTTCCACATTCGCTTTGCTATCGAACACCTGCATGATCTGCTCGATGTGGTCATGGGTCAGCGTATTGGTATTGGTGTCTTTTTTAAATAAACCGCTGGCATCAATAAACTGGGTGGTGGTGTCGGTTTTGTGTTTGGAGAGCACCAGAATAGTCACCGCAATGGTGGTGCCAAAAAACAGGTTGGGTGCGAGTGAAATGACCGTTTCTACATAGTTGTTATCGACCAGATATTTACGAATTTTTTGCTCGGCACCTCCACGGTAAAAAATACCGGGGAAGCACACAATGGCCGCGCGGCCTTTACCGGATAAATAGCTGAGTGCATGCAGCACAAAGGCAAAGTCGGCTTTGCTTTTGGGTGCGAGCACACCGGCGGGGGCAAAGCGATCATCGTTGATCAGGGTTGGATCATCGCTGCCTATCCACTTCACTGAATACGGCGGGTTGGAGACGATGGCATCAAACGGTTTGTCATCCAGAAAGTGCGGGTCGGTTAAGGTATTGCCCAGCTGCATATTGAACTTGTCGTAGTTAATGTTGTGCAAAAACATGTTCATACGGGCAAGGTTGTAGGTGGTGTGGTTGATCTCCTGCCCCCAAAAGCCATCTTCAATAATGTGATTATCAAAGTGTTTTTTGGCTTGCAGCAGCAGCGAGCCGGAACCGGCAGCCGGGTCATAAATTTTATTAACGCTGGTTTGCTTGTGCATGGCAAGCTGGGCAATCAGTTTGGAAACGTGCTGTGGGGTAAAGAATTCACCACCGGATTTACCGGCATTGGCGGCATAGTTGGAAATGAGAAATTCGTAGGCATCGCCGAACAGGTCAATTTGAGCGGCATCAGGCTTTTCATAAAAATCATGGCCAAAATCCAAACCTGCCACGCCTTTCAGTACCGCCGCTAAACGCAAATTTTTGTCTTTAACGGTATTACCGAGTCGGTTACTGGTGGTATCGAAATCGGCAAATAGGCCTTTAATATCTTGCTCAGAGGGATAGCCATTGGCCGAGGCTTCAATAGCGGAAAAGATGGCGGCCAAATCGGTGTTCAGGCTTTCGTTGTTGTTGGCGTTTTTAGCCACCGTGGCAAACAGCTGACTGGGATAGATGAAGTAACCCTTGGTTTTAATGGCATCGTCTTTGATGTCTGGCGTGATCACCTCATCGCTGAGCGCGGCGTAATGAATACTGTCGTCACCGGCTTCAATATAGAGGGCGAAGTTTTCGCTGATGAAGCGGTAAAACAGGGTGCCAAGCACATATTGTTTAAAGTCCCAGCCATCTACTGAGCCGCGCACATCGTTGGCAATGGCCCATATTTGGCGTTGCAGGGCGGCGCGTTGTTGGGTACTTGTCATGCTTTTGTTCCTGTTGTTCTTGGTAGTCGTGGTTTATTGGATGTCGTTAAACGTCTTGTCAAATCAGATTTGTAGTCGGCTACTCGTCCTGAAAACAGAATTCTGTGAAAGCAGATGAGGTGACTCCAATGACCTTGTTAAGGTTGTTTCGATTATTTTTTATTACTGATATTTAAACAACTCAGAGAATATAATATCTAGGGCGTGTTTAAGTTGATAGATTTTTAGTAACGTGACATTCTTCTCGTCTCTTCATATATGCCCCATATAACTTCTATCCAGCCTTGCAATATCCGCCATTTGTTCTTGAGAATAGCCTTTTTGTAAGCTCTGAATGCGCTTACCAAAAGCTTCTAACCTAAATTTCTCATATGATATTCCACTATAAAAGCTAGTACTATCATTTTTTCAGTCTATTACCCCATGGACTATAACGCTCATTAATAGAACGACAATTGGCATTCTCATAACATGAACATTCACAATATAGCGCTACCTGTCATATTACTGATAACCATAAGCAAACACATTACACGCTTCGCTGATTGACCCTGCATGAAATGGTAAGCAGATACCTAACGGCCAGCTATGCGAAAAGTTTGGCGGGAACAGCTCAACACCCAAGATGAGAGTATACTGTATTTCCCCAGACTCTAATGCCGTCGTTATGGAGTATAGCGATCGTAGTTATCGACCCATGAATTTAAGCGGATTTTCTTATGTTAGCTGAAAAGGGGGAGAACAAATATTTTCCTGACCGATTGCCACTCACTAAATCGCGCGAAACATACACTACACCCACCCTTTCTTAAAAATAGGTGGGTCATTCCACTACCTCTCCACCCTCTCTGCTACCCCTCTACAATCTATATCACCTGACACAATCCTATTGATCACCTACAAAAAATACTGTATAAATAAACAGCCGTAATAAAATCCCACAAAACACATTATCTGGAATACGCCAATGATTCTTTATATTGCCGAAAAACCTAGTCTTGGTAGAGCGCTTGCCGAGGCGTTACCTAAGCCTCACCGCAAGGGGGATGGGTTTATTACGGTAGGTAATGGGGATGTGGTGAGTTGGTGCATTGGGCATTTATTGGAACAGGCCGAGCCCGATGCGTATCACCCCGATTATAAAAAATGGAATGTGGCGCATTTGCCAATTATTCCGCAAGAGTGGAAGCTAACCGCCAAAGCAAAAACCAAAAAGCAGTTGTCGGTACTTAAAAAACTCATCAAGCAAGCCAAGGTGTTAGTGAATGTAGGCGACCCCGATCGTGAGGGGCAAATACTGGTGGATGAGGTGATTCATTATTCGGGCACGTCTAAAGCCAAAATAGCGGCGGCTAAGCGCTGTTTAATTAGTGATTTAAACCCGTCGGCCGTTAAAAAAGCGCTGAAAAACCTTCGTGATAATCGCGAGTTTATCCCCCTTGCTGCATCGGCATTAGCTCGCGCCCGCGCCGATTGGTTATACGGAATGAATATGACACGCCTATGTACTCTACAAGGGCAGCAATCGGGTTTTAATGGCGTGCTCTCTATTGGCCGAGTGCAAACCCCGTTACTGGGTTTAGTGGTTAAGCGTGACCATGAGATTCGTCACTTTACTGCCAAACCGTTTTATGAATTAGTGGTTGAACTCAGCACTGACGATAGCCCTAACGATTTATCGGCGTATGCGTTTAACGCAAAATGGAAGCCCAGCGATGCCTGCGCAGATTATACCGATGACGAGGGACGCGTACTATCGCGTAAGCTGGTAGAAAATGTGGCTTCGCGGGTGATTGAACAAACGGGCAGTATTGTTAATTTTACCGCTAAGATAAAAAAGCAGCCACCACCGCTGCCTTACAATCTATCTAGCTTACAAATTGATGCCGCCAAACGTTTTGGTTTAAGCGCTAAAGATGTACTTGATAGCTGCCAACAACTTTACGAGAAACATAAACTTATTACCTACCCGCGCTCTGATTGTCGCTATTTACCTAACGACCATTTTAGTGAAGCAGCTAAGGTGATTAGTGCTATCGATAATAATACCAACAGCCTACATGACACGATTACAGCCTGTAATACTCAACAAAAATCGAAGGCGTGGAATGATAAAAAAATTAGCGCCCACCACGCGATTATTCCCACCCAAAAACAACTTAAAGGAAGCGCATTAGGCCGCAACGAAAATAATATATACCAGCTGATTGCGCGACAATATTTACTGCAATTTTTGCCACATTTTGAATACCGAGAGGTACAGGTGGATGCGAATATTGCAGGGGGATTATTTATCGCCAAGCGTAAAGAAGTGATTGATCTTGGCTGGAAAAAAGCCATCCCCAAACCAGCAACCAAAAAACAAGACGCTATAAAAGAGAACGAATTCTCAAATAGCGTGATGCCCACACTCAAAAAAGGTGATCCACTGCACTGCACAAATACTCAGATAATTGACAAGCAAACCAGCCCACCTAAACACTTTAATGATGCATCGTTACTTTCTGCCATGACGGGTATAGCCCGTTATGTGAATGACCCTGATATACGCAAAACCCTACGAGAAACCGATGGGCTAGGCACCGAGGCTACCCGCGCGGGGATTATCGAATTATTATTTTCACGTGATTATTTAATGCGTAAGGGCAAAGACATACACGCCACCGAGATAGGCCAGCAATTAATTAACAGCTTACCCGACTGCGTTGCACAACCCGACATGACTGCCCAATGGGAATCTCAGCTCAACGACATTAGCCAACGTAAACTCGCCTACCCGCAATTTATGCACGCTATGACGCAACATTTACATGCCTTAATTACCGCAACGAGCGGTGTTGTATTTTATGGGTTAAAGGGAAAAGGCAAAGCGTTTGTTAAACGGCGACGCAAGAAAAAAGCGAAAGCGGCTTAAAAAATCGGGGGGAATTATCTGATCAAGACGGTTGCCATACACTCAGTAAGAAACATTAACTCTTCGATGAAAACGCCTGTCGCTGTGTTACCTCTGTATCACTCAACAAATGTTTATATTGTTCAGACTCCATACCGTAAATAGCCACTTTCCACTCGGAATTAAAATGAAATCCCCAACCATAATTTTTAGCCAATGGAGAACAGCGAAAGCACGCCTGATTTTTACGGTTATACTCCTGCATAGAAAAATCGCCATGCCGTTCGCGATATATTGCCAGCAGAATTTCATCTGAGGTATATTGATAAGGGTTTTTACTAATAAGATCGTAAGTTAACTGCGCAACTGTAGGTGGTGTTTTAGAAGGTGGGATAGTACCTACCGTTTTTTTGCAGCTCTCTGCAACGGCAATTAATGTATTATTGTAATTTGTTGTTCTCATCCGTGAACATTAACATAAGCATGTATGGCAACAAAGCGTATTAAAAAAATACTGGGCATCGAAGTATCACTTCACTCATCTGCTTATTAACAGATGGCCGCATATAATCTATTTATCGACATAAGAGATACTCTTAAATAATATTTTAAACACCAAAAGGAGGCACACAAAAATAGTCAACTAACAATATGGATTGCTCGTCTAAGCTTACCCCTATGGTTTGGCACAGATTTTTACTTGCATGATCACGATAGGGGCGCGAGCAAACTTCAGATTTCGATAGAGTCGCGTCAACCGCAATCACTTGATATAGATAAGGCCGCCCCGACCAATTGAGGCCTACATAGCTTTCATCAATATTCCATTCATTATTCTTGTATTCATAATTAGGCGATAATTGTTGGCCATCGCGACGGCAAATGTAAAATCGAATAAAGTTAGCTGGGACTTGTAGTAATCGTTTTGTATCCACATGTAACCAATCTTCATTCACTGCAGAATTAAGAAACTGTTGTATATCTCGCACGTGTTGTAGATTTTTTTTGTAGGCTTCAATGTGTTCATATTCTTGATGTATTTTTAAGGATAAAAAGTTTTGCCGATAGACCTTCGTTTTACATTGCGTTTCTTTTTTTGCAATAAAGTGTTCACATGCAGGATGAAACAAAAACCCTTGTATTAAGGTCGCACCACAATCTATAGCAAAGTAAAATTCCTCTTCAGTTTCAACACCTTCACATAATACCTCACACCCTGTACGTTCGGCCATGTAAGTAATCGCACGTACTGCTTCGTTAGCAATGCCGCCTTCAATAGCTGATTTAAAAAAACGCATGTCTAATTTAATTAAATCAGGCTCGATAGCTACAACGCGGTTAAGCTCTGAGTAACCTGCACCAAAATCATCAATCGCAATGCGCATTCCTTCTTCTCGATAATGTTCAACATAACGCTTGATTGCAGAGATGCTTCCTTGCCCTTCTGTAATTTCTATAACCAGTCGCGATGGATCTACACCCAATTTACGCACCATTTCAATCGTGGGTATTGGATCATTGCTGGCTTGGGAATCAATCCATTCTGGCGATATATTAATCGTTAGAAATGTATTTTCTGGCATACGCGATATTGCATGGATTGCCTGCCCTCGTATATGACGATCTAATGATAATGAGTACTCTTTATCGACCGAAGGATCAGAAAAAATCGCACCTGCAGATATCACGCGGTTATCGGGCAAACGCTGGCGAGCGAGTACCTCATAACCCACAATACAGCCGCTAGGTACCGAAATGATTGGCTGGAAAAAAGGTAGGAATGCATTCATAACTAAATTCTAGACGACAAAAAAAATTATGCCATGTATCTAAACATAGAATTTAAAAAAAGATATGGTTTATTTTAATAAAGGTAATCGGTGTGTATTTATACGTCATAATCGCACCATTAAGCGGCCAAAAATACAAAAATAACCGTTATTTTTTATATTTTTTTATTGAGAAGATAGCCAGGAGTGCCTGTATAAAGGGCAAGATAATACACTTACCCACCAAATAACAAAAAGTAGAGCCCGTTTTTATAATAATTGAGTCGGCGGGTATAGTTGTGCCGCTCTACTTTTAGAAACTTTGGTTAAGGTTTGCCCAAATAATTTATCTGTTTCTACAGGGCCAATAACATTACAGAGTAACTCATATACTGACTGTACAGATTTTTGCAACGATTGGTGGCTAGGCTTAAAGTCTATATGTAACTCACCCACTGGCTTTTTAAAGAAACGTGCCACCACATTACGTTCTGTGGATCGCAATCCAATACTGGTAAGTTCCGATAAAAAAAGCCCTCGAACATCAATTCTTTTTGCATCAACAATACCCGCCGTTTTAAACAGGTGATCTAAAACTGCAAAAAACTGAATAAAGACAATAAACGAGGTGTTGTCTTGCATTAGATTCTCCTTTTATTAGGCATCTTTATTGAATAAGATATTTTGTTGAAACTCAGGATAACCTTGTTCATGATGCTCAGAAAAATCTAGCCCTCGCCTTTCGTCATGAGCGCTGGCTCGCAAACCAATGAGGTGATCTATTAAATAAAATACGATATACATTAATGGAAAGGCCCATAGAAAAGCCGCACCAATACCTAATAGCTGTACGGTAATAATGTGAACATTCCAAGGGTCTTCTGCGTAAAATAATCCCGCCGCTAAGGTGCCCCACACACCACAAAAACCATGCACTGATACTGCACCTACCACATCATCAATTTTCAATCTTAGTAATAAGTTTTCACCTGCTATAAAAATAACACTAGCAATTAAACCTGTTAAAATAGCGTAAGCAGGGGTCATGGTAGCGCAGCCTGCGGTAATACCAACTAGCCCAGCTAAACTGCCATTAATTGTTCTTGAGGCCAAAATTTTCGCCTTGGTAAAAACACCCAACAATAAAACACCTGTAGCACCTGCGGCTGCGGCTAGCTGTGTATTGTATGCAATCAACCCAATCTCGCTGGTGCCCGTTAAGGTACTGCCCGCATTAAATCCAAACCAACCAAACCATAATATAAAACCACCCAATGCCACATACATCATATTGTGTGCGGGGATATCGGAGACTTCACCATTGTCTTTAAAACGCCCTAATCGAGGCCCTAATACTAGAACACCCGCTAACGCACACCAACCACCAATGGAATGCACAACGGTTGAGCCTGCAAAATCAATAAACCCTAATTCGGATAGCCAACCCGCCCCTTCGTAAAAACTACCCCATACCCAGCTACCGTATATAGGGTAAATCACCGCACAAATAAATATGGCGCCAGCTATATAACCTACAAACTGTGTTCTTTCTGCCATAGCACCACTGGCAATAGTTACCGCTGTAGCCGCAAACATTGTCTGGAAAAATGCAAACCCTAATTCAGAGCCTGAAGCATGAGATAAAAAGAAATGATCCATACCCACCAAACCCGATGTATTAACACCAAACATAAGGCCATATCCCACAGAAAAATATATTAGTGAGCCCACACAAAGATCCATATAATTTTTTAAAATAACATTCACGGCATTTTTAGAACGAGACATACCGCTTTCGAGTAGACCAAACCCTGCCTGCATCAAAAAGACTAAAGCGCCTGCGGTAATTACCCATACTAAATCAATGTTACCTTGAAGATTAGAAAGCTCTTCAGCGATATCATTGGCAATCACTGCCTGAGTATATGAGGAGGCAAAAAGTGCTGCTAACAATACATATAATATTTTAGAGTACATAATTTTTTCGCTGCGTAGTTATCAGTAGATCTAAAATACAGCAATAAATCGACCAATATTAAAGCACCAAACAAAAAAATAAAAAACCTTAAAATACAATAACTTATAAATAATTACACCTTTCAAAAAATACACGTTCGCACCAAATGCAAACAAAAAATAACTATCGCCCTATTTTGGCGCTCACATTATTTCTATTTTGGGGCAAAAAATTCAAACGTGTATTTCTCATTTAGCAACTCACATACACTACAACAAACAATGCGTAAAAGAATAAATAAGTAGGCCTGCATGAAAAAATATAAAGAAGAGAGTTTATAAAACGATGACATAAAGAATAATTCACTAACAGGAATACTTTGTTATGCCAGCACGTTATTCACTAACCAAGAAATACGCATTAGATGCTTTTACCATAAAGTGGTCGTCATATAATGTGTATTCAATCAATGGGATTAAACGAGAAAATGCGCTTACATATTGCAAACGCATATGTAGCACGCAATTACTGACAGTATTCTGCGGTAGGAGTAATAGATACAACTTTTACGGTTGCGCCTTTTTTAATAACAAATTCAAACACGCCTTCTTCATCTGTTTCTGGATCCCAGTCATAGGTATAGCCTAAACGTGTCCACGGGTAACCTTGTGGTAATTGATACGCTACGGCACTTTGGCTGGCATACCATGCTTTATGGCTATCGCTCACGCTATCATCAAAATTGGCTGTGCATTCTGTGGCGGTAAGACTTGGGTTTGCACAGGGTCTAAACATGTCTTTTGTTTGCACTTGCAACACCGCAAAGTAGCGCTGTTCACCTGCTTTAGGAGGCAAACCTAATAATTGTTGAATATCGGTATTTAATGCTTCTGGTTCTTTTGCAAATGTTTTACATGCATTTTGTACTGCACCGTTTTGCGTGACCCATGTTTCACCCCATGCAAGCGTTAAATCAGTACCGGGTTTATAGCTATCGGGGTACGCTGTCCATGTCACAAATTGTGCGCTAGCCGCTGTAATTGCAGCTACTTTTTTTACTTCATTCGGCTGAATAACCGCAGCGTCCTTAATGGATTTTTTATATTGTTTTTTTAACGAATCAGCCGCAAAAGCGGAGGCTGCTACGGCATAACATGCTGTCCCAATAATAAGAGCAGAAAAGGTGTTATTTTTTATCATGAACTATTCTCTTGTTGTTTTTTTGAAGTACTACCAAAACGCGAGCCGATAATATCATGGTAATAAAATATAAAAACGCAAAGAAAGAAAAGAGCGCCACAAAGTTTATAGACTAAGAAATACTTATTAAATAGTAAATATCGTGGATCTATCATCAACTATCATCAAATACAAAAAAGCCCTGTTTATTGCTAAACAGGGCTTTTATTTGGTTTATAAAAGCGATAAATAATTAATCGATTCGATTAAAATTTAGTGCCTACCCACAACGCTAGTTTTTCAGTATCTACAGCGCCTGCTGGACGATCATCTACAGAGTAGTCTGCATACTTGATACCGCCAAAATAGCTTTTACCAAACTTCATACCATACACAACATCGATTTCAGAACCTAAGTCATCTTCACCTGCAACTTCATCGGCTGTAAAGTCGTGATATTTAACCGTTAATTTACCTGGACCAACTTTAGAAGAAATTAGGAAATATAAATCTTCTAAACCAGATGCGGGCGTACCTAAGAAAGTATCCGCAAAACCATTAAATTTGTGTAATGTTGCTAAAGGCGTAGAAAAACCATTATTCACAGTACCTGATTTCACCTCAGCAGCACCAAGCACTTCATAACCTAATTTAAAAGTAATTCCAGATGTCACAATTCCAAAGCTAGCAGAAATATAGTCTGAGTCAGATTGATCTACACCATCACCACTTTCAAATTCTTGATCAGCAAACTCTAATTCATATAAAAATTTATTCGACCCTGATTTTGCAGCACCAGCAAAGCGAACACCTACAGTATCTAGTGCATCACCATCATTACCGCCCGATGCAGTTTCTAGTAAGTAAGCATAGCCACTTAATTTACCTACTGGTGTTTTATAAGAAATATTGAAGATATTGTCTTGTGAATCTAGATCTGCATCTTCAGCGAAAATACGGTTACGCTTATAAATGTGACCCGCAGTAAGAGCTAATTTATCAGTAGGTGTTACCTTAAACGTGATCGCATCAAAAGTTTGGCGATCTTGTCTCCAACCTACGTGACCAATAAAACGGTGGTTATCTAAAGTAATGACTTGCGCACCATATTTAACTGTTAACAAATCATTTTTATACTGAATAAATGCCTGATCTACTTCTGTTGTTTCTGGATCAGCAATGACGGAAAACTGATTTGGATTGGCGTTAAAGCCTGTTGGGCCAACTGTAAAATCGCCTACACCACCAACAATACGACTGTCTTCCACTTCAATTAACGCAGAAAAACCACCAATACTGCCAGTCTTATAACCAAGACGTGTACGTAGCGTTAATGCATCTGCATCCGCAACAGCATTGTTTTGCTCTACTGATTCATAACGGAAACGGAAATTGCCGTAAGCTTTACCAGAAGACAATGCTTCAGCAAGACTGTCTGCTGCTAGAGTAGGCGCACTCACGGTACTCCCTAACAACGCTAACCCTAATAAATAACTATGCCTTTTATCCACTTTAATTACCTCGCCTCTAATAGTATTTAATTTTTTTGTTTTACAAATAATGTTCACTCACTGCATAGCAAACAATAAGCCAACATTGAATTATTCAGCAAAAACAACAGCTTACAGAAAAACCAAAGTAAAAAAACAAACATGTTCTATTTTTAAGCGAACCAATCTAATGCAAAAAAAATAGTAAAAGCACTAAAAAATTTCATTTTTATTGCACAAAAAAATTTATTTTCCCTATTCGTTAGTTAAAGATGCACCAATAATGACATTCATTTTTAGTAAAAAATAAATACTTTCTTTTCATCATGAGGAAGCGATGTTGATAAAATGTGAGGGAATTAAAAGCTGAAAAATACAACAAATAACACACGTAATGACGGTGAAGGATATTTAAGGCATATATAGTATAATAAATAGATTACTCATTATGGTTACCGCATTTGTATGACTAACACCCAAAAGCAGAGCAAGGAACCCACCTCGCCATCTATCACCTATGTTATTAGCCAGTACCCTGCTATTTCTCATACCTTTATTTTGGGTGAAGTTAACGGTATTACCCGCGAAGGCATTCAAGTGAATGTTGCATCAATTAATGCGCCTGATCGCCCCTATGAGGCGCTCACATCGGAAGAGCAAGCAGCATACAAAAGCACAACCTTTGTAAAATCAACGTTGACCCGCCATTTTTTTACGCAATGCTACCAAGCGATTAAATCATTTCCACGTGGTTTATTCACATCATTAGCAAGTGCTCTTGCGGCGGGAATTCGCTATCCACGCACATTGCCACACCAAATCGCCTACTGGTTAGAAGCGATTGTTGTTGCCAATATGGCAACAAAGAATAACAGCACACAATTACATGCTCACTTTTCTACTCAAGGGTGTACTGTTGCCATGCGGGCAGCCGAGATGGCAGGTATTGATTTTTCTTTAACTGTGCACGGGCCCGATGAGTTTTATCAGGTTAACGAGCAGCATTTAGAACAAAAATTTGCAAAAGCTAATTTTATTGTATGCATTAGTGATTTTGCTAAGAGCCAAGTGATGAAGTACACCCAATTTTCGGACTGGGATAAATTACATGTTAATAATTTGGGCGTTGATGCACATTTATTTCACCCTGCTGAAAAAAATAATGAGCGCATGTCGCTATTATGCGTAGGCCGCTTATGTAATGCTAAAGGCCAAGGTGTTCTTATACAAGCGGCCAAATTATTACGCGAGCGTGGTATCGATTTTACACTACGTTTTGTTGGCAATGGCCCCGATAGAAAAAGCCTAGAAGCATTTACGCGCGACAATCAACTCAATGAACACATTCAGTTTTTAGGTAAAGTCAATCACGATCAAGTACAACTATTACAACGTGAAGCCGATATATTTGTGATTCCCAGTTTTGCTGAAGGTATTCCTATTGTACTGATGGAAGCGATGGCTTCAGGCACACCGTGTGTCACTACGCATATTACGGGGATTCCTGAATTATTTACGCATACACAGGATGGTTTATTAGTAAGGCCTGGCAACGCTGTGATGTTAGCCGATGCCCTAGCGTTGTTAATTAATGATGAAGAGCTGCGCCAGTCTATTGCCACAGAAGCATTAAATACCGTAAAAGAAAAATGGTGTATTCATAAAAGTAATCAACGACTTGCTCAACTGTTTACGCGCCTGCTTAGTCAATAATTCACATAGCGAACACGTTATTATGCTCTCTTTTTTTGCCACTCTAACATCAACTGTTTATTCTGTTCTTGTTATACCCCCAGTCATTTATTTATTATTGATTAGTCTTGCTGGCTTTAAAAAACCATCGCGAAAAAACCTACCAAAAAATACACAAAACACATCTCAAGCTCGCATTGGTATTTTGGTTCCTGCGCATAATGAAACACTCACTATTGAACGTACCATCACCAGTTTATTGCATGCCGCGGGACGCAGCGACAATATTGATATTACAATTATTGCCGATAATTGCAGCGATAATACCGCAGCACTTGCACGCCAACACCCAGTACAAGTATTAGAGAGACATAACGAACATTTACGAGGCAAAGGCGCCGCGCTGCAATGGGCCATGGAACAACTTACCGATAAAGCCTATGACTACACGATGATTATTGATGCCGATAGCATTGTGAATGACGATTTTTTTTGTGAGCTACGCTTAAGCCTAGGCCAACACGCGTGTGAAGTAGTACAAACGCGTTACGAAGCTCTTGCTAATGCACACTCAAGTATTAAGCGCCTTGCTATGCTGGGTTTTAATGTTTTACGCGCTCGTGGCCGTGTGAGCTTAGGAGGCTCTGCGGGCATTATGGGTAATGGCTTTATTGTGAGTAAGGCAGCCTTAGAGAAAGTGCCCTTTAAGGCCAATTCTATTGTCGAAGACTTGGAATACCATATGCGTTTAGTCGAGTCGGACATTAGCGTACGTTATTGCGATAGCGCCCGCATTTATGGCGAAATGCCTACCGATGATGCGGCAAGTGATGTGCAATCATCTCGCTGGGAAGGCGGGCGATTAGGTGTGCTAAAAACCATGTGGTGGCCGCTACTGAAAAAATCATGCACAGGCATTGTTAAAGGCGAGCTACACGCCTTAGATGCACTACTTGATCTAATGCTGCTACCCATTGGTTATATGGTGATGGTACTGGCTATTGGGTTACTGTTCCCTTATACACAAGCCACTGCCCTACTCGGCTTTATAGCGGTAGGCATTTATGTATTAGGCGCCGCCTTCTGTGGCAATGGTATTAGTGAGCTATCTGTACTCACTAAACTGCCCGCTTTTTTATTCAAAAAAATTATGCGTATCCCCGCATTAATTGCATCATCATCAAGCCGTACGCTTTGGAACAGAACACCGCGGGATAAAGAGTAAGTTTAAAATTCATTGTATTTATTAAATATCATGACTCACGGGCTCTAGACGAAAAATAAAAATTTCATTCTTCATTAAATACCACACAATGTTTATATTAAGCTCTTTTAAGCATTCTATAGTGTCTATATGAATTTCACATTCAGGTAAAACTATATATTTAGATACCTTAGACAAACCTATAGAATGCATAAATAATTGACCAACAGCAGTATAAATAGACTGAGTATCACCCGAAGTTTTCACTTCAAATATAGATGTTATCTCTCCTTTGTTTTCTATAGCCAGATCAATTTTTTGAGTATTAAATATAACACTATGATCAAAATTATTTTCTGCAAATTCCTTCAAAAAATCTACAACAATACCATGAGTTACAGTGGCTTCAGTTACAGAGCTTTTACTAATTTTTTTACTGCCACTAAACTCCGAAGAAAAATACTTACCACCTGCCTCTAAAATTTTTACATTCTGCTCTTTATCTAACAAGGAATCATATGAAAGAAGAGCTAGAGGGCGTATATACTTCCACAAATTATCGACATCAAGTCGACTTAATCTATCATAAACGTCTTGATTTACAGACGGCAATTTCTGAGCTTTCCCATCTTTTCCCTTCCAACCACTACGATTATTATCCAAATGACTATCAAAATGGTCTCGTATATTTTTAAGGCTATTCTTAAATTCATCAGGCGTTTTATTTCCACCGAAAGCATCATAAAACTTCAAATATGCTTCTTTCCAATTATAAGCTTTAAGCTGAGGTGGCGGACCGTCTATACCTACACGAGATAAAAAGTAGCCGATTTCAATAAGTCTAACGTCTAATTTATCACTCATATTTGTATTAACATACCAATTGACTACTGTTTACCTAATTCACGTAGGCCTGCCATTTCAGGTGTTTCTTTGGCGATATGCAATGTAGAGGTTGGGAAGGCAAATTCGGCACCATGCGCTTCAACGATACTGGCAACTTGTAGTAATACATCTTGTTTCACATCGTGATAAATAAACCAGTCTTTCGTTTTAGTCATGGTGTAAATAAAGAAGTCGATCGACGATGCAGAAAACGCATTAAAATTTACAATCAACGCTTGGGTTGTATCAATATCGTTATGGTTTTGTAGCATGGCTTTTACGTCGGCCACAATGCCTGCCATTTTATCCATATCATCGTAACGAATACCGAGTGTTTCATGAATACGGCGATGGGTCATGCGTGATGGGTTTTCTACCACAATGGTAGAAAAAATTGAATTAGGTACATAGATAGGTCGTTTACTAAACGCCCGAATGCGCGTTTGTCGCCAGCCAATGTGTTCTACCACTCCTTCTATTTCTCGGTCGTTTGAACGAATCCAATCACCTACGGCAAAAGGACGATCTAAATAAATCATTAAACCACCAAAAAAATTGGATAATAAATCTTTGGCTGCAAAGCCTATGGCAATACCGCCAATACCACCAAAGGCCAACACACCTGAAATGCTAAAACCTAGCGTTTCTAAAATCACTACACTCGATGTGATAATAATGGCCATGCGTAATAATTTGCATAGCGCCTCTATGGTGACACGGTCTATACGGCTATCGTCATCACTCGGTTTTTCTAGCTGTTCTTCTATTAGGCGGTGCTGTAAAAATGCAATAAATTCTGATGCAAACCATGTGATGGCAATAATAATTCCGACATCACCAATTACACTAATAACGGCGGCCAGTTGTTCATCTTCGGAGTGACGTACTAGTTGCCCTATTACCGTTAAACCTACCATCCATAGGATTAAAGTGATTGGGCGTCTAGCGGAGTGTAATACTGCATCATCCCAAATATTATGGGTTTTTTCTTCGGCGTGTTTTATGAGTTGTTTAAGAATACGTCGCTGAATAAAATCAATCAGTAGTACAGCACAAACCACCAAGAATACGTGTAGGATCCAACCATTTTCGGCATTTAGGTTGCTGAAAAATTGCGTCAACTCAGACATGATATGAACCTTTAAAAAATAAAATTAATGAATTGCTTGGGTTAACTGCTGCACCGCTACGGTATAGTCGTCGGCTTTGGTAATCGCACTCACCACTGCCACAGAGCCTACACCCGATGCTACCACAAGATCAATATTACGTTGGTTAATTCCACCGATAGCCACTAATGGGTAATGGGATTTCAATACGGTTGCCCAGCGGTAAAGGTTATTCAAACCCACTTCTATCACCTCTTTGGTATCGGTCGGAAATATCGCTCCAATCGCTAAGTAGCTGGGCTTAAATGTGGCAGCATAGCTAAACTCGTACTCACCATGTGTGCTAATACCTAAGTGTAAACCTGCTGCACGAATTGCTGCAATATCGGCATCTTGTATATCTTCTTGTCCAAGATGTACACCATAAGCATTATGTTTGATGGCTAATTGCCAATAGTCATTAATAAATAAACGGGCTTGATACTGACGCCCCAAAGCTGCGGCACGCTCGATCATAGTGTCTAATACATCATCGGCTCTGTCTTTTACCCGCAACTGAATTGTTTTAACGCCCTGCTCTAATAATTTTTTAAGCCATTCAATGGAATCAATCACGGGGTATAAGCCCAAGTTCAAGCTATCGCAACGCGGCATTTCTGGATAATGAATGGCATTGGGGGTCATACTCACTTGGGGAAAATAACGTAAATCGTTAGGCCAACCCGTTTGCGCGACCGCGCCACGCGTGTTGGCAACTGGGTCTAATGATTGTGCACAATGCAGCCCGTTACTAATATATGCGTTGGCCAATACTACCGCATCACGCATGGGTTTACCGTGCGCCATAAATGCCGCTACCGCAGAAGAAAGTACACAACCTGTGCCGTGGGAGTGAGGCGTGCTTTGTTTATTTTGTGTAAGCCATGCGGTGATATCGGGCGCATACAATAGGTCTTGGCAATCGTTACTTTCGCTATGCCCATCCATTGAATATGCATGTCCGCCTTTCAATAAGACCGCTGATACGCCCATATCAATAAGTGCTTGTGCGGCCAATAACTGTGACTGCGCATCCTGAATGGTAATGCCCGTTAAGGTTTCTGCTTCTGGAATATTGGGGGTCAGTAAACCAATAAACGGTAATAATTTTTTAATTGCCGCGATGGTGTCATCGTTAGTAAATGTTTGACCGTGAGTAGGAGCTAAGACAGGATCATAAATAACAGGAATTGATAAAAGCGTATTTTGTTGCTGTAAAAAATCCGATACCAACAACACAGATTCAACCGATGGTAATACGCCTATTTTAATCGCCTGTGGTGGCACATCATCAAGCAAAGCGTGCAATTGATTGGCAATGATTGTTTTACTCATGACCTCTACGTGATGCACACCTTGTGTATTTTGCGCCGTCACACCCGTTACTACGGTACAGCCGTGCACCTCTAAATCAAACATTGTTTTTATATCTGCTTGAATACCTGCTCCACCCGAAGAGTCAGATGCAGCAATAGTCCAAACAATAGGTTTTATGGTCGCAGACATAGCGTCTGAAGATGGTGCAATATAATTAGACATAAACGGTTCTTATAAAAAGAGTAATTCATCGTTACACATAGCACGTAACGTACAAATAAGTGAGCTTATAATAGTTGAGCCTATTTAGTGGTTATGCCAAAAAGGCTGACCCACTACAGGCGTGGAAGGCGAAGCCGTTTGTCGCTGCTCCATAAGGCCTGCTTGATATGCCGCACGCCCTGCATCAATCGCTTGTGCAAAAGCATATGCCATGATTGATGGTTGTGGTGATTTTGCTACTGCGGTATTCAGTAGTACCGCATCAAATCCCATTTCCATTGCTTCACAAGCTTGTGATGGCGCACCAATACCCGCATCAACAATTAGGGGGGTAGACGGTAAACGTTCACGTAGCGTTTTTAAATTATAGGGGTTCATTAAGCCCATACCTGTACCTATAGGCGCACCCCAAGGCATAAGCACTTCGCAACCCACATCGAGTAATTTTTGGCACAGAATTAAATCATCGGTACAGTAAGGTAATACTTTAAAACCTTTTTTAATCAGTTGTTCTGCCGCATCGACTAAAGCAAAGGGATCTGGCTGTAAGTTATAGTCATCACCAATCACTTCTAATTTTAACCAATCCGTTGCAAATAACTCACGTGACATTTCGGCAGTGGTAATGGCTTCTTTTGCCGATTTACAACCTGCAGTGTTTGGTAATAGCTTACACCCTGTATCACGAATTAATTGCCAAAAGTGATCCCCACTGTTGTCTTGTGGGGATTGTCTGCGCAAACCGACGGTAATAATTTCACATTGTGCCGCAGCGATTGCATCGCACATGGCTTGGGGAGAATGATACAGTGCCGTACCTAATAAAAAACGGCTCGTAAATGTTTCACCATACAGTGTGAGCGTATTATTTGTTGTGTTTTTTTGCTGGGTCATATTATTTACTGTTTATAGTGATCACACATATTATTTACGAAGATATTAACCACCGCCCACGGCTTGTATTACATCCACTTCGTCACCTTCATGTATGGGGGTTTCATCATATTTTGAACGCGGTACAAATTTACCATTAATTGCTACAGCAATTCTTTTATCTTGATAACCTTGCATTAACAATACAGAAGGTAATTTTGCCATTTCTGGTGGAATGTCTATTGTTTTTCCGTTAAGCGATAACGTGGGCACTGTTTTTTTCCTTATCGAGTTCTTTGGTAGAGCATGGTTTATTGTGCATATTGGCATACAAAATATTTGAAAAATTCGTATCCGTTGTCACAGTATCTAACAGTAACGCTAAAGTATATTGCACAACAACAGGCGCTAATAAATAACCGTGACGATATAAACCATTGACTTTTATTAAGCCTGCCTCATGCTGTATTTGCGGGCGATTATCATTAAGTGCAGGCCGTAAATTAGATTGCATTTCTATAATACGCGCTTCAGCAAAGGCAGGATTCAGCGTATACAGAGCACTATTTAATTCGAGCGCAGATTGTACGCTTACAGGTGAACTGTCTTCGCTTTCTATTTGTGTCGCACCTACAACAAATTCGTGGTTAGGTTTAGGCACAATATAAAGCTGGTAACGCGGATGCAATAAACGTACAGGCCGTGTTAAATGCACTTCTGATGTACTAACTCGCAAAATTTCACCACGTACACCGCGTACATTTTTCCACTGTGGTTTTGCACCCACACCACGGCAATCAATGACACAGTCAAACGTATGCTGCTGATCATTTGATACTTCACGTATGGTATATGGTTCAACATCGACAGAAGTATTCTCTATACACTGCCCACCTAATTGCTGAATGCGCTCAAGCAATACATGCAGCAATTGACGGTTATCAATGTGCGCTTCTTGCGGAAACAATAAGCCTTGCTGAAAATGCTCGGCAACATCGCTCTCTAATGCCGCGATACCTTGCCTATCAAGCGTATGTACCTGTGCCGACTGAGGCAATTGGCGCTGCATATCATGCGTGTATTGTTGCAACAACGCTTGATCACGAGGGTGAGCAACAATCATGCTGCCTTGGTCACCATATTGTACCGTGTGGCTCGTACTTACAGATAACTGCTGTAACCATATTGGCCATTGCGCTATGGCCACCATACCTAAATCGTACATTAACGGTTCTGTATCTATCGCTTCTGCTAATGGCGATATCATGCCTGCGGCTGTGTGCGCCGCAGAAGATGATTGCGTGAATGAGCCTTGCTCATACACGCTCACATGGTGACCCGCTTCTAATAATTGCCAAGCCAATAAGCGACCCAATAGTCCGCCACCTGCAATGGCAATATTAGAATGTGGTGCTAATTGTTCGCTGCTCACCTGTTCCCCTAACGCGATGTAATCGTTAACGACATATCTATATCGGTATCGTTATACTTCGTGATAAATTTCACTGCCTGTTTTCTTGAATTTATCGGACATTTCTTCCATGCCTTTTTCTGCGGCTGCCGCTTCATCAATTTCTTGTTGTGCTGCATAGTCGCGCACTTCTTGCGAAATTTTCATCGAACAGAATTTAGGGCCACACATTGAACAAAAGTGTGCCACTTTTGCAGAATCTTTTGGCAGTGTTTCATCATGAAAAGCACGGGCAGTATCGGGGTCTAAGCTCAAATTAAATTGATCTTCCCAACGGAATTCAAAACGTGCTTTTGATAATGCATTATCACGAATTTGTGTACCCGGATGACCTTTGGCTAAGTCAGCAGCATGTGCGGCAATTTTATAAGTGATAATACCTTGCTTTACATCATCGCGATTAGGTAAGCCTAAATGCTCTTTCGGGGTAACATAGCACAGCATGGCACAGCCATACCAACCAATCATAGCCGCACCAATTCCCGATGAGAAATGATCATAGCCCGGTGAAATATCAACGGTTAGCGGTCCTAAGGTGTAGAACGGCGCTTCGTGACAATGTTTTAATTGCTCATCCATATTTTCTTTAATCATGTGCATAGGGACATGACCTGGACCTTCAATAAAGACTTGCACATCGTGCTTCCATGCAATCTTTGTTAGCTCACCAAGGGTGCGTAATTCTGAAAACTGCGCTTCATCGTTAGCATCTGCAATACTACCCGGACGTAAGCCATCGCCTAACGAAAAGGTCACATCGTAAGCTTTTAAAATTTCACAGATTTCTTCAAAGTGCGTATATAAAAAGTTTTCTTTATGGTGTGCTAAACACCACTTTGCCATAATAGAGCCACCGCGAGAAACAATGCCTGTTACACGTTTAGCGGTCATTGGCACATAGCGTAATAATACCCCTGCGTGAATGGTAAAGTAGTCTACGCCTTGTTCCGCTTGCTCAATTAATGTATCGCGGAAAATTTCCCATGTGAGGTCTTCTGCCACACCGTTCACTTTTTCTAACGCTTGATAAATAGGTACGGTGCCAATAGGTACAGGAGAGTTACGTACAATCCATTCGCGTGTTTCATGAATGTTATTACCTGTTGATAAATCCATGACTGTATCGCCGCCCCAGCGGGTTGACCAAACCAGCTTTTCGACTTCTTCTTCAATCGACGAGGTCACCGCAGAGTTACCGATATTCGCATTAATTTTCACATGAAAATTGCGACCAATAATCATGGGTTCAATTTCTGGGTGGTTAATGTTTGCAGGAATCACTGCTCGACCTGCCGCTACTTCTGAGCGCACAAATTCTGGCGTAATATATTTAGGGGTTGATGCACCAAAGCTTTCACCTGGATGCTGTTCGCGCATGGCTTCGGCCATTTCTGCTTCACTTAACGCTAGGTTTTCACGAATAGCAATATATTCCATCTCAGGAGTAATAATACCCTGACGTGCGTAGTGCAATTGGCTCACATTTTTACCCGCCTTGGCTTTACGGGGCTTTAAATTATGCTCAAAACGTAAGTTTTCTAAAGCAATATTACTTTCACGAAGGTTGGTATAAGACGAGGTATAACGCTCTAAAAATTCTGTATCGTTACGTTCATTAATCCACGTTTCACGTAAAGGCACTAAACCTTTACGAACGTCGATATTCGCATTGGGATCAGTATAAGCGCCCGATGTATCATAAACGCGCACAGGAGGATTTTCTTCTACGGTATCATCTTGCAGCAACGTGGGGGTTACTGCGATTTCACGCATCGCAACTTGAATATCGTCGCGACTACCCTGCACATAAATTTTCTTGGAACCGGGAAAAGGCTCAGTAGATAGGGTGTCAACAGTAGCGGTTTCACTTAACTTACGTACAATAGAATCAGCCATGATCATTCTCTTTTTTATGGAGTAAAAAAATATTGATCAAAGCAGAAACGGAATAAGGGTGTGGGAGTAAGACGCTCGATAAAACTCACCTACATATCGAAATTACGCCTTAAATAGACACTCTTGTTCCCTACGCAGATGCCACTCTGATCAGGTTCAACGGGACAATCTCAGCGCTTTTATTTACAGATATTATTAGTGAAATAATTCAGTAAAACAAAAGGCACCCCGACAAGATAAAAACATTCTAGAGGCTTAAGCAGGTATTGTCCAACATTACCTTGAACCAAATGCCTGTTTCATTTTTAATGCGACACTATGTGTCAAATATACTATAAATATAGGCTTATTATGATGCCAAACCCACCAAAAGCAGGCCATCATAATGCGCTTTTTATTCCATTCAGCAATGCTACAAAGCCATTCATTCTCGATGGACTCAGATGCTTTTGTAAACCTAATCGCTGATATTCTTCTTCAATATCAAGGGAGAGTATCAACTCGCGAGTCTGACCATGACATTTCAGCAATAATAATGCGGCCAATCCTTTAATGACTGTAGAGTCGCTATCTATAAGAAAATAATGCCGCTCATCCTTTTGGTAATGCTGTAACCATACCGCAGTTTCACAACCGTTAACGCGATACACATCTTGTCGCATCGAGGGCTTATGGCGAATACAACGCCCCCATTGCTGTAAAATTTTAAACCGTTTTTGCCACGATGTAGCCGCCAATAAATCATCTATATGCAACGATGAAAAATCATCATTGATTTCGGCTATTGCTGTAGGCAATACCTTCGTCGATGTTTCTATATTGGCAATATGATGATCAAAAAAACCAGTAATTGCTCGTGTTAAAGCATCTACGTCTTCACGCGTATTGTAGGCTGCCAATGAAATGCGTAAGCCTTTATGGGCTGCTTGCGGTAGTGAAAAAGATTGACCGAGAGAATGCCATAAGGGTTGCGCGCAATGATCGCCCACTCTTACAGCAATATCATGCTCATCTAACCATAGCGCTAAATCACTTAACGCGAGCGATGTATTGGATACTATAGTAGCGATACCAATATTATTTTTCGCGCTAGAAACAAGTTGTAATTGCGTATGATGCTGGCAAAGTTCAGCAAGAGAACAATAAAGATATGCCGTTAACTCTTGCTCATATTGGCGCATTGCTGCGCGGTCTTGTTTTTGCCAAAACTCTATACACGCACCTAAGCCTGCAATAGCGCTGAGGGATGAGGTTCCCGCCTCAAAACGTTCGACATTTTCAACAAAGGTACTGCTGTGTAACGTCACAGCATCGACCATTTCACCCCCCACGAATAAAGGGGACAGACTACTCAGCCATTCGGTACGACCATACAATAAACCAATCCCTGTTGGACCGTACATTTTATGCGCCGAACACACAGCAAAATCGCATTTCCATTGCTCCACCGCCAACGGTATATGGGATACTAATTGTGATGCATCCACAACAACAATCACACGCGGAAACTGCTGTTTAATTTGCGCAATCACATCAAGGGCGGTGACATGCCCAAGCACATTAGACGCTGCTGACAACGCAATAATACGCGTGCGCTCACTCACAACCGATCGCCACTGCTGCCAACACGAAAGACCTTGTTCGCTCGGCAAAAATGTTAAACGACATTGCTGCTGTTGCGCTAATCTTTGCCAAGGTAATAAATTGGCATGATGCGCTTCATGACTTAATACAATCTCATCATCAGCTGTACACAACTCACTTAGGCCATGGGCAATCATATTCAGGCCTGCGGTAGCCCCCGAGGTAAACACAATATTTTGTGCACTACTCGCACCTAAAAAATCTGCAGTAAGTTGACGAGTACGCAATACCCTATGCGTTGCTTCACGCGCTAAACGATGACTGGCACGCTGAGCATTGCCATTATGATGAAGATAAAAGTGAGTAATCGCATCAAGCACACATTGCGGCTTTTGTGTGGTTGATGCGTTATCAAGATAGATGAGCTGTTGATTTTCTGGCTGACCAAAAAGAGGAAACTGCGCTTTAAATTGCTGCGGATCAAACGACATAAATAATTATGATGCAAACATAGCTGCCAACTGCTGACCCGGGTCATCGGCACGCATAAAGGCTTCGCCGACTAAGAAACTATTCACTTGATGATCACGCATCGATTGCACATGCTCAACAGTATGAATACCACTTTCGGTAACAACAATACGTTCATCACCAATATTATTGAGTAACTCATAGGTTGTATCTAACCGTGTTTCAAATGTATGTAAATTACGATTATTAATACCGATTAAACGATTGGGCAATGTAAGCGCAATCTCAAGCTCTTTTGCATCATGTACTTCGATCAGCACATCCATACCTAGGCTCTTTGCTAAGTCATTCAAGGTGGCTAATGTTGTTGCATCAAGTGCAGCTACAATAAGCAAGATACAATCAGCACCCATCGCGCGCGCTTCATAAACTTGATAAGGATCAACAATAAAATCTTTACGAATAACAGGTAAGTTAACGGCACTTCTTGCATCCATCAAATACTGATCGGCACCTTGAAAAAAATCAACGTCCGTTAATATTGATAAACAAGCCGCACCTGCCGCCTCGTAACTTTTTGCAATATCCACAGGGTGAAAAGGATCACGAATAACACCTTGGCTTGGCGATGCTTTTTTAATTTCTGCAATAATTGCCGATTGTTTTTCGGCCAATTTACGCTCCATTGATTGCACAAATCCACGACAAGCCGATTGCTCGCCTGCACGTGCTTTTAATGTATCAATAGATACTTGCTGGCTTCTCTCTGCCACTTCTTCAAATTTTCTGGCAATAATTTTTTTTAATACTGTCGGGGTGGACATAACCATTCCTTAAAAACAATAATCATCAACAAACATCATTACGATGATGCTTGGCATTCTGTAAACGCGGCAAGCTCTTGAATTTTCGCTTTTGCTAAACCACTGCCGATGGCGTCTTCTGCCATACGCACACCTTCTTCTAACGAGCTTGCTATACCCGCTACATACACAGCAGCACCCGCATTAAATGCAATAATATCGGCGGCCTTATGGGATGCAGGCGTTGTTCGCGATCCTAAAGCATCATTAATTAATGCCAGCGATTCTTCGGCAGACGCGACCGATAAACCATCTAAATTGACACATGATAAACCAACATCTTCGGGTGATACGCTATATTCTTTGACTTCGCCATTATTTAATTCGGCCACATGTGTACTGCCCGACAAAGTAAATTCATCCAAACCATCGCTGGCATGTACTACCATGACATGCTCGCTGCCTAATTTGCACAATACCTCGGCCATAGGGCGACATAAACTCGCACTAAATACGCCGATTACCTGGTGCTTAACACCCGCAGGGTTTGTCATAGGCCCAAGCATATTAAAAATAGTACGCATGGCCAATTCTTTACGCGGGCCAATAGCATATTTCATTGCACTATGATGAGCGGGAGCAAACATAAAACCCACACCAACGGTTTCGACACAGGTAGCCACTTGCTCAGGCGAAATATTTAAACATACACCCGCTGCTTCGAGTACATCAGCACTGCCTGTAGAACTAGAAATAGAACGGTTGCCATGTTTAGCAACTTGCCCACCACATGCCGCTACAACAAACGATGCCGCGGTAGACACATTAAATAAATGTGCACCATCACCCCCTGTACCACAGGTATCAACAAGGGTATGAGCATTGATGCTCACTGGTGTTGCCAATTCACGCATCACTTGTGCTGCACCCGTAATTTCATCAACCGTTTCACCTTTCATACGCAAGGCAACAAGAAAACCACCTATTTGCGCTTCGGTTGCCGCACCCGTCATAATTTGACGCATAACGTCGGCCATTTCTGTTTGTTGCAAATTTTTCTTTTCTACAACACGACTGATTGCTTCTTGAATATTCATGTTACGCATGCTCGCTTAGGCTTGATATAACTGTAAAAAATTATCGAGTAATTGATGACCATGGTCGGTCAAAATAGATTCAGGGTGAAATTGCACACCTTCTACAGCAAGCTCACGGTGTTTAACACCCATAATTTCATCAATAGAACCATCTGCATTTTGAGTCCATGCGGTAATTTCTAAACACGCAGGTAAGGTATTTTTATCGATAACTAACGAGTGATAACGCGTGGCATTAAAGGGGCTAGGCAAACCTGTAAAAACACCCGTGTTATTATGATACACAGGCGATACTTTTCCGTGCATCACTTTTGATGCGCGTACAATTTGACCACCAAATGCTTGGCCTATACTTTGGTGCCCCAAGCAAATACCAAGTACAGGGCGCTTACCTGAAAAATATTCCACAGCGTCTAAAGAGATACCCGCTTTATCTGGTGTGCAAGGGCCTGGCGAAATCACTACATAGGCAGGATCTTCTGCTTCTATATCTGCAACTGTCACTTCATCATTACGCACCACTTTTACATCGGCTTTGAGTTCGCCAAAGTATTGCACTACGTTGTATGTAAAAGAGTCGTAGTTGTCGACCATTAATAACATAATAAAACCTATTTCTATTTATTGCGTGTATTTATTTTTCGTCATTACTGCCAACCGCCCAGTCGACCAATAAGCGTTCGCCTATTTTCCATATTGCGTAAAACAATACACTCACAAACGCATTAAGTACTAATTGCCCTAGCTGTTGGGCTGCACCTTCTTGTATTGCCATTACGCCAAATTCATTAATAAAACTAATATTGGCTTTAAAGACTAAAAATAAATTTACTGAAAAATAACCAAAACCTAAAAAACTTAATGTCATCAACAATAAAATAATAACGGGAGAGCCAACTAGAAAATGAATTATTTTTTTTCTCATTTTATACTCCATTGATTACCATTTTTATTACACTGACTGCGACTGAATAATGCTTTATTTTTATAACACTTTATTTTTTACAGTACTTTATCTACCGCTCGAAAGAGTGCGCGTGCCTTATTCATGGTTTCTTTCCACTCAAGTGCAGGGATTGAATCCGCAACAACGCCCGCACCTGCCTGCACATAAATTTTACCGTTTTTAATCACCGCCGTGCGTATTGCAATAGCCGTATCCATATTGCCATTCCATGCCATATAACCAACCGCGCCACCATAAATCCCGCGCTTTTCTGTTTCTAACTCGTCGATAATTTCCATGGCTCTAATTTTAGGCGCACCCGATAATGTACCCGCAGGTAACGCGGCTCGCAATACATCCATTGCACTCAAGCCGTCACGTAATTGACCCGTCACGTTTGATGTAATATGCATAACATGCGAGTAACGCTCTACAATCATTTTTTCTGAAAGCTCAACGCTGCCAATATTTGCCACACGCCCCACATCATTACGTCCTAAATCAATAAGCATTAGATGTTCTGCAATTTCTTTAGGATCTGCTAACAACTCTTGCTCTAGCGCCTGATCTTCGGCTTCGGTATGGCCGCGACGACGCGTGCCCGCAATAGGGCGAACCGTGACTTCATTGTCTTCAAGGCGAGCTAAAATTTCGGGGCTAGAACCCACAATTTGATGATCACCCAAATCGACAAAATACATATAAGGCGATGGGTTTAAACTGCGCAATGCGCGATATAAATTTAATGGCTCCGCATCAAAGTCCATTGATAAACGCTGTGACACAACCACTTGCATGGTATCACCCGCTAACACGTAATCTTTAATACGATTCACCGAGTCACTAAACGCTGGCTCACCTGTATGTGAGGTAAATAATTGCTCGGCTTGATCTTCTGCCTGTAAATTAATTGCGGGTAAATCAGGCATGGGTTGTTGTAGTTGTTGCCCAAACGCATCAAGGCGTTCTTGCGCTAATGCATAGGCATTATCAACATCGGGGTTTACCATAATGACAAAATTTAATGTGCCCGATAAATTATCAAAAATTAAGATCTCGTCCGATACCATCAATAAAATATCGGGATGGCCTATCACGTCTTCGCTCACACCCGCTTTTAATTTTGGCTCTACATAGCGTACACAATCGTAACTAAAATAACCGACTAAGCCACCATGAAAACGCGGCAAATTTTCGAGCTCTGGTGCGCGATAGCGCGATTTAAATGTTTCTACAAAGGCTAAAGGATCGCTAACCGAATGTGTTTCTGTAACCTTACCATCGACTTCGATAGTCACTTGGTCACCATTGGCTTTTAATAAGGTGCGACATGGCAAGCCTAAAATAGAATAACGCCCCCATTTTTCGCCCCCTTGAACGGACTCAAATAAATAAGAGTAAGGGCCTTTGGCCAATTTAATATACGCCGATAGCGGAGTTTCTAAATCAGCTAAGAACTCTCGCATCACTGGGATACGATTGAAGCCTTGCGATGCTAATTGCGAGAAATTTTCAGGGGTCATGACGTTCATTCTAATTAGTAATGGGGTTTATTATGGGCGATAAGTTCGTCTTACCGCTATGTATTATTCGCTAATATTTTCCACGGGTCACAATGTATTAGGCAATAAGCTCGGCCAACGAGCTAACAATCATATCAGGCTGCTCATCTTCTATTGGCCTACCGTGATTATAACCGTAATTTACCGCAACTACGGGAATTCCTGCTCGCCGCGCGGCTTCAACATCATTATATGAATCCCCCACCATCAGCGAGGCGTTAATCGCACAACCAAGCTGAGAAGCACAATGCAATAATGGCTCAGGGTCGGGCTTACGCTGCGGTAAATCATCTCCACCTAAAATAGCGCTAAAAAAATGTTCAATCTCGAACAGTGACAATATAGGCGGTACAAATTCACGCGGCTTATTGGTCACAATCGCCATTGGGATTTTATGCTCATGCAAAGCTCGCAAGCATTCAAGAACACCGTCATAGAGTACGGTATTTACCGCACAATGCTGTTTATAGTGTACTTTAAAGCGCGTTAAATTTTTTTCTACACTATGGCTGTCACTCGCATAGCCGCTATGCTGTAATGCCCGCTCCACCAATTTTGCAGCACCATTACCGACCCATGATCGCACGGTAGATTCATCAACCGTTGGCAATGCTAAATCTGCCAACATACCGTTGGTTGCAAAAGCAATATCAGGCACACTATCAATCAAGGTGCCATCTAAATCAAACATCACTAGTGCGGGCATCTGCTTACCGCATAGCTGCTGTAGTTTATGCATAGACAAGCGGCATCACTACTTAACGCTGGCTAATTGCGCACGCATAGCATCAATCGTTGTTTTATAATCATCAGATCCAAAAATAGCTGAGCCTGCAACAAAGGTATCTGCACCCGCCGCTGCAATTTCAGCAATATTATCTACTGTCACGCCGCCATCAATTTCTAAACGCGTATCTAAGCCTAGCGCATCAATCGCTGCACGCGCTTCGCGTAATTTATCTAATGTGTAAGGAATAAATTTTTGCCCGCCAAAACCTGGATTTACTGACATTAATAGCAGCATATCAAGCTGCGGCAGTACATGCTTAACAACCTCTAATGGCGTCGCTGGGTTTAATACCAAGCCAGCTTTGCAGCCTTTTTCTTTGATGAGCTGAATTGAGCGATCAATATGGCGTGATGCTTCAGGGTGAAACGTAATATAGCTTGCGCCTGCATCGGCAAACATACCTATAAGATCATCCACAGGATCAACCATTAAATGCACGTCAATTGGTGCGGTAACACCATGTTTACGCAGTGCTGAACACACCATAGGCCCAATGGTTAGGTTTGGTACGTAGTGATTATCCATTACATCAAAATGTACAATATCGGCACCTGCAGCGAGAACAGAATCAACCTCTTCACCTAAACGTGCGAAATTAGCGGATAAAATAGACGGTGCGATAGAAAATGGCTGCATAATATTCCCGATATGTGGCTAAAAAACAATGTTATTCAATAAACAACCATTGTAATTCATAACTTTACGACAAACCATGTTCATTCGGTGGTCTACACTATTTATATGAATAGATTTGATCGCACACGTACTATTATCCGCCTCATCATATGGAGCACATTGACTCTATGGTCTGCACACGGCTGGGCACAAGCCACCGAAGAGACAAGCGATAATGACGATACGCCTACTACACAAACGGAAAACACCCCTCCCCAAGCACCAAGACCACGTTACCCTTCAAATACTCGCCAACAAATGGAGATGCTAGCAAGCCAGCTAGACAATAAAGAAACCACCCAGTGGATCAATAATGGTGAGGATACATTTTTAGCCATATGGAATGCTGATCGTACAGGAGATGCCAAAGGCGCTATTCTTATCATTCATGCCGAAGGGGAGCACCCCGCATGGCCTCAAACCACACGACCACTGCACGACACACTCCCTGATTATGGTTGGGCCACCATGGCCGTACACTTACCCAATCCGTATCACACCCCCATTCCCCAACGCACACTCGCAACCAGATCAACCGTGAACAATAATGGCGATACAGCCACAGAAGCAGAAGCAGAAGCAGAAGCAGAAGCAGAACTTTCCACTGCGCCACCACAAGACACAACACTTAATACGACACCCAGCACAACATCCAACACAATAGATATTGAAGCGACTAGCAGTGATCGACTTGCCGCTGCTTTACAGTTTTTACATGACAAAGGGCAATTCAATATTATTCTTATGGGCAGCGGCATAGGTGCCATACGCACACACCATTTTATAAAAAGCATCACCCCAATTGTTACGGATAAAAATCTGAGAGAAAAATTAGAAAAACCTATTCAGGCATCTATTATTTTTAATGCACGCAATCAATTACCAAAAGACAACAATGCCTTTGATGAATGGTTTTTCGACCCAGAAATCCCTGTGTTAGATATTTATACTGCGAGTGATGTGCGCAATAAAAAAGAGGCTGCCTACAGGAAAATTTTAGGTAAAAGAAAAAGAGCCATTAAACATGACCAAATAAAAATAGTGAGCATTAATCATGAAACATCATGGCAAGAGAATATTTTGTCACGTCGCATTCGCAGCTTTTTAGAGGCTAATTTAAAAGGTATTGAAGTGAATAAAAACAAAAAGAATAATTAATACGCAGCCATTAAACACAAGCCTTAGCCCCATTCTTTAACAATACCTGCCACTCCCGCTAACAACAATAGAACGCCAAAAATACGATAAAATCGTACGGTATCTGTCGTCATCAAATAAGCATGTAAACGCAAACCAATTACATGACCAACAGCCGCGCAAGGTAGCAACCAAAGATGATGTATGAGTTGCAAATCAACACCGTAATATATAAATGAGCTCATTTTAATAACCACTAAAATAAACCACAGTACAAACAAGGTATCTCGCAATTGCTCTTTAGCTACATGCCGAGAACATGTTGCCGCAATCAGCGGAGCACCGATTAACGACGTGCCACTCACATAACCACCTAACATCAAGAAAAAAACATCAAATACATTATTGTTGCTTTGAAACGGTTTATTCAACACATACGACAATGCATATAGCACAATGATTGTAAAAATAATCAGGCTCATAATTTCTGACGGCAATGTCAATAAACCAAAAACGCCTATCATTTTAGGTACAATCATAATACCTAGCGAACGACGCAAAAACACCCAATCCACTGTTGAAGCAACAGACACATTATTAGAAAAAGCTTCGCGCTTTTTTTACGTTGATTTTGGTAAACCGTGAGCAATGAAAAGAATAATAGGTGAACAGCAATAATCGGTAAAAACACCAAAGGCTGATTATCAATTAACAATAAGAAAGGCAACGCAAACACAGCGCCACCAAAACCAAAGCCCGACCGAACAATACCGCTCCACACAAATAACAAAGCGATAAGAAGGTATTGATATACCTCTAAATCTACCATCGATATCTCAACTAACTACAAAAATGACAAAAAGATAACTATAAGAATGACGACAAGAACGGAACACGAAATAGCACGCAAGCAACCTGAATTTTATTAACTAAAAGAACCATAAAAGCGCTACTTTAGTGACTGACTACCTACGGTAGATTCTACCGTAGAACGAAATACATGCTCTTCTTGCTGACGATCATCGCGTAGTTGCTGACGCCACTCGGCTAATTTAGCCACAATTGCTTTGGGTTTAAAAATTAAGGGGTTGGAATATTCATAGCCTTCTTTCGCTTCACGACCACGAACAATATCACGAGCACGATAAAACGCATCAGAAAAACTCGTAGATTGCGGCAACGCATCTTTAAACAAAGCCTCACCAAAATACGTCATTGACGCTTGATCTCGACAACCAAAGGAAGTTTTATCGGCATCAGCAGCGGCGATCACCATGGTATAGTCATCTTTAATTTGCGTAATAAAACCACCTGCATAACACGCCGATATCACAACCACTTTATGCTTAACGGGCAACGACTTTAATACTTTAGCCAAGGTAGGTGCCGATAAAGACTCTAATTGAAAACCTGATTGTGATAGCTGTAAGGTAAATTCACGCGAGCCATGAGAGGTAAGGTAAACAAATAAAATATCGTTTTCTTTATCCATTTTTTCTGCGGTTTTACGCAGTGTTTGCTCAATACTTGTCACTGTTGCTAATGGCTTTTTATCATAGTCCCAAGAGCCATTAATTAAGCTGATAGATTTACCTGAGGTACCATAGTGCGCATCAAATTGACTTTGTATAAAATCGACTTCGCGACGAAACACACCTTGCCTACCGTCACCCGCTACTCCCACAAAATACAAATCAATTTTGCTTTTATCATGATCAACTAATTGTGACCATGCATTTTCTAACTGCTCGGTTTGATGATACAACGCATATTCTACAAGCGTAGATGAAGGAATCGCCAAACGCGGCTGATCGGCTTCGATCAAACGACCGTATTGCCACTGCCCACGAAACTGCTTAATGCCATCCAATGTTTCAGCATAAGTCATTGTACCTTTACCATGCTGACGACCTTTCTCAAACTTCCCTTTATATTTGTCACCAAAAGCGGATATTAACGTACCCGAACCATGGTATCGCCCGTTCTCAAACTCACCCGTATAAACCGCCCCGCTTTCACTCACGTACTCGCCCTTGCCGTGATAGAAACCATCGACAAAATCGCCGGTGTAAGTGCCACGGGAATCGCTATACATGCCTTTGCCGTGAAATTCCCAACCTTTAAATTCGCCCTCGTAGCGTCGCTCGCCGTTGAGCCAAATACCTTCGCCAGTAAACTGATCCTCAACAAATACACCACTATAAACAATCTTTTCTACGGTATCGCTATCTTGCATAGCTTGTTTGTTTGCATCACTCAATAATTGCGTATAAACACCATCACCATGAAACATACCTTTAGCAAACGATCCAATATACACATCACCGTCTGAAGATATATATTCACCTTGTCCGTGGTATAAGCCCTCTTTAAACTCTCCTTTATAAATAGTGCCATCAGCCTGCTCTAATACACCCGAACCATGGGGCAAGGAAAAATCAACCTCACCCGTATATTGATCGCCTGTATCGTAACTAATAATGCCCTCGCCCCGAGCAATGCCTAAATGAAAATCGCCTTGGTACAGAAATGTTGGCATATGTAGTATGCCGTCGCCATGAAACAGCCCGTCTTTAAATTCACCTTCGTAATAACTTTCATTCGGCCACGAGATACGCCCTTTTCCACCTAATACACCTTTACGCAACTCACCATCATACAAACCGCCATCAGGGAGTGTGGCAATAGGCTCTGGTGTTTCATGATAGAAATGCTGCTTATACTCAACGACCAATGCGCCAAGAATAAAGCTACAACTCACAATAAATGCGTATTTAACCAAAACGACAGGTTTCCTTTTTGAATATTGAATAGGTCTATTATAGATATGATTGAAAGGAATTGGGCGTCTATTTTTGCGAATCAAGACCACTGGGCGTAGCAGGCGACACAAACGCTAGCTCACCACAACAATCGCGACAACGGTAGGACTGTATACCTTGCTGAATTTTACGGTGTCGATGCACGGTTAACAGTACATCGCGACACTGACATTGATACGTATAATGACGTACCTGACGCACTGGAATACCTTTCAAATCATAGGCTGCCCTCACCAATGGTTCGGCACCAAAATCAATCATCACCTGCTTCCACTCCGCACCGTGCGGGCGCGTGTTACGAATGCCATGCAAGCAATCTACAACATAATGCGCTACTTCATGAGGAATCGTGTTATTCCAACTATCATCGGGATATTTAGCAAATAACCATGGATTAAAACGAATCACGCGCTGCACCACGTCTGCTGACTGTCGCCCCATCCAATTTCGACGCGAATTGAGCGACATCTTTACCTTGTACATACCCGCCGCTTTACCTTTAAGGTTAAAGAGCACATGAATCACTGGAAAAACACGCTGATAGCGTAATTCCGCTTGCTTTAGATAGCGCGTGACTTCTTGGCAAACACGCTGCTGCATATCTGCGGATATAGGCTCAATGGCCGTAGTTGGTGGTATCGTCATATAAAATAGTGCTTAGGGATGCGGCCTGATTTGGTAAAACAAACACCTTCCGCTTCTAAAAGCTCTCGCTGGATAGAGGCACCAGCATAATCGGCCAATTTACCTTGCGCGTTCACAATACGATACCATGGCAAATGCGAGCCATCAGGCAAATGCCGCAATAATCGACAACTTTGACGCGCGTTACTTAACTCGGCCATTTTGGCCAATTGTCCGTAGCTACACACACACCCTTTGGGTATTTGTGACAGCACCAAACAAAAGCGCTCTAATTGTTCACCCACACTCACATTTCCCCATAGTCATTCGCGTAGTTTCACGCAACACGACGTTTTTGGTAAAAAGAAAAATATATTCTCACCAATAAAAACACCAATAATATTAGCGCGTACAAAGCAGGCAATAATACATCGGCTTTTACTAACCACCAATAATGCACTACCGCTAATATCGCAACAATATACACCGTACGATGTAGCGGCACCCAATATTTGCCCATTTTTCGCTGCAACGCTGGCAATGACGTTATCGCCAATGGCAGCATGCCTACAAAAGCAATAAAGCCCACGGTAATATATGGTCGCTCAAAAATATCTTCAATAATGGAGGCAATATCAAAAAAATGATCAAAGACCAAAAAAATACTGATATGCGCCAGCACGTATACAAAGCTGATCACACCCAATAAACGACGAAAACGAATAAGACGATTCCAACCAAACATTCGACGCAACGGGGTAATCGCCAATGTGACTAACAGCAAACGCAAGCCCCACTCCCCTGTCTCATGGGTGAGTGTTTCTACGGGGTTTGCCCCCAAACCGTTATTCAATAAGGCTATCACAAGATAACTGAAGTGCGCGCCACACAAAAGGATGAGAGCCGCTTTAATCAAGGTGGTGTTAAACATTATTAATAATACTTTTTAAGATCCATCCCTTGATATAAGCTCGCCACCTGGTCAGCATAGCCATTAAATATCTCGGTTTTTTTCTTAAATAATTCACCCACTACACGCTCTTTCTTTTGACTCCAACGCGGATGGCTCACATCTGGATTTACATTCGAGTAAAAACCATATTCATTAGGCCCCGCCATATTCCAACTGGTTTCTGGTTGCGTTTCAGTAAAGCTAATTTTAACAATCGATTTAATACTTTTAAATCCGTATTTCCAAGGTACTACTAAGCGCAGAGGTGCGCCATTTTGATTGGGTAATGGCTTGCCATATAAACCCGTTGCCATCAAAGTAAGCGGATGCATTGCCTCATCCATGCGTAATCCTTCTCGGTAAGGCCAGTCTAGCGCTTTACGACGCTGCCCTGGCAAGGGGTTTTCTTCATCATATAGGGTTTCAAACGCCACATACTTCGCCTTAGAATTAGGTTCAAAACGCTTTAATAGATCACCCAGTGGAAACCCCACCCACGGGATCACCATTGACCATGCCTCAACACAGCGAAAACGGTATATGCGTTCTTCATAATCGTGAGGCTTTAAAATGTCTTCTAAATTATAGATACCCGGTTTACCACACTCACCTGCAATTTCTACCTGCCAAGGATCCGTTTTTAATAAACTGGCGTTATGTGCAGGATCACCTTTGCCATACCCTAGCTCATAGAAATTATTGTACGTCATAATTTGAGATAAACTATGGGGGGTTAATTTATCAGGATTTGCTCCTTTCTTAAGCTGTATGAATTTATCACTCAGCGCAGAGGCAGACGAGTAAGCCAATTGTGGTAAATATGCCGCTAATGATAGTGCCATACTCGACCGAATAAATTGCCTTCGCTGCTGAAATAAACCTTCATCGGTCACATCATTCTCACTCACAGAGGTTGTTATACCTGAGCGACCTAAGGGAAATTCTTTCATACTTGCCTCGTTATATTCATTTATCGATCTGATAATGCATATAGACGTTCGCTTATACGGTTAGTTCATAGTAAGTGAGCACTTGGGGATATTTAACATGCGTTAAAAATAACGTACAATGTCGCACCCTGCATTTATGGCGCTTTAGCTGCTTATTATTTGAACATAGCAACATAAATCTATGGCATTGAGAAAATAACCTACATTTGTCATCTATACTCATATAGCTACATTGTTATTGCTTTACTCGTGTTACGTTAAGCAATATGTTGGAAATCACTCATTTCTTCAGATAACTGACTTATATTAATACGACAGAAACAACCCTTATGAACGAAAAGTCTCTTTATATCCAATACGCAGGCTCCATTTTATTAGAAACGCCTTTGCTGAATAAAGGTAGTGCATTTACCAAAGAAGAAAGAAAAAGCTTTAATTTAACAGGGCTTTTACCCGATAACATCGAAACTATCGAAGAGCAAACTGCGCGCGCGCATCAACAATTAAATGCCTTTAAGACAAATATCGATAAGCATACATACCTTCGTTATATTCAAGACACCAATGAAACGCTGTACTACCGCCTGGTTACCGAAAATTTAGACGAGGTGATGCCACTGATTTATACACCAACAGTGGGTGAAGCATGCCAACAGTTTTCGCATATTTATCGTCGCCACCGTGGTTTATTTGTGTCATATAGCGATCGCAACAATATCGACGATATTTTACACAACGCAGCAAAACGCAAAATTAAAGTGATTGTAGTGACCGATGGGGAGCGCATATTAGGCTTAGGGGATTTAGGCATTGGAGGCATGGGCATCCCTATTGGGAAACTCGCATTGTATTCTGCCTGTGGTGGTATCAGCCCCGCCTACACACTGCCTATCACACTCGATGTAGGCACCAATAACCAAGCGTTAATTGAAGACCCTATGTATATGGGTGCCAAGCATGAACGTATTCACGGTGAAGCATACGATAACTTCTTCCAGCAATTTATGGATGCTGTGCAAAAACGCTGGCCCGATGCATTGATTCAATTTGAAGATTTTGCAGGCCATAACGCCAATCGCCTATTGGATAAATATCGCAATCAAGTATGTAGCTTTAATGATGATATTCAGGGTACAGCAGCTGTGACAGTAGGAACCTTACTGGCGGCTTGTAAAGCAAAAGGCGAACAATTAAAAGATCAAATCGTTACCTTTTGTGGTGCTGGCGCCGCAGGTTGTGGTATTGCTGAACAGATTGTTGCACAAATGGTATCTGAAGGCTTAAGTGATCAAACAGCTCGCAGCCGTATCTTTATGATTAACAGCCGCGGTTTAGTAGTTGGCAGTATGACCGGACTAAAAGACTTTCAATTACGCCTCTGCCAATCCGACGAGCGTTTATCCGAGTGGGACATTACGACAACAACGGCAACACTCGCAGAAACGGTCAAACACTCGAAATCTACGGTTATTGTCGGCGTATCAACCGTGTCGGGCTTATTTACACAAGAAATTATTGAGCAAATGCAAAGCAATACAGCTAAGCCAATTATTTTGCCGTTATCAAACCCAACATCTAAAGTAGAGGCATTGCCTGAAGACATTATTAAATGGACTAATGGTAATGCGATTGTTGCAACAGGTAGCCCATTTGACCCCGTTGAATTCAATGGCAAAACGTACAATATATCTCAGTGTAACAACAGTTATATTTTTCCAGGTATAGGACTAGGCGTAGTGGCAAGTAAAGCGAAACGCGTGACTGACAATATGTTAATGGCATCGAGCTACGCATTAGCGGAGTATTCTAGTGTACATAATTCATCATCAGAAGAATTACTGCCCGACCTTAACGATATTCGCAATGTGAGTAAGTACATCGCCAAAATGGTGTATAAACAAGCGATTGCCGATGGCGTTACATCCGAAGCCAGTGACGAAGAAATTGATACAGCTATTGAACATAATTTTTGGGCACCCGCTTACCGCCCTTATAAACGCAATGCCTTTTAGTCATTTGCCAGTAAAAGAGCGAGGCTAATGACCTCGCTTTTTTTATGGGCGCAATAATCACAACATCACTATGAACCACACACTTTCGGAAAGTACATTACTACGCTTTGGCGGTATTACTCGCCTATATGGCACTCAGGGACTCATCACCCTACAACATAGCCATGTACTTATTGTAGGCATTGGTGGCGTGGGGTCTTGGGCAGCAGAGGCGTTAGCTCGCTCGGGTATTGGCAGTATTACATTATTAGATCTCGATGATTTATGTATCAGTAATATCAATCGTCAAATACATGCCACCCAAGCCACTATTGGTCTTTCAAAAATCGACACAATGGCGCAGCGCCTCAAAGAAATTAATCCTGACATTACCGTACATAGTATTCATGATTTTTTAGATCACGATAATATCGAGGAATATATCACCGCTGATTACTCACTTGTAATCGATGCCATTGATGCTGTCATGGTAAAAACAAAACTCATTGCCTTTTGTCGACGCAAACGCATCCCCATTATCACCGTTGGCTCTGCTGGCGGGAAAAAAGATCCACAAAAAATTACCAGTAGTGATCTTAGCAAAACAAAAAATGACCCTTTGCTATCAAAAGTACGTAATAATTTACGCCGACTGTATCGCTTTAGTCGCAGCCCTAAACAATCATTTTCTGTACGCGCTATTTACTCATTAGAACAAATGACTTATCCAGATAACCAAGGCGAAGTCTGCCAGTCTAAACAATTTTTAGACGAAGGCGCCAAACTCGATTGCAGCCAAGGCTTTGGCGCAGCCACAATGGTCACCGCCACGTTTGCTTTTGTCGCCGTCAGCGAAGCTATCAAAAAATTACTTAAATGAAATCATCAAGCGCATTTTTTACGTTATACACATCCATTCTGTTACTCAGTTTAAACGGCTTATTCTCCAATGGATTACCCGTAGATACCGTTACGATGACAAGTATTCGCAGCCTCTTTGCTGCTATGACATTAATCATATTTATTATTATCATTAACAGCCGTATCGCACTACCCAATATAAAAACCACGTTCATCGTCTACGGCCTTGGGATATTAATGGGGATACATTGGCTCACTTATTTTTACTCTATGCGCACCGCCTCTGTTGCCATCGGTATGTTAACGCTATACACCTACCCGATGATGACTATTTTTATCGAGCCATTATTTACCAAAAAGAAAATCGCTAAAATAGATATTTTGATGGGTGGTATTGTTTTTATTGGGCTCATTATTATCGTTAGTGATCACCTAAGCACCCCCAACAGCCCTATTTTTATAGGCGCCCTATGCGGCATTATTTCTGCATTGGCTTTCGCATTAAGAAATACACTACAAAAATACCATTGCCCTTCCATTGCCAGTGAAACACTTATGCTTCATCAGGTCATTATTATAGGCGTCGTATTACTTGGCTTTATTGATGTAAATACATTAACGGCACTGCATAGCGAGCATTGGTTTTATTTGATACTACTGGGGGTTTTTACAACGGCCTTAGCACATACCTTACTGGTGAAAAGCTATAAACATTTTGCGGCTAAAACCGTCGCTATGGTCAGCTGTTTACAACCCGTATTCGGTAGTTTTTTTGCTTGGTGGGTACTCAATGAGTCTCTTACTATGAATACCATAATTGGTGGAAGTATTATTTTAAGTGTGGCTATTTATGAATCTGCTAAAGCGTCTACTTAATCTTCAAAAACATAACCGTATGCTCAATTACAGCATATTTATCACATATGCTGTGGGCGTCACCGCGTTATCATTAAGCCCTCACGTACATGTATCGATGGCCGTGAGCTTTCAAGATAAAATCCATCACATATTGGCCTATGCTATTTTCACTCTACTAGCTTGGCGTATTGCCGCCACACAAGCGCACGTTTGGTACCTTGCTGGCGGTATTGCTTTTTATAGTGCGGTGATTGAAGTGCTGCAACATTTTACTGGCCGCACCATGTCGCTACTTGATATTGTCGCAAATATTATAGGTATCGCCTGTGTGCTGTGGCTTACTCCCCGACAATCATCGACCACAAACGAGACATCGTTTGCTCATCTCGATGACGATTAACAACATACCGAATATAATCACCTTTCGCTGCCGTAGGGGATAGTTCAATTCCCCAAAGACCTTTTATGTCATTCGGTAAGAGTGAGTAACGCATATCAATAATACGATAAGGGTGCTCGGGAGATAATGCGATATAGCCATTTGAAAACCAACGAAAACGCTCAATATCTTTCGCCTGTTGTGACTCAGGGTCCAGCCACGGAAAGTCTCGCGCCAGATCAAGCTGTGGAATAGAACGCCCCTCATATAACGTCAGCTCCCATCCCGTACGTACCGCATCCACATAAAAATGCTGATCCGTGACATAGACCGTTTTCCAAACCAATAGATTAGCAAAACTAGGTTTAGCCTCAAGCGTTAAGGGCTGATGTCCTCGCTGCTCGGCTAATTGCCAAGCAAACGCCTCTGCTCTTTCACGCTGAATAATCCCTAAAGCGGTATAAGTAATTAACCAACATAATGCTCCTACCGACCAAGCACGAGAACGCTTGCACACAGCAACCACAATACAGAGCAATAATGGCAAGGTAAATAAGGGGTCAATAATTGAAATAGTATTCCATGCCACTCGCATATCACTGAACGGCCAAAATAACTGTGTGCCATAGGTTGTACAGGCATCCAATAACCCATGTGCAGCGTATCCCCCAGTACAATATAAAAGCACCGACCGAAAGGTTAATTGTGCACGTGTAATCCACGGCCGAAAGACAAAAAAGAAAAATAGCGCACACAATAAGCCGCCAACAGGAATAAAAAACAAAGAGTGGGTGAATTGCCGATGAAATTCTAATGCCAGCAAAGGATCTGCACTTGAACGGATCAATACATCCAAATCCGCCGCCATACCAGAAAGAAAACCGAGCACACTCGCACTCACAAATACTTTTGGCTTAGACGTTTGTTGGGCAGCAATAGCACCCAAAACGCCTTGAGTTAATGGATCCATAACCGCCTCATGCAAAAAAATATGTTGTCACTCATCAGGCATTTGTTTCATGGCTGATAACAGCGCGCTCTAACTCCGCTAAACGTTCGGGTGTACCTACATCACACCATTCCCCTGAATAATACTTGCCCTGTAGCTGTTGTTGCTGAATATAAAAATTGAACACGTCCCTTAAAGGAAACTTTTGTTTTTTATGAGGATACAAGTCAATCATTTTAGGATCGATTAATGCCAAGCCACTGAATGTGTACTGAGGATGAGACGATTTTCTTTCAACTCGGCCGTCAGGCGACAAAGAAAAATCACCTTGCGTATTATGCGCAGGGTTATCTACAAAGAATAAACTCGCGACAGAAGCGTTTAGCGGTTCATTGACTAGCACCGAAAAGTCCATATCCGTCCATACATCGCCATTAATCAATAAAAAAGGGGCTTCACCCAATAAAGGCAATGCATGAACAAGTGCACCAGCTGTTTCTAACGGCTCGGGCTCTTCAGAATACACAATGGACACCCCCCATTGCGAACCATCACCTAGCGCATGACGAATTTTATCGCCTAAGTAGGCAATGTTAATCACCACCTCTTGAATGCCCAGCGCTGATAACTTCTCTAGGTGATAAACAATTAACGGCTTTCCCGCTACGGTAAGCAATGGTTTAGGCAGCACATCCGTTAAAGGGCGCATACGTTCACCACGCCCTGCCGCTAAGATCATCGCCTTCATTAATGATCACCTGCTATCGAATAATCGCTATACCATGGCTGCGTTTTTATTGATGGTAATAACTGCGTTTCAAACCACCGAGCAAAGGCCTGAGTCTCAGTATGTTGATTGGCTACTTCAAGCACATAACGGATGACTAACGGAAGGTCATTCAGGTAACGGTTCTTGCCATCGCGCAGCGATAAACGCGCAAATATTCCCAACACTTTAATATGTCGCTGCAAACCCATCGTATCAAACCACTGCAAAAACTGCTCTGAAGATGTAGTGGGCAACAAACCCAGCTCATAAGCCATGTTGCCATAACCCAAAACCCACTGCTGTACCCGCTCTGGCGACCAACGAATGTAACAATCACGCAATAGCGAAACAAGGTCGTAAGTTATCGGCCCCCACACGGCATCCTGAAAATCAATGACCCCTGGCGCTTCGCCTTCACGATACAATAAGTTGCGAGAATGGTAATCACGATGTACGAGTACTTGTGGTTGCTCAAGTGCTTTTGAGGCTAAAAAAGTAAAGCAATCATCAATGAGCTGGCTCTCACTATCCGATAGACGGTAGGCTAACAACTCTCCAACAAACCATTCCCGAAACAACGCCATCTCTTGCATTAATAAAGGGCGATCATAATCAACCACTGACAATTGAGAACGGGGAATTTGCTGTAAACGCAGCAGTATCAGCAGTGTCTCACCATACAAAATATCTGCCGTATCATCTGACAACTCATCAAATAAATCACTGCCATCAAAACATTCAATCAATAAAGTATTGCGTTCACTATCACACGCCAGAACCATCGGCGTTGGAATGCCCTGATGACGCAAAATAGACGATAAAGAAGAGAAATAGTCCGCCGATTCGCTCACACCCTCTGTATGGGGTGCCGTCACCGCTAATAAGGGAGGCGTTGTATTGACTCGATAATATTGACGAAAACCCGCATCACCCGTTAGAGGGGTCAATTCAAGTGTACCATTGGAACTGAGCTGAACCCCCGAATGGCCATCTAAAACATGGCTCACCCACTGCGTCAGCTGTTGCACGTTCAGCATCTTATTCTTACCTTTTTTTATTGCTCTTACTTCGTCAATCGACGGGCATATCATTATTATGCCCCTACAATAAACGATTTTATGACTTTAAACACCACTCAACGTCAATTTTACAGTAGAATTACGCTCTTGGATAAAAACATAACATAGTGGAACTGGCGCATTACTCGTCATTTATTTAATTGGATAATCAATAAACTCATGTCTTCGACTCATTTACGCAAGCCACCCCATTATGCATGGCTGCCCTTTAAAGCCATAGGCCTAAGCTGTGGCATAGCAGCCGCTAACGTAGCATCTGCCGATATCAAACAAACACTAGACTGGGTGCCCTTAAGCCAATTAACCGATGAGCAAAAACAACAATTACCGCTAGGCAGCTGTGGCGCCTATATTTCACCTTTAGCCCAACAAGACACATCTATTGATCTCAGCAATGAGCCAACAGAAACATCTTCCAATAAAAGCGAAATCGTAGAAAGAGACGGATTCAAAGAGATCACCCTGATTGGCGATGTTATTGTTAAGCAAGGTTATCAAAAACTCACTGCAGAACAGGCCATTTACAGTGAACAAACAGGCACCATTATCATTAATGGAAAATTAACTGTCAGGCAGCCTGACCTATTACTGATTGCCGAGCAAGGTATCGTAAATCAACAACAAGATACCCTAGAAATTGATGATGCTACCTATGTTATACACTCCGCCAATATCCGTGGAAAAGGCAAACACATCTCCAAAAAACAAGAGCGTATAGAGCTCACATCTAGCGAGTATACCTATTGTGAACCTGGCAATAGTGACTGGGCTCTCAAAGGCAGCACCATTGTTATTGATACAGAAAAAAATCAAGGCACCGCTAAAAATGTTCGCTTATTGGTAAAAGGGATTCCAATTTTTTATTGGCCTTATTTACGCTTTCCTGTCGGCGATGCCAGACAATCAGGGTTTCTATTCCCCACACTGTCATTAAGCGATGGCGCTGTTGATATCTCTATACCTTATTACTTTAATTTAGCACCTAACTACGACCTCACATTTACACCGCATTTTTTACAGAATCACGGCACGTTATTTGATGTTAATGCCCGACACCTTAATAGATACTTTGACACCGATCTTAGTCTTTCTCATCTAAGCAATGACTCGGGGACACTGAGCGATAGTGACGAAGCGCTAGTACAAGCAGGTACAGCTACCGCAGCAGAAGTAAACCCCTTTGCGAATACGGATAGATGGTCTGTTGGAATACAACAGGACGGTGGGTTAAATCAACGTTGGTTTAGCAAGATTGATTATAATGCTGTTAGCGATAATGATTATCTAGATGACTTTGGTTCTGACACATTGAATTCCAATAGTGAAGTCAGCCTTAAGCAACAAATTATTGTGGGCTACCAATTTAATCATTGGCGATTAACGGTCAATAACCAACAATTTCAAACGCTTGATGACGCTATTACAAAACCTTTTAAGCAATTTCCTCAAATCACTCTTGATGGCGAATATATCAACGACAACTGGATTACTCGACTTGAAAACGAGTGGATACGCTTTGATCACAGTAACGCAGATGATGTTGGCGACAATACTCTCGTTGGTGATCGCACACGTTTAAAATACAGCATTGAATTCGATCATAGCGGAGATGCGGGCTTTTTGCGCCCGCGCTTACAAACACAGTACTTAGGTTATGCATTAAACGATACCAAGCTTAGCGCAGGCGCTAATAGCACCCCGTCCATTATTGTTCCCCAAGCTATTATTGATTCGGGCTTGTATTTTGATCGCGATGGCAATGGCTACCAACAAACATTTGAACCTCGTTTATTTTATTTTTACAGCCCAAGTAAAAATCAAACCGATCTAACAGGCTCTGGACGAACCATTAATTTCGACACCGCTAATCGCACCTTTAATTACAGCCAATTATTCACTGACACGCAATTTTCTGGTGGCGACAGAATTGATGACGCCAATCAACTGTCTATAGGCTTAACCACACGCTTTATTGGCTCCACATCAGGCCGAGAAATTTTTAGTGCCAGCATTGGTAAAGCCCTGTATTTTGAAGATCGAGAAGTCACCCTATCAGGCCAGCGTGACACTGAAAATAATTCACTTATCGCAGCATTATTCACTGCCAATATTAACGAAAACTGGTCATTCACTAACGATACCATTTATGATGATGACACAAATGACACCAACATTAGCACTACATCATTAAAATACAGAAATGACGATAGTCGTTTAATTAACTTTACCCACCGCTTTGTTGAGAACCGCTCAGAACAAGCGGAAATTTCATTTATTTTACCTGTAAGCTCAAATGATTGGTCAATTATTGGCCACTACAATTACGACTACAAAAATGATCGTGATTTAGAACAGCTATTAGGCTTTGAATATCATAGCTGCTGCTATCGCTTGCGATTTGCCTTCAAGCGCTTCATTGATGACGACCAATTCCTAAGCACAGCCGCTAATGTAGAATACGATAAAGCCGCCATACTAGAGTTTCAATTCTTTGGTTTAGGTGGGACTGGCAAACAGTTTGATAAACTACTCGATGATGCGATTGATGGCTATGAACAATGGCAGGCCACATACCGATAAACGCATTTACATCACTAACACAAAAGATATAACACTATGCTAAAAACAATAATTTCATTTAACTACCGCAAAGCGGTTACATTGACAGCACTCATCTCTGCACTTTTTGCAAGCGCAAACAGTATTGCTATTGAAAGTATCGACAAGACTATAGCCATTGTTGGCGACGATGTTATTTTCTCTAGCCAGTTAAATAAACAAATGCAAAAAGCCAAAAATCGTCTCAACGCACAGAACAAAACCGTTAGCGAAAAAAAATTACGTGCACAACTGTTAGAAAACCTTATTTTAGAAACCATACAACTGAATGTAGCCAAAGAAAATAATGTTACTGCCAGCAAAAACGATATGAGAAATGCAATTCGTTTAACCGAAGCAAAACTTCAACGTAATGGAACAACACTTCAGGAATACAGCAAAACAAACAATATTAGTCCTGACGAAATGCTACAAGAACTCAAAAAAGATGTCACGATTAGAAAAATGCAACAAGGCGTTATCAACCAACGCATTTCCATCACCGACAAAGAAATTGATAACTTTTTAAACTCAAAAGCAGGTAAAGAATGGTTAACTCCGCGTTTTCGCTTAAGCCATATATTTCTACCCGCCAACAAAGAAAATATTAGCGCTGCATTAAAGCAGGCACAAAATATTTATCAGCAATTGCAATCACCAAGAGCCGATTTTGCAAGCATTGCAAAACAAACCTCTAAAGGCCCCAATGCAAGTAAAGGTGGTGATTTAGGTATACAAACAAAAGACAGTATGCCTGCGCTATTTGCTGAAAAAGTGGATTTTTTAGATGATAACGAAATCAGCACGCCATTCACTAGTCCTGCGGGCGTACATATTCTTAAGTTATTTTCTCGCAATGGGGCAAAACCCGTTATTGTCACTCAATATAAATCTAGGCACATTCTCATTAAACCCACAAAATTATTTACTGAAGAAGAGTCCGAAGCAAAAATCAATAGCATCTACACACAGTTAACCAATGGCGCTAATTTTGCTGAATTAGCATCAACACATACCGATGACATTGGCTCTAAGTTAAGCGGTGGCGATTTAGGGTGGTCATCACCTGGGGTATTTGTTCCTGAATTTGAAACCACCATGAAAAACACCCCCGTAAATACAATAAGTAAACCATTTAAATCACAATTTGGCTGGCATGTATTAACAGTTGACGATGTGCGTCAAAAAGATATTTTTGAAACGGTAAAACGCCAACAAGTTGTAAAAATACTTAAAAACCAACGCTTTCAAGATGAGCTACAAATTTGGTTAAAAGAACTCCGCGAGAGTGTTTACGTGGAACTACGGAATTGATTAAACGCTTACTTTATACCGCGGGTGAACCCGCGGGTATCGGCCCAGACCTTGCCATACTCCGTCATGCTCAACGCAATAGTCATAAAAACGAGCAAGACAACTATCAACTCATCACTATTGCCAGCCCTGACTTATTATTAGCCAGAGCAAAATTGCTGAATATTCCTCTTACATTGAAAGAAGTTTCACTAAACGAATCATCACTGAACATACAAAAGAATGAATTCGCTTTTATTCCAACACAGCATTCAGCAACAACCGATGCTGGTAAACTGCATTCAGATAACGCCCCCTATATTTTAGAAACACTAGACATTGCTATCGATGCTTGCCAAAAAAAACAATGCCACAGCATGGTCACAGGTCCCATTCAAAAAAGTGTCATTAATGATGCAGGCATTACATTTAGTGGGCACACAGAATATCTCGCCGAGAACACACACACACCTCTCGTTGTCATGATGCTCGCCACCGAGGGCTTACGCGTTGCCTTAGCCACCACACACATACCACTTAGCCAAGTTGCCAACACCATTACACATGACTTGCTATGTGATGTAACACGTATACTTCACCATGACTTAATACATAAATTTGGTATTCAACAACCTCGAATTCTTGTTTGCGGATTAAACCCCCATGCAGGAGAAAGCGGTCATATTGGTCGGGAGGAAATAGATACCTTAATTCCCGCCTTACAAACATTGCATCACGAAGGTATTGACTGTGAAGGCCCGCTGCCTGCGGATACCTTATTTACACCGAAATACTTAGACCATGCCGATGCAGTACTCGCCATGTTTCATGATCAAGGCCTGCCTGTATTAAAATACAAAGGGTTTGGATCCGCAGCCAATATCACGCTTGGACTTCCTATTATTCGCACATCGGTCGATCATGGCACTGCGCTTGATCTAGCAGGTACAGGTAAAGTCGACCTAGGCAGCCTCAACACAGCGATTCAATACGCCCTATCAATGGCGACGGCCTCTTAACGGAATTTATCATGAGCAAAACATCTCCTTTCGCCCACAAAGCACGTAAACGCTTCGGCCAAAATTTTCTCGTTGACCAAGGCATTATTAACAGTATTGTGCGTAGCGTAAACGCTAAAGCCAGTGATCGCCTCGTCGAGATTGGACCAGGTCAAGGCGCTATTACCGCCCAACTTATCGAAGCCTGCCCACAATTACAGGTTATTGAATTAGATAGAGATTTAATTCCTATTCTACTGGCACAATTTGCCAAATACCCAGACTTTGCTATTCATCAACACGATGCATTAAATTTTGACTTTGCTAGTTTAATGATAGAAAACCAACCGTTACGTATTGTTGGTAATTTACCCTACAACATATCAACACCGTTGATTTTTCACTTACTTTCTTACCAAGATCGTATTAGCGACATGCACTTTATGCTACAAAAAGAAGTCGTGAATCGCTTAGTTGCAAAAGCTGGCGAAAAAAATTACGGCCGCCTCAGTGTTATGGTGCAATACTATTGTCAGGTTGAGCATTTATTTGCCGTGCCACCCGAATGCTTTGATCCAAGACCCAAAGTAGACTCCGCTATTGTACGCTTACAGCCCTACGATAAAATTCCCTACGTCGCCAATAATATTCAACACATGAGCCACTTGGTCAATCTTGCTTTTCAGCAACGCCGTAAAACACTGCGCAATACATTAAAGCGTTTAGTCGACAGTGAAACAATTGAATCATTAACAATTGACACAACACTTCGCCCAGAAAATTTATCGGTAGAAGACTATGTTAATTTAAGTAACACCCTAGAAGGCATATCTAACAATGAGTGAATACATCATTAATATTACTGTTAAAACAGATTACCTAGAGCAACATTCGCAACCCGAAAAAAACCGTTTTGCTTTTGCATATACCATCACTATTGAAAACAGTAGTGAGGTCACCGCGCAATTACTGAGCCGTCACTGGGTAATCACCGATGCAAAAAATAGCGTACAAGAAGTGGTTGGTGATGGCGTGGTAGGCGAACAGCCCCATATTGCTCCAGGAGAAACATACACCTATAGCAGCAATGCCGTCTTAGAAACAACAGCAGGCACAATGGAAGGCACATACACTATGCGCGCTGTGGACGGCACGGTATTTAATGTACCTATTCCTGCGTTTTCTCTTACTAATCCTCATTCGCTACATTAAATAATATACATCATGTCAACCTACGCAATTGGAGATCTTCAAGGCTGCCTACAAGCATTTAAACAACTATTAAAAGCCATTCATTTCACCCCAGAAAAAGATACTTTATGGCTAACAGGTGACTTAATTAATCGCGGCCCAGAATCACTCGAAACACTTCGCTACGTATACGACATGCGTCATTCGCTAGTGACCGTATTAGGTAATCATGATTTACATTTATTAGCTGTGGCCGAAGCTATAAAACAACCATCACCATCGGATACTCTCAACGAAATACTTGTCGCACCTGATCGTGACAAACTCTTAAACTGGTTACGCCATCAACCATTACTGCATCGCGACAAATCGCTAGGTTACACAATGGTTCATGCTGGAATCCCTCCCCAATGGTCACTCAAAAAAGCCGTGGAGCGTGCAGAAGAAGTAGAAGCTGTTTTACGAAGTGAAAAAATAAGTGAATTTTTACACACGATGTATGGCAATACACCAACAATCTGGGCAAAAGATCTCACCCAGCAAGAACGCTGGCGCGTTACCACCAACTACTTTACCCGCATGAGATTTTGTACTGAAGAAGGACATGTAGAGCTAAACAGTAAATCAGGCATCCACCACGCACCAAAAGGATATGCTCCGTGGTTTGAGCATATCAACCGTAAAACTTATCACGACAAAATTATTTTTGGCCACTGGGCAGCACTAGAAGGTGAAGCGTATAGTGAAAACGCCTTCGCTTTAGATACGGGCTGTGTATGGGGGAATGCTCTCACAGCCATGCGATTAGAAGATCAAAAAAGATTTAGTGTGAATTGTAACTGCGAAACTTAATCAAACGGTAGATAACCCAACAACCGTTAATCAAACGACAAATAGCCATTAGGATTAGCCGATTGCCAGCGCCAAGTATCTTCTACCATCGCTTGCAAGTCATATTCGGTTTTCCACCCTAACTCTTTGAGTGCTAAATCAGCATCGGCATAATATTCTGCCAAATCACCCGCTCGACGAGGCACACAGCGATAAGGAATTGTTTTACCGCACGCTTTTTCAAAGGCAGCTACTACCTCCAGCACGCTATAACCGTTACCCGCACCTAAATTATATGCTCGACAAGCTGGCTCACTTTTCACCATGTGCTCTACAGCTTTTACATGACCGCGCGCAAGATCAACCACATGAATATAATCGCGTATGCCAGTACCATCAGGAGTGGCATAATCATTACCAAATACTTGTAACTGTTCTAAACGACCCACAGCAACTTGCGCAACATAAGGCAATAAATTATTAGGGATGCCTTGCGGGTCTTCACCAATCAAACCACTGGAATGTGCGCCAATGGGATTAAAGTAACGCAACAAACTCACTTGCCACATACTCTCAGGCACCTGACAATGATCACGTAAAATTTCTTCAACCATCAACTTCGTACGACCATACACATTACATGCGGATGTTGGCAGTGACTCTACATAAGGTATTGGCGCATCAGCACCATATACGGTTGCCGATGAACTGAACACTAAACGATAACACTGATACTCACCCATCACCTCGGCCAACATAATACTGCCCGCAACATTTACATCGTAATAATGCAATGGCATTTGCGCTGACTCACCTACGGCTTTTAAGCCAGCAAAATGAATCACTGCATCAATACTATATTGCGAAAACACGCCCTGTAAATCAGCACGGCAACGCACATCGCCTTTATAAAAATCAATCGATTTACCCGTGATTGTTTCCACACGCACGAGCGATTCTTGATGGCTGTTACATAAATTATCAAATACCACCACATCATAGCCTGCGTTCAATAATTCAACACACGTATGACTACCAATATACCCTGCACCACCTGTTACTAAGATTCTCACACAACACCTAATGATCAATGAACATACATATAATTTATCGTCGAATTATAGCCGCAATTGATAAACCGCGCATATGATATAAGGTAACACCCAATAAAACCAAAGCAGCACCCACTAATAACCTCGGCGTTAGCAACTCATCAGCCAAAAAGCTTCCCAACATTAACGCAAATACAGGGCTAATCATACCCACTGTAGAGACCACATATGCCGATAAACGATGCAACAAAAAGTAATACAAAGCAAAGCCCAATAACGATCCAAATACAGCCAAATACAATATAGAAAGACCGCCTTGTAAGCTAACAGGCCAAGGCAAAGTACCATCAGTCACCCACCACGCTAACGCCAACGGCGGCACCGAAAAGCATAATCCACCTGCGGTCTTTTGCAATACAGGAATTGTTGCTTCTATTTTTTGCAGCCACGTACTACTCACAGCAAATAACACCACCGACACAACCATGGCCGCAATACCATAGGCACCGTTTGCTCCCATTACTAAAAATTGATCTGCAAATACTACCAACAAACCCGATACCGCAATACACAAAGCCACAACCCGCTGCACAGTAAATACTTGCTTCCCTAATACATAATAAGACAACACCCCCATTAAAAATGGCGTCGTACTAAAAATAATAGAAATTAATCCCGACGAAATCCATAACGAAGACCAATACACCAAAAGAAAATTAGGCGCTATACCAATGGCAGCAATCGTATAAAAACGCACACCATGTCGATACCCCCATAAAGATTCGCCACGCGCACGTAAAATAATAAGCGCTAATATTGCCGATAAAAAAATACGCCAAAATATAGCACCAGCAAAAGACACATCCCCCGCACTCCATTTAATCGCCAATGGCGTTGTTGACCAAATAGCCACCAATACACCATAAGCTATAACATTAACCACAACCCTACCCTCTTTTTAAGCACGCAACAAAATAATAGTCTAGGACACCAAAAGTACCGAAAAGTAAGGTGCCATAAACGCAAAAAGCCGCAGGTTTTACGCTGCGGCTTTTAGAAATTTTTAATAGATATAAAAATTAGCACACAGCAATACGCCTACACGGGGCCACTGCCCAGCGCACATGTGCGATTGCTACTAAATACTGCTGATTATTTTGTGTTAACATGATTTTTCTACATTTATCTATTAAGGCTAAAGTGTGGGGTATTTTTTTATAAAGCACAAGCCCCAATCATAAAAAATTACAACCATAGATTAATATAAACTCATGAAAACTTATCTTGTTGGCGGCGCGGTTCGCGATCAACTACTTGGCTTTCCCTACCACGAAAAAGACTGGGTGGTTGTAGGCAGCAGCCCTGAACGCATGCGTGAATTAGGCTACACTCCTGTTGGAAAAGACTTTCCTGTATTTTTACATCCCAAAACACACGAAGAATATGCCTTAGCACGCACCGAGCGAAAAACAGCACCAGGCTATAAAGGCTTTACCTTTCATACGGATCCGCAAGTCACACTAGAAGAAGATCTAGAACGTAGAGACTTAACAATCAATGCCATTGCAAAAAGTGACAATGGAGAAATTATTGACCCTTACCAAGGCCAACAAGATATTCAACATCGACTATTGCGCCACGTTTCTACCGCATTCAGTGAAGACCCTGTGCGTATATTACGCGTCGCTCGCTTTATGGCTCGCTACCATCATTTAGGTTTTTCTATTGCAAACGAAACCATGCAATTGATGAACGACATGGCAGCACAAGGAGAAACCAAACATTTAGTCGCTGAGCGCGTTTGGCAAGAATGTGATAAAGCATTCTCTGAAAAAAACCCTGAATGTTTTTTTTCTACACTACAAAACTGCCACACCTTACATGATGTTTTCCCCAGCTTTGCGCAACACGACCTTAAGCCTTGCTTATCAATACTACAAAAAGCCTGTCAACTTAGCACAAATAACCATATACGATTTGCTGCATTTTGCTTTCCACTACCACTCGATGAAATAGAAAAAATCAATGCGCACCTCGCCACACCCAACGAATATAAAACACTGTCTTTACTGACCAAAAATCACTATAACGACTACATAAACATTGCAGAGTGGACAGCAGAAACACTATGCCAGCTATTTCAAAAAACAGATGCATTAAGAAAGCCTGAGCGATTCCAACAAATACTCACTGCCTGTCACAGTATCGCTCAATCGGAAAACAACGATAACAATAATAACGCGTTATTACTTAAAGCATTAACAGCATACCAGCAAGTAGACCATCAAGCCTTAATCAAACAAGGGTTTAAAAAAGCTGCATTAGGTGAGGCGATAAAAGAAAAAAGAAAAGAACAATTACAAGAATGGCTTATCCAAGAAAGCTTACCATGATTATATACAACACAATTTACAATACGTTTTGACTAATAATTTTAGCCGCTAAAGCACCCGAAGCAATAGCACTTACCACACATGGGAATTGAGTATTACACACATCACCCACTGCATAAATATTTTTTACATTGGTTTGACCACAAGCATCAACCACCAAAAACCCCTTCTCATCATATTGCAATTGCTGCTCTATACCCGAAGAAATAACTGTAGGCAAACGGTCCGTATTTGCTTGATAACCTGCCAACACATGTAATCGATCTGCTTTTATTTGATAAACCTGATCGTTTTCAACCGTCGCTATCAACACGCCATCTTTTTTTGTAATATCATGAATCACTGCATGAGTCAGCAATGTAAAATTAGGATGATCAAGCACCGTTTCTAAAAAACGCGACTGCGCAGTAGGTAATGAGCGTGCAAGCATGGTGACATAACATCCCTGCTCTAATAACAGCAACGCATTTTCAAACGCATTATCCCCTGCGCCGACAATAATTATTTTTTTCTGTACAAGAGTGTCTATATGCAAAAAAGCATGGGGACCTTCAATAACAGCGTCATCAACAGTAACGCCACAATCAAGTGGTAGTATTTCTCTGCCTCGATAGCGAGTACCACTAGCAATAATTATTGCACAGGCATGAATAGATGACTGCGATGCTAATACTACGCGCACATCATTATCTCTCATGATCACTTGCTCCACCGACTCATTAAGACGCAAATCAATCTCTTCTTTCGCTATATGCGCATCAAAACTTTTGGCAATATCTACACCTGTGACATCTGACTGCCCCAGCACCCAATCATTATTTAAAAAATTAAAATTTTGCATCCCGCCAGTGATAGATTTTTTTTCAATAACGACTGGCGTAAAGCCTAAATTTTTAAGCCATAAAGCAGCTGACAAACCCGCTGGCCCAGCACCAATAACAACAACTTTTTTATTCATAATGTGATACTTACATAATTAAGCAAGAAGGTGCAATAGAAATGACTTGCCCACGCCACACAAAATCAACTGGCTGCAAACGTGAAATTTGCTTTGACGTTTCGCAAAAGGACTGCCATAAAGAAATATACGATTGCTGCAAGTGTGGATGTAACAATTCGGGAAAAGCATCAGCCAACGGGCGCAATACATGAGCACAAGAAAGAATATCTGCGCGAGGCAAAGTCACACCATCCACCACGCCAGCGGCATCACCGTATAATAACAAATCAATATCAATACTCACATGCGGTTGCGTACGATCACGCGCGCAATCATTTTCGATAGCATGAATCACTTGCTGTATTTCTGCGATACTTTTATGACTATCAAAACCAACCACAACATTGTAATACCACTGTTCATCACTTGATGCATCTTCAGCGACAACATTCATTGCCAAACTTTCATACACTGGCGAAAAAATTAATTCGCCAAACACATCGCTCAATGCCGAAAACGCCTGAAAAAAATGTTTTTCTTGCTGATAATTACTACCTAAACTGAGCACCACATGAGGCATATCAATTTTCTCCGCGCTCAATCTCAATACCCACTCGACGCACATGCGTTAACACATCTTCTTTACAGACCGAGAATTTTACCCACGATACAGAAAACGTCTGACGAATCATTTGCGTAACCTCTTCAGCCAATGTTTCTAGCAACTGATATTCCCGTTGCTGAACCATGCCAACCACAGCATCACAAACCGCAGAATAATCAATGGTATGTTGTAAATCATCATCTTTGGCGGCTTGCCGTATATCTGTAGCAAGTTCAATGCTAACCCATAACGTTTGACGCGCGACGCGCTCCCACGCATATAAACCAACAATAGCGTCTATTTTTACATCTCTAATAATTACTTTATCTTTATTAGCCATACATCACTCACAGCCTTATACGGCTGACAACTCCTCTAGCGACCAGCGCGGCGTCACTTTTACCGCTAAATTATCATGCTGTTGCGCAAGTAAACGCTGACAACCCGCATAAGCAATCATTGCCCCATTATCGGTACAAAATTCATGGCGCGCATAAAAAACACCCGCTTGTATTTTTAGTAATGCCGACTCCAACCGTGTGCGCAAACACACATTTGCCGAAACACCACCTGCAATCACTAAACGCTGCAAATTTTCTTGCTCTAATGCTCGGCGGCACTTAATCACCAACGTATCAACAACCGCCTCTTGAAATGCGCAGGCAATATCTGCACACGTTTGATCATCGGGTAAGCCATTGGCTTGCGCATACTTAGCCACCGTATTCAGAGTATATGTTTTTAAACCACTAAAACTAAAATCTAAACCTGGACGATCTACCATAGGGCGAGGAAACGTGAAACGTCCCTTTTCTCCCTGCTCGGCTAACTTCGCAATTAAAGGGCCACCAGGGTAATCTAGATCTAGCATCTTGGCCGCCTTATCAAAAGCCTCACCCGCGGCATCGTCCAATGATTCACCTAATAAACGATATTCACCAATGCCATCAACGCGCACCAATTGCGTATGCCCACCCGACACCAATAATGCAATAAAGGGAAACTCTGGTGGCGTGGCTTCTAACATAGGCGCCAATAAATGCCCCTCCATATGATGCACCCCTATCGCTGGCACACCTAACGCTAATGCTAATGCGCGTCCCGTACAGGCTCCCACCATCAACGCACCCACTAAACCTGGGCCCTTGGTATACGCGATACCTGCAATATCACTTTTTTGCAGCCCGCACTCTTGCAATAACTCATCAATCAGTGGCAATAACTTACGCACATGATCCCGTGATGCCAACTCTGGCACCACACCACCATATTCACTGTGCAAAGCTATTTGGCTATATAAATGATGCCCCAACAGCCCTTTTTCACTGTCATATAGCGCTACGCCTGTTTCGTCACACGATGTCTCAATTCCTAATATCAGCACCTAGATACTCTCTTTATACTTATCTTTACATTCATCTTTATATTCACAGTTATACTGACCGTTGTATGCAGCTCACAAGGGTCGTTCATCAAAATTAATCCGCATCATACCAGAGAGAAGAAAAATACCACATCAAACACTTGTGATCAGTCGCACGACTGTGTAGAATTTGCGCCCCTTAGATGTCCAAAGAAAAATATTCTGACCGACATCATTGAAAATATAAACCGAATATACTGAATCAACAGGGTTAACTATGCCTTCTGTAAAATTAAAAGAAAACGAGCCATTTGATATTGCTCTACGTCGTTTTAAGCGTTCATGCGAAAAAGCGGGTATTTTGGCTGAAGTTCGTGGTCGTGAGCACTACGAAAAACCAACAACTGTACGTAAGCGTCAAGCGGCAGCAGCGGTTAAGCGTCACGCTAAAAAAGTACAGCGCGAATCTAAAAAGTTCCAACGCCTGTATTAATCGCACAAGCAAGGGCAGGTTACTAAACCAGCCTTTTAGCCGAGTTACTATAGAGTCCCCATAGAGTCACTACTTATGGCAAGCAGCGAAATACAAGCCCGCATCAAAGATGCAATGAAAGCAGCAATGCGAGCAAAAGAAAAAGCTCGCCTTGGTGTTATCCGTCTTATTCAAGCTGAATTTAAGCGTATTGAAGTTGATGAACGCATCGAACTTGACGATGCACGGGTACTCGCCATTTTAGACAAAATGACCAAACAGCGACGCGACTCCGCAAAGCAATACGAAGAAGCGAATCGTCAAGACCTTGCCGATCAAGAACATTTTGAAATTGCTATTCTCGCTGACTTTTTACCCCAAGCACTGAGCGACGACGAAATTAGCGCACTCATTGACGACGCCATTACCTCTATAAATGCAAATGGCATGCAAGATATGGGGAAAGTCATGGGGGTACTTAAGCCTCAACTACAAGGCCGCGCTGACATTGGTGCAGTAAGTAAAGTTATCAAAGCAAAACTCGCTTAAGCTAACATTGTTACCCATCACCAAGCAATTTACCCTCAAAAACCACTCAAAACCCTTCAAGCTAAACCATAACGACCATTAGCAATATAAACATCCCCTCCTCTAACGGGTTATATATTAATTTCTGCAGTATAAAATAGTGCCAACTCAACCATAAAACCGAATAAATATTTTCTAACCTCAGTGTCCAACATAGATTATATGAACCGTCTTTTGATAGAGTGGTGCTACCTGCACCCCTTTATATCAATTAATTAAGAGGTTCTATAATGTCCCAAAAAACGTATATATGCGTGATCCGCAACCCAAAGGGCGGCTGCGATGAACAACCACCGTCAGAAATGGATGACATGTTTGCCAAATTTCAAGCATGGCAAGAAAAGTTTGCCGATAACATTGCAGACATGGGCGGCAAATTAGGCGAAGGAAAAGTAGTCAATAATAATGGCGTGATTGACGGCCCCTTTGTCGAAGTCAAAGAAATTATTGGGGGCTATATGTCCTAGTATCAAGTTTGAAGCGCGACAATAATGGTTAAATACCATGGTACATCTCCTCTGGTGTTTTATAATTAAACCGTTTTCTTGGGCGTGTATTTAATGCGGTAGCAATTCGATCACATTGTTGTTGTGTAACGTTTTCCATGCTCTTTGTTTTGGGAAGGTACTGCCGAATTAATCCGTTCACATGTTCGTTGCTTCCTCTTTCCCAAGAATGGTAGGGGTTCGCAAAGTAAAACCGTACAGGGTGCCTTTCCTCTATTTTTTTATATTGATGAAACTCTGTTCCATTATCGGCCGTGATCGTTTTGAAATGACTAGGATCACGATGAATCAAACCCAGAGTTTTTTTATTGACAGCAGCGGCTGATTTGTCAGAAATTTTCCCAATCATGACATAACCCGTCTTGCGTTCAAGTAACGTGACAATACAGTGGTTGCTGCCGCGTCCATGAACGGTATCAATCTCCCAATGCCCTTTATATTTACGAGTTTCTACGCTGGCTGGCCGTTCTGATATATGTCGCTTGTTAGCTAAACGGCCTCGGCTATCATAGGCTTTATAGCGCTTTCTTCGTATCTTTGACGATTGGCGTAGGTATGTCCAAAGATTACCTCCGTTCGCTTTATCACGCCAAATATATTGGTAGATGGTTTCATGGCTTAATGGTCGAGTCATTAACTGGAAACGACGAATAACGCCAACGATTTGCTCTGGACTTAATCTTCGTTTGAGTAATCGCCTGACTATCTTAAAGTCACAAGGCTTGTAGTGCCGATTACGTCTTGAACGTTTACGCCTAGCTACGGTTCGGTACTGTGCCTTGCTTGGTCTGTAGGCACCATCAATGATAAAGCAACGATTGCGTGCTAGCTCTCTGTATAAGGTTGAAAAATGCCTTCCCATCATGCGGGCTATTTTTCTAATAGATAGACCTTGCCGTTTGAGGGTGGAAAACGTTATTCTTTCTTCATAGGTGAGTTGTTGATATATCATAGTGCTTTTCTACTTCTTGGCGGGAGTGAAAAAACACGTATATTACAGCTCACCTTCTTACTATTAAAAGGTGTCGCGGTTAGTATATGAATTCGGCTGTTGATACAAGCGAACAATATTGACGAAGCCGTACAGGTGGCACGCGAATGCCCTCCTGTCGAATCTGCCATTGCAGCCGATGCCAGCATTGAAGTACGAGAGATTTTTAAACCATAAATGTCACACACTATCGGTGAACATTTCTTTCGTCGAGAATACTCCTACCTTGTCGCCACACTAAGCCGCAAGGTGGGTATTCAACACCTACAACTTGTTGAAGATGCGGTGCAATCCGCCTTTGTAAAAGCACTAGAACGATGGCAGGCCGAAACACCAGAACAACCCCAAGCATGGCTATATCGCGTGGCACATAATGCGCTAATTGATGAGTTTCGCAAAAGGCATGCACTGCAAGAATTGCCGCAAGAAAAGATAGAAACACTACTCAACGAAAACCCTCCCCTGAGTATTGAATTTGAGAGCAGCGATAACCTATTACACCTTCTTTTTATCTGCTGCGATCAAACTATACCCAAACCATCCCGACTCGTGATCGCGCTCAAATTACTGTGCGGTTTTAGTGTCAAAGAAATTGCACTGCGACTATTTTTGTCCGAAGCCAACGTCCACAAACGCTATCAACGGGCGCGCGACATATTGACACTTAACGCCAAACACCATAGTAATTTAGATAGCGGCAACGCCAAGGCACGCCTAGATTCGGTCATGTGCGTACTATATTTAGTATTTGCCGAAGGCTACTTATCTTACTCGCCCGATATTGCTCTACGCAGCGAACTATGCGAAGAAGCCATTCGCTTAGCAGAACTGCTCGTTAGCACCCAAGTAGGCAAAACACCTGCAGTTAAAGCACTACTCGCCTTAATGTATTTGAATGCTGCACGCCTTAAGGGGCGACAAAACAGTGACGGCAAACTTTTACTATTGGAAGAACAACCGCGAGACCAATGGAATACACCTATGATCTATACAGGACTTGCTCACCTAGCCTCTTCCGCAGAAGGTGAACAAATCAGCCGATATCACCTTGAAGCCGCGATTGCAGCTCAACACTGTCGAGCAACCTCCTTTGCCACTACCGATTGGCAGCAAATCTGCCATTACTATGAACAACTTAATATGCTCTTTCCCGCCTTCCAGTATCGCCTTAACCATGCAGTAGCACTTGCACAATGGAAAACACCCGAGTCTGGATTAGCATTATTAGACACCGAAGAACCACCCACATGGTTTGCACATTCATACCTATGGTTAACGGTTAAAGCTGACCTACATCTACGAGCAGGCCACCATACACACGCCAAGACTTATTCCCGTCTAGCACTAGAGTGCGCACCCACCCCTCATATTAAAGCACTTATCCGACAACGGCTTAAAATGTAATAAGGCTTTTCGATATCACCAACAGAAGAATTGGCATTGCCAGAAAGCAAACGGTACACTCCCACACTATGGCAGGCTCTATCCCCCAATCTTTTATTGATGATCTTATTGAACGCGTCGACATTGTCGAAGTGATAGACAGTCGTGTCAAATTAAAAAAAACAGGTAAAAACTATTCTGCCTGCTGCCCATTTCACGATGAAAAAACCCCCTCATTCAGTGTCAGCCCAGACAAACAATTCTTTTACTGTTTTGGCTGCGGAGCCAGCGGGAATTCAATTGGGTTTGTCATGGATTATGAGCGTATCAGCTTTCCAGAAGCAATCGACAGCCTTGCCAAAGTTGCTGGGGTAGACGTTCCCAGAGAAACCAAAACACCACAAGCGCAAGCACAAGACGAAGCTAGAGAAAAAGCACGCAAAGCACTCTACCAACTGATGGAACAAACCAATGATTTTTACCAGCAACAATTACGCGAACACGAACAACGCAATATAGCGGTCAATTACCTCAAAAATCGCGGATTAAGCGGCCATATCGCCAAAGATTTTGGCATAGGTTACGCACCTGCGGGCTGGGATAACCTCATCAAACAACTTGGCACCTCCAATGAACGCCAAGACCTGCTCGTTGATGGCGGCCTACTCATTAAAAATGACGAAAAAAACAAGCTATACGACCGCTTTAGGGAACGCATTATGTTCCCTATTCGCGACAGTCGAGGGCGTGTTATTGGCTTTGGTGGACGCGTACTCAATGACGAAAAACCCAAATATCTCAACTCACCTGAAACCACCATATTCCACAAAGGCAAAGAGCTTTACGGCCTATACGAAGCAAAAGAAGCCTACCGCCAACTACCTAGAGTGCTGGTTGTGGAAGGCTATATGGATGTTATCGCTCTAGCACAATACGGTATTCGTTACGGCGTAGCCACGCTCGGCACCGCCTGTAGCACAGAACATCTCACTAGAGCCTTTCGCTTTACTAACGAGGTAGTTTTTTGCTTTGATGGCGATGAAGCAGGTCGAAAAGCAGCCCGTCGCGCTATGGAAAACGCACTTCCCGTAATGGAAGATGGGCGACAAATTAAATTTTTGTACCTACCAGACGGAGAAGATCCAGACACTCTCATTCGACAAATTGGCGATGAAAAATTTACCGCATTAATAGAAAGTGCCTCACCACTTGAAAGCTTTTTATTTGAAGAACTAGGCCAGCATTTCGACACCCAAACTATGGAAGGCCGAGCCCGCCTCTGCAAATTAGCGGCGCCCATGCTCGATCAACTCCCACGCGGCATTTACCGTGAACTCATGTTTCAGCAGCTATCTAACCGCACAGGATTAAGTAGAGAAGCCGTTGTTACACTACTGAGCGAACTCCCTGAGATATCCGCACAAGCGCCCGAAAAGACACCCCAAGACACACCTCAAAACACACCCAAGCCAATCAAAACCACTTACTATGAAAAGCCCAAAGAGATAGTAAGCACAAACTCACAAACAGCTTATACCCCTGAGCAATTGGCATTGGCACAGCTATTATCAAAACCCACAATAGCAAACTCAGCCATCGATATTGAGGCACTTGAACTCAGCCAAAAACCGATTCTTATGCACCTGTGCGACTTATTACAAACACTCCAACAAACCCCAGAAATGTCATCATCACAACTCGTGGGTCACTGGTCGGGGAAATACGGGCAAGAAGCAGGCAATAAACTCGCAGCACACATAGAAACCGCTATGCGCTTTGGTTTTTATCACCAAAATAAGCACTGTACCGACGACAACCAACCCACACTATTCAATATAGAAAAAGAGTTCGCAGATGCGCTCCAGCATATCTGCAACACAGAGCAACAACAGCAATGTGACGCCATCATTCAGCAACTCGATAACACCCCTCGCAGCCAATGGTCAGACGCCCAAAAACAGCTTTACCTTAAAGCAATTAACGCCAGAGCCAATTAAACACATCTCACCCTTGAATTATGTTGTCATCACCCACATATTTTCTGCACAGAAAGCAATAAATCGACTATAATTACTGGTTTATCCCAAAACACCATACAAGTATCTCAAATAGCCGTATTAAACTGCTAAAAACAGAAGGTAAAGCCTCACTGTTAGCACGATAATCGCTTAGAAATACCCTGTGCAAACCTGGAGCTTGCATGTCAGACAATAAACAACAATCTCGAATTAAGGAATTGATCGCTCGCGGTAAAGAACAAGGTTATTTAACCTACGCCGACGTTAACGACCACCTTCCACAAGACATCTCTGATCCAGATCAAGTTGAAGACATCATTCAGATGATCAATGACATGGGCATTCGCGTATACGAAAACGCTCCAGATGCCGAAGAGCTGTTGATGACCGATGGCGACTCCTCTGCCGATGAGATTGCAGCAGCCGAAGCCGCTGCCGCTCTTGCCGCCGTAGAAACTGAAGCAGGCCGCACGACTGACCCTGTACGCATGTATATGCGTGAAATGGGCACCGTTGAGTTATTAACCCGAGAGGGTGAAATCGCCATCGCTAAGCGTATCGAAGAAGGCACACGCGATCTTATGCATGCCTTAGCATACTGGCCAAACGTTGTTGAAGCACTGGTTGAAGAATTCGACCTAATTGCGAAAGAAGAACGCCGTATTCCTGATGTTATTGCTGGCTGGCTTGACCCTGCTGATGATGTACCAGCACCCGGCCCTACTGCCGCTCAAAAGCAAGAAAAAGCAGAAAACGGCGAAGAAGACGAAGACGAAGTTGATACAGGTATTGACCCAGAAGAAGTTAATCAACGCTTTGGCGAGCTAAAAACACAATTAGCGAAAGTAGAAAAAACCATTAAGAAACATGGCCGCGCAAGCAAACAAGCCGATAAAGAATTATCAGCATTGGGCGATATTATTAAGTTTTTCAAACTCCCCCCTCGTCAATTCGAACCCATGTATCGCAAAGCACGCGACGTATTAGAAAGCGTTCGTCGTGAAGAACGAAACATTATGATGCTATGCGTTAGAACGGCAAAAATGCCACGTAAAACATTCATCAAAGAATTTCCAGGCAATGAAACTGACGCTGACTGGATTCCTGGTATTATCGAGAAAAAACGCGATTACTCAGAAAACCTTGTTGAGTTCAAAGAAGAAATTATGCGCTCACAGCGCAAGCTAAACCAAATACAGCACAACACAGGGCTTGAGCTATCAACCATTAAAGAAATTAACCGTCGCATGTCGATTGGTGAAGCTCGCGCTCGTCGCGCCAAAAAAGAAATGGTTGAAGCAAACCTACGTCTTGTAATTTCTATCGCCAAAAAATACACCAATCGTGGATTACAATTTTTAGACCTTATTCAAGAAGGCAACATTGGCCTAATGAAAGCTGTTGATAAATTTGAATACCGTCGCGGTTACAAATTTTCAACGTATGCGACATGGTGGATTCGTCAGGCAATTACCCGTTCTATTGCCGACCAAGCACGCACTATTCGTATTCCTGTGCACATGATTGAGACCATCAATAAGCTCAACCGTATCTCGCGTCAAATGCTACAAGAGATGGGACGCGAGCCTACGCCAGAAGAACTTGGCGAACGCATGGAAATGCCTGAAGAAAAAGTACGCAAGGTCTTAAAAATTGCCAAAGAGCCTATCTCAATGGAAACACCTATCGGCGATGACGAAGATTCGCACCTAGGCGACTTTATTGAAGATAACACCATTGTTTCTCCTGTTGAATCGGCCACTGATGTAGGCCTAACAGAATCTACGCGCGATGTATTATCAGGCCTTACCGCCAGAGAAGCTAAAGTATTACGCATGCGCTTTGGTATCGATATGAACACGGATCACACGCTAGAAGAAGTGGGTAAGCAATTTGACGTGACTCGTGAACGTATTCGTCAGATCGAAGCAAAGGCACTGCGTAAACTTCGTCACCCAAGTCGCTCAGATCATTTAAGAAGTTTCTTGGACGAATAAGAAAAAGTAGGTATGATACGCGCCTCTTGCAAAAGAGGCGTTATTTAAACGCAACAACATGTAACACGCCCGCCGTTATGGCAAGTAGTAAAAAATGGGCCTTTAGCTCAGTTGGTTAGAGCATACGACTCATAATCGTCAGGTCCCCAGTTCGAGTCTGGGAAGGCCCACCATTTTTACTAACACCATCATTTTGTAAAACTTTCTATCACCCCATTGTTTTTTTCGTTTTTATACCGCTATTACCCCACAACTTATAAACTAAATACGATCGGCACCGTATAAGAAAAAGATGACTTTCCCTCTCGTATTTCCATAGGCACTTCGGGCATGGGGTTGGCACGCTTAAGCATTTTAATCACCGCTTTATCTAGCAATTTATACCCTGATGTTGATGCTATTTTATAAGATTTAAGATGGCCACCCCCATCAATAGTAAACACAGCGGTCACAACGCCCTGCTGCTGCCTTTTTTGCGCCGCCAATGGATAGCGCTTGTAACGATTAATCCATTCAATTAAATGCTGCTCATATAAGCGTAACTGCTGTTCATTAAGTACCTGAGAAGTCGCTGGTGCCGATGTGACAGGTAATGAATCGAGGGACTCTGGCACCGACGCATGAGGTTTTTCGTGCGACACAGAATCACCACGTAATTTTTCACTTTTATTTTTTCTATTTTTCTCTTCCTTTGAGCTTAAGGATGTTGTTGAAACGGCGCTTGCAGATGGCGCCTGCACCACCTCTCTACGCGGTACAGTATTCTGCTTATTCGTTAATGATTTGGGCGATATACTTGTAAGCACCTTTTTATCAGGCACGTTTTTTTTGATGGTGTTTTTAATGGTTTTTTGATGCAAGGGAGGATTATTTTTGCGTGGCGGTGGCGATATGGCCGCAGGTGATTTTGTTGTATCTTCACTAGCGGGCATCACAGTATGCTGACTAATGACAACACTCACTTTTTGCGAATACGTAAAGGGAGCAGGCATACCCATCGGTATTAGCGCTTTCGCTACCTCATCGTATAACGCCCAATAATAAAAAAATAAACCATGTAATAATAATGATGCGAACACACAAGCACTCATCATCGTTGCATTCGATGATCGACTTATATTCGTAAAATCATTAGCCATGCACATCATCAACGGCCTCAAGAAGATAATGCTGATTTTTTCTTTTTATTCGCGCCGCGTAAACCTTCATACGCCCATAGCACAATCACACTCGCACCGAATAAAGGAAATAGCACAGCTAATACTGCAATCATAAATAGCACACCTCGACTCACCCCAAAATCATCTGGAACCTCAGGCAAGCCCCAGCGCCCTTTAGGTTTTCGAATAACATAAGCGACTAGCCCTGCCGCAGTACTTAGCGTAAACAATAAGGTAATAACGAATACGATATACCAATTGGCTTTTCCATATTCCCCCTGATGCAAACGCATCGCCACTTGACGCAAGTCCATTAAAATACCTACATCATGCCAAGTGAGCGCTTGAACCAGCTCGCCAGAATACTGATCAAAATGTAAAACCTGTTGATCGCTCAACCAAAACGACCGATTTGATACCGAAAACACACCCTGCGTTTCTATAGGTAATTTAATCGTAATACGCCCTTTTAACTCTTGCTCCTGAGCAATTGATACTATCGCATCTAAAGACAAGCGATCAGAGGGCAACACACTCAATACAGGCTGATCACTCTCTGTTGGCAAAATCACCTGCGATGTCAAACCTCGTGTTGAACGCCAGTTTTCTGGGTAGCCAGCGTCTGTTTTATCTTGCACCCACTTTAAGTTACTACCAAACACGTCCGTCCATGGCATACCGCCCGCCAAAATCACCAGCATAAAAATTGACAACCAAAAACCAAATACCGCATGTATATCACGCCAAAATATCCTTCGACTCGCCCCTCTACGAATTGTAAAAAAACCAGACAAAGAGAATTTTTTTGCGGGCCACCAAATATAAAGCCCCGTAACAATTAACACGACAAACCAACTGGCCACCCACTCAACCAATAAGGTACCTGGGGTACCTAATAAAATTTCACCATGTAGTTTTCGGATGGTATACATCAACGTTTGCTTTTGCTGTATTTCACCTAGCACTTCGCCCGTATAGGGGTGGGTATACACCATATTGCGCGCATGCCCACCATGACTGTGCAAACGAAAGCCTGTGGTTTGATTTGCCGTTTCAGGCAACACTACCTGCATCACAGGATGTGAAAATACTTGTTGCACACTATTTAATTGCCGCTGATAACTCACAGGCATAGCAGAAGATGTTGGCGCTTCAATCTGTAAAATATCTTGATAGATTGCGTGGTTATAATCCGATTTAAATAAATATAATATGCCTGTCACTGACAATAACAACATTACTGGTAGGCATATAAGTCCACCAATAATATGCCAACGCCAAAACCATCGATTCAATTCTTTTTGCTTAACCAGCATACACTCACCTAAATTTTATCATTGCTGTTGCGATTTTTTTTCATTAAAAAAAGCCACTACAAGGTGGCTTTTCTTTTATTGAAATTATCAAAATTGGTACGCTGCGCCCGCATAAAACGTGCGGCCGTCAATGGTACGAAACTTTAATTCACCGCGACTAAATGTTGCTCGATCTTCTAAGGTATCGGTGAGGTTTAAACCATGCAACCAAAACTTCCAAGAATCTACGGCATAATCAATGCGTAAATGGATACGCTCATCACGTGTAAAACGCCCCTCTGGACTGTTTGCATTATCGCCAAAATAGCTCGAATAAAAATCACCTTCTAGTTCAACCGTTAATTTCTGAATCGGCAACCACGCAACGCGCGCATTAAAATGATGCTTAGGCGAACGGCGCAATTCATTGCCAGAAAAATCTCCATCGCTACTCACAAAGCTATCATAAATATTGCGCGCATAGGTATGCGTAAACCCCATACGCCATTGTGCACCTTTGGGAGCATACTCAAGTACAGACTCCACTCCCTGAACCGTTACCTGCCCCGCATTTGTGGTTCTTTCAACATCTTGCCCAAGACCATTTTGAAACTCTTGAGTCACTAAATAATTTTCAATTTCTGTATGGTAATACGATGTATCGTAAGACCAGCTACCCGAACTGCCGCGTAAACCAATTTCTATATTGGTAGATTCCTCTGGCGCCAAACCTAAATTAATCGTCGCAGGCTCACTGGGATCGCCAATAATATCGCTAATATCTGGCGCATAAAATCCTTCGGACAAACTTAACCAAAGCCTATTATTTGCACTTAAGTCATAGGTAAAGCCCAATTTAGGTGAGGTATCATTAAAGCTTGCGGAGCCGCTGCTATCGTTCGCATTATCAGAAAAAGATTCAATATCTATATTTTCATGTCGCACACCAAGCGTAATACCTAAGCGCTGGGCAGGACGAAATTCATATTGTGCAAAGTACGCATTGATATCTAACTCACTATCAATGGTGTCAAATGGGCCTGATAGCGCGTCATCATTTCTGGCATATTGCAAGGTATGCTGTTTACCTGTGTAATTTTCAAATCCTGTAATTAAATTAGAATTATCAAAATCATAACGGTATAAAATTTTAGTATTAATACCTTCATCATTTTCATTTTGTGGGCCACTAAAGCGCGAAGTACCGATGGTGTCTTTTTCTCGATAACTAAAAGATACATCCAAATTACTACTATCAAATAATTGTTCTAGCTTTACAAAAAATGCATCTTGACTAAGATCTTCGGATGAATCATTGCCGCCACTTTGTCTTGGGTTTTCAGCAATTTCAGCTTCTGTTAAATCTGCACGGGTGACAACATTTTCCTCTAAACGCTCCACACGTGTAACAATGCGTGTAGTCTCTGTTGCATCAAAAATAAATTTACCGCTGAATTGATCACGATCATTTTTTACATCATCTCTTAGGCCGTCTAAACTGCGTGAATTAATATCAATAAAATAACCGACCTTACCCGCAGTACCGCCCGTATTTACCCCAAAACGACGACGATTAAAATCGCCCCCTTCGTACCATATCTCTCCCTCTGGTTTTATGGGCGCCTCTTTGGTAACAACATTAATCACACCACCCAATGCATTACTGGGATAAATAGCTGATGCAGGCCCTTTAATAACCTCCACACGCTGAATATCGGCTGTATTCACTCGATCAATACGTTGAGTGGCACCTTCATATGGGCTCTCTAAAGGAATGCCATCAACCATTGGAATGGTGTAACCTTTACCACCATCGGGAATACGCAAATTTCTTACTTGGGTTTCACCAGGAATACGATCTAGCAGCTCATTAGGGTCAACAAAGCGTAAACGCTCTACCTCATCTTCGCCCACCACATGCACATTCATCGGTAAATCTTTTACTGGAGTACCACCAATTTCAGCTTTTTCTACCGCCTGACTACCAATCACAGTGATTGCATCTAGAGGATTACTCTCATTGCCGTCACTCCCCGCATAAGACGATAAGGAATACATACTCAAGATAGCAACACTCGCCATTGGAATAAAAACCGTACGAGAATCTTTAAACATAGAACAAAAAATGTCTGTCGACATACACAAACTCCACAATCATATCGTTATACTCGAAGCACACCACGCAGCAGTTTTTATGCGCAAAGCACACAAAATACAAAACTTATCGATGATGTACCCATAATTGAACCCCATTGAATCAATGGAGGAAAAAAGTAAAACTAGATAGCTGAGGGAGGTGCGCGGGAAAGATTATGAAGAGAAGGGTAGAATGCAAGTGCACTCACATGTGACAAGTAGTGACGCCCTACAACACGAAAGTGTGGCGCAAAGGCCATCGACAAACGTGTATTATCAAGCGCACTGTCAATGCTATATGCATTAAAAACACAAAAAGGGCAATCATGATGAGTAATGGCAGAATCAAGATCAAACGCTGTTTCACCATCAGTAGAAACATTGGTATTCAATGTATCAATGGTAATCCATTTATAGCCTTGTGATGTACACACAAGAATACGCTCTACACCATCACCTACATGGGTATCCGCTGAATACACAGCAGCTAACGACAAACCTGAATTCAAACACAGCAGGCAAATAGTTAGGTAAGTAATGTGTTTAAGGTACGCCGTCATGATACCAACCAAATACAATATATTTTTATTATAATAACCGCTGTATTCTAAAGAATAAATCAAAGATAGCAAGCAAGCCCGATCTCATTGATACCACGTAATACGTCTATAATAAAACCATACACGAATAAACTTACTCCGCAGCGCTAAATATGAGAAAATGGCGCCCTTCATTCCCTTTCAAAAGATACGATTTTCATGGCAAAAGACGGTTTAGCAAAAGCACCCCATTTATTTCAGTACCCCAAATACTGGGCTGAATGCTTTGGTGCTGCCCCCTACCTACCAATGAGTCGTGCAGAAATGGACGAATTAGGCTGGGATAGCTGTGACATTATTATTGTAACGGGTGACGCGTATGTTGATCATCCCAGTTTTGGCATGGCTGTGATGGGTCGATTTTTAGAATCCCAAGGCTTTCGCGTTGGCATTATTGCTCAACCTGACTGGAAAAGCGCAGCCGATTTTACACAGCTAGGCGAACCCAACTTATTTTTTGGGATCACCGCTGGCAATATGGACTCCATGATCAACAAGTACACCGCTGATCTAAAAGTACGTAATGACGACGCCTATACCGCACATGGCGAGGCTGGAAAACGCCCAGACCGTGCGGTGACTGTTTATTCTCAGCGCTGTAAAGAAGCCTATAAAAAAACACCCGTTGTTATCGGAGGCATTGAAGCCAGCCTACGTCGTATTGCGCAATATGATTATTGGAGCAACGAAATACGCCGCTCGGTACTCATTGATTCAACAGCCGATATTTTATTATACGGTAATGCAGAACGAGCCATTGCTGAAGTAGCCCATCAATTATCTCATGGTCGCTCAATTGACGAACTCACCAGTATTCGAGGCACCACCGTTGTTCGTAAATCAACTCCCGCAGGATGGAGCGAGATTGACTCAACACGTATTGATTGGCCAGGCAATATCGACAAAATTCCTAACCCCTACGAGTACGATCAATCCCCTAGTACGTGCGATGTAAAATCAACAGAAGAAAAGCTCGGTGTTGCAACCAATAGTCCTGCTGTTGGCATTCAAGAGGGCACACAAGAAATCATACCCGAACCTATTAAAATTATTCCTATGCCACTGCATCGAAAAGTGGAACTGGATGAAGATAAAACTTACGTACGTCTACCATCCTTTGAAAAAGTACGTGCCGATTCAGCACTATATGCACATGCCTCCCGTGTACTTCACCAAGAAGCGAACCCGCACAATGCTCGCCCATTAGTGCAAAAGCATGGCGACCGGGAAATTTGGGTCAACCCACCGCCCATTCCTCTTAAAACCGAAGAAATGGATGGTGTCTTTGACCTCCCCTTTCAGCGTCGACCTCACCCTAGCTATGGCGATGCTAACATTCCCGCTTATGCGATGATAAATACATCAGTCAATATTATGCGCGGGTGTTTTGGCGGTTGTACGTTTTGCTCTATTACCGAACATGAAGGCCGAATCATTCAAAGTAGATCTGAAGAATCGGTATTGCGAGAAATTGAAAAAATTCGTGATCAAGTGCCCGATTTTAAAGGCTCTATCTCTGATCTTGGTGGCCCAACTGCCAATATGTATTTCCTAAACTGCAAAGACGATCGCATTCAGGCAAACTGCCGTAGACTCTCTTGTGTATTTCCTGGCATATGTAAAAACCTAAACACCGATCATAGCCGCACAACCAATCTTTATCGTCGCGCCCGAAAAATACCGGGTATTAAACGTATCGCTATTGCATCGGGCTTACGTTACGATCTTGCAATACAAGACCCAGAATATGTTAAAGAGCTTGTCACACATCACGTGGGTGGCTACTTAAAAATTGCACCCGAACACACGGAAAGCAAAACATTATCAATGATGATGAAGCCCGATATGAGTTCTTACGATAAATTCAAAGAACTCTTTGAAAAATATTCAAAAGAAGCGGGCAAAAAACAATATTTAATTCCTTACTTTATCGCCGCTCACCCCGGCTGTGAAGATGAAGACATGCTTAACCTTGCGCTATGGTTAAAGAAAAATAAATTTCGCGCCGATCAAGTACAAACATTTTACCCCTCGCCAATGGCACTTGCCACAGCCATGTATCACAGCGGCCGTAACCCACTTAAAAAGCTCACATACAAAAGTAAAAAAATGTTTACCGCACGCAAACTCAGCCAGCGCCGGTTACACAAAGCTTACTTACGCTACCACGACCCTAAAAATTGGGACGACATTCGCGAGTCACTAACAGAAATGAAACGAACAGACTTGATTGGTGATGGACCACAACATTTAATACCCACGAGTAATACACCGAGCAGAAAAAATTCAAAAGGTGGATTTAATAAAGCACGTGGCGGGCAGTGGGATAATAGAAAAGGAAATGGAAACAAAAAAAGAAAAAGCCAGTAAGAATTACTGGCTTTAAAAAAGTCATTAGAACTTATAATTAACACCAGCACCAAAAGTTGAAACTTCGTCAATTGCCTCAAGCTCATCATCAATATCATAAACATCATAAGAGACACTTAAAGCCCATTGCTTAGCAATAGATACATCCAAACCAACACCATAGAACACATCAGTGCCACTAGTATCACCTGCGGTCAAACCAGTAGATGAAGTGCTATTATCAACATCCCAGCTATGTAAACCTAACTTTACAAAAGGCTTAACAGATCCATCAGTATTAAATCTATAAACCCCTGAAATACCAAAGGTTGTCACTTCACTAGTGGTTCCACCACCTTCGCCAGGGAAAAAATTAATATTTGTACCTGTAAATGAAACAGTACTACCATCAGAAAATGTTGACGACGACTCACCTAAATCAGCATATTGAATCTCTAATGCAACATTTGAAGTAAAATGATAACCAAAAAATATTTTATTTCCTGAGTCAGAATCAGTAATCGACCCATCTCCCGAAACAATTTCGATGTTCGCGTCATGATCCGCACTACCAAACTCAACACCAACATAATATGGACTGCTGTCCGCATGAGAACAAACTGCCATCAGTAATGAAGCCGAAGCAATAGCTGCAGATAATATATTTTTAACCATTATAGAATTCCTTATAAATGTAATAATTAATTGCACAAATATAAAAAGAATAGAGAGGAGAGGGAAGAAAACAAGAAACTTAAACGCATCAAAAAAGCACCGATAAAATAATTCACTACCTCGAACCCTTACACAATTTTCAGCATAAAAAACTGAAAAACATCCTTATTCTTTATTAGGCGTGTACACCTTTATATATGAGGCGCCATTTAATCACCCCGAAAAAGCTAAATCAACACCTGGATTATATTTAATTGAGCGACAACTCATAAAAACACAGAAAATATTTTAAAGTGGCGCCAATATCATCATTAATTAAAAATTCACCTTTTCCTAACCAAACAAAGTTAATATTAAAATATCCGATTAAAATTACACCCATACCTCACCCCCAAAAAAATATTTAAAATTTTCTGGCTTATACAAAGGGAGAGTCAACCCAACTAAGTTAAAACACTATCTTCTATATAATTTTCAAGAAAAATTTATCTAAACACATGAAAGGAATCAAACAAAAAATGTTTTTTACTCTAAAAATCTGGAGACTTAAAAGACTCTCATAATTTCAAGATGAAAGAATATCGAAGGGTAAAAGATTAATACTCAGGCTGCATATAATCAGGCGCTAAGTTTTCAAAGCGGGTGTATTTTCCTACAAAAGCAGCACGGCAGGTACCAATTTCACCGTTACGCTGTTTACCAATAATTAATTCTGCAATGCCTTTTTCTGGGCTGTCTTCGTTGTAATAATCATCACGATAAATAAATAGAATAACATCAGCATCTTGCTCAATGGCACCCGACTCACGTAAGTCTGAGTTCATAGGGCGCTTATTGGGGCGTTGTTCTACACCACGATTAAGCTGTGATAGCGCAATCACAGGGCAATTATATTCTTTGGCCAACGCTTTTAATGAGCGAGAAATTTCTGATATTTCTTGTGTTCGCCCCTCACTAGCACCTGCCACCTGCATTAGCTGTAAATAATCCACCATGATCAAACCCGGCTCGCCATGCTCACGGGTAGTACGACGAATACGAGCACGCATATCTTGCGGTGTTAATGCGGCGGTATCATCGATAAATAGCGGCGCACTTTTCATCTTTTGTACCGCAGAAGATAGCTTAGGCCAATCTTCTTCGGCGAGCTGACCATTACGAATTTTAGTTTGATCAATACGCCCCACAGACGAAATCATTCGCATAATAAGAGATTCAGAAGGCATCTCCATACTAAACACAAGCACTGGGCGTGTTTGCGTAAATACTGCCGACTCCACAAAGTTAAGAGCCAAGGCTGTTTTACCCATAGACGGACGCGCCGCTAAAATAATCAACTCCCCATTTTGCCAACCCGCAGTACGCTCATCCAATTCGGTTAAGCCACTACTTAATCCCGTAATATCGGATTGAGAACGGAACAACGCATCGATTCGCTCTACCGTACTTTTAAGCAAACCTTCCATTGCCTCTAAACCACCCTCTTTAGGGCGCCCCTCAGCAATTTCTAATACGCGTTTTTCAGCTAGCTGAAGCAGGTCATTAGCATCTAAGCCTGCAGAATCATATCCTAAACGAGAGATTTCATTCGCCACATTAATTAGTTGGCGAATAGTGGCATGCTCACGCACAATACGTGCGTATGCTGTAATATTCGCTGCACTAGGGGTATTTTTTGCTATATCAGATAAATACGCCATACCGCCGAGGTATTCCAATTGATCTCGGCGAGACAGCTCTTCAGAAAGCGTAATAATATCGAATGGCTGATCTGTTTCAGCTAAGTTACCAATAGCATTAAATATTTGACGATGAGGCTCCTTAAAAAAGTCCTCTTCTTTTAACACTTCTGCCACTGCATCAAAGTGATTGTTAGCCAACATCAAACCACCCAATACCGCCTGCTCAGCTTCTGGGGAATGGGGTAATGGCTGTACCGACGAGGCAACCGTTTCATATTCGGTATGCGGCATTTCGTCGGCGGCTAACATGTCCTGTGGGTACATTAATACGGTATCGCTATACTTATTCATTATGGGAAGGTGATCATACAACAGACACAAAAAAGGCACCACTAACTAACGCTAGGAGTGCCTTTTTATTCGGACATTTCACTAAAAGCTACTCACAAAATAAGCTATTGCGGCACCTTAAACAATAAAGATACATAAACAGCAAAAATCACAGTGCTTTAGCTAACAACGCTATTATTCAGCAACAACAGTCACTTTAATAGTTTGAGTCACTTCGCTATGTACTTGAATATCAATCTCGTACTCACCTACTTCACGCAACGCGCCTTCAGGTAAACGTACTTCTGATTTTTCTACAGCAACGCCCGCTTCAGTAATTGCATCAGCTAAATCACGCGCGCCGATAGAACCGAACAATTTACCTTCGTCACCCGCATTCGCTTCAATAGTCAATGCTACGTCTGCTAGTTGCGCGCCACGTGCTTCTGCTGCTGCTTTATCTTTTGCTGCTGCCGCTTCTAAATCTGCACGACGTGCTTCAAATTCAACAACATTTGCAGCCGTTGCTGCTAATGCTTTACCTTGAGGGATCAAGTAGTTACGACCAAAGCCAGCTTTAACCGCAACCTTATCACCAATACTACCTAATTTACCCACTTTCTCGAGTAGAATAACTTCCATCTCGCATTCCTCTTTAATGATGTCATCGTCACGTATTACGCAAACGATCACGAAAATTTATCCAAGCATCCACAAAGCCAATACAAATAACCACCGGCATAAATGCAAACACCACAAAATAAAATAATACCAACCAGGGCTTTGCCAGCTCTCTGGCTTTAGCCACATGGTGAGCAATTGCAATAGCCACTAACACCAAAGGGATAGCCAATACATTTGACCACCACCAGTATTCATCACCTTGATAGCGTAAAAAAACACTACCCATAAAACAGATTGTAGAAACCACTACATTAAGACGCAGCTCTCTAAACTCAGCACCAAAACCTGCAGGGTTAAAAGCTATGCTTTGAAACCATCGCCCCAACAACACGCCTGTTAGCCCATTAAAGGCAAGTATGTATGCCACCATGCCAGATATACCTGCATAAGAAGCGACAAGACCTAACGGTATTTGGTCTGCAGTACCCTGCTGACCCGCTTCAGGCAATATCAATTGACTCATAGAATCAATCAGTACCTGCACTACATTTGGCGCTACCGATAACATAACCATGGTAATCAATGATGCCGCTACAACTGCGCTTAACACCATTAATGGTAATGAAATACTTACCCGTAAAACCAATGCAGGAATATATACCAGCACCAATGATAGCAATGTAATCCATACTACCACTGAACCTGTGTCACCCAACATTAATGATAATAACGCGGGTAACAATCCAAGTAATAAAATAATAGTACCTTCAAAGGCACCTTTGCGTAGCGTCACTAAAGCGACCGCTATTGGTGCCAGCAATGGGATAACATACCCAAATACTGCCACCGTTCCAGCTTGCAACCGCCCACGCATAATAAACTCTGCTAGGGCGCGCATCAGTACTTACCTATCGTGTGCATCCGTATAAGGGATCAGTGCAAGATAACGCGCACGCTTAATAGCAGTTGATAGCTGACGCTGATACTTAGCTTTAGTACCCGTAATACGACTAGGTACAATTTTACCAGTTTCGGTAACATATGCTTTTAGGGTTTCCAAATCTTTATAATCGATTTGCTTAGTGCCTTCAGCAGTAAAACGACAAAATTTACGACGACGAAAAAAACGAGACATCTTATTCATTCTCCCCTGCTGGTTGACTTTCACTAGCATCGGCTGCTGGCGCTTTAGGTTGTGCTGGCGCTGATTCTGAACGCTCATCACGACGCGTACGACGCTCACGGCCTTCTTTTTCTGCCTTCATGATGAACGACTCTTCTACAATCGCTTCATCAGTACGAATAACCATATGACGCAATACAGCATCGTTATAACGGAAAGTCGTAGTTAATTCTTCTAACACAGTATCGCTACATTCAACATTCATTAAGATGTAGTGAGCTTTGTGGATTTTATTGATTGAGTACGCTAAATGGCGACGACCCCAATCTTCTAGACGGTGAACCTGACCACCATCTTCTTTGATTGAAGCGGTGTAACGCTCAACCATACCAGATACTTGTTCACTCTGATCAGGGTGCACAAGAAATACAATTTCGTAATGACGCATATTCATTTCCTTACGGGTTAATGCTTCCCCACGAATTTTTCGCAGGTGAAACAAGGAATAAAGCACACAAGCTATCGATTAAAATAACATTTTGTGGCTTACATAAACCCCATATAAATACGGGGGCGCGAATTGTAGAGTATTTAATCAGTACATTCAACCATTAGATATATCGCAAAGTGTATTTTCACGCCATAAAAACACCTATTAACGCCCACATATAATGCACTGTCACCCCATGGCGCACCACAAGAATACACCGCTAAAATAAACCGATCTATGGAGTAAAAAGTCATGTATCTGTAACATTTTATCTCGTATAGTTAAGCCTCACTTCTGTTTTTGAGAGGCTCAATTCTTTATGAAATCGTTTGTCTTCAATACCACCAAATCCATCATCAACGAATCTGGCGCACTAAACAACATTGCTGAGATATGCCGCCAACAGCATATCAGCAACCCACTGATTGTGACCGACCAAGGCATTATTAGTGTAGGACTAATGGAAAAATTAGAACGTGCACTACACGCGGGAAACATGCGCTTTACAAGCTATACCGATGTAGTCGCAGACCCACCAGAAGCCATTGTTTATGAAGCACTGAATACATTAAAAGCAGGTAACAACGATGGCGTTATTGGCTTTGGCGGCGGCAGCTCAATGGACACCGCCAAACTCATCGCATTAATGGCGAAATCTGGCGAGACACTCGACGATATTTATGGCGTAGGTAACGCAAAAGGCCAACGCTTACCTCTAATACTCATACCCACTACCGCAGGTACAGGCTCAGAAGCCACCGCAGTGGCGATTGTAACCACGGGTGAAACAACCAAAGCGGGGGTTGTTGCCCCGCAACTATACCCAGATGTAGCACTTCTTGATGCCGAGCTCACCGTGGGCTTACCACCACATATCACCGCCGCCACAGGCGTGGATGCAATGGTACACGCCATTGAAGCCTACACCAGTGCACGCCTCAAAAACGCGTATGCGGATATGCTCGCTAAACAAGCGCTAGAACTGATTAGCAAAAACATTATGACAGCAACACATAGCGGTAGTGACATCGACGCCCGCCAAGCAATGTTATTAGGTGCCTGCATGGCAGGGCAAGCCTTTGCCAATGCACCTGTTGCAGCAGTTCACGCCCTAGCTTATCCCTTAGGTGGCCATTACCATATTCCCCATGGCTTAAGTAATGCACTGGTGCTTCCTTACGTTATGCGTTTTAACGCCCCCAATGCCAAAGAGCTATATGCTGAATTAGCTCCCGTCATTATGGGTAAACATATACCAGGTGATGCCGCCACAGTCACTGAGGCGCTCATTACACATATTGAATCTTTAATTTCAGATCTTGGCTTACCTCATCGTTTACGAGATATGGATATCCCCGAAACAGATCTTCCGATGCTTGCCAGCGATGGCATGCAACAGCAACGCTTGCTCGTTAACAACCCACGTGAAGTTACCGAAGCTGATGCTTTAGCCATTTATCAGGCCGCCTATTAACACCACAACTAGACCTCTCTACCCTCTACTACCCTCACTCTAGTGCAGGGTAGTATCTTATAGTTATTATTTACCCTCGTAACCCTCACACCCTTAAGCATCTTTTTTTAGCGCTCTACACTTTCACATATGTTGAAAAACGTGCCAGAATGCACCCCCGCAGCCCCATAGCTAACTTACGGATACTTCATCAAATAGCTGCAGATTAAATAACTTGTGGATAGATTGGGTAGCATGAAACATCCTAAATTCGCAGAACGTTTTAACCATGCCGTTAACCTATCAGGCGTAGAAAGCACTCAAAAAGCACTGGGTAAATTGCTGGGTGTCAGTGAAGTGATGATATGGAGCTACCGCAACGGTGAAAAGCTACCTCGTATGGCAATGGCATTAAAAATGGCTGACGAGTTTGGCGTATCTGTCGATTGGCTATTACAAGGCACTGGTGAACCTGTGAATCTGATGATTCAGGAAACATCCGCTAAGTATCGAACCAAACCATTACGCAAATCAATCCAAGCATTGGTTGATTTTGCGGAAACACTCACCGAAGCAGAACGTAAAAAAGCCCTTAAGATTTTATCATTAACGTTTAAAGCCTAAACAACTACATAACCACAGTTACTGCCGTTGACGCAAAGCCTCAAACAAGCAAATACCTGTTGCGACCGATACATTTAAACTGCTCACTTCGCCCATCATAGGAATGCGCACCAAAGAATCACAACGCTCTCGAGTTAATCGACGCAGCCCTTTACCCTCGGCACCCATCACCACGGCCAATGGCCCTGTTAAATCCATCTGATAATGATGCTGCGTAGCTTCACCAGCAGCGCCCACTAACCACACGCCCTGTGCCTGTAGCCATTCTAGGGTTCTCGATAAATTAGTCACACGCACTAACGGCAAAACTTCTGCCGCGCCACAAGCCACTTTAATGGCGGTAGGCGTTAATGATGACGCATTGTCTTTAGGTACAATCACAAACTGCACACCCGCCGCCTCTGCAGAACGCAAACACGCGCCTAGGTTATGCGGATCTGTCACGCCATCTAAGACTAAAATAAAGGGCACAATATTATCGTCAAACAGCTTAGGCAAACGACTCTTCAGATAATCTTCATCGTAAACTTCTGTTATCGCAGCAGCTATCGCAATCACACCCTGATGGTTACCTTCTACCATTTGGTCTAGTTTTTCACGCGCACACAGAGTCACCGAAACATTATTTTTTTCGGCTACTGACCGTATAGACTGTAAGCGCTTATCATTACGACCCTGCAATAAAAACAACTGCTGAATACGCTGTGGCGACCCATCAACCAAGGCCTGTACTGCATGTAAGCCAAACACACAATTATCTTGGCTTTTATGATCTTTTTGATTTTTCTGACGACTCATTCTCTCTCTCATACAACAACAAAAACACGCAACATGCGATAAGCAAAATATTACTTAGGTGCGTCCAACTCATATACAACCGATACCGATGCTTTCACCGTAATATCACCACCACTAATGGGTGGCGGCGTAAAATCTGCTTGCGCAGACATCATTCGACTTTTAGCCATAGACGTTTCTACACGCACATGAGACGCCGAGCTATTGCCTAAATTTAATGTAAGCGTACGTTTAATCGTATCACCACTGGCGGCTACCAGCGTTTCGGCATCTTGCTTCGCGTTAGCCATCGCTTGAGTAATAGCCTGTTGGCGATATTGCCGCTCATTAAACAAACTAAAGTTAACCGAGTTCACTTGGTTCGCTCCTGCGCTCGTGGCACCACCAATAATATCGCCAATCAACGCCAATTTCTGTGTAGTTACGTGCAAACTACTATTTACACGATAAGCAATAATCGTAGACTTCCACTGGCTATTAGCACCTTTAGGACGTGACGACCATACAGGCTGCACTCGAAAGTTTTGCGTTTTATATTCTTTTTTAGCCACGCCTACCGCAGCAAGCGAAGCCACCACGGCTTTCATTTTTCGATTATTTTCAGCAATGGCTTTTTTTGCTTGAGTTGACTCGGTAGTTACACCCAACACAACCGATACTTGATCAGGAGGCACCATTAAATGCGCTTCACCACGTACCGTTAATTGTGCAATCCTCGGCTGATGAGGCTCTGCAATAGCCCCTATAGAAGAGACAATCAACACAAAGACAACACTCAATGACAACAATACTCGCATATTCCTTTCTCCTATCAGCACAAAAAGTTATTGCGCACCAAACACCTTTTTTAATAGTTCGGTTGTACGCTTAACGGGATTTTTACGAATCTCTGCTTCTTCTTTGGCAAGGTAATGAAAAATACCATTAAGCCCACCATCCACAACATGCGACACTAAATTTGCTTTTACATCGGGCACAAAAGGAATGGATTGATAGTCGCCCATAACCTTGTCATACAATTTCACCGCACCTACATCAGATAAACTCTGCTGCACAACAGGTTGCATCTCTGTAGTTAATGCTGGCGTCATTTTTTCTTGAAAATAACGGGTTGCAGCGTCATCACCACCATTATAAATTGACTTTACATCGTCAAAACTCATGTCTTTAATCGTGCTAATAAACAAGCTCTTTGCCTTTGGCGCCGCATTTTCTGCTGCACGATTTAAGCTCACCTCAAGACTATTTAAGCTATCGTCTAAGCCTACCTTACCTAACCACTTTTTCACGGTTTGCATTTGCTGAGGCAAAGGAATACGAATGGCAGGATCGCTATTAAAGCCGTCAGCCTTACCCAGCTGATCTACCACTTTTTGGCTACCTAAATCTAACGCCTGCTTAAAAGCTTGGCTAATATCTTCGGTCGACAAATCATCTCTGCCCACCACTTGGCCAACACTGGCACCTAGGTTTTCACCCACACTTTTGCCGATAGAGCCAATATCATCACCTAAAAGCTCGCTACCCTTTTGTTTTAAATCATCAAACCAACCTGCATTTGCGTGGCTAGCCAGTACGATGGCCGCCGCACTAACAGCGGCGATAAGATAAGGTTTTATTGTCATTATGATTCTCCGTATAAATCATATTCGCTATTATTGTGCTATTTTACAGTGGTTTACATGTACACATTGCAGCCCGTCTTTGAACGAGCAGTTAACAAGTGCGTACACTAACATGGCATCGACACTCATGGCTATTTTTCCCTATACGGGTAGTGATAGAATGGAAGCATGTCATCACTCATCCCCGAAAGACCTTTGCTTATATCACCGTCTCTAGCCGCAACCATCGGCCTAGAAGAGGCCGTATTACTCTCATTACTCGACGAGCTTAGCAGCCATAGACAAGGCCAAGAAAGCCGTGGCTACACTTGGCACGAGCTATCCAAAGATGATTTTCAACAATATATGCCTTTTTGGGATGATTTAGATATTCAGCGAATCAGTCAGCGACTACGCGACTTAGGCATTATTCTGCTGCTATCGGCACCCTACGGTCAAAGCCAACAACTCAAGTTTGCCTTTAATCAACAAGCCATCAATAAAGTGGCTGACCACCGCCAAACCAGTACAGAAACTCTAGGCGCATCACAGTCGTCTCACAATGAGCCACCTACGAACAATCAAACAGCACCTAGCCAGCCATCGTCAAGACATCAAGGGGCCATTCTCTTACCACCTAATTGGCGCCCCGATAAAGATACCTTAAGCATGTTGGCGCAATTAAATATTCCCTCTAATTTTATTCGCGAGCAGCTGCCCGAATTTATACACTACTGGCGTGAACGCGGTGAAAGTCACCGCACATGGGGCACTAAATTTGTTCAGCATTTAAAACGCCAATGGACACACCACATTGCCAAAACCAGTGCAGCCACGAGTATTCCAGAGAATTGGCAACCCAGTAATGACCTGCAACAACAAATTGTGCAAGAAGGTATTCCCGCTGTCTTTGTACAAAAATCATTAGTACGTTTTTCGATGTACCATAAAAACTCTGGCGCGGTGAATACCAATTGGGATATGCCCTTTTTCTCATGGTTAAAAGAAGACTGGGAAAAACAAGACACACCATTTATAGAAAAAAAGAAAAGCGCACCTATTGCTCACAACTGGACACCCGACCAACATACGCTAACCTACCTCACCACCAGCCAAGGCATTGAGCTTTCTTTTATTGAAGAATGTGTGCCTGAATTTGTGCACAAGTGGATAGAAAAACAAGCGATTTATGCGGAATGGGGCACACTATTTGCGGAGCATATTATTCAACAATGGCGCTTTGTACAGGCAGGCGTTACGCGCAATCCTACACCGCAACTCATCACACCTCACTGGCAACCGTCTGGTGATTGCTTAGAAATTCTTGGGGTACACTCAGGCATTGATCACGGGTTTATTCAACAACAAATCCCTGAGTTTATTTTATACTGGACTAACCGCGCACAACCGATGCACAGTTGGGACAACATTTTTTTACGCCACGTAAAACACCAGTGGAAACAGCACTATGAAAAACAGCAAAACCATTCTGGAACAGGTCGCACAAAAGATCGAACAATCGCAGAACAACTTAGCGACCGAAGCTGGGCATCATAACGACACACTATCTGCAGAAGATAAAAGCACGTTAATCGATACCATTAACCAGAGCTTTGAATTATTGCGTATTAACTATCAGCACCTGTACTTTAGTGCCTACAGTGAAATTGATGCACTCAACTCTGCCAAGCGCTTATGGATGGAAAGCTTATCACCCTTTTCTGCTGATGTTATTTTGCATGCCGTGCGCCGCATCATCAAAGAGTCGGATTACTTGCCTACCGTTAGCCGCGTTATTCGTTTATGCATTGATATTAGTAGTGAACACACATTACCTAACGCACATAATGCTTATATAGAAGCCTGTAATGCTCCCTCACCAAAACGTAATGCCACATGGACACACCCTGCCGTGTATTATGCAGGCAAACAAACTGATTGGTTTTTTTTGGCGAACAATACCGAAAAAACAGCCTTTCCTATTTTTAAATCACATTATGAAAGATTATGCCAACGCATTATAAATGGTGAAACACTTCCTCAGCTTGCTACGCTTGCATTACCCGAAGAAACCAACACCCCGTTAAGCAAAGAAGAAAATAAAGAACGTATGGAAAAGCTGCGACAAGAAATGGGAATCTAATTTTTAAAAAATTATCGGCATTAGCGATGTTTTTCTATATTTTCTAAGCGTTTTTTCTCGCTCTTTTTAAGCATAATATAAGTAGCACCTGTGCCGCCATGATGCTTTTGTGCGGAATGAAACGCCAACACTTCTTTGATTTGTGGCAACCAATGCGCTATATAACTTTTTAGTACGGCTGGCTTTGCGCGACCTTCACCTTTGCCATGCGTAATTAAGGCACAGCGAATATCGTGGCCAATACAGTCCCGCACAAACTGGTACACCTCCAATCGCGCTTGTTCAATACTCATACGATGCAGATCTAGTCTCGCCTCAATGGTATATTTACCTAAACGCAGTTGACGATATACCCCATGTTGCACACCTGCGCGCTGGTACGCTAGCACCGCGTTTGCTTCTAGCTGCTCTACTTCGGCACTGGCTAACGGATCATTCAGTGCAACTGACTCCGTTTGCGCGGCTTGTTGACGCGCATCAATGGTACGCTTATCGATAGAGGAACGATCTAACACCACTCTTTTCTCATGACTCAATGGTTTTACATCGTGCATAGCGTCGATAAAATTATCAGTTTCTTTTGACATTTACATACCCTGCCATCACTAAAAAGAATCTATACGTTATTCAGACACCATCATTGAGTCTACATTTTGGAAGCCTCTTGGCAATTTATGCCCACGACGACCACGTTCACCACGGTAATGCTCTAAGTCTGCCATTTTAAAGACGGTATGGCGCTTACCCGAATACACGGTGAGTTTTTGATGCGGTTGCACTACCGTTACGGCAATGACAAATTCTTCGCGAGCTTCAACGCGCGCGCCAGGAATACTTAACATTTTATTTCCTTTGCCTCGCGCTAATTCTGGCACATCCGCTAATGGAAAAATTAATAAGCGACCTTCATTACTCACAATCGCCACCAAAGCATCAGCAACACCACTACCATTTGCTATTGGGTATGGAGGTAATACTCGCGCACCTTTAGGTAGTGTTAACAAAGCTTTACCCGCTTTATTTTTAGTATGTAAATTACCTAACTCGGTTACAAAGCCGTAGCCCGCATCACTTGCAATAAGTATTTTTTGTTTTTCGTCACCCATAAGCAAGCCACTAAAGACTGCGCCACTAGGAGGATTCAAACGACCGCTAGCAGGCTCACCTTGCCCTCGCGCCGACGGTAAGGTGTGTGCCGCTAAGGCATAGCTGCGCCCTGTAGAATCAATTAATAATACATGTTGATTAGATTTACCCGCAGCCGACAATTTATAACTGTCACCTGATTTATAATTTAATGCTGTCGGGTCAACGTCATGTCCCTTGGCAGCACGAATCCATCCTTTATCGGATAACACAACCGTAATTGGATCACTTGTTAACAAATCTGTTTCAGATAATGCTTGTGCTTCACCGCGCACGACAATAGGTGAACGACGATCATCACCGTATGTTTCAGCGATAGATAACAGCTCTTTTTTCACTAAGTTTTTCAATTTAGTTGCAGAGCCTAAAATAGTTTCTAGGCTATCACGTTCTTTTGCTAATTCGTCTTGCTCACCGCGAATTTTAATTTCTTCTAATTTTGCAATCTGACGTAGCTTTAATTCTAAAATTGCTTCGGCTTGAATATCCGTTACACCAAAGCGATCCATCAATACTTGCTTTGGTTTATCTTCGGTACGAATAATATGAATAACTTCATCAATATTTAAAAAAGCCGCTAAATAACCTTCTAAAATATGTAATCGTTTTAATACTTTATCAAGACGGTATTGTAAGCGACGACGTACCGTCACCATACGAAATGACAACCACTCACTAAGGATTTTATTTAACGGTTTTACCGCAGGAAGGCCATCAATACCGATCATATTCATATTAATACGATATGTTCTTTCAAGATCGGTAGTGGCAAACAAATGGTTCATTAATTGCTCAACATCAATACGATTTGAGCGCGGAATAATAACTAAGCGCGTTGGGTTTTCATGATCAGATTCATCACGTAAATCAGCGACCATGGGCAGTTTTTTCGCCTGCATTTGTGTCGCTATTTGCTCTAGTATTTTTGCGCCACTCACCTGATGAGGTAATGCCGTTACAATAATATCGCCATCTTCTTTCGACCAAATACAGCGCATACGTAAGCTACCGCGACCCGTTTCGTACATAGATACAATATCATCGCGGGGCGTAATAATTTCGGCTTCTGTTGGCATATCTGGCGCCAAAACAAATTCACACAGCTCTGCCGTTGTCGCTTTAGGGTTCACCAATAAGTGAACACAGGCATTCACTAATTCTCGTAGGTTATGCGGTGGAATATCTGTTGCCATACCAACGGCAATACCTGTGGTACCGTTTAATAAAATATTAGGTACTTGTGCTGGCAATACTTTAGGTTCATCGATTGTACCGTCAAAATTAGGTGTCCACTCTACGGTGCCCTGCCCCAACTCACCTAATAACACATCACTGTATGCCGTTAATCGTGATTCGGTATATCGCATCGCAGCAAATGATTTAGGATCATCTGGCGACCCCCAGTTACCCTGACCATCAACTAAAGGGTAACGATAGGAGAAAGGCTGCGCCATTAATACCATGGCTTCATAGGCCGCGGAGTCACCATGCGGGTGGAATTTACCAATCACATCACCCACGGTACGGGCTGATTTTTTAAATTTTGCCGTAGCCTTTAAACCCAGTTCACTCATTGCATAAATGATCCTGCGCTGGACAGGCTTTAAACCATCGCCTATATTCGGTAGGGCACGATCTAAAATGACATACATTGAATAGTCGAGATAGGCTTTTTCCGCATAAGTCTTTAACGAAATGCTTTCATCAGCCTCAGGCGGGGTAATAAGGTTGCTCATTTTTAACTCTCTTTATACTTTTATTGCGTTCCTTAATAAAACGACATTCATTAAGAAACAATATATGGCGCAATGTATTGTATTGCCTATCCAATTTTCACTGTATTTTATCGTGGCATTATTTACCACACAACTGACGCATCATGCCTTGCACGACAATCGCACCCCCAAAAGGTGCACCGTTTTTTGCATATAAAAAATAATGACTGGCAATACACAAGCATGTCATAAATATGCACTATAAGTGAACTTTATCTTATTGTACTGATCCACAAACATAGACTTTTTAATTTACCGACAAAAAAAGGAATATAACATGAAGGCGTCCGATCTATTAGTGAAATGTCTCGAAGAAGAAGGCATCGAATATATCTTTGGGGTTCCCGGAGAAGAAAATGCTGATTTTATGATGTCATTAGAAAAATCGGAAAAAATTCGCTTTATTTTAACGCGTCATGAACAAGGCGCTGCGTTTATGGCCGAAATTTATGGCCGCCTAACAGGCAACCCCGCTGGTTGCTTAGGCACATTAGGGCCTGGCGCCACAAACCTAATCACAGGTGTTGGCGACTCTAATATGGATCGCGCGCCCATGCTAGTACTAACTGGACAAGCCGCATCAACTCGCTTACACAAAGAGTCGCATCAGGTAATGGATGTCGTCGATATGTTTAGCGCAGTGACTAAATGGGCAACCACTATTTGGCACCCACAAAATATTCCCGAAATTGTTCGTAAGGCTGTGCGTTTAGCTCGCACCGAAAAACCAGGTGCGGTATTAATTGAATTACCTGAAGATATTGCCAAGCTCGATGCCAATAAAACACCACTGCCTGTACGTAAATTTCGTCGCTCAGTACCCGACCCAGAAATATTACAACAAACCTATAACCGCATTAAATCAGCCAAAACACCGATTATTATTGCTGGTAATGGCTGCATTCGTCGCCGCGCCAGTGAGCAACTACGTATTTTATGCGAAAAAACAGGCATTGGCGTATTAAGCACATTTATGGCAAAAGGCTGCGTCGATATGGATGAGGATTACTGTTTATATACAGTAGGACTTGGCTCCAAAGATATTCCTGTCTATGCCATTGAAGCTGCCGATCTTATTATTAGTATTGGTTTTGATATGGTCGAATACCACCCTAAATTATGGAATGACGGCAATACAACAGAAGTGCTGCATATTGATTTCTTACCTTCAGAAATTGATGAAAACTATAACCCTAAAATTGAAGTGGTTGGAGATATTGCATTCGCACTAGAGTCATTAAATACATTAATTGATCAGCAAGGCAGCTTTGATCATGACTTTAGCAGCCAGACAAAAATGCGCCAATTAATGACGGCCGAGCTTGAAGAATACAAAGATGATACTGGCGAAGGCCCTATTCGCCCACAAAAAGCATTATGGGATGCACGACAAGTATTGGGCGACAATGATATTTTATTATCGGATGTAGGCGCTCACAAAATGTGGATTGCTCGTCATTATCATTGCCATGAACCCAACACTTGCTTAATTCCTAATGGTTTTTGCTCAATGGGCTTTGCGTTACCAGGCGCTATTGCTGCTAGCTTAGTATACCCAGAGCGCCGCATTCTTTCGATTTGCGGTGATGGTGGTTTCTTAATGAATGTACAAGAAATGGAAACCGCACGACGCATTAATAGCAATATTACCGTGATGGTTTGGGAAGATGGCGGTTATGGTTTAATTAGCTGGAAACAAGAAAACGAATTTAATCGCAGCACAGATCTTGCCTTTAATAACCCCGATTGGATGCAGCTTGCAAAATCTTTTGACTGGAATGGTCACCTTGTTACTGATGCTGACAATCTACAAACTGCATTAGAAGCATCATTTAACGAAAGCGGCCCAAGCTTAGTAGTGATTCCTATTGATTATAATGAGAATAAGCTATTAACAAAACGCTTAGGGGAATTAACTTGCGTTATTTAAAGGTGCCTGTTCGTTATTTTTTTCTATGACTACGTCATAAACAAGACACAATAAAAGTACAGGAAAATACAACAAAAAACGAGCGCAAATAGCGCTCGTTTTTTGTTGAACAATAGCCACTAGTACAGTATTAAGCGCTAGTTACATATCTCAATACATCAACAACTTGTTGTGGCGTTTGTGCCCATCCCATGGCAGCACCGTCAACTTCTTTAAGGGGGTGCACAATGCTCTCGTCATGTAATGTGATGTAAGGCTTTCCTAATGCTGCACAAAAACCTGCATCAAATGCTGCGTTCCACTGTTTGTATTTATCACCAAAACGAATCACAGCAATATCGCAATCATGAATTAATGTTTTAATGCGTATGGCATTCACTTTTGATGATTGATTGTCGCGCCAAAATGGCGACCCTGTTTCAGCCAAATGATCGCCAGCCGCATCACTGCTATCATGATCTGTTACCGCCGAACTAAAACTAACGGGTAAGTTAAGCGCTTTCGCGCCCTGCATAATTTGCTCGCGCCAATCAGTATGAATCTCACCCGACAAAAACACATTCCACACTTTCATAATTATCCTCAATCACTCATTATCTATTACATTTTATATTAAACGTTTTTATGATTGCCGTTACGCTATTCCGCTTCAGCATCTTGTTTTTTCGCCGCTTTATTACCTTCATCGGTTTCACCCATTTTCCAATAACTGCTGGCATAAATTTGTCCGCGCTGTACATCGCACTCTTGCTTAAAATAACGGCGTAAATGTCGCATCGCTTCAAATTCACCTGCAACCCATACATTGGCGATACCGTCTTTCCAAGGCATTTTTTTTACCGCATCCAACAAGCAAGTATTTTCTTTATCAGGCGATGCATTAACGACCCAATGCAATGCCATACCCTCTGGCGCATTAATAACTTGCTTATCATTTTCGCTCATCACTTCGATTACAGCATAGCCCGTGGCATGAGCGGGCAACTTTTCTAAATTCACAGCCATAGCAGGTAAAGCAGTCATATCACCCGTGATAAAAAACCAATCAGCCGTTGCATCCATTAGTTTAACCGCACCAGGGCCGTCAATCGTTACTGTATCACCAACGTGTACATGTAATGCCCATGCCGATGCAGGGCCACTTTCACCATGCACCACGAAATCTAACGTTAATTCATGGGTATCCGCATTAAACGCCCGCACGGTATAAGAACGTTTAACCTGTGTTTTATCACTGACAGGCAACAGTAATTTAACATAGCCACTCTCTTGGCCTTCAGGAAAATCGGCCAAGTCTTCTCCACCTAAAACAATGCGAATCATATTTTTAGTGAGGGATATTTTTTTTAATACTGTAACATTACGGTGTCGACGAGCCGACATAATCGCTTCCTATTAAGAGGGTATTGATTGAATAAAATATAGGTATCTCAATCTGACAACATCACAAGTCGCTCACGATCAATAACTGAAAGCACTTGCGATAGCACGAATAACACTGTCAAGAAATGAGTCGCTAGCGTGTGGTGCTATGATAAAAATTCGTTCTCAAAGGTATCTAATACATCTAAAGGCTCGTGCTCTTCGCCTTCTAAATCAGCATCCCAGTTTATACCGACTAAGACAACATCATTGTGCATACCTAACAACCAATCTTCCAAAAATTCTTCTAAGGCGATCGCGACGACTTCATGATCCGCCCAATCATCGGTAGCATGACATTGCGCATACTCTGGTTGTGACCAAAATGGCATCACATTGGTATCTGGATGCTTTTCTGACGCCGATAACGCCCAACTTTCGTCACTATGCTGCAACCCCCATACGCACCCTGTGCTAACCGCCTCTTCAAAAAAAAGGCGATGGTTTTCTTCATGATTACTACTTAAATGTGAAACGGATGTAGTCATAGCTATACTCATTTAATAATTAAAAGGCCTGATTGATAGTGTCAGCACACGACTGAAACAATACAACGGCCATACAAAGCGAATAACAAATAGCACACCAATGATATTAGCTCACGTCGGCTAAATTACCGCGATCCTCTAACCATGATTTTCTGTCTGAGGCACGTTTTTTAGCGAGCAACATATCTAGCATTTGATGAGCACCATCGTCGGCATCTAATGTTAGCTGAACCAATCGACGCGTATCGGGATCCATTGTTGTTTCGCGCAGTTGCATAGGGTTCATTTCACCCAAGCCTTTAAAACGCTGTACATTCACTTTACCTTTTTTCTTTTCTGCCGCAATGCGATCTAATACACCTTTGCGCTCAGATTCATCGAGGGCGTAATACACGTCATTACCTACATCAATCCGAAATAACGGCGGCATAGCAATAAATACGTGGCCATTTTTTACTAAAGATGGAAAGTGGCGTAAAAATAATGCACATAATAATGTCGCAATATGCAAACCATCCGAATCGGCATCCGCTAGGATACACACTTTGTGATAACGCAGTTTTTCTAAATTATCCACACCGGGGTCAATACCTAAAGCAACAGAAATATCATGCACCTCTTGGCTGGCAAGAATGTCTACACTGTCTACTTCCCATGTGTTTAGAATTTTTCCGCGCAGCGGCATAATTGCTTGAAACTCTCGACTACGCGCTTGCTTTGCCGAACCGCCTGCCGAATCACCCTCTACCAAAAAGATTTCACCACGTTCAGGTTCCGCGCTCGAACAATCCGCTAATTTACCGGGTAACGCAGGCCCTTGTGTGATTTTTTTACGTGCTACTTTTTTACTGGATCGCACACGCTTTTGTGCGTTACCGATACAAAAATCAGCTAGCTTATCACCGTCTTCGGTATGCTGATTAAGCCATAAACTAAATGCATCTTTTGCTACACCAGAAACAAATGCTGCCGCTTCACGGGATGATAAACGTTCTTTTGTTTGCCCAGAAAATTGTGGGTCTGCCAATTTTGAACTCAAAACAAAACTACAGCTCACCCAAATATCATCGGGCGCTAATTTAATTCCACGCGGCAATAAATTACGAAACTCACAGTACTCGCGCATCGCATCCAATAGGCCTGTACGTAAGCCATTCACATGAGTGCCACCTTGTGCGGTAGGAATTAAATTTACATAACTTTCTTGTATAACTTCGCCGCCTTCAGGCAACCACTGAACTGCCCAATCAACGCCCTCACCTTTGCCCGAAAAACTGCCTGTAAATGGTGATAGCGGCAGCACTTCCCAGCCGCGAGTGGCATCCATTAAGTAATCTTTTAAACCATCTTCGTAATACCATTCTTCGGTTTCTTTTGATTGCTCATCTTTAAAAACAACTTTTAAACCAGGGCACAAAACGGCTTTTGCACGCAGTACATGACGTAAGCGAGATACTGAAAATTTGGGTGAATCAAAATATTCTGGTGCGGGTAAAAAATGTACGGTTGTGCCCGTATTGCGTTTGCCGCAATCACCAATAACCGCTAAGTCTTTGGTTTTTTCGCCGTGAGAAAATTCGATTTGATGAACATTGCCATCACGCTTAATTGTTACTTGCAGCAGCTGTGATAAAGCATTAACCACACTCACACCGACACCGTGCAAACCACCCGAAAATTCATAATTTTTACCTGAGAATTTACCACCCGCATGAAGCGTCGATAAAATCACTTCTACACCCGGCTTTTTTTGCTCAGGGTGTATATCTACAGGCATACCGCGACCATCATCACTGACTGTGATGGATTGATTTTTATGCAGCGTAACCTCAATCGTTTTGGCGTGACCCGCTAATGCTTCATCGACACTATTGTCGATCACTTCTTGTGCTAAGTGGTTAGGGCGCGTTGTTTCGGTATACATACCCGGACGCTTTTTAACGGGGTCTAACCCCGTAAGTACTTCAATATCTTCTGAGGAATAATTAGCCATAATGTTTATTTATCATCATTCTTTTTATAAAAAGTTTCAAAAAACTCAAGAGCCTCGCCATGAAAACGTTCAAACCCCTGAAAACTATGATCACCACCTGATTCAATGGTTTGCCGACATTGCTGATATTTATTCACCGCCAAGCGGTAATCGAGTGTTTCGTCTGCCGTTTGCACCAGTAACCAATAATTATTATGTCGCTGAATAATAGGTGTATCGTAACGCGAGAGCGCCACCAAGTCATCTGCTTGCAAACAATAAACATCATCGGTGTGGTAATTTTTTAATGCTTGACCTAAGTAAGATGGCATTCGCTCAAGCACATTAACAGCAGGGTTAATTAATACCGCGGGCACATCGTAGCGCTCCGCTAAATAGCTTGCCCAAAAGCCTCCCATTGAGCTGCCCATAAGGTATATCGGGTCGTTTTCTGCGATAGCTCGCTCAACGATCTGGTGTAACACCGTCGCACATTCGTTGGGATAGGGGCTCAGTAATGGGCAGTGATATTGTATCTGTGGGTGATATTTACTCAGCCACGCAGCCATTTGTTGCGCTTTGTAAGATTGAGGGGAGCTTAAAAAACCATGAATATAGAGAAATTGGGGCATGAGAATAACAGCATCATCGTTAGTACTAACTAATAGAGCCAAGAATGTCACGTATTAGACGGTAGAGTCAATGAGCTACAGACACATCACTTAATAACAGCGTAATAACATACGCCATTCGCGTGCGATTATGGGTTAATAACCATGAGAGTGTACATCGGTACCGTAGTTTTTTTCTGTTACCCGCTCAACCCCTGAGTCAAAGCTGCCATCGCTATGTAACTCTAACCAACGATAGCCTGGCATAGCGTTTTCAACATGAAAATCCTTTTGCCCTGGCGTAAATTGAATGCACGTGGATGGTGTCGCCAATAGTGCGACGTTATTATACGTATCCGAAAATTCTTGGTGAACATGTCCCCACAAAATAATTTTTACGTGGTCATATCGGTCAATTAACGACCACACATCACTGCTATTACGCACAATGTAATTATCCATCCATTGACTACCGATAGGCACCAGTTGATGATGTAAACACACCATCACGTGCTTATCTTGGTGCGCTTGTAACGTTGTCTCTAAAAACGCTAATTCTTCATGACTCAACTGGCCATAGATATGCCCTTCAACACGAGAATTTAATAAAACAATAAGCCATGCACCCACAATGTGTACTTTCACATTCACAAACTCACCGACCGCTTGCATCATAGCAGGATCGTCATGATTGCCAGGCAACCATGCAAAAGGGTAATCAATACTCGAAGATAATGTATGGTGTAAACGTTGATAGGCGGGAATAGATGGATCATTAGCAAGATCGCCTGTAGCAACTAAAAAATCTGCCTTGGGGTGACGTGTATTGACTAAAGATAATACATCACTCAAGCTCTCATCAGGATTCATGGATAACAATTCATCACCATGAGCTTCCCCTAGATGACAATCAGTAATTTGAATAATTTTTACAGACGATTGAGACATAACTTATCTTTTATTGTTATTGCTGCTGAATAATTGCACTGCATACCGCCATGTATATTCTGTGCTGTTTACGCCATCACTGTTTCCGCAATTCTTCCGTGTGACAAACAATGCGTTAATAGCTCACCTAAAAAACGATTCATTTGCGCTTTTTCATCCACTTGGTGCATATCCGTATTGGGATATGTATAACGTGGTTTAAATTGTTGGTAGCGCTGACATTTCACAATCTCTGCAACACTCGCGTCATGATATAAACGAACATCACTTTGATACAACAGCGCATACGATTTTTCATGCGCGCTCACATGATTACCACCGTCTGCAGTTTTAATCGAAGCATCCGACTTTTGCAAGGGCAAATACTGCGCAATGTGAACCACTGTTGTATATTTTGTTTGCTCGAGCACCGTCAGCGATAGCGTTGCTTCAGCACGAGCCTGCCTACCCACAATAATATCTTTTTGATCCTCCACTGCTCGCGACTTTAAATGCGGCAATAGACGACACAAGCGCCGATAATTCACTTCGCATTCCATCATTTGTGCAGGAAAGTCTACGATATAACGCGGCTTCTTTCGATAATTGGAAACCTTCATGACGATACACTCGCCAACAGTGACGTCTTATTCATCATTAGCCATTGTAAGCAAATTAATGTTGCCGCATTATTATATTGTCCATCATACAATTCAGAAAAAACCTGATCTTCTGGAACAGTAATCATACGAATATCTTCGCCTTCTTCAGATAGACCATATAAGCCACCCGCTGAACGTAAATCTGCAATCGCACAAAACAAATGTAAGCGCTCACTGGTGCCGCCAGGGCTCGTGTAATAATCACAGATAGGCAATAACTGATCAGGAGTAATACCTGCTTCTTCTTGCAACTCACGCAGCATGACTTCTTTATCTGATTCATTCGCTTCTGCCATACCTGCGACTACTTCTCGACACCAAGGACCCGAGGCATCGTCTAATACACCGATACGAAATTGCTCAACAAGGCCAATCAATTGATGTTTAGGGTCATAAATAACTGCAGCCACCGCAGTCCCTCTAACAAACAACTCGCGCGTTAACGGTGCCGACCAACCACCTGCAAATAAACGGTGGCGTAATTGTATTTTTTCAATCGCAAAAAAGCCTTTATAGACGACTTCTCGCGCTAATAATTTCACATCTTCACGTGAAAACTTCTGTTTATCATTCATAGTTAACAATCGTTACTCTACATTACACTCTACATTACACTCTACACGTTACACTTTATTTATACACATTCATCAATATGAGCTGCTCGCTCACTCTACTCATCAAAAAAACTGTTTTTGCTATTTACACGTTCTTTTAATCCAGTATCGACCTTATCTGAGTAAAAAGCTACACTAGCATGACTTGCCCATCGGGTGTATATCCTCCAGTTACATTGATTCATTATTAGGAAAAAAGATAGCCATGAACGCAGTAATGCATACCACCCTCACGTCTTTATTGCTATTTTTCTTATCTACAACTTATGCTTATGCCCAGACAGATACATTGCTAGGCATATACGCACTGGCTAAAAAAAATGACTACCAGCTACAGTCAGAATACGCAGAGTATTTAGCCGCACGAGAAGCCGCCGCTATCAATCGTGCCACTTTACGACCACAGATTACAGGCACCGCACAACTCGACAAAACCAACACAGATACGACCGGCACACTCAATTCAGAAAGAGATACCGACACGCAGAGCTACAGCGTTTCTCTTACTCAGCAATTGATTAATTTCAATGCATGGAATGCTTATAAACAAGGCAAAGTAGAAACACATATTGCCGAAGTTACCTACGCCGCCAATGAACAATCATTAATCATTCGTAGTGCAGAGGCTTACTTTGATACCTTGCGTGCCGTTGATCAACTACAAACCGATATAGCCGAAGAAAAAGCACAAGCCACACTACTGGAACAAACCCGCCAGCGTTACGAAGTAGGCCTAATATCCATCAATGATGTACATGAGACTCAAGCGGCCTATGACAATGCCGTAGCTAACCGCATTAATACCGAAGCCAGTGTGGGTATTCAGCTCGACTCGCTTAGCGTATTAACAGGCAAACGACATACTGCCATAGCTCCATTAAAAGAAGGGTTTAGCGTCACATCACCAGAACCCAACAATCAGCAAGCATGGGTTGATTTTGCGCTTTCAAATAACCTAGCTTTAAAAGCCAGCGAGCTCACCGCAGATGCTAGTATACTTGCATCAAAAACGGTCAAAAGCGATCACCTTCCTACGGTTAGCGGTACCATCAGTTATAGTGATAGCCGTGCTGACAATGATATTGTCGGCAGTTCATCAACAACCAGTAATGATGGCAGCACAACCTTTAGACTCAATCTAACGGTTCCTCTGTATTCTGGCGGACGCTTATCTGCCCTAGAGCGTCAAGCCGCGCAAACGGCAGTAGCAGCCAAGGATAATTTTCATTTTACACAACGCAATACTATACAAATTACACGTTCACTGTTTTTATCGGTCACGACTCACATTGCTCAAATTAAAGCTCGCAAACAAGCTATCGTATCAAATGAAAGCGCACTAGAAGCCACCAAAGCAGGTTATAACGCAGGCACAAGGGATATTGTTGACGTGGTTAATGCACAGAGTAATTTATTTCAAGCGCAGCGCGACTACCTTAACAATCTTTACGAATACATTATTACTACCTTACAACTTAAAGAAGCGGCTGGTAACTTACAACTCAGTGATTTAGAGCATTTAGAAGCCTCGTTAGAAAGCTAACACGCCTTGTGATTCTTACCTTTATGAACACACCGAAAAACACGCGTCACCCAACGCCATTGTTTTTCGGTTAACGTGCCTAACCACGATAGATACTTTTATGAACTCTCGCTTCGCTGTTGTTGTACTGTGCTTTTCATCCATTGGTTGGGGGCTGACATGGCTCCCCATTAAAGCCATTAATGCACTCGGATTAGCCACGCCTCACCTTATCCTTATTGCATTTAGTACCGCAGCCATCGCTTTATTACCTTGGATATACAAGCAGCGTCATGCATGGCTACCCGCACTCCCCTTTATGCTTGCCCTTGCGGCTTTAGGCGGCTTTGCCAATGTTGCATTTCAAACGGCTATTGCCGAAGGCGATGTTATCCGCGTGATGATTTTATTTTATATGCTGCCTGTATGGAGCACTCTGGGCGGCAAAATATTTTTAAATGAAGCCATTGATAGTCGCAGAATCATTGCCTTACTTTTTTGTATCAGTGGGGCATTTTTTATTCTAGAAATATGGCACTTTTCATGGACATATTTCACATGGATAGATGCGCTTGCCTTAGGCTCTGGTATGGGTTTAGCGGCAAGTAATATTTTGTTTCGCTTTACGTCACATATCCCATTAGCCAGTAAAATTGGTTTTATGTTTATGGGCTGTATTGGATTGATCGGCTTATCACTATTTTTCTTTGCCGACCTCATAACTCATCATACACACTGGCTTGAAACATCTCTGGATACCCTAGACACAAAATCAATTCCTTTTGCGATGTCTTATGGACTCATCTGGCTTATGCTCATTACCTTTGGTAGTCAGTGGGCCGTCACACAAATCGAGGCTGGACGCTCTGCAATTATTTTAGTCTTAGAATTAGTAGCCGCTGTGACATCGGTTGTCATTGTCACCCATAGCCAATTACAAGTGCATGAGTTAATGGGCGGCCTTATGGTTTGCATTGCCGCTATTTTAGAAGGTTATAGAACAAAGCCTAGCGTATAAATTAGCTTCTCGGCGAGTATGCGAGATTACTATGCCAAAAATCAATCACGTAGTTAACACGAGCACGTAATAACTCTCGATACGCAGGCAAATCACTTAAATGCACCCAGCGGCATTCAATAATTCCTTCTTCTACTTGGGGTTGAGTATCCGCATCATCGCCATGGTATTTCATTAAATACCAGTGTGTTTTTTTCAGGTATCGCGTATTTTGATGGCGCGTTGTATGCCACGTAGAAACCAATTTGCCCGTAATTTCTAAGCGGCTCATATCTAGCCCTGTTTCTTCATGCACTTCTCGTAATGCACACTCTTCTCGCGTTTGCTTCTCTTCGACACGCCCCTTAGGCATATCCCATTTCCCTCGTTTAAACATCATCAAGATATGATGAAAGTCATTACACACCAACCCCCCAGCGGATTCAATAACGGGTAAATCGATAGTATTGATCAAACTATTTTTATCTTCGCTCATGATACTCTACACACTCTACGCTTCTATATTAACGAATAATTCTTCTTGTGACTTAAGGTCATTAAGCACAGCAAATTGCTGTAACGTTAAACCTCTAAATTGCACACCACCCACTTTTACACTATGCGTTTTTGTAACATCTTCACCCGTTAATGGCACAAAGCTTTTATTACCAAAGGCACGCACGAGATATAACATACAAGTTAATCGTGCATCTGTTTTTTTATTTGCACCTACGACTACCCATGGTGATTTTTCTGAAGAGGTATGATTAAACATTTGCTCTTTATATCGGGTAAACACACTCCATTTTTTTCGGGCATGTAAATCATTCTCAGAAAACTTCCAATAGGTGAGCGGATTCGACAAGCGATCTTCAAATCGATACAACTGTATTTCTTTATCAATAGAAAGGTAAAACTTAGCCATTAGCACACCGCTATCAATGAGATTATGTTCCCACGATAATACTTTACGCATAAAATATTTATACTGCTTTTCGGTACAATACCCCATAGTCGGCTCAATCAAAGCACGGCTATACCAAGAACGATCGAAAAAAACAATATTACCCGGCTCTGGAAAATATTTTTCATAACGGCGAAACCAATATTTAGATTCCTTTACCGTAGGCACACCTAAGGCCACTACTTTCATATGATTAGGAATTAAATTTTCGGTGAAACGTTTAATCGTTGACCCTTTACCCGCTGCATCTCTGCCTTCAAAAACAATAACTAAACGCTGACCTTCCTTAATTAAACGCTGCTGTATTTTTAACAACTCAACTTGTAAACGCCGCTTTTCTATTTGATAATCTTCTTCGCCAACATTGTTATACGGGGTTTCGATACTCTTAATTTTTTTGAGTTTCATAGGGCACATATTTATATTAAGCACATCGTTAAAAAAACAAGTATATGAAATTTTTATGGCACTTTTATGACAAGAAAATGTCGCATAATGAATAGTAAAAATAGATAAGTCACTAGCATTAAAAACAAATCACACCCTAGAAGAGTATTATTCATGAAAAAAATATACACCCACGACAATATGTTTATTGTTCACAACATGAAAAATATTCTCGATAACGCAGGAATAGAAACAGAGCTAAGAAATGAATATGCAGCAGGCGCATCAGGTGATCTAGCGCCGCTAGATACATGGCTAGAATTGTGGCTAGTATATGAAAGAGACGAGGCAATCGCTACAACCACCATCAAAAACACATTATCCAGTACCGACACCACTGTATGGACATGCACGCACTGCCAAGAAAGCAATGAAAGTAGCTTTGAGATTTGCTGGCAGTGCCAGAAAGAAAAGGCAACATTACCCTAAAAATATTAGCACTGTAGCCATAGATCAATGCAACTTGTATGATCTATCGTATTATATTGATTACGACTAATTGGCTTACATCATGAAACCTTTATCCACTTTCGCCGAACGCTTTACTCGCTCATCGGGTATTAGCGATTTAATGCATGATCTTAATGAAGCCATTAGTAGCCATGATCCTAATGTATGTATGCTAGGCGGTGGCAACCCAGCTATTATTCCTGCCGCAATGGATGTATTCCGCAAAGAGTATCAGCATTTATTGGATAGCCAAGCACTCGATCAAAGCTTGGCATATTACAGTTCCCCCCAAGGTGATTTAACGTTCATTGATATATTATGTGAATTTTTTAACGACCATTATGGCTGGCAAATCAGTCCAAAAAATATCGCACTAAGTAACGGCAGCCAAAACAGTTTTTTCTACCTCTTTAATACCTTTGCGGGCGACATGGCCGATGGAAAAAAGAAAAAAATACTGTTTCCTTTAGCGCCAGAATATATTGGTTATCGCGACCTTGGATTATCCGATGATATGTTTGTTGCTGTAAAACCAAGCATTGAACAGTTATCGAATGGACAATTTAAATACCATATTGATTTTGATGCACTCACCATTAGTGATGACATTGCTGCTATTTGTGTATCACGCCCCACCAACCCCACTGGTAATGTGATTAGCGATGATGAGCTCAATACTCTAGACAGATTAGCACAGCAACATAATATTCCTCTCATTATTGATAATGCCTACGGCCTGCCTTTTCCGGGCACCATATACACAGACACAAAGATACAATGGCATAACAATCTTGTATTAGGATTATCACTCTCTAAACTTGGCTTGCCTGGGGTGCGCACAGGGATCATTATTGCTGAAGAATCACTTATTCGTACCATTAGCAGCATGAACGGTACACTATGTTTAGCACCGAATAATATGGGGGCTAGCCTTGTTAGCCGCCTTATACAATCTAAAGAAATACTTACACTACGCGATACCGTAATTCGCCCGTTTTATGAACACAAAATGCATCAGGCCATACAATGGGCCAACACTCTATTTTGCGACATCACGGTTTACACTCATAAGCCAGAAGGCGCTTTTTTTCTTTGGCTATGGTTTCCAGATTTGACCATTTCTACAAAAGCGCTATATCAAATATTAAAGGGCAGAAAAGTGTATATTATTCCTGGCGAAGATTTTTTCATTGGAATAGATCAGCATTGGGCACATCAATATCAGTGCATACGTATTAACTATGCCTTATCGGATGAGCAGTTAAAAAGAGGACTAAAGATCATTGCCGAAGAGGTAAAAAAACACTCTTATCATAAAATCTGACTTAAACAATAAATGCATCGATGGCTTGCAATGTTTTCTGTAGTGCTCCCGCACTATTCTCAAGGTAGTATTTTGCTTGTCGACCTCGCTCTTCAGCAAGGGTCGCATCACGTAAAAAACCCTCAATGGATTCACATAATTGATGCTCATTTTCAACAAGTAATAACGCCTGCTGAGCCTGCATATCATTGGCAATTTTTGAAAAGTTATACACACTCGTCCCACTAATCAATGGCAAACCCCAAGCTGCGGGCTCTAACATATTATGTCCGCCATGCTCGATAAAGCTACCACATACAATCGCAATATCTGATGCGCCATAAAACATCATCATCTCGCCCATGGTGTCGCCTACCACCACTTGCGTATGCTCACTAAGAGCATCAGCACTGCTACGAGTTATTGTTTGCAAACCACTATCTATACACAACTGCTTTACGGCTAAAAATCGTTCAGGGTGACGGGGAACAAGTAATAATACGGTATCAACATATTTTTTTTGTAGACTTTGAAATGCCGATAAAATTAATTCATCTTCGCCACGATGCGTACTCGCAGCAATAATAATTTTTTTCTTCCCCTCTAGCGACCATGCCTTTTTAAGAGTGCTAGCCTGCTCTCTAACGCTATCAGTCATCGTAATATCTGACTTAAGGTTACCCGATATAGACAGATTGCTCACGCCCAACTGCTGAATTCTATCTGCATCCGCTTGCGTTTGTGCAACCACATGAGAAATAGAAGCAAAAGCGTGTTGAGATAACGGCAATACTTTTTGATACCCTCGTAGTGACTTTTCAGATAAACGAGCATTAATTAATAAAGTAGCAATATTGTTTTTGCGACAGGCATTCAGCGTGTTTGGCCACACTTCTGTTTCCATAAAAACAGCGACAGATGGACGCACACGAAATAAAAAACGATGTAGACAATCGGGTAAATCATAAGGAATATAACTATGACACACTCGCCCCTGCTGAATCTCTTCATTAAATAAAGAGAGTACTTGTGCAGAACCTGTCGGTGTCATCGTTGTAATAAACAATGAATGCTTTGGGTATGCTATTAGCAAAGCATTCATTAACGGCTTTGCAGCAATCGTTTCTCCCACTGAGACTGTATGCACCCATAAACACGGCGAGGCTTTATTCATAGTAGCAACAAAGCCGAACCGCTCTAAACAACGCTGTCTATATTGCGGTGCTTGAATACTACGCCAAAAGAGACGTAATATAATGACAGGTAAAGATACATAAAAAATAAGAGTGTATAGATAACGTAGCATCACAATTTACTCAGTCTCTGTATTTTCAGAGAAACCCTGCTGATGTAAACGCGTGTAATAACCATTGGCTGCGATTAACGCCTTATGTGTTCCCTCTTCTATAATACAGCCCTGATCCATCACTAAAATTCTATCGGCATTTTCAATGGTAGATAAGCGATGCGCAATAACCAACGTGGTACGCCCCTCGCTCGCAACCTCTAACGCCTCTTGAATATATCTCTCGGACTCTGTATCCAGTGCAGATGTTGCTTCATCCAATATCAAAATTGGTGAGTCTTTTAATAAAGCACGAGCAATGGCAATACGCTGACGCTGACCGCCCGATAGACGGGTTCCATTTTCGCCCACTAAGGTTTGCAAGCCATCGGGCATTTTTTCTATAAACTCCCAAGCATTTGCTTGTTTTGCAGCAGCGACCACTTTTTCTTCGGACATATGTTGCATATCACCATAAGCAATATTATTGAACAAAGTGTCGTTAAATAGCGTGATATTTTGATTAACCAACGATAATTGCTGACGCAAAAAAGTAATATCGTAATCAGATAGCTCGTTACCATCTAACTGAATGCTGCCACTATCCACATCATAAAAACGTGGGAGCAAGCCAACTAGTGTCGTTTTACCACTGCCTGAACGACCAACCAACGCCACAGTTTCACCCGCCGCAATATGGCAAGAAATAGACGCTAATGCAGGCTTTTCTGTCGCGGGATAAGAGAACTTCACATCCTTAAAATAAAGCTCACCACGCACAGTTAGGTTTTGTAATACGCCCGTATTATTTTCTGGCTGCTGATCTAACTGCGCAAAAATACTTTCTGATGCTGCAATACCTTTTTGAATCTTATTCATCACTTCAGTTAATTGTCGTACTGATCGAGGAATTAAAAAAGCAGCGGTTAAATAGGTAATAAAGTCACCCGCTGTCTCTGCCTGCATATAGCTTAATGCTAAAAAAACAACAACAGCTAACGCTAACGCAATCACAAACTGAGTTACTGGTGTTGCAAGAGCACTCGTTACTGTTAACTTCATATTTTGTCGATAGTTATTATAGCTTTCCTTCTCAAAACGATTTTTTTCGTAGTTCTCGCCACCAAATATACGCATGACCCGAAAATTATTAATCATCTCTGAGCATACATGGGTAATATCCCCCATACTATCTTGAATATTCGTACTTAATTTACGCATTCGTCGACTAATTTTCGCAACAATAAATCCTAAAGCTGGAGTAATCACTAAGAAAGTTAATGTTATTTGCCAATCCAACCACAATAATGTCGCCAAAAGAAAAACAACCGTTGCGCCTTCCCGTATTAAAATCTTTAGCGCATCAGTCACCGCCTGTGTTACCTGCATAACATCAAAGGTAATGCGAGAAATAAGCTCACCAGAATTGTAATTATCAAAATATTCGTTAGGCAGCACAGTTAACTTATCAAATAACTCTTTACGTTGAATATGTATCACGCCAAAAGCAACACGAGCCATACCATATTCACCCACAAAGCTACCTAAACCACGAAAAAATACAATCAGAATAGCTAGTAAAGGAATCACATAACGCGCTTGTTTATCTTGTGAATTAATCGCATCCGTAATCTCACCCAATAAAAGTGCAAATAATGATTGAGTGACCGCAAAGACAATAAAACCAAGCACCCCCAAAATAAACATCGGCAAATGCGGTTTAATATAAGACAATAATCGAAGGTATAAAGCGGTATCGCTAGTTTTTTGCATATTTTTAAGTACAAATAACGGCAAATCTATTGCCTAGTGAAAATTCAAACGGTATTGTAACTAATTTAGCGCATAACATCCTCATGAAACCAAATTCGCCTCAACAAAAAGCAATCGCACCTAAAATTCTCATCATAGGCCCATCATGGGTAGGCGATATGGTCATGGCGCAATCGCTGTTTATTACATTAAAACAGCAACATCCCGACACGATTATCGATGTACTCGCGCCCGCATGGAGTTGCCCCATTATTGAGCGTATGCCTGAGGTTAATCGTGCAATAGATATGCCCTTAGGGCATGGGCGTTTCGGCCTCAAAGAACGCAAAATTTTAGGTCACACATTACGCAAAGAACACTACACCCAATCAATAGCGCTGCCTAATTCATGGAAGTCGGCCTTAATCCCTTGGTTCGCAAATATTCCTGTACGTACAGGCTGGAAAGGTGAGGCGCGCTACTTTCTATTAAATGATTTACGTACACTCAACAAAAGCGCACTGCCATTCATGGTACAGCGCTTTGTGGCACTCGCGCACCCCAAAGACAACATGGATACTAGCAGTATTGCCATTGAGCGCTGCCCCGCACCCGCTTTAGTCGCTAATACACAAAGGCTGCCTCAATTACTCGAAAAATTTTCGTTATCCACAGAAAAGCCTATTCTTATTGTATGCCCGGGCGCAGAGTTTGGCCCAGCTAAACAATGGCCAGCCGAACACTACAGCGCTACCGCAAATACGATGATTAAGAAAGGTTATCAAGTTTGGGTTATGGGCTCTAAAGGCGATATCGAAATCGCCGAAAGTATTGCCAAGCAAACCCACCACAATGCAGGCGCTGACATAATTAATTTGTGCGGAAAGACCAGTTTAGAAGAAGCAATAGATCTAATGTCAGCGGCTACGCATGTCGTATCCAACGATTCTGGGCTTATGCATATCGCATCGGCGCTCAATAAACCGCTAACCGCACTATATGGCGCGACATCGCCAGAATTCACTCCCCCACTCTCAGCCAATGCACAGATCATTGCAACAGATGTGGATTGCGGCCCCTGTTTTCAACGTACATGCCCCGAGGGGCACCATAAGTGTATGCAAAACCTCTCGCCTGAACAGGTTTTAAGCAGTATACCGACTAACGCTCACTAAAAAACCACAAGAAACTAGGCACCCATCGTTTGCGACAATTCTTGATAGAGCTGTATATGCTGGCGAGCCAATGCATCCCACGACAAGTTCATTGAACTTACCACTGGTGGCTTCTGTAACAGAGAAGCACAAGCATTTACCCACACTGAAATATCGGGCTGCTCCAATAATAATGGGCACACAATCCCTTGCTCTTTAGTGACTAAAGCCGCAACACCACAATGTTCCGAGACCACAACAGGGATATTCGCTGCATTTGCCTCGGCAATCGCCATTCCAAAAGGCTCTGATCTTGCTGGATGCAACAGTAAATCAATAGCCCCCAAAAATGCGTTAGGATCATTAACCCACCCAGACAGCGTATAAGTATCTTGTGGCCATCCAGTAAATAAATGGGCTATTTCATCAGGGTCACACCCCGCCACTATAAAATGTATATTAGGTATTAACCCACGTAAATCTAGCAGTATCTGACAAGCAATATCCAATCCTTTACGCTTCCATTCTCGCCCCAAAAAACCAACGGTCACTCCAGTAGATTGACGTTTAATGTCAGAAAAGTGCGCGGCAACACCTGGGTATGCAGGCGGCATTACCTTAGGCTTTACATCTGGGTAAAAACGTATTAACTGCTCTGCAATAAGCGGAGAATTAGGCAATACCGCTTTTACATTACACGCCAGTAGTTCTCTTTTTTCCAAATAGCTCCACATATGAATCCGTGGCGACAAAAAGTCTAAAAAACGACATTTGCGATTTAAGAATGGCGGGCCATGAAAAGTGGTCACTTGATGAGAAGATGAACGCTCATGACTATGTACAATCGCCCCTTCACATGGCGTACTTAACAAATAATTTGATACTCGACGAGAAAAGCCCCACTGTGCCAACCACCTTGGCTTACTATATGCATTACCCAACTCTACAACTTTTAGAGAATCTATAGGGTGTATATCATCAAGTACCCCATAAGATTTTTCGCATAAAATCAATATACGTTGGCCTTGGTGAGCTAAAGATTGCGTGAGTTCATAGACATAGTTTTCCATACCCCCAACTGAGCCATACCGACGAACAATGTGTATAGAAAATGTTTTCACCTAAGGCCTACGCTATATATTTATCAATACCATTAACACACCATGTTTGCTTACGTTGCAAACATTGTTCTAGTAAAACATCGTTTTCGGACAAACGATCACGAGAATTGTCATCATGGTACAAGTGATACGCATTCGCCATGCATTTAAGGCGTAAGCGTTGTCGTTTAGCATGAAATAGTCTCGCAACTAAATCGCTATCTTCTCGCCCCCATCCAACAAAATCTTCATTAAAACCATTAATACTTAATATATCTTTTCTCCAAGCAGAAAAATTACACGTTTTAGTCGAGCGTAAATCGCAATCAACTCGACTTAAAAAACGGCTTAATAATGGGGAATTCAGTGTATTAATACGATTGCTGATGCCCGAGGAAAAAAAACGCAATGGGTAATGGCGAGGTAGCTGCCTACCGTCCAAAATACTTGCTGCTAATTTTGGAGAAGTAATGACACGCGAACCCTGTATAAAAAAACCTGATTTTGCAGCACGTATATGATCCTGAATAAATTGAGGGTGCAAAAGCATATCACCATCAATCATAATCACATAATCCGCTGTCATACGAGCAATTGCTTGATTCCTAATTGCCGCTGCACGAAAGCCTTGATCCTCTTGCCAGCAATGAATTAAAGGCACGGGAAATATTGCTTGGTATCTTTCTATTAATTCCGCCGTATCTTGATTGGAGCCATCATCGGCCACAACCACCTCTTTAGGCAAATACGTTTGCGTCAAAACACTCTCTAAAACTTTAGATAAAGCCTCTTTCCAGTTATAGGTAGTAATAAGCAGTGAAGCGCTATTTTTCATTATATTTGTTCTGGTACTGTCTAAGCCAAAGGTCAAAGTATTTAAGACTTGTTGTATAGCCCGTTAAAAACGCCAATATAAAACCATGACGGCCATCTAAAAATCCCAGCCTTAGTATATACATACGCAAAAATGCAAAAAAACCATGCAGCAGGGCAATCATAACATTCGATTTTCTCTTTCCCTCTCGCTGGTCAGCCCAAGATTTAAGGTAGCCACTGACTTTTCTATTGTAATCATACAAATTGTCATAGGTATAATGTAATAATCGCCCCTTTAAGCGCTTAACTTTAAAGCCCTCAACAATAAGGCTTTCATGTACAAGCGAGTCACAATAAGTCGTCTTCTTTCTTGGGTAGAGCCTACAAACTCTATCTGGATTCCAGCCGCTATAGCGAATAAAAGCACCAAACGCCCAATTTTTCCTATTTATGGCATAAACAGCGGTTTGATCATTTCGCTTCACTGCAGCTAATACGTCTTGTGCCAATTCAGGCGTAACTACCTCATCTGCATCAATAGCTAAAACCCATTCACATGTCGCATACTGCTGAGCTAACTGCCTTTGCTTACCGAAACCAGGCCAGTCTGTATTTATATAGATTTTGTCTGTATATTCTTTCGCTAAAGTCAGTGTTGCATCGGTACTTCCAGAATCCACAATCACAATTTCTGTCGCCCAAGACAAGCTTTCAAGACAATCTTTTAATCTATTCTCTTCATTTTTTACTATTAGGACGATACTTACATTCATTTAATGATCCACTAACATATTATAACTATACAATCAGCACAGTTTATTAAACGACCTAATTTAAGTCCAATCAATTCATCCGTAAGCGAGAGAATATGGACAAATATCATGTAAATGGTTAGAATTGCGGCAGTTTTCAGCTATTTATTTTGCAAAAATCTCAAAAAATAAATTCACTGTTAATATAGCATTTAGATACCTACAGAACGACCATCCAATCCACTAGAAAAGAAATACATCCTTTGAAAAACGCAATGACACACAACACTTTAGCTTTACAAGGAATCGACAAAGTTTACGTGTTAAGCGTTAAAACTTTTGAAGACAGAATCACTCACATCAGTAATGAATTAGCAAAACACCAGATTGATTTTGAATTTATCTTTGATCATGACGTAGATGATATAAAAGAAAGTGATCTCGCTATTTTTGCACCTAGCAATATGCAGCTGGCTCATCAATCTCTAGTATTGAAAAACATACGTACCTGGGAAAAAATCACAAAAGAAAATATTGGCAAAGCACTTATTTTAGAGGACGATGCCATTCTTAACGAAGACTTCCGCGAAGAAGTCACAAAAATTGTACAACATACCAAAGTACTGCCCCCAGGATACCTAATTTTTCTAGGCGGTGCTGATACAAAACTTCCAGCGGAATTTCTAGGCTATCCAGAACCGCTCGTTCCTAGAAGAATGACCACTGCCGACGGATTTATAATAGACAATCATATGGCAAAAAAACGCCTAGAATGGCTACAAGAAAACCTCATCGTTTTACCCGCCGATGGTCTAATGTGTAAGATTGACAGTGATTTGAATTTACCTCACTACTGGCCCAAAAAATCTATCGTGCAGCAAGCGAGCTGCACTGGTCAATTCAAAACCACTCTAGATGACTCACGATCAAAACATAGCCTAACTTATATCAAATTACGCTATCACTGGCATAAGTTTAAAAATCAATCGTTTAAACGATGGATTAAAAAGGTATAAACATGGAAGATTATAAAAGAGAAAAAAATTGGTGCGTTTGTTATGCAACCATTATTATATTTATATTGCCTGCATCTATTGTTATATCTCCTTCACTAACTGCATTCTTTGAAATATTACTCTATGGCTTATTTTTAAGCTCTACAGAATTAAGAAAACGATTTATTGAAAGCCTACAACAACCCATCGTTATATTTGGAGGTATTTTCTTTTTATTTCTTGCCGCATCTAGCTTATGGAGTAGCGCTTCGGAAGATACTATTTTAGAGCACTTAAGAAGTTGGCGAAAAATATTACTCTTACCAATTGCCATTTCTTTAATAAATAACAATTTCTTAAAAACTCGATTTTTGTATTACTTTACAGGTTTAATTGGCGCCTACGCTTTAATCTCTTGGATATTTTACCTAACAAACTTTGACCTCTATAAAGACCCAGAATCACTCTTAAGAAACCACACAACCCAAGGCATAATTTTTTTTACAGCGGCTTTTACTTGTGTTTTTTTATTAAGCTATAAAAAAAATATACTCCGCACCACTAAAATCGTATTAACCTTAATCGCTTTAATAATTTTCACCAACTGTTTTGTTATTTCAACATCACGTAGTGGCTACATCATTGGCATTATACTTATAATATGCTTCGGTTTTTATTCCAACAGAAGAACAGCAATTATATTAATACCGGCATTACTCACTGCAAGCATTGCTATTCTTTATATATCTCCTACTCCATATAAACAGATAAATAAAGTCTGGCAAGAAATTAAAAATGCAGATAACTCCGAACATCTTACATCAGGTGGCGCAAGAGTTACCTTTATAAAAAACACAATACCAATTATTCTTAAAGCTCCAATCGCAGGCCATGGCTTAAAAAGTATGCCTATTGAATATGCCAAACAAGTAAAAAACATACAGGGCTGGAAAAGCATCATAACTAGCGATCCTCACAATCAATATATATTAATCCTAGCGGAACAAGGTATCATTGGCCTACTTCTATTTTTTGGTTTTATTATCGCGTGTTTTTATCAAAAAGCAGAGCCTTTTTATAAGTATATAGGCCTTTCTGTATTGCTAGGCTGGATGACCACCTCTTTATTTAATGGGCACTTTTCTGCATCTGTTGAAGGAAAGTTTATATTCCTATGGTGTGGCGCTATGCTTTCAGCACAACTGCCGCGCCATAAAGCAGAAAAGAAAATAGCCCCATGAAAAAAATAAATACCGACATCATCATCATAGGCGCTGGCATTGCTGGTTTATGGTTGCATCATCGTTTAAATGATATGGGGTATCATGCGGTGTTAATTGAAAAAAATGCTTTGGGTGTGGGCCAAACATTAAGCTCTCAGGGCATTATTCATGGTGGGGCAAAATATACATTGCACGGTATATTATCTAACGCTGCGTCGGCGATTGCCGAGATGCCTTCGCGCTGGATATCATGCTTAGAGGGGCGTGGTGACATTGACTTATCAAACACTCAGATATTAAGTCATCATCAATGCATGTGGTCAACGCAAGATTTATCATCGAAAATCACATCATTTTTTTCTAGCAAAGCATTAAATGGCAAAATAAAACCGCTCAAACAGCAGCAATACCCAGATTTTTTTAAGGATCGCGCATTTAAAGGCAAACTATATCAGCTTAATGAACCTGTATTAGATGTACCATCACTGGTCGAGAACTTGTCGCTCAAGTGGCGTCATCGCATGTTACATTTATCAGAAGGCTACCACTTTACTCATCATCCAGATCAACGCATTCAGTCATTAATCACTGAGGATGGCCTATCCATTACAGCAAACGAATATATTTTGACCAGCGGCGAAGGCAATGAAGCTTTGCTTTCTCAACTTCCTATTCACACACCGAGTATGCAACGTCGCCCATTACAAATGGTCTTAGCGAAAGGTAAACATTTACCGTCACTATATGCTCATTGTGTTGGCGCCAGTACAAAACCAATCGCTACGATTAGCACGCACTCTCACCCCGATGGCGATACCGTTTGGTATATAGGTGGAAATATTGCCGAGGAAGGCGCAGGTGTGAACAGCCAACAATTAATAGCCGATACACGTAATACCTTAAATAAAATATTACCTTGGGCAAATTTAGAAAATACACAGTGGGCGACGCATACAGTGAATCGTGCAGAACCCGAGCAAAAAAATCTATTACGCCCCGACACGGCATTTTTAGAATCAACCCATAACTTACACATCGGCTGGCCAACAAAATTAGCGCTTACCCCCAACTTATCGGATAAAGTCATACAAACCCTATCCGATAACAATACCATTAAAAGCCCCCACCAAACACAAGAAGACAACGATGCATTACTTCACACCCTAATGAAGACACATTCGGTGGCAATATCAAAAACGCTATGGGAGCGCGCATTTCATGCAAAAAATTAAGATTGGCCATTCAAATATACACGTCAGCATTATAGGCTTAGGCACCGTTAAATTCGGTCGCAACACAGCAGTTAAATATCCTCACGCATTTGCTATTCCCAACGATAATGAAGCACTAAATATTCTTAATAGCGCAGCAGAATGCGGCATTAATATCATTGATACAGCGCCTGCCTACGGCAATAGTGAAGAACGATTAGGTGCACTACTCAAGAAAACACAGCATGAATGGATTGTTTCTACCAAAGTGGGAGAAATATTTAATGCTGCAACAGGCGAATCCAGTTACCAATTTAACCCTGAGTATATTCAACAAAGTGTTGAAAATAGTTTACGAAAATTACAAAGAGATCAACTGGATATTGTACTGGTTCATTCAAACGGTGAAGACGAGAAAATTATTCGCGAGCATGGCGCATTAGACACACTGCAACACCTCAAACAAAAAGGTCTTATTCGTGCAACAGGAATGTCAACAAAGACTATTAATGGTGGTATCTTAGCCGCACAACATTCGGATATTGTCATGGTGACACACAACATTGCCTATCAGGAAGAACTAGCCGTTATTGATTATGCGCATCAACACAACAAGGGTATTTTTATTAAAAAAGCATTAGCCAGTGGCCATAGCACCCAAAATACTCACGAAGATAATGTCACACAAAGCTTTGATTGTATTTATCAACATGCGGGCGTAAGCAGTATTATTTTAGGCTCAATCAACCCCACACACATTCAAGAAAACGCCCAAAAAGCCATTGCGTCTTTCAAGCGGTATCATCCATAAAAAGACAATATCGCTATCATCACTATATTTAATCTTATTCAGAACGAGCTTTTTCAATAATTTTAGTGGTAGAGCAATCAGGCACCATAGACATTACTTTCACTTCACCGCCATAAGCATAAACAATGTCTTTGCCTACCACCTGGTCTTCAGAATAATCACCGCCCTTCACTAATAATGAAGGCTGTAATTGCTCTAACAATGCCTCGGGAGTATCACCACTAAAACTGGTCACCCAATCAACACTTTCTAATCCTTGCAATACCGCTAAACGTCGATCCAGTGAATTAATAGGCCGACCCACTCCTTTCAATTTAGTAACCGAATCATCACTATTAATCGCTACGATAAGACGATCGCCTAAAGCTCGCGCCTGCTGTAAATAAGTCACATGCCCTGCATGTAAAATATCAAAACAGCCATTGGTAAAAACTACTTTTTCACCGCGTTGCTTGGCGAGACGTACAGCCAAGGCTAACTGCTCATTACTCAGCGAACCACTGCTTTGATGATATTTATGAAATTCTAATTCTAGTTCAGGCGCTGTAATCGCGGTTGTTCCCACCTTACCCACGACAATACTGGCAGCAATATTAGATAAGGTCACCGACATTTCTAAATCCATGCCTGCCGCCAATGATGCCGCTATAGTCGCAATCACTGTATCGCCAGCACCAGTAACATCAGCTACTTCTTTTGTAATTGCTGGCAAATGGAACGCATCTTTTCCTGAGCGAAATAATGTCATTCCTTTTTCACTGCGTGTAACTAATAACGCTTTAATATTTAATTTACTGATAAGCCGCTGAGCTTTTTCTTCCATTTCACTTTCTGTTTCTACTGGCCCGACCACCGCTAAAAATTCGGACAAGTTTGGCGTTAACAAATCAGCACACGTATATTTAGAAAAGTCCGTACCTTTAGGATCAACAATCACGGGAATATCTCGTTCCATGCCATATCGAATGACTTTTTGGCAGTTACTGAGTGTTCCTTTGTTATAATCCGATAATACAATGACCTTAGCATCGGATAAAAATGATTGTGCTGCCGACCATACTTGCGGCCATTCTTTGCTTGAAAACGTCTCTTCAAAATCCATTCGCAACAACTGTTGCTGCCCGCCCATCACTCGCGTTTTAACAATAGTATCGCCCGCCGAATGAAAACAACAATTCACATCTATCGATGTTAATTGTATTAATAATTGCTGGCCATCATTATCATCACCAACAATACCTGTCAGGCTAGCACTCGCGCCCAATGAAGATAAGTTCACGGCTACGTTAGCCGCACCACCCGGCAATTGCTCCTCTCGCTTAACATTCACAATGGGCACAGGGGCTTCTGGAGAAATACGAGACACATCGCCGTAAAAATAACGATCTAACATGATGTCGCCAATAACAGCCACATGACTACCGTGATATTCAGGAAATACTTTTGCCATAATTTTTCTCGTCATACTCTCTTATAACATCTGCTTTACAACAAAACAGATAATTTTTCCCAAACATGGGCAACACTAATATCACTCATGGCGGCACGATGCTGACTATTATCAGCGATAATATGCTGCTGCTTATCACCCACAGTACCGATTAGCACGGTATCCGTCACGGCATATAATGTAATAGCGGGGGTTGATGTCACCGCAGCCATATGCGCCAAGCCCGTATCACTACATACGGCTGCTTGCGCATGAGACAAGATACTTGCCATCGCATTTAACGGCATTTTGGGTAACGCAATAGCATCTGCATTACCATTTGCTATCGTTTGCGCCCGCTTATGTTCTTCATCGCTACCACACGGTAACAGCACAGAATATCCCGCAGATGTAACCTTTGTGATTAATGCCTGCCAATATTCTACAGGCCATAATTTTGTTGGCCAACTCGCATTATGAACGAAGACTACATACTTTTCTGGCAACGTATCATTAGGCAACTGGCAAGCGGACAAATCTACACCGTAATCAGACGGTGTAGATGGGTATGCATAGCCAAAAATTTTAGCAAATAACTGACGCTGACGCTCAATGGCATGCTGATGCAAAGGAATAGTATATTGCCTTTTGTACGCCCAATGCGCGGGCTTTTCACGGCAGGTGTTTTTATCGTAACCATGTACAGGGCCACGTCGCAACCATGACACACATGCACTTTTTAAATTACTTTGAAGATCAACCACCACATCATAATCATCATGATTAAGCGTGCGATAAAATTGACCAAACTCACCGTTTTTATAAGTATGAATCATACTTTTTTTCCAACGGCGATGCGCAGTAGTAATCACTTTATTTACCGCGGGATGCCACTGAGGTACCTCGGCAAAACTCTCATCAACCACCCAATCAAAACTGATTGCAGGGATATACTTTACCGCATCCGTTAGCGCTGGAAATGCGTGCATCAGATCACCCATAGAAGTTAACTTAATAATCAGTACACGCATATTTTTTGACAACAGTAGTTATTACAACAGAGGGTTAGATATTAACGAGAGACAAAGGCCGCTATTTTTTTAAAAAATGCACTAATTTTATGGCGATACACATGATGGTTAGTGTATTTTTCTTCAACCAAATAATTAATTTGCAATGATTGTCGCTGACCTTCATACGATTGATAACCATGCCAGCAATTATCCGTAACTTTAAACGCAATCATCTGACCAATAGATGAAGAAAATTCAGCAACACAATCATTAATATCATCCCCATTAAGCATTCTCAAACGACCATTAGGGCTTTCCCAACCATCGTTCACGTAGAGCAATACAGTAATGAGTTTTGTTTTTGAATCCGTATGATTTTGCCCGTCTCGCTGACGAGAAAAGCCACGAGCAGTAATCACAATTGGTTTATCATCTAGGTCTACGTCAAATTTTTTCGCCATCACTTGGCGAAACTGATCACTTTTAATTTCATCCACTAAGCGTGCAAGCTCGCCTTCCACTGTTATCGCATCTAAAGGCAAACTGCCGCCATTGTTAATCGTAGGAAAATCATTTAACAATGCTTGATGGCTACTTTCAGCAAACACATTTTCAATACCAAAATAAGGATACGGGGCCTGATTAACCGATACATTTTCTATCGCCGCATAATCTATTATTGTTTTCATATATTTGATGACCTAATCATTTACACGTTATAAAAGGCTTTATACCATGATGCAAATTTTTCCACACCCGCATCTAAAGATGTAGCTGGCTGATAACCAACATCATCAATTAATGCCTGCACATCTGCGTAAGTATCAGGTACATCACCTGGCTGCAAAGGCAGCAGCTCTTTTTCTGTTGTTTTACCAAATGCTTTTTCTAACGTTGTAATATAATCCAATAAACCTACAGGATTACTGCAACCAATGTTATACACTTTCCACGGTGCTTTACTGCTACTCGCATCAGGATTTTCGCCAGACCATGTACTATTTCCCGTTGCATTAATATCTAATACACGCACAACACCTTCAACAATATCGTCAATATAGGTAAAGTCACGACGGTGATTTCCGTAGTTAAACACTTTTAACGGCTTACTATTGATAATGGCATCTGCAAATAAAAACGGCGACATATCAGGACGCCCCCATGGGCCATAAACAGTAAAAAAACGTAAACCCGTTGTAGAAAACCCATATAAATGACTATATGTATGCGCCATTAATTCATTCGCTTTTTTAGTCGCTGCATACAATGAAACGGGATGATCTACATTATCTGTTACCGCAAAAGGAATCGACTCATTCGCACCATAAACTGAACTAGACGATGCGTATACGAGATGCTTAATTTCATGATGGCGACACGCTTCTAAAATATTGGTGAAGCCCATAATATTACTATTAATATATTCACGCGGCGCTTCTATCGAATAGCGTACACCCGCTTGCGCGGCTAAATTTACTACTTTATCGAAAGCTTCGGCGGCAAACAGCTGATCAATAGCCTGCTGATCAGCAATATCTATTTTATGAAAAGTGAACGTACCCTGTGTTTTGGTATCGGCAATCCATTGTAAACGCGCCTCTTTTAACGTTACGTCATAATAATCATTGAGATTATCAATACCCACAACATCATCGCCACGCGCCAATAATGCTTGCGAAACATGAGAGCCAATAAAGCCCGCGGCACCTGTCACTAATATTTTCATTTACGTATTCTTTAAGTTTTATGTTATGTGCTGAGCACAATCGAGCAATCGAGTGTATCTACCATTTTCTTGCAACAAATATGTATGGGGAATACCCACTGCCGTCGCTGCATCTATGTCTGAGGTTTTATCGCCTACCATCATCGATGCCGAAAAATCGATATCATGCTGACTCGCAGCCTGCAAAAACAATCCTGCTTTTGGTTTACGACAATCGCATTCATCTTCTGGCGCATGGGGACAATGAAAAACGTCGGTGATATTAACGCCCTGACGAGAGAGTTCACTAACATACCATTGGGTTAATTGTTGATAGTCTTGCTCGGTATAATAACCACGCCCAATGCCTGATTGGTTAGTGACAATAATCAACGCAAAACCTTTTTGCTGCAATAATGTTAACGCTGCAACACACCCATCAACAAAGCTAAAGTCTTCTATTTTATGAACATAGCCAGTGTCATTATTAATCACACCATCGCGATCAAGAAACGCAACTTTCATCATTTAGCTATCATTCGGCACTATGGGTAAAACTCGCATCAACAATGGCACATAACATATGGCCAACAAATGCATGAACTTCTTGAATACGCGGTGTTGAAGACGATGGAACACGAATACAAGCATCCACGGTATTCAGTAATTGTCCGCCGCTTTCTCCTGTTAATGCTACGGTATAACAACCCACATCTTTAGCGGCCTGTATCGCAGCACACACATTGGTGCTGTTGCCACTGGTTGAGTAACCCACAACAACATCTTGCGGTTGGGCTAATGCCTCTACTTGACGAGAAAATACAGCATCATAGCCATAGTCATTCCCTACCGCAGTTAAGATCGATGTATCCGTTGTTAATGCTATAGAAGGCAGACCTTTACGCTCACACAAATATCGACCCACCAGTTCAGCAGCAATATGCTGGGCATCGGCAGCACTTCCACCATTGCCCATTAGCAATATTTTGCCGCCACTAGCTAAAGCATCGACCCAACGCTGCCCTACCGATTCCACCATCGGTGCCAACTCACGAGCCATATCCATTACCGCAATATGTTCATCAAGCTGTTCAATGTAAGAGTGTGCCATAGTATTTCTCATTGCTATTTATTTCTGGAAACTAATTACCGAAGGCATTCATTTTACGGTTAACGACAAACCCCATAAATTTACGCCAGTTTGTGTAAATTACTCACACAATGTTAACCAGCCCTTATGCGCTTCGCTGCGACCATGCACTACATCAAAATATAATGTTTGTAATTTCTCAGTAATGGGGCCACGACCACCATTACCAATCACACGGTTATCAACCTCACGAATTGGGGTCACTTCGGCAGCACTGCCCGTAAAGAACACTTCGTCAGCAATATAGACCTCGTCACGGGTAATACGTTTCTCAACAATCTCATAACCGCATTCTTTTGCTAACACAAAAATAGTATTACGAGTAATACCATCTAATGCAGAGGTTAAATCTGGTGTATAAATCACGCCATTACGCACAAGAAAAATATTTTCGCCACTGCCTTCAGCAACAAAACCATCCACATCTAATAACATCGCTTCATCATAGCCATCACGCAATGCTTCTTGTAATGCCATCATTGAATTCATGTAGTTGCCATTGGCCTTGGCTTTACACATAGTGACATTGACATGATGACGTGTGAAAGATGACGTCTTAATACGAATACCTTTATTAATACCGTCTTCACCTAAATACGCACCCCAAGCCCATGCAGCCACCATAACGTGTGTTTTGAGGTTGTCAGCACGTAAACCCATGCCTTCAGAACCGTAAAAACACATAGGGCGTAAGTACGCGCTATTTAAGTTATTCTGCTTAACCGCTTGTATTTGCGCGTGGTTTAACTCTTCTTTCGAGAAAGGCATTGCCATGTCGAGAATTTTGGCAGAGTTGAATAAACGATCCGTATGCTCTTGTAAACGGAAAATAGCGGGGCCTTGATCCGTTTCGTAAGCTCTAACACCTTCAAAAACGCCCATACCATAATGCAGTGTATGTGTTAAAACATGGACTTTAGCCTCGCGCCAATCCACCATTTCACCATCTAACCAAATAACGCCATCGCGATCGGCAAATGACATAGAATTCTCCTAAATCAAAAAAACGAGTTATAAACAGGGCACATCATTACTACACACTATTTGCTGCCATAAGGTCTGCACTTGCTGTCGTTTCACAGATAATTGATACGATAAAAACTGATCTTCCGTAATTAACGACGGTTGTTTTTGCAGTGCCAAACGATGTGAAATTTCACGGTAAGCCTTATAAGCTTCAATCATATTGGCAATTTGGTCTTCGCCAATACAGTTATCTAACTGCATCCGTTCAAGTATGCGAATATTATCCGTAAACGCCATCATTTCTGGCCGCTGATGCGCCAAAGCCAAAACAGCGTATTGAACCATAAATTCAATATCGACGATACCACCCGCATCTTGCTTAAGGTGAAATAATGGCTTTTTCTCGGTGTTTTTTTGTTTTTCTCGCTGATCTCGACGATGCGCTCCACTCGATGAACCTAAATGCTCACGCATTTTCTCCCGCATTTTAATCACCTCGGCCTTTAATTCAGGAGTAGAACGAGGCTGAGCAAGCACTTGTCGGCGTAAGTCATTAAATTCTTGCACCAATGCGACATCCCCTGCCACAGCACGAGCACGCACCAAGGCCTGATGCTCCCATGTCCACGCATCATGTAATTGATAACGTGAAAATGCCGCCATAGAGCTTGCCAGCAAACCCGAATTGCCCGAGGGACGCAAGCGCATATCCACTTCGTACAAAGCGCCCGACAAGGTACGCGTATTAAGAATATGAATAATTTTTTGGCCTAAACGGATATAAAACGTCTGATTATCGACGGGTTTTTCACCATTGGTCATACCCTGTGCATCTGCCTTATAAATAAAGACTAAATCGAGGTCAGAGCTATAACTTAATTCGATGCCGCCTAACTTGCCATAAGCAACAATCAAAAAGCCAGGCACCGCAGAATCATTATCGGCACCCACAATTTCATGCCCATCGCCCATACTCGGCACGCCATGTCGAGTTCGCAACTGATTCCATGCAAGTATAAGCACCTGCTCTAGCACCGTTTCCGCAATCCATGTGAGATAGTCGCTAATCTTCATTAGCGGTAATGTTCCCGCCAAATCACTCGCAGCCACTCGTAAACTATGCGCCAACTTGAAGTAACGCAACACCTCCATTGACGCCTCAATATCATCAGGCTCAACTCGCAATAAACGCACACGCAGCTCATCTTGTAGCTCTGCCTTACTCGGCAAGGTATATAAACTTTCGGTATTGAGTAACTCATCAAGTAACGATGGCATTTGCCCTAGTAATTCAGAAATCCATACCCCGCCCTGAAACAACACGGCTAACAACCGCAAAACCGACGGGTTTTCTAATAGAAATGTCACATAACTACTACGCCCAACAATTTTTTCTAACCATTCCAGCATACGCTGTATGACAATATCGGGCTGCTCTAACGACATGGCTGTTGCCAATAATTGCGGTACCAAACGATCAACCGCTTCTCGCGCAGAGGCCGACAACTGACGCACACCCCAGCTATTACGCAACTGCTCTAGCTGTTGCAGAATAACCTCGGGGTGCTGACACTGATTATCTTTAAGCAGTGCCGCAAACAAAGCATTATTCTGCTCATCAGACATATCATGCTGCCATAAAGGTAGCCATTCATCACTGACATCATCTTCTACCGACTGCTCCTGCGGCGCCGCAATAACTGATTGAAATTGCTCGCTAACAACTGCTCGGTGAGCATCCAAATGAATAAGCAAGGCATCCCAACTATCAAAACCCAGCACCCACGCCAAAATAGTTTGTTGCTGCTCATCCACTGGTAATTGCTGTGTTTGTTGATCTTGATAATACTGAATGGCATGTTCTGTTTTACGTAAAAATAAATACGCCGAACGTAAGCGATCAGCAATACCATCATCAAACACATGGTCTTGATCTAATTGCGTCATCACACTCAACCAATGCCGCTCTTGCAAGTGCGGTTCTCGTCCACCGCGTATTAACTGAAATGATTGCGCAATAAATTCAAGCTCACGTATGCCCCCCGCGCCCAACTTCACATTACCCGCCATGCCTTTACGACGCACCTCTTGAACAATCATTGCTTTTAATTTGCGCAAAGATTCAATCACCGAAAAATCGGTATAACGGCGATAAACAAAAGGATGCAATATGCTATTCAACGCATCAATTGCTTCACGCTGACACAGCAGCGATTGCTCTGGATCTGGCAAGTTTGCACAAGCCACTACACGAGCCTTAATCGCCGCAAAACGCTCCCAATCACGCCCCTGCGTTGTATAGTAATTTTCTAGGGCTGCAAAACTGCTGACCAAAGCACCACTTTGACCATAAGGCCGCAAGCGCATATCAACACGAAACACAAAGCCATCACAGGTACTTTCATTCAATGTTTTAATCACTCGCTGACCTACACGAGTAAAAAATTGCTGATTATCTAAAGGGCGGGTCGCATGATCGGTTTGACCCGACTCAGGAAAGGCAAAGATCAAATCAATATCTGACGATACATTCAACTCAGCCCCACCCAATTTACCCATTCCTAATACAAGAAATGTTTGTGGCAACGACGGCTGAGTCGCCGAGTGAGGTACACCGTGCTTAAGAGATAATTCACGGTAATGAAAATCTACTGCTTGCTGGATACAGGCCTCGGCCATTGCGGTCATTGATTGACACACCTCACTAAAATCAGAGAGGTTATTCAAATCTCGCCACACAATGGCAACCATAAGGCGACGACGCAATACACGTAAGGCCTGATCTAATTCATCTACCGTCACACAATCACAGCAAGATAATTCTGCCATCTCAACAATGCGCACCGCCGATAAGGGCGCAAATGGCACATCAACGAGCAGCCAATGAAATAATATATTCGGATCACGACAACAGCTATCGAGAATAAAAGCACTGCCCACCAGTGAACGTACGCACTGCTCGGCTAATGCAGGGGATTGATTGAGTAAAGAATATAGCTTGTCTTGTTGCTTATCATCAATAACAGCAAGTAAGCTAGCACTTACACGCTCACCTTCTGACTGTAATGTTTCGGGTAGATACTGACTAAAAAAAGTTGTAATCGTAGGCATAAAATCTCGAGCACAAAGAAGCGGATCCCTATTGTAATGGGTATCGCTACAGGGCGCTACGAGAGGAGGATTTAAGCGACAAAAAACGCGTTTTTGCGAGTACCTAAAGCCTCACATGAGCCAAGCCGTGACGACGACAATGCCATATCGTTTCGCTCTTGCTCCTCACGCATCATTCGATGTTTTTGTGCCACGTCCATATTGCAGCACATATTTTCCGCAAGACGTTTTGCTGCACGATCAAATAAAGAATCTATAAACTTCAACATCACACTATTGCCTCCGCTATTTCCGTTACCTCAACCACACATATAGACTTTGGTCTTATTAAGCATAGTTAAAAATAGAAACACCGCAAATAATCGTCAACACACAAACAACGACCGCATAGTACGAACGAAAAATCTGTGCGAAAGTACTAAAGTTCTCTATATCCTTACAATCAAAAGGGTATAATTGCTCAACAAATATGAGTACTAGGTGAATATATGAAAGTAGTGATTGTAGGTGGTGGCGCTGGCGGCTTAGAGCTAGCAACGTTTCTAGGCAACAAACTGGGTCGTTCCGAGCAGCATGAAATAGTGCTAATTGACCGTAACGCAACCCACTTATGGAAACCCTTATTACACGAAGTGGCGGCGGGCAGCTTAGATGCCGAAATTGATTCCGTTAGTTATCGCGCTCACGCACATGCACACAACTTTCGCTTTAAACTCGGCACATTCTCAGGGGTTAATCGCGATAAAAAAGTCATTCAACTCGCCCCTGTATTAGACGAAGAGAAACGCGAAATTTTACCGCAACGAGAAGAACCTTATGATCATCTAGTCATGGCAATTGGTAGTTCATCCAATGATTTTGGCGTACCAGGTGTACGTGATCACTGTAAGTTTTTGGACAGTACCCAACAAGCCGTGCGCTTTCACGATCGTCTCGTAAACCAATTTATTAATCTTAATCGCCGCTTAATTGATGACCCCGCCGCCGTATTACACGTTGCCATTGTAGGTGGTGGCGCAACGGGCGTTGAATTAGCTGCAGAATTATTCAACTCGCGTAATTTGTTTTCACTTTATGGCCTTGATCGTATTCAAGATGAAAACCTACGCGTTACCGTATTAGAAGCGGGTCCACGCTTACTGCCTGCGCTCCCCGAAAAAGTATCAAACAGTGTACTGACCGACCTTGCCGCTTTAGGCACAGACATTCAATTAAATACTCAAGTCGCCAAAGCCGAGCCAAACGTATTTATTACTGCCGATGGCGGACGTATTGAAGCCGATATGTTGCTATGGGCGGCAGGTATTAAAGTACCTGAATTTATGTCTGAAATTGAAGGCATAGAAACCAATCGCATCAATCAAGTCATTGTAAATAAACATTTACAAACAACCAATGATGAATGCATATACGCTATTGGCGATTGCGCAGGCTTTGCGCTCGATGAAAAACGTTGGGTACCGCCGCGTGCACAATCGGCGCATCAAATGGCCATGGTAGTTGGTAAAAATTTAGTTCGTACAGCCAAAAACAAACCTCTTATCGACTTTAAATACAGCGATAAAGGCTCGTTAATTTCACTGAGTGAGTTTTCAACCGTAGGGGTATTAATGGGAAATCTTGTACGGGGAGATACGTTTAATGTACGCGGAAAAATCGCACGTCTAGCTTATGTTTCACTGTATAGAATGCATCAAATTGCATTGCATGGTTGGATTAAAGCATCGCTTATGATGGTGGCTGATAAAATTAACAATGTGTTACGACCACGCTTAAAATTACACTAAGCATCATGCAAAAAAATAGCGAGAGTTTCTCGCTATTTTTTTATTTTTACTTATTGCCTACGCATCCAAATCTACTGGTGGCGCAACGCGCAACACCTCTTCTATGGTTGTTAAACCAGCCGCAATTTTTTGCGCACCCGACAAACGCAAGCTACGCATACCTTCTTTCATGGCTTGTTTACGTAACATTAATAAATCACAACGATCATCGATAAGCTGAGACAAACTATCGCTGAGTGGCATCACCTCATAAATACCTTGCCGACCTAAATATCCTGTATTGCGACATTCTAAACAGCCAACAGGGCGATAAATTTTTTCAGGCTTAGGTGCTTTCCACGGTTTAACAAGGTCATTCCATTCCTGCTTAGAAATATCGTGCTCTTCCTTACAATGGGGGCACAAGGTTCTAACCAAACGTTGCGCCATCACCCCTAAAACTGTTGAGCGAATTAGAAAACTCGGCAAGCCCAGATCAAGCAAGCGGGTAATCGCTGTAGGTGCATCATTAGTATGCAGCGTAGATAACACTAAGTGCCCTGTTAGCGCTGCTTGTATTGCCATTTGCCCTGTTTCATTATCGCGAATTTCACCCACCATAATAATATCGGGGTCTTGACGCAGTAACGTACGTACGCCCGCCGCAAAATCTAAACCTATGGCTGAGTGCACCTGTGTTTGGTTAAAGCTTTCTTCCACCATTTCGATAGGGTCTTCGATCGTACTCACATTAACCTCATCGGTCGCCAGCAGCTTAAGTGATGAATACAAGGTGGTCGTTTTACCCGAACCCGTAGGCCCTGTTACCAATACGATGCCGTGGGGCTTAGCTGTCATTGTATTCCAGCGATCTTGATCATCCCCCAGCAAACCTAGCTCATTAAAGCTACGCAGCAATACATCAGGATCAAAAATACGCAGCACCATTTTTTCACCAAAGGCCGTGGGCAAGGTTGATAAACGCAGTTCAACCTCACTATCATCAACACGCTTGGTTTTAATTCGCCCGTCTTGTGGTTTGCGTTTTTCTGCAACATTCATACGCCCTAAAATTTTTAAGCGCGACACAACCGCAATAGAAACCGCCACAGGCAGCTCATAAACTTGGTGCAATACCCCATCAATGCGAAAGCGTAATCGGCAGACTTCTCTACGGGGTTCAATATGAATATCACTGGCTCGTTGATCAAACGCATATTGCAGCAACCAATCCACAATATTCACAACATGCTGATCATTCGCCTCAGGATCTTTTAAATCTCCCAATTCCAGCAGTTGCTCAAAGTTAGTCACCGCAGACGAGTTGCCTGCAATCCCTGTGGCGCCAAATACTGAACGCGATAATGCGTAAAACTCTACGGTATAGCGACGAATATCTTCAGGGTTTGCAAATACTTTTTTAATGGGTTTGTTTGCAATATGCGCTAACTGTTCTTCCCAGCCTGAAATATAAGGCTGAGAGGTCGCCACGGTCACTTCATGATGATTAACATTTACACACAAAATATGATGACGCTGTGCAAAAGCAAATGACATTACGTCAGTCACTTGGCTCACATTGATTTTAAGCGGATCTATCTGAAACAATGGCACCTGACTCTTGGCACTCAACCATTCACACAGGGCATTTTCATCTAAAAAGGTATTTGCCAATAATTGATCAGGTAATTTGAGTGAGCCAATATAATTGAGTGGGTGCATAGCCGACTGCTCCCGCGTACGGGTTTTACTGGTAATAATATTCGCATCAGACTGGCTTAGACGGCCGTCTTGCAACAATTCATCCACGCAACCACGCAAATCTATTATTTTTTCAGCAACTTCTTTCACTACCACAATCGATTCCTGTTATTATTTTTCATCATAATGCATAAATCATAGCGCCTAACTATAATGTCTAAATGACTACATATAGTGTTTAAATGGCTAACGTCTAACTAATGTCTAAATAGCTAACTACAGACACATGCATTACCGTATAACGATTACCGTACTACAGACGCTATCAATCCACAACAATCGAGATTATATGTCTATTAACGAAAAACAATTTAGTGAACAGCTCGCACAACTCGTCGCAACACCTTCTGTTAGCTGTACTAACCCTAAGTTAGACATGGGTAATCGACAAGTCATTGATTTACTCGCCAACTGGCTGAAAGATATTGGGTTTACCGTTGATATACAGCCCTTAAAAGGGCAAAGCAACAAAGCCAATCTTATTGCCACTTTCGGCCAGTCCCAGAATAATCAAGGGGGACTGGTATTTGCTGGACACGCAGATACCGTTCCCTACGACGAGAAGCAGTGGGCTCATAACCCCTTTACACTGCATATTGAAAATGATCGCGCTTACGGTTTAGGCGCAACAGACATGAAGGGGTTTTTCCCCACCGTACTCGCAGCGGTGCAACCCTTTTTAACACGTACTCTCAAAGAGCCAATTATTATTCTTGCCACCGCTGATGAAGAAACATCAATGACAGGTGCTCGCGAACTCATGGATCACCCCATCCCTAAAGCACGTTATGCCATTGTTGGCGAGCCAACAGGCATGCAACCAATTCGTATGCACAAAGGGATTGGTATGGAATCTATTCACATTCAGGGAAAATCTGGGCACTCTTCGAATCCCGACCTCGGAAACAATGCCTTAGACGTTATGCACGATGTAATTAGTGAACTTAAACATTTTCGCCAACGGCTACAAAAACAATATACAAACAAAGGCTTTATTATTGATGTACCTACATTAAATCTGGGTTGTATTCATGGCGGTGACAACCCAAATCGCATTTGCGGACATTGCAAATTAGAATTTGATTTACGCACCCTACCCGGCATGTCTTTAGATGGCCTACGTGAAGACATTGATAAAGAACTCTCTATTATTGCTGAAAAAAACAATATTATTATTGAGCGAGAATCGCTTTTTAAAGGCGTTGATGCATTTGAGCAAGCCGCCGATTCCGAACTTATCAAAACTGTTGAAAAACTCACAGGAATGCATTCCGATAGTGTCGCCTTTGCAACAGAGGCGCCTTTTTTTCAAGCCATGGGAATGGATGTGGTCGTTATGGGGCCAGGCTCTATTGATCAGGCACACCAGCCCAATGAATTTATTGCCCTCGACCAAATAGCACCCGCAGTAAAAACCTTACAAGGGCTGATCAATAAATATTGCACCTAACACACAGGCTTACACAAGTAGTAACCCGCTAGTTATTTGCACTAAAACTTGCACCGCACACTGAGAATTTTTATAGAAACGACGTTAACAATAGGCTCACTCTACGTGAAAAATTAATGTAGAAAAAATACTGTATAAATCGCTACTATCAGCCTATTTATAAATACAATTTATGCGTTTCATCTATTAATTCTATCCATAAACCCTATCCATAAATCTTATCCACAACATAAATAATACCGCTAGTTTTTTACATTCATCACATTGTTACAGTGACTATTTATTTTTATTATAGATAAAAATAAATAGTCACTAACGCATAGATCTTTTTCGTCTAAGTATTTTATGTACAACATGAAAAGGAAGTATTAAACTAAAAGCATCAAAAAAATATCCGTAGCGTTAACAGAATTAAATGAATAATTCTCAACCTATCCAAGATACATTAGCCGCTAATGACTTAGCATCAATTATTGCATTAGCACCAGTAGGGATGATCATCTCACACACAGATGGCCGTTTCATTTATGTAAATGCAGCCCTAAGAAATATATTGGGCTATAGCGAAGAAGAAATATATCAGCCGCACATCATTATTTCTCACCCCGACGATATAGAACAAAACAAACGCATTCGCGAAAGGCTCATCAGCCAACCTAACATTCCCATTGTGACCGAAAAACGCTATGCGCATAAAAATGGCCGCACTATTTTAGGGTTAATATCTATTGTTGCCTTACCTGATGCAAACAGCAATGCAAAATATTTTGTCGCCCAAATCATCAATATAGACAACCAAAAGAAAATTGAAAAGTCGGTAGACCTGTTTCGCCACATGATCAACTCGTCCCAAGAGGCGATGTTTATCGTAGATCCAAAAACGGGCAATATGCTAGATGCCAATATCAATGGCTGTAAAAAACTCGGGTATAGCTACCAAGAAATTCTTAATTTACGCATTTTTGATATTGAGCCCGAATTACAAAGAGATAATCGTTGGGACAAAAACATTGCCACCATACGAAATACAAAAAGTATTATCCATTATGGCTCTCAACGACACAAAGATAACAATATCTACCCCGTAGAAATGCACTTAAATCATATCGAGGTTGATCGCAACGAATATATCATTGTGCTATCTAAAGATATTAGCGAACAGAAAAAAGCTAAAGAAACCATTTGGTATCAAGCCAACTATGACTCGCTCACGCAATTAGCAAACAGACATTATTTATATAAAAAATTACACCAGTTTATACAACAGTGTGAAGCAAGCAACGAGCACTTTGCTGTTATTTATTTAGATATTGATAATTTTAAAGAGGTGAATGATGCTTTTGGCCATTCGACGGGCGACGCGTTACTAGTAGAGATTAGCCAACGCATTAATCGGCTTTGCAACGACGATAACGGCACAGCTGGGCGTATCAGCGGCGATAGCTTTTGTTTGCTTATTCCTTACAAGCAGCACACATCAACTATTCAAACACTGGCTCATAATATACTCGATACTCTCTCCACCCCATTTTCTATTGGAGCCCATAAAATATTCTCTTCTGCTAGCATAGGCATTAGCTTATTTAAGCAGCACACTAGCGATGCTGACACGCTATTGACCCAATCAAATCAAGCCATGCAAGCAGCAAAGGCAAACGGACGAAATTGCTTTCAATTTTTTACTCTTTCTATGCAAGAAAAAGCGCTCGACCGCATAGAACTCAGTAGGGATTTACATTCAGCCATTGCCAATGGTGAGCTCTATATTGAGTACCAACCTATTTTTTGTTTTCAGGAAGACACGCTAAAAAAAGTAGAAGCGCTACTACGCTGGAAACACCCCATGCGCGGTATCGTGTCGCCAACCGAATTTATTCCTATTGCCGAAGAAAATGGACTCATTGATGCTATCGGCTATTGGTTATTTTCTGAAGTGATTCGCACTATTCAACACTGGCAAGAAAAGTATGACTCCACCATTCAGGTCAGTATTAATGCATCCCCCTTATATTTTCGAGAAGGCAATGACATATTAACGGTATGGCAACAACAGCTACTAGATGCCAAGCTATCAAGCGATGCGGTAATTATTGAAATCACTGAGGGCTTATTATTAGATACATCGGAGCATACCACCAAGCTGCTACTACAACTGAGAGATAGCGGTATACAAGTGGCTCTTGATGACTTTGGCACAGGCTATTCATCGCTCGCCTACCTTAAGCGATTAGACATTGATTATTTAAAAATTGATAAATCATTTATTGATAACATTCAACACGCCTCCAATGAAGAAATTTTATGTGAAGCCATTATTGCTATGGCGCACAAGCTGAATTTACAAGTCATTGCCGAAGGCATTGAAACCAAAAAACAATACGATATTATCAAACTCATTGGCTGTAATTACGGCCAAGGCTTTCTATATTCGAAACCTCTCAGCGCAAAAGAGTTAGCCTCTCAATTTCTTGCTTAGCACTTTCTCATAGACGCCGATAGAACGTCTGTGTTTTAATTTCTCTCTGATATTAACCCGTTAAACACTTTGCGAACTGATAGTAATGACCGATAGCCCTGACCACGTATCCTCTTTTAGACAAACATCACCTTATATCAAAGCATATAGAGGTAAAACCTTTGTCTTAATGCTACCGGGTGCTGCAATAACACATAGTAATTTTGCCAACATTGTTCACGATATTGCCTTGCTGAATAACTTAGGCGTGCGCATTGTTTTGGTTCATGGCGCGCGTCAACAAATTGACAAAAAGCTTCAAGCAAACAACATTAATAGTGAGATACACCACGGATGCCGTATTACGGATGCCGAATCACTACAACATCTTATCGAAGCCATTGGCACCACACGCTTTGAAATTGAAGCCGCGTTATCAACGGGTCTACCCAGCTCACCCATGCACAATGCAGAGCTACAAGTAAGAAGTGGAAATTTTATTACTGCAATGCCAAGAGGCATTGTTGATGGTGTTGATTTACAACACACAGGAAAAGTCAGACGCGTCGATATTCATGGCATTGATGAAGTACTCTTTAATGGCTCCATCGCCCTTGTATCCCCTCTGGGCTATTCGGTGACAGGAGAGATATTTAATCTCACTTATACCGAAGTGGCGACTCGCATTGCGATCGAACTAAATGCCGATAAAATTATCGCCTTCACTAAAGAAAATGGTGTACTCAATGACAATGGTGAATTACAAAAGCAATTAACGTTACTGCAGTGTGAAAAACTTCTACTAAAAAAAGAAACCACCGACAGCCACTTTTCACTTAAAGCCTGCTATAAAGCGTGCGACCAAGGCGTTAACCGCGCACAGATTATTAGCTATATTGACGATGGCGCACTCATCAAAGAATTATTTACCCGTGACGGCTTTGGCACCATGGTACATCGTGATAGCTACGAAACCATCAGACGTGCGCGCATTGATGATGTAGGCGGTATTCTAGAACTTATCGAGCCGCTAGAAGCCAAAGGCGTACTCGTGAGGCGCTCACGTGAACTACTGGAGCAAGAAATTGGACATTTTACGGTCATGGAAATTGACGGAACAATTATCGCCTGCTCAGCGCTTTACCCCTTCGTACAAGATAATGCGGGTGAACTGGCCTGCATGATCACACACCCCGACTACCAAAACCAAGGTAAAGCCGCTAAATTACTCTCTCACATAGAGAAGCAAGCCAGCAAACTTAAAATGACCCAACTATTTGTACTCACCACACAAACTGCACACTGGTTTTTAGAGCAAGGCTTTGTTGAGTCATCACTTGAAATATTGCCTCAAGAAAAACAAACCATTTACAACTATCACCGTAACTCGAAAATTTTTGTTAAAGGCTTATAAGCAAACACATGGCTAGCGGGGGATCGCGCTAGTCATGTGTCATCGCAATAATATTGCAAAAAACAGTATATTGCCTTGCAAATATCTCATTTTACGCAACACTCTAATTCACTTTATAATAATCACTCATTACCCCACTATCGAGAAAGATCATGCCTATTTATCGCTCTAAAACCACTACCGCTGGACGCAACATGGCGGGAGCTCGCGCGCTTTGGCGAGCGACTGGAATGAAAGATGACGACTTTCAAAAACCCATTATTGCCGTTGTAAACTCCTTTACCCAGTTTGTACCTGGGCACGTACACCTAAAGGATATGGGGCAGCTTGTTGCCCGCGAAATCGAAGCTGCTGGCGGTGTTGCAAAAGAATTTAATACCATTGCCGTAGATGACGGTATTGCCATGGGTCATGATGGCATGCTGTACAGCTTGCCCTCGCGAGACATTATTGCCGATTCAGTAGAATATATGGTGAATGCGCATTGCGCCGATGCCATGGTATGCATCTCTAATTGCGACAAAATCACACCAGGTATGCTAAATGCGGCTATGCGCCTTAACATCCCCGTTATTTTTGTATCTGGCGGCCCAATGGAAGCGGGCAAAACAAAACTCAGCGAGCAAAAACTAGATCTTGTTGATGCCATGGTTATTGCTGTAGATGACAGCGCCAGTGACGAAAAAGTAGCCGAATACGAACGCAGCGCATGCCCTACCTGTGGCTCTTGCTCAGGTATGTTTACTGCAAACTCGATGAACTGCTTAACCGAAGCATTAGGTTTAAGCTTACCGGGCAACGGCACCACACTCGCAACACATTCTGACCGTGAGCGATTATTTAAAGAAGCAGGACATCGCATTGTTGATATTACTCGTCGTCACTATGAGCAAGATGACTACAGCGTATTACCGCGTAACATCGCTACCTACAATGCTTTTCAAAACGCCATGTGTCTCGACATTGCCATGGGCGGATCAACCAACACTATTTTGCATTTCTTAGCCGCTGCACAAGAAGCGGGGGTTGATTTCACCATGAAAGATATTGATGCCCTAAGCCATAAGGTGCCTCAGCTATGTAAAGTAGCGCCTAATACGCCAGAATATCATATCGAAGATGTACACCGCGCAGGTGGCATTATGGCAATTTTAGGTGAATTGGATCGCGCAGGATTATTAGATACCTCACTACCCACCGTGCATAGCGCATCACTAAAAGATGCCTTAGATGAATGGGATATTATGCGCAACCCATCATCAGAAGTGATGCAGTTCTTTAAAGCAGGCCCTGCTGGTATTCCCACGCAAACAGCATTTAGCCAATCAACACGATGGCCAACACTTGATGCTGATCGTGAAAACGGCTGTATTCGCTCACTCGACAACTGCTTTAACACCGAAGGTGGATTAGCCGTACTCTACGGTAATATTGCACTAGACGGCTGCGTAGTGAAAACCGCAGGGGTTGATGAAGACATTCTTGTCTTTGAAGGCAATGCCCATGTTGTTGAATCCCAAGACGAAGCCGTAGAAAATATTTTAGCCGATAAAGTTGTCGCTGGTGATATTGTTATCGTGCGCTACGAAGGCCCTCGCGGTGGCCCGGGAATGCAAGAAATGCTGTACCCAACCAGTTACATTAAATCAAAAGGTTTAGGCAAAGCGTGTGCACTACTCACCGACGGCCGCTTCTCTGGCGGCACATCAGGTTTGTCTATTGGCCACGTTTCACCAGAAGCCGCAGCAGGTGGCGCTATTGGTTTAATCGAAAATGGCGACAAAATTAAAATTGATATCCCTAACCGTACTATCAATGTTCTCATTAGCGACGAAGAATTAAATGCGCGACGTGTAGAGCAAGATAAGAAAGGCTGGAAGCCTGTAAAAGAACGCCCACGAAAAGTCACTGCGGCACTAAAAGCGTATGCTGCCTTTGTTACAAGTGCTGACAAAGGTGCAGTAAGAGACTTATCTTTACTGGATTAATATTTCAGTCTCTTCCAATAAAAAAGGCTTGTATAAAACAAGCCTTTTTTATTATTTATATCACATAACTATACGTGAATATTTAGCACAGCTTTGTTGGATCCTTCGCACAATCACCATTAGGATCATATACATTCGCTCCGCCACCCGGCTTGACTTTTTTAGAGCTAATCACCTTACCATCTTTGCCAATATGTTTAACCGTCACCGTACCGTCATGATTCACAGTACTCTTAATGGTTGACCCATCGGTTTGTGGTGTTTCTTTTGTACTACCAATATCCGCAGGCTCACCCGCATAAGATAAAGCAACAGGTAATAACAGCGTACCCAGAACAACGACATTTTTAATTAACTTCATAAACAATTCCTTTTTAATGTTGAGTAGTAGATAGTAATACAGCATTACTATCACTTGAACAGTATAAGGAATAACAAGGAGCAAATAAATTATTTAATATACATAGCACTTATTATAATTACTGCTACTATTTGAGAATTTTTGAAACACCAATAAAACATGCAAATAATATTGGCTGATGTAAAAGGTATACAAACAAACTTCGTTTACCTAACCAAGTACACAACGCCACTAAAAAATTATCGGCTACCTTTATATCCCTAAATATACGAAAACCCGCAGCACCCACGCCTAACAACATAACGCCTAACCAAGGGAACAACGGCACAAAGTCTTCCGTATACATAGGCAATAGGTGATCAAAAAAATAAAAGGGCCAACGGCGTGGAAACCACTCTACATAAGAACCCATCAATAAAACACAGGCAATGCATAGCGCTAACCTAGAAAACTGCACAAATAAAACACTCACCACACACGCCACAACCAAAAAATGCAGCACACCAAAATATATCCAAGCATCTGAAAATAAAAACAGAGAACCACTCGTAATACATATGGCAGAAATCAATAAAACAGCAATATGCCGTATAAATTTTATTGTATAAAATTCAGTACGATAAGCTAACGACAAACTAAAGCCCGCCGAAAAAATAAATAAGCTAAGAATGGCATAACGAAAATGTCGCCAACCATCGCCATTAGGAACAGCCCAGTCAACATAAGAAAAATAACGAAGATCATAACAAAAATGAAATATCACCATCAAAAGGATAGCAATACCCCTTAAGGTGTCGAGCCAAACCAACCTTGATGAATGCGCACTTTTTAGCATAAAACCATCATTTACGTTAACGCGCCCTCACCCTTTGACACAACACAACAAGAAAACGTCACCACAAAAAGAGAGTATATTTATAGCTTTTCTAATACACAAAACGCGTAGTCATACGAATTAGTAGGAAGTGCAGAACTATCGGCAGAAAAACTTTCTCGTGCAGTTTCTGTCCATAACGAGGGATCGATTACAGGAAAAAAAGCATCGCCATCAATCTCTGTATCAACATAGGTAACATATAATTTATCGGCAACAGGTAAGGCCGTGTTGTAAATTTCAGCACCGCCAATCACCATCATTTCATCAACGCCATCGATAATGGATTGGGCTTCGGCCAACTTTAACGCTTCGTCAATTGTGTGCACAACCTTAACACCGTCATGCTTCCAATCCGCTTGTCGAGTAATAACTATATTTAAACGTCCTGGCAAAGGGCGCCCAATCGACTCAAATGTTTTACGTCCCATGACAATAGGCTTACCCATAGTAACGCGCTTAAAATATTGCAAATCTTCAGGGAGGTGCCATAACAATTGATTATCTTTGCCAATCGCACGGTTATTTGCCATAGCAACAATAATAGATAAAGTAATCATCGTTTTTCCTTTTTAAATAGCAACGGGCGCTTTAATACTTGGGTGAGGGTCATAACCGATAATTTCAAAGTCTTCAAAACAATAATCATAAATCGAATCAGGTTTACGTTTAATGTTTAATTGAGGCAATGGTCGAGTATCACGTGCTAGCTGAGTTTTTACTTGCTCAATATGATTTGAATATATATGTGAATCACCCGTAGTAACAATGACCTCTCCCACCTCTAAATCACATTGTTGCGCAAGCATATGTACTAATAATGCCAAGCTCGCAGTATTGTACGGCAAGCCTAAAAAAGAATCTGAACTACGAATCAACAATTGCGCGGATAATTTATTATTGGCCACATAAAATTGATACAACAGATGGCACGGTGGCAATGCCATACGGCCTTGCTTTACATTCTCTTGTGGACTAATCGATTCATCAGGTAAATATTCTACGTTCCAACCATGAAACAAAATACGACGGCTGTTCGGATTATTTTTAAGGCAATCCACAACATAATCAATTTGGTTAATACTACCGCCATCTTTTGTTGGCCACGCTGTCCATTGCTTACCGTAAATAGGCCCTAGGCAACCGTCTTCTGTTGCCCATTCATCCCAAATAGAAACACCATTTTCTTTTAACCATTGAGTATTTGTATCACCTTTTAAAAACCAAATCAGTTCATTGGCGATGCTTTTAAAGTGTAGCTTTTTTGTTGTAAGTAATGGAAAACCATCTTGTAAATTATGGCGGTACTGTCGCCCAAAAACAGACAGCGTACCAGTACCGGTACGATCACCTTTTTGCTCACCATTTTTAAGAACATCATCTAACAATTCTAAATACTGTCGCATATCACTGTCTCTTTACTTTTTTTATATATTAACTACTCTGGTTTTTCAGGCTTTTTTGCATGTGAATAGTATGCCCAACACAGCACACCAATGCCTATTAGTATCATCGGGATGGTTAACAATTGACCGCGCGTCATCCAACCAAAAATCAATGTCTTAATATGATCATCGGGTTGACGAACAAACTCTACAGCAAAACGGAAAATCCCATAAAAAATAAAGAACACGGCACCCACCGCTAACCGAGGGCGAGGTTTTCGAGAAAACCAATAGACAATGCAAAACAGAACCAAGCCTTCTAAAAACGCTTGATATAATTGAGATGGATGACGAACTAACTGTTCAGGGTCTCTAGGAAACACCATTCCCCAAGATGCATCGGTAGCACGCCCCCATAATTCTTGGCCAATAAAATTACCTAAACGACCAAAGCCTAGCCCTAACGGCACCAGTGGCGCAATAAAATCTAAACTAGCAGAAAAAGGCGCTTTGACTCGGCGGCAATATAAATAGATCGCCAACACAACACCTAATAAACCACCATGAAATGACATGCCGCCTTCCCATACACGAAAGAGCCACAAAGGATCGCGCATCCACGCTTCAAAATTATAAAACATCACATAACCAAAGCGTCCACCTAACACAACACCAAGGGCACCGTACACAATAAGGTCTTCTACCTGTGAAGGTTTAAAAGGTGAGTCGGGACGTGCAGCTCGCTTCCACGCTAATAGCCATGCCGCGGCAAAAGCACACAAATACATAATGCCATACCAATGAACTTGAAATGAGCCTACAGAAATGGCGACGGGATCGATATTAGGATATGACAACATAGAAAGAACCGAATAAAACGATAGTAATCGTTGATCTAAAAGAACGAATATCACGCATCATACCATAATGAATTCCCCCCTATAACACTATATAATTGTCATTCACCCACCTAAGCGGATAGGGAACTTAAACGGTGATATGCCGTCTACTCTAGCACTATTTCCGTTTATCTACAGAAGACCTTAGCCGTTCATGTGCCTTGTTTTATTTTCGTTTAACACAGATTCAAACACCCCTCTTATTGTTGCCGCCAATAGAGATGAATTTTTTGCGCGACCTAGCGCAGCCGCAGCTTACTGGGACGATTATCCCGACGTGTTCGCTGGAAGAGACTTAGTCGCAGGCGGTACATGGCTGGGAATAACTCGCTCAGGTCGCTTTGCCACATTAACAAATGTGCGAGAACCCCATATTGTTGTAGATAACCCATTATCTAGAGGCGATCTTACGCGAGAATTTTTAACGGGCACAATGAGCGCAGAAGAATACCTCAACACCATTAAAGATAAACAACATCGTTACAGCGGGTTCAACTTACTCGTGGGCGAGATAAACGAAGCAAAACGAGAGTTGTTTTACTTTAGTAATCGCAAAGAAGGGATCACCCGTTTATCGTCTGGTACTTATGGCTTAAGTAACCACCTGCTCGATAGCGAGTGGCCAAAAGTAAATGCAGGAAAAAGTTACTTATACCGCGCTTTAGAATTCACTTCTGACACAAAAGAATTGCACGGCAACTTACGTGAATATTTAGAAGATGCCTCACTTGCCAACGATAATATATTGCCTAGCACAGGGGTAAGTTATGAACGCGAAAAAGCCTTATCTGCTGCATTTATTAGCATACCTGACTACGGGACACGCTCATCAGCCGTACTGACTATAAGTAATAACACCGTTATGTTTAGCGAAAAAAATTATTTAAACGAGCATAACCAGCAAATCAAAACCCAAGACTACCAACTACAAGAGATAAGCCCTGAGCTAGTGCACGCTTAACGCTTTGGGGCGATCCTTTACACCAATACGTTTAATTTCGGCTTCAACATATTGCGTCACCGTATTGGCATCCGACAAAGTCATCACTTTATCTAACAATGCTTTCGCCGCATCTAATGTGATTGCACGAATCACTGATTTAACTCGCGGCAAATTAGTCGAGTTCATCGACAACACATCATATCCCATCGCCATCAACAGAATAGCCGCGCCAGGATCACCAGCCATTTCACCACAAATACTCACGGGCGTACCCTGACTATGTGACGCATGTACAATGTATTGTAACGCTTGCAATACCGCAGGATGATAAGAGTTATATAAATCAGCCACTTGTGGATTATTACGATCAACCGCTAATAAGTATTGCGTTAAATCATTACTGCCCACCGATAAAAAATCAGCTCTAGCCGCTAGCTCTTTTGCTTGATACACCGCCGCAGGGACTTCAATCATCACGCCCACGGGTGGTAATTCTACATCAAGACCTTCTTCCAGCAACTCTTGATAAGCGCGATGAATTAATGCCTGCGCCGCTTCTAATTCCGAGGTATGACTGATCATTGGCAACATAATCCGTAAATTATTCAGCCCCTCTGACGCTTTCATCATTGCTCTGATTTGCGCAAGAAATATCTCTGGGTGATCCAAGGTGACTCGAATACCACGCCAACCCAAAAAGGGGTTTGCCTCTTCAATAGGAAAATAACTAAGGGCTTTATCACCCCCAACGTCTAATGTACGCATGGTGACAGGATGCGGTGCGAAAGCTGCTAATTGCTCACGATAAATTTTGCGCTGATCTTCTTCGGTAGGAAAACGATCGCGCAATAAAAAAGGCACCTCAGTACGGTACAAACCCACACCTTCGGCACCACGCTCAATAGAACGCAACACATCAGCCATCAACCCTGTGTTCACCCATAAAGGTACGCGGTGATGATCTAAGGTTTCCGAAGGTAAATCGCGCAGGCCTTCATAATGCTTAGAGATTTCTTTATCTTCCTGAATCAGCACATTAAATTCTTTGAGCGCGTCTTCACCAGGATTAATATAAATATTGCCTCGATAACCATCAACGATCGCTGTTTTACCGTCTAGCTGTGTAAACGGTAAATCCACCGCACCCATCACCGTAGGAATACCCATGGCTCGCGCAAGAATAGCAATATGTGAATTGCCAGATCCCTTCACCGAAATAAGCCCTTGCAGCTTTTCTTTTGGCACCTCGCCCAGTACAGAGGCGGTTAGCTCATCACCCACTAAAATAGTGTTATCGGGATATTGTTTTTCTTTCGTTGACGATTGCTGCAAATAACCCAGTACCCGACTGCCCAAGTCACGCACATCAGCGGCGCGCTCACGTAAATAAGAATCGTGCATACTCGCAAAAGTATTAGAATGCTGAAGAATCACCTGACTCCATGCATAAGGGGCAACCACACCGCGCTTAATACTTTCTGTCACTTCGCGCGCTAACGAGGTATCGTCTAACATCGCCAAATACGCATCAAACAAACCGCGTTCTTCTGCACTCAAACGGTCTGCCAATTTACTCGCCAATACTTTAATATCGCTACGCACCGCGATCAGTGAGGTATAAAAGAATTTTAGCTCTGCATCAATATCTTCACACTTTTGATAGGCCACACTATCAAGGTCAGACTCTGGCGAAAACACAACAACAGTGCCAATAGCCACACCCGGTGAACCCGCCACGCCTTTAAAGCGCAGATCGACCGAAGTTTCATTGATTTCTTCAGCGCCATGTACCGCTTCTGTATGAGCAATAATGCCCGACAATTGCGCCGACAATGTCACTAAAAATGCTTCTTCTGCATCATCAAAACGGCGATGTTCCGATTGCTGTACCGTCAATACACCCAGCACTTCTCGTTGATGCACAATCGGCACACCAAGGAACGATGCAAAACGCTCTTCTCCCGTCTCAGGAAAATAACGATAGCGAGAATGCCCTTCGGCATTTTCTAAGTTAATAGGCTCCCCACGCTTGGCTACATACCCCACCAAACCTTCGCTGTAGCTCATTTTGACCTGCCCTACAGCCTCAGGCAGCAGACCTTGGGTGGCTCGCAATACAAAATCACCCTGCCCGTCTCGCAAATAGACAGAACATACCTGCGTACGCATAGAAAAACGAATACGCTGAACAATAATCTCCATTGCCGCCGACAGGCTAGGCGCAGCGTTCACTTCTTGGGTAATTTTTCTAAGAGAATCTAGCATTCGTTTTACTATCTATCCTAACTGTCTATCGATTTAATCCGCACTCTATATCTATTACATACTGTTACCACATACTATTGTGGCAATTTTCTATTACAGTAATCTTCAATTGCAATAACCTTCAATACAATAACCTTGTATTGCAATAATTTCGCCTATACCTTTGCAAGCGCCTCTAAATGGCTATGCGCGGGCGACAATTCTTTTAAAGCCTGACGATATACATCACGCTTAAAATCAATCACTTGATCTAATGGATACCAATAACTCACCCACTGCCAACAATCAAACTCCGCCGAGGCGGTTTTATCAAACACAACCTCACTGTCATCTGCTAACAATTGTAATAAAAACCACTTTTGCTTTTGACCAATACATACGGGGGATTGGTATTCACGAATAAATTGCTTGGGTAATTTATAGTTCAGCCAATTCGCTGTGACCGCAACAACTTTTACCTGTTCGGGCAATAAACCAACCTCTTCATATAACTCACGGTACATGGCTTGCTCAGGCGTTTCACCTTCATCAACACCGCCTTGTGGAAATTGCCACGCATTCGCGCCACCCACCCGACGTGCCCATAGTACTTGTCCACTGGCATTACTGATGATGATACCAACATTTGCTCGATAGCCATTTTCATCAATCATGCTTTTTCCTCATATTCTCCTACAGATGCGTCCATACAGGCATCTAAAACCACAATAGCCTTATTAATCAATCAATTATAAGCCATACAATAGCTTTACTGTACCACAGATAACATTACGCTTGCCGTTAAAAACCGCTCACGGTATGCTCCCGTGCTTATTTTTAGATGAATATATGGGATTAACCTGAATGAAGTTAGCTATTTTTGACCTCGACAACACCTTACTTGCTGGCGACAGCGACTATACATGGGGAAATTTTCTTGTCGAAAAAGGCATTGTTGATGCAGCGCATTACCAAAAAGAAAATGAACGCTTCTATCTCGAATATCAACGTAAAACACTCAATATTATTGAGTATCAACGATTTGTACTCACTCCCCTCATCACTCTCACTCAGGATGAACTCAACACATTACATGCTGAATTTATGGCAAGCCATATTGCACCTCTCAAGCAAGCCAAAGCAGCGGCCTTGATCGAGCAGCACAAAGCGCAAGGCGATACCTTATTAGTTATCACCGCGACCAATCGCTTTATTGCCGAACCTATTGTGACATCACTAGGTATTGAACACCTACTAGCGACAGATCCAGAGCTTATCAATGGCCACTTTACGGGTAATATTGTGGGTGACCCATGCTTTCAAGAAGGAAAAATTAAGCGCTTAAAGAAATGGCTACAAGAAAGCCCGCAGACATACACAGAAACTACGTTTTATAGCGATTCGATTAACGATGCACCCTTATTAGAATATGCTGATATCGCTATTGCGGTTGACCCCGACGATGCACTCAGCGCACTCGCCAAAGAACAATCGTGGCCGATTATGAGCTTAAGAGATTAGGAATCTGCCAGAAAAGTAATGAGCCAATCGCTTGGCTCATTATACTGCCTGAAAAAGCCACTTTTGCGCCGTAACATTGCATTACAGCACACGACCAAGTGGCTTAACCATATAAAATAACAATATTAGTCTTCGATCGCTGCGGTGTAAGCTTCTGCATCTAAAGCGTCAGCTAGTTCAGCCACATCCGAAGGCTTAACCTTAAAGAACCAACCATCATCATACGGTGAACTATTCACTACTTCTGGCTCGCCTTCTAAATCTTCATTCACCGCGATAACTTCGCCCGATACGGGTGAATAAATATCTGACGCGGCTTTAACCGATTCAACAACACCCGCTTGATCACCCGCAGACACTTCTGTGCCCACTTCTGGCGACTCTACATATACCACATCACCTAAGCTTTCTTGCGCGTGATCAGAAATACCTACCGTTACGGTACCGTCTTCTTCTACTCGTGCCCACTCATGAGAACTCAAATATTTTAACTCGCCACGAACTTCACTCATACTGTACTCTCTTTTACCTTTTTAATAATCAATTGATCCTTTCTGGAAACGCTAGGCGATACCCACAAAACACCGTTAATTCTGTTTAGATTAGCGCTTCACCGTTTCTTACAAAACACGGCTTAGTCACTTCGACTGTTACACGTTTATTACGTATTTCTACCAAACATTGCTGCCCAATAACAACACTCGATGGTACCCGTGCTAACGCAATACTATACCCCAGAGTCGGAGAAAAAGTCCCGCTGGTAATTTCACCCGTTAGCTCGCTACCGTCTTCGGCCACAACAATCACTTTTTGATGCGCGCGTAACACACCCTTATCACGCATCACTAAACCCACTAATTTATGCGTTACGCCTTGCTGCTTTTCTTGTGTGATGGCATCACGCCCTAAGAATTGACGGGATTCAGGTTGCCACGCTATCGTCCATGCCATATTAGCCACCAATGGTGACACAGCATCGTCCATTTCATTGCCGTATAAATTCATACCAGCTTCTAAACGCAATGTATCACGAGCACCCAAACCACAAGCACGCACACCTACGTTGATGAATGACTCCCACAAGGCGAGCGCATGATCATTAGGCACAATAATTTCTAAACCATCTTCGCCCGTATAGCCAGTACGCGCATAAAAACTGCCTTCATACTCAACCCCTTGAAACACATCCAAGGCCTGTATTTTTTCGGCCAATGTGCTTGTGGCTACTTGCTGATGCAAGCGAATAGCTTGCGGGCCTTGTACCGCAATCATCGCTAGGTCTGCACGCTCATTAACAGACACGGTAAACGTGGCCGCCTGCGCCGCCATCCATGCCAAGTCTTTCTCACGCGTACCGCAATTCACAACAGTGCGATACCATTGTATTCCTGCAGCATCATCGCCCATATTATAAACAATCAGATCATCAATCACACCACCCGATGTGTTTAACATGCCACTGTACAATGCCTTACCGAGCACACCATCAATACGCGCAACATCATTCGCCAACAACGTTTGTAAATACGCTTTTGCATCTACACCCGTTACATCGACTACGGTCATATGCGACACATCAAACATACCTGCAGCTTGTCTAACCGCGTGATGCTCTTCGATTTGAGAACCGTAATTAACGGGCATATCCCACCCCGAAAAATCGACTATTTTGCCGTTATTCGATTGGTGCCACTGATAAAGGGGAGTTTGCTGCCCTTTGATCTGTCCCTTAACCTGTTCCATAACATTTCTCTTATTAAGTGCGTAAAGACGTGCGTGTAAAGCGCGAACTATGTAGTGCAAAATAACGCGCTATATAGCATCCGCAAACGAGTGAACGAAAAGGCGGCATTTTATCCTTTATTGGTGCAGGGTTATAGCGCTAAACGAATAAAATCGAGGCTAATTGCTGGATTATTGTAATCAATAGGTACCGATAGTAAACGATCGCCCACCTCAAGAGCCAAGCTAGGAAAACCCGATACTCCCGCCTGATGCCTTAAATGATGGTAATAGGCAATATTATCTTTTAGCGCCTGTTGAGTATGCTCACTATGAAGTGAGCCGAGAAATTCATCCACATTCAAGCCAATCGCTTGTGCGCACTCACATAACACATTGTCATTGGAGGGGTTTTTCGCTGACAAATAATAAGCCTGCTGAATCGCAAGAATCATCGCTTCTTGATAGACCGCCCCCTGTTTAGCCGCAGCAATCACAGCACGACATGCTGGATACGTAGAACGTCGCGGCTGACATTTTTCCCAAAAGGCATCATTAAAAACCGTACCTGGAATCACCTGCTGAATACGCTGCCAATTTTCACGCACATAGCGCTGCGTTTCTAATGGCATGGGCTCGTCAGAATCGGGGGCTAAACCACCCAAGACATATCCCACCGTTATATGAGAATCAATGGCAGGCAAACTTGCTTTAATGCTTTCCCATGCAGGCCGAAACCCCCAACACCAACTGCACATTGGATCGTAAATATAATGCAGTGTTTTTTTCATTTTATACTCATCGTTATTGCACACGCTCTATTCCGCTGGTGACGGCTCATCAAACAATGCTGCCATATCATCTGTTGCTTTCACTAAGGCATTCATAATACTGGGTTCACGCGAGGCATGGCCTGCATCACGAATAATATGTAACTGCGCATCAGGCCAATGCTGCTGCAATGTCCATGCATTGTCTAAAGGGCACACCATATCGTAACGACCATGAACAATAGTGGCTGGAATACCTTTTAGCTTATCGATATGGCGAATAATTTGATTCTCGTCAATAAACGCATCATTCACAAAATAATGCGCCTCGATTCGCGCGAGTGATAGCGCCATGTGAGGATGAGAAAAATGATCCACCACCTCCTTGTTGGGACGTAAGGTCGCGCAACTTCCCTCCCATAACGACCACTGTTTTGCTGCATTCATTTTAGCTAATTCATTACCACTCGTTAATAACTCATAGTACGCCGCAATATAATTATCGCGCTTATCAGCGCGAATAGGTTGAATAAATTTTTGCCAATAATCAGGAAACACATAACTTGCCCCCTCTTGATAAAACCACTGCAGATCACTATGGCGACATAGAAAAATGCCACGCAATATCATTCCTTTCACTCTGCTTGGATATGCTTGCGCATACAATAACGCAAGCGTTGACCCCCAAGAACCGCCAAATAACACCCACTGTTTAATACCAAAGTGTTCGCGAATTTTCTCTATATCGTCAATAAGGTGCTGCGTTGTATTACGAGCTAATTCCGCATGGGGACGCGAGCGACCCGACCCACGCTGATCAAAAAGAATAATGCGATATTTTTCTGGATTAAAAAAACGTCTATCGTCAGAAGAGCAACCCGCCCCTGGACCACCGTGAATAAACAGCACAGGAATCCCTTCTGGCGACCCCGATTCTTCAATATACACATCATGAATATCATCAACAGAAAGATAAGCCTCGCTGTTTGATTTAATAATAGGGTAAAGTGTTTGCATAATTAATCCTATTCACAGGCAATGAAGGATAGAATAAGCCATCAAGTGATAACAACCATAGCGGGTAATGTCACCAAGCACAAGACAGACACACCCTGAAAGAATGCGTTAAATACGAGAAAATATATGTCGACATTGTCCACTCAGCAACGCTGCCCTTGGTGCGGCACCGACCCTATCTATACCGACTACCACGATACCGAATGGGGCGTGCCTATACACGATGATCAAACACTCTTTGAATTATTATTACTTGAAGGTGCACAAGCAGGATTGTCATGGATTACAATTTTGCGAAAACGCGATAATTACCGCAAAGCCTTTGATAACTTTGACCCCCAAAAAATGGCACGCTACACACAAAAACGCCACGAAAAACTTCTCAATAATGAAGGAATTATTCGCAACAAACTAAAAGTTGCTGCCTTCACCAAAAATGCAATTGCTTATCTCAACATCATTAACAGTGGCACTCGATTTAGTGATTTTTTATGGCAATTCACCGAGCACAAAACCATCACCAATCAATGGCAAGAGATGAGTGAAGTCCCTGCCTTTACCGATGAATCTACCGCGATGAGCAAGGCATTAAAAAAAGCAGGATTTACTTTTGTAGGCCCCACTATTTGCTACGCATTTATGCAATCAGCAGGCATGGTGAATGATCACTTGGTAACTTGTTTTCGTTATGACGAACTCAAAAAAACCACATCATAAATTTTCACGAAGAGGACTTTAATCGTTTTAGGGCTAACCGAATACTCACGCCTAAGCGCTCCACTGCTTTTGCCGCCGCACCTATTTCATCGCCTCGATCCGTTGCCTCAATAGCATTGCTAAAACGCCCCTGACTAAACTGATCAGCCGATGCCGTTATCTTACGTAGCGGCAGCACAATATGAGCGCGCAGAAATATAATCAGCAAAACAACCAAGCTTAATACCGCAACAACTGTATATTGCCACCACACATAAAGCGATAAATAATCACTATAGGCTTCATCATAATCTTGCTGCACTACTAACTTCCAGCCCATACCTACGTCATTCACAACCACAACACGATCTTTTCCTTCTGCTGCGATCACATGTACTACATCGGACTCCATGGCTTCTTGCAATGCAGGGTGTTCACTAAAATCTTGTAGCTTTGCCGTAAAATCACGGGCATTACCATGTGCCATTAAACGGTTTTTTTCATCCACTAGAAAAGCAATACCTGTTGCACCCGTGCGCTGCTGATTAACCACTAATGCAATATTTTCTAATAAAGAACACTGCGTTAAGATACCCACTAGCTGGGGATTTTTAATTGGAAAAGCAAAGCACTGTAAAGGAATGGGCTTGGCTTTTCCTATAAATATTTGCTGGCCAATCTCTTGCCCTGATTGCACTTGCTTTACATAATCACGATCACTGTAATTTCTAAAACGCTTATCATCACTTCGCGCAATGGCTTCGCCATCAACATCCATTACAAAAATAACAGACATCCATTCTAATACTTCTCTTGCTGTTGCTAATAATGGGGCTTGACGCTCAGGTTGCATCGACGTGATATCGGCCATTTTCGTGAGCATAATGGAATGCTGTAAGTTTTTATCAACCCAATGATTAATCTCTGACGAAATCAGGTGTGCACTTTGTAATAAATATCGTTCTACCGTAGCGGATTGTTTTTGCTTTAATAACAGTAGCTGGTAAGTTACCCCCGCTAACGAAACGGCGGCAAGCAATAAAAAGCACAGCGCTATTTTTATAACAATATTATTTTTCATCATAAAACCCGTGCCTTTAGTAAAACTCATTTAGTAAAATTAAATATGTGTAAAATCAACTACTAACATAACGCATACAATGAGAAAAAAGGTATTTTAAGCATTTTCATTTTCACCCTCATACGACTACCGCCTAAAAAGAGTGTAGCAGCTCTTTATACATGCCACAAAACACCCATTAACTTGCGGAATCCATAAAATAACAGCCAAAAAAAATGCCAAGCAACATCGCTGCTTGGCATTTAAAATCATCGTTTAATACACACGATATGATTATTTTTTAGCGCGTTTACGCTCATTTTCTGTTAACAGTTTTTTACGTAAACGAATACTTTCTGGCGTCACTTCAACTAGCTCATCATCTTCAATAAACTCTAAAGCTTGCTCAAGTGTATGCGTAACAGGGGGTGATAGCGTTAATGCCTCATCCGTTCCCGATGCACGTACGTTTGTTAGCTGCTTACCTTTGGTTGGGTTAATCGCTAAGTCATTATCGCGCGAGTGCAAACCAATAATTTGGCCTTCATACACATCGATCGCATGACCCAAGAATAAACGACCACGGCTTTGCAAGTTAAATAATGAATACGCCGCTGTTTTACCTGCAACCATAGACACCATTACACCATTTTGACGGCTCGTAACTTCACCTTCTTTAACAGGGCCATAATGATCAAAAATACTGGTCATAATACCCGAACCAGATGTCAGTGTTAGGAACAAACCACGGAAACCAATCAAACCACGTGACGGTGTTAAAAATTCTAATTTAACACGACCTTTACCGTCAGGCTCCATATTTGTTAGCTCACCTTTACGTAAGCCCAACTCTTCCATAATGGCGCCTTGATGCTGCTCTTCTACATCAATTACAACGCTTTCGTATGGCTCTTGGATAACGCCATTTTCTTCACGTTGAACCACTTCTGGACGCGATATACCTAATTCAAATCCTTCGCGACGCATGGTTTCAATTAATACTGATAAGTGAAGTTCACCACGGCCAGATACTCTAAATTTATCCGCAGAGTCGCCTTCTTCAACACGTAACGCCACGTTATGAATAAGCTCTTGATCTAAGCGCTCTTTAATATTTCGCGAAGTAACAAACTTACCTTCTTTACCTGCAAACGGCGAGTTATTTACACTAAACGTCATGCTCACTGTTGGCTCATCTACCGTTAACGCTGGTAAAGCTTCTACACACTCTGGATCACATAATGTGTCTGAAATACCTAAACCATCGATACCGTTAATACAAACAATATCACCAGCTTTCGCTTGCTCTACATCAACTTGCTCAAGACCAAGGTAACCTTTTACGTTTAGGATTTTACCTTTACGCTCTTTACCATCAGCCGATTTAACAATCACTTGCTGATTAACATTTAATTTACCGCGAGTAATACGACCCACACCGATAACACCTACATAGCTATCATAAGCAAGTGCAGATACCTGCATTTGGAACGGCGCTTCTGGATCTACTTTTGGTGCAGGCACTCGATCAACAATCATCTGGAACAATGGTTCCATATTGTCTGCTAACTCATCAGGTTCTAAACCAGCAATACCATTTAATGCCGACGCATAAATGATAGGAAAATCTAATTGCTCATCGGTTGCGCCTAGGCGATCAAATAAATCAAATACTTGATCCACTACCCAATCTGGACGCGCACCAGGACGGTCAACTTTGTTAATCACAACAATTGGCTTTAAGCCTTTCTCAAATGCTTTTGAGGTTACAAAACGCGTTTGTGGCATTGGGCCATCAACCGCATCAACTAATAACAATACAGAATCAACCATCGACAATACGCGCTCAACCTCACCACCAAAATCGGCGTGTCCTGGGGTATCTACGATGTTAATACGGTAGTCATTCCACTCAATGGCGGTATTTTTTGCCAGAATAGTAATGCCACGCTCTTTCTCTTGGTCATTAGAATCCATAATGCGCTCGGACTCTTGATCTTTATGATCAAGCGTTCCCGATTGGCGTAAAAGTTTATCAACAAGGGTCGTTTTACCATGGTCAACGTGCGCGATAATGGCAATATTGCGAAGTTTTTCAATCACTGGGGAACATCTCGAGTAGGTTTAGAGTAGGGTTGGGATATTTAAAGGCGCGGATTATACCTAGGAATGCGCCTAGGTGATAGCTTTTATGGTGTTTTCTTGTACACCACAATATTTGCAGACTCTTGAGCCAAATATCCGCCAGTATCAACAACCTCCCAAAGCGGCTGCAGTAAGCTAATTTGCTCATATACGGGGTTATCATCTGCCAGTGTATAAGATGATGGACTATGCGCTAGCTGATCGCTATATATATTCTCGCCATACGCCACCACCATAATATGATTGCGCGCCTCTATATTTGACTGACTAATTGGCTCACCCGTTAACAAATCAGTATATCCATTGGCCGTCGCTATATATTGATTCACACGGTCAGCAAACACATAGCGACCTGCAAACCATGTTTTTGCCATCGACTTGTTATACAACACACCAACGGTACCTTGTGTACGATACTGATTAACTCGCTGCTCAATTTGATCAAAACGGGTGTGAGCATATTTTTCACCCGACACCGCTAAGGTATATTGTCCCCAGCCTAAAGATACGAGTAAACCTACCAACACCATCGCCGCTTTAGAAAAGGCCACATCAGCCAAGCAATATCCAAACAACACCGCCAATACAGGCAACATCCAAATATTATAGTGCGGCGCTAACGCATCAAAATTAGAAAGAAAAATATTAGCCACAAATACCGCACTAAAACCCAACACCAATATCAGTACCAACGAGACCTTGATAAGCGTTAAACGTTTTATTAACGATACGACAATTACGCCATACACTAACAACAACGCAATATACGGCAAGAAAAACACCGCCATCATGGATTGGTGTGCCACTAAACGATAAATTAATTTAACCGCAGGAGCCATTAAAGAACTTGAGGCTTTGCCCCCGCCTTGAGACGTAAATGATGCGAGCACAGGCAATACAATCAGCGCAATGCCCACCCCCAAAAATACAGTAACCACCGCAACATACTGCCATCGCATCACAAAGCGACGGTCAACAAAGCAACTCAGCAAATAGGTACCCAGCAACGCACCACTTAAAATCAAACCAAAAAAATGCGTATTAATTGCCAACATTAGCACCAACGACAACGCCAATATATGCCCAAAAATACTACCGCTACGCTCTAGCGTTAACACGAGATCAACGTATAACAAGACCGCCACCAACGACAATGCAAAAAACAACGCATATGCACGTATCTCTACGGCATTAATCAACACATTAGGCGACAAACACAAAAACAACAATGCACCTAATAAAACCATAGGCTGTCGTTTTTTAAAAAAATACACACTTAGGATAACTAACGATAACAGCACCAACGTAATAGATAACCAGCGCAAGACCACAACATCTGAGCCAAACATCGACACCCACACCGAACCCAACAAATAACTCAGCATTGGCATTCTGTCGGAAGGAACAGGAAAAGGGTTATCGATTAAACCGCCCAGCCAAAAATACATATCAACAACAGATAGCGTTAAACCACTAAGCTGTGTTGATTCATCAACCCAAAGATTTTGCTGATAAGAAAATGCGATGGCCACTGTCGAGAACAACAGCAGCAACAAGAAAGAAAAGAAAGCCATATTTTTTTCAAAAAAAAATTTCATATTTTTATCACTATGGCTATAAAAAATTATTTTGATGTTTTATAAAACTTACGCTTAAAGACTATAAATTTCATCATCGTAAAGTTAAAGAACATCGCCGCAGCAATGCCTATTAATGACGCAAACTGAATACGCACATCGGGATACGCGTTAAGGCATAACGACACAACCCCATAGTTCACCAACACCCCTACCGACACCGATGCAACATATTTAACAAACTGCTCGGCTATAGGCGCTTCTCGCGAATGCGAAAAAGTAAAACGACGATTCAATAAAAAGTTAGTGCATACCGATACACCAATCGCAATTGCAACGGCCAATTGATTACCCATACCCATGAGCACAAGTAATGACAATACCAATAAATTAACTAAAGTACCTGACGCACCTACCGCCAAAAACTGAACCACTTCACTAGAATTAGCATACTTAAATAAAAATAAACGACGCACGTGCTGTACGTACTTAAGCTGCTCGGTCAATGTTAGCTTGCTTTCACCGCGAACACGATCGGTAAAATGAATAGGCACTTCAACCGTTTTTTTACAGTGGCATTTAACAACTAACTCTAAACCAATTTTATAACCAATAGGATTTAGCGCTTCTGCTTTTTCATATTGCGATCGTGGCATCGCAAAAAAGCCACTCATTGGATCTTTAATATTCACAAAAGGCCGCGCCAACAATGTTGCCGCCTGACTATTTAACCAACGATAAAAACCCCAGTTATCATCTGTAGAGCCGCCCTCGATATAACGAGAACCCACTACAAAATCTGCACCGTTATTAATCTCTTCCACCATCGACGGAATGGCTTCTGCTGGATGACTTAAATCTGCATCCATCACCAACACGATATCACCCGACCCCTCTTCCAATCCACGCAATACAGCACTACTTAAACCACGATCAGATTTTCTAACGATAAGATTCACCCAGTCTAAGGCAATATCGGCAACGGCTTCTTCTGTTCCATCTTGGCTATTATCGTCAACAAAAAATACATTAATATCAAAATCACTGGCATCTCTCACCGCAGCAATTCGCTCCACTAACGGCTTAATATTTTCGCCTTCTTGGTAAGCAGGTACAACAACATCGACAGTTAAGGTCATATTTTCACCTATACCGATCAACCAACACGTGATCAGTATCTAAATTGATCTTTAAATTTCAAAAAATAACGCTCGACAGTATAAAAACTCGCCGACGCCAACCCAAGTGTTAAAACAAAATACATCGCCACACGCCACAAATAATCAATAGGCGAGCCCAACAAACCATCCGGATATATTCCCTGCCACACGATCATTTGAATCGCCAAATGATACAAGTACACACCGTAAGATATCTTACCGATAAATACGAGAAAAGGCAGCTCCAACACTTTATGTACAAAAGAGCCCGATTGATAGTACAAACAAGCAATCAAATAACAAAATAAAATACCAAAATAAGCGGCAAAACCTATTTTAATCTCACGCTCCTCGTAATACCCCAAATATGTACACACAGTCATAATTGCCAGCGCCAACATAATGATCAGCCCCACATAATTCACAGAAATGACCGTAAAATAACGTTGGCAGGATTCCATATTGCACAGCACTGCAAACAAACAACCAAGAAACAGCGTAATGCCACGCCCAGTTATTGCTTGCAACAGCTCGAACTCGGAAGCAAAAAACAGGTAATACACAATAAATACAGCAAAAATAATACACGTTCCGCGCAACAACCATTGCCCACGAAACAGCACAACAATTACTAGCGGCCAAATAAGATAAAATTGCTCCTCTACCGCCAGCGACCATAAATGAATGGTGAGATGCTGCTCAGACCATATACCGCCCAACGGAAGATAATTAACAAAATACAGCCACATCGACGCAAGATATTCATTAGGCGTCCATTCTGCATGCTCATTCAGCTCGCCATACCCCTGCACAACAAGCAAGGTGATCGCCGCAAGATAAATCCAATAAATCGGCATTAACCTTAAAAAACGCCGCGCCCAAAACTGCAACAGATTAATTTTTCCAGAAATACGGTATTCACGAATAAATAAATGCGTAATTAAAAAACCACTCAACGCAAAAAATAGATCAACGCCCAGTCCCCCAAGCACAAAGCCAGGGAACCCTATATGCACCAGCATAACCGCTACAACAGCTAGCGCTCTAAGGCCATCCAATGAGGTAATTTTATTATGTGATGCATTCATAACAGACAAAACTATAGGCGGGAATATAAAATAATGCTGGGATTATACGCAGTAATGACATTTTATGTCATCATTTGCAACATTTCACACACAACAACAGCACCAAGCTCTAAAAACCAAAAGCATTACCTTTTTCTCGGCGTATCGCCTTGGGTTTAAAATCTAACTGCTCTAAGTACTCAATACGGGTAATATCGCCATTAGCGGCCGAAACAACACAATTAACAAAAAAAGTGTTCACACCTGATTTTTTTGCAATATCACGAAAAAGCTCAAGCTGATAATGCAACTTATACTTACCTGCATCTTTATCAAGAAAACTAGATCGATCATCCACCGTCACCGAACTCATTCTCTGACTGTAATCGCTTTTAATACGGCGCACACAAATTTTCTCGGCATCCACAATATAAGCAACAGGCTTTGCCTCACTGAGACCTACATCCACTGATCCCGTCAACACCAACGTGGCCACCGTTGATATAGAAATCAATAAAAACAATAAGGCGACCATACCCAATATTTGATAGGTAATTTTTTTATTATTATTTTTTTTGGGTTTTACGGCCATGGCTTCACCTAACACTGATCACTTAATTAACACAGAATACATCTCTTCAAATTAAGTGTAGTGAAGCCAAGCAAAATTGCGAAGTTTTCTCCTTAAGGAAAATGTGTAAACACAACACCTGCTTGCTGCCAGTGTTCATCTAGCAACTGCCCCACAGCGTTGGGCGAAACCAAGTGCGAGGCATAATAAGTATGCAAGCAACGAATACGCTGAAAATCCGCAATTCCCCCAATACCTCTCGTCGACAACACCTCTTCAAAACCCAAAGCCTGAATACGCGCTTTATCTGACGCCGACATATACGATAACCGCAGCGCAATATGCGCCTGATGATCGGCCACCATTTGCGCCTGTAACGTATCCGTTTCATCCACACGCGCCTGCAAATCAGCAATCAATCCTCTAGCCTCTACTTGATCAATGGCATAGTTCAGGCGCTTATCAATCAGCCAAAACATGGTAGGAAATGGTTTATCATCCACTAATGGCGCCACCCGTAACACCATTGGCACCCCATCTTTATCGCGCACGGCAACTGCCTCTAAGCCTCTAGGCTCACGACCCAACAACGCCTCAATTATGACTAGATCGCTCTCACTTACACTCATTTCACTTCTCTCACGTTACATTCTTGCTTGTTTTTACCGTTAAAACACAATAAATACTTTTATCAGAGGGCATTCTACCTGTACACTCGTTCGCTGTCTGCGATGTAAATGCGCATAAATCAGACCCTTGTTGGCATCCATACCAACAAACACAAACTGCCACATGGAAAAAAGAAGCAGTCAATACAAAAAATACGCAAAAACGCACCAAAACGGATCACGAAGACCGCATATCGCACAGGATTGGTGCGGTATTGATTTTCCTCGCACTGTTTTGGTTAGCTAAGTCGTTGTTATTCTGTATAATAATTAATAAAAGAAAAGATGGTACTTTTATTGCTTTATATGCTTATTAAGATATAAGCGCCCTATGGTGAAACATAAGGCAAACACTGTGCATTTATTGACCATTATCTTAAACACAACAAAAATTTTACAATGCCCTATTTGGAGGAAACATCAATGTCGGCGAAAACTCTAGGTCTTATTAAAGAAAACGAAGCACGTTGGGTAGACCTACGCTTCACAGATACCAAAGGTAAAGAGCAACACGTAACTATTCCTGTTTCAGAAGTTGACGACAGCTTCTTCGAAGAAGGCAAAATGTTTGACGGCTCATCTATCGCTGGCTGGAAAGGTATTAACGAATCTGACATGATCTTAATGCCAGACGATAACACATCAATGCTTGACCCGTTCACTGACGAAGTGACTGTTATTATTCGCTGTAGCATTGTTGAGCCTACTACTGGTGAAGGCTACAACCGTGACCCACGCTCAATTGCGGAACGCGCTGAAGCATACCTACAATCAACAGGTCTAGGCGACGCTGCATTTTTTGGCCCAGAGCCAGAATTTTTCGTATTTGACGATGTGAAGTGGAAAACTGACATGTCAGGCTCTGCTTACAAAATTAATTCTGAAGAAGCCGCTTGGTCATCAGATGCTACATTTGCTGACGGCAACATGGGTCACCGCCCTGGCGTTAAAGGTGGTTACTTCCCAGTACCTCCTGTTGACTCACTACACGACATCCGTGGCGCTATGTGTAACGCGATGGAAGCAATGGGTCTAGTTATTGAAGTACATCACCACGAAGTAGGTACTGCTGGCCAATGTGAAATCGGCGTAGGTGCAAACACACTAACTAAGAAAGCAGATGAAGTGCAAATTCTTAAGTACTGTGTACACAACGTTGCTCACGCTTACGGCAAAACAGCAACATTTATGCCTAAGCCTATCGTTGGCGATAACGGTAGCGGCATGCACGTTCACCAATCATTCGTTAAAGATGGCGTTAACCAATTCGCAGGTGACGTTTATGCTGGCCTAAGTGAAACTGCTCTATTCTACGTTGGCGGTATCATCAAGCACGCAAAAGCATTGAACGCTTTCTGTAACGCTTCAACTAACTCGTACAAGCGTTTAGTTCCAGGTTTTGAAGCACCCGTTATTCTTGCTTACTCAGCACGTAACCGCTCTGCATCAATCCGTATCCCTTACGTTACTTCGCCAAAAGGCAAACGTATCGAAACTCGCTTCCCTGATCCAACGGCTAACCCATACCTAGCATTCTCTGCATTGCTAATGGCTGGCCTTGACGGCGTTAAGAACAAGATTCACCCTGGCGATGCTGCAGACAAAGATCTTTATGATCTACCTGCTGAAGAACTAGCTGAGTACCCAACAGTATGTTCTAGCCTAGAAGAAGCATTAGCGGCTCTTGACGCTGATCGTGACTTCTTAACCGCTGGCGGCGTATTCGATAACGACATGATCGATGCTTACATCGAACTGAAAGAAGAAGAAATCGAAAAACTAAACATGACAACTCACCCAATTGAGTTTGATATGTACTACAGCTGCTAATACCTAGCGGCTTTCTTATAAAGCCGCATTAGCACACAAAAAAGCCTCGCGATGCGGGGCTTTTTTATGCCCCATAGATACACACACCAAATTGCACCACTTTGTCACCTTTCTGGCACCCAAAATACACACCACCCATACAAAATGCCTTGTAATTGCCCAAGTCACTCTATAATCTTATGCAATATCGCACCAAAATAACGCAATAATAGCCAATTACAACACCCTACACCCGCTAACACCCTGTTTAACAAAAGAAAAAAGATCATGGCTCATTTTTTGCTATATATTTAAAAAGTGTAAACTCGTCTTCGCGATCATCGCTTACGCATCATAAGAGAGCAAAAAGCTAATAAAGACATGACACCTGTATCCGATTACAAATCACTACTCGACAGCCTCACCACAGCAGTGATTCTGCTCGACAATAACTTTCGAGTAGTCGACATGAATAGTGCCGCCGAATCGCTTTTAGAAATCAGCTTAAAGCAGGTTAGCGATACGTCACTTGGCGGCTACATGCATGAATCTATAGACGCCATAGAAAAAATACGTAAATCACTTGAGTCGCAATACCAATACACCAAGCGTAAGGCACGCTGGCGCCTATATACGGGAAAACGTATTACCGTTGACTATACCGTAACGCCGCTACCAGAAAGAGGGCACATATTATTAGAAATACGCCCCCTTGATCGCTTATTACGCATTAGCCGTGAAGAAACGCTGATTACATCCCAAGAAACCACCAAAAACCTCATACGCGGCGTGGCTCACGAAGTTAAAAATCCTTTGGGTGGTATCCGTGGTGCCGCACAACTACTGGATCGCGAACTCGACACCGAAGAGCTTAAAGAATATACCCAAATTATCATTTCGGAATCGGATCGCTTACGCAATCTTGTTGACCGCATGATGGGGCCACAACAACCGCTAGAATTTAAGCCTACCAACATTCACGAAGTATTAGAGCGGGTAATTGCCGTTGTTAAAGCAGAAGCGGCCGATAAAATACGTTTTGTACGCAACTACGACCCCAGTATTCCCGATGTTCCTGGCGATGCAGAAATGCTCATTCAGGCCGTACTCAATATTGTGCGCAATGCAATGCAAGCACTGCTCGAACACACCGCCACGATAGAACCGCGCATTACACTTAATACGCGTATTTATCGCCAATTTACCATTGGCCGCAACCACTATCCGCTGGTCGCCGCCATTAACATTGAAGACAACGGGCCGGGTATTCCAAATAATATTATTGAAGATATCTTCTACCCCATGATCTCTGGCCGCGCAGAAGGGACAGGCCTAGGGCTATCTATTTCGCAACGCCTTATTACGCAACATCACGGGCTCATTGAATGCACAAGCGAGCCAGAAAAAACCATATTCTCTATTTATATACCTTTGGATCTTAAAAATGATGAATGAACAAGTACAACTATGGGTGATTGATGATGACCGCTCTATTCGCTGGGTATTAGAGAAAGCCTTCGAAAAAGAAGGCTTAAGCGTACAAACATTCGAAAGCGGCGATCACGCACTTAAGCAACTGAACAGCACGCAACCTACCGCCATTCTAACGGATGTAAGAATGCCCGGTACCAATGGCTTAGATTTGTTAAAAATCTTTCAGACGCAATACCCTAATGTGCCCGTCATCATCATGACCGCACACTCCGACCTTGATAGCGCAGTATCCGCATACCAAGGCGGCGCCTTTGAATACCTACCCAAACCTTTTGACGTAGACGAAGCTATGGCAGTAACACGCCGCGCTATCGCCCACTCGCACGAATTAAGCCAACCCTCAAAAAAGCCTGTCACCAATGAACTAGAAAGCACAGAAATTATTGGTGAAGCCCCTGCCATGCAGGAAGTATTTCGTGCCATAGGAAGACTCTCACAATCAAACATTACCGTACTCATCAACGGCGAATCAGGTACAGGTAAAGAGCTAGTTGCTCACGCACTACACAAACACAGCCCGCGTAAAGCCAGCAAATTTATCCCATTAAACATGGCTGCCATCCCTAAAGACCTCATTGAGTCTGAACTTTTTGGTCATGAAAAAGGCGCATTTACAGGGGCAACCACCCTACGCCAAGGTCGCTTTGAACAAGCCGATGGCGGCACACTATTTTTAGACGAAATTGGAGACATGCCCGCCGACACCCAAACACGCTTATTGCGCGTACTGGCCGACGGTGAGTTTTATCGCGTAGGCGGCCACACTCCCGTAAAAGTAGATGTACGTATTATTGCGGCTACCCACCAAAACTTAGAAGAACTGGTAGAAGACAACCGCTTCCGTGAAGATTTATTTCACCGCCTCAATGTGATTCGTATTCACATACCAAAGCTATCTAACCGACGCGAAGATATACCCAAACTATCGCAATACTTCTTCAAAAAAGCCGCATCAGATCTTGATGTAGAACCCAAAATATTGCTACCAGAAACAGAAAACTATCTATGTACACTCGAATGGCCGGGTAATGTGCGTCAGCTAGAAAACACCTGCCGCTGGATTACCGTAATGGGGTCAGGCCGCGAAGTACACATTGACGATTTACCACCAGAAATGTTCGAACAACAAAGTACCGAAGCCCCCTCTGGCGACTGGCAAAAAAATCTTCGCAACTGGGCAGACCAAGCCCTTAGCCGTGGACAAAAGAACATTTTAGATGATGCCGTACCCGCCTTCGAGAAAACACTCATCGAAGTAGCACTACAGCACACATCAGGCAGAAAACGTGACGCCTCAGATTTATTAGGCTGGGGAAGAAACACACTAACCCGCAAGCTCAAAGAACTCGGCATGAACGAAACCGCCAACGCAGAAGAATAACTGCCTTAGGCTAAAGCGCGCCCCCTGCGCTTTAGCCTTCTTTTACATCCTAGCCCCCAATAAATTCAGTATTCTTACACCCTGCCGCCTTACCACTAGATAGGCCAATAAGCTAACTAAATCGCGCATATCAAACACCAGTAGTTGACAAAAAAAACGATTAATAGCATATTACATCGCAATAACCAGACTGTTATTACCCCATAAACAAAAAGCCAATAATAATGAAAACAATAGAGAGGCAATAATGGAAATACCATTAGGAACCGCAGGTTCAAAAATATACGAAAAAGAGGGTGAGCTACACTACACCATCGCCCCTATATACGGGAAAAAAATCAACTTTGAACTAGATACACCCGTATCATCGCTAGACGTTGATAACCAATCAGACGTGATCATTTACAAAAATGGATCATACAAACTGAAAATGGAATTCACACCCCATACAGACAACACCTACAAAATGAACATCAAGCCTTATCGTTTTTGGTGCATTCCTTCGGGTTCAACCGACTGCGAAATATCTAAAGCTAACAAAGACAGCTTATTTGATATTGTAGCCAGTAGCTAAACATCGATTTGCCCCCTAAACAAATCGACACCCCTCACCATCTAACTAGCCATTAGGTGGTGAACCAAAACCCCCACTACTACCCCGCCCTAAACCACACCACATTCACACATATCATTTTTAAAAAAATAACCACCCCACCCCACATCAGCAATACAAAAAATATCACTTATTGATACATTGTGATACACTCGAAAATAATTGAGGAAAATAAAAGCGTCTTTATGCTTTTGATGAGGATGTGTTCCTTGTTATCGTTGCCGAATTCATATACTAACCGCGACACCTTTTAATAGTAAGAAGGTGAGCTGTAATATACGTGTTTTTTCACTCCCGCCAAGAAGTAGAAAAGCACTATGATATATCAACAACTCACCTATGAAGAAAGAATAACGTTTTCCACCCTCAAACGCAAGGTCTATCTATTAGAAAAATAGCCCGCATGATGGGAAGGCATTTTTCAACCTTATACAGAGAGCTAGCACGCAATCGTTGCTTTATCATTGATGGTGCCTACAGACCAAGCAAGGCACAGTACCGAACCGTAGCTAGGCGTAAACGTTCAAGACGTAATCGGCACTACAAGCCTTGTGACTTTAAGATAGTCAGGCGATTACTCAAACGAAGATTAAGTCCAGAGCAAATCGTTGGCGTTATTCGTCGTTTCCAGTTAATGACTCGACCATTAAGCCATGAAACCATCTACCAATATATTTGGCGTGATAAAGCGAACGGAGGTAATCTTTGGACATACCTACGCCAATCGTCAAAGATACGAAGAAAGCGCTATAAAGCCTATGATAGCCGAGGCCGTTTAGCTAACAAGCGACATATATCAGAACGGCCAGCCAGCGTAGAAACTCGTAAATATAAAGGGCATTGGGAGATTGATACCGTTCATGGACGCGGCAGCAACCACTGTATTGTCACGTTACTTGAACGCAAGACGGGTTATGTCATGATTGGGAAAATTTCTGACAAATCAGCCGCTGCTGTCAATAAAAAAACTCTGGGTTTGATTCATCGTGATCCTAGTCATTTCAAAACGATCACGGCCGATAATGGAACAGAGTTTCATCAATATAAAAAAATAGAGGAAAGGCACCCTGTACGGTTTTACTTTGCGAACCCCTACCATTCTTGGGAAAGAGGAAGCAACGAACATGTGAACGGATTAATTCGGCAGTACCTTCCCAAAACAAAGAGCATGGAAAACGTTACACAACAACAATGTGATCGAATTGCTACCGCATTAAATACACGCCCAAGAAAACGGTTTAATTATAAAACACCAGAGGAGATGTACCATGGTATTTAACCATTATTGTCGCGCTTCAAACTTGATACTAGGGTTCGGTTAGCAGCTAAAACACTGTAAATATTCTGCACTGTTAGCCTTCCAATAAAATCGGAGATCAAATATGAGTTTAATAAAAAATGGACTTATTGTTATTATCCTTGCTTGTACTATTACTGCCTGTACCGACCCAAAAGATACAGTGCTGCCTTCAGATATAAGTACATGGGAGTCCAATGAAAGCCTCAAAGAGTCTGTTCAAAAATTGACAGACGAAGAGAAAAAATTATTAGCTGCTTATGCAATGAGAGCTGGACTTTCAAGCGCATTCGGCGGAAAAGGTATAAGCGAAGGAACAACAATAGGACAAGCAATTGACGTACAGAATCAGTGGATTCAAGAACAGCAGTCACAGAAAGCCAAGCAAGAGGCTTTGGCAGTGAAACTACAAAAGAAACAGCTTGAAAAATTGAAAGAAATGAACGGTTACCTTACAGTCTCCCTCAATAGCTTAGGATTTCAACCTTTAGATGTTCAAAAAGGTCAATATCAAGATTACTTTACCATTGAATTGGGTTTTAAAAACAATACGGACAAAAATATTTCTGGTGCAAAAGGTATTGTGGTTCTCAAGGATATGTTTGGTGAGGTTATCAAAAGAATTAACCTATCAAATGATAATGGCATCCTTGCTAATCAAGTAACGACACTATCGGGAACCATTGACTACAACCAGTTCATGGATCAAGACAAAAAGCTAAAATCTACCAAATTTGAAAAGCTGCAATTCGAGTGGATTCCTGATGTGTATATTTTCGAAAATGGGGATAAGTTTGTAATGCCTCAGTCATAGGGATAACAAAGCTGTCAAGTGGACTGTTTTTCCGCTGCTCATTTTTGTGCTGAGTAGTACAAAACCAATCTACTTCAAAGCCGCGGTTTACAGCGGCGTTAACCCTTCGTAAGAAATTATCGAATGGACCTTCACAAAGTATTTGAGTCTATTAGCATCCAGCTAGTTGCAGGGTTTACGAAATCAATAGAATCAGGAATCAATAGAATCAGGAATCAATACGTCTCAACCGATTACACAATCAAAAATAAATAAAACCCAGCAACCAATATAATTAGAGCCTATTGAAAACCACGCCTCATTTAAAATCAAATTTTACAATACAAAACCAACGCTGCAAGCCATAAAAAAACACCACTGAAAATTCTAAAAAGTGATCAATACAACCCTATACTTAATCAAAGATGCTTGGCATTTTTATAAAACACATATCGTCGGTTTATGTGGTTTATTAGCACCATTTATTATTTCAATTAATCTTATGTTCTTTACTGCCGAACACCTAAATGATAAAGGTGAAGGCGCAGATTTAATTACTTCGCTAATAACGGTAATCAATTTTTTGCTATACCCTGTTTATCAGGGTGCTCTTGTTTTATATATTGCTTCGATGTTAACAGGTGATTACTTTACAAAAACGGCATATTATCGTCTTGCGTTGCAATCTTGGCGCCCGCTTATGTGGCTATATATTCTTTTGGGATTCGCTATTGCCGGAGGGTTTATATTATTTATTATTCCGGTTTTTTTATTTTAAGCCGACTATCTTTTGCAGAGTTTTATTGCTTACTTGAAAAAAATAATGGTGCAAATACCATCGACAAAAGTTGGGAAAACACTAAAAATAATCAATGGGTACTATTGGCAGGGATCATAGCACTCTCTTTTTTTATTATTATTTTTTTATTCGTTGTTGAATATATTAATTTCTCTTGATGTATGGAACGTAGTTTTTTCATTAGTCATTGATATTATTGCTGACTTTTTATTCCCAATTATTACTATCTTTGCATTTCGCGTTTATACTATTGGCCATTCGCAATCAACAAATATAGATTCAACTAAAAATGAAACATAAGGTTATAATACTACTAGAACAGCGACACATAAGAGACAAATATGAATTTAAATAAAATCGCATTGATCATTGGCTTAGTGTGCATATTACTTGGCACTACGGTTTCGATACTGGGCATTTGGGGTTATATTGGTGATACGGGGTTAGTTTGGCGCTCGCTATCCACTATTGGCGTGGTATTACTGGGTGTTATTTTAGCCGTGGTAATCAATAATATGACAACAAAAAATACGCCTTCATAGCTCGTAACAATAATTCGTAACAACAACTCGTAACAATAGCCCATAACAAACAATAGCAATAACTATAGGACCCTTTATGCGTGGCCAATCGAGTATCATTTTATTGTGTATTATTGTTAGTAGTATTGCCTCGCCACTGTGTTTTTCATTTGGCAATGATATAACCACATTTCGTGATATTGCTTATGGCGAACACGCCTTACAGGCTTTTGATGTTTACTCCCCCAAACACGCACACAACGCGCCCGTTATTTTTATGGTGCATGGGGGCGCGTGGAAAACGGGTGATAAATCCTCTAGAGCCGTGGTTAAACACAAGGTAAAACGCTGGGTTAATAACGGGTTTATTTTTATATCGGTTAATTATCGCCTATTACCCGATACCCCCGTGCTATCGCAATACGGTGATATTGTTAGTGCATTACAATTTGCACAAAAAAATGCCGCGTCCTGGGGTGGCTCTGCGTCACAATTTATACTGATGGGGCATTCCGCAGGCGCGCACTTGGTGTCATTATTATCCGCGTCACAACACAATACATCGAGCAGCCCTTCACTTGATTGGTTAGGCACTATTGCTATTGATTCTGCTGTTTATGATGTGGCTACATTAATGCGTTCTAGTCGGGTAAAAAGAATATATACCCGCGCATTTGGTCAGCAGCCAAGATATTGGTCAGCGGTATCGCCTTATGATTTTTTAAAACAAAAAATACCGCCGTTTCTGGCTATTTATTCAAGCCAACGAAAAGATAATGCCCGCTCACAAGTGACTTCTTTTATAGAGAAAGCGCAGGGCTATGGTGCACAGGCACAGACCTTAGCCGTTGATTTATCACACCGTGGCACCAATGCCGCACTGGGTAAAAATAATGCCTATACACATTCTGTTGAAGCGTTTATGCGTACGCTTTCGCCACAGGTTGCCGCACGGTTGCCATAGATTTTTTTAAAATGTCATCAAATAGACTATGATATCGCTCCTCATCGTTGAGGCGCTATGTAAGCACGCCATCACATTGCTATCAGTTATCGAGAATACATTGGCTATTGAGTATATTTTAGGTTTAACAACGTTTATTACATCGGTTATTGCGGGTGTATTGGGGTTTGGTGGCGGCATGTTATTAGTTTCTATACTGCCTATTTATCTCGCCCCTCAACTGGTTATTCCTGTTCATGGTATTGCACAGTTAGCCAGTAATTCGTCTCGCATGTTGTTTTCATTTGGCGATGTGTGCTGGCGATTGTTGCCACGCTATATTATTGGTTCGATTGCTGGCGTTATTTTATTTGGCTTTTTAATCGTAAATATTGCGAGCGATTATATTCCCATTGCCATTGGCTTATATATTGTTCTTAATTTATGGAGCCCATCTTTTGCACGTTTTATTAGCCACTATGAAAGCTATTATTTAATTGGGCTATTGCAAACAGGGTTAGGGCTAATTGTGGGCGCGCCAGGGCCTATTGCTATTACGGTGCTTACTAAAGACCTTACTTGTAAAAATGCTATTATTGCCACGCAGTCTATTTTTATGACAATTAGCCATATTGCTAAGATCCCTGTATTTGGTGCGATTGGTGTGTCTTTAATGGATCACTCTAGCTTATTACTCTGCATGATCATTGGGGCAATCACGGGTTCGTTAGTAGGTACAAAGCTACGTAAAATAGCCAATAACGATAAGCTCATTTTATTGATTAAGTGTTTGCTGAGTCTTTTGGCAATAAAAATGATTATCTCGGCCTTACTGCCTTAGCATGATGAATATCACCTTACACGCCATCATTGTACTCACGCTCACACTGGGCATTCCATCTTATAGCCATGGCCAAACACAAACACACACAAGCTATATATTTGCTCACCGCGCTTCATCGGGCTTGTGGATACAAAACTCACGCCACGCGGTTAACAATACTATTGATTTATTTGCCACAGGCAACGCAACATTTCACGGCATAGAAGTTGATATTGTTTTAACAAAAGATAATGTGCCCGTGTTGTCTCACGATCCGTGGGTGCATACACGCTTATGTGAGCGCGTAGATCAGCAAGCGCTACAAAAAACGCTCATTCGGCACATGACATGGGATGATTTACGTCACAACTACCGTTGTGGAGGAATACAAGATAGCGAATTTCCTTTAACGGTAACACAGTCATCCACCATTATGCGTTTTGATGAGTTTCTTTTAGCCATTGCTAAAACGCCTTCGCTAATGGTGTATTTAGACATTAAATTACAGCCACACATGACCGCATCGGCCAAGGATTATGCCACCGCTATTTTTAGCCGCTGGAGGGCAGCGGGGTTATCAAATCCGCTGTATATTGAAGGCCCTACTCAAGACAGTATTGCCGCTTATCAGCAATTTGATGATGTTGATTTTACATCGGTATTATCTTATCCGCCTTTTTATGCGGGCGAAAATTGGTGGATTAAAGGGGCAAAAACGGCGCTTATGTCTTTTATTTTTCCTAGCCGAGCGGTTAACACCGCCAATAACGCCAACGCTCATGGGGTTGCCACGCCCATTGAAGTACTCAATCAAGCCATGAGAAAAAAGCTACATGCCGCGCATAAAAAAGTTATTGTGTTTACGCCCAACAGCGCAAAAGATATGTTGCGCGCCTGCCGCGCACAAGTGGATATTATTATTACGGATTATCCCACGCTTGACGGCTGCCAAGCGCAAAAATAGTCGAATAAAAGCAGAGGCTGCTACGACAAATCAAATAATGTTGCGCGGTAATGTTTTAACTCATTAATAGAATCGCGAATATCATCTAGCGCTAAGTGTGCACCTGATTTTTTAAAGCCTGTAAGACTTTCGGGTTTCCAGCGGCGCGCCAATTCTTTTAGGCTGCTCACATCGAGATTACGATAATGAAAGTATTTTTCGAGCTCAGGCATGTAATTCGCTAAAAAGCGACGATCTTGGCAAATAGAATTACCTGCCATGGGGGATTTACCCGCAGGCACCCATTGCTTTAAAAACTCGATGGTTTGTTGCTCTGCATCGGCTGCGGTTATTTTGCTGTTACGTACACGCTCTGTTAACCCTGATTTACCATGTTGATTCGTGTTCCATTCATCCATTGCTGCTAAACGCTCATCTGACTGGTGAATCGCCAACATAGGCCCTTCTGCAAGGGTGTTTAGCTCGCTGTCTGTAACAATGGTAGCAATTTCAATAATCACGTCATCATTCGGGTATAAACCCGTCATTTCTAGATCAATCCAAATCAAGTTATCTTCGTGTAGCATATTCGCGTATTATCCTAATCTTATTTATTCACTATAGTGTTACCGATAAACGTGTGTAAATCCAGTTTCACTGTGATGAAAAGTCGTATTCAGAGATTATTTACCGTATGAGTAAGCGTAAACTTACCCGAAAACAAGCGTGGCGTATTGATAAAATTCAGCAAGAACGCGCTGCCAGAGCCGAGAAAAAAGATGCTCGCATTAACGCAGAAGAAAACGAAGGTAATCTAGGTGCCGAACAAGAAGGGCTAGTTATTGCCCATTACGGTACACAAGTCGAAGTACAAAGCCTTGCCGCCACTGATCATGACAACGACACTTATGCCGCTAAACGCTGCCATTTGCGAGCCAATTTAGGCTCTTTAGTGACAGGGGATCGCATTATTTGGCGTGACGCTGACCCTATGGGTGTTGTCGTTGCTGTTTTACCCCGCGAGAATGAATTATCACGCCCCGATCCCCACGGGGATATGAAAACCGTGGCTGCGAATATTGACAATATTTTGGTGGTTATCGCACCACTACCTCGTCCCCATAGCTTTTTAATTGATCGCTATTTAGTGGCTGCCGAAGCCATTCATATTAAGCCTGTATTAGTCATTAATAAGATTGATTTAATTGATGATAAAAATCGTCACATTATTGAAGACCTCACCCAACTCTATGAAGGCCTAGGCTATGAGGTGATTAAAGCATCTACCACTCAGGGAGATGGCTTAACCGATCTTAGCCAGTTTTTACAACATAAAACAACCATATTTGTTGGGCAATCGGGGGTAGGTAAGTCTTCACTTATTAATCAGTTACTGCCCGGCAAAAACTTACGTGTTGGTGCATTATCGGCCTCTACGCAACGGGGTACCCATACCACAACTACAGCACAGTTATTTCACTTTCCTCGTATTAACGGCGAAAGTGGCGGGCGCCTTATTGATTCGCCTGGAATCCGTGAATTTGGGTTGTGGCATATGGATGAGCAAGATATTTTGCAGGGGTTTATTGAGTTGCAGCCGTATGTGGGCCGATGTAAATTTCGTGACTGCAAGCATAAACAAGAGCCACATTGTGCAATCTTACAAGCCTACGAAGACGGCCATATTCACGAACGCAGAATGACCAGTTATTTATCATTACGCGATATTATTGAAGAGCAAGCACAGCAAAAATAGCCTAGGTGAACTATATTGATAAGAGCTTATTCTCTCTTTATCAACCAGATCATCGTTTATGCTCAATGCCAATACCTTAGCTACCACAAACACCTCTACAGAGGTGATGAACATTCCCGCAATGATGGCGAATAGCCCACAGGCTAATGATAAACAGGGGCACGACAATACGCGCCTTGATGTATGGCTGAGTAAACTCCCTAAAGCACCATTATTTGTTCACCGAGACATCGCCCATAAAATGGTGTTGTTACTCAACGACGAGAATTGTGATTCCGATAAGCTAGCGCAACGTATCAAACAAGACCCTTTGCTGTGCTTAATGCTTTTTGATTGTACACAACAGGCTTTTGCAGGACGCGAAGGCGATATTCAGCACTTGGCGCACCTAACCAGCCTCATTGGGATGAATAAGGTCGAACACGTTATTACTCAGGCCACCAAAAAAGCAACTATTCCCGAAGGCTTTAGTGAAATACTTGCCGCGAGTATGTTTGCCGCTCATCTATCAAATACCCTATTAATCAATCGACATCATGGCCATGATGACCGTTTTTATATTCCAACGTTATTATTTAATGCGCCCTTGTGGCTCATGTGGATTGCAGCCCCTAAAGCCATGAGCCAAGGGCAGCGACTGGCTAGTCGTAAGCAGCAATCGTATCCATTGCTCTGTCGTAAAAAGCTTGGCTTTGAGCTAGATGATTTACTAAATCATGCCCAAGACTTAGCAACGCTGCCAACGATTACACAGCACGCATTACGCATTAGCCCTGCAAAAGATTTACGCTTTTGGGCTACATTACTACGCAATAACGATGAAGACATCAACGCATGGTTTACACAAGACAAACGAGCCAAACACTATTTTTACAGTATTGAAATGGGTATTTATTTGCTGAATCATTATGTCATAGCGCTATATTTGGATTGGGGTGGCAAGCATATTCAGCGGTATTCGCAATTATTGTGTCGTCATTTAGGAATAGAGCTATCAACGCTACGCTCACAAACCATGCAGTCGGCTCTGGGGATGCGTTTACCTCACCACTTAAAAGGGCTGTACTCGCCTATCAGTCGTATTAAAGGCTTACATAAAGAAGAAACACCTACCGAGCCTAAAACAGAACCTAACGTAGACACTCCCAAACCCGCCAAAACACCGTCATTAAATGCGTGGCTTAATAAAATGCGGGATAGCAAAAGCGTGAATACCGCTTATCACACAACCTTACAAGCGCTATCGCAATGCGTGGGAGTTGAGCACTGCATTATTATGAATGTAGATGCGCAAAGCATTCATACCCATGCGTGTTATGGTTTTGATGATAGCAACCACATTCATTCGTTTTATTATGAGCACGACCATCAACCCCATTTATTTCATCAACTCATACAAAAGCCAGCCTGTATTTCTATCGCCAAACATCGCGTCAACAACGCTGCCCGCAGTATTCCTGATGACTTTACGGCACTGGTTGATTTACAAGCCTGCGCTTTTATTTCTATATTTAGTCGCAACAATGCTAAAGCCATTATTTACTGTGATCATGCGATATGGGATGAAAAAAAACATCACAGCTTTAAGCTTATTGGTAAAAGTTTAAGTAAAGTACTAGAGAAGTTTTCATAAGTCTTTTTTTGCAATAAACCATTGCCTAAGCACAAGACCCTTAATGCCTGCTTACTGTATAATCTGCCATTATTGACTCTATCGATGAACGGCACCCCTCATATTATGAAAGCATTCTTTTTTATTACCCTACAGTATTTACTTCCTCAACACGCATTATCTAGAATTGCTGGCTGGATTGCAGAAACCGAAGCCACGTGGTTTAAACGCCCATTAATCAACTGGTTTATTCAACGCTACAATGTGGATATGAGCATTGCGGCAAATCCCGACCCCGATAGCTATAAACATTTTAATGATTTTTTTACACGTGCACTTGCCGATGGACACCGTCCAATTAGCGAAGACCAACAAACTATTGCCTGCCCTGCCGATGGCTGCATTAGCCAACTAGGGGCTATTAAAAATGGACACATTTTTCAAGCAAAAGGCCATGAATACAGCTTGCTTGAATTAGTAGGCGGCAACGATGATATCGCCAAACAATTTATTGATGGTAGCTTTGCCACTGTATATTTATCACCAAAAGATTATCACCGTGTGCACATGCCATTAGCTGGTACATTAAGAACTATGATTCATGTTCCTGGCGATTTATTTTCTGTGAATGATACAACAGCAGAAAACGTGCCTCGTTTGTTTGCCCGCAATGAACGTGTTGTTGCCGTTTTTGATACCGATGCTGGCCCCATGGTTGTAGTTTTAGTGGGCGCAATGATTGTTGCCAGTATTGAAACGGTATGGGCAGGGTTGGTCACTCCCATCAAAAAACAAGTACATACTACGCACTATACACAGTCATCAACTATTGCCTTGGACAAAGGCGAAGAAATGGGTCGCTTTAAATTAGGCTCTACCGCTATTGTGCTGTTTGGAAAAGATGTAGCAACATGGGCAGAAGATTTAGAGGCTGGCAGCACTGTATTAATGGGCGAAAATATGGGCGATCTTAAACCCGCGTAATTATAAATTTACAATTAGCCTTTTTTAAATAGCGATGATAAAAACGATTTTTTAGTGTTCATCGCTATATATTGCATACGAATTTTTGTTACCTTAATAGGGTATTCATAAGGCACAACATCTTTCACAATATCTCGCCTAGGCAAAGATTTTCCTGCTTTTTTTTGCTGGTCTTGCTGAAATAAATCAAGTACACATAGCGCGTCTACTGCTTGTTTTTCACCATCAACCACCACCATAACTTTTGGCTTTAAACGGCGCTGATAATTTTGTTCTGTAATCACTGCCACTTCTTTGCTGGCTAATTGCACAAGCGTGCCCGTAGGGTACAAACCGATGGCCTGAATAAATTCAACAACAATATCGTCTTGAAATTGAATTCCTTTTGCTTGGTGTAATTGCGACACCGATTCAGAAACCGCTATAGCGCATTTTGCATTCGGCAAGTAGGTGACATTATCATAATAACTAGCAATGCCTGCCACTTTTGCTAACAGAAAAATTTCATCGCCGCTTAATTGAAAAGGAAAACCACTGCCATTAATGCGCTCGCCATGCATCTTAATAATTTTAATTACTTTAGGATGAATATGGCTGAGCGGACGCAATAACGATAAGGTATTTTTAAGCACCTCGCGGCCAATATGATGATCAACCGTATTCTCTTTTTTATGTTTCGCGAAGGCGGTACACATCTCGTCTGAAAGCTTTAAGACACCAATATCTTTAACGAGTAAAGCCAGTGCCAAGGCAGACAAATCTGTTTTCGCTAGACCTAAATGGCGACCAAATAATACTGCCCAACATGCCGTTCGCAATACATAATAATACGGATTATCCCCTGCTTTACATACGCGCACTAACCATAAGAACGCGTCGGGGTTGCGTATAAAACTGCTCACCATCGCCTGACTTAATTCAATTAACCGCGAGAGAGAAGATAGCGACCCTTGTTTCACTTGATCCATTACTAACGAGATTTCTTCCAGCAATTGCTGATAAATCTCTTGCGCTGGCAGCATTTCTTTACTGATAGGTTCAACCGATGCATAGGCCGATGTATTAATTTTGATGGGAAGGAGTTTTTCTCGATACACTATTTTGGCGGGATCAATGGTATCGCGAGAGGCTGTAGAATCTTCGGTAGGTACGATGCCTTTTTCGGGGTCAATAAAAACATATTCACAGTGGACTTTAACCTTTTTAACTTCATCAAGGTCACGTACGTAAAAGCCATGAATAGCAAAGGGCGTGGATTGCCAAGGACGATCTAACTCGCAAATATACATGCCTATACTGACAAGTTTTGCATCTATTTTTATAGGCTTAACGGCCACTTATACTTCCTCAACATACCAGCACTAGGAATATACATCCTAATGGCACGACCTTTCGATCGCGCACTATTAAATTTATAATTTTAGGGCTGACACGCTGAAAAATACAATACGATCAATGCTACGACTGATGGTACTTTTCTGACAGTTCATGCACGGCTTCAAAAAAAGCACCCACATTTTCTGGTTTAGCTTGAGGTGTCACACCATGACCTAAGTTAAATATATGACCCGTTCCATGGCCATACGATTGCAAAATAGAACCTACTTCTTCGCGAATACGTTGCGGGCTAGTGTATAAAATAGCAGGGTCCATATTTCCCTGCAAAGCCACTTTACCACCAACGCGATCTCTTGCTTGAGCAATGTCTGTTGTCCAATCTAGGCCTAGCCCATTGGCACCAGAATCAACCATGGATTCTAACCATTGCCCGCCGCCTTTTGTAAACAAAATAACAGGAATGGGACGGCCTTCGCGTTCTTTTATTAAACCGTTAATAATGCGCTGCATCGGCGCTAACGAATACTGGTGATAGGCAGAATGAGATAACGCCCCACCCCACGAATCAAATATTTGCACCGCTTGTGCGCCTGCTTCGATTTGAGCATTTAAGTAGCCTGTAATAGATTCAACGAGCTTATCGATCAAGCACTGAAAAACCTCTGGCTGCTGGTACATGAGTTCTTTTGTGCGTGCATAGTCTTTACTGGAGCCACCCTCGACCATATACGTTGCCAGTGTCCACGGGCTACCCGTAAAACCAATCAGTGGTACACGACCGTTAAGCTCTTTGCGAATCAAGCTAACCGCATCGGTCACATAGGTGAGGTCTTTGCGCATATCAACAACAGGCAACGCTTCTATATCTGCCGCGGTATGTACTGTCTTTTTAAATTTTGGCCCCTCGCCCGTCTCAAAATATAAGCCTAAACCCATTGCATCAGGGATGGTAAGAATGTCAGAGAAAAGAATGGCAGCGTCGATATGTGAATAACGATCTAAGGGCTGTAATGTTACTTCGCAGGCCATTTCTGGATTGCCACACAACCCCATAAAATCGCCTGCTTTTGCTCTTGATGCTCTGTATTCAGGTAAATATCTACCCGCTTGACGCATCATCCATACAGGCGTTCTATCAACAGGTTGGCGCATTAAGGCGCGAAGAAAGCGATCGTTTTTTAATTCGGACATATCATTAACTACAAATAAAGGGAATGAATAAGGTGACTATTGTAGCTTAGATGCACAAAAGAGTCATGGCACTAACCTAGATTAGGTAGAATTCTCGCATAAGGAAAATAAATAATATTGCAGATACATAATGCAAAAATAGAGAAAAAAGTCAGCTTCATACCTAAGACTCGTCCTTTTAGGCTTTCTGCCAAAATACTACGACTATGAATAAAACGAGCCAATACAAATATCACACCGAGTATATGCATAATCAATAAATGACCGCCATTCCATTCTAAGGCAAATAACAAGAGCATGGTAATGGGGATATATTCTGTGGCATTTGCATGTGCAGAACGTGCGACTTGTAGTTCACTGACACCACCATCGGCATAAGCCACCTTGTTACGGCGCCGCGCCCCAATCACCTTAAATGCCAACCAACAGATTAACGCTGCTAGCACGACCGCATAGATAGAAGATGTCATCGCCTAATACTCCCTTATGAATAACTTAACGTGATACGTCGAGATCACTCGTGCATTTTTCTTGTAATTCTGCATCCGATGACAGGCACATATCAAGGTCGGTTAACATGCCATTACGAATACTATAAATCCAACCATGTAGAGTAAGGTTTTCACCTTGTTGCCAAGCATTTTGTACAACCGTAGAATTACCTACGTTTTTCACTTGCTCAATCACGTTTAATTCGCATAAGCGGTTAAAGCGATCCTCTTCGGTTAATAGCGATAATTCTTTTTCGTGAAAACGAGACACATCTTTAATATGTCGCAGCCAATTATCAATAAGGCCATGACGATGGTTATCCATTGAGGCTTTTACACCGCCACAACCATAGTGCCCACACACAATAATATGTTTTACTTTTAAGACTTCTACCGCGAATTGCACAACCGATAAACAATTTAGATCGGTATGTACTACGACATTAGCAATGTTACGGTGCACAAACACTTCACCTGGCGGTAAATTAACGATTTGATTTGCAGGAACGCGGCTATCGGAACACCCAATCCATAAATATTCTGGGGCTTGTTGTTTCGATAATTGAGGAAAAAAGTTGGGATCTTCTTCTTTGATTTTATCGGCCCATTCTTTATTTTTTTCAAATAAATGATTTAGCTGTTTCAAGTTTCACCCACCTTTTTTATATTTTATTCGCGACATAGTAAATGATTAAAAACACATTGAACAGAAAACACTAAACCTAATACACACCGCAGATATATTTTGCTCACATAAATAAGTATGTAAAACACCCATACATAAAAAAAGCGAGCCTCAAATGAGGATCGCTTTTTTATTCACAATGATAAAGTCATTGGACATGGTCATTAGGTTTGCAGGCTGCTTACACATCCAAATAATCTAAGATGCCTTCGGCTGCTTGGCGCCCTTCCCATATTGCGGTAACAACAAGGTCAGAACCACGCACCATATCACCACCTGCAAACACCTTAGGGTTTGTTGTTTGGAACTTATACTTTTGTTCTTCTGGTGCAATCACACCGCCCCAACTATTGATTTGTACATCTTGGTCAGCAAACCATTCTGCAGGGCTTGGGTTAAAACCAAAGGCTACCAACACAACATCCGCAGGTAAAATTTCTTCGCTGCCTTCTATGACTTGCGGGCGACGACGACCATTCTCATCAGGCTCACCCAGCTCAGTTCTAACAACTTTCACGCCTTCGACCTTGCCATCACCAACGATAGCAACGGGCTGACGATTAAATAAAAATTCGACGCCTTCTTCTTTTGCATTCACGACTTCGCGCTTAGAACCCGGCATATTCTCTTCATCACGACGATAAGCACAAGTCACACTACTTGCATTTTGACGAATAGAGGTACGGTTACAATCCATCGCGGTATCACCACCACCGAGCACAACCACACGTTTGCCTTCTACACTAATAAAGTCTTCTGGCGCTTTTTCGAAACCTAAATTACGGTTTACATTGGCCACTAAGAACGGCAGTGCGTCATACACACCATCGAGGTTTTCACCTTCAAAGCCACCCTTCATATATGTGTAAGTACCCATGCCCATAAATACAGCATCATACTCTGCTAGCAACTCGTCAATAGATACGTCTTTGCCAATTTCGGTATTTAGGCGAAACTCAACACCCATTTCTGTAAATACTTCGCGACGACGTGCTAAAACGGATTTTTCTAACTTAAATTCGGGAATACCAAATGTTAATAATCCGCCAATTTCGGGATATTTATCAAAAACTACAGGGGTCACACCATTGCGCACTAAAATATCCGCACAACCAATACCCGCAGGGCCAGCACCAATAACGGCTACTTTTTTACCTGTTGGCACCACTTGTGACATATCTGGCTTCCAGCCCATTGCAAACGCAGTATCTGTAATATACTTTTCTGCATTACCAATAGTGACTGCACCAAAACCATCATTTAAGGTACATGCACCTTCACACAAACGGTCTTGAGGACATACACGACCACACACTTCAGGAAGTGAATTGGTTTGGTGGCTGAGTTCTGCCGCTTCAAAAATGTTACCTTCAGAAATTAACTTTAACCAATTGGGAATAAAGTTATGTACGGGGCATTTCCACTCACAATAGGGATTACCACAATCTAAACAACGATGAGATTGATCAGCCACTTCTGATTTTGTGTAAGGCTGATAAATTTCAACGAATTCTGTCGTACGCGCTTCCATGTCTTTCTTCTGTGGGTCTTGTCGACCGACATCAAGAAATTGAAAATCATTATTTAAACGTTGTGTCATAAAACTTAACCTTTAACGAGCGTAATCGCATACGCGGATTACGCAACTTTTTCCTGAACTGTTTTTTTAGAAGCAAGAGGTTCGAGCAATTTATCAATATCTGCTGCTTTTGGTTTAACTAATACGAACTCACTAACCATCGCATCAAAGTTATCCAACAGGTATTGTCCCCACTCACTCTTTGTTTCACTGACAAATTCAGTAATTACTTCACGTAAATTGTCTGCATGGGCAGATAATTCAGATACTCCTAAACGGTGCAAATCAACAAGCTCTGGGTTATAACGTTTGTCTAATTGTTTTTCGCCATCATACACATACGCAAAACCACCCGTCATACCCGCACCGAAGTTTAAGCCTGTATCACCTAGTACCGTGACCAAACCACCTGTCATGTATTCACAACAGTGATCACCTGCGCCTTCTACAACAACGTGTGCACCCGAGTTACGCACTGCGCAACGCTCACCCGCACGACCCGCAGCAAATAATTTCCCGCCTGTCGCACCGTATAAACAGGTGTTACCAATAATACTGGTATCTTGTGACTTAAATTCTGAACCTTCTGGTGGGCGTATTACAATTTTACCGCCAGCCATGCCTTTGCCTACATAATCGTTCGCATCACCTTCGAGATACATATGCAGGCCGCCTGCATTCCATACACCAAAGCTTTGACCTGCAATACCTGTTAACTTAAGTACCACTGGCGCTTCGTTCATCCCTTGGTTGCCATAGCGTTTAGCAATTTCACCTGATAAACGCGCACCCATAGAACGATCACAGTTAGTAATGTGATACGAAAATTCACCACCGTTTTTAGATTCGATCGTCGGTAGAATGTCTGCCACCATTTGCTCAGCCAATTCGCCTTTATCAAACGGCGCATTCTTTTCAACAAAACAATGTTGCGGCTTACTTTTTAGTAAATCATCACTATAAATAATGGGGCTTAAATCTAGATTATTTTGCTTATTGGTGTCGCCTTCAAGCGCTGTTAATAAGTCTACACGACCCACTAACTCATCCATGGTACGCACACCTAAACTGGCCATCCACTCACGAGTTTCTTGCGCAATAAAGCGGAAGAAGTTCATTGCCATTTCTACCGTGCCTTTGTAATGCTCGCTACGCAAATCCGCTCGCTGTGTAGCAACGCCTGTGGCACAGTTATTCAAGTGACAAATACGCAAGTATTTACAACCTAATACCACCATAGGGCCAGTACCAAAGCCAAAGCTTTCTGCACCTAGCATTGCCGCTTTCACAACATCAAGGCCTGTTTTTAGACCGCCATCGGTTTGTACGCGTACTTTGTCACGCAGATCGTTCGCACACAGTGTTTGGTGAGTTTCACTTAACCCTAGCTCCCACGGAGAACCCGCATGAAGGATAGAAGTTAATGGACTCGCTGCCGTACCCCCATCATAACCAGAGATAGTAATAAGATCGGCATACGCTTTAGCAACACCTGCGGCAATCGTGCCGACACCTGGACGAGAAACCAATTTAACCGAAACTAAAGCGTCTGGGTTCACTTGCTTCAAGTCATAGATCAACTGAGATAAATCTTCAATAGAATAAATATCATGATGCGGCGGCGGTGAAATTAATGTGACACCTGGCACCGAATAACGTAAGCGCGCGATCAAATCATTGACTTTAGCACCCGGTAGCTGGCCACCTTCACCCGGCTTAGCACCTTGAGCAACTTTAATTTGTAATACTTCGGCATTCACCAAGTAGTGTGGTGTTACACCAAAACGACCCGATGCAACCTGTTTAATTTTTGAGGTTCGATCAGTGCCGTAACGCTCTGGATCTTCACCGCCTTCACCACTATTAGAGCGGCCACCCAAGCGGTTCATAGCTTCGGCTAATGCTTCGTGTGCTTCGGGTGACAAAGCACCTAAAGACATACCTGCAGAATCAAAGCGTTTTACGATTGCTTCGATAGGCTCGACGTCATCCACCGAGATCGGAGTCACATCGGTACTTAATGCTAATAAATCACGTAGTGTTGCCACAGGACGATGGTTAATCAGATCAGCCACGTCTTGCCAATCACTGTACTCACCTGAGCGTACGGCTTTGTGCATACCTTGAATCACGTCAGGATTATAGGCATGGTATTCTTGACCATGAACATATTTTAAAACACCGCCAGGTGAGATTGGCTTACGTGTTTTCCATGCTGCGCTCGATAATAGTTTTTGATCCGCTTCGATGTCGTTAAAGCTTGCACCTTGAATACGACTTGGCGTACCAACAAAACAAAGATCAATAATGTTTTTGTCTAAACCTACCGCTTCAAATAGCTGGGCACCGCGATAAGAGGTAATGGTTGAAATACCCATTTTAGAAAGGATTTTAAATAAGCCTTTATCAATGCCTTTTAGGTAGTTCTTATAAGCCTGTACCGTATCCGTTAATACTTCACCGCTGATAATAAGATCGTTGATAATACTAAAGCTCAGATATGGATATACGGCTGTTGCACCATAACCAATTAACGTTGCCATATTATGTGGATTACGCGCCGTTGCGGTTTCAACCACAATATTAGAGTCACAACGTAAACCTTCTTTCACTAAACGGTGATGTATTGCACCCGTTGCTAATAAGGCATGAATAGGCAATTCTGTTTGCGCAACGTCTTTATCTGACAAGATAACAAGCACACAACCTGATTGAGCGGCAGTAACGACACGATCACTTAAATCATTAACCGCTTGCTCTAAGCTTTTTTCTTCTGGGTTATAAGCTAAAGAAAATACTTGCTTGGGATAACCGTCACCATTTAAATCGATCAGCGCTTGAAAAACCGCAGGCGATAAAATAGGCGATTGTAAAATAAGACGACGGGCATGCGCTTCGGTCTCTGTATATACCGATAATTCACGGCCTAAACAGGTCTCTAACGACATCACAATCGCTTCGCGTAACGGATCAATCGGTGGATTCGTTACTTGGGCAAACTGCTGACGAAAGTAGTCATATAATGGACGCTGTTTTTGTGACAGTACGGCCATTGGGGTATCGTCACCCATAGAGCCTGTTGCTTCTTGCCCACTCTCGGCCAAGGGGCGCATAATTTGCACGCGCTCTTCAGCCGATACACTGTACATTTTCATGTACGTATCTAAGTCGTTACCTTGAATACCTTCAATGGCTTTTTCTTCTGAATCTAAAATAATCGCTTGGCTATCTAACCATGCTTTATAAGGCTTTGAAGATTTTAATTGTTGGTCAATATCATCCGTATGGAATAATTCACCCGTTTCTGTATCAACAGAAAGAATTTGACCTGGCCCTAAGCGCCCTTTAGCCACAACATCTTCAGGCTTATAATCATACACACCAATTTCTGAAGCGACCGTGATGTGATCATCTTTTGTTATCACCCAGCGTGATGGACGCAAACCATTTCTATCGAGGGTACATACCGCATGACGACCATCAGTAATAACTAGGCCTGCAGGGCCATCCCAAGGCTCGATGTGCATAGAATTGTATTCATAAAATGCACGTAGTTCAGGATCCATATGAGGCATGTTTTGCCAAGCAGGGGGCACGAGCATACGTACTGCACGATGAAGATCCATACCGCCAATAGCGAGTAACTCCATCATATTATCGAGGCTCGATGAATCAGAACCCGAACGGTTTACCATCGGTGCTAGATCATCAGGGTTTGGCAATAAATCACATACAAATTTAGGGGTACGAGCTGTTGCCCAATTACGGTTACCTGTCACCGTATTAATTTCACCATTATGCGCCAACATTCTAAATGGCTGCGCTAATGGCCAGCGAGGCATCGTATTGGTAGAGAAACGTTGGTGAAAAACACAGATCCCCGTTTCTAATTTGTCATTGGCCAAGTCTGGGAAAAATCGTGGCAAATCAACAGGCATCATTAAGCCTTTATAAGAAACAATTTTCTCACTTAAGCTAGCCACATAAAACCAGTCATCATTACGTAACTGCTTATTGGCTTTACGGCGGGCAATCAATAATTTTGCTGCCAATTCTGGACCAGTTAAGCCTTCAGAATTAATAAATACTTGTACAAAGTCAGGCTGAGAAGCCAAAGCAATAGGGCCTAAGCAATCACTATTGGTGGGGACGGTACGCCAAGCCACAACCTCAAGACCTTCGGCGGCCATCTCTTGGGTAAATATCGCTTTAGCTTTATCTGCACGTTTAGCATCTTTGCTCAACATGATAGAACCCACACCATATCTTTCGCTTAACTCTATACCAAAGTCTTCGCGAATAGCGGTTCTAAAAAACGTATCGGGTTTTTGAATTAATAAACCACAGCCATCACCGGTTTTACCATCAGCTGCAATACCACCACGGTGTGTCATGCAGGTTAGGGACTCAATGGCCATTTCTAGTAAACGATGACTCGCCTTACCTTTTAAATGGGCAATAAGGCCAAAGCCACAGTTATCTTTAAACTCATCTATATTATAGAGGCCTGTTGTCATACTCAGTCTCTCTTGCTTCTCAAATATGGTTCACATTATTACTTGGTGTTGTTATTTCTCAATAAGTATTCTTACCGCTAACAACCACAAACAATAACGCACACTAATACACTGCTAATAGAAAATGGTTTTTGATCTATTAGCCCCTAACTTCTAAAGCTCTGCTGGCTTGTCTTACTCTAGGTAATGCATTGCACAAATGGTTTATGCTGCATTATTTATTGATTGTACGGTTTTTTCCCCGTACACACGCAATGGTTTACTCGCGCTATAACCCGTATGCTGATGATCTAAACGACATGGTCTAATGCGATCTAGACTTTACTAGGTTTAGATAAAAAAGCCCCTTAATAACAAGGGGCCTTCAAAAACTGGCCGGCAATAGTACCGTTTTAAGGCCCTGTTGGCAATAAAAAGTCACTTTCGTGTAATAAAACAGGGGAAGGAAGGGAGAGAAATATGCAAAAAATGCGCTATCTTCGCCTAAAACTCTCTATATTCTGCTGAACATCTGATATTTTTCTTGGCCAAGGTTTTGCACTGGACTGACTCTTAGGCAAAGCCGCGATTGCTTGTCGAGCACTCGCTACATCGTCGTACACCCCCACAAGCACAGAGTACCAAGGCGCACCATTACGCTCAAAGCGCACAATACGGAGCAAACGGCTATTGGGTTGCGCGCTCACAAATCGTTTAACACCCGACAACTGCCCTGCCGCCATGACCTGCAAGGTATAACTTTCTTTTGGCCAAAACAAAACCGCCTCTTCATCAACGGTTAATTGGCGTGACACTACCGACTCTTTGGGCGCAACCAATGCTGATGACGATTGCACATCTGCTGGCGAAGGCACTACATTAGCAACAGGTTCAGACACATTCTCTATAGAACTTACAGGCTCATCATTTACACTATCATCAATCGCCAATACTGGCGGCTTTTCTGTTACCGCATCACCTTGTAACGCATTCTCTTGCAAAGGGACTGAAACTGAGATTGGAGCTACCGCAATACTCTCTTCGCTAACTGCCGTTACATCAACAGGCTGAACCTCGGTACTTTCTTGATTGGGCTTGGGTAGAAAAACTGTTGACTCCTCCAGCACTACCGAGGGCTCATTGGTTATCAAAGCCTTACCACTCTCATCACTTACGCCACTCTCACTTAGCAACGCATCAGGCTCGGATTGTTGAGGTAATGGCTCATCATCCATATAAAACAATGCCATAATTAATGCTGCCAACAACACAACCAATATTGCCATATAAGCGATAGGCAAGCCCAAACGCGTGCCTTCATCTTCAACAGCCACTCGATTCATTAACAACGTGTTCGCCGCTCGATTAACCGATGCAGGAATACCACGCGTTTCACGCCAAATAGTACTCAGCATATCGTAATCAAATAATTCTGCCCCTTGGTAGCCTACCGCAGCTAATTTAAACGACAAATAATACTCAAGCTCGTCGGCGCTAAAAGGGCACAACGGAATATCGTAAACCAGCACCTCACCTTTATCTAACTCATCAAGACGCAATAATAATGAGCTATCGCCTACTAACAGAACATGCAAATAACCTGTCGACTGCTCCTGCAATAATCGAACAAACAATGCGAGTACCGCACTGTTAAGGTGATGCGCATCGTCCACCACGATCACCACTCGCTGCTGTAAACCTACGGGCTGATACTGATGAACCACCGCTATCATTTCATCAACACTGGCACCCTCCGACACGAACAAACCCAATTGGCTTATCAGCTGCTCCAGCACCTCTTCAACAGTGAGCATCACCGATGACTGCAGCACACAGCACTGTGCGGTTTCTTGCAGCTCTAACACCGCTTGGCACACCAACGCCGTTTTACCTACACCCGCTTCACCCAATACAGACACGAGATGATGACTAAATTGACTCAGGTGGATCACTTCATCAAGAACAGAGCGGCGATCGCCACCCATAAAAAAAGGATTTTCATCAGCAGATAAATGAGGGGAAGAGATATCCCGCTGATTCGCAGAATCATCAAATGGATTAACAGATAAGCCACATTCAGAAAAAGGCTGTGGTATATCCGCATTCTGTAACGACGATTTTTCTACCGCTAACTCAGACATCCATAACTCCTCAGCTTAATCATTAGCACCCCATGAAATGATGCCCCAAACTATTGAAAGGTAACGGTTACAGGAATGTAACGCTATTACGTATTATGCGCCGAGCAACATTCTATTGCCTGAACCACCAATGCTTTTGGCGCCTTGTCTGTCACAATAGCGCGCCCCATTGATTCCAATAACACTAAACGTAAAGCACCATCCAACACTTTTTTGTCGAGAGACATTAATTCTAAAAACTGTTCTGGCGACATATCATTGGGCAATTGTATAGGCAGTTGCGCATGACGCAACAATGCTGCCAATCGCTTCACTTCACTTGCATCAATACTGCCCATTAATGACGACAGCTGAATAGCCACCAACATACCAGCGGCCACCGCTTCACCATGCAGCCACACACCATAACCTTGCGCTGTCTCAATGGCATGTCCAAAAGTATGCCCTAAATTTAAAATCGCGCGAATACCGCCTTCTCGCTCATCCAAAGCAACTACATCGGCTTTATTTTGGCAAGAACGTGCAATGGCTTCAACAATCAATGATTCATCGAGCTGCATCAGCTTTTCAATATTCGCTTCAATCCATTGATAAAAAGGGTCATCTGCAATTAGCCCGTACTTAATTACCTCGGCCATACCTGCTGACAATTCTCTGGCAGGCAACGTTTTCAGTGCATTCGTATCAATAATCACACATTGGGGCTGATGAAATGCACCAATCATATTTTTACCTAAAGGATGGTTTACACCTGTTTTACCACCCACCGATGAATCAACCTGAGACAATAATGTCGTGGGGATTTGAATAAATTTAACCCCTCGCTGGTACGTCGCTGCCGCATATCCAGCCATATCACCAACAACGCCACCCCCCAATGCAATAATGGTGGTTGTACGGTTATGGCGATTTTCTAGTAGACAGTCATAAATACGACTCACCGTATCTAAGGTTTTGTACGCTTCTCCATCGGGCAGTACCACCGTACTGACATGGTAGCCTTTAAGTAGACTCTGCACTGTTTCGAGATATAACGGCCCAACAGTATCGTTTGTTACAATGCATACCTGACGACCAACAATATGAGGCAATAGGCACGTCTCATCTGCCAACAAACCTTGACCAATATAAATAGGGTAACTGCGCTGATCACTCAATTCGACCGTAAGCGTTTGACTAACTGACATAGATTACATTTATCTCATGAATAGGGGTTATAAACTATCAACAATTTGTTGAGCTATCACACGGGGGCTGCGCGTATCGGTAGATACAATATGTGTGGCGACCTGACTATAGATAGGGTCGCGCTCTTCAAGCAAGGCTAAGATTTTTTGGTAGGGATCATCCACTTGCAGAAGAGGCCGCTTTTTATCTTTAGCCGTTCGCTGCGCTAGATATTCAGGCTCAGACTTTAAATAAATAATGGCATCTGCCGAGCGCTTTAACAAGTGACGATTTTCTTCTCGTAATACCATACCGCCACCCGTTGCTAACACAAGACACTGCTCAGCAATTAGTTCTTTTAAAACGGCGGTTTCACGATCACGAAAACCTTCCTCACCTTCCATATCAAAAATCCACGGAATGTCTGCACCGCTTTTCTCTTCAATGACCGCATCACTGTCTTTAAAAGGCAATGATAAATACGTGGCCAACAAACGGCCAATGGTTGACTTACCTGCCCCCATCGGGCCAACAAGTACAATCTTTTTAGCTTTTAACATACAACTACTGATTACCTATCAAGAACAGTATCCGTTAAGATTCTAGGCGTAATAAAAATGAGTAATTCGGTTTTATTATCTACTTCTGCATTACTACGAAAGAGCCGCCCTAACACGGGAATATCACCTAATACAGGCACCTTGCTTTCTGACGTAGATATCGTTTGCTCAAAAATGCCACCCAATACGATCGTATCACCATCGGCAACCAATGCCGTTGTTGTTAATTCCGTCACATTGATTGGTGATCCACTGACGGTTACCGTACCTGTGTCCAAAGAATCGCGATTCACTTTTAATTCCATAATAATACGATTATCTGGCGTGATTTGAGGGGTTACCTCAAGACTTAATACCGCATCCTGAAAGATAGTGGTTACCGTATCACCATCGCTGGATGTGAAAGGAATTTGCTGCCCACTCTCAATTTTAGCTAACTGTTTATCGCCCGTTAAAACTCGCGGCTGAGAAATTACCTCGCCATAACCAGCATCTTCCAAAGCTTGAATCTCTAAAGACAGCGCCACATTACCGCTCAAATGCGAAATCAATAAATCTGAACCCACGGGATCAAATACCGTTGCATCACTGACAAATGTACCCGTTGTTTCTCCAGTAGTTAAGCCCACATTAGTCGCACCTAAAGATAACCCTAATTCTTTCTGAAAGGTATCTGATGCGGATACAATACGCGCTTCAATCATCACTTGACGAACGGGCACATCGATTTTTTCAATTAATGACTGAATGCCTTCTATATTTTCTCGAATATCCGTTAATATTATTGAATTAGTACGCTCATCAACAACGGCCGAACCTCGCGCTGAAAGTACACTCTTCACTGTAGATCCTGCAGCCTCGCCACCTGTGCCCGTACCACCGCTGATCAATGCAAATACATCCTGCGCCTTTGCATATCGCACACGGATAAACTCTGTACTCAATGGTTCCAGCTCTTGTAATTGCTGTCGAGACTCCAGCTCTTGGCGCTCACGCTCTGCGATTTCAGCCGCAGGCGCAACCAACAACACATTGCCTGACTGACGTTTATCTAAACCTTTCGACTTTAACACCAACTCTAGCGCTTGATCCCAAGGGACATTATCTAAGCGCAATGTAATATTGCCACTGACCGTGTCACTTGCCACTAAATTCAATTCTGTAAAATCAGCAATAATCTCTAATACTTTTCGCACTTCAATATCTTGAAAGTTCAGCGACAGTTTTTCACCCACAAACTTAAAGCGCGCTTTCTGCTCTTCAATTTGCGCGGCTGTCAACGGCGAAACACTCACTACATACACATCATCAGCTTGATAAGCTAAATAATCATAGGAGCCTTCAGACTCAATAGAAATATTCACTTTTTTGCCTTGTGCACGTGTTTCAATAAACTTTACTGGCGTAGCAAAATCAATCACATCTAAACGTCGCTGTAGCGCTTCTATAATTACCGTATCTTCAAAACTCATATTGATATTGCTGCCATTCTTTTCAATATCAACGGAAATTTTAGGATTGGATAACGCCAATAATATTTGGCCCGAACCATCTTCGTCACGCCTAAAGTCAATATCGGTGATCGAGTTACCAGCCAACACGAGACTTTGCGCTTTTTCTTCTTCTACTTTTTGTATACGCGTAAATGTTTTACTTGCAGCAACGGAATTATCTACTGTCGTCACCAATACACGCCCTTCAACGCGATTAGAGTAACCTGCCGCGGCGGATAAATTTAAAATCATGCGCGTTCTTTCTTTTGCTGTTAGCACCACCGCACTATTTAAATTGCCCAAACCCAATGAATATTTCTTTTTCGCTAGGGTGCTAACAACGCCCGGCAGATCCAACACAATACGCGCTGGCTTTTGGATAGCATACGCCTTTGGCACAACAGGAGGCGAAGAAAACGTAGTTCTAATTTCAACACGGTTATCAGGCAACTCTGAAAAACTAATGTCTTGCAAGTCATTTGCAACACTGTTGATCGCTATCAACATTAGCCCTACAAGCAATATTATTTGACGAAACACCATAATTAACCTTTGTTTTTATTGACCACGTTCTTTTAAAGTAATGACATTAGGGCGCTCTAACCAACCATCCAAACCATTAGGTACAATTTCTACCACATCAATACCTTGCGTCGTCAAATCCGTGATCCGCCCATGATTTTTACCCATATAATAGCCAGGCTTAACTCTTTCAATAGAGCCTTCTGGGTCTCTTATTAACGCCCATAGCACACCATCTTTTTTAATCGTACCGACCATTGATAACGATGCAAAATCAAAATTTTCTAAACGCTGCTTTTGTCGTTCCAAGTCGGGTTTTACATTACTACTAGCTGCCAATACTTTTTTCTCAACCAGTGCTGGCGGCTCAAAAGGGCTACGTAATTGCGCTGCATTATAAACGTAAGGTTTATAAGGGGCATATATAGGCAATGCTTTTACTTTGCCAGGCTGTTTACGCTTACTCTCTTCAATAAAATCGGTAATATCTTGATGCGAAGATTGGTTACAAGCTGCCAACAACGCACCTACAACACATACGCCAAACAATTTCATTACACGACTCATTACTTATCACCCCCATCGTCCAAAGAACGATAAGTTTTCGCTGTAATTGTCATTTTTAATGAAGATGGCCGATCGCCACCGGAGATTTTAAAGTCATGCAAAGTCACAATTCTTGACATACCTGCAATACCGCTCACAAAAGAACCCAAGTTGTGATAAGAACCCTCCACCACAATTTCGATCGGTAGAGTAATATAAAACTCACCCGTCTGCTCTGATTGCAATTTAACACTAACAATATTTAGGCCACTGACTCGGCCTTTTTCATCAATATCATCTAGCAAGCCAGGCACTTGTGTTTTTTTCGGCAACTGCGAGACTAAAAACTCAAAATCTTTTTCCATTTGCCCCATCAACGTACGATGCTGCTCTAAAGTAGCTGCCTGAAATACTTTAGTTTGAAAGGATTGACGCAACGTATCTTCTTTTTTAACTTCTCGCGCCAATGTTGATTGCAAATCACTCACAAAGAGAAAATATGTAAGTGCAAACACCGCAATAATCGCCAATACCCATACAACAATACGCCCTAGTAAAGGCCACACACCCACGCGAGACCAATCAATATCATTAATATCTAAATTATTGATTTGCTCTAAAGTATCTTGCAATGACATATTTATTGCAGCTCGTTTATTTTTTAATTTCAGCAGTAAATTCAGCGGGCACAACAGTATCTACTGTCAACTCAAAGCCTTCTTTTACTACATTAATTAAATTAGGGGATTGAAAAAATTCCGACCGATCCAAATTTCGCATAAGCGTTGACACACGATTATTGGACTCCGCCATACCTTTAATACGGTATTGATTATCTTTATAGTCTAAGCTCGCCAAGTAAACGCCATCAGGGATAACCTTCACCATATCGTCAAAATAATGCACAATAAGTGGCCGCTTATTTTGCAAACCTTGAATAACATCCATTTTTGATTCGAGTTCTGCGCGCTGCTTTTTTAACTGATTAATTTCAGAAACCTGCTTACGCAGTGCGGTGATTTCTTTTTCAAACAAGGCATTACGAGAACGCTGGTTTTTTACTTCGGACTGAATAAAAGAAAACCAAACGTAACACACCAAAGCCGCAAGAATAGATAATAGTATTAACACAGAAAAAAACTCGCGCTTTTTTTCTTGACGGTATTCGTCGCGCCAGGGGAGTAAATTAATCGTGGCCATTATTCAAAGCTCCTCATCGCAAGCCCTGCAGCAATAATTAAGCCTGGTGCTGCCGCCGCCAAAGCCTCTTCATTCACTTTGGTGTTCACCGTCATATCCATGAAGGGGTTAGCAATATTCACCATAATATCCAAATGTTGCTGCACCAATGGCGCCAAGCCATTAATATTAGACACGCCACCTGCCAGCACAATATGATCAACTTGATGATAACTACCTGACGAATAAAAAAACTGTAGCGAGCGAGTCACTTGCTGGAGCACACTATCTCTGAATGGCTCTAAGACCTCACGAACATAATCATCGGGTAAGCCGCCGTGGGTTTTTTCAATCTCCGCCTCTGCTTGAGACAGACCATAACGACGCTGTATTTCTTCGGTTAAATTATTACCACCAAATAACTGCTCACGGGTATAAATAGTTTGCTCGCCTTTTAACACACTCAATGTTGTTACTGTCGCACCAATATCAACAATAGCGACCAATTGATCTTCTTCTATTTCCCAATCACCCACAATAAACGGTGAAACACGCTCAATTGCATAGGCCTCTACATCAATAATTTTAGGGCGCAGACCTGCCAACTCCAACACTTCAGTTCTTAACTCAATATTCTCACGTCGACATGCTGCCAATAATACCTGCATCTGACCTGAATTTTCGTCCTCTTGGCCTAGCACTTCAAAATCGATCGCCACTTCATCCAACGGGAAGGGAATATATTGGTCAGCTTCAATAGTAATTTGAGACTCTAAAGCATCATCCGATAAGCCTTCGGGCATATTAATCACTTTTGTAATCACTGCCGAACCCGCAACAGCCACTGCGGCATCTTTGGATTTTGGTTTTGTTTGCGCTACCAATTGTCGAATAGTTTCTGCCACCGCATCAACATCATTAATATTTTTTTCAACAACCGAACCTTTAGACAGGGCTTTCACAGCAAAACTTTCAACATGATACCCCTGACTATTGAGGGACAGCTCCACCATTTTCACACTGGTAGAGCTAATATCAAGACCAATAACTTGCTTTGATTTACGCTTGAATAGACCCATAATAGCTTTAGATTCTTTATTGATATCGTTAAAAACGAGTTTTTTTATCTATATCGGTAACTTAGAGAAGGTTCATGTTATAGCACTTTAACTTAGAAGTGCAACAATAGAGTTCATGTATTGAGATGTAAAACACACGCAATCGAAGCGTGAAAATAACGTATAATGACCGTATCATTTTACATTTGTCGCTAAGCAACTAATTTACAAGGGAAAAACGTTTTGAAAAAAGCGCTACTGCTCTTTGCAGGATGGTCACTACTTGCCAGTATCTTTGGCTCTATCGCTGTATTATCGGGTACTTACCTCTATCTCAACCCCTCATTACCCGATGTAGAAACTCTTAAAGAAATTGAATTACAGGTACCCCTTCGTGTTTTCTCTGCCGACGGCAAACTCATTGGTGAATTTGGCGAAAAACGTCGCGACCCCATTACGTTTGAAGAAGTACCACAAACATTAATTGATGCGATTTTATCGGCCGAAGATGATGGCTTTTACTCACACCAAGGCGTTGATATTAAAGGCTTGCTACGCGCGGTATCCCAGCTAGTGTTATCGGGCTCAATACAATCAGGCGGTAGCACCATTACCATGCAGGTTGCGCGTAACTTTTTTCTCACACGCAACCAAACGTTTTCACGTAAATTCAATGAAATTCTCTTAGCCATTAAGATAGAACAAGAACTGACCAAAGAAGAAATTCTCACACTCTATCTCAACAAAATCTATCTCGGCAATCGTGCTTACGGTGTAAAAGCCGCTTCACAGGTGTATTACGGTAAACCTGTTAATGAACTTACAATTGCACAAATTGCAATGATTTCAGGCCTTCCCAAAGCACCGTCCACCTTTAACCCCATCATTAACCCCTCGCGCGCACTGGTACGTCGCAACTGGATTATTGGTCGTATGTTGTCATTAGGGAAAATAGATCAAACCGAACACGATGCCGCCATAACAGAACCCGTTAGCGCCAGCTATCACGGGCAAAAGCTCGATTTATACGCGCCTTATGTCGCAGAAATGGCAAGAGATACCGCGCTCAGCCTATTTGGCGAATCAGCCTATACCCGCGGTTACAACATTTACACAACGGTAGATAGCCGACTACAAGCCGCAGGCCAACAAGCCATTGTGAATGGCTTATTAGCCTACACTCAGCGTCATGGATACCGAGGCCCCGAGCGCCGCTTAGGCCTTAATATGCTCACCGCCCTACCCGCAAATAACAATGAAAACGGTGACGAAAACAACACGCCCAATACCGCGACCGTCGTAGCACCTAGCAAACAACCCCCATCGGGCGTAGGTAATGTAAATCTTCTCCCATGGATTACCGAACTCAAACAAATACCCAATTATGGCGATTTGCACGCTGCAGCCGTCATCAGCATTGAAAAGAAAGCATTTACCGCGATTTTGGCAACTGGTGAAGCCATTACTATTGGCTGGAAAAACGGGCTCAGCACAACGCGGGCTTATGTTAACGAGAATTTTTCTAGCCCACCATCCAACACCGCCAGCAAGATTGTGAAGCTTGGGGATGTGGTAAGAGTGATCAAAAAAGAAGATGGCCAATGGACATTCTCTCAAGTACCTAAAGTGCAAGGCGCATTGACCGCCCTAGATCCCAATAACGGCGCTATCAAAACCATTGTGGGCGGATTTGATTTTAATCACTCATCGTTTAATCGCGCCTATCAAGCAAAACGGCTCCCAGGATCCAACTTCAAACCATTTGTTTACAGTATCGCATTAGAAAATCAATTAACCGCCGCATCTATCTTTAATGACGCTCCGATTGTTGTCGAAGAATGGCGTCCAGAAAATTCTGGTGGTAAATTCTATGGTCCTACCCGACTACGTAAAGCCCTGTATTTATCACGCAACCTTGTATCAATACGCCTACTACGTACCATTGGCATAGAAACCGCAGTCAACGGCTTGGGGCGCTTTGGTATAGAGAAAGACACATTAGCTAGGGATTTATCTATTGCTCTTGGCACCCATGTCATGACCCCCTTAGAAGTCGCCACAGGTTACACGGTATTTGCCAATAACGGCCACAAGGTCAACCCCTTTATTATTGATCACATTACCGACAGCCAAAACACGGTCATTTTTCAGGAAAACCCATTGACCGTCACACCTCAAACCAACACAACAGCAATCAGCACTGACTTTACGGAAATACAATCCATTATTGATGCTAACAACCAACAAGAATTCCATCACGGCTTACCCACCCCCAACCCAGACGACATAGGAGTTAAGGTCAACAAAAATACCCCTGCGGCTCCCCGAGTCATGGATGAGCGTGTTGCCTACATCATGAACTCTATTTTGCGAGATGTCGTCGAGCGCGGCACCGCCAAAAAAGCAAAACAACTACAACGTAAAGATATTGGTGGAAAAACAGGTACCACCAACGGACCAACAGACGCATGGTTCTCGGGATACAACCAGCACCTTGTTGCAACCGCATGGGTAGGTTTTGATAACAACAGCAAAATTGGCAAACGCGAATATGGTGGGACTGCCGCACTACCTATTTGGATAGAATTTATGAGAGCTGCACTAGACAATACATCCGATGAACTACCGCCTCAACCCAACGGCATTGTAACGGCGCGCATTGATCCTGAAACTGGGGAAATCACCACACCCGATAATCCTAGCGGTATTGATGAAATGTTTTTAGAAGAGAATGTCCCTGAAGTGGCAATCAATAGCCTCGAAACCAGCACAGAAAACAACGTTATCCCTGAAGACATCTTTTAAAGCAGGGATAACACACCACTAGATACTTTTTCGCAAATAGAAGACACAAAAAAGCCAGCAATATGCTGGCTTTTTACGTTTATGCTTCGACAACAAGAATTACTTGCTTGTACGACCTGCAAAACGCTTATTAAAGCGATCAATACGACCACCTGTATCGGCTGTTTTCTGCTTACCCGTGTAAAATGGGTGACAAGCTGAACAGACATCGATGTGAATATCTTTAGCTAAGGTTGAAGATGTTTTAATTGTGTTGCCACAACTGCATGTTGCTGTCATTTCAGCATACTTAGGATGAATATCTGCTTTCATAATAATGTTTCCGCTATTGAGTTATCGTTGCACCGCCGCCCGATCTATCTTACCCTTGCGACTTCAAAAGGCAGAACTTGCCGAACACGGTTGCTATCAACTGGCCCTATAAAAAACAAACAGCATAGGGCAGGGCGGGCATGTTACCAGAATTCACCATCAACACAAGTTAAACAGTATATTCAATGCCTACAAACACTAACGCCCCAATACTGAGTATAGCCATAGCTTCTCCCTTGCGCCGCACATTTCACTATTTGCTTCATACAGCAACAGAGACTACACCCACAACAACCCAAACACCCGCTATCGGCTCTCGAGTATCTGTACCTTTTGGACACCAAAAAGCACTGGTCGGCATAGTTATTGGCATTCAAAAAAATGAGGGGACACATCCACATAAACTACGCCCCATACACGCCATATTAGATGACGAAACACCAGCTCTAGACTCAGAAATTCTCGCACTATGCCAATGGTGCGCGCAGTATTATCACTACCCACTAGGAGAAGTCTGTCACCTCGCCTTACCCACATTATTGCGTAAAACAGCCGACCTCCCCACGCCGAAAGAAAAACGGGCTTGGCAGCTCACCCATGCGGGACAACAATGTAACGAAAGCACATTTGGCCGCGCCAAAAAACAATACCAAGCATGGCAATATATTCGCGAAAAGGGGCAACTCAGCCCCGAAATGGCAAAAAACGCATCAATTAGCACAGCCATTATTCACACGCTTGTCGAAAAAAACATCATTGAACCCTGCATTCTTGATACAAAAATCACCACACTCCCTACACAACAATGCAACCCCGCATTACCCCTCAATAAAGAACAAGCTCAGGCTCTTCAACGCATTACATATACCGAATTTACCGCATATTTACTTGATGGCGTCACTGGCAGCGGAAAAACCGAGGTTTACTTACAGGCCATCGCACACGTCATAGAAAGCGGCAAACAAGCACTGGTACTTGTTCCAGAAATTGGCCTCACTCCGCAAACGGTTCAACGCTTTCAACAACGCTTTAATGTCCCAGTAGCAACACTACATTCTGGAATCAGCGACAAGCAACGCTTTCATCTATGGCAAGAAGCCAAAGCAGGTAATACGCCCATTATTATCGGTACCCGCTCAGCCGTTTTCACCCCTTTACCCAACATAGGCTTAATCATTGTTGATGAAGAACATGACCTCTCTTACAAACAACAAGACGGCGTACGCTATTCAGCCAGAGATACCGCCATCATTCGCGCACAAAAGAAAAATATTCCAATTATTTTAGGCAGCGCCACACCGTCACTCGAAACATTACATAATGCCTTAAGCCAGCGCTTTACCCATTTACGCCTAACCAGCAGAGCAACATCTGCCGTTATGCCCAGCATACGCTGCATAGATTCTAAAGAAACCAGCTTAGACCCAAGTATCGTACAGGCCATTCGAACAACCCTCGACAAACAACAACAAGCGCTTATTTTTATTAATCGTCGAGGCTATGCCCCAACGCTCATTTGCCAAGATTGCGGATGGATAAGCCAGTGCGACAATTGCGACAGCCGCATGACCTTACACCGCCCCAAATATGGCCCAGCCGTATTACACTGCCACCACTGCGATACAAAATCCGCCGTCAATCAACAATGCCCTCATTGCCACAGCCAACGACTACAGGCACTAGGACAAGGAACACAACGCAGCGAAGAAGAGCTTACCCAATTATTTAGCAATACCCCCATTTTGCGCATTGACCGAGACAGCATTAGCCGTAAAGGCGAGCTAGAAGCCGCTCTCGACACCATTAATAGCGGCCAAGCCTGCATACTAGTTGGCACCCAAATGTTAGCCAAAGGCCACCACTTTGCAAATGTATCACTGGCGGTGATTCTCGGTTTAGACAACAGCTTTTTTAGTAGCGACTTTCGTGGCGCCGAGCGCATGGGGCAATTACTTACCCAAGTTGCTGGACGTGCTGGACGTGAAAAACATGCGGGCACGGTGTTACTACAAACACAATTTAGCCAGCACCCTCTGCTACAAACACTCATCACCGAAGGCTATGCTAGCCTCGCCCATCAATTACTGGCTGAACGTAAACTCAGCGATATGCCACCTTATGAATACATGGCTCTCATACGCTGTCATGCACAACAAGCCTCGATTGCCATGCAATTTTTACAACACGCGCGCCAATTAGCCGAAAACATTGTTCCCAGTCATACGCAATTGCAATATTTAGGGCCTTTTCCTGCCACTATTGAAAAACGAAATAATCGTTACTATTACTATCTACAGATCAAAGCCCATAAACGTAGCGATCTACACGCACTGCTCACCCCACTTTGCAGCACACTTGAACAACAACGAGCGCCAAAAGGATTACACTGGTTAGTGGATGTTGACCCTCAAGAACTGTAAAAAGTAAGTCAGCCAAGTATTTATAAGAAAAACCTGCCTAGGGAGCGCCATATGCTCCAACCACTACACCTTCCACAATACCTTCCACAACATCTCCCATAACAGCTCGCCCACAATACGCCCAAGCAAGGCAGAACATTTAGTTTAAAGCCGCACCCAATTCGGTTATAGTTCGCGTCATTGTTTATGCACGACAATCAGCACCTCACATCGTGCCTTAACAAATTTCTTAACAGATCCCTAAATAAGAACCTATAACAAGAACCTATAACAAAAACCCTACAACAAGAGCCACCGAGTGAATGACGCAAGATTTTGCTAACAAAAAAGCGCCTAGCAAAAAAGCTAAACCAAGCTCAAAATCCGCCCCAAAAAAGCCAGCTAAACGTAAAAGCAACTCACGCTCCGCCAAAAAAACACAGAAAAAAGCACCGTTATGGGCATGGTTACTTATTGGGATATGCCTTATGGGATTTGCTCTTTTTCTCAACAAAATTTCCAGTACAAAACCAACCGAAGCATCAAAAAATGACACAACACCCGTAGAAAAAAATGTTGAGAAAGCCCCTCAAGAGTCCCAAGTTCGCTTCGACTTTTATCAAATACTGAAAGGTCACGAGGTCGAAGTTGACGATAAAATCATCGACAACACCCCCAAAGAAAGCAATATTATTTACTGGCTACAAATTGCATCATTTAAAAACGTGGCCGACGCTGATCAAATGCGTGCGCGATTACTACTCATCAATCTCAACGCCAGCATTGAAAAAGCCGAGAACAAAAATGCACAAATATGGCACCGAGTCATGGTTGGCCCGTTTAAATCACGCTCAAAACTTGCAAAAGCACGCAGTATATTGGCCTCGAATGAGATCAATGGCATCGTGATTAAACGCAAAGCCACACCATAAACATTGTATTCTAAAAATTCATCCCCAAATTAGTATTCAATTTATATTTTCTGGAGCCTACACATGCAATGTGATTGATGTGTAGATTCCCCTAAAAAAGGTAATGACGTGGAACAATATCGAGGCACTACAATCGTTTCTGTTCGTCGCAATGGCCGAGTAGTTATCGGCGGTGACGGACAAGTATCTATGGGTAATACAGTCATGAAAGGCAACGCGCGCAAAGTCCGTCGCTTACACAATGATCAGGTCATCGCTGGCTTCGCTGGTGGTACCGCTGACGCCTTCACATTATTTGAACGCTTTGAAGCAAAACTGCAAGCCTTTAATGGCCAGCTCACACGTGCGGCGGTTGAACTCGCCAAAGAATGGCGTAGTGATCGCGCTTTACGTAAATTAGAAGCGTTATTGGCTGTGGCAGATAGCGAAGCATCACTCATTATTACAGGTAATGGCGATGTTATTCAGCCAGAAGATGACCTCATTGCCATTGGCTCTGGCGGCCCTTTTGCACAATCTGCCGCAAAAGCATTACTAGAAAACACCGAACTATCCGCAGACGATATCGTTAAAAAGTCGCTCACTATTGCAGGCGATATTTGCGTTTACACCAATTACAATCACACTATCGAAGTACTGGAGTGCTAGCATGTCAGAAATGACTCCAAAAGAAATTGTTCATGAATTAGATAAACACATTGTTGGCCAAAAAGAAGCCAAACGCGCCGTTGCCATTGCACTGCGTAATCGCTGGCGTCGTATGCAGGTTAACGAAGCATTACGCCCAGAAATCACACCTAAAAACATTTTAATGATTGGCCCAACAGGTGTTGGTAAAACTGAAATTGCGCGCCGCCTAGCTAAATTGGCGAACGCACCATTCATTAAAGTAGAAGCAACCAAATTTACCGAGGTAGGCTATGTTGGCCGCGAGGTAGATTCCATTATTCGCGACCTTGCCGACATGTCGGTAAAAATGTACCGCAAACAAGAAATGAAAAAAGTGCGTCATCGCGCTACCGACATTGCCGAAGATCGCATACTTGATGCCTTACTGCGTCCAGCGCGCGGCGACAACAGCGAAGAAGAAAATACAGATAAAGAAGACTCAAGCACACGCCAACTATTCCGTAAAAAATTACGCCAAGGCGAGCTAGACGACAAAGAAATTGATATTGAAATAGCAGCCCCTAAAGTGGGCGTAGAAATCATGTCACCACCCGGCATGGAAGACATGACCAATCAATTACAAAACATGTTTTCATCAATGTCATCAGATAAAACCAAAACCGTTAAGCTACCTATCAAACAAGCCTTTAAGCAATTAATTGATGAAGAAGCAGCAAAACTTGTTAATGATGATGACTTAAAAGCAGCCGCTATTGAAGCCGCCGAACAAAACGGCATTGTCTTTATTGATGAGATAGATAAGGTTGCAAAACGTGGCGACACCAGTGGCGGTGATGTTTCTCGCGAAGGTGTACAACGCGATTTACTACCATTAATTGAAGGCTGCACGGTAAGTACAAAACACGGCGCCATTAATACTGATCATATTTTATTTATTGCATCAGGTGCCTTTCACCTTACCAAGCCGTCAGACCTTATCCCAGAATTACAAGGCCGCCTACCTATTCGTGTAGAACTGCAAGCATTATCACCTGAAGATTTTGAACGCATTCTTACAGAACCAAACGCCTCGTTAACAGAACAGCAACACGCTCTACTAGGTACTGAAGGTGTTACCATCAACTTTACCGATGATGGTATTCGTCGCATCGCAGAAACGGCATGGGAAGTAAACGAGCGCACAGAAAATATTGGCGCGCGTCGCTTACACACCGTGATGGAAAGGCTACTAGAAGACCTATCGTTTGAGAGCGGCTCTAATGGTGAAGAGACAGTTGAGATTAATGCCGCTTATGTCGATAAATCATTAGGTGAATTGGCAAAAGACGAAGACCTAAGCCGATTTATTTTATAAACACTTAACCACGTTTAAGAACGCCATTACTCACTATGCAGCAACAAATCATAGTCAGTAATGGCGCATATTATGAAACCCCAAAAAATACATCTACATAAACAATCTAAAACACTAGAAATCATTTTTGGTGAACACACCTATTTACTGCCTGCTGAATTTTTACGTACCCATTCACCTTCTGCTGAAGTACGTGGTCACGGCAAAGGGCAAGAAGTTTTAGTGTTTGGAAAAATCGCTGTTGGAATTACGCAAATTAAAGCGGCTGGTAACTATGGCTTAAAAATTATATTTGACGATGGTCATGATTCAGGTATTTTTTCGTGGGAGTACTTAGCGGAGCTTGGCGAAAATCAATCCACATTATGGCAACTCTATATCGAAAAACTACGCCAAGAAAATAAACAGCGCGACCCTCATGTAGAGGCTATTCAATTTCCGCCGCGTTAATATTTTTTCACTGCTGGGCATTCGTTATTCACGCTCTACATTTACAACCGTATTTTTTAAAAAATACTACCCGCTACTAATGCCATAATCACTAACAGCCACGCGGGACATCGCAGATAAAACAATCCACAAAAAGCCAATAAAGCAATAGCCACATCTGCTGTCGACATAATTGTGCTCACAAATAATGGCTGGTAAAAAATAGCAATGAGCAATGCAATCACACCTACATTAACTCCCGCCAAAATAGCACGAGCTGAGCGATGATATTGTACGCGCTGCCACACAGGCAATACCGCAGGCACCAAAATAAAAGAAGGTAAAAAAATAGCCACGGTTGCCACCATTGCACCAAGCCATGGTGAACCCTCAAACCACAGCGCACCCACATAAGCCGCAAACGTAAATAAAGGCCCTGGGATCGCTTGCGCCAAGCCATAACCTGCCAAAAACAATTCTGAATCTACCGTACTATGACTTATTGCTTCTTGCTGCAGCACAGGTAACACCACATGCCCACCGCCAAACACTAATGCTCCCGAGCGATACATGCTATCTACCAAAGAAACTAAGGGGTGCTCTATCTGTACAGACAATACCGCCAATACAATAAAGCTACCCACAAATACAATACTGCCTATAAGCAAAGATCGATACCGTAACGGCGGCAAGCACACATCATCCACCTCGATAGGCTGAGGCTTCAAATAATAGAAACCTATACCGCCCATCACCACCAATACCGCTAATTGAGTCACACCCGTAGGCACCACCAATAACACCGCTGCCGCCAATAAGCACAAGCAACGCGCCACATGATTTAACAGCAAGGTACGGCTCATTTGCCAAATCGCCTGCATAACAACAACCAGCGCCACTATTTTTAAAAAATGAATCGCCTGACTAGACAATAACGCAGCATTATTTAATAAGCCCACGGCAACACAAGCCATCAATAATGCCGAAGGCAAGGTAAAGCCCAACCATGCCGCCACCGCCCCACGCCAGCCCTGCAAGGTATAACCCACCCCCAAACCCACCTGCGAACTCGAGGGGCCAGGAATAAAATGACACAAAGCCATAAGCTGCGCATACGATGACTGATCTAGCCAACGTCGCCGCTTAACCAAATCCTCATTAAAAAAAGCTAAATGAGCAACAGGGCCGCCAAAAGACGTGCAACCAAGTCGTAAAAAGGCAATAAATATATGAATAACCGAGGGCGTTGAAGCTGTCATGAATGTATATAGTCGATAGTAATAGTGCTGTCTTGTAGCGCGTAGTATAACGAACTTATATGACATTTCAGTGTTTAAAACACAACACGATCGCACGGCATCACACGAGATACACTGACAAAACAATCAACAAATAAGGTATGATATGCGCTTTATAAGCGTAGTGAGAAACGAAAGAGACTCAATTCATGTCAGCCTATAACCAAACACCCAATCATTTTGTACGCTTATACAAAGCCACTGGATATTCATTAGCAGGGCTACGATCTACATTTAAATACGAGCAGGCCTTTCGACTCGAGATTTATCTTTCAATAATATTGATTCCGCTAGCTATATGGCTGTCACATAGCCCTATTGAGCTTGTCTTATTGATTGGTAGCTGGGTATTGGTGATGATTGTCGAGCTACTCAACAGTGCGATAGAAGCCACCGTTGATCGCATAGGGTCTGAAATGCACGAACTCTCTGGGCGCGCCAAAGATATCGGCTCTGCCGCTGTTATGATCAGCGTCTTATTATCTCTTTTTACTTGGCTCACCATTCTTTTATTTTAACAATAGCGCACGATTATGACTGAAAAAAACACTACGCATTTTGGCTTTGAAGAAGTCAACGTTAACGATAAGGCCAACCGTGTAGCGGGTGTATTCCACTCGGTAGCCAGTAAATACGATCTCATGAACGATCTTATGTCGGGTGGTGTTCACCGCCTATGGAAACGCTTTACTATCGAGCTCTCCGCAGTACGTAAAGGCCATAAAGTACTCGATATTGCCGGTGGCACAGGAGATTTAGCGTATCAATTTTCTAAATTAGTAGGCGACGAAGGGCAAGTTATATTATCGGATATCAATTCATCCATGCTCAATGTTGGCCGCGACCGTCTTATCGATAGAGGCGTGAACCAAAACGTACAATACGTACAGCTTGACGCACAACACATCCCCTTTGAAGACAACAGCTTTGACTGTGTCACTATTGCGTTTGGCTTACGCAATGTCACCGATAAAGACCTCGCCCTACGCTCTATTTTACGTGTTTTAAAACCGGGTGGGCGTCTATTGGTATTAGAGTTCTCTAAGCCTCGTAACAAATTACTCGAAAAAGTTTACGATGAATATTCCTTTCGTTTACTGCCTGCCATTGGCAAACTAGTCACTAATGACGCCGACAGTTACCGTTATTTAGCAGAATCAATTCGCATGCACCCCGATCAACAAACCTTAAAAGGCATGATGGATAACGCGGGCTTTATTGATACTGAATACCACAATATGACTGGTGGCATCGTAGCATTGCACAAAGGAATCAAAGCCTAAATGTCTGCTACAGATACATCGCATGACCACGACCCTACATATATACAGGCCGTTATTGCAGCCATAGAAACAAGCATCAATACTGCCTTACGCTATGACCCTGCTAGCCAACAAAAAATCGCGGCCATCAACGATATTTTAGCCATTGAGAGCACCCTGCCTCACCTATGCCTATATATGCATGGGCAAGCAGGAGGCATTCGCGTATTGGCTCACTGTGAAGCTCCTATAAGTACACAACTTACAGGTTCGCCCCTCGCGCTTCTCAACCTACTGAAACAACCCTCCACACTCGCTAATAGTGGTGTCACACTCGTAGGCAGCACGGCATTATTGCAGCAATGGCAAAGCATCTTACAATCGCTTGATATTGATTGGGAGGATGCGATCAGCCAAGTACTTGGGGATATTGCAGGGCCTTTAAGCGCAACGGGCATTCGCAACACAGCACAATACGTAAAAGCACAAGCCAAAGAACACGCTCGATTGATCGCCGAATACCTACCCGAAGAAGCTCAGATGGTCCCTAGCAAACCAGAAGTGGATAGGTTTCTTGACCACGTTGACCAACTCAAACTGCGTGTTGATCGCATTAACGCTCGCATACAAGCATTGCACGACACCCTACAACAACCAACGGAATCAGGAAGCGCAACATGACCGCTTTATTACGCGCCATCACCATTCTATGGATATGTTGTCGTTATCGCTTAGATACACTCACCACACAAAAGCTACCTTTAGCCTTGCGTATGGTCTTTGCATTATTTCCAGAGCCTAACTTAAACCGAGGTGAACGCCTACGCATGGCGTGCGAAAAATTAGGGCCTATTTTTGTTAAATTTGGGCAACTACTTTCAACCCGCCCCGATTTAGTACCCCACGATATTGTTAACGAGCTAGATCACTTACAAGATAATGTAACACCGTTTTCACCCACCATATTTAAACGTATTGTAGAAGATTCGTTAGCACAGCCTCTCGATCAAGTATTTAGTACCTTTGATGAACAACCCCTCGCATCCGCATCAGTCGCACAAGTACATGCAGCCGTGCTCAACGACGGGCAAGAAGTGGTCGTAAAAGTTATTCGTCCCGACATTCATACTATTATCGCCAAAGATATTTCACTACTCTTATGGATTGCTCAATGCCTAGAACGCTGGCTTAGTGATGGCAAACGTCTACGCCCCGTTGAGATTGTGCAAGACTACCGCAATACGATTTTTGATGAACTCGACTTACAACGTGAAGCCGCAAACGCATCACAACTACGCCGCAATTTTAGCGAACCTAGTCAGGCATCACTGCTCTATGTTCCCGATATTATTTGGGAATATAGCAGTAAGACGATATTAGTCATGGAGCGCATATACGGTATTCCCATTTCTGATATTGATACTATGCACGCGCAAAATACCAATATGAAATTGCTGGCCGAACGCGCCGTCGAAATATTTTTTACTCAAGTATTTGAGCACAACTTTTTTCATGCCGATATGCACCCTGGCAATATTTTTGTATCACCTAATACACCACAAAAACCACAATTCATTTCTGTTGATATGGCCATCATGGGCTCACTGAGCCGCGAAGACCAATATTATTTAGCGCGTAACTTATTAGCCATGTTTCGTCGTGATTATCGACAAGTGGCCGAGCTACACGTACAAAGTGGCTGGGTACCTAAAAACACCAAAATTAATGAATTTGAAGCAGCAGTACGCACCGTATGCGAGCCTATATTTCAAAAGCCACTGGCAGAAATTTCGTTTGGTAAAGTATTAATTAGTTTATTTCAAACCGCACAGCGCTTTAACATGGAAGTGCAACCACAGCTCGTACTGCTACAAAAAACGCTACTTAATGTAGAAGGCTTAGGCCGACAGCTATATCCAGAACTCGATCTATGGGCAACCGCACACCCTTATTTAGAACGCTGGCTTAAAAACCGATTTCACCCCAAAACACTATTCAAAGAGTTTAAACGTTACGCTCCTGAATGGATGGAAAAATTACCCGAAGTACCTGCAACGTTATTGAACAGTGTGGAATCATTGCAGCACATCACGGAGCTAGCGCCACATATTCAACAAGCGGCCAAAGACTATCAACAGGCCAAAGACAAAAAGAAACGTCGTTTCTATATGAGCACAGCGGCTCTTATTGTTGGCGCCACTGCCATACTCAGCCAATCCCCCAGTGCCATCCACTATCTTCAAACCCTTAGCCCAATGTCTATTGGGTTAGGCTTATGCGCTATTTTTCTATGGGCTATACGATAACGCCCACCTTTCTACTTATACTTTTTTCGCACAACACCGCATCTTTTTTTATTATTAATGAATAAAGCAGAAAAAATAGCGCCATTTAATCCTTTCACGACATAAAGACATAAGCATGTATTACTTATCGTGATAAGTAGTACATTGCTAGATCAATGAGCTTTCCTATACTTTTAATACGTTTTAATTTTATTGGATAACCCATGGCGAATACTATGATTTCTTTATGTTATGTCAGTCATATTGAAGAACCGCTTTCAAATGATGAAATCAATCATCTGTTAAGAGGCTTTCGTGAAAACAATGCCCGTTTAGATGTAAGCGGCTTATTACTCTATAACGGCGCCAATACATTTATTCAAATTCTTGAAGGTGAGACCAACACAGTTAGCAAACTCTATAACACGATTAGCGCTGACACACGTCACTCTCAAGTTGATTGCTTATTACGCTCGGACATTATTGATCGAGATTTTGCCGATTGGAAAATGGGCTTTCGTAATCTATCTAATATTGCTCTCGTTGGCGTTGAGGGATTCTCTGAGTTTATGCAATCAAAGAATGCCGAAGACTATCTCCACAAAAACCCCCAGTTTGTTGATGCTATTGTTCAGCACTTTAAAAAACAATCGCGCTCTATGGCTACCAATAAACAAACTCACGTACAGGACTCAAAACATGTTATCTAATTTTAAAATTACACACAAAATTTATGCCATGTGCGCCATTCAAATGCTGCTTATCTGCTGCATTGGATGGGTGGGGCTATCTCAAATGTCGAAAATAGGTACCCGCTTAACCATTATTACTAATGATGACATTCCACTCTCAAACAGTATTAGCTTGCTGACCGAACACAAGTTAGAACAAGCGATTTTATTCGAGAAAATGTTATTAGAAGGCGTTCTTGCGTCGCAATATCATATTGGCGCACAGGAAGAGTTCGAACACATCAATAAAGAGTTATCAACACTAACACTCAAAATAGAAAAAGAAATTATAGATACCGAAGCATTTATTGAGAATGCAATTCCTCACTTGCACTCCAAGACAGAAATAGAAGAATATCAATTTCTTCTAGCCGCTTTTAAAGAAATTAAAAGTAGCTACTTTGTATTAGAAGACGAAATACAGCATGTTATTGATCTATTAAAAGCAGGCGATATAGAAGATGCACTCGTTGAATACAAAACCATTGAGGCTCACGAAATAGAGCTGGATACACAACTAAAAGACACATTGCACGAAATACAAAATTTTACATTACTTTCTAGCCAACAAGCCATTGCCGATGAAGTTAACGGCATGAAAATCATTGCTACCATTTTAGGTGTTGCTCTTATCGTGAATATTATATTATCAGTACTGATAGGTAAGGCCATTAGTAAGCCCATTAGAAAACTTAATCGTAGAATTAAAGAAATATCACACGGCGACGGTGATTTAACACTACGTTTAGATGATTCGGGGACAGACGAGATTAGCGATACCGCAAAATCATTTAATGAATTCATGGAGCAACTTGCATCAACTATTCGCTTTATTAACACATCCGCAGAAGGTCTTGGCGCATCATCGTCTAGCGCTATTAAAGTGATGGAACAAACATTATCACATGTACAAACACAACAAGATGAAACACTAATGGTATCCAGCGCCATGGAAGAAATGCGTACGGCTACACAGCATGTGGCTAAAAATACCGCAGAAGCTGCAAAAGTAGCAGAAAGTGCCAGAAGTCGTGTTGGCGAAGGTAAAGTTGCTGCGATTGATACACAAGAAATTATTAAACAACTCGCTAGTGAAATGAATAATGCCTCATCGGTTATTGAATCTCTCGCCGAAGAAACCAACAATATTGGTAATGTATTAGAAGCCATTCGCGGTATTGCTGAACAAACAAATCTACTGGCATTAAACGCTGCTATTGAAGCCGCCCGTGCAGGCGATACTGGCCGAGGCTTTGCGGTTGTAGCTGACGAGGTACGCTCACTTGCACAACGTACACAAAGCTCTACAGGTGATATTCAAACACTGGTTGAGAGCCTACAAGCCGAAGCTAAAAATGCGGTATTAAGTATGCAAAAAGGTTCTGCCAGCACAGAGATGTGCTTAGATAAAAGTAATGAAACGGCAGAAGCATTAGAAGACGCCAGCCAAGCGGTAAATTCTATTTCAGACTTAAACACACAAATCGCATCCACAGCAGAAGAGCAATCTGCCGCAGCGGAACAAATTAAAGACAATGTAAATAATATTTCTACGATTGTAGATGAGGCATCAAAAGGGGCTGTAGACACTGCCACTGCAAACCAAAAAATTGCACAAGATGTTATCGAGCTGCAAGACTCTCTAAAACAGTTTAAAGTATAAATATAACCCTTTCACTGTGTTAATGAAAACTCTCATTAGCACAGTGAAAAACGTTATACGCTATCTGTTTCTTCACTCTCTTCACTTTTCTTTACCGATATCCGCCGCCCAAAAAACACGCCACACTCAAATAGCATCCACATAGGAATTGCGAGCAATACCTGAGAAATAACATCTGGCGGGGTTAACAACATACCAATAACAAAGCAAGCAACAACAATATACGGGCGTTTTTTTGCTAACGAATCGGCACTAACAGCACCAGATCGAATCAACAAAATAGTGGCAATAGGAATCTCAAACACCACACCAAATGCCAAAAATAATTTCACTACAAAATCTAAATAGCTGCCAATATCCGTCATTACTTTTACGCCTTCAGGTGCCATAGACGTAAAAAAACCAAACACCAATGGAAACACCACGTAATAAGCAAACACAATACCTAAATAAAATAAGCAGATACTTGATAAAAGCAGAGGAAAAATAAGCCCCTTTTCATTCTCGTATAAACCTGGCGCTAAAAAAGCCCATATTTGGTATAACACAGCAGGAACGGCAAGAACAAATGCAACAAAAAAAGTCAGCTTAAACGGCGTTAAAAATGGCGCAGCCACATCAGTGGCAATCATCGAGCTGTCGCTCGGTAAAAACACCTGTAACGGAGTAGCAACAAAGGTATAAATATCATTAGCAAAAGGAAATAGCGCTAAAAAAATAAGCAGTATCGCCAATATGGCATATAACAGGCGATTGCGTAATTCAATCAAGTGGGATACTAAAGGAGAGGAGCTATCATTCATAATTTACGTACAGCACAACCATTAAAAGGGAGGGGATTGATCACCAAGAATACGGTGCTCATCTTTTTCTTTTTTGGTCACTGTTACCGATTCGTCCGTATTCGCTAATTGTTCCATTACCGCTTCATTATGCAGTTGCTGACGAATATCATCTGCACCCACCTGTTTTTCAATTTCTTGGCGAGCATGATTAAAAAAGCGTTTTATTCGTCCAATGGTTAAAGCAACCGAACGTACAGCCTCAGGCATACGCTCTGGGCCAACAACCAACAACGCAACAATAACAATGACTACTATTTCAAACAGTCCCATAGTCGTCTATTTTTTATCTTCTGTCGCGTTAACTTTTTCTGTTGTTACTGTTTCGCTTTCGGCTTTGTCTGCTTGGTCAAGTGTCTCATCGGTATCATTGTTGATCGCTTTCTTAAAGCCTTTAACCGCACCACCAATATCAGAACCCATACCTTTTAATTTTTTTGTACCAAACAGTAACACTACAATTGCTAATACAATTAACAGCTGCCAAATACTAATACCGCCAATACCCATTATTTTTCTCCAAAAATTTGCTAATTATTTTGTGCGTGATGCTTTTTCATCAATACCCGATAAACCAAAACGACGACCTAATTCATCCAATACTGCCTGAACATCGGTATCTAAATGCGATAACATCACCATTGAGTGAAACCATAAATCGGCAGTTTCATACACTACGTCACTAGTATCGCCCGTAGTATCGGCATCTTTGGCCGCCAAAATGGTCTCTGTGGCTTCTTCACCCACTTTTTCTAATATCTTATTTAACCCTTTGCTATGCAACTGTGCAACATATGAACTATCTGTCGCATCACCTGTCGCACTGGCAGCCTTACGCTCGGCTAATACTTGACTCAATGTGGTCAACACGTCACTCATTGTGATTCACCTACTTAATTATTCAATGGCGACATACTACCATTAAATACAGCGAAATGCCTTTAAGTACAGGCTGTGAGCCTTACAATGTACGCCCTGCAAATAGTGTGAGTACGATAAAATAGTAAAGCAGACAAGGTGATAGCAGCATAAGACATGCCAACCTCTGAGAACGCGGTGATAATTAGACATGACTTAATCGGAAAAGTGCGGAATATCGGGTGATTTCACCTGCGACCACAAACTGTTAACCAAGGGTGTAACATCATTAAATTCTTGCTGAACAATCCAATCAGCAATGGCTGCCGCCACATCAGGATATATCACTTGCTTGCCGTCAAAATGATCTAGCCAGCGCCGCAATACCACACTATCTAAATGGGTCATTTCCATCCCTAAGGACAGCTTTTCTAGAGCCAAGGCATTGGATATTTGTTCCATTTGCCCCTTTAACGGTTTAACTAAAATTTTCTTACCTAATTGAATCGCTTCACTGGCTAATTCGAAACCTGCGTTACTTATCACACCATTACACGTTGATAAGTCCTCTTTAAAACCGTCACGACTCAAGGGTCTAAGGTGTAAATTTTCTTGGTCTTCGGCGCACACAAAATCAGCATAAATATAAAACTCATAATCGGTGAATGGGCGCAGCCATTCAATCACCTGTTCTTTTTTCTCAAACCCCAAATAAACAACAATTTTATTCTTTATAGTCTTGGCACTATCATGTTTTACATCGGCAATTGGTGGCAAAATCGGTTGTTCAAAATGATGCCAATGTAAGCCTAAGCGCACTTTTGCTGGCGCAAAATAATTCATAAATAATTGCACCGCAGGGTTACTGCCTTTTTTGGGGATAGCATAGTCAAATGCATTTTGATGACCTATCGCTATAGACATTTTTTTTTGTCGCTTTGCCGCCCAAGCAGTAATCGGTTCAAAATCGGTAATAACTAAATCGTATGCACTTAAATCAATCGCACAAATATCACGATAAAGTTGGCGTAAACTATTTTTTTTCACGGTTGCCAAAGGCTTTACCGAACCTGCTTCGGTCACAAACGTTAAACCATTAAAACAACGATAATCACCAAACATATCCATATCAAACAACTGCTCGGGATCACGGCCACTAAAAACATAATCAACATCAATACCGCGCGTAGAAAACGCTGCACTCATCGCGCGGGCACGCGTAATATGTCCATTACCTGTTGCTTGAACACCCATTAATATTTTCATGATTTATTCTCAAAAGATGATGAATTCACACACGGTATAAAACGTATTTATATCACCAAGAACGATATGGTTAATGTACCAACACCATAACCGAGTATGGCACCTGCCATAATGTCAGTAGGAAAATGTACGCCCAACACCACTCTAGACATGCCAACACCTACCGCCCAAATAAGCAGCACATTAAACAATATAGGAAAAAAAATGGCCGATACAGACAACACAAAAAAGGCTGCCGATGTATGGCCAGAAGGAAAACTGAATTGATCTGAAGGCTGAACAACACTCGTAAAGCTAGGAATAGCTTGTTGAGGCCGACGGCGCTTCAAGCAGTTTTTAAGGATAAAATAAACAACTCTTTCAATAATAAAACCAAGCAGCAATACCTGCACTAGGCTCCATTGCGACAACGCGACAGCAAGCAATAACGCCACCGCATATAAGTGTCCGTCGGCACTACGAGAGATCCAACGACTACCATTGATCATGGTGTCTCGATGTTTGCGCTGCAAACACCAATCAAACATTTGACGGTCAAAAAAATCAATGGCACTTAATAGTTTCATATTGGGGCACCGAGTCATTTATGGATACAATAAGGCAACAATGTTTCACTTTTATGACCAAGCAACATTCGTTCAAATAAATTAAAATACGCATATTCTTTTTTTTGTCATATTTCTGTAGTAAAACGTCAACATAAAATAGTCACAGCTAAACGTAAGAGATAAAACATGAGCATTAAAATAGGTATTAATGGATTTGGCCGCATGGGACGCTTAACTCTACGCGCCATTTGGGATAAAGAAAATATAGAGTGCATTCACATTAATGAGCCTGCGGGTGATGCTGCAACACTTGCACATTTACTCAATTTTGATTCGGTACATGGGCGCTGGCAACACGAAGCTCACAGCGAAAACAATACGATACGCGTAAGTACACAACACATTCACTGCACACAAAACCAACACATTGCCGATACTGATTGGTCAAAGTGCGACATTGTGATTGAAGCGTCGGGAATATTTAAAAGCAAAACCGCGCTACAGCCTTATCTTGACCAAGAAGTACCACGCATTGTCGTGACAGCGCCAGTTAAAGAAGACGGCGTGTTAAATGTTGTTATGGGGGTTAACCACCACGATTACCAAGCCCAACAACATCGTATTATCACCGCTGCCTCGTGTACCACAAATTGCCTTGCCCCTATCGTGAAAGTACTGCATGAAAATATAGGCATTGCTCACGGCTCAATGACCACCATTCACGATATTACAAATACACAAACCATCTTGGATGCGCCCCACAAAGATTTACGCCGAGCAAGAGCTTGCGGCATGAGTTTAATTCCTACCACTACGGGATCAGCTACAGCTATTACTCATATATTTCCTGAGCTTAAAGGCAAGCTCAATGGCCATGCTGTACGCGTACCATTGGCTAACGCCTCGCTCACAGATTGTGTATTTGAAATGCAACGCACAGTGACAGAAACAGAAATCAATCAATTATTTCAACACGCAGCAAATACAACACTAAAAGATATTTTAGGTTATGAAGAGCGCCCTCTGGTTTCTATTGATTACAAAACAGATCCACGCTCAACTATTATTGATGCACAATCAACTATGGTCATTAATGGTACGCAACTTAAAATTTACGCGTGGTATGACAACGAATGGGGCTATGCAAACCGTACAGCCGAACTCGCACATATGGTTGCCACACACAACAAATAAACCAACTTATGACTGCAACCTCTTCATCCACATCTGAAAATATACGCCAGTACAGCATTATTACTGGCAACTATTGGGCATTTACACTAACCGATGGCGCTTTGCGCATGTTAGTAATTTTGCATTTTCATCAGCTCGGTTACAGCCCCTTAGCCATTGCATTTATTTTTTTATTTTACGAAGCATTCGGTGTAGTCACTAACTTAATTGGTGGTTGGCTAGGCGCTCGCATCGGTTTAAATCGAACAATGAATATTGGCTTGGCTTTACAAATTATTGCTCTAAGCTTATTGCTACTACCCGCCTTGAGCATTCCTTGGGTGATGGGCGCACAGGCATTATCTGGCATTGCAAAAGATTTAAATAAAATGAGCGCCAAGAGTGCGATTAAACTATTTACACCAAGCAATGCAGAGAGCCAACTGTATCGCTGGGTCGCCATGCTTACAGGTTCTAAAAACACCCTAAAAGGCGTGGGATTTTTTATGGGTAGTGCACTGCTTGCCAGCATCGGTTTTACAGGTGCAATTAGTTTAATGGCCGCAGCATTATTTGTTGTATGGATATTAAGTTTAATTTTTTTACGCCGCGATATAGGCAAAGCAAACACCAAACCAAAATTTAAACACATTTTCTCTAAACACCGCGCCATTAATTATTTATCTGCTGCACGTTGTTTTTTATTTGGCTCTCGGGATATTTGGTTTGTAGTTGCTCTACCCGTATATTTTGCAGAACAACTAGCATGGCAGCATTGGCAAATTGGTAGCTTTTTTGCCTTATGGATTATTGGGTATGGCATAGTACAAATGCTAACACCGCTCATTACTGGAAAGCACACGACACCAAACGGTAATAGTGCATTTTGGTGGGCTTGCCCGTTATTGTGTATTCCTATTGCTATCGCTTTTAACCTAGATAACGGAATGATAAATAATAGCTATATTTTGGTTTTAGGGCTTGCACTCTTTGGACTGTTTTTTGCGATTAACTCATCACTGCATAGTTTTCTTATTGTTAATTTAGCTAAAAAAGATCATGTGTCTCTTGATGTTGGGTTTTACTACATGGCGAATGCTATGGGGCGTTTAATAGGTACCGTACTATCAGGTTATATTTTTCAGGCATACGGATTAAGTGCTTGCTTGTTTGTTTCGGCACTCTTTATTTTTATGGCGGGTGCTTTTGCACTATTTATTGATGATTAAATAATAATCATACAATTGTCAAAAAAGATTAACAAAAATGTCATTTATGCTATCTAAGATATTCTTAAACATATTATTAGGTAGCTGTCATGATAACAAAAAAACACTTTCGCACTGTGTGGCTATCTGACATTCATTTAGGCTGCAAAGATTGTAAAGCAAATTATCTACTCGATTTTTTAAACCACCACACGATTGACACTTTATTTTTAGTTGGCGATATCGTTGATATGTGGGCACTAAGCAAACAATTTCATTGGCCTGCCGAACACAATCAACTGTTCCATAAGCTTTTATCACTGCCTAACGAGGGTACAAAAGTGATTTACCTGCCGGGTAATCACGATGAGCCCGCACAAAAATACAGCCATATGAGTTTTGGAGATGTAGAAATTTATCGTGAATATATTCACACCACAGCCAATGGAAAAAAACTCCTACTATTACACGGCGATCAGTTTGATGCCGAGGTTTGCTTTGGCAAAGCACAAGCTTGGCTAGGCGACAAAGGCTACGATTTACTTTTGTTTATTAATCGCTGGTATAACATTGCACGCTCCAAAAACGGGTACAGCTATCACTCTGTTGCAGGTTATATAAAAACACGTATTCGTGGTGCCAATCATGCCATTAGCCGTTATCGCAATGCCGCCATTGCAAGAGCGAAAGCACAACAAGTGGATGGCATTGTTTGCGGGCATATTCATCATCCAGAAATTACCGAAATTGACGGCATTACTTATTATAATGATGGCGACTGGATTGAAAATTGCTCGGCACTCACAGAAGACAACCATGGGCATATATCACTCACCTATTGGACACAATCCAGTGCACAAGAAATAACGCAAGAAAATAAAAAGCGCATTCGTTTATTACCTATCAAAACACGCGATAAAAAAGCAGCGTAAATATGTGTACACCTATAAGCAAACAAAACACCACCTGTCATAAAAACTACACATAACAGCCATCTAATCGTCATAAATCTGCCTTAGCATTCAAGTCACTGTTATTCGCACCATTGTTATTCATATCATTCTCGTTACGCTTAAGCGTTAGGTTAAACACACTATGTTTATTGTTGGCAACTTAGTAGAAAAATACACCGCGTCTATCGAAAGTAAACTATGGCTTAAACACATTTCCCCTATTAAAAAAGAAAAACCTGTTGCCCATGCAGAGAATCGCTCTCGCCTTGAAAAAGCGATCAAACAATGTGAAAAACTGGGAGAAACCGCCGATAAAAAAGCCATGTATTTATACCGCTATACAGGCCGCTCGCCTATATTACGAGAGATTGGACGCTTAAGAGAGATTGCTTTTAGAGCCGTAGGCGAAGGCACAAATAAACGACGTGATATTGATCAATACGATAAATTTTATTTTCATCTTATTTTATGGGATAACGATGATAAAGAAATTGTTGGCGCATACCGCTTTGGCGATGCGAAACAATTAACTGAATCACACCGCAACCGTTTATACAGTGCTAGCCTGTTTAATTATCATGAAAACATGAAACCTTACATAGACGAAGGCTTAGAATTAGGCCGCAGCTTTGTACAACCCAAATATTGGGGAAAGCGTAGCCTAGATTACTTATGGTTTGGCATTGGTGCATTTTTAAAAAAATACCCGCGCTATCGTTACTTATTTGGCCCCGTATCACTCAGCAATGAAATACCCGATGCGGGCAAAGATCTCATCATTCAATTTTATCAACAATATTTTAGCCATCCTAAAAATCTTGCCAGTGCTGTCATGCCTTATCAACATTCATGCAGTAAACAAAAGCTATTTTCTGGTAATGATTATAAAGAAGAATTTTCTGAGCTTAAAAAACGTTTAAAAGATATGGGAACAAGCGTACCCACATTATATAAACAATATACAGAAACCTACAAAGACGGTGGCGTTCACTTTTTAAGTTTTAGTATAGACCCCGACTTTAATTATTGTGTTGATGGATTAGTATTAGCCGATCTACATTTACTAAAAGAGAAGAAACGTTTACGTTATATGAGTTAACAATACGTGACAAATATCAACCAACAAGAGCACCTCCCAACACTTTTTTATTTACACCACTTACGTTTCTAATAAAAAGGTGACAGGGCCATCATTAATGAGTGAGACTTGCATATCTGCAGCAAAAACCCCCGTGTTTATTTTTTCATTGCCAAGTGCTTGGCGCGCTTGCACCACAAAATAATCATACAGCTCACACGCTAAATCAGGCGATGCTGCGGAAGAAAATCCTGGACGCAAGCCTTTTTTAGTATCTGCCGCTAAGGTGAATTGCGATACTACTAACAACCCGCCATTAATATCTTGAACACTTAAATTCATTTTTTCATCCGTGTCAGAAAAAACACGATAATTCACTATTTTATGTAATAGCTTATCGGCACTCTCTTGCGTATCGCCTTTTTGCACACCTAATAATAACATTAAGCCTTGATCTATCTTACCTACCACATCGCCATCAATACTTACCGATGCCTGTGACACTCGCTGAATAAGTCCGCGCATAGTGATTATCCATATACGTTAAAACGCACATTATAATACGTGTTCAATCGCTTTGCGTAATACATCCGATTCGGGTGACACAACCACATTAAAATGTTGCACCGTTTGTCTACTTGCATCAACTAAGAATTTATTAAAATTCCAGCTGGGCGCCTGTGACTTATTCGCCAAGGCTTTAAATAAAGGATGCGCATCTTTACCTTTCACCGAGATAGGCGCCATCATCGTAAATTTAACACCATAATTGATATAACACACATCCGCCGCTTTCGTTTCTGTTGCCGCCTCTTGATTAAAATCATCACTTGAAAATCCGACCACGACTAGGCCCTGCGCTTTATATTGCTGGTGCAGCGCCTCTAAACCCGCAAACTGATGAGTAAAACCACAATGGCTTGCCGTGTTTACAAACAATACTGGACGATCGCCCACATGCTCACACAGGTTAAGCACTTTACTGGAATGCAATTGCCGAAAATCATGATTTAACCATGACGGACACGCCTCACTGGCCATACTCACTGGTGAAAATAACATCGTACTTATCACTAGCAACATGGCTACCGCCATTGTTTGCCTAACATTATTCTTCGCTATATTCATCACATGCGCTCTTCATTATTATCTATATTCTATTTATACGAATAGTCGATGATTTAAGTTTATGCTGAGGCACTTTTAACCCACACATGCATGGGTTAAACCTCTCCCTAATGACATTTAAATCGCCCTATTTTTCACCCGCTCCCTTCCCAACCCTAAAATACCCTATAAAAAGAGCGTCAACCCATGAATATAAATACGCTAGCTATTGGCTTTATTTTTGCTAATTAGATAAAAAATGACACATTAGGAAATGATCATGGCAGCAGATGGAAGAAATATAGGTCGAGCGAGTTACGCCCCATCGGGCAATAGTGAATTCGTTAAACAAGCCGTTGCTCAACAGCGTGTAAGCAATAGGTCGGCAAGAGCCGCAGGCGCTCTAGAGGAAAGAACACCGATATTAGGCAAAAATGCTGGAGACACACAACAACTGAAAGAACATGCCGCAGCGACAACAATACAATCGTTCTTTAGATCAAGACAGAAACATGCGCATTTAAAAAAAGGTCTCGGAATGGCTAAAGCGCTCAATGCAAGGGATGGAACACTCCCTCACGTAGAAGCAAACAAGCAAATGTTACGAGAAGCACTGCCTAGGATAGGTGAGGGCTTTGCTGTCGATGTAGAAAAGTCTCACGCGGCCGCTATGGTGATGCCACAAGCGGGAGAATCACTAGGTAGAGTCAGACACAATGCCGAGCTAACCATTTTAGGTCACGGCTCACCCGGCGCCGCTTTATTAGGAGGAACGCCAGGCCATACCGTTGGCTTAAATCAAGTAGCGCAAGATCTAAGAGCAGGCGGCCTATCCCCTGATCACCAAAACGTACGCATGTCATCTTGCAGCAGTGCTGATGCCTTAAGGCGCACGGCATTTGTTGCCGCGCCTCCCGATAAAGAACGTCCCGCTTCTTGGAAACCTGACTTTTTTAATCCCGAAAAAACCGCGCCCGCCAAAACAATGGCGAATGAATTAAAAGCCGCTGGGTTTCGCGGAACCACGGTAACGGGGTTTCAGGGACTGGGTGTGCAAAACCCACAAGGTTTAACCGCTGAAAGACAGTTAGGTAGAGACGCTACCACTAGAAGAGCCGCGCAAGGTGTAGCACATACTTTTCATGCAGATTAAAGACTAGTGTGCTTTTGGAAACATCACAAGGTGATCAAGGTCGAGCTTAATACCAATAGGCTCGCCCAGTGAATGATTATGATGCGAAGATGCAAAACAATATAAGAGCTGCTGAGAAGGCAATAACACTTGATACAAAAAGTGCGAGCCACGAAATTGCTTTGTAATTATTTCGCCCATAATATCGCTATCATCATCGTGCAAGACATCATCGGGGCGTACTAATATTTCTACCGTTTGGTTCGTTGCAAAGCCATGGGGCTCATCTGTTCGTAAACGCCCTAATGAAGAATCAACCGAATGTTCATCAACCACCATCGCGTGTAAAAATTCACCCTGCCCAATAAAATCTGCCACAAAACGTGTATTAGGCTCATGGTAAATATTGTAGGCCGTATCGCATTGGTGAATAGAACCCCCTTCCATTACAGCCACTTTATCGGCCATTGCAAACGCTTCCATTTGATCATGAGTCACCAATAATGCACTCATTTGCTCTTTCAACAAAATCTCGCGAACATCAGGAACAAGCTCTTCTCGCAACGAAGCATCTAATCCAGAAAACGGTTCATCTAATAACAATAATTTTGGCTTAGGCGCCATTGCACGAGCCAATGCAATACGCTGCTGCTGACCGCCCGATAGGGAATGAGGATAACGCTCTTCCATGCCTTCTAAACCCACTAAGGCCAACAATTCTTTAACGCGCATTTTTTTTTGTACTGACGACCAACCACGTAAACCAAAAGCAATATTGGCTGCAATCGTTAAGTGTGGAAACAAAGCAAGATCTTGAAACACCATGCCTATTTCTCGCTGCTCTGGCGGCACAGATCCCTTCACTGATGATAGTACGTGATCGCCCATTACAATATCACCACTCATTACAGGCTCAAAGCCTGCAATAGCTCGTAATAATGTTGATTTACCGCAACCACTTGGCCCTAACAAACAGCCAATTTGTCCGTTGCCTAATGTAAGCGATATATCTTTTACAATAGCAAAACCATCGTAACCAACGGTAATATTATTTATTGATAATTGAATCAGTTCAGCAACATTTTTCATGGATATAGTCATCACATTAAATCAGTACAGGCTATAAAAAAGCCTATTATTTTTTGGTCTACCTTACACGGTTATTAACGAGCAGTACCGCTATGGTTAATGGATCGGCTCAGTAAAATAACGGGTAACAATCCCACTAACACAATTAATAACGACGCAGGTGCGGCATCAATTAAACGTTCGTCAGATGCTAATTCATAAGCACGTACAGCCAAGGTATTAAAATTAAATGGGCGTAAAATTAATGTTGCTGGCAGTTCTTTTAGCACATCAACAAATACAATGAGCAGAGCCGTTAACAAGGAACCACTTAATAACGGCATATGAATTTTACGTAATATTTTTAATGGGCGATAACCCAATAAGCTGGCCGCTTGATCTAAATTGGGTTTTATTTTTTGCAAGCCGCTATCAACCGAGCCTAACGATACAGCTAAAAAGCGTACCGTGTATGCAAATAATAACGCAACTAGCGTTCCCGAAAACAACAGACCAATATCAATACCCAGCCAGCGCTCGGCCGCTATAATCAACTGATGATCTAACCATGAAAAAGGTACAATCACACCAATCGCGATAATCGTACCTGGCAACGCATATCCCATACTGCTCATGGCTACTGCAGCACCAATCACTTTTTTACGTTGATAAAAACGCTTGGCATAAGCAAGTAACAAGGCCATAAATACTGCAATAACTGCAGCCATAAACGCCAGTGAAAATGAATTCCATGCTAATACCGCAAAGTCACTGTCGATATTGGCTTTTACTAACGACCAGTATAATAACTGCAGCGCAGGAATTAAAAAACCGAATAAAAAAGGCAAGCCACAGGCCACAATAGCCAAAGCCGCCTTCATGCCTGTTAAACGAATACGCTGGGATGTTTTACCCTTTACAGTGTGATATCGAATTTGACGTCGAGAATAACGCTCCAACAAAATCAGCACCACCACAAAGCTGAGTAATATAGACGACAACTGAGACGCCGCTGCCACATCACCAAAGCCGTAAAAAGCGCGAAAAATACCCGTGGTGAATGTGCTCACACCAAAATATTGTACCGTTCCAAAATCCGCTAAGGTTTCCATTAAAGCCAATGTTAAACCCGCAACAATCGCAGGTCGTGCCATAGGCAATACCAAGCGCATAGTCGTTTGGCGATAGTTATATCCCAAAGTACGACTGGCCTCAACGATACTAGCTGATTGCTCCAAAAATGCTGTTCGCCCCAACAAATACACATAGGGATACAACACCAATGTGAGCATCACAATAGCACCAGGAAGAGAGCGAATATTAAAAAACCAATCATCACCTAACCACGACCGCATCGCCGTTTGCAAAGGACTAGAAAAATCCAACATGCCCGTATAGGTATAAGCAATAATATATGCAGGCACCGCCAAAGGAAGCAGCAGTGCCCATGTAAAGAAATCACGACCCGGAAAATCACATAAACTGGTTAACCATGCCGCAGGCACACCAATAATTAACACCCCCAAACCCACGCCCAGCATCAGCCACCATGAGTTATAGAGGTAATCCCATAAGACTGTCTCATACAGATGTTGCCACACCGATAAAGAACCGCTCAACAAATGGCTAGCTACCGTCAAAATAGGTAATGCTAACAGCAGAGAACACACGACAGTGAGCAAAGCCAAGGGACGATTAAGGAGTAAAAATGAAAAGACGTTTTGCTTCACGGTGGGTTATGGCTCATGAGAAAGACAATAGAGAAAACATGGGTCACTATTACCCTGCAGTAATACAGAGCAATAGCATCTATTTGCGCCTATTGTATGCTGTACTGACAACTACTTCCAGCCAGCACGATCCATCATTTCAACAGCCGTACGGTTATGTAAACCTAGCTGGCTTAAATCCACCGTATCTTGCTTAAATTCACCCCATGCTTTTAATGTTGGGGACACTGCCGCGCCCTTTACCACAGGATATTCATTATTCACTGCCGAGTACCACGCCTGCGCTTCGGCAGAGGCTAAAAACTCAATTAGCTTACGCGCATTCTCAGAGTGCTTAGCATGAGCCGTAACACCAGCACCACTCACATTTACATGCGCACCACGATCTTGTTGATTGGGCCAAAAAACAGCCAGCTTATTGGCCAACTCACGCTCTTCTTCTAACTCGCTATTTAATAAACGCCCAAAATAATAGGTATTTGCAATTGTGACATCACATAAACCTGCCGCCAACGCCTTGAGCTGATCAATATCACCACCCGCTGGAGGTCTCGCAAAATGACTCACAAAAGTATCTAGCCATGTTTGTGTGGCCGCCTTACCTGTTGCAGAAAACATAGACGCTACCAAAGACTGGTTATAAACATTATTCGATGAACGCATACAAATACGCCCTTTCCACTGTTTATCTGCCAAGGCCTCGTACGTTGATAGTTCACTAGGATCTAATTGCCCCTTCACATAAAAAATAGGACGTGCACGCTGAGATAAGCCAAACCAATATCCATCGGAATCGCGTAGATTTTCAGGAATCGCTTGTTGCAATAATGGACTCTCTGTTACCTGTAACACACCCGCTGCTTTCGCACGATGCAAACGCCCTGCATCTACGGTGATAAAAACATCGGCAGGACTCGCACGCCCCTCTAAACGTAAACGCGTTAATAACGCATCAGCCTTACCAGTAATCAAATTAACTTTAATACCGCTTTGCTGACTAAACGTATCTAAAATAGGTTTAATCAATGCTTCTTTACGTGCCGAATATACATTCACCACCTCTGCCGCAGCCAATACCGACGAGGCACACACACTCGATACCGCGGTAAAAATAACGGCGATTGTTTTTCGTTTTAATTGAGGTAATATTTTTTTTGCCAACATAATAAAAACCGTTTGATAAATAAATAATTAAAAATATAACAAGCTTTACTTAAGCGTTGTAACAATTCTTACGACACGCCATTAATGTATTCTTTTAAACCGCTGTGTCACATGGCGAGCGCATTCAATAAATGGTATGCAATACACATCATACAAACCATGCGGATTACATGTATTTTTCTCAGAACTCAAACCAAACACCATTTTTTGATTTTTTTCTGAGTAATAATGGCTGCCCGCCATAACATCCCATACTGCCAAAACAACACCATAATTTTTATCATGATGACGCAAAGCAATAGAATGATGTATTTGATGTTGCGCGGGAGAAATAAACCATCGCTCTATTGAGCGCCAATAATAAATCGCCACATGAGAATGACGGAGGTTTGCACCCAGCACATTAAACACAAACGTAAATATATGCGCACCCAACACTGTCATTAAATCGGCTCTATCACCTAAAAAGAAAACCAATACCGAAATAGCCACTGCCTGCGTAAAAATACTACGCAAAGAAAAGATCAACGCCTCTATAGGATGAGCACGAAAAACAGTAAGCGGCGTGAGCACTTCAGCGGAATGGTGTACTTTATGAAACGCCCATAAAAAAGGCACGCGATGCAATAAGCGGTGAACATAAAACCGCATAAAATCATCAAATAAAAAATAGCACGTGGTAAACAATAATGCGATAGCGCCATCTGACCACGCAACAAAAAACTGTGGCCTCGCTGGAAACCACTCAAACAACTGATAAAAAATAAATGATGCCACTGTAATTTGCGCTAACAACAGCGGCGACAGTAATACCAATAAGCATTTATTAATTAGCAGTATTCTATAATCTGCTTTTGCTGAAGGTGACCACCAAATAGAAAATGAAAACACCTTTTTTAGACTTGCGCGTAATGATTCTCGATGGATTAACACCATCCATATCAACGCCAATACAAAGCCTGAAAACAAATATCCTACAAACACACGTTTATCTGGGCTAAAAAAAGTTGCCCATAAATCTGTAAACACGTGATTAATTAATTCCATAGTATTAAAAATTCATGCGACGCTGTGACAGCATATCTGTCACAGCGTCGTAGCAACCATCATTAATCGTTTTCTGCACTATTACCTGAACCTAGCTTATCCGCCAAACCTTTCAGGCCAGCAAGCGCATCATTTGCACGCGCTTCAACAGCAAACTGATCAACCATCAATTTTTGTACTTTTAGCATATGTAACATATAGCCTTCTAGTGATTCTGAAGAAGATTGAATATAGTTACCCTCTGCATCAAGACCTGACACTTGCGTATTACCTAATAACACAGGGCTAAAACCAATAAGGCGATTTAATTTAACAGCTGTTTCACCTAAGTTCTTTTTACCCGTTTGCAAGGCTAATGAGAAACCTTTCATCTCACCCCAATGCTTTGCATATTTTTCAAATATTGCTGCCGCATCGCCGTTAGATTCTACCGTTGCTTTTAATTTTTGTAGATCTTTATATGTAGATCCCGCATATTTAAAGACAGCTTCTGCAATTACCTTTTCCCATTGCGTAGCAATAATGTCTGCATATGCGACAAGTTCTGCACGCTGCTTATCGGTTAATGCTTTACCCTTAGCCTGCGTAATTAATTCGCGACCATCAATAAACGCTTGCACGATAGTGTGTAAATATTTTGTTTTACCTGACTTATCAAAACCCGCTGCATAATACGCATGGGCGTAAGTCATTTCTGTGACTAAATCAACAACACCATCGTTATTGTAATCTGCCTTTGCCATTGCTTCTGGCTTTTTCTTGGCAATGTTATATACATCTTTTGCTGTTAATTTTAATGTATGTGCTGGCGCACCAAAATAACCGAAGGCTTCATCCCATACATGTTCTTTACCCGTATAAGCAGTGTCTTTTTTATACGGCTTATCATTTGGGTTTTTCTTTGCGGATAGACTTTCATCTAAATATTTATCAACCGCTTGATTATAAAAAACAGCACCCATCGCAAATTTAGAAATTAGCTGCGTGTAGTTATAACCTGTTAATGGGTCATAACCCTTATTTGCTACCGACGCCTTATCAATCATAAATTGTAATGCTTCAGAGCCTGTCATATTTCCTGGCCAACCCGATACAATACCATTATAGGTTTTTCCCGCTAAGTTTTTACCCTTAGAAATCTCATCGACCTGAGTTTGCTTAACAACAAAATCACCTTTTGTTTTTGGATCAATAATCGCACGACCTTTGTCTTTACCTTCATAATAAGACAATAGTTGCGCTTTTAATTCTGCATTCGCAGAACCATTACCTTTTGCTGATAATTTTTTTAGTGAATTATGTAATGTATGTCGAGCAATTTGCCCCGTATACTTTTCTGAGGTGGTCGCCTTACCAGCATAACCACTAACAGTAATAGGAAAATCAGCGTATACATGTTTATGATTGCCATGATCAGCAGCCATACTCACCGTTGCAGTACCACCAAGTAATACTGCTGTTAAAAGTGTTGAGGGAGACATAAAAGAACCTATAGTAAAAAAATAATGAATAATGTTAAAAGAATAGGAGATCACGATAATATATGGCAAAAATATCACAATAAAAAATGTAACACAAGTGATAACCATTATCATTTACAAAATCAGTTAATGAATCCTCATTGAGATAAACCTCCCAAAACCGTACACTCCCCACCCAATACAACATCGAAATACTGTTACATGTTATTTTCTCAACACGTGCTCACTTGGTTTGACCAATACGGCCGCAAGCATTTACCGTGGCAACAAAACCGTACCGCTTATCGCGTGTGGGTCTCTGAGATCATGTTACAACAAACGCAAGTGGCTACCGTTATCCCCTATTACGAACGGTTTATGGCAAGCTTTCCGACTGTACACGCCCTAGCCAATGCTAGCCAAGATGATGTATTGCAACACTGGGCAGGCTTAGGCTACTACGCCAGAGGCCGTAATTTACACACATGCGCCCAAACGGTTGTTAATGAATATAACGGTGAATTTCCCAACACTGTCGATGAGCTAGTAGAACTATCAGGTATTGGCCGATCAACAGCAGGAGCGATTATTAGCTTATCCTCCAATCAACGTGCAGTGATTCTTGATGGCAATGTCAAACGCGTATTAGCGCGCTTTCATGGCACAGAGGGCTGGCCCGGAAAAACGGCAGTAGCTAATACGCTGTGGGCACATGCCGAAACACATACTCCCGAAACACGCTGCAACGACTTTAACCAAGCCATGATGGATTTAGGGGCAACCTTATGCACTCGCAGTAAACCTAGCTGTGAACGCTGCCCGCTACAAACCCATTGCGTGGCCTACCGCGACAACAAACAAACGGAATTTCCACATAAAAAGCCCTCGAAAAAAAACCCATAAAAACGACACAATGGCTGGTTATGCGTAATGAAGCACAAGCAATTTTATTGGAGCAACGCCCTCAGCAAGGAATTTGGGGTGGGCTGTGGAGCTTTCCCGAAATACCCTGCGATGAAAACAGTAGCGCTTATTGCGAAACACATTACGGACACATCGCTACAACAGAGGCAATCACACCCTTTAGGCATACGTTTAGCCACTACCACTTAGACATTCATGCGCAACTGATTGCACTTAAGAGCTTACATCCCTGCATTAACGACAACCTATCACAACGCTGGTTTAGCCCTACAGAAATAGCAGATATTGGCTTACCTGCGCCAACAAAGAAACTACTGAATCAACTGCTCAAACCAAAAACAACACTATAGGCAGAATTAGGCTTGATCTACCCTTAAATATATATAGACTGGCCGCCATAAATACACACCATCAGAGGAAACATCTCATGTCTCGCACCGTATTGTGTACCAAATATCAAAAAGAACTCGAAGGCTTAGCCGTGCCGCCATTACCTGGCGCCAAAGGACAAGAGATTTTTGAAACAATATCCGCCAAAGCATGGCAAGAGTGGATACAGCTGCAAACCATGCTGATTAATGAAAAACAACTCAACATGATGGACATTGCCGCACGCAACTATCTTAGCGAGCAAAGAGAGAAGTTCTTTAACAATGAAGAACACGAACATGCCGAAGGCTACATACCACCTACCGCATAAATTTTAAGCAATACATACAGGTTTACATTAGCCAATGGCGGCAATCAGGCAAAATGCAACGAAATGTTGATAACAGCCTTATTTTGCCCTTGACTCAGAGACGAAGAGCGGGTTTAATACGCGCCTTTCGCAGCAACAGCATTCTTGCTAAGCCGCAACGCCCGGATAGCTCAGTTGGTAGAGCAGAGGATTGAAAATCCTCGTGTCCTTGGTTCGATTCCGAGTCCGGGCACCATTTACATTAAAAGTCTACTCTGACGTTTTAAACCATAATAACACTTCACTTATTAATAATAAGCCAAAAAATATAACCTTATATTGTTAAAAATATACTGTAGAACGACATATCCCAACGGTTTGACCTTTATAAACTAAACATCAAACCATAATGATTAAGTTGTCACAGAATTCATTCAAACAATCAGCAAACTTCCAGTATACTCTTTAACGATAAAGTTTTAGCTTACTTAATAACGATGCACTAGCATTTTATCAACTAAAATTTTCACATATCTACCTTAGAAAAAAAACATTGGTGAATAACTCTCTACCAAAACAATGAAAAAAACCAAGGCACCAAAGACACCAGATGCAGGGACGTAAAAATTACACTTTCCAACAAAAAGTTACTCATTGTTCGGCGTTAGGCTTTCAAAATGAATGATGGCGTAAAACTACCTTCTCAAAGCGAGCTTGATGAAATAACAAAAGCATTGAAAGATGTTGATCAAGTCGTCGCTGTTTCAATGGCTCATATAAGGAGAATTCAAGGGTGGTCTACAAGCTCTTTATGCTCACGCTTTACTGGTGTTCAAACTGGCACAATAAAAAGATATATGCAGCCATTTCATCAAGGTACTCGTCCCATACATTTTATAGCGGCTTACAGCTGGGTCACCATGGTATTAATGACCTCATTTTTAAAAGGCTTAAAAATAACTGAGCCCGAAAGAGGGGTTGACTCAGATGCAATTGAAGCCATTATTCAATGCGGTAGGCTCCCGAAAAATCTATTCCAATCAACACTAGACATTATTTTTGAACACTTATCGTCACCAGACAAAATCATCTTTACCGAGAAAGTTAAAGCTGTCGAAGAACAATACGGATCATTGAATGACTACAATGATCAAGACTTTTTACCTCCAAAAATTGTAGACCTCAACGACTTTGGAAACGATTACTACTATTCATTAGCTTTAGCCTTTCAAGACTTCAGAAAAATTAACTCGCTCTCTGCTAAAGATATGGCTGCAGGCTTAGGACTTTCACTTAATCGCTACAAAATGCTAGAAGATCACACACAAAATAAACTCAAAGCTCCCTTTAGTTTGCATATAGGCATTCGCATAAGGCAAGTTTTTCACACCTACAGTCACGTTGAATTTACAAAATATATGAAACAGTACCCTCAATTTCATCAATTGAGAATTGTTCAGCACATAAGGGACACTCTCTTAGTCGAGGGATTAAGACTCACTCCCATTACACATAAAAAAAGAATTATTCAAATAATGAAACTAATGGCTCAAAACAATAACAACTAAAAACGGTACGTTTTTATAATAAAAAAAACGTACCGCTGTTATTTGATTTCCTCCTATTTTTTGTTGACTATATATTCATAAGTTAAGCAACCTCTTTTGGCGCAGGAATCATCACATTGGCATTTAATAAACTACTTAACGACGAAACCATTGCCTCCGCAGTTTTTTCGGGCTGCTGGATATGTGTTAAATGGTCTGCATTAGGAATCTTAACCAAAACACCATCAGAAATATTACTTATAAAATCCAATGCTTCTTTTTCTAAAACATATGGATCGTGCTCACCAATACAAAGCAAACAAGGCACACTAATTAAAGAAAGATCATACGAGGGTTTATACACTAGGAGCCTAAGTGTATTTTCTATGAAACAATTTATTTGCTCTTCAGAATATTTAAATACTTTTCGCCTAGCCGCCCTCAAAATAATTTCTGCTTTAGGTATGCTTTTATTATCTACTGTTAAAATATCTATAAAGCCTTTTGAAAAATCGCTTCTAGACTTAACCGCATCACCAATTAAAGCTGCTGTACCATTTCGCCCAGATTTAGGAATGCCTGGTATACCACCACAAATTGATATAGACAAAACACCGCTCCACATCTTATACAGCTCAACAGAAATAGCTGTTGAATATGAAAAAACAAACAGGTGCGCCTGAGCAATATGAAAGTGATTAAGGAATTTTCTTATAAAACTCGCTTGATCAATAATAGACACTGTTGCAGGAAGCGATGCCGTCATACCTGTGCCTGGAGTTTCAATAACGACAACATTTAAATACCGTGAAAAATACTCAGAGAAAAAACTTACCGACTCTATTTCCTGCAAAGCACCCAATAGAAAAATACCGTATTGGTCTGTGTTTGGATTGTCATAAACTGCATAACGATAGTGTTGATTATTTAACATAACGTGAGTTGGTTTCATAAGGTTCACCTTTATAAAAGTTATTAAAAGAACTTTTAATATAGTGGTTCGCCCTAAAAAAAGGTATTAAATGCCAACATAATGACACTCGCATGCGTTTAATTGCCTAGTGTCTGCGTCACCTGCTTAGTGGTGAGCACGTCGGGGGCAGCCCGACTCTACAATGAGAACGACAAAGGAAAAGCAATGAGTGATACAACTGATTTAACCCGCTATCGATCTGAAGCACATTTAGAGCTATGCCTCGACATGGTCGAAGAAGCGTATAATGACCTAGAAAAAGGCAATTATGATTTAGTAAAAATACAGCTACATGAGATTTTAGAAACCTTTGAAAAAGATAACTCAGATGTCGATATAGCTCCATGCAAGAAGAATGTAGTGCCCTTTCCTAGCCCGCGCTAAGTGATAAATGCTATGACTGACAATAAAAACCCACTGATTCAAGATCATACGGAAGACACATTGCATCATGCCCATTGTGTATTACTGCTATTAGAAGAACTACATGCAGCAAAAGACCATCAGTCACTACAAGAGCATAATATTAATAGAGGTATTCATTCGCTATTACAATGTGCAAACAATGCAATAGCCTACGAAATTAATAAAATCAGCCATGAAAAGACCCATAATTAAAAAGAGGCAGAACATATATCCCTGCCTCTCTTTGCTAGTCAGCATTCACAACATTCAGCAAGCCTAAATATTATCAATAGCTAAGGCGACGCTCTCAGTCATGCGCCTCATGTTTTTTCATGCCCTTTTTAGATTTTTGCTTTTTTTCCATCATCTTATGCATGGTTTCTAACTGCGAATCATCCAACACCTGCGCCAGCGCTGATAGTGTTTCTTGTCTTTGCTTGCCCATCGCTTCGCGAAATGCAGCATGAAGTTCCTGCCGCTTGGCTCCTTGCTCTTTCATAATTTCATTAAATTGCGGAATTTGTGCGTCGGTTAACTCCAACTTAGCCGCTAAACGCTCTAAATTTGGTCCGTGGCGCATATCTCTGCTGTGATCACCTGCCATCACAAGTGAACTAGCAATAACACCTGACAAGGCGATAACAGCTAAAAAGGGAGTTAGTTTTTTACGGTATATATTCATGTTTTAGACCTCAGTTATGTAGTTTTGAATCACTGGGTCGTAGTATTCATGAATATAAAGGAGCAATAATGACTAAAAAGTGGACAGAATGTGCAAATGCACTTTACAGACTATTTGAGAACAAAAGTGAAACACCTAGAGACATAATGAAAGCGCATTAAAACGCTGGCAACGAAGAAGCATGGCGCTATATTTAGAATACTCACACGGTGAAGATGTTATTCAATAGGATCAAAGCCATTGATACTTGGCTCTTCAGGTATTCCATTCTCTAACACCGCACTATCCGTCATCTGGCTAAAGGCTCTTGGCGATAAGCCATAACGTTGGTAAAAACGACGACTAAAATGTGACATATTAACAAAGCCACTCTCAATTGCCGCTTCGGTCACACTTTTACCTTGGCGCAGCTGTTTAGCCGCACGTTCGATGCGTTTTTGCATAATATATTCAGCTGGCGAGCAACCAAGAGCATGTTTAAATTCACGGAAGAACTTAGAGCGGCTCATACAGGCTATTTTACTTAGCGTATCAATATCGAGACCATCTTGTAGATTGCTCTCAATCGCATGTAGTGCAAGGTGTAAACCCGTTTTTTCGGGGTTATGCCTAATTTGGCTTAATAAAAAATTGCGTGTTTGTTGGCGCATCATCCTTACAATGAGCTCAGAAACACCCAATTCCACCAAAATGTCGCGATCCGAGGCATCCTCGCTAAATACATGCACTAAACGCTCAAGTAGCGACTGAGTCGATATATTCAATGACTGATGCAGAAAGTCCGATTCTCTATAATATGCTTCGGGAGTATTCTGGTACTCTTTCCCTTCCATATTAAGGCGATCACATACCTGCTGAATGCTCTTTTTTGTCAGCTGGATTGTCATACACGAGGTGGGAGCATCTTTATTGGCATCAGGAAAATCAATATCTATATGCTGGCCGGGAGATAGAACAAAGGATTGCCCTGGCGTGAAATCAATGGTTTCGTCACCATGATGAACCACCTTTTTGCCGCTCAACATCCCGCAGAATGTCACTTCTTCAGAATTAAGACCCACCGCCTTGCAGGACTCATAGGTATCATAAATACTTAATTCAGCATTAGCGCCTGCGTAGTCAATACGATTCTCTATCAAGGTACGTGGGTTTTTACGCTGTACCTGCAGTGATGATAATTGCATAACCTGATGCCTCTATCAGTTAATTATGAGCTGTGACCACTCAGATTCGTTAGAATTCAACAAATCGGGCCATATTGCATGCAGTTTGGTAGGTATCTACTATACTAACATATCGTACCAATAAAAAGACTCTCAGGCTATTAGTTGACACACACAGAACAAAGCCTTTCTTAGCTGGGAATATAATCCCTTCTCTATATTTGTTAATAATAAGAAAATAAGAGAGGAGAGTTGTAATGTTATACCACCCCCCAGGACACCCTGAGTCGGTTCTATCTTTTAAAGCACGCTATGAAAACTTCATTGGTGGCGAGTGGGTTGCGCCTGTACAAGGGCGTTATTTCGAGAATACTACCCCTGTTACAGGTGAAGTGTTTTGTGAGATTCCACAATCTTCACCTGAAGATATTGAGCTAGCACTTGACGCTGCTCACCGTGCACGTGAGTCGTTCGGTAAAACTTCAGTTACTGAGCGTTCAAACATGCTATTAAAAATAGCAGATCGCATTGAAGCAAACCTAGAAATCTTAGCCGTTGCTGAGACTTGGGATAACGGTAAAGGTGTTCGTGAAACACTAGCTGCTGATATTCCACTAGCGGCAGATCACTTCCGTTATTTCGCTGGTTGTATCCGTGCTCAAGAAGGTACATTGGCAGAACTTGATCACAACACTATGTCTTATCATATCCATGAGCCACTAGGTGTTGTTGGTCAAATTATCCCTTGGAACTTCCCAATCCTAATGGCTGCTTGGAAATTAGGCCCAGCATTAGCGGCAGGTAACTGCGTAGTAATGAAGCCTGCTGAGCAAACACCAGCTTCTATCTTAGTATTGGTTGAGTTAATCGCTGATCTTTTACCACCAGGTGTATTAAACATCGTTAATGGTTTCGGTAAAGATGTTGGTGAAGCACTAGCAACTAGTACTCGCATTTCAAAAATTGCTTTCACTGGTTCAACGCCTGTTGGTCAGCGCGTTCTTAAGAATGCAGCAGACAACCTAATTCCTTCAACTGTAGAGCTAGGTGGTAAGTCACCAAACATCTATTTTGAAGATATTATGCAACAAGAAGAAAGCTACATCAGTAAATGTGTTGAGGGTCTAGTATTAGCCTTCTTCAACGCAGGTGAAGTATGTACATGTCCTTCTCGTGCACTTATTCAAGAAAGCATCTACGATGAGTTCATTGAATTAGTTGTTGCTCGCACTAAAGCAATCAAACGTGGTAACCCACTAGACACAGACACTATGGTTGGTGCGCAAGCATCTAACCAGCAGTTCGAAAAAATCATGTCTTACATGGAAGTTGGTCGCAATGAAGGCGCTGAGTTCCTAACTGGTGGTGGCGCTGAGAAATTAGACGGCCCATTCGGCAACGGTTACTACATTGAGCCTACGCTAATGAAAGGCCATAACAAAATGCGTATTTTCCAAGAAGAAATTTTTGGACCAGTTGTAGGTATCACTACCTTTAAAACTGAAGAAGAAGCACTACGCATTGCCAATGACACTGAGTTTGGTCTAGGTTCTGGTGTATGGACTCGTGACATGAACCGTGCTTTCCGCATGGGTCGTGGCATTCAGGCTGGACGTGTTTGGACTAACTGTTACCACGCATACCCTGCTCACGCAGCATTCGGTGGTTACAAGAAGTCAGGTATTGGTCGTGAAACTCACAAAGTTGCACTAGATCATTACCAGCAAACTAAGAACTTATTAGTAAGCTATGACACTAACCCATTAGGTTTCTTCTAAGCACATATTGATGCAGTAGAGTTCGCAAGAGCTCGATAAAGAAATCTGGTTAGACAAAAAACACGAGACGCTTAACGGCTCTCGTGTTTTTTTATGCCCCTCATTCCTACTTCGACTAATATCCAATAGCTTTACGTCATGTATTGACTCATTCTGTCGCCCAAATAATAAACAAGACGTTATTCAAGCGCATTACTTTCTCATATAAAAATAATTACGATAGATTTTTAACATGCGCCTATCACGGGAAAGGCATCATGAATGAGCAAAACAATCAGCATGCTAAATATATTTTTGATCACATTCAAAAAAGCCTAACCTTAGAACTTGGCCCAATCGCCGATATTCTTTGCCAAGAAGCCTTACAAGAATGGTCAGATGAACTTAAAAATATTAAGCAACGCCGAACATTACGCACTATTCATCGCTATGTGTCTAAATTGGCAAACCATATTAATGATGAGCAATGCCAACAACGTTTTATTAATAGCGTGTATCAACTTGACGCCCTTAAACATTACAGAACATAACATCTGGAACTTTTAGATTATGAACATTCGTTTCAAAATCACTTTATTCACTTCGCTATTTTTAATGGTGATGGTAGGAATACTCACATTTTTCAGCGTACAAAATATTCGAGCACAAGGTGATGAAAGAATACAAAACTATCGTGACAGCGAAGTCAATAAAGTGCGTGCCCACCTTAAAGACTTGGTGACAGTTGCTTATGAAACCGTTGATCATAACTATAAAAATCTATCTGATCTACATTATCTGAGTCGATTTTATGAACGTAAATTACATGATGTAATTCAAACAGGCGAAACCATTATTCGTCGCCATCAACGCTTAGTTCGCGAGGGCAAAGTATCTATAGAAACCGCAAAAAACAACGCTAAAAATGAAATTAGCGAATTACGCTACGATAACGGCACGGGGTATATTTGGATCAACAGTACAGCAAGCCCCTTCCCCACAATGATCATGCACCCAACAGTGCCCACACTTGATGGAACTGTATTAAATGATCCAAAATACAACAATGCCTTGGGACAACGCAAAAACTTATTCACCGCAGCCGTTGATATTACAAACAATGGCAACAATGATGGGTTCATCGATTATTTATGGCCAAAGCCAACACCCAACGGCTTAACAGAGAAAACAGCCAAACTATCTTACGTACGTCGATTTGACGAATGGGACTGGATTTTAGGAACAGGCATTTATCTTGATGACGCAAAACAAGAAATAGAAAACCGCATTAAAGAATCCATAAAAACCATGCGTTATGCGAACGGTACGGGGTATTTTTGGATTAACGACAATTCCCTGCCTTACCCAAAAATGATTATGCACCCTACAATCCCAGCATTAGATGGAACAATACTCAACAATGCTGAATTTAATAATGCACAGGGCATCAATAAGAATCTATTTACTGCCTTTGCTGAAATCACACAAAATAGCGAGGGCGAAGGCTTTGTCGACTATTTATGGCCAAAGCCAACGCCATCAGGACTTACAGCCAAAAAGCCTAAAGAATCTTATGTACGCTTACATAGGCCATCAGGATGGATCATTGGTTCAGGCGTTTATATTGATAGTATTGATGAAGCAGTCATCGTAAAGAAAAAAGAAATGGAACGACAAATCTCGGAACTTATTGTAAAAAATATCAGCTCTGCAGCTGTTTTTATTGCCGTTGCGATCATGGGCTCCTTCTTATTTGCCAATACATTAGCCAGCCCAATTAAACGTTTAACCGAAGCCACACGAGATATTAGCCTAGGTAACAATTTACTAGAGCCCATTCATGACACTCAAAGAAAAGACGAAATAGGCGAATTAGCTCGCTCCGTTGATCGTTTAAAAATAAGCGTTAGGATTATGATGGGGCGCATTGTTAAAAAATAGCACTCAACAAATAGGGTCATTGCAACAATCATCACGCTCAAGCCACACCTCGCTTTCGCGCTCCTATTTAAAAATGGAATACCATAACGCTATAGTTCCTACCACATGCCTTATCATGCACGTCGTGATGCGAGCCTGCCCACCTATAATAGCTCTACTCCTACCCTTAACACTGTAGATTAGATTTACTCAACACTTAAGAGTAATATATCGCTAACATTGGCTACTCAAAAGCAAATAGCCCTTGTTGTTTGTACCCTAAATACAAACCCTCAACGATAAGGAGATACGTTATGCCCGACAATAATAAAAAAAGTGTATGGGACAGAATTAAAAAGTACGCACCTGCTGTTGCTACCGCACTCATTAACCCCGTTGCTGGGGGCGCCATGGCAATTAAAACATTATCTAAGCAATTAGGTGTTGAAGAAACAGAAGACGCCGTAGCCGCCGCAGTAGAACGCATGAGTGACAGCGAGCTACAAATACAGCTTAAAACTCTCGATTTGGCGTTCCATAAAGCCTCTTTAGAAGCCGAAGAAAAACGCTATCAAGCCGATGCCGATGTATTAATTAAAGTACAAGATACCGCCATTGCCGAAGTCAATTCTGACGATATTTATGTACGACGCACTCGCCCTATGATTGGTCGATGGTCATTTTTCTTAGGGGCGGGATACAGTATTGGCGCTGAATTACTGGAGTTTATTAGCCCACTCATAGACCTTGAAGCACTGTCAAAAACGCAAGGAACAACGTCAGAATTAATGTTTGCCGTGATGCAAGCTGCCGCAAAAGTAGCAGAAAATGGCGGTGCTGATCCCTTGATTGCCACCGCAATATTTGCACCCTGCATGGCATATATCGGCGCACGATCAATCGATAAAAGAAAGCCTTGGGCAAAATAATATACTACCTATAACCCTCTCAAGTAGCGCTTGCGAGGGTATCCCTTTCACAATGCTTACCCTATACCACTTTAATTGATCACTTTTCACATATAACAACATAATACGCTGCGCCTAAAATCTAGCTATCGATAGATAGTAAAAAAACAAATTTTGTTCAGACCCCGTAGAAAAACAAAAATTCCCCATCTGCTGATTGCTCTTTACTATCGCTTACATAAGCAAATTCTATGCACCAAAATAGGTGTTCCACAGTCTTTAATAGCGTAAGGCATCTTACTGCTGTCCCTGAAAAACGGGGCCATTTTATTAATTATTTAGAGAACACTCATATGAATAACATCCTGTCAAAAAGAAATATTTTTTCTGCTCTATTATTAGCAAGTGCAGTATCTAGTGCTCACGCTGGCTGGTATACAGAATCTACTGTACTTAATTCAGATCTTGACGATACTGCATTATCAAGCACAGGCCGTGACGTTAATATTGAGTTTGACGAAGACCTTGGATTTAGTACCGCTATTGGTTTTGAGTTTTCAAACGGTTTACGTTTAGAAGGTGAATACCTTAGTACTGAGAATGATACTGAAACAGTAAATTTTAACGGCACCAACTTTTCTGGCGGTGCTGCTCGCGGCAACATAGAAACAGAATCTATTTTCTTTAATCTAATCAAAAGTTTTAATCATGCCGGCACTTACTCACCTTATATTGGAGCAGGTATTGGCTATACCGATGTTGAGAGCTCAGTAAGCTATGGTAATGGTCCTGCCGCTATTAACGACAGCGACGAAGTGTTTTCTTATCAATTTTTAGCGGGTTTAGACGTTGCGTTTACCTCTAAACTTTCGGGATTTGTTGAGTACCGTTTTGTTGGCGCAGATGATGTTAGTTTAAATCGCTTTGGTGGCGGCCCTGGTGGGCTACAAAACACCACCCAAGAAGGTGATATAGAACTAGATGCTTTTGCTTTAGGATTAAAATATAACTTTAACTAACATTCTCATCTAGACATGAATATTGGTGTCTACTGAGCATTTAATAGATAATAGCGCTTTATCATTGTTGATACATACCCATGTTATTTATCATTATTGGCATTGCGCTATTGTTACTCATTTGTGGGCCACACCTATGGGTAAAATATGTTATTAAAAAACACCATAAACACTTGCCCAATACCCCTGGAACGGGAGGCGAGCTAGCAGCACATTTATTAAAACAGTATCAACTGAACGATGTACAATTAAAAGAAGCCGCACAAGACAACAACCATTACAGTCTTGAAGATAATAGCGTGAACTTAAGCCCCGATGTTTTTCACGGAAAATCTCTTTCTGCCATTGCTATTGCCACTCACGAAGTAGGCCATGCTATTCAATTTAATCGCCAAGAACCTATTAGCTTATTGCGTACAAAATATATGGGTACCGCTTTTCGGTTGCGTAAAATAGGAATTACCTTATTAATGATCATGCCGATTATCGGCGTGCTTACCGCATTACCTTCTTTATCTTTTATTACGTTAATTATAGGCTTAATAACACTATTAATTTCTGTAGGCTTACACTTAGCTGTATTGCCCGAAGAATGGGACGCAAGCTTTAATAAAGCGCTCCCAATACTTGAAAAAGGTCAGTACGTACCCCCAGAATATTTACCCGCCATTAAACACGTATTAACAGCTTGCGCATTAACTTATGTCGCCGCCGCACTGATTAATATTTTACGTTTATGGTATTGGCTGCGATTAATTCGCTAATACTAAAGGATTCTTTATGAAAGTTATTTCAATTAATGTTAACGGTATTCGTGCAGCAGGCCGTAAAGGCATGTTTGAATGGTTAAAAAAAATAGATGCCGATGTGATTTGCTTGCAAGAACTCAAGGCACAACCCGATCAAATTACAGACCCCTTGTACCATCCTGAGGGATACCATTGTTATTTTCATTCCGCAGAAAAAAAAGGCTACAGTGGCGTTGGTATTTATTGCAAGAAAAAACCTAATGCCATTCACTACGGCTTAGGTGCCATTGATAAAAATGATTGGTCCGATGTTGATAGCGAAGGACGTTACCTACAAGTAGATTTTGATGGCATTAGTGTAGCATCACTCTATATGCCTTCTGGCTCATCTAAAGAAGAACGCCAATTATTTAAGTACGACATGATGGATCGATTCGAGCCTGTTTTACAAGCCATGCAACGTAAACGCCGAGAGTTTATTATTTGTGGTGATTGGAATATTGCTCACAAAAAAATTGATATTAAAAATTGGCGAGGCAACCAGAAAAATTCTGGTTTTTTACCCGAAGAAAGAGCATGGATGGATTGGTTACTTAACGATAGTGACAATCAACGCGATAAAGTATTGCACTTTGCCGATGCTTTTAGGCTTATCAATCAAGAGCCTGAGCAATACACTTGGTGGTCTAATCGCGGTCAAGCGTGGGCGAACAACACGGGCTGGCGTATTGATTATCAAATAATTACCCAAGGTTTAAAAGATGCGGTAGTCAAAGGTTCGGAGCTGATCTATAAAGAAGAAAGATTTTCAGATCATGCGCCACTTGTAATCGAATATCGTGGCTATTAAAACAAAAGATAACAATACTATTTGTATCCGCAATATTGTTATCTTTACCCACTAACACCAATCGTTATTTAGCAAAACCTATAGCAAAAGCGGTACATATCGGTTTTTCTAACATTGTTTGTAAAGCAATCTCAATATTGCCATTAACCGTTGATGTTGCAACAAATTCTGCATGAGATTCTTTATCGTGCCCAACACTATTAAACAATTCGCCCTGCTTATCATCCAAGATACGGTAATGTGATTGCACCGACGAAGCGCTACAACTCGCCAGATAATAGCGTGTGCCCGCACGCAATGTCACGGGTAACTGCATGACATCATTCAACCATAATACTTGATGAACAGAGCCACCCAATGATGAAGACAATACATCCATTTGGTGCTTACATTGCTCAGCAACCGCTTCACATTGCGCATAACTATGGATAGAGAAAAAAGACAGAAAAAAAGCCAAAAACACACGGTATATTTGCATATTCATTACCCCGATCTAATGATAAGAATAATATAACGCATGTTATTCAAACAATCGAATACTATTTTTATCTCTTATTGATCAACCGATTGAATGTAATTAGCCTCAATAATAATCAAACGTTGCTTATATAAGCGACTAATTGCACGTTTAAAATTTTTCTTACTGACTTTAAATACACTAAAAATAACTTCGGGCGAACTTTTATCCGATAATTCAATACGTCCACCTGATTGGTGCAATTCCCTTAGAATACGTGTTTCTAATTGATCACGGCTTTTCTTATCTAATGTATTAATGCTTAAATCAATTTTTCCATCTTCACGAATAGCTTTTACCCAACCCTTAATACGTAAGCCAAAACGCAACGGTTGAGATAATTCATCATGGTAAATCAACCCTAAGTGCTGATTATTAATCACGGCTTTAAAGCCTAATTCCGATTTGCCTGCGATTAATAAATCTACCGCGTCACCCGCTTTTAATTGACCGTGTTGTTCATCTAAATGATGATGTAAAAAGGTTGTTGCCACCATACGATCGCTGTTATCACGATAAGCATACACAACATACTCAATACCTTCGCGTACAGGGTACGCTTGCTCAGCAAAAGGAAGTAATAAATCTTTTGGTAAACCCCAATCTAAAAATGCACCAAACTCCCCCTCTGCAACAACCTTTAAATATGCACATTCGCCTACATTTATTTTGGGTGTGGCTGCGGTGGCGGTTACACGATCGGAGCTATCTCGATAAAGAAATGCAGTAATCACATCGCCTTTCGATATATTTTTAGGGGCATCACGCAAATGCAAAGCACCATACTCTAAACCATCAACTAACACCCCTTTTGGGCTAACATCTGTCACCGTGACACGGTTGGTTTGATCTAACTTAGGCATAAAGAAGTATTCCAAGGGGATAAATAAGTAAGTCTGGCCGCATGGTATAGATATTGATCAAGTTATTCAATCAATGTTGCTACCCGTGCTCATAACATCACCGCTAAATATCGTATATAACATCATACTGTAATGAACATAGGTAGATCTCGTGCAATATGGTGTATTTCATCATAATAAAATAGATACCCCTTATTTATCACGCTTGATTCTATTATTATGTGACCCAATCAATAGACGATGATAAAGAGAACAATATGATTGCAGGCAAACTCATTGGCGGTGTTATTGGCTATTATAGCTTTGGTATTTTTGGCGCTTTCGCAGGTGCTTACGTAGGGCATATGTTTGACCAAGCCTTTTATAAATTTAGGCAAGACGAATCACCCGAGGTGTTACAGGCAATACAAACTACTTTTTTTAATACGACTTTTACACTCATTGGGTACCTAGCAAAAGCCGACGGGCGTGTTTCTGAAGAAGAAATTGACGAAACCCAGAAACTCATGGAAAAAATGGGCTTAACGGCCGATCATAAACGTGAGGCCATTCGCTTATTTAAAGTGGGCGCTGACGCCGACTTTAACCCTGATGCCACATTACATACTTTTCGCGAATTCTGTGGCAATCGTCCCCAGCTAAAACAAATGCTGATTGTCTACCTGATTAATACCGCACTAGCCGATGGTACGCTTGACGATAAAGAAGAATCCGCACTCCGCGATATTGCAAAAGGTTTACAGTTTTCTCATCTCGCTTTTGAGCAATTACTGCGTATGGTACGCGCGCAAGAATCTTTTTCTGGCAATCACTATCAAACACATACGCAAAACCATAGCGATGCGTTAGCCACGGCTTATGAAGCCTTAGGTGTCGACAAAAGCATATCAGACAAAGACCTAAAACGAGCATACCGAAAACTCATGAGTGAATATCATCCTGACAAATTAATGGGGCAAGGTGTGCCTGATGATATGATTAAAGTCGCCACTGAACGTTCTCAAGAAGTGCAAGCAGCATATGACCTGATTAAAAAATCACGGAAATAACGGTATGAATATTTACGATATTATGCTTTTTACCAGCCTGTTATTTTTGGCATATATGGTATGGCAACACAATAACGTAAGTATTATTGCGCGCAATGCTGTCAGACAGCACTGTAAAAAAGTAGGGGTTCAATTACTTGATCAGAATATTATTTTAAAACGTATCAGTATTTGCAAATCACCACATTCTCTCTTTGCATTGCGGCGCTTGTATACATTTGAGTTTTCATCGGTGGGCGATTACCGCTACAAAGGTCATATTATTTTTGAAGCTAGGCGCATGGCAGAAATTGAATTAGCGCCGTTTAAAAATCTATAAAAAATAAACCATCGATTATAAGAGCATGCTCTACTAAAATAATACGACTTAAGGATTCAGCACGCCTATCAACGCATGCTCTAGCTTTTCTATGTTAGGAATTGTTGCTGGCTCACCATTAATCATTACATTCATTTCATCATAAGCCATTTTTTCTTGCTCCTGATCTTCTTTAATCACCGACTCAGTAACACGACTTAAACGTGGAATGCCCTGAGTAGGAAAGCACAAAAAAGGAATCGCAGGATTTACGCCCGTATTATTAAGAATAGCCATTTGGCTCACGCCTTTAACCGCTGGAATATCACCGCCATTAATCGCTTCGTAAGAAACCATAGGTACCATAATACCGCGCCATCTTACCATTCCTAAAAACCAAACAGGCGACGACTGAATATCAGTATTACGCATTTGAGGTTTTTGAAAAGGCAGCATTTCTGCAATAGAGACTGTGGGTAGCAACAACTGTTTATTCGCAATGGGAACAAGCAAACTAGGTAATGTGCTACTAATCGCCGTAACTTGTGTGGGCATGTGACCTGTCATGTTCTACGTCCTAATTATTCTATGCGTTAGCAGTAATTGCTGCTTTTAAATGTAATGCTAAGTTTTCTGGTGTATCGATCTTAGTGACATAACCCGCATTAATGACCTCTTGCGGCATCGACGGTGCGACACAACTGGATATGACTTGCGCCCATACATGCCCACCATGAAGCGACATTAAACGGCAACCAATCACACCATCATCACCCATGCCCGTAAAAAAAATAACTCCCGCATGTTGACCATAAACACTCGCCACATTCGCCACGATTTGATCAATCGAGGGCTGATAAATACCTCGCCAAGGTAGTTTTTGATGGCTCACAATCGCGCCGTTATCTTGCAATTCTATTGTATGATCAACAGGCACAATAGCGACCGTATGTTTTGCAATAATGTCGCCATGTGCCGCTACAAAACTATCGCAAATACTGTCTCTGGTAATCGTGTCACTGAGCCGCTGGCATTGGTTTTGATCAATATGCTGCGCATAAATAAAACCTACATCTAAATTGCTATCAACGGCATCTAAAAAACGCTTAACGGCTTCTGGTCCACCAGTTGATGCAGCCAGCACCCATATATTTTTTGCTTTAACCACCGTTTTTTGAGCCAATGCAATTTGGCCTTTTAAGCTCAACAGTTTATTGGTGAGCTGTCTTGTCCAAGCCATAAAATCAGCTTCTGCTGCATTTTGGGTATTACCTTCACAGAAAATAACGGGGTCATCGAGATCATATAACCACTGCTGAAAATCATCGGCGCTGTCGTTATCGTCTAAACGCTCAATATCAACAACAATCAACCAAGCGTCAACCCTCACGCCTTGTGTTTGTATTTTATCAAGACTCTCCCTCAGTTCTGCGACAAGAACAGAGGCAACCGAAACACACTCACCCGCCTCAACAATATGTTTTAAATAATGTTGCTGTACTAGGGTTTCACTCACCACCACTACATTGAGCGCGCTCATATTAATGACTATCCATAAGGTTACTCATACTAGTAGCACCTTATAAACTTACTGATCTACACGAAGCAATTGCTGAATACTGTTTAACAACTGGCCTTCTTGGAAAGGCTTACCCATATATTCATTGGCACCTGCCGCCAAACCTGTTTGGCGATGTTTTTCACCCGTACGTGATGTAATCATGATGATAGGCAATTCACTAATTCGTGGCATTGTGCGTACACGTTTAGCCACTTCAAAACCATCCATACGTGGCATTTCAATATCTAGCAACATAAGATCTGGCTGATGATCACGCAATGTTGTAATCGCATCCACACCATCTTTTGCTGTAATAACATCAAAGCCTTCGCGCTCCAAGAAGCGTGTGGTCACTTTACGTACCGTTACAGAATCATCTACCACCATCACCAATGGATTGCGCTCAACCAATTCTGTTTCTTGCGTATCAGGCAAGGCTACATGTAAGTTGGATAGTGCAAATTGCTGACGCATCATAGCGTACACATCTAAAATCACGACAACACTACCGTCACCCATAATAGTAGCGCCCGATAAACCTTGTACCGCACTAAATTGTGAACCTAATGTTTTTACCACAATCTCACGGCTACCCTGTAAACCATCCACTTGTAATGCAACCGCATGATCGGCACTACGCACCAACAATACGGGAACAGGTAAGTCGTGACCTTCTACTTTGGGCTGTGCACTTTTATCTAACAAACTACCTAAGTATTGCAGTTGATACTGGTTACCCGCATATTTAAAGCGGCTATCAGGATCATTGTAATAACCTGCCAAGTCCTGTGGATTGATACGCGCAATACCTTCAATCGCATTAAGAGGTACCGCATAATTGTCATCGCCAATGGTAATCATTAAGGCACGGTTTACCGATAAGGTAAACGGCAGGCGAATCATAAACTGCGTGCCTTTATTTTCTTCGGTATGAATTTCTACAGCGCCACCGAGCTGTTTAATTTCACTGCTCACTACGTCCATACCAACGCCGCGACCTGAAATTTGAGTTACCGTTTCTGCAGTTGAAAAACCTGCCTGAAAAATAAACTGTACAACTTCGTTATCACTGAGCGCTGCATCGGCAGTCATCATTTTTCGCTCGATCGCTTTTTCACGAATGCGCTCAATATCCATCCCTGCGCCGTCGTCGCCTAAATAAATTAAGACACTACCACCCTCTCGCACTAACGATAGGCTAATGCGCCCCGCTTCAGGTTTGCCTTTCTGTTTTCTCACAGCACCATCTTCTATGCCGTGATCTACTGCATTACGTAACATATGCTCTAATGGCGCAATCATGCGTTCCATCATATTACGATCTAATTCGCCTTCTGTATTGGCAAAATCAAACTCTACGGCCTTACCTAACTCCGCTGCAATTTGACGAACAATACGACGCAAGCGCGGTACAATCCGTGAGAATGGCACCATGCGCGAACGCATTAAGCCTTTTTGTAATTCTGTATTAATACGTGATTGCTGTAACAACATTGTTTCTGTATCACGCGCTTTATTACTTAAGGTAAATTTTAAATCCTGTAAATCTGAAGCAGACTCTGTCAGTGAGCGCGATAATTGTTGTAACTGTGAATAACGATCCATTTCTAATGGGTCAAAGTCTTCTCGTTCACCCAATTGTTCTTGTCGGAAAATAACCTGCGCTTCTGTCTCAATATCTAAACGGCGTAATTGTTCTTGTAAACGCGCTACGGTTTCATCCATTTCTGAGATGGAGTAATTCATCTCACTCATTTGTTCTTCTAAACGACCACGACTAATGGATGTCTCGCCCGCCAAATTCACAAGTTCTTCCATTAATTCGGAAGAGACTTTAACGGTTTCTTGCGGCCCAGCACGTCGTGCCGCTGCCGTATTACCTGTAGAATTTGCAGTACCTGAGGTAATATCAGTCACTTGCGCAGCATCCGTCGCCGATGGCATCGCAGGTGCGGTAGGAATAAATTCGAGAGGCTCTTCTACTGGCTTCGATAAAAATGAGACAACATTGTCATTGTCCGATGATGGCTCATCTTCATCGTCACCATCATTATTTATCTCAGCATCTACAGATTCATCAACCTCTATAAACTCAGTATCTGTAACCGCAACATACCCACCATCGACTATTTCAAGCTCGGCACTGGATAAATCTGGCTCAACCGAAGAGACATTTTGCTCATCTGCCACGCTTATCTCTTCATCAATAGGTGCTGCAACAGACTCTAACGTATAAAGATCATTGTTCTGTACAGTTTCACTGTCTTCAGAAGTATCTGATTGTTTTTGCGTGGGAGTTGATTGAATAAAGGCCTGCAAAGAAAATTGAGGCTCTGCTATTTCTAAATCATGATGCTCTTGCTCGTCTTCTTTTTGCGTATCTAATTCAAGCGTATTATCGTCAGCATTCGATTCTGAAGCATCTTCTAGTTCTGAAGTAGGCAACGTGGAATATGGCGCTTCATCTAAAGAGGGAGAAAGCACCGTTTGTTGAGTTGCAAGCGCTTCTGATGCCTCTGCTGAATTCGTCACAGGTTGCGACGTTGTATTTATATCGTCACTGCTACTCTGTGCCGACGCTACCACGTCATTATCCGATGTTACTAACTGGGATAACTGTTCTTTATACTGATGTAAGTCCGCCATTAATTCTGGCGAAACAGTTTCGTAATAATGGGTAAATATATATGACTCAAATTGTTGAGCCGCTTGGTGCAGCAATGGCATACCCGCAGTATTAGCACTAGCTTTTACATCACTGATTAAACGCAATACATTATCATGAATATGACAAGCATCCGTATGTGCTTCTAACTGCATTAATTCCGACGCAATATTATCAATCAGTTCTATGGTAGAGATTGTGCTTTCAGCATTAGGTTCATCAATAATAGAGGCGGCTGGTTCTGATGTTTGCTCTGCTTCGGTGTCAGACTCTGCGGCCATTGATGGTAATGCTGAACTACTTGTTTCGAGTTGTTCACTATCGGTAACAGAAACATTATCAACATGCTGCGTTGCTTGTACGGTTTCTATAACAGGAGCCGTACTCACCACGTCAGGCACATCGTCATTTGGCATATCCACTGTCGATACATCTGACTGATTCAGTGCATCTAACTGTGCAATCAAACGGTCTTGATACTGGTGAATATCATCAATGAGTGTCGCGGATACTGTTTCGTAATAATGGGTAATTAAATACGATTCAAAGTCGTGAGCTAAATCGCCTAGCACTGTTAAACCTGCTAGACGCGCGCCCCCTTTAAAGGTATGTAATACTCGCTGCATACCTTCATTAATTTCTCGCCCTTCGCTGCCTTCTTCGATGTCTTGAAGAATGTCATCCATCTCTTCAATTAATTCAGCCGCTTCTTCCATAAAGATACCAACGACCTCTTCATCAAGGTCATCATTCGTATCAAAAACAGGAGTGAAGTGTTGATGAGCCACTAACGATACATCCGCAGGGCTTTCATTTTCTGCTATATCAACCGTAGAGGAATCAAGCTCTAATGTGTCATCTTGTGATGGTTCTACGAGTAATACTTCTTCGTTAACAGAGTCAATCTTTTCGTCTGCATCACGCTCGGCCGTTTCATCGGCTAAACCGTCGGCGTGAGACGACTCTGGAGCTTCTTCAGCTACTAAGAATGCATTAAGCTGTGCCATTAACTGTGCATCAGCATCTGGCAAATCTTGGCCGCCTGCAATTGCATCAATGATGTCTAATAACGCATAGTGCGCATCTAACATGACATCATAAATATGATCCGTCGCTTGAATACGCCCATGAATCAAGTGCTCATATTGCTGATGCAATGTTTGACTCACAACAACCATCGAACCTAAATTTGCACGCTCTGCCCCATGTTGCACTTTGGCCAACTCATCAGCAATGGGTTGCCAATCATTAGCGGTTGCTGGTGATGCTCTCCACGCATTCATTATTGGATCAATATCCAACAATAAATTCATGCCTTCATTCATGAGCATCTCTAAGAAAGCAGGATCTACTTTTGGCCCTGCATTTTCATCTTCATGACTAATCAGGTGCCCTACCGAACGATCGCGTAATTCGGCGACACGCGCTAAGAATAAATCTAATTTTTCAATAACAGGAAACATCAAACGAGATATTTGTTCCAATGCGTCTTCGGTATAAGTCACACTGTCTTTTATAAGCTGTAAAATATCGTCATCAATAACAACTTGGTATGCACGTAAATCTTTTACGAATAATTCCATTGGCGTCATGAGCTGCGCTATTGGCGTAATTTCTGCCATATGCGCACTACCTTTAATAGTATGCATGGCTCGCTGCATAGCATCGCTAGGCACTTCAAAGAATGGGCGCGCAGCATCCATTTGCGCAATATACTCTCTAACGACGGCAAGATGTGTTTCAGATTCTGCGCCAAATATTTCCCATAGCTGCACATCAATATCATCGTCTTGATCATCTGCTACATATTCTGGCGCCACCACTTGCTTGTCGGTATCTGCCTCGTTTAATGCCCCTTGTAATTCTGGCGATGCCTCACCTTGAGCCAATTCATGCGCCCACAACCTGCATTGTTCGCATAACAAAGCGTTTGGTGTTGCCTTTTGCTGACTAAAAGCTTCAACCATTGGCGGCAATAGTTCTAATGCTTTTTTAATAATATCAATCTGAATTTTTTCAGGCTTAAGAGTTTTATCCAATACGCGATTTAATAAATTTTCGATAGACCAAGACAATTCACCAATATCACTTGCCTTGACTAAACGCCCACTGCCTTTTAAGGTATGAAAAGCTCGGCGCAATTCAACTAACGCATTTTCATCACTAAACCCATCTGCCCAAATAGGAAGGTACTCAGCAATCGTTGCTTGAACCTCTTCCGCTTCTTCTGTAAAGATTTCTATAATTTCTGCGGCCGCTTCAGCATCAATGCCATCGTCATTATTGCCTGATACTGATGAGCCATGTGAATCTGCGTTATCTAATAACGCATCCACATCCGATTCATTGAGTTCAACCATGCCATCAGTCACATGTTCTGATGCAGTCATCGCAGATGGTTTGGCGCCAGAATACGACACGCCTAAATCTAGCAAGCCTTGTTCTGCCCCATGTAAAATAGCGTGGTCTTCTTCTTTGGTCAGCAGAAAAACTTCTAAAAAATAATCGACACTGGCAATAACATCCGCCAGACTATCTAGCTGTTCCCATTTAGGCTTAACAGGCTGATTAATTAATCGCGTTTCAATATAGTTGGCACAGGCGTCTAATATTTCGGCGGGCACTTGAAAAGATAACGTCGTGAGGTGTGTTACTACACCTTGTAAAATTTCTGGCACGGGTTGTAAATTTTTAATGTTCCACTGCGTGGCAATATAATTAACAACCGAATCTTTTGCTTCTTCTAAACCGTTACGGCTTTCTTGTAGGGCTTCTTCTTGCGCCGCATCAAACGATCGATCATTAGCACCATTAACCGACTGACTATCTAATAAGGAGCTCTCTAACTCACCTTCTATTTCAGCAATACTGGTTTCAATAACATTGAGCTGACTGGTAGGAAAATCATCCCCTTGGTAACTTTTCAGTTGATCAATGCGCGCGATGTTAACTAGCATTTCTTGGCGTAATGTATTTACACTCAAAATAGCTAAGGTATCAGCAGCACGCTGAAAAACACTGCGAATAAATGACAAATCCGTAGAGAGCTGCCCACTCGCATGGCAATTCGCTAATATTGTTTTTACTTCGGAAAACTCATCAACAATCGCTTGCGCAACTGCACGCATTGCGGAGGAATCAATAGGCTTAATACTTTTATTATTTTCGTGAACCAATACGCTTGCATTTTTTAGCGCATACCGCTCAACAACACAAGAGATTGCATCATTAGTATTTTTTAATGATGACAAATAATACAGCCAATTTTTTAAAAACTCATCACTGGTTTTTTGATTTAGCGCACTCACGCCTTCATCAACAAGCTGCTGCAGCTCTTCATCTAATTGACGAAACAATTTCTTAATAGAAACGCTTTCGGCAATAACACTTTCGTCAACAGCCGATAAAAAAGCAGAGACGACTTCCCACAATGCAACACGTAGAGTGCCTTGTAGAATTTTTTCTAAACGCTGGCTCACCTTAGCAAGATAACCCAAATTTTCTGCTACGTTTGTTTTATGCATCACGCTGGCCGCAGCATATTGATACATTTCACGTAATTTTTTGAGCATAACGATAAGCTGCTGCTCATCGTCTAATATTTGATGGCGAGTACCGTGAACTGTGTGCGCATAATCAAGATTAGGAGAAAAAAGCGCTGACTCACTTAAAAATTGCGCTCCTCTTACCGCTCTCAAATCATTTAACAAAAGAAAAACCAAACTCGGCTGGTCACATTTTTCTTTTAAGGCGTGGTCTAAATAATCCGATAATTGCTCGATGGCCTTAGTCAGTACTTCTGTAGCTTCTTTAGGCTGCGCAATATTACCTTCCAAAAGATTTTGCGCTAAAGCTTCTGCTTCGGATGCTATCATGGCAGCGCCATGAAAACCTGCCATGTGCAAACTGCCATACACTTGGTGAATGTAGGTTACGCAAAATTTTAATTGAATAACATCCGCTGATTCACAGGCGTAATCGTCCAATGCGCTTTGTGCTTGCAAAAGCGTTTCTTTAATATCTCTAATGACCCATTCAAGAGCCATGTACTGGCGATTATCTGCCATGCCACTGTCTCAGTTGATTACATTGTAATAGCATATTATTGATGCACATGTGTCATAGTCCTTTAATGTACGCTTGTACTTCATCATTATTTATTCTTTGCATATCAGGGTGCTGCCAGTCCATCGTTTCACCCAAGCCAATGATTAATATTCCACCGGGTTTTAAGCGGACAGTCAGTTGATTAAGAATTTCTCTACGTCGCCAGCGACGAAAATAAATCAATACATTTTGGCAAAAAATGACATCCATTAACTGCATAGGAACGGCATTGAGATTATGGATATTTGCCTGTGAAAAACATACTCGTTTTTTTAATCGTGGCAGCACTTCATATTGATCGTTTTCATAGGGGCGAAAATATCGTTGCTTTTCTTCATCTGTTAACGACAACATACTGCGACGACCGTAAATACCTCTACGCGCAATTGACAATGCAGGCAAGCTAACATCAACTGCCGTCACACCGAAATACACATGTTCGTTTGAACCTTCCAAACAATCATTAGTAATCATCGCAAGGCCATAAGGCTCTTCGCCTGTTGAACAACCCACACTCCAAATATCAAAACTATCATTCAGTGTTTTTTGTTCAATTTTATTTTTAAGGTATTGGCGTACAAATTCTAGGGACGGTCTGTGACGAAAAAACGTCGTTTCTTTAACCACTAAACGATCAACCAATACCTGCCACTCGATCAAGCCTGCTTTATTATCTTGTTTAACTTGTTCGTAGTAATCGTCATAACTGACAATGCTTAACTCACGCATACGAATAGCGATTTGAGTTTGCAACAATACTTTTTGCTGTGGCGCTAATTGAATACCCGTGCGGGATTCTAAAAGTTTTTCCCAGAGTAAAAACTTGTCTTCGGGTAATACATCAAACTTTTTAAAAGACCAAGACATGACTAGCTAACAGAATCTTTTTCTTTTTCTTTTTCATCCATGAAATCAAAATCAGCGAGGTCAAACTCTTCATCCAATAAATCAATGCTTTCACCGTCAGCCAAGTTGAACATTTCCTCAGAAAAGTCTAACTCTTCGTCAATATCTGCTGATGCTAAATTTTCATCTTCGGCCATGGATGCGAGACCATCTAGCAATTCGCTAGTCTCATCAATGTCTTCTATTTCAATATCTTGCTCTGCTAAACCTAGATCATCAAAATCGTAGTTTTCGTCTGCTTCCGTCAGCTCTATCGCTGAGTCAAGATCCATCTCTGTCTCTAGCGGCATCTCTGTCACATCAGCCACATCAGCGATATCCTCTAAATCAATATCTGCGGCAGGTGCTTCAGCATCGGCTAGACCCATGTCATCTGCCGATAGCCACGCATCATCGGCCATGCCATCGGCCGTTTCTTCCATATCTTCAGGTAGCGTAAAGCCTGCTACTGATTCTCGTAATTCAAGTGCCATATCGGCTAGATCACCAATCGCTTGTGCCGTTGCACCCGTACCCGCTGATGTTTGCGATGTAATTTCTTGAATAACGTTCATCGTATTCGAAATATGACCCGCCGAAGAGGCTTGCTGACGTGCGGCGTTCGAAATGTTTTGAATCAATTCCGCAATGTTTGCCGATACACCCTCAATTTCTTCCAGTGCCACACCCGCATCTTGTGCCAGTCTTGCACCACTTACCACCTCTGAGGTGGTTTGTTCCATCGACGTTACCGCTTCGTTGGTATCTGTTTGAATGGTTTTTACCAGTGTTTCAATCTGCTTGGTCGCACCTGCAGAACGTTCCGCTAGACGCTGTACCTCATCCGCTACCACGGCGAAGCCTCGACCTGCATCCCCCGCCATCGATGCCTGAATCGCGGCATTCAATGCAAGAATGTTCGTCTGGTCAGCAATATCGTTAATCAAACTTACGATATCACCAATTTCTTGTGATGATTCACCCAATCGTTTAATACGTTTCGATGTATCTTGAATCTGTTCACGAATAGTATCCATGCCGTGAATAGTATTTTGTACCAGTTTTGCACCGTTATTTGCAATCGATACCGACTTACTCGCAACCAGTGCCGATTCGGCAGCATTCGCAGATACTTGGTCAATAGTGACCGCCATTTCGTTGATCGCTGCAGATGCCCCTGCAATTTCTTGCGCCTGATGGTCAGATGCTTCTGCAAGATGTAGTGCCGTTTGCTGAGAATCCTGTGCAGCACCAGATACTTGTACCGCCGTGTTGTTAATTCTTGATACTAGCTGACGCAGCTGATCAATGGTGTAGTTTACGGAGTCAGCAATCGCTCCCGTAAAATCTTCCGACACGGTGGTGGTTACCGTTAAGTCACCATCAGCAAGATCCGCTAGCTCATCAAGTAATCGTAGAATCGCCGCCTGAACATTTTCATTGTTTGACTGCTCCATCTCGATCGCTTCACGCGCAGATTGTTTTTGCGTAACAATAAAACCAAGTACGCACAACACCGAGATCAGTAATGTAATAACAATGTATAACGGCTTTAAGAAACGCTCATCGCTTAAGCTGCCAAGACGAATACGCATTTCATCCAATGTAAGCGATAACCCTTCAAGACTCGAATTAACTTTTACATGAGCAACACGTGCTGACATTAACGCTTCTGCCGCACTCAATAATTCAGCATCTAATTGACGCGTTTCATTAAACGCTTCTTTCACACTATTCACTTCTGCTATCAGTGCTTCATTCGTTAATGCAGGTACATTGCTTGCTACATCACCATTGAGCAATACGTTATACCCTTCACCAAATTCTACAAAGGCACTTCTATAGGCATCAAAAAAGCGACTCTCGCCTTTTTCTTCGGCAATAAACTTATCCATATTGCTCGACATCTGTCTTAGCAATGCGGCTTCACTTTGCAATATAACCAATTGTTCCTGTGTAACACCTTGCACTATCGCTTCACCAAATAATTTTTGCGAGCGGATAGCTTTTCCATCAAGTTGCGCGGCAGCGGTATTTATCGTTGCAATCGCTGGGCTTACTTCACTAATAATTGTTGCGTTATTATGAATACTGCGCCAAAAATTAACCGTTGATTCATATTCGGTGGCTAGCTGTTGGCGAGTAAATTCGTCAGCATCCAATAAAAACTCAATTGATCGATCCATTCCGTCTACAGTTGCAATCAATGATGCGGTAGCACTCTCGTCTCCCGTAATCATTTTGCGTGAGAAGAATTGCGCGCTAGCGGATAGACTCTTGAACTCATCAATTTTTTGAATGTTTTCGGCATCTCTGGTATTTTTTTGCCAAATTAAATAGGCTCCAAATATAGAGGCTGCAAACAGTATTAAGGCGCCAAAACCAAATACGGGTAGCCAATAACGCCCCGCAAATAAACCGTTTTCATTTTTCATCTATTTACTCCCAACCAATCTCCGACTAACAAGCCAAGATTATTAATCTGCTTAATGTATCGTTTCGGTAATTTATTATTATTAGCAATAAGCGATGACTCGCAGGCCATCAATTTACTGCTACATTCAAAAAACGTGAATCTTCACACAACGCCTTAGCGGAAAAAACCAACCAACGCGTACCGTCCGATTCATAATAACTATGCACACACTCACGCATGCCTTCTGGCAAGCTTGTATCTTTTAATGTCATTTCGGTTTCGGCATCAAAATACTGTCGCCCAAAAACCTGATCAACCCATAATCCCGCATAAATTGACGCATTATCCAAAACGAGCAATCGTTGATTTTTTTTATGCCCTGATAAACTGCCAGCATAAAACGCGGCCAAATCAAATAATGGCAAAAGGCGACCACGAACATTTGAAACGCCTTTAATCCAAGGATGAACACCAGGCAAGCGTGTATGTGCAGGAATCTCCAACATTTCTGTCAGCTCATCCATAGGAATAACAAAATGAAAGCCCAACAGAGAAAAACCAATACCACTCCATTGCTCTACAGTATCTATCTGTGAAGGTAATTGCTGCGCATGAGATAAACTGCGCTTTGCTAAACGCTGCAACACCTCGTAAGCAGACACTTGATCTGACATTTCTTTACCTCAACACGTTACTTACTTAATCGTTTGCATGCCAGCAAAAGAGCCTCATTAACTACAACAAGGCTAACAACTCTACAGCATACAGATTAAGATAATGCTTCACTCACCGCATTCATTAATTGGGCTTCAGTGATGGGCTTAACCAAGTACGCTCTTGCACCTTGTCTCATGCCCCACACTTTGTCTGTTGCCTGATCTTTTGTTGATACGATAACAACAGGAACATCTGCCGTTTCTTTCGCTCGACTTAATTGGCGAGTAGCCTGAAAGCCGTTTAAACCTGGCATCACTACATCCATAAGAATCAAATCAGGTGGGCTCGTTTTTGCCATTTCAAGCCCTTGCTCACCCGTTTCAGCAACATCAACGCTATACCCATTTTTTTCTAATATAGTGGTTAGTTTGTACACCTCTGTGGGTGAATCATCAATTATTAACACACGTAACATAACTTTCCTCAAATACTTTCAGACGATTTTTAGCGCTAAACATATGCCTCGATAGCGCCTAATAATTCAGTTTTGCTAAAAGGCTTCGTTAAATATTGGTCAGATCCAACAATACGCCCCTTAGCTTTATCAAATAAACCATCCTTGCTGGATAACATGATGACTGGCGTTGACTTAAATTCACTGTTGTTTTTTATCAACGCACAGGTTTGATAGCCGTCTAAACGCGGCATCATGATATCTACGAATATAATATTTGGCCTGCAATCGGCTATTTTTGCCAATGCATCAAAACCGTCAATGGCCGTAACCACCTCACAGCCTGCCTTACTTAACAGAGTCTCGGCAGTACGACGAATCGTCTTACTGTCATCGATGACCATTACCTTCAGATTATCTAAAGCCGCACTCATAAAGGGTTACACCTTCTGTAATTATTCACCGCATCCTTCTTATTATTATTTAGCCGATTTGTACAACATGTATTACTTGCTCAAAAACAATGTTCCGTTTTAACACAGAAGACCTCATATATCTATATTCGGCCTTATAAAATTCATATTTCTCGTTAAGAACGTAACGTATGTCACTCTTAACACTGATAAAAATAACAATCTGTTGTAGACTTCGCACATAATACATCACAAGCCAACCAGAGTCAGAGTGAAACCTATTATGCCAATTCGTCTCGGCGTCATTATGGACCCCATTTCTCACATTAACCCCCACAAAGACACGACGCTTTTATTGTTATTAGCTGCCGCAGAAAAAGGCTGGGATTTAATCTATTTTGAGCAAGACAGTCTATTTTTAGATAACAATATCGCCAAGGGCTATGGTAAACCGTTGCAAGTATTTAATAGTGAGCAACATTGGCACGAACTGGGCGATGAAAGCGTTTACACGCTGGGTGATATAGACACCATACTGATGCGTAAAGACCCGCCATTTGATGTACAGTTTTTACAAACAACCTTTTTATTAGAAACCGCACAAGAACAAGGCTGCCTAGTCGTCAACAACCCAAGAAGTTTACGCGATTGCAATGAAAAACTATTTGCGACGCAATTCCCTCAGTGCTGCCCACCACTAACCGTCAGCCGCAACAAAACCCATTTGAGAGAGTTTCACTCAACACATCAAGACGTCATCTTCAAACCATTAGATGGTATGGGCGGTAGCGGTATCTTTCGCTGCAAACAGGACGATCCTAATATTGGCGTGATATTAGAGACCCTTACTGATCAAGGGGAAATGATTATGGCGCAAAAGTTTATCCCCGACATTAGTAACGGTGATAAACGCATTCTTGTTATTAATGGCGAACCTGTACCTTATTGTTTAGCGCGTGTTCCCGCTAAAGGTGAGACACGAGGCAACCTTGCAGCAGGTGGTAGTGGGCGCCCACAACCACTATCGGACAGAGACTACTGGATTGTAGAGCAAGTAGCGCCCACTTTAGTGAAGAAGGGCTTGTTATTTGTTGGCCTCGATGTGATTGGCGACTACCTTACCGAAATCAATGTGACCAGTCCCACATGCGCACAAGAAATTGACCGAGCATACGACACCCGCATTGGCGAGCGCCTTATGAATGCTATTGCACAACAATTAACGGACTCTCATTAAACGACGCTACAACTCATGACTGTGAACGCCACTATCCCCCAAGCTGAAACAATCACTCATGGCTCATTAAGTGCTGATCGTCTGAGTTTTACGTTTTTTTTGGCCATTGCCATACACGGGCTCATTATTTTTGGCTTATCGTTTGATAGCAGTAAACCTAGCCAAAGCGCACCCAGTGTTACAGTGACCTTGGCCACACATGCGGCTAAAAAAGCACCGAAAGAGGCCGACTTTCTTGCTCAAGCCAATCAAATAGGCAGCGGTACCACACAAACTGCCAAAGAAATTACTACCGATGTTATTCCGCCACCCTTTGAAAGCCAGCAAATTAACGACACGCTTATTACTGAGCAAAAAAAGCAGTCTGTACTAAAACCTGATAACAACAGAACAATCACTAGTACACAGGCATCCACGCATATTAATAATGCAAAGCAACCCGACGAAAAACAAGATGTACAGTCAGGTAAAGAAACCTTAGATATCAATGCTATTAATGCCAAGATTGCGAGCTTACGCGCCAAGCTTGCGGTACAACGTCAAACATACGCTAAGATACCAAGAGAGCGAGTACTTACTACCGTATCCACGCTAGCCTCTAGCGAAGCAACCTACCTTAACGAATGGACGCAAAAAATTGAGGCTATCGGTAATCAAAATTTTCCTGACGAAGCATTACGCAAACAGCTCACGGGGCACCTACGACTCGAAGTGGTCATTTTACCTAACGGCCATATTCACGAGATAAACCTAAAACAATCATCGGGTCAAAAGCTATTTGACGAGGCCGCTCTACACATTGTTAAGCAAGCCGCACCCTTTGCAACTTTTCCACCTGAAATACGTAAAGACTATGATCATTTAGTTATTATTCGTACATGGCATTTTAATATTAGTGGATTAAGTACATCGCAATAGTGACATCAAGCAATAAAGCCACACAAAACGCTCACTTTCTCAGCATCATCCCCATAAAGAATGTATCGCAAAACCGTGGATTGTGTATTTAATGATTTACAGCACTTACTTTTCAGGTAGACTAATACGCTAACTGTCTATTTTTTAATCGGCCACTAAATTTATTTGTATGATCAATCATTCACTTAAAAATCATTTTTTAATCGCCATGCCTGGGCTAACAGACCCTAGGTTTTCTCAGTCTGTCACCTATGTTTGTGAACATAATGAAGGTGGCGCCATGGGAATTATGATTAATCAGCCTGCGAAATTATCTTACAAAGAGCTGTTTGAACAACTACAACTCAATGATGACTATAACGATGAGTCACCCTTGCTATTAGGCGGCCCCGTACAGAAGGAACGAGGGTTTGTATTACACTCGTCTGAAAAACAATGGACCTCTACCCTTAGCGTATCCGATGATATTGCGCTTACAGGCTCTAAAGATATTTTGGATGACATTGCAAACCATCAAGGCCCCAAAAACGTACTCATTGCTCTGGGTTATGCAGGCTGGGATGCGGGTCAATTAGAAGAAGAAATCGTACAAAATAGCTGGTTAACCGTACCTGCAGAAAAACACATTATTTTCGATACACCACTTGATAAGCGGTGGACATCAGCAGCAAAACAGCTCGGTATTGACCTTGCGTTAATGTCATCACAAGCGGGACACGCTTAGTTCTGTTACACCTCTAATAAACACACGTTATTTATGACCATTACAGCATTAGCCTTTGATTATGGCTTACAAAACATTGGCGTTGCGTACGGCCAGTCGCTCACAGGGCAAGGCAATGAATTAGCCCCGTTAAATGCCAAAGATGGTATTCCCAATTGGGATGCTGTTTCGGCATTGCTTGCTGAATGGAAGCCCTCGGTAGTGATCGTGGGGTTGCCGCTTAATATGGATGATACAGAAAGTGAATTGTGTGTAAGAGCCAAAAAATTTGCTCGCCGCATTCACGGCCGCTTTAATATTGATGTCGAATTAATGGATGAACGCTTATCTACTTTTGATGCAAAACAAGAAGCCAAAGCGCGCGGCCACAAAGGTAATTATCGTAAAAACCCCATCGACTCTATTGCTGCACGCTTGATTTTAGAAAGCTGGTTTAGCCAACAGTATTAACGACGAAAAAAGCCACCCGGCGCAGGCTTTTTATCTTCTAATTCCATATGATCTGCAGCTAATGACAGAGCATCCGCATCTGATTCAGACTCTAACTTAATCAATAAGCGTAAATCATTGGCTGAATCCGCATAAGCTAGCGCGTCATCGTAACTAATTTCACCTGCATCATAGAGCGCATACAAAGCCTGATCGAATGTTTGCATACCCATCTCCGTTGATTTTTTCATCAACGGCTTAAGCTCATGCACCTCGCCTTTACGAATCAGATCAGACACTAACGGAGTGTTTAATAACACTTCCAAACACGCCTTACGTGAATCACCCTCAATAGTGGGCACCAACTGTTGAGCTACCATCGCTTTTAAATTTAATGATAAATCCATCCACAGTTGCGCATGTCTTTCTGCAGGGAAAAAGTGCAATATACGATCTAAGGCTTGGTTCGCATTATTGGCGTGTAGAGTACATAAACAAAGATGGCCTGTTTCCGCAAAGGCAATTGCGTGCTCCATTGTTTCTCGATTACGTACCTCACCAATCATGATAACGTCGGGCGCTTGTCGCAGAGCATTTTTTAACCCCACCTCAAATGACTCTGTATCTAACCCTACCTCACGCTGCGTCACCATCGATGATCGGTGCTCATGCACAAATTCAATCGGGTCTTCAATAGAAATAATATGCCCTTTACCGTGGCGGTTACGATGGCCTATGATCGACGCCAACGATGTTGATTTACCCGCACCTGTTGCACCAACAAAAATAACGAGGCCACGTTTGGCCATCGCCAACTCTTCAACAATAGGTGGTAAACCGAGATCGCTAATTTCAGGAATCACCATTTCAATACGACGAATCACCATACCAACCAAATTGCGCTGATAAAAAGCACTGCAACGAAAACGCCCTAATGTTCTGGGAGAAATGGCAAAGTTTAATTCTTTTTTCTCAACAAACTCATCTTGCTGATGCTCGGTCATCACACCTAAGGTGAGTCTACGAGCAATATCAGCAGAAATAGGTGTACTGGATAACGGCGTTAACTGGCCATTTATCTTCATGGATGGCGGCATATCAGCAGTAATAAATAAATCCGATGCCGACTTTTCCACCATGATGGAGAGTAATTTTTCAATATCCATTCAACTGCCTACTATTGTTATTTTCGTTTCCATTGTTACTCAGTATTATATAGTATCGGGGCTCACCGCTTTTTTCTTCGCATCTTCTCGCGAAACAATGCCTTTATCTACCAGCATACTCAACCCTTGATCCATGGTTTGCATTCCCACAGAAGCGCCTGTTTGAATCGCCGAATACATTTGTGCCACCTTGTCTTCACGAATCAAATTACGAATAGCAGAGGTGCCACGCATAATTTCATGGCAGGCAACACGGCCACCCCCAATTTTTTTCAATAGTGTTTGAGAGATCACCGCCTCTAAAGAGCCTGCTAACATTGAACGTACCATCGATTTTTCATCAGCAGGGAAAACATCCACGATACGATCAATGGTTTTTGCCGCCGAGGTGGTATGTAGTGTACCCATCACTAAGTGACCCGTTTCGGCAGCCGTAAGCGCCAAACGAATGGTTTCTAAATCACGCATTTCTCCCACTAGAATAATATCGGGGTCTTCACGTAATGCCGAACGTAATGCATCCGTAAAACCATGGGTATCGCGGTGTACTTCTCGCTGGTTCACTAAGCACTTTTTACTTTCGTGTACAAATTCAATGGGATCTTCAATCGTAAGAATATGGTCATAACGCTGCTCATTAACGTAATCAATCATTGCGGCTAACGTTGTTGACTTACCCGACCCTGTTGGCCCCGTCACTAACACCAAGCCTCTTGGTGTCGCCGAAATATCACGAAACACCTGTCCCATACCCAGATCTTCCATCGACAACACCTTTGATGGAATCGTACGAAATACCGCGCCTGCACCACGATTGTGATTAAACGCATTCACACGAAAACGCGCCACCCCTGGCACCTCGAAAGAAAAATCCGTTTCTAAAAATTCTTCAAAATCCTTACGTTGCTTATCATTCATAATGTCATAAATTAAACCATGCACCTGCTTATGATCCATGGATGGCAAATTAATACGGCGTATATCGCCGTCAATCCGAATCATAGGGGGTAAGCCTGCCGAAAGATGTAAGTCCGAAGCATTTTGTTTGGCACTGAATGCAAGTAATTCCGTGATATCCATGAGTAAACCTTGTTTTTATGATGCGGTAATGCAAATTGAAAAAGGGAATAATCCCTGTATCCTACCGCAAAATGATAAGATGAATGAAGAGACTCGATTAAAACACTATCAGAATAGTGCGATTTATCGCATTTTGCAGCACAATTTCATACTTGATCACACAAAACCGTATGCCCGATATCGCACAACAACTACAGCACATCAACGCACGCATCCATACCAGCGCACAACAATGCCAACGCTCTGCGGGTGATATTACGCTACTAGCCGTCAGTAAAACACAAAGTGCCGAACGTGTATTAAGCGCCTACCATGCAGGTCAACGAGCGTTTGGCGAAAATTACCTGCAAGAAGCACGAGAAAAGCAAAACGTATTACAAACATACACGGATATTGAATGGCATTTTATTGGCCCGATTCAATCCAATAAGACACGTGATATTGCCGAGCATTTTGACTGGGTGCATAGCGTTGATCGCCTCAAAATAGCCACCCGCCTGAGCCAACAACGCCCAGCACATCTCCCACCGTTAAATGTTTGTGTGCAAATTAATATCGACAATGAAGATTCAAAAGCTGGCGTATCTCTTGCCCAACTGCCCGAGTTACTACAAGCTATTCACCTATTGCCGCGATTACGCTTACGTGGCTTAATGGTTATTCCTGCAAAACGCGACCAAATGGATCAACAACACACCGTATTTGCACAAGTAGAAAACATACGTCAGCAATTAGTCACAAACAACCCATCACTGATGCTTGATACCTTATCCATGGGCATGTCTGATGATATGGAAGCCGCCATTGCCGCAGGCTCCACTATCGTCAGAGTGGGCAGCGCTATTTTTGGCGCCAGAAAGTAGTACGCAAAAATAATCACGATTTATTATCAACTCATCAAGAAAAGAATCATTATGACCACATCACTAACCTTTATCGGCGGCGGCAACATGGCCAGCAGCATCATCGGCGGACTGATTGAACAAGGCTATGCTGCCGACCACATCACTGCCTGCGACCCCAATAATGACTCACTCAATACATTGGCTTCTCGCTTTGGCATTCATACCAGCACTGACAATCTGGCTGCTTGCGCACAAACCGATGTCATCATACTGGCGGTAAAACCCCAAATACTCAAAACCGTCACTGAGTCACTCAAGCCTGCACTGGCAAATAGAACAACATTACCACTGATTATTTCTATTGCAGCAGGCATTGCCAGCAAAGATATTCAACAGTGGTTAGCTCAAGATATTGCGATTGTACGTTGTATGCCCAATACACCTGCTTTAGTGCAACAGGGCGCCAGCGGTTTATATGCTAATGCACATACCAGCGACCAACAAAAATGCATTGCCGAACAGCTACTTAGCGCCGTAGGTTATGCCACATGGGTAGAGACGGAAACATTAATTGACGCCGTGACTGCTGTATCAGGTAGTGGGCCTGCCTATTTTTTCCTATTAATGGAAGCGATGATTGATGCAGGTGTAAAACAAGGCCTCAGTAAAGAAAGTGCCACACAACTCACCTTGCAAACTGCGCTAGGAGCAGCCACACTTGCTAAAGCAAGCGACGTTTCTGTAGATGAATTACGACAACGCGTCACCTCACCGGGTGGCACCACCGCAGAAGCGATACAACGCTATGAAACTGAGGGGCTGCGCGACATTGTTGAACAAGCAATGGACGATTGTGCCGAACGCTCAAAAGCCATGGCAAAAGAATTTATTTAACCGACGACTGATCAATACAGGGTAAAACCACAATGGACAAACTGGTACAAATTGCGCAATTGCTCATCACTTTTGCTTCTTCTATTTATATTATGATTGTTGTGCTGCGATTTTTATTACAGCTTGTTAAAGCCGACTTTTACAATCCGCTTTCCCAGTTTATTGTTAAAGCCACCAGCCCATTATTAATGCCCCTACGCAAAATCATTCCTGGCTTTTTCGGTATTGATTTTGCCAGTATTGTATTGGCTATAGCATTACAAATGCTCACTATTGAGGTACTGTCTATTATCGTTGGTAAAGGCAGTATTCCTTTACTACCTGTATTTATATACTCCGTATTTCAGCTCATTCACCTTGTACTGAATATTTATTTATTCTCATTCATTATACTCGTCATCATCAGTTGGATAGCACCTCATGGGCATAATCCTGCGGTGTCTCTCTTAAGCAGTATTACTGAGCCAGTACTACGCCCAATCCGCAACGTATTACCGTCAGCAGGCGGACTCGATTTTTCAGTGATGGTCGCCATCTTGGGTGTTTATATTCTGAAAATAGTATTTGCTTAAACCACATAAGCAGAATAGGCATGGCGCATTTTCAATGGCATGACGACACGCTTATTCTGCATTGCCATCTACAGACCAATGCGGCTAGCAACGCTTTTTCGGGGTTATATAACGATCGTCTTAAAATTCGTATCGACACACCACCGGTGGAGGGTAAAGCTAATAAGCAACTATTCACGTTTTTAAGCCATTCCTTTCAGGTACCAAAAAGCGCTATTACGATCACCAAAGGCATACATGCACGACAAAAAACCGTGACGATTCAATCCCCTAAGCGTCTTCCCGAAGACGCAATGCTTGCAGCCAAGCCCGTGCATCCGTAGACTAAAGCCTTTTATATACTGTTATTTCACTATGTCTTCACTTCCTAACGATAGCGTGGGTCTTGTTCACCCACAAACGCAACATTTTGATCAGCCACTCGCCCTTGCTAATGGCCGAGTACTTGAGCGTTACGATATCGTCTACGAAACCTACGGTACATTAAACGCAGCAAAAGATAACGCCATTCTTATCTGCCATGCGTTATCGGGCCACCATCACGCCGCTGGCTTTCACCACGAAGATGATAAACGCCCGGGGTGGTGGAATAACTATATTGGCCCCAACAAAGCCATTGATACATCACGTTTTTTTGTTGTTGTTCCTAATAACTTAGGCGGTTGCCACGGTTCTACAGGGCCTACATCGATCAACCCTGACACCCAAAAACCTTGGGGCAAAGAGTTTCCTACACTACGTGTACGCGATTGGGTAGAAAGCCAAAAACGTCTTGGTGATGCCTTAGGTATATCCCAATGGGCAGCCGTGGTTGGCGGTAGTCTTGGTGGAATGCAAGCCATGCGCTGGGCCATAGAATACCCCGATGCATTACGCCACTGTGTAGTCATCGCATCAGCTATGAAATTAACAGCACAAAATATTGCCTTTAATGAGACTGCTCGCCAAGCCATTACCGCCGACCCTAACTTTTTTGATGGCGCGTACCTTGAGAACAACGCCCTGCCAACACAAGGCCTATCCGTTGCCCGTATGATTGGCCACATCACCTATTTATCAGGCGATGGTATGGGACAAAAATTTGGTCGGGATTTACGCTCAGGTAGCTTTCAACAAGGCAGTGATGAACCTTTAGAATTTGAAATAGAAAGTTACTTACGCCACCAAGGCGGTGCATTTTCAACCAGTTTTGATGCAAACACCTATATTTTAATGACACGCGCATTAGATTACTTTGATCTTGCTCGTGAATATGGTGACGATGCCGTTGCTGCATTTAGCAACGCACGCTGTCAATTTTTAGTGTTTTCATTTACTACGGATTGGCGCTTTGCACCCGAACGATCACAAGAGATTGTAAATGCGCTCATGCATGCAAAAAAACGCGTAAGCTATGCAGAAATCGAATCCACCTATGGACACGATGCGTTCTTAATCCCTAACGAACGTTATAACACTGCCTTTAGTGCTTATATGAAAAATATTGCCATCAGCTCTACCACCGAAGGAGCAATATAATGCGCGTTGACCTTAATCATCTCGAATCCTATATTGCTCCTAACAGTCATATTTTAGATTTAGGCTGTGGTAATGGTGATTTACTATTGCACCTTGCTCGCACCAAAAACATTACTGGCATTGGCTTAGAAAATAATGCCGACAATATTGCGCAATGCATTCACAATGGCGTGAATGTTGTTGAGTATGATTTAAATAAAGGGCTCGCACATATTGCTGACAATAGCTACGATGTTGTTGTTATGACGTTAGCGTTGCAGGCTATGAATCATCCCGACCGTGTCTTAGAAGACATGCTACGTATCGGCAAAGAATGTATTGTTACTTTTCCTAACTTTGCCCACTGGAAAGCGCGCTGGCATTTACTGGTACACGGCCGTATGCCTGTATCTGATTTATTACCTTACGAATGGTATAACACACCCAACATTCACTTTTGCACCGTAAAAGACTTTGAAGTGCTATGCCGCGAACGCGACATTCGCATTTTAGATAGCACGATGATAAACGGTAAAGGCGTAACCCGACGATGCAGTAATATATTTGGTGAAACTGCCGTATATCATTTAACTCGTTAACCTATTTGTTTCAGATAGCGACACGATTATTTCTCATTACATGAATTGTATTTCTATGAAAGCATTATATTTTATTAGCATTAGTATCATCGCGCTATTGAGTTACACCGCACAAGCACAAGATAATATATCCTATGAGCTAAAAGAGCATACGGTATATTACAATGTATTTAATAGCTCACTAATCCCCGCAAAAGTAGCGCGTACATATAATTTAGTTCGCGCAAAAGACCGTGTGTATTTGAATGTAGCGGTGGTTAAAAAATCTGGCGGCTATGGTGTAGCTCCCGCTCAATTAAGTGGTGTTTATCGCAACTTAATGCAACAAAAATTTCCTTTGGAATTTATTGAAATTAAAGAAGCAACGGCCACCTACTATTTAGCCCCCATTCGCTTTAACAACGAAGACATTATACATCTCGACATTAGTGTGCAAGCAGATGCTAATGCAGCCAAAAGCACGTTTACCATTACCAAAAAACTCTATCTTGATTAATATGAAAAACACGTTTGTTCTTGCCAGTAATAACGCAGGAAAGCTGCGCGAATTTCACGCGATGTTTTCTGACTACAACATCAACATTATTTCTCAAAATGAATTTTCAGTCAGCGATGCCGAAGAAACGGGTTTAAGCTTTATTGAAAATGCAATTATCAAAGCACGACATGCTTGCCAACACACACAACTTCCAGCCATTGCTGATGACTCTGGGCTCGCGGTGGATTGTCTCGATGGCGCACCGGGTATTTATTCGGCACGCTATGGCGGCGAACATGGTAACGACCAAGCCAATAATCAAAAACTAATTACTGCATTAGCAGAACAACCTACCGAAAAACGTACCGCTCAATTTATTTGTGCTTTAGCCTTTATGCGCCATGCTGAAGACCCTACACCGATTGTGTGCCAAGCACGCTGGCAAGGCATCATTCTTGAAGAACCACGCGGTGAAAATGGATTTGGCTACGACCCTTTATTTTGGCTACCCGAACAACAATGTTGCTCTGCTGAATTAACTAAAGACATTAAAAATACTATCAGTCACCGCGCTAAAGCACTCGCGTTACTTGTGGATTCATTACAACACCAAGGGCTTATTTCAGCCTAATGTCTTCTCGTGATGTACTAACACTGCCACCGCTATCGCTATACATTCATATTCCTTGGTGCGTACAAAAGTGTCCTTACTGTGATTTTAATTCTCATGAGGCACACACTCTACAAACATTTGACGAAGCGCAATACGTTAGCGCACTCAAACACGATATTGATAACGAACGCCAACATCTTCAAGGCCGAAAAATTCATAGTATTTTTTTTGGTGGAGGTACACCGAGTCTTTTCTCTGCTCAAGCAATTGCCAGCATACTTAATTACGCAGAAAAAACGATAGGATTTGATCCTCATATAGAAATCACACTCGAAGCCAATCCTGGCACATTTGAACAAGATAAATTTTCTGGATTTTTTACAGCTGGGGTCAACCGTTTATCTATCGGTATACAAAGTTTTGATGCTGGGCATTTAAAAACGCTTGGTCGTATTCATAATGCCGATGAAGCCAAACGTGCTGTTGGCATTGCCAAAAAAGCAGGATTCACACAAATTAATCTTGACCTGATGCACGGCTTGCCACACCAAACCATAGCGCAAGCCACCGCAGATTTACAAACCGCCATTGATTTTTCACCGCAACATATTTCATGGTATCAGCTAACAATTGAACCCAATACACAATTTTATCGACAACCACCGCCACTACCTGTAGACGATGTCTTAGCCGACATTCAACATCACGGCAATTATTTATTAGCAGAAAATAATTTTATTCAGTACGAAGTCTCTGCTTTTTCTCAACCCCAATGCCGCTCAAAACACAACATCAACTATTGGCAATTTGGTGACTACATTGGTATTGGCGCAGGCGCGCATGGTAAGTTAACAAATCTAAAAGATAGCAGCATTATACGCAGACAAAAAACACGCCTACCTGAACATTACCTACGCTATGGCAAGCGCCCAAAATATAAAGAACATCGCGTAAATAACGATGAACTTGCCTTAGAATTTATGATGAATGCTTTACGATTAAACGAAGGCGTACCCAGTGATTATTTTGCGCAACGCACTGGCTTATCCCTAAGTACTCTTCAAAAACCTCTCAACGCCTTATATCAACAAGGATTATTGGCCGAACCCACAGAAAGGATAATGACGACCGCATTAGGGCAACGCTTTTTAAATACCGTGCTAGAAAAAATCAGTGATTTTACAGACGCATAAAATCACTACTTATATATTATTCGTCACTACTCACAAGCGTATCATCCCCTGCATTGCTTGCTATATTTTCACCTTCATCCTCTAATACGTCATCTTCAACCAATAAACGATCCAATACATTCACCAGTTCTTTAACACCTGTCTTTTTAAGTGCAGAAAAGAGCTGTACAGACACTAGGTCATCCACATTCGATTCTCGCAGATGCTTTTCGACGGCCATCATGGTGTTTTTAGCTGCGCCTTTTTTCAGTTTATCGGCTTTGGTGAGCAAAATATGTACAGGCATTTCGCCTTCTACTGCCCAGTTAAGCATCATTGTGTCAAACTCTTGTAAAGGATGACGAATATCCATCAATAGCACCAAGCCTTTTAGCGCATCGCGATTTTGTAAATAATCTGATAAGTTCTTATCCCATTCACGTTTCATTGAAATAGGCACTTTGGCATAGCCATAACCGGGTAAATCCACTAAACAACGATTATCGTCTATACTAAAATAGTTAATCAGCTGCGTACGCCCTGGTGTTTTACTGGTGCGTGCCAGCTTTTTATTGTCCGTTAAGGTGTTAATTGCGCTCGACTTACCCGCATTTGAACGCCCTGCAAAGGCCACTTCGACCAATACAGAGGTAGGACATTGGCTTAATTTAGCGGCACTTTGCAAAAAAATAGCCTTTTGATACGGATTTTGACGTGACATAAAACCTCAGAAATGGTGTGTGATAAAGGGTTAGTATATAATCTCCCGCTTTAGCGCGGCATGTACGCACATATTGTATCCTTCTGTTAGCATTTAGCGAGCAGAAACTGAAAAAGATGGGTTTATAGATGATAAATAAAAACAAGTTCTTAACGATAGTAGCAATCACCTTTTCTCTTTCAAACGCAGCAATAGCTAGCGATGAAATTCACGGCGGTGACCCAGAGGCAGGTAAGGCACTTGCTGCAGACTGCGGTGCATGTCACGGTAATGACGGCAACAGTGCAACACCTATGTTCCCTAAATTAGCAGGGCTAGGCGAAAAGTACATGGTTAAACAATTGCGCGATATGGTAGCTAAAAAGCGTAATGTGCCACAAATGATAGGGCCTCTAGAAGGCAAAAGCGATAAAGACCTACAAGACCTTGCGGCTTACTTTAACAGCCAAACAATGCAGCTCAGTGGCGCTAAAGAAGCTAAAGTACTTACCAATTCAGGTATCAAAGTTGATTCTTTAGCACTTGGGGCTCGTATTTACCGTGCAGGTAATAGTGAAGTGGGCACACCCGCATGTAGCGGCTGCCATTCACCTCGCGGCCTAGGTAACGATGCAGCAGGTTTTCCACGCTTAGGTGGCCAACATGCAAAATACATTGCCGCGCAACTACGTAACTTCCGTGCAGGTAAACGTACTAACGATGGTGATTCAAAAATCATGCGTTCTGTTGCCGAACACATGAGCGATGCAGAAATTAAAGCGGTAGCAAACTATATTGCAGGTCTTAATTAATAATAGACCCCGTATTGTGTACTTATATTGATCACTATAACGACCCATATAAGTGCACTCTTAAGCATTAAAAGCGTTCAGTCTCGATTCAGCATATAGCACGTATAAATAAGACGACTTAGGTCGTCTTTTTTATGTTTAATACATTGTTAATCATACGACCAACGGTAGAGTAAATAGCACGAACTTTTTACACTTTAGTGCTGAACTTACTTACAATACAGAGTCAAACATACCCAGATACATATAAACAAAATTTTACCGACCCTAGGAGAAATATCATGCGAGCGATTCCCGCTTTTGGAATAGCAATATTATGTGCACTTGCTGCCTCTATTGCCTTATTAGCAACCCCAGCTCAGGCGCAAGAACTTAAGCCTAAATATATCGAAGGCACTCATTACCAGCTCGTTAAAACCCCAACAAAAACCCGTAACCCTGAAAAAGTAGAAGTTACCGAGCTATTTTGGTACGGCTGCCCACACTGTAATCAATTTCAACCTGTTTTTTCAAAGTGGAAAAAACAACAAGCCGAAGATGTGGTGATTCAACATTCACCCGCTATTTGGAATAAGCCCATGATTGTACATGCGCACATTTTTTATACGGCTAAAGCATTTCGCTTACTCGATGTTATGCACAAAGAAATTTTTGATGCGATGCATATTGAACGTAAAAAATTAGTCTCTAAAGACCAAATTTTTGCATTATTTGAAAAACATGGCATTAGCCGTGAAAAATTTGACAAAACATTTGATTCATTTGGTGTGCAGTCTCAAGTAAAACAAGCCAGTGCACGAGCACGCGGCTATGGCATCACAGGCACTCCAGAGGTTGTTGTTAACGGTAAATACCGTGTATCAAGCCGTATGGTAAGCTCAGAAGCCGAAGTACTTAAAGTAGCCAGTTTCTTAATCGAAAAAGAACGTGCCGCGCAAAAGTAAGTGCTTCCTTAGTAAATACCCGCTTATACACGGCAGAACTATTCTGCCGTGTATATCACTCACTTTTCACTCCCCACCCCAATATCATCACCCTTAGACATAGCGCACATATTTACCGCAACAAATATCTCATTCCTGTCTATACTCAAAACAAGGTATGAACTAACTCATTGTGGACAATATTCGTGGCTCAAGAAGACAATCGCTGGCGCGACAAATATCGGCAAGCACTTGCACAGCAAGAACAGCTCGAAAAAACCTTAAGTGCTCAGCAAGCCTTACTGCACCGTACAGTATTAAGCCTATCTCACGCAGCAGAGGGGCAAGATGTAGAGCTAGATAAACGCTTATCGGCTATTCGTAGTAGCCTTAAAAACAATGATGTGAGTAGTTTTGATCGCATGATCAAATCACTAGAACGTGTTTGTTCTGAGATGGATCAGCACCGCCAAAAGCAATGGTCGAGCATACATAAGCATTTTCGTACTATTGCACAACAACTGCCCGAATTAACACCCTCTGCCAACATAAAACCCGCCACTAAACATTTTATTAAATCAGTACCCAAAGGCGAATTATTACCTACCACATTGGCGCGCTTACTCGAAGACTTTAATCATCTACAAGTACAAGCCGCAAAATCGGTTCCCAAGCGGGGCCTGATGGATCGCCTATTTAATAAAGAAGAGGATACCGACCCGCTAACTGCCACATCGGATACCTTAGAAACAGAAACGACCAATCATACCACCAGCCATGATGAGGCCGATGAATGGGAAGCCGTTAATGAAGACACGCCTGAGGTAGAAGGCGAACTCATCACTCCCGAACTTATCGATCACACACCCCAGCATCGGGAGCGTGCAATTCCTGAAGCGGTACATGAACGTCCAACCCATGAACCCGCTTTCTCTAAAATTTCGGATCGAGTCACTATTATTCTTACGGAATTATTGGATTATTTTCCACAAGTCGATTGTGTAGAACAAAAAGCATTAAAAGCACGAGAGCGTATTAAACGTGGCTTAAACTGGTATGAATTAACACCCACGTTAGAAGATATTCGCGATGTACTTATTCAAGCTCATATGGGTACCGATGATAATTATCGTATTTATTTAAAAAATGTCTATGCCGAACTCAGCCATATTACTGATGCCTTAGGTCTTGCTATAGAATCCGAAGCCCAACAACGCACAGCCAATAATTTACTGCACGATAACGTTGCCGACGGCGTACACAATATTCATCAAGCCTTGGCAGAGCATGACAATATCAATCACTTAAAGACTGCTGTACAAGCACAAGTGCACTCAATACAAGGAGCATTAGGCAAAGCCAAAAACAGTGAGCCCGAACCAGAGCAATCGCTCACGGCACAATTAAATAGCTTAATCGAGCGTGTACAAAGTATGGAAAAACAAGACGCCGATATTCGTGAACAACTCGCACAAGAAAAAATGCGCGCAATTACAGATAGCCTTACAGGCCTACCTAATCGAGAAGCGTACAGTGAACGTGTACACGATGAAATGCTTCGCTGGCAACGGTATCAGCGTCCGTTATGTCTTGCCGTATTAGATATTGATTTTTTCAAAAAAATTAATGACAACTATGGCCATCATACTGGCGACAAAGTACTAAAAGCCATTTCTCGATCTGTTGCTAAACGTTTACGTGAAGTTGATTTTATTGCTCGCTTTGGTGGTGAAGAATTTGTGATTTTATTACCTGAAACCTCGGCCGATAATGCACTAGGAATGTTAAATCGCACGCGGGAACGTTTAGCAAAAACGTATATGCGTAGTAAATCAACAACAGGAGAAGAAACCAAATTTACCGTCACCGTTTCTATTGGCATCGCAGAATTTAGCGATGGCGATACCGCCGAAAGTGTTTTTGAACGCGCAGACAAAGCGCTTTATGATGCAAAAGAAACAGGGCGCAACCAATGTATTATTGGAAAATAAAAAAACATCTCAAAAACGGATATTAAAAAAACGCTTGTAAGCAATCAACTCCGCTTCAACATCTGCCACATCAACTGCTACAAAAGATACCGTAGCATTGGGGGCTGTTTGCGCCAACACGGCAATATCTAAATAAGCAACACACCCCAACAAAGGATAACCGCCCATCGTTTGGTGATCTTTCATTAAAACAATTGGCTGCCCATTGGGTGGGATTTGTATTGCGCCTAAAGAAACGCCATGAGACATAACTGATACTGCCTGTACATTTAATGGCTCACCAGATAGTCGATATGCCATGCGATCTATCGTTTGTGTCACTGTATATGTTTGCTGAGAAAATAATTGCTGTGCCTGTTGATCAAGTGGTGAAAATAACACATTAGGTATATAGCGCACGACGACATCCGCAGTGTAATGAGGAACAAATTGCGCAGGCACTCGGCGGCTCACATGAGCATGGCTAGCCACATAAGCGACTCGATTATTTTTTACTAATTTATTGCCGTTTTTTTCAAGGCCGCCTATGTTTTCACGCATAACAGTTGAGCAACTTGATACCTGTTGTGCAACGGAAAACCCACCTTTAACGGCTAAATAACAACGCAAACCCGCCACAGGACGCACAAAACGTATCTCATCACCCGCACTGACTTTATAGGTATGCCACGAAGAGATCGCTTGCCCATTTAACGTTGCTAATAAATCTGCACCACAAATAGCCATCACTGTTGGCTCTGTAAACACTGCCGAAAAAGCGCCATAGCTTATTTCTATTTGTGCATCGTTATAATGATTTTCTAATAAATAATTAGCCCATAAAAAAGCATGTTCATCGAGGGGGCCGCCCGTTGTTACGCCCATATGTTGATAACCATAGCGACCATAATCTTGTATTAGCGCTAAAAAATCTGCCTGTGTAATATGTAGTGTCATGGCAATACACCACCTAATGCTACATATTCTTTCCGTGATATTGCGACAAATTGAACTTGGTCACCCACCGAAAAAGGACTCAATGATTCGCTACCATAATCAATCAATACCGAAGGTGTTCTACCAATAATTTGCCAACCCCCGGGGGAATCTGAAGGGTATATTGCAGTTTGTCGATCCGCAATACCCACGCTGCCTTGTGCAACTTTTTTTCTTGGTGTGTGTTTTCTCGGCGATGCTATACGTGAATCAACATGCCCTAAATAAGCAAAACCAGGCGCAAAGCCTATCGCGTAAACGTTATAGATTTGTGACGTATGAATACGAATAATTTTTTCTACTGACAAGCCCGTTTTGTCTGCCAATAACGGCAAATCTAACGCTACCTCTTCACCGTAATAGGTAGGAATTTCAATGATTTTTTTGGGTAGTGATTGAGAATAAGAGGAAACGATAACCTCATCAATCAATGGCTGTATTTTTTTCTTTAATACATCCGCAGAAATAGCCAATAAATTAAAGGTAATATGGACAGAAGCATAAGCAGGAATAATATCAATAATGACATCTCCCACTGTTTTTTTCAGCAATTGTGTTAAATGGTAAATGCGGCGAGTGTTATCGCCTTCTATCGATTGCTCGCTTAGAATTAATAGCGTATTTTCAGAAACAACGACCTGCTTCATTACTCTGATAATAAATGGCGTATTGCTTTCACTGACGACACGGCTAAATCACCATCACCATGCACACATATTGTGTCTGCGGTAACATCTAATATTTGCCCCGAGTGGCTAAGCACTTGCTGTTGGAAAATCAAACTATTGGCCTGTGTCACAATACTTTCGAGATCACTATATACCGCACCCGCCTCTTGTCGTGATTGCAACAACCCATCGTTGTTATACGCACGATCGCAAAATGCTTCGAGTAATATGCTCACACCATGTGACTGCGCGATATCACAATAATGTTGCACATGTGGTACTGCCATAATCATTAATGAAACATCACCGCGCATCAGTGACACCGCTTTCACTAACGCCGTATATACAGACACATCACGCATCATCATATTATACAAAGCACCATGTGGCTTTACGTAAGATACTTTTGTACCCTGCGCTCGACACAAGGCCTGCAAAGCACCGACTTGATATAACGTAATATTAATTAGCTCATCCACCGAAAATGACATTTCTTTTCGACCAAAACCCACTAAATCAGGGTAGCTCGGATGCGCGCCAATCGTTACGTTATGCTTGCACGCCGACGCAATAGTCTCACTCATAATATGCGGATCAGACGCATGAAAACCGCAAGCAATATTTGCCATATCAATATAAGGCATCACAGCGGCATCAGATCCCATTGACCACACACCAAAACTTTCACCCATATCACAATTCAGTTTCATGCTATTAATTTTCCTTACTGATGACTAACCATTTATTATTCATTTTATACACCAATATAATAACAAAATAATACAGAGACTTCTTTTTATGCAAGCTTAAACCAATAGTCATCAACACAGTAAAAACATTAATGGGGCATTGGGGGTTTCAGCTTCTGCAATTCTGCCAACACCTCCTCGGCTTCTGCAGTTATGGTAGAGTATCCTCTAATATCGCCTTTGCGCTGTAGCTGCATAGCTTGTTCTAATAAACGCTCATATTTTGCTTGTAGTTTCTTCTCAGGGTTTGCTTTTAAAAAACCAAACATACTGTTTTCTCCGTTGTGACTCATCATATATGAGCACTTATACGTATAATATACTGACAATAGAACTATATTTACCCGTATAGAGTCATATATATACCCTCACATAGGATTTATTATGAAAACACCTTACCATTTCAGCCTTGTTTTTGTGTTGCTCACTCTATCAATGTACTCTACTGCCGCTGTTCATATTGTGTTAGAAAAGCCCCGTTCAAATAATAGTATTGAAAAGCAAATATACGAACGCTTACAAACCTCGCCCACCACACAGACTGTTACTGCTTTTTTAAACGATACATTTCATACACGTGAAGATATTGCGATTCATTTTGGCCATTATGGGCGTATTTGGTACGAAAATAATAAAATTGAAATACCTTATGAATTTATTCAACGTATGCGTAACGGCTATCAAAATGCAAACTTTCCACACCATGCTGCCAGTCTTGATGAATTTACAGGGAATACCTTATTGCACGTTATCTTTCACGAAATGGCACACGCATTTATTGAGCAATACAATTTACCTGTATTGGGTAAGCCTGAGGATGCGGCGGATGGTTTAGCCGATGTGCTATTGCTGTATTTTTTTGATGAGGGCGACAACATCGTCATTAGCGCTGCCGACCTTTTTTATATGAAAAGCACGTATAAACGCCGCCTCACCACCTATGATTATTGGAGTGAGCATAGTCTAGATTTACAACGCTACTACGCCCGAATTTGTCATGTTTACGGCAGTAACCCGAGTAAACACCAAGCGCTAGTTAAGCGCACAGGCTTTGATGAAATACGAGCCGAGCGTTGCATTATTCAATACAAAGATTTAGAACGTGGCTGGCTCACCGTATTACAACCCGCCTTTAAGAATACGGACAAGCCGTAAACTGTTTATGCGTTTCGGTACCCGCATGGTCATTAGGCATATCCCAACCCTGCAAGTGACGCTCAACCAATTGGGTTAATACATCAATATGTGATTCACTGGCATTAAGCGCAGGAATATACTCATAGCGCTCACCACCTGCAGCCATAAAATATTCCCGATTCTCTTCACCAATCTCTTCTATGGTTTCTAGGCAATCTGCAGAAAACCCTGGGCAAACCACTTGCACTGATTTTACACCCTGTTCAGGAAATGCTTTAAGAGTATGATCGGTGTATGGTTTTAACCATTCCTCTCGGCCAAAACGTGATTGAAACGTTGTCATATATGCGTCTTTACTTAAACCCAAACGCTCGGCTAATAAACGGGATGTTTTATAGCATTCACAATGATAGGGGTCGCCATTTTTAAGGTAACGCAAAGGCACCCCATGGTAAGACATCAGTAATTTATCCGCTCGCCCGTGTGTTTCCCAATGCGCCTCTACACTTTTTGCTAACGCTTCAATATAAGGGGGATAATCATGATAATGACTAATAAAACGTAAATCAGGTAGCCAACGTCGCTGAGTAAAATCGTCGGCCAACGCATCAAAGGTAGATGCCGTAGTAGCCGCTGAATACTGTGGATACAATGGTAGTACCAGTAACTGGCGTACCCCATCTTGCTGCATGGCTTCTATGGATTGCGCAATCGATGGCTGCCCATAACGCATAGCAAACTTAACAACGACATGTTCACCATATTTTTTCTTTAACGATTGAGAAAGCCCCTCGTACTGCTGCTGCGTATAGACCATTAATGGCGACCCTTCTTCGGTCCATACCGTTTGATACGCTGCCGCTGAACGCCGTGGGCGAATACGCAGAATAACGCCATGTAAAATACATTTCCACAATAAACGAGGCATCTCAACCACACGAGGATCGGATAAAAACTGTGCTAAGTATTTGCGTAGCGCCGATGTAGTTGGCGCTTCTGGTGTACCAAGATTAGTAATTAACACACCTATTTTAGGTGCTTGCTGATGCGAAAAATCAGGCTGTCCAATATATTTCATAGTCAATGATTAATAAGTCTGTAAAAATGAATACCCACTATTGTACGTAAATTTACCCCAATAAGCTCACGCTAAACGCCTATGTTAACAACGAATAAATGCCACTGCCCTTATTGTGGTGAGATCATTGAATTACTGATTGATCCATCAGAGCCATTTCAAGAGTATATTGAAGACTGCTTTGTGTGTTGTCGCCCCATCACTGTCACCGTCAGTATCGAAACAATCCCAAACAACGCAAGTCAAGCAATCAACGAAAGTAACGAAAGCAACATAACGGTTTATGTGAGAAGTGAAAATGAATAACCATCCCCCTTCCGTACTTATTATGATGGCTCATGGCAGCCGCAAGATTGAGGCCAACGAAGAATTTAAACAACTGGTCGACAAGGTTGCACTCACCGCAACAGATTATGCCCTTGTCACACACTGCTTTTTAGAAATTGCCTCACCCAACCTAGAAACATGCATCACGCAATGTGCTGCATTGGGCTATCAGCATTATGATCTATACCCACTCTTTTTTAACCAAGGTAATCACGTTACCTGTGATATTCCACAACAGATACAACAAGCACAGCAACAACACCCCCAATGCCATATTCAGCAATTACAATATTTTGGGGAATTTAGCCAACTGGCCGCCAGTGTGGTAACTCATATACAACAGCAAAAATAAACACAAGGAATATACACTGCCCTTGGCTTACACTTACCCAGCCTGCTCACCGCCCTGTAACCTCAGCATCTCATATTCTAAGGAATTTCTAATTAAAGTATGAATCGCAAATAAGCCAAACTTACGATCTTCCGCTACCTCATCGTAAAATCCCATGTCGCCCAACAATGCAATAACAGAACTTAGGTTTGCTAACGTATCCTCAATAGTAAGCCCTATTAGGGTATTTCTGGTTAAATGATTATCCATAACATGCCTTTTTTACTAGTGATCATAGGGTGACAAGTGCTTGCATCGTACCCTATGATCGCATGCATGACAACATTACATCAATTAAGTAAAAGGCTAAAAGAACTACGAACAGAGCACGGCATCACTCAAGAAGAGTTTGGTGTCATTGCGGGCTTTGGTCAAAAACATTACCAACAGATCGAATCAGGCAAGAAAAAACAAATATGGTTAGAAACCGTTGAAAGATTAGCAGCAGCATATAACCTTGAAGCTTGGCAGCTTTTATCACCTATCTACCCAACAAAAACCAAGTTAGCTAAAAAACCTAAATCTTCAAAAATTCATAATATTAAGAAAACTAATAATTAAATGAACCTCCACATTCTAGTTAATTAGAGATATCCAATGTTTGAGCTAGAAAGCACTTCTCCTTTTTTTGAGCAACTCGCACAAGAAGAACCACTTTTAGTGCAAAATATTGAACTTGTTCATGAAAACAAAATGCAGCTAGATATTTCATATCATAATCCAAAGCGGTTTATATTAAATCTTAATAATTTACTTCGAAGCACATTATTTTTCGTTGAGACTTCAATTAAAAATACTCCACATTGGTTAAAAAACGAAGTCGATATTTATAGAAATAAAAACGTAAAAGAATATGAGATTCTTAAGTATTTAAGAAATATAAGCGCGCATCAAGCACTTATATTTCCAGAAGAATCTTTAATTAGTGGGCTTTATAGAATCCGCTCAGAAATTGATTACAAACTTAAACTTGGGTTAGGAGATCACGATAAGCCACAGGAGTATTCTCGGGACTTAGCTCTTAAAAATACACAAGACATATTTCATGACATATTAGTATTTCAAAATTTAGCCTTCATGGATTTAGAGCATTCTAGTCTCGGGGAATGCTTGGGAATAACACGAAAGTGGTTTTTTGATGTCAAAATAAAAAAGAAAAGCTTTTCTTTTAGTGGAGTTATTGATGTTTATCACATCGTCTGTACATTCGCCACACAGCTACTGGATAGAGTCTGTGAAGCATATGCTGGTAAAAATGATATCAAATTTAGCACAAAATTTTCTCACGAATTTTCAGAATATAATTTCATTAATACAATATTAGAAATTGATTTATATCCATCACTTTTTTCCGAATGGTGGGAAGGAAATATAGAACCATTAAACTTTGGAACATTAGCTGAAAGAAATGAGGGCGACAAGCATTGGCTCCAAGACCAATGGCATAAATATTCGTATTCAAATCTATGCGACAATGCAGAGTCTTATAAAACTCTATTGATAAAATATTCCAACCTAAGCCATAACGAATATTTTGAAGAAAAAAACCTTTCAGAATTCACTTCTTTTGTTAACCTTAACCATTGGCATCTAAAAAAAGCATTCAATGCCCATTTAACAAACACTCCCTTTAATCCTAGTGAAATAATGAAACTACAAAGGTTAGGAAAAATATTCATTTCAGAATACAAAAAACAAAAGCTTTGCTCAATACAACTTACTTGTGAAAGCTTTAAAGAACATTTATCTAGCCTAGTTAAAAAACTAGACTAGATAAAATTTTTAAGTATCGCGACCTCTTATTTTTTATCACATAACGCCTGTGCTTCTTTCACATCTAATGTGCCTTCATAAATAGCGCGGCCTGTAATGGCGCCACAAATACCGTGATGAGCCTGTGCTTTTAGTGCCACAATATCATCCATATTAGTAATACCACCCGATGCGATCACAGGAATACTTGAGGCTTTTGCCATCGCAACCGTAGCCTCTACATTCACACCTTGCATCATGCCATCACGTGCAATGTCGGTATATACAATCGATTCTACGCCGTCGGCTTCAAAGCGTTTAGCAAGATCAGTGGCTTTTACCTCTGATACTTCTGCCCAACCATCGGTAGCTACTAGACCCTCTTTGGCATCTAGCCCTACGATAATATGACCTGGAAATTGCTTACACATTTCCGTAACAAATTCGGGTTCTTTTACCGCTTTTGTACCAATAATAACGTAGCTCACGCCCGCTTGTAGATAGTGTTCAATAATTTCACCACTACGAATACCACCGCCAATTTGAATGGGTAATTTAGGAAATGCCTTAGCAATCTCAGTAACCACCTCACCGTTTACTGGCTCACCTGCAAAGGCGCCGTTAAGGTCAACAAGATGCAAGCGACGGCAACCTTGGTCTACCCATTGCTTTGCAAAATCGACAGGATTATCGCCAAAAACTGTGGAATCATCCATTAAACCTTGGCGTAAACGAACACATTGACCGTCTTTTAAATCAATTGCGGGAATAATTAACATAAGGGAATTTCCAAATTTATAGTCTGTAATATTTTGATAATAGAATGCGAAGCGATGAAATTAGACGCTGCCATTCCAGTGCATAAAGTTTTTGAGCAGTTGTAAGCCAACCGTATCGCTTTTTTCTGGGTGAAACTGTGTGGCAAATAAATTATCTTGCGCTAATGCAGCTACAAAATCTTTTTGATATTCACAACGTGCCGCCACTTGTGCCGTATTACTCGCAGTAACAAAGTAGCTGTGCACAAAATAAAAACGGCTATGATTATCGATGCCTTCCCACATGGGGTGCGCCATCGTTTGTTCAACTTGGTTCCAGCCCATGTGCGGAACTTTTAGTTTGCAACCTTGCTCATCCTGCATATCGTGACCAAAAAAACGAACATCGCCAGACAGTACATTCATACAATCAACGCCGCCGTTTTCCTCACTACATTGCATTAGCGCTTGCATACCAACACAGATAGCCAGTACAGGCTTACCATCTGCAATTAGTTGCGGTACTAAGGTATCAAACCCCAAGCGACGAATCTCTGCCATGCAGTCGCGAATAGCGCCCACACCAGGAAATAACACTTTATCTGCGCGCGCAATAACAGCTGGGTCAGCCGTGATAGTAATGTGGCTATCTGGAGCAACATGAGAAAATGCACTCGATACCGAGTGTAGATTACCCATACCGTAATCAATAATTGCAACCGATGTTGTCATACGAGAATTAACCTAAGATAACTGTTGATAAAATAAGGGGACGAGAAAGAGCATTCATCACATCACTGACGAATGCTCGCTATTACAGGCCTTATAAAGTGCCCTTGGTTGAAGGCATGACACCTTCCATACGCGAATCGGCCTCCATCGCCATACGCAAGGCACGACCAAACGCTTTAAATACGGTTTCTATTTGGTGATGCGCGTTATGGCCTTTTAAGCAATCAATATGCAAAGTGACTTGAGCATGATTTACAAAGCCTTGGAAAAACTCCCAAAACAACTCCGTATCAAATGCACCCACACGCTTTTGTGTAAATGGAATATCCATTAGCAAGGCTGGACGACCCGAAAAATCAATCACAACACGCGATAGCGCTTCATCTAAAGGAACATACGCATGTCCATAGCGGCGAATACCTTTTTTATCTCCAACCGCTTTGGCAACCGCCTGACCAATAGTGATGCCGATATCTTCCACACTGTGGTGATCATCTATATGTGTATCACCATCACAGGTCACGTTAAGGTCTATTAAGCCGTGACGTGCGATTTGATCCATCATATGTTCAAGAAAAGGCACACCCGTGGCAAATTGGGCTTTACCCGTACCATCTAGATTAACGTCTACCTGAATTTTAGTTTCCAAGGTGTCGCGGCGTACACTGGCTGTGCGAGCGCTCATGGGATTCTCCGAAAGATCAAAAAAAGGGGATTATACGCGGAAAATGGACTAGAAAATACACTGCGACTACGGCTTTCATACACAGGGCACCTATTTTGATTCACATAGCTAGCCGCTTATCGTTACAATAAGCACATAAACACAAGCATAAGATCTATATACAGACCTTATAACGTTATACCTATCACCAACACTCACATTATGTAGGGAATATAATGAAGATAATAAAAGCGCTGTTTAGCCTAATCGTATTCATCATCTTACTGCTAGTCGTCGCCGCTATTGCCTTGCCGCACTTTTTCGACCCCAATGATTATAAGGAAGAAATCAGTACCGCAGCCAAAGAACACACGGGCTTAGACTTATCCATTGAAGGCGATTTATCACTGTCTGTATTTCCTTGGATTGGCGTCAATACAGGGCGAATCACTCTATCGCAACCTGCATCCATTCGCCAATCAACCCCTACAGCAGGGCCGTTTATCGATGTTGAAGCCATTGATGTTAAAGTGAAGTTAAAGCCTTTATTAAGCCGCCAAGTAGAAATCGACACTATATTACTTAAAAAGCCCCGTATTGAACTTATTACCGATAAAAAAGGGCATAACAGCTTAGATGGTCTAGCAAGTGCGGCAGGCGACACCAGCAACCCTCAAACGGCGCCTAAAAATACCAATAATAGTACGCAAACAACACCAACAAGCTCCAACAATAATGAAGCCAAGGCCATCGCCGCACTCACCATTGCAGGTGTCAATATTACTGACGGCCATATTATTATTGATGATCAACCGAATAACACTCGCCACCAAGTCAAATCACTCACCATCACCAGTGGTAATGTATTAGGTGGCTCTGCTGCGCCATTCTCTGTTTCTGGAGAATTACATAGCACGGATATGCCCCCTGTCACATTAACGTTAGATAGCCAGTTACAATTTGATCAAGAACAATTTCAAGTGGCGGTGAGTAACTTAGCACTTTCAGTTCAGCAGGCCAGCACCTATGCTAATGCCAATATTGATAACATACGCTACGATCATCAAAAAGCACTAGCCACTATCACTGGCAGTCAATTCGAAGGGCGTGCCGAAGATATTCCTTTTACTATGACAATGCCAAGTATTAACGTCGACATGAACAATACTGCCGCGTCGATTGCGAGTTTTTCGGTGCAAAGCCTCGGTGTCGATGTATCGGGAAAACTGCATGTAAGCAACTGGGACAAAGACATAAATGCAACAGGTAATATTCTTGTCGCACCGTTTAATGCACACCCACTACTCAAAAAATTTGCGATTGATTATGTACCTACCCATAAAAATGCACTCACATCGATAGGATTTTCAAGCGATTTTAGTGGCACAAGCAATAGTGCCTCATTAAAAAATACCGTCATTAATATTGATCAAACTCAACTCACAGGCGATGTTAACATCACACATTTTGCACAGCCTAAATACCGTTTTGATTTATCACTAAACAGCATTGTAATTGACGACTATTTGCCTGTAGAAGAAAAGCCAACAACAAAAGATACAACACCTGCCGAGCCAATTAATGCGGCCGAAGCATTAGCTGCCCCAATTGTGTTGTTAAAAGATATTTATGCCAACGGTACTTTCCGTGCAAAAAAAATTACTGCCAGTAATATTGTGTTAGAAAACAATGTGATTAGTGTGGTATCTAATCAACAAAAGGTGGTGATTAAACCTGCACTGGATCTGTATGAAGGCAAACTTAACGGCACCATATCGCTCGCCCGTACCGCAAAACCAACACTGTCTATTGTGACGCAACTTAAACAAGTAAACCTAGAACCACTACTCATCGCCGCTGACATTACCGATCAATTTTCAGGTATTGGTAATCTAAGCACCAACATCACCGTCAAAGATAATAACGGCAAACCATCAAGCAAAGGCAGCATCAAAGTGGCAGCAAAAAATGGCGCTATTAAAGGCATTGATCTTAAAAAAATATTGGATGACGCTCAAGCCACGATTGATAAGTTACGCCGTAAAGAAACCAAAGCATCAACGGATGCCAGCACTGAAGATACAACACGCTTTGCCGAAATGACGGCAACATTGCTATTAGATAATGACATTATCACTAATAATGATTTATCGATGAAAGCGCCTGCATTTAGAATTAAGGGCGATGGCACTGTCAATCTCGCAAAACAAACGGTAGATTACTTAACTTCTGTCGTGGTAGTTAATACCAACGCGGGGCAAGGCGGAAAAGATAAAGCCGACCTTAAAGGTATTACCATACCCGTACGCTTTACTGGGTCGCTCACCGCACCCAAATATAAAATCGATACCCGTGCACTACTGAAAGCCAACACAAAGAAAAGTGTCGATAAAAACAAAGACAAGCTAAAAAATAAGCTGCTGGATAAATTAGGCGTAGACACCTCTACAACAAATACTGATGCCCAAGCTGCAGCAGCAAAAGAAAAAGCAAAGGATGACTTAAAAGAAAAACTCAAGAAAAAATTATTCGACAAACTATTTTAAATCGAAAAATCACCGCTTTGTAATTGCAAAGCGGTGAGCGCCGCTAATGGTGCGGTTTCTGCACGTAATATTCTTGGCCCCAATACCATGCCTGTAAATTGGTGCTCTATTGATAACGCCACCTCGGCTTCAGATAAACCACCTTCAGGCCCCACCAACAAAGCAACTGACTGCATAGAATCACTGATACTAGATGATGCTACATACGGATGCAGTACTATTTTTTTATCTGCCGACACATCTAACCAATCAGGCAATTTTTTAGGCATATTTAATGTTGGAATCGCGACACGTTCCGATTGCTCACAAGCACTAACCATAACCTGCCGCCAGTGATTCATTTTCTTTTCTAAACGATCCGCGGGAATTTTTACATCGGTATATTCACTCCACAAGGGCGTAACTGATGTCACCCCTAACTCCGTGGCTTTTTGCAACAACCAATCCATGCGATCATTTTTAATTAAACACGCGCCTAACTCTACAGCCAACGAAGACTCTGTATCTCGCGGAATAAAGTCACCCACCGCCACGGCAACACTTTTTTTGCTGACATACGCTAATGTCGCCGTAAATTCACCCAGTACACCCTGTTGTTTTTCTCCATTAAACAATGTGACTGCGCGTCCTACCTTCATACGCATGACTGTTGCAATATGATGAGCAGACGCAGGTTCTAACTCAATCGTTATATTTTCGGATAAGGGTTGGTTAAGATAAATTCTAGGAACATGCATAGCAATCAACATTAATAACAATAAAAATGAAGGTAGAGATTACCACAAAAAGAGAAGTATGTGCCTCTAAGAATAAGAGGCACTAATATGAGGATATCGATATATAGCAATAAAGATACATTAACAATCTTATACGCTAGTAAAGCCTAAATTTTTAACAATTGTTTTTACTGGCTCAGACTGATTCATTGTATAAAAATGCAATCCTGGCACACCATTTTCTCTAAGACCTTCGCATAACTCCGTGACCACATCAATACCAAATGCTTTAATACTTTCTTGATCATCACCGTATTCTTCTAAGGCCTTTTGTAGCCAACGTGGAACCTCTGTGCCACATGCCGCACTAAACCGTAATAAGTTTTGCACATTAATGATAGGCATAATACCTGGGTAGATCGGCTGCGTAATACCGGCTTTATCGCATTTTTCAAGAAAGAAGAAATACGCATCTAAGTTGAAAAAATATTGCGTGATAGCACTGTTAGCACCCGCTTCAAATTTATTTTTCAAAAAAGCTATATCGGTTCCGTAGCTTTTTGCTTCGGGGTGAATTTCGGGATAGGCTGCCACCTCAAGGTGAAAATGCTCACCAAAACGCTCACGAATAAATGCTACTAATTCATTGGCATACACCATTTGCGAAGCACCGCCCATACCCGAAGGCATGTCACCACGTAATGCAACAATACGGTCAACACCTACTGATTTATACTCATTAATTAATGCTGCAATACTTTCTTCGGTATCGCCGCCAAATGATAAATGGGGTGCCGTAGAAAACCCGGCTTTATTAAATTCACTCACCAAGTCTTTCGTATTATCACGTGTTGATCCACCCGCGCCATATGTCATGGAAAAAAACTCAGGTGAAAAAGTCGCTAAATCATCACGTACGTGTATTAATTTTTCACGACCTGCATCCGTTTTAGGCGGAAAAAATTCAAAGCTTAAACGGAATTTATTATCATTCATTTTATTATCCTTACCGTATAACAAAAGGCTCTATGAGCCTTTTGTTATCGTTACTTTATAAAATTAATATTTGTATGTTTCTGGCTTGAATGGGCCATCAACAGCAACATTAATATAGTCTGCTTGTGTTTTTGTTAGCTTAGTCATTACGCCATCAAAACCTGCCACCATATCTGCCGCTACTTCTTCATCTAATTTTTTCGGTAAGATTTTTAGATAAACACTGTTCGCTTTTTCGTCGGCAGCAAGGTCTGCAAATTTTGCTTCGTATAAATACATTTGTGCCAGCACTTGGTTAGCAAAAGAACCATCCATAATACGTGATGGGTGACCTGTTGCGTTACCTAGGTTCACTAAGCGACCTTCTGATAGCAGAATAAGGTGATCGCCTTCTGCTTCACTACGTGCAATTTTATGCACCTGTGGTTTAACTTCTTCCCACTGCCAGTTTTCACGCATATAGGCAGTATCAATTTCATTATCAAAATGACCAATATTACATACCACAGCACCCGGTTTTAATGCTTGCAACATAAATTTATCACATACATTGGTGTTACCCGTTGTAGTAACAATCAAATCGGTTGTGCCCAGTAATTCGGTATTAATACATTCTGCGTTTTCTAAATTAACACCATCAATATAAGGTGACGCCACTTCAAAACCATCCATACATGCTTGCATAGCACAAATAGGATCAACTTCTGTTACTTTAACAATCATGCCTTCTTGACGTAACGATGCTGCTGACCCTTTACCTACATCACCATAACCTACAACTAATGCTTTTTTACCTGACAATAGGTGATCGGTACCACGTTTAATCGCATCATTAAGACTATGACGGCAGCCGTATTTGTTATCATTTTTTGATTTAGTCACTGCATCGTTTACATTGATAGCAGGTACTTTTAATTCACCTTTTTCTAACATTTCTTGTAAACGGTGAACACCTGTTGTGGTTTCTTCAGAAATACCGTGAATGCTATTAAGCATATCGGGGTATTTACTGTGGCACATTTCTGTTAAGTCACCACCATCATCTAAAATCATGTTGGCATCCCATATTTGGTCGCCGTCTTTTTCTGACATAATGGTTTGTTCAATACACCATAAGAACTCTTCTTCTGTTTCGCCTTTCCAAGCAAAAACAGGAATACCTGCCGCTGCAATCGCAGCCGCTGCGTGATCTTGTGTTGAGAAAATATTACATGAAGACCAACGTACTTCCGCACCTAAATCAACCAACGTTTCGATTAATACCGCTGTTTGAATGGTCATATGAATACAACCCATAATTTTTGCATTGGCTAATGGCTGTTCTGCTTTATATTTTTTACGTAATGCCATTAATGCTGGCATTTCACCTTCGGCAATAATAATTTCTTTACGACCCCATTCTGCGTCTTTACGAAATTGCTCAGGGGTACTTGCTGCTACTTTATAATCTGTAAAATTTTCTACAATCTTTAATTCTGCACTCATGATTTAAACCTCTAACTATGTTTAGTGGGCAGCCTTGCTGCCCTGTAAAATTAATGTCATTAAAAACTTACAATGCTTTTCTTAATGCGTCGGCTTTATCGGTTTTTTCCCATGTGAAATTTTCTTCTTCACGACCAAAGTGACCATAAGCAGCTGTTGGTTGATAAATGGGACGCTTAAGATCAAGCATATCAACTAAACCGCCAGCACGAAGATCAAAATGCTCTCGTACGAGTGCTGAAATTTCAGCATCCGATAATTTACCAGTACCAAATGTGTTAATTGAAATAGATGTTGGCTCAGATACACCAATAGCATAAGACACTTGAATCTCACAACGATCAGCCAGCCCTGCTGCAACAATATTTTTTGCTACATAACGACCCGCATATGCTGCTGAACGATCCACTTTTGATGGGTCTTTACCTGAGAAAGCTCCACCACCGTGACGCGCCATACCACCATAGGTATCAACAATAATCTTACGCCCCGTTAAACCACAGTCACCTACTGGCCCACCAATCACAAAATTACCCGTTGGGTTAATGTGAAATAATGTGTCTGCATGTAACCACTCTTCAGGCAATACAGGCTTAACAATTTCTTGCATCACGGCCTCACGTAAATCGCCTAGGCTAATTCCTTCATCATGTTGTGTTGATAAAACAACCGCATCAATCGCTACAGGCTTACCGTTTTCATAACGCAATGTCACTTGGCTTTTTGCATCTGGACGCAACCACGCTAATGTTCCGTCTTTACGTGCTTGCGCTTGACGCTCAACTAAACGATGCGAATAATAAATAGGCGCAGGCATTAATACACTAGTTTCGTTGGTTGCATAACCAAACATTAAGCCTTGGTCACCTGCACCTTGGTCTTTGTTATCACCTTCGTCAACACCCATTGCAATATCGGCCGACTGTTTACCAATCGCATTAATAACGGCACATGTGCCGCCATCAAAACCCACTTCGTGAGAATCATAACCAATATCAGTAATCACTTTGCGAACAATATCTTCTAGTTCAACATATGTATTGGTACGTACTTCACCTGCTAATACCACCATGCCTGTTTTCACTAATGTTTCTACGGCAACACGTGAGTTTGGATCATCTTTTAACATGGCATCAACAACGGCATCAGATACCTGATCGGCCATTTTATCTGGATGACCTTCTGATACAGACTCTGATGTAAATACTGAATACTCTGACATATTAACGCTTCCTCTATTAGTATAATTTCAACGATAAGACGACTGTCTTACATTTTTGTAAATTGCTGCAATTGGATTTGAAACCCATTTCGCAGCGCTAAATAATTGCTGTGCCCCTGTTGCAAACCAGCTAATGACGCCCATCGCTGCAACTCACCAGCATCAAAACCTAACCACACATCACCACAGGCATTTTTTGCCCAATCTTGATCATGGCGACATAAATCCGTGATCAATAACACCCCACCTTTTTGCAAGCCAGCGGCAATATCTGTAAATATGTCCGCAGGCGACGGCGTATGGTGCAACACCATATTCATTACCACACAATTAACACTCAGCTCTGTGGCAACTAAAAAAGAGGTATCACCATGAACAAATTCAATATTACTAACGCCCTGCTGCACACAATATTGTTCTGCTTGCGTTAACATTGTTGGTGCATTATCTAAGGCTATCACTTGCTGAAAGTGTGTAGCTAATACTGGTAAAAACTCACCCGCCCCAGGCCCCACTTCAACAGCCACCGCATCCGAGCTTGGCAAAGTCTTACGTAACAACTCAGCTACTGCATCACCATAAGCGGGGTATTCTGCTATTAAATCTTGATGCGCTTTAAATTTATCGGCCTGTTGTACAAAAAACTGCTGTGAGGCATTGGTACGCCCCTCTTTTACTTGCTGTAGCCGTTGCTGCATTACATCGCTCATCTCTATCGCATCGATAGTGACGTACAGTTGTTGCTGCAAGAACATGAGGCCTTTTGTCGCATTAGGCACTGCTCGGCTATAAAAAATCGAATTACCTTCTCTGCGCTTAGCAACTAATTCTGCTTCTGCCAATACTTTTAAGTGGTGGCTCATTCCTGACTGCTTGTATTGAAAAATCTCACAAAGCTCTAATACACCATAAGAATCTTGCGCCAACACTCGCAACACCTCTAAACGCAAAGGATCGCCAGCGGCTTTATTCAAAATTGATATATCTGCAAAGCAGGGCTGTACCATTTTCATAATGGCACTATAGCAGGAAGACACATCTATATCAAAAAATCTTGATATAGATGTGTCGCTTACAATAAAAACGCACCACAAAAGCTATAAAAACATAACGGGCTAAATCCAAAACGATCTATAGCACGCGCTCATAGCAACTTATTGATCTAGTAGATGTATGTACTTTTGTCACGCCTCCACTAAACTTATTCACTATAAGTACTAGGTATTACATCTGTAGCCACACAACCAGAGAGGTCATCGTTGTGCATAGTGATAGTAAAACCCAAACACTCACCTACACTGCTGATCTGTCATCAAAAACAGTACTCGCAATCACAACGGCCTGTATATTGGCTACGCTATGCACACCTAAAGCCAATGCCGCACTGAATTTATCGGACAACACTCGTTGGGCCATTGATACCTCTAGCCGATACACCGACACAACAAAAGCCAATGATCACCACGAAGTATTTGCACAACACGTTGTGGGATTTGATTTTTACAGCAAAATTGTGAGTCACGGACGCGACGTAGCCACCATCGTTTTTCAACCCTATTGGATAGAGCTCAACAATCGCGTGTCTCCGCCTTCTTTTTTTAGTGATGGTAACGACGGGGCACTAAATTGGCGCATAGCAAATATTAATTACACTGGTCTCAGCCGTGGCGGTTTTAATATACGCGCAGGCCACTTTGAAGTTCCCTTTGGACTTGAACAAAACATTGATAGCAATGGCACTTTACGTCAATTCACCGCTTCTGATCGCAATATTAAAGCCGATTGGGGCGCCAGTATTAATGGCGTACTTCCCTCTATAGAGTATGAGATTGCACTCACTAGAGGCACAGGTAACAACATAACGAATGACTCTATCGACAATACTGATCCTTCTATATTTTCTGGACGTATAGGTACATTATCCACCCTAAATACTATATGGGGGTTCTCTTTTCTTGATGGCGATATTGTCTCTGGCAATAACACCGTTGCCCGACGTCGCATAGGTATCGATTGGACACATTATTATAATCATTGGGAATTTATCAGCGAAATTTCCACAGGCGATAATGGCGACACAGACACCAACAATGCTTTTTTTGAAATCGCATGGAACAACCCCAGTCATAACGTAAAAATTTACAATCAATGGCAATACCGTACACGAGAGCTGAATAGCACCATTGACACACGTTTTTTTACCTTAGGTAGCCAATGGTTCATCACAAATAAAATAGATGTGAGTGCCGCATGGTTAAAAACGCTAGCCGATCAAAGTGCCAACAATACATCCACTGTCAATATTCAATTTAGAATACGTCTATAAGAGGTACCCACAATGAATCCTTTAACGACTCGATGCCAATTACTTTTTTCTAGCATCATTATTCTTGCAGGGATTTATAGCGCACATAGTTATGCGGCGTATTGCTCTTTACGTGATCCCGTTAGCGCTATCAATATGCTGTATCCAAATGCAAGCCACCATCGCTCAATTACCCGAGAGGTTGACCGATCTAGCCGTGATGCCGTTTCGCAACGCCTACCTTTTACATTACTATTTAATGAATTAGGAAAGCACACCCTTTACATTGTAATGGATAAAAAAATGCCTCTGGGTTTTATTCATGCACGTTCCGAATTATCAGATTTTGGCCTCATTGAAATTGTTTGGGCGCTTAATCCTGACATGACGATTAAAGACAGCTATTTTCAGCGCTGCCGCAACAAACAATGCCGTGACGCCATTTTTATTTCTGAAATAAAAGCTCTGGTTAACAATAAAACATTTGATGAACTCAATGCGTTAATTGACCAGAAAAGTGAGCTAAATAATTCTGAGTCAAACACATCATTTACTGCAAAAAGTACAGGGCTAAAACAAGCCATTATTAAATCGGCACTAAAAACTATTGCCGTGACAGAAAGCGTATGGCAAAAAGATATTCACCGTGCACAACGTGAAAAATTAACTTACTCACAATTTAGCCCTCAAAAAGCATTATCTATTACCGCAATCACACCACAACATAACACTACAAAAAAACACGAGAAAATAACCTTTAATATGGTGTACCCCACAAGTATTAAAACGTATAAAGTTAGCACGTCAACAGAAAAATTAGGCACTATTGTTTATGCTAAATGGGAGCAGTACGGGCATAAAGGCGCCTTTAATTGGTTGTTTTCAAACGATGGTACTGTTCTAGACATTCAACCAAGTCAGCCATGGCCAAATGACGAAATAGCACGCGAATTTCAACAAACTCTCGGAAAGAACATTAGCGATAAAAGCCAATGTAATACTGCCACAGAATTAGCTGGCGAAAAATTATTTCGTTTAAGCCAACAACATTAGGCCAACCTATTTATACACGATGAAAATTAAGCACTACCTCGCTATTCTCATTCTTACATGCCTTGGCTTGGGCTATGGCATGGAAGCCCTATTATCAAATTACCAACAAAAAACACAAAATCTAGTAGAGCTAGAATATCAATATAATATTGCAACACGAGACATAGACCGATTAAAAAACGACTCTCTGCAATACATTATTTCTATAGACCTTATTTTAGGCTCTGATCAAAACTATCTATTACCTGGCGCATTAAGAATGGGAGACCTTCTTATTCAACAGATTAATGCCAAAAAAGATTCTTTATTGCAGAAACGTCACACACAAGAATTAGCTAACGCGAAAAACATTATTAGCAAGACATTAACGCTACTCAATACAAGCAAAACACTTTCTTACGAAAACAGAGAAAGCCAGCTATACACTCTTCTTACCGAGTTTGATACTCTTTCTGATTCATTAACAACCATATTAGAAAACATTACTCAAAAATTACATACAGCTAATGAAGAACACCGTAGCGTTACACAAAAATATACGCAGCAAAATATAATTCATTCATATTCTATTCGCGTATTTTATGGCGTATTTGTTTTCTTTATTTGGATATGGATTTACAAAAGCATATCTAAACCTATAGAAATTCTGATCCAACATGTAAAAACAATAGAAGAAGACGAAGAACACAAAATAGAACATGGCGGCCCCAAAGAAGTTAAATTTCTTTCTACGCAAATAGAAAGTACCGAAAAAAAACTATTACTACAAGCACTGCACGACCCACTCACCAATTTATACAATCGCCGAGAATTTTCTAGAAAGACAGAACTCGCCTTTGCTAAAAACAAAAAAATTAATCATCAAATACATTGTTTTATCAACAAAATTCCCGTGCAAAATGGAAGAGTAAAAGCATTATTAACTGAAGCGCCAGAATCGCAACACGACCTATGCGTATGCATTATTGACATTGACCGATTTAAGGCAGTAAACGATAACTGTGGCCATGCTGCAGGTGACGAGCTATTAATTATTGCTGCTAATGAAATAGAAGAAACCGCAGGTAAAAACAATATTATTGGTCGCTTAGGGGGGGATGAATTCGGCATTTTATTTATCAACACATCTAAAGATGAATGCATTAAACGTATTGATAGTATTCTTAATAAAATACGGAGTATTCACTTTGAAAGAGGAGGGGCTATTTATCGAATAAGCGCCAGCATTGGTATGGCCTTTGTAACTGACCCCTCAATTCCCAGTAGTGAATGGATCAATACGGCAGATGCAGGTTGCTTTGTTGCCAAAGATTGCGGCAGAGACAATCGACAAATTATGATCTTAAATGATGACCGATTAAACTCTATCCGCAACGACACCAAGGTCTACAACGATGTAATCAAAGCATTAGAAGAAGATCGTTTTGTTTTATATCACCAACGCATTACAGGCGTACAAGAAAATAACCGTGGCGAACACTATTTTGAAATTCTTATTCGCATGATTGCCGAAGACAATAGCATTGTCGCACCTTGCTATTTTATGAATACTGTTGAGCGTTTTGATCTTATAACACGACTAGACCGCTGGGTTGTTAGCAATACTATAGCGTGGCTAGAAGCACACCCCGAAAAAACAGCAATGATTGATACCTGCTCAATTAATTTATCAGGAAAATCACTCGCCAGTAAAGAAATGCATCATTTTCTTAAAGACGCACTCAGCAATACATCGGTACCTGCCCATAAAATTTGTTTTGAAATCACAGAAACCGCCGCAGTCAATGACATTAATCAAGCACAACGATTAATTAAAAACTTGCGTTCTATTGGTTGTCGATTTGCGCTTGACGATTTTGGTTCTGGGCTTTCATCTTTTGCTTACTTGCAAAATTTAGCCGTGGATGCCATAAAAATTGATGGCCTGTTTGTTAAAAATTTAGCCAGCAATGACTTTGATCAAGTAATGGTAAAAAGCATTAATGAGTTGGCAAAAAATGTTAATATGAAAACTATCGCAGAATTTGTTGAAACAAAAGAAATTGCTGATATTTTACAGCGCATAGGGATTCACTATGCCCAAGGCTATCATTTTCATCAGCCTGAACCACTTGATGCAGTACAACTATCAAAAATCAGCACAATACCATCTATCAAGGATCCATCTGTAACGTCACTGCACCAATAGTGCCTATGCTTTATAATTAAACAAGCCACCTGAAATAATTTTTCCCGCCGCGCCATCGGGTAGATGATCTTCCCAACCACTACCGCCTGATTGAATGTGTTTTAACACATCCCGCGAATGAATTTTAAATAATTCAGGGTCGCTAGTTTCAATACCAAATAGAAAATTATTTTCCAAAAGATGGCGATATAAAAATCGTAAATGGCTCGGCACAGTGACCGATGTAAATTCTCGTACATCGCCCTCTTCGGACATTTCGGGGTAAATATACATTCGCGTATTATCAGGAAACAATTTACCAAAACCTTCTAAGATGCCGCCTTCAACTCCACGATAGCTTTCTTCATCAAAAATACTATTAATATTAATCATGCCAACCACAATACCAATTTGTAATTGCGTATATTGCCTAAAGTATTCACGTAATGAAAAATAACGCGTGTAATCTGAAATTAATACCGAGTAACCCAAAGAGTTCAGCAATTGCACTCTCTCAATAAGATCTTTCTTTGATACATTCAAATCATTACCGCGTGCATCATTTAAAGAGATTTCCGCAATGGCTACTGTGTTTTCTCGGCTCACCCCTTTTTGCTGCGTGAATGAGTTTAATCCTTGCTCAATCATATCAACATTTAATTTAGTGGCTGGCTGAAAAGAACCTCGTGTGGTTAGTACATTTTTTTTGTATAGCATCTCAGCAGGTACTGCAACCGTACCGTCAGAATTAAACATGATAGCTCGCGTTTTCCAACAGCGAATAAGATGTAAATTCACCTCGCGATTATCTACGTCTTCAAAATAGGGGCCGCTAAAATTAATACAGTCAATCTCGATACGGTCAGAAGCAATATTATCCGTTAATGAATCAATTAAATCTTTAGTAGATTCGGGATAATAATAAGCGGCATAAATTAAATTTACACCTATAATGCCCAATGCTTCTTGTTGTAATTCTGCCGTTTTATCACGCATACGCACATGGATGATAACCTCCGAAGGCTCCGCTCCTGGGTACATCTGCAAACGCACGCCACACCATGCATGGCATTCATTATCTCGATTAAAACTTTTTGCCTGCACGGTGGTTGCATAAGCAAAATATCGTGTAGATTTTGCTCTTACTGAGCCTACTCGATCAATCACTAACTGAAACTCAGTTTCCATCATTGATTGAACACGCGCTTTACTCACGTAACGTCGGCTTTTTTCAACCCCATAAATAGCATCAGAAAATTTCATATCATAAGCAGACATTGTTTTTGCTATTGTGCCTGCCGCCGCACCAGCTAAGAAAAACTGTCGTGCCACTTCTTGGCCTGCGCCAATTTCAACAATTGTGCCGTATTTTTTTTCATCTAAATTAATTTTTAACGCTTTTTGAGTGGTAGAGCGCGAACTCACATTTTTTTTCATGAATACTCCAAAATCATGCAACAATAATTGTACATACAACGATAGTCTTAATAGGCGGGTGAAAATAATTCATATTTAGTCAATATCATACGCGGTTATCTAGGCATTTTCTAAAGCCAACAAGCCACCTTTTACTATTGTCTAAGTATTTATTGTTCATCATAAAATTGCGCACTTTTATGGTGCTAAAAATGATGTGATATTACCAAAAGATTTTTGCTAACAACGACACCCCTGTCAGTATAGTCAAGCCTTCAAACAAACGTTTAATCCAACGATTACCTTGCTGAACAGCAATATTCGCGCCTAAATATCCACCCACAAAAGAACCTGCAACCAAAGGAACTACCCAAGCCCATTTCACATCACCTAATAACGATAATGTAATGGCTCCTGTGCCATTCCAAAAAAAGCCAACCAGTATCATCGTCATAGCCACTGCCCGCTTATAGTCTAGACCAAACCAATGTACGAACCATAACGTGGCAAACAATCCTGTACCTGAGGTTAGCGAACCGTTGATAAAACCAATCGTAAACGTAACCACGCCGCCAATCAGCAGGCCTAAGACATGTCGGTTTTTAGGTTGAAAATCTTGACCCAACTGAGGCTTACAAATCGAATATATTCCTAAAGCCAAGGTTAATATCCCTAAGCTAGCAGTAGCCATGCGGTCAGGAACATTCAGAATTACCATGGCACCCAAAACAACGCCAGGCAAACCAAACGCCAAAATAAAAAGAGAAAATGTTAAATCAACTATACGCTCCTTACGATAACGTAAGGTCGAACCTAAACCCAAAGCAACAGTCGCAATTTTATGCGTTGCGAGCGCTACACCAAATGGCAAACCCATAAATAATAAAATAGGTAACTGCAATAAGCCTGCACCACCACCTGCCATCGCAGAGAGCGTGTTAGCCAAAAGAGCAATTAAAAATAAAAGGTGAAATTCTATAGAGAATAAGGCGTCAATAAACCACATAAAACCATGATAAAGGCTTATCTTGTCACATACTAGCGCATACGCTTTTATTTTTTATTGTCAAGACGCCACTTTACTTACTATACTTGACTTGCAACTCTAAAGGATTATGCAAAAGTAATGATGCAAGCGCCTGAGTTTTTAAAATCAATATTAGATGCCATTAAAGATCATATTGTTGTGATTGATCACCAAGGCAGTGTTCTGTATGTGAATCGATCATGGAACACATTCGGTGACAACAATGGTGGTTCTAATCATTGGGAAAACTCAAATTATCTTGCGGTATGTGAGAAGGCAGCCAGAAATGGCGATAGCTTTGGACAAAATGCCTTTGATGGTATTAACGATGTCATTAATGGTGACCGTCGAGAATTTTACCTAGAATACCCCTGCAATAGCCCATCAGAAAAACGCTGGTTTATGATGAGCGCCACATCATTCACTAATGGCGACACCACCTATTTTGTAATTTCACATCGCGATATTACCAAGCGTAAAATAGCCGAAGAAGAAGTCCGCATCTTATCCAAAATTGACCCTTTAACCACGTTATACAATCGTAGACATTTCGATGAATTTCTCGATTTAGAATGGCAGCGTTGCTCTCGCTTACAAACGCCCATTTCTCTTGCCATCATAGACATTGATCACTTTAAAATTCTCAACGACACCTACGGCCATATTATTGGCGACCAATGCTTACAGCATATCGCCCAGCTACTCAAAAAACTCACTCAGCGCCCCAGTGATATTTGCGCTCGCTATGGGGGCGAAGAATTTGTGATTGTTTATGGTAATACGAATACAGAACATGCACAGCAATTGCTCAACCAACTCCTCACCGCCATTCGCCAACTGGCCATTCCTAACAAAAACGCAAGTACAGCACCCTATATTACTGTCAGTATTGGTCTAGCAACTTTTTGCCCCAACATGCAAACTAATAAAGAACAACTCCTCAAGACTGCAGATTCTATGCTTTATCTAGCCAAAGAAAATGGACGCGATCAAATCGTTACTGATCCATCTGAACATTACGAAAGCACAAGAGAACAAGCGCCTAGCTGTCCACTAATTAATCAACAGATAAGTCAATAAACCACTTTCACCCTATTTTTTATCCAAAAACTCATCCCATACCTTAAAAAATACCATTTGCACGCCTTTCACAATGCCCTAGAGCTATAGAATGGCTGTCCCCCGCCTATTAAATATGCGAAAATAGCGGCCTTTTTTGCTACATCACTTTAGCTACATCACATTCATTATTACAATTCAGGAAACCCTCGCATATGCCTTCTCGCAATGAACTTGCTAATGCCATTCGCGCACTTAGTATGGATGCCGTACAACAAGCTAACTCTGGCCACCCGGGCGCCCCTATGGGAATGGCTGATATCGCCGAAGTATTATGGAACGATTACCTGCAACATAACCCTGCAAATCCTGAATGGGTAGATAGAGACCGCTTTATACTCTCTAATGGTCACGGCTCTATGCTGATATATTCATTACTGCATTTATCAGGTTATGACCTACCCATCGAAGAAATAAAGAATTTCCGTCAATTACACTCTAAAACACCTGGCCACCCTGAATATGGCTACGCACCTGGTATTGAAACCACCACAGGCCCACTTGGCCAAGGTATCAGTAACGCCATTGGTATGGCTGCAGCAGAAAAAATCTTAGCTGCACAATTTAACCGCGACAATCACACTATCGTAGATCACTATACGTACACATTTATGGGTGATGGCTGCCTTATGGAAGGTATCTCTCACGAAGTGTGCTCACTCGCGGGTACACTTGGCCTTGGTAAATTAATCGCATTCTACGATGACAATGGTATTTCTATTGATGGTGAAGTAGAAGGCTGGTTTACCGATGACACACCTAAGCGCTTTGAATCATATGGCTGGCAAGTCATCCCTAATGTTGATGGCCACGACAGCAAAGCCATTAAAGCGGCCATTGAAGCGGCGCGTGCCGAAACCAATAAACCTACCATTATTTGCTGCAAAACCGTTATTGGTTTTGGCTCACCCAATAAACAAGGCACCGAGTCTTGCCACGGCGCGGCATTAGGCCAAGAAGAGATCGCACTTACCCGCGAAGCATTAGGCTGGAAACACGATCCTTTTGTGATCCCAGAAGATGTATATAAAGGTTGGGATGCCAAAACAACAGGGATGGCTGCCGAAAAGGAATGGCAAGCAGAATTTGATGCTTACGCTGCGGAACATCCAGAACTGGCTGCTGAATTTACACGTCGCGTAGTCGATGGCGAATTGCCCGCCGATTTTAGCGAAAAAGCTGATGCATATATTCAAGAATGCCAAGACAAAGCAGAAAAGATTGCCTCACGTAAAGCATCACAAAACTGCCTTAACCAATTTGGCCCATTACTTCCCGAATTACTTGGCGGTTCTGCTGACCTTGCAGGCTCTAACCTCACCTTATGGTCAGGTGCCAAGGGCGTAGAAGCCAACGATGCCAGTGGTAACTACCTATATTACGGCGTACGTGAGTTTGGTATGAGCGCCATGATGAATGGTATTGCTTTACATGGCGGCTTTGTTAATTATGGCGCCACCTTCTTGATGTTTATGGAATACGCTCGTAACGCAGTACGTATGGCGGCACTCATGGGACAACAAAGCATCTTTGTTTACACCCATGACTCAATTGGCCTAGGCGAAGATGGCCCAACACACCAACCTGTTGAGCAAATCACATCTCTACGCGCCACACCTAACCTACACACATGGCGCCCATGCGACACCGTAGAATCTGCTGTTTGCTGGAAATCAGCCATCGAGCGTCGCGACGGCCCTAGCGCACTGATCTTCTCTCGCCAAGGTCTAGCACCTATGCCGCGTAACAACGAACAATTAAGCAATGTCGCTAAAGGTGGATATGTATTAGTTGATTGTAATGGCGAGCCTGATCTTATCTTTATTGCAACGGGCTCAGAAGTCGAATTAGCCACACAAGCAGCCACAGCACTCACCGAAAAAGGCCATAAGATTCGCGTTGTTTCTATGCCTTGTGCCGAGCTATTTAGCGCACAAGACGAAGACTACAAACAATCTGTATTACCAATCGAAGTAGGCGCACGCATTGCTATCGAAGCCGCCCATGAAGACTACTGGTATAAATTTACTGGCTTAGAAGGACGCATTATTGGTATGTCTACCTTTGGTGAATCAGCACCAGGTAATGTACTCATGGAACACTTTGGCTTTACATTAGACAATGTACTCGCCACGGCTGACGAACTACTGGCCGAATAAACTCAATCACAGCGTTGTACGTAAATAATGTGCAACGCTGTAACATCATTGCAACAGCTCTTCTTCACACGGTAAATAAATCACACAATGCCTATCAATATCGCTATCAATGGTTACGGTCGTATCGGGCGCTGCGTTTTACGCGCGTTATACGAAGCCGAACTCAGTGATCAGATTCATATTGTCGCGATTAATGAACTGGCCGATAAAAAAACCATTGCACACTTAACACAGTACGACTCCACCCATGGACGTTGGGCGCAATCGGTAAATTTGCACGAAGACCAATTGTCTATCGGCAGTAATAGCATTCATATTTTTCACGAAGAACATATTGAAAACCTACCTTGGGCAACACTCAATGTAGATGTGGTGCTGGAATGCACAGGCGCTTTTTCGGATCGACTCACAGCAGAAAAACATCTGCAATCAGGCGCCAAAAAAGTGTTGTTTTCACAACCTGCCGAAGCCAGTGTCGATGCCACCATTATTTACGGTATCAACGAAAAAACACTAAAAAGCAGTGACACTATTATTTCTAACGCATCCTGCACAACCAATTGTATTGTGCCTGTGATTGATACATTGCACCGCAATTTTGGTATCGAAAGCGGCTTGATTACCACTATTCATTCTGCCATGAATGATCAACCTGTCATCGACGCTTATCACCATACAGATTTACGCAAAACCCGCGGCGCCTATCAATCGATTATCCCTGTAGATACAGGCTTAGCAAAAGGGATTGATCGCATATTGCCTGAGCTCACCCATTGTTTTGAAGCCCAAGCCATGCGCGTGCCTACTGCAAACGTTTCAGCAATGGATTTATCCATTGTCGTTAAACGCGCAGTCACTGCTGACGAAATCAACGCGGCTTTACTCGCTGCATCCACAACACACTTACAAAATATTCTCGGTTATACCGAAGAACCTTTGGCCTCATGCGATTTTAATCATGATCCGCGCTCAGGTATTGTTGATGCCAGCCAAACACGCGTTGCGGGTGGCACATTAGTCAAAGTCTTAACGTGGTTCGATAATGAGTGGGGCTTTGCCAATCGCATGCTCGACGTCACTCAACAGTTAATGAACACATCCCATTAAATATTAGTAGAGAAAAATAAGGTAAACCATGAACGTATTATCAATGAGCAACTTAGACCTTAACGGCAAACGTGTATTAATTCGCGAAGACTTAAACGTACCCGTAAAAGACGGAAAAGTGACCTCAGATGCACGCATTCGCGCAGCACTTCCTACCATTGAACTTGCCCGTAACGCAGGCGCACAAGTCATTGTAATGTCTCATTTAGGTCGCCCAACCGAAGGGGAATTTGCCGATGAGTTTTCAATGGCTCCTGTCGCCAACCATCTATCAGACTTACTTGATGTACAAGTACCTGTCATCAGCGATTGGAAAAGCGGTATTGAACTGAACAATGGTGATGTCGTATTACTTGAAAATGTACGTTTTAATGTCGGCGAGAAAAAAGATGCCGAAGCCCTCGCTAAAGATTACGCAGCGCTGTGTGATATTTTTGTGATGGATGCCTTTGGTACCGCACATCGTGCACAAGCCTCTACTCATGGCGTTGCTAAATATGCACCCGTTGCTTGCGCAGGCCCATTACTGGCAGGCGAATTAGATGCACTTGAAAAAGCACTCGCCAATCCCGCTCGCCCAATGGTGGCAATTGTTGGCGGTTCAAAAGTATCAACAAAACTTACCGTATTAGAAACACTCGCCGAAAAAGCGGATCAAATTATTGTGGGCGGCGGTATTGCCAATACATTCTTAGCTGCTAGCGGACAAGCCGTTGGTAAATCTCTGTACGAAGAAGACCTAATCCCCAATGCAAAAGCGCTAATGGAAAAAACCAACATTCCTGTACCTACTGATGTAATCACAGGTACCGAATTTTCTGAAACAGCAACTGCCACATTAAAAAATGCAAACGATGTCAATGCTGACGATATGATTTTTGATATTGGCCCTGACACATCCGCTGCATTAGCAGCCATTATTAAAGATGCAAAAACAATCTTATGGAATGGCCCTGTTGGTGTATTTGAATTTGATCAATTTGGTCAAGGCACCAAAGCATTATCACTGGCCATTGCTGATAGCGCTGGCTTTTCTATTGCTGGCGGTGGCGATACACTGGCCGCAGTAGACAAATATGACATTGCTGACAAAGTATCTTACATCTCTACAGGTGGCGGCGCATTTTTAGAATATGTTGAAGGCAAAACACTGCCTGCTGTAGCAATACTAGAAGAAAGAGCAAAAAGTTAATCACTCTTTTTTAATACAAAATATATTTATATAAAACACCAACGGCGCACCGCATTATTTTTTGTGCCGTTATTACCTAACAAAAAACCGAAAGGACAACATTATGCCTGTCGTTAATTACGAACAATATTGTCAAATGTTAGACAATGCTAAACAAAATAAATTTGCTTACCCTGCTATTAACATTTCTTCTAGCGAAACAATTAATGCCGCATTGCTTGCATTTAAAGAAGCAAACTCTGACGGTATTATTCAAGTTTCTGTCGGCGGCGGTAAATTTGCTTCGGGCCAAGGTGTTGGCTCAATGGTAAAAGGCGCAGTTGCACTTGCGGTATACACGCACATTATGGCCGAAGAATACGACGTAAATATTGCACTACATACTGATCACTGCCACCCTGAATTTGTTGAACCTTTTTTAATGCCCCTCATTGAAGAAACTAAAAAGCGTCGTGCCGCAGGCCTGCCTAACTTATTTAGTTCGCATATGTATGATGGCTCGGCATTACCAATGGAAGAAAACATCGCCGAATCAAAACGCATTATGAAAGAATGTGTGGCAAACGATATTATTTTAGAAATTGAAACCGGTATTGTAGGTGGTGAAGAAGACGGCCACGACACATCAAATGTAGCAGCAGACAAACTATATACCACACCAGAAGACATGGTAATGGCGGCAAAAGAACTTGGCTCTATGGGTCGTTTCATGCTGGCAGCCACATTTGGTAACGTACACGGCGTGTACAAACCTGGCAATGTAAAACTCACCCCATCTATTTTAAAAGATGGCCAAGATGCGGTGATTAACGCACTAGGAAAAGAAGCTTATCTTGATCTCGTATTTCACGGTGGCTCAGGTTCAGAACTGCACGAAATTCACGAAACGCTCAACTACGGTGTGATTAAAATGAACATCGATACCGACACACAATACGCTTACTCGCGCCCTGTAGTCGATCATGTAATGAAAAATTACGATGGCATGTTAAAAATTGAAGGCGAAGTCGGCAACAAAAAAGTTTACGATCCACGCGCTTATGGTAAAAAAGCAGAACGCAACATGGCTGACCGCATCATCCAAGCCTGTAATGACTTGCGATCTACGGGTACATCACTCGGTAAAAATATTTAATATCTTCGTCATACAACCCGATAATATTTTATTGAGGTTATTAAAAAAAGGGCAGATTTTCTGCCCTTTTTTATTTTCTAGCTCACTCTCGCAATTACAATTCAACCGCTGCTGTGCTTTGAATATTTTTCCATTGGCTCTCTGCCTTGGCAATGGTGTCTTGTTGGTTCTTTAAGAAAAGTTTAAATATATTTTCGTTAAGAAATACATACAATTTACCATCTACAACACTAGAATACTGTGGGTCGCCGTCAAACTTTTTACCCTTTGACACACCAAAAGTACAGAACCCGCCATTTTGAGGAATATATTTTTCTGGGCTCTTATTAAAAATAACCACGTTTTTTTCACTTGCAAAATAATATGCTACACCATCATGTACGGCAGCATAGGTGGCTGTTCCTTCTACTGGGTTGCCAATACTAATCGTTGCAACAGGATCAAAGCCATGAAAACCTAATGGTGCGCCTGTAGCTGTTAAGCCTGAAACCACGTTATTTTCATCAACCGCAAAAGCCGTTGTCGGTAGTGCCAATGCAGACACGAGTAAGATAGATGCAAGACCTGAAGCGTTAAATATTGTTTTTTTCATAAAATCACCTGTTCGTTGTGTAAAGAGTTAATCATTAAAGAACGTATTTTTATAGCTCTGCTATAAAAGCGTGTCCTTCTCGCTATTGCGTTGACGAAAGAGAGTATTGTAAAAACAAGACAATTAGTAAATATATAGCCCAATAATAGAGATTAAGTGTTTAATAGTTGATACGATTTGCACACTATACAGCTGACTGGCGATATTCTCTTGGTGATTGCTTAAATTTAGCCGAGAATGCGCGCGTAAAAGCAGACGCCGACTGATACCCCGCTTGGTTAGCAATTTGTTGTATCGTCCATTGTGAACTTTCTAGCAATGCCAGCGCTTTTTGCAAACGCCAATCAGATAAATACCCCATAGGAGCTACCCCCACTAGTGCATGAAAGCGATGTGCAAAACGACTACGAGACATGGCAACCTCTAACGCCAAAGACTCTACTGTCCACGGATGCTCTGGTCGGGTATGAATTAAACGTAACGCATGGCTAATTTTAGGATCCTGAAAAGCATCAACGATAGATTGTAAACGCTCATCATCACTTAAGCCTGATTTTAATAACTCAATAAAAACAATCTCTGACAATCGCGTCACCGATGCCTCTGAACCCAATTGATCGGCAAAAATACGCTGTACGATCAAGCGTAAAATATCATCTAATAACGGATGCTTAGCTCTACAGCTACTGCTCAATTTTAAATATTTTGGCAATGACTCTAAAATAGGATGGTCTGCCATTTCACGAAACGATAAATGACCACATACCATTTGTGTGGATGCCTTAGGGTCACCTTCACCAATGGCTAATACTCCTTCGCCCGCATACCCCGTATCTGCCAGTACCTTTTCTAAAGGAAAAGGCTGGGTATTACGGCTATCGGCTAACACGTGTGTGCTACCGCGAGGAATCATAATCATATCTCCCGCATACAACTCAATATGCTCACCATCCACCGTGACAACACAACACCCCTGTACCACAATATGAAAACGTGCCACTGACTGATATTCTGGAACGGTCACCCCCCAAGGCGGCGAAAAATCAGTGCGGTAGTACAAAGCGCCTTTTAAATTCAAGGTACTAAAAATATCGGCAAAAACATCCACAAAACATCCTCAAGCTCTAACTAAATGATACGATTTGCACAATATATCGACTCATTTTAAAGGAAACAAGCTCCAAGTCCCCATATGAATACTTTCTGCGTATAATCTGCCAACCTTCACAAAAACGACTGTTTATGAAATATAACGACCTGCGCGACTTTATTAACCAGCTTGAAAAACAAGGCGAACTTAAGCGTATTAGTACGCCTGTTGATCCCCATTTAGAAATGACCGAAATTTGCGACCGCACTTTGCGCGCAAAAGGGCCAGCCCTATTATTTGAAAATCCTATTGGTCATAACACCCCCGTATTAGCCAACCTGTTTGGCACTGCTAAACGTGTGGCTATGGGTATGGGTGAAGAATCTGTAGAAGCGCTACGTGAAGTTGGTAAATTACTCGCCATGCTCAAAGAGCCTGAACCACCCAAAAGCATGAAAGACGCATGGGATAAGCTACCGCTATTTAAACAAGTGCTAAATATGTCACCCAAGGTGGTTAAAAAAGCCCCCTGCCAACAAGAACAGTTCACTGGCGACGATGTTGATTTAAGCCAATACCCTATTCAAACCTGCTGGCCTGGTGATGCAGGACCACTAGTCACATGGCCATTAGTTATCACTAAAGGCCCCAATAAAGAACGCCAAAACTTAGGCATTTATCGTATGCAGGTCATCGGTAAAAATCGCTTAATTATGCGCTGGCTCAGTCATCGCGGTGGAGCTCTGGATTTTCGTGAATGGCAACAACAAAATCCAGGAAAAGCTTATCCCGTTGCGGTTGCACTAGGTGCCGACCCCGCAACCATTCTCGGTGCGGTAACACCTGTACCCGACACATTAAGTGAATATGCCTTTGCTGGTTTATTACGTGGCGGAAAAACCGAAGTCGTAAAATGCGTGAATAATGACTTACAAGTACCTGCCTCTGCCGAAATTATTTTAGAGGGTGTTATCCACCCTGATGACATGGCTGATGAAGGGCCATTTGGTGATCACACTGGCTACTATAACGAAGTCGACAGCTTTCCTGTGTTTACCGTTGAACGTATCACACAACGCAATAAGCCGATTTACCATAGCACTTATACTGGCCGTCCGCCCGATGAACCTGCCATATTAGGTGTTGCACTCAATGAAGTGTTTGTACCCATTCTACAAAAGCAATTTCCAGAAATCAGTGATTTTTACCTCCCCCCCGAAGGGTGTTCATATCGCATGGCAATTGTCACCATGAAAAAACAATACCCCGGTCATGCCAAACGGGTGATGCTAGGTGTGTGGTCTTTTTTACGACAGTTCATGTATACAAAATTTGTCATCGTTACCGATGACGATGTGGATGCACGTAACTGGGAAGATGTAATTTGGGCGATCACCACTCGTACTGATCCTGCACGAGATATCACCCTCATTGAAAATACACCCATCGACTATCTCGATTTTGCCTCACCCGTTTCTGGCTTAGGTTCCAAAATGGGCTTAGATGCCACCAATAAATGGCAAGGTGAAACCGATCGTGAATGGGGCACACCCATTGTAATGGATGATGCCATCAAACAACGGGTTGATGATATTTGGGACGAACTAGGGATTACATCGTAATCCTTTAATCCTTTAACGTTCATTCACATACACTAAAGCACCGTATAGACCACCATAAGCCAACGCCAAAATACTACAGGATTTACTCATTATGTCTGACTTACCTAATTGCCCTCAATGCAAATCTGAATATACATACGAAGATGGCACTATGTTGGTATGCCCCGAATGCGGTCACGAATGGTCTAAAGATGGCTCGGGTGAAGAAAGCGACGAGAAAATTATTCATGATGCGAACGGCAATCCATTACAAGACGGTGATACAGTTACCGTCATTAAAGATTTAAAAATCAAAGGGTCTTCATCGGTAGTTAAGGTAGGCACTAAAGTTAAAAATATTCGCCTTGTAGACGGCGATCATGATATTGATTGTAAAATTGATGGTATTGGCGCAATGAAATTAAAATCGCAATTTGTAAAAAAAGTATAATACAACACAAGGCATTGTATAGGTGCTCACCCATCGATGAGCACCATCATTAATGCGCAGCTTGCTCCAAAGTAGGCACTGCCACTAAAGCATCAACGGAATGCAATAAACCTTGATGATCACTTTCTTGGCTTTCTTTTTCATCACCTAAAAAACGATATAACCGCGCAAGCTCAGCATAAGTTGCCGCTTGTGGTTGCAAGCGCAAACTCTCTAGAAAAAAATCTTTAGCGCGCCCCCATTGTTTATTTTGCAAACACAAACGACCCAATGTTAACTGTAGGATGGCGTTTTTTGATTCTATTTTTTTCCACTTTTCTGCATTTTGTAATTGTTGCTCTGGCTGAGTAGATACAATCAAACCATACATTTCTACCCACTTATCACACCATTGATTTTTTATATTACGAGATAAAACTTCTTCGGCAAGATCATATTTTTTTAACGCCATTAACTCATTAACATAAGCAGATATAATCGCTTTATCTTTTTGAAAATGTTTTGGAGTATCATTCCACGATTTTTGCAATGCCGCGTATTTTTCTTCTGCAGATGCCAATTGGTTTTTTTCGATAGTGTCTGCCATACATTCTTGATATAACGTTTGCTCTAAGTGATAACGTTGCTCAACGCTGCCTACTTTTTTCTGATGAAGTTTTGGCAAACATTGCTTAAGCGCTTTCCAGTCTTTTAGTGCAACATAAACTTGCTGTTGTAATGACAACACAACGGTATGGTTTGGATTTAATGTTTCTGCGCGAGCCAAAGTAGCCAATGCTTGCTCAAATTGTTGATTTGATAATTGCATTCTTGCTTGCGTTAATGCCACAGCAAGATCTGATTGGCTCGCACTTTTTTCTGCTTGATGTAATAGCTGTAACGCCTCTTGTTCATTATTCATTTCATAAGCACAGCGTGCGGCAACCAAATAATTAATAATAGGTGATGTTACTTTTTTAGCTGCACGGGTTAATTTTTTATGGGCAGGCGACCAATCGCCTTCAATAAAATCAATTAAGCCTGCAATTGTTTGTTGCTGTGCTTTTCCGCTGCTATACCCAGTGATTTTTTGTTTGGTCGCAGATACACCACGAAAACCACCACGAATGACTGTGATCACAACATACAATATAAAAAGCATGGCCAACAACACAGCAAGGCCAAACCAAATACTCATTTCTATACTGGTTTCGCCCCATACAATTAATACATAGCCTGAATCATTTTGCATTTGGTAAACTAAAAAAGCACCTAACACCAAACATCCACACAGCAATAACAATAAACGTTTCATAGCGCGGTCTCCTGAGGTGTTTTACCACTTGGAGTCGGTGTGTTTTCAGGCGCTACTTTTTCTGTCGCCGCTTTTGTAGACGATGTTTCTTTTTTTGTTGTTGGCGCCAATGTTTTATTGGATGCATGTCGACCACTTTGAATATATGCATTTACACGCTCTAACGACGCCGACACATCGGGTAAATCACTTATAATCGTTTGTTGCTGTAATGTTGTAATCGCATCAATCAACGCCTGTTTTTCTGAAAAATGCGTAAAGTGTTTATTTAACCAACGGACGGCCTGCTCTAGGCTGTGTTGATAAATCGTTGCCTCTTCTCGCAATAAAGCAATTTGTGCTTGCGCTAACATTAATCGTAAATTTTGTACGAGTGCATGTTGCTGTGTATCAGACACTAACGGAGCCAGTGGCTCATCATGATGTTGAATACGTACGTATTGATCAAGCTTACCCAATGTATGACGAACACCTTGCCAAAGACCATCCTGCCAATGACTCTCTTCCTCTTGAGTTACGATACGTTCACTGGGCTTTACTAATGATGATGTGAGTGGCACAGGCGGTAAAATATCCACCTGTTCAATAAGTGCCGACAATTGTAAATAAATGCCTTCTCTGTCTACCGCTGGCGCTATTTTTAATGCCAAGATATCTTTATGAATACTGTCTCGTAATGGAAATACATCTGGAGAATCAAGAGTCACTAATAATTTATCCGCCGATTCTAATAAACCAATAATCCCTTTAACCCCACCGCCCGTTAACTGACGCTGATTAGCAAGGCGTAATAAATAACGTGTTTCTTCTAACATCCAACCATCACGATTGTCGCCGCTTAATTGACTAAGACGTGTGGCTTGAGCATCTAATCGTTGCTGTAATATTTTTTGATCGTTATCTAGTGCTTGCGATAAACGCGCTAGGTTATCGCGCTGCTTATCTAAATGATCCGATTGCTGACGAATGGCCGTAGCAAACCATGTGCCCTGTTCTTCTAGTTGGGCTTCTACTTTTTGTACCCGTGTATTTTGTGAATGCCATAATTGCCAACCAAAATATCCTGCCACGACTAAGGCAATCACAAGAAGGAACAACAGTACCCATTGTATTTTTGCCACTGCACCACCCGCTGTTTTTTTTGTTGGCGCCTTTGTTTTTTTGGACTCAGTTGCAGTAGATGTGTTTGACGTCACAGGCGCGGCCTCTTGCTTAGGCGATGGGTTACTTTCTGTATTCTCTTTATTTTTTGTCATGTCTTTATTTGCCATGTGCTTGCCACTCGCTTAATGCGTTGATCATACTATCGTGACAAGCATTTGCCGCCACAATTATTTGTGTAAATCCTGCCTGCTGTGCCTGTGCTGCTACACGCTGACTCGGTAATATTATGGGTTGTTGCTGCAACCAGTGTAAATCATCACGATTCATCATCGTGCATACACTCTCTAACGTTTCGCCACTGTGTACTGCCATAATGGGCTGCTGCGAGGTATGACGATATTCACTGGCTAACGTTTGTGTTTGCGTAGGTGTTTGTCGTTGATACAGTTCGCAATAATCCACACATGCACCACGTGCCATTAATTGCTCGGCCAATAACGTGCGGCCACCTTTGCCTCGAAAAATAAGAATTTTTTCACCATCTACGGTCGCTAAATCTGGATGTGCCAATAGCGCTTCACTATTCATTGCCGACGTTGAGGCATGTGCTAGATAACTCGCATCTGTACCGCCATGACCAATACCCTGATCTAACCGTGTGGCCGTTGCCTGACCAATAGCAAAAAACTGCACGTCTACAGGCAATTGCGGCCAATACTGATCTAACCACTGCAAACCATAATGAACGGCATTTTGACTAATAAAAATTGCTTTTTGATATTCCGCAAACGCCAATATTTGATTCACTATTGCCTGCCGCGATGCCGCATCCTCAAGTGGCGTTATAAATAACATCGGCTGTAATGTTACATTCGCCCCCAATGCTATTAACTGCTTCGCCCACGGTTGCGCTTGTGCCAATGGCCGAGTAATTAATAGGTGTAAATTATCGAGGGGACGGTGCGCTTGTGATGAGGCCATAGGTATTTCTATCCATTTGTCTCGTAAACAGCCTTTAATATTTTATCCGCACCTTGCGCCAGTAAACGTTCTGCTAGTTCAATCCCCATGGCTTCTGCAGTGTCGGGGGTACCTACAATTTCATCGGTTAGCATTAGCTTACCATCGGGGCTACCCACCAAACCGCGTAACCACAATTGTTGATCATGGGCCGGAGAATGAATGGCATAACATGCAATAGGTACTTGGCAACCGCCTTCCAAACGGCGATTCATTGCGCGCTCTGCCGTTACGCATTCAGCGGTCACATCATCATTTAATGCCGCTAACCATGCTTTTACTTGAGTATCATTAGTACGGCACTCAATGCCGACGGCGCCTTGCCCACCCGCAGGCAAACATAATTCAGGGGATAGGCGTTGTGTAATACGTGCTTCCATTTCTAAACGCATAAGCCCTGCTGCAGCGAGAATGATGGCATCGTACTCACCGTTATCAAGTTTACTTAAACGCGTATTTACATTGCCGCGCAAGAATTTAATCTCTAAATCTGGACGCTTATCCAATAACTGGCACTGGCGACGTAAGCTAGACGTGCCCACTACCGCACCTTGTAGCAAATCTTCAAAGCACTCATAATTATGTGACACAAAAGCGTCTCTAGGGTCTTCGCGCTCACAAATCACCGACAAACCCAATCCTTCTGGAAATTCCATGGGTACATCTTTCATTGAATGCACAGCAATATCGGCTTCGTGGTTGAGCAGTGCGTGCTCTAGTTCTTTTACAAACAAGCCTTTACCGCCCACTTTGGCCAAGGGTACATCTAAAATATGATCCCCTCGGCTACTCATAGGAAGCAGTGTCACAGTGAGTTCTGGGTGTAAGGCTTCTAACCGTGCTTTAACATATTCCGCTTGCCACAGCGCCAATGGGCTTTTACGTGTTGCAATAGTCAGGGTGTTGGTAGGACGGGTACTCATGGCAATGGTGCTCGTAAATGATGTGAATGTAGCCCCTTATCATATCAAATGAGAGGCTCAATCGCTGAATAAATGTCAACGTGATTCATCGTTAATCACAGTGAATTCAATAAGGCCTTAACCTTGCTGGTATAACGACGGCTCACAATGGGTCGTGCATCGGTGTCCTTAAGGCGAATCGTATAATGCCCTTCTATGGCTCGCTCTAAACCTTCGATATGACGAATAGACACTAAGGCATTGCGATGCACACGGGCGAACACATCCGAAAATTCGGCTTCGAACTGCTTTAAGGTACCGTCCACCAATGACTCACCCCCAGTACCTATAACCGTAATATATTTGCTATCGGCCAACAAACAGCGAATAGAATCCACCGCGATCAAATCAACACCGCGATGGCTACTCGCAGTAATATGCTGTGACGATGCTTGTGTTTTTAACCCCGAACTCTGCTCTAACTGGGTTAATTGTGCTTTATTAACGGTTTGTGCTTTTTCGAGGGCGTGTTGTAATTTTTCGCGATTAACGGGTTTCAATAAATATCCAGCGGCAAAAGTATTAAAAGCATCAAGCGCGTATTGGTCATAGGCTGTCACAAAAATAACCGCAGGCGGGTTCTCTAAACCGCTTATTTTTTCTGCCAATTGCAAACCCGTTTCGCCCGGCATTTCAATATCAAGCAATACTATCGCGGGATCTTGCGCCTCAATTAACGCCAACGCTTCGGCTGCATGACCCGCTTCGCCGCATAGCTCATAACCCAGATCAGATACAAAACGCATTAAGCGTTGTCTGGCTAAAGCTTCATCATCTACGACTAAAATATCTAACATTCTGTTATTCCTTACTATACAGACGACATGGGTATAGTTATCGTCACCTGATACACCGCTTGAACAGTGTTGTTATTGGCATGATCGCGTGTCTGTTGCACATCAATACTTGCCGCTTCACCATAATGTGCATGCAAACGATGCTGTATATTATTTAACGCCATTCGATTGCTTTGACCACTATCGGTAAGATTGTTCAAATCATCCGTTTGATTATCAACTAGCTCAGGCACAGGGTTAGTCACTCGCAAGAATACACACTGCGTGTCTACCCATGTAGCAACATAAATCACACCCCCACCCACTATTCGCTGTATACCATGGTATATCGCATTTTCTATCAGTGGCTGCAACACCAGTGAGGGCACAGAAATATCACGCGCAAAGTCATGATCACTGTGCTGACATTGCCAATCAATGTGCAAACGATCACCTAAACGCACATGCTCAATATCGGTATAACTACGGCACAAGGCAATCTCTTCATCTAACGATACCATACTCATTTCTTGCAAACTGACACGAAATAATTGGCTTAAATCTTCTACAACCTTTTCAGCCAACTCAGGATTAACTGGAATTAAACTCGCCACAGCATTCATAGAATTAAACAAAAAGTGCGGACGAATACGGGCATGTAACGCTTGAATGCGCGACTGCAGCTCTGCTTGCTGTTGATGCCGCAATTGTTGCTGAATATATAAGTAACGCAGAATAATGCCTGAAAAAATAGCCGCTAACATCATGTGCTTCACTAGCGCCAACACATCAATATAGCCATCTAATAACCACAAGGCTGACATAATCACCAGTAAGGCAATCAGTAACACACAGCTATAAGCCAAACACCCCGCCAATATGACCGACAACCGAGAAAAAATCGATGATAAACGACATAACAATAAGGCCGACAACAATGTAATCCACTGCACAATCATCGACACATAGCCCAACTGCCCCCATGAAAACGTCATTAATGTGCTTTGCGTTAAAACCAATGCAAAAGCAATCAACTCACCCGCCAACACCAAACCAAACACAGCAGAACCACTGCATAAATGCGGTAATAAACCCTCTTGCACAGCCCGCGACGGTGTTACTGAAGCACTGCTTGATTGCATAAGCCATAACCATAGTCAGTTAATATAAAAAACCAGTGTAGCAAAATCTTACTGCGACCCCAATTCTGTAGCAGTTGCGGTATAATCGCTGGCCACAATTAAGCAGATTCTACAATTACTGAAGCGACTTTCAGCGAATCATTCAACAATCACTACTTTGAGACTACTATGAGCCAAGACGACACTCCTATCAAACCTTGGGGCGGACGCTTTACCGAAGCAACAGATGCCTTTGTTGAGCGTTTTACTGCATCGGTGGATTTTGACCAACGCATGTATCACCAAGACATCAACGGCTCTATTGCTCACGCAACCATGCTGGCAACCGTAGGGGTGTTAACCGACGCCGAAAAACAGCAAATCATTGAAGGCTTAGAAGCGATTCGTGCCGAAATAGAAGCGGGCGAATTTGCGTGGTCAGTCACTCTTGAAGATGTACACATGAACATCGAAGCAGCACTCACCGACCGTATCGGTATCACGGGTAAAAAGCTGCATACGGGTCGCTCGCGCAATGACCAAGTCGCTACCGATATTCGTCTTTATGTACGCGATGAAATCGACGTAATTGTTAAAGAGCTAACCCGCCTACAAGAAGGCTTATTGTTTGTGGCCGAGCGCGAAGCCGATACCATCATGCCGGGCTTTACCCACTTACAAACCGCTCAACCCGTGACCTTTGGCCATCATTTACTTGCGTGGTTTGAAATGCTACAACGCGATTATGGCCGTTTAATGGATTGCCGTAAGCGCGCCAATCAATCCCCTTTAGGTGCTGCCGCTCTAGCAGGTACAACGTACCCCATTGATCGCTTTCAAACAGCAGAACTATTAGGGTTTGAACACCCAACGGCCAACTCACTAGATTCAGTGAGCGACCGCGATTTTGCGATTGAGTTTTGCTCATTTGCCAGCATACTCATGACTCACCTTTCTCGCGCGAGTGAAGAACTTATACTGTGGACATCGGCACAGTTTGATTTTATTGACCTACCTGACCGCTTTTGTACTGGCTCATCTATTATGCCGCAAAAGAAAAACCCCGATGTGCCCGAATTAGTTCGCGGTAAAACAGGGCGCGTAAATGGGCATCTCATTGCCATGCTCACATTGATGAAGTCACAACCATTGGCTTACAACAAAGACAATCAAGAAGATAAAGAACCATTATTTGATGCGCTAGATACAGTACGTGATTGCCTACGCGCTTTTGCCGATATGATTCCCGCAATTACTCCCAAGAAAGACAGTATGTACGAAGCCGCCAAACGTGGATTTTCTACCGCTACCGACCTTGCTGACTACCTTGTACGTAAAGGTATCGCTTTTCGCGATTCCCATGAGATTGTTGGTAAATCCGTTGCTTATGGTATTGAAAATAACAAAGACTTATCTGAAATGACATTGGAAGAATTACAGCAATTCTCCAGTGAGATTACCGCCGATATATTCGACGTACTCACACTCGAAGGCTCTGTTGCTGCCCGTGACCATATTGGTGGCACAGCACCTAATCAAGTCAGATCTGCCGTAGAAACAGCAAAGTTATTACTAGAAGCACGAGACGTGTAAGCACGCATATATAAATAAAAAAGCCCCTTGATGTCTTGTATCAAGGGGCTTTTTTACATATTCGCCTTATTATTAGTCGCCAATAAACGGCTTCATTTACAAACTATCAATCCCATCAAACACTATCGGCTGGTGCGATTGTTCACTGCATACGCGGTTCAGTAATTCTTCTAGGGTTTCTTGGGTTTTCGTGCAGCGCCATAGGTTTGTATCGTATGCGCAGTGAAAACCACCAGATTTTGCAGCTACCCAAATTTGTTGGTTCGCTTGCTGTTTAGAGATAATCACTTTGGTCTCTGTATCTTCACAATCAATCGTAATAACACCGCTACCGTTTTCATAATCAAGGGGCGCTTGCTGTTCTTCTATTAAATGATCAAGAATGGCTTCTATTTTGGCGTATAGCGCTTCTGCAATATCGGTGTATTCTGCATTATTCATAACATGTGTACTTTTTATTCATTAGATTGGCGTGCAGAGCTTATCGACTAAGCCCGTTAATATAGGCGAATCATACCTGTAATTTGCTACTCAATGATAGCGTCTCATCGCTTTATTTGCCTTAGCCGTAATACCTATATATACCCATATTCTATGAATGGCATACGAGCAAACACCTGCCATAATGTAAATAAAAAGCCGCCATACCAGAAAAACTCCGCCTTAGTCGGTTTCTTTTCGACAAGTGTGCCCTGCTCACATATACTAGCGCGACTCTAGTGAAGGTCTATTGAATACAGGCCTTCAGTACTCATTGCGCGTAGATGAGCCATCATTCCTAATACTATGATTAAAAGCACTATGAAAAAAACAACGATCACATTATTCATGAGCACACTCATCACATTATTAACCCTATCGGGTTGTGGCCAAACAGGCCCGTTATATTTACCCGATGAGACAGAAAAAACTGCCGCGCAATAAATGATTGGCCAGATATAACCGTAACGACAGAATATATAATGACTCAATTTCACTACCAAGATAGCACCTTACTGTGCGAACAAACCTCTCTGCAAGATCTTGCCAACCAATACGGCACTCCCGCTTACATTTATAGCCGTGCAGCACTCTCGCAACACTATTTAGAATATCGTGATGCTTTAGGTGATCACCCAGGCATGATCTGTTATGCCGTAAAAGCCAATTCTAATATTGCGGTATTAAATGTATTAGCAAAATTAGGCGCGGGTTTTGATATTGTATCGATTGGCGAGCTAGAGCGCGTCATACTCGCAGGTGGCGATCCGAGTCGCGTAGTATTTTCGGGTGTTGCCAAAACAGAAGCCGAAATGCAGCGTGCACTTGAGCTGGGTGTTTACTGCTTTAATATTGAATCTATTCCCGAGCTTACGCGTTTAAACTCAGTGGCCGCCTCACTAGGTGTAAAAGCGCCTATTTCTTTACGCGTAAACCCTGATGTAGATGCACAAACACACCCTTATATTTCTACGGGTTTAAAAGAAAATAAGTTTGGTATTGATATTGAACAGGCCATTGATGTTTACCAACACGCCGCCAGTTTATCGCACTTACATATTAAAGGTGTTGACTGCCATATTGGCTCTCAGCTCACCACATTAGCTCCCTTTTTAGATGCCTTAGACCGCGTATTGCAACTCATTGATCGCCTAGCCGATACAGGCATCACCATTGAACACCTTGATCTAGGCGGCGGCTTAGGCGTCACTTATGACGACGAAACACCTCCTAGCGTAAATAGTTACATTACAGCGATAAAAGACCGCATTCAGGGACGCAACGTGTCTCTTTCATTCGAGCCAGGTCGCTCTATTGCTGCCAATGCTGGGGTATTACTCACACAGGTTGAGTTTTTAAAACCTACCGAGCATAAAAACTTTGCCATTATTGATGCGGGAATGAATGATAATATTCGCCCATCACTGTACCAAGCATGGCAACGTGTATTACCCTTGAGCGAAGCCAAGGGTGACAGTGATACACTATGGGATCTTGTAGGCCCCGTGTGTGAAACTGGCGATTTTTTAGCCAAAGATCGCGCACTGTCATTGCGTGAAGGCGATTGCCTAGCGTTGATGTCATCAGGTGCTTATGGATTTACAATGAGTTCTAATTACAATAGTCGTGGTCGACCTGTTGAAATCATGGTGGACGGTGATCAAGCACATATTATTCGAGCAAGAGAAACGGTGGAAGATTTGGTACGCGGCGAAGCCCTACTACCAGAATAAAAAATAATGACGACACGTTTACGTTTTACCAAAATGCACGGCATCGGCAATGATTTTGTTGTTTTTGATGGCATTAATCAACAAGCCGCCGCGGCACTGACACCTGAAAAAATTCGTCGTATTTCTGATCGACGTTTTGGTATTGGCTGTGATCAAATTCTTGTAGTGAGCGTTCCACAAAATCCCGAAAATGATTTTCGCTATCGTATTTATAACTACGATGGCTCCGAGGTTGAAAACTGTGGTAACGGTGCTCGCTGTTTCGCTAAATTTGTACGCGACAAAAAATTAACTGGCAAACGCGTTATTCGCGTTGAAACCCTCGCGGGTATTTTAACGCTGCATGCCAATAAAGACGGTAATATCACGGTAGATATGGGTGTACCCGTACTCACACCACAACACATTCCCTTTACTACCGAACAGCAAGCGATTAGTTACCCATTACCCGTGAATGAACACACACTAGACATGAGTGCTGTCTCTATGGGTAATCCACACGCCGTTGTTATCGTCGACGATGTGGATACTGCGTCTGTAGACACATGGGGGCCAGCCATTGAGTCTCACCCTCAATTTCCTAACCGTGTTAATGCTGGCTTTATGCGTGTACACTCAAGCGATTCAATAGACCTACGCGTGTATGAACGTGGTGTAGGCGAAACACTGGCTTGCGGTACTGGCGCCTGTGCCGCAGTAGTGGCTGGCTGCTTACGCGGTATATTGGATAGCCGTGTTACCGTGCATTTACGTGGTGGCGATTTACACATTGAATGGCAAGGGGAAAATCACCCTGTATTAATGACAGGTTCGGCTACGACTGTTTTTCAGGGACAAATAAAAGTATAAGGTATTTCTATGAGTACTACGCTAACACCAAATTCAGTCACGATAACTGAAGAAGACATGGCAAATTATCTTCGCCAGCACCCTGACTTTTTTATTGATAAACCCTCTCTGCTCGCAAATTTAAGTTTGCCCCATGAAAGCGGTAAAGCTATTTCTCTGGTCGAACGACAAGTGAGTGTATTACGCGAACGCAATATGGATATGCGCCATCGTCTCACCGCATTAATTGATAATGCCCGCATTAATGATCAATTATTTGAAAAAACAAAACGTCTTATTTTAAGCCTATTAGAAGCACAGGATATTAATGACTTTATTGATGCACTAATGCACAGTTTCACAAATGATTTTGCTATTCCTCATACTGTTTTATTATTATTTTCTGAACACATTGATGAAGAGCATTTATCCACTAAAAGCCATGTAAAAATCGCAGGTTACTCTGAATCACAACACATTCTTGGCACGATCATTTCAAACAACCAAACCGTATGTGGGCAATTAGATACTGGCGAGCAGCAATTTCTATTTGAAAAAGATGCAACGGCTATTGGCTCTACCGCCATCACTCCATTAGCGGGCGCTAATCCATTAGGTATTTTAGCTATTGGTAATAGCGACCCAGACTATTATCGCTCAAGTATGAATACTTTATTTTTAAGCTATATTGGTGAAGTATTAAGTCGTTTACTACCCCAGCATTTAAAGTAAAGAATAAAAGGTGTGTATCTGTTACACGGTTTACACACTCTATTATTGTAAAGGAACCTATTTTTGAGGAACCGACGTTGACTGATGCACATAAACGAAACGCACACGCCTCACCTCTTACACTCGAACAATATCATCAACTGTTTGAGCAATACCTTATCACCGAAAAACAATCGTCATCCGACACGATTAAGAATTACCGACGTGATATACACAAGTTGCTTCAGTACGCAGAAAAAAACGATATTACCTGTATTAATGATATTGATGCATTCCATATTCGCCAGTGTATGGCGCAACTACATCAGCACACGTTAAGCCCTCGAAGTTTACAGCGCTGGCTGTCTGCCGTGCGTAGTTTTTTTAATGTACTCATTAAAAAAAATTACTTAAAGAAAAACCCTTGTGAAGGTATTGCCGCTCCCAAAGCTAACAAGCCATTACCCAAAACACTAGACGCAGATCAGGTAGGTCAATTACTCAATAATTTAAGTGATACGTTTATAGGTGCACGAGATAGTGCGATGCTAGAGTTAATGTACTCATCAGGTTTACGTTTATCAGAATTAACCCAGCTCAACTTACCCGATATTGATTGGGGTAATCGCAGTGTCATTGTGACAGGTAAGGGCAATAAGTCACGCCAGCTACCCATAGGGCGCTTTGCCTATAACGCTTTAAAACAATGGTTACCTTGGCGAGAAAAACACATCAAAGAAAGCCATGAGCCTGCCGTATTTATTACAAATAAAGGCCAACGCTTAAGCCAGCGCACTGTGCAATTGCGCTTGAAAGCGCTAAGTGTATCGCAAGACATGAGCCAATCCGTTAATCCACACATGTTACGGCATTCATTTGCTAGCCATTTATTAGAATCCAGTGGTGATTTACGTGCTGTACAAGAGTTACTAGGACATGCCAATATCAGTACAACTCAAATTTATACGCATTTAGATTTTCAGCATTTAGCCAAGGTATACGATCAAGCACATCCGCGAGCGCAGAAAAAAGATAAGTAATGGCAATAATAGGTTTACCTCTGCCTTAAAAAAGCGAGGCAAACAATAGATGGTTAAATAGGATGGCTACCGTACTTATTCTCTGGTTTTTTCGGTGGATCCGCCATAACATTGGGATCAATTTGATTAATTTCACCACCACCTGATAAGAATTGTTCAATCTCTCTATTTAAGCGCTCTCTCTCTCCTAGCTTTTCAAGCATCGAAGAATGACTCATTAAAAGTTCACTTTCTATTTGGTCAACCGTGCCAACTTCTGGAAAATCGGTAACTTCATTTTCTGACATAATTCACATCCAACTACTAAAAATTCAATCACAAGGTATTTATAGTAGATGTAGCGGCATCACACAGAAATAATAAGGCTATTTTATAGGTTATTTTGTTATTGAAGTGAAGATTGGAAAAGCACTGAGTTATAAGCATGTATGTTGTTGATATTAAAAACAAAAAAGCCCACTACAAAGTGGGCTTTTATCAATAAGATGAACTAAAAATGCATTATACCGCGTCGGAACCTGTCTCACCCGTACGGATACGAATCACTTCATCCACCGAAGTAACAAAGATTTTACCATCACCGATTTTACCTGTTTGAGCAGCTTTCGTGATGGCATCAACCGATTGATCAACCATTGAATCATCAATCACTAACTCTAGTTTCACTTTTGGTAAGAAATCAACAATATATTCTGCACCGCGATAAAGCTCAGTATGGCCTTTTTGACGGCCAAAACCTTTCACTTCTGTAACCGTCATGCCCTGCACGCCAACTTCAGATAAGGCTGCACGAACATCGTCTAATTTAAAAGGCTTAACAATAGCAGTTATCAATTTCATTATATTTTCCTTCTTTATTATTGCTCAATTATTATTCATATATATAGAATACGTAATGGCGTTAGCATATCAGTAAATCAAGGCTCTGCCTATATCCAAAGAATAGCTAAAATTACCGATAAATTCTGAGTATAACCATAAAAAAAAGCCCAGCATAAGCTGGGCTTTTCTTCATACCATTCCCTATCTCCTTAAATAAAGGAGGGGGGGCAAGGGAATTATTTAGAGTTAGAAAACTCTGGGTATGCTTCCATACCACACTCAGAAATATCAACACCTGAGAACTCTTCTTCTTCTGTCACACGAAGACCGATAATCATTTTGATAATTGTCCAAGCAATAAAGCTAGTTACAAATACCCAAACAAAGATAGTCAATGCACCAAGAAGCTGGCCAGAGAAAGTCGCACCATCGTTAGTTAACGGTACTAATAATAGACCTAATAGACCTACAACACCGTGAACTGAAATCGCACCAACAGGATCATCGATTTTTACTTTATCGAAAGCAAGAATACTAAATACAACCAATACGCCACCTAAACCACCAAACAATGTTGCTTGTAATGCGGTAGGAGTCGAAGGTTCTGCAGTGATTGCAACTAAACCTGCTAAAGCACCGTTTAATGCCATAGTAAGATCTGCTTTACCAAATAGAACACGCGCTACGATTAGTGCTGCGATTAAGCCACCTGCAGCTGCTGCATTCGTGTTCATAAATACAACCGCTACTGCGTTTGCACTTTCAACTGATGCTGTCGCAAGTACTGAACCACCGTTAAAGCCAAACCAACCCAACCAAAGGATAAACATACCTAATGTTGCTAATGGTAAGTTCGCACCAGGAATCGCGTTAACTTCACCGTTCGCACCGTATTTACCTTTACGTGCACCTAGTAAGATAACACCTGCTAGCGCAGCCGTTGCACCCGCCATGTGAACAATACCAGAACCCGCGAAGTCAGAGAATCCGTTGTCACCTAGTACATACATACCAAATACCGCGTCACCGTTCCATGTCCAAGCACCTTCCATTGGATAGATGAAACCTGTCATAACAACTGCGAATAATAAGAACGCCCATAATTTCATGCGCTCAGCAACCGCACCAGACACAATAGACATTGCTGTAGCTACGAAAACAACTTGGAAAAAGAAGTCTGCTGAAGGCGCATACGTTGCTGGCTCTTCTGCACCGGCTACACCGTCTGCTGTAATTGTTGAAAGAAAGAAGTCACCGCCATACATAATTGCGTAACCGCAAACAAAGTACATAATGCAAGCAATCGCAAATAGCGCTGCGTTTTTTGTTAAAATTTCGGTGGTGTTTTTAGCACGAACTAAGCCTGCTTCTAACATGGCAAAACCTGCTGCCATCCACATTACCAGTGCGCCACATACGAGAAAATAAAATGTATCTAATGCGTACTGCAACTCAAAGATTTGATTTTCCATCGTTGCTCTCCTAATAGAATATTGTTTTTGTTAAGAATAAATAAAAATTAAAGGGCATCTTCGCCAGTTTCTGCGGTACGAATACGAATCACTTGTTCTAAATTAGAAACAAAGATCTTGCCATCGCCAATTTTTCCGCTATGTGCAGCCTTGCTGATAGATTCAACTACGCTGTCTACTTGTTCATCGCTAATTGCAACTTCTAGTTTTGTTTTCGGTAAGAAATCAACCACATATTCAGCACCACGATATAATTCCGTGTGACCTTTCTGACGGCCAAAACCTTTCACTTCCGTGACTGTAATTCCTTGAACACCTATTTCAGAAAGCGTTTCACGAACACTGTCTAGCTTAAATGGTTTAATAATAGCTGTTACCAATTTCATGACTTACTCCTTAAATATGTTTCAAAACATACGTTTATTATGATTAAAAAAATACCAAGCTACATAGCTTGGTATTTTCGTTAAGCTTATTATTCGATAGGTAAGCTTAGAGCAACAACAAATAAAGGCTCTCGTGTATCATTATCGCCGTTATCTGAATCAACACCAAAGCTACCAGTGAATGATAAAGTATCGCTATAAGCATAAGTTACATCAAAATGACCATCAGTATTTGCATCTTCGTGGTCACCGTAAGTTACAGAGTAATCACCGTACTCATAACCATACGCTCTATAAGATGTGCCTGAGCCACCTGCAATTACTTTAACGTGAGTAAAAGAAAAACCAGCATAGCCTAGGCTAATAATAGATTCAGAGAAATCAGCAAAACCTGATGGAGAACTTGTTTCAAGCTGATTAGTATCAGTATTAAAAGAAGTCTCGGCACTTGGGTAAACGTAGTTAACAACGCCTAAATCATAAGAAATACCCGCAATTTCACCGCCGTAACCCGCATATAAATCATACTCAGTACCTAAAGTGTCATCACCTGAAGACGCCCAAATACCGCCATAAAAACCGCCATAACTAGCAGAAAGATCGCCCCACACTTGTGCTGAACCATCACCTAAATCCGCACCACGGAACAAATATAAGTTACTTACACCTACTGATGCGCCAACTTCTACTTCAGCATGTGCAACCGTTGCTGTTGTTGCTGATGCTGCTAATACAGCTGCTGCTAATAAGCCTTTTGAAAATGTTTTCATGTGTTTCTCCAAAAAATGTATTTTTTTAATATTTAACCCGCAACGGCCTACAACATAAGCTTTTTATTCCAGATGCCCCTAAAATAAAGGATTATGCCGCTCACCGAAGCTTCGCTCGCGTTAGAATAAGCATAATTTAGACCAAAAAAATAAATTTCTTTTAAAACAATCACTTAGCTTAATATTTTCAGTAAAATATTTTATGGCGTCACAATATGCCATAAAATGGTGCAAAAATGTATAATCAAAGAGTGTGAACGCACAGAGTTGGGGCTTGGGGTGAGAACTGCAGCGAAAACCGCACCAATACTGTAGTATTAAGAGCAATAACCCACAAATTTATGCTCCACAATAAAAAGAGCAACTCAACAGGTATCTATCATGATTTCCGTCTTAGCTAAAAATATACTACGCAATGCCGTACAGCATTTGCCTTCATTCAACACCGATAACAATGCACAGATGCAAGCATTACACAGCGCATTACAAGAACAGTTGGAAGCGGCATTAAAAAAAGCAAATCTTATTTCTCGAACAGAATTTGACATACAAACCGATGTGTTACATCGCACTCAAGCGCATGTTGCAACATTAGAAGAACAATTAACGCTGCTAGAGAAAAAATTAAAAGACAATGATGACTAGAAAAAAAATAGCTCTTTCATGTTAAGCTAGCCATCACAAGGAATTTATTAATGCAGGATGCACTATGTCACTTTCTATTATTTTTACGCGCGCCAGCCTTGGCATTGATGCGCCACTTATTACCGTTGAAGTTCACTTATCAAATGGCTTGCCCAGTCTATCCATTGTCGGCATGCCCGAAGCCGTCGTAAAGGAGAGTAAAGACCGTGTTCGAAGCGCATTAATTAATAGCCAATTTGAATTCCCTTCTCGTCGTATCACCATTAATCTTGCCCCCGCCGATTTACCAAAAGACGGCAGCCGATTTGATCTGCCCATTGCGATTGGTATTTTAGCGGCATCCCAGCAAATACCGCATGAATCACTTTCACACTATGAATTTATTGGTGAGCTAGCATTATCAGGCGAATTGCGTGATGTGAAAGCGATACTGCCCGCAGCCATCGCTTGTGAACGTAGCGGACACACACTGCTAACATCAACACACAATGCACAAGAAGCTTCATTATGTAAATACGAAAATATTTTTGGAGCAAACAGTTTATTAGATATATGCCGACATATTCATGGTGAACAACCATTGCAAAAAGTCACCGCCCCTTTACCTGTTATAACACCACACAATCACGATTTTATGGATGTAAAAGGTCAGGCATTTGCAAAACGGGCGCTAGAAATTACTGCGGCAGGCGCTCACAATATATTAATGTATGGACCTCCCGGAACAGGAAAAACAATGTTGGCAAGTCGACTACCCAGTATCATGCCCTCATTAAATACAGAACAAGCGATTGATGTTGCCAGTATTTATTCTTTATGTGGCCAACCATATCCACACTGGAGCACGCCCCCTTTTCGTAACCCACACCATTCTTCATCCGCCGTTGCATTAGTAGGGGGTGGATCTCATCCCAAGCCGGGGGAAATTTCTTTAAGTCATTGTGGTGTTTTATTTTTGGATGAATTTCCAGAATTTTCTCGGCAAGTACTTGAGGTGCTACGGGAACCATTAGAGTCGGGAGAAATTTATATTTCACGTGCGAATGCACATGTACGCTTTCCATCTCAGTTCACACTAGTTGCGGCTTTAAACCCTTGCCAATGTGGATACTTTGGCAGCTCAATTAAAACACATTATTGTCGCTGCTCTCCTGATCAAGTTAAACGCTATCGCCAAAAAATATCGGGGCCATTGTTAGATCGTATTGATTTACATGTGCCCGTAGATCACATTCCCACAACAGAATTACAAAAAATGCCTATCGGTGAACATTCACAAATCATCAAGCAACGTGTAGTAAATGCAAGAAAGATACAGTGGCAACGACAGCAAAAAAATAATGCGCAACTGACCCAACAAGACATGCAAACTTTTTGTACTCTTACGCCAACGATTCAAACATTTTTAAATACTGCCGTAGATACACTAGGGTTATCGGCACGAGCCTACGATAAAATTATTAAAACAGCGCGCACCATTGCAGATTTAGAAGCTACAAGTGCTATTAGTCTTGATCATATTCGCGAAGCACTCGCCTTTAGAAATTTTGATCGCTAGATAATTCCATGCGAGAAAATATTTCATTATCATCAAACAATTTAAGAACCTCATCATAAGTAAGGTTTTCACCAAAGGTGCCACCCTGCACATAATCACATCCCATCTCATGCAGGTTTTTCATCTGTACTGCACTTTCAATTCCATTAGCAACCACATTTCGATCTAACCGATGAGCTAACATAATGAGTGATTCTAATAAAAAAGCATCTTTTTTATTATTCAGTGCTGATTTTAAAAAGGTAGACGAGAAATGTAACGAGGGAATATCATAACCGTGTATATGCGCAAGACTTAAAGTATTTTCGCCAAAATCAGATAAGCTAAAACTAGCCCCAATATTATTAATATTTTCAATACATTCTTTAAAAAATAAATCTTGTGCAGATTCTTTTTTGCTCAAAAAACTAAACTCTATATCTGCAACATCAACAGCATACCGCTCTGTAATCATTTTTACATACCGTGAAAATTGCGGTGACTGCAATTCTATTCTACGTATTGCATAAGAGAAAAAAATGCTTTCTTTTTGATAGATCGATTGCATTTCTGATAACGATGCTTCTAACATCCATTCAGTTAATACTTTTATTGTTTCACTATTACCTAATAAGCGAGCACAGGTTTCATAGTACTGCGTGCCCACGTCATCATGAAAGCAAACGGGGTTGACCATAAACCCTAAAATGCGTTGAGACTTAATATCCACTCTTGGTGTATAACGCAACTGTAGCTTATTGGCACTAATGATCATTCTTAATTCATTAGGCGACAAGCTCTCCATTAATACATCGTCTTTTGTATGATGCACAAAAAAACGGTAACAGCTGGTTCCCGTTTGTTTTGCTTGATACATCGCTGTATCGGCATTGCGTTGTATAGCTTCTACATTATCACCGCCATCAGGAAATACAGAAATACCAATACTACACCCCACACGCAATGTATTATCATCAATAATGAAGGGTTGCTCGACACTCTCTATTAGTTTTTGAGCCAGTGAAATAATTTTAGGCGTAGAACACATATTATTCAGTAATATCGTAAACTCATCTCCACCTATCCGCGCTACAGTATCACTACGACGTACATTATCGAGCAAACGATCAGCAAATGCCTTCAGTAATTTGTCGCCCACATCGTGACCATAATTATCGTTCACCACTTTAAAGTCATTCAGATCGATAAACATGAGGGTGAATTGTTCATTAGAGCGCTGCGCCAATTGAATCGTTTGATTTAAGCGATCAAGAAACAGTACACGATTAGGCAACTCGGTTAAGTAATCATAATGTGCTAAATAATTGAGGCGGTGTTCAATTTTTTTACGTTCAATTGAATAGCGAATAATTCGCTCAAGAATCTCTGAATTAATCGTATCTTTGACTAAATAATCCGAGGCACCCTCACTAATGGCTTTTTGGTCAACTTCAAATTCCATATCATCGGTCATAACAATGACTGGAATTTTACTATTTAAAATATAAGAGCGCTGAATAAAGTCTTTACAATTAATACCCCAATGGTAATCCAGTAAAACCACATCACATTCATTGTTTTCAATATGTTTTAAGCCTTTTTCAAGATCCTGACACCACACTAGGCGATAGTTTTCATGGTGTGCTTCAGATAATAAATAACCAATCAGCAAAAACTGCTGACGGTCATCATCAACTAATAGCACTCTTTTAGGGGGGCTTGTCTCTAGCACGGCACGTATTTCAACTTTTATTCGCTATTATTCAGCACGAGCCTTCACTCGCATATAATGATCCCCACCTTACCTCATAAAATGTTGTTTTTTCCACCCTATTTTTCGCTATATCGTATAGTATTCTGAACACCTCGTGCTTAGTTGTTTTTGGAATATTAAGACCCGTCATTTTTATCTAGTCGCTGTCACCCACTATTGTTAGAATGCACACCCACTCCTCTGCTGAAAAACACTGTGCCACAACTGAACAACCGACAACGCGAAGCGACTCACTACATTGATGGCCCCTGCCTTGTCTTAGCGGGTGCTGGCAGTGGAAAAACCAGTGTGATCACACAAAAAATTGCTTATCTAATAGAAACTTGCGGCATGTCTGCCCGCCATATCGCTGCTCTTACATTTACCAATAAAGCAGCAAAAGAGATGAAAGAGCGTGTTAATAGCCTATTAAAAGACGGAAAAGCGAAGGGTTTAACCGTATCGACCTTTCACAACTTAGGCCTTAATATCATTCGCAAAGACTGCCACTTATTTGGCTATAAACCTGGCTTTTCTATCTTTGATAGCGAAGATACGCGCTCACTCCTAAAAGAAATCATGGTAAAAGAAGGAGATATTGACACCGATCATCTTGATCTTGTGCATCATCAAATATCCCGCTGGAAGAACGATTTGGTCTTTCCTGAACAGGCCTTATCGATCGCCGAAAGTGAAGGGGAGCAGATTATTGCTATGATTTATCAGCGCTATAGCGAGGCTTTAAAAGCATACAATGCCGTTGATTTTGATGATTTAATCCTACAACCTGTTCAATATTTCATAACACACCCAGAATTACTCAATACATGGCAAAAACGCATTCGCTATCTGCTAGTGGATGAATATCAAGACACCAATAACAGCCAATATCGCCTCATTCAATTACTCATTGGTGATCGAGGTGCATTAACCGTTGTAGGCGATGATGACCAATCTATTTACGCATGGCGTGGTGCACGTCCAGAAAATATGTCATTACTACAGCATGACTTTCCAAGCTTAAAAGTAATTAAACTTGAGCAAAATTATCGCTCAACCCAGCGTATATTAAAGGCCGCCAATACCGTTATTGACAATAATCCTCATGAGTTTACTAAAGCATTATGGAGTGACATGAGTTATGGCGAGCCCATTAAGATTATTCGTAGCAGTAATGAAGAAACCGAAACAGAACGGGTTGCTACCGAGATTATTGCTCAACGGCTTCAACGACGTGCCAAGTTTAGCGACTTTGCCGTGCTATATCGCAGCAATCACCAAGCTCGTCTACTCGAAATGAAATTACAGCACTATCAAGTGCCTTATGCCATGAGTGGCGGCACATCGTTTTTTGCTCGTACAGAAATCAAAGACATCATGGCGTATTTACGCCTGATCGTGAACCCTGATGACAATAACGCGTTACTACGCATCATTAACACCCCTAGACGCCAAATAGGCACAAGTACGATCATAGCCTTAAGTAATTACGCCAATGAACGAGACATTGGTTTATTTAGCGCAATGAACGAAGTAGGGCTTACACAACATTTATCCGACAGCGCATACCAACGCATATACACATTTTATTCGTGGATTGATCATATTATACAAACCACTGAAAACGGTGACCCTATAGCCGCTATTAACGAAATGCTCGATGACATGGATTATTTAGGTTGGCTGCACCAACATGCCAGCTCGCCTCAGGTTGCTGAACGACGCATGGAGAACATTCAATTTTTAGTGCGCTCCATTCAGGATACGCTGAACAAAACCCAAGAAGAAACACTAACAGAAACACCCAAAACAACATTAAAAGACGCTATTGCAAAACTTGTTTTAATGGATTTATTAGAGCGCCAAGAAGAAGAAGACATTGATGACCGTGTACAATTAATGACCTTACATGCGGCTAAAGGCTTAGAGTTTCCCCATGTGTTTATGATTGGAGTAGAAGAAGATATTTTACCGCACCGCAATAGCGTTGATGACGATAATGTAGAAGAAGAACGGCGTTTGGCCTATGTGGGCATTACTCGTGCGAAACGCAGTTTAACAATGACACTGGCAGCAAAACGAAAACAGTTTGGCGAAACGGTAGAAACAATGCCTAGCCGCTTTATCGATGAGCTACCAGAAGACGATATTGAAAAAGAAGGGTTTGGGCAAACCGATGCAACTGTTAATGCTCAAAAAGGTGAACAGGCTATGAATAGTATTTTAGGTTTATTTGATTAATAAATTTATGCTAGCATCTGCTTATCAAGCACAATATATTCTTGTGGCATAGGCCGACTAAATAAATACCCCTGACCAAACTGACACCCATTTTCTTTTAATAATGTGAGATGTCTTTCTGTTTCTATACCTTCGGCAATGACTTCTATACCCAATTCTGACGCCATTGCTATAATAGCTGCAATAATTTTATAGTCTTCCGCCATATCTGAGATAAAACTGCGGTCAATTTTAAGAGCGTTAACAGGAAGTTGCTTTAATTGCGATAAAGAAGAATAGCCTGTACCAAAATCATCCATTAAAAATAAAAAGCCTTCTTGCTTTAACGCATTCATTGTTTCAATACCCTTATTAACATCTTCCATTAGCACTGACTCTGTAATTTCTAACTGAATATACTGGGTAGAAATACCTGCTTGTTGCACAATATTTTTTACTTCGTCCACGAACCCTGTTTCAGAAAATTGTCTAGGGCTAACATTCACAGTAATAATGGGGGTAAATGTATTCATTGCTTGGCAATGCTTAATAAACTCGCACGCTTTTTGTAATACTCTATTGCCCAGAGGCACAATCAATCCTGTTTGTTCTGAGACCTCAATAAAACTATCTGGGTATAACAGCCCTTTTTCTGGATGATCCCAACGAATTAATGCCTCATATTTAATTGTTTTTTCCGTTTTAAAACAAACAATAGGCTGAAAAGCCAAATAGAACTGATCTCTTTCTAAGCCTTCTCTTATCCCTTCTTCAATATCAAGTCGAGAAATCATTTGGTTTTGCATAGCTTGACTATGAAAAGCATACTTGTTTTTTCCTGTGTTTTTAGACACACACAAAGCTAAGTCTGCTTGCAACAATAAATCTTCTGCTAAAAGAACATCACGCGGTGAAAACACGATCCCCATGGATGCAGTCACTACCAACTCTCGATTACCCAATGTAATAATTTCTGATAATGCACAAATTAATTGACTTGCTATTTTTTCAACTTCACTTTTTGATGGTACATCGGTTAATAAAATAACAAATCCGTCGCCGCCCAAACGAGAAATAATCCCCACGCTTTTTACAACCGATATCATACGGCGTGTCATTTCTTTTAATACACTATCTCCTGCGTCATGACCCATTGTATCGTTAATGCGTTTAAAGTCGTCAAGATCAATATACAGCAACGCAAAACATGCTTCTTTTTGCTGAGACAATACAATATTTTTTTCTATCTCTTCGTATAATAAATGGCGATTCATTAACCCCGTGAGTGAATCATGAAGTGCTAAATGCTTTAGTGCTTTATTTTTTTCTAAAACAATTTTACGTAAATATTCAGGTTTTTTTAGTAGCCGATATACAAGTAATGCCAATAATAATGACATTAACAAAACGCAAAAAATCCAAGCGAATAACCAACCAGCTGTTTTAACCGGCTGCTGGCTAATGCGTAATACCCAATGGGCATTAGGAACATTCACAATACTTTTTTCTACCGCATCTTGTAATACATTTTTCGATTGGCTAAAAACATACTCCGCATCGGTTACGTTATTTTTTTTTGATAATGTATAGCTATAACCTTTTTCTTCTAAATCATGCAGTCCTGTTGTTGCCAATAAATCATCTAAAAATATTAACGCCGATGTAAATCCCCAAAATTTTTCAATCCCATCATCATGAATAAATACGGGGTTTCGACCAATAATCGCAACACCACCTTGCAACAACTCAAAAGGCCCCGCCAATGTTAAGCTGCGCATTTCAACCGCCAATATTGCCTCTTCCCGCCGACTATCATCCACGAGAATATCATGACCAATTGCTTTTTCATTGCCTTCAAGCGGGTAAATGTGAGAGATAACACCATTAGGGGCTAATTGCACATTAGAAACACCACCTACCCAACGAATAACATCGTGAGCATAACGATTAAAATGAGGAAAATGCCCGCCCGTGATACGCACTTCTTGGGCAAGGATATAAGTAGAAGAAAGTGCATGATATAAGCGACGCTCAATCCCTGCTGCTTCAGAAAAAACAAGGTGTGATAATTGCATTTTTTGTTCTTGATTGGATTTTTCACCCATCAAATCAATAAAAAATATGCCTAACCCTAATGAAAATATAAAAACAAATAATGATACTAAGCGTCTGGAGCGCATTGATAAAAAGCCTTTTGTCGATCACCCACAAATGAGATATTCATATCCTTTTACATATCTATTTCGTTTTTTAAAACGTATGTTAATGAGTTCACGTATTATTATTATTATTGAGCTTAAGTATAGGTAAAAAATATCAATGAGCAATATTTTGCTAGAGATAATTTTTTATTTGGGACATGTGAAGAAAAAAATGCGATCCAGTAAACAAAAAAACCGCAAACTTCATCAAAGTTTGCGGTTTTTTTGATAAGAAATAATTTATTTTGATTTAGCAACCATATAATCTACAGTTTCTTTAATTTCATCATCGGTGCAATCCATACATAAGCCTTTAGCTGGCATACCTTTAAAGCCCGAAATAGCACCCGTGTAAAGTGCATCAATGCCCTTAGATATACGAGGTGCCCAAGCACCTGCATCACCAAACTTTGGCGCTCCTGCTGCACCAGAACCATGACATGCTATGCACTTAGAACCGTAAATCTCTTCACCACTACGAGGCCCTGCAGCAACAACAACAGGTGCTGCGGCACAATCATCGCCCGACAGGCATAAATCACCAACAGGTGATATACGTGCACTAATATCATCATTCACTGCCGCTAATGCGATAGCCGATATAAAAACTGCTACACCGACAAATACTACTTTTATTACTTTTTTTAATTCTTTGTTTGAAAACACGGTCACTTCCCCTTTTAAGATCACCCAGCTTTACACTAAAACCATAATACCGATTATAGCGCTTTATTGGCGTTACGTTAAATTATACGTATGTAAAAACCTAACAGACGACAAAATCGCCTACAATTTGATCGATTTACCTCGCCCTATGGCATAGTAATCAATATTTTTTTCTTCCATTCTCTCTGGATTATACAAATTACGCCCGTCAAAAATAACGGGAAAGCTCAAACTGTCTTTAATCACATCAAAATCAGGCGCTCTAAAATGCTGCCATTCGGTACACACCACTAAAGCATCTGCTCCTTTCAGCGCCGCTTCCTGAGTACCCACTAATGATAAGTCCTCTCTCTGCCCATAAATACGCTGGCATTCTTCCATGGCTTCAGGGTCATATGCTTGTACTTTGGCACCTGCTGCCCATAATGACTCCATTAACACACGACTTGACGCTTCACGCATATCATCCGTTTTAGGCTTAAATGACAACCCCCATAAAGCAAATGTTTTACCTGCAATATCATGATTAAAATGGGCATTAATATAGCTAAATAACTTTTGCTTTTGTCGAGTGTTGACGGTTTCAACCGACTTGAGGAGCGGAGCATCATAGCCTACCGATTCAGAAGTTCTAACTAAGGCCTGCACATCTTTAGGAAAACAAGAACCACCATAACCACAGCCTGGATAAATAAAATGGTAGCCTATGCGCTCATCAGAGCCTATACCCTTGCGCACCATTTCAATATCGGCACCCAGTACTTCTGCAAGGTTTGCCATTTCATTCATAAAACTGATCTTAGTCGCCAACATACAATTAGCTGCGTATTTCGTCAGCTCTGCGCTGCGAATATCCATAAAAATCATACGATCATGGTTTCGATTAAAAGGCTCATAGAGTTCGCGCATAGGGGCTTCCACCTCTTCTGCATCACGACCTATAACAATACGATCAGGACGCATACAGTCACTCACTGCCGCTCCTTCTTTTAGAAACTCTGGATTTGAAACAACATAAAAAGGAATTGACGATTGGTTACGCTGTGCTAATACATCACTAATACGCGCTTTGACTTTATCCGCCGTACCCACAGGCACCGTCGATTTATCGATAATAATTTTACTTGATTGCATATAACTCGCAATGGTTTCTGCAACGGTTAATACGTATTTTAAATCAGCCGAGCCATCTTCATCGGGTGGAGTACCTACAGCAATAAACTGCACATCACCAAACTCAACGCCTTGCTGAGCATCCGTAGTAAATTGAATACGCCCTGCTTGGTAGTTCGTCGTAATAAGTGGCGTAAGTCCTGGCTCATAAATGGGGATAATGCCATTTTTTAGGTTTTCAATTTTGTCTGCATCAACATCAACACAACATACTTCATGCCCCACGTCAGACAATACCGCTGCCTGAACTAAGCCAACATACCCAATGCCAAAAACCGTTATTTTCATAGATAACCCTAACTAGTTTTGCTATTTACACTCTATACAATAGAAACATTATATTACACTCTGTGCTCTTTATAGCTTTTATGACACTTTTTTATTAGGATAAGCCTTTACCCTCTATCACTGAGCACGCTTCATAGCCTTAATAACAAAAGTTACCCCTATTATGCCAACACCTGCATCTCGTCAATTCCCCGCCAGCCGTTTACGCCGCAACCGATTTACTGATTTTTCGCGACGCCTTGTACGCGAAACATATTTGCATTGCGACGACCTTATTTACCCAATGTTTGTGGTAGAAGGCAGTCATCAGCGTATTGAAGTTGATGCCATGCCTGGTGTTTTTCGTTTTTCTATTGATACTTTGTTGCAAGAAGCTGAAGAGTTATTGCAATTGGGTATACCTGCTATCGCTCTATTCCCCAATGTAGAGCCTTCGGTACGCAGCCTAGATGGTAAAGAAGCCTTTAATCCTGACAGCCTAATTTGCCGTTGCGTTAGAGAACTTAAAAAACGCTTTCCTGAGCTAGGTGTGATCACTGATGCCGCACTAGACCCATATACCACTCACGGTCAAGACGGTATCATCGATGATAATGGCTATGTACTGAATGACATCACCGTATCGGCTTTACAACAACAGGCCGTTGCCTGTGCAGAAGCGGGGGCCGACGTTATTGCACCCTCTGATATGATGGATGGCCGTGTAGGGGCTATTCGCACAGCACTAGACGATCAGTCATTTATTAATACTCAAATTTTGGCGTATGCGGCTAAATATGCATCGGCTTATTATGGGCCATTTCGCGATGCAGTTGGCTCAACCAATGCCTTAGGAAAAGGTAATAAAATGACCTATCAAATGGATCCTGCCAACACTCATGAAGCATTACACGAAGTGGCTCTCGATATTAGTGAAGGCGCAGACATGGTCATGGTAAAACCTGCAATGGCTTACCTAGACATTATTCACCGCGTCAAAACTGAATTTCAGATGCCGACCATGGCTTACCAAGTCAGCGGGGAATATACGATGCACAAAATGGCGATTATGAATGGTTACCTCGCCGAGTCCGTTGTTGAAGAATCACTGATTGCGATTAAACGCGCAGGCGCTGACGCCATACTGACTTACTTTGCCAAGGATGTTGCTAAACGCCTACGTAATGCTTAACCACCGTACCGCATAAGTAGAGAAGTTATTCTCTACTTATGCTTCAAGTAATTTCCACTGTAGGGTTTTTCCTGCAAAGAAAGGCACAATAGGATTGCCATTAGGTAACACAATTTCACTTGGCACCTCCCACTCTTCACGCTGTAATGTGATTGTTCCTTCATTACGTGGCAGACCATAAAAATCTGCACCGTGATGACTCGCAAAACCTTCTAAATGCTCCAAGCAATCTAACTCTTCAAATACTTGTGCGTATAATTCAATCGCACTCCATGCACTGTAACAACCCGCACAGCCACAAGCGGATTCTTTACGATGTTTTTCATGGGGGGCAGAGTCTGTACCTAAAAAGAATTTAGCTGAACCAGACGCAACAGCCTCGCGTAACGCCTGTTGATGAGTATTACGCTTTAAAACCGGCAGGCAATAATTATGCGGTTGCACACCACCCACTAATAAATCATTACGATTTAATAGTAAATGTTGGGGAGTAATCGTTGCAGCAACATGATCAGAAGCCGACTGAACAAATTCAACCGCATCTTTTGTTGTAATATGTTCAAAAACAATTTTTAGAGTAGGGAAGCTATGAGTAATACTTGATAAATGACGATCAATAAATCCTTTTTCACGATCAAAAATATCAACATCACTATCCGTAATTTCACCGTGTATTAGTAGCAACATACCCTCTTCTGCCATCACTTCAAACAATGGCGACAGTTGTTCTAATGCGCTAACAGCCGCATCCGAATTTGTAGTAGCACCAGCAGGATATAATTTAGCCGCTAATATGCCCGCTTTTTTTGCCTCACGAATATCTTCAACCGTTGTTGCATTGGTTAAATAAATCGTCATCAATGGATCAAAAGCACTACCTTTGGGTCGAGCCGCTAAAATACGCTGACGATACGCTTCTGCCAATGCAGCGGTTGTCACTGGCGGTACTAAATTGGGCATTACAATGGCTCGTTGAAAACAACGTGCGGTAGCAGCAACCGTCTCTAATAAAATATCGCCATCACGAAAATGTAAATGCCAATCGTCGGGTGTTTGAATAGTAAGCTGAGTCATAATCGACCTTTTATATAAAATAAATTGTTAGCACTAAGGCATAAAATGTAATTGCAGTAACTTTCCTTTTGCTGCATCAGTTAGCACGTAAATCGTTTGATCTTTTACCTTTACGTCACGAATACGTCCCCATTGGTTTTCTAAATAACGCTGTTCAGTAAAGCCACTTTTTGTTGGCGTTGGCGTTGGCGTTGGCGTTAGTATCGATAATAGCTGATATTTTAATGCACCTATTAACCATTGACCTTGATAAAACGCCAAGCCCGAAGGTGCAATAGATGGCACCCAATAATACTCTGGCTGCACCATATCTTGTTGGTGGGTGCCTTCACCAATACGTGTACCAATCACATAGTTAACACCGTAAGTAATAGTAGGCCAGCCGTAGTTTTCTCCCGCTATGATACGATTAAATTCATCACCACCTTGCGGGCCATGCTCATGACTCCACAATGCTTGCGTATCTGGATGTAATGCTAAGCCTTGAATATTACGATGTCCATACGAAAAAATTTCTGGGCGGCTCTGCGGATCATTCACAAACGGATTATCATTGGGTATCGCGCCATCATCATGTAAACGTACAATGCTTCCATGATGATTACTGGTATCTTGCGCCTGTAAACGCACACCTCGATCACCTAAACCAAGATATAAATACGGTTTTCCTTTCTCAGTGCGAAAGACTAGTCGACCAGAAAAATGTCGGCCGCCTTTTGTTTTCGGCAAAGCAACAAATATTTTTTTATGATTCACTAAACGATGATCGGTTAACTCTGCACGAATCACTTCGGTGCTGTAGCCTTTAACCGCACTGCCTGCAACATAACTAAGATACACCCAAGCGTTTTGTTCAAACTGCGGATGCAACACAACATCTAATAAGCCACCTTGCCCTACAACAGTAATGGTAGGCAAGCCATCAATCGGAGGCGACACAACGCCCTGCTGACTCACAATACGCAACTGGCCTGCCTTCTCTGTCACAAGAAATTGACCATCAGGTAAAAAAGCGAGAGACCAAGGGTAATGTAATTGATTGGTAATCGTGCGTACATCTACCGTGTTAGCACCAACACCTGACGAAAAAAAACAAGTGAGTAATATACAGAGAAACACATGCTGCATAACAGGTTGCCTCTTCATGATGCTAACGCGATGTTCTAACGATGCAGTAATGGCCCGTAACCACCGCTCACACCTTTTGTGACTACCGATACGGCATCATGTGCATGTAAGCTTTCAATATGTTCTATGCGCACCCAAAAATCATCGTAACGGCTCAACGCATTTTTTAAGCGACGCGCGGCATCTTCACAAAACATTTGATTTGCGCCATTTAAGCGGGCAAATTCTTGCTCATCTTCACGCTTAACGGCGGTTTGTACGGCCGTTTGTAATGCATCTTCTATAACATGAATTAACTGGCTAATAGGTAAATCGTCACAGCTATCACTAAGTTGCACCCATACATTGGCATAACTGCGTTGGCTGTGTGGTGTGGCAACACTACCACGATCAGAACGTAACCATTGTTCTACCGTGTCACGATCTATACTGTCTTGACCTGAAAAGTCATCTGAAAATGCTTGCTGCATTAGCTGGCGAGATAATGCAGCTGAACATGGGCATGTAGAGGAATAAGGTACTTTAACGCCTAATTCAAGGTTTACTTTATTACCGTCATATTGCGCTTTGATTGATACGGGATAATCTTTCCAACCATTATATTCACTCTTAAGGGCTGGCTGATTAATCAAATAATCAAAATCAATTTGTAAGCATGTTTTACTACTAATGCCTTCATGGCTAGCTAATTTATCGTGTAAAAAACGCGAGAGGCTATCTACCGTTAATACATGTTGCTTAGAAAATTCAGCCAATAATAGGTACAAGCGCGACATATGAATCCCTTTTACTTCGGGATTCGATAGGTCAACATAGGTTTCTATAAACGTATGTGCGTGATAATTACCTAGATCTTGATCATTAATGGTTAGCGGTAATGCAATACGACTCATGCCAACCCAATCTAAAGTTTCATGAATTTGCGCCGTTTGATTCGCTGCCACGTCGGGCATATCGGGCTTATGATGTGTTGTCATGTACGTTTTACTTCTTAATAGGAAAAGAGATTAGTGGTCGGTTTCAGCATCAGCAATAATTGCTAGCTGCTCACCTTGTACACTAAGATAAAAGCAATTTTTACGATTGGTGTGACATGCTGGACCCTTTTGATCCACCAAACACAGTAAGGCATCTCCATCACAATCAAGGCGCATTTCAACAAGGCGCTGTGTATGCCCAGAACTTTCCCCTTTACGCCATAACTGCTGACGAGAACGAGACCAATAACAGACTTGCTGCTCTGCAAGTGTTTCTAACAAGGCATCACGGTTCATCCATGCCATCATTAATACTTCGCCTGTGTCATATTGCTGAGCAATCACAGGGACTAGACCTTGAGAATCAAATTGAAGGCGTTCTACTGCGTCAGCGAAAGCAATGGTATGACCAAGGGTATTTGTTTCTAACGCTTTAAAAAATGGATTATCCATAAAAAAGTAAAAGCCCGTCGTTAATATAAAGTCGATTATTAAAAATTCAAGCGCATTGTAACAAAATCAGCTATCACCAGCAGCGTAAAAATATCTCGAATAACGCTAGCACTATACAATCGAATAACTAATGCTAACTGCCAACAACTTATCAATACTGAGTTGCCGCCTATAATATGTATTACATCGAACGCTTAAACAGTAAATCCCATACACCATGACCTAATCGTTCCCCGCGCTTCTCAAACTTTGTAAGCGGGCGATACTCAGGCCTAGGCGCAAATAAATATTCACCTTTTTCATTCGCAAAGCCTTCGGCAGCAGACATGACTTCCATCATGTAATCTGCATAAGGTTGCCAATCTGTTGCCATATGGCTAATACCGCCCATAACTAATTTACGTCTAATCAGCTGCATAAATTCAGGCTGTACAATACGACGTTTATTATGCTTTTTCTTATGCCAAGGGTCAGGAAAATACAACTGAAAGCGATCAATACTGCTATCGGTAAAACAATCTTCTAATACATCAACCGCATCTGCCATATATACGCGTAAATTACGTACGTCTTCTTTTGCTGCATTATTAATTAAGCGACCTACACCTGGCGGATGAACTTCAATACCTACAAAATCAGATTCTGGCTGTGCTTTGGCCATTGCCAATAAGGAATCTCCCATGCCAAAGCCAACTTCTACCACTAAGGGCGCTTGACGACCAAAAACATCCTGCTGATCAAATGCACCACCAAATAAACTCAAACCATAAATTTCCCACGCGTGATCAAATGCATTTTTTTGGCCATCGGTCATGCGGCCACCGCGAATCACATAGCTACGAATAGGCTTGTTTTTATATTCGGGTTTCATTTCAAAGGTTTCAGACATAATAACTCTAACTACAAAGAAGAATGTGTAAAAGATGATTGGGTCAGACCCACGGTTAAACATAACCAGCCAACAATAAGCAGTAGCCCTCCCACAGGAGTGACTGGCCCCAACCAGTAGGGACCGCCTAACGCCAAACCATATAAGCTACCACTAAATAACAAAATACCCGCCATCCAGCAGTAACCTGTGATAATAAACCATACTGGCACCGACACCGCCCGTAACATCAATAGCGCCAATGCCATTAAAGCCAATACATGCAATAAATGGTAATCCACACCTGTTTTATACGCAGCTAATAGCGATTCGCTCACCTTACCCTTAAGGCCATGTGCGCCAAAAGCACCCAGCATCACTGCTAGAGCACCATTAATAGAGGCAAAGATAAGAAAAATTTTAGGCATATAATAAAATACAGTGACAAGATAATAAAAAAGCCGCATATATGTGCGGCTTTTTGTGTTTATAAACGCGCGATAGCTTGTTAGGCTTCCATGGCGACTCGTACCTTTTTCATCGCATTCTTTTCTAGTTGTCGAATACGCTCGGCAGACACACCAAATTCATCGGCTAATTGATGCAGCGTTGATTTGTCATCTTCATTTAACCAACGACGCTGAATAATAATTTGACTACGCTCATCTAATGTTTTTAATGCTTCATGCAAGCGATGCGCATTATCATCACTCCAGTTTTCTGCTTCTAATTGCTGAGCTGGATTATAGCGATGATCTTCTAAATAATTGGCAGGCGCTTTATAGGCAGTCTCGTCATCGTCATCTGCACCTGCATCAAAACCCGCATCATACGCTGATAAACGGCTTTCCATTTCATGTACATTTTTAACGTCAACGTTTAAGTCTGCAGCAACGGCTGTTGCTTCATCGTGAGTTAACCAACCTAAACGCTTTTTTTGACCACGCAAATTAAAAAATAATTTACGCTGCGCTTTAGTTGTAGCCACTTTAACAATACGCCAGTTACGTAAAATAAACTCGTGCATTTCTGCTTTAATCCAATGCACAGCAAACGAGACTAAGCGCACCCCTTTTTCAGGGTTAAACCGTTTAACGGCTTTCATTAAGCCAACGTTACCTTCCTGAATAAGGTCTGAGTGAGATAATCCATATCCTGCATACGATTTTGCAATATGTACAACAAAACGAAGATGCGACATAACTAAACCACGCGCAGCTTCTAAGTCTTCTTCATAATATAAACGTTCGGCTAAGGCTTTTTCTTCTTCGGCCGAAAGCACCGCAAAATTGTTAACGGCTTGCATGTATGCATTAATGTTTGCACCCGGTGCAAGCATGTCAACAGACTGTAAGCTAGTTCCCATGAATTCTCTCTCTTTAATTTAAACCAGTTATTGCTCAAGGCAATTCTAGCATGTATTTCATAACATGCGAATATTATGACTCTTGCTATGGCGTCGAGTTCCATATGACTCACAACCACTCATGGCAGCCCTTTAAAAACTGGCCACTCTCTACTATTACTGGGGCTACTCATTGGTTTTTCAAGCCCTTAGCCCTTTTTATTCAGGCTCAATGTGTTTTAAATGACGAGAGACAGCTAACCAAGCACCCAACCAACCTAAAAAGCCCGCACCTAAGACCATAAAACAGCTATAGCTCCAGCTAATCCAAGTAAGCGTGTACTCACTGGCATATAAAGATAGCAGCGCTTCCACAGGGCTACTAAGCCATGCACTCGCCAGCATTAAAATAGCAAGTGCAGACACACCACCCCCAATGCCATACCAAAACCCAGTATAAAGGAAGGGACGCCTAACAAAGCCATCGGTGCCCCCCACCATCTTAATCACAACAATTTCGTTGCGACGATTTTCTATCGCTAAACGAATCGTGTTACCAATAATCAATAAAACGCCAACCGCTAATAAACAAGCCAACGCCAATACAACGTGCTGGGCTACATTCATCATCGCTTGCAAACGGCGTAACCAGCCCAAATCTAGCTGCACCAAATCAACCAAGGGTTCAGCTTGCAATATGCTTTGCAGCTCCGTTAATTGTTCGGGGGAACGATATTCAGGGCTAGGCGTGATAGTCAATACTGTAGGCAATGGGTTAACGTCTAAAGATGCAAGCACGTCGCCTAAACCCGAATATTGCTGAAACTCTTGCTGTGCCGCATCGGGAGTAATAACCTCAATATTCGCCACTTGTAATAAATGACTCAATCGCTGCTGCAAGTGCTCAATCGCTAACGGCTGCGCCTCGTATTGAATATAAACCGACATTTTTGCACTGCCCTGCCAATTCTGCCCGACTTGTTGAGCGTTACTTAACGCCAAATACAAAATTGCAGGCAATATAAGCGCAATAGCAACAACCATCCAAGTCAAAAAGCTTTGCCATGGGTCTTTTAATAAACGCTGCAAGCTGTCTCGGCAAGAATATTGGTGATGCGCCATCCATGCTTGCAGCATACCCGAAGTCTCTGGACGACTCGCTCGTTCGTTTTTAGACAATGTCGCATCATTAGAAACAGTGACTATTTTATGCCGAGCTGATTTTCTGCTTGCTTGTTTTTTATGCTTAGCAGGCGATTTTTGAGCATAATTAACACGACGATTCATTAATCCATCACCCTTTCTATAGCTGATGATGAATGGCCCGCCATATTCATACCTTGCACCATGCGCCCCTTATCAAGGGTCAATACACTACGCTGCATACGCTCCACTAAATCAATATCATGGGTGGCTATCAGCACTGTGGTGCCCACACTATTAAGATCCTGAAATAATTGCATGATATCTGCCGATAAAGCAGGATCTAAATTACCCGTTGGCTCATCAGCCAATAATATGGTGGGTTTATTAACAATCGCGCGGGCAATACCTATACGCTGCTGTTCACCCCCCGACAAAGCCAAAGGATTGTCGTGTTCTTTATCTAATAAGCCCACTTTCTCTAATGCCGCCCGTACCCGACGCCCTTGCTCACGATGGTGCATACCTGCAATTTGTAAAGGCAGCGCCACATTATCAAACACGGTACGATCAAATAATAAATGGGGGTCTTGAAAGACTACGCCAATTTGACGGCGCAAATAAGGAATCTGCGAGGCAGTCACACGATCTAACACGCGATTACCAATAATCACTTGTCCGCGAGATGATCGCTCAATCAGCATTATCAGCTTTAATAATGTGCTTTTCCCTGCGCCAGAGTGACCTGTTAAAAAGGCCATGTCACCCGCCGCCAATTCAAAGCTCACGCCCACCAGTGCATCGTGACCTTCGCTATAGCGCTTGCTTACATTGTCAAAACGAATCATCAATAAACGCCATTTTTAGATCGTAAGGCTATCACTAACGGTCTACTGAGCGATTAAACAGCGCATCAACAAAATCATTAGCAACAAAAGGCTGTAGGTCATCAATACCCTCGCCCACACCAATAAATCTTACGGGTAACTTAAAACGCTCACTTAGCGCAAAAATAATTCCACCTTTCGCGGTGCCATCGAGCTTTGTTAACGCCAAGCCTGTCACACCCGCAGCTTTAATAAAATGCTCTGCCTGTGACAGTGCATTTTGTCCCGTGCCTGCATCCAACACCAATAAGACTTCATGTGGCGCCTGTGCATCTAGCTTTGCCATCACACGCTTCACTTTAGACAGTTCATCCATCAAGTGGCCTTTATTATGTAAACGCCCCGCCGTATCTGCAATTAATACGTCCGTTCCTTTAGATTGTGCTGACGATAACGCATCGTAAATTACCGATGCACTATCGGCACCTGTATGTTGAGCAACAACCGCAACATCATTGCGCTCACCCCATACTTTTAATTGCTCTACCGCAGCCGCACGAAACGTATCCCCTGCCGCCAGTATTACTTGCTGCCCTTCATTTTGTAAGCGCTTGGTCAACTTACCAATCGTGGTTGTTTTACCAACACCATTCACCCCAACCACTAGAACAACCGCTGGCGTTTTTCGTCCATCAACCACTTGAGGAACTAATGACAATGGTTGCTCTACAGGCACCAGTAAAGCACGTAATTGTTCACGCAACGCTTCATATAAGGCATCACCGTCGGCAAGCTGTTTGCGCTCCACCGCTTGCGTTAAGTTGTCGATAATCGTCGTCGTTGCTTCAATACCCACATCTGCCATTAACAATTGCGTTTCTAACTCTTCGAGCAGTTCGTCATCGATATGCTTTTTGCCAAGCACTAAACTGGCAATACCATCGGTAAGCTGGCTACTTGTACGGGATAAGCCCCGCTTAATTCGCTGAAATAAACTGGGCTTTTCAGGTGCTTTTTCTGTTACTTCAGTAGTGACTGATGACTCAGCGGATTTTTTTGAGGAGGATCGTTTAAAAAACATATAAAAATCTAAGTAAAATGAATATGGTGAGATTTTATCACCAAAGCAACAAGAACACTGCCATTCGACCAATATTTATAACATTTATCGCTTTTTAATCACTAAACGAGGCATTACCGCCTTTATTCAACTTAAATAATAAATTCTCTTGACGATACGAACGATAATGATTATCATTTAGTTCTGATTGGATGATAATGCTGCTTATCCTCTATACCTGCCAATCAGATTAACCCATGCTCTGGTATAGAGGTAGTACCGCTAAATACTAATAGCCGCATATTTGGTTAGAACTAACTTGAGAAACTGAGATGCTAAAGCAACCGATGACAACGACTAATGATGCAAATAATCTTGTAACCACGGATCACGATCACAAGATTAGCACTGCAGATTTATTAAAAGGCAACAAAAGCTTAATCATCCAGCACGGTGACCATCAGTACTTACTGACAGTCACCCGTAGTAACAAGTTAATACTGACCAAATAAATCCATTTGCCGAGCCAACTCTGCCCCCCTTTGGTACGAACTAGCCAGGCCTTTTTTATCTACTTTGTAACACAAACAGATATAAGGTTCTTCATTTATGCAACCCTCTGCAAACTTATCGATTGGTTTAATTTTTGGTACCGATACCGGTAATACAGAAGAAATTGGCGACAAAATCGCTAATGTATTTGCAGATTACGGACATTCCGTAGAAATGATCAACGTTATTAACGCCACCCCCAACATCATCACCCAGTTTGATTTTATTATTATGGGTATCCCTACGTGGGATTTTGGCGGCATACAAGAAGACTGGGAAGCCTTTGAAGAACAACTACTCGCCACCTCATTACACGACAAAACAGTTGCGCTTTACGGCTTGGGCGATCAGTTTGGGTATGGCGATTACTTTCTTGATGCCATGGGCTGGCTTAACAATCGTGTACTGCGTACAGGCGCCACTGTCATTGGCGAGTGGCCTACCGACGGTTATGAATTTGAAGCTTCACTAGCTGTAAACGAAGATAAAAGCGTATTTTGTGGCTTAGCGATTGACGAAGATCAACAGATTGAGCTGACCGATAAACGCGTCACTCAATGGGTTAACCTTCTATTAAAAACCCTTCAACAAACACAGGCTGCATAATACGATGACGGACACTCGCATTGACGGTACCCAACGCTTTTTATGTACCCAACATAGACAAAACCTAGAAAATAACCCTGATCAAGCAGCAGCAACTTGGAATCGGCTCATCATATCCGCCCGACAAAAAACCACAAACAATCACTGGCAACAAGCCGCCAATGTCTACGCCTGCGCTCTTGAAGTGGCTGATATTATTTTTCAGCACACACCCAACAAACACACAGCAGATCGTTACATTAAAACTGTGATCGAATTAAGTTACACCTTAAGGCACTGCCATACAGCAACTAGCTTAAGTCCGTTAGTACAAAAAGCTAAATATCAATTAAAACGCTATTTATTAACGGACTATTCAAATGATTTATTACAGCCAATACTCGACGTTGCGTTTTCGCCGATGATAAAAGTCAATCAATGGATGAAAACCTTCTTTCATCTCGCAAGCACCCAGCCATTTATGCTCCACTAACAGCCTTATATTTTTCGAAATATAAGCTTGCCAAGAAAAATCTATTTGACAATCATTCTCATTTGCATTAAGATTTATTTATACTTAACTCATCAAATCAATAGACATAAATAGGTGTTGAGAGTGTTTGTTTGTCTTTGCAAAGGTATTACCGATAGCCAAATTAAAACATGTGTGAACAATGGTGCTCGCACTATTAAACATGTTCGTCGCGAGCTTGGTGTAGCATCACAATGCTGCAAATGTTTACCTGAAGCCAGAGCGATCATTGATCAACAACTCCGTATTGTCGACCACGAAGATAACACGATCGCAGCCAATTCTCAGGCCATGTATTACCCCGCATAAGTCTATATCAATAGAACTTAATACAAATAGTAATAGCAATCTATATCATTTAAAATACCTAACAAAATCAATAGCTTATGCAAATAATCGTTGACTTAAGCGTATAAAAGAAACACACTCCTCGCTCATATATTACACCCTACGAGGAAATACCTATGAAAGGCGACGCTAAAATCATCGACTACCTTAACAAAGCACTAGGCAACGAGCTAATCGCCATTAACCAATACTTTTTACACGCCAAAATGTATAAAGATTGGGGGTTTAAAGCTCTGGCAGATTATGAGTATCATGAGTCTATTGATGAAATGAAACACGCCGATAAACTCACTGACCGCATCCTGTTTTTAGAAGGTATTCCTAATCTTCAAGATCTCGGCAAGCTGATGATCGGTGAAAACACCAAAGAAATGTTAGAATGCGACCTTCGCCTAGAACATCAAGCCATTCCTTTACTCCGCGATGCCATCGAATATGCTGAAAGCATTAAAGATTATGTGAGCCGTGACTTGTTTAATAGCATCTTAGATGACGAAGAAGAGCATGTGGACTGGCTAGAAACACAGCTAGGTCTAATTGAAAAAATAGGTTTAGAGAATTACTTACAAACCCAAATGGGCTAAACGCTAAACCCCTATTAATAAAGCCTGTGTCTTAATGCGTAAAAATACACCGAAAACCCGTGCCCACCAACTTCGTATTATTGGCGGGCAGTGGCGTGGGCGTAAACTCCCTATTGCCGATGTTGATGGCTTACGCCCGACAGGGGATCGAATACGAGAAACCGTATTTAATTGGTTAATGGGCGATATTGTTGGCAGCCATTGTTTAGATATATTTGCGGGTTCTGGCGCCTTAGGCCTAGAGTGCTTATCCCGCGGCGCGGCGCATGTCACACTACTAGAAAAACATCCCGAGGCTGCCACGCAACTCAAACAGCACTGCCAAACCTTGGGCACGACACAGGGTAAAGTGATTCAATGTAACGCTTTAGACTGGCTACATGCGCCGTCTATTCCTGCCAAATCTATCGATATTGTATTTATTGATCCGCCTTTTGATCATGCGTTGTGGGTTGATACCATTGATAAACTGCAGACCAGTGGCTTACTAAATAACGAAGCATTAATCTATATTGAATCACCTAAGCACACACCAATACCCACACCCAATCATTGGCATCTCCATAAAGAAAAACAAGCAGGGCAGGTAAGTTACCGCTTATTTTGCTATCAACCCAATTAATTGCTGGTCAGCACTGGACGAGCTAATCTTACCCGCAGCAACCATAGCGCCTACAGGCCATTGCTGCGCAATAACCACCCAATCTTTTATCGCCGTATTATTAGGTAATACCCACTGTAATGACTGCGCTTGACCATCCCATTCCCCCATATTTTTTACATACTCGATCGGATTAAAGTAGGGGAGACGCTTACCTGAATTTTCACCACTCTTAATCGGTAACCAATGCTTACCCGTTGTACCCAATAAAAATAACTGCCGCTTTTGCACAGGTAAATCGGTCACATTGGGTAAACTCACTGTTAATAACTGATCTTCTATGCGCAAGCTAATAGCGCGTACAGGCGTTTGCTGGCGATGATCGTATTCTATTAACCCTTCTATTTTCGCACGTTGAGATCCCACCCCCCCATAACGACCATTCACCACCATTTGTGGGGTATAAACACCTTTATAGCCCTTAATAGCCGATTGATACTGGCGCTGGCGGTTATCACAAAAAGGCCGAGAAAACGTATCTTGCCAACCCAAATAATTCCAATAAGTCACGTGACAAGACAAGGCTATTACCTCCTCGCGCTGGGCTAATTCACCTAAAAATACATCGGCTGGCGGGCAGGAATAACACCCCTGACTGGTAAATAACTCAATTACATCCACGCTTTTAGAGGCTGATGCATTGGCGTTATAAAGAGATAAAAACAATAAACAAGCAAGAAAACGTGACGATGACATACCGATGCCCCAATGATAATAACAAAATGATTTACATTCTTATCAGATCATTGCTTTTATAAAAACGTTCAATTGTTTATCATTCACCCCTCATTTTCACGGATACATAACAATGACAACAGTGGTTTACCCAGGTACATTTGATCCCATCACTAATGGGCACGTCGATATTGTAGAACGCGCATGTCGTCTATTTGATCACGTTATCGTTGCTGTGGCCGATAGTCGCAAGAAAAACCCGCTATTTTCACTAGAAGAGCGTGTGGAATTATCAAAAACCGTATTTTCACATTTAGATAATGTAGAAGTGTGTGGGTTTAATGTATTGCTATCTACGTTTGTACAAGAAAAGAAAGCCGACGCGATGATTCGTGGCTTGCGTGTTGTATCGGATTTTGAATATGAGTTTCAGTTAGCAAATATGAACCGTGCATTATCGCCCAAAATGGAAAGTATTTTCTTAACTCCGTCAGAAAAGCTCTCCTATTTATCGTCTACTCTTATTCGAGAAATAGCCTCTTTAGGCGGAGATGTCACCCAGTTTGTACCAGAAGCCGCCAAAATTGCGCTAGAAAAAAAGTTTAGCTCTTAGTTTTTATCGCGACCAATCTTATACACTTGGCGCATACTACGAATGCGCCGCATAATATCTGCCAGATGAATACGATCTTGAACGCTTATAGTTAAGCGTAAAATATTACGGCTTGGGTCTTTTTCTTTATAGTGAATTTTCTCAATATTGGCGCCCATTTCCGTAATACGGCTCGCAATTTTTGCAAATAGCGAACGATCGGATTCCACATTAATAATCAGATCAACAGGGAATTCACCAGCTACATTGGCAGACCAGCTCACAGGGCTCAATTTATCGTGGCTATCTCGAATATCGACAATATTCTTACAAGTATCCACGTGTATCGCCAAACCTTTACCGCTATTAATCACACCAATAATGGCATCACCCGGAATAGGGTGGCAACAACGAGACAGGCTAATCATGGTGCCGTCTTTTGCATCAATGGTAAGAGGTGACTCTACTTGTGTTGAAATATCTTCGGCTTTTTCAGGTACTAACAACTTAGCCACTTTTGTACTCATTTGTAAGCCAAGGCCAATAGCCGATAATAACTCGTCAATATTTTTATAGTGTAACTCGGTAAACACATCCTGCATTCTGTCGGGCTGAATACCTTCATCAATCGACACATCCACCTGCATTAGCGTACGGTTTAGCATACGTCGACCTAAATCAATCGCGTCTTGCTGCTGGTAGGTTTTTAACGCATGGCGAATGGCACTGCGCGCCTTGCTGGTTTTAACTGTATTCAGCCAAATTGCCTGCGGGCGTCGATCGGCTGCTGTAATAATTTGTACTTTTTGGCCTGTGGTTAATGCCTGACTTAACGATGCCGTTCGGTTATTAATACGGCAGGCAAAACATGTATCACCAATCTCAGTATGTACGGCATAAGCAAAATCAACGGCCGTGGCATCTTTAGGTAATTCGATAATTCGCCCCTTAGGGGTAAACACATAAATTTCGTCAGAGAAAAAGTCATTTTTAACTTGTTCAATAAACTCCAGCGGATCACCTGCTGTTTGTTGTAGCTCTAACAAGTTATTCACCCAACGACGTGCCCGTGAGTGACTTACATTATCTTCATCGTCGCCCGACTTATATAGCCAATGTGCGGCAATACCTGTATTAGCAATCTCATCCATTTCTTTGGTACGAATTTGCACTTCAACAGGTACATTTTGTGCACCGTTCACGACTGTATGAATCGATTGATAGCCATTCACTTTAGGGATAGCAATATAGTCTTTAAAGCGACCCGGAATCGGTTTATATAAGTTATGTACCGCACCAAGAACGCGGTAGCATTCATCGATGCTCTCAACAACAATACGAAAACCAAATACATCGGTAATGTCGCGAAAACGCTTCTTTTTCTCGCCTTTTGACTCCATCTTACGGTAAATGCTGTAAAGGTGTTTTTCGCGCCCAACCACTGTGGCGCTAATACTCCAACGATCAAGCTGTTGCTCTAAGGCTTCTAAAATATGTGAAACCAATTCTTTCTGCTTAGAACGCACCGCAGATACTGCTGCTTTTAAACGTGTGGCTCGCAAAGGGTATAAAGCACTAAAGCCACGATCTTCAAACTCAATTCTAAATGCCTGCATACCCAGCCGGGCTGCAATACGGGCATACATTTCTAAGGTTTCTTTCGCAATACGACGACGTTTCTCTGCCTTTAATGGCCCTAATGTACGCATATTGTGTAAGCGGTCTGCCAACTTAACAATAATCACGCGAATATCTTTCGACATGGCTATAGCCATTTTCTCAAAGTTACGCGCTTGTTTTTCTTCTACACTGGAGGATTCAATGTGGGTAAGCTTACTAACGCCATCCACAATTTCAGCAACGGTATCGCCAAACTCTTCTAATAATTCTTCTTTTGTTCTAGGTGTATCTTCAATAACGTCATGCAGCATGGCTGCCGCCAAGCTATAGTGATCCATATGCATAGCCGCCAAAATTTTAGCAACGGCGAGGGGATGCGTAATATACATTTCGCCACTGGTGCGACGCTGGTCGCCATGCGCGACTTCGGCACAATAATAGGCTTTCTCAACCAGTGCTATTTGTTCGTCATCTAAATAGCTACGAAGCGACTGTAAAAATTCATTAATGGTCGACACATTCTCCCCCTAATGGAGATATCAGTAATACAAAAACTATGGCTATGAACTATAACGCAGAAGGGAAAATAATCGAATGCCTAAATAGACATTCGATTATAAAAAAATACTAGAAAAGATATGGATTGAATATAAGGAGTATATTCAATAATTACTCTGAATCAGAATCAACTTCTAAGTTGATCGCCGCAGGCGTCACTTCAATATCATTCTCAACGGCTGGCTCATCACCTAATGATGCGGCAAGGCTTGCTTCAATAGCCGCAATATCATCTACCATTTCTTCAAACTCGTCTTCTTCTTTTTCAGTAAGAATGCTGGCATTAATAAAGCCTTCTTCGATCTCGCGTAATGCAATCACTGTAGGCTTATCGTTTTCTTCAGCAACCATTGGGTCTTTACCACCTGTTGCAATTTGGCGTGCTCTTTTTGTTCCTACTAGCACTAATTCAAAACGATTATCTACGTGATCTAGACAATCTTCAACAGTAATACGAGCCATAATAAAATTCCAAGTGATACGAATACAATAATTTGCGAACTTGCTAGTGTACGCAAAATCGGGGTTTAGCACAATCTATTTAGCGTGATTAGGGGCTGTTTAGCTCAACAAATCATTTAATAATGGAGCAAACTGACGGGCTTGTTTTGGCGTTTGCAATCGTTGGGCACTAATGACACCCCTCAGCTCTGCTAACGCTTCTTCAAAATTATCATTAATAATTAGCCACTGAGATTCAGTATAGTGTGACATTTCACTAATGGCTTCTTGCATTCGACGCTCAATTACTGTGTCTTCGTCTTGACCTCGCCCCTGTAAACGCTCTCTTAACGCTTCTCTTGACGGCGGTAAAATGAAAATACCTTGTGCATCAGGCATTAAACGGCGCACCTGCTCCGCTCCCTGCCAATCGATCTCTAAAATCACATCAATACCTTGGCTTAAGGCATCATTAACCCATGATTTTGACGTGCCGTAATTATTCTCAAACACTTGGGCATGTTCTAAAAACGCATCATTTTCAACCATAGCAGCAAAGCTATCATGATCGACAAAACAATAATCTTTACCTTCTATCTCACCGGGGCGCATCGGCCGCGTGGTGTGAGATACCGATACCTGAATACGTGAATCACAAGCCAATAAGGCCTTCACTAAACTCGTTTTTCCTGCACCCGATGGGGCAGATACGGTATATAACGTGCCTTTACTCATCATCAACTACTTTTCCTATCCTTCAACATCACCACTCACACTGTCTACTCTAGCAAGAAATTAGCTCTTTTGCTCACCTGTCTTACAAAGAGATACCATCACAATGGCAGTATTATTTATTTGCAATTAGACCAAAAAAACAAAGTCTACACACCCACCAAGACATGATTTGTTATATAAACTACGTATCAATTGATCTACATCAATCACGCGCCCCAAAACCTAACTTATGATAACCCCATCAATAACAAACACGAAGGGTAGGTAGGTATTATGTATATTGATGGTGTTATCGCATTTAGTCTGGTAGTTATCGTTATGATTATTGCTATGATGTTATATATTGGCCGCTACGCGAAGCGTCACATGAATATAGACGAGCAAGAAGCACAGGCGAGTTATAACCATACCATTGCCTTCACAAAAGAAAAGGCTAAATAATCATTGCTGATGGGGCTTACACCCCGCTAATGCTTTTAAGGCATCGGCATTTGTAATGATTAATTCTCGTTTATTTAATTGAATCACCGCTCGGTCTTGCATACGCTTAAATAAACGACTGATGGTTTCTGGCGCCATATTCAAATGATTTGCAATATCGCGCCGCGACATACTCAAATTAACATGCGACCCCGAATAGCCTCGCTGCTCATACCGCGTAGATAAGCCCCACAAAAAAGCCGCCAATCGCTGATCGGCCGTATTATCGTAAGTAAGCGCATTTACACTGTTAATTTCTTTACTTAATAAGCGCAATAACTGTTGCTGTAAACTGGGGATTTGCTCTGCCAACGCCATTAATCCCTGATAAGGAACTGTACACACTGACGATGTATCTAACGCTTCTACATTCGATGGGTACTGCTGAGAATAAATCGCATCTAAACCCACCAATTCACCGGGTAAATGAAAGCCTAAAATACGCTCATTGCCCTCTGCATCCAATGTATAACTCTTAAACATACCTGAGCGTACGGCATAAATAGCTTGAAAAGGGTCGTGCTGGCGAAATAAAAACTCGCTTTCTTGATAAGACTGCGACTGCTGAATCAACGCCTCTAACTGCACCAACTCCTCAGAGTTCAAGCCCATAGGCAAACACAAATCGATAAGAGAACACTGGCTACATACGTGTTGTTTATCGTTATGCCTAGCGCTAACGGAAATAATATTTGATGAGTTCATAAAGTGAATATAGCATAGATAAAACCTGAGATTTCAAAACCCCTATATCCACTTTAAAGGGCTATTCAATATTTTGAATCTGCTCTCGCATCTGTTCGATTAACACTTTTAACGAGACTGCTGCATTCGTAGTATCTGTGTGTATGGCTTTTGAGGATAGGGTGTTGGCTTCGCGATTGAGTTCTTGCATCATAAAATCTAAACGTCGGCCAATAGCGCCTTTTTGCGATAATATATGTCTAACTTCGCCAATATGGGTAGATAGACGATCTAACTCTTCTTCTACATCCACTTTATTAGCGAGTATTGCTACTTCTTGTGCTAAACGTTCAGGCTCTACCTCTAGCTGTAGATCTTGTAGACGTTGCTGTAATTTTGCATGCTGCGCTTGAAGAATTTCGGGCATTTGTTGTCGCACATTATCTACGTATTCACTAATTGCCACTAAACGCTGTTCGATAAGCCCTTGTAGTTCAACGCCTTCGCGAGCACGGTGTTCAATTAGCAGCGCTAGGGTATCTGCTAACAATGTTTTGGCTGATGCCTCAATCACATCATTATCAATATTTTGCTGCTCAATCACACCAGGCCATTGTAATAATCGTAAAGGATCAATAGGGGCTACTTGTGTATTTTGATCCGCTGCCGCTTGAGTCACCGTATTGGCTGCTTGTGCCAATTGCTCAATTAACGTTTGATTAATGGCTAATGTATCGGGTGATGCTGCATTAACATTCAGCTGTATATTTACCTCTACCTTACCGCGCTGTAATTGCTTACGGCATTGGTCTCTTACCGTCACCTCTAGGGCGCGCAATGATTCTGGCAGGCGAATAATAGGTTCTAAATAACGATGATTTACACTGCGAATCTCGCAGCTTAATGTACCCCAAGGGGCTTGTAGTTCTCGACGAGCAAAGCCTGTCATACTTTTTGGCATAATGTTAATCCGTTGTCTCGACGCATGGTATTGCTACCGATGCAAAATAGAAATTCTAACACAGGCAAGGCCTCCCAGAGATTTTTCATGTACACTGGCGGCTTTTATACTCTTCTTTTTATCGACTCTACAAACAGGTTTTTTATGAATCGTCCTAGCGGCAGAAATACAGATCAAACACGCGACATTCGCCTTACCAAAAACTTTACTAAACATGCCGAAGGTTCGGTGTTGATTGAATTTGGTGATACAAAAGTTATTTGTAACGCCAGTATCGAAAATAGTGTACCCGGCTTTTTGCGCGGACAAGGCAAGGGGTGGATTACTGCTGAATATGGCATGTTGCCTCGCTCAACCAACTCCCGCATGAACCGTGAAGCTGCACGTGGCAAACAAACTGGGCGCACTGTTGAGATCCAACGCTTAATTGGCCGCTCACTGCGTGCCGCGGTAGATTTAACAGCGCTAGGCGAGCGCACAATCACTATTGATTGTGATGTGATTCAAGCCGATGGCGGAACACGCACAGCATCTATTACGGGTGCATGTGTTGCACTTGCGGATGCTTTAAATAAGCTCGTTGAGAACGGCACATTAAAAACCAACCCTTTACTTCGTATGATTGCATCTATTTCGGTAGGCATTTATCAAGGTGAAGCGGTTTTAGATCTGGATTACCCCGAAGACTCTAGCGCTGATACAGACATGAATATTGTCATGGCAAATGACGGCGGCATTATCGAAATTCAGGGCACAGCAGAAGGCGAGCCTTTTTCTGAGCTGGAGTTTGCAAGTATGATGACACTTGCGAAAAAAGGGATTAAAGAGCTAAATGATGCGCAACAAGCATGTCTGAATAGCTGATCAATATAGAGAACCATAAAAAAAGCCAGAGTATGCAAGGCAGCATACTCTGGCTTTTTTTATGAATGCATTATTTAAAAATCAGGCTCTAAATCAATATCGTAATCAACGATCACCGCCAAATGGCTGGAAAACTGTTGGTTCTTATAGATAATTGCATAATCAACATTATGCTTTAGCGATGCCGAGGCTACTTGAAAATCGGTTCTCCATGCGTCGCCTTTACCTTGTTCACCGCTTGGCCACCAACTGTATTCATCTTTGTCGCTATTTCCTTGACGGAACGCATCAAAATAACCAATTTGCGAAAGTTGTGACATCCATTGTTTTTCTTCTGGAAGAAAACCTGACTGATTCTGTTGTTCTGCGGGATTAGATACGTCTTCTTTTTTAGGCGCTATCGCCCAGTTGCCACAAAAAATAAAATCTCGACGCTTACGCGCTATTTTCATTAAATGTGCTTGAAGATCATCATAGAATTGCGCTTTCACTTCGTGAGATTCAACATCGCTAAATGCCGACGGCGCTAACAATGAACCCACACTAAGCGTATCAAAATCAATTTGAAGATAGCGGCCTTCCATATCAACGCCACTAGAAAACCCTAAACCATAAATAAGCGCTTTAGGCACTACGCGCGAATATATCGCCACGCCATTGTAATGCTGAGTACCCGAATCAAAGAAGTACGCGTTATAGCCTTCTGGATGAAACACATCATCGTCTGTTTCAGGCTCCAAGCAGCGTAAATCTTGCAGACAAATAATATCCGCATCTTGATCTGACAACCAGTCATAAAGACCTCGTTGAGCAGCCTGATGAATGCCATCAACACTGAGACTAATTATTCGCATAGTGAACCCTTAATGTAAGGCGCGTATAATACCTAAAATGGAGTGATTTCAAAGACTAAAGAGCTATTAAAGCAAATAAAAGTCATAAAAAATACTATCAAATCACAAACCATGCCATTATTGTTTTTATTTATTACAATTTAGTCGATTATCAGGATTTTACAATGCACCCGTTTCAACAACAATTTATCGCCCTTGCCATTGAACATAATGCTCTTTGCTTTGGTGAGTTCACGCTCAAATCGGGTCGTGTTAGCCCATACTTTTTTAATGCAGGGCGCTTTCAAACAGGTGTCGCCCTAGCTGCCTTGGGCAAAGCCTATGCCGATGCGCTCGTGGCATCGAATGTAGAAATAGATATGATTTTTGGCCCTGCCTACAAAGGCATTCCTTTAGCCGCCACAACCGCAGCAACATTAGCTGATACACATCAACGTGATTATCCTTTTTGCTATAACCGTAAAGAAGCAAAAGATCACGGAGAAGGTGGCACATTAGTAGGCGCACCACTACAGGGCAAAGTGTTAATTATTGATGATGTCATTACAGCAGGAACCGCTGTGCGTGAAGTCATTGATATTATTCATGCCGCTGACGCCAAACCTGCAGCCGTGCTTATTGGTTTAAATCGTCAAGAAAAAGGAAATGGTGAAAAATCAGCCATTCAAGAAGTGGAAGAATTGTTTTCTATTCCTGTGATTAGCATCGTTACATTAGATGACATCATTCAATATATGAGTGACAAAGGTGACACAGCGAATGTATCGGCTATGCAAACATATAGAGATAAATACGGCGTATAACATTCATAACCGTACAAATAATAGGTGTGACAAATTGAGCCAGAAAGTCTACAGTCATATTATGCAACGTATATTACCGCCTGTATTATTTACGAGCCTCTTAGCCTGTGCACTAAGCAGCGCGTCTGTGTATGCCAATTCAAAAACGTTGTTTCGTTACACAAACGCGCAAGGTAGCCAAGTCATTACCGATGCCATTCCGCCACAATATGCCTCTCAAGGTTATGAAATTATTAATAGCAGTGGCCAAGTTATTTCTGTTGTACCACCCGAGCTCAGTGCTGAAGAAAAAGCAAAGTCTCAACGAGAGCAAGCAGAAAAACAACGAATGGCAAAATGGGATAAAGAATTACTATCGCGCTATAGCTCCACTGAAGATATTGAAGCAACAAAGCAACGCCGTGTAAAAGATATTGAAAACAGTATTTTTTCTTTACGCTTAACGTTAAAAAATATTTCGGAAACCATTACTTTTTATCAAGCAGAGGCTGCAACAAACGAACGCCAAGGCGAGGCTGTATCTACCGATACACTCAACGCAATTAATCGTTTACAAAAAGATCGTAAATTTATTGAAGACGAAATAGATAAAAAAGAAGACAAGAAAAAACAAGTGGCTGATAACTATAATAAAGACATCGCGCGCTTTAATGAGATTAAGCCCACAAAACAACATTCGTACCCATAAAACACGTTTTACAGACTATACCGATGTATTACTGGGTTAGTTATTGCTATGAAAAAAACCTGCTAATGCAACCGATAATTGTTCTGGCCAGTGCAAGGTAGGCATACGCTTAAATTCACTTCGCACATACTGCGCTACTCGGCCTTCTGCCATAGCTAATAAACTGTTTGCCGCGATATTGGCAGGCAAGCGTGTACGCAAGCCTTCTTTTATTTCTGCTTCGCGTAAAATTTGCTTAATTTGTGTTTCTAATCGCTCAAACAATTGTGCAACACGCTGACGTAAACGGTCTGTTTCACCTGCAATAGCATCACCTGTAAGAATACGAGTAATACCTGGGTTACGCTCGCAAAACATTAATAACAACCACAATATTTGTTCGCACTTATATATTGCTGTTGTATCGTCTTTACTAATCACACCAATTTTAGTGAATAATGTTTCTTCAATAAATTCGATGAGGCCTTCAAACATTTTTGTTTTACTAGGAAAATGACGGTAAAGCGCAGCTTCTGATACACCTACCTTTTTTGCTAACGCAGCAGTGGTAATACGTGCGCCTGGGGATTCTTCAAGCATTTGAGCTAGGCATTCTAGTATTTGCTGACGGCGAGGTATTTTTTGACCCGTATTTTGCATAGTAGTAAGGCTCGCAAGTGACCATGTTTATGGTTGATTCTTTTATTGCTTAAGTGATAAAGCCAACAATAAAGAGCCGCCTATCCTAACGATATAAACGACTCGCATCAATACACATCTTCACTTATTTTTATTTTATAGACTAAACGACGAGAAATTATTGATTTGTAATAAGAGTACCTACACCCACATCAGTAAATACTTCAAGTAATACCGCATGCGCTACTCGGCCATCAATAATATGTGCGCTAGCAACACCACTTTTTACAGCATCTAATGCGCAACTAATTTTTGGCAACATACCACCATAAATAGTACCATCTTCAATTAGCTCATCAACTTGCTGTGTACTTAAACCGGTTAAAATATCACCCGCTTTACTTTGTAAACCTGCGACATTTGTAAGTAACATTAATTTTTCTGCTTGCATGACCTCTGCAATTTTTCCTGCCACTAAATCTGCATTAATATTATAAGATGCACCGTCGCTGCCTACACCAATAGGTGCAATAACAGGAATAAAACCGCTTTCTGTTAATGTATTAATCACCGTGACATTGACCGAGGCAACTTCACCAACCTGACCAATATCAATAATTTCTGGGGCTTCCATAGCAGGCATATCTGCACCATTTTTATGCATTGATAATTTTTTAGCGCGAATTAAATTACCGTCTTTTCCTGAAATACCAATAGCCTGACCACCGTTACGATTAATTAAACTAACGATTTGTTTATTCACCGAGCCACCCAATACCATTTCAACCACATCCATAGTTGCACTATCGGTTACACGCATACCATCAATAAATTCTGATTTAATATTTAGTTTTTCTAATAAACTACCAATTTGTGGGCCACCCCCATGTACAACGACGGGGTTCATACCAACCAATTTCATTAATACAATATCGCGAGCAAAACTATTTTGTAGCGCTTCATCTACCATCGCATTACCACCAAACTTTACTACGATGGTTTTATTCGTGAAACGCTGAATGTAGGGTAAGGCTTCGGTTAATACCTGTGCTACGTTTTTTGCGTTATCAAGACTTAAGGTCATATTGGTTTCCTTATTTTTACTGATCATTAAAACGCTAATGGTAACGTTTTATCTATTTTATGTAGTTCACGTTTAAATAACGCTTGTATATTTTTTAGAGATTTTTCATTTGTTGCTTCAAAACGCAAGGTTAATGCTGCTGCGGTATTCGATGCTCTCACTAGGCCCCAGCCTTGTTCAAAATCAACACGTAATCCATCAATCACCGTTAATTGCCCTGATGGAAAATGTGCGGCAGAGATTAGTTGCTCAATAAATGTAAATTTTTGTTCTTCTTTAATGGACACTTTAATTTCTGGTGTTGATACTGTGGTAGGCAACTGATCAAACAAATTGTCAATAGATTGTCCTGTAACTGTCATTAACTCCAGTAAACGTGCAGCGGCATACAAACCATCATCAAAACCAAACCAGCGTTCTTTGAAGAATATATGTCCAGAAAATTCACCACCCAGTAATGCTTGTGTTTCTCGCATTTTTGCTTTGATATGGGAGTGGCCTGTTTTCCACATAACTGGGCGCCCGCCATTTTCGATAATCACATCCGCTAATAATTGACTGGATTTAATATCATAAACCACATCACAACCTGGATTACGCGCGACAATATCTTGCGCAAAAAGCATGAGTAGCTGATCTGGCCATAATACTTTGCCACTGGCTGTTACCACCATAATACGATCACCGTCGCCATCAAAAGCAAAACCAATATCGGCTTTTTTTGCTTTCACTTCTTCAATGAGCGACGCTAAGTTTTCAATAACAGATGGGTCTGGGTCATGGTTTGGAAACTCACCATCAAACTGACAAAATAGAGGAGTCACCGTACACTGTAATGCATTCAATAAGCGCGGTGCTAACTCACTCGCTGCACCATTGCCTGCATCAACGACGACACGCCAGCCGTCAATCACTGCAACATCTGCAATAACCGTATCAATATAAGCCTGTGAATAGTCGTCTTGCGATACTTTACCTTTGTTTACCGAGCTTACAACATCCATATTGATGATGCGTGTTTTTAAACGCTGTATATCTGCATCAACTAACGTTTCACCTTTAACGACCATCTTGCAGCCATTATATTCCTTTGGATTATGACTAGCTGTAATAATAACGCCGCTACTCGTTTGCGAATGCTGACAGGCCGTAAAATTCATTAATGGCGTTGGCACTAAACCAATAGAGATAACGTCACAGCCTGTGCTAATAATTCCTTCAGTAATACATGCCGCATATTCTGGTGAATGTTTTCGCGCATCGTAACCGACCACCATAGATGTATCGCCCGCAGCTAACACTTCGGTTGCAACTGCTTGGCCTATCGCAAACATTAAATCATGGGATAATTGTTCATGGGCAAAACCACGAATATCATACGCACGAAAAACACTATGGGGAATATCTACAACTCCGTTGGCCGCCGCCGTATCATTGGATGTGGCTGATGTTGGTTGCACTTTTTGCTGAGATGACGATACGGTTTTAGGTGCTTCTACAGCCGATGTTTTGGCCGAGGGCTGCGGTGGTGTCGCGGATCGCTTATTCACTGCACTAAAACGCACAATACCCGATTGATGTAATGAATAAAAAGCCACCACAATTAAAAAGAGCGGCATTAACAATGCCATAACAAAAAACCACCATGGGATAGTATGCTCTTTGTCATACTGTAATTGTGATGGCTGATAAGCAATACGCCAGTGACTTTGATGAATGCTTTTGGTTTTATTAATAAATGACGACGAGCCTTTACCCTGACTAAAGAAGAGTAATTCTTTTTCACCGTCAACCGATTGCGTTAAGCTAATATGTCCCAATGAAGTATCTATTGTATCAAATAATTCTTCTATACCCTGTAGCGATAGAGTGACATGCAAAACACCTAATAAATTATTTTGATCATCATAAATGGGCAATAAATGATGCAACTCCCATGCGGCATCATGTGATACACGTGCCGCTTCTATAAACAATGGCGCACCTTTTTGTAAACGATTAATCATGTCGATAACAATAAAGCGAATATTATTTGCTTCTATCATTTCTGGCGGTAACGATAAAAAATATTCTATATCCCTTAATGAGAATAAAGTCATCGTTTTAACATGCGGCATGTTTATAAGATGCGTTTTTCGGTAATCCGTTAGCCAACTATCCGCCTTGTAGCTTCCCATAATATCGCTGGGTACATTGTTAGCAATTTCTTGTAGTGGCTGTTTTACATCCACCAAATACGTTTGCACACTATGTTTATATTGCTGAATATTTTCCATAATATGCTGGTTAAAGCGATCATCATTATTAGGCGCAATGACCCAAAACCATACGTTATACAATACAACAGCCGTGATTAAGGCTGCCCCTATAATGGCCAACAGTATTTGCTTAATTACAGCATCCTTTGTTTGCGCTTGAGGCGCTGGCTTTTTTCTACTCATGTTTACGTTTTATAGTGTGTGGCTATTGTTTGCACAATGGTTTTTGCTAATTGTGATTTGCTCGCCTCAGGTAATACATTTTCTTGCTTTGACGTTAGAATGGTGACGGCATTATGATCTGTGTTAAAACCAATTGTGCTATCAGAAACGTCGTTGGCTATGATCATATCTAAATTTTTACGTTGCATTTTGTCGCGCGCGTAATTCAATACATCATTGGTTTCTGCTGCAAAACCCACCACAAAAGGTTTATTTTCTCGCTGTGCAACATCGGCAACAATGTCAGGGTTTTTTACCATTTCGATGGTCATGGTATCTTGACCCGACTTTTTCATTTTTTGTTCGGCCACGGCTATAGGGCGAAAATCTGCAACAGCCGCCGATGCAATAAAGATATCGCACGCCTCTATATTGGCCATGGTTGCTTGGTGCATCTCTTGTGCAGACGTAACATCCACACGCGTTACACGATCAGGGCACGCCAGCGCAGTAGGGCCACTAATTAACACCACCTTTGCACCTGCATCTATGGCCGATTGCGCAATGGCATAACCCATTTTGCCTGAGCTATGATTACTAATATAACGCACAGGATCGATCGCTTCTCGCGTAGGCCCAGCAGTAATCACCACGGTTTTACCCGCTAAGCTGCCTGTTTCAAATAACTGACCTATCTCTTCGGCCAACGTTGCTGGTTCAGACATACGCCCCATGCCCACATCACCACAAGCCTGCCCACCTGCCGCTGGGCCTATTTGATGCACACCTTGTTGCTGTAAGGCCGCTAAATTATCTTGTGTGGATTGGTGATGCCACATGGCTTCGTTCATGGCAGGCGCAATGGCTAAATCGCTACGTCGAGCAAGACATACCGTTGTTAATAAATCGTCCCCTTTACCATGGGTCAATCGTGATATTAGATCTGCACTCGCGGGTGCAATCACAATAAGATCTGCCCAACGAGCCAGCTCAATATGCCCCATTGCGGCTTCGGCAGCAGGGTCTAATAAATCAAGATGAACAGGGTTACCCGATAACGCTTGTAATGTTAAGGGGGTAATAAATTCTTGTGCCGCACGCGTCATCACTACACGCACATCAGCACCTAAATTTTGTAATCGACGAATAAGCTCTGCACTTTTATAAGCAGCAATACCACCAGAAACACCTAACAGGATGCGTCGATTCATTAAATTTGACATATTTTTTCCTAAAACAATAAACTTTGCTATTTTCTAGCAATAATCTGCTACGATACCATCATGACAGGGAATTTGTCAGAGAATTAAGCACTTTTTCAACGCAGATCATGACCATAACAAGGAAGATACTATGGCAATTAATCATTGGCCTATGGCCGAACGCCCCCGTGAAAAATTACTGGCTAAAGGCGCACATGTGCTTTCTGATGCCGAACTACTCGCTATATTTTTACGTACTGGTTGCGCTGGAAAATCCGCCGTCGATTTAGCCCGCGACCTATTGCATCGTTTCGGTGGCTTACGCCCTATTTTAGAAGCCGACTTACAGCAATTTTGTATGGCACACGGCTTAGGCACAGCAAAATACGCCCAGCTACAAGCTGTACTCGAAATGGCCAAAAGGCATTTAGCAGAAACATTACACAAAGAAAGCGTATTTACCCATCCACAGCATGTACGACAATATTTACTCTCGCAGCTACGTCATCAAAGCCGTGAAATCTTCGCTGTATTACTACTTGATAACCAACATCAACTTATTACGTACCAAGAGCTGTTTTTTGGTACTGTTAACGCCGCCCATGTTTATCCTCGCGAAGTGCTCAAACTAGCACTAGCCCACAATGCTGCAGCCATTATTGTGGCACACAACCACCCATCAGGGGTTGCCGAAGCCAGCCAAGCCGACCAACACATCACACAGAACCTCATTAAAGCGATGCGCCTAATTGATATTACGGTTTTAGACCACTTTATTGTGGGTGACGGTGAGGTGAGTTCATTTGCTGAAAAAGGGTGGATTTAAAAGAATATGTCATCAAAACCACAGATATCGTTCAAAAAAGCAAAAAAACACCCCTTTTCACAAGTATTGATTGCTATTCATCCATCATTTTGGTATAAAACGCGGCTCATTTTGTGGGTGGTCTTTAGGTGGTTTTACAACGCCTTATTTTGTCTTTGCTCAATCAAGGCAATATACGTATTAATTGATCACACCAATGATTAGAAAGAATATTCTTTCATCCGTTTTCTGTACTGCCGTGGTGGCTATCTATGATAAATCCGCGACAATACGATGATTTATTAAAAGATTAGCTGAATAGAGGCAACACCATGTCTAAAGTATGTCAAGTTACTGGCAAACGCCCTGTAACTGGAAACCATGTTTCTCACGCAAAAAATCACACTAAGCGTCGTTTTTTGCCTAATTTGCACTCTCATCGCTTTTGGGTTGAGTCTGAAAAACGTTTTGTTAAATTACGTGTATCTACTAAAGGTATGCGTATTATTGATAAAAAGGGTATCGATGCGGTACTAGTAGACCTTCGCTCTCGCGGCGAAAAAGTGTAATTAACCGAACACGAGCCCAATTAAGAGGAAAACACCATGCGTGATAAAATCCGTTTAAACTCAAGCGCTGGCACTGGCCATTTTTATACTACTGATAAAAATAAGCGCACTATGCCTGAAAAAATGGAAATTAAAAAATACGATCCTGTTGCTCGTAAGCACGTGATCTATAAAGAAGCTAAAATTAAGTAATTTTTCTTTTTTTACTTTTTCATATAAAAAACCCGACACATGTCGGGTTTTTTATGGCTGTTATAAATAGACAAAACCCAAAATGAGTGCGTATATCATCGTATGCCTGAACTACCCGAAGTAGAAACCACACGACAAGGTATTGCTCCACACATTATAGGGCGGCAGGTCAATGCTGTAGTGATTCGCCAATCCCAATTACGCTGGCCAATTACACCCAATATAGACAAACATTTACCACGAAAAAAACTACTCAATGTTCATCGTCGCGGTAAGTATTTATTGTTGGAATTTACTCACGGACACCTGATGATTCATTTAGGAATGTCTGGCAGCTTACGTATTGTAAACCCCAAAAAAGAAACGCCACAAAAACACGATCATGTCGATATTATTTTTAGTGGCAACATTGCACTACGCTTTCATGATCCTAGGCGTTTTGGTTCTATTTTATGGACTGATGATGATCCTTACACCCATAAATTACTTGCTAAACTAGGCCCCGAGCCTCTATCAGAAAATTTTACCGCTGAATATTTATTTACTGCGAGCCGAAAACGTAAAAAAGATGTCAAAACATTTATTATGGATAGCCATATTGTTGTGGGTGTCGGTAATATTTATGCTAACGAATCATTGTTTTCATCAGGTATTCGCCCCACTAAAATGGCGGGCGCATTAACACGTAAAAACTGTCTTATATGGGTTGAAAATATTCAAGCCATTTTGCAACATTCCATTACTCAAGGCGGTACAACCCTACGTGATTTTGTTGGTGGGGATGGTAAACCTGGCTATTTTGCACAGCAATTAGATGTATATGGTCGTGGCGGTGAGCCATGCACCCAGTGCCAACACCCATTAAAAGAAATTCGACAAGCACAACGCTCTACGGTGTATTGCACACGTTGCCAAAAATAATATTTTGGTACTCACTGTCAATTACCATTATACTTAGATCCCATTTATCAACATGCGGTTAGCCGCTCTTATTCACAATTATTTAATGGCAAATATTATGACCAATAAAGCAATCATCAATACTGATAAAGCGCCTAAAGCTATTGGCACATATTCTCAGGCAGTAAAAACAAATAATACTGTCTACCTTTCAGGACAAATTCCTTTAGATCCAAACACAATGACATTAGTCGAAGGGGATTTTGCCACACAAGCCCACCAAGTATTTAAAAATTTACAGGCAGTATGTAAAGCGGCTGATGGTGACTTAGAAGATATTGTTAAGTTAAATATTTTCTTAACCGACTTGAGTAACTTTGCCACAGTGAATGAAATAATGGCGCAATATTTTACCGAGCCTTATCCAGCACGCGCAGCGGTTGGTGTAAAAGAATTACCTAAAGGCGCGATTGTTGAAGCCGATGGTATTATGGTTATTTAATATTATGAGTGCCATGATGCAATGCCTTATTAAAAATTATTAAGGCATTTCATCACGGCTTTTTTATCGTTTTATTCTTCTGTCCACACCGCATATTCATTGCCGCTGGGGTCGCTAAAATGAAAGCGCCTGCCACCAGGAAATGAAAAAATATTTTCTATTATTTTTCCGCCATGCTGCTTTATTTTTTCCTGCGTTTCTTCCAGTCTATCGCTATAAAAAACCAACAAAGCACTACCATTTTTAGTAGATACTGATTGATCGGATGTAAAAAATCCACCATCAATACCTGCATTCGCAAACGCCGTATAATCTTCACCATAATCTGTAAAAGACCAATCAAACACGGCTGTAAAAAATGCCTTTGTTGCTGCCATATGCACCGCAGGCAATTCAATATAATCAATTTTTTCATGTCGAGTCATTTAGATATTCCTTTTTATAGGTGCATTTATTCTTTTAACAAATCGCCATAGCCTTCTCGATATGTTGGGTAAAGAAATTGATAGCCACTTTCTAATAGCTTTTTGTTTGAGCAACGCTTGCTGCTGCGTAACATACGAGCAGGCTGTTCAGTATTGACTGATAAATGATCGTCTGGCAAACCTAAGGTACTCGCCATCCACTGTTTAACATCATATAAAGGCACGGGCTCACAATCCGTTGCTACATAGCGTGACTCAATGCCTTGGCTTTTTATTTTTTGTCGCTGCATTAAATGCGCTAACACCCCTGCGCAATCCGACACATGAATACGGTTGGTGTATAAAACAGGTTCTTTTGGTGAACCGTGTCCATCTATAACTTGCTCAATTAAACGGCGACGGCCTGGGCCATAAATACCTGAAAAACGCACACAACAATAAGGCAATCCACTGGACTCTATCAGTTGTTCTGCCTCTAATAAACGCTGCCCGCTATAGCTTGTTGGCTCTGTAATAGATGATTCATCCACCCACTGAGCATCTTGTTGCGCATATACACTCGTACTCGATACAAACAATAATAAACGAGGTTGGTGCTCTTGTGCTTTTAATGCATTTAGCACGGTGGTTACCGTATCCACATAGCCTTCTTTGTATCCTTCATCACTCATTGATGTAGGGGTAAAGGTCATCACTAATACATCAAAACCCTCACTGAGCACACCCGTCATTGCTGCCGTGTCGCGACAATCGGCTAAGGTAATGTCAACAGGAGCATCATCAATGGGGCTGCGTTTAATGCCCCGAATATCAGCATCGAATAAATAGGGGACTAAACGGCGCGCAATATCACCAAAACCTAATAAGGCTATTTTTTCTGACATAATCGGATTTTTCTCTATCAATAATACATGTATGAAGATGGCTCATTTATAGCCAATAACTCTTAGGTGCCACGATAAGATTAATACTACCAATATTAAAAAAAATGTTTTACTATTAATCAATATGAATCATTAGTTTTTATTAATAATAGGTAATAACAGCCATGACACTGACCGAACTCAAATATATTGTTACCTTGGCACAAGATCAACACTTTGGGCAAGCTGCCGAACGCTGTAATGTATCACAACCCACATTGAGTGTGGCGGTAAAAAAGTTAGAAGAAGAACTGGGTATTGCCTTATTTGAACGGTCAAAAACGCGCGTACAGCCCACGCCAATGGGTGAAAAAATTATTATTCAGGCACAAAACGTACTTGAGCAAGCCTCGGTGATTAAAGATATGGCTAGCTCGGGTAAAGATCAGTTGGGCAGTCCATTAAAAGTAGGGGCAATCTTTACCATTGGGCCTTACTTGTTTCCGCAATTTATACCTCAATTACAAGAGATAGCCCCTAAAATGCCACTTTTTGTAGAAGAAGGCTTTACTGCCACGTTGCGGCATCAGCTCCGCAAAGGCGATTTAGATGTTATTGTAGTGGCTCTACCATTTACCGAGGCCGATGTCGTCACACAGGCGCTCTATGAAGAATCCTTTGTCGTGCTACTCCATGCACAGCATCCTTTAGCACAACAAGAAGCCATTTCTCCTGCCGATTTAACCACAGAAAACGTGCTACTACTGGGTGAAGGCCATTGTTTTAGAGATCAAATTCTACAAGCCATTCCCAATATTAATACCAGTGCAGCAGATGACAGCGGTAATATTCGTACAGCAACGGCAGGCAGCTCTTTAGAAACTATGCGGCACATGGTGGCTTCTGGTATTGGCATTACTATTTTGCCAGAGTCTGCTGCTGGCAGTAATTACGCACCCGATACGCTGGTGACACGCCCATTGACCGACATTAACGCCAAACGCACCGTCGGCTTAGCATGGCGAGCCAGTTTTCCGCGCCATAAGGCCATTGATATTCTTAAAACTGCTATTCAAAAAGGGCAGCGCCAAGCTAATGCCTAAAACAGTGTATTCCCATGGCTAAATCTACCCCTATTAACGCCACATCGCCTGTCACGGTATTAAAAGGTATTGGCGCACAGCTTGCCAGTAAACTTGAAAAGTTAGGTATAAACACCCTACAAGACTTACTCTTTCACTTACCTCGACAATACGCTGATCGTACTCGTATTTCGCCTATTGGTAGCCTACAGCCGAATCAGAGTGTGGTTATTGAAGGGGAGGTGTGCGGTACGAATGTTGTTTTTGGTAAACGCCGTAGTTTGCTATGCCGATTACAAGATGCCACTGGCAAGATTAGCTTACGTTTTTATCATTTCTCCAATGCCCAACGAGCAAATTTAGCCTCTGGCACCACCATTCGCTGCTATGGTGAAACCCGCCGCGGAGCCTCTGGCCTAGAGCTTTATCATCCTGAATATCAATTACTCACCGAGCGTGCTGGACATAATGACTTAGAGCAAACATTAACCCCCATTTACCGTATCACCGATGGTATTACTCAAACACGCTTACGCAGCATTATAAAGCAAGCACTTACTTACTCTAAATCCTTTGATTTTTCTTACTTAATACCAAATAGCGATATATTTCAAGGTGACTCAGTATCTTTAATTGAGGCGTTAGAATATTTACATGCGCCACCAAAAGAAGCCAATTTACGCCAACTGCTTGAAGGCCAGCACCCATATCAACACGCACTGATTATGGAAGAACTCACCGCGTATCAGGTGAGCTTATTACAACTACGAGAAAAACGCCGCCAGCAACAAGGCGTGGCATTACCTGCTGATCACACGCTGCGTGATGCATTTATACAATCCCTATCTTTTGCTTTAACCCCCGCCCAAACACGCGTTAGCCAAGAAATAGCCAACGACTTGCAACAAGCCATTCCCATGATGCGTTTATTACAAGGCGATGTAGGTGCAGGTAAAACTGTCGTGGCTGCCTTAGCAGCATTACAAGCGATTACCAACGGCTATCAGGTTGCCATTATGGCGCCTACCGAGATTTTATCCGAACAACATCGCATTAATTTTGAAGCATGGTTTACCACATTATCTATACGCGTTGGATTTTTAACTGGTAAACAAAAAGTAGGGGTCAGACGCAAGCAGCTTGAGGCGATAGAAAATGCCGAGGCACAACTTGTCATTGGCACCCACGCCTTATTTCAAGAAGGCGTTGTATTTCATAACCTTGGGCTCATTATTATTGATGAACAACACCGTTTTGGTGTTCACCAACGCCTCAGTTTACGCAATAAAGGCGCGGCCTTAGACCATATACCACATCAATTAATTATGACCGCGACTCCCATTCCTCGCACACTTGCGATGAGTGCCTATGCAGATTTGGATTATTCTGTCATTGATGAGCTACCCAAAGGCCGTATTCCCGTAGAAACCGTTATTATTAGCCAGCAACGACGCGACTCGATTATTGAACGTATTAATCACGCATGCCAAGCAGGGCGCCAAGCTTATTGGGTATGTACCCTAATTGAACAATCAGAAACACTAGAAGCGCAAGCCGCAGAAGCCACGGCCGAAATGCTAACCCTTGCCCTCACCCAACACACCATAGGCTTAATTCATGGGCGTTTAAAGGCACAAGAAAAAGAAGCCATTATGTCTCGCTTTAAAGCGGGAGATATAGATTTACTCGTCGCTACCACGGTAATCGAAGTTGGCGTTGATGTGCCCAATGCCAGCCTAATGATTATTGAAAACCCTGAACGCCTTGGCCTTGCACAACTACATCAGCTACGTGGCCGTGTGGGACGCGGAAACACCGCAAGCCACTGCGTATTACTCTATGGCGATACCCTATCGCTACAAGGCAAAGAGCGCTTACAGGCCATGCGTTCCACCAGTGATGGATTCAAAATTGCTGAAATTGATTTATCTCTACGCGGACCCGGCGAAGTATTGGGCACACGACAAACGGGAGATATTGATTTCACACTTGCGGACTTGCGTAGAGACCTGTCATTAATGCCACAAGTCACCGAATATGCAGAAATACTGCTATACAACCACCCCGATAAAACACAGGCTATTATCCATCGCTGGCTCGGTAATAAAGAAAATTATGCCGACGCCTAACCCTTATTATTGGCTTTTCACAGATATATCATAAGCTCGCACATCTGCTAATTTCTACTACACTTATTTCAGGATTAATGAAATTATCGGGGAATATACGTGACCGTACCAGCTAGCATTGAAAATTTATTAAAAAAACATAATGTTTCTTATTCACTGGCAACACTGCCACCATGTGTTAACTCAATACGCGAGACAAAAGTACGCGATATTAAAAAAACACCACATGAGCAAGCGGCACACCCGCACTTATTACAGAATGCAGCTCGTGAAAAGCTACTAGCAATAACCCCAAGCCAAACCATTATTGACCTTAAAGCTATTGAGAAAGCCTTGGGGGAAGAATATACCCCCGTCACAGGTGAAGTACTCGAAAAATTTGTTTCTGGCCTAGGCCTTAAATCAATGGCGGCTATGCCAAAGCTGGGTAATTTACCCACCATTGTTGATCCAAAACTATTAAAAAGTCAGCGTTTAATATTAAACGTAGGGGTGGATGATCAACACATTAAGCTAGATGGAAAATCGTTTGAAAAGCTTCTAGAGTCAACCATTGTTAATGATATTTCTATCCCCTTAGAAACACTCAATAGTATTGTGCCAAGCACTCTGGATGAAAAACAAATTACCCAAAGCGTTGATCTCTTTACTGAATTACGTATTAAGCAACGCTTAGAAGAAACACTAGAATTACCTGCCTTACCTGTCACTGCTCAAAAAATTATCAAACTGCGCGTAGACCCTAATGCTGATGTCAGTGACTTGTGCAGTATCATCGAATTAGACCCAAGTCTTGCTGCACAGGTGATTAGTTGGGCATCATCCCCTTATTATTCTGCACCCGGCACAATCAAATCAATTCACGATGCGATCGTGCGCGTACTAGGCTTTGACATGGTACTCAGCCTAGCGCTTGGTTTAGCATTAGGTAATACTCTCAAGCTTCCCAGCCATCGCCCTGACGGGTGCTTATCTTACTGGGAGCAAGCCGTATATGTTGCCACTTGTACCGAAGCCATTGTAAGCTGTATGCCGCGTGAACATAGACCTAGCTACGGCTGCTCATATTTGTCAGGCTTGTTACATAACTTTGGTTACTTAATTACCTCTGAAGTTTTTAGTGGGCAGTTCACCACGATTTGTCACCATATAGACGCCAATCCACATACATCACCACTCGAAGTTGAACGACATATTATTGGTGTAACCCGCGATCAATTATCTGCATGGCTAATGCGCTTTTGGCATATGCCTGAAGAGGTATGTACCGCTTTACGCCATCAAGGCGAACCCCTACATGAAGGCGAGCACTCGGAGTATTCGGCCTTAATATATCTTACTAAGAAACTGTTGAACGATAAGGGGATTCGTACAGGCGTATCGAATGAGCCAATCCCCGAGGCGCTATTTGAGCGCTTTCAACTCAATCGTGATGAAGCAAACGAAGCCATCGATATTATGTTGGAATCCGCCGATTTATTAGAAACAATGGCACAACAAATGCGCGGCTAAATTACCACCTTAAAAGACAATCTCGCCACCTTAACAGTAACTTAGGCTACAATATACCCCTCTAATTTACTGGGCTGATAGATTGTCTTTTTCTTTTCAACACACACTAGAACCTCTGTGGCAACCTGCCTCATTGATCCCTTCTATCCATGATATACCTCATCATTCATGGTTATTGGATAAATGTTCTCTCACACAAAAGCTACTTGAAAAATCACAAGGGGATTTTTCTGTTGAGCTCGTTCAACAAAGTATTCAGCACGTATTATTTTCTGAAGCAAAAGCACTCAACATTCCCAACAGACAGTGGGCTCTTATTCGTGAGGTGATTCTTTATGGGCAAAAAAAACCTTGGGTATATGCTCGTACAGTCATTCCACTATCAACGCTCAAGGGGCCTTTACGCCGCCTGCATTATTTAGGTAATAAGCCATTAGGCGAGCAACTATTTACCGATCCAACAATGCAACGAGAACCCGTAGAAGTTGCACAATTGCCCGCGCAATGGTTGCCCAAAAAACTAAACATACACACATCAACTTGGGGCAGGCGGTCTGTTTTTCGTTTATCTAATAAGCCTTTATTGGTAAGCGAAGTATTTTTACCTGAGCTACTTAAAAAAACCAGATAGGATAAGGGTTATGAAAAAATACAAAAAGGCGGCATTATTATCTGCTTTTTTATTTCCTGGCGCTGGGCATTTATTTTTTAAAAAATATATTTCTGGCGGGATAATTTCTGGAATTTCAGCGATAGCGCTGTATGTATTAATATCGCACGCAATAACACGTGCATTAGATGTTAGCCAAAAAATATTACATGGAGAAATAGCTGCCGATATACAAACAATAATGACCGAAGTGTCGTCACAAGTCAGTGAAGCCGATGCACTCACACTAGATACCGCAACCGCTGTGTTTGTTATTATGTGGATAATTAGTATTGTTGACGCCTATCGCATTGGTCGATAATGCCATAGATTACAAAAAATCGTGCTTAGGCTGATAGGGTGAGGGAGGTATATAATTACCTTGCCAACTCTCAATAAAACGCCCAATTTTATCGGCAGGTAATGGCTTTGAAAAGTAAAACCCTTGCACATATTTGCAACCTAGTTTTTTCAACAGCTCAATTTGCCCTTTTTCTTCTACGCCTTCCGCTAATACTTTTAAATTAAGTGTATCGCTTAACATCATAATACTTTTGACAAACGCGATATCAAAATCTGAAAACAAAATTTCTTTAATAAATATTTGATCAATTTTTATCTTACAAAGAACATCACTAAAGTTTTTAATATAGCCTAAAGAAGAATAACCAATACCAAAATCATCAATACTAAACTGTATTCCTTTAGCTCTTAATTTAGCAATTGCTGACAATACAATAGGGTCATTATTAAGAACGAGTCTTTCTGTAATTTCTAATTCGATCCAGTCCATATTAGATACGGTTGCCATATCATTTCCATCAATCCATGTTGAAAATTTATTATGATAAAAATTAGTTGGGCTAAAATTTATTGATACTATAAAATCTTCATGATAAACATCACGCCACATATCCACCTGTTTAACCGCTTGTGTAAAAACCCATGTATCAATATCAAAAATAACGCCCATTTTTTCAGCTATAGGTATAAACACATCGGGTGCTATCCAACCTAATTCATCATCATGCCATCGCAATAAGGCCTCGAATCCTGTAATGGTATTTTTTTGTATATTAATTAATGGCTGAAAATAAATATCAAGACTATTATTTTCAATCGCACCGAGTAATTTATTTTTTACCTCTCGCTCAAATAACATCTCTTTTCTAATATCATCATTAAAACAAAAAAATGTATTTCTGCCTAAATCTTTTGCTTTGTATAACGCACTGTCTGCATTATGTATGAGTTGTTTAGAATTATCTAAATGATCATTAGGGTATGTGGTAATTCCTATACTACAACCCAACTTAACGTTAATACCTTGCGTATTAATTTTTTCATCGAACACATGAATAATTTGTTTTGCTTCGCATTCAAAGTTTGACTCTTTAAAGGAGTGAAAGCAAATGATAAATTCATCACCACCTAATCGAGACAAATAACCTCGCAAAGTATCTGTAACTGTTTGTAATCTAAGCGCACATTGCTGTAGCACATGATCACCAACACTATGCCCCATACTATCATTTACTTGTTTAAACCCATCAAGATCAATAAACATAACCACAATAGTGCCCATATCTTCATGATATGTACAAATTTCATTTTCTAAATGTTCGTATAAATGTCGACGATTAGGTAAACCTGTTAATTCATCAAAATTAGCTTGGTATTCTATTTGCTCTTGATATTCTTTTCTTGCTTTTAGTAACTCGATAGAATTGCGCCTACCTTCATTAAGCACTTCCACTAAATCATTGAGTTCATCATCTCTATTTTTTCTTAGGAGAGATAAAGGAACATATTCTGCCGATTTTTTTAAGAATGTATTTTTTCTCATATCACTGATATACGTAATATGTCTTATTAAAGAACGGTTTACCATGACATAAAATATAAATCCCATTAAACCAATTAATGCCGTAACATTGATCGCCATAGTTTTATATTTTTCATACAGGCTTTTCTTTAGCTGGTAATGATTGATATTGACTCGCAATACACCCACTTCTTCACTATTAAAAGGAATACTTCGACTAATATCTTGTGGAAAAGAAATATTACCCACATTAATATTATCGATCACCTGGCTACTTATACTAGCTCCATCAATAAAGGGGAGTTGCACCAAGCCTTTTAGTATTATTTTTATTCCTTCATTATCAAGATCCCATAAGTTTTTAGCCAGTTGCCTTTCTACTGTTGTAATAACTTGGTGAGAATTATCTAATAATGATTGCTTTTCTTTTTTTGAATCAATATATACCAATATAGAAATACTGATCAAAGCAAAAAACAGAGACAAGATGACTGCATATATTGATAAACGCAGACCAATTCGGCTATATACATAATTATTTTTATTTTTTAGCATGGCTGATTTATAGTATTAACGTATATCATCAATAGGGGGTGTCATACTATGTTTCTCCAATATATGAGATATTATTTTCTCTTTATGCATTAACGTAATAGCATGGTTAAATTGATCGATTAATTGTTTTCTCTTACCTGTGTTTTTGTTTTTTGAAAATCCAATATAGTAATTTATTTTTTTAACTGGAAAGGCATAAGAGACATTATTAATACCCAAGTTTTCTAACTGCATGTTCCCGCCAAATCGATTAATAAATACCGCGTCTAATCGATTTACAGACAGCTTTTTCATATTAATGCCTGTTAGCGATGGCTGAACAGAAACAATAAATGTTTTTCCCTGCTCAATTAATAGCTTATTCTGTATTTTCAGCAATGCATTATGTGCGTAACTTGGACCAAAAACGCCTATTGTTTTACCGATAAAATCTTCGGTTTTTTGATACCTATTTTTTTGATGAATAAAAAAGCCATATTCACTAGAATTGAGCTTAGGCGACCAAGATAACCATTGCTCACGATCCGCATTCCAGCCCAAAGGGTAATGTCCATGGGCTAAACCAGAAGCCAGCATAGCTTTTGATCGCCGATTAGGAAAACACTCAAGTACGCAAGACAGCTGACCCATGCTGCATGCCTGATCAACCATATCTCGTATAAAACTTTCTTGCACGGCTTTGCCTTCGCAAGCGGAATACGGTGGAAAATGATGTGTCACAATATACAAGGTATTGCTCATATCAATGTCTTTAGCCATTGATATATAAGGAAAAATACCGATAGCTAAAGCTACGGCATATCGTGCTAATATCACTATTATTCTCAATATTTTTAACTACAGTTTGTATAAACTATAGTCAAACATCTGTATTCTACAACTACAAATAAAGTGTTTAGCGTCAATATTTTTGGTGGGTATTATAAGGCCTGAAGATTAGCGTACTGAAGAACGAGCCATTTACTCCCTTCTGTTGTAAAGTTTACTTGCACACGCATGTTATGCTCTTGGCCTTCAAAGTGTGTAATCACACCATCACCAAACATTGCATGGGTAACACGCTGACCGAGGTAATAACCTGAGTCTTCACCTTGTTCTTGCAAGCTTGGTTTAGTGGACGCACTATAAGATTTATTATGCGTTAATGGTCTTTGGATTTGTGTTTTTAAACGAATTTCTTTTATGCAGTGGGTGTCTATTTCTTTAACGAAACGTGACACACGATTATAACTTTCGGTACCATGCATACGCCGCGTTTCTGCATAACTCATTGTTAACTGCGTCATTGCACGGGTAATACCTACATAGCAAAGGCGACGCTCTTCTTCTAAGCGATCAGGATCATCTGCTGACATTTTGTGGGGAAATAAATTCTCTTCTACCCCCGTCATAAACACTCGCGGAAACTCTAGACCTTTCGCTGAGTGCAACGTCATTAATTGAATGGCATCTTCAAATTCATCCGCTTGTGTATCCCCTGCATCTAATGAGGCACTATCTAAAAATTGTACTAATAACGGCGCATCTTCATCCATTGCTTGATCGGTTTGTGTGGCAACATCACTTGGATCAAAAGCACGACAAGCATTCACAAGTTCTTCTAGGTTTTCGGCACGGGCTTGGCCTTTTTCACCTTTTTCATTTTTATGAAATTCAAATAAGCCTGAATGCTTAATTACATAATCCGCTTGTTCATCCAACGAACAATCGATAGTTGCTTGCTCCAAACTTTGTATAAGCTGTAAAAAGCCATTCACAGAGCCTGCCGCTCTAGGCGTTAAATGTTTTTCACTCACCATACGTGTTGCAGCTTGCCATAAGGAGCAGCCTTCTTGACGTGCAAATAAACGAATATTATCAACCGTTTTTCCACCAATACCCCGTGTTGGTGTATTAATAACGCGCTCGAACGCCGTATCATCTTCTCGATTAATAAATAAGCGTAAATAAGATAGGGCATTTTTAATTTCTAAGCGATCATAAAATCGCTGGCCGCCATAAATACGATAGGCTAAATTTTCTCGTAGTAATGCTTCCTCTAGTACTCGTGACTGCGCATTTGAGCGATACAAAATAGCTATACTGTCATAACGATGACCATTGCTGACCCACTGCTGAATAGATTCAACAATAAAACGGGCTTCATCATGTTCATTAAATGCGGCGTATAAGCCAATAGGTTCGCCATCTTGCCCATCGGTCCACAGCTTTTTACCTAAGCGACCAAAATTATTTTCAATCACGCTATTGGCCGCTTTTAAGATTAAGCCTGTTGAGCGGTAATTTTGTTCTAAACGTATGGTTTGTGTCTGACTAAAATCATCGGCAAAACGTTGAATGTTTTCAATTTTGGCACCCCTCCAACCATAAATTGATTGGTCATCATCACCCACGGCGCTTACACACCCCGTATTACCCGCCAGTACTCGTAACCAAGCATACTGAATACTGTTTGTATCTTGGAATTCATCCACCAAAATAAAAGGAAAGCGCTGCTGATAGTGATTCAAAACGTCTTTATTATTCAAAAGAAGCTCGTGTGCACGCAATAATAGTTCACCAAAATCAACCAAACCGCTTAAGCGACATATTTCTTCGTAGGCGGTATACGCTTGCAACATCGTCGCTTCATAAAGATCACCACCAGCTTGTATATATTGCGGACGTTGCCCCTCATCTTTCTGAGCATTAATATACGATTGCACTTGTCGTGGCGGCCAGCGAGTATCATCTAGCTTAAGCGACTGGCATACGCGCTTAATCACTCGTAATTGATCATCACTATCTAATATTTGAAAATTTTGCGGTAAGCCAACATCTTTCCAATGGGCTTTTAATAAGCGGTGGGCTATGCCATGAAAGGTACCTACCCACATTGATCGAGTATTACCCATGCTATTACCAATGGTTGTGCCATCAAGCAATTGCTCTAAACGACCACGCATTTCTTTCGCCGCTTTATTGGTAAATGTTACTGACATAATGGCGTGAGGGGATACCCGTTCTACCTGTATTAACCACGCTATACGGTGCACCAAAACCCGTGTTTTGCCGCTACCCGCTCCCGCCAATATTAATTGGTTAGCCGCAGGTGCTGATACCGCTTCACGCTGCGCATCATTTAAACCGTCTAAAAGGTAAGAAACATCCATAAAAAAGCCTAAGAATATGCCATTTTCAATATTGTGATTAATAAGGCTATTTTACCTATACTGTAAATTTATTCAGCTATTTTATCCTTAGAATACTCATAGTATCTGAGTAAATACGCGCCTGTCGTTTTCTTACAAAAAATGCTTAAATGAACACATGACATCAATACCTTTTATTCAACATATCAATCACTCTATAGACACGTTACGTAAATCTGAGCGTAAGGTTGCTCACTATGTGCTTAGCCATCAGCAAGACGTTATTCACATGCGCGTCATTGATTTAGCCAATGCTGCAGAAGTCAGCGAGCCTACGGTGATTCGTTTTTGTAAAGCTATTGGCTGTAATAGCTTTCAAACATTTAAGGTCACACTCGCTCAGCAATTAGCCTCTGGCTTTGGTCAAATTGCTATTACAAAGCATGACTCTACGGCTGATTTCTCTAAGAAAGTCTTTAACTCTACGATAGATTCTCTAATTAAAGTTCGAGATGCATTACAGATAGAAACCATTGAACGAGCCATCGATGCCATTGCAGCATCTAAGCGTGTAGAGTTTTTTGGTTTTGGCGCATCAGGTGCTGTTGCAGCAGATGCGCACCATAAATTTTTTCGCCTGCAACTTGCCTCTGCTGCACACTCTGATCATCACTTTCAAAATATGTCTGCAGCGTCAATGCAAGCAGGGGATGTGGTGGTTGCCATATCACATAGCGGGCGAACAAAAGCATTAATGGATTCCATTGCGTTAGTTCACGAGGCGGGCGGAACAGTGATTAGTATTTGCCCTTGTGAATCACCAATCGCAAACATTGCAGATATCGCTATTAATGTGAATATAGAAGAGAATATTGAAATTTATACCCCCCTCACTTCACGCATTGCACACCTTGTTGTTATTGATAGTATCGCCATCGGTGTTGCACAAAGGAAGGGGCCTGAATTAAAAGACCATTTATTTAAAATTAAACAAAGTTTACGTAGCGTTAGAATGTAAACACTTTATTCAACCGTTACCGACTTCGCCAAATTTCTTGGCTGATCCACATCGGTACCTTTTAAAACAGCAACATGATATGACAATAATTGTAACGGCAAAGTAAATACTATTGGCGATAAGCGATAGGGGACTTTAGGGAGATGAACAACAATACAATCATCGGTGCTTTTAAAGTTTGCTTCAGTATCCGCAAATACAAATAATTGGCCGCCTCGTGCTTGTACTTCTTCTAAGTTAGACTTTAATTTATCCAACAAATCATCGTTTGGAGCAACCGCAACAATAGGCATATCCGTATCAACTAATGCCAGTGGGCCATGCTTTAACTCACCTGCTGGATAAGCCTCTGCGTGAATATACGAAATTTCTTTAAGTTTTAACGCGCCCTCTAACGCAATAGGGTATTGCATTCCACGCCCTAAAAATAACGCATGATGTTTTTCAATAAAGGCTTCACTTAATTTTTCGATTTTACTATCTAAGGCTAATACTTCCTCACATAGTGCGGGTAGCTGTTTTAGTTCTTCCACTAACGTCATTTCTTTTTCTGCCGTTAGGCCATGACGACGACCTAAAACAATCGTGAGTAATTGCAAAGCAACTAATTGCGTTGTAAACGCTTTAGTTGAAGCAACTCCAATTTCTGGCCCCGCTTCAGTCATTAATGATAAGCTTGATTCCCTTACCAAAGCACTATTGGGCACATTACAAATTGCCAATGATGCCAAAATGCCACTTTGTTTTGCTTTCTGTAGTGCGGCTAATGTGTCTGCTGTTTCCCCTGATTGAGAAATAGTAATTACTAATGTTCCTTCTGCTACAAATACTTTTCGATAACGATATTCACTAGCAATTTCAACCGAACATGGCAAATTAGCTAAGGCTTCCATCCAATATTTAGCGACTAATCCTGAATGATAACTCGTGCCACACGCCAAGATTTGCACATGTTTCACTTGATCAAAAATAGCCTTTGCTTCTGTACCAAAGCATTCTTCTAATACACTTTCTTTACCTAAGCGACCCTGTAATGTTTGTTGTATTACTGTTGGTTGTTCAAAAATTTCTTTCAACATGTAATGGCGATATTCACCACGACTAGCCGATTGGTCACTACCTGTTAATTGCGTTTTAGGACGTGTAATTTTATTATCTAAAGCATCATAAATATCAATACTGTTTGCTGTAATTTCTGCTACATCACCTTCTTCTAGATAAATAAACTGATCGGTCACTTGTCGTAATGCTAATTGATCTGAGGCTATAAAATTTTCTTCAATGCCGACACCAATAACTAAAGGGCTACCTTTTCTTGCAGCAATAAGCGTATCTGTTTCGCCATTATAAATAACGCCTAAAGCGTAAGCACCTTCACACAGTGCGATACTTTTTTTAACTGCATCGATTAACTGATCTGATGTATCTAAAAAACTATGAATTAGGTGAGCAACCACTTCTGTATCTGTTTCACTAACAAAAGTATAGCCTTGCGCCTGTAGTTGTTGTCTAAGTACTTCGTGATTTTCAATAATACCATTATGAACAATCGCAATATTCGTAGATGTATGTGGATGTGCGTTATTTTGCGTGGGCTTGCCATGTGTTGCCCAGCGAGTATGAGCAATACCAATAGTACTTTTTATTGGCTGCTGTTGAATAGCCTCTTCAAGGTTAATCACTTTACCAACCGCTTTGCGTACTTCAACTGCTGAATTTTCTAATACGGCTATACCCGCAGAATCATAGCCGCGATACTCTAGGCGACGTAAACCCTCTAGTAAAATTTCCGTTACGTTGCGCTGTGCTACTGCACCAACAATGCCACACATAGTCTTTCCTGTTACTAAATTAAAATACGTTTATTTTTTTACTGGACGCTGCCAATCTTTATGCGTTTTTTGAGGTGCTCGGGTTAACGATAATGTATTTTTTTCCACTAGTTTATTAATTGTGGATCCTGCACCCACGGTAGATCCGTCTTCTAACGTGACTGGAGCAACTAATGCACTATTAGAACCTACAAAAACATTATTACCTATCGTCGTTTGATGTTTATTAACACCATCATAATTACAAGTTATGGTGCCTGCACCAATATTAACAGATTGGCCTAGTACAGCATCACCCACATAACTTAAATGATTAATTTTGCTGCCTTTACCAACAACCGCTTTTTTTGTTTCAACAAAGTTACCTACTTTTGCATCATTATCTAATTGCGTTCCTGGGCGTAGGCGAGCAAAAGGACCAACCATACAATCTTGTTTTATAATGCTATCTTCTATAATGCTATTATCTTTAATAACACTGTGGTCACCAATTGTACTATTTTCAATAATACAATTAGCTCCAATGATTACCCCATGACCTAAAGTTACATTGCCTTTAAAAATACAATTAATATCAATAACAACATCGTTACCAACGCTAAGCTCTCCTCGACAATCAAAACGCGAAGGATCTGCTAATGTAACGCCGTTAATTAATAATTGTTCGGCTTGTTTTCGTTGATATATTCTTTCTAACTCCGCCTGTTGACGACGATCATTAACACCTAGCACTTCCCATTCATGATCTGGCTGTTCCGTTTCAATTTGTACGCCTTGCTGCTGCGCCATAGCAATAATATCGGTTAGATAATATTCACCTTGTGCATTATCATTGGATAATAAAGGCAGCCATTGCTGAAGGTGTACAGAATTAACCGCCATAATACCTGTATTTACTTCAGCAATTTCTCGCTGACTTTTAGAAGCATCTTTTTGTTCAACGATTGCCGTGACGTTATTATTTTTATCACGAATAATTCGACCGTAACCTGTAGGATCATCTAAATGAACAGTTAATAAACCTAAGCTGTTTTTATTCACGGAAGCGACTAAACGTTCCAATGTTGCCCGCTCAATTAATGGAACATCACCATAAAGAATAAGTACGATGGCGTCATCATGAAAGTAGGGCAGAGCCTGCTGTACGGCATGGCCTGTACCTAGCTGCTGTTCTTGCAAGATATAATTATGCTGATCACCTAAGGCTTCTTGCACCTGCTTTGCACCATGACCAATCAGGCAATTCATAGGCAAGCCTGTAAGTGATTTAGCGGTGTGAATCACATGTTCAACCAGCGGCTTATCGGCAATAGGGTGCAAGACCTTGGGTAGGTCAGATTTCATGCGCGAGCCTTTGCCCGCCGCCAGAATGACAATATCTAACATGCTGTGATTTACTATTCCATAAAACGTAAAAAAGGGTAGCTAATGCTACCCTTTTTTTAATGAAGAATCATTAGAAGATTCTATAACGACTTTTTACTATTTACCCATCTTTTTACGAATGGCTTGTAGTGTACGTAGTTGTGCAGATGCTTCTGCTAATTGCGCTGCGGCAGCTGAATAATCAAACTCTGCACCTTGATTAGCAATACTCTTTTCTGCTTCTTCTTTCGCTTGTATAGCTGCGGCTTCATCCATATCTTCAGCACGTAATGCTGTATCGGCTAATACAGTTACGCCATGAGGCTGAACTTCAACATAGCCACCAGAAATATAAAATACTTCTTCTTCACCAGATTGAGTAACAACACGAATAGGACCAGGCTGTAAGCCAGACAATAATGGAGCGTGACCGTAAGAAATACCTAAGTCACCTTCGGTACCTGCAGCAACAACCATTTCCACTAAACCAGAGAAAATTTGTTTTTCTGCACTAACGATGTCGCAATGGACTGTCATCGCCATAACTTAACCTCTTTTTTTGGAAAAGTGGGTGAAAGCATATCATCGGATACTTCTTCACCCAACGCTAGAGCTAGATCAATTTTATTGAGCTAGCTCCATTTTTCTAATTACATATTTTTTGCTTTTTCGATAGCTTCTTCGATACTACCAACCATGTAGAACGCTTGTTCTGGAAGGTCATCGTAATCGCCCGCTAAAATACCTGTAAAGCCACGAATGGTATCTTTAAGTGATACATATTTACCTGGAGAACCCGTAAATACTTGCGCTACAGTAAATGGCTGAGATAAGAAACGTTCGATTTTACGTGCACGAGCAACGGCTTGCTTATCTTCTTCAGAAAGCTCATCCATACCCAAAATAGCAATAATATCTTTTAATTCTTTATAACGTTGAAGTACTGTTTGTACACCACGTGCCACATCATAATGCTCATTACCAATAATTAATGGATCAAGCTGACGAGAAGTAGAGTCTAGTGGATCAACCGCTGGATAAATACCTTTAGCTGCGATGTCACGAGAAAGTACAACGGTTGAATCTAAGTGAGCAAACGTTGTTGCTGGCGATGGATCCGTTAAGTCATCCGCAGGTACGTATACCGCTTGGATAGATGTAATAGAACCCGTCTTCGTAGAAGTAATACGCTCCTGAAGTACACCCATTTCTTCTGCTAGTGTAGGCTGATAACCTACCGCTGAAGGCATACGACCTAGAAGTGCTGATACCTCAGTACCCGCAAGTGTGTAACGATAGATGTTATCAACGAATAATAATACGTCTTTACCTTCGTCACGGAATTTCTCAGCCATGGTTAGACCAGTTAATGCAACACGTAGACGGTTACCTGGTGGCTCATTCATCTGACCATAAACCATCGCTACTTTTGAGTCACTAAACGTATCAACGTTGACAACACCGGCTTCCTGCATTTCGTGATAGAAGTCATTACCTTCACGAGTACGCTCACCAACACCTGCGAATACAGACAAACCACTGTGTGCTGTCGCGATGTTGTTAATTAATTCCATCATGTTTACGGTTTTACCTACACCCGCACCACCGAATAGACCAACTTTACCACCTTTAGCAAATGGGCAAACCAAGTCAATTACTTTAATACCTGTTTCTAATAGTTCTTCTGATGCTGATAATTCATCATAAGCAGGCGCTTTACGGTGAATAGGCATACGCTCTTTTTCACCAATAGGGCCACACTCATCAATAGGATTACCTAATACATCCATAATACGACCTAGTGTTTCAATACCTACAGGTACTGATACTGGTGCATTCGTGTTAGATACGTCTAAACCACGGCTAATGCCTTCAGATGAACCCATAGCAATTGCACGTACGACACCGTCACCTAGCTGTTGTTGTACTTCAAGGGTTAAGCCTTTATCACTAACAGTAAGCGCGTCATAGACTTTGGGTACCGAATCACGTGGGAATTCCACATCAATCACGGCACCAATAATTTGTACGATACGTCCGCTACTCATTTCCGAGTCCTCTATATTTAACTGATATATTTGTTAAGTTAATATTCTTTTTCTGTCTTATCGACAGGATGTTATTTTTCAGCGTTATGCTGAAAGCCTAATATCGAAATATTAGGCACTATATAATTAAACCGCTGCTGCACCACTAACGATTTCAGAAAGTTCCTGAGTAATCGCTGCTTGACGCGCCTTGTTATATACAAGTTGTAAGTTATCAATCATATCACCCGCATTGTCGGTTGCATTTTTCATTGCAATCATACGTGCTGCTTGCTCACAGGCAGCATTTTCTACTACTGCTTGATACACTTGTGATTCGATATAACGAACTAATAAGCCATCTAATAGTTCTTTTGCGCTGGGCTCATAAAGATAGTCCCATGCATGCTTAAGCTTTTGATCTTCATCTGCCTGTAATGGTAGTAACTGGCTAACGCTAGGTGTTTGCGTCATCGTGTTTACAAATTCATTATTAACCAAGAATAAACGGTCAATTTTTTCATTTGCATAAGCATCTAGCATAACTTTAACCGTACCGATTAAGTCTGCTACTACAGGCGCTTCACCAATATCGCGTACTGCTGCTTCAACATTACCGCCGTAGCTATTAAAGAATGCAGCGCCTTTCGCACCAATTAAGCAAAGATCAATTTCAACTTCTTGATCTGCCCATTCTTTCATAGACTTAACTGCCGCTTTAAATGCGTTGATATTTAAACCACCACATAAACCACGATCTGTTGATACTACGATAAAGCCGACACGTTTTACTTCGCGTTCTTGTAAATACAAATGCTTATATTCTGGATTAGCGTTTGCAATATGACCAACAACATTACGAATGCGTTGTGCATAAGGCTTACCTAATTCCATACGATCTTGAGCTTTACGCATCTTACTAGCAGCAACCATTTCCATTGCGCTAGTAATTTTTTGCGTACTTTTAATACTCGTAATCTGCGTGCGTATTTCTTTTCCGACTGCCATCTTTTTTTCCGATCTATTCGATTAGAATACAATTACCAAGTTTGTGTCGCTTTAAATGCTTCAATAGCAGACTTAAATGTCGCTGCAATATCGTCATTATAGCTACCACTGTCATCGTTCATTAGCTCGCTATGCTCGCTTGACATGTAAGATAACAATGCAGATTCAAAATCGCCTAATTTAGCAACAGGAATATCGTTTAAATAACCTTCGTTTGCTGCAAATAGTACAACACCCATTTGAGTTGTTGATTGTGGCGTATATTGCTTTTGCTTCATTAACTCAGTAACGCGCTCACCGTGATCTAACTGTGCTTTTGTTGCATCATCAAGATCAGAAGCAAACTGAGAGAATGCCGCTAATTCACGATATTGCGCTAGGGCAGTACGAATACCACCAGATAGTTTTTTAACAATCTTAGTTTGCGCTGCACCACCAACACGAGATACCGAAATACCTGCGTTCATTGCTGGACGAATACCCGAGTTAAACAAATCTGAATCTAGGAAGATCTGACCATCAGTAATCGAAATTACGTTAGTTGGTACGAATGCTGATACGTCACCCGCTTGTGTTTCAATGATCGGTAGGGCAGTTAATGAACCCGTTTGACCTTTTACTTCACCTTTAGTGAAATCTTCTACATATTTTGCACTAACACGTGATGCACGCTCTAGTAGACGTGAATGTAGATAGAATACGTCACCTGGGTATGCTTCACGACCTGGTGGACGACGTAGTAATAGAGAGATTTGACGATAAGCCCATGCTTGCTTTGTTAAATCATCATAGATGATCAATGCATCTTCACCACGGTCACGATAGTATTCACCCATCGTACAACCTGCAAACGGTGCTAAAAACTGCATAGCCGCTGGATCAGAAGCAGTAGCCGCAACAATAATGGTGTGCTCCATTGCGCCATGCTCTTCTAATTTACGTACTACAGATGCAATTGATGATGCTTTTTGACCAATGGCAACATAGATACATTTAATACCCTTGCCTTTTTGGTTAATGATGGCATCAACAGCAATTGCTGTTTTACCTGTTTGACGGTCACCAATAATCAACTCACGCTGACCACGACCTACAGGTACCATTGCATCAATCGCTTTAAGACCTAATTGAACAGGCTCATCAACTGACTGACGTGCAATTACACCTGGTGCAATTTTTTCAATCGCATCAGTTTCTTTTGCATTCACAGGGCCTTTACCATCAATTGGTACACCCAAAGCATCAACAACACGACCTTGTAATTCAGGACCTACTGGTACTTCCAAGATTCGACCTGTACATTTACAGCTCTGACCTTCGGCGATAGATTGATAATCCCCAAGGATAACCGCACCTACTGAATCGCGCTCCAAGTTAAGCGCCATACCATAAACGCCTCCGTCGAATTCGATCATTTCACCGTACATTGCATCGGCTAAGCCGTGGATGCGGATAATACCGTCGGTAACGGAAACAACGGTGCCAACATTTTTGGCTTCACTGCTTACGTCTAAAGAATCGATTCGACCCTTAATAATTTCACTGATTTCTGAAGGATTCAGCTGCTGCATGCTCTGTTCCTCTAACCCCGTTTGGTGTTATACGTTAATTCTTAATTTATACCGATAGTTTCAGACAGTTTGGCCAAACGACCACGAACTGAACCATCGATAACCATATCGCCAGCGCTAATAACAACGCCACCGATGAGTGATTTATCAATATCTGTTGATAACGATACTTCACTGACTAATACTTTACTTAACTTTTCGGCCAATGCTTTTTCAACGTTGGTATCTAATGCAAAGGCTGTGCTAACTGTAATATCAGCAAATTTTTCTTGCTGAGATTTAAAGTCTTCGAAAAGTTCTTGCACTTCTTTTAAAAGAGTTAAGCGTTTATTGTCTGCCATAACAGCAATAAAGTTTTTAACTTTTTCATCTAGCTCTTCACCACAAACATCAAACAATGTTGCTGCTTTTTGCTTGGATGTCACAGTAGGAGAATTTAACAACTCTTCTACGGTAGCTTGTTGAACAACGCTTGCTGCAACCGCTAACGACGATGACCATGCATCTAGCGCTTTATCAGCGCGAGCATATTCAAACGCTGCTTTCGCGTAAGGACGTGCAAGGGTAATTAGTTCTGCCATGCTATCGCCTCTCTACAAATCAGCGGCTAGTTTGCCGACTAAATCGTTATGTGATTCAGCGTCAATAGATTTCTCAAGAATTTTCTCAGCACCAGCAATAGCTAACGCTGCTACTTTACCGCGCAATTCTTCTTTCGCACGATTTGTTTCTTGTTCAATCTCTGCTTTTGCTGCAGTGATAATACGATCAGCTTCTACTTTCGCTTGCTCTTTAGCTTCATCAACTAATTGTATTGCACGCTTGTTCGCTTGCTCTACAATTTCAGCCGCTTGCTTCTTAGCTTCTGTTAGCTGTTCGCCTGCTTTTTTCTGTGCTAACTCAAGATCTTTGTCAGCACGTTCGGCTGCTTGAAGACCATCAGCGATTTTTTGCTCACGCTCTACCATTACAGCAATCAACGCGGGCCATACAAATTTTGCACAGAACCAAACAAATACGAAGAAGGTAATCGTTTGTCCTATTAATGTTAGGTTGAGATTCACACCTACACCTCTTTAATTATGGATAAAATGATCCCGCTACTTTTTATACTAAACCTGGAGCAACAACAAAGATCAAGTACATGCCAATACCTACACCGATCATTGGTACCGCATCTAATAGACCAGCCATTAGGAACATTTTACCTTGTAGTGCTGGTGCTTGTTCTGGCTGACGAGCAGCACCTTCAAGCAATTTACCACCTAAAGTACCAAAACCAATCGCAGTACCTAAAGCACCTAGACCAATCAATAATGCACTTGCTACATATACTAAACCAACGGCTTCCATCATCTTCTCCTACAAAGTGATTTTATTTTAAATTGTGTTACTACTTTTAATGTTCATCATGATTATCGTGTGCCATTGCCATATAGACCGTGGTCAACACCATAAACACAAATGCTTGCAATGTAATTACTAGAATATGGAATACTGCCCATGCCCATTGTAATACACCACCAAATAAACCAAACGCAAATCCTGCACTGAACATTAAGGCGATCAGAATAAAGATCATTTCACCCGCATAAAGGTTTCCGAACAAACGAAGGCCTAGCGAGATAGGTTTGGCTATTAGGGATACAAATTCTAGAATAAAGTTTACAGCAATCAACACTGGCGCTAATAAAATGCCTGCACCTTTTGTAGGTGGTGCGAAAGGGTGGAAAGTAAGCTCTTTAATAAAGCCAATTAACCCTTTTTGCTGAACACTAAAGAAAATCATTAATAAGAAAACACCAATCGCCATACCTAAAGTTGCGTTTGGATCAGTGGTAGGAACCACTTTAAAGAAGAAGTGAGAATCACCTGCAATTTGCGCTGCTGCTGAAGGTAACCAATCAACAGGTAACAAATCCATAAAGTTCATTAGGAACACCCAACAAAAAATTGTTAAGCCCATTGGCGCAATCATACGGTTCTTATAATGAAAAGTATCTTTCACTGTATTATCAACAAAGCTAACTACTAACTCTACAAAGCTCTGCAAACCTGTAGGTGTATCTGTTGTTGCTTTTTTAGCGACGCGTGAAAAAACAAAAATAAATAACGCACCTAAAAATATTGACCAACCCAGCGTATCAACGTGTACTGCTGAAAAGCCCATATCTTTAGCTTCTTGTGCTGAGTGAGCTGAAGTCCATATTGTTTCGCTTAATACTTCACCATCATAACGGGTATAACCTTCTGGTAATTTACCATAAGTCCAGTTTTGTAAATGGTGCTGAATGTATTCAGTTGAAGTCTGTCCGCCAGCCATACCGTCTATTTACCCTACGTCTCTGTCAATAACATTAACAATTTAATCATTGTTAACTACGTTTGTTTTTTTAATCTTTTGTTAGACTTTGAAGTCTTACACACTGAAATATCGTTAAGGCTATATAAGCACTAAAAACTGATATTAAATTCAGCGGTTGTACCAATGTAAAAGTAATTGCAAACCCTACACTGGATAATAAAAACTTACCTATTTCGCCACGATAAAAACTCATTAACACATACTGTGCTGCCTGAGCGCCACGGTAACGAAATGCATAAAATGCAAAATACATATTAGGGATAATATAAATTAATCCACCAATTAGTACCGAGTAGGCGATCACTGAATTAAACCACCAGAAACAGAATGCGACGAATAGTAGCAAGCTTGTTTCTTGTAACCATAATCGAGTCAACGTTGTGTATGTGATATTGCTCATATTCATTAATGAGTGCTGATTTACTCGTTAAAAACACTGCAAATCATCATATATCTATACGCTGATGCGGTTATGTTACCTTGCTTTGCTGTAATAATAATTAAACAAAACAATTCATTGGTTATTGCTTATCATCAAGGAAGTTTTTACCTCCTCGAATAATTCAGCGAGCGCGATTATAGGGGCTAAGTCTTGAGGATTCAAGAATTAATTACATTTGCTTATGATTTATTGCTCGTAACCTAGGTGGTTTAAGATGCCATCTAACTCATCTAAACTATTGTATTTTAATACTAATTTTCCTTTCCCTTTCGCGCTATGTTGAATCATAACGGGAACGCCTACCTTCTCAGAAATGCCTTCTTCTAATTTATGCAAATCGGGGGAATGGGGTTCTTTTTTCTCTTTTGGGTGATTAATTTCTTCTAATGCACGACGAACTAACGCCTCAGTTTGTCGCACCGATAATGCTTTTGCGACAACCTCACTAGCAACAGAACGTTGCTTTTCATCATCTAAACTTAGCATTGCACGGGCGTGACCCATTTCAATATCACCGTGCTCAAGTAGCTTTTTAACCTCTTTACTTAACGATATTAAACGCAGTAAGTTAGTCACTGCCGTTCTGGACTTACCAACCGCCTCTGCCACTTGCTGATGGGTGAGCTCAAATTCATCTTGTAAGCGTTTTAACGCTACGGCTTCTTCTAACGGATTTAGATCTTCACGTTGAATATTCTCAATCAACGCCATAGCGATTGCCGCTTCGTCGGGCACATGGCGAATAACCGCAGGAATTGTATCTAAACCCGCTAATTGAGTCGCTCGCCAGCGACGCTCACCCGCTATAATTTCATATTTATCTGCAGAAATAGGGCGAATAACGATCGGCTGCATCACCCCTTGCGCTTTAATTGAGGCTGAAAGCTCCTCGAGTGCTTCAGGGTTCATATCCCGGCGCGGTTGGTATTTACCGCGCTGAATAAGCTCAACCGCCACATATTTTAATTGTTCATCTACTGCGGGGTTGGGCGACTGTACTTCTTCTATTACTTCTTGAACGGTAGCCGGTGATTGTGCATTCACACTTGCCCCCAATAGGGCATCCAATCCACGTCCTAGACCTTTTCTTTTTGTCATACTCTTACTCTTAAAAATAGAGGCATGTGATGAGGGTAACTTATAGAGTCACTATTACTTAAATGTTGCTGTATTAACGGTTAGCTACTTGTTGTTGTAGCCGTTCGCTACGTCGAATAAATTCTCCCGCTAACGCAAGGTATGCTATCGCACCTTTTGATTTACGATCATAAACTAATGCAGGCTGACCATAACTAGGAGCCTCCGCTAAACGAATATTACGAGGAATACATGCTTGGTATAGCTTATCTCCAAAGTATTCTTTCAGTTGATCAGATACTTCATTGGTTAAACTACTTCTTGGGTCGTACATTGTACGTACAATTCCCTCAATAGATAATGAAGGGTTCAATTGTTGCTGTATTTGATTAATGGTTTTTATTAAGGCTGAAATACCCTCTAGCGAATAGTACTCACATTGCATTGGGATAATCACGCCATCACATGCCACTAAAGCATTCAGTGTTAACATGTTGAGCGAAGGAGGGCAGTCAATTAACACAAAGTCATAATCATCTTTCACTGCTAGCAGTGCTTTCTGTAAACGAAATTGCTTATCTGGTAAGTCTAATAGCTGAACTTCTGCGGCTGTTAAATCACCGTTTGCAGCAATGACCGAATAATGTCCACTGGGTGACTGTTGTCTTGCTTCTACGATACTTTTATCTTCCACCAATACATCGTAAACCGATAGGGGCACATCATCTTTTTGTATGCCACTACCCATCGTTGCATTGCCTTGTGGGTCAATATCAATCAGTAGTACTCGTTTTTTGGTCGCCACTAAGGACGCTGCAAGATTAACGCAGGTGGTGGTTTTTCCAACGCCGCCTTTTTGATTCGTAATTGCGTAAATCTTACTCACAACAAACTCTCGTGTAGATGGTTTTAATGAACAGGTTTTAGCACTAATAAATGGCGCTCACCTTCCAAGTTAGGAATCGTTAATTCTGTAACGGCATCGACAATAGCGTGTTTTTCGCAATCTCTCAATTCCTTTTCAGGAAAAACACCTTTCATTGCCCAAAAACGACCTTGTTTTTTTAATAAGTGGTGGGTACCTGTCACCATATCATTTAAGCTGGCAAATGCTCGACTTACCACAATTTGAAACAGCTGCTGTGGCTGATATGTTTCAACACGTGTATTTTCAACGGTAACATTAGTGAGTGTAAGCGCTGTTTTTACTTGGAATAAAAAGCGTGTTTTTTTCCCATTACTATCGAGTAATACAAAACGTATTTCAGGGAATACAATCGATAAAGGAATACCCGGTAAACCACCGCCTGTACCAACATCAATAATATGTTCAATAGGCTCGCTTTTTTGTCGCGATGCTTCTATCGCTTGCTGTAATAATGGCACCAATACCAAACTATCTAATAAATGGCGTTCAACCATATCTAAAGGTTGTCGAATCGCAGATAAATTATATGCTTTATTCCATTTATAGAATTCATTGAGATAGTCCATTAATAGCGCTATTTTTTCATCACTCAATTGAATTTTCATTTCCGTTAATCCTGAACGGAGTTTTTTTTCACAACTAATATGGTCTATCACGTGTTTTAATAATCTTTTGTTTATAGGGCTGAGGATTTTACTTTTTTCAATAGTCCGCGCTTTTTTAAATAAATTAGCAATAAAGAAATAGCCGCTGGAGTCACTCCAGGAATACGCGCAGCACGACCTAAACTTTCAGGTTTTGCATGAATGAGTTTTTGTTTTATTTCGTTCGATAATCCTTCTACTGAAGAATAATCAAATTGTTCTGGAATCATTGTTTGTTCATGTTGGCGTAAACGTTGAATCTCTTCTTCTTGACGATGAATATAACCCGCATATTTCACACTAATTTCTATTTTTTCAGACACTTGTTGTGGAACTGGTTTTTCAACAGGAAATAAATTTCCAACATCAGCATAGCTAAGTTCTGGACGCTTTAATAAATCCATTAAATTATATTCATGATTTAATGGTGTTTTAATTTTTTCTGCCAGTTGATCCGCTTCTGGACTATTGGCTTGCACCCATGTGGTTTGCAAACGTTTTTTCTCAATCTCAATAGCTTCACATTTTTCATTAAATGCTTGCCAGCGTACATCATCCACTAAACCAAATTCGCGTGCTTTTTCTGTTAGACGACTATCCGCATTATCTTCACGTAATAATAATCGGTATTCTGCACGGCTAGTAAACATACGATAAGGTTCTTGTGTTCCTAGTGTAATAAGATCATCTACTAATACACCAATATATGCTTGATCTCTTAATGGGCACCACGACTCTTTTTCTTGTGCCCGTAAACCTGCATTTAACCCTGCTAATAAGCCTTGCGCACCCGCTTCTTCGTAACCTGTTGTACCATTAATTTGTCCCGCAAAAAACAATCCATTAAGGCAGCGTGTTTCTAAACTGGATTGTAAATCTTGAGGGTTAAAATAATCGTATTCAATCGCATAACCTGGACGCATGATATGTGCGTTTTCAAAACCTTTCATCGAACGCACTAATTCTAATTGCACATCAAAAGGTAGGCTTGTTGAAATACCATTAGGATATAATTCATGGGTGTTTAAACCTTCGGGTTCAATAAAAACTTGATGGCTGTCTTTATCACCAAAACGATTAACTTTATCTTCAACAGAAGGGCAGTAACGAGGGCCAACACCTTCAATCACACCACTATACATTGGTGAGCGATCCATACCTGCACGAATAATATCGTGAGTTTTTTGGTTGGTATGCCCAACCCAACAACAAATTTGTTGCGGATGATCTTCTTGTTTACCTAAGTAAGACATCACGGGTAATGGTGTATCACCCCATTGTTCTTGTAACTGACTAAAATCAACGGATTTTGCATCGATGCGTGGTGGCGTTCCTGTTTTTAAGCGACCTACACGTAGTGGTAATTCTCGTAAACGATCCGCTAATGCTATCGACGGTGGATCACCTGCACGACCACCAGAATGGTTTTCTAAACCGATATGAATTTTACCGCCAAGAAATGTGCCCGCTGTAAGTACAACAGATGGGGCATAAAATTTAACGCCCATTTGGGTAACAACACCTTTTACCGTGTCACCTTCAACAATTAAATCATCAACCGATTGTTGAAATATTTGTAAATTTTCTTGGTTTTCTAAAATCTCACGAATAGCCGCTTTATAAAGTACTCGGTCTGCCTGCGCGCGCGTGGCTCTTACCGCTGGCCCTTTACGAGAATTAAGCACACGAAATTGAATCCCCCCTTTATCGGTAGCTAGGGCCATTGCTCCACCCATTGCATCAATTTCTTTTACTAGATGACTTTTACCGATCCCACCAATGGCTGGGTTGCATGACATTTGCCCCAATGTTTCTACATTGTGACTCAGCAACAAAGTAGAACACCCCATACGTGCAGCTGCTAAACATGCTTCAGTACCAGCATGTCCTCCGCCGATAACAATAACGTCGTAATGGTGTGGGTAATTCATAATTTTCTCAGTATGCTTAATAAAACAGAACAACTCAGTATTTTGAGTGTAAATGGGTGCGGTATTATAGGGATTTATTTGCTATTGAGCAAAAGATGAACAAAAACTAATCGATTTAATGGAATGTATTCATATTACAGGATATATGCATGATACCACTACGTTTTATTGTCACTTAACAACTTGCCCTCTGTAAATGAGCCCTGATTTAGTATTACTGATATTTTTCTGGGTTTCTGCATGGTCAAATGGCTTATCTTTAATACTTGTAGAACCTCGATAAACATTGACTTCATGATTTTGAATCATGGATGTATCCAATACATTTGCTAATTGCTGTTCCCAACGTTCTCCTGCATAGCACATCAATTCTTTAATTAATGCTTTTAAAATAGCATTCTCACATTCCTGATAATATACCACGAGGGTTATTAATAAATCGGGGTTAGCTAGTTTAATACTGGGTTTATGTTCTGATTCTATTTTGCGTCGAATTTCATAAACTAACTCTATCATTGCTCTGTTATATGTTTTGTACATTCACTATCTCTTATATATTTAAAAAATTCAGCACACATTAATAATAATGATAATCATTCCTATTATCAAGCTAAATATTGGGGCTTGTTAGTTTTGTAAAATCGATTGGTTGACTTGTGCTATGAAATAAATAACCGTTAAGCATAAAAAATAACTAACGTTTAACCACTCGGCCTCGATAAATCAGCTCTGGTTTAGGTTTATTTGATGTTGGGGAGGAGGATGTTTCTTCAAAACTGACCGACCCTCTATAAACATTCACTTTATGTTCTGGTAACTCAGCATCTAACACATCATGTAATCGCTGTACCCAGCGCTCACCTGCATACATCATCAATTCTTTAATAAGGGCTTTTAAAATCGTGTCATTACAATGTTGGTAATAAATAACTAACATCATCAATAAATCTGGGTTGGCTAATTTAATATTGGGCTTATGTTCAGATTCAATCCTACGCCGTATTTCATAGACCAATTCAATCATGGCTCGGTTATAGGTTTTTTTCATTTCATCCCCCTTTGTATCAATAGGTCATTTGAAAAAGGTGATACAAACACACTGTAGCAAGTTGTATGCCGCGATAATAAGAGAGATTTGACACTTTTTTGGGCGTTTTCGTATATATTTTTGCACCAAAAAAAACTGGCGAACCAATTTAGTGCGAAATAATAATAATAAAATTCAGTAGATATATATAAATATATTTATGGTGTTATGTTTAGTTATTTATTATAAATATAGTTATTAGTAAATAAGATATCTGTGGAAAACAGTAAAAACTACTTATTAATCAATAAGATAAGTAATTACTAAGTGAGTTAAGAAGATCATATTATCTTGATTATTTGTTGATTAAAGGTAGTACATAACAAGATGTAAACTTTTGCTGTAATAGGAGGGACAAATTAAGTACTCATGCTTCACAAAGGATATACACATGCAATACACGAAATTATTCTTTGAATAAAATGAATATAAAATCAGAAATCATAAAATGTTTATATATCAATAATTTAGAACAATAAGCTGTGAATAATTGTTAATAACTTATTGTAAGTCTAATAAGATTATTGACTTTCTGTTGATAAGTTTTAGTTTTTCTGTGGAAAAAGGTGTCTTTTTAGGTGGGATGGGGATAAAAATGGTGGAAAATATATATAACGGTGTTACTTACCAATACAAAAACTAGAAAAGATTTTTCCTAATAAATCATCAGCGCTCACATCACCCGTAATTTCTCCTAATGTTTGTTGGCACAAACGTAGGTCTTCAGCGAGTAGCTCACCAGCGCCTTGTTGTAATTGTGAAATACCGTGTTGCAAGTAATGTTCTGAACGCTCTAACGCATCAATATGACGACGACGGGCAGTAAATCCACCTTCTGTGGTATTACTATAGCCCATTACATCTTTTAAATGATTAACCAGTAATTCAATGCCCATATTCATTTTTGCTGACAAGTGAATAGTGGGGATATGTGAAATAGTCGTTTCCGATGGTTTGATAGATAGTTGATCTATTTTGTTACAAATAACGGATATTTTAGATATATCGAGGTGTTTATCTGCATTTTCATGGATGAACTGTTGTATTGCTTCTTCTATCGAGGGGGTATCACTGCTATCGATTAACAGTAGTAATCGATCAGCTTGTGTAATTTCTTGCCATGCTCGTTCAATACCAATTTGCTCGACGACATCATGACTTTTGCGTAGCCCAGCAGTATCGATAATATGCAAAGGCATACCGTCTAAATGTATAAACTCACGTAATACATCTCGGGTGGTGCCTGCTATATCTGTAACAATGGCGGTATCTCTTCCTGCAAGGGCATTAAGCAGGCTAGATTTGCCCGCATTAGGTTTACCAGCAATAACAACCTTCATGCCTTCACGTACTAATACGCCCTGTTTGGCTTCTTTAAAGACCTGTTGTAACTGATTGCTTAAAGCAGAAAGGTCTTGTTGAATTTTTCCATCGTTTAAAAAATCAATCTCTTCTTCGGGAAAATCAATAGCGGCTTCTACATATATGCGTAATGCGGTGAGTTGTTCGACGAGATCATTAATTTTTGCAGAAAATACCCCTTGTAAGCTATTGAGGGCATTGCGCATAGCTTGTTCAGAGCTGGCATCAATTAAATCAGCAATTGCTTCAGCTTGGGTGAGATCCATCTTATCGTTAAGGAAGGCGCGTTCAGAGAACTCTCCTGGATTTGCTAATCGAGCACCTTGTGCAGTAATAATCGTAAGTAATTGATCTAACACGATAGGGCCACCGTGGCCGTGTAGTTCCACCACATCTTCACCCGTAAAAGAATGAGGGTTAGGAAAATATAAGCAGATGCCTTGATCAATCGTAATATGGCTATCGGGGTGAATAAAATCACCGTAATGGGCGTAACGTGGGGATAACTTTTTTTGACTAATGGCTTCGCCAATGACTAAAGCATTGGGGCCTGAAATGCGAATAATACCAACACCACCGCGACCTGGAGCGGTGGCGATGGCGGCGATGGTATCTGTATGAGTAAAGGTATCAGACAATGTGAGAATTAATCCTCAGCTTCAATCCTACGAGTAATCACATACTGTTGAATAATCGATAATGTATTGTTGGTTACCCAATAAATGACTAAACCTGCAGGGAACCATAAAAACATAAAGGTAAAGGCTACAGGCATCCACTGCATAATTTTAGCCTGCATTGGATCTGGAGGCGTTGGATTTAAACGCTGCTGAATCATCATGGTGGCACCCATGATTAATGGGAATATAAAGAACGGATCCTTAACGGATAGATCAGTAATCCACAACATGAATGGTGCGTGACGTAATTCTACGCTTTCCATCAGTACCCAATATAAAGAAATGAACACTGGCATTTGTATAAGAATAGGTAAGCAACCACCCATTGGGTTTACTTTTTCAGTCTTATACATCTTCATCATTTCTTGCGACATTTTTTGTCTGTCGTCACCATGCAGTTCTTTTAAGCGCTGCATTTTCGGTGATAACTTACGCATTTTTGCCATTGAGCGGTAGCTAACCGCTGAAGGGTAAAAGAATACTGCTTTAATAATGCAAGTAAGTGCAATAATAGACCAACCCCAATTACCTATCACATCATGAATCATTAATAGTAATTTGAAGATAGGTTTTGCGATCCACCATAACCAACCAAAATCGATAGTAAGATCTAGGTATTCAGAAATTCCTTCTAGGCGATCCACATCTTTGGGGCCTACATAAAAATCAGCAGATAGAGTGCCTTGCTGTCCCGCACCTACAGTTACAGGCGGTGTGGAGAAACCAAGTAAGTAAAGGTCTTTGCCTTTTAGCTTACGTAAAGAATATTGATTGTCGCTTTCACTATTAGGGATCCACGCACTAACAAAATAATGTTGTACCATGGCAACCCAGCCACCATTCACAACAAACTCTTCTTTTTGTTCTTCTAAATCACTAAAGCCAATTTTCTTATAATTTGTTTCAGGTGTGGTTGTTGCAGCACCCAAATATGGATTTACACCAAAGCCTAAATCAGCTGTAGCAATTGGTTGGTGGCTATCACGTTTAATTTGTCCATAAAGATTACCCTGCCAATCGGTGCTGGTTGAGTTATCAATGATGTAGCTTACATTAATTAGGTAATCATTATTTTTAAAGGTAAAACGTTTAGTGATGTTAACCCCATTATGTTGATAACGTAAATCAACGGTTAATGCGTCTTGATTCTCAGTTAATACATAACGATTACTTGCCGACGTAAATAGTGGGCGACCTGCTGCAGTATCCGTTGCATTAATACCAATAATGCCGCTTTGCGCAATATAAATGCTATCGCTGGTTCTATTTAATAGAATATAAGGGGTGTCTTCACTTAACCGTAGCTTATGCTTAGGCAGTGCTACTTGAACAATATCACCCCCTAGTTTATCAATTTGTATATCAAACGAATCGGTAGTGATATGAATAAGGCGTTGATTGTTAGCCACTGTATTTGTTTTTACACTGGGTATATCGTTATGACTAGCGGGTGCAGGCGATGGTAGTTCAGACGCTACCCCATTATCTGTTAGGACTGGAGCATCATTACTGCTTGTTTCAGTAATAGAACTATCCGTTGTTGTTACTGTTGTGCTTATTTGCTGCTGTTCTTTTAATGATTGTTGCTCAGTAAATTGATTAAACTCAATGAGTAATAAAAAGCCAAGAACAAAAATGCCCATTAAGTAAGCAGTGCGTTGCCAATCCATCTTCATGTTGTGCGTCTTCTTTTATTAAATAAATAAGTTACTGTTAATTGTTAGGTGTATTGTCTGTTTTTTCAGAAGCTACTTCTGGAACAAGATCAACACCACCTTCATGCCAAGGGTGGCATTTTAATAATCGTTTTATACTTAAATAACTGCCTTTTGCCCATCCAAAACGTTGATAGGCTTCTTCAGCATATGCTGAACAGCTTGGATAAAAACGACATCGGCTACCCATTAACGGACTAATAAAATAGCGATAACCTTTAATAAATAGTAAAGGAATATATGATAAACGATGGTTTATACATGCTGTGCATGCAGTTTTTTTTGCAGGCGTAACCATTGTTGATTCACTATTTTACTGATCGTAGCGTTGTCTAATTCACCTAAACCCTTTCGGGCAAGCACTATAGCATCTATTCCTTGATTATTGCGTGGCAGATGGCGAAAACTTTCTCTTATTAAACGTTTTACACGATTGCGATGTACAGCAAGACGAATGTGTTTTTTGGCAATCACTAAACCAAGGCGATTTATACCTAGATTATTTGTTTTGGCAAGAATAAGACAGTGTTGATGTGAAGCACGAAGAGGAGGGTCAGAAAAGACATTCTGAAATTCTGAACTATTGAGTAAGCGCTGATCTTTACAAAAGCTATTTTTACAGAACTTACTCGATAATGGTGAAGGCACCTCTGATAATTCAGAAAAGAGGACGATCAGCGAATATTACGCTGATAATACCTTACGACCTTTAGCACGACGACGAGCAATAATCTGACGACCACTTTTAGTTGCCATTCTTGCACGGAATCCGTGTGAACGCTTACGTTTAATAACACTAGGTTGAAATGTTCTTTTCATGATTTTATTCCTAAATTATCGCGTTAAGCGAAATTCGTTGTAATTCGTAAAAACGTGGCTAATGCCATTTATGCCGATAATCTGAATACCTTATCAATATAAACGACAAGCGAAAAATCGAGGGCGAATTCTAATGAATTAAACGACGAAAAGCAACGACTAAAACAATTAATTATACCTATCTGAGAATATTTTAAACAAAGCTACGGGTATCAAGGCTTGTAGTGGGTTTTGAGCCTTAAGTTGACAAGTTTGCAACCTGTTATCAATAGTTTGCAAACAGGTTTATCCACAGAATTTTTTAACTTTTATTTTTTTGTGCACAGATAACCTTCTTTTATCAATGTTATTTTTTAATATAAGTTGTTGAATGTTAAGTAAAAAAAGTATATGTAAAATAGTGTAAGCAAATCACGTATTATTTTGTGGATAACTATAGCGATTTTTCTATGACGAGAGTAGAATGGCTTTCAGTGATCATTCAAGCGCATTTAACACCCCTTATACTTAGTATTAATTTATCAACTTTAATCATGTTTTTATTATTGGGTATCGTGGCTTGATCAATGTTTTATTAAATGATGCTTATTGGGATCAATAAGGCTTGCATATAAGGCTCGTATATTTTTGTACTAATGAAAGGGTAGCGCTATGAAAGGTGATACTTGTGCAAAATTATAGAGTGATAAAACAATAAATTTATATCTGTTGATATAAAAACGATAAAAATAGTCTGTAAAAAGAAATTATTACAATAATTAGGTGGTACCAATAAAACCACCAAAACCCTTTGGAGAGATGTGAATGACCGCTGTTGTATGGGAAAAATGTCTGTTGTCATTACAACAAGAACTATCTTCGCAGCAGTTTAATACGTGGATACGTCCTCTTATTTTGGATGATAATTCTGATACTCAGGTCGAGTTTTGCTTATTAGCACCTAATCGATTTATTTTAGATTGGGTGAATGCGAAATTTTTAAATAGAATTAAAGAATTGGTTTATGATTTCTTTTCATCAGAGCAGTTACAAGGCCCTCAAATAGTGAGCCTTAAGGTGAATTCAGAAAGGCAAGCAAGCTTTCAATCTCAACGAGCGTCACATACTGCTCGTAAAAATGAATCCCCATCAAATACTCAAGCGCCAGCAACATACACATCACCAGAGCCATTAAATCAATTATCAGATGCAGAAACAGTCACATCTCATATGTCACCGCAAACAGACCCTATGGTGAGTTTTGGCGGTATTACATCAAATACTTTATCAGGTAGTCATACTTCTCCTTACAGTAATAATGATACTGACGCTGGCATTATCATGCCAAAAGAGGCACCGGTTACCCACACAAATGAAGGTGGTTTAAAGCATAGAAGCGCACTAAATAAAGCCTTCACCTTTGAAAGTTTTGTAGAGGGTAAGTCAAATCAAATGGGACTTGCGGCGGCGCAACAAGTGGTAGAAAACCCAGGTGGTTCTTACAACCCTCTATTTATATATGGCGGTGTTGGTTTAGGTAAAACGCATTTAATGCATGCGGTAGGCAATGAAATGGCTAAGCGTAATCCAAATGCCAAGATTGTTTATTTGCATTCAGAACGTTTTGTTGCAGATATGGTAAAAGCCTTACAACTAAATGCCATTAATGATTTTAAACGCTATTACCGTTCAGTAGATGCTTTATTAATTGATGATATACAGTTTTTTGCAGGAAAAGATCGTTCACAAGAAGAATTTTTTCATACCTTTAATGCACTGCTAGAAGGTAATCAACAAATAATCCTAACCTGTGACCGTTACCCTAAAGTGATTAATAACTTAGAGGAACGCTTAAAGTCACGTTTTGGTTGGGGTTTAACGATAGAAGTTGAGCCGCCAGAGCTTGAAACACGAGTAGCCATCTTATTAAAGCGAGCAGAAGAAATTAAAGTTGAGTTGTCTTACGATGCGGCTTTCTTTATTGCCCAACGTATTCGCTCGAATGTTCGTGAATTAGAAGGCGCGCTAAAACGCGTTATAGCGAATGCAACATTTACTCAGCGTGAAATTACGGTTGAATTAGTACGAGAAGCATTAAAAGATTTATTAGCATTGCAAGATAAGCAGGTGAGTATTAGTAATATTCAAAAAGTAGTGGGCGAGTATTACAAAGTCAAAGTGGCAGATTTATTATCAAAACGCCGCAGTCGTTCGGTAGCAAGACCTCGTCAAATGGCGATGTCACTGGCAAAAGAACTCACGAATCATAGCTTGCCAGAGATAGGTGATGCCTTTGGTGGTCGTGATCATACAACGGTACTTCACGCTTGCAGAAAAATAAAAGAATTATGTGATATTGATACAGATTTACAGCAAGATTTAAAAAACTTACAACGCCTTTTAACCACATAGCTGATACAATCTTAAGCTTTTAGACACAGCACTTATTTTTAAATGATAGTAAGTGTTTACTATGTAATATGCGTTATTTCCTGAAAAATAAGTCTTTTTTTCTTACAACAACATAATATTGAATGGATATAAGGGAAATTATATGAAATTTATTGTATCGCGAGAAGCGCTACTAACCCCTCTACAACTGGTTACGGGCGTTGTTGAGCGTCGACAAACACTCCCTGTACTTGCCAATGTATTATTCGTATTAGAACAAGATACATTATCGCTAACAGGTACGGATTTAGAAGTTGAAATTATAGCTCGATTACCATTGGCCACAGCGGCGACAGAAGTGGGTGAAATTACTATCCCAGCGAAAAAGCTGGTCGATATTTGCCGCTCTTTGCCTGACGGTGCTGATATTGAATTTGTGTTAAAAGATGAAAAAATCACGGTAAAAAGTGGCCGTAGTCGTTTTACTTTAGCAACATTACCAGCCAATGATTTCCCGTCGACAGAAAAAAGTGAAGGGGATTTACAGTTCACATGCTCACAATTCCTTATTAAGCGTTTAATTGATCGCACTTCGTTTGCGATGGCCCAGCAAGATGTGCGCTATTATTTAAATGGTATGTTGTGGGAAGTAGAAGGCAATACACTCCGTTGTGTAGCAACCGATGGGCACCGCTTAGCGATGTGTGTACGTGAGCTAGATATTGATGTGCCAGTAAAAACACAAGCCATATTACCGCGCAAAGGGGTTATTGAATTATCGCGTTTATTGAGTGATCAAGAAGCGCAAGTGAGCTTAACCTTAGGTACACACCATATTCGTGTTGAAACACCCGACTATACGTTTACATCTAAACTTGTGGATGGCAAATTTCCAGATTATGAACGCGTATTACCTAAAGGTGGTACTAATGTTGTTGTTGGTAATCGCTTAGATCTCAAACAAGCATTTGGTCGTACAGCTATTTTATCGAATGAAAAATACCGTGGTGTACGTTTAAGCTTTAATGAAGGCCTACTGAATATTGTTGCTAACAACCCAGAACAAGAAGAAGCTGAAGAACAGGTAGTGATTAATTACCAAGGTGACGATATTGAAATTGGATTTAACGTGAGTTATTTGCAAGATGTCACAAATGTTTTAGATACCGAAAACATTAAAATCACACTATCCGATGCAAACAGCAGTGCATTATTAGAAGAGCCAGAAGAGGGCGATTCTGCCTACGTTGTTATGCCAATGCGACTATAACATCCATAAAAAGAGTGTGTATGAGTATCTTATTTTTACAGTCATACCGCTCTTTTTTATAGATAAAAGAGAACATATCCCCCTTGTCTCTCCTTAATAATCTCCATATCGAACAACTTCGTAATATTGCCTCTGCTTCGATAGATCTATCTCCTAAAATCAACCTTTTCTATGGCGAAAATGGCAGTGGAAAAACCAGTATATTAGAGGCTATTTCATTACTGGGGTTAGGTCGATCATTTAGAAGCCACAAATCTCGATCGTTGGTTAATCATCAATACAGCGAATTAACAGTGTTTTCCCATATTGCTCATGAAGGCTCTCTGATGCCTGTGGGTGTGCAAAAAAGCAAATCGGGCAGCAGTATGATTCGTATGGCTGGCGATACTGTTAAGTCAGCGTCTTTACTCGCTAAACACCTTCCATTGTTGGTGGTTAATGCCAGTTCTTTTCAGCTAATAGAAGGCTCACCTGTTCAGCGTAGACAGTTTTTGGACTGGATGGTGTTTCACGTGAAACCTGAGTTTTCTTCTTTATGGAAGGATCTACAAAAGATACTGAAACAACGCAATAGCTTGTTAAGACGTGATAAAATAAGCTATTCGGATATTGAGCCTTGGGATGTCACGTTTTGTCATTTAGCCGAAGCTATAGATCAAGCAAGGCGAGAGGTGTTTGAGGCCTTTGTTTCACGCTTTGTTGATTTAGAGTCTCAATTTTTAGGGCAAGCACTTGGTATTGAAATGGAGTATGTTCGAGGATGGAATGATGAGCAGTGCTTTAATAATGTATTGCAAGCAGCCTTTGAACGAGATGCTCGAGATGGTTATACCCATTATGGCCCTCAACGTGCAGAAATAAAGATTCGAGCACAGCAAAAAATGGCCTCAGATGTGCTGAGTAGAGGGCAAGAAAAGTCGCTAATTTGTGCGATGACAGTAACACAAGCGCAACTATATAAAGACTTTATGGGGAAGGATTGCGTCTTTCTAGTGGATGATTTGCTCGCAGAGCTAGACATACACAATAGCCAAAAGCTGGCGCATTGGCTAAGCCAATTACAAGGCCAGGTATTTGTTACTGGTGTTGTAAAAGAAGCCTTAGAAGCCGCGTGGCAAAATGAATTAACGGATATTGCTGTGTTTCACGTGAAACACGGAAATATAACAAAAGAAAACACACAAGAAAGTATACAAGAGAAGAAATAACAATAAGCACTAGCTTAGGTGGCACAATGGATGCCGCTAGTAATCGAGTGCAAATAGAACGCTCCACAATTGGATAACACATTTATGTCAGACGATAATCAAACTGAAAACAACTATGACTCCTCCAGTATTAAGGTACTTAAAGGTCTAGATGCGGTAAGAAAACGCCCTGGAATGTATATTGGTGATACCGATGACGGAACAGGCTTGCATCATATGGTCTTTGAGATCGTTGATAACTCTATTGATGAGGCTTTAGCAGGGCATTGTTCAGAGATTAAAGTGATTATTCATCCTGACGAATCCGTATCTGTATCAGATAATGGCCGTGGTATTCCAACAGAAATACACGAAGAGGGTGTTTCTGCGGCAGAAGTAATTATGACAGTGCTTCATGCAGGCGGTAAGTTTGATGATAATACCTATAAAGTTTCTGGTGGTTTACACGGTGTAGGGGTTTCTGTTGTTAACGCGTTATCGTCAGAATTAAAAATGACTATTCGCCGTCAAGGCAAGGTACATGAGCAAATTTATCATCATGGCGTTCCACAAGCACCATTAACAGTGATCGGTGAAACAGAAAACAGTGGTACAGAAGTTCATTTTAAACCCTCAGCAGAAACTTTTACGAATATTCAATTTCACTTTGATCAGCTAGCGAAGCGCTTACGTGAATTATCATTCTTAAACTCGGGTGTTCGTATCGTACTAAAAGACGAACGCAGCGGAAAAGAAGATATTTTTGAGTATGAAGGTGGTCTAAACGCATTTGTTGGTTATCTAAATACGAATAAAACAGCTATTAATAAGGTAATGCACTTTAATACAACACGCGAAGACGATGGTGTGGGCGTTGAAGTGGCTCTGCAATGGAACGACTCTTATCAAGAAAGCATTCTTTGCTATACCAATAATATACCTCAGCGCGATGGTGGTACCCATTTAGCCGGCTTTCGTGCAGCATTAACCCGTGGTTTAAACGGCTATATTGAACGCGAAGGCCTATTAAAGAAAGATAAGGTTAATACAACAGGGGATGATGCCAGAGAAGGCTTAACCGCTATTATCTCTGTAAAAGTACCTGATCCTAAGTTCTCTTCACAAACGAAAGATAAGCTAGTTTCTTCAGAAGTAAAATCAGCGGTTGAACAAGAAATGGGTCAAGCTTTTGCGGATTACTTACTTGAAAACCCACAAGAAGCTAAAAGCATTGTAGGTAAAATGATTGAGGCGGCTAAAGCGCGTGAAGCGGCACGTAAAGCTCGTGAAATGACACGTCGCAAAGGCGCCTTAGATATTGCTGGTTTGCCAGGTAAATTAGCGGATTGCCAAGAAAAAGATCCAGCGTTATCTGAAGTGTACCTAGTGGAGGGTGACTCTGCGGGTGGTTCAGCTAAGCAAGGTCGAGATCGTAAAACACAGGCAATACTACCGTTAAAAGGTAAAATTCTGAATGTTGAAAAAGCCCGTTTCGATAAAATGTTATCTAGTGCCGAAGTAGGAACACTGATTACAGCACTAGGCTGTGGTATTGGTGCAGAAGAGTTTAATGCCGATAAGCTACGTTACCACCGCATCATTATTATGACCGATGCCGATGTTGATGGATCGCATATTCGTACCCTATTACTTACGTTCTTTTTCCGTCAAACACGTGAATTGATTGAACGAGGTCATATTTATATTGCACAGCCACCGCTGTATAAAATTGCCAAGGGTAAACAAGAGCAATACTTAAAAGATGATCAAGCACTTACCGAGTTTTTAACCAATGCAGCGCTTGATGGTGGGCAAGTATTTACTAACGCTACAGCGCCTGCTATATCTGGCTCTTCTTTAGAGGCATTAGTAAAAGATTATCGTCAAGTCATGGCAACAATAGAACGTTTATCACGTTTATACCCAGCGGCAGTATTAGAAAAAATGATCTATATGCCCGCACTATCTATTAATCAACTGAGTGATATAGATGCCGTTACCCAGTGGAGTAAAACCCTATCAGCGGGTTTAGCTGATGCAGAAACAAGCGGTAGTAGCCGTTATGTTATTACGGTGACGGAAGACTCTGAGCGCCATTTATTTTTGCCTCAAATAGAAAAACTGGCACATGGCTTAAGTCATGAATACCCATTTAATCATGACTTCTTTGCATCGGGTGAATATCAATCTATTGTTGATTTGGGTGCCAAACTGAACGGATTAATTGAAGACACAGGTAAAGTAAAGCGTGGTGAGCGTGAGCAAGCCGTAGATAACTTTAAAGATGCTCTTGAATGGTTAATGACAGAGTCACGTCGTGGTTACATGATTCAGCGTTATAAAGGGTTGGGTGAAATGAACCCTGAACAGCTATGGGAAACTACAATGGATCCTGAAACACGCCGTATGCTACAAGTAACGATTGAAGATGCGATTGGAGCAGATCAAATTTTCACCACGCTTATGGGTGACCATGTAGAGCCGCGTAGAGAATTTATCGAACAAAATGCATTAACTGTTGCGAACCTTGATGTTTAAGTCATAGCACTTATTGCTGTTTATCTAAAAGCCAGTGAATACTGGCTTTTTTTATGTCTCTAAGTAAATTTTCCAACTATTTTTTAATCTTTGCATATACTTAAAGAAGTAACCACGAAAATATACAAGATGGGTGATTCTTAGGTAAGTTATGAATGCGTTAGTCCAAAAACCGCAAGCTATGCAGCAAATCGACATCATTAAAATCTATGAAAAAAAGCGCTGTCTGGTTGTTGATGATATTACAGAGGTTAGAGCGTCTTATAAGCGTATGTTACGCTCGTTTGGTGTTAAAGAATTAGATACAGCAGCAACAGGTGATCAAGCGATTAGCTTATGTGAATTACGTGATTATGGCATGATTATTTGTGATTATAATTTGGATGATTCTAGAGATGGTCAGCAAATCTTAGAAGAATTGCGCCATATGAATATACTCAAGTACACCACCTTATTTATTATTATTACAGCAGAAACATCACGTGAAATGGTTTTGGGTGCGATAGAAAACCAGCCTGATGACTACATTACCAAGCCTATTTCAGAAAAGCTCATGCGTACGCGATTAGATCGTGCATTACTTAAACATGAAGATTTATATGGCATAAAACAGGCGATGGATAATAAAAATTATCTTGAAGCCTTAAAGCTATGCGATGAAAAAATACAAAAAAAGAATCGGCACCTATGGGAAATTTTGCGTTATAAGGCACAAGTGTTTTGCATGATGGGAAAACCTGAAGAAGCACAAAAAATTTATCAATCGGTTTTAAAACAAAAAGATTTTACGTGGGCTAAAATTGGCCTAGCAAAAGCGATGATTAAAACAGAAAATTTAGAAAATATAGAGCCATTACTAGAAAGTATTTTAGAGAAAGATCATCGTTATATTGAAGCACATGATTTATTGTCTGAATATTATGAAAAAACAGGTCAGTTCGAAAAAGCACAAAAAGCCACAGAAAAAGCAACCGAGCTATCTCCTAAATCGATTACTCGTCATCGTCGATTAGCAGAACTTGCAGAAGTTAACAATGATGATATGGTGTGCTTAAAGGCATATGAAGAGTCAATACGCTGGAACTATAATTCTTGCCATGCACGTCCCGAAGATTATTTAGCATTAGCGCGTAAAACGGTAGATGTATCAAAAACGGCAAGCTTGCGAGAGGTGAGTGATAGAACTAAAAAAGCATTGGGTTTATTAGAACGAATGCAACGTCGATTTCCGCAAAGAAAAAATCAAGTAAAATCAAAGTTTATAGAAGCACAGCTTTATGCCTGTCAAGGGAAGGAAAATTTCTCGACCGCGATACTAGAGTCTGTAGAAGGCGACTATGACATACTACACCCAAAAGATGTTGATTCCCGTTTAGATTTTTCACGTGCGCATATCATGAGCGGTGATAAACAAAAGGGGTATAAAGAGTTACATTTATTATCAAAAGAATTTAAAGACTCTAGCAAAATATTAAAAACTATTGATAAAATCAGCGAAGAACCAATTAGTATTGCAGGTAAAGAGTGTGCGGCTAATTTATCTCGTTTGGGTATTGCGGCCTATCAAGAAAAAAACTACGAAAAAGCCATGACTATTTTTTCGGACGCATTAAAAATGTTTCCTAATCATGTGGGTGTAAACTTAAACTTGGTACAAGTGGTTTTGGCAAAAAACGAAATCGATGGAAAAACAATAGACTATTATCATATGTGTCAAAAATGCTTTAAAAAAATTGGCGTGTTAACAGAAGAGCATAAGCAATTTTCGCGATATGAATTTTTATTAGAGCAATTTACCAAGGCTTATCAAGGCTACGAAAACCTATAAATAAGCCTTTTTAAGAGAGAGATGCTCGAATCTTTTCAATCACAGATTGTGTTTCTGGACGAACATGCCGCCATTGATAAAATGATTCTGCGCCTTGGCACACTAACATGCCCAAACCATCAGCTACATTTTTTGCACCATATTTTTTCGCCCATTGCATAAATACAGTGTTATCTTTTCCATACATCATGTCATAACAACAACTATGATCATGCAAAATTTCTTTTGGCAAATTAGGTAATTCACCCCCTAAACTGGCAGATGTACCGTTAATAACAATATCAAACTCATGAAACTCACTGCGGCTTAAATCATTGTAATGACAACTTGAAATAGAGCCTTCATTGATAAAATCATTGGCTAATTGTTGTGCTTTTTCAACGGTACGATTAGCAATCACTAGCTGTTGTGGTTGCGTTGCAAGTAGGGGTTCTAAGATCCCTCGTACAGCACCACCAGCACCTAACACAAGAATTTTTTTATTATGTAATGTCCACTGTAAATTTTCTGTTACATCATATACAAAACCTACACCATCGGTATTGTCACCTAAAATAAACTGTTCTTTTTTTATCAGTGTGTTTACGGCACCTGCTTTTTTAGCACGGGGTGTGAGCTGGTCTGCGTAATTAAACGCATCCATTTTAAATGGCACAGTAATATTTAATCCTTTTCCGCCATTGGCAAAAAATGTATTTGCTCCAGTAGTAAATTGATCAATAGGGATACACTCGGCAGTATAAATTATGTCTTGCTGTGTTTGTTTTGCAAAAGCAGCGTGCAGTATAGGGGATTTAGAGTGGTGAATAGGGTTCCCAAATACAGCGTAACGGTCAGGGTTTGTCATATTACAGGGCATCACTCTTGTTTGATGTTAAATTTAGCCAGTCGTTGGCTTGTAAAAACGTTTCTAGCAATTCAGCCTCGGCGCTGCCTGCTTCAGCGTTATAGTCGTACTCCCAGCGAACCAGTGGTGGCAGAGACATTAAAATAGACTCCGTGCGGCCACCTGTCTGTAAACCAAAGAGTGTTCCGCGGTCAAAAACTAAATTAAATTCTACATAACGTCCGCGACGATATAATTGAAAGTGACGTTCTTTTTCTGAGTAGGGTGTATCTTTACGACGACGCAATATGGGAGCATAAGCATCAACAAAGCTGCTGCCTACGGATTGCATGAGAGCAAAGCTTTTTTCGAATCCAAGCTGATTAAAGTCATCAAAAAATAAACCGCCAATACCACGAGGTTCATTGCGGTGTTTTAAATAAAAGTATTCATCACACCATTGTTTAAATTCATTGTAAAAATGATCACCAAAAGGGTCGCACGCATTTTTAGCGGTTTGATGCCAGTGAACACAGTCGTCTTTATCACCGTAGTAAGGGGTAAGGTCATATCCACCACCAAACCACCATACAGGTTCTTCACCTTCTTTTTCGGCAATAAAAAAGCGTACATTCATATGGCTGGTGGGGGCAAATGGGTTACGTGGGTGAATAACCAGTGAAACCCCCATGGCTTCAAAACCACGACCAGCTAATTCTGGACGATGCGCGGTAGCAGAGGCAGGCATGGTGGTACCAAAAACATGAGAAAAGTTAACACCGCCTTTTTCTATTACGTTACCTTCAGCTAATACACGCGATCGACCACCACCGCCTTCTTCGCGCTCCCAAGAGTCTTCGATAAAGGTGTTGCCATCAATGTCTGTTAGCGCTTCACAGATAGAGTCTTGTAATTGCAGTAAAAAGGTACGTACAGCATGTTTATCGGGTGTATTCATAAGTTTGAGATACCATTAAAAATAGAATAATCAAAAAGGGTATAGTAAAGCGTGGTGTTATCCCTGCTATTGCTATGCCCGTAATACCTTACCACTGATAAGATCAGTAATGGTTGACGGTTGTGCATTTGCGCCCACACTTCCTTTTACCATCCAATCTAATTGTGGAAAATGATGAAAATATCGGTGTACTTGCCATGCTTGTGTAGGGGCAGGTTTACCCTGCGGGTTGGCCGATGTTGAAATAATAGGCCCACCAAATGCCTTACAAAGCTCACGTACAACGGGATGGTTACTAACACGTAAAGCAACCGAGGTGTGATTGCCATATACCCAAAACGGCAATGTATTGTTTTGGGGGACTAACCAAGTATGTGGGCCAGGCCATGATTGCAATAATGTATTGCGCTGCTCATGATTTAGGTGTGATAAATACGGTTCAAACTGCTCAATAGAGGCGGCCACCATAATCAGTCCTTTAGCGACATCACGTTGTTTAAGCGCCAAAATATTACGGACGGCTTGTTCGTTATAAGGGTCACAACCTAAGCCCCATACGGCTTCAGTAGGATAAGCGATAACACCGCCTTGATGCATGATATTACTGGCTATAGTGATAGATGGATTATATTGGCTCATAAATTTTGTTTGTTAACGTGATCGTGTCATTAAAAATAACACCATTATACCTGCTCATAACCCCAATGAGATCGTTTTATATAGTGGTTCATTTCTAAAGTAATCAAACAGGCGCTTAACACTTGGCTGCTAAGTTGGCTTGATTGTATTAATTGATCAATTGTTTTGGGTTCAAACCCAATATGATGGAGTACTTGTTGTTCCTCAGGGCTTAAGGTGTGATGATTATTGGTAGAAGAGGGGGCTGCGGGTTTGTCTGTTGGTATCGTATTGTTGAGTTCAGCGTGTAAACGTTGAATTAACCCTGATAGGTGATCGACAATATCTTGGCTAGTTTCTACGAGATGGGCGCCTTGTTTAATAAGTTGATGGCAACCTTTCGCCTGAGGATTGTGAATAGAGCTAGGAATCGCAAACACTTCTCTGTCTTGTTCGATGGCATATTTGGCGGTAATTAAAGAGCCACTTTTAATGGTGGCTTCAACCACTAAAACGCCCATACTTAAGCCACTAATAATACGGTTTCTACGAGGAAAATGATCCGCTTTAGGAGGTGTATTAGGAGCAAATTCACTCACTAATGTACCACCTGTAGCCATAATGTCTTCTGCGATACGTTGATGTTGTTTTGGGTAAACCGTGTCGATGCCTGTGGCCATCACCGCTATTGTTGTTTGCGCACAGGTAAGAGCGGCTTGGTGAGCCGCATGGTCAATACCTAATGCTAAACCGCTGGTGATGGCAAAGCCGTGTTGACTCAAATGATGAGCAAATAGGCGAGTATTTTTTAAACCTGCGTGTGTTGCGTGCCGAGAACCGACAATGGCTATTTGTGGCAATTGTAAATTATGCACATTACCTTTGACATACAGCAGTGGTGGCGGATGATGAATCTCTTTTAATAGCATAGGGTAATGGGCGTTGTTAACGTTAATAATATGCCCTTGGTGGCGATCAATGTGTTCAATAATGTTGAGTGCAGAAAGGTATAAGGCACTGCTTTCTTTTGTGTTTTGATAATCCAACAACAAAGATTGTGCGCGAGGGCTTAAACATGAAATATGGTTGGGGTCTTGTAGTAAAACAGTTTCAGCAGAACCATAATGCGCAACTAACATCCAATAGCGATGGGTACCGATACTGGGTAACAACAGCAATAATAGCGTTGGTAAAAAAGAGAGGTTATCGGGTATAGCAGTAGAATTAGTGGGTGAAGAGGGTAAGTGTGTCATATGTTCGTCCTTGAACAAGCGGTGAATGGGTTAATGTTAGGGGTTATGGATTTGCGACAATATCCTTGAGTACTACGCCGCGATCGGCTTCTAATACCATCGCAAGGCTCATTTTTTCAAAAACCTGAAATACTAAAATTAAGCCTGCTCTTTCATTGGGTAAGGTGATATTTTTCTTTGTATTGGGCTGAGCATAGCGGTCGCGTACTTTTTCACCCTGCTTATAAATAGCTAAAATATTGCCTTGCTCAAGCTGTTCTCTTTTACCTAAGTTAATGGCAATAATATCTCGCTTTCCTGCCTGAGATAAGCCCGTTTCAACATTCATAATATAGCCGCTTACGTCACTTTTGGGTGGCTTGGGCAAAAAATTAGCGTTGATTTCTCTCTCTTCACTGGGTAGTAAGCGATCACCAACACGTATTTCATTGGTGGATCGTGTAACGGTAAAACGGCCAACATCGTCGTTGTTAGAGCGTAAATTAACCGCGCCAATATCAATGGCTTGAACACCTAATACTTCTTTGGTTTTAGGGTCGATATAGCTTTGTCCTTTACGATAAAGGCCATAACTATTGGTATTTTCAGGAAAATTTCCCCGCGCATATAAGGTGTCACCAGCACTAAGAATAACGCGTTTTTCTTGTCCGCCTAATACATGGGCGGCTTTTTTAAGTATTCCTTTTTCAACAACGCGGTTACGTAGTAAAAAGGTATTAATTTTTTCAAGAGGAATGGCGGGAATCGCCGTTTTAATTTTCTCGGAATGAATCTTAGGTGATAACTTTACCGTTTTTAGCGGTCCATTATTGGAGTATTCGCGGGCTGTGCTTGTGGATGTTTGATGTGATTGGGCATCAGAATTAATAACCAGTTGTGGTTTTCCATCGACATAGATAAGGCGAATAGTATCACCAGGGTAAATGAGATCAGGGTTAGCAATTTGTGAGTTGCCTTGCCATATTTCTTTCCATCGCCAAGGGTCTTCTAAAAAGCGTGTTGAAATACCCCATAAGGTATCCCCTTTTACGACGGTGTAGCTTTGTGGAATATCTGCTTTTACGATGGGTTGTTCTTGGGCGTGGCTCAATGCAGCCATACCTAATCCCATACAACAGATAATTAAGCCGTGTAAAAAGGGTTTTCTCATGAGTCATCTCTATTATTTTAGCTGCACATCCAGCATTTTCTGGCATGTGTACCATAATGATAATGGGTATATAACATCTGCCTTTATAGCATCAAATCCTGTATCATCATAGCCTTAGCCGTGATTCTTCGCTTATTACAGGAAGTTAATCACAGAAATGAGTGACAAAAAAAGTAACAAATTTTATTTATTAGCACATAGTACATTATGGCCATATTAACGATTCTTGAATACCCAGATCCTCGCTTACGCACCACGGCAAAAAAAGTCACCGATGTGAATGACAGCGTGCGTAATATTATCGCTGACATGTTTGAAACCATGTACGCTGCCCCAGGTATTGGTTTGGCGGCAACACAGGTTGATATACACCAGCAAATTATAGTGATTGATACCAGTGAAGATAAAAACGAACCTTTAGTTTTTATTAACCCAGTAATTACAGTACAAGATGAAACGGTAGAACCTTATGATGAAGGTTGTCTGTCGGTTCCTGGGTTTTATGAACCCGTAGAGCGCCCAGTAGGCATTAAAGTAGAAGCCCTAGATAAAAATGGTGATGCGTTTGTTATGGAGCCCGATGGTTTATTGGCCGTATGTATTCAGCATGAGATGGATCATTTAAATGGCAAATTGTTTGTTGATTATTTATCAAATATGAAGCGTCAACGTATTCGTAAAAAACTTGAAAAGCAGCATCGCGCTTAAGCCATTGTTTATTACTTAATAAATAAACCTATTAATAACCGTAGCTATAGTAATCATCGCCCTTGAAAATTATCTTTGCAGGAACACCTCCATTTGCCGCCCATCATTTACAGTCATTAATTGATAGTGAACATGATATTGTTGCGGTGTATACACAACCTGATCGTCCATCAGGCCGCGGTAAAAAATTGACCGCAAGTCCCGTAAAAACGTTAGCGCTACAACATAACTTAGCAGTAGAGCAGCCGTTGTCATTAAAAGATGGTGACGCACAAATGGCTTTAGCAAATTACCAAGCGGATGTTATGGTCGTGGTTGCTTATGGATTATTATTGCCACAAGCTGTACTCGATACGCCGCGTTATGGTTGCTTAAATGTACATGGTTCTTTATTACCGCGTTGGCGAGGTGCTGCACCGATTCAGCGAGCGGTAGAAGCAGGGGATAAAGAAACAGGCATTACTATTATGCAAATGGATAAAGGCCTAGATACGGGAGACATGTTATTAAAAGTATCTTGCCCAATAGAGAGTACAGAAACAAGTGCTAGCCTGCACGATAAACTCATGCTGTTAGGTGCGCCAGCGTTGCATACGGTATTAACACAATTATCGAATCACACCATACACGCAGAAAAACAAAATAATGATCTTGCTTGTTATGCCGAAAAAATTACTAAGCAAGAAGCCGAGATAGATTGGAATGAATCGGCCGAAAAAATTATAAAAAAAATCCAAGCATTTAATCCTTTCCCTATCGCGTATACATTTTTAAATGACGCTCGTATTAAAATATATGCCGCCACTATTGTTAAAAATAGCACAGCAGAAACAGCAGGAAAAATTATATCCTTTGATGAGCAAGGTCTTATTGTTGCTTGCGGGGATAATGCAATATATATTAATACACTACAAATACCGAATAAAAAAGCAATGGCAGTTAACGATTTGTTAAATGGCTATGGTGATTATTTTGTAAAAGGCCAACAATTGTTGAAAGCAAATGTCGAAAAAAAATAACGCCAGAACGATCACCGTTAAAATATTATTGCGTTTGTTAAAGCAAAAAGGATCGTTGGCGAGCGAATTACATTTGTTGAATGATATTGATGAAAAAGAAAAGCGTTTTGCACAAGAGCTTTGCTATGGTGTGTGTCGCTGGTATTTTTTATTAGAAGATACATTAAATACGTTTATTGCTAAACCCATTAAAGAAAAAGACAGTGATATTAAATTATTACTACTACTCGGTATTTATCAATTACAGTTTACCCGTGTTGCACCACATGCAGCGATTAATGAAACAGTAAATGCCACGCTATTTTTTCGTAAACAATGGGCCAAAAAATTAGTGAATGGCGTGCTACGCTCTTTTCAGCGACAGCAAGATGCGGAGCCAATAACATGTAGCCCAAAGCAATCTCATCCTCAGTGGTTACAGCAAGCTATTCTTCAAGCGTGGCCTAAACAAGCGAAAGATATTTTCTTTGCAAACAATCAACACCCACCGTTTACCTTACGCATTCATGCACAACACAGCACAGCAGATAAATATTTATCGCAGCTTATATCGCAGCCCTCGTTGTCATTTGCCGTTAGCGGTGAAGATTATCAAAATAGTGATGAGAGCGATGTTGAAAAAACCATTGGCGCAAAGCATACACCTTATAGCCCTTATGGCTTAACACTCGATAAAGCGACCGATGTAACGCAATTGATTGGGTTTGATAACGGGGTGGTGAGTGTACAAGATGAAGCAGCTCAATTGGCGGCGCCATTATTGCAGCTTCAGCCACAGCTACGTGTGCTTGACGCATGTTGTGCACCGGGTGGCAAAACATGTCATATCGGAGAGTTACAACCAGATTTAGCTGCTTTAGTTGCGGTGGACTTAGAAGAGCGTCGTCTTACTCGTGTGCGAGAAAATATAGCACGTTTGTCGATTTCAGCAGATGTAATGTGTGGTGATGGCACTGAACCTAATACATGGTGGGACGGTAAACCGTTTGATCGTATCTTACTAGATGCACCTTGTTCGGCAACGGGAGTGATTCGTCGTCACCCTGATATTAAATTATTGCGTAACCAACAAGCGGTAGATGAGTTATCACGTTTACAATTACGATTACTTAATGCACTTTGGCCGTTATTGTCAGATGGGGGTATACTGCTATATGCCACATGTTCAGTATTACCACAGGAAAATACACACGTTGTTGAACAGTTTTTGGCCGCTCATCAAGGCGATGCCGTGCATGATGTGATTACTGCCGATTGGGGTATTGAACAGCCTTACGGTAGGCAGTTGTTACCGCAAGATAAGGGGCATGATGGTTTTTATTATGCACGACTCATAAAAACGCAAACGGCATAACAGTAGAGCGCGATTATCGTTCAGCTAGTCTTAAAATAAAAAGCGGAATACGCGATGAAAATAGTCATCTTAGGGGCAGGGCAAGTCGGTGCGTCTATTGCAGAGCATCTGGCGGGCGAAAATAATGATATTGTTGTTATCGATCATTCAATGGAATGTTTACGAGAGCTACGCGACCGTTTAGATATTGGTGTTGTGTGTGGTCATGCCTCACACCCTCATGTACTTGAGCAAGCGGATATTAAAGATGCCGACCTACTGATTGCGGTGACCGTTAACGATGAAGTGAATATGGTTGCCTGCCAAATAGCCTATAGCCTGTACCACACACCGACAAAAATCGCGCGTATTCGTTCTTCTGCCTATTCCATCAATAAAGATAAGCTGTTTCAAAATGAACATTCCCCCGTTGATGTCATTATTAGCCCAGAGCGTTTAGTCTCCGATTATGTTTTTCGCTTAGTGGAGCACCCAGGGGCATTACAGGTATTAGATTTTGCTGATGGTACGATTCGTTTGGTAGCGGTAAAGGCTTATCATGGCGGCCCATTGGTTGGTCAAGAACTACGATTTTTACGTCAACACATCCCTAATGTAGATACCCGTGTTGCCGCCATTTATCGCCGTGGCAAAGCGATTATGCCTGAAGGCTCAACAGTGATTGAGGCCGACGACGAAGTATTTTTTATTGCTGCGCGCAGAAATATTCGCACTGTAATGAGTGAGTTACGTCGTTTAGATAAGCCCTATAAACGCATTATGATTGCGGGTGGCGGTAATATTGGTCGACGTTTAGCGAATAAAATAGAAAGCCGATATTCCGTTAAAATTTTAGAGCTATCGGCAGAACGCTGTAAATCTCTGAGTGAAGAATTAAAATACGCCATTGTGTTGCAGGGTAGTGCATCGGATCAGGATTTATTATTGGAAGAAAATATTGAAGAAACCGATGTTTTCTTAGCGCTTACCAATGACGATGAAGCAAATATTATGGCCTCACTGTTAGCCAAACGCTTGGGCGCGAAAAAAGTCATGGCCTTAATTAATAACGCCGCATATGTTGACTTAATACAGGGCGGCGAAATTGATATTGCCATATCACCACAACAAGCCACGGTAGGTAGTTTGTTATCTCATGTACGTAGTGGTGATATGGTTAATGTGCATTCATTGCGTCGCGGTGCTGCTGAGGCAATTGAGGTGATTGCGCATGGCGATGAAAAAAGCTCAAAAGTAGTGGGTAGAAGAGTTGAAGAAGTGGATCTACCTGAAGGCGCAACCATTGGTGCAATTTATCGTGAAGGTGAAAAAGAAAACCAAGTTATTATTGCTCACGACAATACGGTGATTGAAAACGGTGATCACGTGATTGTTTTCTTAGTTGATAAGCAATACACCAAGCACGTAGAAAAATTGTTTCAAGTTGGGTTTTCATTTTTTTAATGATGTTTCTTCATCGTTACCAAACAAAGGGTTAACGAATGCGTTTTGCTATTGTCTTTCGAGTACTTGGCCTATTGTTAATGTTATTTAGCATAACGTTAATACCGCCTATTTTTGTTTCTATTTATTATCAAGATACCGCCACACTCGCTTTTCTTATTTCGTTTGCCATTATTTTAGTGATGGGCTGTGTGGTTTGGGCCCCCGTTTATAATCACCAACAAGACTTGCGTACTCGCGATGGCTTTATTGTGACAGCGCTATTCTGGACTGTGCTAGGTGCTGCAGGTTCTTTACCTTTTATTATTGCGGATAGTACATCACTTAGTGTTGTGGATGCCGTCTTTGAATCTATCTCGGGTTTAACAACTACGGGCGCAACGGTTATTACAGGCCTAGATGCCCTACCTAAATCTATTTTATTTTATCGCCAACAACTACAGTGGTTAGGCGGTATTGGTATTGTGGTGATTGCCGTGGCGATTTTACCGATGCTAGGTATTGGGGGTATGCAGCTATATCGCGCCGAAACTCCCGGTCCAGTAAAAGATTCAAAACTTACCCCGCGTATTACACAAACAGCCAAAGCGTTATTTTTTATTTACACGGGCTTAACCGTTGTTTGTGCGTTAAGTTATTACATAGCAGGCATGAGTTTATTTGATGCTATTGGTCATGCTTTTTCTACTGTGGCGATTGGTGGTTTTTCTACACACGATCAAAGTATGGCGTTTTTTGACAGCCCCGCAATATTAATTATTGCTATGTTTTTTATGGTGTTATCGGGTATTAACTTTGCCTTACATTTTGTGGCGTGGCGATCACTGAGTATTAAACATTACTTTGCTGACTCCGAAGTTAAATTTTACTTATGGTGTGTGGCGATAGGTATTTTTATTACCGTGAGTTATCTCTATTTTTCATCGACCTATGGTTTTACAGGTAGCGCATTAAACGGTTCTTTTGAGCTCATATCATTATTAACCACCACGGGTTTTGGCGTAGCAGATTATAGTCAGTGGCCAACGTTTTTACCCTTTATGTTATTTATTTTTGCCTTTATGGGGGGCTGTGGCGGCTCAACTGCAGGCGGTATTAAAGTCATGCGGGTATTAATGATTTGTAAACAAGGCCTGCGTGAAATTCATCGTTTAATACACCCTAACGCCGTTATACTCATTAAGGTAGGCCGACAACCTGTGCCCGACCGTGTGGTTGAAGCTATTTGGGGGTTCTTTGCGGTATACGTGATTAGTTTTATCGTGATGTTTTTATTACTACTCGGCACAGGCTTAGATTTTTTAACGGCATTTTCTGCTGTAGGCTCGGCAATTAATAATTTAGGCCCAGGCTTGGGTGATGTGGCAGCACACTATGGGGATATTAATGACCCAGCAAAATGGATTTTATGCTTTGCCATGCTGCTCGGTCGTTTAGAGATATTTACTTTTCTTGTATTGCTTACGCCTGCATTTTGGCGTAGTTGATCATTAACTTAAGAGTTTTAGATAAATGAGTAAGATTACGAATTTCTTGTACTCAAAAAAATTATCCCTACAGCTAAACAAGCCAGAATAGTGGCATTTTTTATAGGACTTTTTTCACTCGGCGTAAGTAATGTACCGATAAGCGTAGTACTACTTACTGCTTTGAAAATTTTATTTTCTGACCTTAGCATTACACCGATACAGAATGCAGAAACCATATATTTTTGTAATTGAGTGCTTTCCTTTTCTAAACCACTAACAACCCGAACAAAGTGTTCACAGTTTTCTGAAAAGAGACTGTATGGAACCCCTAAGTATTGCTTAGCCTTTTGAATTGATAGCTCAGGGGTTAATGATTTTATACTGCTAATTTTTGGTTCCTTATTATCACTAAATTCATTTAATGAAATTTCTTCAACTTTAAAAAACTTTTTTGAATTATGGATGACAGTGCTGTTTCCAACATAGATACCATAATGTTTAAACCCTGTATATTGAATGAATAGAACATCACCTAATGCATACATCTTTATTTCCTTATTTTACAAAGGTTGAAGAAAGCATTATCTATAATTAACCTGAACAGGATATGAATAAGCTTCCCCCATATAGTATTCACTATTAGATCATTTGCACACTATTCCTTCATCATTAAAAATTTGCTGGCATTGAGGAAGTTGTGCCACTTCTTTTATCATACGTGTGACATTGTTACCCAGTGTTATTTCTACATCAAAAGCATGTCCCCAGTGACTATATATGCATAATAGATAATCAATAATAGTCGCTTTGTTGCCGCTAAAAAAAGGTGTTGAGGTGAGTTGTAGGTCTACAGTTTTCCACAATCTAGAGAGTTCTTTTGCGGCAGCGAGGTAGGCTTCTTTTTGAGTGGAACCTTGCAGGTGCTTCATGGCAAAAAATAATCGGTTGTATGCAGGTTGTAAAGTGGCGTAGTTAAATAATAATTTTTGTATAAATATATTTTTATTTTGTATATCTGTAGGCAATATATTATTCGTGTGTTTTTTTAATAAATAAAGTGCAATAGCGCCGCCTTCACGAATAATAAATCCGTTGTCATCTAATACAGGCACAGATCCTATAGGATTGATTTCATCAAAGTCCTCTAAGCTATTTTTTTCAATAAGAGTAAATGTTTGTTTAAGTTCACTCAGTAAAATATGTATGCCCGTAGAGCAAGACCCTGGTATGGTATATAACGTATACATAATAATGTTACTCCTAGTCATTATGTGTGTTGTTGGTTCATTTGTTGAATAATATGGTTCATAAGAGAGAGGGCACTTTTATGCTTTAATAAAGGCGCACCTTGCCCAGCGTATAGGGATGAAAATTCCTTACTGTTTTTTTCTGTGGCTGCTTTTTTTAAGAACGAAGTAAAAAAACTTTGAATAGGAAAGCCAAGTGGCAATGTTGATGATTGTTCGATAGAACGTATAAAATCATTTTCTATAAAGCGAGCAAGTCGGCCTGTAAAAGCGCGACTAAGTACTGTTTTATGTGCAGCATCGCTAAATAACAATTCCCGATGAAGGTCACTGGTGCCCGACTCTTTACATGCAAGAAACGCCGTGCCTATTTGAACACCTTGAGCACCTAATGCTAATGCTGCATTAATTCCACGTGTATCAACAATGCCACCTGCAGAAATAACAGGAATATTAACGCGATCAACTATTTGAGGAATAAGCGCAAGGCTGCCATATAAGGACTCTTCAGCAGGTTTAAGAAAAGATACTCGATGGCCGCCAGCTTCTAAACCCGTGGCTAAGATAATGTCTATTCCTGCGGCTTCAATAGCGAGAGCTTCATCCAGTGTGGTTGCCGCACCAATAGTGATAATGCCTTTTTGATGACATCGCTCGATAATATCGGCAGTAGGAATACCAAAAACAAAACTCAATACGGGCGGCGCTGCATCTATGGTGGCTTCTATTTGCTCTTCAAAACGTTCAGTATATTTTTCTGGAAATACGGGTGGCGCGATGTTCAGCTCGTTATAATAAGGCGTAAAGTGCTTGAGATAATCATTAAAGGCATCTTTATCCATGTGCAAGCCACCATCATCATGATTAGAAACCCATAAATTAATGGCAAAAGGATTTTTTGTTTTTGTGCGTACATCTGTAATGAGCGTATGAATATTTTGGGGTGATAAGGCATGAGCGCCATAAGAACCCATTCCGCCCGCATTAGATACGGTGGTAAGTAATTCGATAGTTGATAAGCCGCCACCAAACGGCCCTTGTATGATTGGGTATGTAATACCTAAGGCGGCTGTTAATTTGTTTTGGTTCCACATGAACGAATACTCCTTACGTATTTTTAGCGAGTGATAGTAGTGGTGGTGAGTCGATGCGATGGATATAGTTTTAGTGAGTTACCAAAAGATATCAAGTAAATAATAGATATTAGCTTTATTTATAGGTTTCCTTTTGGTAAGTTACTTACAAATAAAGCAGGGTTATATACATGATTAAACGGCGTAAAAATAAAGTAGAGCCACCGCCAGAGCAGTGCCCGATAACGGAATGCTTGAGTATCATTGGCGGCGCATGGACACCCAATATTATTTGGTATTTAGGTGAGCAACCAAGGCGTTTTAGTGAGATTAAGCATGATATTTATAAGATCTCTCCTAAGGTATTAACCGATCGCTTAAAAAAATTAGAGGCTTCTGGCGTTGTGCATAGAGAGGTTATGCCAACATCGCCGCCAACGGTAGAGTATTCTCTAACTGAGTTAGGTAAAGAATTAAAGCCTGCAATAGAGGCTATTGTGGATGTGGGGCGACGGCTTAAAGAATTAAAAAATATAAAATAATAGCCGTGCTTTACGTCATTAGCATCATGTTTATTACTTTATATTTCGGCTAAAAACTGTTTTGCTAATATGACGCCAGCAGATTTATCGTGTTTATAACGATCATTCCACTCGTAGCAATACCAGCAAATACGCTCAGCAATACTTCCACTGGATGGTTCTTGTAGCTTTTCTTTAAGCGCAAGAATGTGTGCTCCTATAGCGACAAGCTCTTCTGTGGTTTTGTCAGTATGATGTTTAAATTGATTGAATGGGTTAAAGCCCTTTACGCAAAAAATTAAATCATTGTTACCAGCAATAGTGTTGTGCAAATGGGGTATTAGCCTGTCTTTTAATTCGGCTTCTAAAGCGTCTAGTTGTGTGTAAAGTTTCGATTTTGATACCATGGTATTATCTTTAATTTAGCTTTTAACGTGTTAATAAAAGATTGAGCGATACTATAAGAAGATTATGTAGAAACATTATGTTTTTAGTAGGTCATTTTTTTAAAACAGAGAGTATCAGTAAGAATGGCGCATAATTCATTCAGGCAATCAGCAAACTTACAGTATACTATGTTCCAATAATGATAAATAATTCGATGTAAACCTCTAATTTCACTAAACACCAAGCCTAAAAGTGATGACCAATATATTTTTATTTTATAGCCTTTACCCTGCGATAGTGGCTGGTGGTTGCTTATTGTTATGTTATAAGGCATATCGATCAAATGCAGAAATACCTTATTTAAAAATATTTATCAATTTGGCTATTATTAATATTTGCCAAACAATTTTATACCTCTCCTTACAAAAACATTTTTTAATAGCCACTTACGCAGCAGATATTTACTTAATAGCGGCTTATTTTTTATTTACTCACTTTATGCAATTAGCATTTAATTTATCGGGTAATGCCTTATATGGATGGGAAAAATACCTTTATATTCCACCTATTATTTTAACGATACTTCATGTTTTAGGTTTAATGGTAAATGGCTATCGGTTGGAAAGTAATGCTCTTGTACATAACGATGGAGCATTATCTTGGACTTTTGATATCTTTCTTTTGTTATCTTCCATAGTGATTATTGTTACATTTATCAGCAATGCTAAAACAATAAAGAATGACTATCTACAGGCTTCTAGAAATATTATTGCTTTAGTTTCATTTATCCCTTTTGTTCTGGCAGCGGCTCTGCTTGTTATATTGTCGAATACAGACGCTATTATTCCAGTTGTTGTTATTATTCCGTCAATGTCACTTTATATTGTATTCGTGTTTTATTATATTAGCCGTAGCGAAATCATTGACCTAACGATAGGCCCTAGCGCATTTTTAAAGCGCTTAAAAATTGCTTATTTACTGTTATCCTCATTAAGAACTAAGCAGGATTTGGATGATTTTAATCGCCAGCTGCAAGTGCTTAGATATAATGAAGCGATGCAAAAACACAAAAATAATTACAATGAAGCCGCAAAAGAATTAAAAGTTCATCCCACCACATTAAGAAATGCATTAAAAGGATGATGTTAAAACATAGAGTATTTTTTATTTCAGGACATAATCCCTTTTCGATCTATTGATAATATTAGCCGAGTTATTAATGTGTGTTCGCTAATTACTAGCCTATCAAGAATAACATTTTCCCTTTCTTACCATCTCTTTCTTATATTTAATTTTTAGTCATTATATTGGGTGTGAATAGCATAAAAGTCATAATGTTATTCACTATAAATATTTTTCATTGTGAATTTACACCTTTCGATTTTTTTCAAACACGCATTTTCGCCCCATCAAGCAAAGTAGAAAATTTTCTAAGTGGCACGTAATAAAACATTCTGCAGTTGGTTTGGCGCAAAAAACCACATTTTTGTGTCGAAAATAAAATAATGATCAATAAAAAGGCAGTTGTTGTTGTAAAAGTTTGATATATTGAAAATCGGCTTCAATGAAATAATGATGTACATAAAAGCGGTTCTATAATAAAAATAAATGAAAAAGGAACAACTAATGAGTGATCCCACCGATTTAATTCGTTATCGATCTCAAGCACATTTAGAACTTTGCCTAGAATTAGTAGCGGAAGCATATATTAATATGGAAAAGGCGAATTATGATTTAGTAAAAAAGCAGCTATACGATATTTTAGACACGTTTGAAAAGTGCGAGTTAGAGAAAAAAGCAGAAGCACCTATAAAAAATATAGTTCTTTTTCCTAATCGTTCTTAAGTTCTAGGCTTAGTGATATGACAGATAATAAAAATCCACTTATTCAAGAATATACAAAAGATACATTGCATCATGCTCATTGCGTATTGCTATTATTAGAAGAGTTACATGCAGCAGAAGATAGTACGTCCTTACAAGATCATAATATTAATATGGGAATGCTTTCCTTATTGCAGTGTGCAAATAGTGCGCTTGCCTACGAGTTAGGCCGCATCAACCTTGAAGGCAAGGAACAAAACAGTTAAAGCTTAATTAAGTGGCTGATGTGTTAATGGCTATATAGGTTGCCTTATTGGCACAATGCTATACCCTAGAAAGCTCTTCGTTTTGTCATTTATCTTTGATAGTTGGCTCAGCGCCCAAATATTAAGGCCGGCTAATGACAAACTTACGCTTGTGCTATCAAACGGTTGAGTTTGGTAAAACAGATATTCATCTATGTACTTTACGTAATAAACAAGAGTTTTATGATCCTTTAGGTGTTGCTGAAAATCTCGGAATATCTTCAGCATCATGGCCAATTTTTGGTGTGATTTGGCCATCCAGTCTGGTGCTTGCTCATTTTATTTGTGACTATGATACACACTCAAAAAGAATACTTGAGGTTGGCTGTGGCATTGCACTATCGAGTTTATTACTCAATAAGCAATGTGCAGATATTACGGCAACAGATTACCACCCAGAGGTGAAGAGCTTTTTACAACGCAATACCTTGCTTAATAAAGACAGTGCAATCGCTTATGAACAAGTAAATTGGGCTGATACTAACGATGATTTAGGTCTTTTTGATCTTATTATTGGCAGTGATCTTTTGTATGAAGATAGTCATGCGGAATTATTGGCTACTTTTATAGATGCCCATTCAAAGCCCGTTTGCGAAGTTATTATTGTAGATCCAGGGCGGGGGAGAAAAAATAAACTCAGCACGCGAATGACCCATTTTGGTTTTACATCATCTCAGCAAATACCTCAGCATACACAATACCTTGATCAAGAATTTAAAGGGCATATCCTTAAGTTTGAACGCTGATATTGTATTGTTGCGAGTTATGGTGCGGGCTTCGTTTTTTGTTTACATCATACTTAAGTAAGCGATGTAGTAGGGGCGGTGCTTGATGGGCATATACCATGCTTTTTAGACTTTCGCTTTATGATACTTTTCAAGCTCCGCTGAATGATAACGTTAAATAACAAGACGTGGTTTATGCGTTTTTACCGCAACACTTTTTATATTTTTTCTCGCTGCCGCACGCGCAAGGATCATTACGTCCAATTTTAGCTTGGCTGCGTTTTACAGTTGTTTGTGGTGGACAACAACTGGTATTGCTGCATCCGCCACTTTCGGATGAGCTAGAATGTGTCGTTGCTGTTGTATCATTGTTCATAGTTTGTAGTACCTTATTGTTTATTGAATGTTAATGGTTAATTTTGGCGATTAACCATTAAAGGCAGTGATGTTTTTGATTATCTCACAGCTTCTACTAACATGATATTTCCGTCTACATTCACAATGACACACATGTCCCCTTCATTAATGATATCTACGTTAGCCGAAGGGTCTAAGCGCGCAGGCCAGTTGATACCTGAGTAGCGAATCGCGCCTTGGGTTTTACTAATACTTTCTGCACAGGGCACTTCGCGGCCTGTCATATCGCTGCTGTTGTCTTGGGGTACGCCTTTTTCTTGAAAGCGTTTAAGGGGTTTCCAGAGCAATAGCGCAGTGAGAATGGTAAATATGCCTACGCTAAATACTTCGCTTTCCCATCCGCTAATAATGCCAAAATGGGTTAGTGTGGCGGTAATAAAACAGCCGATAGAGAAAAATAATAATAATCCACTTAAACCCATTACGGCGAGTTCTAGCACAAGGGTAATACCAGCAATTAAAAATAATAAGCTGGCATGGTTTGATGAAAAATAATGAATAAAGTCCATGATGATTACCTTATGAGCCGTTAGTGTTAATGGTATTGGATACGGCAATGGCTTGCGCTACGGTGTTAGAGATATTGTCACTGGTTTTTCCATCACTGAGTACGACGGTACTTTCGCTGGCTATCGCTTTGTGTGCACCAATAGCATCTTGTGCAAGGGTTAACATTACAGCTTTTGAGCCTTCACTCGTTGCGGCAGTTTTACCAATGGTTTCTAGTGCTTGGGCGTCGGCCTCAGCAACAAGTGCAATGGCGGCTGCTTTACCTTGGGCTTCAAGAATTTGTGCTTCTTTGGTGGCTTCGGCGGCAAGTACTTGCTCTGCTTTTGCGGCTTCGGCATCAAGTACGCGCGCTCTTTTTAGACCTTCGGCTTCGGTAATAGCTGCGGTCTTTACACCTTCTGCCGTAAGAATAACCGAGCGTTTTTCACGCTCTGCGGTCATTTGTTTTTCCATGTCTTCGCGAATAGATTGTGGCGGTGTAATATCTTTAATTTCATAGCGCGTGACCATAACCCCCCAAGGTTGAGTGGCTTCTGTCATGGCCGTTAAGATTTGTGCATTAATGGCATCACGATTTTGAAAACAATCATCCAATTCTAAAGAACCAATGGCATTACGCATCGTGGTCATGGCGAGTTGAACGACAGAGAGTTTATAGTCGGTAATATTATTAGTGGCGGCGGCTGCGTCGACCACTTTCATAAATAAAATGCCGTCAATATTGAGAGTGATGTTGTCTTTGGTAATGGCGGATTGTGACATGATGTCGAGTGATTGCTCTTTTAAATTACGATCAGCAGCGACGGTTTGTACAAAAGGAATAATAATATTTAAACCCGCAGACAATGTTTGGCTGTATTTGCCCATGGTATAGACCACAAAACCTCTGTTTTGAGGTACAAAGTGAATACCTTTTTTAATGGTGAAGAAAATAATAATGGCAATCCATACGAGCGGGCTAGTAAGAAAATTCAAGCTGGTAATGTTAGATAGCGTGTCCATGGTGATAAGTCCTATTGATAAGGGAATAAAATACTATGTGTTTATGATGTCGCAAAGTGCATCGTATAACAATACAGGGTTATACGTTTTCAAGCACAACTGGGGGTTCATTGTTGATAACAATGGTTTTTGCCAAATAGTCGCCCACACGTTTGCGTTCTTTGGTAAAAATGAGCATGGCATCAAGTATGCCAAAAATGGGTGATATGCCGTTACGTAAAAAAGATTGCCAGAGATTGCAGGGTTGATAAGTGTGTTGATGTATCACACGTATGTGTAACCAGCGTTTGGCAATGCTTTGCCCGTTACCCAGTGCATCGGCAAAAAGAAAATACGTACTAGGGATAATCACTATAATACTGTCGATGATACGTCCGTTGATGTGAAAGTATTGTTGAATGCTAATACATGCACCAAACAATAATAGGCAGATAACACCATCAATACATTGACCTTGAAATCGTTTACCAGGATGGGCAAGGGAGGGCATGGTCATCGTGTCCGTATGTCGGTGTTATTTGTGTATAGCCTAAGGCGCTAGCCATCGCGTTTATCATGGCACATTGTGACAGTATTTAACAATGCTGTATGTGTGTCTATTGCAGTATGCATAGTTGTTAATATTACGAGGGAGAATGGCGCTAACCCACGTGCAAATACCGCGATCCCCGCCAAAACCATACCATTCAAGGCCATACCCCGCTATAATCGCTGCCTTTAAATCCGTGAAGCATAAAGAGGAATCCCGTGTCGACTCCCGACGTAAAGACATTCCAAGGTCTGATCTTGGCATTACAGCAATTTTGGGCTGAACAGGGCTGCGTTATTTTGCAGCCATTAGATATGGAAGTAGGTGCTGGCACCTTTCATCCAGCGACTTTTTTACGTGCTATAGGGCCAGAAACGTGGAGTAGTGCTTACGTACAACCTTGTCGTCGTCCTACGGATGGCCGCTACGGAGAAAACCCAAACCGCTTACAGCATTATTACCAGTTTCAGGTGGTACTTAAGCCGTCGCCCGATAATATCCAAGACTTGTATTTGGCGTCTTTACGCCATTTAGGTATTGATACAGCGATACACGATATTCGTTTTGTCGAAGATAACTGGGAGTCACCAACCCTTGGCGCATGGGGTTTAGGTTGGGAATTATGGCTCAATGGCATGGAAGTCACACAATTTACCTATTTTCAGCAGGTGGGTGGCTTAGAATGTTTCCCTGTGACGGGTGAAATTACCTATGGTCTTGAGCGTATTGCGATGTACTTACAGGGTGTAGATTCTATTTATGACCTTGTTTGGACGATCAACCCCGAAGGTAAAGCCGTAAGTTACGGCGACGTGTTCCATCAAAACGAAGTGGAAATGTCGCACTATAACTTTGAACAAGCCGATGTTGAATTTTTGTTTCAAAGCTTTGATAACTACGAGCGTGAGAGTCAACGCTTAATCGAAGAAAAATTACCATTACCTGCTTATGAAATGGTGATGAAAGCCTCTCATGCGTTTAACTTATTAGACGCACGTCATGCTATTTCGGTGACAGAGCGCCAGCGCTTTATATTACGTGTACGTGGTTTAGCTCGTGCGGTTGCGCAAGCATATTACGATGTGCGTAAAGACTTGGGCTTTCCTTTAGCAGAAGAATCACTACGTCAACAAGCATTAGCCGCAGCGGGAGATGACGCATGAGCCAAGATTTTTTCGTTGAATTAGGTACAGAAGAGTTACCACCAAAAGCCCTATTAGGTTTATCAAAGGCTTTTACTCAAGGCATAAAAGCAGGTTTAACCGCCGAAGGCTTGTCATTTACGGCTATTACGCCGTATGCCACGCCACGCCGTTTAGCGGTGATGGTGACAGCATTAGAAGAAAGCACACCACTGAATGATGTAGAAATTTGGGGGCCGCCCACAAAAATTGCTTTTGATGCAGACGGTAATCCAAGTAAAGCCGCCGAAGCGTTCGCAAAGAAAAATGGTATTGAGATTAGCGATTTGGCCAGTGAAAATGATGGCAAAATTGATAAGCTTGTATTTCGTACCCAAGCGGGTGGAGTCTCTACCACAGAATTGTTAGCGGGTATTGTAGAAACATCGTTAGCGAAATTACCGATTGCGAAACGTATGCGTTGGGGAGCGAGCCGAACAGAATTTGTGCGTCCTGTACATTGGTTAGTCATGCTTTATGGCACTGACATTGTTGATGCTAACGTATTAGGGTTAACGGCCAATCGCCAAACCAAAGGGCATCGCTTTCATTACAACCAAGCTTTAGATATTACATCACCTAGTGAATATGCCAAGCAGCTGAAAGACGTGGGCTATATTATTGCAGACGTTAATGAAAGAAAGGCAATGATAGAACAACAGGTGCAAGCTCAAGCGGCCACTGTAGGTGGTACAGCAGTTATTGATAACGGTTTGTTAGATGAGGTAGCAGGTTTAGTTGAATGGCCTGTGGCATTAACGGGGCGTTTTGAAGAACGCTTTTTAAGCGTACCTGCCGAAGCCTTGATCTCATCGATGAAAGAACACCAAAAATATTTTCACGTGGTCGATGCCTCGGGTCAACTCATGCCGCACTTTATTACTGTGGCAAATATTGAAAGTACTGATCCTGCGCAGGTGATTGATGGTAACGAACGCGTGATTCGTCCTCGTTTATCCGATGCCGCTTTCTTTTTTGACACCGATAAAAAAACCACTTTGGCGAGTAAGCGCGATCAACTTAAAACCGTGGTATTCCAAGCTAAATTGGGCACGGTTTATGAAAAAACAGAACGTATCGCTAATATTGCTAAAGGCATTGCGGCTCAGTTAGCCGTGAATGTTGACGATGTAGTACGTGCGAGTGAATTATGTAAGTGCGACCTTGTGAGCGAAATGGTATATGAATTTGCCGATATGCAAGGTATTGCGGGCTATCACTATGCGACACACGACGGTGAATCAGAGTCTGTAGCATTAGCGATGAATGAACACTATATGCCACGTTTTGCGGGAGATGTATTACCCAGTAATGATGTGAGTGCAGTCGTAGCGTTAGCCGACCGCTTAGATAGTTTAGTGGGTATTTTTGGTATTGGTGAACAGCCTACGGGTTCAAAAGATCCTTTTGCATTACGCCGTGCCAGTGTGGCGGTGTTGCGTTTATTGGTAGAGCAACAACGTAATATTGATTTACGTGAGTTACTCACATTAGCGTTTAATCAGCATAAAGATTTAGCCGAAGGCGAAGCGGTTATTGAACAAGTATTAAGTTATATGCTGGATCGTTTCCGTGCATGGTATGAAGAACAGTCGATTCCTGCGACGGTATTCCAAGCAGTGAGCACCAAACAATTATCGCAACCGTTAGATATTGATCAGCGTGTACAAGCGGTGAACCATTTCCGTCAGCTACCCGAAGCGGAAGCATTAGCGGCGGCAAATAAGCGAGTTGCTAATATTCTAGCAAAAGCTGACGTGGTACCCACTGAAGTGAAAGAAGATTTACTACAAGAAGCAGCAGAAAAAGCCTTATACGCTGCGGTGGTTAAACAACAACAAACGGTTGCTCCTCTATTTGCTGATCGTGATTATAAAGAAGCATTAAGCGCGTTAGCATCACTACGCGATGTTGTAGATACATTCTTTGATGACGTAATGGTCATGGCAGATGACGAAGCACTTAAAAACAATCGTTTAGCTTTACTACAACAGCTACGTGATTTGTTTTTTGAAGTGGCTGATATTTCTGCGTTAGCAGCAACTAAAAAATAAATGGCATTATTCACCATGCGATTAAGGGCTTACGTTATGAGTTTATTTTTATGAACCCACTATTTGTTAGTCGCGATGGTGTTATTAATACGCGTGTAGACGGTGGGGTGACTCACCGTACGCAAGTGGCGTTAGTATCAGGTAGTATTGATACGTTAGCGGCGTTATCGAAAAAAGGGTATTCACTCATTTTGGTAACGCATCAACCCGGTTTAAGTCGAGGTGTATTAGACCTTGATGAAATGGAAGCTATTCATTCTAAAATTATAGATATGGTTGAAAATCGTGGTGGTGAGATTACGTCAGTTTTTTATTGCCCTCACGATGAGCAAGACCATTGTTATTGTCGCCCACCCAAAACAGGCTTGTTGGATGTGATCGAAATGGAATTAGACTGTGGTGTGCACGAAGCATATTATTTTTGTGATAATGCAGCCGAGGCTGATGCTGCAACAAAAAAAGGCTGCCATGTTGTGTTATGTGATGCAGACAATACACTGAGTCATCAGGTACAACAACTTAACTTATAATTCATTAATAGTAATAATTTATGGCCTTTTTTGTGAATACCTTACGCAGTTACTTGTTTTATATTGGATATATTTTTAGTTTGGTTGTTATTGGTATAGCGAGTATTTTTCTTATCTTGTTGCCAACCAAGGTTGCAGCACCTGTGGTTTTATTATGGAATCGATTTGTACTTTTTTGGTTGGCTGTGTGTTGTGGTATTCGACATAACGTTGAGGGCAATCAAACAGCATTGCCATCGCCATGTGTCATTATTGCAAATCATCAAAGTCCGTGGGAAACGATTTTTTTTCAACTACACTTTTACCCATTAACAACGGTATTAAAACGGGAATTATTACGTATTCCTTTTTTTGGTTGGGGTATGCGTATTTTGCGACCTATTGCTATTGATCGTGGAAATCCAATGCAGGCACTTAAGCAAATTAAAAAGGTGGGTGTTGAGCGATTAAAACAAGGCCAAAATGTATTAATTTTTCCTGAGGGTACTCGCCAGCCTGTAGAGCAATTAGGTAATTTTGCACGCAGCGGCGCAGATATTGCGAAAGCAGCGGGCGTGCCTATTCTTGTTGTTGCGCAAAATGGTGGGCACTATTGGCATAATAAAAAAATAATAAAAACACCAGGTACTGTGAATGTAACGATACATGATCCAATTGATGTGACCGATAAAAATACCAAAGAAGTAATGCAAGATATTAAAGTATTAATAGCAGATTCGTTATCGAAAAATTAATGACTTATTGAGAGAATAGATGATTAATATATTCACCACAGGCGGTACATTCGATAAAATTTATTTTGATGCTAACAGTGAATTCTCTATTGGTGATTCTCAAGTTGAGCCTATTTTACAGGAAGGAAATGTAACAGCGGCTTACTCTGTAAGTAGTATTTTACGTAAAGACAGTTTAGATATTACGGATGAAGATCGACAAGCGATATGTGATTGTGTGAGCGCAAGTGATGCCACACAAATTATTATTACACATGGCACCGATACGATGACTGTAACGGCGGCTGCCATAGCGGCAACAGATAGTAGTGATAAAACAATTGTTTTTATAGGCGCCATGCAGCCTGCACGTATGCGTAATAGCGATGCTCCTTTTAATGTTGGTTTTGCCCTTGCGGCTGTTCAGCTATTGCCAGCAGGTATTTATATTGCGATGAATGGCCAAATATTCCCTTATGATCAGGTTATTAAAAACCGTCAAGCTGAGTGTTTTGAATCTATAAAACCCTTATAACTCTTTCCGCATGAAATGGCTTTTAGCCACGCCAATTTTTCTTAAAAAATATCACAAGCCTATTTATTGCCTGTCTATACTTAGGAGTATCGATTAGCAAAGGAGAGGTATAGTGAGTCAATCATACGTAGAAGTACAACCTGAAGATTTTATGAAAATAGGCGGCGATAAGCCACCGCACTTGTTAATAGAGCAAGCGCTTATTTCGCTGGGAAGTCAAACAGGTAATGGGGGTGCGTTTAAAAAAGAAGCGCTAAAATTAGCGGGTTGGAACGGCGGTTCGTTAACAACATACGCTTCTAGAGCGCAAGTGGCTGCTGATGCTTTTAACCGCATTCGTGATGTCATTGATGATGTTAATTCGGCTGAAGAATTAAAAGAAAAATTAGCTACTTTGCATTAAATCATTCATTATATTCTCGCTTAAAACACATTACGTATATCGTGATTATACGTAATGTGTTTTAAGCGAGGGTGGTAGAGCTAATCTTTATTAAGCATATAATAGCTCACTACCATTCACCAATATTTTCCATTTCTGTCCATGGTGCTTGCGGCGCCAGCTTATCCCCTTTTTGTAATAACTCAATGGAAATACCATCGGGTGAACGAATGAAGGCCATATAGCCATCACGCGGGGGGCGGTTAATGGTAATGCCTTTGTCAATTAAGCCTTGGCAAGTCACGTATATATCATCAACTTCAAAGGCCAGATGCCCAAAGTTACGGCCACCTGAATAATCTTCAGTATCCCAGTTATAGGTCAATTCAATGAGGGGAGCATCGTCTTGTTGCGCGCGGGTTTTATCATAAGGAGCGGCTAAATATACGAGCGTAAAGCGGCCAGCTTCATGGTCATAACGACGTATTTCAACTAAACCAAGGGCATGGCAGTAAAAGTCGAGAGAGGCGTCTAAATTATTGACACGTACCATCGTATGTAAAAATTTCATGTTATACACCTGTATGGTTATTGTTTATTGCGCTAAAAATTCGTTTTTAAGAGACATATAGTTATTGGCAGAGTAACTGAAAAATGCCTTTTCGTTCTCTTTTAATGGTCGGATTTGTTTACAGGGGCTGCCCATATACATATAGCCACTTTCAAGTGTTTTACCGGGAGGCACAAGTGTACCTGCACCAATAACCACATCATCTTGTACGATAGCGCCGTCTAAAATAGTAGAACCTATGCCGACTAATACGCGATTACCGATGGTGCAGCCATGTAAGTTAACAGAATGACCAATAGTGACCTCATCACCAATAATGAGTGGCCAGCCATCTTCATTAAATTGCCCTGCATGGGTGATATGTAATACAGAGCCATCTTGTACACTAGTACGATGGCCTATGCGAATGCGGTGCATATCACCACGAATAACCGCACAAGGCCATATAGAGCAATCATCGCCTATTTCGACATCACCAATAATAACTGCCGCAGGATCGACATATACATTCTTACCGAGTGTGGGGTGGATGTCTTTATAAGGTCTTAGTGGGCCGCTATTATCTGTCATCGATATATTCTCGTAGGCTAATTGTTGGAAAAAGGCATAACTGCCCCCATTACTATAATCATGTCATCACTTAATAACAGTAAAAATACCATGAGCTATTCTGAAAGTAATCCCTTATTGCAAGAACATTCGATTCCCCCTTTTAAAGATATTGCCATTGAGCATATTGAGCCAGCACTGCAAGCGCGTATCGATCATGTATTTGCGGTATTAGAGCAACACTTAGCAGCGATAGAACAAGGAGAGGCACCAACGTGGAATAACTTGGTCGCCCCTTTTGAGGAAGCTTCTGATCTTTTAGAGCAAACATGGTCACCTGTAAGCCACTTAAACGGGGTGAAAAATAGTGATGCACTACGAGAGGTTTATGAGCGTTGTATTGAAAAACTAACCGACTTTGGTACGGCGATTGACCAACATGAACCCTTATATCAAGCCTATAAGCGTTTGGCAGAGAGTGCGCAGTACGATGATTTAACACCAGCCCAGCAAATGGTACTTGAGCAAGCGCTAAAAGATTTTACCCTATCGGGTGTGGCCTTACCTGAGAGTGAAAAAGCACGTTATGGCGAAATACAAAAACAACTATCGGCATTATCCAATCAATTCTCAAACAATGTTTTAGATGCTACACAAGCATGGCATATGCAGTTTGATAATGTTGATGCTTTAGCTGGCTTGCCCGATATGGCTATTGCCGCAGCAGAACAAACAGCGCAACAAAAGCAGCTATCAGGATATGTGATTACCTTAGATATGCCATCGTATTTAGCCGTAATGACTTATGCAGACGATCGCCAATTACGTGAAAAAATGTACCGTGCATTTGCAACACGAGCATCGTCACAGAGTGAGAGCGATAACAAAGAGCAGTGGGATAATACGCAAATCATTAATGATACGTTGGCATTGCGCCATGAGTTGGCAACGCTATTAGGTTTTTCAAATTATGCCGAATTATCATTAGCAAAAAAAATGGCTGATACGCCACAACAAGTGATTGAGTTTTTAGAAAACTTAGGAAAAAAATCACGTAGTTATGCAGAAAAAGATTTAGAAAATCTCACCGCTTATACAAAAAAAATCGGCGGTATTGATGAGTTGCAACCATGGGATGCAACATACTATAGTGAAAAATTGCGTCAGGCAGAATATGCTATTTCGCAAGAAGAGTTGCGCCCGTATTTTCCTGCAGAAAAAGTATTAGACGGTATGTTTACCGTTGTTAATAAATTATTTGGTATTGATATTAGTGCGGTAGATGACGTAGCTTTATATCATGATGATGTGCGTTTTTATCGTATCGAAAAAAACCAAAAAACGATTGCATATTTTTATTTTGATATTTATGCAAGAGATAAAAAACGCGGTGGTGCATGGATGGCTGATTGCCGTACTCGTCGTTTACGCAAGGGAGATTTGCAACTCCCAGTGGCATACTTAACGTGTAATTTTACCCCGCCTGTTGGCGATACACCGTCGTTATTAACACACCAAGAAGTGACAACCCTATTTCATGAGTTTGGTCATGGTTTACATCATATGCTAACGCAAATGACTGATTCTGCGGTGAGCGGTATTAATGGTGTAGCGTGGGATGCAGTGGAGTTGCCGAGCCAATTTTTAGAAAATTGGTGTTGGGAAAAATCTGTCATACCGCTTATTTCATCACATTACCAAACGGGTGAGGCGTTGCCTGATGTGCTATTAGATAAAATGTTAGCGGCAAAAAACTTTCAGTCTGGTATGCAAATGGTGCGACAAGTTGAATTTTCATTATTTGATATACGTTTGCATGCAGAATATACCCGTGGTGATGACTTTAGTGTGCAAGGTATTTTGGATGACGTGCGTCAGCAAGTGGCAGTTATGATTCCTCCTGCCTTTAATCAATTTCAAAATAGCTTTAGTCATATTTTTGCAGGTGGTTATGCGGCGGGTTACTATAGCTATAAGTGGGCAGAGGTATTATCCGCAGATGCCTTTTCTTTATTTGAAGAAAACGGAATTTTTGATCCTGCAACGGGTGAAAAATTCTTACAAACAATCTTAGCGAATGGCGGATCTCAAGCGCCTATGGATTTATTTGTCGCTTTTCGTGGGCGAGAGCCTAGCGTTGATGCACTATTAAGGCATAGTGGTTTTTAATGATGGATACTAAAATGAAAGTTAAAAAACGATTTATTGCTGGTGCTATTTGTCCGCGTTGTAGCGAAATGGATAAATTGGTGATGTATAAAGAAAATGACAAAGAGTTTCGTGAATGTGTCAGTTGTGGTTTTCATGATGAAATGCGTTTTCAGCAACATCAACGTGAACTAGAAACGCGAGTGAATATTACCGAAGAGCAATTAAAAACAGAAACACAGGTATTGATATTAGATCCCACAGGTAGCAAAAAAAAACACTAAGCGAATAGCGGTTCTTATGGTGTAAAAAATAGATGGGAGTTAATAAAAAATATCCATCATGTTTTCTTTTAAACAAGGCCAGTCATTATACGTTTTATCCCAGCCGTTATTTTTTAACGCAGTAGTTGCAGCTAGTGTTGATGACTGTTGAAAAATGCCCTCCGCTTTTTCAGATTGCTGGCTGCTAATAATTTCTAATTGAATTAATACGCTTTGATCTAATAAATTAGCGTGTTCGTCACCAATTAATGTGTGCACAATTAAATTTGTGTGTGCAATATCATTGGGTACCAATGGAAGTTGTCTTTCTAAGGCTACCCGATCGTTTAATTCTTCTAGCATACGATGAAATAAATACGCCTTACATAACAGGGCGTGTTTGCCTGTGCTTGCATCGACAATGGGATGTGGAGTAAAGAAAAATTGTTGAGCGGTGTACAGAAATGCACGTGTATATCCACCAATATGACCTTCTTCGGCGAGTGCTTGATAAGCGGCAAGATAGTGGGTGCTCGACATAATGTAACGATGTGAAAACTCCACGGCTTTTTGTGCAGCGCCTTGTTCGGGTAGTGTAAATAAGGCAAGTAACACACTGAGCTGCTGCTCGGCTAGCGCATATAGGCTACGGTCATGTTCAGTGTTGCTCATTTGCGTATCGAGATAAGCTTGTAATTCATCAACACTGTGATCAGATGTTTTTTTCATATAGTTAATTTATAGCGCTATTTTCCTATTGTTCAAGCTGTTTATGTCTTTTTGGTCATTTTATTTATGCACCGATAGTAGGTGGCACACAATATCTGGTTAAAGTTTGTACATTGTTGAGCGTAAAAGCAGGTATTTGGCATAAAAATATTGACTTTTAATTTCCATTGTGGCCTCCTAAGGGCTGGAGAAATAGTGATCAATTATGATTAAACTATTGATCCAAATGTTGCGACAAGTTATTAGCCGTACATTGTTGGTTGTACCTTCCTTCTTTTTAAGGGCGCTAGCAGTAACCGCTTTGCTTAATTCATAACTATTTATACCCACGCGGACGGTTTCCGTTCTTGTTGTGCGGGAGTGTAAATCTAAGCATTTCGCTTTAGAGGTCCCTCCCCTGTATAAATCGTAGAATTCATTCGGTTCGGTTTTGTGTTTGATTAATATAATTATAAGCAGTACGAACACAGACTATTAACGCATTACATCGCAACGCTTGAAAAGCGGTACTTTAAGATCTTGTTACTTTCGTCATACGCCTGAGTTGCGCCTGTCGTTTGTGTATTATCGAGTGTCTTCTGCCCGCTGAAAGAAGTGTAAGAATAAATATAACTCTATCTACACGGAGCATTGGGAGATGGTAAACATAATAAACCGGCTTATGGCTTGGTTGTCTATTCCTGCGTTATCGTTGGCTTCATTACTTATGAGCCATCAGGTTTTAGCTGAAGAGAGTGGGCGTTCCAGCGTTAATATGCCAATTGGGGTAACCCCCGTTAGTGTCGATATATACGGACTCCACATGGATATATTCTGGTGGTGTGTGGGTATAGGCGTTGTTGTCTTTGGTGTCATGTTTTATTCAATGATTGTTCACCGTAAATCTAATGGTGCAAAAGCAGCGAATTTTCATGAAAGTACGGCACTAGAAATTCTCTGGACTGTATTACCGTTCGTTATCCTCATTATTATGGCGTATCCCGCCACCAAAACATTGATTAAGTTATACGACACCTCAGAATCTGAAGTAGATATCGTAGTAACGGGCTATCAGTGGTATTGGAAATACGAGTACCTTGACCAAGATGTGAGCTTCTTTAGCCGTCTCAGTACTCCACAAGAACAAATTTATAATAAGGCGCCTAAGGGTGACAATTATCTGCTTGAAGTGGATGAGCCTTTAATTATCCCAGTTAACAAGAAAGTACGATTTTTGGTCACGTCTAATGATGTGATTCATTCTTGGTGGGTGCCTGATCTTGCGGTTAAGCGTGATGCGATCCCTGGTTATATCAATGAAAGCTGGGCAAAAGTAGAGCGTCCAGGTTTATATCGCGGTGTTTGTGCCGAGCTATGTGGTAAAGATCATGGCTTTATGCCGATTGTAGTGAAGGCGGTTGAAGAAGAGGAATATACCGCATGGCTATCTGAGCGTCGTGAACAGGCCGCTAAAATTAAGGCCTTGTCAGGTAAAACGTTTACGCTTGATGAGCTTATGTCTACAGGTGAGCAGGTGTATGCGAAAGCATGTATGGCATGTCATGGTGAAAACGGTGAAGGCGGTGTGGGTAAAGCCATTGCTGGAAGCCCAGTTGCCACGGGTGATATTGCGAATCATTTAGACGTTATTTTAAACGGTGTGAGTGGTTCAGCCATGGCAGCGTACAAAGAACAATTATCCGAAGTCGATGCAGCAGCAGTAGTGACTTACCAACGTAATGCGTTTGGTAATAATACAGGCGAAATTATTCAGCCAATCGACATTCTTAATTTCAAGCAAGGCAAGTAGAGGGGAATTATCATGGCTCACGGTCCTGCTAAAGGCTTTTCACGTTGGTTATATACCACTAACCACAAAGATATTGGTTCGATGTATCTCTGGTTTAGTTTTGCAATGTTTTTACTGGGTGGCGTATTTGCTCTAGTGATTCGTGCAGAATTATTTGAACCTGGTTTACAAATCGTTGAACCTGAATTTTTTAATCAGATGACAACCATGCACGGTTTGGTGATGGTGTTCGGTGCGGTGATGCCAGCATTTGTTGGCTTGGCAAACTGGATGATTCCTATGATGGTGGGTGCGCCAGATATGGCGTTACCACGCATGAATAACTGGAGTTTTTGGATTCTACCTTTTGCGTTTGCCATTATGGTATCAACGCTATTTATGGAAGGTGGTGGCCCTAACTTTGGTTGGACATTCTATGCGCCACTATCAACAACTTATGCGCCGCCAAGTGTTACCTTCTTTATTTTTGCTGTGCATATTATGGGTGCGAGCTCGATCATGGGTTCAATTAATATTATCGCAACGATCTTTAATATGCGTGCCCCAGGTATGACATTAATGAAGATGCCATTGTTTGTATGGACATGGTTAATCACAGCGTATCTATTGATTGCGGTAATGCCTGTACTCGCAGGTGTGGTAACCATGATGTTAATGGATATTCATTTTGGTACGAGCTTCTTTGATGCGGCAGGTGGCGGTGATCCCGTTTTATTCCAGCACGTTTTCTGGTTCTTCGGGCATCCTGAAGTGTACATTATGATTTTGCCAGCATTTGGTATTGTGAGTGCAATTATCCCAACGTTTGCGCGCAAGCCATTGTTTGGTTATTCCTCTATGGTATATGCAACAGCATCGATTGCGTTCTTAAGCTTTATTGTTTGGGCGCATCACATGTTTACGGTGGGTATGCCAATAGCCGGTGAGCTATTCTTTATGTATGCCACCATGCTCATTGCGGTGCCGACAGGTGTGAAAGTCTTTAACTGGGTAACAACCATGTTCCGTGGTTCTATGACATTTGAAACACCGATGTTGTTTTCTATCGCTTTTGTTATTTTATTTACCATTGGTGGTTTCTCTGGCTTGATGTTGGCGATTGCACCTGCGGATTTTCAGTATCACGATACCTACTTTGTTGTGGCTCATTTCCACTATGTATTAGTACCTGGTGCTATCTTCTCTATTACAGCGGGTGTTTATTATTGGCTGCCTAAATGGTGTGGCAATATGTATAACGAGACGATGGGTAAAACACAATTTTGGATGGCGTTTGTGGGCTTGAATTTAACTTTCTTCCCTATGCACTTTGTTGGTCTTGCGGGTATGCAGCGCCGTGTACCAGATTACAATCAGTTTTTTGCTGATTTTAATATGATATCGAGTTGTGGTGCTTTCCTTTTTGGTGCGGCACAAATCTTCTTGTTGTATAACGTTATTGCAACAATAAGAGGTGGTAAAAAAGCAACGCCTGAAGTGTGGGAAAATCCTGAAGGTTTGGAATGGACAGTGGATTCTCCTGCGCCATACCATACGTTTACGACACCACCCGAAGTGAAGTAAATTTTTAAAATATCGCGTTATTAATAATTAGATAAATCAGTAGCGCGATATTTTGTAGAGGTTGTTAATGAAAAACCCATGGCAAAATAATTCAACTCCCGTTCTTTGCGCTAAGTTAGGTGTAACGGTTGTGATGATGTTTGTATTTGCTATTTTTATTATGCCGCCTCTTTATGATTTGTTTTGTGATGTGACTGGCCTAAATGGAAAAACGGGTGGGGCACTTTCAACAGAGCAAGCCAATGAATTTGGGATAGATACATCGCGAACAATCAAAGTTCAATTTTTAGCAACAAATAATGAAAATATGCCATGGGGATTTAAACCGCAAATACGTTCGGTCATTGTTCACCCTGGCGAGCCTACAGTTGTTAGTTATTTTGCAGAAAATACCACTAACAAAGATATGGTGGGACAAGCTATTCCTAGTTTGGTGCCCTTTAAGGCCGCAAACTATTTTCATAAAACAGAATGCTTTTGTTTTAATCAACAACCGTTACAAGCAGGCAAAAGCGCAGAATTGGGGTTAAGTTTTATTGTTGACATAGACATTCCTAAACATATTAAGACCATAACATTGTCTTATACCTTGTTTGATATTACGGATGCACAACAGCCAGCGTTAGCAGTGCTTAACTAACATTAATAAAAAATTAAAATAATGGAGAAATCCTATGGCGAGTGAAGGTACTTATTACGTTCCAGAGCAAAGCAAGCTGCCAATATTTGCTTCTTTGGGCATGGGCTCAATGGCATTTGGTATAGCGACATGGATGAATGGTGGCGCAGCAACAATATTTCTCATTGGTTCACTGATTATGGCCCTTGTATTATGGTGCTGGTTTAGCACGGTCATTGATGAAAATATGCGTGGCCTTAATGATGCACAGTTAAAGCGTTCTTATGTATGGGGCATGGGCTGGTTTATTTTTAGTGAGGTAATGTTTTTTGCGGCTTTTTTTGGCGCCTTATATTACATCCGTCATTTAGCTTTGCCTTGGTTATCAGGCGAGGGGAGTAATGCTTCTACCAATGCTATTTTGTGGAGTGGTTTTGCCGCTGAATGGCCATTAATGGTGACACCAGATATGGCTGTGAACGGCGATGCGGCAGAAATGGTTGGCCCTGGTGCCAATATGAGTATTACTACAGCGGAGTCTATTTGGAGTTGGTTACCGTTTTGGAATACCGCGGTACTACTAACATCTAGCGTCACAGTGCATATGGCGCATACAGCCTTAAAAAATGCGAATAAAAAGTTATTTAATATATGGTTAGGTATTACAGTATTGCTGGGTATTATCTTCGTTATTTTACAGGTAGAAGAATATATTCATGCTTATAGTGTGGGTTTAACACTAGAGACTGGCATATACGGTACTACATTCTTTATGCTCACTGGTTTTCATGGTGCGCACGTGACTATTGGTACTTTTATGTTGCTGGTTATGTGGTTACGTTCAGTCACAAAAGGCCATTTCACACATGACGATTGTTTTGGTTTTGAGTCAGCCAGCTGGTATTGGCATTTTGTTGATGTGGTTTGGGTAGGTTTGTTTATTTTTGTGTATATTTTAGGTTAAACAAAAAATAAGGGTGGGTTTATTCCACCCTTATTTTTTTATCTGCTGTATTTGCTGCTGTACTTGTTCTTTCGTTAATTTTCTATCCCATGGCGCGCTGCTTCCTAATTGGCCCGTATAAAGTCCGTAAAAAATAGTACCTAATAGCAAGGTGGCTAATATAATACGAACGCCAAGGGCGTAAACGGTGCGTTTAGTGGGTGATGTCACATCTTTAAATAAAAAAACTAAACCGCTGCTTAAACTAATAAGCACCCCAATAAACAATAATATAATAATGAGTTTGAGTAGCATGATATTCTCGTTAAGAAAAAGAGTAATTAATCAATGGCAATTGTCATTGTTGTTTTTATTATTCTTGCCACTGTTATTACGCTTGGGTTATTGGCAGTTAGAGCGCGCAGAAGAAAAGCAGCAATTGCTCACAGTGTATCAACAACAACGAAACTTACCAGCACAAAAATTTTCTTTATCATCGACAAAAAAAATAGCAGATTACCAATCAATTGTTCTTGAAGGTGAATACCTCCATCAGTACTATTGGTTATTAGACAATAAGCCTAGAAGTGGTAAAGTGGGCTACGAAGTCATCATGCCTTTAAAGGTCGAAGGTGGTATTGTGTTGATCAACCGTGGTTGGGTTGTTGCTCCCCGCTTAAGAGGGGAGTTGCCAGAAATTACAACACCTACAGAGACAGTAAAAATACAAGGATATTTTTATCAAGCATCAAAGAATGCTATTTTTGTAAATACAGAGAGTGATTGGTTAGAACAGTGGCCAAAACGAGTATTGCAGTTAAGTGTTGCTACAGCAGAACAAAATATTAATAGTGCAATCTATGAAAAAATACTCAGAATAAATAGCCATAGTGATGGTGCTTTCATTACTGATTGGCCAGTCATTAATACATTGCCAGAAAAGCATCAAGGATATGCGGTGCAATGGTTTGCTATGGCGATAGCGTTATTGTTGTTATACCTTTGGGCTTTATATAAACGAGAGCCAGTAGAATAAAAAGAAAAATAAGAGAGCAGTAATGAATAACGAACAAGTGACCAACGCAGATGACACAAAAAAAATAATTAAGCGAAACCGTTTTTTTGGCATATTAATTATTTTTATGGTGGTCGCCCCTATGGGTATGGCTTATATCATGTATCAAACAGGTTGGGGGGTGTCTTCAAATACAACCAATAAAGGCCTGCTATTAAGCCCACCATTGCCTATTCAAGAATTAATCTTGTCGAAAGATGATACGTTATTAACAGCGCTTTTTTCTGATACTCAAGCGAGTAAAAAATGGCGTTTATTAGTTCCTGTTACATCACGTTGTGCAGATATATGCCAAAAAAATCTGTATACCACTCGACAAGTACATATTCGCTTAGCAGAAAAAGCGTATCGCGTTGAACGAATTATTTTATCTCTCGATGAATTGCAAGTTACGCTAAATGAGCAATTGGATAAAGAGCATCCCAATACCTTACGACCACAAATGAGCAGTACAGATTTCTCGCAATGGGTTGCACCCGCTAACATTGAAGGTGCTGTTGAAGATTACTATTATTTAGTGGATCAAGAAGGTTATATGATGATGCGTTATGACGTATCGCATACTGGACAAGATTTACTTGATGACATTAAAAAGTTATTAAAATTTACTTACGATAAATAAAAAATAAAAACAATTAATAATAAAAAATATATCGTACGTATTAATGGGAATAAACGATGTTATTTAACAATACAATAAAAAATACATTACTGTTTCGTTTAACCTTAGCAGCATTTTTATTGGCGATAATTGTTGTTGTGCTTGGGGCATTTACTCGTTTAGTGGATGCAGGCTTAGGTTGTCCTGATTGGCCTGGGTGTTATGGGCACCTATTGTGGCCTGACGAAGCGCACGAAATTATTAAGGCAGAAGCAGCCTTTCCTCATGCGCCAGTAGAAACAGATAAAACATGGCCAGAAATGGTACATCGTTATTTTGCAGGCACCTTAGGTTTATTTATTCTTGCTATTGCAATCATATCGATTCGGCTTAATCAATGTACATCGGGTACATTGTCTCATATTGAAAAACTACCTTTAAAACTGCCCTTATTTTTGTTGGCCTTAGTGATTTTACAAGCTGCGTTTGGAATGTGGACAGTGACTTTAAAGCTATGGCCTAAAGTTGTTACTGCCCATTTATTGGGTGGCTTTGCTACGTTATCGTTGTTATGGCTATTAGTGCAACGTTTAGGTGGTGAGCGCTGGTTGTTAACGCAAGCTCAAGAAAAAAAATTACAGGGTATAAAACCTTTACTGTTGTTTTCATTGTGTATTGTTATTGTGCAAATAGCATTAGGGGGCTGGGTAAGCTCTAACTATGCTGCACTAGCCTGCCCAGATATTCCACAGTGCTTGGGAGAGTGGGTTCCGCCCATGGATCTTGTTACTGGATTTGCAGTATTTCAAGATATTGGGCCTAACTATTTAGGTGGGCAATTAGATAATCATGGCCGTACGGCCATTCACTTTATGCATCGTTTAGGTGCCGTTACGGTATTAATTACCTTACTTATTTTAGCGTTTAATATGTGGCGTGTAGGTTCATCACAAGTTACATCATGGGTTTATCTTTTGTTACTTGTGCTTTTTGTACAGCTTGCCCTTGGTGTGAGCAATATTATTTTTGCATTACCGTTAAGTGTTGCTGTGGCTCATAATGCGATAGGTGCGCTATTGCTATTAGTGATGGTATCTATTTGCTACCGTGTTTTTTCAAAACAATAATAATTGAGAAGTTTATGAATACCTCATCAGATATATTGACAGTGGAACGCCCCATTTGGCGTGATTATTTAGAATTATGTAAGCCCAAAGTTGTTGCGCTTATGTTGCTGACGTCGTTAATTGGTATGTTGTTAGCTGTGCCAGGAATGGTACCCGTGGGTATTTTATTTTGGGGTAACTTAGGCATTGCATTGTGTGCTGGTAGTGCGGCAGCAGTGAATCATTTGGTGGATCGACAAATAGATCAAAAAATGAAACGCACACTCAATCGACCGATTGCTAAAGGTAGAGTTGAGCCAGCAAAAGCCATTGTTTTTGCTTTTGTGATTGGCGTATTAGGAATGGTAATTTTATTAGTATTTGTTAATGCGTTAACCGCATGGTTAACTCTTGCATCATTAGTAGGCTACGCATTAATTTATACCATGTTCTTAAAGCGTGCCACACCACAAAATATTGTGATTGGTGGTTTAGCGGGCGCAGCCCCACCGTTATTGGGTTGGGTAGCGGTAACCAATAGTATTGATGGGCATGGTTTATTATTGGTGCTGATTATTTTTGCATGGACACCGCCGCATTTTTGGGCGTTAGCGGTACATCGTAAAGATGATTATGCCAAAGCTGATATCCCTATGTTACCTGTAACTCATGGTGTGCGTTATACCAAAATTCATATTGTTTTATATACCATCATTATGATTTTAGTCACGGTATTACCCTATGTTACTGGAATGTTTAATTGGTTGTATTTACTGGGTGCTTTGATATTAGGTGCAGGATTTTTATATTGGAGTGTGGTGATGTTGTTAGATAAACATCCTGATGCACCTATGCAAACCTTTAAGTATTCTATTATTTATTTAATGGTGTTATTTGTTGTTATGTTGCTGGATCATTATCTTTTGCCCGTGAGTGTGTAATATTATTATGAGTGACATACAAAAAAATATTAAAAAAACGGTGTTAGTTATTGTTGCCATTATGGTGACAATATTAGCTTTGTTTATTAATAAAATAACAACGCCGCGTTATTTATCGAATATAGAATTAAAAATTAATGGCTTAGAGCTAGTCAAAGCAACCGAAAAAAATACTTTAGGTGAGGGTGTATCTGGTGACTATTGGATGTTGTTGGCGGCAGACCAAGAAGATAAAGCGGCCTTAGATGCTTTGCATCAAGAGCTTAAGCCATCTCTACGTAAAAAAGTCATGGTTGTTTATAGTGCTGCAACGGAGTTAAAAGCTCAGGTTAATCAGTCGAAAAAAATTATTCCTATTATAAAACCATCGGGAGAATTTTTGGGGTACTTCACTTACCCTTATGATACACATAAGATGATTTTAACCTTGTCGTCTGTGGTGACGCATCGCTAGTGGTGCAAAGTATTTTTATATTCTTGGTGTTATTTTTGTCGTACACCTAAAAAACTGATTAAAAATAATAAGCTTGCCGATACAACAATCGCTGGCCCTGCAGGCGCATCCCATAATAAAGAGCCACATAAGCCGCCAATAATTGATAGGCAGCCAATGGCTCCTGCATAAAATACCATTTTTTCTGGTGAGTTGGCTAAATAGCGTGCGGCAGCAGCAGGAATAATAAGCAATGCTGTTATTAACAAAACACCAACAATTTTAATCGCAACGGCAATAGTCAGTGCGAGTAACACAAAAAGTAGAAAGCGCATTTTTTTAACAGGCACGCCCTCGACTAAAGCGAGTGATTCATTGACTACCAGTGATAACAGCGATGACCAATAACGCCATATACATAAGCTTATAATAATTAATAAACTATAAATGATGATGACATCATTCAATGTTGTTGATAGTAAATCACCTAATAAATATGAGGTAAGGTCTAATCGTCCAGTATCAAAAATACTAATAAGAACCAAGCCAAGCGCTAAGGTTGAGTGAGAAAGAATACCTAATAAGGTATCGGTGGGTAATTGCTTTTGGTTTTGCCATAAGACGAGTAATAGTGCGATAACAATGCTGGATAAAATAATCGCAATTTGCATATTAACGGCCAATAGTAAACCTAAGGCCACACCGAGTAATGATGAGTGAGCTAATGTATCCCCAAAATATGCGAGCCGTTGCCAAACAATAAAAGAACCAAGCGGTGCGGCGATAATTGCAACACCTAACCCCGCAGCAAGGGCAAGTAATAAAAAATCAGCCATGATGATGCGAGCCTTTATTTTCATGGCTGTGGTCATGAGCGCAGCCAATGTTACTTTCATTGACTACAGAGCCATGTATGTCGTGGTTATGATCGTGGTGGTGTGTATAAATAGCCACATTGGCTTCTGTAGGATGACCAAACAGTTCTAGATAGGCGGGATGGTTTGACACGCTCTCAGGGTGGCCATGGCAACAGATGTGTTGATTTAAGCAAACCACATGGTCAGTGGCAGCCATCACGATATGTAAATCGTGAGAAACCATTAATACGCCACATTGTAGTTCATCGCGCAATTGAGAAATGAGCGCATATAGCTTACTTTGGCCGACAACATCCACACCTTGCACGGGTTCATCAAGTACTAATAATTGCGGCTGACGTAAAATAGCGCGTGAGAGTAAAACCCGTTGAATTTCGCCACCCGATAAATCGTGCATAGACGCATGGGCCAATTCACTGATGTTGGTTTTATCTAACGCGCTTTCGATTTCTTTTGTATGTTGGCGATGCTGCTTAGGAAACCCCAGTAATAAAAAGCGGCTGACCGATAAGGGCAATTGAGGGTTGAGCAGTAAGCGTTGAGGCATATAGCCTACAATAAGGTCAGGCGCACGAATCACTTGCCCTTGGCTGGGTTGACGTAAGCCTAATAAAATATTTAAAAGACTCGTTTTACCTGCGCCATTGGGGCCAATAATTGTGACAATTTCATTGGCGGATACGGATAAGTGAATGTCTCGTAATAGCATGCGTTGCTTGTCTTGCAGATAAACGGCCGATGCTTGTAAAAGGGGGGATGATGAAGAACGACTCATTCACGCGCCTCTGTTGACGCTGTTGTTTGGCACTCTTGGCAGCACCCTAAAATCTCTAGCCATTGTTGCTGTATTTCAAATTGCTGTTGTTGTCCTAATTGCTCAATATGCTGGCAGAGAGTGGCGTCATTACACTCACTGGCAGTATGGCATTGCGTACAAATTAAAAAATAGTTTGGGTGGTCTGTAGATGGTGATGGGCAGCCGATATAAGCATTGAGCGAGTTAATGCGATGAATCACCTTCATTCCCAATAAAAAATCGAGAGCACGATATACCGTAGGTGGTGCAATACGACGACCCGATGCCTCTGCGAGCATATCAATAAGATCATAAGCGCCTAATGGTTTATGGCTTTGCCATACAAGAGCAAGTACTTGTTCGCGCAATGCTGTAAGGCGCGTTCCCTTTTCTATACAAAGGTTTCGAGCATTATTCATTGCATCATCAATACAGTGTTGGTGGTTATGGCAACTGGTCATTGTCTTGTGCTCGAAAGTAAAGTCTTATAGAAAGCATAGGCCTTTGTGTGCACGCAGGTCATTTTTGTTATATTATAACATCCCCGTTCTGAAGTCACCTTGTTACCATAAGGTGTTAATTGGTTGCCGCTATTTTATGAAAAATCGAATGATTGCCTTATTGTTATCCTGTGTTATTAGTGTGTTAAGTGTGTCAGCTTTTGCTGAAAAACCATTAACGATTGTCACTACCATCGCCCCTTTAGGTGTTTTAGTGAATAGCATTGTCGGTGAGCGAGGGACTGTTGATGTACTGTTAGAAAATCAGGGATCTGGACATCATTACGCATTGACGATTGCAGATCGCCAAAAATTAGTATCAGCAGATGTTGCGCTATGGGTAGGTAAAGATTTAGAGGTTTTTTTGACCAAGCCGATACAGCAACGCTTAACACGTCAGAAGGCGGTAGTGACCGCTATGGACATAGCGGCTATTGATTGGCCAGATAGCCATTCTAATGAGAGCGCACACGAAGACCATCATGGCCATGATCACGGCGAGCACGACCCTCATGTGTGGTTAAACCCTATTAATAATGTACACATTATTGATGCGTTGGTGAAAGAGTTTGTGCAAATAGATCCTGCGAATGCCCAGTATTATCAAGACAATGCAGAACAACAGAAAGCGCAGTTATATGCGCTTGATAAGCGTGTTATGGACATGATGGCGCCATTACAAAAAATCCCTTTTATCGTATCGCATCCTGCTTATACACACTTTGTGCATCGATATCATTTGCAACAAGCGGATTTTATTGCGATCACACCTGAGAAGAGTAGTGGTGCAAAGCACTTAGTGGCATTGCGTCAATTAAAGCAGGTGCGATGTGTGTTTAATGATTTTGGTGTGCAAAATAAAAAGGCAGAACAATTAGCGCAGTACTTGAATGCATCACTGGCAATACTTGACCCTATGGGAATCAAGGGCGATGTAAGCACTCACATTGACGCGCGACTACCAACCACCCAGCCGTCTGATGTCACGCATGTTATCGCGCAATTGGCGAATGACTTTCATGCATGTTTGTCTGGTGCAGTGCAGTAATAGAAGGTTTGGGTGGAATCAACAAACCACGATTTTGTAAGTATTCTCTATGCTCATCGCTGAGTTCATCACTAAAACAACTGAATGCGTCATAGACCCTATCGTCGGGTGATGTGCAGCTAAAACGCAGCAAGTTAATGGTGGATTTCATATCGGATAAGTGGTGTCGAACCCCCGTTTTTTGTCGAACTAATGTAGATAATTGCTGTAAGCGATAAACGCCCGCTTGTGAGAATAGTAAGGACTTCATTTTTTACTCAATATAAGAATCTAAAAGACATATATTCAGTATAGGTAAGGATTAAAAAAGCGTGGAATTAAATGCAATAGAGGGGAATAAAAAAATCCCCGTACTAATCTATTAAGGAGGAGAGTGATAAATTTAGTACGGGGTTTAAAAATAGTTAGACTTAACCAATTAGCTACTCACTAATATGTTACTTATGGTAACAAAAGTGTTTCCCTCGCGCAATCTTATTTTATTCAGGATAGATAAAAAGCCTCAAAATGGTTTGAATTAAGCAAAATAGTCAATTTATTCATCCTCATTGTGTATTTTCCTTTATTATTCCCTTCTCACAGATTACATACATTCACCCTCTACTTGACGTAAATATCACTATGACTGCTCCCCTTATCCTTGTTGATGGATCTTCTTATTTATACCGTGCTTTTCATGCCATGTTTAAGGCCGATTTACGTAATTCAGCGGGTGAACCTACAGGGGCAATTCGTACAGTAACCAGCATGTTGCGCCGCTTACAAAAAGACTATCCAAGCAGTGTAGTGGTAGTTATTTTTGATGCTAAAGGCAAAACATTTCGCGATGATATTTATCCTGACTACAAGGCGAACCGCCCCTCTATGCCAGATGATTTACGGCTACAAATAGAACCTATACACCGTATTGTACGTGCGATGGGTCTGCCTTTATTAATGATAGAGGGCGTTGAAGCGGATGATGTGATTGGCACACTCGCCCATCAAGCAACCCAGCAACAAGTGGATGTTGTGGTATCTACAGGTGATAAGGACATGGCACAGTTGGTTAATCAGCATGTCACCTTAGTGAATACCATGACAGAAACTGTGATGGATGTGGCAGGAGTGAAAGAAAAATTTGGTATCCCCCCCGAATTAATTATCGATTTTCTTGCACTTATGGGTGATAAGGTCGATAACATTCCCGGTGTTGCCGGTGTGGGAGAGAAAACAGCACTAGCTTTATTGCAAAATATTGGTGGTATTGACGCAATTTATCAAAATTTAGAAGCGATACGCAGTTTAGCCTTTAGGGGCGCCAAGAAAATGCCCGAAAAGCTCGCAGATAACGAAGCCGATGCCCGTCTGTCATATACCCTTGCCACCATTAAAACCGATGTAGATGTGGGTGTTTCGTTAAGCGACTTACAACAAAAAGATGTGGATACAGATACCTTGGCAGAGCTATACCAGCATTATGAATTCAACACATGGATTGATGAATTAGGTACAACAGCTAATTCAGCCGCTAGTCCACAGAAGCCAGAAATAGAGCAGGATTATCAAACAATATTTACCGAAGACGCATTGCAGGGGTGGATACAGCGCTTAAACGATGCGGATTTATTTGCCTTTGATACAGAAACAACCAGCTTGGATTATATGCAGGCACGTATTGTGGGTGTTTCTTTTGCTGTAAGCCCAGGGCAGGCAGCGTATGTACCCTGTGGCCATGATTATATGGGGGCACCGCAACAGCTATCGCTAACCGATGTGTTGGAAGCGCTCAAGCCATTATTAGAAAATCCTAATAAGGCCAAGGTGGGCCAAAACCTAAAATATGACCGTCACGTGTTACAGAACCATGGGGTAGACTTACAAGGTATTGCCTTTGATACCATGCTGGAATCGTATACATGTAATTCTATCGCCACGCGCCATGATATGGATAGTTTGGCGAGCTTTTATCTAGATATGAAAACAATCCACTTTGAAGATGTGGCAGGTAAGGGTGCAAAACAGCTAACATTTAATCAAATTGCGGTTGAAGAAGCCGCCCCTTATGCAGCAGAAGACGCCGATATTACACTGCGTTTACATCAAGCTATTTGGCCTAAGTTGCAACAAGAGCAGAGTTTACAAGCGGTGTTTAATGAGATTGAAATACCATTGCTACCTGTTATTAGCCGTATAGAACGTCAGGGTGCATTAGTTGATGCAAAATTATTAGGTGAGCAAAGTATAGGCATAGAACAGCGACTGCATGAGTTAGAAAAAGAAGCGTTTGATTTAGCAGGTGAAGCCTTTAATTTAAGTTCGCCTAAGCAGCTAGGCGCTATACTATTTGAAAAGCTTGAACTGCCAGTGATTAAAAAAACACCTAAAGGTGCGCCTTCAACGGCAGAAGAGGTGTTACAAGAACTGGCCTTGGATTATCCTCTACCCAAGCTCTTAATTGAACATCGCGGACTGGCAAAATTAAAATCTACCTATACAGATAAGTTGCCATTAATGATTAATCCGCAAACCTCTCGCATTCATACGTCTTACCATCAAGCGGTGACTGCAACGGGGCGTTTGTCGTCATCGGATCCTAATTTACAAAATATCCCTATCCGTAATGCAGAAGGACGACGTATTCGACAAGCTTTTATTGCACCTACAGGATATAAAATTGTTGCAGCAGATTATTCACAAATTGAGTTGCGAATTATGGCGCATTTATCTGGAGATAAAGGTCTTATTCGAGCCTTTAACGAAGGTTTAGATGTGCATTGTGCAACGGCAGCAGAAGTCTTTGGTGTAAGTTTAGAAGAGGTAACGAATGAGCAACGCCGCAGTGCTAAAGCGATTAATTTTGGTTTAATTTATGGCATGTCAGCATTTGGTTTAGCTAAGCAATTGGGTATTGGTCGTTATGATGCTCAGCAATATATTGATTTGTATTTTGAGCGTTATCCTGGCGTACAACAATATATGGACGCAACGCGCCAAACGGCCGCTGAACAAGGGTATGTTGAAACATTATTAGGACGGCGCTTATACTTACCTGAGATTAATGCCAGTAATGGTATGCGTCGTCAGGCCGCTGAGCGCACAGCGATCAATGCGCCTATGCAAGGTACCGCCGCTGATATCATCAAGAAGGCCATGATTGCTGTTGATGCGTGGTTACATAGTTGTGAAGCTGTTGATGCCAAAATGATCATGCAGGTGCACGATGAATTAGTATTAGAAGTAAAAACAGAAGATGTTGACGCTGTGAGTGAGCATTTGTCACAATTAATGTCTCATGCGGTTGATTTATCCATCCCTCTATTAGTTGATATTGGTGTCGGGGATAATTGGGATGAAGCGCATTAATTAACAAATGATGCCATATAGCGCAAAGAGGGATGCTTACCGTTTGGTTTAAACTATTTTTATTGGTAAGCGATTGATTTTAAAAGAAAAATAAAAAGTTTAAAAAAATGCAATTTTATTTGAACTTTCTTTTCTTTGCCAAGTCATAGTTATGCCCCTAAGTCTCCATACTCTTAATGCCCCCTAATGCTAAGAGAGTAAGAAAAATGTTAGCCTTGAAATAAGCGGTATATGTAGTTTTCATTTTATGGCGCCCCAGCTATGCTGGGGTTTATTTTTTCACTTATTACCCTATTCTTTGTCCCTTTTTATACCCCAATTACTCTTCACTCTCTTAAGTGGCGTTAATGGCGCCAAATGTAACTTAAATGTAAATATGACTCGAACTGTAGCCAAATCGCCTATTTATCATGCGCTTTTAGTCTAATAGACCAAAAAAAAATTGACATGCCTACCCCATCCCTATATAAAAAGCGCTCTTCATACTTAACCAAATATTAGGGGGCAAACCATGAAGAAAGCTCTATTAGCTTTAGCAGTTGCGGGCGCAGCTGTATCTGCACAGGCAGACACATCAGTTTCAGGTCAAGTTAACTCGGCAGTATTATTCGGCGGTGATGTTGATGATGCAACTACCGTTGATAACAATACTACGGGTACGCGTTTCCGTATCAAAAGCTCAAAAGAAGTGGGCTCAGTAAAATACGGCGCACGTCTTGAGTATCAATTTCAAGATAACCAGTCTAGCTCATTAGAAGATACTTTATCAGATGCAAGCGATCAAGATGCAGCAACTGTTGCTGCGAATGGTACGACTAGTACATCTGACTCAGAAGTACGTTATTCAGATGTTTGGATTTCTGGTAAAGCCGGTAAGTTAGGTATTGGTAAAGGTGACGGCGCAGCGAATGGTACATTCGAAGCATCAGGTCTGCTTAACTTTTTAGGTAGCTCAGAGTCTCACCTATTATGGCAAGGTGCAACAGCACTTGCATACCGCGATATTGACGGTATTTCTCGTCAAAACCGCGTACGTTACGACAGCCCAAAATTAGGTGGTGGTTTCCGTATCGCACTTAGCTTAGATAATGGCGATGCCCAAGAGTTTGCTGTTAAGTATAAAGGCAAAATCCTTGGTGGTACTGTAGATGCACGTTACGGTATGGTTGATCGTGATGCGGGTGCAGTATCTGATGATGTAGAAAGCTATTCAGTTGCGTATAAGCATGATTCAGGCTTCGGTGTATCTTATTCTGATGCCGAAGACGATAATGCGGCTGGTGCAACACTAGAAGCTGATTGGATTCAAGTAGCTTATGATTTTGGTGACTTCATTATTTCTTATGGTACAGGTGAGTCTGGTGCTGTAAGTGCAGTATCTGATGAGTTTGATACAGTAAGCCTTGTGTATAAGCCTGTTAAAGGTGTTGAAGTTTACTTAAACTTCGCAGACTTTGAAAATGCAACAGGTGTTAGCGGTGACGCAACAGCTATCGGTTCACGCTTCAAGTTCTAATGTGAAGGGTTGATACCTATATGTTTGCACGTCTTTCGTGTAAATATCGAAAAGCCGAGTGTTATGCTCGGCTTTTTTGTTTTTTAGAGTATGATCCTTTAAAATGCCAACCCAATAGCTAAGCTATGTTATGTTAGCGAAATACTGAATTCTTAATTATGGATACCTAATGAAAAAGTCGTTTTTATTCTTATTACCCTTGAGTGTGATTCTTAGCGCATGTTCAGTTACTGGGCCTGCTGAAGACCAGTGGGATGCCGATAGAAAAACGGATGAAACCATTGATGTAGGCGGTTGGTTCGGTAAGGGCAAGTCTAATGAGGGCGCTACTGCTCGTACGGGTCGCGTGTATTCATCGTCTGAGTATAATACAGAGAATTTAGCGCTTGATGAGGAAAGCTTTAACGACTTTGAAGAGTTTAAGGCTTGGCGTCGTGCTCAAGAATCGGGTTCGATCGATGCACAAGAGTATCGTGACTGGGTGGAGTATCAGAAATATCGTCAATATAAGTCAGGTAAAAAGGCATCTACCCCTAAGTAGATACTTGTTTTGCCAAATTAAGCCAGTGATATATGAATAGTTAAGCACAAGGGGATTTGTACCTTGTGCTACTATATGAATATCACTGTCATCTTTCTGTAATAAAAGTTCCTTATTCTAACTCTACTGGTATGATAGTGCCGTTGGATCATCATATGGCGCAAAAGCAGCCTTTATGAATGTAAAAGCAGTTTGTGTACTACTGTCGTAAGTAACAGACTAGAATCTTGTTTTTGTGGAATCTTATGAGCGTATCTTCGTTATTTATCCTTATTATTGCAGGCGCTATCGCTTGTTTTTACCTTTCTCGTATCCGTTCTCTTAGCTTGGCTAAAACGCTAGGTGGTGTTCGTCACCTAAATTCTTTGCCTGTGTACTATGGCGTACAAGCGGCTATGTGGTGCGTTATTCCTTGCTTTTTAGTACTAGTTTTATGGACAGCATTTGATGACAGTATTATTCGTAGCGTTGTTTTGCAGCATTTACCCGAAACACAACAGCAACTATCTGCGAGTAAGCAAAATTTATTGTTAAGCTCTATTGAAAATATTGCTAATGGTGTGGGTTTACAAGCATCACCAGAAATGAATGCAGCAGCAGAGCGTGTGAATAGCTTACGTGGAATTAGCGCAGCAGCGCTAAGTGTTGTTATATTTTGCACATTATTGGCGGCGGGAGCGTGGGGCTGGCTTAAAGTGAAGCCCGAATATAAAGCACGTAATGGCGTTGAACGTGTATTTATGCTGTTTTTATTAAGTTGCTCTACCTTGGCGATTTTAACCACCATAGGCATTGTTTTTTCTGTTTTATTTGAATCTATTCGCTTTTTTCAAATTGTGCCAATACATGAGTTTGTCTTTGGTACTCAGTGGAGCCCTCAATTATCCATTCGAGAAGATCAGGTGGGCAGTTCGGGTGCTTTCGGTGCGATTCCTTTATTTACGGGTACCTTGCTCATATCTGCGATAGCAATGCTGGTAGCGGTGCCTTCAGGGTTGATGACAGCGGTGTACTTATCCGAATATGCGAGTAATAACGTGCGCGGTATTGTGAAGCCTGTATTAGAAATATTAGCGGGTATTCCTACGGTTGTTTATGGCTTTTTTGCGGCTTTAACCGTCGCGCCAATGATAAAAAATGCGTTGCATGGCTTAGCGCTAAATATTGATTTTTTAAGTGTTAGCTTTGGCCCCTTACATGTAGCGGGCGAAAGTGCGCTTGCGGCGGGCTTGGTGATGGGGGTGATGATTATTCCTTTTGTATCATCACTGTCTGATGATGTGATTAATGCGGTACCTCAATCGCTACGAGATGGCGCTTACGGCTTAGGCTCTACTCAATCTGAAACCATCAAAAAAGTGATTTTTCCTGCGGCATTGCCGGGTATTGTTGGTGCTATTTTATTGGCTGTGTCACGTGCCATCGGTGAAACAATGATTGTGGTGATGGCCGTTGGTACAGCAGCAAACCTTACGTTTAATCCGTTAGAGTCGGTAACAACAGTAACGGTTCAAATGACAACATTATTAATTGGCGATCATGAATTTGACAGCGCCAAAACTTTAGCGGCATTTGCCTTAGGCTTAATGTTATTTGTTATTACATTGGGGCTAAACTTTTTAGCACTCAATATTGTTAAAAAGTATCGTGAACAATATGACTGATCAATCAATAAAAACTATTGACCGTGTAAATAGAACACTAGGCAAGCGCTATAGAGCAGAAAAACGCTTTCGTTTTTATGGTGTGTTGTCTATCGCCTTTGGTTTGTTATGCGTATTGTTTTTATTTACTAATATTATTGGTAAAGGCTTAAGTGGTTTTACATATCATTATATGTCTCTGCCTGTGGAATTGGATGCGGAAACATTAGGCATTACGGATACTAAAAATAAAGACCAAATTCTCGCCGCAAATTATTCTGCGGTTGTTAAACGAGCGGCATATAAGCATTTTGATGTCAGCTCAAGAAAAGAGAAAAAACACGTACGTAATATATTGTCTGTTGATGGCACGGGGTATTTACTACAAGATAAATTTAAAGTTGATGCTGATAATATTATCAATACCAATATTGTTGTATGGGCGTTAGTTGACGATAAAGTCGATTTTTATCTAAAGCGATTAGGTGAAGCGGGTGAGCCGGGTAAACACGTATTTAACGAACAGCAATTAGAGTGGTTACATACAGCCCTAGAGAGCGGTGTTATACAGCGTAAGTTTAATTGGGCCTTTTTTAGTACGGGTGATTCTGCACACTCTGAAGAAGCGGGTATTCGTGGTGCGGTGATGGGTTCGTTTTACTTGTTACTGGTGACGTTATTATTATCTTTTCCTATTGCGGTAGCGGCAGCTATTTATCTTGAAGAATACGCGCCTAAAAATAAATGGACAGACCTGATTGAAGTAAATATTAATAATTTGGCAGCGGTGCCATCTATTATTTTTGGTTTATTAGGCTTGGCAATATTTTTGGCATTTTTTGGTTTTCCTCGCTCCACTCCATTAGTGGGCGGTTTAGTGCTCACATTAATGACTTTGCCAACGATTATTATTTCTAGTCGTGCAGCTATTAAGTCTGTTCCTCCATCAATACGTGAAGCGGCTTATGGCTTAGGGGCATCAAAAATGCAAGTGACATTGCACCATGTGTTGCCACTGGCAATGCCAGGCATGTTAACGGGTACAATTATTGGATTGGCACAAGCGTTAGGTGAAAGTGCACCACTGTTAATGATTGGTATGGCGGCATTTATTCCAGAAATTCCAACAAGCATTACAGATCCTTCAACGGTATTGCCGATGCAAATTTTCCAATGGTTTAGAAATGCCGATACAGGCTTTAATGAAAAAGCATCAGCCGCTATATTAATACTATTAATATTTTTAATAATTATGAACACTTTGGCGGTGTGGGCAAGACGTCGTCTTGAGCGTCGTTGGTAGTTAACAGTAAAATTATTTGATTAATGAATTTGGGGATTTCCCATGAACACTAATGTAATAGCAGAAGCAGCAGGCGATTTTGTGTCAGACAAGAATATAACAAACAGTAATACCATCACAAAAGAAAACGATGAAGCATATACAACCGTAGGTAAACCACTGTGTGATAGCCCTAAAATGTCTATGCGTAACGTCAATGTTTTTTATGGTGAGAAACAAGCGATTTATGATGTTAATTTAGATATTGGCACGAACGAAGTCGTGGCTATGATTGGCCCATCGGGTTGTGGTAAATCGACCTTTTTGCGTTGCTTAAATCGTATGAATGACACGATTGATATTTGTAGTGTTCAGGGCCAATTCCTTTTAGAAGAGCAAGATATTAACGATAAAAAAATGGATGTAGTGCCTTTACGAGCTCGTGTAGGCATGGTGTTTCAAAAACCAAATCCATTCCCTAAATCTATTTATGATAATGTAGCCTATGGTGCACGTATTCATGGCTTGGCTGATCGTCGTTCTGATTTAGATGAAATAGTAGAAACCAGTTTACAGAAAGCAGGCTTATGGGATGAAGTGAAAGACCGATTGATGCAACCAGGAACAGGTTTGTCGGGTGGTCAGCAACAACGTTTATGTATTGCTCGTACTATTGCAGTGAGTCCAGAAGTGATCTTAATGGATGAGCCGTGTTCGGCACTGGATCCTATTGCAACAGCAAAAATTGAAGAGCTTATTGATGAGCTAAGCCAAAACTATACCATTGCTATTGTTACGCACTCCATGCAACAAGCGGCTCGTGTATCACATAGAACTGCGTATTTTCACTTAGGCAAACTCATCGAAGTTAATGAAACAGAAAAAGTGTTTACTAATCCTGATCATGATTTAACAGAAGCGTACATTACAGGACGTTTTGGTTAATTGTATTGATGAGATAAAGTATGGCGCATAGTGGCATGGCGAGCATACCAGCATAACGGGAGAATACAGTGGATAAGTTAAATATCGATAGACATATTTCGCAACAATACAACTCAGCCTTGGATGACTTAAAGAAAGAGTTTTTGGAATTAGGCGGCATTGTTGAATTGCAAATGGTTAACGCGGTAAATGCAATTACAGACGTTAATATTGATTTAGCGCAAGAAGTCATGAGTGTTGAAAAAGATGTTGATGTACGCGAAATGGCTATTGATGATTTGTGTACGCAAATCATTGCGCGTCGTCAACCAACGGCATCTGATTTACGCTTAGTTATGGCGATTTCAAAATCAACGCGCGACTTAGAGCGTATTGGTGATGAAGCAAATAAAATTGCTAAAATGGCGATTGCAATTTCTGAGAACGAAGAATTACCTCATGGCTTTAGTGAGCTGCGTAATTTAGGTCGTCACGTGCAAGAAATTGTTAATTCAACACTTACGGCTTTTGCTCGTTATGATGTTGATATGGCATTAAGTGTTGTGAATAAAGATAAAGAAGTTGACCGTGAATATGGTACAGCAATGCGTGAGTTGATTACTTATATGATGGAAGACCCACGCAATATTAGCCGTTCTATGAATGTGATCTGGGCTTTACGTGCGCTAGAACGTATTGGTGATCATGCAGGCAATATTTCTGAGCAAATTATTTATTTAGTAAAAGGATTAGATGTTCGTCACCAAAGCGCAGATGAAATGGCGAAGCAAGTTAATAAGAAAAGCTAATGCTTATACTTATATTGTAAAGAATAAAAAAAGCCCCTGTTAGATCTCTAACAGGGGCTTTTTTTATGGTTTAATAGTTATTGAATGCCGAGTGTTTGTAATTTTTCTGTTGCTGCCTTAGCAATGTCGCCGCCACCTTGTGCAGCACGCTTATAGTACTTAATAGCTGAAGAACGTTGTTTTTTAGCTAATGCAATATCGCCTAAATAATAATTAGCGATGCCTGTTTCTAATAATTTATTACTGGCTAAAAAATCTTTTTCTGCAGCATTTGCATTTTTAATTTTTTGATTCACTAAACCACGATAGAAAAAGCCAGCAAAATATTGCGGTTCTAATTTAGTGGCTTGGTTAAATGCGGTAACTGCTTTTTTACTTTCACCTGTCTCGTTTAGTAGGCGGCCCTTAGTAATATGAAAGCGCGCTTCTTTAGGTTGACGTTTAATAGCCTGATTGGTGAGTGATAGGGCTTTATCCCAATCTTTTTCTTTTGTTGCTTTTAATGCATCATTATGGAGATCATATGCTTTTTGATCTTTTGTCATCTGTTGAATAGCGCGAGAAAATTCAGCTTTATTACGTTTTCCTTTAGGCAATGTTCTCGCATGTGCTTGGTTTTTTTGTACGCGTTCAGCCGATGGCGGATGACTAGCAAAGAGTTTCTCTAACCAGCCTGAGCTGCCTCGTTCTTGTGAAAGACGTAAAAAAGTTTGTTGTAGTTCGACAGCCCCTTGTGGGTCATAACCGTCTGCAACCATATATTTAATGCCGTAATAATCTGATTCTAACTCGTTTTCGCGGCCATAGTGTGCTTGTGCAGCACCACTGCCTAGTGCCGCGCCTTGTTGATATAAAGGGTTGTCCGTTTGTGTTTGTAATAATACGGTTAATAAGCTAATTCCTGTGCGTGTAGCCGCTTGCTCGGCACTATGGCGTGCAGCGGCATGAACAACTTCGTGACCCAATACTGCCGCCAACTGTGCTTCATCTTCTAATAAGACCAATAAGCCTCGATTAATGGCAATTTTTCCACCCGGTAATGCCCATGCATTGGGTACATCATTATTTAATACCACAAATTCGTAAGGCAAATCGGGTTGTGCACTGTGTTTAGCCAATGATTGTCCAATACGATTAACATAGGCATTAACTGTTTTATCAACCAGATAAGCACCGCCTTGAGATTGTTGGCTGGGTGAGTACTGCTGTTCACCAATGGCGATCTCTTGAGCAGGGCTCATTAAAGTAAATTGGGTTTTTCCTGTGACAGGGTTTATGCCGCAGCCAGCAAGTGCCATGCTGCAAAGCAATACACTGATTAAAATAATACGCATATTTATACCTCCATTATTCCCGTATAATAAGGCTTGTTGATAGACTTTCACAACCGTTGATTAAATAGTATTAAATATGACAGCACTACAAGTAATAGAAATATTTGCGGGAAATGACCCACAAGGGCAACCTGTGGTTGAACGTTTAGCCGTTCGACAAAATGAAGACGACAGTTTTCAGTTAGTAAAATCACCGGCTTTTATTCGTGGCCTTGCCAGTGGTGATACGGTAAAAATGTTGCCAGAAAGTAAAGAATTTGAAATTTTGCAGCACAGCGGTAATCTATGTATTCGTGTGTATGCAAGGCAAGATTTACACGCCATTAATGAGCAGCTAACTCCAGCGCTAGAAAAGCTTGGCGGTGAGCTAGATACCGAAACACCACGTTTTCTCGTATATAGCATTCATGTGAGCTGCGGCTTCACCACAATAGAAGATCTATTGAATAAATACGTGAGCGGTGACCAATGTGCATGGGTTTATGGCAATGTATATGACCCTACTGATGGCGTGACACCGTTGAATTGGTGGAACGATATTTTAAAACCCGAATAATTAAAACACTAAAAGGCAATGACTATGTTGATGCTGATATCACCCGCTAAAAAGCTTGATGTTGATACCCCCGCGCCGATTAAAAAAAGCACTCAAGCAGAGCTACTAGATGAAGCGCAGTTGCTCATTAATGACCTGCGCCGATTAGCGCCACAAGATGTATCCGCGCTTATGAGTATTAGCGATAAGTTAGGTACTCTAAATTATGAACGCTACCAAGATTGGCAGCTGCCTTTTACTTCTGAAAACGCAAAGCAGGCCATTTTAACCTTTAAAGGTGATGTGTATGTAGGCTTGGATGCGGAATCGTTCAGTACAGAAGATTTTAGCTTTGCACAGCAGCATTTACGTATATTGTCTGGCTTGTATGGCATCTTGCGCCCGTTAGATCTAATGCAAGCTTATCGCTTAGAAATGGGCACACGCTTTGAAAATTTGCGAGGCAAAGACCTTTATCAGTTTTGGGGCAGTGTGATTACCGATACATTAAATAAGCAATTAAAGAAAAATAAGAGCGATGTATTGGTTAATTTAGCATCTAATGAGTATTTTAAATCGGTAAAAAAAGCCGAATTAGCCGCAGATATTATTACTCCTATCTTTAAAGACAGTAAAAATGGTCAATATAAGATAATTAGCTTCTATGCTAAAAAAGCACGTGGCCTTATGGCAGCTTATGCCATTAAGCATAAAATAACCGATGTCTCTAAACTAAAGCAATTTGATACCGACGGGTACCAATACAATGCAGAGTTATCAAAAGGAAATGATTGGGTATTTACAAGAGAAGAGCAACAGTAAGGATAATGTTGTATGTAGGGATCAAGCAGTCAGTACGTACTTTCTGCTTGGTATCAATATAATTAACGAGTGATTATTGCTCGTTTTTCAATTTCCATTCACGTTGCTTGGCTTCCCAAGCCTTAAATTCTGCATAAGCTTCACTATCTGGGTCGTTACTGCGTCGCCATTGCTTGTATTCAGCAAAACTTGTGGGTTTCTTCGTATCATATACAACAGGTGATGAGGGCGCAGGTGTGGTGTTATCTGGCTTATCGTTATCTGCGTTTTTAATGGGTTTATTACTACAGCCCACAAGTAATAGCGCGCTTACCACGGTTAATAATACTATCTTCACGTTGTTTTACCTTAATTTCTGCTCATATACTGTTCTGTGATGGCGTATTTAGCCAAGCGGATGTTGATAATAGAGGTCTGACATGAGGGTGTAAAGCATAACATCAGCTACAATGAGCTTAGTATTACATATTGTCATATTACTGTCATACTAGTTGATTAGTATGGCTTCAGATGATTAATTAACTCGTCATTACGACTATAACTACTACATTCTCTTTGGAGGCCATTGTGAAACAATTTAAACTTGCTGCTGTTGCTACCGTTGCTGCATTAGCGCTTACCAGTGTTACAGCATCTGCTCGTGATAATATCAGTATCGTAGGTTCTTCTACGGTATATCCTTTTGCTACTGTTGTTGCTGAAAAATTCGGTAAAACAACGAGCTTTAAAACACCAACCATTGAATCAACAGGTTCAGGTGGTGGTGCTAAATTATTTTGTGCTGGTAACGGTGTATCACACCCAGACGTAACGAATGCTTCACGTCGTATGAAAAGCACAGAATTCAAAAAATGTTCTGCAAATGGCATTGAAGTTGTTGAAGTACTGATTGGTTTTGACGGTATTGTTGTTGCTAACTCTACAGCAACTGCACCAATGAAATTAACACGTAAAGATTTATTTTTAGCGTTAGCGAAAAATGTACCTAACCCTTCAGGTTCAGAAGGCTTAATTGCTAACCCATATAAAACTTGGAAAGATGTTAACCCAACACTTCCAGCAAATAAAATTGAAGTATTTGGCCCACCACCAACTTCTGGTACACGTGATGCGTTTGCTGAATTAGCAATGGAAGGTGGTTGTAAGAAGTTTGATTGGATTAAAGATATTAAGTCTGCATCTAAAAAAGCGAAAAAAGCAGGCGATAAAGCATTAGCTAAGTCACTGAAAAAAGAATACAAAGGCATCTGCCATACTGTTCGTGAAGACGGCGCTTATGTTGAATCAGGTGAGAATGATAACCTAATCGTACAAAAGCTAACTAAAAACCCATCAGCATTAGGTGTTTTTGGCTTTAGCTTCTTAGAAGAGAATTCAGATAAAGTACAAGGTTCATTAATCGAAGGTAATGCACCAACATTTGAAACCATTGCTGATAAAAGCTACCCAATTTCTCGTCCACTATACTTCTACATTAAGAAAAATCATGTAGGTGTTGTACCTGGTATTAAAGAGTATGCTGCTGAATTTACAAAAGAAAGCACATGGGGTCCAGAAGGTTACTTAGCAGAGCGTGGCATGATTCCACTATCTGACGACCTTCGTGCTAAATTTGCGAATAACGCTAAAGACTTAGTGACGTTAACAGAAAAAGATTTTCAATAAATTATCTTAACCTTAAGGTAATGTAATTTTTCTCTAAAGGAATAGAGAAGAGAAGCGGCTCAACGAATGTTGAGCCGCTTTTTTTTGCACCAAAAAAGAACATTGTGGTTATTAATAAAAAAATACGCCATTATTTTCTATTTTTGCTATCACTATCGTTGAATATGAAACTTGTTATGCACTTACTTTATTGCTATACATATATTTACGAGTAAAAAGGTAAAAAAATAACTAAAAAATAATATCCCCGTTAAATTTTTGCACCAAAAGGATTCGTTTATGAGTGATAGCACTAAATCAGCGCAAAAAAAAGATAAATTAAAAGCTGCGATTGCAGCACTGGCTATGGAATTAGAAATAAAAGAAGGGCGTCGTTTTAATATCTATAATGGTGCAGAAGAAGTTGCGAAGGTATTAAAGTTTTCGTTACTTAGTGACGACAACAACGTATTAGAATGTTTAAAAAAGGTCACATTACTGTTATCACCAAAGCAAATAGAATTTTTTAATAGCAAGGGAATAAATTTTCATTCGGTAACTCTTGAAAAACCGGCAGTCCAAGAAGGTAAAGGGCAGCAAGGCGTTGTTTATCGCGGTAGTCAACAAGCCGACTCTTCAGATAAACAAGACGTACCAGAAGAACATAAAGGAAAAAGAAAAATCGTTTATCGCGGTCAAGTTAAATGGGTATAAACTGATACTATATAGCCATCTATATTTTATTGGTGATAACGAATGAACCCTCCTTTTTCTCAAGCATGTGCAAACAATCAACGTTTTATTTTAGATCACTTACAGCGCTTATTGAATGACAATACCTCTGTACTAGAAATAGGCAGTGGTACGGGTCAACATTCGGTGTATTTTTCTCAGCACTTACCAACCATTACTTGGTAAACAAGTGATTTAGCGGTGAATCATTCGGGTATTCATGCTTGGTTAGGCACAACCAATCTTACTAATTGTCTTGCTCCTCTCACTATCGATGTGGCGTCGCCTCATTGGACAAACAATAAATATCATGCAATTTTTACAGCTAATACATTGCATATTATGTCTTGGCAGCATGTGGAGTTATTTTTTAAACATATGACCACTGTTTTAGCGGAGAAAGGCTTGTGTATTATCTATGGCCCGTTTAATTATAATGGTCAATATACCAGTGAGAGTAATGCGCAGTTTGATAAGCACTTGCAGTCTTTGGGGCAAGCGAGCGGTATTAGAGATAGTGAGAAAATTCAATGCTTAGCAAACGATAATGGTTTGCAATGTGTAGAAGATCAGGCCATGCCTGCGAATAATCGATTACTTGTTTTTCAAAAAACGGGGTCCCCAAAAAAATAGTCACGCTCTTTAAGTCATATCTTTAAAGGGTAATAGCGTGCTAGCTTCTTGAATGTATTGCTCTACTTCTTTTTCTTCTACCTGTAAAAATTGTTGGATGGCATCATTAAAATCATGATGTGCCATCCAATGATTCGAGTAAGTTTTTATTGGTGTGAACCCTCGTTGAATTTTGTGCTCACCTTGGGCGCCAGGATCAAAGCGCTGCAATTTATTTTTTATGGCGTATTCTATGCCTTGGTAATAGCATAATTCAAAGTGCAAACTATCAAAATTTTCTTTACATCCCCAATAACGACCATACAAGGTTGTGCTATCTTTAAAATATAATGCGGCAGCAACGGTTTCTTTTTTATCGCTATCATTAATGATTGATGCTTGCATCATGACGATATTTTCACATAAGTTTTTTGCCAGCAAGGGGAAAAAATCAGCCGATAAATATCCTGTATGACCGCTGCGTTTCATATAAGTTATTTGATAAAAAAGATGAAAGTTTTCCCAGTCTTCAGTGCTAATATTAGCGCCGCTGGCAATATCAATAATAATATTATGTTGTATTATTTTTTTTCTTTCTTTTTTAATGTTTTTTCTTTTTCGTGAGCTCATGCTCGATAAAAAATCATCAAAATCGCAGTAATTTTTATTAAACCAATGGTATTGATACCCTGTACGTTGTTGCCATTGTTGATGTGTTAATAACAGTGATTTCTCGAGATGAGAAAATAAGCTATGGCACGAAGACGCCTGTATGGTTTTTGCCTCAGTAATAATGGCTTCGCTCATAAATGCTAATACATCATCTTCTATATATGATGAATGTATGGCCCATCGTGGCCCAGTAGCAGGTGTAAAAGGTATGGCGTTAAGTAGTTTTGGATAATAAGACATGCCGTGTCGCTGGTAAGCCTCGGCCCACGACCAGTCAAAAACATATTCACCATACGAGTGTGTTTTGATAAAGAGAGGCATGACAGCGATCAAATCGTGTTGATTAAATACCAGCAGGTGGTGAGCTTGCCAGCCCGTATCGGCACAGGTGCTACGGCTGTCTTCCATTGCGGCAAAAAATTCGTGGCGTAAAAAGGGATAGTCGATACCACAAAGTTGATTCCATTGTGTTGCAGAAATATCGTGTATAGAACGTATAAACGTGGCGGTGAAATGCTTCAGAGTGAAAGTGCCTCTGTTATTATGATTCAGTATCAAGCGGTTCGTCAGTGAATTCTTCAACTCGATTTTTTGGGAAAATAGCAGAAAAGGTACTGCCTTGATTGATGCGGCTGCTAATATTAAGGCGGGCATCGTGACGCGCTAAAATATGTTTAACAATAGCGAGCCCTAAACCTGTGCCGCCCGTCTCAATAGATCGGCTAGCATCTACTCGATAAAAACGTTCGGTTAAACGGTGAATGTGTTGTCGTTCGATACCGTAGCCATTATCAATCACTTTCACATCTACGCCGCCAGTAAAATTTTTGCCCACTTTTACGGTAATTTGTTTTTCAGGTGGCGAGTATTTAATAGCATTAGTAATAAGATTTGAAAACGCACTGTGTAGTTCTCGGTCGTTACCAATAATGGCGACTGTTGGGTCACATTCTAGTTGTAGCTCATGGTTTTTATCGCCGCTAACACTTTGTGCGGTATCCATAATCATTTGTAGCAAGGGTAAGAGCTGAACGCTCGATTGCTTTTTATTTAACCCCTCGGTTTCTAAAATAGATAGCATGGTTAAATCATTAATGAGTGTTGTCATGCGTGATGCTTGTTGTTGCATTTGCTGTACGGGTTTTTGCCAGCGAGCATCTAGCGACATAGAGTCTTCGAGTGTTTCTAAATAACCAGAAATAACAGTGAGAGGCGTGCGTAATTCATGAGAAACATTAGCGACAAAGTCTTTACGCATTTGTTCTAATTTATACAAGCGAGTCACATCACGTACAATCAGTAAGCTTTCGCCATCACCAAAATGATTAATACGAAATTCTAAACGTTGTTCAATGTTATAGGTAGATGGCAATACTAACGGTAACGTATGATCGCCATGATTTAAATAATTCACCCATAGTGGGTTACGAATTAAATTTGTGATGGGGCTATCAATATCTGTTTTTTTAAGGCTAAGTAAATCTTGAGATGATTCATTTAACCAGCTAATTGTTTGGTCGCTGTTGAGTAAGATAACGGCGTCATTTAATGCGCCTGTCATGGTTTCAACTCGGTGAATAATGCCTTTGAGGCGTTTCTTTTCTTTGATTTGTCGTTTTTTTTCGCGACTTAAATGATCAAAAATATTGCCCCATACGCCACTAGCATCGGGTATGTTTGATAATAAACGTTTTTGTAACCAGTGCTCCAATTGTTTAATTTGGAATAAGGTCCAAGCAATGTAACTAATGCAGCCTAAGAGAAGAATAGGCAGTATGTGGCCAATAACGATGCCCACAATAAGACAGATAATGGCGATGATAAAGAGTCGCTGAATTTCTAGGTCAAAATCTTTGCGCACAGTACAGGCTGCCTCTTAACGGGAGTGTATGACGAAATGAATAGTTCGTCATTCCGCGAGTATAGTGGATAGTATAACGGAGATTATAGAGCGAATTATAGCGAAGCTTGATACAGGGATGAATTATTTTCGCGCCGCCATCAGGCAATATCAAACTTATCCGTTAGCCACTAATTTGGCTGAAAAGCGGTAGCCAGCACCCCGTACGGTTTGAATAAGCTTGTCGTGGCTATTGAGTGCTTTGCGTAAGCGTCGTATATGCACGTCTACTGTACGCTCTTCTACATATACGTTACCACCCCACACATGATCGAGCAGCTGTCCGCGGGTATATACGCGATCTTGATGAGTAAGAAAAAACTCGAGTAAGCGGTACTCTGTAGGCCCCATTTGAGCAGGTTGATCGTCGATAGTGACAACATGGCTGACAGGATCCATACGCAATCCTTCAACTTCTATGGGGCCAAGGGCAGATGCACCTTCTGTACGGCGTAATACGGCTTTGAGTCGAGCAACCAGTTCACGTGGTGAAAATGGCTTAGTGATGTAATCATCAGCACCAACCTCTAACCCCTGTATTTTATTGTCTTCTTCACTTTTGGCTGTGAGCATAATAATAGGGATACTTGCGGTTAACTCGTCTTTTTTCAGTCGGCGCGCTAAATCGATACCGCTAGTGCCAGGTAACATCCAATCTAATAATATGAGGCTGGGAGTTTCATCAATGATTAGGGTGTGCGCGTCTTGAGTATTTGATGCTTCAATACAGTGATAGTCGGCCATTTCTAAAGCGATGCGCAACATGTCACGTATAGCGGCTTCATCATCAACAATTAGAATGGTTTTATTTTGGCTCATTTGGATTAACCTGCTGCTCAATAAATATATCCTAGCATTAAACCCAGAGATTGTTACAGTTTTGTGTCAATGATTAACTTGGGGGCTAACAATCAAGAAAATAAAGCATAATGTGCCAAAATTCCGATAAATACACTAAAACCTACCCAGTGGTTGTTGGTGAATGCACGAAAACAGGCAGAGGGTTGGCGGTATCGAATAATCCATTGTTGGTATGCCATAAGTAGTGCAGCCACGATAAGGCATACAAAATATATAGGGCTTAATTCAAATCGATGCCCCATCATAAACCAGCCCAGCAACGCTAATAATTGAATAGAGCCAATAATCATGCGGTCATTTTCTTCAAATAAAATAGCCGTAGATTTTACACCTATTTTTTTATCGTATTCTCGATCGGTCATTCCATACAGCGTATCGTAAGCAACCGTCCACAACACATTGGTGGTGTAAATTAGCCATAGTATGGGATTAAGTTCCTGTGTTTGTGCCGCAAAAGCCATCGGAATGCTCATAGAAAACGCAGCACCCAACACGACCTGCGGCAAATGGGTGTAGCGCTTCATAAATGGATAGCAGCAAGCCAAAGCAACAGCCGCTAATGATAGGTAAATCGTTAAGGTGTTGGTAAAAAGCACGAGCACGAAGGCGGTAATGATGAGTGCCATAAACACAGCAAGTGCAGCTTTCACTGTAATGCGCCCAGAGGTGATAGGTCGCGACTGTGTACGCTCTACATAGCGGTCAATATTACGGTCGGCAATATCGTTAATGACACAGCCAGCGGCGCGCATAAGAATGACGCCGAGTGTAAAAATAATGAGTATTTTAATATCAGGCATGCCTTCGGCGGCTAACCATAATGCCCAATACGTTGGCCAAAGTAATAATAAAATACCAATCGGGCGGTGAAAGCGCATGAGCTCCCAATAGGGCTTAACGGTATTGAGAAATGAACGTGTCATGTGGCTAATACGGATCTCTTTGTTGTTAGGGCTGCAGGCCGTGTGAGAAGGGCTTAGTTTACCCAATGCCATACGAATAAGGTAGAACTGTGTGAGTTTTATAGTGGCAAATCGTCGCCTTTATCGTGTGAGATTCAGTGTATAGCGGTTGTGGGTGATAGAAGGCAGCATCACGCATTTTAGCGGTGTTGTTCACCCGTATCTTAATCGGATAGTTTGGTATATTATTCTATGCTACTTTTGTGTGTATATGTGTACCCCAATGTATACTCGATTTTTGTACTAAATAATATCAGTATAAAACAACGATAACAGTTATAGACAATAACCATAAGGAATAACAATGAAACTAAAGACCTTTGCAGCGTTAACAGCCGCAACAATGATTGTAACCGCATGTGGTGGTGAAAAAGCAGAAACTCCAGTATTAGAAGCTATTGCGGCTGAAGCAGAAACGTCTGCGCCATTAGGAACATTAGACCAGCGTTTAAGCTACATTGTGGGTGAGAACATCGCGACGCAATTTCAGCGCGATGGTATTAAGTTGGATTTAGAAGCGCTATCTTTATCGATTACAGAAGTGCAAGAAGGTAAAGAATTGCGTTTAACCGAAGAAGAAAAGCGTAATACCTTGTCTGCGATTCAGGAGCGTGCACAAGCAGCGCAAAAAGCAGAATTAGAAGCGGTGTCAGCGAAAAATACCGAAGAAGGCCAAGCGTATCTTGCAGCAAATGGTCAGAAAGAAGGCGTAGTGACCACTGAAAGCGGCTTACAATATAAAGAAATCACTGCGGGTGACGGTGATAAGCCTGCCATTGAAGATACAGTAACGGTACATTATAAAGGTACGTTAGTTGATGGTACGGTATTTGATAGTTCTTATGATCGTGGTGAGCCAGCTTCTTTCCCTGTAGGTGGCGTGATTCCTGGTTGGGTAGAAGCATTACAGTTAATGAATGTGGGTGATAAGTTTGAACTTGTAGTACCTTCTGACTTAGCCTATGGCCCAGGTGGTACAGGTCCAGTTATTGGTCCTAATGCGACGTTGCTATTTGAAGTTGAATTACTTGAAGTCGCAAAAGCAGAACAGCCAGCCGCTCAATAAGCGCATGTTCTGTAAAAAAAGCCCTCTTTATGAGGGCTTTTTTTATGCCATTTTTTTATTCTCTGGGGATGTCTGTCACTGCAGTAATATTTATTGCATGCGATGAACAAAGCCATCAGACGACATGGCCCAATAGTGGTCGTGATGTTTGTCATAGGCAAGATCGATAACGGCAGCAGCACTGGGCTGCCATTGATTACGCTTGGGCAGCGTCCACGATTGAATAACAGTTAATGACGGTAGGCGACGTAACTCTACGACGCGATTAGGGTAGCCCAATAATAAAGAGGTGCCATCTGCGCTAAATTCTGCCGCAGTAATGCGTAGTCCGCGCTTGAGCTGCTCTTTTTCTAAAGGAATAATGCCTAAACTTTTTTGCGATGGAATATCCCATAATTCAGCACGATCATATTTGGCGGCACTGAGAGCATAGCGCCCATCGTGACTGAGCTTAACTAGCTGTACATCCTCTTTATGATTGATATTAAATAAGGCTTGCCCGTCTTCTAAGCGCCACACAGTGGCGGTTTGATCTTCAGAGCCTGTGATTGCTAGTTGACGATTTTGGCTCATATCGACACTGCGTACGCGTCCTTTGTGGTGTAGTGTGCGTACAATGCCGCCACGTATCGCATCAAAAATGACAGCTGAGTGATCAGCCAGTCCCAAAATAGCATAACGCCCGTTGGCACTTAGCTGACTCGCTAGTACTTCAGCGGGCGATGTCCAAAAGCGTGTTGCACGTCCAGTATCCACATCCCACAATACAATGCTGGCAGCATCGGCAGTTAGAGCATGTGTATTGCTGGTGCTAATATCGGCAGAGATAATAATGCGATCATCTTCTTTATCGCTATGGTTCCAGTTGTAGATGCGCTCGCCATCGCTTGTACGCCAAAAACTGCCTCCATGAAATATTGAGCCCACCACAGCATATTGCCCATCATTGGATAATGCGCCGCCGTTGATGCCTTTACTGGCCATTTCTATAGAGCGTGTGGGTAGATTTTTATCGCCGCAAGCTGTTAGTAAGCCGCACAAAAGGCCAATAATAATCGTAAAATACATGTGAGGGGTATGTGTACGAATGGGGATGTCCTCATATAAATATCAACTAACAGGGTTAATATAAGCGTAGTCGATATTTACAGAGGGGGAGTGAAAAAGGCGTGTTTATGCCACCATATCTTTATGGCAGTTGTGTAATACCTCAATCATTTGATCTTCTGCTGAAAAGCGTGGTTCTAAACCTTGCCCCATTGATGATAAATCATTGGCGAGTTCGGTTAAATCGTCGGTTTCTTGGTATTTATCATTAAAATCTAACAGTGTTTCTGTTGTGTTATCAATGATTTGATATAAAGCGGCTGCTTTTTTTAAGCCTTCTTTGTCGCCAAAGTCTTTTCCTTCTTTGATGAGCTGATCATAAATCTCAAAATGCCCCGCCGAGACATAATCTACTAAAATTTGGCATAACGTTTTGACTTGGTTTTGGTGAACAACATTTTCTTCATCAAAGGTTTTGGTGTTTGATAAATCGCAATAAGAGACAAGTAATTGCTGTCTTTCGTGTAACCAACGATCAATAATCTCATTCACTCCGCCCCAACGTTCTTTAGCGGATTGGCAATTTTCTAACATGGGTAAACTCCTAACTACATAATATGGGCTTTTAAAATAACAATGATGCTATTGGCTATTCTTATTTAACGATACATTTCTGGTAACGTTAGTATAAAAATAGTCAACGTTGGCGGTATTTGCAAATACCCTAAGTAATTAATTACCGAAGATATATCACCGCAGGTCATGTGCGGACATTGCTATCTCTGTTTCATGCTTAACCAGAGTATAAACCCATTTAGGGTGAAAAATCCGATAAAAATTACTAACGTCCACGCTGGGATAGTAAGGCCTAGAAATGACCAGACTGATTCTGCGCAATTACCGTCGCCTTGTAGGAGTACTGTAAGGGCTTCAACCCAAGGGACATTTTCTAGCAAATACCCCAATGTAGGGCCGCAGGCAGGAGCAAGATCTTCAGGCAGGCTTTGTAACCATACATGGCGTGTTGAGAAACCAGCACCAATGGCGGCAAATAGCATCCCTAATATTGGATAAGCGCGTTTGCCAGTCCTTGTGGCTTATGCAGCCAAGCGGCAAGGGCTATAAGGCCAACAGCAATGATAAATACACGCTGTGTCATGCAAAGTGCGCAAGGGATGAGATCCATTTGATACTGCATAAACAGAGCAATGGCAATACATAATGTAGCACCTAGCCAGAGGCTTAAATATATATGACGTTGACTATGGGGGTGGCAAAGCAGAGAGAGCACAATGAATCCTTGAACTTTTATTGGTAAATATGGCGAAGCTTCTATACTAAAAGCATACCGTAACATTTTGGAGAATACATTGATGCAAAAATCCTTACAAGCCGTGATAGTCATGATCATGATAGCGTTAGCGACTTACGCGACCAACGGTATGGCCGAAGAAGAAGTCGAAGAGCCAGCTATTTTTTCTAAGCCGCTATATATCCCAATTAAACCTGCGCTGGTGGTAAATTATGGGGGGCAGGGCAAGCTTAAATATATTAAAGTGGAAATTTCTTTACGTGTAAAAGATACAGCAGCATCGAATGCCGTACGGCATCATTTGCCTTTAATACGTGATTATATGGTGTCGTTATTTAGTCGTCAGAGCGATGAAGACGTAGATACCGTAGAAGGCAAAGAACGCTTGCGGGCAACTGCGTTAGCAGGCGTAAAGACATTGCTATTAGAAGAAGATGGTGAAGAAGGCGTATTGGATCTTTTCTTTGTGCACTTTGTAGTTCAGCGTTAAGCCGCAGAGCGCGCGATCTATTAACAAGCCAATGACTTTCGGTATAATCTTTGATACTCCGATAATAAGCCGAGGTTTTACCGAATGTCTGAGCTAGATATTATTCATGCTAAATTAGCCGCATTTGCAGATGCGCGTGACTGGCATCAATTTCATTCCCCTAAAAATTTAGCGATGGCATTGAGTGTTGAAGTGGCAGAATTGATGGAGCATTTTCAATGGCTAACAGAAGCGCAATCTAACACATTGCCTGCAGATGCCATACAGGCAGTGAGTGAAGAAATTGCAGATGTACAAATGTATTTATTGTTATTAAGTCAGCAATTGAATGTAGATGTGGTTGATGCGGTACATAAAAAAATGCAAAAAAATGAAATTAAATATCCTGTTGATCAAGTGAAAGGCAAAGCACATAAATACTCTGCGTATACTGCAGAGAAAAATGAATAAAAATCCCTTCTTTTTTATCAAATTTACCCCCTGTTTACGTTTAATCAAAGAGTTGTCTTTTATTTTAACGTAATGGCACCAAGTGCCACACAATACATCTATTTGGGGGGTAAAAATGAAACACATTTCATCACTGGCTTTAGTTTTAGTATTCACCGTTGGTATGGTTCATTCGGTATCAGCGGCAATATATGTAGATAATTTACCGTTATCAACCAGTAGTGACGACGTAGAGCGTCTGAACGTCTGTTTTCACCTTATGGCAAGGTGATGAAAGTCACAGTGAATGACAAGGGTGAAGGTGCATCTAGTATGACGGGTTTGGTGCATATGGGTAGCACGCAATCGTTGCTTTAATTTTTCAATGGAAAGAAAATGCCATTAAAGACGGGTTTACAAGGTAAAAAAGTAAATGGTAAGACATTAAAGCTGAGTCAAGCCAAAGCGCGTAAAGCTATGAATAGCTAACAAGCGACAAGAAACTCGTAAATATAAAGGGCATTGGGAATTGATACCCATGGAGTCACGTTACTTGAACGCAAGACGGGTTATGTCATGATTGGGTGCAAATATGAACATGGTGTTTTAATTCCATAATGATGTGTCGCTGCAATAGTGATCATTATTTTATAAAGTATCTATGTTTAATCAATTCCATAATGATGTGTCGCTGCAATAGTGATCATTATTTTATAAAATATCTATATTAATCGTTTGAATATCTGATAAAAATATCGATGTATTTATGTTTATACACATTAAATTTCTAATGTGTATAAACGCATCGCATTCCTATTTTATTCCTTATACAATACCTTTATAGTTTGTTGCGATTAAAAGGTTGTATTCACCATGTCTAAAAATATCACCATTCCCTCTGTTAGCAATAATGGTGAAGGCGCTTCTGTATTTTCTTCGCGTGAGATTAGCTTGCATGGCGATAGTCAACGTTTACTATCTGATCAGCAACAAGCAGTTAATTTTCGCTTGCGTGAAAGTGATGCTTCTTATGCATCCGATTGGCACGTGGCGGGTGATCCCACGCTACTGATTATTTTAGCAGGCGCATTGCGCATTGAATTACGCAACGGTGAAACCCGTGATTTTTTTGCTGGCGATAAATTTATAGCAGAAGATTATTTACCAGCTAACCAACCATTTAATTCCCGTTTACATGGTCATCGCGCTGAAGTGCTGGGTGATGATATCCTATCTGTCATACATCTTAAGTTAGAAAAAAGAATAGACTAATCGTGCTATAGCGATGTATTTTTTTATTTGACTTACTTTTAATAATAATAGAGTTTTTTATGTGGTTCAAAAATCTTAGAATTTATCGGCTAATACATATGCCTACCCTTAATGGTGAAGTGATTAATGCCGAATCGTTAAATGACGCACTAGAAGATAGTGCTTTTGTGCCGTGTAACAGTCAAGATCTTTCTCGTTATGGATGGGTGTCTCCGCTGACAGGTCATGGTGACGGTGATGAAAGTTTAGTACACGCAAATCAAGAATTTTTAATGGTGTGCGCGAAGAAACAAGAAAAAGTATTACCCGCAGCTGTTGTTAATGAGGCAGTTGCAGAAAAAGTGGCTTCAATTACAGAAGAGGAAGGCCGCCCTGTTAGCCGCAAAGAACGCGCAGATATTAAAGACGACGTTACCATGACGTTATTACCACGAGCGTTTACACGCTCGAGTTTGCAGTTTGCATATATTGCCTTACAGCAAGGCTACATTGTGATTAATGCAGCATCGGCTGCAAAAGCAGAGGAGCTATTATCATCATTGCGTGATGTGTTAGGCCGACTATCGGTTGTACCATTATTGAGTAAGCAACTCCCTCACCAAGGTATGACAGAATGGCTAACCTCTGCGGCAGCACCATTGCCTTTTGTATTGGGTGATGAGTGTGAATTATCTGATGAGAAAGAGGCGGGTAGTGTTATTCGTTGTAAGCATCAAGATTTAGCGGCGGAAGAAATACATCAGTTATTAATCTCAGGTATGATTGTAACCAAGTTGGGTTTGCAATGGCGAGAAGGTGTGAGCTTTGTTTTAGACGATCAATTAGCGATTAAGCGCTTACGTTTTGAAGATAATATTCAGGAAAAAGCAGATGGCCTTGAAGCGCAAGATGAGCATGAAAAATTTGATATTGAATTTTCAGTAATGACGTTAGAGTTAACGGCATTTATTCGTGATTTAGTTGAAGCATTAGGTGGTATGGATATGAACGCACCATCGGTAGATGAAATTGTTGCGCAGGCCACAAAAGATGATGCAAGTACTATGCGATCAACAGGTGTTGATGAGTTGGTATAAATTTTTTTATGCTGGTGAATAAATACCTTGCTAATTACCCTCCGCATGTTCTCTCGCAGGTTCAACAACTGATAGATAATGCGCAGTTGGCTGATTTTTTACAAGCACGTCATCCTTCGAGTCATCATATAACAACAGACCCTGCCTTGCGTGATTATGTAACTTCACTTAAGTCACAGTATATGAAAAAGTCAGCACCGTTAAGTAAGGTGGTTTATGATGGAAAAATACATGTGTTGCATAACGCTTTAGGTTTGCACACGTATGTTTCTCGTGTACAAGGTAGCCAATTAAAACGTAAAAATGAAATACGTATAGGTGCAGTATTTAAGAAAACCTCAGAAGCATTATTGCAAATGATTGTTGTGCATGAATTGGCACACTTAAAAGAACGAGAGCATAATAAAGCATTTTATCGATTGTGCTTACATATGTTGCCAGAATATCACCAGTTAGAATTTGAGATGCGTTTGCACCTCATTCTGTGGGAATGGCAGAGTGCTCGTTAGTGAGTGGGTCAGCCAGTTTTTCAGACGCGAGCATGGCTTGTTCTGCTTTAGATATATAAACAGATTTTTTAGCGGAATGTAATTTTGCAGACTTTGCTTTTTGCTTCTTTTTAAAAATCTGCGTCATTTTTTTGCGTCTATTCATGATTTTCGTCGCAGTGTGCAACATGCTCATATTGAGAATAGTAATCAGCAAGGTAATCGTCAAAACTCATGGCGTCATTTTTTTCTATCTCAACTTGTTTTTCTAACGACGTTTTGGCCAGTGTCTGGTAATACGATAGTCGATCATCTAGTGGATACTGTTTAAAATATTGTTGTTGTTGTTGTGACATGTTTGCTGCAAAAGTAAAAAATGTAACGTCATCTTTTTTCATGTCAGCAAGTATTTTTGCCGAAGGCGTTAGTGAATCATCGTCAATTTTTTTACGTTCATTAGCTACACTGGTTTGATAAGTATTTTGTCTGTCATCTTGATCCAGCATAGCAGCAACATGTTGCAACTCATCCATGATGCTATTTCCCCATTCGCGTAATGAGCGTTCTTTACCGCGATCTTTAAGCGTTAAGCTCGGGTCGCGTCCGTCGTAAACCATGCGTTGTTGATTGTCTTGAATATCTTGGTATTCATTATTATCGGATGTTGGGCTATCCGATAATAAACAATAGAGTAGAAAGGTATCAAGAAAGTGTATTTGTTGCTCACTAATACCTACGGGCTCGTAAGGGTTAATGTCTAAGCAGCGTACTTCAATATATTCTACGCCGCCGTTGGCTAACGCTGTTAATGCAGTTTCTCCTCGCCCCGCTGTGCGTTTGGGACGAATGACACTATAAAATTCATTTTCGATTTGCAATAAACTGTCATTCAGTTGTTGGTGCTGGCCTTCGTTATCTTTTATACCAATATTGGTATATTCCGTATGTGTTTGAGTGATCGCACAGCACAAGGTTTTAATGTAACTGTCGAGACAATTATAAGTAATGATCAATGAATTTTGGGCGTTGCTTTGATAACCCAAGTCGCCCATGCGTAACGAGGTGGCGTAGGGAGTATGTAAGCTGTGTTCATTATTATTAAAGGGTACTAACCTGTGATCACGATTAGCAACAAAGCTGCGACACACTCCAGGCGATGCGCCGTATAAATACAGTAGTAGCCAAAAGTAACGACGAAAGTTACGAATTAAACGAAAATATCCTTGGGTTTTAAAATCAGTCAGTGATAAATCACTGTTTTCTTCTTCGTGTAGGCTTTGCCATAACTCATCCGATACAGAAAAATTATAATGAATACCCGCAATGGTTTGCATAGAGCGCCCATAACGGTGCCCTAAACCTAAACGATAAGCAGATTTCATTGTGCCGCTATTAGATGAGCCATATTGCGCAATAGGAATATCATTATCATCGCCTAGCATACACGGCATACTGGTTACCCAGAGCTTTTCATCATTAATATGTTGATAGGTGTATGCGTGCAGTTCTCTTAGCTGTTCTAAGTTGGCGCTGCTGTTGGAGCAAGGTTCGGTAATAAACTCTAGTAGCGCTTCACTATAATCGGTAGTGATTTTAGGGTGCGTTAATGCCGAGCCTAGCGCTTTTGGATGAGGGGTTTTTGCTAAAGTACCATCGGGTGTGATGCGTAAACTCTCTTTTTCAATCCCTCGGGTGAGCTGACGAATGCCGCCATAATTAGGTTTTAATGCAAGGGATGAAAGGGTCTTTTGCAGCAAGCTGGTCAAGCGATGTACTCCTTTAGCAGGGCTAGGTACAAGTTAGTATGTCTTGATATTAAGTAATAACGAGTGCGTTTATAGCGCTTGGCTACTTTCTGCAATATTTGTGTTATCGAGTAGAGGCTCATCCTGATTAGCTTCGTCCTCTGCGCTTTCAGGCGCAGGCTTTGGTAGCGGAGGTGGTAGTTCCTCAGAAGGGATAATCGGGTGGTTTTTACCGTTACTGTCATATTCTTTTACGGTAATGCGTAATTCTACATTCTGTGAGTTAGTTTCTACGAGCATATTGAGTGCTTCATCTTTATGTACAGTGCGAAATAGCTGTCCAGCATCTTGCCCATCGACCCATTCTTTATTTTTATCTGCGCCAACTTTTTTAAGAAAATAACCGTGCTGGTTTTGTAAAACGTAAAGGGTGCTCATGAAGTATTACTATCCTGATGTATCTATTAGAAAATAGACCGTATTCTAACGTAAATAATGGCATTGTGGGGTGGAGTAATTTTGTTTTCCGATAGAAAACCTGATGGCTTAGGTAAAAACGCTAAGTGATGACCTTATCGACTTTAGACACACAAGCTATGTATTTTATGGGATAATCCATGGTTATTGTTGTGATTTGGCGCCTATTTCATCGAACTTATCTACATTGCACATGCGAGTTGGTGAAATAACTATTAAAGAGTTAACAAATAGCGTCATACATTCATAAAATTATAAGATGTCACGCAATAACAAAAAGGGAGTAAGGGCTTCATACAATAGCTCGCTCATGGATTATGTCTTACTCATATAGTAATAATGTAGGCTCATAGATGATGGTAAATGACCATGACAAAGGATTGAATCAACAACAAGGGGCTGTATCAGCACTTGTACTAGGTCAGCTAGTTATTGCTAGCCTATGTGTTGTATGGATTGCTCATTCGTCTCTACATTTGTTTAATATATTAGTTCCAGATTCAGAAAACACACAAGAAGTCGTTGCACCTACAGCGGCACCTTCTCAGTCCACTTTACCTACGATAGATATTCAGGCATTACGGTCACTCCCTTTATTTGGTGAATATGTACAGGCAGAAGAACCTGTGGTGGTTGAAGAGCCCGAAGAGGAAGCACTGGTTGAAACGCAACTTAACTTAACTTTAAAAGGTTTATTTTCTTCTGATGCAGACGGTATTGGTCGAGCCATTATTGCCAATGGACGAGAAGAGTTATTGTATCGAGAGGGCGATAATATTGAAGGCCTATCAAATGTATCGTTACGTGCAGTAATGACGGATCGAGTGCAATTAAATAATCGTGGTAGTGTAGAGGTGTTATATCTCTATCCCGAAGGTGAGCGTATTGCGTCATCACAGTTTTCGACCCGCGATGAATCCTATGTACCTTTGAATGATGAAGATAGTGTTTCAGTTGAGCCATCGGTAGAAACAAAGAAAAATAATTTCGTAAAAAGAAATATCAAAAAATTGAATGAGATTATACGCGTTGTACGTGAGCGAGATAAAACAACAGGTAATATGCTGGGCTTTAGAGTATTGCCAGGTCGTGATAGAGAAGGTTTTGCAAAATCAGGTTTAGAAATCAATGATGTGATTACGTCTATTGATGGTGAGCAATTAACGGATTTACGTACGGCGATGTCAATATATCGCAATAAGCGCGATTCAACGCGAGTGTCTCTTATATTACGTCGTGAAGCAAAAGAAATAAGTTTGGATATAGATTTAACTGAACTGGCTATTTAAAAATAAACTAATAACCTTGGTAATGGAATTTTTCGGTGAAAAAACTTTTACAAACAATATCAATATTTGTTGTGGCAACTGCATACACTGTGACTTCTTTCGTGGCAAATGCCAACGATAATACTCAAAATAATGCGGAGAAAACATGGCAGGTTAATTTTAAAGACTCAGATATTCAAGAAGTGATTAAATTTGTTGCCGATATCACAGGAAAAACGGTAATTGTTGATCCGCGAGTAAAAGGCAAGGTAAAAGTGATTTCTGCGAGTGCGTTAAACGAGGCAGAATTGTACGATTTATTTTTATCGGTACTCGAAACCCAAGGATTTACTGCGATAGAGGTAGGTAATATTGTACGTGTGATTCCTCGTAAAGATGCAAGAACATCCGCTGTTCCTGTTGTGAATCAACCTAATTTTGGCACCGACGCTTATATTACTCAGGTAATACAATTGTATAACGTGTCGGCATCAAAAGTGTTGCCTGTGCTACGCCCATTGGCACCCCAGCATGCACACTTGGCAGCATATGAGCCGAGTAATGCCATTATTATTTCAGATACAGTCGCTAATATTGCACGCCTAAAAGATATTATTCAGCGCATTGACCGAGCAGGTGTTGCCGAAACGGATGTGATTGCTTTGGAGTATGCACAAGCAACAGATATGGCAGCCATGTTACAGCAGCTCAGTAAAAATGAAAAAGACACGCCGCAAAATACAAAAGCAATTATTGTGGCAGACCAACGCAGTAATAGTTTGTTGGTGACTGGCGATGAGGTAAGACGACAAAAAGTATTAGCGTTGGTGAAACGCTTAGACGTTAGTCAGCCGCAATCAGGCAATGTGCAAGTTGTGTATTTAGAATATGCTGATGCAGAAGAGGTGGCGACTGTGTTAGCAAAAGTCGTGTCGAGTATTTCTAAATTAGAAACTGACGCCGAGAAAAAAAGCGTACAACCCTCGGCGGCAAATGCCTCGGTAGAAGCTGATCCCGCAACCAATTCTCTACTCATTACAGCGGATGCCGATACAATGGAATCGTTGTTATCGGTAGTCAAGCGTTTAGATATTCGACGAGCGCAAGTATTGGTTGAGGCTATTATTGTTGAAATTCGTGGAGACTTAAGTCGAGAGCTAGGCGTTGAATGGGCGGCGTTTAAAAAGAATCGCGTACTGGCTGCATCACAAAATTCGGGTGCTTTGGCAACGGTTATTTCGGGCGTAGAAAATGGCTCAGCAGACCTATCAAGTTTAACAGGACAAACTATCGGTTTTGGTGGCACCAGCGGTGATGGTGTTAACTTTGCGGGCTTAATTAATTTTTTTCAAGGTAACACCGAAGCCAACGTACTCTCAACACCGAGCTTATTAACAACCGATAATAATGAAGCAGAAATTTCTATTGGACAAAACGTTCCTTTTGTTACTGGTTCGTTTACTACCACTACAGGCGATGCGACTAACCCGTTTCAAACTATTCAGCGAGAAGATGTGGGTATCTCTTTAAAAGTAACGCCGCAAATTAATGAGGGTGATACGGTTATATTAGATATTGAACAAGAGGTATCGAGTATTTCTAATTCTGCAGGTGCTTCAGATATTATTACTAATGAACGAAAAATATCTACAAAAGTGATTGCGCAAGATGGTGAAACTATTATTTTGGGCGGTTTAATTAGTGATGATATTCAACAACAAGAACAAAAAGTGCCTGTTATTGGTGATATCCCATTAGTGGGTGGTTTATTTAGAAACGATAGTATTACAGTAACAAAAAGTAATTTAATGGTTTTTTTACGAGCCAGTATTATTCGTGATGAAAAATCAATGGCTGGTGCAACAGGTGAAAAATATCGTTACATTCGCGATCAACAATTGCAAGCAAAAACCGATGCCAACTATTTGTTGAATGAAAAAATATTACCCCTATTACCAGTATGGGATGAAGATGAATCTATTGATGCGCAAGCACAATAGAGATATAGGTTACCTATACGATGACAACGGTTGATGACAATGTAAACGTTATAACCCACTCTGTAAGTTTACCATTTAGCTTTGCAGAACAGCACGGCGTATTACTGGACAATAAAATATTGTATTGCTACCAAACAATAGCTTTGCCTGTTTTATTAGAGTTACAACGTGCACTAGCTGGTCCTTTTACGGTAAAAGTATTAGACGAACTCACGTTTAAGAAAAAACTCACTCAATATTATCAAGGCAACGACGGTGCAGCACAGCAAGCAGCAGATGATTTGGATGCCGAAATGGATCTTAGTCAACTGGCGGATGACCTACAGCAAAAAACAGACTTGTTAGCAGATAACGATGATGCGCCAGTCATTCGTTTAATTAATGCGATTTTATCAGAGGCCGTACGAGAAAAAGTTTCTGATATTCATATCGAACCTTTTGAAGATCGTGTGGCCATTCGTTTTCGCTCCGATGGTGTGTTAAATGAAATGCTATCGCCGAAGCCAGAATTGGCTGCGGTATTAGTCTCGCGTTTAAAAGTGATGGCCAAACTCGACATTGCTGAAAAACGCTTGCCTCAAGATGGGCGTATCTCAGTACGCCTTGCAGGTCACAGTGTAGATATTCGTATGTCTACAATTCCTTCTGCCTATGGTGAGCGTGTGGTACTACGTTTATTAGATCAAGCGTCGGGGCAGTTGCAGTTATCGCAATTAGCAATGCCTAAACAAGTGCATACTATTTTTGATGAAAGTCTGCATCGTCCACACGGCATTATTTTAGTGACGGGGCCAACGGGTTCGGGAAAAACCACCAGCCTATACGCGGGCTTAACTCATATAAATGACCGTAGTCGTAATATTCTTACCATTGAAGATCCTGTGGAATATTTATTGGCAGGAATTGGCCAAACACAAGTCAATAGTAAAGTGGATATGACGTTTGCCCGAGGGCTGCGTGCCATTTTACGTCAAGATCCCGATGTCGTTATGATCGGTGAAATCCGAGATCAAGAAACGGCCTCTATTGCCGTGCAGGCAAGTTTAACTGGGCATTTGGTTTTATCAACGTTGCATACCAATACAGCGATTGGTGCGATTACGCGCTTAAAAGACATGGGTGTAGAGCCATTTCTTTTGGCGTCTAGTTTAGAGATGGTGATGGCACAGCGACTTGTGCGTGTGCTGTGCAAAGCGTGCCGTATTCCACATCAACCCACACGCAGTGAGTGCGAGCGTTTATCAATTACCGCAGACGATGTGATTTATCAGGCGCAAGGCTGTAAAGAATGTAAGCAAACAGGCTACCGTGGTCGGGCTGCCATTTATGAACTTATCCCTATAGATAGTGTATTACGTGAGTTGATTCATGAAGGTGCTGGGGAACATGCAATGCTAGAACATGCAAGAAAAACGGTCCCCTCTTTATTGGCAGATGGTCGGCGTCGAGTGTTAGCGGGTGAAACCAGCGTAGAAGAAGTGTTGAGGGTCACCGCTGTAAGCTAGCGGGAAATATTATGGGAGCATTTCGTTATCAAGCATTAAATGCCAATGGCAAAATGATTAAAGGCACGCTAGAAGGTGATACCGATAAGCAAGTGCGTGCACAATTACGCCAGCAACAATTAAAGCCCGTGAGTGTCGATAAAATATCGGCAGGAAAAAGAACGAATGATTCTGCAGATACATCATCTAAAACGTTTACAACACGAGTAGGAGTTAAAGACTTATCACTATTTACACGACAGCTAGCATCGTTAGTGCAGTCAGGTATGCCACTCGCTGATTCGTTACAAGCCGTTGCTAAACAAACACGCAAAGAAGCGGTTAAAAATGTTGTGTTACAAGTTCGTGCTCGTGTACTAGAAGGTTTGAGTTTGGCGCAGGCGTTAGGTGATTATCCGCGTATTTTTGATTCAATGTATCGCGCCATGGTGAATGCAGGTGAGCAAGCAGGATTTTTAGGTCCAGTGTTAGAGCGCTTATCTGAATACGCAGAAACCAGTCACGCGGCGCGGCAGCAATTAAAGTCTGCCATGGTTTACCCCATTATTTTAGTTTTGGTATGTATTGCTATTGTGGTCGCATTAATGGTTTTTGTTGTTCCACAATTAACCAGTGTGTTTACTCGTGCAAAACAAGCATTGCCGTGGCCAACAGAGTTACTGATTAATACGAGTCAATTTTTACAAGACTACGGTGTTTACTGCTTATTGTTTATTGTAGCCATATGCTGGGGAGCACGTTGGTGGTTACGCAGGGGTAATAATATTCGGCTGTGGCACCAAAAAATATTACGTATTCCAATGATTCGTCATATCGTTGTGCAATCAGATTCTTCACGTTTTGCCAGTACATTAAGTATGCTTATTGGTAGTGGCGTGCCATTGCTAAATAGTTTACGTATTAGTAGCCAAACAATGGAAAATACTATTTTGCGGGAAAAAGCAGAGCAAGCCGCTATTGCAGTTGAGGGCGGATCAAGTCTGCATAAAGCATTAGATAAAACCGATGTTTTTCCGCCATTGATGGTGCAAATGGCATCTAGTGGTGAAGCCAATGGTACTTTAGCGGAACAATTAAATTATTCGGCAAAAAGTCAGCAGCGTGATTTAGATTTACAGTTATCAACGGCACTTAGTGTTATTGAGCCTATTACCATTGTGTTTATGGGCGGTGTGATTGGTTTTATTATGATAGCGATTATTATTCCTATCTCGAGTATGAGTGATTTTGTATAAGTATTTTTAATAGAGAGTGTTAGTAACAATAATGAAGATGGAAAATAATATGTGTTTACATAGGTATCAAAGACAACAGGGTTTTAGTTTTATAGAAATCATGGTTGTATTAATTATTATTAGTTTGTTGGCAGTCGGTGTTGGTGGAAAGTTTTTAGGTAAAGCAGAAAAAGCTAGGGTTGATCGTGCCTACTCAGATTTTAGTACCATAGAAGGTCAATTAAAATTATATCATTTAGATAATTATCGCTACCCAACAACCGAGCAGGGTTTACAGGCTTTAGTTGAAAAACCATCGATTGATCCTATTCCTCGCCAATGGCAAAGTGGCGGTTACTTGGATGCGTTACCTATTGATCCTTGGGGTAATCCATATCTTTATAATGTGCCTGGTGAAAAGGGAGATTTTGATATTTATAGCTATGGTGCAGACGGTGTGGCAGGTGGTACTGATCAAGATAAAGATATTTATAATTGGCAGCGCTTTGAAGCACAGCAATAAATAGTTAATGCAATATAACAGCAGAGCTAATGAATAAATTAAAAGGTTTTTCATTAATTGAATTAATGTTTGTGCTGTTATTGATTTCGGTCATTGTTGGCAGTGTTAGTATTTCTATTACGGGTACATCACCAGAAAAACGCTTAAACACATTCGGTTTACAGTTATTTGCAACAATGAACTTTGCTGTTGATGAAGCACTTATGCAGCGGCATCCTATTGGTTTTCGCATAGAAAATAAAGAAACAGAAAGTACTTATCATTGGTATCGGTACAACAATGAAAGGTGGTCTTTGTTGGGTGCGCCGTTAAAAAGTGTGACAATGCCTGAGGATATAATAATAGATGTTGCGATAGAATCAGAATTTGTTGAAAGTTTATTAGAGCAATCGTTAAATTCGGATGAAGAAAAAATTATTCAACCCGATATTATTTTTTTTCCAAATGGTGATATTTCTGAATTTACATTAACACTGTCGTATCGTGATACGCATGATAGTGATGCGACATTACGTATTACGTTGAATGAATATGCGGCGCTGAGTCATTCACTAGAAGATGTTATACAGAAATAAATGGTCGATCTATCATGCGCAACTTACAGTCAATAACATATTGTAAAAAACAAGGCTTTACACTGATAGAAGTATTGGTTGCCATTGCCGTGGTTGCTTTTACTATTCCTGCTTTAATGTTACTCATGATGAAACAAGCAGATAATGCAGGGGCGTTGCGTGATCGCACAGTGGCAACATGGATAGCGGATAATACACTCACTCGACTGCGTTTAGAAAAAGAATTAAATGGCTCAGTACTCACCTCTACCGTTGAAGAAACCATTGATATGGCAGGCACGCAATGGCGTGTAAAAACAGAACCCGAAGACACAAACCTAGGTGCATTATTACGTTATAGAGTGCGTGTTAGTTTGCAAAAGGATCATGCGCAAGCAGATAGCCCTTTAGCCACTGTAGACACGTTTGTGCAGTAGCCAATGGGGAAGAACATCATGAAGCAGCACAAAGGTTTTACTCTAATTGAATTGTTAGTGGCTTTTGTTATTGGCACAGGTATTTCACTACTTGCTTACCAAGCGCTATCGGGTTCTATTAATATTGAACAACGGGTGAAAGAAGTGACTGATCAAACAAATCAGTTGCATCGTGTGTGGCAATTAGTGAATGATGATTTACAACATGCGGTTGCTCGCCCTTGGAACGATTATTTAGGCAATCAACAAGCGGCTATGTTGGGAGATTTGGGCGATAAATTATCAGAGGCAGGTAATTTTTCCCTAAGGGATGATAGTCATGTGTTGCGTGTCGTGCGTAGCGGCGAAAGTAATTTTTTTCAGTTGCCACGCAGTAATTTGCAAATAGTAGGTTATCGGCTGGTTAAAAATGATAAGGATCATCACGCGGTAGATACTCAGGGTGATCGCCAGCAACAAGAAAGTTTGAGTTTGTGGCGAGATCATTGGCGCCCTGTAGATAGTGCAACAGAGCCAACCATAAAAAGCCGATTACTATTAGATAATATTACAGCAGCTAGTTTTCGGTATTTACCAAAAGACAGTCAAACGGTTAATGATGAGGCATGGGTAAGCGCTTGGCCAGAGTCGCAGCAAAATAATGATCAACTGCCTATTGGGGTAGAAATGACATTAGACATATTAGGTATGGGAAAAATCACCCGATTATTTTCATTGGTTAAAGCGGATGAATAAAATACCGCAATCTATTGCGAAGCAACAAGGAGCAATATTAATTATTGCGGTATTTGTTGTAAGTGTCATTACGGTTATTGCTGCTCGTTTTGCGGGTGATTTTCAATTATCTACAGCACGTATAAAACAAAGCTTGATTCATACGCAGCTACAGCAATTTGCTTATAGCATTGAATCATTTGCGGGTTGGGTATTGGTACAGGATGCAGAGTTTGATAAGAGTCATAGTCGTTATAATAACGACGGAGTGAATGGAAGTTACGACCATTTGCAAGAAGATTGGGCGCAACACTTACAAGCGCCTATCGAAAGTGCAACAGTAGAGGCAACATTAAGTGATGCTATGTCGCGTTTTAATATTAACCAATTACAGGGCAAGCCTTCACCTTATAAACCACAGGGAACATTTTCAGAACGTTATACCATTGCACAGCAACGCTTTATTCGTTTGTTGCAGACATACCCCGATGATGCAATAGATGTGGCCACGGCACAGCAAATAACACAAGCGGTAATAGACTGGCTCGATAGCGATAGTAATGAACAGCCTAATGGCGGAGCAGAAGAAAATTATTATGCGTCGTTAGAGCAACCCTATAAACCAGCGAATCGTTATTTTGTGAGTATTACAGAACTTAAACAGGTGAAAGGGATAAGCGCAGACATGTATCGCTACTTATCACCATTACTCATTGCGCTGCCAAATAAAGAAGGGTTTAACATTAATACGGCACCCATCGAATTAATGCGAACATTACAACAAAAAAATATAGAAACGCCGTTATCCGATGAAGACGCAAATTTACTTATTAGTAGCCGACCACAAGATAATACCCATGAGGCTTATCAATCCGTTAATGGTTTTTTGGCAAGTAGTGAGGCCAATCAAATATTTGGTACAGATGCACAGCAATGGCCAAAAGTAGAAGGCCTACGCACAGGCAGTGAATATTTTATATTAACTTCGATGATTCATTTATTGGATTATCAATACCAGTTGATTAGCGTGATTAAACGGCAATCAATAGACACAGGAATTATCACTAAAGTGCTTCGGCGAACGCGTGAGCAGTTATAAAAGGTGAGACCATTGAATATATATGCTTATATAGAATACGTAACGGAACATGACGGCCAAGACATAGCGACGGTTTATCGTTGGGGGCTATCGGGTGCCGAGCTTGATAAAAACGCCATGCAAATAGGTACCGAAGAGGCGTTGTTTGAGTGGCTAACAAATATTTCGCATCCTATTGTACTTATTATTCCGGGTGCTCGTGTGGTGACACAGCAGGTGCCATATAGTGAAAAAGAGAAGCGTTACTTTGAAAAAATGCTGCCTTATTCATTAGAAGATGCCGTAATTGATGATGTGGATACACTGCATTTTGTACAAGGAAAAATAGGGTCAACTCACGCTAACGTGGCTTATATTGATAAACAATGGTTTGACAAAATATTACGTGTTTTTGCAGAAAAAGAATTTTTTGTGCATCAATGTATTGCAGATTTCCAAAAAATTCAGGTGCAAGATAATGAAACAATTTTTTGGTTAACGAACGATACATTGTATAGTCATTCGGATGATGGCCAAGGCTTTACTTGCTCTAAGCATATGATGGAACCAGTTTTATCGAGCGTTTTATTGGATGTATCATCAGACGAAGCGCTAGGCCAAAACAGCCATAAAAACGGTAAAAGTCATAAGCAATATCATGTGTATATCTCTGATTGTTCAGAAGAACACTATCAGCATGAGCAAGACGCAGTTACGCGTATATTTCATACGTTAGCGCCAGAGGCGGCCGTTAATATACACTATGGAGAACCTGTATTATCACTTGATAATCCTCAGGCGATGAATCTGTGTTGTGGCCCTTATCAACAAAAGAAACCCGTTGCCCAACAAGTAAAAGAATATACATGGCTAGGGGTGTTGGCTGTGATAGCGTTGGTATTTTTTGTGAGTGTTAATGCAATAGATATTTATAGGCTGAGTACTGCAAATAATGCTAAGGCCGATGCAATACAAGCAGAAGCAAGAAAAGTGATTCCTGTAGGCAATATTCAGCATAACCCAGTGAGGCAATTGTTGAATAAATTAGGAAGCACTCAAGCGGATAATTCAGAGCCTAGCCAAGTGGTGTATTTGTTATCTCACATCGCGCCAGTGATTCAAGCGTTAGATATTAATTTATCAACTATAAATTATAGTGATAAAGAAAAAGTGATGCGTTTAAATATACAAGCTGATTCATTTAATCAGGTCGAAAAATTTCGTACAAATTTAACAAGCAAAGGCCTGTATGCTGAGCTGATCAGTTCTAATGCGGTTGACAATAAGTTTCAAGCTCGTATTCGTGTTAGTTTGGAGGCACGCTAATGTCTATCATTGAAAATATAAAAGATAATTGGACAGAGCGACCCCTGTCAGAAAAAAGAATTTTGCTTGTTGTGGGTGTGTTTACCATCGTATGTTTATTCTATTTGTTGGTTGTAGATAGTTTAGTGTCTTGGCGCGAACATGAAGCTAAAAAACTGGTAGCAAACCAAAAAATATACGCACAAGTATCTCGTTTAGTGACTCGATTTGAACAACAAAATAACACAGAGAATAATGTATCTTCAGGCTTAGCCACAATTATTGATGAGAGCTTGCAAGCTAATGGTTTAGCCATGCGCGGTTTTCAGCCTGGAAAAAACAATGATGCCCGTTTGCGCCTAAGTGATGTTTCTTATGATGCGCTTATGCAATGGCTATATGATATTGAATATAAACATCATATGACGATAGAAGAAATTTCTATTGCACAAACAAAAACAGCGGGTGTACTGACTGCCAATGTTAGAGTGAGACAATAATCGTAATGTCACTGATCGTGTGTTTTTTTGGTTTTCGTGATTATATGTAATGTAGTTTTATTTTTAGTGGCTTTATTTGCAATGACTTTGTTTTCAATGGTTTTAGTTTCAGTGATTTTATTTAGTATGACTGTGTTCAGTATGACGGCTTTAGTATGAAAAAGTTATTGTTAATCATGTCTATCCTTTTGGCTTTTTATTTCATCCCAGCATCTTGGGTAGTGAAGGCATTTTTTCCAACGTATACTCATGTTTCATACGATGAAATTAATCGCGCTTGGTGGAATGGCCACATTAAAAAATCAAGCATCATTTTACGGGGGTATCGTGTATTAATAGGTGATGTTCATTGGCGGTACGAATGGTTGTCTATTTTTTCTGGTATGCCCTGTGTAACATTTTATAGTTATGATGTGCTTATACAATCAGCGGGTCGACTCTGTTACCAGTTAGACAATGGCCGTATGATTATTCGCGATCTTGATTTTTCTCTTTCAGCAGAAGAGGTGGCGGCAGTTGCAGGTGTTGAAGTTATTGGTAGGTTTGAAGGCTATGTCGAAGAGGCAGTGGTGTATGATGATCAAGTCGTATTGGTTCAAGGTAATACTGTTTGGAAAGATGCACAATGGCATAACGGTGAAAAATGGTTGTCATTAGGCCAACTATTATTAACAGCAACCACAGAAAATGATTTAATGGCTATTCATAGTCGTGATGTAGATGGCCCTATAACGGTAGATTTAACGATGTTTTTTCAGAAGCAATATCTGCAATCAGTTATTGGCTCTATCCACCTTAATGATACAGTAGATACTTCTTTGCGCGATACAATCAATCTTTTTGCTCACGAAGTTCAAGGGCAAAAATATCTCGTGGAGTATTATTTTAATCCCCGCTAAGGGACTATAAATTCACTGAGTTTATGCTGTTTTATACTCATAATATGTGATTGTTCATCAATCATAAAACGTAATACCACATTATTTTGTTGTTGTATAAATTCACTGTCAGCATAATTTAACGATAATGTGACCCCTTTGTTTGGTGCTACAAAAAAGCCATTATCATTCAAAACAATGCGTTGACCACCCGCAATAATATACACTTTTTCAATAAATACATTCTCTGTTTTAATAGAGCGAAATTGTAGTTTATAACCATTGGCAAGTGTTTGTGTTGTGGATGCGTTTTCACTATTGGTGGTATTTGAAAAGCTTGCTCGCATACTGACGGATGCTTTTCGATGGTTAAAATACACCGTAGAATCATTATGCAGTAATGTGTCTTTTTTGAGCGTGGTTTGCTTGCTTGGTGCTGTTTGACAGGCCATTAATGCAAGGCCGCATAGCAGTAAAATACTATGCGAGAGTAAACGTCGTGATACAGTATGTAGTGCGAAAAAATATGGCATGTTGATACAATTAAATACGTTGCTAATAATAGTGAGTAGCAAAATTGTATCAGAAACTACGTCTCAGTGGGTTCACTATTCGTTGGGGCGTTGGGATATTGATAAATATGTGTTTGGTTACGTCCACCTTGTTTGGATTCGTATAAGGCTTGGTCAGCAAAATCAATCCAATTGGTTGGGTTTTTTAGGGACGAGTCATAGGCTGCAAGGCCAAGGCTTACCGTATATTCGATGATTTGGCCTTCGTAGTAGGCAGGTTTGGCAGCAATTTTTCTACGAATACGTTCTGCTAATACATACGCAGAATCAATCGGTGTGTGGGGTAATAGAATGACATATTCTTCACCGCCGTAACGTCCAGCAATATCGGTTTTACGAATAGATTGCTTAACAATCTCGGCGGTTTGTCGAATAACCTCATCACCTGCGGGATGGCCAAAGCCATCATTCACCTTTTTAAAGTGATCAATATCAAACATGATAAGAGAGCAGTCTTCGTGATAACGTGCCTCACGTTCAAACTCTTTGGTTAATAAATCTTCCCATGATTTACGGTTTAATAGACCCGTTAAACCATCGGTTTTGCTGATAATTTCTAATTGATCATTGGCTTTTTCAAGCTCTTGATTATTTACGGCTTGTTCGGTCACGTCATAAATAATCACGCAAATATTTTCTGTTTTACCGTCTAGGCCTTGAATAGGAATAAAGGTACTGTTTTGGTACATGAATTCCGCTTTGCCAGTAATCGGCCTGTAGTTTTCAAAGCGAAATAGATACGGTCGTTGTTCCCATGTGGTAAAAGCGGAATTTTTTAATTCGTAAACCGATTGAGTTTTTCGTAGAAACCATTTTTCGTCAATTTCTGGAAATAATTCAAATAGCGAGTGGCCAATAATATCTTCTGCAAGGGTGGCGCTATGGTTCTGCATAAAACTATTCCATAGCTTTATATTGCAGTTTTTATCGAGTAAGACTAGGCCGACATCAACGTTTTGTACAACGTCCATAATCCAACGAAAATCATTAAACATATCTTGAGAGTTAGACATAATGATTCAGCTTAATCCAATAAATAATTGAGTTTTTTAAGGAGGTGAAGCAACGATTGCTCCGTGATCACTACGAGTAAATCGCACTGCACATCATAATTTTCAATTTGATAGCTAACCTCAACTACAAGGGCTTGATTCCAGCGTAAGGTTTCGGAGGTGAGTAATTTATCGAGTTCTTGGTGTTGCCCTAAAATAGCGGGAGGGCCAAAACTAAATTCAATATCCATTTGTTCAGCAATACCGCGAAGTATAGCGCCAACGAGTATATTGGTAGAGTCTATTAGTACTTCTCGTTCGGCAGCCACGGTAATTTCTTCGTCATACCCCATGAGTGAGGCAAGATCGTTAAAGCTGGTGTCGTTAAATAACAACATGGCTTCGCCAGCAATACCGCCACCAATAAAGCCTTGGCAAACCCCAGATACATTATGCCCATCAACGGTTTGTACGGCCATTGCAATCTCTTTTGGCGAGAGTATGGCTACATGGGGAATAGACAGAATGACAAACGCGTCTAATAAACGTGCTAGATGGTCTCCAGCTTGCCCCATGGCCACATTGCTAATTTCTTGCAAGCAGTCACGATGGTCTTCATTCAGTACGATCTGTTGATTCATTTATATTACAGCTGTCTGTCAGTGAATAATTATTGATACCTCTTACAATGGTAGTATAGGAATTGGATGTTTGCCGAAAAAACAATGAAGAAAAAGTGCGGAATTAAAAAGAGAAATTTTGGTGCCATAAAAAGTAATGCCCATGTGGTATGGGCATTACGGGTAGTGATTTAATTTTTTTGCTTTGTCATGGCGGCTTTTAATAAATCCCCCATTGAGCCCACCGCAGGCTTTTGTTCGTTTCTATTGCCTTTGTTATTGTTTTTATTATAGTTTTTTGCATTTTGTGCTGATTTTTCTCTTGCCGTTTTAGGGGTGTTACTGGTGTCGCACTCATCATCTAAACGCATACTTAAGCCAATACGTTTGCGGGGAATATCAACTTCCATGACTTTTACCTTCACAATATCGCCTGCTTTTACTACTGTGCGAGGGTCTTTTACAAAGGTGTTAGAAAGGGATGATATATGGACTAAACCGTCTTGGTGCACGCCAATATCCACAAAAGCACCAAAGTTAGTAACATTGGTAATTACGCCTTCTAAAATCATCGCGGGCTTAAGGTCTTTTAAGGTTTCAACGCCTTCTTTAAACGATGCGGTTTTAAATTCAGGTCTTGGATCGCGGCCTGGCTTTTCAAGCTCTTTAAAAATATCTTCTACGGTGGGTAGGCCAAAGCGTTCACTGGTAAAGTCTTTGGGTTGTAGAGTACGTAAAACGCTAACATCATTGAGTACAGCGCTAAGAGGCTTATCAATTTGATGGCTTATGGCCTCTACCACTTCGTAAGATTCAGGGTGAACGGCTGAGGCATCGAGTGGATTGTCGCCATTGGCGATGCGCAAAAATCCAATCGCTTGTTCATAGGTTTTATCACCTAGACGCGCCACGTCTTTTAATTGTTCTCGTCGGGTAAAGCGGCCATTGCGATCACGAAAATCCACAATGTTGTTTGCAATGGTTTGGTTCAGACCTGATACGCGGGCTAATAATGGCGCTGATGCGGTATTCACCTCTACACCGACGGCATTTACACAGTCTTCTACGGTGGCATCTAGTGCTTTTGCCAGCTTTGCCTGTGATACATCGTGTTGGTATTGCCCCACACCAATAGATTTGGGTTCAATTTTAACTAACTCGGCTAACGGATCTTGTAAGCGGCGGGCAATAGAAATCGCACCACGAATGGTGACATCAAGGTCAGGAAATTCTTTGGCAGCAAATTCACTGGCCGAATAAATCGATGCACCAGCCTCATTAACCATCACGGTTTTTGCTTTGAGTTCTGGGTGGCGCTTGAGCACGTCATTAGCAAAGGCTTCGGTTTCCCGTGATGCGGTACCATTACCAATAGCAATAAGCTCAACATGGTATTTTTGGCAGAAATTTATCAGCATAGCTTCTGCTTCGGCTAAACGTTTTTGCGGTTGATGGGGGAATATAGCGCCATGATCCAGCACTTTTCCTGTTTGATCAATCACGGCAACTTTAACGCCTGTGCGTAATCCTGGGTCTAAACCTATGGTGCCTTTTTGGCCTGCGGGTGCGGCTAAGAGCAAGTCATTTAAGTTATTGGCAAATACGTTAATAGCGTCTGCTTCCGCTTTTTCACGTGCTTCAGAGAAAAGGTCTGTCTCTAAATGTGTTAATAGTTTAATACGCCATGTCCAGCGAACCACCTCTGCGAGCCATTTGTCTGCAGGGCGATCTTGGTGATGAATATTCCAGTGCTCGGCGATAGTTACTTCACAGGGGTGTCTATCGGCCAGATCCGATTCTTTAACAGTCAAATTAAGTGACAATATGCCTTCATTACGTGCGCGAAATAAGGCCAGTGCGCGATGGGAGGGTAGAGTTTTAAGTGGCTCGTGGTGGTCAAAATAGTCACTAAATTTTTGGCCTTCTGTTTCTTTACCTTTTAGTACAGCGGCCGTAATTTCACCCTGTTCACTTAAAAAAGTACGCAACTTACCTAATAATTTAGCATCTTCGCTAAAGCGTTCCATGAGGATGTATTTTGCGCCATCTAGTGCATCTTTGGCGGTGGTAATTTTATGTTCTTCGTTAATGTATTTTTCAGCTTCTTGTTCTGGCTGTAATGATGGGTCTTGGTATAAAGCATTCGCTAACGATTCTAAGCCGGCTTCAATGGCTATTTGCCCCTTTGTGCGACGCTTAGGTTTATAGGGTAAATAAATATCTTCTAGCTCGGTTTTGGTCTCTGCCGCGCTAATATCAGCACTCAGTTCGGGGGTGAGTTTTCCTTGTTCATCAATACTTTTTACAATGGCTGCTCTACGGTCTTCTAATTCACGTAGATAACCTAGGCGCTCATCTAATTGGCGCATTTGTGAGTCATCAAGACTGCCTGTGACTTCTTTTCGGTAACGAGAAATAAACGGAACAGTTGCCCCCTCGTCCAATAGCCCGACGGCTGCGGTTACTTGTTTTAATTCAACAGAGAGTTCATTGGCAATGCGTTGGTAAATAGAAGTCATAATTAAGGAGTCTTTAAGGATTTTATTTCTGGGTTCTTTTAAATCATCAAAAGTGTGGCATTATGCGTAAATATCAGTATATAACCAGTCTTGAAATTCAAGATGTTTTGTGTAGGTTAATTCATGTGGTAAGACCATATTTATGATGGCACTTATTCATACCAATAATGTCGATATATGCAGATGAATAAAGAATTATTTGCCGTGAGTATCAATAGTGTAAGGGGAAAACAATGACCCGCCAGTTGGGTTCAGTGAACGTTATTATCATTATTATTATAGGGGCAGTGTTAGTGCTAGCGGCGTATTGGTTGCGTCCTACACCTGGTGTGCGTCCGTTGCCAGATGCTAAACCTCTTACGGTGTCTGTGATGGCTATTAAAGCCCAGCGGCAACAGATACAAGTGAAAACGCAAGGTACTGTAGTGCCAAGCCGAGAGATTAATCTTGTTGCAGAAGTCTCTGGGCGCGTTGTGTCTGTGAGTGATACGTTTGTTAACGGTGGTTTTTTTCAACAAGGGGATGTGCTTGTTACTCTTGATCAGCGCGACTATCAATACCGCTTAGCCGAAGCCAAAGCGCAGGTAGCTGCAGCAGAAAGAGAGCTGGCCTTAGAAAAAGGGCAAGCACGCCAAGCTAAGCGTGAGTGGCGCGACTTAGGTAGTGACGAGGCAAATGCATTATCGTTACGTGTGCCCCAAGTAAACGCTGCAGAAGCACAATTATCATCGGCTATTGCCCAGCGTCGTCAGGCCGAGCTTAATGTAGAGCGCGCCACTATTCGTGCGCCTTTTACGGGGCGCATACAAGCAATACAGGTAAATGCGGGGCAATATGTGAGTGCAGGTACCATTGTTGCCGCGATTTATGACAGCGCTTTGGCCGAAGTACGTTTGCCATTAAGTGATAAACAATTAGCATTGGTGGGTATTCCTTTGGGAGTGACCTTAAATCAGGAGCAACAACGTACAGTAACGTTATCCGCCGTGATTGCGGGTGTGACACACCAATGGCCAGCCTTGTTGGCGCGCACAGAAGCAAGTATTGACGATACAACACGTTTGTACTTTTCCGTAGTAGAAATTCCAGAGCCTTTTAATTCTTCTCGTTATTCCTCACCACTGATTTCAGGTTTGTTTGTTGAAGCAAATATAGCGGGTGTTGAGTTAGACAATGTTGTACAAGTACCAGAAAAATCGCTGTATAAAAATCGCTTCGTATATATTGTGGATCACAATAATCGCACCCAGCAACGTGAAGTGACGGTGCTTGCAAAAGAAGATAGCGTTGTTTGGGTGCAGGGTGAATTTAAAGAGAGCGAACAGTTGATTATAAGTGATCCAAAAGTTTTACAGCCTAATATTATTGTTACCCCACGAGTGACGAACCCATCATAACCATCGATTAAAAGATAACTTGATATGAAACGCATTATTGAATGGTTTATTGATAACCCTATCGCTGCAAATTTATTAATGATTTTAATTTTGATGGTAGGTATTAAAAATTTACCCAGTGTAGGTAAAACGGTATTTCCACAAACGGATCAAAGCAATATTAATATTAGTGCCAGCTATAACGGCGCCAGCCCTAGCGAAGTGGAGCGGCAGGTATTAGTACGTTTAGAAGAAGCCATTGCAGATTTAGAAGGCATTGAAGATATTTTTTCTACAGCACGCGAAGGCTTAGCGCAAATTACAATTGCAATTATTAAAGATTATGACAGTCAGCGTTTGCTCAATGATGTAGAAGCTAGAATTGATACCATCACCACATTGCCCGACGAAGTCGATGAAGTCACTATTCGAGAAGCATTGCCTAAGCGGCCATTAATGAGTGTGGCATTACATGGTGATGTTGATGACCAATTGTTAAAAGAAACGGCGCAATGGGTACGTGATGAATTAGGTTTATTAGATGCTGTATCAACAGTTACGTTAGAGGGTGTGCGTAACAACGAAATGATGATTGAAGTATCTGAAATTACATTACGCCAATATGATTTAACCTTAACGCAAATAGCCAATAGTATTCGTAGTTCGTCGCTTAATGTGCCTGGCGGTACGGTAAAAACCGAAGCGGGTAATGTACAAGTACAAACACGAGGGCAGGCGTACACGGCAAAAGATTTTTCTCGCATTGTGATTGCGACAACGCCCAATGGTGGCCAGTTATTATTAGGCGATGTGGCAAAAATTCACGATGGTTTTGAAGATATTGATAGTGAAGATAATTTTAATGGTCAATCTGCTGCATACATCGATTTATTTACCACCACCCCGCCAGATGTATTAGATGCTTCGGCAGAAGCAAAAGCCACGTTACAGCAATTACGTACAAAACTGCCCGCAGGAATGACGCTGACTGTTTGGAAAGATCGCTCAGATATTTTTAAAAGCCGTATGAATTTGTTGCTTAAAAATGCAATAGGCGGTCTTGTCTTAGTGTTTATTGTTTTAATGTTATTTTTAAGCCCTGCATTGGCAGGTTGGGTGAGTGTGGGTATAGCGACAGCATTTGTGGGTGTTTTTGTGTTACTTCCTTATACCGATATAACTATCAATATGCTGTCAATGTATGGTTTTTTGTTGGCGCTGGGTATTGTTGTTGATGATGCAATTATTGTTGGTGAAAGTGTTGATGCTAGTCAGCGTCGTGGTGAAACGGGTGTTGAAGCCGCAAAGAAAGGGGTGATGCTGGTTTATAAGCCCGTACTATTTGCTGTGATTAGTACCATTATTTTTTTCTCAGGAATGTTTGGTTTGCCAGGATGGATGGGTTCGTTAGCATACCCTATCGCCGTTGTTGTTATTATTTGTTTGTTATTTTCATTGATTGAATCATTGCTTATTTTGCCATCGCATTTATCTCATGGCCGTCACAAAAAAAATGATAAAAATTCCTCTTATCGAGTTATGCAATATTTAACGGCCTTAAGGAATGCCATGTCTGCGGGCATGGAGCGATTGGCGCAGTATTATTACCGTCCATTACTGGAAAAAACATTGGCGAATAATGGACAAACATTAGCAATATTTGCCGTTGTGTTTGCATTAGTCACGGTTTTATTTTTAGTTGACGGTTATGTTAAAACATCATTTAAAGTAAAAGCGGTATCCAATGATATTCGTATTTCTGCTGTGTTAGCAGAAGGCGCGCCTTTTTCAGAATCAAAACGTATTCAAAAACAATTAGAAACAGCCGCTCATCAGTTGAAAGATAACGAGGAGCTTAACCGTATTAATGGTGATGGTAATTTTATTCGCGCTATTCGTTCCGAAGCGGTAAATAATACGGTAAAAGCATGGGTTGCATTAACACCGTCGGAAGATCGTATTGTTGATATCGTACAAGTAAAAAATACATTTCGAGAATTAATTGGCGAGCTTGATGGCGTTAAAGAATTTAGTTTACGTTTTACGATTAATGCAAATAATAAAGCCATCCGTTTTCGCCTTAATGTTTCAGGCAATGATGATGAAACATTGGCAGCAGCGGTTAATGCCGTTAAAAATAAATTACAAACGTATGTAAGTGTGTTCGATATAGAAGATACGCTAGAGGGATCGCGGAGAGAGGTTGAATTACGATTAAAACCGTATGCCGAAGTATTAGGTTTAAGTTTGCGGGATATCGCACAACAAATTCGTCAAGGTTTTTATGGTGAAGAAGTGCAGCGTATTTCACGAGGAACAGAAGACATAAAAGTGATGTTGCGTTATCCCGCAGATGAGCGGCGTGACATTGATGACATTGCTAATATTTATATACGTAGTAGTGATGGTAAATCTATTCCGTTGGCTAGTGTGGCAGAAATTGTTGATGTGCCAGGTTACAGTATTATTCGCCGAGAAAATCGTCGACGAACTATTGTAGTGTCTGCCGATGTTACAGAGGGTACAGATGCATTTGCGATTGCTAATAATATTATCGTTAATGATTTACCTCAGTGGCAGCAACAGTATCGTGGCTTGAGTATGGAGATGGCGGGATCGTTAACAGAACAGAAAGATTTTAACGGTTCATTATTGTTTAATATGATACTGGCAATATTAATTAGCTACGGCTTAATGGCGATTGCTTTTCGTTCTTATTGGCAGCCGCTATTAATTCTTACTGCAATTCCTTTTGGTTTTGTGGGAGCCGTGCTGGGGCATTTAATTATGCAAGAAACCGTTAGCATTATGTCGATGTTAGGTTTGATTGCATGTGCGGGTGTTGTTGTGAATGATAACTTAGTGTTGTTAGATCGAATTCAGCAACTGCATCAACAAAAAGGTGATGTGTATAGTCGAGCATCAATGAGTGAAGTATTGGCAGAGGCAGGCGAAGGGCGTTTTAGAGCAATCATTCTAACATCGCTAACCACATTTATTGGCTTGATGCCGATAATGTTTGAAACCAGTGTGCAGGCACAATTTTTGATTCCGCTTGTGGTATCACTGTCATTTGGTGTTTTGTTTTCTACGTTTGTGACCTTACTGCTAGTACCTAATTTATTTTTATTAGGTGAACGTATTAAAGCGGCGCTATCACAATGGCGTAGCTAATACGGATGTGATCGATTAACAGCGATACGCATTAAATAATTGTTCGCCTTTGTCATTAGGTGCTTGTAAGGGAACAAGTGTGTTCGCTTTAATTTTGGTGGCTTCATTGCGTGCAAGTATCGATAACTCAGCAGCAATTTTGTCGGCATTTCTTTTACTGTTTAGTAAAAGCGTAGCGCGTGTTTTTGCTGTGACTTGGCCTATCTTAGAGCAATATTGAATATCATTAACGGTGGCAATGTTCACTTGCTGCCCCTCATCACTTAATGTTACCCATGTGCAGGCGCTTATCGAGAATGTAAGGCAAATAATGGCTGCGATTTTCATAACGGTCACCAATGTTGAGTCATAATACAATTGCGAGTTATGTAAGGATTTTACTCGCAATAACTTCATAAGGTAAATAGCCGCGCTTTTGCCACCATGCGGCGGCCGTGCTATTTGCCGTATCCCAACCGACCTGTAAGGCTTGTGCGCCTTTATCGCGTAAGGCTTTTTCTAAATGATTAAGCAAAGACTGCCCAATACCTTGTGAGCGTTCGGCCTCATCAACCCATAAGCTATATATTACGCCAACATGGCTAATATTAACGGCTGGCTTTTCAAATACATGGCCAGCAATCGTGCCTATTATTTGTTCTTGTTCATTTATGGCTACTAAAACAACGGCGCTAGGGGATACCAGTGTGCGCTCTAGCAGCAGTTTGGCGTGTCGTGGCTTATCAGCACTGTCGCCGCCAAAAGGACGTTCTGCTTGCGGGTATTGGTCAATTGCTTGCCAGCATTGAACAAGGTGAGGTATGTCGTGTTTATTGGCTTGGCGTATAGAAGTCATGATCCGTTTACTGGTGTTAAGGGTTTTGTTTTAAGGTAATAAATGGCGAGCAATAAAAAAGGGCCGCTAATAAGCGACCCTTTTAGATAAGCAATAGCGCTTGTGCTTAGCCTTGTGGGCCAGCCGCTGCTACGTCGTCGCTTACATTAAATTTCTTAATGTTTTCTGCGAATAGACCCGCTAGTTTAGATGCTTTCTCGTCGTATTCTGCTCTGTCTTCCCAAGCCACTAGTGGGTTCACGTAGTGTGCTTCAACACCAGGAATAGCAACAGGAATGTCTAGGTTAAGAAGATCTAAATGTTCAGTTTCAACGCCGTCTAAAGAACCGTTTTGAATCGCTGCTACTACTGCACGTGTAACAGGGATAGGGAAACGAGAACCTTTACCGCCAGCGCCACCAGAACCACCAGTCCAACCTGTGTTTACTAGGTACACTTTAGCGCCGAATTCTTCAACACGCTTCATAAGTAGATCGCCATACTCACGTGCTGGACGTGGCATAAATGGCGCACCAAAACAGGTTGAGAATGCAGGGTGAATACCCGCTTCAGCACCCAGTTCAGTTGAACCTACACGAGCGGTGTAGCCTGATAAAAAGTGATATGCCGCTGCTTCTTTGCTTAGGATAGAAACAGGAGGGATAACACCTGTTACGTCACATGTTAAGAAGATTACGTTCTTTGGTTCGCCTGCACGGTTTTCTAGTTGACGCATTTCTACGTGCTCTAGAGGGTAAGAACAACGACCATTTTCAGTTAATGATGTGTCGTTATAGTCAGGTACACCGTTTTCGTCATGAACAACGTTTTCAACGATAGCGCCTTTACGAATAGCATCCCAAATAACAGGCTCATTCTTTTGGCTAAGATCGATAGTTTTTGCGTAGCAACCGCCTTCGATATTAAATACAGCACCTTTTGCCCAACCGTGCTCGTCATCACCAATAAGGTAACGCTCTGGGTCTGCAGAAAGTGTTGTTTTACCTGTACCAGAAAGACCGAAGAATAGGCAAGTGTCGCCATCTTTACCAACGTTTGCAGAGCAGTGCATTGGCATAACGTCTTTTTCTGGAAGTAGGAAGTTTTGTACAGAGAACATAGATTTTTTCATTTCGCCCGCGTAACGCATACCAGCGATAAGAATTCTACGTTTTGCAAAGTTAATGCAAACAATGCCTTCAGAGTTAGTACCGTCACGCTCTGGCTCGCATACAAAGTTTGCCGCGTGAAGAATAGTCCACTCTTCTTTTGATTTAGGGTTGTAGTTATCCGTGCGGATAAACATGTTTTGAGCAAATAAGCTGTGCCATGCTGTTTCAGTGGTGACTTTAACAGGTAGGTAGTGATCAGGATCTTCACCTACATGGAAGTTAGATACGAAACTATCTGTTTCTGCGATATGGTTAGCTACACGCTCCCATAAAGCATCAAATTTGTCAGCAGGGAATGGACGGTTAACCGTTTCCCAATCAATGGCTTCAGATGTTGAAGGTTCTTCAACAATGTATCTGTCTGCTGGAGAGCGGCCAGTACGTGCGCCAGTTTCAGTCGCTAGTGCGCCTGTGTGAGTAAGTTTACCTTCGCCACGCTTAACTGCTTCTGCAATTAGCTCTTCAGCGGTAAGATTAGTAAAAACGTTAACAGGGGTATCAACCTGGGTCATTCTTTTGATCCTGTGTGTATGGTGAGCTAGATAAGTCTAGGTGACCATTTTTTCAGTTATTGCCAATAGTCAGGAGTGATTATTGACTGCTCAATATATAAATTGGTCGCGCATTATCTCAGAATCAGAAAAAGAAACGAACCCCTAATGTGTTTCTTTTTTAATCTAATTTCTATTTTTTCTTACTATTTCATTAAAACGTCATTAATGATGTGTTTGAGGGGCGAATAAATGCTCAATATCGTCTTTTTTGTAAATATATTGAAACCCACAGAAATGGCAGTCAACAACGATCTCGCCTTCCTCGGCTAAAATGGTATCTAGCTCTTCTTTTGGTAGACGCTTTAGGGTGTGGCTCGAGCGTTCTTTAGAGCAAGTACATGCAAAGCGAATGGCTTCGGGTTCAAAAACTCGTATATCTGATTCGTGAAACAGACGATTAAGGAGTGTGAGGTGGGGTAGGTTCAGCAATTCGTCATTAGATGTGGTGCTGGCTAGGTGTACCTGTGTTTCCCACGCATCGTCATTGGCTTCTTGAGTGGCTACTTGGGTTGGCAAGCGTTGTAACAGCATACCACTGGCAACCTTTGTGGTACTGCTTAGCCACACTTTGGTGGGCAGTTGTTCTGACTGCATAAAGTAGCCTTCTAGGCATTGGGCTAAGTTGTCGCCATCTAGCGCCACAATACCTTGGTAACGTTCGCCTTTTTCGGGGTCAATAATAATAGATAGCACGCCATTACCCAGTAAAGAGCGTAGGTTGCGATGATTGAGTTGTTGGCTATCAATCGCATCGTTAACTTGGGCAACACCACGAAGCTTTTTTTGATGGCTAACTGCGGCCATAATTAGCGGCAAGTCCCCATCCCCTCGGGCTTGCAGCGTTAGTGTGCCTGCAAATTTTAGCGTGCTAGAGAGTAGGGCAGCGGCGGTTAAGAACTCACCTAGTAACTGAGCGATAGGCTCGGGATAATGCTGTACATTAAAAATGTCATCGAGGGTATGGCGCAAAGTGACTATTTCGCCACGAATGTCGGTATTATCAAAAATAAAGCGATGAAGTTGGTCTGCAGGTGTTGTCATTGGCTTATGTCGGTTAGTCGTATGTGTAAAAAGGGATGGTGCCGTCGTAATGAATGGCTGGCATTATATAGAAAGCGGCTGTGTAGCGGTATGTTTACTCAATATCGCCAATAATATCCCGAAATCGATGAATTTGGCGGCGTTGTTTTTTGCTAGGGCGCCCATCGGTTTGAATGCCAGAGGCACTTTTTAGTAATTTATGTTGCAGTTCATTATCGGCGCGTTTTTGAAGGCTTGCTTCGGTTTCTTGATAGAGCAGGGCGGCTTCTGGGGCTCCACGGCGTTGATCCGATAATGCGGTAATTTTAACTTCTTTTTCATTCCACCCGTGACGAATCGTAATGAGTAGGTCAACGGTCACGTCTTTGCTGGCTTTAACCCGCTGCCCATTGCAATGCACTTTGCCACCTTCGATGGCTTGCTTCGCTAGACTGCGTGTTTTATAAAAACGTGCAGCCCATAACCATTTATCAATGCGTACTTTATCCATGAGGCATAATTTCATTAAAGTGGTGAATAGCGGGTGTGCCTTTTAATTGCCGATGCTTTTGGCTATTAGGCTGGTGAATACCCAATGTATGGGCGATCCCATAGGTTTTTGCCGCTTGTAATATTGTGTGATTATCGTCAATAAAGAGTGTGCGTGCTGCATTAAAAGGTAAGTGATCTTGTAAGCAATGCCAAAAAGCTTGTTCTTCTTTTGGATGCTGAAATTGGTGTGAATGAATCACATGATCACAATATTGGCTGATACACGTTTCAGCCAGCTTGATATTTAAGCCAATAGGGTGTGCATTGGTAACGAGCGCCACGGTTTTATCGTGTGCTTGTAAAAACTGCAAGAAGGCCTCGGTATAGGGGCGCTCTTTAATTTTGCATTTTACGCTAGGCTCTGATTTAAGTGCGCCTATATCTACATTGAGTGCATTGCTCCAATAATCGAGACAGTACCAGTTGAGTGTCCCTTCGAGTGAGCGAATGTGTTCGTATAGTTGCTGTTGTGATGCTTCTATAGATATAGATTTAAGCTCTGCATAACGCTGGGGTAGGTGCGTCATCCAAAAATAATCATCATAGTGTAAATCTAAAAGCGTACCGTCCATATCAAGCAGCACGGTATCAATGTCTGTCCAATTAATCATGTTTACAGTATAAGCCAATGGTAAGATCTTCTATTATGAAGCAAATGCTATGGTGCTAGTAGTGTTTTCCATAGCCATGGGGTTAAGTACAGTAGTAAATGGACAGTAAATATGTATAGCGTGACATCGTCATTGGTAGAGCAAGTCGTTGCTTTAACACGGCAAACAGGGGAGGCCATTTTATCGGTCTATAACGACCCGTTGGCATGTGCGGTTAAAGCAAAAGCCGACTTGTCGCCAGTGACAGCGGCAGATGTGGCCGCACATCATATCATTGTTGCAGGTTTGCAGGCCTTGTTGCCTGATGTGCCCGTGTTGTCGGAAGAAGGGGATTTACCCGCGTTTGAAGAGCGCCAACGGTGGTCATTATATTGGCTGGTAGATCCTTTAGATGGCACTAAAGAATTTATTCAGCGTAATGGTGAGTTTACGGTCAATATTGCTTTAATCGAGGCGGGTCGCCCCATCTTTGGTGTGGTTACAGTGCCTGTTACGGGAGTAACTTATTGGGGGGCAAGCACATTAGGTGCGCATAAGATCGAGCAAGGCGTTGCAATGCCTTTATCGGTAAGAACGGTACATTCACGTATTGAGCAGCAGCAAGCGGTAGAAATTGTGGCTAGTCGTCGCCACGGTAGTGAAGCAATGGCGGCGCTGAAAATAGCCTTGAGTGCGCATTTTTCGGATGTTGCATATAAAAATATGGGCAGTTCATTAAAGCTGTGTCTTATTGCGGAAGGTAAGGCCGATTGCTACCCGCGTTTAGCGCCTACTTGCGAGTGGGATACAGCGGCCGCGCAAGCAGTGGTTGAGGCCGCAGGTGGCACGGTGGTTGATGATCAGTTTCATCGTTTGGATTACAACACAAGCTCATCACTATTGAATCCGTTTTTTTATGTCATTGCCGATATGAGTTATCCGTGGCGAGAAATACTTCTGGCGCAAAAAACAACATAAATACTCTTCGATCACTGCTATAAAGCGATGAATCACTTGCAGTTTAGCGAAGATCAGCGTTTAATTATGACCTATGTCAGAGCATACATTACAAGAACTTTCAGATAAGTTAGATCAGCTAATTACTCAATGCGAAAAGCTACAGGGTGACAATGTATTGTTACGCCAGCGTGAGCAAGAGTGGTTAAGTGAACGTGTTGATTTAATTGAAAAAAACAATCAAGCCCGTGCTCGTGTAGAGGCGGTGATCAATAATCTGAAGAGTTTAAAAGAAGGAGTGGTATAACAGTGACAACAGAAACCGTTTCTGTTCATATCTTAGGTAAGGATTACCAAGTTGCTTGCCCCAAAGAAGAGCGTGAACCATTGATTGCTGCGGCGGCAGAGTTAGATCGCCGCATGAAAGTTATCCGACAGTCAGGCAGTGTGATTGGTGTTGAGCGTATCGCGGTTATGGCTGCATTAAATTTAGCGCACGAAGTAATTACGGCTCCTACAGAAGCTGCGGCGGTAGATGATCCATTAATTGATGAAATGTGTCATCGAGTAGACGCGCTTTTATCGCGTTAGTGCTATACTAATATCAGTCCTAAGGTGTTTGCGAGTCATCTAGTCCTTGAGCCGATAATGCAACTCCCGGGGGTTTCTCGTATAAGTTGTGTGCACGTCCGCGCTGCGGAAAGCCTAATATTTGTCAGGAACCACCACCTTGAACTTTTACGGTTCAAGGCCAATTGACAGCGGCATTCTTGGGATGTTTTTATCCTTTCTTTTATATCAAATAATACTCTAATGACTGAAAAGGCATCTTCATGTTAACGCATAATGCTATTCGTCAGACCATGCGTCGTCGTCGTCAAAGTTTAGGCTGTGGTGCCCAAGTGCGAGCCGCCCACCAATTGAGTCGTCATATACAGCATTCAGCGTCTTATCAGGCCAGCCAACATATTGCAGTTTATTGGGCGGTGAATGGCGAAATTAATCTACGCCCGTTGATTAAAAAGGCATGGTCTCAAGGTAAATCCTGTTATTTGCCAATCTTGCAAGAACAGCGGCTCAGTTTTGTGCGGTATAGCCCTGGAACCCAAATGTATCGCAATCGCTTTGGTATTCCTGAACCACGTAGCAGTGATGTTATCGCAGCCGAAAATTTGGATATGGTATTGGTGCCGCTGGTTGCCTTTGATCAAAAGTACCACCGTATAGGAATGGGTGGTGGTTATTATGATCGTACATTTGCTCCGTCTTCTACGACGACTTTAAACTATTCTAGTCACGCCTTGCGCCAAAAAATATTAAATTCGCGCCGTCGCGCTTTTTTAATGGGGGTGGGGCATCGCTGTCAGAAAGTAAAAAATATTGTGCCTGCGGATTGGGATGTACCAATGGATGATGTACTGATGGCGTGATGTATCGTTTTGCCTAATGAAACATTACGAGTGATAGTGAATCGTTTTTATTACAGGGTTTTGCTACAGAGTTTTGTTATTGTTGATTTTTTGCGAACTAAATAAATCATCATGCTTTTCTAATATTAATAATTTTTCTTTAGCAGGTAAGCCGCCAGCATAACCCACGAGTGTACCATTCGAGCCAATAATGCGATGGCAGGGAATAATAATGCTGATACTGTTAGCTCCATTTGCATTGGCAACCGCTCTAACGGCTTTTACATTGTTAATTTCTTGGGCGATATTCGAGTATGTAGAGGTAGTACCATAAGGTACGTTTAGTAATGCATGCCAAACACTTTTTTGAAAATCACTGCCCACCATTTTAAGTGGGATGGTGAAGTCATGCCGAGTGCCGCAAAGGTATTCATCGAGTTGCGTTCGAGTTTCAGCCAAGACATCATCATCCTTTTCAATATAGTTTGCCATTAAGCCTTTTTGAATTCTATTATCAATGCCTTGACGGTTTTTTCTATATCGATAATCAAGCAAACATAGTTTGTGATCAGTTGCCCCTAAGATAAATTCGCCGATACGCGTTTTATAATATTGTATATTGATATGATTCATAGAGTGTGACTAAAAATAAAATAGATAAATTAGGTTGTTATTAATATCATTAATGTAGATTTTTCAGTGATTCATTTTTTATGAATTTTTAACACCTAAGATCATACTCCCTTAAAAAAATAAAGCGAGCAGCGGAAGCAGTAAAGAAAAAGTATCATGGGTATTGACTGTTCACGCCAATATTTTTTATTCACTAATCACAAATCTGTAAAGCATGGCATTATCGTATATAGAAAATATACTAAATAGTATAAAAAATACCATGTATATATTTTGTTAATTTGTGGTCTATGAATATTTCTTACAATTTTATTACATAATCCGTAACGTAATATTAAAAACTCTCAAATGCAACTGGCATTTGAGAGTTCAATGGTTGTTGAGGTCTATGGTTTTTTACTTTCGTAAGTTTTTAGTTAAAAGATGTGGGTTAACAATATCGCCTCTAACAGACCATAAAATAGCTAGCACTTCATTTCTTTCTTGCTGCGCTATTCCATTTTTATCTAAAGCGGCTAATACATCGTCAACGGCTGCATTAAACTCCATGTCGCTAATGTTCATGCCAACATGTGTTGTCTTCATGTCTTTACCTGTGTATTTCACATTGCCACCTGTCGATGCAGCAAATACTTCATAAACTTTTGTTTTGACGTATGCGGGGTCACTATGAGCAAATCGATCTTTTATAATAGGGTTTTTCATATGATTTTCCCATGTATCAGATACGATTTTATGCGCCATTTCAGCGCCTCCTATTCTATCGAATAGACTCGGTTTTTTTGCAGTTTCTTCAGCTATTGTAGTGAGAGAAACGGCAAGAACTGTTAGCACAAATAATGATTTTATAATTTTATGTAAATATTTCATTTTGTCTCCAGAGATTGTCATTATGTAATGGAATAGTAGTAATTTTTTAGTGTTGAATACTGTTAACTAGTATTTTTTATTCGCCATGCTCACTAAAAAATAAAATACTAAACGGTTAAATAATGGCTTTCATTCACCTAGATTCATTTTTTTAATTTACTTAAGGTTTGTGGTGCAATGCCGAGATAAGATGCAATGTGATATGATTTTACGCGATCAAATATAGATGGGTATTCTTCTAATAGACGTTCATATCGTTGTGCAACATTCTCGGACATAAGCGATATAACGCGTTTATACGTTGCAGAATAATACGTATCATGCAGCCATAGGCGTGTTAAATATTCCCATTTTTTATCTTTCGATATAAATTTATCAAGATCTTCAAGGGAGGCAACATAAAACGTTGAGTCTTCCAGTATTTCAAAGCTGAGTAGTGATCCTGTGTTTTCATAAAAGCTAACGCTGTCATCCATGAAATGATTTAAGCCGTGTTTGCTCTTGCCGCGAAAATACAGTTGCCAAGTATATTCTTTACCATTGATATCAATAAAATATGAACGGGCTAGACCGCTCTTAATAAACCAAATGTTGCTAAATACTTCGCCTGCTTGATGAACAACAACCCCCTTTTTCACTGATGTTTTCTTAAATATTCCTTTAGCTTCAAGCCATTCTTCATCGTTTATGGTTATGAAGTGTTCAATTAATTTTTTAAAGTAATTCATATTATTATCCTTAGTGAATTAACATTTATGCACGAATACACCGTGATGCGTGGCGCAAAATACAACAAATTAATAATGATTAATGGCGTCAAGATGACTAAAAGAACTGAGGCGAATCCGATGCGATAATCTTATTTTTAGAGATTAAATATAGTAAGCCTTAAGGCACACTAAAAAGTGACTGAATATATTATGTTGAATTTCCCAATCATTTTTTTGCAATAGACTAAGCGTAAAATATAAAACAAGCAACGAAAATTTTGTATGTGTTCTTAAAGTGTGACCCAATTATTTTTTGGTGGGATAATATTTTACGCCATAAATAATTATATAGGCTGTGGATTTCTGGTTACTATTTTTGATCATATATGCATGCCAAAATTTCTTCCACACACATATTGTGCTTCTCTTATATGCAGTATATTGCGAGTGCCTTTGGTGTTGTGATCATTTCTTTGATCGGTGACACACTTAACACGATTAGCACTTCGTGTTTGTTCAAGGTAAGGCCGATATTTTTTGATAAATCACTTCATGTTTTTAGAAAATATTGCTGTATTACCAGTGATTTTTTGTTGCAGAGTCACACTCTATTACTTTAGGTCTTTAATTTTGGGTATTGAGTTTTAAACATTTAGTGCTTTCTTTTCAGGGGGATATGGTGGGCATAAAAAAAGCGTGATGGATCGAATAACCCGTCACGCTTTTTGTTTTTATCCATTCAATAATCGAAAGTGTTTACTGTATTCCTTGCTGCAATGCAGAGGGAGGAGAAATACCACTTTCTTTGCTTAAATCTTCCGTGATGCCTAAGCTGCTGATAAGCACACCAACTACAAAAATAATTGCAGTGATGGTTAGTACATCAGGTTTCATACATACCTCTAAGTGACATATTGTGTATATTTATCAACCAATGTGACTTGTCTTTACACGCACATTAGACAAATTTGGCACTTAAATTCTTTCTTAATGGGGCTAAATGTGTCTACTGTGTCACATTATAGCTTTTTGCTAAAAAAAAATTTATGGTGCATTTATACTTAAAAATCATATGCTTGCCAAGTCTTTTGTGCGGTTTACTTTAAGTTTCGGTCGTATCTGACGTGATGTGATGAATCATGTGCCGATAGGGTTGATCATAAAACCACCATATGTAGGTGCTTGGCGCTATTTACCCCCTCTAATTAGTGTTAAGGAGTATTTCTTAAGTAATTTTCATTTGAGTACATTATTTTGCTGATATTCGCGCTATGCGCTCTTATAATGACTCTTTTGTATCTTTCTGGATAACATGTATGACACAAGATGAGCTAAAACAAGCAGTTGGGCAGGCAGCGGTTGATTATATTCAGCCTAAATTAGAATTAGATAGCATCGTGGGTGTAGGTACAGGTTCTACAGCAAATTGCTTTATTGATGCTTTGGCGAAGATAAAGCATTTATTTGATGGCGCGGTGGCGAGTTCGGACGCTACGGCTGAACGTTTAAAAGGTCACGGCATTCCTGTGTATGACCTTAATACGGTTGATCAGCTGTCGGTATATGTTGATGGTGCTGATGAGTCTGATCATCAATTATGTTTGATTAAAGGTGGTGGTGCAGCACTAACCCGAGAAAAAATAGTGGCTGCATGTGCAGATGAGTTTATCTGTATTGCAGACGATAGTAAGTTGGTTGATACGATGGGGCAATTCCCTTTACCTGTTGAAGTGATTCCTATGGCACGTTCTTATGTCGCTCGCGAATTGGTGAAGCTGGGTGGTAGCCCTGAGTATCGTCAAGGCGTAGTAACCGATAATGGCAATCATATTTTAGATGTGCATGGTTTGGCCATTACGGATCCTGTGGCGCTAGAATCATCTATTAATGCCATTGTTGGTGTGGTAACGAATGGTTTGTTTGCTGCCCGTAGAGCGGATGTATTATTGTTAGGAACATCAGAAGGTGTAGTTAGCAAGACCTTGTAGTTGTTTTACGGTTTGTGGAATAAAAGAAAGGCAGCGTAAGCCCTTTGATACAAAGGTAGTATTAGGGCTTATACAATAAAAAAGCCTCTGACTATCGGGGAACAGTCAAAGGCGAAGTTGCTCAATGGAGTGTTGAGCAAAGGGAAAAACAATTATGCTGCAGGTTTTTGACCTAATTCTTTCCAGTTTTCGTCGCCGTCTTCAATATAAGACTCAGGGTTGTCTAACCAACGATTGTTTGCAGCTTTACTAAAGTTTAAAAATAAGCGGTCGTCAATAATTTTCCATAATGTTGGTTTAGCGCTCACCTTTTTACCAATACCAGCGGCAAAAGCACAATGACCATCATAAGCAGGTGCATATTTTTCAGGATTGGCTAAAAATAAATTTTTGTTTTCTTCTGAAGAAAATAACCATGTAGCATTATTCCATTCAGCACTAATTTTTTTATCCCCTTTAGTGGGTGTTGCCACGGTAAAATATGCAACTGTATCGTAGCCACTTAGTGCATAGCCGCGTTTCGTATATTGTTCGCCTGCAAAACTAAGAGCAGAGAAAATAAACAGTGTAATGCCTGTAATAATCTTAAATGAATGTCTCATGTTGTAATCCGATCTCTGTATTAAAATGAAGTAAGTGTTGCAAGTATAGATGTAAAAACAGATAGAAAGTTCAACACTGTTACCATGAGAATAGACCAAAATAGCATAAAGTTATGCTTTACCCATTGCCGTAGCGTAAGAATCTAATGCGCGTTGCCTTGCCCATTTGTAGTCAATAATAGGCTCGGGGTACGCGTGGGCAAGGCGTAAATCGCTAGGGGGAGTATGAATATTTTTAGCGTTAATAGGGGCGAGTTCGGGGAGTAATTTTTTTATAAATATACCCTCTTTATCGAATCGTTCTGACTGGCGTTCGGGATTAAATATACGAAAATACGGTGCTGCGTCGGCGCCTGTAGACGCTGCCCATTGCCAGCCTCCATTATTTGATGCGTAATCGCCATCTAATAAATGTTGCATAAAAAACGCTTCGCCTTTACGCCAATCAATCAGTAATATTTTTGTTAAAAATGCAGCGGTCACCATGCGTAAACGATTATGCATCCAACCTGTTTGTAAAAGCTGTTTCATGGCGGCATCCACGATCGGAAAACCTGTTTTACCTTCGCACCATGCGCGAAAGAGCGCGTCATCGTTTACCCAAGGAATTGGCTTGGGAATATGAGTAAAATCTTTTGACTGTGAAAGATGTGGATGAAGATCAATAAGATAACGATAAAATTCGCGCCAAATAAGCTCAGTGACCCATTGATTACTGCGCCAATCTTCTACGTGGTGTCGAATAGCGGCAATACATTGTCGAACACTGATCATGCCTGCGGCTAAATACGGTGATAATGTGCTGGTACCATTGATACTGGGTATATCCCGTTGTTCTTTATATGGGTTGGCCGAGCAACGGCAAAACTGGTGTAAGCGTTGGTGTATGGCGTCATCGTGAGTTGGCCATAGATCGTCGCGATATATCGTGTTTTTGTTGATACCCCACGTAGCAAGTGGCGGTATGTCTATCATATGCGTGTTGAATGCTGTTGCTGGCTGTGCGCTAGGAGCGGGTAGTAGTTGTAAATCGTTTTCCGTTAATTGTTTATGCCATTGGCGAGAAAATGGGGTAAAGACTTTATAGTTTCCGTTCTGTAGGGTTTTAATGCGATGAGAGGGAATAACAATATCGCCATCAAAACGATGTACGGCCAGATGGTTGCGTTCAAATAGGGCGGTAGTTTGCTCGTCTCGGTGTTTCTCGTTTACGGGGTACTCATTATTAAAGCTTAAGCTTTGGGCTTGTAGCGCTTGAGCCAGTGTCAATAAAGCCTGTGGCACTTGGGTGTAGCTATCTTGGACGAGTATGTGTAGTGAAATGTTAAGCGTTTTTAACGCCGATGATAATGTGCTAATACGCGATCGCCAAAAAGCTATTTTGGCAGGCGCGTCTTGATGTGCCTGCCATTGCTTGGGAGTGAGTACATACACACAGCAAATATTGCCAAGTGTGCTTCCATGATAGAGTGCGGGGTTGTCTTCTAAGCGAAGATCGTTACGAAGCCAGACAATGTGCATAACAAGGTATCAGTGATAATTAGTAGTAATAAAAAAGGGTATGGGTTAATTATACGGTGAAATCCCAGCTTGAGATTGCCGTTAAACCTGTAATTGCCACTCCCATTTCTGGTTAATTCTGATACAATGCGCGTCCTTTTAGTTGCACCTAATCGCACTTAAGTAATATCGCTTTAATTAGTTTGCCTAATTTCATCATTTTTTATTGATATCATCGTTGAGGTTCAATTGGCCAATGGTCTCTATTTCTCTTGAAAAAAGTAAAATCAAATTCCTTTTGTTGGAAGGCGTGCATCAATCTGCTGTGGATACCTTAACGGCATCGGGTTATACCAATGTGGAGTATCACAAAGCCGCACTTAGCGAAGACGATTTGATAGAAAAAATTAAAGATGCGCACTTTGTGGGTATTCGCTCTCGTACACAATTAAATAGCCGTGTTTTTGCCGCAGCGAAAAAATTAGTCGCGGTAGGTTGTTTTTGTATTGGTACTAACCAAGTGGATCTAGTTGCCGCTCAAGAGCATGGTGTGGTGGTATTTAACGCTCCTTATTCTAATACACGTAGTGTTGCCGAGCTGGTATTGGCCGAGGCGATTTTATTACTACGCGGTATTCCTGAGAAAAACGCAGTGGCTCACCGAGGCGGCTGGTTAAAAAATGCCGTGGGATCATTTGAAACACGTGGCAAAACCTTAGGCGTTATTGGTTACGGGTCTATTGGTAGCCAAGTGAGTGTACTGGCTGAAAGCCTTGGTATGAAAGTGCGTTTTTATGATGTTGTGACTAAATTGCCACTGGGTAATGCGGCACAAGTACGTGATATGTACGAGTTGTTAGCTATGTCAGATGTAGTGACTTTACATGTGCCAGAAAGTGCATCAACAAAAGATATGTTTGGTGCAAAAGAAATAGCGGCAATGAAGCCAGGCTCTATATTAATTAATGCTGCTCGCGGTACCGTGGTAGATATTGATGCCTTGGCGGCAGCGTTAGAAAGCAAGCACTTAGCGGGTACCGCTATTGATGTATTCCCTGTTGAGCCCAAAGGGAATACAGAAGAATTTATTAGTCCATTACGTCAATTTGATAACGCCATATTAACACCGCATATTGGTGGCTCTACTCAAGAAGCGCAAGAAAATATTGGTTTGGAAGTGGCTGAAAAATTGGTGAAATATTCTGATAATGGTACTACGACCAGTTCGGTTAATTTCCCCGAAGTGGCTTTACCCGAGCACCCTAATAGCCATCGCTTATTGCATGTGCATAATAATATCCCTGGGGTATTAACGGCAATTAACCAAATTTTTTCAGATAATAATATCAATATTTGCGGCCAGTATTTACAAACAAACGACAAAGTAGGTTATGTTGTGATTGAAGTAAATGCGGATTATAGCGATATGGCATTAAAACAATTGAAAGAAGTGGACGGCACCATTCGCTGTCGAGTACTGCATTAATATCGGTTGGTATAGTGTGTCTTTAATCTTGTGACACGCTATACCATCTGCTATCTCTTTTTTTTCATAATATGCAAATATTATGGAACCTTCCCAAAGCGCTGAAAAATTACCGCTTATCGTCTTTGCTCCTCGATAAATTACGCTATGATAGTGATTCTATAATAAATCACCATAGGTAAATCGATGGGTATGTCTTTAGGAATTAGACAAAAATTACTGATTGCTTTTGCGTTTACCTCATTATTGATTACAGGTATTGCTTTTGTTGCCATGCTATTTAGTTTTCGCGCAGGCTTTTTGCAATATATTAATGATTATCGCTACCAATCATTAGAGCAATTACAGCAAGTCTTATCCGAAAAAGTGCAGACGCAACGTGATTGGCTTTACCTGATACGCCACCAGCGTCAATGGCACCAGCTTGTTCGAGAAATGTTACAAAATCATGCGCAAGCAGGATTTGTTGTGCCTGCCCGCCATCGTCATAAAGTATATAAAGATCACCAGCGGCTACCCGCATCTTCTGCATTAACATCAGAAGATTCAGTATCATTTTTTCGATCGCAGTTACAAAAGCGCCGCCCTCCAGCGCCGCCATTTTTATTATTAGCCAGTGATAAAAAAATTATTTATGGCGCTGCAAATATTAATGTAGAAGAGTCTATGTGGCTATTACCTGTGATGCTGGATGATCAAGTGATAGGGTATGTTGGCATGGATAAACTCACGCATTTTACTAGCGATGCAGAGCATGTTTTTGTTGCAGATCAAACGCGTTATTTTATATGGATTGCTGTAGCGGCTGGGGTGATGGCCTTAATTGTTGCATTTATTTTAGCGCGTTGGATGGTGGTGCCGATACAACGATTAGATAAAGCGATGAGCGCATTAATGCAGCGTGATTATGATGCCAATGTTCAGTATCAATCCAGTGATGAAATTGGTCGTTTAGTATCATCCTTTAATCAGCTAGCTAAAGCCCTAGGCGAATATGATCACACCCAGCAACAATGGATTGCTGATATCTCTCATGAATTGCGTACACCGTTGGCGACATTACGAGGTGAACTTGAAGCGATGCAAGAGGGTGTAAGAACGTATAGCCCTCAGCGCCTAGATTCATTACATGAAGAAGTTTTACGTCTGCAACGTATTGTTGATGACTTGCATCAATTGAGTTTATCCGATGCAGGCGCCATGCGTTATTCATTTCACTCGTTATCGTTAACAACAATTATTCAGCAGGTCTTAGAACGTAGTAGCCTGCGTTTACAAGAAAAAAAATTACAGTATGACATGGCTATTAGTGGTGACGAAACATCGGTATATGGTGATGCAGATCGCTTAGCGCAATTATTTAATAACTTGTTGCAAAATAGTGTACGTTATACCGATAACAATGGGCGATTAAACGTTTCTGTTCGTTTTCAACAAGATAAAACAGTCACTGTGACATGGGAAGATAGTGAGCCAGGTGTGTTGTCGACGTCGCTAGAAAAACTGTTTGATCGGTTGTACCGTGAAGAAAAATCACGCAATAGAGACAAGGGAGGGAGTGGTTTAGGCTTGTCTATTTGCCGCTCTATTGTCAATGCGCATCGAGGTGATATTACTGCTAAGGCATCTTCTTTAGGTGGGGTAGCGATTACCATTGTGTTACCACTCATGCATGAACAGTGACATAAGGAAACATAAAAATGGCAATAAATGTATTGATTGTAGAAGATGAGTGTAAATTAGCCGAGCTACTTTATGATTATATTGTGCAAGACAGTATGACTGCGGTCATAGAACATGATGGCGCTAATGTGATGCCATTGTTAGAGCAATTATATATAGACCAGACACTGCCAGATATTATTTTATTAGATATTATGTTGCCCAATAAAGATGGGTTAACGCTGTGTCGTGAAATTCGTAATCATCCGCGCTTTCAATATATTCCTATAGTGATGACCACTGCGCGTGTAGACGAAATTGATCGCATATTGGGTTTAGATATTGGTGCAGATGATTATATTTGTAAGCCTTACAGCCCAAGAGAAGTGATAGCAAGAATCAAAGCGATTGGGCGTCGCTTACATCATGCGACGAGTGCATCATCGATAGGTTTAGTCTTCGATAAAGATAAGATGAAAGCGTTGTTGCACCAAAAAGATTTATCACTCACCGCTGTAGAGTATTCGTTATTATCGTTGATGGCTGAATCCCCAGGGAAAATATTTTCGCGTGGGCAGTTAATGGATAATATGTATCGTGACTATCGTGTTGTGTCAGAAAGAACCATCGATAGTCATATCAAAAAACTACGTCAAAAAATTGCATTAGTTGATGCGAATGTTGATCTCGTTCAGTCCGTATATGGTGTAGGTTATAAAGTTGAAACAATGGAATAACATAGGCTGTACGGATTATTAGAAAAGCGACGCGTACGACGGGCTTATGTTTAATGCCTTAAGTAACGAAATGCTGATTTTCCCATTGCTAGTTAACCCTTCGGATTGCTGAAACGCTTTAACCGACGCCCTCGTTTTTGGCCCCGCAATACCATTAATAATCGATGCTGGCATTAATCCTTTTTCAGCTAATTTTTGTTGTAGCTGGGTGATGGTTTGTTTGTTAAAAGGCAGCGAAATGTGATGAGTATTTATAACAATCATGTCTCTGCTACGATTTATTTCTGTCATGTCCAGTAGTTTCATGAGTGCATTGTTTTTGTTGTTTTCTGGGTAAGCATGATAAAAAATAGTGCTATTTATTTTTCTAGCATCTTGTTTGTTGTTGTGGGATAGCTGGCTAAGAATACGTTGTATGTTTAATGCAAAAATATTAGGTAAGTTTTTATAATCTTTTTTATCGTTAACAATTTGCCATGGGCCAAGATTGTAATTAATGTTTGGGTTATAGTAGCTAGAAAATTTTTGGTCGCTGTCACGGTAGCGCCATTGTTTTTCTTGTTTTTTCTTGGTGATAATGTAAGCCGATGTTGTTGCTTGTAAAAAATCGGTATCTAGCTGCACTAAGTCATTAATGTCTTTTGGAATAATCTCGTCGTTAATGTTAAGTGATTGCATCGCTTCAAGATAGGCTTCGTAATATACGGGTTCTTTATTGGCGTGTTGCATCACAATTAAATACAGTTGCGCTAAGCTTGTCTTGTTTGTTGTAAAGTCTGTAGGAAAGCCTTTTTGTGTTGCCGCACGCTGAACATATTCGCTAATTTTGCGTGCTTGCTGGCGAATCGTTGTTTCTTTTATAGTGACATTTTCGCTGGTTGTTGCGGGGGTATTGTTGCTTGTGGTGTTACCCTCATTAGGGATTTGTTGTTTTGCTTCATTGAGCTTGGCTTCGTTAAGTGTGCGTAAGTGTGTCAGTACAGTAGTATGGTTCGTGTCAATTAAACGCTGTGTTGTAATCAGGCTTTGCTCTAGAGTTTGTATTTTTTCTGCTAATGGGTGTGTGTCGGTATGAGATGTTTTATTTTGTATTTGAGTAAGCAGGTTAGGAAATAAATGCTGGCTTAATAGTACGCCAATGCTAAGTAGCGATAAAATAAAAATAATTAGGCTTTGTCGGCGTAGTTTTTTAGAGGGTACTTCAAATAGTTCGTTGAGTAATGGCGTATAATTTTTTCGGCTAAAGCTTCTCGCTAATTGCGCATCCTCAATAGATAATTTTGCCTCAATACGAATGCGCTCTTTTTCTGTTTCAAAAGCCTCGATTTCTTCTTTTAGTGTTTTCACTTCGTTTTCTAAACGAGCGATTTCATCCGTAGGGTTGGTTTTAACGGTAGTGTCTAGAGTATTGTTATTGATAGGGTCAGTCATAGTTGTGAAGTCATTTGTTTACATGTGTTGAGTCAAGAGAGTACTTTAAGCCTAGTGTATGGTGCTTAAAATAGCATTGTTTGGCGCGTTATTCATCATCATTTTGTTAATATGTGAATAAAGTACGGTTTGTTTATCGTGGCTCTTACAGGTACATGATCTTGTTATAGCGATGCTTAGAGTTATTGCAAAGATGGATCGTAAAGGGGGGGCGATATGTATTCATCACGAAGGCTTGTTTCAATCGTATTTGGCGATGAAAGGAGGTTTTTTGGAGGGAGTGGGGGCGTTGCTGAGGTGATGTATATTATATTAATGTAATGTTTTGGTGTGGGAGTAAGGAATAACATGTGGTTGGCTGCTAATGCCATCATGTATTAATGCGCAAGAATATGTATTTCTACCGCGAATAATATTAGCTTTATATGTTATCCAACGGCTGGCATCGGGATGCTCCGCTTCATAAAAGCCATCAGCGCTTGTAAAGTAAGGGATGTTTCCTGCTTGCACTTCGGCAATTAAATGACTGGGGGCGCCTTCTTCTGTCATAACATGCAGTTGTTCTTTGAGGTCTTCTTCGCTGTAAACCAATAGTAGGGCATGGCTGCCATCACTTAGTTCAAGATTGTAACGTGCAGGTGCAGATTCAAAATAAAAAGCATTAATTTTTAAGCTTTGGTGTAAGTATGATAAATGGCTGGCAAATGCAGGATCCGACAATAATGTTGACGAGCCAGTAACAGCATCAGATTTAATTTTTGATGAGAGATCAATAAAATATTCGTATTGTAAGCGTTCAATCGCTTGCTCGAGCAAGGTGTCCATATTCTCTTGGCTTTTACTAATGTAAAAGTGAATGTCATCATTATTAAATGCATTAAGCACACGCTCAGTTTCATTGGTGCCTGTGAGTAAAATCTTTTTAATATTAGGGCTTTGAATTTTTTTGCAAAACTCAATGCCGTCAATATCGGGCATGTCTAAATCAACCACCAATACTGAAATTTCATTCGCGATTAATGCTTGGGTTTTAACATGATTGCCACGATTAAGTACATCAAACACAAATTGGCTGGCATTTTCTTCATCTGGATCTGGTGGTGTAATAGTTTGTTGTTGCAACTGTAAATAATTAGCGTTAATTTTTTCTAGCGCTTCGGTAGGGTTGCTATAAATATCGTGCTGAAGGTGAGGCGATGTTAATTGCAACGCTTGGCTGAGTGACGACAAAAAGACGGGGTTGTCATCAATAATGACAACATTTGTCGGATAGTAATACAACGCCGTTTCAGGTTTCACAGTGTTTCGCCATTTTTTAAATAGATAGGGAGTATTTGATCGAAATTATGATTTTAATGCAAGGCATCCGTTGAGAATGATGCCTATAAAATAGCTATTTATGCAAATTTTTATTAAAAGCGTTGTAAGGTGTCGATAAAAAAAGTTTGGCATAAAATATTTGTCGTCTATTTCATCTTTTGTGTCGTGAGGCTGCGGCAAAAAATACATCACACATAAAATACAGTACACATAAAAAGGGTAACCCGTATATGGAACTAATCTCTCAAACCTATAGTTTTGGTGGTTGGCTTAAGCGCTATCGTCATGTATCGCATTGCTTACAAAGCACAATGGTGTTTACTATTTATTTACCTCCACAAGCGGCAACACAATCGGTGCCTGTTTTGTATTGGTTGTCGGGTTTAACCTGTACCGATGAAAATTTTATGCAAAAATCAGGTGCTCAACGTATTGCTGCCGAATTGGGTATTGCCATTGTATGCCCCGATACTAGTCCAAGAGGTATTCATTTACCGAATGAGCATGAAAGCGATGACTTGGGTTCAGGTGCAGGTTTTTATGTGAATGCAACACAAGCACCGTGGAGTGCGCATTATCGTATGTATGATTACGTAGTGGATGAGTTACCAGCATTAATCACGCAGCATTTTTCTGTCACCGACCGTTGCAGTATTAGCGGTCATTCAATGGGTGGGCACGGTGCTTTAACTATTGCACTAAAAAATCCATTGGCATATGCGTCGGTGTCGGCTTTTGCTCCTATGTGTCATCCTAGTCAATGCGGTTTTGGTCAAAAGGCGTTTACGCATTATTTGGGACAGAATCAAGCGGCATGGCAACAGTACGACACAGTATTACTGATTCCTCAGGCGCAACAGCAGGTGCCTTTTTTAGTTGATCAGGGTACAGCCGATGCATTTTTAGACGAGCAATTAATGCCCCATGCTTTGCAAGCGGTATGTGAGCAAGAAAATTACCCCTTAACTCTAAGAATGCAAGAACACTACGATCATGGGTATTTTTTTGTTGCCAGTTTTATTGAGGATCATCTGCGCTACCACGCCCAATACTTGCTGAGGTAGTATGTTGCCTTACTGTTTTAGCATCAAAATAGCCGCTATCGACTAAATAGTAGCCTCTTGGTGTATCTGCTGGTACAATTTCGCCCTTTTTCGTAATAAGCTCAATCAAATCGTTTTTAGTTCTGCCCATTTAAGGGTGATTTTCACTATATTGCATGGCCTATCCTGATGTATCTAATGGGGCGATGGACTATTTTTCATGAAAAGCTAAAAACGCAGTATTGTTAGCCGTAGAGATACCATTATGAGTGTAACTGTTAGTATTATTATGGGTTCGCGATCAGATTGGCCAACCATGTCGGAAGCGGCAGGGGTTTTGGATCAGTTAGGCGTACCTTATGAAACCAATGTTGTGTCTGCTCACCGTACACCTGAGCGTTTAGTGGAATTTACACAAAATGCACATACTCGCGGTATTAAAGTAATTATTGCAGGAGCGGGTGGTGCTGCACACTTGCCAGGTATGGCTGCGGCACTCACGCACTTGCCTGTTGTTGGTGTGCCTGTAAGCAGCAAGCAATTAAAAGGCATGGATAGCCTTATGTCGATCGTGCAAATGCCAAGAGGTGTGGCAGTGGCAACACAGGCAATTGGTGGTGCGGGTGCTTATAATGCGGGGCTCATTGCTGCGCAAATGTTAGCGCTCTCGGATGATGCACTTTCTCAACGAATTCAAACATGGCGTTCAGCGCAGACAGACAGTGTTCCTTGGTCTGTTGCTGACCCCGAATAATTCATTTTATTATGCATATAGCAATTTTTGGTTGTGGGCAGCTTGCCCAAATGACTGCGCAGGCAGGCATTGCACTAGGCTTTACTTTTTCATTCATTGCCGACGAAGGTGAAGACAGTCGTTGTGTGAAAGATTTAGGTAACGTTGTTGAATTTTTTTCTGGCTTGTCGGCAGAGCAACTGTTTATCGCCTTAGGCGAGCCCGATGTTATCACCGTTGAAAAAGAAATGGTCGACACAGAATTATTGGCAGAGCTGAAGCCATTGGCTCAAGTGCACCCCAATGGCAATGCAATTTATCTTGCGCAAAACCGTATTCGTGAAAAAAACTTTTTGCGTCATAACGGCATTCCTACAGCAGATTTTGAAATCATTGAAACCCAAGAACAACTCAACACCTTGCCTGAGCGTTTGGGTTTTCCAATTTATATTAAAGCCGCTGAGTCAGGTTACGACGGTTACAATCAGTGGCGCATACAGTGTGCGGATGATTTACAGCAAGTAACATTGAGTGACCAAGTACAATTAATTGCCGAAAAACATGTCGATTATTCACGTGAGATATCGGTGATTGCAGCGCGTAATGCCAACGGTGATATTGTATTTTATCCTTTAATGGACAATCGCCATGAGCATGGCGTATTAATTTCAACTATTGCCCCTGCCGCGAATACCGATATGGTATTAGAAGAAGGTGCGGTGGCCTATATGGAAACCGTGCTAACGTCATTAGATTATGTTGGTGTGTTAACGATGGAATGTTTTGATACCAAGCAAGGTCTTATTGTTAACGAGTTAGCGCCACGCGTGCATAATTCGGGGCACTGGTCGATAGAAGGCGCAGAGACGAGTCAGTTTACTAATCATTGCCTTGCCATTGCGAATCAACCGTTGGGCGCAACAACAGCAAAAGGGATTGCGGGTATTGTAAACATGCTGGGTAAGCATGGCGATCCTAAAGATTTTGAACAAGACGGTATGTTTTATCATGCATACGGAAAAGGCGAACGCCCACGCCGCAAGTTAGGTCATATCGCGGCTGTAGCGGATGATTACGAAAACATTCAGCGTGCATTAAATGCTGCATTGCTGGCGTTATATGGCGACGAATATGCGCCTCTTCCTATTGGCTAATCATTATTAATTCAAACAATTCATCGATTAAAGGCGACCGTGAATAACAGGGTCGCCTTTTTTATTGTGTTATTTCTTGTACTTAATGCTCGTTGTTTTTAGTGATCCTTCTTTTTATACATAAACCAATCCCCTGTAATGTTGGCGATATAAATATAGCCATCCTCAGACATTGTAGGCAAATGCTCTTTTTGGGTAACGTGTATATAGCCCATGGTGTTACCTGCAATATTGCCGCTACGTTTAATGGTCGCTAATGTGATATTGGTTATTTGTGTGCGTGGATCATATTGCACATGGGGTAAAAATAAATCGTTTGCAGTAGCATTTGCAGTGGCGATATTTTTTGTTGCTTGCGCTGCGATTACATTAAACGTTTGTATGTTTGCTTTTGCATACGCGTGTAAAGCCGTGTCAGATTTAAGCGTTAATGTGTGATTCTGATAAGTAAATTCTTCGTCAGCAGTGCGTGGTGTTTTTTCAGATAAACGATGGGTCTCTATAAAAAAAGGTTTGGGAATAACAAAGTTGCGTAAAGCAGAAATTTTCCATACGTTGTGTTCTTTCGCTAAAAAAACATACCAATCTTGTGATTGATTACCCCGTGATAACGTCACGGTATGAACTGCTTGGTCACCCGCTTGCTGTAATAAATGTTGTTTAACGTTAACATCGGCAGGTAAACTTTGGCCAAATGTAGGCTTGTCGAAATGCGAATCAAGCATTTCACCCGTATATACAGCGGTTTTATTTTTAATGCCATCTTGCCCAAAAAATTGCTGTACTAACTCCTCGCCAGAGGCCAGCGCAATCGTTGGAAAAAGTAACACAAGTAATGCAAAATATTTCATCGGTATTCCTTAAAAATCAAGCGCGATGCCACACATGGCCTGCTCGGTACTTGGTAGTATGTCCATACTTGGCCATAAACCTGTTGATAAAGCCTCGGCATAGCCGTTATTCATGCCAGCGTGCTGCATGTGTGTTGCAGCTTGAACATGATCATATTGTAACGGGTGTATTGTAATACGTGGCTTTCCTTCGTGTACATCCATAATGCTATACCAAGTGCGTGGTGTGCCATCATTTGCAGGCATACCTATAGCACCTGCATTATGCCAAGTGCGTTGCTGAATTTTTTTGGTGAATGGAATACCGCAATGGCCACCGATAATAATATCTGCTTGTGAGCGAGAAAACTCTGGCTCAAAAACACTATCGTCATGGCTGTTAAAAATAAACTGATTAATAGACGATACGCTGCCATGAATAACAACAACACGTTGCCCATAAAACGAAAAATGTATGGCTCGTGGCAAGGTAGAAAACCACTGTCGTTGCTCGTCATTCAATTGTTGGTTGGCATATGTAAACCACTGTGCAGATAATATATCGCACTGGCTGCCTTCGCCAAAACCACAGCCGCAATCGTTAGCATTGTTGGCTAGTGATTCTTCGCAGTTTCCCATAACACAATGCACACCCCAGTCTTGTATCAATGCAACGGTTTCGGCCGTTTGCGCACAATAGGCAACAATGTCACCTGTGCAAATGCAGCGATCTGCAGGTATTGAATGATGCGCGGCGACTGCTTTGATTGCCTGTGTTGCTTGCAAGTTAGAGTAACAGCCACCAAAAATTAATAATGGCTGAGTAATGGGATCTAAATGAAGGGGCTGGTGATTCATCAGCACAGTCTCATGTTAGTGTGTATAACTTGATGGCTGAGAGTCTTTTTTGCCCAGCATAAAACTAATACAGCCCACCAATAAAATACTTAGGCAAATAATAAGCAGCTTCGAATATTTATGTGAGTAACCAAATATAGGCTCTAATATATTGGTGTAAGCCGAGCTTTCAAGCATGTACAGTGCGCCACCAGCTAATGCCACTATAAATGTTACCACTAATGCCCATGTGGCCGTTGTTTGCTTACCCCAAATGTTAAAAAATATCACAGGCGCTAAAAACATAGATACAGTACCGCTAACGGCAACAGCGGCAAATAAGTCTTTGCCGCCAAAAAATAAAAATAATCCGCCGCCAATTAAAAAAGCCAACATTGCCCAGCGTCCATTGCTGGGTGTTGGCTTAACAATGCGCATGTCTACGGCCACTAATTTTGCCGCACTAGTAAATGTAGAATCTAATGTTGATACCGCAGAAATAACCAATGCTACATTAAAAATGATCATGCAGGGCTCGCCAAATAAACGTGTGAGTGTTGTGACTAAGGTTTCATCGGCCGTTTTTACAACACCCGCAAATACACCCAGCAAAGCAAACACTAATATACATAAAATCGAAATGACAGCGGCGTAGTTAAATGATTTTCGTGTGGTTTCTCGGTCAGATAAAAAACCGCGATCCATCATCACAGGGTCGTGTAATGGATAGCTCCACACTTGTAAAAACGCAACGGCCAATAATACCCAGCCAGGGCTTTGAATATCAGGCGATGAAAACACCATGTCTTGCACAGAAAAATCTTGGTGAAAAAGCATAATGGCAAATAGCATGATAATAGCCAATATCACCAATACTGCTTGAAAAATATCCGTGCGTAGTGAAGCGCGTAAACCGCCAAACATCGAATATGTAAAGGTTAATACGGCAACAAGTACCATAGCAGCAATATATTCTGTTGAGTTAGCAACGCCAAAAATAATGCCAATGACTAATAAGTTAGAAAAAACCTCGCTGAGTAATCGCAGCACAATAACCAAGTTATAACAGTGATTGCCAACAGCACCAAATTGCTCCCGCATAAAACTTTGTATATTTTCTTTTTTATGCTTAAAACGCAGGTGATCAATAATCGCTCCGCCTGTTAAAAAGCTCACATAATAAGCTGCGTAAGCCAATGCGCCAGCAATACCATAATAGTAACCTAGTATTGCCGCAGTCATTAACGAGCGGGCGAATATCCATGTTGTGACTTGGGATAAAACCAGCGTCCATAATGTAGGTGCTGCACCTGTATCGGATCGCCCTTTAAAAAATCCATCGGCTGTTTGTACGCGAGGGGCAATAATGAATGATAGTAATGCAATGGCTGCAAGAATAGTAATAAGGGTATATAGCATAGAAATTCTACTGTTGAATGTGTCGGGATGATTGCTATTATGAGGGTTTGTTGTCTATCTTAGATGCTTATTTTCACAAAAATTCCCTCATTAGTGAACTTTATGATTATTAATTTTACTGCCGAAACCCCATTGAGTCGTTACCATTTACTGACACAAACAATCACTCCACGACCTATTGCATGGGTGCTATCAGAAAATGATCCTGTTATACAAAGTGATGCCAATACACAGGCGACAACAACTGCTGCCTCGGAATGTAATCTTGCCCCGTTTTCTTTTTTTAATGCCTTGTGTTCTGATCCGCCATTACTGGTTATGTCTATTGGCAAAAAAGCCGATGGTCGCGCAAAAGATACACGGCATAATATGCTCAGTG